>NZ_PZYX01000080.1 GCF_003047285.1 Nocardioides allogilvus | reverse complement strand
CTTCGAAGTGAGCGATGTTTGCTGCTGTTGCCATAACCGCTTTACCTTGTGGGATTAAGAAGTTACGTGCAAAACCTGATTTAACAGTTACTTGGTCGCCCACAGAACCTAAGTGAGCAACTTTATCTAATAAAATAACTTGCATTGTACTCGACCTCTCTATTACTGATGGTTGTCAGTGTATGGAAGTAACGCTAAGTAACGAGCGCGTTTGATTGCGCGAGCTAATTGACGTTGATACTTCGCACGAGTACCAGTGATACGGCTAGGAACAATCTTGCCGCTTTCAGAAATGTAGTTCTTTAATGTAGCGATATCTTTGTAATCGATCTCAACAACATTTTCCGCTGTGAAACGGCAGAACTTACGACGACGGAAATAACGTGCCATTTGGCTTCTCCTGATCTATAAATTCAATATGTTCGGCATGAACGACTAATTGGCTTAAACCGTTATAGTCTTTGTGAGTGTGGATAAATCCGTAAACTCTAATTTTATCGCCGAG
>NZ_PZYX01000079.1 GCF_003047285.1 Nocardioides allogilvus | reverse complement strand
AAATCCGTAGGTAATTCTGGTGACAAGCTCGGTTTAACAGTCATTTTCTATCTTTCGGGGTTGCGCTAGGCGAACGGGAGAATTTTTCTAAGATTAGACGGCCTTTTAAGCCAATTGTACGCCCTAAACGTCCCCAACTCGGTGCGACCACTTCCCCCTCTCCCGACGGAGAAAACTTCGCTTCGAGCAGCTCTTTTAGTTTACTACTGGTTAAAGGCCGATCCAAATTACCTCCGGACGCGAGGGAAATCGAGCCAGTTTCCTCAGAAACCACAATACAGATACAATTATCTATCCTTTCGGTAATACCCATGGCTGCCCGATGACGGGTGCCTAATTGCCTAGAGGTACTGCGCTCCGATAGGGGTAGAATAACACCAGCGGCCACCACTCGATCGCCCCGAATAAATACGGCTCCATCGTGCAGTAAAGTTTTAGTTTGAAAAATAGTTTGAATTAATTCCTTAGATACTTGGCCATTGAGCGTCACCCCCGGATTGACAAACACCTTGGTAT
>NZ_PZYX01000078.1 GCF_003047285.1 Nocardioides allogilvus | reverse complement strand
AACTATATTTGTGTGAACTGCGGAAGACAATTTATAGAGGTTTATGAACCCCAGAGAGGTTATTCAGAAGAAATGAAACGGGAATGTCTGAAAATGTATGTTAATGGTCTGGGTTTTCGAGCCATTGAAAGGGTTAAAAACGTTCATCATACGACAATTATGAATTGGGTTAAACAAGTCGGCGAACTTTTACCGGATTATTATGACCCACAAACAATTCCCGATGTGGGAGAATTAGATGAATTAGAAACATTTGTCGGCTCAAAAAAAACAAAATCTGGTTATGGACAGCGGTAGATCACTTTAAAACAGGGATTTTAGGATGGGTTTTAGGCGATCATAGTGCTAAAACTTTTGCGGACTTATGGAAAGTTGTTGGTCAGTGGAAATGTCATTTTTATGTGACAGATGGATGGAAAGTTTACCCTAATTTTATCCCCGACGGAGACCAGATTATTAGCAAAACTTATATGACCAGAGTAGAGGGAGAAAATACTAGACTAAGACATTATTTAGCC
>NZ_PZYX01000077.1 GCF_003047285.1 Nocardioides allogilvus | reverse complement strand
TTCCCATCAGAATGTGTTCTTGAGCAAAAAGCTGAGTTAAAAATTCAGCTAACTCAAGAGATTCCAGAATTTACTCGTGTTCTAGAAAAAATTTTGCTTACAGTCGGACGTAATACTAAGCAAGTTGAACTAAGCGTCAAGGTTACAGCTCCAGCATTTGCCATAAGACCTTATCAGCAGCAGTTGACTGTTCCAGTTAAAGGCGATTCCAACGAAGTGATTTTTACCCTTGTTCCTCTTGAAAGAGGTGAGCAAGTAATTGAGATTGAGTTTTTTAAAAGAGCAACAAGAGTTGGGTATGTAATCGTTCAAACTAACGTAACTTTCTACTCGCATAATAAAATATCGCCAAAAGTTTTATCAATGGAAGACCCAATTGATGGTCTCAAAAACTTAGAAAGTATGACGGTTAATCCCGATAAACATACACTTAATGTTACTTGGATTGAGAGAGAAAGTAAATTACTCTATACCATTTTCCCAGCGAATCGATTAGGCGAGTGGGAAAAAACAATTCCC
>NZ_PZYX01000076.1 GCF_003047285.1 Nocardioides allogilvus | reverse complement strand
TTGTCTTAGAAGAATCATTAATTAGGGTTGCCGCGTTATCCACTCTACTTTGTACTTCTTGTTCTTCGATGGCTTTCAAATTTATATTTAAATTAAAAATTCCAAGAGAAGCAAAAGAAATGAAAAAAATAGAAACAATTTGTGAAAAAGCAGTGAATAACAATCCAATCCAAAGCCACGTTGCTAAGGAACCAGCTACTTTAGTATTAAAATTATGTCTTTGGTCTGAGGGTGATATAGCTGTAGCTGGTTTACCAAATTCAGATACTTCATTGTCTAAATGATAAGGCTCCGGATTCTTCTTTGGATTATGACGCACAGAGTTCCTTTCAGTTGGAAGAGCCAAAGAAGCGCTGGGATCTTTTGGATTGTTAACTTCCCCTGTCTCATTTTTTGAATCACTGGTCATAACTAAACAATTAGTAGTGGTCTCTGTTCATCACCTTTTTGTAGTATTAATTGAGTATCTTCCTCCGTCTCAGTTTTAGCATATAAAGCCATGAGTTTTAATCCTTTACGAATTA
>NZ_PZYX01000075.1 GCF_003047285.1 Nocardioides allogilvus | reverse complement strand
GAGTCACAGAAAAACTTTTTCAAGAGATTCACACTGACAAAAGAAAAACCTTTACTTGTGACAAGGTTAAAGAATTTTGTGGACATCAAGAGTTGAGTCAGAAACTAGGAGCAGATTTTTATTTTGCTACTCCTTATCATTCGTGGGAGAGGGGATTAAACGAGCATACCAATGGACTGTTAAGACAATTTTTCCCCAAGGGAACGAATTTTAAAATCGTTAAGCCAGAGGAGGTGGAAAGAGCCGTAAACTTGATTAACAATCGTCCTCGAAAATGTCTTGACTATCGTACCCCGAATGAGGTATTCTATAAAGGTAGATCAGATAGTGATGCAATTCAGACTTGCATCGGCCGTTCTTGGTCTCAATCTTAACACATCACAGGAGAACTTATGTCTATCCAAGCCGTCAGACAGTTTAATGAAATTGCTGAGAGTGATCTAGAAATTCAAATATAGTCTAGAGGTAACAACAGATGTCCAAAGTTTAATGTATCTTACTGGTATACTGGATTCTGAGAGAGGCTTC
>NZ_PZYX01000074.1 GCF_003047285.1 Nocardioides allogilvus | reverse complement strand
AAAAGCTGACTATGCTTGCAATACAGCAATTTATTGTTTAAAATATAGACAGCCAAGACCAGCAATTTTAGACACAAACTATACTTATGCCATCAAATCCACAATTAAAGTTAATGACCGAGCTACTTCACCTAGAAGGAGTTGTCGTTACCAATTATCAAATTATTACCGATATAGGAATTGTTTTACATTTAGAAAATATGTCAAGAGAAAGCCAGTGCATTCATTGTGGAAGTAAAACGGAAAAAGTTCATCAAAACAATGAATTAACAATCCGAGATTTACCCTTTGGAGAACAGGCATTATATCTGAGAATCAATCGTCGTCAGATGAGATGCGAGAAATGTGGGAAAAAATTCACAGAAGAACTAAATTATTTGCCGAAGAAAAGAACCTACACAGACAGATTTAGAAAAAAAATAGTGGCCGAAGTCCTGAATAGTGATCTCAAAAATACGGCAGAAAGAAATGGAGTAAGCTAACAAGAAATAGAGACGATGCTCAAAGACTTAGGAGAAGAGTTAATAACC
>NZ_PZYX01000073.1 GCF_003047285.1 Nocardioides allogilvus | reverse complement strand
CAACATTTCACAACACGAGCTGACGACAGCCATGCAGCACCTGTCTCACGGTTGCCGAAGGCACATTCTCATCTCTGAAAACTTCCGTGGATGTCAAGACCAGGTAAGGTTCTTCGCGTTGCATCGAATTAAACCACATGCTCCACCGCTTGTGCGGGCCCCCGTCAATTCATTTGAGTTTTAACCTTGCGGCCGTACTCCCCAGGCGGTCGACTTAACGCGTTAGCTCCGGAAGCCACGCCTCAAGGGCACAACCTCCAAGTCGACATCGTTTACGGCGTGGACTACCAGGGTATCTAATCCTGTTTGCTCCCCACGCTTTCGCACCTGAGCGTCAGTCTTCGTCCAGGGGGCCGCCTTCGCCACCGGTATTCCTCCAGATCTCTACGCATTTCACCGCTACACCTGGAATTCTACCCCCCTCTACGAGACTCAAGCTTGCCAGTATCAGATGCAGTTCCCAGGTTGAGCCCGGGGATTTCACATCTGACTTAACAAACCGCCTGCGCGCGCTTTACGCCCAGTAATTCCGATT
>NZ_PZYX01000072.1 GCF_003047285.1 Nocardioides allogilvus | reverse complement strand
CGATATCCACTATATGCTCGCTCCCACAGTACGATTACCAGATTTAGAGGATTTAATTAAACAAGAAAGTTACTTTGTTCTTCATGCACCACGACAAACAGGGAAAACCACCGCTATGTTATCCCTAGCAAAACAACTTACCGATACCGGAAATTATGCCGCAGTCATGGTATCAGTAGAAGTAGGAAGTGCATTTAATCATGATCCTAGTGCCGCAGAATTAGCAATTTTAGGGGCATGGTATAATACAATAAATATCCGTTTACCTAAAGAATTACAACCAGCTGCTAAACAATGGCAACAGGAAGAACCAGGAAATAGGATTAACGATTTTTTAACAGCTTGGGCAAAAGCTATCAATCGTCCCATAGTATTATTTATAGATGAAATTGACTCTTTACAAGACCAAACATTAATATCAGTTTTACGACAGTTAAGAGATGGGTTTCCTAATCGTCCTGAAAATTTTCCGACCTCAGTAGGATTAATTGGTTTACGAGATGTGCGAGATTATAAAGTAGCATCTGGTGGTAGTGATAGA
>NZ_PZYX01000071.1 GCF_003047285.1 Nocardioides allogilvus | reverse complement strand
TGATTTAAAGGTACGTCCTATCTATCATTATCAGGGTGATAGAGTTAAAGCCCATATCTTTTTATGTATGTTGGCTTATTATGTGGAATGGCATTTAAAACAGTGCTTGGCTCCTTTGTTATTTGAGGATGAAGAAATTGATGATGGTTCTCTGAATGTGATTAAAGCCAATCGGAGTGAATCCGCTCAGTCTAAAGAGAGAAAAAAACGGAATCAAGAGAACTTTCCTGTGCATAGCTTTCGGACTTTGTTGGAAGACTTGGGGACGATTTGCTTGAATACAGTGGAATGTACGATTAGGGAGGGAAGTTATCGTTTTTCTAAGATAACTCGACCGACCCAACTGCAACAAAAAGCGTTAGATTTATTGGGAGTTTCCCTGATTTGTACCCAGTAACGGGGCGGCGGAAATTCTTTTAATCCCTTCTACAGCACAGGTTATGGCCTTTTGTCAACGGGGAAGTCCAGGTATTCTAAATTTTCTGAAGTGGCCATTCTCTGCCAAATCTCAATACTAATCCCATCAAACTTAGTTGTGCTTTTCGGTTG
>NZ_PZYX01000070.1 GCF_003047285.1 Nocardioides allogilvus | reverse complement strand
CCAACTCTTTTAACTTTTGCACCAAACGTCGGCGAGAAATTTGTTCTCGCTCAAGTTCTAACTCAGCTTGTTCGGCTCGTTGCTTTTCTTGTTCGGCTCGTTGCTTTTCCTGCTCGGTTCGTTGCTTTTCCTGCTCTACTAACTCACTGCCCCATAATAACAGATTTCCCGACTTATCCCACCAGCGCAACCAATTAGTAGTAAATTCAGCTTTGCTTCCTTGCCAGATACCGATAAACAAATTAAGTTCTTTTATCCAGTAACGATTATTCTCATCTGGCAACTGCTGCTCATACTTTCCTGCCACTAAACAATAAACATCTAATTCTCCTGTTTTTGGCTGAAAAATTCCATAGACAGGTACTTGTAAGATTTGCTCGTAAAAATACCATTTTCCATAGGGATAGTGAGGGTTGATGGAATATTCACCCCCTTCGGTTTCCGAGATAAACTCTAGGACGATGGTAGGAATTTCTCCTTCAATGTGGGGAGTATAACTGCGCCGAATTGTTCCGCTAGGAATCGGTTTTACCGAGGGAATATAAACCCAA
>NZ_PZYX01000069.1 GCF_003047285.1 Nocardioides allogilvus | reverse complement strand
ATCTAACCGTCAGCCCTTAACAGAGGTAGTCACCTGTTTAGGAGATGGTCATGATGGGGTGTGGAATCTGATGGAGAAAATCGGTGTTAAAAGGAGAGAAATATTGGATTGGTATCATTTAGTAGAGAATATGAATAAAATAGGCGGGTCAAACCAGCGTCTGAATAGAATCAAAGGGAATTTATGGAAAGGAGAGGTGAAAAGAGTTTTAGAGGAATTAGAGGGATGCAAAAAGAAACAGGCTATAAATTTCACCAAATATATCGATAAACATCGAGAAAGAATACCCAATTACGAACTCTATCAATCACAAGGGAATTGCATCGGTTCTGGAAGTGTAGAGTCAAAGATTAAGCAAATAGGTGCAAGAATGAAAATTGTGGGAGCACAATGGAAAGCAGAGAATGTTCCTCAGTATTTGAAGCTACGTTGTGCTTATCTCAACGGCGATATTGCCTGAGTATTTTTACTCATTGCAAAACTGGGATGCTCCCGAGTACCTACGCCTAAAAGTAGCTGAAATCTATACAGGGAGACACTTACGGCACAAACAAGTT
>NZ_PZYX01000068.1 GCF_003047285.1 Nocardioides allogilvus | reverse complement strand
GGTGGATGCCTTGGCAATCAGAGGCGAAGAAGGACGTGCTAATCTGCGAAAAGCTTGGATGAGTTGATAAGAAGCGTTTAATCCAAGATATCCGAATGGGGAAACCCAGTAGATGAAGAATCTACTATTATTAAGTGAATACATAGCTTAATAAGGCAAACCGGGAGAACTGAAACATCTAAGTACCCCGAGGAAAAGAAATCAACCGAGATTCTGTAAGTAGCGGCGAGCGAAAGCGGAAGAGCCTGTTAGTGATAATGGTTTTGTTAGGAGAATGAGCTGGGAAGCTCAATCGTAGAGGGTGATAATCCCGTATCCGAAAACATTATTATGGTACTAAGCTAACGACAAGTAGGGCGGGACACGAGAAATCCTGTTTGAAGATGGGGGGACCATCCTCCAAGGCTAAATACTCCTGATTGACCGATAGTGAACCAGTACTGTGAAGGAAAGGCGAAAAGAACCCCAGTGAGGGGAGTGAAATAGAACCTGAAACCGTGTACGTACAAGCAGTGGGAGCAAGAGAAATCTTGTGACTGCGTACCTTTTGTATAATGGGTCAGCG
>NZ_PZYX01000067.1 GCF_003047285.1 Nocardioides allogilvus | reverse complement strand
TATTAGTTAAAGGTGCTGTTCCGGGCGCAACTAATAGTGATGTTATCGTAAAACCGGCAGTTAAAGCATAAGTCTAGGAGATAGAGATGGAATTACAAGTTGTAGGTGCAAACGCACTAACTGTTTCTGAAACTACCTTCGGACGTGAGTTTAACGAAGCGTTAATCCACCAAGTAGTTGTTGCATATGCAGCAGGTGCTCGTCAAGGTTCACGCGCTCAAAAAACTCGTGCTGAAGTGTCTGGTTCAGGTAAAAAACCTTGGCGTCAAAAAGGTACAGGTCGCGCACGTTCAGGTGATATCAAATCACCAATCTGGCGTTCAGGTGGTATCACATTCGCTGCGAAACCACAAGATCACAGTCAAAAAGTGAACAAAAAAATGTACCGTGGTGCAATCAAAAGCATCCTTTCTGAATTAGTTCGTCAAGAACGTTTAGTGGTTGTTGAGAAATTCGAAATCGAAGCGCCAAAAACTAAAGTATTAGTACAAAAATTAAAAGATTTAGCGTTAAATGACGCTTTAATCATTACTGCAAACTTAGATGAGAATCTATTCTTAGCAGCG
>NZ_PZYX01000066.1 GCF_003047285.1 Nocardioides allogilvus | reverse complement strand
GGTTGACAATAGACTCTAGAGATACCCTAAAGTCGCTTAGGAGTGAGTCTTTCCTATCGGTTTCCGGTAGCAACTTAGTTGCTAAATATTTTTGATAGTCATAGTACACTTTTGTCCCAGATGTTTCTATCACCTCTATAAGTGAATCAGGATGATCTGGGACAGCCGGAACTATTGATATATCTGAGTTATAGTCAATTTCGAGTGCCTGATTTTTGGGTGTTTCGTTTTCCTCTAAAAATCCCCATTCTAGGGTAGTACAGTTATTCAGATTTTTCTCATACCGACGTGCGATCGCGTCCCCAATCTCTGATAAAAATTGGGGATTCTGACAAGCTTCTCGGATCATGTACCGATGTTCCCGGGCATCCCCTATCCGTACCCTTTTCCCTGTCAGTTCATAGCCCAACGTACCCAATAGCCACGATAGGAATTTAATCGGGTCTTTCCCCGGTTTCCTTCCTAATGCCTGAGAGATGGCCTTGCTATGGCACTTAGAGATAATCTCACTTACTGCCGGGTCTGAGTTACTGAATTGGGTATTATTTGCGATCGCTTCCAGTACCCAA
>NZ_PZYX01000065.1 GCF_003047285.1 Nocardioides allogilvus | reverse complement strand
TAGAGTTAATTTACCAAATAGAAGACAACAAGATATTTAGAAACGAGAGAAACTTATTTGTTCCAGCTTATTTTGAGGGGATATTAATCGGAGTTGCTCAAAATATCGAGACGTATGCTGAAGACCTTGAACTTTTGAAATCAAAGATAACACAATTAAAAAGTGACAACGACTTCAAAAGGTATTCTGGAACCGCTTCTAATAGTAGAAGTCGGATTAGAAATCGTCTTAAAAGAGTAGATGAAATTTTTCAATAATAAACTTAGCAATAGGCTATGGATGATTTTGATAGGGCATTGCAAGAGACTATTGAGGAGAGAATATCTGTTCTTTTCGAAATTGAGAGAGCAATTTTTACGAGAAGGTACTCTCTATCTTCAAAGCATCAAGACATTTTCTCAACTCAATCAATATCGATGATTTATTCTTTATGGGAAAGCTTTATCCAAAAATCTTTCAACCTCTATATTGATGAACTTAATAAGGTTGGCAGAGATCTTCATGATTTTTGCGATGAAATAGTTATTCACCACATGGAAAACTCCTTTAAACAGTTCAAGGAATATCCTAC
>NZ_PZYX01000064.1 GCF_003047285.1 Nocardioides allogilvus | reverse complement strand
TCTAGTTCCAGCAGCGATCCAAAAAGCGATGGAAAAAGCTCGTCGCAATATGATTAACGTAGCTTTAAACGAAGGTACATTACAACATCCTGTTAAAGGTTCACACACTGGTTCACGCGTATTCATGCAACCGGCTAGCGAAGGTACTGGTATCATCGCCGGTGGTGCGATGCGTGCTGTGTTAGAAGTGGCGGGTGTTCGTAACGTTCTTTCTAAAGCATACGGTTCAACCAACCCAATTAACGTTGTTCGCGCAACAATCGATGCGCTTGCAAATATGAAATCACCTGAAATGGTTGCTGCTAAACGTGGTAAAACCGTTGAAGAAATTTTGGGGTAATTGAATATGGCAAAAACAATTAAAGTAACTCAAACTCGTAGCTCTATTGCTCGTTTACCGAAACATAAAGCAACGTTAAAAGGTTTAGGTCTTCGTCATATTCGTCATACAGTTGAATTAATCGATACTCCGGCAGTTCGCGGTATGATTAATCAAGTGTCATATATGGTTAAAGTGGAGGAATAATAGAGTGCGTTTAAATTCTCTTTCTCCAGCTGAAGGTGCTAAGCAC
>NZ_PZYX01000063.1 GCF_003047285.1 Nocardioides allogilvus | reverse complement strand
CCTCCGTGGCTTTTATTGCCCCTGCCACATCCTGTTGTAGTACCTTAGAAATTGCTAATCCGTAGGCTAAAGATAATTTATCGGGGGGGTTTTGTTGCTGTAAACGATAGGAAAAGGCCTTGTCTGCTTGCAGCACATAATCCTGAATCGAATCGTATTGATTGATACGATTAGTTAACTCAAAAATTGGTTCAATACCCGTTAATCCTTGGCCAATATTAGCAGACTTTAAGCGCAATTGGGTCACTAAATCTAATTGGGGCGTTGCTAACTTGGCAACTTGAGGATCGATGGTAATTTCAGCATTAGTTTTAATCGGATAGGTTTCGCCAGTTTCCCGATTGAGATAGACAGCATATAAGCGATAAACTCCGGGGGTTGCTGCCGACTGCATGGCAGTTTTTTCAGTGACTTCAAAACTATTTTGTTGCTCTTCTGGAGTTAATTTTTTTGCCATTAATCCCCCCATAGCAATACCATGATCGTGCATCCAATAATCCTTCCCGTCCACTTCTTGCCAAGTTAAAATTACTATCCCTGACTTTAATTGTTGCCAGTCTCCTGCCCATTTGTAAA
>NZ_PZYX01000062.1 GCF_003047285.1 Nocardioides allogilvus | reverse complement strand
AGTTGAGCCAAGAGTTTTTGTTCGTAACCGATGGAGAAATTCCAAAAATTTTGGTGTTTGGTGGCTAAAACTGTGGAAATTTGTTCGAGACTAGCAATCTTAACCGAGGCTGGATGTTGAGCGATCGACACTGTAATTGCCTGCTTCAGTTGGGCGATATCTGACGGTGGTATCGTATCCTGAAAATAGCCTGACAGCAGTTTTTGATATAGCTGTCCCATTTTCTTAAAAGTCACAGAAAAACCTGTTTCCAGTTCGTTTGTAGCCGATTTTGTCATAAATACAGTGGTCAGCAATACCCCCAGAAACGCGCCTACGGGAACTGAAATTAGTGCGGCCCAAATTCCTTGCTCGAAAAAAGGAAAAATATCCTTCCCGATGGCATCGGCTGCTACAATCGCACCGATGCGAGCGATCGGCGTAAACCCCAGCCAAGCACAACTGAAGTAGGCGAAAAAATAAGCCAGACTGCTACTAAAAGGATTATAACCAAAGGACTTGACCAACAGGTAAATACAGAGAATCGTCAAACTCAAGGAAACAGTGGCCGCCCAACCGATTGCGATCGCTCGCCCCCGTGTCGGT
>NZ_PZYX01000061.1 GCF_003047285.1 Nocardioides allogilvus | reverse complement strand
AACCGTAACCTGTTAGCATATCCTGACTATTACTGTCAGGCGTTGGCTTTTGGTTACATCTCACACCCTTGAAGGCTTGCGCTTACACTTGTCACTACTGAGTATTTCGACCGATACTCAGAGCCTGAAAGGGCTTATCACGTTCCGTTTATATGGGCATTCCATCTTTAGATTTGTCCTATCCATCGGGGTACTTTTAAAGGTCTATGTAAGTGAGTTAGTAAATTCCTTACTTTTCCCCTTGTTCTTTTGAACGCAGTGTATCAACCTATTTCACTACTAGCTAATTACGATGGTTCAGGTCGGACATTCGGTTCACACCTAATCATGGATGGTTGGCAGTGGTCTCGATTCTGGTGTTAGGTTACACCTCGGAGCCTTCCGTTCCCCGCTTCAGTCCCAGAATTGTGACTTCTGAATCTGAGGGTGGCTATCGCCGTTACTCTCACCTTTGTAACAATTTGTGAATAATTGTTACAAAGTGTATTGACCTTGAGTCCCTTTGCCTAGTTTGGTATCGCGTTGATACTAAACGTCGGGACATATAAACAGTTATAAGGCTGGTCTGGGTTGACCTGTTAGATTCAGTCAGG
>NZ_PZYX01000060.1 GCF_003047285.1 Nocardioides allogilvus | reverse complement strand
GTGGATGCCTTGGCACTAGGAGCCGATGAAGGACGGGACGAACACCGATATGCTTCGGGGAGCTGTAAGCAAGCTTTGATCCGGAGATTTCCGAATGGGGAAACCCACCACTCGTAATGGAGTGGTATCCATATCTGAATTCATAGGATATGAGAAGGCAGACCCGGGGAACTGAAACATCTAAGTACCCGGAGGAAGAGAAAGCAAATGCGATTCCCTGAGTAGCGGCGAGCGAAACGGGATCAGCCCAAACCAAGAGGCTTGCCTCTTGGGGTTGTAGGACACTCTGTACGGAGTTACAAAGGAACGAGGTAGATGAAGAGGTCTGGAAAGGCCCGCCATAGGAGGTAACAGCCCTGTAGTCAAAACTTCGTTCTCTCCTGAGTGGATCCTGAGTACGGCGGAACACGTGAAATTCCGTCGGAATCCGGGAGGACCATCTCCCAAGGCTAAATACTCCCTAGTGACCGATAGTGAACCAGTACCGTGAGGGAAAGGTGAAAAGCACCCCGGAAGGGGAGTGAAAGAGATCCTGAAACCGTGTGCCTACAAGTAGTCAGAGCCCGTTAACGGGTGATGGCGTGCCTTTTGTAGAATGAACCGGCGA
>NZ_PZYX01000059.1 GCF_003047285.1 Nocardioides allogilvus | reverse complement strand
CGAGTCTCTCAAATTTTCGCAATCAGAAGTGAAACATCTTCGGGTTGTGAGGTTAAGCGACTAAGCGTACACGGTGGATGCCCTGGCAGTCAGAGGCGATGAAGGACGTGCTAATCTGCGATAAGCGTCGGTAAGGTGATATGAACCGTTATAACCGGCGATTTCCGAATGGGGAAACCCAGTGTGTTTCGACACACTATCATTAACTGAATCCATAGGTTAATGAGGCGAACCGGGGGAACTGAAACATCTAAGTACCCCGAGGAAAAGAAATCAACCGAGATTCCCCCAGTAGCGGCGAGCGAACGGGGAGCAGCCCAGAGCCTGAATCAGTGTGTGTGTTAGTGGAAGCGTCTGGAAAGGCGCGCGATACAGGGTGACAGCCCCGTACACAAAAATGCACATGCTGTGAGCTCGATGAGTAGGGCGGGACACGTGGTATCCTGTCTGAATATGGGGGGACCATCCTCCAAGGCTAATACTCCTGACTGACCGATAGTGAACCAGTACCGTGAGGGAAAGGCGAAAAGAACCCCGGCGAGGGGAGTGAAAAAGAACCTGAAACCGTGTACGTACAAGCAGTGGGAGCACGCTTAGGCGTGTGACT
>NZ_PZYX01000058.1 GCF_003047285.1 Nocardioides allogilvus | reverse complement strand
TTTTTGCTCCGCCTCGACTCTTTCTTTGACAAAGCCCCCGGCGTAAATATTTCTGGTACTCTCCACATCCGTGATAGTTCTGATAGATCATTTGATAGATGGTTTCGTGACTGAGAGATTCTTGACTGGCTCTTTTCAGACGACCTGCTATTTGTTCGGGACTATGATAATCTTTCAATCCTTTTTTTACCAACTCTAAGGCTGACTCGCTGACATTTTTAAAGGGTTGTTTGGCATTTTTTCGCCTTGTCTCGCTTTGAGCTTGTGCTGTGTCAGGTAGATAGCAGCCTAGGGAACTTTGATTCCTTCTTAATTCCCGTGATATTGTGCTTTGATGACATCCGAGCCAGACGGCCATTTGCCGTTGAGATAAATTTCCCTCCTGACTAAGTTGGTAGAGCAAGTTTCTTTGTTCTATGTTAAGATGTTGGGAGCTTCGTTTTTGGGTCTGATTTGTTTTTGTTAATGATCAGACAGTACCTGATGAGCCTTTCTTTGTCAACTCTTGAGGTTGATGCGTTTCATTTTTGAATTGGCGTTGTCTTTGAGTAAAAAATGCAAGTTATAACCGTGCAAAGTATAATCAGTTAGGAGATTACGCTTGGTATGACGGAAATTCTCAGGAGACA
>NZ_PZYX01000057.1 GCF_003047285.1 Nocardioides allogilvus | reverse complement strand
TTTATGCCGATCGGTCACTGCAAGGGAAGGGATAGAGTTTCTCAATCGGTCAATCACTACATCGGTCTTAGATCGTCCCGTTAAGTTTTTTTCCGACTCAATCTGATTGAGTACATCTATAGGACAACGGACGGCAAGTAAGGGAGTTTCAGGCATAGCTGTTATACGGTGTTAACGCTTCTATATCAATTAATATAACACACTGTATAACACTGTCAACAGAAAAAGGTAATAGATAATATAACAATATGTATAACAGTGTAAACAGTAAGATTGTCTAATGGTATAACATTATGTATAACACTGTTTACACAATGGCGAAAGGGGTTTTTAGGAGACTGCTAAACCAGACTATCTAAAATATCTGTCACCTCTCCCTGATGGTTTCGCCGGTTGTCATCGTAGATCAGCAAAGTGTTAAGGCTAGAGTGTCTGGATAGCTTCTGTACCCGTCTCACATCCCCATTGGTAGCATCAAGCGCGGCTGTGATCGCGCTATGTCTGATCCGGTGAGGTGACATTATTTTAGTTATGCCGGCATCCTGACAGCGAGTCTTAACGATGGTATAAATTCCTTGAGTGCATAGGCGGCCGTCACTGTATCCGGGATTAACCGACACAAATAAAGCCTTATCGGGTTGATGTTCCCCCCTTGCCTCTAGC
>NZ_PZYX01000056.1 GCF_003047285.1 Nocardioides allogilvus | reverse complement strand
CGCTTCAAATATTAAGTCTAATACCTAATTATTTGATGATTTTCGCTACCACGCCCGCACCTACTGTACGACCACCTTCACGAATCGCAAAACGTAAACCTTCGTCCATCGCGATTGGGTGAATTAAGCTCACAGTCATTTTGATGTTGTCGCCCGGCATTACCATCTCAACACCTTCCGGTAACTCGATTGTACCTGTTACGTCCGTTGTACGGAAGTAGAACTGTGGACGGTAACCTTTGAAGAATGGAGTATGACGACCACCTTCTTCTTTTGATAATACGTAAACTTCTGATTCGAAGTCTGTGTGCGGAGTGATTGTACCCGGTTTCGCTAATACTTGACCACGTTCGATTTCTTCACGTTTTGTACCACGTAATAATGCACCAACGTTTTCCCCCGCACGACCTTCGTCTAATAATTTACGGAACATCTCAACACCGGTTACGGTTGTTTTCGTAGTTTCTTTGATACCTACGATTTCAACTTCTTCACCTGATTTGATGATACCACGTTCAACACGGCCTGTTACTACCGTACCACGACCAGAAATTGAGAATACGTCTTCGATTGGTAATAAGAACGGTTTATCAATTGCACGCTCCGGCTCTGGAATGTATGTATCTAAGTGGTGTGCTAACTCAAGAATTTTTTCTTCCCACTCCGGCACGCCG
>NZ_PZYX01000055.1 GCF_003047285.1 Nocardioides allogilvus | reverse complement strand
TTCAGCACCGTTTTAATATAGTTACGAGCCTTTTCTAACGCGCCAATTTCTTTACCAATTTCCTTACCCTGTTCTATTCCTCGTAACTCCCCAATTTCCTCACCAATTTTCCTTCCTCGTAACTCCATATTACTCATTAAAGGCATGGTTCTTTCCTCCTCAAATTGTTTAATTTTACTCTCTAAACTTGACTGTAATTCAGGGGATAAAGTCATCATATTGTCGATGATTTCAAACAGTTTAATTATCTGTTCCCTCTCGAACTCCTTTTCATATAATCCCCTGATTAACCTCCACTTCCACTGTTCCCGTTCTGGCAGCTTCCCAGTAGTCGCTTTTGTTTTCAGGTGTGCCATGACTATTATAGCAAAGGGATTGCTACTTGCTTCTAGTTCTGACCATCTTTCCTCATAGTCCAGTAATTTAACCGTTGGGAATTTGAGGCTGACTTCACAGCCGGCGATAGTATAATTATAGGAATCTGGTCGCCAATTTACTCGTTCATCTCCTAATATAGCGAGACTGATAACCGGTTTCTGATACAAATCAAAGGCACGATAGTTATAAATATACATCCTCTGAGGGAAATTTTCTTCGTATTGACTTTGAATTTCAATATGAATCAAAATCCAGACTTCTTCACCCCTGAGTAGCCAGACTTTATAGAGTTTGTCAGCGAAACGTTT
>NZ_PZYX01000054.1 GCF_003047285.1 Nocardioides allogilvus | reverse complement strand
GGTTTAAACGCTGTTCGGGAAATTGACTCCAGGGTAATATATGACTAGCTGTTAGTAAGAGAGGAATGGGATTTCCTGTAATACAGCAACGATAGTTATATAGAGCTAAAATTGTCTTTCTAAAAAAGTTTTGTCCGATTCTAACTTTTCTGATTGCCTCGGTTTCTGTTTTGATATTTTCTAAAAAATCAAGTCTAGTAAAATCCTCTTGCTGTTCGTTGATAACTCCTAAAAGAACCTGTAATTTTTCCTCACTTTCTAGGGCTAATTCTGTCCAGTTATCCTCGAACTCCTGCCAGATTTGCCGATCAGCTTTACTGATACCTTTTAACCCCTGTACTCCTCGCAATTGATGCCTGGGATCGAGAGAACCAAAATTACATAATTTCATCACCAGGGCCGATGGTGTTCGCTGTAACTTTTCAGCGACTTCGATAATAACAGGATGGCTCTTCGGTTTGTGTTATGCAATGGACGGGGGTTATAAGGGATGGAACCCTTATATAGAAAGGCATTTAGCGATTTTTGTCAATTATTTTCGATCTAGAGCGAACTAATCAATTAAATCCCTTGCCAGATAAGGATTTAGTCGATTTATGCCCCCCTATCGAACCATACCAAGTAACGAAGAGCCATGATCAAATCCTAGAGAACCGCTTGGATATTTGTTTGATTCTTGGCCAATTCTG
>NZ_PZYX01000053.1 GCF_003047285.1 Nocardioides allogilvus | reverse complement strand
ACAGTAGGACTCAAATCCTGCGGCTTCAAAAATACCATGGCGTAGATATTCTTCAAAAGCGTTAATATCATTAGTTACTTCAAAGGTAACAACCCAGCAATTCTCATTTTGAAAAAAATTCAGATAAAATTCTCTTATTTAAATAGAGAACTTGTGTAGAAGCATTATTTTTTGACAGATAATTATCATCCAACGCTGGAGATAGACAGGTTTTAAGAACTTTGTCCATGAAAAATCGATTTCAACTCATAAATCTGGATGAAATTCTAACAAAATTTTTAGTTTTTTTATAAACAACTTTCTTTTTCTCCTTCAAGAGTTCTGACATTTTCAACTAGAATTTACTTTTTTAAATGGGACATATTCGGTTAGAATAAATGAGAAAAATTCCGACCAATTCTTAAACCAAATAAATTTTAATAGGGTACGAATATCATTAAAGAAAGAAGTCCGAGTTACTAATAGCTCACGAATCTTTTGATAGGTGTAATTAACTAAATCCAAAACGGTATGAAATAAAAAAGCTAGTAAATTCAAAGACAATAAGAACTCGCACAAATGATTCTGACCATGACCAAAGTTATGCTCTAAATTATAACCGTGATTTTTAAGAACGTTATTGCCTTCATTTTCAACTTTCCATCTGCTGCGTCCAGCTTTGACAATTTCTTCGACATTATTTTCCGTGATTTTATGA
>NZ_PZYX01000052.1 GCF_003047285.1 Nocardioides allogilvus | reverse complement strand
GGGTAAAAGAAGAACCGAAAAGCTTAAAAAAAATCCAGATCAAAATTGTAGAAGAATGGAAATTAACCATAAGCAAAGACACGATAAAAAGACTAATAAAAAAAATCAACATGAGGTGGAAAAGGGTGAGAAGAGGGGTGGGCAAAACCCCTGATGAGTGGGAGCTTGAGGTCAAACTACCTATTTTAGAAGAACTCAAAAAACAGGAAAAAAGAGGAGAGATTGAGATAGGATATTTGGATGAAATGGGATGGGATTCAAAGCCTTGTATTCATTAGGCTTGGCAAGAAGAAAAAACCACGATAAAGTTACCACCAATTGAAGGTAAAAGACTAAATATTTTAGGAATAATGAAACGAGATAATCAATTATTTTATGAGACACAGGTCGGAACGGTTACTAGCGAGATAGTTATCAATTTTCTGGATAAATATTGCCAAAATATACAGAAAAAAACTGTCATAATAATTGACCAAGCTTCCATTCATACCAGCGATGCATTTATCGAGAAACTTGAGGAATGGGAAAAGAAAAACTTGAAAATATTTTGGTTGCCCACTTATTCACCTCATTTAAATTTAATTGAAATATTATGGAGATTTTTAAAATATGAATGGATTGAATTTAGCACCTATAAAGACCGAAAGAGCCTCCTCGCTTACGTTAAAAAAGTGCTGGACAATTTTGGAGGCGAGTATGTAATTAATTTTGCCTAGGT
>NZ_PZYX01000051.1 GCF_003047285.1 Nocardioides allogilvus | reverse complement strand
TCGTATGGCGACCACGACCCGCAGCAGCACCGACACCTTGCCGGAGACCCCGGCGCAGGTGCTGGTCGCGCTGCGGGCCGAGCAGGACCAGCGCCACGCCTCCGAGGTCCGCTCGATGCAGTTGGCGGCCCACTGGGTCGCGCTGCACCCCGTCCTCGACTCGTCGGATCCGGCCGCGTGCTTCCAGTCCCCGAAGACACTCGCCGGTGAAGGGTCGCCGGCGATCGATGAGTTCACCATTCCTGATGTCGCGACCATGCTCGGCCAGACCTGCGATGCGGTCGGGTCCTACCTCACCGACGTGATCGAGCTCCGCTACCGACTCCCACAGCTGTGGGCCGGCGTGCTGGCCGGACTGGTCACCCCGTGGCGGGCGCGGCGGATCGCGCAGACCACCGTCGGGCTCACCCCCGAAGCAGCGACGTTCGTGGACCAGCAAACCGCATGGTGCGCCAACCGCCTCACCCCCTCCGAACTCGTCAGGTTGGTCGACCATGCCCGGGCCCGGTTCATGCCCGACGAGCTCGCCAAGGAAGCCGCCGACGCCGCTGATCGCCGCCACGTCACCTTCGACACCGACCAGGTCTCCTTCGACGGCACCATGCACCTCGAGGCCGACCTCGACATCCCCGATGCCCTCGGCCTCGCCGAAGCCGTCGCCGCCGGTGCCGCCCACCAGCTCGCGCTCGGGTCGACCGACACCCTCGACGGCCGCCGAGCCACCGCCCTCGGCGACCTCGCCCGCCAACAGCTCGCCTTCGG
>NZ_PZYX01000050.1 GCF_003047285.1 Nocardioides allogilvus | reverse complement strand
GGGCCCAGATCACGCCCGAGCACTACCCTCAGACACCAGTCCCGATCGGGGCAGGTTCCAAGTAACCGAGCCTCCACGAAACCCGGGGCGATTCAGATTGGGTCAAGCCCATGTTCCCGTCGCCTATGTAGCGCAGAGCTAGCACCCGCGCGGTTTCCAACCCGA
Source organism: Nocardioides allogilvus (assembly GCF_003047285.1). Classification (GTDB taxonomy): domain Bacteria; phylum Actinomycetota; class Actinomycetes; order Propionibacteriales; family Nocardioidaceae; genus Nocardioides; species Nocardioides allogilvus. The sequence continues at coordinate 598 of NZ_PZYX01000050.1, read as the reverse complement.
CCGCCGCAAACGCTCTCTTGTCCTGTCGCAGAAGCTCCGGTAGCAATGTGACGTTCAGGTCGCAGATCACGTCCTGCCCAGCGGTCGACTCGATGGCCTGAACAGTGCCAGTGAGGTCGGGCCCCTCAAACTCAATGCTGTTGCTCTCGAAAACAGACCAGTAGGCGTGTGCCCGGTCCATCTCCCGCACAAGCCCGATCCGCTCGGCTTCCTTCAGCGCCTCGCCCAGCCGGGTCCTAGCACGGCGAAGCCGTGTCCGCATCTCTGCCAGTGCCTCATCAGCTTCAGGCGGTAGCGAATACGGCGTACCGTCCAGAACCTTCGCGGAGTCCATGGCGCGACCCTAGATGGTCGCGCCGACACAAACTCTTCATCCGGCGCCGCTGGGGGATCAGACGGCCGTCTGCGCTAGCCGCGTCATTCTGGGCGAAAAGCAGCGCCTCGCTTGGAGCCCCTGACGGCCCCCCTCAGCCCTCGACCAACCTCCGGCGATAGCTCACCTTGGTCAAGTCCCAGGTAGTGGTGTAGCGCTGCGTTCTCCTTCGTTGGTGGTTCAGGCGGTGAGTGCGGGCAGGTCGTGGGCTCCGATCTCGGGTTC
>NZ_PZYX01000049.1 GCF_003047285.1 Nocardioides allogilvus | reverse complement strand
GATAAATGGCAATTAATCAGGCAGTTAAAGGCCAAGGGGCAAAAATCAAAGGCAATTAAATACGAAACCCCCCCCAAGGTTGCGACTGAGATATTTTCTCTCAGGGTGTCCTATCGAATTGGGCTAAAAATAGCGGAAAAACAAGGCTTAAAGGATGATTACTTAGCAAGGCTAGGGGTTAATTCCCTTGATAGCGAGGATCGAGATTTTTGGCAATGGGTTCTCGAAAATCCCTCGATCGCTCTCCTGATTACAGAAGGTGCTAAAAAAGCAGGCTCCCTTCTGACTGCCGGCTATGCTGCCATAGCCTTGCCGGGCATTTTCAATGGGTTTAGACAGGATAAGGATTCATGGGGGAATGTGATAGGGCTGCCGTACCTAATCCCTCAACTGCTGCCATTTAGCGAGGGGGGCCGGGAGGTCGTCTTTTTCTTTGATCAGGATAGCAAGCCTAAGACGGTTAAAAATGTCCAGACTGCGATCGGAAAAACCGGGCAACTGCTAGAAGATCAAGGCTGTAAGGTGTCTGTGGCCCGATGGGATAATTCCCATAAGGGTGTTGATGATTTTATTGCCGCTAAGGGAGAGGATGAACTCGATCGAGTCTATCAAGAGAGAATCTCGCTTGATAAATTTAAGCGAGAAATTTTTGAGGCTAGAGATTGGGAAAAATGGCTAAAATTCCACACTTTCACCGCTAAGGAAAAAGTAAATCAGCAATACCTTGACATTGATCCACCTAAAAAGGGTGAGATTTTAATTATCAATTCCCCCAC
>NZ_PZYX01000048.1 GCF_003047285.1 Nocardioides allogilvus | reverse complement strand
GTAGGTATTAAAAACTTTCAGATGCCCCTTATTAAGGGGGGATTAAGGGGGGATCGGCACCCCCCTTATTAAGGGGGGATTAAGGGGGGATCGAACCTAAAATCCATTTTTAATTTAAATGAACTACCCCGCCGCAAGCGGACGGGGTATCAGAATCAAAATAGACTCAATTGTAGATTTTGGTGTAGCTGCAGGTATTCTTTATCTTGTTCTTTTACATATCTCGCTATCATACCTTCATCCCCATGCTTTCCTACCGTACTTGCGTAATATCCATCACTCCAAAACTCTCCTCCCCACAACTGCTTTTTCACTTGAGGACACTTTTTGAAAATTTCTCTCGCCGTTATACTTTTAATCATTGTCACTATCCTTGTCACACTATAGGTCGGTACTGATTGCACCAGAAAATGCACATGATCTTTATCCACTCCAATTTCTACAAACTTTATCTCGTATCGTTTTTCCATCTCTAGACAGACTTCTTTCAACAAGCTATCTACCTGTTCGTCGAAAACGGCTTTACGATATTTGGCTGGGAACACTAAATGATATAGCAAAACACTTACATTATGGCTCTTATGGATGTATTCACTCATTTTTCTATTGTACGCCGCGAGCGGCGGGGAATTAGACCCGAAGAGATTAAACCAAAATTTAGGGGACTTTCTTGATGATTATGATGGTGTAAATTAAAGAAAATACTAATTAAGGTAATGGTGAGAAAAAACAGCAATGGGTAGGATAAGTGCCAATTATATTGATAATTTTGGCGAGCAATT
>NZ_PZYX01000047.1 GCF_003047285.1 Nocardioides allogilvus | reverse complement strand
GGCGATTTCAGTGTTAGCTGCGTCTAAAGCTGTTGCTGCTGCTGGTTTTAAGCTTGATTTACCGAAATCAAATAAAACGTCTGAGCTGAATGCGAAGTTTTTAGTTACAACTTCTGGCTCAACAACTGGTGCTACAGCGCCTTGACCGAAACGGTATGATAAACCTGCTGTTACAGAGTGGATATCAGGAGCATATTGGAAGTCCACATCTTGTGTGCCTGAACGAACTAATGCTTTATTTAAGTTACCCGCTTTGTTTAAGTATTGGTATTCAACACGTGCCGCTAATTCAGGAAGAATTGCGTACTCAACACCTGCACCTAAAATAGTTGATGCTTTTAATTTGTGGAATTTTGTTGTTGATTCGTTAGTGTTTTCCGCACCATATTTTTTATAGTCATTACGAACAACCGCAATACCTACTTTACCGTAAACGTCTAAGTCAGGTAATACTTCGTAGCTTGGTTTTAACGCTAAGTTTAAACCGTGAGCAGAGTGTTTAACTGTACGGAATTCATCTACGTTACCACGTACGCGACCGTAGTAGTCATAGCCTAATTCAGCTGCTAAACCGAAGTTATTTTGGTTTAAGATTTGGTAACCGCCGAATACACCGTAAGTTACAGAGTTACGGTTGATACCATACTTACGTGTTTTATCATTATAACGATCATCGTGACCAGATTTTAATTGGTTAACACCGTGGTGAAATGATGATTGACCAACTTTCGCACCTGCGTAGAAAGTATTTTGTTGTGGAGCTGCTTGAGCTACTGCTGCAGCCGAT
>NZ_PZYX01000046.1 GCF_003047285.1 Nocardioides allogilvus | reverse complement strand
GTTGATTTAGGCGGTGTGGACGGTTTATTACATATCACTGATATGGCATGGAAACGTGTTAAACACCCAAGCGAAGTGGTTGCTGTAGGTCAAGAAGTAACTGTTAAAGTACTTAAATTTGACAAAGAGAAAACTCGTGTATCATTAGGCTTAAAACAATTAGGTCAAGATCCATGGGCTGCAATCGCTCAAAACCACCCGGTAAACAGCAAATTAACCGGTAAAGTAACTAACTTAACCGACTACGGTTGCTTCGTTGAAATTTTAGACGGTGTTGAAGGTTTAGTTCACGTTTCAGAAATGGACTGGACAAACAAAAACATTCACCCGTCTAAAGTGGTTAGCGTAGGCGATGTAGTTGAAGTAATGGTTCTTGAAGTTGATGAAGAACGTCGTCGTATCTCATTAGGTTTAAAACAATGTAAAGCAAACCCTTGGGAACACTTCGCAGCAACTCACAACAAAAACGATAAAGTGACAGGTAAAATCAAATCTATCACTGATTTCGGTATCTTCATCGGTCTTGAAGGCGGTATCGACGGTTTAGTTCACTTATCTGACATTTCTTGGAATGCGACAGGTGAAGAAGCTGTTCGTAACTACAAAAAAGGTGACGAAGTAGAAGCTGTTGTATTACAAGTTGATGCGGTTAAAGAACGTATTTCTTTAGGTATCAAACAATTAGAATCGGATCCGTTCACTAACTTCGTAGAAAGCACTAAAAAAGGTGCAATCTTGACTGGTAAAGTTGTAGAAGTTGATGCGAAAGGCGTTAAAGTTGAATTAGAAGGCGGCGTGGAAGCATTTATCCGTGCTAACGAAGCAACTCGTGAC
>NZ_PZYX01000045.1 GCF_003047285.1 Nocardioides allogilvus | reverse complement strand
GACTGCCATTAAATCATCTTTGGTTTCAGGCTCGATCGAGCGTTCATCCTTGCCAATATATTTGTCACTAGCGTTGTAAATTGCCTCGCTGGTTTCGTCTTTAATCTCGTTGCTGGTTTCCTTGAGTTTTTTGGTATTTTCTGACTCTGATTTTTTGTCAGTAATTAACTCAATCTCATACCCTTGCATGGTGAGTAATTTGATTAGGCACTCCCGGTAATTTTTTCGCTCAAATTCCCGGATCCACTTGCTAATACAGGCTTCTTTGTAGTGGGGTGAGTCTAAGCTATCAGTCAATTTTTTAATTAATTCGGCCTTGTTTTCAGGTTCATCCAGTAAATTGACTTGGGCCATTATTAGGCTATTTTGCCACTGGTCAAGGTACTCACACTTTTCTGTATCATCCGATGTTATAAATTCAGGCATTGAGATAATTCTCTCGCACTCAGTATCTCTGATCCTGATGATTTTTTGACTAATCAAAACCGATGATAATTGTCCACAATAGTAGTGATAATCACGCTTAAAGTATTTGATAGTTATGTCGTTGCCACTTGTCATGGTAGGCGAAGCCAAAACCACTAAACGACGGGTAGGATTCTTATCAGAATATTCCTTGATGTACCCGTTGGGATTTTCGATAAAAGCTTTAACCTTTTTATCGGTAATTAAAGTATCACTGGTAATTAAAAAAGTATCGGTATTTTGAATATTTTTAATCAATCTCTCTAAACTATTAAGGAAGTGTTTAGAGTCACTTTGAATCATTCTCGGTTCACTGTCAGACAGAATGCGATCGAGTAAAGGTGATTTATCGCGACTATTGATTTTATCGGGGTTTTCTTCTCTAAAAGTACCCGCTAAAA
>NZ_PZYX01000044.1 GCF_003047285.1 Nocardioides allogilvus | reverse complement strand
GCGCGCTCACGCAACTCGTCGCCGTACTTCTTGGGTGCAGCCATGACTCTCATCCTCCATGGATTGAGAGCCTCCATCAGACCCGGGGCGATTCAGTTGCGTCATAGCCGCGGTCGCTGCGCCAGTGGTCCAGCGACCATTCCGTCACTGGACGGCTCCGTGCCTCAGACGCTTGTTACCCGTACGACCCAGGAAGTTCCCACGTCCGCGCGGAAGACGCTGGTGCCGAGGTCAGAAACTCGCGGTCAACGTCGAGTGCCAGTAGAAAGGTGACGTGCTTGATGACTTCGATCCGCATCTACTGTCCGCGCTCCACGAAGTTCCCTTCGAAGAACTCGAAGACGCCGCGAAGGAGGAGCCTTTCGTTCGGGAAGGTTTCGAACTCCTGAAGGAAGCAGCAGTTCTCCTGACGACGGTCGCTGGCCTTCGAACTGCTCGCCACAGCGATGGGTTGGATCGCGATCACGCGATCGTAGTCGGGCACTACGCGCGCATGGTGAAGCTGATGAAGAGCCTGATCCGTCAGTTGGCTGACGGGCACGGTGGCGATCAACAGATCGCGATCAACCGCGAGTTCATGGACTCGGTTTCAACTGTGCAGTACCTCATGAGCGATCCGGGCGACGGGACGCGGTTTACGTCCTACGTGATGGACAGTCTGATCGCCGAGCGCGAATTTCTGAAGGACGTGCGTGAACAAGTCACGCAGCGCGGCGACAGGATGATTCCGATCGAGGAACGCATCAACCGTTCAATCGCGGAAACGCTCGCCGCGGCCGGCGTACGTGAGGAAGATATACCGGCGCGCCGCAACAACGGGTGGCCAAGCGCCCGGGTCTGCCCCAGGTTTGGTTGACACTCGGGGTGGGTGGTTCTCAGGCCGCGTCTGCGGCTGCGTAGATCATCTCAAACTCGACCGGGGTGAGCT
>NZ_PZYX01000043.1 GCF_003047285.1 Nocardioides allogilvus | reverse complement strand
AATTAAAATCATGGCTACTGAGAATAGACCAGTATCCTGTTATCTCCCAAAAGATATAGAAGACAGCCTTACTAAGTATTGCACTCAAAACAATATCACTCGAAAAGATAAGGCCGGGAACATTCAACCGGCAATGGGAACCGCCATAGTAGAGATTCTCGAAACCTTTTTCGGAGATAGCCCTAGCAAGTTGCCCAACTTCGAGGAAAAGATCGACGCGGCGATCGAAGCCAAAATGAACGCAGCGATCGCATCGCTTCGGACTGAATTAGCTCCCCTATATGCGATCGCTCTCAGAGAAGATTAGAGCGTTCACCTAATGCACGCCCGTCAGTCATATTTGAAACAGATTAGCTAGGAGATTAACTCATGACAGCAGTTACCGAAAATGATCTTAAAAGACTAGAAGATTTAATTACTAATGGCATAAAGACGCTAGAAAATGGGCAGCTAGAAATCAAGTCAGATATAAAGTCCCTGAATGGAAAGACAGAAAATATCGACAAGCGACTCACTTCGATCGAAGCCCGTCTAGAAGCATGGAAACCCTCGATCGACAAAACGGCCGATCTTGCCGAAAAAGTAGGAGAACTGAAAAACTGGAAGCAGATCGCTTTTGTGGTAATCACCGCTTTTATCAGTTCGATCCTTAGCGGCATTACCGGTGGGGTGATCGGTTGGCTGATCCGTTCAGCGAAATTCAACCCCTAATCCCGCGCCGCGTGCGGGTCATCTCCCGTAAATATTTCGATAATGACGCTTTTCGCTACATGAACAGCCGAATTGTACCAATTAACCCGAAACTATCTCACCTATCCCCGGTTTCCCCTGACCTAGACTGGGATAGGGTTCTAACCGACTGGTTGAACACTAAGCGATCACCCCACACTCAAAGGGTGTACCGGCGTGACATTGAGAATTTTCTCGC
>NZ_PZYX01000042.1 GCF_003047285.1 Nocardioides allogilvus | reverse complement strand
GCGAGGAAAACTAGAGGGTAAACTGGAATCTATTCCCCGTTTGCTGGCCTTGGGTTTAAGTGTGGAACAAATCGCTCAAGCTTTGGATTTAGACTTAGAACAGGTCCGACAAGCTATTCAAGAAACTTCATGAAACCCCATGACCAATTTGCCAAAAATTACCTTGAACAATTACTTTCTCCCCTGGGAATCGTCGAAATCAGCAAAGAAGTCAGCGACGAAACCCGACAGATAGATTTATTTTTTTCCCCCAATCCCGAACCCAACCCCGATTATCTGGGATTATTAGGCAGAATTGTCCTTAATACTGTCTTAATTGAACCCTATCGCAATCCTCCCAACCGGAGCGAGATTCGCAATTGTTTAGCGAAACTTTTGGCGATTTTATCCGAACTGCAAAGACAAGCTAAACGGGAAAATCAGAGCTACAATGAAGACAATGCCCCTCGTTTGTGGATTTTATCCCCTTCCGCTGGTATCACTGTTTTAGAAGGATTTGGGGCAAAATTAGAGCCAGATTGGCCAGAAGGAGTCTATTTTCTTCCCTTGCTTTATCGCACGGCAATTATCGCTATTAATCAATTGCCTGTGACTGCTGAGACTCTTTGGTTAAGATTATTAGGAAGGGGAAAAACGCAAAACCAAGCGGTGCGAGAATTGTTAGAATTACCTCAAGGTAATGCTTTCCGGGAAAATGTGCTGGAATTATTGATTAGTTGGCGGGTTAATATGGAAATAAATAACATCCTAGAAACTGAGGATAGAGAGGTGTTTATGACTTTATCTCAAACCTATCAGGAATGGAAGGAGGCAACTAAACGGGAAGGAAAACTAGAAGGACGACAGGAAGGACGACAGGAAGGACGACAGGAAGGACGACAGGAAGGAAAACTAGAGGCTAAACTGGAATCTATTCCCCGTTTGCTGGCTTTGGGTTTAAGTGTA
>NZ_PZYX01000041.1 GCF_003047285.1 Nocardioides allogilvus | reverse complement strand
CGAGCAAGCCAATAGTTATCAGAGACGGTGGAATCGCTTTTGCCAGAATGGAAGAGTAGCGGTGGAAAAGATATACATCCCCTTAATATTGAAAGCCATCGAGACTTGGAAGGAGAAGGGGGAAAGACTGTATCTAGCAATAGATACCACTCTGTTGTGGAATCAATACTGCTTTGTCTATCTAGCGGTGGTCTGCGGGGGGAGAGCCGTCCCCTTGATGTGGATGGGATGAGAACATGGTAGTGCCAGCCTAGCTTTTGAGAAATACGAACCCTTGTTGGACAGAGCCAAAGGCTATCTTCAGGGCTTTGAGAATGTCATGCTGTTAGCCGACCGAGGCTTTGCCAATCAGCAATTAATTCAATGGCTCAGGAAAAATACTTGGCATTGGTGTCTTCGCTTACCTTGCGATACCCTCATTTACGGTGTTCGCCGTCGGGGTTTTGGCTATGAGGTCAGAGAACTCTATCCTCCCAAACGGCAAGCCTGCTTTTATCGCAACGTTCAAGTCTGGCAGGAGGCTAGAATCACTGCTCATCTTGCTTTAGCCTCTGTTCCAGGGGTTAAGGATAATTGGGCAATTCTGAGCCATGAACCTCCTACCCTTGACACCTTCTGGCAGTATGGTCTTCGTTTTCCCATTGAACATCTCTTTCAAGGGCAGTAAATCGGGCGTTTTTGACTGGGAACATTCTCGTGTTCCCTCTGCTGCTTGTTGAGAACGTCTCTATCTCATTGTTGCCATTTCTATTCTCTTTGCTACTTTAACTGGCATGGCGGTTCAACAATCTGGCTCTCGCCGTCAGGTTGATGCTCATTTTCGGCGTGGTTTGAGTTATTTGAAAATTGGTTTACGTTGGCTGGCGGGAGTTGTTCATAAGGCGCGTCCCTTCTTGCGACTTGACCACTTATTTTCTGTTGACCCTTTTCCCTGTTTTGCTTCTCGGAAAGCTCGTCAGGATTATTATGGCAAAATTACCTTTTCTTTTATTCAGGAGTTTGAGGCTTTCACATAACAGTACT
>NZ_PZYX01000040.1 GCF_003047285.1 Nocardioides allogilvus | reverse complement strand
TAGGTGTTCTGTCCGGACAGGTTGGGCACGCGGTCGGCGGGTGACTTGCCTTTGAGTGCGGTGTGGCCGCGGTGGTGATTGTAGTGATGGAGCCAGTCGGGGTAGGCGGCTGCGCGTTCGGCTTCTGATCGGTACTCGCGGGCGTAGGCCCATTCCTCGAGCAGGGTCCGGTTGAAGCGTTCGACCTTGCCGTTGGTCTGGGGGCGGTAGGGGCGGGTGCGGCGGTGCTTGACGCGCTTGCCCAAGGCTTTGGCCCACAACTTGGATCGGTAGGCGTTGCCGTTGTCGGTCAGCACGGCGCGGATCGTGATCCCGCGACGGGCGAACCAGACCCTGGCACGGCGCCAGAATGCGACCGCGGTCTCCTTCTTCTCATCGGCGTGGATCTCGGAGTAGACCAGTCGGGAGTGGTCATCGACCGCGTGGTGCAAGAAGGCGTACCCGGCTGGCTTCCGCTTCTTGTTCGCCGAGCCTTCTACGCGGCCACGGAACCGCCAGCCGCCACCGTCGGGGATCCGGCCGAGTTTCTTGACATCGATGTGGACCAGGTCGCCCGGGGCCGCGTGTTCGTAGCTGTGCTTGTCGGCCCGCGAGGTCTTGGTCCGGATCCCGGTGGCCGGGTCGGTCCACTTCAGCCGCGGGCAGCGATAGCGCTGCAGCACCTTGTGCACCGTCGAGGGGTTCAGCCCGAGGTGGTAGGCGATCCGGGCCGGTCCCCACCGCCGGGCGACCCGTAACCCCAGGATGCGCCGTTCCCGGCGCTGGCTCAGCTGGCGCGGACAAGAGCGTGGGCGCGAGGAGCGATCGACCATGCCTGCTTCGCCCTCTTGGCGATACCGGCTTGCCCATCGTCTTGCGGTGGTAACGGACACGGAGAACCGCTCCGCGGCCCGCTCGTAGGTCCAGCCCCGGTCGACGACGAGCTTGGCCAGGCGTAGCCGTCCGGTCGGGGTCAATGTGGCGTTAGCGTGGGACATGAAGGCCTCCGGTTCGGTGAGATGCGTCGCTGCTCCACACCTCACCCGGAGGCCTTCACCTGTGTCTAGAGCCGCTGCCTAACCTCCGTGGACAGAACA
>NZ_PZYX01000039.1 GCF_003047285.1 Nocardioides allogilvus | reverse complement strand
CAGGAGTTTGAGGCTTTCACATAACAGTACTTGTCTTTGTATTGAAAAATGTGTCCGTCAGTCAGTAGTTCAAGAGTCATAATTAGAAGCAAAGCACTCATTAAAAACATGATTAACCTAGAATTCACGGAAGAAGAAAAGAACTCACTGTATTATGAAAGATTTCATCATCCTCATCCCCGGGTTCAACTGAAGATGGAAGTTCTCTGGTTAAAAAGCCAAAAGATACCGCACAAAAAAATTTGTCAGTTAGCAGGAATCTCGACAAATACCTTATTAACCTATCTTCGAGATTATCAAGAGGGCGGAATAGAAAAATTAAAAGAAATCAACTTCTATCGCCCTAAAAGTGAATTAGAGTCTCAAAGAGAAACGCTCAAAAAATATTTCGAGAAAAATCCACCAGCCACAATAAATGAAGCTGTATATAGAATAGAAGAATTGACAGGGATAAAACGAAGTCCTACCCAAGTGAGGAAATTCTTAAAATCCTTGGGAATGAAATGTTTAAAAATAGGTTCTCTTCCTTCTAAAGCTGACCCAGATGAACAAGAAGACTACAAAGAAAAAAAGCTAGAACCCAGACTAAATGAGGCTAAAGAAGGAAAAAGGGCTGTTTTTTTTGTTGATGCCGCTCACTTCGTCATGGGAGCATTTCTCGGTTTTGTTTGGTGTTTTGAGAGACTTTTTGTTAAGTCACCGAGCGGGCGTAAACGCTTCAATGTTTTAGGAGCATTAAATGCAATAACTCATGAAGTTATTCTGGTAACATATGACACTTATATTACAGCAACTCAAGTCTGTGAACTTCTTGAAAAAATAGCTGCTTTAGGACTAATGATTCCCATCACTCTAGTCTTAGATAATGCCCGCTATCAGAAATGTAAAATTGTTGAAGAATTGGCTCTTTCTTTGTCAATAGAGCTACTCTATCTGCCGTCTTATTCGCCTAATCTAAATTTAATTGAAAGGCTGTGGAAATTTGTCAAAAAGAAATGTTTACATGGTAAATATTGGCAGAAGATTAAAGATTAGTTATTATGACTAACTCTTTTGATTAGAAAAAGATAAACTTGAGAATCTTCGATCAAATTTATTGACTCAAAATCAGCTATACTTAATTTAAATGAAAAAGCCCTAAGCCAAGGCGGGGGGGAGAAGATGCAGCAGCCCGATGATGCCGTAACTCGGTCTTTCCTT
>NZ_PZYX01000038.1 GCF_003047285.1 Nocardioides allogilvus | reverse complement strand
TGACCTGTAACCGGTTCTCCGGACGGTTTGGGTGTGTTGATCATGCCGCCGGGTTGGCGGTCTTGTGAAGGCGTTCGAACTCGACCGGTGACTGGTAGCCGAGTCCTGAGTGACGTCGGACGGGGTTGTAGAACGCTTCGATCCACTCGAACATCGCGTTGGCCAACTCGGCCCGGGTGGTCCAGTAGCGGCGGTCGAGGAGCTCGATCTGCATGGAGCCCCAGAACGATTCCATGAGCGCGTTGTCGTAGGCGCAGGCGACCTTGCCCATCGATCCCAGCAGCCCGGCCTCGCGCAGCCGGTGCCCGAAGAGCCACGACGTGTACTGGGCTCCGCGGTCCGAGTGCAGGATCGTCCCGACCGGCTTGCGACGCATCCGGGCCATCTCCAGGGCATCGACGACGAGCTCGGTGCGTAGGTGGTCGGCGATGGACCAGCCCACGACCCGACGGCTGAAGACGTCGAGGACTGCTGCGCAGTAGACCCACCCCTCGCTCGTGCGGTGCTGGGTGATGTCGGTGACCCACAGCCGATCCGGGGCGTCGGCTTTGAAGTCTCGTTGGACGTGGTCGGGCCACGTTGCCTCGGATCGTTGTCCGTGGCGCCATTTGCGGCGGTGGACCCCAGCTAGGCCGTGAGTGGCCATCAACCGGGCGACCTTCCTGCGCCCGACGTGATGTGAGCGACCCAGCACCAGCTCGGCATGAACCCGCCGGACGCCGTAGGTCGCCCGGGCCGCGGCGTGGACCTCGATGATCACGTCAAGCAGATAGGCATCGGCGACATCGCGGTCCGATGGTGGCCGCTTGATCCACTCGTAGTATCCCGACGTCGAGACTCCCAAGACCCGGCACGCCACCGCGACGGGGAACCCGTCAGCGGCAAGCTCACGAACGAACCGGAACCCTATTTTGGGAGCACGTTCTCCCGAGCGAAGTAGGCCGAGGCCCGCTTCAGGATCTCGATCTCCATCGCCTGGGTGCGGTTCTCGCGACGAAGGCGGACCAGCTCGGCCATCTCGTCACTCGAGAGACCCTCGCGCTTGCCCTCGTCGACATCGGCCTGGTTCATCCAGCGACGAAGACCGGACTCTGCGATCCCCAGATCCTTCGCGATCTGAGAGATCGGCTTCTCCCGCAACCGTGCGAGCTCAACAGCCCTGCGACGGAACTCCGGGTCCTTGGGTGCCGGCATAACGGACTCCTCTCCGAGACGATTCTCGCCTCAGCATCGGTGTCCGGGAAACCGGTTACAGGTCA
>NZ_PZYX01000037.1 GCF_003047285.1 Nocardioides allogilvus | reverse complement strand
GTTGTTACCAGCAATTCTCATTTTGAAATAAATAGAGCATTAACCCCGATTTTGGCATGGGCATATAGTACAAAGTAACTATTTTTGAGGAGAGGCGATCACCCAAAAAAACAGTTGGCTGGACAAATTAAGTATAAATACTCAAGCAATCAAAGAGGTTGGCTGAGAACAAACGGGGTTAATTCAGGAAGATAGTTCTGTTTTTAGAATAGGGAATTCAAGGGAAATAAAAATTTATAATTATTGTCAGCTAAGGTAAAATGGGTGAGATAGAAATCCACCAGCACGTCAAATTATTCCAAGATGGCTCAAAAAGCGGCAACCCTAGAAATTTCGGAATTAATGCAATTTTTACGTCAAGAATTAGATGATTTACCCGATGAGAGGAAACCTGGAAATAATAGAAAATATGAGGTAGAAGATGCCGTGATGGCTGCATTTTCAGTCTTTTTTACTCAGTCGCCGTCTTTTTTAGACCATCAACGTTTAATGAAAAGCAATAAGGGAAAAGATAATGCTGAAAGTTTATTTTCAATTAAAAAAATTCCTGGGGATAATCAAATAAGAAATTTGTTAGATCCAGTGCCAGCATCTAATGTCTCTAGGACTTTTCAAAAAGTCTATGAATGGTTAAAGGAAAAGGGAGTTTTGAAAAAGTTTCTCTACTTAGATGGAGAAATGTTAGTGGCGTTAGATGGCACAGAATATTTCTCATCCAAGAAAATTAATTGCCCTCATTGTAACTGTCGTAATCATCGAAATGGAACTACAACTTATTTTCATGGCTGTGTCACACCGATGGTGGTTTCTCCTAAGCAAAAACAAGTAATTAATTTAGAGCCAGAATTCATTAAAAAACAAGATGGACATCAAAAACAAGACTGTGAAAATGCGGCCGTTAAAAGATGGTTAAATAGGAATCATAAAAATAAGTATGGTTATCCTGTAACTCTTTTAGGAGACGACTTATATTCTCACGAACCTGTTTGTGAATTAGCGGTAAAACAAGGTTATAATTTTATTTTTGTTTGTTTAGAAACGTCGCATAAAACTTTATATGAATGGCTAGAATTTTTAGAAAAAAGTGGCGAAGTTAGGACCGTTGAAAAGAAACAATGGGATGGGCGAAAAAATCTAATTTATCGTTATCGTTATGCTTCTAGAGTTCCCTTAAGAGAGGGCGACTCAAGTCTCGAAGTTAATTGGTGTGAAGTCACGGTCATTAATGAAAAAACCCAGAAAACTATCTACCAAAATAATTGGATAA
>NZ_PZYX01000036.1 GCF_003047285.1 Nocardioides allogilvus | reverse complement strand
GGCGGATTCATATGGTCGAAGCAACGCTTGAAGGAGCGTTGTATGCCGAAGACATTCCCGGTTGAAGTGCGTGAGGCGTTTGTGGAGTTGATCTGCGGTGGGGTTTCCCTTCGCCAGGCCGCTGAGCGAACTGGGGTGTCGAGCACTCAGGCCGTGGCGTGGTGGAGCCAGTCTGGCCACATGAACCTTCGTCTCGTGTTGGGTCCTCATGGTGGCCTCGGGTCTGTTCAATCGTTGGGCTCCGTCGTGGGAGGGGTACGGCGGGCGTTGTCGATCGATGACCGTGTAGAGATCGCGGCCGGGGTCCACAAGGAGTGGACGCTGCAATGCATCGCCGACGCGATCGGTCGTGACAAGTCGGTGGTGTGCCGCGAGCTCAGTCGCAATCGCAGCCCGGACGGGGTGTATCGGGCGAGCGTGGCGCACTGCGCCGCCGCGGTGCGTCGTCCCCGCCCCAAGACGAGCAAGTTAGCCGCCAACCCTGGCCTGTGTCGGCGGATCGAGGCGTGGATGGACGACGGCTGGTCGCCCAGATTGATCAGCCAGATGCTCGCGCGCGATGCAGCCAGCGACACTGACCGGGTGAGCCACGAAACGATCTATCAGGCCCTCTACGTGCAGACCCGTGGGTCGCTGCGCGCTGATCTGCACCGCTGTCTGAGCCTGAAACGAAGTCGACGCAAGGCACACGGCAGCACCCGGAACCCGGCCAGTCCGTACAAGGAGGCCTTCAAGATCAGCGAACGGCCGGCCGAGGTGGCTGACCGGGCGGTGCCGGGCCATTGGGAGGGTGACCTGATCATGGGCGGCACGGCGTCGGGCTCGGCGATCGGGACGCTGGTGGAGCGCTCGACCCGGTTCACGATCTTGTTGCACCTACCCGGTCGGCACGACTCGAACGCGGTGGCCGAGGCGATGATCCGCGAGATGGGCAAACTGCCTGAGCACCTGCGCCGCTCGGTCACCTGGGACCGCGGTGTCGAGCTCGCCAAGTACGCCGACATCCAGACCGCGCTCGATCTGCAGCTCTACTTCTGCGACCCGCACTCGCCTTGGCAGCGCGGCACGAACGAGAACACCAACCGGCTGTTGCGGCACTGGTTCGAGAAGGGCAGCGATCTCTCGATCCACACTGCCGAGGACCTGGCCCGGATCGCGGCCACCCTCAACGCACGACCCCGTCCCACCCTGGACCTGCACACGCCGGCCCAGAGACTGAACGAGCTGCTGCGACAGGCAGCAGCCTGACCCAAATTGCTTCGACCGATTGACATTGCCC
>NZ_PZYX01000035.1 GCF_003047285.1 Nocardioides allogilvus | reverse complement strand
GGGTCTGCCCCAGGTTTGGTTGACACTCGGGGTGGGTGGTTCTCAGGCCGCGTCTGCGGCTGCGTAGATCATCTCAAACTCGACCGGGGTGAGCTTGCCCAGGGCACGTTGACGACGGCGTCGGTTGTACTTGGTTTCGATCCAGGTGACGATCGCGAGACGGAGTTCCTCGCGGCTGTCCCAGCGGCGGGTGTCGAGGACGTTCTTCTGCAGCAGCGAGAAGAACGACTCCATGGCGGCGTTGTCGCCTGAGGATCCAACGCGGCCCATCGAGCCGCGTAGGCCGTTGTTCTTCAACAGCCGGACCACCTTCTTGGAACGAAATTGAGATCCTCGATCAGAGTGGACGATCGTGTTGTCCGGGGAGCGGAGCGCGATCGCGTTCCTGATCGCAGCGGCGGCCAGGCCCGACTTCATCCGCGAGTCGATCGAGTAGCCGACGATCTTGTTGGAGTAGCAGTCCTTGACCGCGCACAGGTAGAGCTTCCCCTCAGCAGTGGGGTGCTCGCTGATGTCGGTCAACCAGACCTGGTTCGGTCCGTCCGCTGCACCGGTGAAGTCGTGGGTGACGCGGCCCTTCTCGTCGACCGTGGCGAGCAGGTCGTCGTGCACCGCGGGTCCGGGCTTGCCCGACTTGCCCCGCCGGCGGTGGTGCGAGGCGAACACGCCTGCGATCGACGCCAGGCGCCACACACGGTTTTCTGAGGCGATGATGCCGACGTCGGCGAGTTCGTCGGTGAGGAACCGGTAGCCGAGCGTGGGGTCGTCTTCATGGATCCCCAGGAGCACGTTGATGACGTGGGCGTCGTCCCAGTCGCGCTGGGACACGGGTGCTTTGAGCCACTTGTAGTACCCCTGCGTCGTCAGACCCAGGACCCTGCACGCCACCGCGACCGGCACCCTGATGCGGGCACCGGTCGCGGACAGTTCACGGACGAGCGGGAAGACTATTTTCCCGGCAGGTTCGCCTGCGACAGGTAGGCAGCTGCACGGCGCAAAACCTCGTTCTCCTGCTCCAGGAGTCGGTTGCGCTTCTTCAGCTCACGCACCTCGACCGACTGCTTCTCGGTGACGCCGGGACGGTTCCCGTCCTCGACGTCGGCCTTCTTCAGCCAGTTCGACAAGCAGCCCTCGGAGATCCCGAAGTCCTTCGCGATCTGGGTCAACGGAGCCTCGCCCTTGCGGGCCACTGCCACGACATCGTCGCGGAACTCCTTGGGATACGGCTTCGGCATGGTGAACATCCTTCCAGCGAGGACGAATCCTCACAGGTCAGGTGTCAACCAAAGTCTGGGCAGTCCC
>NZ_PZYX01000034.1 GCF_003047285.1 Nocardioides allogilvus | reverse complement strand
TGAATCGCCCCGGGTCTGATGGAGGCTCTCAATCCATGGAGGATGAGAGTCATGGCTGCACCCAAGAAGTACGGCGACGAGTTGCGTGAGCGCGCGACCCGGATGGCCGTCGAGTTGAGGCAGGACCCCGCGACGAGGTCTGGCGCGATCACGCGTGTGGCCGGCCAGCTCGGTATGCATCCCGAGACGTTGCGGAACTGGGTCCGACAAGCAGAGGTCGATGGTGGGGTCCGGCCGGGCACGACGACCAGCGACGGACAGCGGTTGGCCGAGCTCGAGCGGGAGGTCCGTGAGTTGCGGCGGGCCAACGAGATCCTCAAGACGAGCGCGGCTTTTTTCGCCGCAGCGGAGCTCGACCGCAAGATCAAGTAGCTGTTCCGACTGCGGTGCTGGTCGACTACATCGATCAGCACCGCGACAGGCTCGGGGTCGAGCCGATCTGCACCGTGTTGAAGGACGCTGGTGTCCAGATCGCCCCGAGCACGTACTACGCCGCCAAGCAGCGGCCGCCGTCCGCGCGGTCGGTGCGCGACGTGCAACTGATCGACGACATCCAGGTCGCCCACAAGGCGAACCTGGGTGTCTACGGTGCGCGGAAGGTCCACGCCGAGCTCAACCGCGAAGGCGTCCGGGTCGCCCGCTGCACCGTAGAGCGCCTCATGCGTTCCGAGGGCCTGCGGGGCATTCCGCGGGAGAAGACCCGCAAGACCACCATCGGTGACGGTGCTGAGACCGAGCGTCCCGAGGACCTGGTCAAGCGGAAGTTCGTCGCCACCGGACCGAACCAGCTCTGGGTAGCTGACCTGACCTACGTCCGCACGCACGCTGGGTGGACTTACGTCGCGTTCGTCCTCGACGTCTTCAGCAGGATGATCGTCGGCTGGCAGGTGTCGACCTCGCTGCGCACCGACCTGGCCCTGGACGCCCTCGACATGGGCCTGTGGAACCGGCAACGGGCCGGCCACGACGTCACCGGCCTGGTCCACCACAGCGACCGCGGAGTTCAGTACCGAGCGATTCGCTACACCGAGCGGCTTGCCGAAGCCGAGGCCGTTGCATCGGTCGGGTCCAAGGGCGATTCGTACGACAACGCGATGGCCGAGGCGCTGAACTCGCTGTTCAAGGCCGAGTGCATCCGCAACCCGGTCATGCGCCCCAACGGCGGCTGGAAGAACGTGAGCGACGTCGAGATCGCCGTCGCCGAGTACGTCGACTGGTTCAACCACAGACGCCTGCACGGCGAGATCGGACTCGTCCCGCCCGCCGAGTTCGAGACCAACCACTGGGCCCAGATCACGCCCGAGCACTACCCTCAGACACCAGTCCCGATCGGGGCAGGTTCCAAGTAACCGAGCCTCCACGAAACCCGGGGCGATTCA
>NZ_PZYX01000033.1 GCF_003047285.1 Nocardioides allogilvus | reverse complement strand
GGTCAAGTCCCAGGTAGTGGTGTAGCGCTGCGTTCTCCTTCGTTGGTGGTTCAGGCGGTGAGTGCGGGCAGGTCGTGGGCTCCGATCTCGGGTTCGGTGTTGGGGACGAGGTTCATGCGGCATCGGGCGAGGACGTCGAGTCCGAGGTAGCGGCGGCCCTCGGCCCATTCGTCGGTCTGCTCGGCCAGGACGGCGCCGACGAGTCGGACGATCGCGGTGCGGTTGGGGAAGATCCCGACGCTGTCGGTGCGGCGTCGGATCTCGCGGTTCAACCGCTCGGCGGGGTTGTTGGACCAGATCTGGGTCCATACGTCCTTGGGGAAAGCGGTGAAGGCGAGGATGTCTTCCCGGGCGCCGGCGAGGTGCTCGTAGACGTCGGGGAGCTTCTCTTCCACGTAGTCCAGCAGCCGGTCGAACTGGGCGTTCACGGCCGGTGCGTCGGGCTGGTCGTAGAC
The DNA here is from genome assembly GCF_003047285.1 of Nocardioides allogilvus. Lineage (GTDB taxonomy): Bacteria > Actinomycetota > Actinomycetes > Propionibacteriales > Nocardioidaceae > Nocardioides > Nocardioides allogilvus. Next base: position 969 of record NZ_PZYX01000033.1, on the reverse strand, counting down.
CGAGTGCAGCATCGCCTTGACCGCGGGCCACATCGATTTCGGGGTCACCGACATCAGGTTCGCGGCGTAGTGGGTACGGCAGCGTTGCCAGGAGGATCCGGCCAGGTTCGCGGCGATCGCGTCCTTGAGTCCGGCGTGGGCATCTGAGGTGACGAGCCGGACGCCGCTCAGGCCACGGGCTACGAGGTCGGCGAAGAACTCGTTCCACGCCGGCCCGGTTTCCGAGGTGGCGACGCGCATGCCGAGGACTTCGCGGTGCCCGTCGCCGTTGACGCCGGTCGCGAGCAGCACCACGGCGTTGATCACGCGGCCGCCTTCGCGGACCTTCATCGTGAGCGCGTCGGCGGCCACGAACGTGAACGGGCCGGCAGCATCGAGGGGGCGGTGGCGGAAGTCCTCGACGATGCTGTCGAGGTCGGTGGCCATCCGAGAGACCTGGGACTTCGATAACGAGTCGATGCCCAACTGCTTGACCAGCTTGTCCATCCGCCGGGTGCTGACTCCGGCGAGGTAGCAGTCGGCCACGACGGTGATCAACGCGGACTCGGCACGTTTACGGCGTTCGAGGAGCCACTCGGGGAAGTAGGTCCCGGAGCGCAGTTTCGGGATCGCGACGTCGATGGTCCCGACCCGGGTGTCCAGGTCGCGGTGGCGGTACCCGTTGCGCTGGGCACTGCGGCCCGGTGACGGGCGACCGTACTCGGCGCCAACGACCGCGTCGGCGTCCGCGCAGAGCAGGGCGTTGATGATCGATTGCAGCAGCGAGCGCATCAGATCGGGGCTCGCTTCGGCGAGGGCTTCGCCAAGCAGGCCGGCAGGGTCGACAATGTGTGGAGCGGTCATCGTGTGGTCCTCGAGGATTCGGTAGAAGGTTGACTCGAAGGATCGCGCGGTGGCCGCGTCTGCGTTTGGCGTACACGCCGGTGACGAACTCAGCGACCGCGCTACACCACTATCGGGGACTCAACT
>NZ_PZYX01000032.1 GCF_003047285.1 Nocardioides allogilvus | reverse complement strand
CCTGTTTTAGGCATAATTCGCTTAATTGTTTTACGGTCATCCCGTCTAAGTCAATTCGCGGGGTTTCAGGTTTAAAGCATCCCCACCGAGATGGCTGCCCCGTAAGCACATCAACCCCGGAGCAAAACCATCCCCCATCTTCTAAGTGGCTGTACTTTTGTAAATACCCATTGGACAGCCGCCCGGTGTTTGTTCTGGCAGTATTAGGGAGTCCATAGAGAAGCGACTCAAAGGCCGCGTCACCTGAAAGGCTTGAGACATTTAAATTGATAATCTCAGGATCGACCGCGCTCGATCGCCATTCTTGGAAGTGGGAAGGCTTAAGCATTGCCGTGGCCTCCCATCTTTCCTATTTTGCGATCGAATTCACGTTGACCGATCCATCTCTGAAACCGGCCGCAATCCCCACAATCTAATCGGTAGCTGTGAGGGTTTCCCGTTGATCGATCGACGGGTGTGATAAGTCCTTGTTTACCCTCACAGCCTTGACAAGGATTTTTAAGCCGGCACTCGATCGTTTTCCCGTCCGGGGATTGCTTTTTGGTGATCTTAGAAAAGATTCCACAGTTCACACAACGATAGAGAGACCTAATCGGGCCATCCTCTACCAATTCCCCTGATTTTCCACATCGAGGACACTTTACAGCCGATTCTAAATTGTGGTATGTTATTACATAACAACCGTTATGTGATAAATTTTCCTCGCTGGCAAAAAAAAGATCGCTAACCTTCGTGAAGTCTGTTAATTTGTTATTCATTAGATTTGTTAGAAATTTCCCGGGCCGCGTTGCAAGCGCTACCGGGTATTTTTGTACCTAAGTGGGAAAAATTCTAGGGTAATTTTAGAAAAGAGTCAAATCGATTTAATCTTAGACGAGAATGATTATCATTCTCGTAACTGATAACCGATAACTAATAGTTGAAATCCGAAATTTTTGCGGTTTTAACTAATTCAATTAATCTGGAATATCCCCATTAAAATAGGCGTAAACCCGCGCTGCCTTTTTGATTGTGGACTCGATCGAGTTTTGGATGTTTTCAAGATTCTCGATGTAAAGCTTTTGACAATTCTCCGATAAGTCGGTTCTTAACGATTTTTTGAACAGCCACAGATAACGATCGATCGCCACTAAGTCCATATAAATATCGCCAGCTGTGTTTTCCGTGTCTTCTTTGGTGAGGTTGTTACTCATTTTTTCTACTCCTAAATAATGGTTAATCACTGATAACTGATAACTGATTAATCCTCTAGTTCCCAATCATTTTCGAGTAGTTCGGTGTTATCGCTAACTATCTCTATGTCTTGTTTTCCGTAATTGTCGATGGTGACATTAGCAATTAAATCATCGAGAAAAGAGATAGCCTCATCTTTGCTTTTTGCCTTGATTGTGACCTCAATCTTAAGGGGTAAAATTGCTGTAAATTCTGTCATTGTTTTGTCTCCTAATAAGGGGGAATATCCCCC
>NZ_PZYX01000031.1 GCF_003047285.1 Nocardioides allogilvus | reverse complement strand
CGAAGGATCCGCACTATGTCCACGATCGATCCCAATCTTGGCACGACGTCTGCCATCAACCCTTGGGCCAAGCACGCGGTTAGCGTCAGGGAGACCCGCAAGGGAACTGCCTTCGCGTTCTTGGCTTGGGTGTTCGCCGTCTACGACTTCATCCTGTTCGGCACCTTGCTCCCCGTCATCGCCGAGGACATGGGCTGGTCGAATGCCACCGCGACCGGGGTGTCGACTGCGGTAGCGGTTGGCACTGCGCTCGTCGTTCTGGCTGTGGGCCCCATCGTTGACCGCATCGGACGCCGTAAGGGGATGCTGCTCACCGTTTCTGGCACGGCGGTGGCATCGGGCTTTACGGCATTGACGATGAGTGCCGCCTACCTCGTGGGTGTGCGCTCGATCGCCGGCCTGGGACTTGCCGAGCAGGGTGTCAATACCACCTACCTCAACGAGATTTACGCCGTGAGCGAGGATGAGGCGATCAAGAAGCGCCGCGGCTTCATCTACAGCATCGTCCAGGGTGGTTGGCCGCTCGGCGTCCTGTTGGCTGCCGGCTTTTCCGCAGTGTTCCTCCCGTTGGTCGGATGGAGGGGATGTTTCCTGCTCGCGACATTCCCGGCGATCATCATCGTGCTCCTTCGGCGCAAGCTGCGCGAGACGCCGCAGTTCCTGGTCGACCAGGAGATCCGCGAATTGAAGAAGGCAGGCAAGGCCGAGGAGGCTGCAGCGATGTCGGCCGAGTACGGCCTCGACGCTGGTCGCGCCACCCCCTTGGTTGAGATCTTCGCACCCGACGCGCGCCGCAACACGATCATGCTGAGCCTGGCGTGGGTGACTAACTGGTTCGGCATCACCACCTTCGCGATCCTCGGTACGACTGTCCTGACCGAAGGCAAGGGCGTTGACTTCGCTGCCGCCCTGATCATGTTCGTGATCATCAACCTGGTGGGATTCACCGGGTACCTCTTCCACGGCTGGATGGGCGACCGTTACGGCCGGCGCAACGTCATCGGGATCGGGTGGCTCATATCCAGCCTCATGTTCGGTCTCATGCTCCTCGTCGCCCAGGGCGACACCGCCGTGGTCTTCTTCTACTCGGTGGGCATGTTCTTCCTGGTCGGCCCCTACGCCGCCCTGCTGTTCTACATGGGTGAGTGCTACGAGACGGACTGCCGGGCCACCGGGGTGTCGTTCCTGAATGCGATGAGTCAGCCCGGAGCCATCGTGGCTGGGCTGATCATCACCGCCCTGTTGACGGCCGGCGTTACATGGTCGGACACCGCGCTCTACGTGGGCGTGATCGGGACGTTCGTCTCCGGTGTCGTGATGTTCGGGGCGAAGAAGGTGACGGCCCTGGAGGCCATCGACGCCAGCTTGGTCCCGCCCGGCTCGCACGGTTCGCATCTGTCGTGACCGAACGGGTTGCCATCATCACCGGTGCTGCCAGCGGCATCGGCAGGTCGCTCGCCGTCGCCTACGCCCGGACGGGCACGGCGAGTGTCATCGGCACCTTCCCCGGCGACCCTCACGACCCGCAGGAGACCGCAGCGCTCGTCCAGCAGGAGGGCGGGCGCTGCGTGATCCACGAGGTCGATGTCCGCGACAGCGGCCAGGTCGAGGCGTTCGCACAACGGGCCGTGGACGAGTGGGGCCGCCTCGACATCGCAGTCGCCAACGCCGGGATCCTGCGGCGCTCGGCGTTGGCCGAACTGAGTGACACCCTGTGGGACGACATGCTCAGCGTCGACC
>NZ_PZYX01000030.1 GCF_003047285.1 Nocardioides allogilvus | reverse complement strand
AAAGCCAAGGCTCAAGTTACACTCCCCATTGATGGCGATGTATTGTAAAGTTTCAATAGAAATATAGTCAGATATAGTCAGGCATGGCAATATATGGACATGAAACTATCAGACTATTGTTCGTCACGGGATTTGCTTGGTGTAGGCTAGACTGTAAGCAGCTAACTAAATCACCCCTAATTCTTGTGATAGAGATTTCCCCATGCCCCAAGCCTTGAAAGCAATTTATCATAGTGGTACGTTCATCCTTCAAACAGCTTACGATTTACCTGAAGGCACTGAGGTGGAGCTTTTTGTCAAATCACCTCAAATTATTCCCCCAAAGATTAGCGATATTGCGGCTAGGCAGAATTTTTTAAGGCTGCTTGTTGAGCGAATGCAACAAAACCCCATTCCCTCTAATGCTCCCCAGTTTACTAGAGATATGTTGCATGAACGCTGTTGACACAAATGTTTTAAGGCTCTTCGTTACTTGTTATGGTTCGATAGGGGGGCATAAATCAACAAAATCTTTATCTGGTAAGGGATTTAATTGATTAGTTCGCTTTAGATAAAAAACAATTGACAAAAATCGCCCAATGTCTTTCTCTATAAGGGTTCCATCCCTTATAACTCCCGTCTATTGCATAAGACAAACCGAAGAACCTCAAAACCTCTTTATTTAAGCGGCACAAACTATCTCAATTATAAAAATTGAGAATAAATTCTCCTTGACTTGATTAATCTTTAGGCAACTTTTAAGAAGCTGCTATACCTATCCCTAACTCACAGTTATAAATAGCCGCCAACAAGTTAACTCTTAAACTATATCTTCGACGACGATTCCGATATTTACAGGATAAGATTTTAAAGATTTTGAGTTTCCTATTTATAGGTTCAATGATAATCCTTTCTTTGGCTAAAGCCTTGTTATACTCTTTTTCTAACTCTGTTAATTTTCTATTTTTCGATTTCTTTTTCGGTGTATAACTATTACTATGGTATGCAGCTATTCCCTGATAACCACTGTCTTCTATGCTGGTAGTTAAAGGATGAAAACGAACTCGACTTTTTTTAAATAAACTAAAATCATGACCTCTACCTTTCCCACAAAAGACACAGATAATTTCCTCGGTATTTTGATCAGCTACTAATTGGGATTTTAAAGTATGATAACCTCTTTTACCCCCCAAAAAATCTTTCTGTTTCTTTTGGGGGCGTTCAATGGGAGTTTCCGTTACATCCATTACCGTTATGACCGGTATCTCTGCTTGATTGAGTAAAGCTTTTTTTCCTTTTAAACGGAAGTTTCCCGATTGTAAAAGCATTTTTTCCGTCTTATTTACAATCCGACATATAGTTGATTCTGATAGTTCCCAGCTTGTACCAATGTGAAAATATGTTCTATATTCTCGCCAATATTCTAACGTTACTAAAACTTGTTCTTCTATAGATAGTTTAGGTTTCGGTCCCCTTTTAGATGGTGAATTAGAGTCGGCTTCAACACTTTTTACTGATTCTACCATCTTTCTATAGGTTTGTTTATACACACCGAAACGGCGTTTGAATTGTTCATCTGATAAGTTTTGATAATCCATAATTTTGCTAATAAACATAGCAAAATTATAGATGATTTCCTGACCTAAGATCACATTTTATTCTTTTTTCCACTTCAATCTAAGAATTGAGAAAAAAGCAAAACCCTACATTATACCATAAAAAAATTATGCAAGAGGTCTAATAAAGGGGTAGGCATAACTTAAACGAGGGTGTTATGGTAAAAAAATACTATCGTGACATTTCTTCCTAAAATTACTCTATTC
>NZ_PZYX01000029.1 GCF_003047285.1 Nocardioides allogilvus | reverse complement strand
CCGATTGTTGGGCCAGGGTTTCTAGTTTAGTCTCAACGACAAGGTGTAAAAAATGGCGGTCCGTTGCATCTTCTAATTACCGTAACCGATCAAGGTTCCGATTTTTAACCACAATTTTTCGATAAATTCTCCTTTTTAGCGAAGTTTTTTGTCTCTCGACTGGCAAAATATTCAGCCAGTTTTAAGTAGCTGGTTATAATTAAATTAAAAATGGATTTTAGGTTCGATCCCCCCTGCCCCCCTTGATCTATCCATTAGTCACATCTTTCTTAACATAAAATTTGACAAAAAGAGAAAAGTGTGCAAGATGGCTCAAGGAGGTTCTATGGGGGGACTAATTTGATGAGATAGTTTCCAAGTCTGGCTGATATCATGTAACCTTCGCAGTCCCAACCAAATAGTTTTAACACCTGGTTCACCGTCACCTTTTCTACCTAAAAACCCCCCAAGAGAAGCAATCATTCTGACTGCTTCCCTAAAGGAGGGCGGCTTTTCAGGCGGCGGCTCCTTTTTATGAATAGTGGCACACAAAGATTGCCATTCATGTTCTTCCAAAAAACTTTCACAACTCTCCTCTCCGTGTAAGCGTGCTTGATAGGTTAACCAAAGTAATCTCCAAGCTACAATTGAATAGGTAGCTAAAGCCATCTCAATTCTACGACCCGTTTCTAATTGCAGTTTTTCTAATCCACAACCACTTTTTAAAACAAAATGATAGCGTTCTATCAACCAGCGATAACTATACCAGCGCACACAGGTTATCGCCGATTCAAAGCTACTAATGTCTAGGCTAGTTAAGAGGAGCCAACTGATAGGATTAACTCCGGGACGCGGATTTTCTTCTTCAGCTAAAATTGCCTGTAATTTGACCGGTTGACGAGGGTTCGCTTTCGAGTGATGCTTAGGTACTTGTATTTCAAAACTGGCAAATCTAACTGTTAGTTTAGCTAGTCTAGCCTCGTGATTAGGATTGCGTTTTACTTGCACATCTAGGCTACCACAGGCTTTAACTTCTCTGATGGATTGATGTAAATATTTAGGCTCTGGATGCCCTGACTTTTGCTTGTCTTCGAGATAGTTAACTTTTCGGTTATGAGTTCCTCGGATTAATAAATGAGAGTTAGGACTTCTTGATTGGGCAAATAAATCAAATATGTCTGCCTCACAATCTCCGATTGTTACTACTTGAATATCTTCGGGTATTTGTTGTTGTGTTTCTGATAAAGAATCTAACCATCTTTGACTTTCTTTTTCTTCGGTTTCTCTTTTTTTTCTTTGCTTGGCAATCCCTAAATTCTTTTCTTCTCTTGCCCAGACATATTGATTAATCAGTCCTAAAGGTATTCCTTGCGGTGACACTCCTAATGTGGTATGAACTTTGAGACCAAAGGATTTTTTATAATCTAGATAACCCATTCCTTTTTTGGCTTTTTGCGTCGTAAAGTCTAAACTTGTTGTGTCTTGCACTGCCAAAACTATTGGATGTTCTTTGATTCTTTCTACTGTACTTTTAGCTTGGGCGGCAATTATATCTGAGGGGTGAAAATAGGGGGAATTCCAAAAGTCGTAGGTGGCACTCGCTGCGGCTAGATTTCCCGAAGCTTGTGGCACACTTGTACTAGGTTGACTGGCCAAGTTTTCTACGATACTGATTAACCTTTTCTTTCTTCTGGTGTCCCCTAGGTCTGCATATTGTAATTCTTGGGCTGCCCATTTCTCCATTTTTTTGCTTACCTCCACCTTAATTCCTTCTTTCAAAACTATACCTATCAATCGTTTCCCCTTTTTTTAAGTTTCTTCTCTTTTTGTTAAGAAAGATCTGACTAATGGATAGCTTGATAAGGGGGGCATCTGATAATTTTTAACGCCTACCTACTTAACCTAGAAAAACTTGGGCAATAGCTGCCCCGATTCTCA
>NZ_PZYX01000028.1 GCF_003047285.1 Nocardioides allogilvus | reverse complement strand
CCCCCAAGAAAGAAAGCAGCAAGACTCCTAATGAATTGACCTCTTGCGATGCTTTTTAGCCAGAGTGTGTGCAAAAATATACAAGCAATTGATAAAGCTATAGGAACTGACTGCATTTTGGCAAAAGGAGTAAGTCCCAGGATAAAACCCAAGGCAAATATCAGGCGATTAGGATTAGATGAATTACCAGCATAATATTTACAAACGATTAACAAAGCTACACTTAATATTACAATCGATAAATATAACAATTTTAACCCACATTCCGCACCCTCAACTGTCACAGATCAAAAAAGCCATTAAAGTAGTACATAATAACTAAAATTAATTCAAAGGTTAAAAGGGTTAATGAGAATATATAGCATTAAAAGGGGTATGGAGCGAGAAAGAGAAAATTCAAGAGAAAAAAATAATTGTTCAGAAAACAAGAAATAATTGATTACAATAAGTAGTCGTGCAAAATTAATTTCCTAGTGAAGATAGGCAAGAGGCAAGAGCGGGGTTAGATATGTGTAATTAATTTTGCTTAGGTACTTAGAAGTAGTGGAGGAATCTGTTGTGAAATTAAAACCCCAAGAAATAGAAATTCAGAACATAGACCATCTAGGGATAGTGGCAGGAATAATAGACTCAATCGGAATAGTAGAAATAATAAACGAATTGATAGGAGTCGAAAAAGACGAAAAAGTAAATGCAGGTCAAGTAGTAAAAGCCATGATAATCAACGGGTTAGGATTTGTTTCCAAACCCTTATATATGTTTCCCGAATATTTTGAAACAATCGCCTGTGAACATCTAATAGGAACAGGAGTAAAACCAGAATATCTCAACGACGATAAATTGGGGAGAGTCATGGATAAACTATTTATAAAAGGATTAGATACAATATTTTTCATCATCGCAGTAAAAGCCGCCCAAAAATTTGGAGTATCACTATCAACATCACATCTAGACTCATCATCAATCCACGTACATGGGCAGTATAACACTAGCTTACCAGAAGTAATATTTGAGAATCAAAAAATAGGAAATAACCAAGAATTAGAAGAAATAGCAGTAAAATCACCAAAAGAAATAACCATCACTTATGGTTATTCTCGTGACCATCGGCCGGACTTAAAACAGTTCATCATAGAAATGATATGTTCAGGAGATGGAGACATCCCAATATTTTTGAAACTAGCATCAGGAAACCAAGCAGACTCATCATGTTTTGGTCAAATAGCAGTAGAATATCACAAACAATTAGAAGTTAATAGTCTCATGGTTGCTGACTCTGCCTTATATACAGAATCAAACCTGAAAATGATGTCAGATTTACAGTGGTTATGTCGAGTACCATTAAGCATAAAAGCAGCAAAATCATTAATATCAACAATACCAGAATCAGAATTTATTGATAGTACAATACCAGGATATAAATTAGTATCAAAAACCGAAAATTATGCAGGAATAGAACAAAGATGGTTAGTAGTACAAAGTCAAGAAAGAAGAGAATCAGACCTGCGTAAACTAACCCAAAAAATTACCAAAGCCGAATCAAAAGCGGTTCTTGATTTGAAAAAGTTATCACAAGAGAGATTTGCTTGTGAAGCAGATGCTATCAAGGCATTATCAAAATTATCAACCCAGTTCAAATATCACCAAATTAACGAAAGTAAGGTTACTCCAGCCAAATCTAATAAAAAAGATTCTCTAAATGAAATATCCTACCAAATATCAGCTACAGTCTGCCAGGATGAAAGTAAAATTAATACAGAATTGCTGAGTGCAGGACGTTTTATTATTGCTACGAATGTTTTAGATTCACAGGAACTTAGTGATGATTCTATGCTCAGGGAATATAAAGCTCAACAATCATGTGAACGGGGGTTTGGTTTTCTCAAAGACCCATTATTTTTTGCCGATAGTATTTTCCTTAAAAGTCCTGAGAGAATAGAGTCTATGGGAATGATTATGGGTTTATGTCTCTTGGTTTATACATTGGCTCAACGTCAAATTAGAAATGCTCTGAAAGAGTCTAAATCAACAATTAAAAATCAATTAGGTAAAGCAACTAATTCCCCTACTTTACGCTGGATTTTTCAATGCTTTCATTGTATTCATTTGATTACACTTAATCAGGAGGAACATATTTCTAATTGGAATAAGGACAGAGATTTTATCTTGCGTCTTTTACCAGATGATTGTTTACGTTACTATCAATTAGCCACCTAATTATTATCTCTATCAATTTAATTTCTATGAGTGAACATGAGCTAATATCTTTGATTTATAGCTCCACTTTACTATGTCTATAATTTAGTTTTTTACTTTAATTGATTAGTCTAAATTATGATTTATCTCTTGGATTTCTTCTTTTATTTATCTGTTGACTCCTCTAGGTGGTGTTAATTCTTATTGCTCCTTATTGAGAATAGGTTTTGATGCCATTTTTGGTGCTTTACTGTTTCTCAAATGCCTTTTTTCGCTCCTTATGTTTATTTTTATGCTCACTTTGATTTTTTCTCTCCGTAATTTCTCTCTGTGACAGCTTAGGGTGCGGAATGTGGGTTACAATTAATTACCCGCTCCAAAAAGAAGATGAAGCAAAAATTAGTCAAAATTATTGATAAAATCTTGCTTCGCAAGCGTTCTTTAATTGAAACAGTTAACGACGAACTGAAAAATATCTGCCAGATTGAACATTCCAGACATCGCAGCGTTTGGAACTTTCTCGTCAATCTCTTTGCTGGCTTGATTGCTTATAGCTATTTGCCCAAAAAACCCTCCTTGGATTTAGAGCCAAAGGGCTTCCCTGCTCTACCTCCTGCTATTTTTTAGCTCCGTCGAACTCACGTTTCACCAGTTACAACCAAGAACGACAACGGGCCGAAGCGGAACGACAACGGGCCGAAACGG
>NZ_PZYX01000027.1 GCF_003047285.1 Nocardioides allogilvus | reverse complement strand
CAGATAAACCAGAAGAAGTTGTAAATGCGGTTGTTTTTGTTGAAGAAGCTCAAAATGTATTGTCTCAAGAGTTTGTCAAATCTAACGCTAATCCATTTGTAAGAGTAGCAAAAGAAGGGCGTAAAGGCTCTTCGGGAATTGTTATGCAAATAATTAACTTAAAATAAAATTCGATGAGAGTACCTACGCTCAAAAGTAGCTGAAATTCATACAGGAAAGGACTTAAGGCACAAACAAGTTAATATCAAAAGATAGACAATCGAGTTAAGATTTGATATAATAGCCAAAAACCAGAGTATTTTACTTATGATACTTGACAAATTTTTGAACCTAAAAGGAACGTCTATTCAAGGCTATCTACACCTAGAAAATATCGGTATAGTTTGCCAAATCGAATCGAAAAATCAAAAAGCAATCTGTCCTCGTTGTGGGTTAGAGAGCGATAAACTCCACCAAAATCATCGACATTTAGTCAAAGATTTACCAATCTCAGGTCAACCAGTGTACCTACAGGTTAATCGTCGTCAATTTAAGTGCGATAATTGTCGAAAACCCTTTAGTGAAGAGTTAGATTTTGTCGCCAAGAAACGAACCTATACGAAAAGACTAGCCGAGAATATACTCGAACAATTAAAAGAAGGAGATATTTTAAATGTTAGCCGAAGAAATGACGTAACGGAAGAAGAGATTCAAAGAATGATAGAGGACATAGCTGAAGAAATTACAGAGACAGACCTATCGAAATTAAAAAGACTAGGAATTGACGAAATCGCTCTAGTCAAAGGACAAAAAAATTACTGTGCAGTTTTAGTAAATTTAGATACGGGAAAACTAATAGCTATTCTAGAGAAGCGAACACAAGAAGAATTGAGGGAAACGCTTACAGGGTGGGGAAAAGAGGTGTTAGAGCAAATTGAAGAAGTCAGCATAGACCTTTGGTTGCCCTATAAAAATTTGGTGAAAGAATTGATGCCATCGGCCGAGGTAGTCGCCGATAGATTCCATGTAATGAAACAAATTAATCAAGAGTTAGACGAACAAAGAAAAGCAGAAAAAAGAGCCGTAGAAGCGCAGAGAAATAAAAAACAGAAAGCGGAAAAAGAAGCGAAGCTAGAAGTTTTAAAGCGAAGTAAATATAGCTTGTTAAAAAATGAAAAAGATTTAACGGAAACTCAAAAAATCAAACTAGAAGCTATCAAAGAAAATTTCCCAAATTTGAAAAAGATGCAGGAATTAAAGGAAGAATTTAGAAAGATTTATGAAACCTCAGAGAATCCGACAGAGGGAATGCTATCCATCTCGGAATGGTTGGCAAAATCCTCCAGTGTTTTTACTAAGAGTTGTCAAACAATCCGAAACTGGTTTGGAGAAATAATTAGTTATTTCGAGCGAAGGACAACGAATGGGGTGGTCGAGGGAATCAACAATAAACTTAAACTAATAAAACGGAGAGGCTATGGCTTTAGAAACTTTCGGAATTTTTGGGTTAGAAGTATGTTATCTTGGCATCTTGTCTGTTGATTTAGCATAAAGAGTAACGAAGAGCCGGAGATCAAGTCAAAAAAAGAACCCTGGCCAATCTCTCAAAATTACCCGATGATATTATCGACAATTTGAAACTGGCTCTCAAAGGGGCAACACTGTCCATGACTGAAGGCATTCCCAATCATTTTGAAGTGATTAGAAGTCTTCCTCATGGTCATGTGATGGCTATTTTAGAGACGATTAAAAAATTAGGTTTAGATAAAATAATCAGTGAAAAATCCTCACGAATCAGAAACTTAGTAGTGGCGATGATTGTGGCAAGAATCATCAATCCTAAATCGAAACTAGCCACAGCGAGAGGGTTTAATAGCGAGACTTGTAGTCAGAGTTTAGGACAATTGTTAGACTTAGAGAAAGCCGATGAAGACGAATTATATAACGCCTTAGATTGGTTATTAGAAAAACAAGAGAAAATTGAGAAGCACCTAGCAATTAAACACTTAGAATCAGGAACACTAGTCTTGTATGATGTCACTTCTACCTACCTAGAAGGAAATGGTTGTGAACTGGGAAAATATGGTGATAACCGAGATAAAAAGAAAGGGAAAACTCAGATAGTTTTTGGTCTGCTCTGTTCAGCCAAGGGTTGTCCGATAGCGGTAGAAGTATTTGAAGGAAACACCTCAGACGGTGCTACTTTAAGCGGACAAATTGAGAAAGTCAGAAAGGGTTGGGGGATTGAGAATGTTGTCTGGGTAAGCGATAGAGGAATTTTAACCAACTCGAAAATCAACGAATTAGTAAAACCCATAGAAGGATTAGACTATATTACTGGTTTAACTAAGCCTCAAATTCGGAAACTGGCTGAGGTGGAAGTGATTCAATTAGGATTATTTGATCAGGTAAACTTGGTGGAATTTGAGAGCGAAGATTATCCCGATGAAAGATTAATTGCTTGTCGGAATCCCTTCATTGCCCAGAAAAATCAACAACAAAGAGAGGCATTATTAGAAGCGGTAGAGAAGGAACTAGATTTGATTGTTCAGGCGACTCAAAGGGAGAAAAGAGCTTTAAAGGGTCAAGATAAGATAGCTTTGAGAGTGGGCAAGGTTCTTAATCAGTTTAAGGTCAATAAATACTATAACTTAGAGATAACAGAGGAAGGCTTTTCTTATCAGCGTAAGCTGGAATTAATCGCTCAAGAAACGGCTTTGGATGGTGTGTATGTGTTAAGAACTTCTCTGGAGTCAACTTTGATGGATGCAGCGACGACGGTTAAAGCTTATAAAAGTTTGTCTCAAGTGGAGGAGGCATTTCGCTGTTATAAGTCAATTGATTTAAAGGTACGTCCTATCTATCATTATAAGGGTGATAGAGTCAAAGCTCATATCTTTTTATGTATGTTGGCTTATTATGTGGAATGGCATT
>NZ_PZYX01000026.1 GCF_003047285.1 Nocardioides allogilvus | reverse complement strand
AGCTCACCCCGGTCGAGTTTGAGATGATCTACGCAGCCGCAGACGCGGCCTGAGAACCACCCACCCCGAGTGTCAACCAAACCTGGGGCAGACCCCGACTCGCTCACACGTCGGACTCTAATCCGTGTGTCGGCCATTGCGAGGGGCATCGCCGGGTCGGGACGTTGGCAACGGAGGAACGTCCGCTTCTGCTCAGTTGAGCACCCGGATCTGCCGATGATCGGGCGGTCGCTACGTGGTGGGTGCGAGTGGCTGCGGGGTGCCGATTCGAGTTGTTGAGGTTCGTTCCAGCGCTCGGATCGCTCGCGAAAAGGTCTCGATCTGTCCCGTGATGAGGCGTGGGGACAACTTGGACAGCGCACCGTCCTTGTCTGCGGCTGTCAGATAGGTCATGCCGGGGATGAGCGACATCGTGGCGATCCCGGCCTTGTAGAACGGGCCACCTTCGCCGAAGTAGAACGGCGGGTTCGGATCGGCGGCAAAGGTGCGCTTGTTCGCGGTCCCCCGTGCGCTATTGAGCCAGACGTCGCGCATGGTCGGTGTCGTGGTGTAGCACCAGCCGACCTCGTTCTCGCCGGTGGGCGCATAGTCGGTGTGCGTGGCGTTGTCCGCCCACTCCCGACACCCGAGGTGCTCCAACGTCAGGGCGGCAACCGCCTTGCGGTGACGGCCCTTGCCGTCGTGCCATTCCGGGTGCATGTCCATCCAACGACTGGAGGCTTGGTTCAGCGGTACCCCGTCCCGCGCGAACTGCGGCAGCTGAAAATGCCCGGTGGCGAACACAAAGACCAGGCTCCGCCTCAGGCTGACGGATCGGAACTGGCGTGCAAGCGACAGCATGCCCAGGCCGCCGTTCTCCTCCGGAACGTTCGGACCGTCGGTGTGGGTGTTGACGATGACGGACTCATCGCGGTTGGCGCCACGAAGCACGGCGTAGAGAGTCTCGGTCGCGGCGCCACGGACGAGTCGAGCCTCCATCGTGAGCGTCGCTTGACGGCCCTCTACGGCAAGGAGTCGAAGGCGCTGACCAACGGTGCCGTTGACCCAGACGGCGGGGCAGTCCTGATAGGGGGTGACGAAGGGGCTGTACTGGTTCGCTGCCAGCCCATCACTCACACCTGCGCGGACGCACACCACTCCCACGACGCCGGCCGCCGCAGCGCCGGCCAGGTCCGGAGGCGTCAGGATGTCCTGCACGCTCGGGTGATAGGTAAGTGTGGACGGATGCTTGGCATTGGACGGGTAGCTGCCTTGCTCACGAAAGGCCAGGTCGACAGGCACCGGAAGGGTCGGCGCCTCGACCACGGCGATCTTCCCGCGCGCAAGCTCCCAGTTCGGCGCGGACGGCGCGGGTTGCTGCGCGGCCTCTCCACCGGCAATTGGGCCGAGGTAGACCAGTGGAGCGGTCACGCCAGCAGGAGGAGTCACTCCGGAGTAGGGGTAGTAGAACGCGACCGGGAGCCGCTCACCGCCGACCGAGAGGCCCCACCGCTTCGGGTCCCATCGGGTGAAGGTGAGCCGATCACGATGAACCCGCAGCCCCATACGGCCCAAGCGCGCGGCCAGGAACTCGATGTACTCCGAATGAGCCCGGTTGCCCGTCAGTCGGGGTCCGCGCTCGGCAAGTTCCTCGTGCCAACGCCACATCTTCCGAGGGTCGACCCCACGCGCAGCGGCCCCGTAAGCCGGTTCTACAGCGCGCGTCAGCAGCGCCGCGCCCCCCGCCAGGCTGCCCGCGCGCAGAAGGCCTCGACGCGACAGGTCCGGCGATGGCAACGAGTCGCTGTCTTCCTTCATGTCCAACCCTCCATCGCACGGGTACTCGAGATCTCTCCGATCAGAACGAGCGACCCGACCGAATGTCACAAAATTGAGCACAGACCACGCGCCGCCGTGTTCGGCAAGGTTGACGAGGGCGCTTCTCCATCGACCGAATCTGCCGCGATCCGCGCGGACACTGCACGCTTGGATTCGTCGTGCAAGCGCACCACCATGTCCGGCTCCGACTCGACTGGGCGGGTAACCCGATGGTGGTCGGTTCGTTGGAATTGGTCTGGGCCACTTCCGAAAGGACCCTCATGCGTCTCCCGTCCCGTCTGACCGCAGGCTTGGCCTGCCTCGGGCTCGCTCTCGCCTCAGGACTCGCGAGCAGCCCAGCCGACGCCATCGTCGGGGGCTACCAGGCCCAGGGCGGCGCTTTCCCGTTCATGGCCTCGATCCAGACCAAGGGCTCCTCAGGCAGCGACGGCCACTTCTGCGGTGGCTCGGTGGTGGCGAAGAGGTGGGTGCTGACGGCTGCTCACTGCGTGGTCGACACGAAGCCGCGAGACATCCAGGTCGGTGTCGGCCGGACCAACATCGAGGATCTCTCGACCGGTCAGACCCTGTCGGTCGACCGGATCGTCGTGCACCCCGACTACGAGGAGACCGGCACCTTCGACGCGGCGCTGGTCCACGTCACCTCGCGTATCGCTTCGCCGGCGATCCGCCTGGTCCCGCTCACCAACAACAGTCTCGAGCAGGACGGCGCGCCGCTCACGGTCGCCGGCTGGGGGACCGAGTTCTTCGGCTCGCCCTTCGTCCCAGCCGGCCTGAAGGCGGTTGACGTCGAGGCGGTCGCGGACGAGAACTGCGTGACGACCGGGCTGATCGGCTTGCAACCGGAGTCCGAGCTCTGTGCTGAGACGCTGGGTGGTGACTCCTGCCAGGGCGACTCGGGTGGCCCGCTGTTCGGCACCCTCGCTGATGGTCGCCGGGTCCAGGTCGGCATCGTCAGCTACGGGCTCGCCTGCGCCGTACCCGCTTTCCCGGGTGTCTACAGCGAGCTCAACAACCCGTCGATCCACAAGTTCATCACCTCGACCGCGGGCATCAGGAGCGGCAAGAAGGGACGCAAGAACCGCTGATCGTGGCTAGTGAGCGAGCCGGTAGACGGTCACGGTCGTCCCGTTGATGGTCTCCGTCTCCTCCGTCCCCACATAGGTCAGCGCCCCGCCACCGACGTCCTCCCACTCGACGGGTGAGCCGACGTGGGAGCAGTGAAGGGTCTGGCCATCGGCCACCCCACCTCGCAGGACGACGTTGTGTTGCGGAGTCATGGCTGGAGCCTAGGTGTTCTGTCCGGACAGGTTGGGCACGCGGTCGGCGGGTGACTTGCCTTTGAGTGCGGTGTGGCCGCGGTGGTGATTGTAGTGATGGAGCCA
>NZ_PZYX01000025.1 GCF_003047285.1 Nocardioides allogilvus | reverse complement strand
GGGCCCAGATCACGCCCGAGCACTACCCTCAGACACCAGTCCCGATCGGGGCAGGTTCCAAGTAACCGAGCCTCCACGAAACCCGGGGCGATTCATAAAACACATGCTGCTTGGAGGCGCAGGCTTGTTCGGCGTCCTGCTGCTTGTCGGCGTACCGCTGACTAGCGCCCTGCTATACGCCGTCTTGCTGGCTTGCCCGCTGATGATGCTCGCCATGGGAGGGCACGGCGGTCACGCTGGTGCCGAACACGACCACACGTCGCGTCGCAGTGACGAACCCGACGAATCCATCGAGCCGGCCCGCCAGCAGCGGCATTGCCACTGATCTGCTGCAGCCCCCGCCATGGCCCGTAGACGACCACCCGATGACGCCCGAACACGGCGCCCCGGCGCTGATGCTCAAGCGACGCGCCTCCCGCGGCCGACGGCCCGCGACTCCGCGGCAACCGGCACTCGGGAGCGCTCGGTCGCCTTGTCGGCATGATCGGGTGGCGGGTCCGGGGAAGGACTGAGGACAAGGGCACCCCGGCATCGGCACCGTACGAGCCTCTTGAGCGACCCCCCGACTGCGCCAGCGTCGAGAGGGAGGAGCACACAAGCCGGCGCTGGCTCGCGCTGACGGGGCTGACAGCCGTGACTTTTCTGTTGCTGCTGGACGACACGGCCGTCGCGGTTGCCCAACCCGCGATCCAGCGTCAGCTCGGCCTGAACCTCGAGGGGCTGCAGTGGCTGGTCAACGTCTACACGTTGACGATTGCCGCCTTCATCCTCCTCGCCGGGCAGCTTGCCGATCGCTTCGGTCGGCGGCGGATGTACCTGACGGGTCTTGCGATCTTCACGCTCGCTTCGCTGGGTGCTGGACTCGCGTCTTCCGGAGCGTCACTGATCGTCATGCGTGCCGTCCAAGGCTTTGGCGCCGCGCTTGTGACTCCGACCGCTCTGGCGATCATCGCGGACGTGTTCCCGCGCAGCCAGCGCGCCACGGCGCTAGGTATCTGGGCCGGACTCTCAGCCAGCGCGCTCGGCCTTGGTCCGCTGGTTGGCGCAGTCATCAACGACTCCCTTGGTTGGCGCTGGATCTTCCTGATCAACGCTCCCGTCGGCGTGGGTGTGTGGCTGCTGGCGCGCGCCGTCCTGCGTGACGATCACGCGCCGCGGCCGTCCCTGCGCCTCGACGCCCTCGGTGCCGTGATCTCGGGCGCGGGTCTGCTCGCATTGGTCCTCCGGCTCACCCAGGCCAACGGCGCCGGATGGCTCTCGGTGCGCAGCATTGCTCTCTTTCTCGGCGCTGGCCTTTGCCTCGCGCTCTTCATAAGGCACGAACGGCTGACAGCGGAGCCCCTGCTTCAACTGTCACTGTTCAAAGATCGCGCCTTCGCCGGAGCGAACATCCAAATCCTGCTCGCCACCTCGGTGATGTGCAGCCTCTTCTTCTTCCTGGCCTTGTACCTGCAAACCGTGCTCAGCTACTCGGCACTCGAGGCGGGCACCGGCCTGCTGCCTCTGACTATCACGATTGTCGTCGTCGGGCCGTACGCCGGCCGGCTCGCAGATCGCATCGGGCCCCGCATCCCGGTCGCCCTCGGAATGCTGCTTCTCGCCGGGGCGCTCCTGGGGCTGTCGGGGCTGCGCATGGACTCGAGTATCGGCAGCCTGGTGCCCTGGCTGACCCTGGCCGGCTTCGCGATCGGACTGGTCACGGCGCCGACCACCGCGACCGCCATGGGATCAACCGACGCTGACGGCCACGGTTCCGCGGCCGCCGTGTTCAGTACGTTCCAAACCACCGGGCTCACCCTCGGGATCGCGATCATGGGAGCAATCCTCGCTTCGTTCGGACCCGGCGCAGCCTTCGCTCGCACGATCAGCGACGAGCATCACGCGGCGTTCGTGCGCGGCTTCTCGACGGCTCTCACCGTCAACGCCGTCATCGCGCTCATCGCCGCCGGCATCGCCCTCACCATGCTGCGCCCGACGGCTGGGCGAACCGAAAGACCCAACGGGGCCGCCAAGGAGGAGCCCGATCGACGACCCTAGCGGGCAGGTTGGTGGCCACATCATCTGCCGAGAACACGTCGCCGGTCGCTCGAACATGGGCAACGTGCCGCTCTGCACTCGCGAGAGCGCAGCAGGTCAACCAGGCATCCACCCGTTTCCGCTTAGTGCACTCCCAAGCAAACGTCAGGGTGTCATTGACCCGAAGTGGAGAAGGGTCATTCGCGCGGATACACCTAGCCCACACTCCGCTTGGCTCCGAAACGCATGAGGTGGCCGGAAGCGGAAGGACGAACTTCGACATCGTCGAACCCCGCCTCAGCGAGGCCGATGCGGAGCCCGTCGGCGGACAGGAGGAGATGGGGGGATCTGTCAAGGCGATGGGTCAGGCGCGCCGCTCGAGTGTCGGTGAGGTCGTAGCCGAGGAACGCGCCGCCCGGGCGTAGCACTCGCGCTGCCTCACCGAGCGCCTCCCGCCACGCGGTGACGTGATGGAGCATCAGGTACGACGTGACGGCGTCGAAGCTGGCATCACCGAACGGCAGAGCAGTGACGTCGGCCTGTCGCACGGTCACATTTCCGCGATGGGCCAGGCGGTGCCGAGCAGATGTCACCATGGCGTCGTCGATGTCGGTGACCGTGAGGCGGACGTCGGGAAACAACTGGGCGATGCCGTCGGCCATGGCGCCGCTGCCGCCGCCGATCTCCAGGACGTCACCGGTCAGCTCCTCACCGCCAAGGGCCCAGGGCAGGACAACTCGGCGCGCGAGCACCCGCCAAGGCGCGCTCCGGCAGAACGCTACTTCGACGGCTGACATGACCGGCACAGTCGAACTTCCTTCCGTTCAGTTCGCGAGGACACCGACAGGCGCCGGATGGGGGCATGCCGCCGAACTCGCCTCGGGGGAAGGCGGTGCAGTCCGGCGGCACGCCGGTTTGGGGGGAGGCGCTACCCGACGACCGACACCGTCTGCCCCTGCTACCGATACGACGACGCCGGCTTCAGGGGATGAGCGCTCGTGCTCTGAACGTGGTCTAGGACTCGAGGAGCTGCTGCATCTGGGCGATCTCGGCCTGCTGATCACTGATGATCTTCTCCGCCAGGGCTACCGCGTCCGGGTTCTCGCCCTGATCGACCTCCACCTGGGCCATCTCGACGGCGCCTTCGTGGTGCTCGATCATCATCTCGAGGAACATGCGGTCCCAGTCGGCGCCCGAAGCCTCCATGAGGCCGTTCATCTCTTCCTCGTCCATCATGCCCGACATTGCGCCACCAGAGTCGTCACCCATATCGCCGTGATCCATCCCACCCATTCCGCCGGAGGTCACTTCCTCACCCCACGCCTCGAGCCAGCCCTCCAGGGTCTCGATCTCGGGACCTTGAGCCGCCTCAATGCTCTCGGCGAGCTCTAGCACCTCACCGTTGCTCGCCCGACCCTGCGCCATCTGCGCCATCTCGATCGCCTGCTCGTGGTGAGGGATCATCAGTTGGGCGAAGTTGACGTCGGCGTCGTTGAACGCGGCGGTGCTGTCGCTACCGGTGCTGCTCGTCGCGTCGCCGTCCGGGTCGTCTGCGCAAGCAGTCAGCGTCAGGCCAGCGGTGGCCAGTAGGGCGATCGCAGCCAGCGTCTTCCTCATCATCAAGTTCTCCATTCAAGGTTCATCATGGGCACGCTAGGTGTTCTGTCCGGACAGGTTGGGCACGCGGTCGGCGGGTGACTTGCCTTTGAGTGCGGTGTGGCCGCGGTGGTGATTGTAGTGATGGAGCCA
>NZ_PZYX01000024.1 GCF_003047285.1 Nocardioides allogilvus | reverse complement strand
TCTCCCACAACCTCTCGGTTGCAGTACCATCGGCGCTGAAAGGCTTAACTTCCGGGTTCGGTATGGGACCGGGTGTTTCCCTTTCGCTATGGCCGCCGTAACTCTGGCGGAACACACACACCCAGACACAAACCCAGAGGTTTGTTGGGGGTGTTCCAAGCATGATGTGGTGCATATTCAGTTGTTCACCGTGACCCACACACGCGGGGTGTGTTGGTTGGGAACTGCATGTGGACGCGGGCACGTACTCTCACGAGTGTTGCTTTGTAGCGCAGGTCTTGTCGTGTTTCTACCGTACGTGGTGATTGGTTTTGTACGGTGTTGGGACAAGCCCTCGGCCTATTAGTACCGGTCGGCTGGGCATTGCTGCTGTACACCTCCGGCCTATCAACCCCATGTTCTGTGGGGGGCCTTACCCAGTTAACCTGGTGGGAAACCTCATCTTGAAACGTGCTTCCCGCTTAGATGCATTCAGCGGTTATCACTTCCGAACGTAGCCAACCAGCCGTGCTCCTGGCGGAACAACTGGCACACCAGAGGTTCGTCCATCCCGGTCCTCTCGTACTAGGGACAGCCTTTCTCAAGTTTCCTGCGCGCGCGGCGGATAGGGACCGAACTGTCTCACGACGTTCTAAACCCAGCTCGCGTGCCGCTTTAATGGGCGAACAGCCCAACCCTTGGGACCTACTCCAGCCCCAGGATGCGACGAGCCGACATCGAGGTGCCAAACCATCCCGTCGATATGGACTCTTGGGGAAGATCAGCCTGTTATCCCCGGGGTACCTTTTATCCGTTGAGCGACGCCGCTTCCACCTGCTGGCGCCGGATCACTAGTTCCGACTTTCGTCCCTGCTCGACATGTCTGTCTCACAGTCAAGCTCCCTTGTGCACTTACACTCAACACCTGATTGCCAACCAGGCTGAGGGAACCTTTGAGCGCCTCCGTTACTTTTTAGGAGGCAACCGCCCCAGTTAAACTACCCATCAGGCACTGTCCCTGATCCGGATTACGGACCTAGGTTAGACATCTAATACTACTAGAGTGGTATTTCAACGATGACTCCAACCAAACTGGCGTCTGGCCTTCACAGTCTCCCACCTATCCTACACAAGCAGTACCAAACACCAATACCAAACTATAGTAAAGGTCCCGGGGTCTTTCCGTCCTGCCGCGCGTAACGAGCATCTTTACTCGTAGTGCAATTTCGCCGAGTCCATGGTTGAGACAGCGCCCAAGTCGTTACTCCATTCGTGCAGGTCGGAACTTACCCGACAAGGAATTTCGCTACCTTAGGATGGTTATAGTTACCACCGCCGTTTACTGGGGCTTAAATTCTCCGCTTCGACTTGCGTCTAACAGGTCCTCTTAACCTTCCAGCACCGGGCAGGAGTCAGTCCGTATACATCGTCTTACAACTTCGCACGGACCTGTGTTTTTAGTAAACAGTCGCTTGGGCCTGGTCTCTGCGGCCCTTCACGCTTCCCCAGCAAGTGGGTACACGATCCGGGCCCCCCTTCTCCCGAAGTTACGGGGGCATTTTGCCGAGTTCCTTAACCATGGTTATCTCGATCGCCTTAGTATTCTCTACCTGATCACCTGAGTCGGTTTGGGGTACGGGCGGCGCATAGCTCGCTAGAGGTTTTTCTCGACAGCATAGGATCACCCACTTCACCTAACGGCTCCGTGTCACATCTCAGACTCCACATCAAAGTGAGCGGCCCGGATTTACCTGGACCCCGTCCTACATGCTTACCCGTGGACTACCATCGCCACGGCTGGGCTACCTTCCTGCGTCACCCCATCGCTTGACTACTACCAGTTCGGGTCCCACGCTCCGCCCAGACGTCTCGCCCCGAAGGGTCCGATCATCTAGGTTTCGGATGGTTAGCATCACCAGGTTCGTCATGGGCGCTACTTTGCCGGTACGGGAATATCAACCCGTTGTCCATCGACTACGCCTGTCGGCCTCGCCTTAGGTCCCGACTTACCCAGGGCAGATTAGCTTGACCCTGGAACCCTTGATCATTCGGCGGAAGAGTTTCTCGCTCTTCATTCGCTACTCATGCCTGCATTCTCACTCGTGTGGCCTCCACACCTGGATCACTCCGGCGCTTCACTGCCCACACGACGCTCCCCTACCCATCCACACACCTGAACCAACCTCAAGGGCGGCTTAGCTATTGTGTGAATGCCATAGCTTCGGCGGATGACTTGAGCCCCGCTACATTGTCGGCGCGGAATCACTTGACCAGTGAGCTATTACGCACTCTTTCAAGGGTGGCTGCTTCCAAGCCAACCTCCTGGTTGTCACTGCGACTCCACATCCTTTTCCACTTAGTCACCGCTTAGGGGCCTTAGCTGATGGTCTGGGCTGTTTCCCTCTCGACAATGGAGCTTATCCCCCACTGTCTCACTGCCACGCTCTCACTTACCGGCATTCGGAGTTTGGCTAACGTCAGTAACCTGGTCGGGCCCATCGGCTATCCAGTGCTCTACCTCCGGCAAGAAACACGTGACGCTGCACCTAAATGCATTTCGGGGAGAACCAGCTATCACGAAGTTTGATTGGCCTTTCACCCCTATCCACAGGTCATCCCCTCAGTTTTCAACCTAAGTGGGTTCGGTCCTCCACGTCGTCTTACCGACGCTTCAACCTGCCCATGGATAGATCACTTCGCTTCGGGTCTTGAGCGCGCTACTGAATCGCCCTATTCGGACTCGCTTTCGCTACGGCTTCCCCACACGGGTTAACCTCGCAACACACCGCAAACTCGCAGGCTCATTCTTCAAAAGGCACGCCGTCACAAGCCACAAGGACTCGCTCCGACGGATTGTAGGCACACGGTTTCAGGTACTATTTCACTCCCCGCCAGGGGTACTTTTCACCTTTCCCTCACGGTACTTGTCCGCTATCGGTCATCAAGGAGTATTTAGGCTTAACGGGTGGTCCCGCCAGATTCACACGGAATTTCAGGGGTTCCGTGTTACTTGGGGTACTGCTCCAGAGCTCAGAACATACGTCTACGGGGCTATCACCCGCTACGGCGCCACTTTCCAATGGACTTCGACTTCGTATCTGAGTTTCTTACTCTGCACCAGGCCGGCAGACCTGATAGAACAACCCCACAACCCCACACCTGCAACCCCTGCCGGGTATCACACAGACATGGTTTGGCCTCTTCCGATTTCGCTCGCCACTACTCTCGGAATCACTTTTGTTTTCTCTTCCTGAGGGTACTGAGATGTTTCACTTCCCCTCGTTCCCTCCACACACCCTATGTGTTCAGATGTGGGTAACTGGACATGACTCCAGCTGGGTTTCCCCATTCGGACACCCCCGGATCACAGCTCGGTTGCCAACTCCCCAGGGCTTATCGCAGGCTCCTACGTCCTTCATCGGCTCTTGATGCCAAGGCATCCACCATGTGCCCTTCATAGCTTGTCTCAACAACGTCAAAACAAATCACTACAAAAGAAACACCATGCACCCACCACAATCAATGAGGGCACACGTTTTTGCAAAACTTACACTACAAAGCATTAATTAATGCTCGCGTCCACTATGCAGATCTCAAACAACAACCCCACCAACCCCCCACCACCCCCACACAGGGAACAGCAGAGCAAAGGAGGGACAACCAGAAACACAAACCCACACACCCAACCCCACCCACCCACACAACCAGAAGGCTGCACAGACAGAAGAGAAGACCATGTGGCCCTGATGCTTCAGGACCCAACAGTGTGCCAACCCACTCCCCCACCAGACCAACCAACGTTCCACACCCACCAGGACCAAAGCCCCAGCAGGTAGTACTAGCCAGCCAGCCCACCAAAGGACCAAGCATCATCGACGATTCCACTAGTGAACACCACCATGCGCCCACCCACGAACGGGGTGAGTCGGGGCGTGTGCTCCTTAGAAAGGAGGTGATCCAGCCGCACCTTCCGGTACGGCTACCTTGTTACGACTTCGTCCCAATCGCCAGCCCCACCTTCGACAGCTCCCTCCCTTACGGGTTGGGCCACCGGCTTCGGGTGTTGCCGACTTTCGTGACGTGACGGGCGGTGTGTACAAGGCCCGGGAACGTATTCACCGCAGCGTTGCTGATCTGCGATTACTAGCGACTCCGACTTCATGGGGTCGAGTTGCAGACCCCAATCCGAACTGAGACCGGCTTTTTGGGATTCGCTCCCCCTTACGGGATCGCAGCCCTTTGTACCGGCCATTGTAGCATGCGTGAAGCCCTGGACATAAGGGGCATGATGACTTGACGTCATCCCCACCTTCCTCCGAGTTGACCCCGGCAGTCTCCTATGAGTCCCCACCATTACGTGCTGGCAACATAGAACGAGGGTTGCGCTCGTTGCGGGACTTAACCCAACATCTCACGACACGAGCTGACGACAGCCATGCACCACCTGTACACCGACAAAAGGGGCCTTATCTCTAAGGCTTTCCGGTGTATGTCAAACCCAGGTAAGGTTCTTCGCGTTGCATCGAATTAATCCGCATGCTCCGCCGCTTGTGCGGGCCCCCGTCAATTCCTTTGAGTTTTAGCCTTGCGGCCGTACTCCCCAGGCGGGGCGCTTAATGCGTTAGCTGCGGCACGGAACCCATGGAATAGGCCCCACACCTAGCGCCCAACGTTTACGGTGTGGACTACCAGGGTATCTAATCCTGTTCGCTCCCCACACTTTCGCTCCTCAGCGTCAGGTAATGCCCAGAGAACCGCCTTCGCCACCGGTGTTCCTCCTGATATCTGCGCATTTCACCGCTACACCAGGAATTCCGTTCTCCCCTGCATACCTCTAGTCTGCCCGTATCGGAAGCCAGCACACAGTTAAGCTGTGTGTTTTCACTCCCGACGCGACAAACCGCCTACGAGCCCTTTACGCCCAATAATTCCGGACAACGCTCGCACCCTACGTATTACCGCGGCTGCTGGCACGTAGTTGGCCGGTGCTTCTTCTGCACATACCGTCACTTTCGCTTCGTCTGTGCTGAAAGAGGTTTACAACCCGAAGGCCGTCATCCCTCACGCGGCGTTGCTGGATCAGGCTTCCGCCCATTGTCCAATATTCCCCACTGCTGCCTCCCGTAGGAGTCTGGGCCGTGTCTCAGTCCCAGTGTGGCCGGTCACCCTCTCAGGCCGGCTACCCGTCGAAGCCATGGTAGGCCATTACCCCACCATCAAGCTGATAGGCCGCGAGCACATCCCCCACCGAAAAACTTTCCACCACACACCATGCGGTGCGAGGTCATATCCGGTATTAATCACCGTTTCCGGTGGCTATCCCAAAGTGGGGGGCAGATTACTCACGTGTTACTCACCCGTTCGCCGCTCGAGTACCACCGAAGTGGCCTTTCCGCTCGACTTGCATGTGTTAAGCACGCCGCCAGCGTTCGTCCTGAGCCAGGATCAAACTCTCCATCGAAACCTACTACCCACACCAACAATCGCCAGTGCAGGAAAAAGAGAGCCACATCCCCTGACAAAAGACACAACACTGACAAAAATATTGTCAGAAATTATTGTCTTCAACCAAAGAAACCACCACCGAACACAACCCCAACCAAAAGGCCAGAATCAAGTCACGGTGACGGGGCAAAACAAACTAATTCGTCGACTATGACACACTGTTGAGTTCTCAAACATCAG
>NZ_PZYX01000023.1 GCF_003047285.1 Nocardioides allogilvus | reverse complement strand
GGAACTCCTTGGGATACGGCTTCGGCATGGTGAACATCCTTCCAGCGAGGACGAATCCTCACAGGTCAGGTGTCAACCAAAGTCTGGGCAGTCCCCCCAGACTCGTATGGAGTTGCTCGGGCCAACCGCCTACGCGGCCTATCGAACGGGGTCTGGAGCGGTACACGGAAGCTTCACCGACATCTACAAGAACCATCTCACAGAAGCTTCAGAGGGTTTCGAGATCGAACTGCGACCCCAGCCCTTTCGACCCCAGCCGCTTCTCACCATGGCGATGCTGGCGCTATTGACCCTAAATGACTACAGCATCATGTTTCTGGGGCTCCCGTTGCCTGCGACGATGGAAGACCGAGGCCGCGCGCTCATGGAACTGCTCTGGCGGGTGGATAAACTTCACGAACGCTTCCTGAACGACCGTTAGGCAATCCCGCTTCAACTCCGGCAGGTGCCCCGCGGCACATCGTGCGCCATACGCCTAGCGTCACTCCGCCGCCTTCGGTGACGCCCGCGGGCTTCCGACGGTCCGAATGCAGCCCTCAGGAACTTGCAGCTTCCCGATGGGGCGCTGGATCTGACCTCGCCCGAGCGGGTGCCGGGTTAGTGGACGAGTTGGGAAACGCGCTGCTTGGAGACGCCGAGAGCTTTGGCGGTGTCAGCCTTGCTGATGCCCTCATGGAGGACCATCTCTCCAACGAGGGCCTTGGCTGCTGCTGCAGCAGCGGCGACCTGCTTCTCCGCGGCCTCCTGGCGTCGCCGGACCTCCTGGATCTGGTCGCCAAGCTCGCCAGCAACGGTGTAACTGAAAGTGGTCGAGGCCGGAACTGGCTGCTCGGTCATGGTCGTGACTAGATCGCGGACCCAATCATCGGCTTCGGTAAATCTGCGAACGTTGGTTGCGCCCACGCCCTTAACCTCAAGCACCCATTGGGGCGCCTCACGAGTGACAACGACGTCGTAGTGGTCGCGTGGCTTGAGTGGGAAGGTCATTGGATGACTCCTGGTGAGAGACAGGATAATTGGGTGATGATCGAGCGGACGGTCCCGGCAGCGACCGTCGAGCCCTTTCCGTGGTTCGGGACTGGTGCATGGTGCTTCCCGCACGGGCATTCCCAGACTTCGTGTCGGCCCGAGCTGCGGATGAGCTTGCACCCAGCCTTGCGGAGTCTCTTGATGAGATCCCGATAGGTCATCGGTTTCACAGTCTAGGTCTAGCCCCCCTAGACATTCAAGTCAAGGGGGACTAGACGAACACAGCCACTACCCGCCCACCGGTAGGTCAATCCGTCGCATCGGCACCCCCGCCGCCTTCGCACTTGGGGGCGTGGCGTGCCGCCCCGGCCCGCGAGTTGAGGTGCGAAGGACCCACGTCTATCCGCCGCCTGTGCATCAGCCAAGCGAGCGCACATCCAGCGTCGATGCCGCCAGTGCGGAAACAGATTCGGCTTTCTCGGATATCAGGCCTCTAGGCGGGTGTCCCGCAGCCTCATCCACAGATGCGCGTCAGGCACACTGCAAGAGTGTCCGACTCGCTGCGCAACCTGCTCGCGGCGCCGCCCGACCTCCCAGTCACCGCGGGCCTGGCCCCCCTCGTAGAGGCGCTTCACGATCGCGGAGTCGCGGTGGTCCACGCACCGCCGGGCACCGGCAAGACGACCTTGGTCCCACCCGCGGTCGCTGGGGTCGTCTCCGGACGGGTCGTGGTCACGCAGCCGAGCCGCATCGCAGTCCGCGCCGCTGCCCGCCGGCTGGCGCATCTGCTGGGCGAACCGGTTGGCGAGACGGTCGGATACTCCGTTCGCGGAGACCGACGCAGCAGTCGACGTACACGCGTCGAGTTCGTCACGACCGGTCTGCTGCTCCGGCGGATCCAGCACGATCCCGAGCTGGCTGGCGTCGGGGCCGTCGTGCTCGACGAAGTGCACGAGCGCCACCTCGACGCCGACCTGACCTTGGCGCTGCTCATCGACGTCCGGGCCAACCTGCGTGATGACCTGTTGCTGGTGGCGATGTCGGCCACCATCGAGGCCGAACGGACGGCCGCCCTGCTCGGCCGAGGTGACGATCTCGAGGGTCCCGCCGATGTCTTGAGCGCGCCGGTGATCCGCGTGCCGGGGGCCCTGCACTCGGTCCAAGCGGTCTGGTGTCCGCCGCCTGCGGGGGTGCGCCGCACTGACGACCGGGGGATCACCCCAGCGTTTCACGACCATGTCGCAGCAACCGTGCGTCGTGCGCTGGTCGGGCACGAAGGGGACGTCTTGGTCTTCGTGCCGGGTGTTGCGGAGGTCGAGGCGACCGTACGTCGCCTTGCCAGTGTGGATGCGGCCGTGCACGCCCTGCACGGACGTCTGTCCGGCGCCGAGCAAGATCGTGCGCTCAGCGAGGGACCGCGTCGACGAGTGATCGTCTCGACCGCGGTTGCCGAGTCGTCGCTGACGGTGCCCGGGGTGCGCGTCGTGGTGGACGCCGGATTCTCGCGCGAGCCGCGCACCGATCACCGTCGCGGACTGGCTTCTCTGGTGACCGTCGCGGTGAGCCGGGCGGCGGCCGAGCAGCGGGCGGGACGGGCCGGACGGTTGGGGCCGGGGACCGTGCTGCGTTGTTGGTCCGAGGCGGAGCACACGCATCTGGCCGCTCACCCGGAGCCCGAGATCGCGACCGCCGATCTGACGGCCTTCGCCCTGGAGGTGGCGTGTTGGGGCAGCCACGACGTCCACGACATGGCGCTGCTCGACCAGCCACCGGCGTACGCACTGTCGGCGGCCAAGGAGGTGCTGGTGGGGCTGGGTGCGATGACCGAGGACGGGAGAGCCACCTCGCGGGGTCGGGTGATCGCGGGCGTGCCGGTCGATCCCAGGCTGGCGCGTGCCCTCATCGACGGGGCCGGTCTCGTCGGGGCCAGGCGGGCCGCAGAGGTGGTCGCAATGCTGAGTGAGGACGTTCGCGCCCCCGGCGGAGACCTGGTTGCCGCACTTCGGTCACTGCGCGCTGGCCAGCGGGCAGGATCCTGGCGCCACCAGGTCGCCCGGCTGGAGGAGGTGGTTGCGAAGCAAGGCACCGCCGGCGACCGGAGAGGGACGTCGGGCCACGCCCGAGCACTCACCGATGACGTGGCGGTGGGTCTGGTGGTGGCCCTGGCGCATCCGGACCGGATCGCACGCAAGCGCTCCGACACGTCGAGCTACCTGATGGCGTCCGGGACAGGCGCGTCGCTCGACTCGCGCGCCCCGGGGCCGCTGGTCGGACTGGAGTGGCTCGCGGTCGCTGACGCACAGCGACGGCCCGGGGAACGTGAGGCCCGGATCCGCGCGGCGGCCCCGCTCACCGAAGACCTCGCGCTGGAGGCAGCGGGATCGCTGTGGACCGAGGTGGATGAGGTCAGCTGGACCAGTGGGCGGGTGGTGGCACGCCGACGGACGTTGCTGGGCGCGATCGAGCTCAGTTCGACCCGGCTCAGCGATCCACCCGCGCAGGCCATGAGCGACGCGATCCGGGAGGCGGTCGCGAGCGAGGGGATCACACTCCTCGCCTGGACGGAGGCGGCCACGGCGCTGCGCGCGCGCCTCGACTTCCTGCACCGCGCGCTCGGGGACCCGTGGCCCGACGTGAGCGACGCAGCACTGACACAGAACCTCGACTCCTGGCTCGGACTGCAGTTGGCGCGGGTCCGCTCGGCGCAGGATCTTCGTCGTATCGACGTGACTGCCGCCCTGCGAGCCATGGTGCCGTGGCCGGAGGCGGGCAGGCTCAACGACTTGGCCCCTGAGCGCGTCGAGGTCCCCAGCGGGTCGAGCGTGCGGATCGACTACTCCCAGGATCAGCCGGTGCTCGCCGTGCGACTGCAAGAGGTCTTCGGCTGGGCCGCAGCACCGGTCCTGGCTGACGGCAGGGTCCCGCTCCTGCTGCACCTGCTCTCGCCTGCCCGACGCCCGGCCGCCGTGACCGCAGACCTGGAGTCCTTCTGGGACAACGGCTACCCGGGCGTACGTGCCGACCTGCGCGGGCGCTATCCCAAGCACGCCTGGCCTGAGGATCCACGCAGCGCACCGGCCACCGCGCGGACGAACAGAGTTCGCCGAAGTTGAGTGGCTTGTTGACCCGCTTGGGGTGAATCTCCCTGCCTACAGGGGCGCATGCGACGACGGCTGCAAAGCCTGCGTCATTGCGCCGCCTGTCGGCGCTGCCCTTTCGTCGACGGCATCTTGGCGGCGGCAAGCTCCGGAGGCACGGGGAGCTGGGTTGGACGCTGTGTCGCGCGTAAGGTGGCTCAAGGAAAGCGGAGAGCAGTTCTCGCTATTTTCAGCTCGGCCGTCCGACGCTCTTGGCGATGGAAGGAGCCTGGTCATGAGGTCGAATACTCGATGGATCATGGTTGCGGCGGCAGTTCTCGTCGCCATCCTCATCGTGCTGCTGGCTGTTTACGGCGGAGGGAACGGTGGCGGCGGAACGGGCGGCGGGGGCTACTGACCGGACTGCATCATTGCGCCGCGGATGCGCGCGTCCTACGCCAACCGCCCAGCGCCCGCCCACGCCTCCGTCGATCAGTCCCGAGTCGCCGGGTGACCCCACTCGAGGGCGCTTTCACGGGATCGCGCGCGAGCGCGAAGGCGGATGGTTGCCCGAGCGCGTCCCGCCGTACCGCGCTCGGCGGCGCGCCGCGCCCCGGAGACGACGTGCACGCGCTGCGTGAACACCACGAAGCGAGCCTCCTCCGCGAGGCTGCCCTTGGGCGTCACGTCCACCGCGAGCCACAAGCCGTCCGGCTCGAAGCCGACGACGGCCTTCCCGGTGCCAGAGCGCTCCTTGCCCACAGCGGACGAGGTGACCTGGAGGTCGAACTCGACCGCACGGGCGTGCGCACCGCGAGTTCTCCGCAGCAGCTGCGTCGCCTCGACGAACGCCCGCTCCTCCGACGAGATGAAGCCGGCCGGGATCCATGGCGCCCGAGGGCCGGTGGCGTCGATCCCGGGTCGGACCTTGTCCCCGTTGACCCAGACATCTCCCCAACTCATTCACGCATCCTCGCACCAGCCCCCGGGCCGGTGTCTGGAGGTAGTGATGTTGCCGACTTGATCACGCCAAGCCCGGAGCTCCCACCGCCAACGCCACCACAGCGGCCGCACCCTGCACGTCTGGCAGCTCGCCTCCCGCCCTACGCGCGTTGGCGTGGTCGAGCATGACCGAGACGAACGTCTCGGCCGCTTGGCGGCGCAGCGTCTTCGCCACGGTCCACTCGACTGCCTGGTCCAGCGCTGCCTCGGTGAGCTCGACCAGCGAACGGCGCAACTGGCGTAGGTGGTCGCGCACCTCCGGGTGAGTGCCGCTCTCGCGGAAGATGATCGTCCGCAACACCAGCGAGTCGTGGTCCTCCAGGCCGAGGCGGCGGTGCATGGCCAGCAACGACCCGGCCGGGTCGCCCCGCCGTACGACGCCAGCGAGGGTGTCCTTCGTCGGTGACGGCAGGCGCTCCTGCAACAGCGTCAACAGCAGGTCGATCTTGCGTGGGAAGTAGTAGAACACCAGCCCCTTCGGGACCTTGGCGGCCTCGGCGACACGAGCCGTCGGAGTCGCGTCGAAGCCATCGACGGCGAAGAGCTCCTCGGCCGCATCCAGGATGCGGGTGCGGCGGTCAGCGGCGGCCATTGGTGCTCCCGGGACAGTGGTTGAACGAAGCATGCGATTGACGGGCAGGCCGCACAACGCATGGCGCGGTCTGCCCGTCGGTCTGGTTCTGCTCGGCAGTCACCTAGTGCGCAATCGGCCCGTGGTGCATGTGCATCCTGTCCTCGACCTGAGGCATTGCCAGGACACCGGCGACCAGCGTGATCGCACCTACGATCCATGCCGTCAGGGCCATGTCATCGAGGCGCTCGAAGCCCATCACCCACGGCGAGGCAATGAACAGCACGCCCATCAAGATGAGCGCATACTCCGAGATTCGATCCTCCGACATCGCCAACGACCACAGCGCGATTGCTGCGGTCACGACACCCAGGGCCACCATCGTCCACGTCGCAGTGTCACTCGTCTGGGTCCAGAGGGGTGACAACGCTGCGTAGGCGCCAGCCGCCAACGCCACCCAGGCCTGCCATCGCGTCCACTTCTGCATGACTGATCCTCACCTTCACATCCCGGACCCGTCGCCCTACGGCGGATCATTGAGCTTCAGAATGCGCCTGATTGACCGCCCGGTCAATACTTCCGGACGCGTCACTCCGCCGCTTCGGGCGCACCGCACGGCGAGCGAGTCTCTACGAGTGAACGGCCGTCGCAGCGCTGCTGCAGCCCTCCGCCGAATTCGTACGCCGTGGCGGCACGCTGGCCCTGCTCGGCTTCCCGCTGGACACCTCGACAGTGAGCTACGGCGACTGGCAGGTCTGCGAGCTGACCGTCAGCCACACCAAGGTGCTGGTCAACCCGCGCGCGTGATCGCGCAGCAGACCCTCCGGGCTCAGATAGGTCTCAGGATTGCAACCAGGAAGTCCGAGTCGTGAAGCCACGGACGCAGGTCCCACGAGGACAACAACAGGTCGGGCTCCAGCCCCGCCTGACGAGCATCGTCCAGGAAATCGGCAAACTCGTAGCCGCGGCCGGCACCGAAGCCAATCGCGACGCGTCCCTCGTCATGGACGTGCGTCCTCAACCGTCGCAGCACTTCAGGGCGGGTGCTCGGCGCCAGGAACGTCATCACGTTGCCAGCACACACGATCGCGTCGAAACGGTCCGGGATCCCGTGAGACCCCAGATCGAGCTCCGCCAAGTCCTCGACGATCCATCGAGGACCCGGGTGGTCCTGGGCGGCCGCCTCGATCAGCACCGGGTCGACGTCCACACCGACCACGTCGTGCCCGCGCCGAGCCAGCTCGCCGCCCACGCGGCCCGGGCCGCAACCCGCATCGAGGATGCGTGACCCACGGCCGACCATCGTGTCGATCAGCCGCGCCTCCCCGGCCAAGTCGTCACCGGCCGCAGCCATCGAGCGGAACCGCTCGACGTACCAGGACGAGTGATTCGGGTCAGCTGCCACTTGCTGCATCCACGCACTCTGCTCTGCCATGTCTGCATTGTGCCTTCCGATTCAGGCACGCGCCCTCGCGGCCGATGCGCGTGGGCCTCAGCTGCGAGCTCGCGATCCACCCTCTGACGGCAGAGGGCAGAGCGCACGGGTCTGCACCAGACCGAGCGCCCAGCACGTCGGGCACCCCCGCAGCAGCACCGCGGCCGGCACGACGAGCAGGAGCGCGAGCGGTCCGAGCCACGGCACCAGCACGAAAGCCGCCACCATCATCGGCAGGCCCAGCGCTCCCCGGACGAGGTGCCTGGGGACGCTGCGGCTGGCGAACATGGTGTCGGGCTGGCTCATGCTGTGCGTTCGACACCGAGCGGTGAACGGATGGGGGCGCCGCAGACCACAACCCTTGCTGCTGGTCGTCAGGTGCGGTCTGGCGTCCGACCAACCATCCAGGCGAAAACGACCGCCCCGGCAACCGCCACGATCGCGAACGGAGCTGTGCCAAGTTGCCCGCGATCAACCCGCCCGATGCTCGTCAGGAGAAAGAGCACGGCCGGGCAACACAGCGCAGCCACAACCGCAGCAAGCGGTCGAGCAGTTGAGGCGGGTCGTCGGCGTCCGACGATGAACGTGAGTACGGCGCCGACCACCAGACCGGCGAAAATCCCCAGGGTCATGCCCAGCAGCGCGCCGGCGATCGTCGAACCGACGGAGTCACCTACGAGAGGACCAACTCCTTCGGCGGGCGTTGCCACCCAACCCCAGATCGCTCCCAACACGGTTCCACCCACGACCCCGGCCACTGGGCCGGCGATCAGCCACCACGCATCTGGCGAATTCCTTCGCGAGGGACTGCCCAGACTTTGGTTGACACCTGACCTGTGAGGATTCGTCCTCGCTGGAAGGATGTTCACCATGCCGAAGCCGTATCCCAAGGAGTTCC
>NZ_PZYX01000022.1 GCF_003047285.1 Nocardioides allogilvus | reverse complement strand
TGGCTCCATCACTACAATCACCACCGCGGCCACACCGCACTCAAAGGCAAGTCACCCGCCGACCGCGTGCCCAACCTGTCCGGACAGAACACCTAGGGTTGCGGCCATGATCGAGCATTTCTGGGCCGTGGTCCCCGCCGGTGGTGCGGGCACGCGCCTGTGGCCGCTGTCCCGGCAGGACTCGCCGAAGTTCCTGCACGACCTGACCGGCAGCGGCCGCACCCTCATCCAGGCCACCCATGACCGGCTGGCCCCGCTGGTCGAGGACCGGATGCTCGTCATCACCGGGCAGGCGCACCGGGCGGCCGTCACGGCCCAGCTGCCCGAGCTCGACGCGGACGCGGTGGTCGCCGAGCCCTCGGCGCGTGACTCGATGGCCGCGATCGGGCTGGCTGCGGCCCTCCTCGAGGTCCGCGACCCCGATGCGGTGATGGGTTCCTTCGCCGCCGACCACGTGATCACCGACCCGGAGGCGTTCCACGCCGCCGCCGCCACGGCGGTCGAGGCGGCTCGCGCCGGCTGGCTGGTGACCATCGGCATCGAGCCGACCCACCCCGCCACCGGGTTCGGCTACATCCGCGTCGGCGACGCGCTCGACGACGTCTCGGGTGCCTTTGCCGTCCGGGAGTTCGTCGAGAAGCCCTCGGCCGAGGTCGCAGCGGCGTACGTCGCCGACGGCTGTCGCTGGAACGCCGGCATGTTCGTCGTACGACCCGGAGTGCTGCTGGACCTGCTCGCGGAGCAGGACCCCGACTTCGCGGCCACCCTGCGCGCGATTGCCGCCGACCCGTCGACCCTGGCCGAGCTCTGGTCGACGCTGCCCAGGATCGCCGTGGACCACGCCGTGGCCGAGCCAGCGGCCGCCGCCGGCCGCGTGGCGGTCGTCCCGGGAACGTTCGGCTGGGACGACATCGGCGACTTCGCCTCGCTCGAGGGCCTTCTGGTGGGCGACGACGCGGTGACCGTGCTCGGCGACGCCGGGCTCGTGCGGACCATCGACGCCAGCGGCCTGGTCGTGCCCCACGGCGGTCGGACGGTCGCCGTGGTCGGGCTGCAGGACGTCGTGGTCGTCGACACCGGCGACGCGCTGCTGGTCACCACGCTCGAGCGGGCGCAGGACGTGAAATCGATCGTGGCCGCCCTCAAGGAGGACGGCCACGGACACCTCACCTGAGGTGCGTCGTTCGAGGACTCAGATCGCGTCCGGCTCCGGGGAGTCGGTGTAGGGGTACTTCTTCATGAAGTCCTCCAGCGCCGCGCCGCTGGGAGCCGAGCAGTACTGGAAGACACCGACCTGCTTGTCGGCCGCGGACTCGCCGGCCCCGCCGACCGACCAGTGGGTCATCGCGACGTGCTCGTCACCGGGGAAGGGCTCGCCGTCCTCGGAGGTCCACGGCACGGCCTTGAACTTGTTGCGGTAGTTGGCGTTGTCGTCGAACTTGGAGGCGATGCCGCGCAGGTCGTCCATCATCGCGTCGCTCTCGGCCACGGTCGCGTCGTACCAGAGGATCGTGTAGCCGTGCTCCAGGTTGTGCACGAGCTCGCCCACGTCGGGGCGGTCGCTGCTGGTGTAGAGCTTGCGGTCGATCGTGTCCCACACTCTGTAGTGCTGGCCGAAGGCCGGGGGCGAGTCCTCGTAGGAGATCGGGGTGCCCGGGTCGACGTGCTCCTGGGAGCCGTTGGCCTTCTTGGTGGTGATCTCACCGCAGGCGTCGGCCGCCGCGCCGATCTCGTCGAGCCCCTGCTCCTCGAACCCGCGCAGGTCGTACCAGTCCTTGATCGGCTGGTAGGCCGCGGCGCCGACGATCAGCAGGGCGATGGTGGCGCAGATGCCGACGATGGCGTAGCCACGCCGCTTCTCGGCACCCTTCTGCTTGCTGCGGATGGAGTCGATGACCGCCTGACGGTCGGTCCTGTCCTTCTTGGCCACGGTCGGTGAGTCTCTCGAAGTCGGTGGGCTCGCCCTGTGTTCAGGCGGGGTCGGGGGCAGAGTCTACGGAGTCGTCGGTGAGACGTGCGCCACCACTCCCGAAACGCCCGGCAGCCACGCGTCCAGGCGCCAGCCGTGCGCGAAGCAGACGGCCGCGACGGCGCGCTGCTCGGCGGCCGCGGGCAGCGTGAGGGTGCCTTCGGCGTACGGCGACGCGCCGCCCACCACCCGGGAGACGGCCGCCGCCAGCTCGTCGGCCTCGACGGGCCGGCCGAAGGGCGCCCGGTCGTCGTCGGCGCCGATCAGCGCCCGGACGACGGCCTCGCGGGCGCCGTACGCGAAGAGGTCTGAGCCCTCGGGCCGGATCAGCGAGCCGGCACCGGGACCGTCGTCGCCGATCGCAAGGACGAGGTCGGCGCGGCCGCGCACGACGGCGACGGGCCGGCCGGCGAGCTTGCCCTGCACGAGGTCGGCGGCGCCGGCGATCTCGTCGGCGACGGCCGGCAGCGTGACGGCGAGGTCGTTGCCGTAGCCGTCGACCCGGCCGGCGAGGTCCACCGTGACGCGCAGCCCGGCCGCACCGATGGCGATGTCGGTCTGGCCCTCGCGCCACGCCCGCCCGGCGGTGTCGGTGATGACGACGCCGACGTTGGCGCCGGTGAGCTCGTGGAGGCGCGCACGCAGGCCGCGCGCGCTCGCGTCGGGGTCGAGGGGCAGCAGCACGATCGAGCCGGCCGTGACGTTGGAGGCGTCGATGCCGGCGGCGGCCATGGTCAGCCCGAGCCGGTTGCGCACGATCGTGGTCGGGCCCCGGCGGGCGACGACCCGGACGGTCTCCTCGGCGAGTGCGCCCTCGCGCTCGCCGAGCCGGACCCGGCCCTCGGCCTTGCTGACCACCTTGCTGGTGACGACCACGACGTCGCCGTCGCGCAGGGTCGTAGCGCCGACGACCAGGGCCGCGAGGTCGGACGCCGGCGTGATCTCGGGCAGCCCGTCGGGGGCGGTGACCTCGAGGTGCGTCACGGGGTGCTCACGCGGGACGGACCAGCTCGATCGCCGCGGCCGCCATGGCCGCGGTGGCGTCGTGGTCCGTCATCATGAGGGGTACGGCGACGCACGCGATGCCCGCGGCCTCGACCGTGGCGACGTGGTGGGCGTCGGTCTCGTCGACCAGCCAGGCGTCGAGCACGCCGCCGGTGGCGCGCGAGCCGTAGTGCTCGGCCACCGCGGCGGCGGTCACGTCCACGCCGATGGCGGTGAGCACCTGGTGTGCCATCCCGCGCACGTGGGTGTCGCCGACGATCGGGGAGAGGCCCACGACCGGGGCGCTGGTGGCCGTCAGGGCGGCGCGGATGCCGGGCACGCCGAGGATGGTGCCGACCGAGACGACCGGGTTGGACGGCGGCAGGATGACGAGGTCGGCGTCGCCGATGGCCTCGAGGACGCCGGGTGCGGGCGCCGACTGGTCCAGACCGACGAAAGCGAGCGCCTCGGCCGGAACCTCGGCGTGCAGGCGCACCCAGTACTCCTGGAAGTGGATGACGCGCTTGCCGCTCGGGGCCTCGGCGTCGGCGATCGCGACGTGGGTCTCGACCCGGTCGTCGGTCATCGGCAGCAGCCGGACGCCTCCCCAGGAGGGGGCCGTGCTCCAGCGGCGACACAGGGCCGCGGTGACCTCGGAGAGCGAGTATCCCGCCTCCAGCATCTGGCTGCGGACGAGGTGGGTCGCGATGTCGCGGTCGCCCAGTCCGAACCAGGTCGACTCGACGCCGTACGCCTCGAGGTCCGTCTTCGCGCTCCAGGTCTCGTCCTTGCGGCCCCACCCGCGCTCGACGTCGATGCCCTCGCCGAGGGTGTACATCACCGTGTCGAGGTCGGGACAGACCTTCAGGCCGTGGATCCACAGGTCGTCGGCCGTGTTGGCGATGACCGTGACCTCGGCGTCGGGGGCCACCCCCGGCAGGGAGGAGGTCGCGATGCCGTGGAGGAGGCCCTGGAGGAACCGCGCACCGCCGGTCCCGCCGGAGAGAACAGTGATCTTCTGCATGCGACCAGCCTGCCCTACGGCTCGTGGCCCGGACGTCCGAGTCCCATGGCCCGTTCGGGCCATAGCAGATTCGGGCTTGACTTCATGGGTACGACAGGCATGTAATTCCCATAGTGTTGTTCATACGAACAACGTGCACCGCCAAGGGTCGAAAGGGCGAAAGCCATGAGAGCAGAACTGTTTCTCCTTGAGCCGGACGCCGAAGACATGGGTTGGCAGGACCGTGCGCTCTGCGCGCAGACCGACCCAGAAGCCTTCTTCCCGGAGAAGGGTGGGTCCACGCGTGAGGCCAAGAAGGTCTGCCTGACGTGCGAGGTCCGCAACGATTGTCTCGAGTCCGCACTGATGAATGACGAGCGCTTCGGCATCTGGGGCGGTCTCTCCGAACGGGAGCGTCGCAAGCTGAAGAAGCGTGCAGTCTGAGTCGCAGCACCGAACACCAGTCGCGCCCCGGGTCGTCCTCGACCCGGGGCGACTGCATTTCAGGGCGTGACCGCCTGCTCGCTAGGGTGCTCCGGTGACCGTCACTGCCCTGCTCGTCAGCCACGACGGGGCGCGATGGTTGCCCGCGGTGCTCGACGGGGTGGCCGCCCAGCACCGTCCGGTCGACGCCTTCGTCGCCGTCGACACCGGCAGCCGCGACGACAGCGCCTCACTCGTCCGCGACGCCTGGGGTGAGCAGGTCGTGCACGTCCTCGACAGTGCGACCACCTTCCCGCAGGCCGTCCGTGCCGCCCTCGCGACGCTGCCGCCGCTGTCCCCGGACCCCGCCGGCGACGACGAGTGGATCTGGCTGCTCCACGACGACGCCAACCCCGATCCCGACGCCCTGCTGGCCCTGACGCTGGCGATCGAGGAATATCCCGACGCTGACATCCTCGGTCCCAAGCTGCGCGAGTGGCCCTCCCTGCGGCGGCTGCTCGAGGTCGGCCTGACGATCACCGGCACCGGGCACCGCGAGACGGGGCTCGAGCGCGGCGAGTACGACCAGGGCCAGCACGACGAGGCCCGCCGCGTCCTCGCGGTCAACACCGCCGGCATGCTCGTACGCCGCCGCGTGCTCGAGGAGCTCGGTGGCTTCGACGACGAGCTGCCGATCTTCGGCAACGACATCGACTTCGGCTGGCGCGCCGCGCAGGCCGGCCACCACACGATGGTGATCCCGCAGGCGGTCGTCTTCCACGCCGAGGCGGCACACCGCGGCGTGCGCCGCACGCCTCTCACCGGACGGCACACGCACTACCAGGAGCGCCGGGCCGCCCTGTTCACCATGCTCGCCAACGCCCCGCGGCGCTGGCTGGCCTGGCAGGTCGTCCGGCTGTTCTTCGGCTCGCTGCTGCGCGTGCTGGGCTATCTCGTCGTCCGCTCGCCGGGCGAGGCGCTCGACGAGCTCGCGGCGGTGCTGTCGGTCTACTCGCGCCCGGGACACCTGCTCGCCGCCCGTCGCGCGCGCGTCGACCGGCGCCGTGAGGAGTCCGACGCCCGCTCCCTGCTCGCCCCGGTGTGGCTGCCCTA
Organism: Nocardioides allogilvus; assembly: GCF_003047285.1. Classification (GTDB taxonomy): domain Bacteria; phylum Actinomycetota; class Actinomycetes; order Propionibacteriales; family Nocardioidaceae; genus Nocardioides; species Nocardioides allogilvus. Next base: position 5,509 of record NZ_PZYX01000022.1, on the reverse strand, counting down.
CCGCCACGGCCTCGACTTCGTCACCGACCTCGCCGCAGCGGCGACCAACCAGGCGGCCGACGTCGCCGAGCGTCGCCGGGCGGCCAAGCTCGCCGCCGAGCCGCCGGCCCCCTCGGGCGCCGGGTCCTCGCGTGCGCCCGCCGACGAGGAGGACGAGTTCCTCCAGGACTCCGGGATCGTCGCGAAGTTCGTCACCAACCCGGTCGCGATGGCGCTCACCCTGTTCGCCGTCCTGGCCGTCGTCGCGGCCCGCCCGGCCTTCGGCACGATCACGGGCGGCGCGCTGTCGCAGGTGCCGGCCGACGCGGCCGACTGGTGGCGGCTGCACGTCGAGACCAGGCACCCGCTCGGCACCGGCACCGACGTGCCCGCGCCGGCCTACGTCCTGCCCTTCGCCCTGCTCGCGACCCTCTTCGGCGGCAGCACGGGCGCGGTGGTCTCGACGCTGATGCTGCTCGCCATCCCGTTCGCTGCCTGGGGCGCCTGGCGCCTGCTGACGGTCGTCGGCCACCTGGTCGACACCCGCGACCTGCCGCGGTGGGTGCACGTCTGGGGTGCCGTCACCTACGGCCTCGTGCCGGCCACCTCCGGTGCCTGGGGCGAGGGTCGGTTCGGCACGGTCGCCGTCGCCGCCCTCCTGCCGTGGGCCGCGCGTGCCGCCCTCGGGTTCGCCGACCCCGAGCGCGACGGCCGCTGGCGCGCCGCGTGGCGCACCGCCCTGCTGGTGGCGCTCGGCGCGGCGTTCGTGCCCGGTGTCTGGCTCTTCGCGCTCCTCGTCGCCGCCATCGTGTTCGGTGCCGCCGCCTTCGTGGCGCCCCGGCTGCTCAAGGACCGCGACGCGTGGGGCCCGCCGGTCGTCTCGCTGCTCGCGGTGCCCGTGCTGCTGGCGCCGTGGCTGCTCCCGCTCATCACCACCGGGTCCGCGCCCGGCCTGCTGCTCGAGGCCGGTCGGCTCCCGGGCGATCGCGTGGACTTCGTCGGGCTGGTGACCGGCCGGCTCGGAGACGTCGGGGCACCGTGGTGGCTCGGCGCGCTCCTCGCCGTACTCGCCGTCATGGCGCTGGTGCCGCGCTCGACGCGCGTCCCGGTGCTCGTCTGCTGGCTGGTCGCGCTCGCCGCGGCCCTCGTCGTCGCCGTCCTCGGCTGGGTGCGGCTGTCGCTGCCCGTGACCGAGACCCGGCCGAGCCTGGGCTTGTTCGTGGTGATCCTGCAGGGCGTCGCCGTGATCGCCACCGTCATCGGCGCCGAGGCCTGGCTCCGGCGCCTCCACGACGGGCAGGCACACCCGCTCTGGCAGCGGGGCCTCGCCGTCCTGCTCGCCGTCTTCGCGGCGGCCGTGCCGCTCGGCGGTCTCGGGTGGTGGCTCGTGGACCAGGACGACGCGCTCACGCGCACCGAGCCGACCGTGGTGCCGGCCTACATGGAGCAGAGCTCGCAGCTCGGCGACGAGCACGGCGTGCTGGTCCTCCGCGGCTCGGTCGAGACCGGTGTCGACTACCGCGTCCGTCGCGGCGACGGTGTCACCCTCGGCGAGGACGAGATCCTGGCGCTCGCCGATGTCGACCCCGACTTCGACGCCCAGGTGCGCGCGCTCGTCTCGGCGCCCACCGCGAGCGTCGTCAAGGCACTCGGCGATGCCGGCATCGAGTACGTCGTCCTGCCCTCGCCCGCCGATGGCGCCGTCGCGGCCGGGCTCGACGCCACGGCCGGGCTCGACCAGGCCAGCGCCGAGGACCGCTCGACCCGGGCCTGGCGGGTCGACCGCCCGCTCGCCGCCGCCGATGTCGAGAGCCGCACCTCGGTCTTCCGGATCCTGCTGCTGGTCGTGCAGGGCCTGGCGATCCTCGTCGTGCTGGTGCTGGCCGCCCCCACCCTGCGGAAGGCGCGCGAGGATGACTGACCGTTCCCGACGTTCCCTGCCGACCGGCCGCCTCGGACCGCTGGAGATCCTCGCGATCGTCGTGCCGCTGCTCACGGTCGCCGCGCTGGCGCTGGTGCGACCGCTCGACGATCCGTCGACCACGCACCCGCCCACCGACGTGCCGCTCACCCGCGCCACGCTCGTCTGCCCGCCGGCCCTGCCGGGGGCCCGCACCGTGGGGCTCGCCAACGCCGACGGCGTCGCCGGTGACGTCACGCTCCGGCTCCCCGACGAGGACGAGGTCGCGCTCGACGGCACCCGTCGGCTGGGCCGGGCGGACGCCGTGGTGGCGCAGGTCGAGGGCGACCTCGCCGCCGGGTTCCTCGGGGTGCGCTACGGCGCCGCGTCGGCCGTCTCGTGCAGCGCGCCGAAGCCCGGGCAGTGGTTCACCGGTGTGGGCGCTGCCCCCGAGCACTCCTCCACGCTGGAGCTGGTCAACCCCGACGGCGGACCGGCCGTCGCCGACGTCACCGTGCTCGGGCCGGACGGCCCACTGGACGTCCCCGCACTGCGCGGGGTCACCGTGCCGGGCGGGCGGACCATGCGGTTCGAGCTGGCCGACATCGTGCCGACCCGTGAGGAGCTCGCGCTGCAGGTGCTCGTCTCGCGTGGGCGGCTCGGCGTCGACGTCGTCGACCAGGTCGACGAGCTCGGCCGGGGCGCGCGCAGCTGGGACTGGCTGCCGTCCCAGAGCGAGCCCGGCACGTCGGCGTACCTCCTCGGGATGGGCGGCAAGACGGGCGAGCGCACGCTCGTGCTGGCCAACCCCGGGACGAGCGAGGCGCGCGTCGAGCTCAAGGTCATCACCAAGGAGAGCGAGTTCGCGCCGGCCGACACCGACGAGATCCGCATCGCGCCCGGCTCGACGCAGACCGTCGAGCTCACCGACCTGCTGGGGAGCCGCGCCGCCCGTGGAGCGCTCGGGCTGCGGCTCGACGCGTCCCAACCGGTGACCGCCTCCCTGCGCACGCTCGCCGGCGGCGACCTGTCGCACGCGGTGGCGGGGGAGCGGGTCGCTGCGCGCGCCGCGCTCGCCCTGCCGCGTGGGGCGTCGCGGCTGGTGCTCTCCGGCGCCGACGGAGTGGGCGTGGCGACCTACGTCGTGGTCGATGCCGACGGCAAGGAGATCGCCCGCGAGCGCGTCGAGCTGACGCCGGGCATGGCCAGCCGGCTCAAGCTCCCGCGCAACGGAGCGGTCCTGGACCTCCGGGTGGACCGGTCGGGGGTCGTCGCCGCGCTCGAGGTCGGACCGCCCGGACTGGCGGTGCTGCCGCTGACCACGCTGGCGGTGGCCGGCCGGGTGCCGGACGTGCGGCCGGCGCTGCGCTGACTCAGCCCTGGTCGGTGTAGCGGGGGTCGACGTCCTCGGGCGGCAGGCCCAGGAGCTCGGCCACCTGCTCGACGACGAGCGTGAGCACCATCGCCTCGAGCTCGGCGCGCGTCTCGCAGCGGTGCTCGATCGGTCGCCGGAAGAGCACGAGCCGGCTCGCCTCGCCACCCGCGCCGCGGATCAGCGACGACAGCGGGACGGTGTCCTCGCCCCAGTCGTCGGGCAGCAGGGGAGTGTCCTCGACGGCGTACTCCACGATCCCGAGTTGGCGGTGCCAGCGGGCGTCGACCTCGGTGACGATGTCGAGGACGAGCCGGTCGAAGCGTTCGCGCCGGGTCGGTCGCTCCGGCACGCCCGGGTCGCGCGGGACGATGCCGGGGCCACGCTGCCCACGGCCACGACGGTCGCGGGTCAACCGCCTGGCCTCAGTCACGACCGCGAGCCTAATCCGAAGCGGACGACTCGGCGGGTAGCGTCTGGCGCGTGAGTCTCCGTCGCTGTTCGCGCACTGCCTGCGGGCGCAGCGCCGTCAACACGCTGACCTATGTGTACGCCGACCAGACCGCCGTCCTCGGACCGCTGGCGACCTACGCCGAACCGCACGCCTACGACCTGTGCGAGCTCCACTCCGAGCGCCTCTCCGCGCCGCGCGGCTGGGAGGTCCTGCGCCTCGCCTCCGACATCAAGTCCCGCGGCCCGAGCTCCGACGACCTGCTCGCCCTCGCCGACGCTGTCCGCGAAGCCGCGCGCCCGCCCGAGCCCGCCCCGCCGATGCACTCCGCCGACGACCCCCGCCTCGGTGAGAAGCGCGGTCACCTCCGGGTCTTCAGCTCGGAGTGAACCGTCGCGTGCGGCGCCCGTCCGGCACAGCGCCGTACTGGCCTGTCGGCACGCAGGTCATGTGGCGGGAGGGCTCCGGTCCGCTGGGCACGGGTGACCCGGTCCTGGACACGTCCGCTCCGCACTTCGCGCAACCGGTCACGGTGGTGCGCGACGACGCTGCCGGACTGGTCGTGTGGTTGCCGGTGGGCACGCCGGTGCTGCGGGCCGCGCGCGCCGATGGGCGGGGCAAGCGCGATGACCCCGGCACTCTGTTCACGGCGCCGGTCGTCGCGGAGACGGAAGTGCACGCACGCCACGACCAGCTGCGGATCGCGCCGACCGGTCGCCCGTGGTCGGTGTGGCTGTTCTTCGTCTTCGGAGAGTTCGTCGGCTGGTACGTGAACCTCGAGCGTCCCCACGTCCGCGACTCGACGACGCTCTACACGAGCGACCACGTGCTCGACGTGGTCGTCGCGCCCGACCGAACGGCGACGCTCAAGGACCAGGACGAGCTCGCACTCGCGGTGTCGCAGGGAGTCTTCACGCCGGTTGTCGCCGCGGCCATCGAGGCCGATGCTGCCGACGTCCTTGCGATCGTGGCCGACTGGGGCCCGCCGTTCTGTGATGGGTGGGAGCGCTTCAGGCCGGATCCGGTCTGGTCGGTCCTTCACGACGGGTGGACGAACGAGTGACAGGCAATGCCGTCGAAGTCCTCTGTCCCGTCCTCGACGAAGCCGGCCTTCTGGAGCACCCTGACGCTGGCGTCGTTCCCGACTGCGGCGATCGCCCTGAGCTGCGCGCCGTCTGCGTGTGACAGATGCCAGCCCACCAACGCCTCGGCGATCTCCGTCGCGAGCCCGCGTCCGGTGTGGCTGCGCCGAATCACGAAGGCGAGCTGTCGAACGGCGTCGTCGCCACCGAAACCCGCTCTCCCGACCACACTGCCCTCGGCGTCTGCGAGGCGCCACTTGGTCCATCCCCGAGCAGCGTGCTCGGCGATGTAGCAGCCGACGAGCTGCTCGGTCTCGGCTCGCGACTCTGGGCGGCCGTGGCGCACGAACCTCATGGTCTCGGGGTTCGAGTGCACCTCGAGCAAGGGTCCGACATCGCCGGGGAGCCACGATGTCAGCGTCAGCCTGGGCGTTGTCAGCACGACATCACGGAGATCCACGGATCTCATGCTCTCATTCTCAGGTGTGCGTCGGGAGCCGCTCTCGGCGGTTGAGGAGGTCGCGCAGCGACCGTCACGAAACCCCGCAAACTTTTTGAAATTCTTTTTCCCCAGACCCCCCGGAATCGGCTGTTTCGGGGGTCCGCTGTCGGTGGTCCCTGCTTGGATTTTCGTATGGCGACCACGACCCGCAGCAGCACCGACACCTTGCCGGAGACCCCGGCGCAGGTGCTGGTCGCGCTGCGGGCCGAGCAGGACCAGCGCC
>NZ_PZYX01000021.1 GCF_003047285.1 Nocardioides allogilvus | reverse complement strand
TTCGGGCCGCTCAACAAATATCGGGCGACTGCTCAAGACCGAGGTGGCGACGGGCGGCGCTGCCCGCCAGATTGGCCGGGCGAGCCCGGTGATATGACAGGCCATTTATACCGGTGTGGCTTGGCTCACGTCAAGGTCCTCATCCTGCGCGATGACAAAATGTTCCCGGTTTGGACGGCCACTTGGCGTCTTTGGCTGGAGTTCACTCGAGATCAGTCGGTCAAACTTGGCCGGTGGCCTGCTAATCTCGCGATTCAGGATCGGACGCAGAGAACCTGCTTTCACGAGTACCCATCCGGAGCCGTAACTCGCACAAGGAGGCAGCGAGTGACCAAACCCGCCCGTCGGGAACCAGCTTTTCGCCGGCTCCAGAACGAGCTCAGAACACAGTTGCTGGACCGCGTCTTCGACGCCGAGACCGCTCTGCCAACTGAGGCGCAACTGGCAACGCAGCATGGGGTCAGCCGTCAGACGGTCCGACGCGCGTTCCAAGACCTGGTGGCGGAAGGCCTGGTCACGCGCGTACCGGGCCGAGGCACGTTCGCCACACCCGCCACAGGCCGCTACCTGCGTCAGTTCGGCTCCGTCGATGACCTGATGTCGCTATCCTCGGACAGCGAGATGAGGGTGCTCAAGCCTCTGGGGCCGGTGATCGACCCGATCGCGGCTAGTCGGCTACGCATGACCCACGACCGCGTTCACCGGGTCAGTTTCGTCCGTCTGCACCAAGGCGACCCGTTTTCGCACACGGTGGTCTGGCTGCCCCCAGAGATCGCCGACCTCGTGGCCGACCGGCCGGAGGTCAACACCGAAGGCTCCACCAGCGCAATCACCGTCATCGGCGTCCTGGATGCGGTGCTCAAGCACCCCATCCAGGACGCCGAGCAGAGCATCACGGTGGAGACCGCTGAAAGCGTCGTGGCCCACGAGCTCCAAGTCGAGCCTGGGACCCCGCTGTTGAGGGTGGATCGGATGTACTTCGACAGCTTGGGCTCGCCCGTCGAGCTCGCGGTCAGCCACTTCCACCCCGACCGGTACTCCTACCGTGTCCGGCTTCGCCGCAACTTGCCCTAGCTAGGCAGATCGGCGAGGCCGAGATGGAGGTCCGGGCCGTCGTAAGCCCCCCTGCGCTTTCAAAGTTGTCTGCGTTCCGCCCTCGCTGGCCTGGGCGGCAGGCCACGTGACTTCCACGCTCGGGCAGGGCGATGTCATGCCCGAGTGTGGCGCTCGCCTGGCCGCACTAGAACTCAGGCTGCCACCAGAACGGAGGAACCCGCATCAAAACCACGTGAACATAGACGAGGAGTGGGACTTCTACTTGACCACCAGCGGGACCAGAAACTGGCCGTTGACAGAGAGAACGGTGGTTTCCGCCGCGACCTGGGGAGCGTCGCTCCGTCCCGGCGCTACATTTCGCCCTGTCCGGGCGTGAGCGGATCCGGCCCTTGACCAGTCAAGGCGTCCACCAAGCCCTGGGAACTTTGCACCACCGCAATAACAACGCTCTGAAGGGTTCCACCTGTTCCGTCAGGGGATCCAGCCCGCTAGGAGGTTGCTCCAGCATCCCGACCGGGCCACCTCAGTAGCCTACGGGATCAATACGCCCGACGGTGCTCACGGCCGTGGTGGTGTCGTGGGCGTCGCGGACCTCCGCCCCGGCGTCCAGACCGCCCTGCGCAGCGGCGACGGTGAACGTCTGGGGCCCGACCATGGGGCTGACCAGGCGGTAGGAGAACATCCGTCCAACCAGCCCGGCGCCCGCCCGGCGGTGGAGCTCGCCCATCATCAGGGCTTGGAGCGGTCCGTGCACGACAAGGTCGGTGTACCCCTCCATGCGGGCCCAAGTGTGATCGTAGTGGATCCGGTGTGCGTTGTAGGTCAGGGCTGAGAAGCGGAACAGCAGAGCCTCGTCGACGGTGAGGGTCAGGCTGGGGTCCGAGGCCGGCAGCGGATCCGCGCCTGCCGCCGGTCCGCTCACTGCCGGCACCTGGGAGTCGGAGCTGCGGTAGACGATGTCGTTCTCGTCCACGACCAGGATCCGGCCGTCCTGCGCGTACTCGTTGCGCACCGTCACGAACGTCAGCGGCCCCGTGCGGCCCTGCTTCTCCCGCGTGGCGGCGACCGAGGTGGTCCGGGTCGCGGGCCGACCGAAGATCAACTCGCCGTAGGTCGAAACCGTGCCGCCGGCGAACATCCGCTTGCGGCCCGGGCCTGGTGGCGCCGGGATCCCGAACGTCGGGTGACCGTCCGGGCCGAGATCGGCGTGCGGACGACGATCGAGCAGGTAGGTCCAGTGCCACAGGGGCGGCAGGGAGTACTCCGGAACCTCGGTGCCGAGCAGGTGCGCCAAGGCCTCCGCTTGCTCGTGTCCGATCACCTCCGTGCGCACGGCGACGTTCGCGGACTCACTCATCGCGGCCGTTTCCGGACAGGTGCTGCGCCCGGGTCAGAATCGCCTCGGCCTTCAGGACCACTGGAGCGTCGACCATCTGGCCGTCAAGGCGCACCGCACCCTTGACCCGACTGTCGACCACTTGCCGCGCCCAGGTGATCTCGTCCTCGCTTGGGCTCATCGCCGCATTGACGGCCGCCAGCTGGTTCGGGTGGATACAGAGCTTGCCGGTAAGCCCGAGCCGTCGGGCCCGTACGGCGTCGTCGCGAACCGCATCGGGATCGTCGAGGTCGGTAGTGACACCGTCGACCGGGCCGGGCAGGCCTGCTGCCCGCGAAGCCAGTACTAGGGTGGACCGGGCTAGGAGCATCGACTCGGCGTCCACGTCGGCGTCGATGTCGAAGGCGAAGTCGAGGTTCCCGAACGCGAGCCGGGCAACGCCCGGGACGCGGGCCAGGTCCGCGGCCCGGAGGAGGCCGGTCGCGGTCTCGACGAGCGCGACGATCTCGACCGCGGGACCGAGCCTGCCGTGCAGGTCGGCGAGCGCCTCGGGAGAGCACGCCATCGGCACCACCACGGCCAGCAGGCCTGGGAGCCCCGTCAACGCCGCGACGTCCTGCGCGTGGTGTGGGCTCCCCACACCGTTGACGCGTACGGCGGCGGCCCTCCCGCGGGTGCTCAGCCAGTCGACGACCGCGGCCCTCGCGGAGCCCTTGTGCTCCTCGGGGACGGCGTCCTCCAGGTCGAGCACGACCAGGTCGGCGGCGCTGGCGAGCCCCTTGTCGAAGCGCGCGGGAGTGGTGCCCGGCACGAACAGCAGCGACCGGGCGCTCCCGGCTGGCCCGAGGGGCCGCGGTGTGGACGCCGGCGCGGGCATAGCACTCACTCCGCCCACGTCGCGCCCCGCTTGACCATCTGCTTGGCGATCACGTTACGCTGAATCTCGTTGGTGCCCTCACCAACGATCATCAGCGGGGCGTCGCGGAAGTAGCGCTCGACGTCGAACTCCGTCGAGTAGCCGTAGCCGCCATGGATCCGGACGGCGTTCAGCGCGATCTCCATCGCGGTCTCGGAGGCGAACAACTTGGCCATCCCGGCCTCCATGTCGGCACGCTCTCCGGCGTCGAAACGGCGCGCCGCGTAGAGCGTCAGCTGCCGGGCCGCCGTGAGCTTGGTGCCCATCTCGGCCAGGTAGTTGCCGATCGACTGGTGCTTCCAGATCGGGACGCCGAAGCTCTGCCTGTCCTGGGCGTAGCGCAGCGAGTCGTCGATCGCGGCCCGGGCGACGCCCAGGGCCCGACCGGCCACCTGGAGGCGACCCACCTCGAGTCCGCGCATCATCTGGGCGAAGCCCTTGCCCTCGGCGACACCGAGCAGGGAAGTTGTCGGGACGCGGAGGCCCTCGAAGACGAGCTCGCAGCTCTCGACGCCCTTGTAGCCGAGCTTGGGCAGGTCGCGGGAGATGGTGAGCCCGTCGGCGCCGCTCTCCTTGTCCACCAGCACGATGGAGACGCCCCGGTGCTTGGGGTCGGCGTTCGGGTCGGTCTTGCACATCAGCGCGATCAGGTCGGCCCGCCGCGCGTTCGAGATCCAGGTCTTGGACCCGTTGATGACGTAGTCGTCACCCTCACGGCGGGCACTGGTGCGCATCGCCTGCAGATCGGAACCGCCGCCGGGCTCGGTGAGCGCCATGGTGGCGCGCAGCTCCCCGGTCGCCAGGCGCGGCAGGTAGTTGTCCTTCTGCTGCTGCGTGCCGTAATCCTGGATCAGCTTCGCGACGACGGTGTGGCCCCCCATCGCACCGGCCAGGCTCATCCAACCGCGCGAGAGCTCCTCGGTGACGAGCACGTAGCACGACGTGCTCACCTTGGCCTGACCCCAGGGCTCGTCGATGCCGAGTCCGTAGATCCCGAGCTGCTTCATCGAGTCGATGAGCTTCTCGGGATAAGTGTTGGCGTGCTCAAGCTCCTGCACGACCGGCTTGACGTCGCGGTCCACGAACTCGCGTACGACCTCAATGATCGCCGCCTCTTCCTCGGACAGGCCTTCCATGGCGTTTCCCTTCAAGTCGCTGGTGCGGCGGATGCTGGTCGGCCGGGGTTTAGGGGCCGGTGAGGGTGCGGCGAAGCAATTCGCCGCCGCCGGCCCAACTGATGTCGGAGCGATTCACGCCGCTACCGGCCAGACAGAGTGCAACCTTCTGCCCCAACTCGTCCTCGGTCGGCGGTCGCTGGGGAGATCCGGGCGGATGCTCGAGCGAGGCGTGTATCAGACCCCCGGCGGTGTGCAACTCGAGCTCAACCCGACCCGACAGGAGCGAGTCGCCTTGGTCGACGAGCGTGGTCTCGACGAGTCCCACAAGGCGCTGGGCCTCCGGTCGTCGCACCGCCTCGTCGGAGAACGCCTCGAAGCCCTGCCGGTCGTCGAGGATCGCGGTGGCCACGGCGTACTCGAGACTGAACTTGCCCTGCAGCCCGTCCTGGGGACGGTGGTGGATCAGGGGCTGGACGGATGCCGCCGGAGTGCGCACACGCACCCTCCTGACCGTAGCCGGGTCCAGCGGTGCGCCTGCTAGGTCCAGCGCGGACCGGACGGCGCTGATCGGACGCTGGAGCGCGTAGCAGGCCGGGTAAATCTTGATCGCGAGTCCACCGGGGACCGCGGGTCCATCGAGGTCAAGCAGGTCGAGGTCACCCCCGACCAGGCGCAGCCACGCGTCGACGGCGGAGATGTCGGCGCTCGCCCCGGCCTGGGCGAACTCCGCGGCCCGAATGCCCGCCTCAGCGGCGAGGCCGATCTGCAGTGCCTTGGCGTCGGTGCCGAACGCCCGCTGTACGCCACCCGCGGCCGGCACCGCGAGTGCGATGGCCCGTGCAGTTTGGTCGGCGTCAAGCCCGAGCGCAACCGCAGCGGTGACAGCCGCCCCGAGGGCACCGGAGGTCGTGGTCGCGTGCCACCCCGATGAGTAGTGCCGCCAGCCCAACGCCGTGCCCACCCGTGCCATCACCCCGGCACCAGCCAAGTAGGCGGCGGATCCGCCCCCGGTGGCCAGGGCGACAGGGATACACACGGTGCTGATGTGGGCCGTGGAGGGCATGTGCAGGTCGTCGAAGTCGATGACGTGGCAGGCTGCGGCCCACCGGCCGACCTCGGCGAGGCTGGCACCCACCCGCAGGATGTGGTGCCTGCGCGCGGTGACGCCGACGGCGACCGTGTCGAGAAGGGCCCGGTCGGCCAGCGCCAAGTCCTCGTGGCTCGGCACTAGGGCCAAAGCCCACTCGGCGAGGGCTTCTGCGACGGGCCGGGCCTTGCGGGCATCTCCGGCGGAGGTCAGCTCGGTCATGGCAACAGCTCCGGCAAATGGTCCGCCGGGGGCGCAGCTGTACTGGGTCCAAGCCCTAGCTCAGCCAGAATCTTGGCGGTGTGTTCTCCCGGTCTCGGGATGGGACCCATCTGGGGCTCCTCGCCGTCGAGCATGGCCGGCGGCACGAGGGCACTCAGCGGGCCGACCTCGGACCCGACCTGACGCCACCGGTTGCGCGCCTCAAGTTGGGGGTGCGCGGCGAGGCCAGCTAGATCTCGGAGCCGGGCGTTGGCGATCCCCGCGCGCTCGAGCCGGTCCATGACCACGTCCACCGGGAGTTCCGCGAAGACACTCTCGACGTACCTCGTGAGTTCGGGGCGGTTGGACACCCGCAGCGAGTTGGTCCGGAACCGTTCGTCGTGGGCCAGTTCCGGCTGCTCCAGCACAGTCGCGCAGAAGGTGACCCACTCGCGCTCATTCTGGATCCCCAGGAATGCCTGCTCGCCGGCAGAGCACCGGAACGGGCCGTAGGGAGCGATCGCTGCGTGGGACGCCCCGGAACGAAGCGGTGAGCTGCCGCCGTACATCGCGTAGTTAAGAGGAAACCCCATCCACTCGGCGAGCGCTTCGAGCATTGAGACCTCCACGGTCGCACCCTCGCCGGTGCGATGGCGGCGCAAGAGGGCGGTGAGAATGCCGGTGTAGGCGTACATCCCTGCGGCGATGTCCGCGACCGAGATGCCGACCTTGCTGGGTTCGTCGGGGGTACCGGTGATGGACAACAGCCCGGCCTCGCACTGAACGAGCAGGTCGTAGGCCTTCTTCGTGGTGTAGGGACCACCGTCGCCATAGCCGGAGATCGAGACGTGGATCAAGGCGGGGTGCAGGGCTCGTAGCGTCTCGGCACCGAGGCCGAGGCGTTGGGCGGCCCCCGGGGCGAGATTCTGGACGAAGACGTCGGCTCGGGCGATCAGCGCCTGAACGGCGCGCAGCCCGTCCTCGCTCTTCAGGTCGAGGGCAATGGACTCCTTGGAGCGGTTGAGCCACACGAAGTGGCTCGAGAGACCCTTCACCGTCTCGTCGTAGCCGCGCGCGAAGTCGCCGGGACCTGGTCGCTCAACCTTTATCACGCGTGCCCCAAGGTCGGCGAGCTGGCGAGTCGCGAACGGTGCCGCCACCGCCTGCTCCAGCGAGACAACCGTGAGGCCTTCAAGCGTCAGCATCCGATGTATCCGTCCCTGGGTGAATGTCCGGCCATATTATGAATGCGCCGTACATTCTGTCAACGTGGTGACGGGACGGGAAATTTGCCCAGGTCGTTGCCCTAGCGAGGTCTGTTGGACGCCAGCGGCCCTTCCGTTCTCGTCGCTCATCGCCCGCCGGCAATGACGGGTGAAGAATGTCCACTGCCAAGTTGCCCCCGCTGATGGCGATCAGCCGTAGGTTCGGCAGCCCCGACACGCCTCGTCGGGAATGGTCGTTCGCTCGCGGATGAGCACCACGACGGCGGGCGGTTGTGCCAGCCTCTCTCCCTGGACGCAAGTTCGTGAACGTGGTCGGTGACGACGTTCCTTGACTAGCCTCGCTCGTGAACAGCTAGCTTCGACAGCACAACGCCTCGGCCGACGCGGAGGACCGCTTTCGCCTCTTGTCGCCGCCGCTTTCCTCCTACCCACTCATGGTCGAAGCACCAGTTGGGTCTGTGTCACGATCGCGGCCACGCGTCCGCTCTCGTCGCTGACCGTCGTCTGCCATAGGGACGTGGTGCGCCCTCGGTGCAGCGGAACGCATTCTGCGACTGCCGTCTGCCCGATCGTGACGGAGCGGAGGAAGTTCGTCTTGCTCTCCATCGTGGTCGTGCTCGCGCCCGGTGGAAGGTTGAGGCTCGCCGCAGTCCCACCGAGGTTGTCAGCGAAGGCCATGATTGCTCCGCCGTGCAGGACACCGTTACGGTTCGCCATTTCGTCGCGCACCACCAACTGCGCGACGATGCGGTCGCGAGTGAAGCTGATCAGGGTGATACCCATGAATCGCGAGAAAGCCGGCTGGTCCTCTGCGATTTTCCGAAGCTGTTCTTCCTCTGGTGTCATGGAACGAAGGTACTCATCATCTTCTCCGTGATCGGCTCTCCCGCGGCGATTACCCGAGCTTGCGGCACCTTGCTCCGCAATAGCGGACAGCTCTCTCCCGCTTCGACAACTCGTAGACCTGTGCGACTTGCTCTCCGCGCGCCCCGCGGCGAACACCATCGTCGGTAACTCCGGGCGTTGAAGCCGTTGGCAGGGACTCACCGTTCCCTGCCTCGAAGGACCCGCCTCCCACCACCAGGTCAGCCGCGCACAGGTGAGGAGTTGGTTCGGACAGGTCGACGAACCCGGTCAGCACGGGATGCGATGCAGGGTGAACCCCGCCGTGATCCGATCGGACCGTCGCGCAGGCACCTCGGGGCTCTATTCCTCATACGCGACTCGATGCAGGGAAGCGCCGCACACCACATCGTTGTATGACGGGACGTGTCGCCTGACAACGGACCGGTCGTACAGCTGAGAGGCCCGCCGTCCTCAGCGAACGCCTGGCACATCAGGCTGTCACCTGCGCCATCCTTCAAGCAACCGGCGAGCCGGCTCTCAGCCACCCTCTCTTTGCGCCGGCCCCGCGTCAGTCCCCGAGCTCCCAGTCCTTGATGTCGGCGATCGGGCCAAGGGTGCCGTCCCGCAGCTCGGTTGCGACGGGGACGCCGTCCCGGACGCGGCGTGGCCAGTCCCGGTTCGCCAGCGCCGCCTTGCCGAGAGCGATGATGTCTGCTGATCCGCTGCGCAGGATCTCGCGAGCGGCCTCCGGTTGGTCCAGCTGTCCGTTGACGATTACGGGCACCCTGCCGTGCTGCTTCGCTAGATCGGCCAGCGTCTCTGATCCGGTGGCGAAGGCAGGCGCGAGAGCTTGGTACTCCGTAGTGTGCAGGAAGTCTATTCCGGTGCGACCGAGCGTTTCGAAGATCGTCACGGCGTCGGCGGTCGCGCCTGACCAGCGGTGGTCGCCATCGCTCACCTTGCCTTGGGAAATGCGGATGCCGACGGCGATTTCCGAGCCGACCTCTGCGATGACGCTGGCGCAGGCCTCAGCCGCGAAGCGGATCCGGTTCTCCGCGCTGCCGCCATACTCATCGGAGCGCTCGTTGAGGTAGTCGGTGAGAAACTGGTCGAGCAGGTACCCGTTGGCGCCGTGCAGCTCGACGCCGTCGAAGCCGGCTGCAACGGCGCGGCGGGCGGCGCAGGTGAATGACGTTTGGACATCGGTCATCTCCTCGCGAGTGATCTCGCGCGGCGTGGTGTAGGGGCCCTCGCCCCGGTAGAAGGTGAGCTGCTGGCCACGCGGGGTGATTGGGGAGGGGGCAAGGGTGGAAGTGGCATAGGGGTTGCCTTGAGAGTGCGAGCCCGCGTGCATCAACTGCGCGAAGATCTTGCCGCCAGCCGCGTGGACGCGCTCGACCACTCGAGACCAACCGAGCTCCTGCTCGGCGTTGGTGAGCCCCGGCTGGTTCAGGTAGCCTTGGCTGTGATCGGTGTCGATGTAGATACCCTCGGTGATGATCAGGCCAAAGCCGCCGCGCGCGAAGCCCTCATAGTAATCGACCATCCGGTCGGTAACCACTCCATCTGCGGTGGCGCTGACCCGCGTCATCGGAGCCACCGCCACACGGTTGGGCAACTGTAGGGCTCCGATGGTGAAAGTGCTGAACAACGCGTCATTCGCGACGGGTTCGGTGGGCACGGGGGTGGTCCTTCCGGTTTCTCGGGGGCGGTCCATGATCGAGGCGGGTCGAACTTGTACCGTGTCGATTATGGAGAGGATGTCACGACGACACCCTCACCATCAGCTGCGTCCACGCATCGAAGCGACCCCGCACAGGAGAAGGCGAGGGCTTCCCAGGATCTCACCCGTCGCTCGGGTCGTAAGCGGTGCCAGCGCCCTAACAACACTAGGCACTATCCCGGTCTTTCTCCTGGGCGCACAGGCGGTCTTCGTTCGCTCGGACTTGGACTTTGACGAGTTCCATCTCGGCATCGCCGTCAGCGCCTTCTTCGCCTCGGCAGCTGTCTCCGCCTTGCTCGGGGGCGGGTTGTTGGATCGCCTCGGTCGTCGAAGGAGCACAGTCGTGGCGGGCGCACTCGCGACCGTGGGCGGCTTTTGGACGGCCTGGGCTACCTGGTCCTGGAGCAGTCTCCTCCTGCCAATGATCGTCCTCGGCACGGCGAATGCCGCCTGCCAGGTGACCTCGAACCTCACGCTTGCCCGGGCCATTCCGGCGAACCGCCGCGGTCTCGGCTTCGGCGTGAAACAGGCTGCGATCCCCCTGGCCATCTTGATCGCCGGCCTTGCGGTGCCGGTGGTGGGCGCGGTCGTCGGCTGGAGGTGGACCTTCACCCTCACGGGTCTGGCTGGCCTGGTGGTCACGATCATGGGTCTGCGGTTGCCACCGGGACCGAGTGCGACGGTTGAGCAGCCCGGCGGCCGCGACCGGCCGCCTATGTCAGCCTTGCTGGCCGTTATGGCGGCAGTGATATTGGCGAGCGCGGCAGCTAACTCACTTGGCTCCTTCGTCGGCATGTGGGGCTTCGAGGTCGGTCTCACACCGAGCGAGGCTGGGCTGCTCATGGCGGTCGGAAGCGCACTCAACATCATGGTCAGAGTCTTCTCCGGCCATCGAGCCGACCTCCGGGAAGGACGAAACCTCCCCGTCGTCGCCTTCCAGATGCTCGTCGGAGCAGCTGCTCTCGCCCTGCTGTCCGCGCCCTCCCCGTGGACGATGGTCATGGCGACGCTCTTGGCTTTCGGTCTGGGGTGGTCATGGCCGGGCCTGCTTTTGTACGCCGTAGTCCGCGTCGGCCGTGACGCTCCAGGCTCCGCGTCCGGGGTAGTACAGGCAGGGGCCTTTATTGGCGGGGCCGCTGGGCCTGCGCTGTTCGGACTCGTCGCGGGCAGCATGAGCTTTGCCGTCGCGTGGCGCATGACCTCAGTGCTCTTCCTAGCCGCCGCACTACTCGTCTTCTACGCGCGGCACCTCTACATAGTTGATTTGGTGGCGCGGCCGCCGCAAACCCCACTCACGTACGGCGGCGGTCGTAACCGTCCGTCGCGCACCACCCCGCCTCACCCGGGGTCAGGTAACGAGTCAACGTGACTGCCCAGCAACGCCAAAGACGCTGGGGCAGACAGCCCCGATCCTCCAGAACCAGGGGGCATCGGCCGGTTCCGGGCACATCGGACCGAGCCACTGACCAGAGCTCAGACGGGGCTCGGCAGACCGCGGTAAGCCCGCCAACCGCCGTGAGAGCTAATCTCCTTCACGTCGGCGTCGTCTAGGTGCTCTGAGCGCAGGAGCATCGCCAGGCTCCCCTGCGAATCCGCCAGCTCGATGATCCCGAGCTCAAGCTCATGGGGCTCCCGAGGCAGGAAGGTCGCCCGGAGAGTCTCGTAGTCGACCTCGTAAGCTTCGCCCTCGATTGACCTCCCCTTGCCGTCGGGGGCCGGATACAGCCCGGGGAACTCATCACGAACACTGTAGAAATAATACGTAGGGGCTGTCTTGACGGCTCCGAGGAATCGGGCAGCCCGGAGCCCGACGTTGAGTCTTCCACCCCGCATCCCCTCCCCGCTGACGAAGAAAGTAATGGTGGTGGGCGGGTCATGTTTCAAAGTCACGTTTGACTGCTTTCTGCTGCGTTGGCGACGGCAATTCGCGAGGTGATGTGAACCGATAGATCAGCGACGGTCAAGTGCAAGGATCGTGTTGGCAAGAACGTCGATGCCGTTTGCGATGTCCGACAACTTCGTCATCTCTTCAGGACAGTGGCTGCGGCCATCGACCGACGGCACAAAGATCATCGCGGCGGGAATCTTGCGAGCCACGTGAACGGCGTCGTGCGTCGCGCCGCTGGGGATCGGGGCCCAGGACAAACCCCGGGACTCCGCGGCCCCGATGATGACTGACTGGAGCGAATCGTCGAGCTTTTGGGCCTGGTTGTCATGAATCCAGTCGAGTTCGACCCCTACGCCCAGTGCGCCGGCCTTGGCGGCGACCTCCTGCGCCAGCACGGCGCGCGCCGCGTCGAGCCAAACCGGGTCGGTGCTGCGCATCTCGGCCTCAAGTCGTGCGGCGCTCGGAACTACATTGGGGGAGCCTGGCACGGCAGTCACACGTGAGGTCGTGGCCACACCGGCCCCCTGAGCGTCGCAGCCGAGCTGCCGGATTGCGAGAACAGCTTCGGCCGCCGCGGCGAGGGCATCACGGCGGTCGCTCATCGGCATCGTCCCGGCGTGGTCCGCTCGACCGAGGAACCGGGCGATCAGTCGCTCGATCCCGACGATCGCCGTGACGACCCCGACCTCGACTCCCCGCTGTTCAAGGACGGGGCCCTGCTCGATATGCAGCTCCAGATAGGCCGAAACCTCGTCGGGTCCGAGCCAGCTCTGACTGATCATGGCCGACGGGTCCAAGCCGGTCCTCGCGCACTGGTCTCCCAGCGTTACGCCCTCTCCGTCGGGACGGTCGAGGTCGGCGGCTGTTAACTCCCCGGTCATGCAGCGACTGCCGAGGCAGGTCAGTCCGTGGTCGTTCGACTCCTCGCCCAAGAAGTCGACAACCAGGATGGTGTGGCGCGGCTTCTGCCCGCCGTCACGCAGCAGGCGCACCGTCTCGATAGCGCCGAGCACGCCGACCACGCCGTCGAAGTTGCCGCCCGAGCGCACTGTGTCGGTGTGGGACCCGAGCATCAGGGCCGGAGCCGTGGGGTCCTCGCCCTGGAGCATTCCGATGAGATTGCCTGCCGCATCGCGACGGGTCTCAAGTCCTGCGTCCCTCATCCGATCAGCCACCCAAGAGCGAGACTCGTTGTAGGCCGAACTGAACAGTGTCCTGGTGCAACCCGGGCCATCGACACTGAACTCCGCTAGAGCGTCTAGATCGGCGCCGACTCGCTGCTCATCCGCATGGGAAAGGGTCACGTCCATCGGTCTTCCTCACTGTGGCAGGGTTCGGCACAGCGCTTGAGCCCTGCCGACGGTTGTGTCTCAACTGATCCGGATGGAGTTGGTGACCGGAGTGCCGGGCAGCATGCCTAGGTGTTGGGCACGCTTGATGAACCGACCACGACCTGCCTTGCCGACAACTATGCCGTTTTCGCACACAACCTCGCCGCGGCTGAGAACCACCGTAGGCGAGCCGCTGACCTCACGGCCTTCGTAAGCGCAGTAGTCCACCTTGGACACTTGGGTCGCGACCGTGAGGGTCTCCTTGCGCTGCGGGTCGAAGATCACAATGTCGGCGTCGCTCCCCACCGCGATCGTGCCTTTCCTCGGGAAGAGCCCGAAGAGCTTGGCCGGCGTGGTGGAGAGGATGTCGACCATGCGGTTGAGCGTGATCCGCCCCGTTCGCACACCGCCGTCGTGAACGAGCTGGAGGCGGGATTCGATGCCGGGACCACCGTTGGGGATCTTGCTGAAGTTGTCGATGCCCATTCGCTTCTGGTCTGCGAAGCAGAAGGGGCAGTGATCTGTCGAGACGACGGCGAGGTCGTCGGCGGCTATGCCTCGCCACAGCGAGTCTTGGTGGTGCTTAGCTCGGGCCGGGGGGGTGAATACGTACTTGGCCGCCTCGAAGTCGGGCAGGTCGTAGACCGAGTTGTCGAAGAACAGGTATTGTGGGCAGGTTTCTGCATAGGCTTGCTGCCCCGCTTGGCGCGCATTTGCGACGTGCTGGAGAGATTCTTCGGCCGACAGGTGCACGATGTATACAGGTGCCTCTGCGATATCGGCCATGGCTAGGGCAGAGTGGACCGCCTCCGCCTCTGCCTTGGCGGGGCGCGTCGTCTCGTGATACTTCGGGCCGGTTTTGCCCTCGGCGAGCGCCCGCCGGACAAGGACGTCGATGATGCCGCCGTTCTCGGCGTGCATCATCGTGAGCATGCCGTTCTCGCCTGCGGCGCACATCGCCTCGAAGATAGTCTCGTCATCGGCCATGAGTGAATTTTTGTAGGCCATGAAAAGTTTGAAGCTCGTGACGCCCTGATCGACAAGCGCAGCCACCTCCTTGAGCTTGTTGTCGCTCAGGTCGGTCACGATCATGTGGAAGCCAACGTCGATCATCGGCTCGTCGTTCGCGAGTAAGCCGTGCCACTTGTCGAGGGTCTCCTTCAGGCCATGACCACGCGGCTGCAGGGGGAAGTCGATGACGGTAGTGGTGCCACCGCGCGTCGCGGCGGCCGTGCCACTCGTGAAGTCATCGATCGTCTCGGTCCCGGCAAACGGCATGCGCAGGTGGACGTGAGGGTCGATGCCGCCGGGCAGGACGTACTGTCCCGTCGCGTCGATGGTCTTGTCCGCCTCAACTTGGATGTCGTGGGCGATGGCCACAATGGTTTCTCCGTCGATGAGGACATCGGCGATGTAGTCGTCCACTGCGGTGATGACCCGACCACCCTTGATAAGTGTTCGCATGATTCTCCCAAGTCTATAAGCAGCAATTCGGATTCGGCTCCGCCGGAATTAACAACACCGAGCATCGGTGTTGACGCGTCGGTCCTGGGGGGAACGAAGCCCCTTCGGGTGCGGAGACCAACGATCAATTTCACTTCTTCCGACCTGGCACAGTCGCGGCTGGTCGTTGCCCCCGTCGTTGTGAGTGAATGCAGAGGACGTTCATGTCAACCCGGCCGACTTGGGAATTGGCAAGGGCTCGCCCCTGCCGACCCGCTCGACGAGGAGACCGTAGTGCTCCGGGCGTCTGTGCGCGGCGAAGTTGAAGACGCTCTGACGAAACGGTTCAGAGTAGTCCAGATCGATCTGCGCGAAAGCCACCTCGTCGCCGTCACCGATGACCTTCGAGACGATCTCGCCGGCCGGGGACGCGATGGCCGATCCGCCGACCATATACGTCCCGTCCTCCGTCCCCGACTTGCCCGCAGCGGCCACCCACACAGCATTCTGGTATGCCCCCGCGGCCAGCGACAGCAGATGGGTCGACATCTTCATGTGGGGCTCCTCCTGCCACCCCGGGACATCCAGCGGGGTGTTGTAGCCAAGCACCACCACATCAGCACTCTGAAGGGAAAGCATCCGGTAGACCTCGGGCCAGCGCCGGTCGTTGCACAGGCACATCCCAAAGCGCACACCGTCAACGTCGAACACGCCAAACCCTAGGTCACCGACTTCGAAGTAGCGCTTCTCGAGGTGTTGAGCCTTGAGCTCCTTGAGGTTATCCGCGTGGCCCGGAAGGTGGATCTTGCGGTACTTGCCGACGATGCGGCCAGTGCTGTCTACCAGAATCGACGTGTTGTAGCGATGCCCGTCACTCGTCAGTTCCGCGTAGCCGAGGTAGAAGCCGACACCATGCGATAAGGCGGCCTTGAACAGCGGGTTTACTGCCTCGTTGGGCATCTCGCGCTCAAAGTATTGATCGTGTCCGGAAATCTTGTCGGACCAGTAGCGCGGAAAAAACGTTGTGAGGGTGAGCTCGGGAAAGACGACGAACTTCGCTCCTGCGGCCACGGCCTGCTCGAGCATAGCGACCAATCTCGCCACGACGTCGTGCCTTGACTCCTGCGGCTGGATGCCCCCCACCTGGGCGACGGCCAAGATGAACTTGCGATCCACAGATTCTCCCCATATGAGATGTGTGTGCCTATTGCGAAGTCGTCGTCATTTGTTAGTCGTCACGGATAGTCAGCTGGAGCCCAGACCGGGAGCGATCAGTGGGATGGTCGAGCTGCGCGGCTTCTCCATACAGTGTCGTGTCGTCACTGATTCGGCGTCCCGCTCTGGACATCCCGAGATCTTCCCCGCCTCCAACGCAGTTGGCAGCCCGCCAGCGTGAGTGGGGTGAGCCGTGGATCGCTGCCGTTGACGTGAGCCAGCCGAACGGCGTCACCGACCTTTGACACGACCGTAACCTGCCCGCCTCTCCCAGGAAATGGTTAGCGCCAATTATTTGAGGCAGTTACGAGAGACTGCTTCGCACAGTTCGCGCACCGCCAGCACCGACCGCCGCCATCTCGGCTGTGAATCTCGCGGTACCAGTGAGTGACCCGAC
>NZ_PZYX01000020.1 GCF_003047285.1 Nocardioides allogilvus | reverse complement strand
CCTCGACATCGCAGTCGCCAACGCCGGGATCCTGCGGCGCTCGGCGTTGGCCGAACTGAGTGACACCCTGTGGGACGACATGCTCAGCGTCGACCTCACCGGGGTCCTTCGCACCTTCCGTTCCGCGGTCTCGCGTATGCAGGGCCCGGGCAGCATGGTTGCCGTCTCCTCCATCGCCGGTGGGGTGTATGGATGGGGTGACCACACCCATTACGCCGCAGCCAAGGCGGGGGTGCTCGGGCTGTGCCGGAGCTTGGCGGTCGAATTGGCGCCACGCATGATCCGCGTCAACGCGGTGATCCCGGGCCTGATTGAGACCCCCCAGTCGTCCGATCCGGTGAACTCCTTGGGACCAGAGGGTCTGCGCCGAGCCGGGGCTGACATCCCTTGGGGGCGCGTCGGACGCCCCGACGAGGTGGCCACTGCGATCCGGTTCCTGACCTCTGAGGACGCTGGCTACGTGACCGGTCAGACGCTCACGGTCGATGGTGGCCTGACCGTGGCGATGCCGGCATGAGTGGTGTTCGGCCGCCGGCGCTGCAAGACCGGGTCGCCCTAGTTGTCGGGGGAGCCAGCGGGATCGGCGCCTCGATCGCACGCGCCTTCGTCTCCGAAGGGGCCGTCGTCGTCGTCGCCGACAGGGACGCGGACGCGGTGTCGATGGCCAGCAATGACATGGCCGCGGCGGGCAGCGCGACGATGGACGTACGGGACTTTGACTCGGTCCAAGCTGCGGTCAGCGGAGTCATGGCCCGGTACGGGCAGATCGACGTCCTGGTCAACTCGGCAGGGATCCTAACCGAGTCGCCGCTGGTCGAGATGTCGCCGCAGCAGTGGCAGGAGACCATCGACGTCGACCTCACCGGGGTATTCCTGTGTTGTCGAGCCGTGGTGCCGCATATGGTCGCACGCCAAAGCGGTCGGGTGATCAACATCGCCTCCCAGTTGGGAATCAAGGGTGGTCGAGGCCTGACCCACTACAGCGCCGCGAAGGCAGGGGTGATCGGACTGACCAAGGCACTGGCTCTGGAGGTCGCCGAGCACAACGTCTTGGTCAACGCGATCGCGCCCGGTCCCATCGAGACGCCGCTGGTGGCCGGGATCAGCGAGGACTGGAAGGTCGCCAAGCGTGCCGAGCTACCTCTGGGACGCTTCGGGACCCCGGATGAGGTGGCGCCGACCGCTGTGCTCCTTGCTAGCGACCCTGGCGGGAACCTCTTCGTGGGACAGACGCTCGGCCCCAACTCGGGGGACGTGATGCCATGAGCGGGACTGCCCCCGACACCGCGGCTCGCTACGCCGCAGCCGGCTTCACCGGTCGGGCCCGCCTCGGGCGGGTGCCCGCCCTCGTCGTCGTCGACCTGTGCCGCGGTTTCACCGACCCGGCCTCCCCGCTGGGCTCGGCGATGCCCGACGTGGTTCGGCGGACCGCCGATCTGGTGGAGGAGGCGCGACGCAGGCAGGTGCTGGTCGTTTACACCACGATCGCCTTTCCCCAGGCGGCGCTCGATACCGCGGCCTGGGTACGCAAGGTCCCCTCGCTGCGGGTGCTCGTCGAGGGCAGCCCGTTGACCGAGGTCGACCCCGACCTCGGGCGTCTTGACACCGAGCCGGTGATCGCCAAGGTCGGCGCCTCCGCCTTCTTCGGCACCTCGCTGCGCTCGCTGCTCGCCGCGCACGGGGTCGACACCGTCCTGGTGGCCGGTGCGACGACGTCGGGATGCGTGCGCGCGACCGTGGTCGATGCAGTGCAGGAGGGCTACGACACCTTCGTGCTAGTGGACTGCATCGGCGACCGGGCGCTTCCACCGCACCAGAGCAACCTGTTCGACATGACGGCCAAATACGCCGATCCGCTCACCGGCGACCAGGCCGCCGCCTACTTCTCCCGGCTCGAGGTCCCGCCGCCCGTGCCACGAGCGGGCGACGCGGCAGCGGCTTCCACTGCCTGACGCCGGGTGCGACAACGCCCGGTGACGAGGACCCTCAGTACCCAACCAACAGAGGAGACGAAATGCCCAAGGACATTAAGTGCGTGTTCGGTGTCGACATCGACGCCGTCGGCGGATGGCTCGGTTCGTACGGCGGCGAGGACTCGCCCTCGGACATTCAGCGAGGCATGTTCTCCGGTGAGGTCGGCACCCCGCGGCTTCTCCGGCTGTTCAAGAAGTACGACGTTCCGGCCACCTGGTTCATCCCGGGTCACTCCATCGAGACCTTCCCTAACTCCGTCAAGATGATCGTCGACCAGGGCCACGAGATCGGGGCACACGGCTACTCGCACGAGAACCCGATCGCCATGACCCCGCGGCAGGAGGAGGACGTGCTCTCCTACTGCGTGGAGCTGATCGAGAAGGTCAGCGGCAAGGCCCCTCGCGGGTATGTTCCCCCGTGGTGGGAGATGTCCAACATCACCGCAGAGCTGCTGAAGAAGTATGGCTTCACCTACGACCACGGTCAGGGCTTCCACGACTTCACGCCCTTCTACGCCCGGGTCGGGGACAGTTGGACGAAGATCGACTACTCCAAGAACGCCAGCGAGTGGATGAAGCCGCTGGTGCGCGGTGAGGTCATCGACCTCGTCGAGATCGGTGCCAACTGGTACATGGACGACCTCCCGCCAATGATGTTCATCAAAAAGGCGCCGAACAGCGCTGGCTGGGTGAACCCGCGCGACGTCGAGCAGTGGTGGCGTGACCAGTTCGACTGGGTCTACCGCGAGCAGGACTACGGCGTCTACGCGTTCACCATCCACCCGGATGTCGCTGGTCGTCCCCAGGTGCTGTTGATGCTCGAGCGCCTCATCGAGTACATCAACGGGCACGAGGGTGTCAGCTGGGTGACCATGGAGGGCGCAGCGGATGACTTCCGGACGCGCTACGCGTTCCCCGGTCCTGACGGCAGCCCGTTCCTGCCCGGTTCCTGCTAGTCCGGGGGCGGCCCGGGGCGGGAGGAACCCATCGTTCACCCGGCCCGGGCCGTGCGCCCTGACCTCGGCCACAAGACAACCGCCCAGCAACCGGCATAGACACGAGAAGGTGGTCACCCATGTGTGTGCTCTGCTACGAGTTCGCCTCGGAGGAGCACTGGAGCGACGCGCTCGGGTCGGACGCAGGCACGACGGTGGGTTTCCCGCCCGGAGGACGTCACCGCCGTACGGCGCTCATCGCGGCTGTGTTGCGCCCCTACGGCCTGACTGTCTCTGATCCCGGACAAGGCCGTCACGTCGTGGTCGGCGACCTCAAGGGCAGCTCGGAAGTCGCGGCCGGGCTAGGCGAGGTCTGGGCTGCCGCGCAGCGGCTCTCCTCGCGACCCGTGGACGTACTCGACGACTTGCTCCTCGACTCGCTGGCCAAAGAGATAGGCCAGCGCGCGTGACGCTCCTCCTCGCGACCCCGCGCCCTGCTTACGGCAGCGTCACCGACCGGCGGCGTGTCACGATTCTCAGCGGCTTCCTCGGTTCCGGCAAGTCAACCCTGCTGCGCTCTCACGCGCGACGCCTGTCCCCGCTTATCCCCCGGGTGGTCGTGAACGACTACGCCTCCATCGAGGTGGACGACATCCTCACCGGTGACCTGCGGCGCCACCAGCGAATGGTCACCGGAGGCTGTGCGTGCTGCACCCGGCGGGACGAACTCGCGCAGGCTCTGCGCCTGAGCCTGGACGACGACCCGTCTGGTGCCGAGGAGGACCGAGACGTCATCGTCGAAACGAGCGGCCTGTCCGACCCGGGGCCGATCGCCTTCACGGTGGCTCACGACCCCGTTCTCAAACACCACTACACGCTGGCGGAGATCTGCGTGACCGTGGACGCGCTCACCGGTGCGGCCAGCCTCGATCGTCACGCCGTCGCGATGCGACAGGTCCTGGCGGCAGACCGGATCTTCGTCACGAAGGCTGACTTGGTCGACGAGCGCTCCGTGCGTTCGTTGGTCGACCGGATCCACGCCATGAACCCCACGGCCGGGCTGACCGTCACCGCGCAAGGGGAGCCCCGGTGGTCGGTCCCGCCGCGCTCTGCTGCGCACCCGGGCAGCACCGAGCGGGATCTCCAGGGAGGCGTGGAGCCGCATACCGGCTCGGTCTCGACGATCGAGCTCCGAACCACCACTCCGCTCGACTGGCAGGCCTTCTCCGTGTGGCTGAGCCTGCTCCTACACGAATACGGGCCACGCGTCCTCCGGGTCAAGGGCCGCCTCGACATACAGGCCGTGGGCCCGGTCGCCCTCAACGGAGTTCAGCACATCATCCACCGCCCTGAGCACCTGACTCATCCTGTGCCACCTGGCACGCGACTCATCCTCATCACTGAGGGGCTGGACACGGCGACGGTCGAGCGGTCCTTTGGCGTCTTCATGGGCCTCGCAGGGAAGGAACCAACCTCATGACCACTCCACTGCCGCAGATAGCAGTCTTCTCGCTCGGAGGCACGATCGCCTCGACGAGCGACGGCCAGGCAGGTACGGGCGGGGTGACCCCGAGACTGGGGGCCCGCGAGCTCGTGGCAGCCGTGCCGCAACTCGAGGGCGTCGCCACCTTGGACCCGGTGGCCTTCCGGCAGACGGCGTCCGGTGACCTCACCTTCGAGGACCTTGTGGCCCTGGCGGGTGCCATCGAGCAGAAGTTGGCCGACGGAGCCGCCGGCGTCGTGGTCACCCAGGGAACGGACAGCATCGAGGAGACGTCGTTCGCCCTCTCCCTACTCGTGGAGGACCCACGTCCCGTGGTGGTGACGGGCGCCATGCGCAACCCGACCCTCGCCGGTGCCGACGGGCCGGCCAACATCCTCTCCGCCGTCCAGGTGGCGTGTGCTCCGCAGGCGCAGGGCCTCGGGACCCTCGTCGTCTTCAACGACGAGATTCACGCCGCCCGCTACGTGCGAAAGACCCACACCTCGAGCACGGCGACGTTCCAGTCACCCACGGTCGGCCCCCTGGGCTGGGTCGTGGAGGGCCGGCCCCGGATCGCGCTGGCGCCGACGGCGAGCCTGCCGCTGATCGCCAAGCCGTCAACTGAGGAGACGCTCCCTGCGGTCGCCCTGCTGACGGTGAGCCTCGGCGATGACGGTCGACTGGTCGATCAGGTGATGGCGCTGGGCTACCAAGGGTTGGTGGTGGAATCATTTGGCGGGGGGCACGTCCCCGCGCGGATGGTCGCTGCTCTCGACACCCTGGCAGCCAGCATTCCTGTCGTTCTGACGTCGCGGACCGGAGCCGGCGAGGTGCTCACCGAGACCTACGGCTTTCCCGGGTCCGAGCGAGACCTGCTGGCCCGCGGTCTCATCGCGGCGGGCACGCTTGACGGGCTCAAGGCTCGGGTTCTGCTGACTCTGCTGCTTGCGACGCGACACGACGTCTCCGGGATCCGGGAGGCGTTCGCCCGCGCCCGCGAGCTCTCGTGAGCGGACGAGCCTGGTCCGACTGTGGACCGCCGTCGGGTGCGCTGGACGGGGTCCGGGTGCTCGACCTGTCCCGAATCCTCGCCGGACCGTACTTGACGATGATGCTGGGCGACCTCGGTGCCGACGTGGTGAAGGTCGAGCCGCCCGGCGGTGACGACACCCGTACCTGGGGTCCGCCCTTCCACGAAGGTACGACGACCTACTTCCTCTCGGTCAACCGCAACAAGCGGTCCTGGTCACTGGACCTCACAGACGTCACGCAGCGGGCGGAGCTGCTCAGCCTCGCCACGACCGCGGACATCGTCGTCGAGAACTTCCGCCCGGGTGTGGCCGAGCGCCTCGGAGTCGGCTACGAGCAGCTACGTGAGCTCAACCCGGCACTTGTGTACTGCTCGATCAACGCCTTCGGAAACGCCCCCCAGGCCCGGTCCTTGCCCGGCTACGACCTCCTGGTGCAGGCTGTAGGCGGCCTGATGAGCGTCACGGGCTCGACCGAGTCGGGTCCCACCAAGACGGGGGTGGCGGTGGTGGACGTGCTCGCCGGCACGCACGCCTGCGCGGGGGTCCTGGCCGCGCTGAGACACGCTGAGCGCACCGGCGAAGGACAGCGCGTCGAGGTCACCCTCCTTCAGACCGTCCTCTCCTCGCTGGTCAACCAGGGCTCGGCGTACCTGTGCACCGGGCACGTGCCGGAGGCGATGGGCAACGCGCACCCCAGCCTCGCGCCGTACGAGACATACGCCGCCGCGGACGGGTCACTCGTCATCGCGGTCGGCAACGACCGGCAGTTCGCAGTCCTGACCACGGTGCTAGGAGCGCCCGAGCTCGCCCAGGACCCACGATTCGGCACCAACCCATCGCGCGTGGAGCACCGTTCCGAGCTGCGGGTCGAGCTCGAGGGGCGGCTGGGTGTGCTGACCGTCCGCGAGGCCTGCCGGGTGCTGACCGCCTCCGGTGTTCCCGCGGGTCCGGTGAACGACCTAGCCGGAGCCTTCGAGCTGGCCGAGGAGCTTGGCCTGCGCCCAGTCGTCGATGTGGGCACGTCGCAGCATGCGGTCCCGGTCGCGACCAGCCCACTGTCTCTGTCCGCGACACCCGTCTCCTACCGTCGACCCCCACCGTCCCAGGGCGCCGTGCACCAGCCGCGAGCACTCCGCTGGGACTGCGGGGCTGACCCCGCTGACCGTCCCGCGACCTCGTCGGGTCCCACCGCGTGAAACCCGAAAGGCGCCCCATGGCAACCGCACGACCCCAGGCACCGCTGGCCCTGTTCGACATCGACGCGCTGATCGCCGCCGAGGACAGAGCCATCCGCGACACGGTCCAGCGTTTCGTGACCGACCGACTGCGCCCCCACTTGGCGCAGTGGTATGAGGAGGGGCGCCTACCGGCACGCGAGCTCGCCCGCGAGCTTGGTGAGCTCGGCGTCTTGGGCATGCATCTGGAGGGGTACGGCTGTGCGGGCACCTCGGCCATCGCCTACGGGCTGGCCTGCATGGAGCTCGAGGCGGGTGACTCGGGGCTGAGGTCGCTGGTCAGCGTCCAGGGCTCGCTGGCGATGTTCGCGATCCGGCAGCACGGCTCCGAGGAGCAGCGCCAGGAGTGGCTGCCGCGGATGGCCACCGGAGAGGCGATCGGGTGCTTCGGGCTCACCGAGAGCGACTTCGGCTCGAACCCCGGGGGGATGCGAACCCGGGCGCGCCGCTCCGGTGACGACTGGGTGCTCGACGGCAGCAAGATGTGGATCACGAACGGCTCGATCGCGGACGTCGCGGTCGTCTGGGCGCAGACCGACGAGCGTATCCGCGGGTTCGTGGTCCCCACCGACACCCACGGGTTCTCTGCCCCCCAGATCAACCGCAAGATGTCGCTGCGCGCCTCGGTGACCTCAGAGTTGGTGCTGGAGGGTGTGCGGCTGCCCGCCAGTGCGGTCCTGCCACAGGTGGCGGGCCTGTCCGGCCCGCTGTCATGCCTGAACGAAGCGAGATACGGCATCGTCTTCGGAGCCCTAGGTGCGGCCCGGGACTGCCTCGAGACCGCTATCGCGTATGCCGGGGCGCGTGACATCTTCGACAAGCCGCTCTCCGCCTACCAACTCACCCAGGCCAAGCTGGCCGACATGACCCTGGAGCTGGGGAAGGGGATGTTGCTCGCGCTCCAGCTAGGCCGGCTCAAGGACCAGGGCTCGCTGCGGCCCGAGCAGGTCAGTCTTGGGAAACTCAACAACGTCCGGGAGGCTATTGAGATCGCACGTCAGTGCCGCACGATCCTGGGTGCGGCCGGGATCACCCTGGAGTACCCGCTCATGCGCCACGCCAACAACCTGGAGTCGGTGCTCACCTATGAGGGGACCTCAGAGGTCCACCAGTTGGTCATCGGGCAGGCGATCACGGGAGAGTCCGCCTTCCGGTGAACCCACGTGCGCGGACTAGGTCGACCATTGACCTCGGTTTGACTACGGTGTGAGCCCGGGCGCGGCAGAGGTGTTCGTGCGTGACTACCGCGGTCCTGGCCCGCCGGTCACCGTGAACCCGTCACGCGGCTTGCGCAGTCTGCAGTTAGGCCAGACCGCTCCCAGCGACATCGGTGACAGCGTATTGCCGATGGCAGTAGTCCTGCAGGGTCTTCATGGGTCCGGTGAACGACGCCCCCCGACGCCACGCGAGGCCGATCTTCATGTCCGGCACCTGGTGCTGGGGGACGCGGGTCTCCACCCGCTTGCCCTCCAAGGACCAGGGTCGGTACACCATGTCGGACAGGATCGTGATCCCGTTGCCGTTGGCCACGATGCTTCGGACAGCCTCGATCGACGAAGTCTTTAAGAACACTCGGGGCCGCAGCTCGCCCCAGTACTGGCGGGTCGTCTCGGCAGCTTCGTCGACCGTGAGCAGCACGTAGGGATGCCGCGCGATCTCGGTCAGCGGCACTTGGGCGGCGCCGGCCAACGGATGTGTGGGTGCCAGCCAGAGCCGCCGCTTGGAGTGCACGAACGTCTCGCACTGGAGCAGGGGGCTCTGCAGGTTCGACGTCAGCATCAGCCCGAAGTCGAGCTCCCCAGAGTCCAGCTGAGCTTCCACCTCGGGACGGCCCATCTCGCGCCACTCGACCTCGAGGTGGGGATAGAGAGAGGCGATTTTCTGGATGTGCTGGGGTACGAAGTAGGCCATCACGGTGTAGGTGACCCCCACCCGCACCCTCCCGGACAGGAGTGCGTCCGGGATGGTCACCCTGGCCGCCTCGTCGGCCATCCGGACGATCTCGCGCGCCTTGGGCAGGAAGGCCAACCCAACATCGGTAGGGCTCACCCCGCGCGAGCCGCGGATGAACAGCGGTTGTTCCAGGACCCGTTCGATTTCCTGGATTGCCGTTGTCACGGAGGATTGGGAGACGTAGAGCTCGCGGGCAGCAGCGCTGACTTGACCCACCTCGCAGACAGCCAAGAAGTAGCGAAGTTGCCGCAGTGTGAAACTCATCGTCACCTCGCTCGAAGCTGAACTGACATCTGTTTCATCGATATCATTCTACCGCTCTATTCAACTGGTCGATAGAAGCTTCTCCCCCTATCCTCGAAGGCGTGACCCACCACACGAAGACCAAGATTGACGTGAACTGCGACATGGGCGAGGGATTCGGGCCCTGGATGTTCGGCGATGACGTCGACGCCCAGATGATTCCTCTCGTCAGCTCCATCAACGTCGCGGCTGGCTTCCATGCTGGCGATCCCAACGTCATTGAGCGCAGTGTGCGCATGGCCAAGGACCATGGCGTCGGAGTCGGGGTACATCCCGGATTCCGCGACCTCGCGGGGTTCGGCCGTCGCCACATCGATGCGCCCGCCGCAGAGCTGGTCAACGACTGCCTCTACCAGCTCGGTGCCGTGCGCGAGTTCGTCCGGTTCCATGGTCTCGAGCTCCAGCACTTCAAGCTGCACGGCGCGCTCTACATGCACGCTGCCCGCAACGAGGAATTCGCTTCCGCTCTGGTCCATGCGCTCCAGGGCGTCGATCCGGAGCTGCCCATACTGGTGATGGCTGGCTCCGTGGTGGAGCAGGTCGCGACGAGCCTCGGCCAACCGGTGGTCCGTGAGTTTTACGCCGACCGGCAGTACGGCGACAACGGTCAGATCGTGTTCACCCGCGACGTGGGCGCGCTCGACCCGGATCGGACCGCTGCCAAGGTCTTGCGGGCCTGTCAGGACGGGACCGTCGAGACGGTTGACGGCACCACAGTCACTGTGGAGTTCGAGTCCATCTGCATCCATAGCGACACCCGCGGCGCGCACGAGCTGATGCGCCGCTCACGCGAGGCTCTCGGCCAAGCAGACATCGAGGTCCGTTCGTTTGCCACGACGTAGAACCGGGCCGCACGACACGACACGAACGCCCGCCTGACGTCGGGCGCCCGTACCCTCGCCCACCCTCGCCAGCGACGGTACGGTCACCTCGTCCTCAGCCCTCACCGAGCAGAAAGGCACCACACCATGAGTCAGACCGTCGAGATGACTGCGGAACTTCCCGGCACCTTCTACACCCGAGAGTCGCCTGGGTCCGAGCCCTACGTCTCGGTCGGTGCGACAGTCTCCGTCGGAGACACCGTCGGTCTCATCGAAGTGATGAAGATGTTCAACCCAGTGGTCAGCACCGTGGCCGGCACAGTGGTCGAGGTGTGCGTCGAGGCGGAGGACTCGGTGGACGTCGGCGACGTGCTCCTCCGCGTCGAGGTCTCCTGAATGGCTGACATCTCCCGACTCCTCGTCATCAGCAGGGGCGAGATAGCCGTACGAACCATCCGTGCTGCAACCGAGCTCGGCATCACCACGGTCGCTGCGTACAGCAGCGCCGACCAAGACTCGCTAGCGGTCACGCTTGCCGACGAGTCGGTCAACATCGGCGGCGCCCACGCGAAGAAGAGCTACCTCAACCACGAGGCGATCCTGACTGCGGCCCGCGAGACCGAGGCCGATGGAATCCATCCTGGCTACGGCTTCTTGTCGGAGAGCGCGGACTTCGCCCGCAAGGTCGAGGAAGCGGGAGTGACCTGGGTCGGCCCCAGTGCAGACACCATCTCGCGGATGGGCGACAAGGCCACCGCGATCAAGACGGCGGAGGCCGCCGGTGTCCGGGTAGTTCCAGGGAGCGGGGGGCTGGTCACCGACATTGCATCCGCCAGGATCGCCGCGGATCAGATCGGCTACCCGATGATGATCAAGGCGACCGCCGGCGGCGGAGGTCGCGGCATCCGGATCGCGCGGGACGAGGCTGAGCTCGTCGAGGGCTTCGCCGCCGCCACGCAGGAGGCTGCCGCGTCGTTCGGTGATGGTGGCGTCTACCTGGAGCGACTCGTCGACAGTGCGCGCCACATCGAGGTCCAGGTGCTCGGAGACGGCACACGTGCGGTCCACTTCTATGAGCGCGACTGCTCGCTACAACGACGTAGACAGAAGGTGTGGGAAGAGGCACCCGCGGAGATCCTGCCAGCCTCCGTGCGTTCAGCGATGTGTGCAGACGCCGTGGACCTGGCCGAGTCGGTCCGGTACTGCGGCGCCGGGACGGTCGAGTTCCTCTACGACCCGGCCACCGAGGAGTACTTCTTCATCGAGATGAACACCCGGATCCAGGTGGAGCACCCGATCACCGAGGAAGTCTGTGGCGTCGACCTGATCCGCGGGATGCTTCTCGTGGCGCAGGGCCACCCTTTGCCCTACCGCCAGGAGGAGATCGCGATCCGCGGCCACGCAATCGAGGTGCGCATCAATTCCGAGGATCCCGAAGCGGACTTCAGACCAGCCCCGGGCACCATCGAAAGTCTACGGTGGCCTGCTGGTCCGGGCGTCCGCATCGACACCATGGCCTACGAGGGATACACGATTCCACCGTTCTACGACTCGCTCATCGGCAAGCTCATCGTGTGGGCCGAGAGCCGTGAGCTGGCGCTGGCCCGTCTGCGTCGGGCGCTCGCCGAGACCGAGCTGACGGGTCCGGCGACCACACTTCCGTTCGTTGCGCGTCTCCTCGACCAAGACGAGGTGATCGCGAACGAGTTCCACACGACCTGGATCGAAAATTGGCTGGAGGAGGAGGCTAGATGACCGAGACTCGCTATACCCTAGGCGGCGACGAGCACCTGTTCGTCGAGCTGTCCGAGAGCATGAATCTGCACGCGTTCTTTCGCAGCATCCTGATCACTCAGCGGCTGGCGGCGCGGGACTTACCGGGCGTGACCGAGATCTGTCCGGCTAACGCCTCCTACCAGGTGCGGTTCGACCCTGACATCCTCGCGGTGGGCGACCTTCAGTCGATCCTGGAGGACATCGAGACGGACCTCGGGGAGGCCGACGCGAGGCTAAGCACCCGGGTGGTGGAGATCCCGGTCCTCTACAACGACCCCTGGACCCACGAGACGCTGATGCGTTTTCGCGAGCGACACCAGGACCCAGATTCGACCGACCTCGAGTTCGCGGCCCGAGTGAACGGCTACCCCGACATCGAGGCCTTCATCGAGGCGCACTCCGACACCCCGTGGTTCGTGTCGATGGTCGGATTTGTCGCTGGGCTGCCGTTCATGTATCAGATGGTCGAGCAGTCGCGGCAGATCCAGGTCCCGAAGTACCTCAAACCCCGCACGGACACCCCCAAACACACCGTGGGCTACGGCGGCTGCTTCTCGTGCATCTACTCGGTGCGAGGCGCGGGTGGCTATCAGATGTTCGGGGTGACCCCGGTGCCAATTTACGACCCGGAGCAGAAGAACAAGCACTTGTCGGACTTCATGATCTTTTTCCGGCCGGGCGACATCGTGAAGTTCCGGCCGATCGACCGGGAGGAGTACGACGTCATCCTCGAGGCGGTGGAGCGTGACGAGTACACATTGCCCACCGCGCCGGTCGAGTTCTCGCTCGAGGCCTTCGAAGCCGACATCGCGGGCTACCCCGCCAAGATCCTGGAGGCGCTTTATGGCAATTGAGGTGAAGAAGCCCGGACTGGCCACCTCCGTCCAGGACCAGGGACGGCAGGGCAACTACCACTTGGGCATCCCTCCTTCGGGAGCGATGGACCAGATGTCGTTCCGTGCCGCCAACCTGCTCCTGGGCAACGAGGAGACGGCAGCAGCCCTGGAGTGCGCACTCCTGGGGCCGGAGCTCACGTTCAGCGAGGACACTCAGGTCGCCGTGACGGGAGCCCGGATGCAACCGAGCCTCGATGGCGAGCAGAAGCCGCTCGACACGGTGCTGGACGTGCGGGCCGGGGAGACGCTGGCGTTCGGCTTCGCCTCGGCTGGCGCGCGTGGGTATCTCGCGGTCAGTGGCGGCATCGACGTGCCGGTGGTTCTCGGCAGCCGGTCCACCTACGCCCTAGGCGCCCTGGGCGGTCTTCACGGACGGACATTGCAACCCGGCGATCTACTCGAGACCGGCAAGCCACCGCCAGCCCGCCCGGTTGGCAAGACGATCCCAAGCTCTATGCAGGTCCCCGTCTCTAGAGAGCGTGAGATCCGGGTGGTCCTAGGTCTGTACGATGCCCGCGTTGAGGTCCAGTCCCTGAAGCGGTTCCTAAGCGAGCCGTGGCAGGTGGCCTCGGAGTCCGACCGCATCGGCTACCGGTTCAAGGGCGGGACGCCACTGAACTTCGTGCCTCGCGAGCCACCGTTCGGCGCCGGCGACGACCCCTCCAACATCGTCGACGCCTGCTACCCGATCGGGTCGATCCAGGTCCCCTCCGGACAGCAGCCAATCGTGCTACACCGGGACGCAGTGTCCGGTGGTGGCTACATGATGATCGGCACCGTAATCAGTGCCGATATGGACGTCTTCGGGCAGATGCCGCCAAATACCTCGGTACGCTTCGTCGATGTAAGTCTCGAGCAGGCCCTGCAGGCTCGAGCGGAGCGGCGCCAGCGGCTCGACGGGATCCGAGCCGCGCTACGCGGCTGACCCGGTCGCCGCACCCGGCGGGTCACGTATGCGAGAGACTCTCGCAGTCTGACTGTGAGAGCCTCTCGGCTCAGGCTATCGGAGCCCTCGGGGAGGGGTGAGTCGTACTGGTGACCTCGGCTGCGGAGCTGGGCATCAGCCAGCAGGGGGCCTCTTCATCTTTACTTCCGTGTCGCGGATAACCAGGTTGAGTAACCCGACCACGGGCGAGGTCCGCGGCAACGACACCAGTCGGATCGCGCTCTGGATGATCGACACGGACTACAACGGGAAGTCCTTCTTCGTCCGGCACTGCTACTTCACCGGCGACAACGACCCCTACCCCTACAAGCGGCTGAAGACCGCGCTGAAAGCTGACGTCGACCCCGATGGTGGGACTCGCTTTATCAAACGGTCTCGCGTCCGTTCCCGAAGCCGGTGAGCGGCAAGATCGCTGTCAAGGTCATCAGCGTCCACGGTGACGAAGTTATGAAGGGATGGGAGGTGGAGAGCAACGAACTCTCACAGTCACTTCGGAGCGGTTAAGGGACTGCTACCAAGCCGGGGGCAGTGCCGAGAGATTTCCGGGCGAACACAGGGCAGCAGAAATGCAGCACTTTGGAGTTGCAGATTGCCCGAATCGGGACGAATCGGGCCGAGATCGCGAGGTACTGTGGTGGCGTCATCGAACACGATCCAGAGCGTTGTCCCAGGTCAGACGATGTGTGGGCGAGTAGGGCCGAGTTGCTCCGAGGAGAACGACCTCCGCGGACCCTAACAGAGGGTCAGGGGTTCGAGTCCCCTCACCTCCACCATCACCGCAGGTCAGAGGCCATTTTCTCGCTAAAGAGAGTGGCCTCTGGTCGCATTTATGGCCCAATTGTGCTGCTTTTCTGCTGCCGGCACCGGGGGTTCGAATCGATGGAGGATTCTCGGGAACGCGCGGACCGCATCACAGGGTCACGGTTCGAGTCCCCTCACCTCCACCGACAGCGCAACTCGGGCCACGGTGGGTTCGCTCCGACGCAACCCGCCCGCACCGAGTCGGGATGTCATGAGAAGCGTCCGTCCGAACCCCGTTTCCCAAGGCCTACCGGTGTTGGCGGCTGCGGTGGACGGCTCTAGGTTGATCGAGTGAGCGGCACGCACAGCCCCCAAGCCATCGTCGCGTCGCCGGCGCAGGCGGCGCTGTTTCTTGTCCTGACCGTGAGGTCCGGGTCAGAGGAAGTCGTGCGCGACGCCCTGGCCGGCGTCCCGGCCTTGACCCGCGCGGTCGGGTTCCGCGCACCGGATGACGAGCTCAGGTGCATAGTCGGGATCGGCGCCGAGTTCTGGGACCGGTTATACGACCGACCGCGACCGGCTGGTCTGCACACCTTCGCAGCGATCGCGGGGGCTGAACACACGGCGCCGTCGACGCCTGGTGACGTCCTGTTCCACATCGGGTCGCAGCGCACCGACGTTTGCTTCGAACTCGGCTACCGGCTGATCGAGCAGCTGCGCGACCACGTCGATGTCGTGGACGAGGTGCACGGCTTCAAGTTCTTCGACGAGCGGGATCTGCTGGGGTTCGTGGACGGCACGGAGAACCCGGTCGGCGACGAGGCGGCAGGGACAGTGCTGATCGCCGAGGGAGACCACGCAGGTGGTAGCTATGTGATCGTCCAGAAGTATCTCCACGACCTCGACGGGTGGAACGCGCTGACCGTCGAGCAGCAGGAGGCCGCGATTGGGCGGCACAAGTTGAGCGACATCGAGATCCCCGACGACGAGAAGGCCTCCAACTCGCACGTCACGCTCAACTCGATCACCGACGCCGCCGGCAACGACCGCAAGATCGTGCGCGAGAACATGCCGTTCGGGCAGATCGGCGCCGCCGAGTTCGGCACCTATTTCATCGGGTACGCCGCAGATCCGGACGTGACCGAGACGATGCTGCGGCGGATGTTCATCGGCGAGCCGGCGGGCAACCACGACCGGGTGCTGGACTTCTCGACGCCGCACACGGGGTGCCTGTTCTTCGTGCCGCCGGTCGGCTTCCTGGAGGACCCGTAGACCTGATCAGCCCCGTGGCGGGGGTGTTCGGAGCCCGGCGGCGAACAGCGCGGTGAGATCGTCGGCGAGGTACGTGGGGCGCTCGTGCTCCTGCGCGGAGCTCAGGTCTTCCAGCGTGGCGGCACCGGACAGGACCAGCAGGGAGTCGAGCCCCGCCGCGTTGGCGCCGGCGATGTCGGTGTCCAGGCGATCGCCGATGACCAGGGTGTCCTGAGCGCGGGTCCCGAGCCGTGTCCGGGCCAGGTCGAAGAGGTCGGATCCCGGTTTGCCGGTCACGTGGGGCTCCGCGGTGGTGGCGGCACGGACGACCCGGACCAGAGCGCCGTTGCCCGGCGCAGAGCCGCGTGCTGTCGGCAGG
This sequence comes from Nocardioides allogilvus, assembly GCF_003047285.1. Lineage (GTDB taxonomy): Bacteria > Actinomycetota > Actinomycetes > Propionibacteriales > Nocardioidaceae > Nocardioides > Nocardioides allogilvus. The sequence goes on along the minus strand of NZ_PZYX01000020.1, from coordinate 6,500 downwards.
CTGAGGTCGAGGTTGGTCGCGACCCACGGCACGCCCTGGCGTGCCTGGTGGGCGATCTCGTCGAGCTCGCGCCAGCAGACGTCAACGCCGAGCCCTTGGACCACCGCCTGCACCGGGCGCTCGTCGAGATCCGCCAACCGGACGGGTGTGAGACCGGTGGCACGCAGCGCCGCGCTGACGCCCGGGCCACCGACGGCCAGCACCCGCGCCCCGGGGGAGAGCAGGGCGGCCAGATGTGCCCCGGCCGCCTCGGAGCTGGTGACCACGGACCACTCGCCCGGTGGCAGGCCCAGGTCGACCAGGTGGGCAGTCACGTCCTCCGGCGGGCGGGAGGCGTTGTTGGTGGCGAACGCGATCCCGACACCCGCGGCGGCGAGCACGTCGAGGGTCGCGATTGCTCCGGGTACCGCCTCCGGGCCGCGGTAGACGACGCCGTCGAGGTCACAGATGACTCCGCGGTAGCGGGTGGCCAGTGAGCCGATGGGTAGGTCCGTATGGCGTTCCGGGGACGTGCTGGTCACGGGGGGCTCCTCGGGCAGGTGGTGGACGCGACGCTAACCACCTCGCGGGTCGGCGGGACTCACCCGCAGGGTGGGAGCAGCGGGTGAGTGGCGGCGTACCCACAGCCGGCCCACCCCTCCTGTCACCCCTCGGGTGGATGCCCGGCAGGGGGCGCGCTGGTCTGCTCGATGCAGGCCCCGCACACCGCCGGCCGGCCACCGTCCCCTGAGGAGGACATGATGCTGACCGAACGCACCACGCTGACCCAGTTCCTCATCGAGGAGCGCCGCCGCCACCCGGGGTCGAGCGGCGACCTGAACTCCCTCATCCTCGACGTCGCCCTGGCGTGCAAGGCGATCTCGAAGCGCATCGCCACGGGCGCGCTCACCGGTGTCATCGGCAAGGCCGGTGCCGTCAACGTCCAGGGCGAGCAGCAGCAGAAGCTCGACGTTGTCGCCAACGACATCTTCCTGTCCGCCAACGAGTGGACCGGGAACGTGGCCGGGATGGCGTCCGAGGAGCTCGACGATCCCTACCAGATTCCGGGGGAGTACCCGCGCGGCAAGTACCTCCTCACCTTCGACCCGCTCGACGGATCGTCGAACATCGACGTCAACGTGTCGGTGGGCAGCATCTTCTCGATCCTGCGCGCGCCCGTCGCCGGCGAGGACCCGGCGGTGGAGGACTTCCTGCAGCACGGCACGGAGCAGATCGCCGCCGGGTACGCCGTCTACGGGCCGGCCACAGTTCTCGTCATCACCGTCGGGAGGGGCGTGCACGCCTTCACCCTGGACCCGGTGCTCGGCGAGTTCTTCCTCACCGAGCAGGGCGTCACCGTGCCGCAGTCGACGTCGGAGTATGCCGTCAACAGCTCCAACCGGCGCTTCTGGGAGCCGGCGGTGCTGCGCTACGTCGACGAGTGCCTGCAGGGGGTCAACGGCCCGCGTGGACGGGACTTCAACATGCGTTGGGTCGCGTCCCTGGTCGCCGAGACACATCGGATCCTCACCCGCGGCGGCGTCTTCCTGTATCCCCGCGACTCGAAGGACCCCAGCAAGGCGGGGCGGCTGCGCCTTCTCTACGAGGCCAACCCGATCGCCATGTTGATCGAGCAGGCCGGTGGCCGCGCCACGACCGGCTACGACCGGGTCCTGGACGTCCAGCCGACGGACCTGCACCAGCGCATCGGCTTCATCTTCGGCAGCTGCGAGGAGGTGGAGCGCATCGAGCGCTACCACGCCGAGCCCACCGAGGAACCGGTCGAAGCCCACCCGTTCTACGGCATCCGCGGCCTGTTCCGCGCCAACACCTGAGGAGGGCCCCGTGTCCGCCAAGCACCCAGTCGTTGCCATCACCGGTTCGTCCGGCGCTGGCACCACCTCCGTCATGCGCATCTTCGAGCAGATATTCCGCCGTGAGCAGCTCACTGCCGCCTTCATCGAGGGCGACAGCTTCCACCGGTTCGACCGGATGGCGATGAAGGGGGAGATGACGCGCGCCGTGGCCGACGGCGACCACTCCTTCAGCCACTTCGGGCCCGAGGCCAACCTCTTCGACGAGCTCGAGGACCTGTTTCGCGTGTACGGCGAAACGGGCACCGGCAAGGTGCGCAAGTACCTCCACGACGACGAGGAGGCGGCGCCGTACCAGCAGGAGCCCGGCACGTTCACGCCCTGGGAGGAGCTCCCCGTCGGCACCGACCTGCTCTTCTACGAGGGCCTGCACGGCGCGGTGGCCACCGAGACCGTCAACGTCGCGCAGTACGCCGACCTGCTGATCGGCGTGGTCCCGGTCATCAACCTCGAGTGGACCCAGAAGCTGCACCGTGACAAGGCCAAGCGCGGCTACTCCACGGAGGCGGTCACCGAGACGATCCTGCGCCGGATGGAGGACTACGTGAACTACATGTGCCCGCAGTTCTCCCGCACGCACGTGAACTTCCAGCGCGTCCCGATCGTGGACACGTCCAACCCCTTCATCGCCCGGACCATCCCGAGCCAGGACGAGTCGATGCTCGTGATCAGGTTCGCCAACCCGAAGGGGATCGACTTCCCCTACCTGCTGTCCATGCTGCACGACTCGTTCATGTCGCGGCCCAACACCATCGTGTGCCCCGGCGGAAAGATGGACCTGGCGATGCAGCTGATCTTCACGCCCATGCTCTGGCGGCTCATCGAGCGCCGGGACAAGGCACGCTGAGCCAGTGCACTCCATCGTCCCCAGGAGGACCTCGTGACCATTCGTGTCGGTATCAACGGCTTCGGCCGCATCGGCCGCAACTTCTTCCGTGCAGTCCGCGCGCTCGACGCGTCGGGGCAGGCCGACATCGAGATCGTCGGCGTCAACGACCTGACCGACAACGCCGTGCTTGCGCACCTGCTCAAGTACGACTCGATCCTGGGTCGCCTCGATGTGGATGTCTCGGCGGAGGCAATGTCGATCAAGGTGGGCGACCGGACCATCGCGGCGTTCGCGGAACGGGATCCGGCCAACCTGCCGTGGGGTGAATTGGGAGTCGACATCGTCATCGAGTCGACCGGCTTCTTCACCGATGCCACCAAGGCGAGGGCGCACCTCGAGGCGGGAGCCAGGAAGGTGATCATCTCCGCGCCCGCCACCCACGAGGACATCACCATCGTGATGGGCGTCAACGACGGCCTCTACGACCCGGCGAAGCACGACGTCATCTCCAACGCGTCGTGCACGACGAACTGCCTGGCGCCGATGGCCAAGGCGCTCAACGACGAGTTCACCATCGTCAAGGGCTTGATGACCACGATCCACGCCTACACCGCCGACCAGAACCTCCAGGACAACATCCACAAGGACGTACGCCGGGCGCGCGCGGCGGCGTTGAACATCGTGCCGACCTCGACGGGGGCGGCGAAGGCGATCGGCCTGGTGCTGCCGGAGCTCAAGGGCAGGCTGGACGGTTTCGCGTTGCGGGTGCCGGTGCCTACCGGCTCGGCCACCGACCTCACCTTCGAAGCCGGCCGCGAGACGTCGATCGAGGAGGTCAACGCCGCGATCGAGAAGGCAGCGGACGGCAAGTACCTGAGGTACTCCACGGATCCGATCGTCTCCTCCGACATCGTCACCGATCCGGCGTCCTGCATCTTCGACTCGCCCCTGACCAAGGTGATCGGCAACCAGGTCAAGGTCATCGGCTGGTACGACAACGAGTGGGGCTACTCCAACCGGCTGGCGGACCTCGTGTCCCTGGTGGGTGACGCGCTGTGAGCAGTGCCGGCGTCGAAAGACTGGCGCGTGAGCTCGGGGGGCTCCGCGGCCGGACGGTGCTGGTGCGCTCGGACCTCAACGTGCCGCTCGACGGCACGGTCATCACCGACGACGGCCGCGTCCGCGCGAGCGTCCCGACCATCAAGCAGTTGTCCGAGGCCGGGGCCCGCGTGGTCGTGATGGCCCACCTCGGCCGCCCGACTGGCGCGCCGGACCCGGCATTCACCCTGGCCCACGTCGCCAAGCGGCTTAGCGACCTGCTCGGTAGGTACGTCGCCTTCGCGACCGACACGGTCGGTGACTCGGCTCGAGCGACCGTGGAGGTGTTGGGGGACGGCGACGTCGCACTGCTGGAGAACGTGCGCTTCAACGCAGGCGAGACCAGCAAGGTCGATGCCGAGCGGGCGGACTTCGCCCGGATGTTGGCGCTTCTGGGCGACGGGTTCGTCTCGGACGGGTTCGGTGTCGTGCACCGCAAGCAGGCAAGTGTCTACGACCTGGCACAGCGACTGCCGTCCGTCATGGGTGGCCTGGTCGCGGGCGAGGTCGAGGTCCTGCAGCGGCTGACCCAGTCCCCGGAGCGTCCCTACGTGGTCGTGCTCGGCGGATCCAAGGTCTCCGACAAACTCGCCGTCATCGACAACCTGCTTGAGAAGGCCGACAAGCTGCTCATCGGCGGTGGCATGGTGTTCACCTTCCTGGTCGCTCAGGGCCACGAGGTGGGGTCCTCCCTGCTGGAACCCGACCAGATCGCGACCTGCCTGGCCTACCTCGAACGGGCCGCTGCCGCCGGCGTGGAGATCCTGCTGCCCACCGACATCGTGGTCGCACCCACTTTCGCCGCGGATGCGCCGGGCACCGTTGCCGCGGCGGACGCCATGCCGTCCGACCAGATGGGCCTGGACATCGGCCCCGCCTCGGCAGCTGTCTTCGCAGACGCGATCAGGAGTGCGCGGACGGTGTTCTGGAACGGCCCGATGGGCGTCTTCGAGTTCCCTGCCTTCGCCGACGGCACCCGGGCGGTCGCCCAGGCCCTCACGGAGGTCGACGGACTCTCGGTCGTCGGCGGAGGCGACTCGGCCGCCGCCGTACGAGCACTCGGCTTCGCCGACGACGCCTTCGGCCACATCTCCACCGGGGGCGGTGCGAGCCTGGAGTTCCTCGAGGGCAAGGTGCTCCCCGGCCTCGACGTCCTCAGTTGAGCCGTCCTGCTAGCGGGCCAGTACTTCCGCCAGCGCACCGAGCACCAGGGTGACCGCGTCCGGACGGGCATTCGGGCCCATCAGGCCGATCCGCCACACGGATCCGGCGAACTCGCCGACGCCGGCGCCGATCTCGATGTCGTAGCGCTCCAGCATCGTACGGCGCACCGCTGCCGAGTCGACCCCGTCGGGCACCTTCACGGTGGTCAGGTCGGGGAGCCGGGAGCCCTTCTCCGCAAAGAGCTCGAGGCCCATCGCCTCCAGCCCGTCCTGGAGCGCCTGGCCGGCGGCGGCGTGCCGGGCCCACACGTTGTCCAGCCCCTCGTCGAGGACTCGGCCGAGGCCGGCGTGCAGGGAGCTGATCATGGCGACCGGCGCGGTGTGGTGATAGGTCCGGCCGCCGCCCTTGGCACCGGCCTCGCCGACGTACCCGCCGAGGAGGCCGAGATCGAGGTACCAGGACTGCGGACGCTCGACGCGACGGGCGAACGCTCGGTCGTTGATGGTGAACGGAGCCAGGCCGGGCGCGACGCCCAGGCACTTCTGGGTGCCGGCGTAGCCCACGTCGATGCCCCAGTCGTCGGCCCGCAGCTCGAGGCCGCCGATCGATGTCACTGCGTCGACGACCAGAAGCGCGTCACCGGCCGCGTGCACGGCTGCACCCAGCGCCGCAATGTCGGAGCGGACGCCGGTCGACGTCTCGGCGTGTACGGCGGCGACGACCCTCGGCGAGGGGTGCGCGGCCACCACCCGCTCGGGATCGACGGGGGTGCCCCACCGGTGCTCGACCGGGATCACCTCTGCGCCGCAACGGCGCGCGACCTCGCACATCCGCTGACCGAACAAGCCGTTGACGGCGACGACCACCACGTCTCCGGGAGTCACGGTGTTGACGAAGGCCGCCTCCATGCCCGCCGACCCGGTCGCCGACAACGGCAGGGTCCGTGCGTTGGTGGTGCCCCACGCCTCGCGGAGGCGATCACAGGTCTCGTCCATGATCGCGATGAAGGCCGGATCGAGGTGACCGAGCAGCGGTCGCGCCAGGCCCTCCGTCGCCTCGGGGTAGGGGTTGGTCGGGCCGGGGCCGAACAGGTGGCGTCGGACGATGGGTGTCATGTCTCTCCTCGTTGGGACTACAGGACCGCGCCCGGGTTGAGGATGCCGTCGGGATCGAGGGCGTCCTTGATGCATTGCGTCAGTGCCATCACATCGGCACCGAGCTGTTCGGGCAGTGCGGACTTCTTCGCGCGTCCGACACCGTGCTCTCCGTTGATGGTGCCGCCGAGCGCGATCGCCAGCGCCATCACCTCGTCGAACGCCTGACGCGCCCGCTCCGCTGCGCCGGGATCGGCGGCGTCATACACGATGATCGGATGGGTGTTGCCGTCGCCGGCGTGGGCCACCACGGCGATCTCAACGGCACAGCGCTTCGCGATGCCGGCCACTCCGCCGACGAGGTCGGGGGCAATGTCAATCGGTCGAAGCAATTTGGGTCAGGCTGCTGCCTGTCGCAGCAGCTCGTTCAGTCTCTGGGCCGGCGTGTGCAGGTCCAGGGTG
>NZ_PZYX01000019.1 GCF_003047285.1 Nocardioides allogilvus | reverse complement strand
GACTCGAAGGATCGCGCGGTGGCCGCGTCTGCGTTTGGCGTACACGCCGGTGACGAACTCAGCGACCGCGCTACACCACTATCGGGGACTCAACTCAAAGGTTGCGCACGCCAGTCAAGGCACTGTCGTTCCCCCACCCCTAGGAGGAACGATGTCTCAGGTCGAAGACGCGAGTACCCAAGGTGATGACGAGCAGCTTGAGCCTCCGCCCAAGCCGCCGGGGCCGCCCGGTCCGCCGGTACCTGATACCGACGACCATGACGACTGACCACTACCGATCGCACGAATCGTGTCGCGCATGAACATCGCAGGCACGACGAAAGGGCCCATCATGAGTCAAATTCTGGTCATCGGCGCACGCGGCAAGACGGGACGATACGTCGCGTCGGGGCTCGTCTCGCGCGGAGTCTCAGTCAAGGCAGCCTCACGCAATCCGGACGAGCTCTCTGGTGGGCATGGTGTCCCGACTAGGTTCGACTGGCACGACGGCTCGACCTGGGAGCCGGCTCTCGTCGGTGTCGATGCCGTGTACCTCGTGAAGCCTGAGTCCGACGACGTCGTCGAGATCGTGACTGAGTTCCTGCGAGCGATGGAAGACGCAGGCGTGCGACGGCTCGTCCTGCTCTCCGAATGCGCTACTCACACCCGCTCTGACGACGTAACGGAGCGCCGGGTCGAGCTGGCGGTGGAGGCCACGAATCTCCAGTGGACGATTCTCCGTCCGAGCTGGTTCATGCAGGACATCATCGACGACGACTTCTTCGGACCGATGGTCCGCGACGACGGCATCATTGTGATGACCACCGGCGGTTCGGCGACCGCCTGGATCCATGTTCGCGACATCGCCGAGGTAGCCGTCGAACTGCTGATCGGCGGCGGCTCGATCGGCCAGGCACTCAACCTGACCGGCCCGGAAGCGCTCACGTTGAAGGAACTCGCCGAACGCATCACCGCCGCCGCGGGCACACCCGTGCTAGGCGTCGAGGAAACCGTGGCCGAAGCCGAGAGTCGTATGCGCCGTGACGGGTTCGACGAGGACACCATCGCGTACCTGACCCGGATCGTCGAGAGCATCATCGAAGGACACACCGCGAACGTCACGGGCGACGTCGAACGAATTGTCGGGCACCCGCCTCGCCACATCGACTCCTTCCTGGCCGACCATGCACGAGACCTTCGACGTACTGGTGACCTCGACGCGGACAACAGCGGCATCAACACACGAGTAGACGTCGCCACCGACAACGAGGCCCTCTTCAGGCGGCTAGTTGCCGCGTGGGCCAGCAGTGACTTCGACGCGCTGCTCGACTGCTTCGCAGACGACATGGTCTACACGGACATGCCGTTTCCTGACGCCCCAGTTCTGGGCAAAGCCGCATTCAGGCGCCACGTGTCCGACTACAACGCTCTGTTCGCCCGCGGACAGGTAGACACGGAACTGGTGACAGTCGTGGCGACCGAGTCACATGTGGTCGGTGAGCTGTCGTGCCGAGCTCAATACGTGGGCCCCGGTGCCCCGGCGGAAGGGGTACCGGTCCATTGGTACGCCACGTTGGTCGACACCATCGTGGACGGGAAAGTGAGTTCGGAGCACGCGTACTTCGATCCCACAGCATTCGAGAAGGCTGTCCAACGCGTCTCTACATGAACATCTGCGCTGCCCGAGCGAGTCGTCTACGACCCGGGACGACTCCTCGGCGCGGTCGAAAAGCCATTGTCAGATGACCGACATTGCAGGCCCTGACTTAGCCGTCTCCGTGAAAGGTGCGGCCGCCCACTGATCGTAAGTTGGCGAGATGACGATGGACCCCCGCCATGCACCACTGTTCGAACCGATCCGCGTTGGGCCGAAGACCTTCCGCAACCGGTTCTACGTAGCTCCGCACTGTTCCGGCCTGGGCGTCGAGTACCCGGGCGCACAGGCATACCTGCGCGGGATGCGGGCAGAGGGCGGATGGGCAGCCGTCAACACCGAGTATTGCGCGGTCGACGCCGAAAGCGACGACTCGCCGTGGGTCCAAGCGCGGCTTCTGGATGAACGAGACGAAGCCAACCTGCGTCTCATGGTCGAACGCGTCCATGAGTTCGACGCCCTGGCCGGTGTCCAGCTGGTGTACATGGGTGCCGACCACACCGGTTACGTGACGCGGCTGCCCGCCGGTGGACCATCTCAGGTCGCGAGTGCCATGTCAGGCCACTCCTGCTACGCGATGGACAAGTCAGACATCCGTCGCATACAGAAGTCGTACGTCGATGCAGCTGTTCGCGCTCGAGACGTCGGATTCGACCTGATCCAGGTTGCCGCACGAGAGGGGTTCTCCCTCCCGCTCCAGTTCCTGTGGCGCTACTGGAACCATCGCACCGACGAGTACGGCGGCTCACTCGAAAACAGGACACGGTTCTGGAGAGAGACGCTGGAGCAGGTGCGCGAAGCGGTCGGCGACGACTGCGCCATCGTGGCCGGGTTCTGTCTGGACTCCTTCAATGACACCACGGACAGGGCGTTCAAGGTCAGCGACGACGGGGTGGGCGTAGTCGAGATGCTCGACGACATCGTCGACCTCTGGGACATGCAAGTCGGACACTTGGAGGACGACGTCAGCTCCTCACGATTCTTCGAACCGTTCTGGCAGCGGGACTACATCGAGCAAGTCCGGCCTTACGCCAAGAAGCCCATCGCGGCCGTCGGACGGTTCACAGATCCCGAATTGATGGCCCGAGCGGTAGGCGACGGGGTGATCGACATCATCGGTGCGGCGCGCCCAGCTATCTCCGACCCGTTCATTCCCAACAAGATCCGCGAGGGTCGAGCAGAAGACATCCGCGAATGCATCGGCTGCAACATGTGCGTCTCGCGCTTCAACAACGGCGGCGGCCGTATCGTCTGCACCCAGAACGCAACAGTCGGTGAGGAGTACCGCCGCGGCTGGCATCCCGAGAAGTTCAACCCGTCCGAGAGTGCCGGCGACCCCGTCCTCATCATCGGCGCCGGACCTGCCGGCATGGAATGTGCACGCGTACTCGGCGAGCGGGGTTTCGAAGCAGTCCATCTCGCGGAAGCCGAGTCGGAGATCGGCGGCCACGTCAATTGGGTGTCACAACTGCCCGGGATGCGAACCTGGCGACGAGTGGTCGAGTACCGCGAAGCGCAGTTGACGAAGATGTCGAACGTCACCGTGCTCACCGGAAAGCACTTCGACGTCGAAGACGTCCTGGACTACGGGGCTTCGACGGTCGTCATTGCTACGGGCGCGAACTGGGACCGTACGGGGACCAGCCCGATGACCCACCTTCCCGTCCCCGGTGCCGACATGCATCCGTCCATGGTGTTCACGCCAGAAGACGTCATGCTCGAGAAGCGGGCTGTCGACGGTGATCGAGTTCTGGTCTACGACTGTGAGGGCTACTTCATGGGATCGAGTCTCGCGCAGAAGCTTGCGATCGAGGGGAAGGAGGTCACCCTCGTGACCCCCGCCGACCAAGTGGGGTCCTACCTGTTCCACACTGACGAAGGTGGGCACGTGATGCATGCGTTGCTCGATCTCGGAGTGCAGCTCGTCACCAGTCACTCGCTCAGCAGGATCGAGCCGGGGAAGGTCACCGGACACAACGTCTACCACGCAGCCACCGAGGTGAGCTGGACCGTCGACTCTGTCGTGCTAGTGACACAGCGTCGGTCCCGAAATGACCTCTACGAGCAGCTGACAGCCGACCAGGAACGTCTGAGCGGTGCCGGGATCACGCAGGTGCTACGCATCGGCGACTGCGTCGAGCCGCGCGTCATCGCCGAGGCGGTGTTCGACGGTCACAGGCTCGGCCGTGAGATCGACACGTCCGACCCGGCAACCCCGCTCCCGTTCATCCGCGAGCAGCGCATCCTGGGTTGGCGCGAAGAGGATTACGACGGCGTCCTGCGGCACGTGCTGCCGCTCACGCCGGTGTCCAAGACGACGCACCGATGACGCTCGAGCACGACTCCGCTGGATGTCTCCATGCACCATTCACGATCACCGCCGCCTCATTCGGCTGCGCATGGGCACGAGGCGGTCCTGGCTGGGCATGGTCGCGGGTGATTCGACTGCAGAACATGAAGGACTCGAGATGACCTTGTCGCTAGAGACCGGCCGGCGGATCGCACGATTCGTCCACGGGGCGGCAGACCGCCTGCACCTGCGCCCGCTCACGGTCGTCGTGCTCGACAGTGGAGGGCACGTCGTGGTGGCGGAGAGATCGGACTTCTCGCCCATCGGTCGATTCGAGATCGCCAGGGGCAAGGCTTACGGTGCTCTGGCGCTGGGCATGAACTCGCGCGCGATCATGGAGCGAGGCGAACTGCAGCCGCAGTTCGTCGCATCGGCGACCGCGGCACTGGAGGGCAGGGTCATCCCCGTGCCGGGTGGCGTCCTGGTGGACGACTCCAGCGGTCAGCTCGTCGGAGCCGTCGGAGTCTCGGGCGACACGTCCGACAACGACGAAGCCGTGGCGATGGAAGCCATCGCCGCAGCGGGCCTCAAACCCCGCGGCGCGCGGGCATGACGCGACGGAACGTCTTCGCGCCGGTACCCAAGAGCGGGCTTCAGCCCACAGCTCCGTTGTTGACATTGGCATAGCGCCCGGCGCAGAACGACCGGAGCCGGTCGGCGAGAGTTCGAAGCTCGGCCGCCGCGTGGTGCTGATGGTCCCAGGCTGCGTGCAGGTTGATGGTCAGGCGACCACCGGGTGTTTGGATCGCCACTGGTACGAGATCGAATCGCGGGTCGTCCGACAGCACTGCGACTCCGCGCCGAGCGGCTGCGAGCGCCTGCGCGACTTGCGGGTGGGCGCATTCGATGGGTTCGTGTTGGGCGAGGCCTGCGGCAATCATGGCGTCATCGAGCAGTCGCCGGGGCCGAGCACTCTGGTCAAGCAGGATCAAGCGTTCCGCGGCAAGGTCCTCGAGGGCCACTTGGGCGCGGTCGGCCAACCGATGATCGGCACAGACGTAGGCCCACACGGGAAGTTCTGCCACGAGCAGGCTGGCGAGCTCCCGGGGTGGTGGTGCAGTCAGTATCGCCATGTCGACGCGCGTGCCGACGGCAGCAAGGGCCTGCGAATAGGTGCTTTCTTCGACGGTGATGAGCGGATCGTCAGGGGACAGCTCGGCCAGGAATGGAGCCAGCACGTCCGACAACGTCGTGGTGGGGGCCGCCATGCGTACGCGCGTCAGCTGACCGGCGGCGAGGGAGGAAGCAAGTGACGTGGCACCGTCCACGGCGGCAACCACGGAGTCGGCGGCTGCCAGGAAGCGCCGTCCCGCCGCGGTGAGTTCCAGCCGACGGCCTGCGCGCGTGAAGAGAGCGAGGCCCAGGTCACGCTCGAGCTGTTGAATCTGGCGCGACAGGGCAGGCTGCGAAGTTAGCAGCTCGGTCGCTGCCGCCGAAATGGTGCCGAGACGCGCGACGGCGCGGAAGGTTTCGAGCAGTCGCAACTCCACGGCGCAAGCCTCTCACGCATATGCGCCGCACGCATACCCGTGCAGCCAAAATGGCATTGGACGACATGGCCGATACTGCCGCACGCTGATTCGGTGACCACCCACGCACCTGCCGCGATGATTGCCCGCCGCCTTCTCACCGTCCTGCCCGGCCCGCGCTCGATCGAGCTTGCGGAGCGCAAGGCAAGCGCCGTGGCGGACGGAGTCGGAACGACCATGCCGGTCTACGTCGTTCGCGCGCAGGGCGGAACGGTCGAGGACGTCGACGGCAATGTCTTGATCGACTTGGGCTCTGGCATCGCCGTCACGACCGTGGGCTCGAGCGCACCACGCGTCGTCGACGCCGTTCGTCGTCAGGTCGAGGATTTCACTCACACCTGCTTCATGGTCACCCCCTACGAGCCGTACGTCGAGGTCGCCGAGCGCCTCAACCAGCTCACCCCCGGCGACCACGACAAGCGGACTGTCCTTTTCAATTCAGGCGCGGAAGCAGTCGAGAACGCCGTCAAGATCGCCCGCGCCCACACCGGCCGTCAAGCCGTGGTCGCCTTCGACCACGCGTACCACGGCCGCACCAACTTGACGATGGCCATGACCGCCAAGTCCATGCCCTACAAGCACGGCTTCGGCCCCTTCGCGTCCGAGGTGTATCGCGCGCCTCTGTCGTACCCCTTCCGTGACTCAGGCGTCGACGGACCGGCAGCAGCGCAGCGCGCGATCGATGTCATCGAGAAGCAGGTCGGCGCGGGCAACCTCGCAGCCGTTGTCATCGAGCCCATCCAGGGCGAGGGCGGGTTCATCGTCCCTGCTCCCGGATTTCTCGCCGGTCTCGCGGACTGGTGCCGGCGCGAAGGCGTGGTGTTCGTTGCGGACGAGGTGCAGAGCGGCTTCGCCCGCACCGGCAAGATGTTCGCATGCGAGCACGACGGGGTCGTGCCGGACCTCGTCGTGAGTGCGAAGGGCATCGCCGGCGGACTGCCCCTTTCCGCCGTCACGGGACGAGCAGAGATGATGAACGCCGTGCACGCTGGAGGACTCGGCGGCACCTACGGAGGCAACCCGCTGGCGTGCGCTGCGGCGCTGGCTGTCATCGACACCATCGTCGAGGACGACCTGCTGGAGCGCGCCGCCCAGGTCGAGCGTCTGATCCTCGATCGGCTCGACAAGCTGCGTACTCGAGACAACCGCATCGGCGACGTCCGCGGCCGGGGAGCGATGATCGCAGCTGAGCTTGTCCTCCCCGGGACGACTGAACCTGACGCAGGCATCGCCAAGCAGGTGGCTGTGTACGCACACCAGCAAGGCGTCATCGTGCTGACCTGTGGGACGTACGGGAACGTCCTTCGCTTCCTTCCCCCGCTCGCTATCAGCGACGCAGAGCTCCACGAGGCATTCGACGTCATCGAGACAGCCTTCGCCGAGGTCGTGTCGTGATGGCCATCACCGCCGCTGACGGGATCCTAGGTTCCGAACCGCCCGCCGTCGCAACCGTCGCCCAAGCGCACCAGCAGAGAGGCCTCCACCCGTGAGCAAGCTTGACCCCATCCTGGCCCGACTCGACCCCGAGTCAGGGATCCTCATCGGCGGACAGTGGGTGAGGGGAAGTTGTTCGTTCGACGTCGACAATCCTGCAGACAAGTCGGTCGTTGCCCGCGTCGCAGACGGCGACAGGACGCAAGCCCTCGCGGCCGTCTCCGCTGCCGCGACGGCTGCCGCTGACTGGCGCAACGCCAGCCCGCGGAGCCGCTCCGAAATCCTGTACCGCACCTTCGAAGCGATGCGGCGGGATGCCGACGAGTTCGCCGCGCTCATCTGTGCCGAGAACGGGAAGTCGGAAGCTGACGCTCACGCCGAGGTGGGCTACGCGGCCGAGTTCTTCCGCTGGTTCGCGGAAGAAGCCGTCCGAACCGGGGGGCAGTACGGCGAGGCGCCCAGCGGTGGGGTCCGCACCGTCGTCACCCACCGTCCAGTTGGCGTCGCGGCGCTCATCACGCCGTGGAACTTTCCGGCGGCCATGGCCACGCGCAAGCTTGCGCCGGCACTGGCAGCTGGTTGCACGGTCGTTCTCAAGCCCGCCGCCGAGACGCCCCTGACCGCACTTGCGGTGGCCCGCGCACTCCAGGCTTCGGGACTCCCCGACGGCGTTGTGAACGTCGTACCAACTACCGACCCGGCTGGGGTGGTGACGGCCTGGATGGAGTCGCCGAAGGTGCGGAAGGTGTCCTTCACCGGATCCACCGGCGTCGGACGGCACCTGCTGCGTCAGGCCTCGGACCGAATCGTCAATGCCTCGATGGAATTGGGGGGCAACGCACCCTTCGTCGTTGCAGCGGACGCGGACCTCGAGGCGGCCGTGGACGGAGCGATGATCGCGAAGTTCCGCGGTGGGGGACAGGCGTGCACCGCAGCCAACCGGATATACGTCCACGCCTCACAGGCCTCCGACTTCACCGCGATGCTGGCAGCCCGTGTCACAGCACTCCACGTCGGCCCCGGCACTGATGCCCGTACGGAGATCGGCCCCTTGATCAGCGCTCGCGCAGTTGAGAACGTTCGAAGACTCGTCGACGACGCCCTCAACCGTGGCGCTCGCATCGCGGCACAGGCCGAAGTACCGGACAACCTGAGCGGCTACTTCTTCGCACCCACCGTCTTGGGCGACGTCGCTCCTGACTCGGCCGCTGTCCAGACCGAGATCTTTGCACCCGTGGCCCCCGTGGTGACCTGGAACGACGAGTCCGAACTCATCGACATGGTCAACGGAACCGAGATGGGCCTGGCCGCGTACGTCTACTCGCGTGACCTCAAGTGGGCCATGCAGGTCGGCGAGCGCTTTGACGCCGGAATGGTCGCGGTGAACCGTGGCCTCGTCTCCGACCCGTCCGCCCCTTTCGGAGGGATGAAGCAGAGCGGACTCGGTCGTGAAGGTGCTCGCGAAGGCCTCGCGGAGTACCAGGAGACGCAGTACCTCAGCGTCGACTGGAGCCCGGCATGACCAGCGCGCTCACCGACCGTGTGAATGCGCTGAGCAGCGAGGAGATCCTCGACGCCCCGCCAGGTAGCTCGATCAGCGAAGCCGGTGTACTTGAAGCCTTCGAACGCCGCCGCCGCCACGTATGTGAGCAGCTGGCCTACGACGACCCGACGCTGGCCGTCGGGTAAGGCCAGCTTGAGTTCTCCGCCGCACTGGTCGCGGTGCGACGCGTCAAGATCACCGCCACGTTGGTGAACGAGAGAGAGTCCTGCGCACAGTTCGAGTTCCGTGCTGTGTACGGCGACGCCCAGCCACCGTCGGACTCCCGCCGATCGGCCACCGATCAGGTACTGGCTTCGGCGAGTGGGTGGACGCTCATTCCGGCCCGGCTGCATTAAGGCGTTTGCGCCCGACGACGTCGTCTGCACGCGAAGGCAAGGGACGAAGCTCTTGCGCGGCGACGTCCTCCTCGAACCGCGGACGCTGCTTTGCCGCTTGGTCCCGTGATGACGACTATCGGGTCGTCAGTGTCCCAACAGGCGCCAGAACGAGGACGCGAGGCGGGACGGCTTGCCGGACGTCGACTCCGTCTGGTCCGCGATCGAGAACGCCATGGTCCCCGCGTTGACACCCAGCCAGCGAAGCGGCTCCGGCTCCCACTTGGGCGACTGACGACCTGCCCACGGAAGTGCGCGAAGGTCGTCGTCCAGGTCCGTGATCTCGGCAGCCAGAGTTCGTCCCGCGAGGTGCGCCGTCGCTACCCCGTCTCCGACGTAACCACCGGCGTGCGCCAGCCCGGTCCGTCGGTCGTAGCCAACCGAGGGGTACCAGTCGCGGGGGATGCCGAGGTTGCCGCCCCACGCATGGGTGAACTCGACGCCGTCGATGACCGGGAAGATCTCGGTCAGGATGCTGCGCAACGTCGCGTGAACTCGTTCGTCGTTGTCGTACTCGGGCTTGATCCGGGAGCCAAAGTGGTAGGGAGCCCCACGCCCGCCGAATGCCAACCGCCCGTCGGCCGTGCGCTGACCATAGATTCGCAAGTGACGCTTGTCGCTGAAGGTCTCGCGTTGTTTGAGTCCAATCTCATCCCACTGTTCGTCGCTCAACGGAGCGGTCGCAACCATCAACGAGTACATCGGCACCAGGTCGCGCTTGGCACCGGGCAGGTTGGCGGTGTATCCCTCGGTGGCTCTGACGATGACATCAGCGTGCACCACACCGTGCGACGTCGTCAGACTCCGCTCGCCGATCTCCTCGACGGTCGTGTTCTCGTAGATCTTCACGCCGAGGCCCCGGACCACGCGGGCCAGCCCGCCGGCGAGCTTGGCGGGGTGGAGGACAGCGCAGTGGGGCGTGTAAGTGGCCCCGAAGAGGTCGGAGGCTGCGACTCGCCGACCGGCCTCTTCGCGGGTCAGGAGTTGCATGTCGTCGGCGGCGAAACCCCAGTCTCGCCAGGATTGCACCTCGCGTTCAGCTCGCGCCCATTGAGCAGCGTTGCGCGCCGTCGAAACGTAGCCGCCCTGCTCGAAGTCACAATCGATCGCTTCTGAGGCGACGACTGCGCCGATCTCGCGCACGGTCGAGAACATCGCTCGCTGCATTTGTACTGCGTCAGAGTGGCTGCTCTTGGACGCAATCTTGCGAAAGCTGGCAGGGAAGATTGCGGAGCACCAACCGCCGTTGCGACCAGATGCGCCAAAGCCGACGAACTCCTGTTCGACGATGCCAATCCGGAGCGTGGGGTCAGCCTTGGCCAGGTAGTACGCCGTCCACAACCCCGTGTAGCCAGCACCCACGATGGCGACATCCAGGTCTGTGTCACCCGGCAGTTCGCTGACGGGGGTGCTGCCCAGCTGTGCGTCTTCGTGCCAGAAGCTGATCGCAGAGGGCTTCGAACGGTGCGTGGGAGTCATTGGTGTACTGGTCTTCCGCTGGTTGTTGTGGCGAGCTCGGGGCGCTCGCGCACTGGCCAATCGCCCGTGCCTCAGTCTCGTTGTGGGCGATACACCAACACCACTAGACGGTCGACCAAACTCGTCGGCCTCCACTGAACTCACGTACGAGCTGACTCGGACTTTGCGTCCCGCCGCGCTCACGTAGGGCAGGAAGCGGGTCATGTCGGGCCCCGGCTATCGGCGCGAGGCAATTTCTCGACAACGTGGACAGCTGTCCTGCTCGGGATCGAGGGGGAAGGACTGGTCCCACCACTTGGGCCACGACTCGCACCTGATGCCACACGCCGTGGTCAACGTGCCCATCTCTTTGGCGTGGATCCTCGACGTCGGCACCATGACGACTTCTCGCATCTCATCCTCGCGTCGGCTCGACTCAGCGACGACGAACCACCTGTTCACGCAATCACCGACTGTCCTCCAAAGTTGGCGGTCATTCCCGCGACGTGCCAGAGGGGACACCACGAGGCGGGTCGCCATCGCCGTACCTGATCCGTCATGGCCCGTCGAACTGTAGGAGGACGCGCGCTGGATGGGCTGCATGTGATCTGGGAACTTTTTCGGCGATCTGCCGGAATCATGGCTGCTGCGAGTGATCTCCTCGGGAACGGCGAATCCGACGACTGTGCTTCGGCACCGAGGCGTCGCTTCAGGAGTGTGAGGCACGACGGTCGCGCCAGTCCACGAGCTGTAACAACTCGCGCTTGTAGGGAAGCGGCACAGATGGGTCTGGTGACTCGAACTCACGAGCCAGGCGATGACCGTCGAACATCGCGTCGGCCAGCGGGCGCGGAGACAGCGCATCGCCGATGCGGTAAACGGCTTCGATCCCTGATCCGTCCAGTGCGCCGCGGTCACTCACGAGTCGGCTGTACACGTCGTCGACCGGTGCCCGCATCGTCACCAGCACGAGGGCATCTGTCTCGAGCGAGAAGGGCGCCTCGAATTCACCTGCCCCTTGCAGTACGCCGTCGCCCACCTCGGTCAGACACACGTCTCGATACATGACCACACCGCTGGCATGGAGGGACGCACGAACCGCAGGTCCATCCAGCGTCAGATCTCCCTCGGCTGCGACTTGAGCATGCGGCGTCACGATAGAGACCTCGTAGCCTTCGTCGGCGAGGAGCTGAGCGAGACTCGACCCCATGTAGCCGCCCTCGGCGTCGTAGACGGCCACGCTACATCCTGCGGCTGGCCTGTCGCCCCGGACGAGCAACCGTTCAGGTGTGAACACCCAAGCGAAGTCGGACAGTCCGGGTAGTGGCGCGTGTGTGCTTGGCGCGATCCCCGTTTCCAACCATCGGGCACCTGTCGCGATGATCACGTGGGAGGCCCCGTAGTCGAGGACGTCATCGGCGCTCAGGGTGGTCGAGGAAATGAACTGCAAGTTCGGGAGCTTGGCGATCTGGATCATCCGGTGATCGATGAAGCGTCCCCACTCTCGAAGTCCCGGTAGGTGGACCACTGGACGGAGGTGGCCACCGATCTGGTCGGCCGAGTCCGCGAGGTGCACCATCTCGGCTCCTCGCTTCGCCAGGCCGATTGCAGCTTCCAGACCTGCCGGGCCTGCGCCGACCACCAAGACGCTCACATCGGGGCGTTCGAGCGGTTCGAATCGTTCCGGATGCCAGTCGCGCCTGTACTCCTCGCCTGCGGTGGCATTCTGAGCGCATCCCATGTTGCCCCGATCGAGACTGCTGATGCAGTGGTTGATGCCCATGCACTCCCGGATGTCTTCGACACGGCCCTCGTAGACCTTCTGAGGAAAGAATGGATCCGCGATCGACTGGCGGGCCGACCCGACGATGTCGATGAACCCGGAACGCACTGCCTGGGCCATCAAGTCAGGACTCGTCCATCGTGACACCCCGACGACGGGCTTCTGGGTGGCATTTCGCATGCGGGCGAAGAGCTCCATGTTGTGCCCTTCCGGGACGACCCGCGACGGGCTGATATCGCTCCCCCAATCCAGCACGGATCCGACGTTGAGATCCCAGAAGTCGACCAGTGGATCAGCCATTCGGACCAACGCCACGCTGTCGTCCAACGTGTGACCCCACGGACCCTGCGTCTGGACCGACATACGACTCGCGACGGCGCAGTCGGCTCCTACGGCGTCGCGGACGCGGCCGAGAGTCTCGATCCAGAACCTGGCCCTGTTCTCCAACGACCCGCCGTACTTGTCGGTGCGATGGTTGTGGAACGGGGACAGGAACTGCGCGAAGAGATACCCATAGCCTGCGAGCACATCCACGATGTCGTAGCCCACGTCGCGTGCTCGAACAGCCGCGTCTACGAAGGACTGCGTCACTCGCTCGATGTCCTCGAAGGTCATCACTTTCGGAGTGCCGAGAGGCCCTGCGGGTGGAGGCAGCTCACCCGCCAGGCCGGACGCCGACAACGCAGGCTCTCGTGACAACCTACGCATGGCGTGAGTGCCGCCATGGTGGAGTTCGATGCTCGCGAGAGCGCCATGGGCATGGACGGCGTCCACCATGAGCTTGTGCCGTCGTCCGTCTTCGTCGTCCCAGATGTCGCTGGAGTGCAGCGGGAACTCGTCGCTGCTCGGCCCGACACTGGAGAATTCCGTCGACACGGCGGCCCAGCCGCCTTCTGCCCGAATGCTGCGGTACGAGGCCCACGTGGACGGTCGAAGTACCCCGTAGGCGGTGCCGTGAGGAACGTTGAAGAAGCGGTTTCGAAGTGTCTTGGGGCCGATTGTGATCGGTTCGAACAGGATCTTGTGATGATCAGCCGGGGGCACGCACATCAACCTCTCGTGGGGTGCTTCGGTTGCACGGGAGACGGACGAGCGCCTCGATAGTCGGAGGGTGTCCTAGGGACTAGCCGGCTCCCGTCCACGTCATGACGTTAGTGGGAGGGCTGTGGCCCGCCTTGTGGCGATCGGCAAGCATCGTCGAGACCTCGACGGATTGGTGCAATCGCGGTCTGGGACCTTCGAACTCGTGAAGTCCTGAGGACTACGGTGCGCCGACCCACTCCTGGGTGCCGTCGCCGAACTGTTGATTCTTCCAGATCGGAACCTCTGCCTTGAGCGTGTCGATGAGCATGCGCGAAGCCGCAAAGGCGGAGCCACGATGAGCAGAAGTCGTCGCAACCACCACTGCGATGTCTCCGATCGCCAGGCTGCCCACCCGGTGAACAGCTGCAACCCCATGAACGTCGAGCTTCTCCGCAACGCCGCGCACACACGCCCCAACAGCTCCAGCGCACTCGGATGAGCCGAGTACTCGAGCCCGTGAACCGAGCGACCGCCATCATGGTCGCGCACACGACCCACGAACAGTACGACCCCGCCCGACGCGGCGTCGTCCAGCGAGCCAAGAACCTCGTCCACGCTCAGCGGCTTGTCGCGTATATCGACAAGACGGACAGCAGAATGGGTCATGCGTGGGAAGACCAGCCGGTTCCCTGTGAGACCCCCATGCAGCGCCCCGGCACGCAGGAAGGCTGACGATGAGACGAGTCCGCCATCGCGGAACTGCTGCGCCGCTACGAATCGCTCCGTCGCTGTCCGGTTCAAGTCGCTGATACCCACCCGAAACTCTCCTGGACCAGGAACCACACGATTTCCAGTTCATCCCGATCGCGGGGACCGAACACGAGAAGGGCATCCTGCACCGGATGCGGGACACCCCATCTGGCGTCCACTACCTGCTCCATCACCGAATCGGGAACCGAGAGGTGCAGGCTCCCGTCATGGTGAGGATGCAGGTGCGCGAACTCCCGCCCACGCTGAAACCTCTCGGGCGGCGCCGACCCGATCCCTTCCGCGAGGTGAAGAGCGCGTGCATGCGAGACCGATACCAGGGTGGGGGCCATGTAGGTGTAGGGGAGCGCTCGCATGCGGGACCACAGCTCCTCCTGAATCATGACGGGAGCAATCTGTGAGCGTTGAGCGTGCGGGGCCGGACCGACCACATCGGGGGCGGGACCCGCACGGCGTGGCAGCGTGGTGAACGGGCGAGCGGGGTCGGCAGGCGGGTGGGTCATGCACGTCCTTTCGACTGGGGTCCCGTCGACCTTACGGATCGCGGCTGCGCAGAGTTGTTACCGGAAGGTGATAGGGATCACCTGCCTTTCGTCAGATCCGGGTAACCGAGCAGGTCGGGCCGGTTCGCGAAGATGACCATCAAGCGAGCGAAAGGGATGAGCATGGTCGAGAGCGTCGAGATCGCAGTCGTCGGAGCCGGATTCGCCGGGCTTCGAGCGGCACGCGATCTGAGCGCAGATGGCCGCTCGGTCGTGCTGCTCGAAGCAGCCGGCCGAGTCGGAGGCCGCGCGTACAGCCGAGAGTCGATGACCGACCCCGGGACGACCGTGGAAGTCGGCGGAGCCTACTTTCACCGCCACCACCACACCCGCCTAGCAGCGGAGGTCGACCGCTACAAGATCGACACCCAACCCGCCGCGCCGTTCAAGGTCTTCCGGAACCGGCTGGCGCCAGGAGATCACAACGCTGCCTTCCCGATCCCGCCGGAAGAGTTCCTCGAGGCCGAGAGGATCCTCTTCTGCCTCATCAGGGACGCGCGCCGCATCGACCCCCACGCCGGCCTCGAAAACCAGAACCTCGAGGATCTTGACATCTCGGCGCACGACTACCTGACCGCACTGAACCCGCCGCCGGTCACCAGCCAGCTCCTGCGATCGTGGATCTGGAACATGATGGGGCAGAGGGTCGAGGACGCGTCAGCTCTGTGGGTTCTCCAACTGATCGCATCGCATGACTACTCCGTGCTCGGTGTGCTCTTGTCCTTGGACGAGGTGATGGCCAGCGGTACTGGCACGCTCACGACTGCGATGGCCAATGAGGTGTCAGACCTGCGGCTGGGCGAGGCAGTGCACTCGATCCGCCAGCAGACCGACTGGGTGGATGTCACCTACGGCACGGAGCGTGCGCTGAGGGCCGAACATGTCGTCGTCGCGGCACCCTTGAACTGCATGCGAGAGCTCCGATTCGAGCCTCCCTTGTCGGGGCCGCGGGCCGAGGTCGTCGCGGAAGGGCATGGAGGTAGGGGTCTCAAGCTCCTCATCCACGTGCGGGGTGTCCCGGAAGGTATCTCCTGCACTGGCGACGGTGTCTTCCCGACTCTGTACGACTACCTACCCGCCTCCGACGGCGGTCGCATCCTCGTCGGCTTCACCGACCGGGACTCCTTCGACCCCGCCGACAGTGGGGCCATCGAAGCTGCGGTCCACCACTACTTGCCAGACGCGGTCGTCGTCGGAACTGACTATCACGACTGGTGCGCGGACCCGTTCGTCCGCGCGCCCTGGGTGTCCCCGCGTATCGGACAGGCGACCCGCGCCCACAAGTCGCTCGGCGAGCCGCACGGTCGCGTGCACTTCGCAGGGTCGGATGTGTCCCTGCTGTTCCCCGGCTACATCGAGGGCGCACTGGAGACTGCCGACCGCGTGCGGTCAGAGATCCTCGGCTGACGCTCGGCTGGGTGGCCACTGAGCGCTCGGAGCCCCCTCCGGCGGCCGCATCGGCACCCCGACCCCGTGCCAAGCCCGCTGTCGTTGTGCACACAGCTGTTCAGTCGCGGCGGTCCTGCTGAGGTGATGGGCGCACGGCGCAACTACCCCTGCAGGTCGTCACAGGGACCGGGGTCCCGACGCCGACCTCGTGCACAACAACCAAGCCACGGCTCAGGCTCGGCGTACGCCATGGACCACGAGACCTGGTCGCACGACCTGGTGAACCGTTCAAGGGCGGAGCAGACCCCGCATCGGCAGCCGGCGTCCCGTCTCGACCCCGACAACGGTCAGCTCGCCCAGGAGACGACTGGGAATACTGACAGCGAGTACAAGTTGGCGTTGAAGGACGTGTGAGGGGACTTCCTGACGCGGGGATCCCGTGTTCTGACCGACGGCGACTGACGACAGTTCCGGCACACACGATCGTGACGACCGCGCCCGCCGGGCGCGGTCGTCACTCGTTTGCACCATCTTTCGCGACGGCGCCAGCACCAATTGCAGGAAGGTGACAGGCATCACGGCAAGTTCGTCGAATCTCGGCAACGCGTGCCGCTGCGGCTGGGCCTCAAGATGTCCCTCACTCTCACAAGGAGGGGCCATGAACAGCATCGGCCGGCGCCACCGGTGGTCCAGCAGCGAGGTGCAGAACCACCTCGGGACGCTCTCCTCTCTCCCGCCCTGCGGTCGAACCGGCGCACCTAGACCCCCGGCGTTGCTCGACGAAGTTCGGCAAACCTGCCTCACCCTTCATCGATCTGTCTCTCGGACCTGCAGTACCAGCGGCACCACCGGCGTTTCGTCTCGCCGCTGACATCCGACAGGTGCTCGCACCTGATCCCGCACACCGTTCGAAAGAGGAAACGACATGTATCTGACACATGGCTCACGGATCCGCCGCGTGACGGGCGCTGTCCTGGTGCTGGCGGTGATGGCAGCTGCGAGCAGTTGCAGCACCGAATCCGGCGGCCAGGCGGCCACCAGCGCGTCCAGCGACGACGCCGTGGCGCAGCGCGCAACAGAGGCCATCGAGAAGCTCTACGGCGACGGCACCTTCACCGAGCCCGCGTCATCAGGACCCAAGGCTCAGGCTGGCTACAGGGTCGCGCTGGTGAGTTCCGGCGTCCAGTCGCCGACCGGCACTGCCATGGCCAACGGCGCCAAGGCCGCTGCAGAGCTCCTCGGCTGGGACTTCTCGGTTTACGACGGCAAGTACGAGCCCTCCGAGTACCAGGAGGGAATCCGTCAGGCCATCTCCCAGAACGCAGACGCCATCTGGCTCTACTCGATCGACTGCCCGCTCGTGAAGACCGCCCTCGAAGAGGCCAAGAAGGCCGGCATCCCGGTCTTCTCCCAAGAGGCCGCCGATTGCAGCGACGTCGATCCCAGCCAGCCCTCCTACTACGAGCGGAGCCTGGAGTTCGTCGAAGGTGACTTCATCGCCTGGGGCGAAGCCCTGGGCGCTTCGGAAGCGACGTGGCTCCTCTCCAAGCTCGGGTCGAAGGCCAACATCATCGAAGTCAGCAACACTGAGCTCGTCATCACCAAGGCAGTGCACGACGGGTTCCAGAAGGCGATGGAGGAGCAGTGCCCCGAGTGCAAGGTCACGACACTCAACATTCGGCTCGCCGACTTCGGCCCCGCCCTCGAGGAGAAGATCTCGACCGCGCTTCTCCGCAATCCCGAGGCCAACGGAATGGCCCTGTCCTACGACGACCTCCTCACGTCCGGGGGAGCCGCGGCAGTGATGGCGTCTGGACGCAACGACTCGATCGAGGTGGTCTCCGGTAGCGGATACGCCGCGAACATCGAACTCGTCCGAGAGAACAAGGGCCAGGACGCCGGATGGACCTACGACGGACGCTACGAGGCGTGGTCGGCCGCAGACATGATCAACCGTTACTTCGCGGGCGAAGAGAGCGTTCCGTCAGGCGTGGGCGTCTCGATGTTCGACCACGACAACGACCTCCCGCCCGAGGGTGAGGCCTGGTCGACCGGCATCGACTACGAGCCCGTCTTCAAGGAGGTGTGGGGCGTCTCCTGATCCACCAACCAAGGGGGAGGGCCAGGGCTCACGCCTGCGCCCTCCCCCTCGGACGGCCTGCCCAGACTGATGCCAGTCGAGGGTCACAACGCCGCTCGGACGTGTGAATCAGAGCCCTACAATCCACTTATGTCGATCGAGCACGACCTGCGGGCGGTCGCGGATGAACTCATCCTGAAGATCCCCGCGATCAGTGAGGAAGTCAGGGAGCGCTGCCGCTCCGGTGCTCCCAACTACTACCGCCGCAACGACCCCATGTTGCTCGAAACCGAGCTCCCCAGCATCACGGGCGCGCTCACGAGCATCATCCACGGACTCCGCAACGCCCGGCAGCTCCCCGAAGGTGCCTCCGAGGGAGCCTTGGAAGAGGCAAGGGTCGCTGCTCAGGCTGGCGTCGAGCTGACCGATCTGCTCCTGACCCGCCGGATCGGTCAAGTGGTCCTGTGGAACTGGATCCTCGAAACGGCTGTACGCATCGTCCCCGCGGGCCCCCGCCAGATCGCAGTACTGAAGCAGGCCGCCGAGTACCACTTCGCTTGGAACGACCGCATCACGCACGACGTGGTGGCGACCTACGAGCAGGAAAAGTCCGCGTACTTCTTCCACAGCAGGGACCGGCAGCGTCGCGCGGTCGTCACGGACCTCCTGAACGGAGTGCCGACCGACACCGAGCAACTGGGTTACAACCTCAAGGTCGATCACCTGGCCGTAGTGGTGTGGGGGAGTGCGCCCAGGGTCGCCCTGAAGTCCTTGGCGGCGCTGTTCGATGCATCCCTCCTCGTGGTCGAGGGCACCGGCGGGACGTCGCTGGCTTGGTTGGGCAGTAGCCGACTCTGCGAGTCCTTCGAGCAGCAGTTCGCGACGTTCCACCCGCCGGCCGCAACCTTCGTCGCAGTCGGCGGGCCCCTGAATGGGATCGAGGGCTTCCGCCGCGCACACCGGCAAGCATGGCAGGCGTGCCGAGTCGGGCGCCTTCGGTCTGAACCCGTCACGCGCTACCGCGATGTCGCTCTGGAGAGCGTCGTACTTCGCGACGCGCCGGCCGCTCGCGACTTCATGATGAGTGAGTTGGGGCCGATCGGCGACGACGATCCGCGCACCCAGCTCCTGCGCGAGACGTTGAAGGCCTACTTCGACACGGGGCAGAACGCGGCAGCCACCGCGGTACGCATCCGCGTGCACGAGAGGACGGTTGCGTACCGCCTCAAGTCGATCGAGGAGCGGCTCGGATTCCCGATCAACAACCGCCGCGACGAGCTCGCCGTCGCCCTGCGCCTCGCCGATGTGCTCCACGACGCCAGTGAGCGTCAACTCTCCATCCTCGGAGAGAACAGCCAAGGCGAAACAGGGATCTGAGCGACGACCAGGAGTCCCCGAGTGGACTTCGTCCCTGGCGCTGACGGCAAGCACGTCAGCAATCCCACAAAGACGCCCTCCATCTTGTCGGAGCATGCAGAGGCGATCGGAATGGTCGGCTTCCAGACTGACGCAGCGCAGTCGCGCACCCAAGCGTTAGCAAAGGAGTTCCCCATGATTCGCCACGTCTTTTCCTGGCGTGTGGCCGAGGG
This sequence comes from Nocardioides allogilvus, assembly GCF_003047285.1. Taxonomy (GTDB): domain Bacteria; phylum Actinomycetota; class Actinomycetes; order Propionibacteriales; family Nocardioidaceae; genus Nocardioides; species Nocardioides allogilvus. Next base: position 22,540 of record NZ_PZYX01000019.1, on the reverse strand, counting down.
CCACAGCAACGACGACGTCATCGAGTTGCTGAACACCCTTCGCGAGCCGTACCCCTACATCCAGTACTGGGAGCTCGGCGCTCACGAGGGCGACCCGGGCGACAATGGCCAGCCCTTCAGTGGCGTGCTGATCAACGACTTCGAGTCCTGGGATGACCTGCAGAAGTACTCGGTCGACGAGTTCCACCTCGAGGTCGTGGCCAAGCTCAAGCCCAAGCTGGCCGAGCGCGCCGTCGTGGACTTCGTGCGTGAGGACGGCTGATGGCGCAGGCAGGCATCAAGGTCGCGTCCAGTCCTTGGGGACCGGATGATCAGCTCGGAGCTCTCAACCACCTCAGCCCTGAAGGCTCCGCCGCCATTCTGGCGCGGGTCGACGGCACCAGGAGCTACGACCTCAGCATCGACTACTTCGTGGGCATGCCGAGCTTCCAAGCCGCAGGCGACCCCAGCTACCAGCTGTTCATGAGTCACACCCCGGCCGGGACAGTCGTCGACAACCTGAACGGGGCAGGGGAGGCCGGCAACCGGCACGTCTGCTACTCCGGTGATGTCGTCTTCATGTACACCCACACGGGGACGCACATCGATTCCCTGAGCCACTTCGGCGTTGACGGGCACATCTACAACGGGTTCTCGGTCGAGGACAATCTCGGCAGTCGCGGATGGACCAAGGGCGGGGCGGAGGTCATCCCGCCCATCATCACCCGTGGTGTGTTGATCGATGTTGCCAAGAGCCACCAGGTCGATTGTCTGCCGGACTCGTACGCCATCACCGTCGAGGACTGCCAGAAGGTGCTCGCTGATGCGGGCGTCACCCTGCAGCCGGGCGACGTCGCGATGGTCCGGACCGGACGCATGGGGTACTGGCCCGACGGGTCCAAGGTCCTCGGCAACCCTCCGGGACTCAGCCTCGAGGCCGCCAAGTGGCTCACGAGTCAGGGAATCTCGGCAATCGCTGCAGATCAGGAATGCGTCGAGGTCGGACCGTCCCAGCACGAGGACAACTGGTTGCCCGGGCACTGTCACTTCCTTGCCGAGGCCGGCGTCCCGATGATCGAGCTGGTCAACCTGGAGGACCTGTCGCGAGACGGCGTCAACGAGTTCTGTCTGATCGCAGCCCCCATTCGTCTGCGCGGCGCAAGCGGGGCACCTCTCCGCCCCATCGCGCTGCCACTGCGTGACAACTGATCGCGATACGGGACGGACAAGGAGGTAAGGGATGAGCATGCCGAAGGTCGCCGTTGTCGGCGGCTCGATTGCTGGCCTGACGGCGGCGAATGTGCTCCGCGATGCCGGTTGCGACGTGGATGTCTACGAGCGGAGCAACACTCTGCTCTCAGGCTTCGGCACGGGCATCGTGGTCCAGCCCGAGCTGGTCCGCTACCTGCTGGAGCGCACCCCGACCACTCTGGAAGACATCAGCGTCCCGAGCCACCAGATGCGCTACTTCGATGCTGCTTCCGGACGAAGCGTCGGGCGGGTCGAGGCGGGATGGCGCTTCACGGCCTACAACGCCGTCTACCAGAAGCTGCTCGAGGCCTTCGGGACGCAGCGCTACCACCTCGGCAAGGAGCTCGTCGGGGTGACGCCGGGAACGGACAGCTCTTCGGCCACCTTTGCCGACGGCACCGAGGTCTCCGCCGACCTCATCGTCTGCGCGGACGGAGGCGGCTCTGTGGCGAGATCACAACTGCTCGCCCGGAAGCCTGACTATGCCGGCTACGTCACCTGGCGGGGGATGGTGGACCAACGTGATGTCTCGGAGGAGACGTGGGACTTCTTCCAGGACGCCTTCACCTACGGACTGCTCTCCGACGGCCACATCATCGCGTACCCCATCCGTCAGGTCTCCTCGGACGGTGAGGTCACAGGCGACACCCGCCTCAACTTCCAGTGGTACTGGAACGTCGAGGCCGGCGCAGCTCTCGACGACCTCATGACGGCGAACGACGGTAGTCGGCGCCCCGTCTCCGTACACTTCCCGGCCTTGCCGACGTCCAGCCTCAAGGAGTTCCACGGCCGCGCGGCCAGCCAATTGGCGCCGGTCTTCCGCGACCTCATCACCGGGGCCCCGCAGCCGTTCGTCACGATTGTCGCCGACGCCGATGTCCCCCAGATGGCATTCGACCGAGTCGTCCTCATCGGCGATGCGGCTTTCACCCCACGACCGCACGCCGCGGCCGGAGCTGCCAAAGCGGCTGCCGATGCGTGGGCGCTTGCGGATCGACTCGTCCAGGCTTCTGGGGACGTCCGGGAGGCTTTGGCCGCGTGGGAACCCGAGCGGCTGGCCGTGGGTCAGGCGTACCTGACCAAGGTGCGGGCCATGGCCGCGGCTCTGCAGCATGGAGGAGAGTTCCCCCCAGGGGCGTCCGAATTCCGATTCGGCTTGCCCAGACCCGCGTGACGCGGGGCATGGCCTCACCCGAGGTAACCCCGCGTTGCGACTGACGCATCATTGAATACGGCGCCCGCCGAAAAGGAGAATCCGATGCAGTTGCTCAACGAGTTCGAAGTAGCGCTTCCGCCTGAGAAGACGTGGATCCTGCTCACCGATCTGGAGAAGGTGGCGCCGTGTCTTCCCGGCGCATCGATCACCTCGGTCGAAGGCGACGACTTCCACGGCCGCGCCAAGATCAAGGTCGGTCCGATCACCGCCGAGTACAAGGGTGTCGCACAGTTCAAGGAGCTCGACGAGAAGGCGCACACCGCCGTCCTCCATGCACGTGGCAAGGACGCCCGTGGTCAGGGAGACGCGACGGCCAACGTGCGCGCGACACTCCACCCGAAGGGCGGAGGTACGCGCGTGGTGGTCGAGACGGAGCTCGCCATCACGGGGAAGGTCGCTCAGTTCGGACGAGGAGTGCTCGCAGACGTGAGCGGGGCACTCATGACCATGTTCGCACAGCGACTGCAAGAGATGGTTGCAGCGGAAGGCGCGCCGACCACACCCCCGTCTGCTGCCGCCGACGCACAACCCCCGACCACGGCTCCGGCTCCGCTGGCCGCTCCGCAAGCATCGGACGTGCATGGAGGGCGTGTCAGCGACCGCGACGACGAGGTGCTCGACGTCCTCGCTCTGGCTGGCGGCATGTCGTGGGCCAAGGCCCTGCCGACCGGTGGGGCGCTCGTCAGCGTCGTCGCAGCTCTGATCAGTGTCTTCGCCGCGGGCTACGCCTCGGCACGGGCGCGGTCGGCCAATCGTTGATGTCATCACTCACCGCTGATTGAGGGAGTACGCCGTGAAGCCACCCAAGTTTCGTTATGTCGCACCGCGGACGCTCGACGACGCGATCGAGCACCTGGCGTCCGACCCGGACGCAAAGGTGCTGTCGGGTGGTCAGAGCCTGATGCCGCTCCTTGCGATGCGGCTGGCCGCGCCCTCGATCCTGGTCGACCTGCAGCACGTGCCGGGCCTCGATGGCATCGAAGACCAAGGCACATCCGTTCTGATCGGCGCGCGCGTGACGCACCGAGAGATCGAGCGTTCCTCTGTGATTGCCGAGCGTCTGCCGATCCTGTCGTCGGCAGTGGTCCACATCGCTCATCCGCAAATCCGGTCGCGCGGCACGTTCGGCGGAAGTACTGCACACGCCGACCCATCCGGTGAGTGGCCGACCATCCTGCTGGCCGTGGGCGCAACGATGCACGCGGTGGGTCCCCGCGGGCGGAGGACGATCGGGGCCGACGACTTCTTCGTCGGGCCCTTCACCTCGACGCTCGCCGAGGACGAGATCCTGACCCACGTATCGGTGCCCACCACGCGCACTGCATGGTCGTTCCAGGAAGCTGCGGTCAAGAAGGGTGACTACGGTCTCGCCCTCGTCGCCGCCACTGGTACCCCTCGAGATGGGGTGCTTCTGGACCCGAGGGTCACGGTCGGCGCTGCGGTTGGCTCGGTCCGCAGGCTCGCGGAGGTCGAGCGACTCTTGGCCGAGGCCCCTCTGACCGAGGCCGTCGCGGACGAGGCAGCCGTGACGGCAGCTGCGTCGATCGACCCGATCTCGGACATCCACGGCAACAGCGAGTATCGCCGGAAGCTGGTCGCCTCACTCGTACGGCGTGCCGTGCGCGAACTCACGAACGGAGCCTGACGTGTCCATCACCCCCGAAGAGCGCCTGGACGTCTCCATGACGATCAACGGCCGCCGCTACCGCGCAACGGTGGAGGCACGCCGGACGCTGGCCGACTTCCTCCGTGAGGATGCGCAACTGCCAGGCACCAAGCTCGGATGTGAGCACGGTGTGTGCGGTGCGTGCACGGTGCTGCTGGACGACCTCCCGGCGCGTGCCTGCCTCACCCTCGCCGTGCAGGCGGAAGGCCGTCAGATCCGCACCGTCGAGAGCCTCGCCGACGGCCAGGAGCTGAACCCCCTCCAGCGCGCGTTCCGCGAGCAGCACGGGCTCCAGTGCGGATTCTGCACAGCCGGCTTCCTCATGACGGCGACCGCGTTGCTCGAGGAGAACCCCACCCCCACGCGAGAGGACATCGTGGAGACGGTGTCGGGTTCCCTGTGTCGATGCACCGGCTACCAGACCATCGTCTCTGCCATCGAACAGGCAGCCGCCGAGGGTCAGACCGACACGGAGGGCGAGAACCAGTGAAGAAGCTCGACACCCATCAGCACATGAAGACGCCGGTCGTCGCGGCTCGCTCGGTCGGGACCCGAGTACTGCGATCCGAGGACCCACGCTTGCTCACCGGCCGCGGTGAGTTCATTGCCGACATCGACGTCCCACGCCAGCTCCACGTGGCGTTCGTACGAAGTCCTGTTGCACATGCGCGGATCACCAACCTCGACCTGTCCGCAATCCGCGACGCGGAGGGTGTGGCACTGGCCTGGTCCGGCAAGGACGTCGCCCCCTTCTGCGAGGGCCTCGTCGGTGAGATGGCGGTCGAAGGCTGCTTCCCGACCACGATGCCGCTGCTCGCGGGGGACGAGGTCCTCTACGTCGGAGAGCCTGTCGCCGTAGTCGTGGCTGACTCGCGCTACGCGGCAGAGGACGCCTGCGAACTCATCGACTGGGACTTCGAGGAGCTGCCTGCCGTCACCAACGCAGACGCCGCGGCCGCGGGCGGCCCTGTCGCGAACCCGCAGCTGCCCGACAACATCGGCCTCAACGGCGGCGCAAGCTTCGGTAACGTGTCAGAAGCCTTCGACCAGGCCGACCAGGTCGTAGCGGGGCGGTTCTACACCTGCCGCGTGTCGGCGGCTCCCATGGAGACCCGCGGCGTGATCGCCGACTACGAATGGTCGTCGAAGGCGCTGCGTCTGTGGTCGAACACCCAGATGCCGCACTACCTCAAGTACATGCTGACCGCGTACCTCGGTTTCCCGGAGCAGAACGTCGAAGTCATCACGCCCGACACCGGTGGTGGGTTCGGCATGAAGGCGCACGTCTATCCCGAAGAGATGTTGTTGCCGCTCCTGGCGAGGGAAGTCGGCAGGCCTGTGAAGTGGATCGAGGACCGTCGAGAGAACCTCATCGCCGGCGCCCACGCCCACGAGCAGTACGTCGACATCGCCTATGCGCTCGACGCCGACGGCAAGATCACCGGAGTCCGCACACACGCGCTCGGCGACGGCGGGGCATACCACCTGCCACCGTGGTCCATGGCCGTGGAGCCGTGGTGCGCCGCGGTGATGACCCCCACCGGCATCTACGACGTACCGGCTGCGGAGTACACCTACAAGGCCGCGGCCACCAACAAGACGCCAGTCGGCGCCTACCGCGGCGTGGGCTACATGGCGGGGACGTTCGCCCGCGAGTGCCTCGCGGACGATGCCGCTCGTGCGCTGGGATTGTCGCCCTTCGACTTCCGTCGACACAACGTCGTGCGCGAGTTCCCGTGGACCAACCCGCAGGGCATCGTCTACCAGGAGGGAAGTTGGCTGCAGACGATCGACGCCCTTGAGGAGATGGTCGACTACCCGGCCTTCCTGCGTCGACAGGCCGAGCTGCGCGAGCAGGGGCGCTACATCGGGTTGGGCCTCAGCTGCTTCGTCGAGAGCAGCGGTGAGAGCACGGCGACCAGCCTCGAGCACGGCCTCGGCGACGTCTACCACGACACCGCCACAGTTCGGTTGAACCCCAACGGGACCGCCAACGTGACGATCGGTTTGTCGGCCCAGGGTCAGGGACTCGCCACGACGATGGCACAGATGGCAGCCGACACCCTGGGTATCAAGGTGGAGGACGTCAGCGTCCAGACGGCGCGGTCGACCTCTCACGCCTACGGCTCCGGCACCATCGGGAGCCGCGGCGCGGTCGTTGCAGGTGGCGCCGTAGCACGAGCAGCTGACGTCGTCAGGGAGAAGGTGCGGCAGGTAGCCGCGCACATGCTCGAGGCGTCGACAGATGACATCGAGCTGGTGGACGGGCTCGCGTCGGTCAAGGGCGTCGCAGATGCTTCGTTGTCGATCGCTGACGTGGCCACCGCGATCTACTTCGACCTCGACTCCTGGCCCGAGGACTTCGAGCCGACCCTCGAGGCCACGCAGGCCTACGATCCGTCACAGGCGATGTTCAGCAACGGCGGTCACGCAATCCTGGTGGAGCTGGATGCCGAGACTGGGTTCGTGCGTTTCGAGAAGATCTTCTCGGTCGAGGACTGTGGAACGGTCATCAATCCCAACATCGTCGAGGGACAGATCCGCGGCGGAGTCCTGCAAGGCATCGGTGCATCGGTGTTCGAGGAGCTCTCCTACGACGAGTCGGGCCAGATTCTCACCACCACGTTCCTCGACTACGGACTGCCGACCATGGACGTTGCGCCACCGTTCGAGATCCACCACCTCGAGACGCCCTCCTCGCACTCCGCCTCGGGGGTCAAGGGGATGGGAGAGTCGGGCCTGATTGCGGCTCCGGCTGCAGTCTTGAACGCTGTCAACGATGCTTTGTCGCCATTTGGTGTGGTGCTGCGCGACCTGCCTCTGACGCCTGAGAAGGTCCTCGGTGCCATGTCTGGCGCGAAGGCGGCGACCGGCTCGGCAGAAGGTCCGTGACTGGCGTGAACGGTGCGCACACGAATCGCCTGCGCGTTGCTCTGCTCCAAGTCTCCTATGGCGACGACGAAGCGCTGTCCGATCGGGTCGAGCGAGTCAGCCGATGGATCCGTGAACTCGGACCCGCGGACCTGGTGGTGCTCCCGGAGCTCTGGGCGCACGGCGGCTTCGCGTCCACATCGTGGGAGGCGACGGCCGAACTCATGAACGGGCCAACCGTCGCGCGGATGGCCTCGGTTGCGCGCGAGGTCGGTGTCTGGCTCCATGCGGGATCCATCATCGAGCGAGCGGAAGCGGGCGCCGATCCGGGTGCCGAGGGGCGCGGGCTCTGGAACACCTCTGTGCTCCTCTCTCCAGAGGGCACCGTCCACAAGACGTACCGGAAGATCCACCGCTTCGGCTTCGGCGACGGTGAACCTCGCCTGTTGGAAGCCGGCACAGACCTCGCCGTCACCGAACTGGTGCACGACGCCGGAGCAAGTCGGATCGGTTTGGCGACCTGCTACGACCTCCGGTTCCCGGAGCTCTTCCGTAGGCTGAGCGACCTTGGCGCCGACGTGATCCTCCTTCCGGCGGCATGGCCGATGCCCAGGGTGGAGCACTGGCGGCTCCTTGGTCGGGCTCGAGCGCTCGAGAACCAAGCCTGGGTGCTCCAGTGCAACACCGCCGGCACTCACAGCGGAGTGGAGATGGGAGGTCACTCCCAGATCGTCGCCCCGACGGGTGAAGTCGTCGCCGAGCTTGGGAGCGGTGAGGACGCCCTGTTGGCCGACATCGACCTAAACCTCGTCGTTTCCGTCAGAGCGGACTTTCCTGTCCTGGCCGACCGCAGAATCTAGACGTTCTCGCACCACGCCGGACGGCGAGGGTGGCTGTAGCTCGACAACGGCGGGCCGCCATGACCTGCGTCGAGCGGTATCGGCGGGCCGGCAGGCGCTCTTCAGTGCTCGGACCTCGTCGGGTCCCACTCCCGAGCCGCGCGCAATTGGCTCAGCCAACATGTGCGCCGCGGCCGAGGTGCCAGAACGATCTTCTCTGACGGCGCTAGACGACATCGGACGCGCTACCGGACGCGATGATCATCACCGCTCATCACAGAGCAATCGGCGCGACCTGGACTCAGCTGACCCATCGAGCTGCGCGTCCCGCAGGACTCATCCTCGTGGTACTCGTTTCGTGTGACCCAGAGAGTGGCCGCGGCAAATTCGGGACGGGGGATGAACCGCTGACGCCGTGCATGTGGCACCGGCGGTAGTGCACGAGGTTGATCTTCCACCAGACCGTGCCTTGTCGACGCAGCCGAGCGGGGGATGCCGGCTACTGGGTGCACGGTACGACTTAGCGGGCGTCGTCGCTCAGCTGACCGCGTAGATCAATCGGGCCAGACCTGAGATGACCTCCGCCCCGGTCGTCAGCGACGACCGGGGCGGAGAGCGAGCCTGAGATGTGCGATGTCAGTCGGCGAGTACCCAGACCTCCCGGAACTTGGTGTGGAAGGTCCACGTCGAGACGTGTCCGGCAGGAAGGAACGCCTGCATCCCCGCCTTGAGGTCCACGCGCGAGCCATTCTCGAGCTCGATCGTGACCTCGCCCTCCAGGACGTAGATGATCTCGTTGAACTCGAGCGTGTAGGTGGTCTTGGACGGCTCACACTCGAAGACCCCGGTCGCCCGGGCCCCTCCCTCGTAGTTCTCGAAGAGGGTGAATCCCCGCCCCTTGGGGTCTCCTTCGTGAATGGTGACCCCGTCGGGCTGCCACGTCTCCAGTTCGACGGTCCCTGACTCGACGGCCTTGATCTCATCCATAGCGTTCCTACCGTTCTGCAGCCGTGTGGCTGCCGTGATGGGTGTGGTGTGGCCCGCGCGGCGCTGCTGTCGCGTACGCCGCGCGGAGCCGGTCTAGGGGCGAAGCTGGTTCGCCAGCCAGTCCGCCATGCGGAGGCGCGGGGCAGGGCCAAGGTTGTGGCAGCAGTGGTCGCCCTCAGGCTCGAGATCGATCGTGATGTCAGCGTTGACCGCGTACTCCTGAAGGACGTCCAGCTCCGTGATGGGCGTCTCGTCCTTGGCGCCATGCAAGACGTAGGTGGGGACCTTGAGTCCGGCCAGCACCGGTCGCACGTCGATGGCGTCCCGGACCCGCACCTGCGCAGTGGCCAGATCGGGCGACTTGGTGACGTACTGCCAGCTGAGCTTGGTCATGGGGTACTCGAAGTCCCAGTCGTCCATCTGGACGAAACCACCCCAGGTGACGCACGCGCGGAAGCGGTCGTCCATCGCGGCAGCACGCAGCGCGTAATGTCCACCCAGGCTGCGGCCGAGTACTCCAATCCGGTCCCTGTCGATTGTCAGGTCAAGGGTCTCGAGGTAGTCGACCACTCGCGAGGTGTAGCGGTGGTAGTCGCCGGCAAGCGCCACGTCTTCGAACATCTCACCCTGGCCCGGGCCGTCGAACGTGAACGTGGCAACGCCTCGCTCGAGCAGGAGATTCTCGAACATGTAGCTCTCCTCCTTGGTGCTCTCGAGGCCGCCGAGCAGCACCGCGCACGGGACTGGCCCGTCGGCTCCCTTGGGCCGGCGCAGGTAGCCGATGATGACGGTGTCGTCGATGGGGAGGTCTACCCGTTCAGCCGGAGGGTCGAGCAGGGGGGCGGCTCGGTGGTAGAGCCCTGCCTTGCGGAGCTGGCCCTTCGGACGGCGCTCGTCGAACCAGAGAAATTGCGCGTACTGCGCAGCCATCGATCCGACCCAGAACCAGTAGCCAGCCGTGAGGTCGTTTCCGTCCTCAAGGGCCGTGTCACCCATGGCCTCGTACTCGTCCGCCTTCGCCATCCAGAAGTCGAACCACGACGTAGCAGCATCCCGACGCTGGGCGGCCAGGAGGTCAGCGAACGGCAGACCGTCCATCAGTAGGCGGCCCCAGTTCAGCATCTCTTCTTCTGCCGTCGGGACATGCGGGGTCTCGGTCGTCATCTCTTCTCCATAGGTCGGGAGCCAGCATCTTCCCCACTTCGCGCCCGTCGTCCGTCTACATGTTCCGCGAAACCTAGGCATCTCTTTGCTGCTCACCTAGCAAGAGGCCCGCGCATGTACATGTTCTGCCCAATGTGCGGGTGCGCTTCTCCCGCCTGCGAGCAGCGCAACGCGTGGTGGCTGGTGACACTTCGACTCTCGGTACATCGCACAGAAGTGAGGACGAGCAGTGAGTAGACCCGGCGCTTCCGGCGGCCTCGGCCCTTCAGCCAAGCGATACGTGGGGCAGCCCGTGCGTCGTCGTGAAGACGCGCGGCTCCTGCGGGGCGATGCACGTTTCGTGGACGACGTCGACATCCATGGACAGCTGTACATGAGCGTGGTGCGCTCATCGGAGGCGCACGCGCGAGTGGTCTCCGTGGATGCATCCGCCGCGCGACGGTCTCCAGGAGTCCGGCTCGTCATCACCGCCGACGACATCGATGCTGAGGTGCCGCTCGAACAGATCGGCTACCACGAGGTCTATCCACAGATCGATGACTACCTGCACCCGGTCTTTGCAGCCGACCGCGTCCGATACGTCGGGCAGCCCGTTGCCGCGGTCATCGCTGACACGCCCTACCTGGCCGAGGACGCCGCTGGACTGGTGGAAGTGACCTACGACCTCCTTCCCCCGGTGCTCGACCCTCAGTACGCGCTCACCGATGAGGCCGAACCACTCTTCGAGGGACAGTCCAACGAGGCCGTGCGGATCGTCAAGGCGTACGGCGATGTTGCCAGCGCCTTCAAGAAGGCAGCCCATGTCGTCGAGGGCCGATACGTGGTCGGGCGTCACTCCGGGGTCCCCATGGAGACGAGAGGCTGCATCGCTGAGCCGGACCGCGGACGCAAGCAACTGTTCATGTGGGGCCCGGTCCACACGCACGACTGCCAGCGCCTCATCGCGCAGGTCCTCGAACTGCCGCTCGCGGATCTCCGGATGAAGCACGTCGACATCGGAGGGAACTTCGGCGTCAAGGGCGGAGTGTTCCCCGAATACATCATGGTCGGCTGGGCGGCGATGCGCTTAGGGCGTCCAGTCAAGTGGACCGAGGACCGGCTCGAGCACATGGTGGCGAACGCGCACGCTCGCGAGCAGGTGCATGAGATGGCGGCCGCGTTCGACGCCAATGGGGTTCTGCTGGCATTGAAGGACGAGATCTGGCACAACCACGGAGCGTTCATCCGGCAGGCGGAGCCGCTCGTCAGCGACATCACCGTCGGGATGGTCCCGGGCCCCTACCGAGTGCCGGCGTACGACGGCCTCCTTCACGTCGTGGTGTCGAACAAGACTCCGCTGTCCGCCTACCGTGCGCCAGGCAGGTACGAAGGGACCTTCGCTCGCGAACGACTCCTCGACCTCGCGGCCGAACAGATCGGCATCTCGCAGGTGGAGATCCGGCGGCGCAACCTGCTGACCGAAGCCGACCTCCCGTTCGTCCCGGGCATGGACATCTGCTTCGAGCCCTACCACTTCGACTCGGGTGATGTGGTCGACCACTTGGACAAGGCGCTCGAATCAGCAGGCTTCGACGAGTGGCAGCGGGAGGCTGCGGAGCTCCGAGCACAGGGACGCCTTGTGGGCAACGGCATCGGCATGCTGATGGACAAGGCCGGCCTCGGGCTGTACGAGACGAGCGCCATCGACGTGGATGCGTCGGGACGGATCCGAGTTCGGACAGGCGCATCATCTGTCGGGCAGGGCATCGAGACGGTGTTGGCGCAGATCGTGGCCGAGGAGCTCCAGGTCGATCCCGAGCTCATCGACGTCATCCATGGCGACACCGAGCTCGTGCCAGAGGGGGTCGGTTCCTGGTCGAGTCGCTCGACGGTCCTGGCCGGGGGAGCGGCGCGACAGGCTGCCCTCGACACGCTGGCCAAGGCCAAGAGGCTCGCCAGTGAGATGCTGGAGGCAAATGTCGACGACCTGATCCTGATCGACGGTCGCATCGTGGTGTCCGGGCTCGAGCAGGAGGGCTTGAGCCTGGGGCAGATTGCCGAGCGATGGGACGGGTGGTCCGCCAGATTGGCCAATGACGAACCGGGTCTTGGCGCGCAGGCCGTCTATCTGGACGAGCACATGAACTATCCCTACGGCGTCACCCTGGTTCAGATCGAGATCGACCCGGCTACCGGGGGTCACACATTGAGGCGTTTCCTCACCAGCACGGAGGCTGGACGAGCCATCAACCCGATGACCACCCGTGGCCAGGTGATCGGTGCGGCAGCGCAAGGCATCGGCGGTGCGCTGTATGAGGAGTTCCTCTACGACGAATCCGGTCAACCGTTGGCGACCTCGTTCATGGACTACCTCCTGCCGACCTCGCTGGATGTGCCCGATGTCGACTTCTTCATGACCGAGGACGCGCCTACGCCGAACAACCCGTTCGGCGCCAAGGGCTTGGGAGAGGTGGGCCTCATTGCTGTCGGCGCGGCCGTAGCGGGTGCCATCGACGATGCCTTCGGCGAGGGGGTTCGCACGATCAAGGTGCCAGTCCCACCCGAGACGCTCTGGCGGAGGTCGCAATCGATCGCGCGCAACGACGAAGCCGGGCCGATGTGAGTCAAGACACTCTGAACACGTCAAACGGTGCTCTCGCATTGTCCGGAATCGAATAGCCGCACTCGCTCCCGAAGATCCACAGTTGCGTGTCTTCTCGGTCCGGGAGGCCGGGACGGCACCGATGGCCGGACCAAGCACGGACCGTGCGCAGAGCAGCCACCACCAGGAGCACCAATGAACGAGCAGACAGCGACGGAGCCAACCCGGGCCGAGCAGGCGAGGAAGGTTGCGCTCGCCGTGCAGGACGTCAGCAAGACCTACGGCGCCACCCGCGCCCTCGACGGAGTGTCCCTGGAGGTGACGACCGGTGCCATCCACGGTCTGATGGGCGGCAACGGGTCTGGAAAGTCCACGTTGATCAAGATGCTGGCGGGCGTCGTCACGCCAGACGAGGGCAAGCTGGCGCTGAAGGGCGATTGGATCGATGCGCGGTCTCACACGCCGGCGCGGGCAAAGGCATCCGGACTGCACTTCGTCCACCAGCAGAACTCGACCTTCCCGGACCTCACGGTCGCCGAAAACCTGGCGCTGGGGCGCGGCTTCGAGTCGACAGCCGTCAGGTCCATCAACTGGAGTGCTCAGAAGGCGCGGGCCAGGCAGGTGCTCGACCGGTTCGAGATCGACGTAGCCGCCGACACTCATCTGGTTCGACTGTCCCCTGCAGCTCAGATGATGGTGGCGATCGCCAGGGCGCTGCAGGACCAGGACGACACCGACGAGCGCGGCGTGCTCGTTCTGGACGAGCCGACGGCCAGCCTGCCGAAGCACGAGGTTGACGTGCTGCTCACCGCGCTGCGACGGTACGCCGCCGACGGTCAGACGATCATCTACGTGTCGCACCGGCTCGAAGAGGTCACCGCCATCACCGATGAGGTGACGGTACTCCGCAACGGCAACGTCGCCTCACGCCTCATCGGCACCGAGATCAGCCACGACACCCTCGTGGCCGGCATCACCGGATCGACGTCTGGGACGCATGCCGGAGGTTCGCGGCGTGCCAACGATGCGATTGCGAGCAGGGTCCACCTTTCCCATGCGGCGGGTTTCCGAGAGACGGCGCTCACGTTGAGTCGTCGTACGGCGAGCGGTCTGGAGGGCGAATCGCTGCTGCTACGAGCCGGCGAGATCGTCGGCATCGCCGGCCTACTCGGCTCGGGTCGCTCGCGCCTGCTGAAGCAGATCTTCGGCGCCGTTCCTCGGGATGACTTCGAAGTCACGGTGCGATCGGGCACGGTGCCGTCATCCGACATGCGGACCGCGATGAAGCGAGGCGTGGCCTTCGTCCCCGAGAACCGCCTGCGCGAAGCTGCACTGCCGGAACTCAGCATCGCTGAGAACCTGTCGATCACATCGCTCAGTGAACATTCCCGGGCGGGATGGATCCGGCCCTCGCGGGAGCGCAAGGCGGCCAACCGGCTGATCCAGGAGTTCGGGGTCCGCGCGCCCAGCACCATTGCGCCGTTGACAGCCCTCTCGGGCGGAAACCAGCAGAAGGTCATCCTGGCGAGGTGGCTGCAACGTCGTCCAGACGTCTTGCTGCTCGACGAGCCGACGCAGGGCGTCGACATCGGCGCTCGCAACGAGATCCACGAACTCGTGCGCGCCGCAGCGTCGGCCGGTACGGCCGTCCTGGTGGTCTCCTCAGATTTCGGGGAGCTGGCAGCGCTGGCTCAACGCGCCGTGGTCATCAGCGGCGGCGAGATCGTCGACAGCGTCGGCGGGCCTCTGACCGAGGACATCCTCAACGACATCGTGTACGCACAGGAGAAGGCACTATGAGTCACACCCAAGACACCACCAACGGGCCCGTCGCGGCCTCGGACGCGGCGACGTCGCCTGCTCCTGTCGACGCCGCCGAGGCAGAGCAGAGGCGAAAGGCGGTCCGATCCCGCACAGGCAAGGCACGTTTCGCAGGTTTCCTGGAGGCCTATGCTCTCTTGGTTCTCCTGGGTGTGATTGCCCTGTTCTTCTGCTTCTGGTCGGAGACTTCATCCACGTTCCCCACGGTGGCCAACATGCGGATCCTGCTCGCCAGCCAGGCCGTCATCGGAGTCATCTCGCTGGGAGCGCTGCTCCCGCTGCTCTGCCAAGAGTTCGACCTCTCGGTCGGCAACATCGCCGGGCTGTCGGCGATCATGGTGGCCGCGTCAGTGTCATCCAACGGTAGCGTGCTGGTGGCCGTGGCGCTTGCTCTCGCGATCGGTCTGGTGGTCGGCGGGGCAAACGCATTGATCGTCACTCGCCTCCATGTCAATGGCGTCATCACCACCCTGGGGATGTCGACGATCCTGGCAGGCATCATCCTGCAACGCACTGGCGGCCTGGCCCCAGCGAGCGACATCCCGCAGGCGATGACAAACTTCGGAACGGGCCTTGTCGCCGGCGTTCCGGTCATCTTCGTCACCCTCCTCGTGATTGCAGCGATCACCTACTTCGTCCTGAATCACACTTCCCTCGGCCGCCAGATCTACGCGGTCGGGTCGAACATGGAGGCGGCGAAGCTGGTCGGTCTGCGGACCGACGGGCTGCGTGCGGCGACATTCGTCGTCGGGGCGCTTCTGTGCGCCCTGGGAGGGCTTCTCTACGTCTCGCGGGCGGGTGGCGCGTCTCCCAACGTTGGAGTGACGTTCCTCTTGCCCGCCTTCGCAGCTGCCTTCCTCAGCGCTGCATCGGTTCGGCCGGGGCGGTTCAACGTGTGGGGCACCATCATCGCTGTCTACTTCCTCGCTGTGCTCAACAACGGGCTGAGCCTGGCCGGCGTCGAGCCCTACGTGAACGATTATGTGAACGGTGGTGCTCTCATCGCCGGCGTCGCTCTGGCCTCCGTGCTGTACCGCCGACGGACCACCTGATCGTGACGGCCGGAACCGATCGCGCTGCCGAGCACCTGGGGGACCCCTTCCAGGACCCAGCGCTGGTCAACACCACCGATGGCGTCATCACCGTCTGGTCGGACATCGGCTGTCCTTGGGCGAGCCTTGCCCTGCACACCTTGCGGTCTCGGGTGCTACATCGAGACATCGACATTCTCATCGACCACCGTGCATTCCCGCTCGAGCTCTTCAACAAGCGCGGCACGCCGAAGGGGATCATCGATGTCGAGGTAACTGCCATCGCCGGACTGGTGCCGGCTCTCGGTTGGCAGCCTTGGACCGCCCCCGACTGGCAGTACGTGGTTTCCACGATGCCAGCCATGGCTTCCGTCCAGGCTGCGAAGGCCCTCAGTGTTGGCGGCCTCCGTGCCAGTGACGAGCTGGACCATGCTCTGCGTCAGGCGTTCTACATTCATGGCCGACCGATCAGTGTGCACTCCGAGATCCTTACGGCTGCTGAGGGGTGTCCCTCGCTCTACCTGCCCGCACTCGAATCGGCTCTTGAGCAGGGGCGGGGTTACGGGGAGGTCTTCTCCCAGTGGCACACCGCGGCGGCGCTGCCGGTGCAGGGCAGTCCTCACATCTTCGTCAAGGACCGCTACGCGGAGCACAATCCCGGGGTGCGTTACCACTGGACGGCGCGTCCGGGCGAGGGATTCCCCCGCTTCGAGCAGTACGACGAATCTTGGGCGGACGCGGCCCTCGATGCCGTCGTGGCACCGTGAGCCGGTGCGCGCTGCTCGATGGGTTTCACTGCTCTGGGACGCCAATCGAGGACGCGCCTAGGATTGATTCATGACGATCGAGACCGACCTGCAGGTCGTGGCGAACGCGGTCCGCGCGCGTATCCCCGAACTTGTCTCGGCGATCGAGAGGACGTCCGCACAAGAGGTCCCTGAGATCTACGAGAAGGACGACCCGGTGTACAACGAAGCCGAGCGCTCCAGCGTCGTCTCAGCCGTCACGAGCATCGTCGACGGCTTGGCTGGCGGGCGGCGGCCACCCGACCGTCCCTCCGATGCTGCGCTTCAGGAAGCCCGCATAGCCGCCCAGGCTGGAATTGATCTGCACTCGTTGCTGCGCACCTATCGGGTGGGCCAATCGATTCTGTGGGACGTCATTCTTGAGGAGACCCTGCGCGTGGTCGACTCGGACGAGCGGCGCATGGCTGTCCTCAGGCAGGCATCGGACTACCAATACGGCTGGAACAACAAGGTGACGGAAGCCGTCATTGCCGCGTACCAGGCCGAGCACAACGCCTACTTCTTCAGGAGTCAGGACAGAAAGCGGCGAGCCGTCGTCAGCGACATCCTGCGCGGCATGCCGGCCGACGTCCAACAGCTCGGCTACAGCCTCCGCGCAGAGCATCTGGCGGTTGTCGCGTGGGGACGCTCGCCCGAAGCCAACATCCGCGCGCTGGCAGTCAGCTTGGACGCGAGGCACCTGACCGTGAGCGGCACGTCCGGGACGTACTTGGGCTGGCTGGGTTCGTCCACCTTGAAGCGTGTCCTCGAGGAGCGGCCAGAGGCGGCACGAGCGATGCGCGAAACCCACCTTGCCTTGGGCGAGGTGGCACATGGAGTCGAGGGATTCCGGTTGAGTCACCGGCAGGCGTGGCAGGCTTACAGAGTCGGCAGGCTCCGGGGCGCGGGTGTGGTCAACTACGGCGATGTCGCGCTGGAGGCCCTGATGCTCAAGGACCGCCAAGCCGTCCAGGACTTCGTGGCGCGTGAGTTGGGCCCGCTCCATGACGAGGAAGATCCGCGCGGAGAATTGCTGAAGTCCACGCTACGGGCCTACTTCCGGTCCGGACAGAACGCGGCCTCCACGGCACAGGCCATCCACGTCCACGAGCGCACAGTTGCCTATCGCCTCCGTTCGATCGAAGCCCGGCTCGGGGTGACCATAGGTGCTCGGCGGGACGAGTTGGCTGTGGCACTACGCCTCGCTGACGTTCTGAGCCAGGTGTCCAGTGCTGACCTACGCGATCTCGAGGTGCACGCGGACGCGGGCCTAGGGCCAGATCCCGAGGCCGCAGCGCCGTAGGTCGTTGGCCGGGCGGCTCTTGTCAGGTGTCGACCAAGAGGGCGCCAACCTTTGCCCGACTGCGTAGTGGGCATGTTGCGTCACTGTGACCAGACTGCTCGCACAGTCGGAACAAGGCGTCGTACCAGGACGCGCACCAGCGTTGGGACCAGTCGACGTTCCACGAGAGGGATGCCCGTGAAGCCACCGCCGTTCGAGTACGTGGTCGCCACCTCGGTGGACCACGCCATCGATCTCGTCAGCACGGACGAAGATGCAAAGTTCATTGCGGGCGGGCAGAGCCTCATTCCGCTGCTCAGCCTGCGATTTGCCAGCCCGACCGTGTTGGTCGACATCTCCCGACTCTCCGAGCTGCGGGACGTCCGTCGAGCCGGCGACGTGTTGCACATCGGGGCGCTCACTCGACACGCAGAGATCCAGAAGTTGCCCATCATGAAACAGGACGCTCCACTGCTCTCAGCTGCTGCAGGTTGGGTCGCCCACTCACAGGTCCGCAACCGAGGTACGTTCGGTGGAGCCGTCGCCCACAGCGACAGCGCGGCCGAGTTCCCGGCGGTGCTTCTCGCGACTGAAGCCACCATCGTCGCCCGGTCTCGCGATGGGGAGCGACGCATCCCGTGCCAGGACTTCTTCGGTTCCCACTTCCAGACTGCTCTCAACCACGGCGAGCTCCTGACGGGTGTGGAGCTCCCCGTGCACGACGATTCCACCAGGTGGGGGTTCTCGGAGTTCGCGCGGCGTAAGGGTGACTACGCCATCGGCGGGGCTGCGGTCAGCGCCCGCGTGGACGAACAGGGACGCTGCACGCGAGTGCGCGCGGGTCTGATCGCGGCCGGCCCTGGTCCCACCTCGGCTGAGGGGCTCGGTGAGGCCTTGCTCGACCGTGTAGTCGACGAGTCGGCCGTGTCGGACGCGGTTGCCCGCGCAGAACGACACCTGACCCCTGAGAGCAATGTTCATGGGACGAAGGAGTATCGGCGCGCCGTCGTCGCGGAATCTCTTCGTCGCGCTCTACGCCAAGCGTTCGAGCTTGACCACGCCGGAACCGATAGGAGATCCGCATGAAGACTCGTGTGACCGTCAACGGTGAAGGTTATGAGCGTGACGTCGAGCCCCGGATGCTCCTGTCGGACTTCTTGCGGCACGAGCTGGGGCTGACGGGCACCAACGTGGGCTGCGAGCACGGCGTTTGCGGCAGCTGTACCGTGCTCCTGGATGGCGAGCCTGTGCGCTCCTGCACCATGCTTGCGGTGCAATCCGACAGCCGGCGACTGACCACGGTCGAAGGGCTCGCGTGTGATCAGAAGTTGCACGGACTCCAAGAGGCATTCACCGCTTGCCACGGCCTCCAGTGCGGCTTCTGCACGCCCGGGATGCTGATGACCCTCCTGCCGATCTACAACGAGGCGCGGCGTCTGAGCGACGACGAGATTCGCGAGGCGATCTCGGGCAATCTGTGTCGCTGCACTGGGTACCAGCAAATCGTCGAGGCGGCCCGACAGGCGCTCGACGAGGCCGCCGAGCTGGCCGATCCCGATGCGGAATCTCAGTCGTGATCTGTCAGACCTGACCGGTCGTGAATGCGGCCTCGGCCGTCCCGCAGCGTGAGAAGTGGCGTGACCCTCCCCGCCATCTGACGTCCCCCCGACACGCGGGATCGCAGACCGAGCCCTTTGCTCGGGCACGGAGTGGCCGCAGCCCCCGGTGCCGTCCGGCTGTTCGGCATGATCGAACGCGCTTGATAAGCGGACGTCCTCTGGCGCATCCACGCCGGTGTGCAGGCAGCGGTCCCAGCCCTCGACCGCTTCACCACTGGGACCCGACTCGAGGTCTGCATCCGTCGGCAGCATGTCGGCATTCGCCGGTGAGACGGCACGGTCGCTTGAGCACAAAACGAGCAGCGGGCACGAAGCCGCGCCGTCGCCTGGGCACGCCATCGACCTGTCTAGCCCGCGCCGACCCCGACCATGGACTACTCGAAGGCACAGGCGATCTAGGTTCGCAGGTCGCCACGCTGCGTTTGTTGGAAGGCGCACAGCGGTAAGCCCGATTCGCCAGATTCAGGGAACAGTCGCGTCCGCCTGAATCTCAAGATGTTTCCACTCACGGTTGACAACGTCGAACGGGCTCACGAGGCCCCGACGACACAGTGGCGGAGGTCCCCGCAGATTCCGCAGTGGCCACCGAGCACCAGGACGTATGCGACGCGGGTAGTCGCCTAGGGATGGGCCCAGGCCCATCACGGCGACTCATGGGTCGCAGCAGTTCTTCAGCGACGACGGCCCGCACTCGGCGTGGGGGTCGCGCACCTCCAGACGGGTTTTGACCCCGTGCCTTGTATGCACTCGAAAGAGGAAAGATGCGTTCGACATTCAACAGGCCGGTGCGCCGGCTCGCCGGCGCCTCAGTGGCGCTCGTCGTACTGGCCGCCGGAGCGGCATGCAGCACCGAGTCCGATACGCCAGCAGCCGGTGGCGGTGGCGGTGGTGGCGACGACGTCGCGCAGAACGCTGCAGAAGCACTGGAATCGGAGTTCTACGGACAGGGGAGCTACGCCGAGCCGCCCGCGGAGGGTCCCGACGCTCAGCGCGGAGCCCGAATTGCGATCGTCAACTCCGGCGTGCAGTCGCCCACAGGTACCAAGCAGGTCGAGGCCGCGCGTGAGGTGGCTGAACTGCTCGAATGGGACTTGACGGTCTACGACGGCAAGTACGAGCCGGCCGAATACCAGGAGGGCATCCGGCAGGCCATCTCACAGAAGGCAGACGTCATCTGGCTCTACTCGATCGACTGCCCCCTCGCCGAGACCGCACTGGCCGAAGCCAAGAAGGCGGGCATCCCCGTGGTCTCCCAAGAGGCCGCAGACTGCACGGATGTGGATCCTCAGGCCGAGTCCTACTTCGCCGACACGCTCGCCTTCAGCCAAGGCACGTTCATTGACTGGGCAAAGGCCATGGGGGAGTCGCAGGCGACGTGGCTACTGGCGCAGCTCGGCGAGGATGCCGATGTGATCGAGGTCAGCGTGCCCGAGCTGGTCGTGACCAACGCCATCCACGAGGGGTTCGCGGCTGCCATGGAGGAACAGTGCCCGGCGTGCAAGGTCACCGAGGTCAAGGCGCAGATTGCTGACTTCGGGCCCGCGCTCCAGGAGAAGATCGAGACCGCGCTGCTGCGCAACCCGAACGCCAACGGCATGGCACTTTCCTACGACGACCTGATGACTACGGGTGGATCCGCAGCGGTCATGGCCTCTGGTCGCAATGACTCGCTGGCTGTCATCGCAGGTAGTGGCTTCCCGGCCAACGTGGAGCTCATCCGCAAGGGTCAGGGCCAGGACGCTGGCTTCGCCTACGACATGGGGTATGAGACCTGGGCTGCTGCCGACATGATCAACCGCCTGTTGGCAGGCGAGGACCAGGGCCCGTCGGGGGTCGGCATCGCAGTCTTCGATGCCGAGAACGGATTGCCGTCCGAGGGCCAGGCATGGTCGGTCGACATCGATTACAAGCCCGTCTACAAGGCGATGTGGGGCGTTTCCTGACATTGCTCGCGCGGGGGACGTCCCACGGCGGCGTCCCCCGCTGGACAGTTGACTACTTCGCTGGCGTCTCGCACCCTTGTGTGCGCCCGGGGACAGTTCTCGCGAGCGCTACCGGTCGTCAATGGCTCGGTTCACCATTCGGATCTGATGGTTACCGTCGGTCGACCCGGTGTCGTCGAGCGTCTGACCGGCGCGATTGACGGCGACCCCGCCGCTGCCCTTTGCTTTCCAACAGCGATGGGCTGCCCCGCTGGGTATCGACGGAGATCGCAAACCCGGGCGATTCAAGGCGTGACGGTTCGGCACCGCTCTCCTACGACCCCGACTTGGACCGTATCGGCGACTGGCACCGCGCAGCAGGCGACAGTCCATGAGCGACCCGCCGGGGTCGTTGCCGGAAAGCGATAAACCGGCTGACGGTTTCCGACACGTGGCACGCAGACGCCGGTAGGGATGCGCCCTACCGTCGGACCGTTCCCAGGAGTGACATGGCGCAAGGCGGAGACAAATGGTGACCTACCTGCTGCTAGGACTGGCAATCGCTGTGGAGGTGATGGCCACCCTGTCGTTGCGAGCATCCGAGGGCTTCAGCAGACTCCTGCCAAGCCTTGTCGTTCTGGGCGGTTACGGGCTGTCGTTCTTCCTGCTCTCCTTGGTGCTCCAGCGCGGTTTGGACGTCGCTGTCGTGTACGCATTGTGGTCCGCGACAGGCATTGTCGCCATCGCTGCGATCGGCGCAACCTTCTTGGGTGAACGCCTCACGAGTGCTCAGGTTCTGGGCATGGCCCTCATAGTCGCCGGTGTGCTTGCCCTCGAGCTGGGTGCGCGCCACGGTTGATCGGCGGCGCATAGCGATCAGGTCCGGGAACGACACGTCGACGGCGAGTCGATACCCGCTGTTGAATCGGGAGACACTGTGGTTACGAAGCCCGAATGGGTCGGAACGGTCGCACAGCTGTACACGACTGCGACGAAGGGATTCGCCCTCCGCGAAGTCGAGCACATCCAGGTGACAGCGTCAGGGATCGTCGGTAACCGCGAGTTCTTCCTAGTCGACGTCGACGAACGCCTGTACTCGGTGCCTAAAGACCCCATCTTTCTCGACTACTGGACCACCTACGACCCGCTCGCCAACACGTTCCGAATCGGTAGGCGAACGGTCGTCCATTGCGAAGCCGAAGTGCGCCCTGCAGGTCCTGTTCGCCCGTTCCAATTCGACGAGCGCAAGGTCGATGGTAGGTGGACTCCGGGGCCATGGGACGCATGGTTCTCCGAGTTGGCCGGGCGTAACCTGCGACTGGTTCGCTGCGCTGAGCCCGGCGCAGGTGGGGACGTCCACCCTGTCACCATCGTTTCGTCAGCCTCGTTGAGATCGCTGGGGTTTGAGCTCGACGGCCGACAGGTGGACGGAGTTGAGTCCCCGATAGTGGTGTAGCGCGGTCGCTGAGTTCGTCACCGGCGTGTACGCCAAACGCAGACGCGGCCACCGCGCGATCCTTCGAGTC
>NZ_PZYX01000018.1 GCF_003047285.1 Nocardioides allogilvus | reverse complement strand
GACTCGAAGGATCGCGCGGTGGCCGCGTCTGCGTTTGGCGTACACGCCGGTGACGAACTCAGCGACCGCGCTACACCACTATCGGGGACTCAACTCTCACCTTGCGCTCGCGAAGCTGGGCGACCCGCTCCCCCGGCGTGATGTCCGGCGTGATGTCAGCCAGACGAACGACCCGCACTTCACGCACCGGGTCCTCAGCGAGAGTTCCCCCCTGCCAGCGGATCGCCAGCATGCCGCAGGAGAGGCCGGCGGTGTCGAGCCAGTTCCACACGCCGGGGTCGTCAGGGCTGATGATCCAGGTGATCGAGCCATCGGCATTCGCGCGGGCCTGGCTGGAGCTGAGGCTGCCGGTGCGCTCGACGTACTCCCGCGCGACGCCCCAGGGATCCGTGACCTCGAAGCCGATGTAGCGGGCTCCGGCCTGGTCCACGGTGACCAGCAGCCCCTCCCCCTCGTCGAGGGCGAAGTGGCCGGCCACCGACATCCCGAACGGGCGCGGACGCGGCTGCACGAGCTCGTTGACCGGCCTGATGAAGATGAACTCGTTGTCATACGTGACCCAGTAGCGCCCCAGCTCGGCGAGCAGGGCGGCCGCGTGCTCTGCCGATTCCCTGCTCGCCGGGGTGGAGGGAGCGCCGGAGACCCGCTCGATGCTCAGGCGCGTCGGCAGCTGGCAGGTCCAGTCAGAGAGCAGGTCACGCACCAGCAGGTGGGTGGCGCCCTCCCGTGTCTGGATGTGGTTGGGCCGCCCGTCGGCCTCCGACGGGCCCACCGTCACCTCGAACGTCCCGTCGGCATTGGTCACCATGGCGTCGCTGACCAGGACGCCCAGGATGTCGGCGCCCTCACGGGTCACCGGCTCGCCCGGTGCGGGCTCGGCGTAGACGATGAACGACTGCTGCTCGGGCCGCTGGCCGGTCGGCGATGAGCCGCGGACGACGTATTCCGAGACACCGTCGATCGCGGCTCGGCGGTGCACGTTGTCGGGGTTGTCGATGCCATAACCGGAGCCGGGGACGCTGAGCGCCGCCCACTCGTGCGCGGCGTTGGCCAGCCACAGGAGCTCGGGGTTCGCCGGGTCGTCGATCACGGCATACAGCGCGGCGACGAAGGCGATCGCCTCGGCAGCAGAGTCCACCGAGGCCAGACCGCTGGGGGTCGCAGCCTGCGTGTCGGCGCGATAGAGCTCCCGGACTCCGTCGGCCGCGCGTCGCACCGGCTCGGAGCGCCACAGCTCGAGCGCACGCGCCTCGAGAGCGAGCTGCTGCGGGGTGTCGAGCGCCCCCTGTTGATCGGTTGGACGAAGCACTCCGAAGTCCCCTCTATCGATCCTGATCTCGAACTTCCTGCGCACGATGCGCCACCCACCGGGGCCGGGGACCCAGGAGTCGTCGTAGTCCCCCAGGCACTCGTAGGACGATCCTGCCTTCGGGCCGGCGCCGACGTGGTGGACGCGTGCAGAGCTGAGCGACCGGGCCGTGTCGCCATCGATGGTGACGCGGTGGTTGCCCAGCAGGTGCTGGGTCGGGCCGCACCCACCGAGGTGGGCCTGCATCTGCGCCACGATGGCGTCGGGCCCGGAGCTGCTGTAGGCGAACGCGTCCGGCGCCAGCAACGAGCGGATCGTCGCCCAGTCGCGTTGATCGGTCGCAGTCGCGAACGCAGCCAGCGCCTCGACGATCTCGTCGCGGGCGCTCACGAGCCCGCCGCCGTACGCCCTGCTCGACGGCCGAAGAAGGTGCCGTCGCCCAGCGAGGTCCCGCTGATGTAGCCCTCGCCGTGCATCCCGGACGAGGCTCGGCCGGCGGCGAAGAGCCCCGGGATCGGGTCCCCCGCGAGCGACAGCACCGAGCCGTCCGGCGTCGTGTGCAGCCCACCCAGGGTCAAGCCGGAGAACCCGGTCCCGGAGACCGTGCTCTCGGTGGCGTTGAACCCGAGCCGGGGGTCGACCGCAGCCAGGCCGCCGGTGAGCGGGCGCAGCCAGCGGGAGTCCTTGTGGAACACGGGATCCTGGCCGTTGGCCGCGTCCCGGTTGTAGGCCGCGACGGTCGCCTCGAGCGCCCCGTTCGGCAGACCCAGCTCGGCGCCGAGCTCCTCGGCCGTCTCGGCTGCGAAGGAGGGGCGCACGCCCCACGGGTCGGCGATCGCGTCGTAGCCGGCCTCGTCGATGATCACCCAGCAGGGGCCGGGCTGGTGAAGGGCGGCGTGGCTGTAGAGGCCCGGATAGACGTCCTCGTTGATGAACCGCTGCCCCCGCGCGTTGACCAGCATCCCGCGACAGACCATCTCTGGCAGGGCGGTGTAGGCCGCCTCCACCATCGACATCCGGCGGGTGGCCGCACCGACGGCCTGCGCCATCAGGATCCCGCTGCCGTCGTCGAGCCCGTCACTGACCTTGCCGTGACCGAGGAGGTACGGCGCATGGTCGGCCAGCATCTGGTCGTTGTCGACGAAGCCGCCGGTCGTGAGGACCACGGCGTCCGCCTCGAACGAGACGTCCGCGCCGTAGCGACGCGCCCTCACGCCCACGACCCGGCCGTCCTCGACGACGAGCGACGTGGCGCGGGTGTCGACCTCGACCTGGACCCCCAGGGACGTCGCGTGCGCGATCAGCGCGTCCATCACGACCTGCCCGGCGAAGTAGGGCGCCCTGCCGCGGTGGCCACGAGGCGCCGGCTTGGCGATCTCGTTGTAGGGCCAGGCGTCCTCGCCCAGCCACATCAGTCCGTCGGTGGTCGGCGGCATCCAGGTCGGCCCCTCGAAGAGGCTGTGCTGGAAGTCGATGCCGCACGCGACGAGCCAGTCGAAGTGCTCGACGGAGCCGTCGCAGTAGAGCCGGAGCTTCTCGGTGTCCGCGTGCGGGCCCAGAGCGGCGGACAGGAAGGCGAACATGTCGTCAGGGGTGTCGCTGACTCCGCAGGCGCGCTGCACCGCCGTGCCGCCACCGAGGTAGATCTCGCCACCCGACAGCGCTGACGACCCTCCCGGACCACTCGCCCGCTCCAGCACGCGGACGGAGGCTCCCGAGGAGGCGGCAGCGATCGCGGCCGCGGCACCGGCGGCACCGAAGCCGACGACCAGGACGTCGTTCACGAGAACGCGGCGAGCGGCTCGGATCCCGACCAGTCGTGGCCCCAGTAGGAGTCCGCGGTGATCTCCTCGGCCGTGTAGTAGGTCTCGTCGACGGTCATGCCCTCGACGCCGTACTCCAGGTCCCAGCCGCCGGGGGCGCGGACGTAGAACGAGACCATGTGGTCGTTGGTGTGGCGCCCGAGGGTGGACGAGATCGAGAAGCCGGCGCGGTTCACGTTGTCGAGGGCACGCCCGACGGCGTCGAGCGAGTCGACCTCCACCATCAGGTGCACCAGCCCGGGCGGGTCACCGTGCGGGGCGGGCACGACGGCCAGGCTGTGGTGGCGCGCGTTCACGCCCATGAAGCGCACGCGCCTCGGCGTACCAACCGCGGCGGCGCCCTTCTCCCCCAGCCGGATCGCTCCGCGGGGCAGGAAGCCGAGCACCTCGGTGTAGAACTCGACCGTCTCCTCCATCGCGGTCGTCGGCAGCACGACGTGGCCCAGGCCCTGGTCGCCGGTGACGAACTTCTGCGCGAGTCCGGTCAGCACCGGGCTGTGGTCGAGCCGCGGTCCGAAGAACACCTCGACAGGCGTACCTGCGGGGTCGTCGAACGCGATCGCCGCTTCGACGCCGCGCTCGTCGCACTCGGCCTGGCCGAGCTCCTTGACCACGTAGCCGGCGGCCTCGACCGAACGGCCGATCTCCGCGAGGCCGAACTGGTCGCGGACCTCCCAGCCGACGGCGAGCACGCGGTCGGACGCGCCGGGCAGCACGACGAGGCGCGACTCGCGCTCGTCCATGCGCAGGTAGAGACCGCCCTCCACGGGGCCGGTCGTCTCCTGGAAGCCGAGCGCGTCCACGGTCAGCTCGCGCCAGCGCGCGACGTCCTGGGACTGCACCTTGAGGTAGCCGAGGCCACGGATCTGCGTCATCGCACGTCTCCTTAGATCATCGAGAGCATCGGGCCGGGCGGCGGCACGACGTCGAGGTCGGTCAGCGCCGTCGCGTGGAACACCGAGCCGGGCACGTGGATCGCGTGCGCCAGGCCCATGTGGCCGTCACGCCAGAAGCGCTGCATCGGGTTGTCCATCCGCAGGCCGTTGCCGCCGGAGCGAGCGACGATCTCGTCCATCGCGCGGACGGCACGCCAGGCGGCGGCGACCTGCGTACGGCGAGAGGCGGCGCGCTCGTTGAACGTGATCTGCTCCCCCGCGGCGACCTTGTCGTAGATCGAGGTCACGTTGGACAGCAGGGCGGTCCGCGAGGCCTTGATCTCCTCGGCGGCGGCGGAGATCGCGAACAGCACGTAGGGGTCGTCGGTCACCTGGGTGCCGGTCACCTGCACGCGGGTGCGCTGGTAGGCCATGTGGTGCGCCAGCGCGCCCTCGGCGATGCCGATCACGGCGCTGGTGATGCCGAGCGGGAAGATCGTCGTGAAGGGCACGGCGTAGGTCGGGTTGGTGCGGCCCGAGGCCGCCAGCGCGGAGCCGTCCATCATCGTGCTGAACGCGACGGCACGCTCGGTCGGGATGAACGCGTCCTTGACGATGATGTCCTTGGAGCCGGTGCCGCGCAGGCCGACGACGTCCCACGAGTCCTCGACGATCGTGTAGTCCGACCGCGGCAGGATCACGTGGTAGTTCTGCGGCGGCATCAGCCGGTCGCCGTTCTCGTCACCGAGGAAGGCGCCGAGGAAGATCCACTGGCAGTGGTCGGTGCCGGACGAGAACTGCCAGCGACCGTTGAAGAGGTAGCCGCCGTCGACCGGCTTCAGGATGCCCATCGGCGCGTACGGCGACGCGATCCAGGTCTCGTCGTCGGCGCCCCAGATCTGCTCCTGGACGCCGGCGTCGCACATCGCCATCTCCCACGGGTGCACGCCGACGATGCCGGCCACCCAGCCGGTCGCACCGTCGAGGGAGGCGATCCGCATGACGGTCTCCGCGAAGTCGCGCGGGTGCGCCTCGGCGCCGCCGTGCTCAGCGGGCTGCAGCATCTTGATGACGCCGGTGTCGCGCAGGATCTTGGCCGTCGAGTCGTCGAGCCGGCCCAGCTTCTCGTTGGACTCGCCGAGGGCGGCGAGCTCGTCGGCTCGTTCCTCGACGGCGTTCAGGGCGGTGTTCATGACCTGACGTTCGCAGCGATCCTCACTCCACGCGGCTGACCTCCCGTTGAGCGGGACGTGCCCTCAGGCGTCGTAGGTGACCTTCAGGCGCGCGCTGCGGGCGGTCGCCTGGCAGGCCAGGATCAGGCCGTCCGTGAGGTCGGCCGCGTCCAGCACCTCGTTGTGCGCCAGGTCGACCTCGCCCTCGAGCAGGATGCACGCGCACGCGCTGCAGGCGCCTTCGCGGCACGAGTACGGCGCCTCGATGCCGGCCGCCAGGAGCACGTCGAGCAGCCGGTTGCCGTCGGGCCACGGGACGCTGCTGGTGTCCCCGTCGAGGGTCACCTCGACCGTGCTGGACGCGGCCGCCTCGTCGAGCACGACGGCGGCCTCGTGGAACGGGTCGTTGTGCAGGGAGGTGAAGCGCTCGACGTGCACGTGGTCGCCGGGAACACCGGCGGCGCGCAGGGCCTCCGAGACGAGGTCCATGAACGGCCCCGGTCCGCAGATGAAGGACTGGCGGCCCGGGTGCGCGGCCACGACCTCTGCAACACCCGCGGCCGATGGCAGGCCCTCTTCCGACTCCAGCCAGTGGAGGACGGACAGCCGTTCGCCGTACGCACCGCACAGGGCGGCCAGCTCGTGACGGAAGATCACCGAGTCGGGATCGCGGTTCGCGTAGACCAGCGCCACCGATCCCGTCCCGGAGTGCAGTGCGGTCTTGAGGATGGAGAGCACCGGCGTGATCCCGGACCCGCCGGCGAACAGCAGGAAGTCGTCGTCGAGGTGCTTCGGCGTGAACGTGCCCGCCGGCTTGAGCACGTCGAGGACGGTGCCGGCGACGACGTGGTCGCAGATCCAGTTGGAGGCGTAGCCGTCGACCGTCCGCTTGACGGTGACCTTGGCCTTCTCGTCGAGGGCCGGCGAGCTGCACAGCGAGTAGCAGCGCGCCGCTCCCCCGTCGCGATCGGTCGGGATGCTGAGGGTGAGGAACTGGCCGGGCCGGTAGCTCAGCGTGCTGCCGTCCACCGGCTCGAGCACCAGCGAGTGGGCCTCCGCGGTCTCGCGGACCACCTCGACCACCCGCACCTGGAGGGTCATGGCAGGGCACCTGCCGCGTGCTTGACGGCGACGTAGCCGAAGACGATCGACGGGCCGATGGTGGCGCCCGGACCGGCGTACTCCGTGCCCATCACGGACGACGACGCGTTGCCGGTGACGTAGAGACCGTCGATGACCGATCCGTCCTCGCGCAGCACCCGGGCGTGCTCGTCGCAGACCAGGCCGCCCTTGGTGCCGAGGTCGCCGACGTCGAGGCGGACCGCGTAGAAGGGCCCGGTGTCGATGGTGTCGAGGTTGGGGTTCTTCAGTGTCGGGTCACCGTAGTAGCGGTCGTAGGCGCTGTGGCCGCGGCCGAACTCGAGGTCGATGCCGGTGCGGGCATAGTCGTTGAACGTGGAGACGGTCTGCGCCAGCGCGTCCTCGGGAAGACCGACCTTCGTCGACAGCTCCTCCAGGCTCTCCGCCCGCACCACCAGACCCGCGTCGTAGAACGACTTCGGGAACGGCTGCCCCGGCAGGATCTGCGCGAACGGGTAGCGACGACGCGCCTTCGCGTCCATCACGAACCACGCCGGCACGTGCTTGCCGTCGAGCTGGTCGTGGACGAAGTTCGTGTACGGCGACGACTCGTTCGTGAAGCGCCTGCCGTCCGACGAGACGATGACCGAGCCGGGGATGCAGCGCTCGGAGACCAGCGGGATGCTGGCGCCGCTGGGGTGCGTCACCGACGGCATCCACCACGCGTCGTCCATCAGGTCGACCGCGGCACCGAGGCCGAGTCCGGCGGTGATTCCGTCGCCGACGTTCTCGCGGGCGCCGAGGCTCAGGTCCTCACGGCCACCCTCGGGCAGCCACTCGTTGCGCATCTGCTGGTTGTGGTCGAAGCCGCCGCTGGCGATGAGGACGCCCTTGCGGGCGTGGATCCGCTGTGTCTCACCGTCCCTCGTCACGGAGAGGCCGACGACGCGGCCGTCCTCGACGACCAGCGACGTCATCGGGGTCTCCAGCCACAGCGGGATGTCGGCGTCCTTGAGCGCCATCCGGAGACGCGCCACCAGGGCCCGGCCGCCGGTCGACATGTGCCTCCTGCGGATCACATTGGACGCCACGCGCCAGGCGGCGACGAGGCTGGCGCGACGGCCACCCCACGTGCGCTTGACCATGGCCAGGTTCTTGTAGTCCTTCGCCGTGATCCACAGGCCCAGCGGGCCCTTCATGGAGTTGGGGCGCTGGAACTTCTCGTCCTGCTTGAGCTTGCGGGTGTCGAACGGGACGGCCTCGATCGACCGGCCGAGCGGCTTTCCGCCGGGGAGCTCGGGGTGGTAGTCGGAGTAGCCCTTGGTCCAGAAGAACTTCACCCATCGGCTCTGCTCGAGCAGGGCCATCGCGGCGGGTCCGTGGTCGACGTACGCATCGAGGCGCTTGGGCTCGGCGCGCTCACCGATCAGCTCGTCGAGGTAGGTCCGGATCGACTCACGGCTGTCGTCGTGACCGGCCCGGCGCAGCGTCGGGTTGTTGGGCACCCAGATGCCGCCACCGGAGATGCCGGTGGTGCCGCCGTAGAGCTTCGCCTTCTCGAGCACGACACAGCTGATGCCGAGGTCGTGCGCGGTGAGGGCCGCGGTCATGCCGCCGCCGCCGCTGCCGACGATGACGACGTCGAACTCGTCGTCCCAGCTCATGCCACACCTCGCAGCAGGAACGCCAGCACGGTCGCTTCCCAGGCTTCCTTCTGCTCGATCATCACCCAGTGTCCGCAGTTGGGGAACACGTGCACCTCCACGTCAGGGATCGTCCGCATCGGCAACAACGCCATGTCGACAGGACTGACCCGGTCGTCCCGGCCCCACGTGATGAGGGTCCGGGCCTTGATCTTGTGCAACAGCGCCCAGTACGGCGCCGCGTCGCTCTCCGCAGCGGACGCGGCGCGCGCAGCCATGGCCGCACTGCCGTACATCCGGCGCGAGAAGTCGAGGGTCTCGGGCTGGGTGGCCTGCTCCCAGCGGGTCTCGACCAGCTCGTCGGTGACCAGCTCCTGGTCGAAGACCATCGAGCGGAGCCACTGGACGAGGCGCTCGCGCGTCGGGTCGTCGGTGAACTCCATCAGCAGGTTGATCCCCTCGCCGGGGAACGGGCTGAAGATGTTCTTGCCCATGCCGCCGATGGTGACCAGGCTGCGCACCCGGTCCGGGTGCTTGATCGCGAGCTGGGTCGCGACGATGCCGCCCATCGAGTTGCCGATGACGTCGACCCGGTCGAGGCCGAGCCCGTCGAGGAAGTCGATGACGGACGCCGGCGCCGCCATCATCGGGTGCTGGTCGGTCGGGTCGCTCACACCGAAGCCGGGGAACTCGAGCACCAGGCAGCGGAAGTGCTGCGAGAGCGCGGGCAGGTTGCCCTCGTAGTTGCGCCAACCCGTCACCCCCGGGCCGGAGCCGTGGAGCAGCAGGAGAGGTGGGCCTTCGCCCACGTCGTAGTACCTCAGCACACCGCGCTCGGTGGCCAGCTCCTTCAGCATCAGCGTCCTCTTCCTGGTCGGTCCACGGACCGTAGACAGCGACGTCTCTCGTCGGCCCCGAGGCTCCCGGTCACCGAGACCTCGACAGGGGCGTTCGCCGTACGGACCTAACGTCGTTGCATGAGCACTCAAGACGTGGTCGAAGGCCCGACGCCCGACGAGCTCCGTCGCGCGATGGGGGCCTTCGCCTCCGGGGTGACGGTCGTGACCGGACTCGAGTCGGACGAGCCGATCGGCTTCGCCTGCCAGTCCTTCGCGTCGGTGTCGCTCGACCCGCCGCTGATCCTCTTCTGTGCGGACCACCGCGGCCGTGCCTGGCCGCGCATCCGCACCGCCGGCCGGTTCACCGTCAACGTGCTCGCCGAGGAGCAGCAGGACCTGTGTGCCCGCTTCGGCTCGAGCCGCGGCGTGAAGTTCGACGGACTCGACTGGGACGTCTCCCGCTGGGGCACGCCGTCACTGCGTGACGTGCTGCTGCGTGTCCATGCCGAGGTCCACGAGGTGCACGTCGCGGGCGACCACGACGTGGTGCTCGGCCGGGTGCTCGAGGTGGAGCTGCTCGAGCAGGAGCCGCCGATGATCTTCTACCGCGGCGGGTTCGGCGTGCAGTCCGAGTCGACGACGGCCCTCGACGAGCCGGCCCTGTGGGGCTGGGGCGACCACTGGGGCTGAACGGCTCTCAGAACCAGCTGCCGGTCTGACCGGCAACGACCAGGCGCTCCATCGTGGCGGCGGAGTAGTTCTGCTCCCCCGACGTCGACGCCGACATGCGGCGAGCCGTGCGCGGCTCGCTGGTCCGGGGGAAGAGCTCGAGCGAGACGCGGTGGGCGGCATCGGCGACCAGCGGGGCCACCTTCTCCATCGGCGCGCGGGTGTCGCCCACGAGCGAGATCGCAGCGATCGGTCCCTCCGGACTGCGGATCGCGGCGGCCACGCAGGAGATCTGCGAGAAGCACTCGCCCTTCTCGAAGGCGACGCCGCGGCGGGCGCGGATGCGGTTCAGCTCCTGGTGGAGCAGGCCGACCTCGCCGATGGTGAGGTGCGTCTGGCGCTCGAGGTCGGCGGCGAAGCGCTCCTCGACCTCCTCCGGCTGCAGCCAGGCGAGCATCGCCTTGCCGAGCGCGGTGCAGTGGGCGGGGGCACGACCACCGACCCGCGAGGGGACGGTGGCGGCGAACCGGCCGCCGACCTTGTCGAGGTAGAGCACCTCGGCCTCGTCGAGGACGGCCAGGTGGACGACGAGACCGGTCTGCACGCTGAGCTGGTGCAGGAGCGGCGCGGCGGCCTGGCGCACCTCGGCGTGGTCGTCGCCGCCTCCCCCGAGGCTGAGCGAGCGCGTGCCGAGGCAGTAGCCGAAGGACGTGTGGTCGAGCCAGCGCAGCTTCACGAGCTGGTCGAGGATCCGGTGCGCCGTGGACCGCGGCAGGTGCGTGCGCCGAGCCACCTCCTCGAGGGTGAGGCGGGTCGAGCGAGCCGTGAACTCATCGAGGATCAGCGTCATCCGCTCCACCATGCTCGGCGGCAGCGCCGGGCGGGCGTCGGGCTCCACGGTTGCCACGGACATCAGGACCTCCACTGTGCGAAACTGAAATGAATTCTTGTTTTGGACTGTAGCAACGCCCACGCCCCTGTGACAGTCAAAACTAGAAGCAATTTCAGAAATCTTTGGATGGCGTCCCTTCCCTCCCGACCACCGGGAACCGTCGGGCACGTCGGCGAGGCCGCCGGTAGACCTGTCGACACCGCGTGTCCACCCGCCAGAGAGGCCCCCATGCGCATCGGAATCGCCAGTCCAGTAGTCACCCGGGTGCCCGGCGCCCACTCCTCGTGGGAGACGACGGCCGGGATCGAGGAGCTTGCCCGCATCGCCGAGGCGGCCGACCGGCTCGGCTTCCACCACCTGACGTGCAGCGAGCACGTCGCCGTACCGGAGGAGATCGCGGAGCAGCGCGGAGCGACCTACTGGGACCCGCTCGCGACCTTCGGCTACCTGGCCGCCCGGACGCAGCAGATCCGGCTCGCGACCCAGGTGCTGGTGCTCGGCTACCACCACCCTCTCGAGATCGCCAAGCGCTACGGCACCCTCGACCAGGTGAGCGGCGGCCGACTGGTGCTCGGCCTCGGCGTCGGCAGCCTCGAGGAGGAGTTCGACCTGCTCGGCGCGGAGTTCGCTGCTCGCGGCGCCCGCGCCGACGAGGCGATCAGCGCCCTGCGCGGCTCGCTCTCCCGACGGGTGCCCTCGCACCACGGAGAGTTTTACGACTACGACGGCTTCGTCGTCGAGCCGCACGCGAAGCAGGAGCGCGTCCCGATGTGGATCGGCGGCCGCACGCTCCGCTCGCTGCGCCGGGCCACGACGTACGGCGACGGGTG
Organism: Nocardioides allogilvus; assembly: GCF_003047285.1. Taxonomy (GTDB): domain Bacteria; phylum Actinomycetota; class Actinomycetes; order Propionibacteriales; family Nocardioidaceae; genus Nocardioides; species Nocardioides allogilvus. Next base: position 33,930 of record NZ_PZYX01000018.1, on the reverse strand, counting down.
GGTGCCCTTCGGCCTCAGCCTCGACCAGCTGCATGACCTGCTCGGGAAGGTGGAGCTGCCCGACGGCTTCGACGTCGTCCTCAGCGCCGGCCGCCAGCTCGACCCGATCGGTGACCCCGACCGGGCAGAGAGGGCGCTCACCGGGCTGCGCGCGGCCGGGGCGACCATCGCCGGTGCCGCGATCGCGGCCGACTCGGTGGAGCACTACTGCGACCAGCTCGCAGCCTTGGCCGTCATCGGCGACAAGGTCGGCGAATGAGCGACCTGGCCGCACTCGAGGCCCGGCTCCAGCGGCTCGAGGACCAGGCGGAGATCGCCCGGCTGATCGCGTCCTACGGTCCGCTGGTCGACGCCGGCTCGGCTGCGGGCGTCGCCGCACTGTGGGAGCCCGAGGGCGTCTACGACGTCGACGAGCTCGTGATGAACGGTCGCGACGAGATCGTGGCGATGGTCGAGTCGGCGAACCACCAGGGCTGGATCACGGGCGGGTGCGCCCACTTCGTCGGCCCGCCGGTCGTGACCGTGTCGGGCGACGAGGCGCTGGCTGTCTGCCACTCCCTGATGATCGTCAACCAGGACGGACGATTCGTCGTACGCCGCGCGACGGCCAACCACTGGCGGTTGAGGCGCGGAGAGAGTGGCTGGCAGGTCGCGGTGCGGACCAACCGGGTGCTCGACGGGAGGCCCGAGTCCCCCGCCCTGCTCAGCGAGGCAGGGTGCGAGCAAGACCGGTGACGGCGATGCCGGAGCGGGTCTTGTAGCGCCGGTTCACGGAGATGAGCACGGCCGTCAGCGGTTCGAGCTGGCGGGCCAGCCGGAGGTGGCCGGCGTCGATGCCCTGCTTGCCGGTGACCGTGGCGGCCAGCTCCATCACGACCGCCTTCGCGGTGCTGTCGTCGCCGCAGACGAGCACGTCCTCGTGGTCGAGCACGTCCGCCTCACTGATCAGCGAGGCCGCGGACAGGTGGTGGAAGGCACCGACCACGAGCGCGCCCGGCGCCAGCGCCTGGGCCTGCTCGGCAGCCGAGGTCGGCCCGAGGTCGAGCCCGAAGGGGCCGGACTTGTCGAAGCCGAGCGGGTTCACGCAGCTGACGACCACCTTGCCGTGCATCCGGTCGGCCAGCTCGGCAACGATGTCGTCGTGGCCGTCGTACGGAACGGCCAGGAGCACCAGGTCGGCCGCCTCCGCGGCCTTGGCGTTCGTCACCCCGATGACCGAGCCGGTGCCGACCAGCCGAGCCTGGAGCTCGTCGGCGGCCTCGACGGCGCGCTCTTCCGAGCGCGACCCGAGCAGCACGGCGTGACCCGCCTTGGCGAAGCGGTAGCCGAGCCCCTTGCCCTGGGGACCGGTGCCGCCGATGATCGCGATGGTGAACAAGCCTTGCTCCCGTGTGGTCGGAGGAAGCGCAGCCCCTTGTGGACCGCGCCCGTCCAACGCAGCATCCGGCCCCGACGCGGCCCTCGGCTGATCGAGTCCCGATCACCGGGCCACGGTTCAGCGCGGCCGGGCATGCTCGAACCGGTCCGGGGTACGACACGGGTCACCCGAACGAGGAGGTGCCTCCGTGGCGACTGGAACCTGGCATGACGAGGACGACGAGCAGGTCGTCGAACGCATCGCGGAGCTGGCCCTGCGCGCAGGGCGGACCATCGCCGTTGCGGAGTCGCTGACGGCCGGACACGTGTCGGCCCGCCTCGGCGCGGGGACCGACGCGGCGACGTGGTTCAAGGGCGCGGTGGTGGCCTACGACGAGGGCGTGAAGTTCAAGGTGCTCGGCGTGACCCCGGGCCCGGTGGTGACGGACTCCTGTGCGCGCCAGATGGCCGAGGGCGTACGGCACCTGCTCGGCGCCGACCTCGCGATCGGCATCACCGGCGTCGGCGGGCCGGGACCCGAGGAGGGACGTCCGGCCGGGACGGTCCACCTCGCAGAGGCCGGCCCGGACGGAACGCGGTCGCACGAGCACCACGTGCCCGGTGACCCGGGCGAGGTCATCGCCCGGGTCACCCGGCTCGCCCTCGAACGGTTCCTACACGTGCTCTCCTGACCGCAGGCCCCCGCCGGTCCCCCGGCCCAGCACCAGCCCGAGCGCGAGCATGCCGGCGCCCAGCGCCAGGTGCAGCCAGTTGTCGGCCGTGTTCAGCGGCACGAAGTTGGCCGCGGACGTCTTGTCCACCAGCAGCCCGAAGATCCACAGCACGAGGTAGATCGCACCTCCGCCGAGCAGGAACGCCCGCGCGGCCATGGATGTCCGGGCCATCAGCAGGCCGGCGACACCGAAGAGCAGGTGCACCGCGTTGTGCAGGATCGAGACCTGGAAGATCCCCAGCAGCTCGGCCCCCGACTCGTGGCCCGCCACCTCCAGGTCGTCGTAGTTGGTGGTCACCCCGGGGATGAACCCCAGGATCCCGACCAGCAGGAACACCGCCCCCACCAGCGCGGCGGACAGCTGGAGCGGAGTTCGCGTCGTCGTGCTCAAGTCATGGCTGACCATGGCCATCTCCTCATCTCGGGAACGGAACACAGGCGCGGTACCCGTTCGCGTCCGTCCCAACCGGCCGGACTGGACCGGCGGGCCGGATTCCCCGGTTTGCCCGCGAGGTCGCGGGACGGCGCCCACACTCGTGACGATGCACCGTTGAGAAGGGCCCGCCATGGATCTACGCCGCGCAGTCGCCGCGACCGTCCTCGTGTGCGCCGCGGTCGCGTACGGCGCCGGGCCGGCGAGCGCCGTACCGGAGCAGGTCGAAGGAACCGCCGAGACGCGGGATCCCTCGGAGATCGCGCTCGAACGCCAGGTGCACGAGCGGGAGCTGGCCCTGACAGCGATGTTCGACGCGGCGGAGCGGCACGCGGAGGTGGAGGGCGTCCGGGCGGACCGCCTCGCGGCACTGGGCTACACCGGCAACCTCCCGGACCTGGAGCACGTCCTGCCGATCCACGACTACCACCTGTCGGCGGGCTTCGGGCTGACCGGACCGCTCTGGGAGAGCATCCACACCGGCGCCGACTTCGGCGCCACGACCGGCACCAGCCTCGTCGCGGTGGCGGACGGCACGGTCACGGAGGTGGCCTACGCCGGGTCCTACGGCAACCGCACGATCTTCACGCTCGAGGACGGCACCGAGCTCTGGTACTGCCACCAGCTCACCCCGCTCGCCAGCGCGGGAGCGCGGCTCGAGATCGGGGAGCCGATCGGGCTCGTCGGCTCGACCGGCAACTCGACGGGCCCACACCTGCACTTCGAGGTCAGGCCGGGCGGGGGCGCGCCGATCGACCCGATCGCCTGGCTGCGCTCGCTCGGCCTCGATCCGTGAGCCACCCCCAAGGATGATTTCTCGGGCGGGTGACTGGCCTAGGTTCGGGGTATGGCACGGATCATTGCTCTACTGGTGGTCATCTGGCTGGTGATCGGCATCGTCGCTGCCTATCAACGCGACTACTTCGCCGACAGTGACACCAACTGCGCGGAAGCCGGCAACATCGCCCTCACCGTCGTGGCCGGCCCACTCAACTACGTGGGCGTGAACCCGAAGGTCGACTGCAAGGAAGCCGACCTTCCGGAGCCCTCCAACTGAGCCAGCGCGTCAGCGCTTGCGCTTCTCGCGCGGCTTCTGGGTGATCACGATCGGCGTGCCGACGAAGCCGAACTCCTCGCGCAGGCGCCGCTCGATGAAGCGCTCGTAGGCGGCGTCGAGCTTGCCGCTGGTGAAGAGCACGAACGTCGGAGGAGCGGTCGAAGGCTGCGTGCCGAACAGGATCTTGGGCTGCTTGCCGCTGCGCACGGGGTGCGGGTGCTCCCCCACCAGCCGGCCCAGGAACGTGTTCAGCGCGCCGGTGCCGATGCGCGTCTCCCAGCCCGTGAGCGCCTTGTCGAGCGCGGGCACGAGCCGGTCGACGTGCCAGCCGGTCTTGGCGGTGATGTTGATCCGCGGCGCCCACTGCACCTGGACGAGGTCGCGCTCGACCTCGCGCTCGAGGTAGTAGCGGCGCTCGTCGTCGACGAGGTCCCACTTGTTGAAGGCGATGACCATGGCCCGGCCGGCGTCACGGATCGTCTGGATGATCCGCATGTCCTGCTCGGAGACGGTCTCACCGGCATCGAGGACGAGGACGGCGACCTCGGCCCGGTCGATGGCCGTCGACGTGCGCAGGGACGCGTAGAACTCGTGGCCCGACGCCTCCTTGACGCGCTTGCGGATGCCCGCCGTGTCGATGAAGCGCCAGGTGCGATCACCCATGGTGATGAGCTCGTCGACCGGGTCGACCGTGGTGCCGGCGACGTTGTCGACGACGACACGCTCGGAGCCGGCGAGCTTGTTGAGCAGGGAGGACTTGCCCACGTTGGGCTTGCCCACCAGGGCGATGCGACGCGGTCCACCGACCTCGCCGAAGCTCTGCGGAGGCGCCTCGGGCAGCGCGGCCATGATCGCGTCGAGCATGTCGCCCGAGCCGCGGCCGTGCAGCGCCGAGACCGCGAACGGCTCGCCGAGACCGAGGTTCCACAGGCCGAACGCCTCGGCCTCGGTGCGCATGTCGTCGACCTTGTTGGCTGCCAGCACGACCGGCTTGCCGGACTTGCGCAGGATCTTGACGACGGCCGCGTCGGAGTCGGTGATGCCGACCGTGGCGTCGACGACGAAGAGCACGGCATCGGCCAGCGACACCGCGACCTCCGCCTGCAGCGCGATCCGCTCGAAGAGTCCTTGCGCGTCGGGGTCCCAGCCACCGGTGTCGACCACCGTGAAGGCGCGGCCGTTCCAGTGGGCGTCGTAGGAGACCCGGTCGCGGGTGACTCCCGGCTTGTCCTCGACGACCGCCTCGCGGCGGCCGATGATGCGGTTGACCAACGTCGACTTCCCGACATTGGGGCGGCCGACGACGGCCAACACCGGAGTGGGGCCTGTGGGCTCGTCGTACTCGGTCATGATGCTCCCTGCTGGTCGGCCGGTGTGTCGGCCTGCTGATGTGGCGTGTCTGCCACGTTGTCTGTGTGATCGACGAACCCGGTGTCGGGTTCGATCTCGCGGTCCCCGACCGGCAACGGTCCGGGGAGGCGACGCCCGGTGAGGGCGAGGGCGCGGGCCTGTTGCTCGCGCAGGTGCTCCCAGAGCAACGTCGAGGTCGCCAAGGTGTGTTCCCGGGTGCGCGGCCAGGGTGTGCGTGTCGTGCGCCACGCCTCGCCGTACGAGATGTCGATGCGGGCCCCGCGCGGCGGCAGCGAGCCCGACGCACCACCGGGCAGGCGGGTGCCGACCTGGGTGACGGGGACGACGGGTGCGCCGGTGGCGAGGGCGAGATAGCTGACGCCGTGGTGGAAGACCTCGAGCTCACCGCTGCCGCGGGTGCCCTCGGGGAAGATCCCGATGGCGCCGCCGTCCTGCAGGACTCGCAGGCAGGCCTTGATCGCGCTGGGATCGGCGCTGAAGCGGTTGAGCGGGATCTGACCGGCTCCCCTGAGGAAGCGCCCCAGCTTGCCGACGAACATCTCCTGCTTGGTGAGCGCGTGCACGGGGCGCGGCGCCATGATCGCGAGCAGCGGTCCGTCGAGCCAGCCGGCGTGGTTGGAGGCGAAGATGACGGGCCCGCCGGCGGGGACGTTGTCGATGCCGTGGACGCGCAGGTCCCAGCGGGCGCGGACGACCCTGCGGAAGACCGGCCGGAGTCCGTGCAGCAACGCCCGGCGCGGGTGGTGTGCGCTGGGCCGGGGCAGGTCGCTCACGCGTCTGCCTCGTGAACGGTCGCCTCCACCAGCGCGACGACCTGCGAGATGACCTCGTCGAGGGTGTACGGCGTGGTGTCGATGTGGACCGCGCCGTCAGCCATCGTCAGCGGCGCGGTGGCGCGGCCGGAGTCGATCCGGTCGCGGGCCAGGAGGGACTCCTGGGTCGCGGCGACGTCGCCGCCGGCCTCGGCTGCCCGGCGCATGGCGCGGGCCTCGGGGTCGGCGCTGAGGTAGAGCTTGACCGGGGCGTCGGGCGCGACGACCGAGCCGATGTCGCGGCCCTCGACGACGATGCCCTCGCCCGCGGCGATGATCTCGCGCTGCAGGTCGAGCAGGCGCGCGCGCACCGCGGGCACCGCGCTGACCGGGCTCACGGCGGCGTTGACCTCGTCGCTGCGGATGGCGACGGAGGCGTCCTGGCCGTCGACGGTGATCGTCGGGTCGAGCGGGTCGGTGCCGGACTCGATGAGGGGCTCGCCGGCGCGCGCGGCGATGGCATCGGGATCGCCCAGGTCGACGTCGTGGCTGAGCATCCACCACGTCATGGCGCGGAACATGGCGCCGGTGTCGAGGTAGCGCAGGCCGAGCCGGGCGGCGACGCCTCGAGAGGTGCTGGACTTGCCGGAGCCGGAGGGTCCATCAATGGCAACGACAAGGGAACTCACGGTAGGTGAGCCTACCGGTGAGTCGACCATCCACGAGATTCCAGAGCGCTCAACAGGTGCTCGGCGCGGCTCTCCTCGACGACGAGCTCGGTGAGGCCGACGGGCCGGCCGGGATCGTGGTCGATGTGCACGTCCTCGATGTTCACGCCGATCTCGCCCGCGTCGCCGAACAGCCGCGCCAGCTCGCCGGGGTTGTCGGGGACCGAGACGAAGATCGAGCGCATCGGCCGGACCGGGCCGCCGTGCTTGCCCGGGATGGCGCGGGTGCCGGTGACACCGGCGCTGAGGATGCGGTGCAGCACCTCGCGCTCGTCGTCGCGGACGGCGGCGATCAGGTCGTCGAGCTGGTCGCGCAGCTCGCCCAGGAGGTCGGTGACGGCGCCGGCGTTGGCCCCGAGGATCTGCTGCCACAGCGCGGGGTCGCTGGCGGCGATCCGGGTGACGTCACGCACGCCCTGCCCGGACAGCGCCAGGTGCTCGGCGGGAGCGCCCGCCAGGCGGCCGGCCACCAGGACGGCGGCGAGGTGGGGCAGGTGCGAGGTGCGCGCGACGGCCAGGTCGTGCTCGTCGGGGCTCAGGGTGGTGGCCACCGCGCCACAGAGCGCCACGAGCTCGCCCACCGCTGCGATCGCGCCCGGAGCCGAGGTCGCGTGGGGCGTGATCGCCCACGGGCGGCCGTCGAAGAGGGCGGCGCTCGCCGCGAGCGGTCCGGAGCGCTCGCTGCCGGCCATCGGGTGCGAGCCGACGTAGCGGCCCAGCTGTGCGGCATCGACGCGCTCCGTGACGTCGCGCAGCGGCCGGCTCTTGATGCTGCCCACATCGGTGACGAACGCGTCGCCGTCCTGGAGTGCGGCCACGATGGCATCGGCCAGGTGGTCAGGGGGTACGGCGACCACGACCAGCACCGGCCGGTCGTCGGCCTGTTTCGGGCGACCCGCGCCGAGCCCGCTGGCGGTGCGGACGTGCTCGGCCGAGAGGTCGCTCAGCACGACGTCGATGCCGGCGCGGCGGCAGGCCAGCGCGATCGACGTACCGACCAGACCGGTGCCGACGATCTCGACCAGGCCCAGGGGTGAGTCAGTCATCGCCGGGGACGTCGCGTGTCTTGGTCAGGTCGCGACGCAGGTTGGCCGCGCCGTGGAGGTAGACGTGGGTGATGTCGGCGCGCGGCAGGTCGGTCTCGACGTGCGCCATCATCCGCACGCAGCGAGGCATGGAGCCTTCGATCTCGAGCTCACGCGCGCAGATCAGCGGCACGTCCCCGAAGCCGAGCCGGCGGGCGGCATAGGCGGGGAACTCGCTGACCAGGTCGCTGGTTGCGGTGAAGATGACGGAGATGAAGTCGTCGACGCTCAGGCCGTTGGCCGTCATCACGTCGGTCACCATCTCGGCCACCCGCTCGAGCATGTGCTCGCGGGTGTCCGCGTCGAGTTGGGTCGCGCCCCTGATTGCCCTGGTTGCCACGGGCGCAACCCTAGTCGCGAGGTCCCGGCCCTCGCGGCCCGCCGCCACAGCGTGAGCAGATCATCCCCGTCGAGCCGGGTCCGGCATACCGGACGTCTGGGCTGCTCCGCGCCGTGAATTGCAGCGCAGACGCCCGGTATGTCCGTGATGCAGCGACGCACAGGTGCTCACGCGTGCCGGCGGAACCGATCGAAGGCCTTCAGCTTGTTGAGCGATCCCAACAGCTCGGCGATCTGTGCCGCGCACGCGGCGGGCGTGGCTCGCGTGGTGTCGACGAGGATGTCGCGATCGCCGAGCTCGTACACCGCTCCCTGCGACTGGGCCAGGCCCACCGTTCGGTCACCACGCGCGTGCTCGCGGCGTGCGAGCTCCTCGGACGAGCAGCGGACCTCGACGAGTGTCACGTCGTAGCCACCCAGCACGTCCAGCAGGTCATCGAGACGCCACCACTCGCTGAGCGGATAGTCCATGACCACGTCGTTTCCCGCAGACGCGAGGCCAGCCACCGCGCGGTGGTAGCCGAGACGGGTCCGCTTCAGGACCTCGGCCAGGTCGGCGTCGTTGAGCGCGTCGGTGTGCGAGGTGGAGCGCATGGCTCCGAAGGCATCCACGGGTACGAGGAACCACGGGCCGGGGAGCTGGGACAACAGTGCTTGACCGATGCTGGTCTTCCCGGAGCTCGAGGCGCCGTTGAGAATGACCACGCGACCCTTCGCCTCCCGCATCACACCCAGCGACCCTAGCGCTCAGGCAGCACGACGCCATCGCGCGGATGCAACTCCACGCACACGGGTGAAGTTCCAGAGCGACCCCCGCTCGGAGAGCGGCCGGCGCCCTGAAGCTCCACGCACCTGCGTGGACTTTCACGATCCCCACGACCAGTCCGGTATGTCGGCGATGCAGCGACCCTCAGAGCTCGGCGCTGTCGAGCAGCACGCCGAGCTCGTCCAGGGTCAGCTCGCGCATCTCCCCCAACGGCAGCTTGCCGAGCTCGAGCGGGCCGATGGAGGTGCGGGTCAGCCGGGTCACGGGATGCCCGACGTGCTCGAGCAGGCGGCGCACGATGCGGTTGCGCCCCTCGTGGATGACGAGCTCGACGATGGTGCGCTCACGCGACGTACGGCCGTGGCTGCCCTCGACGATCCGGGCCCGCCGGACCGCGATCGGGCCGTCGTCGAGGGTCACGCCGGCGAGCAGCTTCTTGATGATGCCCTTGTGCAGCTCGCCCTCGACCTCGGCGACGTAGGTCTTCTCGATCTCGAAGGACGGGTGCGCCAGCCGCTGGGCGAAGTCGCCGTCGTTGGTCAGGATGATCAGCCCGGAGGTGTCGGTGTCGAGCCGGCCGACGTGGAAGAGCCGCTCGGGCCGGTCGGCCACCAGCTCGCCCAGGCTGCGGCGCCCCTCGGGGTCGCTCATCGTCGAGACGACACCGCGCGGCTTGTTGAGCACGAGGTAGACCGAGGGGCTGATCGGCGGCAGCCGCTTGCCCTCCACGCGGATCACGGCGGTCCTCGGGTCGACCTTGGTGCCGAGCCGCGAGACGATCTCCCCGTCGACCTCGACGAGGCCCTCGAGCATCAGCTCCTCGCACTTGCGACGGCTCGCGACGCCGGACTGGGCGAGCAGCTTCTGCAGCCGGATCAGCCCGTCCTCGTCGGTCTCGGGGCGCTGCGACGCAGGCTGGTCGTTGTCGGGTTGGTCGTGGGGCTTCATGCGATCTCGGTCCCGCCGTCGGGTTCGGTGCCGTTGCCGCTGTGCGGCGCCGGGTGGTGGGGGTCCTCGACGGGCGGCTCGGTCGCCGGCTCCGTCGCAGGTTCAGGTGTGGGCTCGGGCGTCGGGGCGGCCATCTGGGTCAGCTCGTCCTCGAGGTCCTCCATGTCGGGGAGGTACGGCGCCAGCTCGGGCAGCTCCTCCAGCGAGGTGATCCCGATGCGGTCGAGGAAGTAGGTCGTGGTCCGGTAGAGGTTGGCGCCCGTCTCGACGTCCTGGCCGGCCTCCTCGACGAGGCCGCGCGTCAGCAGCGTGCGCATGACGCCGTCGACGCTCACGCCACGCACGGCCGAGACCCGGGCCCGCGAGACCGGCTGCTTGTAGGCGACCACGGCCAGGGTCTCCAGCGCCGCCTGCGTCAGCCGGGCCTGCTGGCCCTCCAGCACGAAGCTCTCGACGACACCGGCATAGGCGTCGCGGGTGTAGTAGCGCCAGCCCCCGGCCACGTTGCGCAGCTCGAAGCCACGACCCTGCTCGGTGTACTCGGCGGCCAGGGCATGCAGTGCCGCGTCCACGGCCTCGACCGGGTGGCCAACGACCGAGGCGAGCTGCACCTTGTCGAGCGCCTGGTCGGCGACCATCAAGATCGCCTCCAGGGCCGGGCGCAGATCGGCGATCTCGACCGCCAGCGTCTCCACGTCCACCGTCACGCTGGTGTCGGTGGAGGTGGTGTCCGTGTCCGTCGTGCTCTCACTCATCGTCGTACTCCTGGCTCGGGCGATCGTCGAGGCTCACGTCTGATTCTGCCTCGGCTGGCGCCCCGTCGAACTCGTCGGTGATCTCGATCTCTGCGTCCTCGTCGCCGGTCCAGCGCACGGTCAGCTCGCCCAGCGGCGTGACCTGGTCGAAGGCGACGACGCCCTCGCGGAACAGCTCCAGCAGCGACAGGAAGCGCGCCACGGTCGTCAGCCGGTCGGGTGAGTCGCCGCAGAGCGCGCGGAAGGTCATGGTGCCCGAGTGGCGCAGCCGGTCCATCACGATGGAGGCCTGCTCGCGCACACTCACCTTGGAGGCGTGGATGTGCTGCAGCGAGACCTCGACGACCGGCTTGGGCTCCATGGCCTTGGCCGCGAGCTGGGCGAACTGCTCGAGGCCGATGCCGATCAGGACCTCGGGCAGCAGGCTCGCGAAGCGCTCCTCCATGCCGACCTGGCGCGGGTGGCGGGTCGACTCGGCGGCGAGGCGCTGCTCGAGCACGCCGGCGACCAGCTTGAACGCGCGGTACTGCATCAGGCGGGCGAACAGCAGGTCGCGTGCCTCGAGCAGCGCGAGGTCCTCCTCGTCCTCCACGTCGCCCTGCGGCAGCAGCCGGGCAGCCTTGAGGTCGAGCAGGGTCGAGGCGACCAGCAGGAACGAGGTCGTCTGCTCGAGGTCCCAGGCCTTGCCACCCACCTTGATGTGGGCGATGAACTCGTCGGTGACCTGCGACAGCGCGACCTCGGTGATGTCGAGCTTGTGCTTGGCGATCAGGCTCAGCAGCAGGTCGAAGGGGCCCTCGAAGTTGTCGAGGCGTACGGCGAAGGCAGGCGTCTCGCCGTCGGCGGGAGTGCCGGGTGCGAGTGTCGCGCCGGAGTGTCCTGCTCTCACTCCTCGGTCAGCCGCCGGACCAGTGCGCTGTCGTCACCGTTGGCCTCGAAGTCGGCCAGCACCAGGGCGATGGCCTCACGCACGAGCCGGCCGCGATCCACGGCCAGGCCGTTGGCACGCCGCAGCATGAGCCGAGTGTGCTCGATGTCGAGCAGCTCGTCGGAGGTGACGTAGACGGTCATCTTCTCGTCGTGACGGACGCGACCGCTCGGCTTCTTGGGGCCGGAGTCGACGTCGTCGGCGGGGCGGTCGGCCACGGCGCGCACCGGGCGGGCGGCGGTCTCGGTGCCGTCCGCGGTCGCGCGGAACAGGTCGTCGGCGGTCGGCATGCTCACTCGGCGGGCCATCGGGTGAGCACCTCCCTGGCGAGCTCGCGGTAGTGGCTGGCGCCGCTCGAGGCGGATGCGTAGGCCGTGATCGGCTCGCCGGCGACGGTGGCGTCGGAGAACTTCACGGTGCGACGGATCACGGTGTGGAAGACCTTGTCGCCCCACGCCTGGACCAGCCGGTCCATGACCTCACGGCTGTGCAGGGTGCGGCCGTCGAACATCGTGCCGAGGATGCCGTCGACCTCGAGCTTGGGGTTGAGCCGCTCGCGCACCTTGTCGATCGTGGTCTTGAGCAGCGCCACCCCGCGCAGTGCGAAGTATTCGCACTCCAGCGGGACGATCACGCCGTCGGAGGCGGTCAGGGCGTTGACCGTGAGCAGGCCGAGCGAGGGCTGGCAGTCGATCAGGATGACGTCGTAGTTCTCCAGGGCCGGTCCCAGCACGCGCTGCAGGGTCTGCTCGCGGGCGACCTCGTGCACCAGCTGCACCTCGGCCGCGGACAGGTCGATGTTGGAGGGCAGGAGGTCCATGCCGGGCACGCCGGAGGGCACGACGACGTCCTCGAGCGCGACGTCGCGCTGCATGAGGAGGTTGTAGATCGTCAGGTCCATCTCGTGCGGGTTGAGGCCCAGGCCGACCGAGAGCGAGCCCTGCGGGTCGAAGTCGACCAGCAGCACCTTGCGGCCGTACTCGGCCAGCGACGCGCCCAGGTTGATGGTCGTCGTGGTCTTGCCGACGCCACCCTTCTGGTTGCACATCGACACGACGCGAGCGCGGGTTCGCTCCCCCACGGGTCCCGGCTGCGGGAACGTGGGAAGCGGACGACCGGTGGGCCCGATCGCCCGCTCGGCTTCCTGCACGGGCGTCGTCACGGGGGGCTCCTCTGGTCGGACGAAGGGAAGGGGGTCGGCGGCGGCGTGCGTCGGCGGCGCAGCGCTCGGCTGGGGCGGGCTCATCAGTGGGGGCATGTCGGCCGCACTGCTGCCGGTCTGCCAGGGGTTGGAGTTGAAACCGCCACTGTTCATCGAGAGCGCTCCTAGTTCGACTGATCCGATTGCACCACGCCCGAGGCCGCGAACTTTGTCGACACGGCGACACTTCTCACTTCAGGTTCCGGGCGAGCCTAGGACCACGCCTCGACGCCCACAACAGGTGGGGCCAGTCCCACAAGCCCGTACCCAAATCTGTGCATGAAGCCCCGGTTGAGTGCACAGGACTTCCCAGCCTGTGCACAAACCTGTGCAGAGCGGGTCTTGCAAAGGTATTACCTTTCATTCATGATGCTCAGGACCTGTGACCGTCCTCACTTCGGAGCCACCTGATGGAAAACCTCGAACCGGCCTACAGCACGCCGGTCCTCCTGCTCATTGCCGCAGCGGCCGTCGGTCTGCTGCTCCTACTGGTCATGAAGGTGCGACTGCACGCGTTCATCGCGCTCGTGCTCGTCAGCCTGCTGACGGCCCTGGCGGCCGGGATCCCGGTGGCGCTGGTGCCGACGGCGCTCCTCGCCGGGTTCGGCACCACCCTCGGATCGGTGGCGCTCCTCGTCGGCTTCGGGGTCATGCTCGGCCGCCTCCTCGAGGTGACCGGTGGCGCCCAGGTGCTGGCCGACACCCTGATCAACCGGTTCGGTGCGGCCCGGGCACCGTTCGCGCTGGGTGTGGCTGCCCTGTTCTTCGGCTTCCCGATCTTCTTCGATGCCGGCCTGGTGGTGTTCTTGCCGATCATCTTGACCGTCGCCCGGCGCTTCGGCGGCTCCGTCCTCTACTACGCCCTCCCCGCTGCCGGTGCCTTCGCGGCCATGCACGCGATCGTGCCTCCGCACCCCGGTCCTGTCGCCGCGGGTACGGCGCTCGGTGCCGACATCGGTGTCATCCTGCTCATCGGCGTGCCGGTCGCGGTCATCTCCTGGTACTTCGGCGTCTACCTCGTCTCCCGGTTCCTCGGCGCTCGCTTCGACGTACCCGTCCCGGACCTCCTGTTCGGCGAGGTCAACGGCGGCGCCGACGCCACGGACCGGCCGGTCGTCGCCCCGCCCGCCTTCACGACCGTGCTGGGCCTGCTGCTGGTGCCGCTGTTCCTGATCTCGTTCAACACGGTGCTGACCACCCTCGTCACCAACGGTGCCCTCGCCGAGGGCCAGCTGTGGGTCGAGGTCCTGCAGCTGCTGGGCAACACCCCCGTCGCGCTGCTGATCAGCCTGCTCGTCGCCATCGCCGTCCTCGGCCGGCACAACGGGACGCTGTCCGACACCATGGGTGTGCTCGACCAGGCGCTCGGCCCGATCTGCTCGATCATCCTCATCACCGGCGCGGGCGGGATGTTCGGCGGTGTCCTGCGGACCAGCGGCATCGGCGACGCCCTGACCTCATCGCTCTCCGACGTGGGCCTGCCGCTGCTGCTGCAGGCGTTCCTCATCGCCACCGCGCTGCGTGTCGCCCAGGGATCGGCCACCGTTGCGCTGACGACGACGGCGGGCCTGATCGCGACCCAGGCGAGCGGCCTCGACAACATCCACCTCACCCTGCTGGTCGTGGCCATCGCCGCGGGCTCCACCGTGCTCTCGCACGTCAACGACTCCGGCTTCTGGCTGGTGAGCAGGTTCTTCGGGATGGACGAGAAGACCACGCTCAAGACCTGGACGGTCATGGAGACCACGCTCGGGCTGTCGGCCTTCGCGCTGGCAGCAGTCCTGTGGCCGGTGGCAGGCCTGTTGTGACGTCAGTGGTCGTGGCCGAGGTCGGAGACGACCTCGGCCAGGATCGCGGTCATCGCGTGGCGGGCGACCTCCGCCTCGCCGCCGGCCACCGCCTCGGCGACGACCTGGTGCAGCCGTCGGGCTTCCCGCTTGGGTTCCGGCGGCATCAGGTCGTGGTCCGTGCGGCCGCGCAGGACCCCCTCGACGACGTCGCCCAGACCGGCGAACATGACGTTGCCCGACGCGCGAAGGAGGAGCCGGTGGAAGGCGATGTCCTGCTCGAGGAAGAGCTGCAGGTCGCCGGCTGCCCCCGAGGCCTCCATCTGCTCGGCGAGCCGGACGATCTCGGACCGCTGGTCGGCGTCGGCGTGGGAGGCCGCCAGCGCGGCCGAGGCCGGTTCGATGGCCGCGCGCAGCTCGGCGAGCTCGTGGAGGTGCCGGAGCCGCTGGTCGCCCTCCAGCCGCCAGCGGATGATCGCCGGGTCGTAGTCGTCCCACTCAGCCCGGGACAGGATCCTGATGCCCGTACGCCGACGGCTCTCGACCAGCCCCATCGAGACCAGCACCTGCACCACCTCGCGGGCCACGGTCCGCGAGACGCCGTAGGTGTCCCCGATCCAGTCCAGGGTGATGACGGTGTCCTCGGCGAGGTCACCTCGCACGATCCGTCGCCCGACCTCGGCGAGCACGGTGGTGTGGGCGGTCGGCACGAGCAGCAGACTAGTCGCGTCCCCCGCGCACGTCGGGGTGCCGACACGGCACCGCGGCCACAGCACCTCGTGGTGATGGGTGTCTCGGGGACCGGCAAGACGACCGTCGCCACCGAGCTCGCCGCTCGTCACGGCGCGCTGTTCATCGAGGGCGACAGCCTGCACCCGCCCGCCAACATCGCCAAGATGTCGGCGGGGATCCCGCTCGACGACGAGGACCGGTGGCCGTGGCTCGAGGTGCTGGCCTCGCTGCTGGCCTTCCACCACGACGAGGACATCTCCAGCGTGCTCACGTGCTCGGCGCTCAAGCGCAGCTACCGCGACGTGCTCCGTGGCGGTCTGCCGGAGGACTCGCTCTTCTTCGTGCACCTCGCCGCGCCGTTCCCGGTGCTGCAGGCGCGGATGGAGTCGCGCGACCACTTCATGCCGGCCTCCTTGCTGCAGTCGCAGTTCGATGCGCTGGAGCCGCTCGGGCCCGACGAGCTGGGTGCCGTCTTCGACGTGTCGCTGCCGGTGGAGGACGTGATCTCCCAGGTCCTGGCGGCGATCGGGGACTGACTCCCCTGTCCTACAGGCGTCGCATGGCGACCGTGGGCAGCACGAGCTCCCCGGCCTCGTCGGAGGCGTCGCAGTCCAGGAGGGCATCGATCACCCAGTCGTGGTGGCCCTCCGGGTCGTGGATGGTCTGGCGCACGTCGCGCACCCGCGCCGACGTGCCCTCCTCGGTGCCGACGGGCTCGCCTGTGCGCTCGGGACCGAGCTCCAGCAGGGACGGGCCGCGGGCGTCGCCGTCGATCAGCACGGTGTCGTGCTCGGCGTAGTAGTCCTCGATCGCCGTGTCCCACACCGACCGGCCCATGACCACGGCCCGGGGCGAGTCCGTTCGCTCGGCGGCGGCCCGCTCGAGCCGCATCAGCCCGTCGAGGTCGTCACGCGACACCAGGTCGACGCGCGCCCACATGGCGTTGCGGACCATCACCTCGAAGGTGCGGCCCTGCTTGGTGATCGGACGCGGCGGTGGCGGCGGTTCGTGGTGCGCCACCCGCCCGGGCACGTGCTCGGGGTCGCTGAGCGCCTCCCACTCGTCGAGCAGCGACGAGTCCGTCTGGCGGATCGTCTCCCCCAGCCACTCGATCAGGTCGTCGAGCTCGGGGGTGCGGTGCGCCTCCGGCACGGTCTGGCGCAGGGTGCGGTAGGCGTCGGTGAGGTAGCGCAGCACGAGCCCCTCGGACCGGGCGAGCTGGTAGCGACCGACGAAGTCGGTGAAGCTCATCCCCTGCTCCCACATCATCCGCACGATCGTCTTCGGCGACAGCGCGTCCTCGCGCAGCCACGGGTGCCGCTGGCGGTAGATCTCGTACAAGCCCTCCAGCAGCTCCGAGAGCGGCTGTGGCCACGTGATCGCGTCGAGCAGCGCCATCCGCTCGTCGTACTCGATGCCGTCGGCCTTCATCTCCTGCACGGCCTCGCCGCGCGCGGCGAACTGCTGGGCCATCAGGATCTGCCGGGGAGCCTCGAGCACCGACTCGATCACGGTCACGATGTCGAGGGTGTAGGTGTCGGACTCGGGATCGAGCACGTCGAAGGCCGCCAGTGCGAAGTGCGCCAGCGGCTGGTTCAACGCGAAGTCCGCGGGCAGGTCGACGGTCAGGAGGTAGCGGCGGCCGAACTCGTCGACCTCGTCGAGCCGGGTGAACACCCCGGTCCGCAGCAGGCTGCGCGCGAGGCGCAGCGCACGCCGGGCCAGGCGCAGCTGCTGGCGACGGTCCTCGTGGTTGTCGGTGAGCAGCCGGCGCATCACCGCGAAGGCGTCCTCCTCGCGGGTGGCGACGTTGATCAGCATCGCGTTGTCGACCTTCATCCGCGAGGTGAGCTGCTCGGGCACACCGGCCACGAGCTTGTCGAAGGTCTGCTCGGTCCACACCACCGTGCCCTCGGGCGGCTTCTTGAGCTGGGCCTTGGACTTGCGCTTGGCGTTGGCGCCGGGAGCAGCGTTCTTGGCCTCGGCCTTGGCCTTCGCACGCTCGTTGTCGATGATGTGCTCGGGAGCCTGTACGACGACGTAGCCCGCCGTGTCGTAGCCCGCACGCCCGGCGCGGCCGGCGATCTGGAGGAACTCGCGCGTCCGCAGCACCCGCTGGCGGTTGCCGTCGAACTTCGCGAGACCGGTGAACAGCACGGTGCGGATCGGCACGTTGATGCCGACGCCGAGGGTGTCGGTGCCGCAGATGACGGTGAGCAGGCCCGACTGGGCGAGCTGCTCCACGAGGCGGCGGTACTTCGGCAACATCCCCGCGTGGTGCACGCCGATGCCGTTGCGCACGAGCTTGGACAGCGTCTTGCCGAAGCCGGCACCGAAGCGGAAGCCGCCGATGCGGTCGGCCAGCGCCTCCTTGTCGACCTTGAACGTGGCCTTCGCGTTGAGCAGCGCGACGGCGTGCTCCACCGCGGCCGCCTGGGTGAAGTGCACGACGTAGACCGGAGCCTGGTTGGTGCTCACCAGCTCCTCGAGCGTCTCGCCGAGGTGGTCGAGCGACCAGGTGAAGGTCAGCGGCACCGGCCGCTCGGCGTCGTCGACGACCGCGACGTCGCGACCCGTACGGCGCTTCAGGTCCTCGACGAAGAACGAGACGTCGCCCAGCGTCGCCGACATCAGCAGGAACTGGGTGTCGAGCAGCTCGAGCAGCGGCACCTGCCACGCCCAGCCGCGCTCCGGCTCGGCGTAGAAGTGGAACTCGTCCATCACGACCAGGCCGACATCGGCGCTGCGGCCCTCGCGCAGCGCCAGGTTGGCGAGGATCTCGGCGGTGCAGCAGATGATCGGGGCGTCCGGGTTGACCGCCGCGTCACCGGTCAGCATCCCGACGTTCTCGGCACCGAAGACCTCGCACAGCGCGAAGAACTTCTCGCTCACCAGCGCCTTGATCGGCGCCGTGTAGAAGGACACCTTGTCCTGCGCGAGCGCGGCCGCATGCGCGCCGATGGCGACCAGCGACTTCCCCGAGCCGGTGGGCGTGGCGAGGATGACGTGGCTGCCCCCGACCAGCTCCATGACCGCCTCGTCCTGGTGCGGGTAGAGGTCGAGCCCCTGCTCCCCCACCCAGGTGGTGAAGGCGTCGTAGACCGCGTCCGCGTCGCCGCGCACGTTGCTGAGCTGGATGGCCATCAGTCCCTCGCTCGTGGGTGCGCGGTCGCGAAGACCTCGCGCAGGTTGTCGACGGTGACCAGGGTGTAGACCTGTGTCGTCGTCACGGAGGCGTGGCCCAGGAGCTCCTGGACCACACGGACGTCGGCGCCGCCGTCGAGCAGGTGGGTGGCGAAGGAGTGTCGCAGCGTGTGCGGTGACACGTCGCGGGTGACCCCGGCCCGCTCGGCCGCCTTCACCAGCACCGCCCAGGCGCTCTGGCGCGACAGCCGGCCGCCACGGGAGTTCAAGAACATCGCGCCGCCGGGCGTCGAGGCTGCGACGAGCTCGGGGCGGGCGCGCGTGAGGTAGGCGTCCACCGCGTCGAGGGCATAGCCGCCGATCGGGACCAGCCGCTCCTTGGAGCCCTTCCCGCGCAGCAGCACCGTCGCGTCGACGGTGTCGATGTCGTCGACGTCGAGCCCGACGGCCTCGGAGATGCGGGCGCCGGTGCCGTAGAGCACCTCCAGCAGCGCACGATCGCGGAGCGCGAGCGTGGTGTCGGAAGCGCCGGCGGCCTCGAGGATCGCCTCGACATCGGACAGCGGCAACGCCTTGGGCAACCTCTTCGCCGGCGTCGGCGGCTTGACCGCGCTGGCCGGGTCGAGGGTGGCCAGTCCGTCCGCCACGGCGAACTTGTGGAAGCCCCGGACCGCCACCACGGTGCGGGCCGCAGACGTCGAGCTCAGCGGCGGGTGCTCGGCGTCGCCCTCGCGCAGCCGCATCAGGAAGCCGGCCACGATCGCCTCGGTGACCTCGTCGAGCGTGCTCACGCCCTCCTGGGCCAGGTGGTCGGCGTACCGCCGCAGGTCGCGTCGGTAGGACGACAACGTGTTCGCCGCCAGGCCCCTCTCGACCGCCAGGTGGTCCAGATAGGTGCGGATGGCGCGCGTCAGGGCCGCCGTGTCAGTCACGCGAGGACGGTATCCAGCGCCACGGCCTCGATGCCCACCGCCTCACCCACGGGGGCGTTGGTCAGCGAGCCGTCGTGGGTGTTGAGGCCGAGCGCGAGGCTGTGGTCGTCCTTGCACGCCTGCGCCCAGCCCTTGTCGGCCAGCGCCACGGCATAGGGCAGCGTCACGTTGGTGAGGGCGTACGTCGAGGTGTGGGGCACGGCACCGGGCATGTTGGCCACGCAGTAGAAGACCGAGTCGTGCACCTTGTAGGTCGGGTCGTCGTGCGTGGTCGGACGCGAGTCCTCGAAGCAGCCGCCCTGGTCGATCGAGATGTCGACGAGCACCGAGCCCGGCTTCATCCTCGACACCAGGTCGTTGGAGATCAGCGTCGGCGCCTTCGCCCCCGGGACCAGCACGGCACCGATCACGAGGTCGGCGTCCAGGCAGGCGCGCTCGATCTCGTAGCCGTTGGACGCGATCGTCTGGAGGTGGCCCTGGTAGATGCGGTCGGCCGCGCGCAGCTTGTTGATGTCCTTGTCGAGCAGCAGCACCTCGGCATGCATGCCCAGCGCGATGGCAGCGGCGTTCATGCCCGAGACACCGGCCCCGATCACGACCACCTTGCCGTGGTAGACCCCGGAGACTCCCCCGAGCAAGACGCCGCGACCGCCGCCTGCGCGCATCAGGTGGTAGGCGCCTGCCTGCGGGGCGAGCCGACCGGCGACCTCGGACATCGGGTGCAGCAGCGGCAGCGCGCCGTCGGGCGTCTGCACGGTCTCGTAGGCGATGGCGGTGATCCGGCGCCGGATCAGCTCCTCGGTCAGCGCCTTGTCGGCGGCGAGGTGGAGGTAGGTGAACAGGACCTGCCCGGCGCGCATGCGCGGGTACTCCTCCTCGATCGGCTCCTTGACCTTGAGGACCAGGTCGGCGTGCTCCCACACGTCATCGGCGGTGGGCAGGATCCGCGCGCCGGCAGCGACGAACTCTTCGTCCGCGATCGACGACCCGAGGCCCGCGCCTTCCTGTACGGCGACGTCGTGGCCGTGCACCGTGAGCTCGTGGACGCCGGCGGGCGTGATCGCGACGCGGTACTCGTGGTTCTTGACTTCCTTCGGAACGCCGACCTTCACCTTGTCTCCTCCAGCCAGCCGTCAGCGCCACCTGGTGGTGGCCCACGTCACAGCAGAACGACACTATCGCCAGTCGGGTGTCACACCGATTCCAGCCCGCCGCGCCGCTTGAGCACGTCGTAGGCCAGCACCGCCTGCGCCAGCGGGCCCTGCTGCACCCGGCGGTCGAGCACCGCGTCGAGCAGGTCGGCCATGGGCGCCCAGAAGACCTCCATCTCCGCTTCCTCGTGCACCATCGCGAAGTCGCCGCGCGGAGCCACTGACAGCCCACGGGCCAGGAAGATCTCGTGCACCTCCTCGCTGATCCCCGCGCTGGCGAAGGTGCTCAGCAGGAGCTGCCACGACGTCGCGGCCAGCTCGGCCTCCTCGCGCAGCTCGCGCTTCGCGGTCTCGACCGAGGGCTCGTCGGCGGCGTCCCGCAGGCCCGCCGGCAGCTCCACGAACTCGCGCTGCGTGGTGTGGCGGTACTGCCGCAGGCACAGCACCCGCTCCTGGTCGTCCACGGCGAGCACCACCACGGCGCCCGGGTGCTCCAGCGAGATGCGGACGAACTCGTCCTCCGGGTGCTCGGGCCGGGTCACGACGTCCTCGCGCAGCGCGACGATCCAGCCGTCGCGGTGCAGGTCCCGACTGCGCACCACGGGCCACGCTGCGGGTCGGTCGGCGAGCGATGCGGGGTCCATGCCACGAATTTAGCGGTCGGCTCGGGTGTGAGTACCGTCTCACCCCATGACGTTGCTGAGCCTGACCCAGATCGAAGCTGCCGAGCGGTCCCGCCTCCTCGAGGTGCAGCGCTACGACATCGAGGTCGACATGACCGGCCTCCTCGAGGGTGATCTCTTCGCCTCGGTCAGCACCATCACCTTCAGCTGCTCCGAGCCCGGCACCTCGACGTTCGTCGACTGCGCCGCGGACATCTCCCGCGCGACGCTCAACGGCACGGACCTCGACCTGGGCACCGCCGCCGGCGGCCGGCTGCCGCTGCCCGGACTGGCCGCGGACAACGTGCTGGTCGTCGAGGCATCGACCACCAACACCGGGAGCGGCGAGGGCATCTTGCGCACGGTCGACCCGACCGACGGCCTCGTCTACGTCTGGACCAGCCTCGAGACCGACGAGGCCCGCCGGCTGTGGGCCTGCTTCGACCAGCCCGACCTCAAGGCGCCGCACAAGTTCACGGTGCTGGCACCGGCGTCCTGGACGGTCACCTCCAACTCGGGGCCCGACCTGGTCGAGGACGCCAAGCGGGCCGACGCCCGGGTGTGGCACTTCGGGGACACGCCCCGCCTGTCGACGTACGTCGTGGTCGTCAATGCCGGCCCCTTCCACGAGATCCGCCAGCAGCACGACGGCTACGACCTCGGCTTCTTCTGCCGCCAGTCGCTGGTCGCCCACCTCGAGCGGGACGTGGAGGAGCTGGTCACGCTCACCCGGCAGGGACTCGCCTTCTTCGGCGACAAGTTCGGCATCGCGTTCCCGCAGTCGCGCTACGACCAGGTCTTCGTGCCCAACCTCGGCGGGGCGATGGAGAACTGGGGCTGCGTGACCTACGGCGACTCCCAGCTCTTCCGCACTCCCCCGTCGCACAACCAGCGCGCCGTGCGCGCGGAGTTCGTGCTGCACGAGATGGCGCACATGTGGTTCGGCGACCTCGTGACCATGCAGTGGTGGGACGACCTGTGGCTCAACGAGGCGTTCGCGTCGTGGGCGTCCAACTGGGCGATGTCGCAGGCCACCGAGTTCTCCGACCAGTGGGCCAGCTTCCTGGCGCTCTACAAGCGCCCCGCCTACGAGATGGACATGGGCCCGGGCCGGCACCCGATCCGCGGCGCGGTCGCCGACGTCAACGGCGCCATGGCCAACTTCGACTCGATCACCTACGTCAAGGGCCAGAGCGTCCTGCACCAGCTGATGGCCTACATCGGTGAGGATGCGTTCGTCGAGGGACTGCGCGCCTACTTCCGCAAGCACGCCTTCGCCAACACGGTCCTCGACGACCTGATGGGTGCGTACGGCGAGGCCGCCGGTCGTGACCTGTCGAGCTGGACCGCGTCCTGGCTGGACCGTGCCGGCACCGACGTCCTCGCGCTCGACGGTTCGACCGTGCGGGCGGAGTCGCCCGACGACCAGGCCCCGCGACCGCACCGGATCAACATCGCCACCTACGCCGTGGCGGGCGACGAGCTGCGCCAGGTGGCCGTCACGTCGACCGAGCTGACCGGGGAGTCGACCGAGGTCGACCTGCCGACCGGCGACCTGCACCTGCTGAACGCCGAGGACCTCACCTTCGCGGCCGTCCGCCCCGACGCGGAGTCGCTGCGGCTGATGCTCGACCACCTCGGCGACTTCCCCGAGCCGCTGTCGCGCGCCCTCGTGGTGGGCACGATCACCCAGCTCCTGCTGCTGGGCGAGCTGGCTCCGGGCGCCGGTGCGGCGGCCATCGCCCGCGGCCTGCACTCCGAGCACAACCCGGCCCTGGTCGAGCCCTTCCTGTCGGTCGGCCACCACGTCGCCGACCGGTGGGCCCGTCCCGACGAGTCCCCCGCGCTCCGCTCAGCACTCGCCGATGCGGCACTCGTGCTGTCCCAGGACCCGGTCAACCGCCAGCCGGCGCTGCGCACGCTGGCAGCCAATGCCACCACCGACCAGCACTGGGCAGCGCTCGACGCGGCAGCCGCCGAGTCGGCCGACTCGGACCTGGCCTGGAGGATGATGATCCGACGTTCCGAGCTCGGCCAGCGCGACGACGACGCGGTGGCCCGCCTGCTCGAGCAGGACGCCGACCCCGACGCCGGGATCAAGCGGCTCAAGGTGCTCGCCGCCAGCCCCGACGAGGAGTCGAAGGAGGCCGTGTGGCGCGCCTTCTTCGTCGACTACGCCGTGCCTGCCAGTCGCGACACCCTCGAGCTCGGCGCGATCTTCTGGCGTCCCGCGCAGGCGGAGCTGCTGGCGCCGTACACCCACCGCTACCTCGCCGAGCTGCCCGACCTCAAGGGCGGCATGCTCAACCAGGGCGTCGTGATCCGGGCGATGTACCCCCACGCCGTCGGCGACGAGTCGTTCCTCGCGGCTGCCCTCGCCGCGACCGAGGACGAGTCGGTCAGCCTCTACGCCCGCAACCAGCTGCGCGCCCAGTCGTTCGTGCTGGGGCGCCTGCACCAGGCCCGCACCATCCGGTGAAATACGCGTCGACCCGGCACAGGACGTGCCGGGTCAACCCGCGCATGTGGTGGTGACCCGGCAGAAGACCTGCCGGGGCGACCTCAGTCGTCGGTGTCGTCGTCGGTGTCGACGCGGCGCAGGCCGTGCTCGTCGATCGGGATCCGGAGCTCGCGCTGCCGGTCGATCGCGGCACCGACCAGCCCGGCGAACAGCGGGTGCGGCCGGGTCGGGCGCGACTTCAGCTCGGGGTGGGCCTGCGTGGCGACGTAGTAGGGGTGCACGTCGGAGGGGAGCTCGACGAACTCCACCAGGCCCAGGTCCGGGTTGACCCCGGAGAAGACCAGGCCGGCGGCCTCGAGCTCGGCGCGGTAGGCGTCGTTGAACTCGTAGCGGTGGCGGTGGCGCTCCTCGACCCGCTCGGCGCCGTACGCCTTGGCGACCACGCTTCCCGGCGTCAGGTCGGCCGGCTGCAGGCCGAGCCGCATGGTGCCACCGAGGTCACCGGCGCCCTCGACGAACTGCTTCTGCTCCTCGATGGTGGAGATGACCGGGGCCTTGACGTCGGGCTCGAACTCCGTCGAGCCGGCGCCGTCGATCCCGGCGACGTTGCGGGCGTACTCGATCACCATGCACTGCAGGCCCAGGCACAGCCCCAGCGTGGGGATGCCGTGGGTGCGGGCGTAGGTCAGCGCGCCCAGCTTGCCCTCCAGGCCGCGGATGCCGAAGCCGCCGGGCACGAGGACGGCGTCGACGTCGCTCAGGTGCTTGGCCGCGCCCTGCGGGGTCTCGCACTCGTCGGAGGCGATCCAGCGGATGTGCACCTTGGCCTCGTGGGCGAACCCGCCGGCACGCAGCGCCTCGGCGACGGAGAGATAGGCGTCGGGCAGGTCGATGTACTTGCCGACCAGCGCGACGGTCACGTCCTCCTGCGGGTGGTGCACCCGGCGCAGGAGGTCGTCCCAGACGGTCCAGTCGACGTCGCGGAAGGGCAGGTCCAGGCGGCGTACGACATAGGCGTCGAGGCCCTCGCTGTGCAGCACCTTGGGGATGTCGTAGATCGACGGCGCATCGGCGGCCGTGACGACGGCCTCGTCGTCGACGTCGCACATCAGCGCGATCTTGCGCTTGATGCTCTCCGGCAGGTCACGATCGGCCCGGCACACGATCGCGTCGGGCTGGATGCCGATGGAGCGCAGCGCGGCCACCGAGTGCTGGGTCGGCTTGGTCTTCAGCTCGCCCGAGGGGCCGATGTAGGGCACCAGCGAGACGTGGATGAAGAAGCAGTTCTCCCGACCGATCTGGTGGCGGGTCTGGCGGGCCGCCTCGAGGAAGGGCAGCGACTCGATGTCACCGACGGTGCCACCGATCTCGGTGATCACGACGTCGATCTCCGGGCCGCCCATCGCGAGGATGCGGTCCTTGATCTCGTTGGTGATGTGCGGGATGACCTGCACGGTGTCACCGAGGTAGTCGCCGCGACGCTCCTTGGCGATCACCGCGGAGTAGACCTGCCCGGTCGTCACGTTGGCGATCTGGCCCAGGTCGGTGTCGAGGAATCGCTCGTAGTGGCCGATGTCCAGGTCGGTCTCGGCGCCGTCGTTGGTGACGAACACCTCGCCGTGCTGGAACGGGTTCATCGTCCCGGGGTCGACGTTGAGGTAGGGGTCCAGCTTCTGCATGGTCACGCGCAGGCCGCGCGACTTCAGAAGGCTTCCCAGGCTCGAGGCGGTGAGCCCCTTGCCGAGGGAGGAGGCGACGCCTCCGGTCACGAATACGTGCTTGGTCGGCGTCGGGTTCTTCACGGGGTTCGAGCCTACCCCAGCGGAGCGGGTCCGTCGGCACCAGACGCACCGAAGGCCCCGCCCTTGGTGCTCAGGGAGCGCGAGAGTGCGAGCACCGTGGCCACCCGTCCGGCTGCTGTGTCGATGCCGTCGACGGTGGCTACCTCGGCCGAGACCGGCTCCGCGCGCAGTCGCCCGAGCTGCCCTTCGCCACCGTCGGCGATGGTGCCGGCGACGACGACGCCGACCGCTGCCCTGCCCAGTCCTGCGGCGATTCCGGCGGTGATGGAGTCCCCACCGTCGGCGGCGGGCTCACTGCCGAGCACGAGGAGCACCAGCGGCGCACGACGTGACACGGTCCCCTCGAAGGACACCAGACCGGCACCGACGAGGCTGTCGATGACGGCGGACTCCTTGGAGCTGGGCGCGTCACCCTCCGCCGTCGTAGTGGCGATCGCCACACCGAGAAGCTGCCCGATCCGGTCGTACGTCGTCGCGTCGGCCGCGATCGCCTTGCCCTGCTGCGTCATGAGCTGGCTGCCCAACGTGTCGACGAGGGACTTCTGCTCGGGCACGACCATCGCCTCGGTCAGCGAGTAGCGACCGGTGATGGTGCCGCCGGCGCCCGTCACCTGCTCGGCCAGGGCTGTCAGCGTCTCCTCGTTCACCCCCGGCACGCTCACGACCGCGACCTCGCGGTCGGCGAGCTTGGCACTGGTGAGCAGGGGGCCGACGGCGCCGGCGAACCCAGCGGCGTACGCGCCCGCCGGGTCTGCTGCTCCCTCGGTCGCGGCAGCGGGCGCCGGTTCGGGATCGGTCACGTCGGACAGTGGCCCGCCGCCGAGGACGATGCCCACGGCCAACGCCAGGAAGACAGCCACGAGGCTGGTCAGGAAATGCCGGAAGGTGATCATCAGAACAGTCCTTGCACACGATCGATGAGGGTGGTCACGGCGTCGGTGACGACCGGGGTGGCGGTGTCCGCCCACTCCTGGCCGACGGGGGTGACGCCGATGGCGGCGGCGAGGGCGAGCAGCCCGGCCACCATGACGGCCAGCAGGTGACGTGGGCGCACCTGGCCGTCGTACAGGTGCGGGACGGCACCAGCGTCGACGAGGCGCGGCCCGACCTTCAGCCGGGTGAGGTAGGTGCTGGCGAGGCCGGTGCGTCGCCGGTCGAGGAACTCGTCCAACGTGGCGTGCATGCCGACCCCGACGATCAGGCGGGCCTGCCCGGCATCGGCCAGGATCAGGGCAGCGTCCTCGGTCGTGGCGCCGGTCTCGAACCTCAGGGGTCGCACGCCGATGCGGGCGAACCGCTCGGTGACGGCCGATGGGGCACCGCGCTCGACGAGCACCACCACGTCCTTGGCCTTCTTCAGCACCTCGACCGCGGGGAGCTCGTCGTCGGAGATGTTGGCCACCACGATGTGCGGCGTGTAGCCCGCGGCGCGCAGCGCGTCGGCGCCGGCGTCGACGCCGATCAGGACCGGGGCCTGCTCGCGGATGAACGCCTTGATGCCGGCGAGCTCGATCTCCCAGTCGTGTCCGCACACCACGACCACGACCGGCCGCCCGGCCAGGTCAGTGGCGGTGCGTGGCACCCCGCGGCCGTGCAGCAGGAGGTCCTGCTCACGGCGGAGGAACTCGGTGCTGTTGTGGGTGAAGCTCTCGAGCTGCGAGTGCAGCCCGCTGCGAGCCGACTCGAGCTCGACCCCGACGACGTCGGCATCGACGAGGCGGCCCACCGCGACACTCTCGTCGCCGTCGAAGACCTGCCCCTCGTGCACGCGCAGCCTGGTGCCGTCCTTGATCCGGCTGATGACCTCGGCACCGAAGGTGTCGAGCACCGGGACGCCGGCCTGGATCAGCACGTCGGGCCCGAGGTTGGGATAGCGCCCCGAGATCATCGGGGATGCGTTGAGGACGGCTGCGACACCGGCATCCACCAGGGCCTGGGCCGTGGCCCGGTCCATGTCCTGGTGATCGACGATCGCGATGTCGCCCGGTCGCAACCGGGCGATCAGGTGCGACGTGCGGCGATCGACACGTGCCGTGCCCTGGATGCCGGGCAGCGCGGGGGGGCGTTGACGGGTGTGACTGGGGATCTTCATGACCGAGCCATGGTGTCAGCCGCCGCAGGTCGATCCCGGCACCCGCGCCCGTGGGCGCGTCGTGACCGTGGACACCCCCGGCGCCGGGCCCGGTCGGCCCCCAGCCGGCTGCTTCAGGCCCGTGAGCGCGCAGGCGCGGCGGTGTCCATCAGCTCACGGGCGTGTGCCAGCGCGGTGTCGGACTCCTCGAGCCCTGCCAGCATCCGCGACAGCTCACGCTCGCGCTCGGTGTCGTCGAGGACCGTGAGCCCGGAGGTGGTCACCGTGCCGTCACTCGACTTGTGCACCACCACGTGCTGGTCGGCGAACGCCGCCACCTGGGGCAGGTGCGTGACGACCAGGACCTGCGCGTCGCGGGCCAGCTGCGCCAACCGGCGACCAACCTCGATCGCGGCCTTGCCGCCGACACCGGCGTCGACCTCGTCGAAGACGAAGATCGGCACCGGGCTGGTCTCGGCGAGGGCCACCTCGACGGCCAGCATGACGCGTGAGAGCTCACCACCCGAGGCGCCCTTGTGCAGCGGGCGCGCGTCGGCGCCGGTGTTGGCCGCGAGCAGGAGCTCGACCTCGTCGACCCCGCTGCTCGTCGCGCGCAGCCAGCGATCACCGACCCGCAGGACACCGGCCGTGAGCTGCTCGGGGGCGTCCACCTCCTGTGCACGCACCGCGACGGTCACCGTCGCGTGTGGCATCGCGAGCAACGAGAGCTCGTCGGTGACGACCGAGCCCAGCCGGGCAGCAGCCTTCAGCCGCGCGGCGGTCAGCTTGCCCGCCGCCGCGTCGAGCTGCTCGCGCAGGCTCGTCTGCTGGGCCGTGAGCTCGTCGATCTGCTCGTCGGTGGAGTCCAGGTCGAGCAGCCGACGAGATCCCGCCTCTGCCCAGCCGAGCACGTCGTCGATGGTCTCGCCGTACTTCCTGGTCAACGAGGTCAGCGCCGCTCGTCGCTCGCTCACCGCGGCCAGCCGTGCCGGGTCGGTGTCGAGCCGCGCGGCATAGGACGCGACGTCGGCCGCGACGTCGGAGAGCAGGTAGGTCACCTCCGCCAACCGGTCCGCGAGCTCGCCGGCCTGCGGGTCGTGGTCGCGGACGCCCTCCAGCTGGGTGCGTGCGGCGGAGGTCGTCGCCAGGGCGTCGGGACCGCCCTGCTCGCTGCTCAACGCCTCGCGCGCCTGCTCGGCCGCGGTGCGCAGGGTGTCGGCGAAGCCGAGCCGGCCCTCCTCCGCGGCCAGGGCGGTGTCCTCGCCCGGCTCGGGCGAGACGGCCTCGATCTCGCCGAGCCCGAACCTGAGCTGGTCGGCCTCCCGAGCCCGCTCCTGCGCGCTGAGCACGACCGCACGCAGGTCGCGCTCCACCTCGACCAGTCGGTCGTGGAGACGTGCGTAGGCCGCAGCGGCCTTGGCGACGCCGGGTCCACCGAACCGGTCCAGCGCGTCGCGCTGGGCGCTCTGCTTCAGCAGGCGGTGCTGGTCGGACTGTCCGTGTACGGCGACGAGCGGCTCAGCCACGGACGCGAGCGCCGACACCGGCACCGCCGCGCCGCCGACCCAGGCACGGGACCGGCCCTCGGCGGCGATGTTGCGGGCGAGCACGACCCGGCCGTCCTCGACCTCTCCCCCGGCCTCCTCCACGGCGGTGACGACCTGGGGCAGGTCGGTGACACCCACGACGCCCTCGACACGGGCGTGCTTGGCACCGGTGCGGACGGCGCCGGGATCGGCGCGGCCACCCAGCAGCAGCCCGAGGGCGGTCACGACCATGGTCTTGCCCGCGCCGGTCTCACCGGTGATCACCGTCAGGCCGGGACCGAGCTCGAGCGTGGAGGACTCGATGACCCCGAGCGAGCGGATCCGGATCTCCTCAAGCATCGGCGTTGCCCTCCTCGCGGCGCCGCCGCTCGGACGCACCGCGCCAACCCTCGACGGGCAGGTCGAACTTCGCGACCAGCCGGTCGGTGAACGGAGCCTGGTGCAGGCGGACCAATCGCACCGGCCGGGCACCGCGGCGGACCTCGATCCGCGCTCCCGGGGGCAGGTCGACCGTGCGGCGTCCGTCGCACCACAGCACGCCGGACCCCTCGGTGTTGGCCAGGACCTCGATGGCGAGCACGCTGGTGGGAGCCACGACCATCGGTCGGGCGAAGAGCGCGTGTGCGCTGATTGGCACCATCAACAGTGCCTCCACACCGGGCCACACCACGGGGCCGCCGGCGCTGAAGTTGTAGGCGGTCGAGCCGGTCGGCGTCGCGCACACGACGCCGTCACAGCCCCACCTGGACAGCGGGCGACCGTCGATCTCGACGACCACCTCGAGCATCCGCTCCCGGGCGGCCTTCTCGACGCTGGCCTCGTTCAGGGCGAAGGTCTCGTAGACGACCTCCTTGTCCTGGTGCACGGTGACGTCGACGGTCAGCCGGTCCTCGGTGACGTAGCGACGCTCGACGATCGCCTCGATGGTGATCGCCACGTCGTCCTGCTCGGCCTCGGCCAGGAACCCCACGTGGCCGAGGTTGACGCCGAGCAGCGGTGTGCCGCTCGCGTGCGTCAGCTCCGCGGCGCGCAGGATCGAACCGTCACCACCGATGACGAGCGCGAGCTCGCATCCCTCGCCGGGCCTGCCTCGGGCACCGACGGTCTCGATCCAGCCACCGTCGACCGGGTCCTCGGTGGCCTCGAGCTCGAGGTCCTTGGCCTCCAGCTCCAGGAGTCGTACGACGATGCCGTGCTCGGTCAGGGCGCGCGCGCACTCACGGGCGACCTCGCGGGCCTCCGCTCGTCCGGTGTGGGCCAGCAGCAGCACCCGGCGCTGGGCATCGGTCGGCGTCAGGGTCACGGGTCCACCCTCTCACCCGCCGCGCCCCAAGAAGCGCTGCGCTCGACCTCGGCGCGCACCTCGTCGGCGCCGATGGCAGCCGGCCCTCGGCGCAGCAGCAGGAAGAACTCGACATTGCCCGACGGGCCCGGGAGCGGACTGGTGGTCACGGCCACCGCGCCCCAGCCGCGCTTCGCGGCCGCGTCCGCGATGTGGGTGACGGCCTCTGCCCGGAGGTCGAGGCTGCGCACGACACCGCCCTTGCCGACCCGGTCCTTGCCGACCTCGAACTGCGGCTTGACCATCAGCGCGAGCTCCCCGGTCGGCGCCAGGACGGACAGCAGCGCGTCGAGCACGAGCTCGAGGGAGATGAAGGAGAGGTCACCGACCACCAGGTCGACCGGGTCGCCGACGATCTCGGGCGTCAGCTCCCGGATGTTGGTGCGGTCGTGCACGATCACGCGCTCGTCGCTCTGCAGCGACCACGCCAGCTGCCCGTAGCCGACGTCCACGGCCACGACCTCACGCGCACCCGCACGGAGCAGCACGTCGGTGAATCCCCCGGTGGACGCTCCCGCATCGAGACAGCGCTTGCCCGTCACGCTGACACCGTGGTCGGCGAAGACCGCCAGGGCGCCGGCGAGCTTGTGCCCGCCGCGCGAGACGTACTCCTCGCGATCCGGGTCCTCACGGACCACGATCGCCACGTCGGTCGTGATGCCGGTGGCGGGCTTGGTCGCGAGTGATCCGGAGACCTTGACCCGACCGTCGGCGATCAGCTCGCTCGCGTGCTCACGAGAGCGCGCCAGCCCTCGGCGGACGAGCTCGGCGTCGAGCCTAAGACGACGAGGCGGCACCGCTCAGCCGTGCCCGGGGTCGAGGGCACGGCGCAGCCGTTCGTGCGCCTGCTCGAAGGCGGCGACGTGTTCCTCGACGGGCCGGCCGTCGAGGGCCTGCACGGATGCGAGCACGTCGTCCACGACCGACATCCCCGTCGTCGGCGCCTCCCAGCCGTCGGTCGGCTCGTCGGCGTGCTCGTCGGCCGCCCGGTGGGCCTGCTCGTCGTACTCACTCATGGACGCGAGGCTACCTGCGCCCGGCCTGCACCGAGGTGACCGGTGGCTTGAGCGCGGTCGCGTCGGCCGCCGTGCCGGTCGCGTCCAGGAACGTCCAGCCTGCGGTGGCGACGACGCGCCACCAGTCGGCATCGCTGCCCTCGCCCCTGACCGCCAGGGCTCCTGCCTCCACCGTGGCCTGCCAACCACCCAGACGCGCGCCGTCCGCGACCGGCTCCGGCACCGGATGGCTCTCGAAGAGTCCCTCGAGGTCGGGCGAGATGTAGCTGGGGCGCAGCTCAGGGGTGGCCCCCACCAGCTCGCCGAGGTGCGTCACCCCCGTCATCACGAGCAGCGAGTCGACACCGACCGCGTGCGCGCCTTCGATGTCGGTGTCGAGACGGTCCCCCACCATCAACGGCCGGTCACCGCCGACACGTCGGATCGTCTCGTCCATCAGCGGCCGTGCGGGCTTGCCGGCGACGATCGGCTCGACCCCGGCGAAGTCGGTGAGGGTCTTGACCAGCACGCCATGCCCGGGCGCGAGCCCGTAGTCGGTGGGGATGGACATGTCGGTGTTGCTGGCGACGTAGGGCAACCCGTCGCGGATCAGGGTGGCCGCGCGCATGACGTCCTTCCACAGGACGTCGGGGCCGTAACCGCTGACGAGCGCCGCGGCCGTGCTCGGCTCGTCGGTCACGCCCAGTCCCTCGGCCGCGAGCGCTGCCTCCAGTCCGGCACCGCCCAGCAGGAACACGCTCGCCTCCGGACCGAAGCGGTCCTTGACCACGCGTGCGGCTGCCTGCGCCGACGTCACCACGTCGGGGGCGGTCGCCGCCACCCCGAGCTTGACCAGGTTGGCCGCGACCTTCTCGGGCGTGCGCGACGCGTTGTTGGTGACGAACGCCAGGTGCACTCCGGCGTCCCGCACGCGCTGCAGACGCTCAGCGACCCCGTCGATCGCCCGGCCACTGACGTAGACGACCCCGTCGAGGTCGAACATCGTGAGGTCATAGGTCTCGAGCAGTGGCACTTCCGATGCCTTCAGCACATTCACCCTCCCGTCGGCCGCTGGGGTGCGGCGCCTACGATGCTTCGATGGACTTCGCGGCAGTGATCACGCCTCCGTACGTCGCGAAGCCCCTGCGACTCGAGCCGTTCGAAGCCCTGCTGCTGGCTCCCAGCCGAGTCGGTGACCCGGCCTCCGCGAGAGCGTTCGCGCGACCCTATCGCGCAGTGGCGGCCCGGCTCCTCGAGTGGGAGGCCGCCGGCCGGGTCGCCCGGACCGATCAGCCGGCACTCTTCCTGCACGAGTACACCGCCGGCGGCCTGACGATCCGTGGTCTCGTCGGCGCCCTCGCCATCGACCGCCGTGCCTCCGGCCTCGACGACCGGGCGGTGTGGCCGCACGAAGGCATCCACCCGGCCCAGGTCGACGAGCTGGCCACGCGCATGTTCGAGATGGGCATGAACCCGGCGCCGATCCTGCTGGTCCACGAAGGCCCCGCCGACGTCCGGAGCATGCTGCGCGACATCGCGAAGCGCACCCCTGACCACGAGTACCTCGATCGGACGGAGCAGAAGCAACGCATCTGGGCCATCACCGATCCCGGTGAGATCGCCACGATCAACCGGTCCCTGCGCGACAGCGCCGCCTTGATCGCCGACGGACACCACCGCTACGCGGCCTACCTCCAGCTGCAGGAGGCGCATCCCGGCTCGGCCTGGGACCGGGGCCTGGCGATGCTCGTCGACCAGACGGACACTCCCCTGTTCCTCGGCGCCATCCACCGCACGCTCAGCGGAGTCAGCCTCGCGGACGTGACGCAGGCCGCGGTCAAGGCCGGCGGATCCGTGCATCCGGGAGGCCGCCAGGAGGCGCTCGCCGACCTGGCTCCGGACACCCTGGTCCTGACCGACTCGCAGGACTGGGCGGTCGTCACCCCACCCACCGAGGCAGGCATCGAGCTCGTCGAGTGGCTCCAGACCGCCCTGATCCCGTCGCTGGCCCAGGCCCCGACCGCCATCGCCTACCACCACGCCGCCGAGGACGCCCTGAGCCGCGCACAGCGCCGGACTGTCGCGGTGCTGTTGCCGGCTCCCGACTTCGCGGCCGTCCGGGATCTCGTGAACCGGGGCGGGCTGTTGCCGGAGAAGGCCACGTCGTTCCAGCCGAAGCCGAGCCTCGGAGTCCTCATGCGCTCGGTGCGCGACGAACCATCCGGCCCCCGCTGACCTCGATCTCGACGCGGGAGGCCTTCCCGACCGGGGTGGCGTAGAAGCGTCGTCGGACGGCCCCGTCCACCTCGACCAGGTCTCCCTGGCGCCAGGTCCGGACCGACCGGCGCACCCGGGCTGTCCAGGCCGTGCACTCCAGGGTGTCGACCCGCTGACCCGACTCGTGGCCGGGCGGTCGATCGATCACGACACGGAACGCCACGATGACGCTGCCACTGGGCAGCGTCTTCTCCTCGGCCACTCCGCTGATCCGGCCAACCAGGCGAACGCTGTTGACCAGCTCCACTGCAGTCTGTGCAGACATTGCACATCACCTCCATGCCGCAGGCTGCCCGCACCGTCCGACATTCCGGCCTGCGCGCTCGTGCCGGCTGTGGACGAGCCTCCCGATGAGGCCCCTGTGGACGGAATGCGACCCATCTCGGGGGCACCTGAGGGACGAAGAGCGCCGGGAAATGCAAAAGAGGGACCATCCGAAGATGGTCCCTCTTTCACAATGTATGTCCGGCGGCGTCCTAATCTCCCACAACCTCTCGGTTGCAGTACCATCGGCGCTGAAAGGCTTAACTTCCGGGTTCGGTATGGGACCGGGTGTTTCCCTTTCGCTATGGCCG
>NZ_PZYX01000017.1 GCF_003047285.1 Nocardioides allogilvus | reverse complement strand
GCCTCCGGTTCGGTGAGATGCGTCGCTGCTCCACACCTCACCCGGAGGCCTTCACCTGTGTCTAGAGCCGCTGCCTAACCTCCGTGGACAGAACAGCTAGGGCGCCTCGTGTCCCTGCGATCTTGACCTCCCGAGATGGAGAGTCCAACCAGATCAGGTCAAGATTCGCTGAAGAAATCCGCCGGGTCGATCGACCAATCCGCGACAGGTCCGCACGTGGCAGTCGGTCAGGTACCGGTGCCGGCGTACATGCCTGGGTCCTTCTCGAAGCTGGCGGCGCAGTGCTCGGAGCAGAAGAGGTACGTCGTTTCGGCGTACTCAACGCTGCGAACAGCATCAGCGGGGTCGATTGCCATTCCGCAGACAGGGTCGACAACGGTTGCACTGGACATGGGTGATCCTCCTTGGTGAGTGCCTTTTGTGGTGTCCTTCGCTGTGGGCCCTACCTCTACGACCGGTTCCCCCTCGAGGGGTTGGACGGTGTCAGGAAAGGCCCGGGGGCGGAAGGTCTTGAGCCGGTTGGCATTGGCGACCACCGACAGAGAAGAGAGGGCCATTGCCGCGGCGGCGATCATGGGGCTCAAGGTGAGGCCCAGTGACGGGTAGAGGGCGCCCGCTGCGACGGGGATGCCGAGCCCGTTGTAGACGAAGGCGAACCCCAGGTTCTGCTTGATGTTGCGCATGGTGGCCCGGGACAGGTCGACTGCGGTCACCACACCGGCCAGGGCACCTGAGACCAAGGTGATATCAGAGGACTCGATGGCCACGTCGGTGCCGGTGCCGATGGCTGATCCGATGTCCGCCTGGGCCAGGGCCGGGGCGTCGTTGATGCCGTCGCCCACCATCCCGACGATGCGTCCCTCGGCTTGGAGGCGCTTGACCTCCGCGGCCTTGTGCTCGGGCAGGACCTCGGCGAGCACCCGGCGGATGCCGACCTGACGTGCGATCGCCGCGGCCGTGGTCCGGTTGTCGCCGGTCATCATGACGACGTCGATGCCGCGCGACTGCAGTGCCGCCACGGCGGCCGCCGAGCCATCCTTGACCGTGTCCGCGACGCCGATCACCCCGGCTGGGATACCAGCAACTGCCGCGAGGATGGGTGTCTTTCCGTCGACGGCCAGTGCCTCGACGTGAGCAAGCAGCGGGGTGGGGTCGATGCCAGCGCCCGCTAGGAGTCGTGGGCTGCCGACCAGCACTTCGCGGCCGGCGATCAGCGCGCGGACGCCCTGCCCCGTGACCGAGTCGAAGGCGGTGACTTCAGGGAGAGGCAGGTGTTGGCGCTTGGCCCCATCCACGATTGCGGAGGCCAGCGGGTGCTCGGAGGAGTTCTCGACCGCGGCCACTGTCGCGAGCAGGTCGTCGCCGGTGAAGCCTGCCAATGGAATCACATCGGTCAGGACGGGGGTGCCGTTGGTGATGGTGCCCGTCTTGTCCAGCACGACCGTGTCCAGTTTGTGCGCGGTCTCGAGTGCCTCTGCCGAGCGGATGAGGATGCCGTTGGTGGCGCCCTTTCCGGTACCCACCGTGATGGACATGGGCGTGGCGAGGCCGAGGGCGCAGGGGCAGGCGATGATGAGGACTGACACTGCGGCGACGAGCGCGAACACCAAGGCGGGGTCGGGGCCGGCGAGGGCCCAGACCACGAAGGTCCAGACTGCGATGGCGATGACCGCCGGGACGAAGTAGCTGGACACTGTGTCTACGAGTCGTTGGATCGGCGCCTTGGAGCCCTGCGCCTCCCGGACCAGCTTGATGATCCGGGCGAGCATGGTCTCCCCGCCGACCTTGGTCGCGGCATAGCGGAAGGTGCCGGTCTGGTTGATGGTCGCCCCGATGACGGTGTCACCTGGCGCCTTGGCGACCGGAATCGGCTCGCCCGTGACCATCGACTCGTCGACCGCGGAAGCTCCCTCGGTGACTTGTCCGTCGACTGGCAGTTTCTCGCCCGGGCGCACCACGACGATGTCGTTGACGACGACGTCGTCAATCTGGACCTCCACCTCGAGGCCATCACGCACGACGCGAGCCGTGCGCGGCTGCAGACCAATGAGGGTGCGGATCGCTTCACCCGTGCCTGCCTTTGCTCGGGTCTCGAGCAGGCGGCCGAGCAGGATCAGCGTGATGATCACCCCGACTGCCTCGTAGTACACCTCGCGCACGTCTTGCGGGAGCAAGCCGGGGGCGACAGTCACGACCAGGCTGTAGCCGAAGGCTGCGACCGTTCCGAGGGTGATGAGGGAGTTCATGTCCGCGGTCCGGTGGCTGAGAGCCAACCAACCTGTGCGGTGGATCGGCCAGCCCGTGTACACCATGACGGGCGCGATCAGGGCCAACTGGAACCACCTGTTCATCAGGAGCTCGGGCATCCAGGTCACAGCGAAGAACTCGGTCAGCATGACGGCGAAGAGCACCGGGGCGCTGAGGACCGCTCCCACGATCACCCGACGGGACAGATCCGAGATCTCCGCGGCACGCTCGGCGGCCTCCGGGTCCTCACCCTCGCGACCGTCTGGAGACACAGAATCGTTTGTGTCGGTCACCACCGGTGACTTGTTACTGTCGCGGTTCGTTTGAGAGTGGTCGCGACCCAGGTTGTCGTCAGTGGTCGGGGTCTGTCCCGAATCGTCTCCCCCGGCAACGCGAAGCGTCCCGCTGATCATGTTCATCCCGCAGGCGAAGCGGTAAGTCCCCTCCTCCGTCGGAGTGAACTCCACGGCAGTCGTGGCATGTGCCGGCAACAGCTCGTTGACCTTGAACTCCGGCATGACGACCCGCGAGGAGCAGTCGCCGGATTCCTGGCGGTCAAACACCATCCGCACTGGGGTACCTGGTCGCACCTCGAGCAGGTCAGGGTGGTAGCCGCCCTTCACCGTCACTCGAACCACCTGGAACCCGTCCTCGAGCTGCGCGTGGCTGGTCCTTCTTGGGCCGAAGAAGAACCACGCGAGCACGCTGGTGAGAATCAGTGCGGCCAAGATGACGAGTGCGTCATTGACGTTCATCGGACTTCTCCTCCGGTCACGGCGATCGAGCAGGCAACCGCGCAATGGCAATGCCTCGCTTGCGTACTTACTCAGGCAACCGGCTGCAGGTATCGGGTGTGCATTCCTGCCGTGAAGGTTCGATCAAGAAACCGGCCCTAGTCAGTCGGCGGTCTGACTCAGATCGGACGGTCCTCGAGCGACCCCTCGAGAGGGCCATCACTGCCCTGGCGGTGCTGCGCGCGGAGGTGCTCGACTGCCGCGTCTCCCATCGAATGCACGTGCTCCTGGAGTTGACCACGAGGGCCCTTGGGGGACCTAGTGCGCTGGCTGCAGGCTGTCAGCCTGAACTGGTTCGGGGTCAGCGGGCTGCGTGGGCAGCGGTAGGCGCTTGAGCATCAAGGCATTCACGGCAACCAGGAAGCTCGACCCGGACATTGACAGCGCGGCGATCTCGGGCCGCAGCACCAGGCCGAACGCGGGCTCGAAGACGCCGGCGGCGATCGGCAACGCGATTGCGTTGTAGCCCACTGCCCACCCGAGGTTCTGTCGCATCTTGCGCAGCGTGCCCCGTCCGATCGTCAGTGCCACCGGCACGTCGAGCGGGTCGGAGCGCATGAGGACGACATCGGCGGCCTCGATGGCGACGTCGGTGCCGGCGCCAACGGCGATACCGACGTCGGCCTGCACCAGCGAGGGCGAGTCGTTGACGCCGTCGCCGACCATCGCGACGACGCGTCCTTCGTCTTGCAGCTGCTGGACGTGACGTGCCTTGTCCTCGGGCAGCACCTCGGCAATGACGGTGTCGATTCCGAGTTCCTCCGCGATCCGCTCGGCGGTCGCGTGGTTGTCGCCGGTGAGCATGACGACCCGGATGCCGGCCTTGTGCATGGCCGTGACTGCGGCGGCGGAGGTCTCGCGGACCGCGTCGGCCATCCCGATCACGGCGACCACGTTGCCGTCGACGGCGACGAACACCGCGGTGCGTCCGCCTGAGGCGATTTCGTCGCGCTGCGCTCCGAGGTCGCCGACCGCGATGTCCTCTGATTCCATGAGCCGTCGGTTGCCGATCGCGACCTTGTGTCCGTCGACCTCGGCGAGCGCCCCGATGCCGGTGACGTTGCGGAAGCCGGTGGCGCGCAGGCGTGGGGCGTCTGTCGCGTCGACGTGACGCACGACTGCCTGAGCGAGTGGGTGCTCGGACTCGCGTTCGAGGGCACTGGCCAGGGCGAGGGCTCGTTGTTCGTCGACGCCGGGGGCGAGGACGACGTCGGTGACCTCGGGTTCGCCTTTGGTGAGGGTGCCGGTCTTGTCCATCACCACGGTGTCGATCCGGGCCGATGTCTCGATCGCGGTGGCGTTCTTGAACAGGATGCCCCGCTTGGCACCGAGCCCGGAACCGACCATGATCGCGGTCGGCGTGGCCAGGCCCAGCGCGTCGGGGCAGGTGATGACGACAACGGTGATCGCGAACAGCAGCGCGGTCTGCACGCTCGCGCCCGCCGCCAGCCAGACCAAGAAGGTTCCGGCCCCGCCGATTAGGGCGACAAGGACGAGCCAGAACGCGGCTTTGTCCGCGAGTCGCTGTCCGGGGGCCTTGGAGTTCTGCGCCTGCTGCACGAGCGCGACGATCTGGGCCAGGGCAGTGTCCGCGCCGACCTTGGTGGCACGGACGCGGAGGGTGCCGGTGGTGTTGACGGTGGCCCCGATGACCGGGTCGCCAGGTGACTTGTGCACCGGGAGGCTCTCGCCGGTGACCAACGCCTCGTCGACGTCGGAGTCACCTTCCTCCACGACCCCGTCGGTCGCGATCTTGGCGCCCGGGCGCACCAGGAGCAGGTCCCCGACGACGACCTCCGCTGTGGACACCTCGACCGGTTCGCCGTCGCGGATGACGAGACCCTGCGGAGGCGCCAGATCAAGGAGGGTTCGGATGGCGTCGTTGGCGCCGCCACGGGCGCGCATCTCGAACCAGTGCCCGAGCAGCACGAACGCGGTCAGCACCGTGGCCGCCTCGTAGAACACCTCACCGCCACCGGTGAGGGTGACCCCGAGCGAGTAGAGCCAGCCGGCCCCCACGGCGACGGCAACCAGCACCATCATGTCGAGCGTGCGAGCGCGCAGCGCCCGCCAGGCCCCGTCGAAGAAGATCCAGGCCGAGTAGAACACCACCGGCAGTGACAGCAACAGGCTGAACACGTCGTCGCGTAGGCCGAACGGCGCGACGGTCTCGAAACCCAACACCTCCCGGCCGATCGGTGACCACAACAGAATGGGCACGGAGAGCAGCGCAGCAACGAGGAGCCGGTTGCGCATGTCGCGGACCATGTCGGCCATCGACATGGACCCGTGCCCGCCGTGGCCCATCGCGTCGTGCGGCGAGCTCACCGGAGACGCGGGTGCCGTCGGGTGCCCCGCGTGCGCGTCTTGGGTGATGTGGCCGTCGTGTCCAGTCGCGGACCTCGGCTCGGTCATCGGGTCGCACACGTGCTGCGGGACCGACTGGCCGGCGCAGTGGAAGCCGCACTGACGTACCCACGCCCGCAGCTCGCTCAGGTTCGTGCGGTTGCGGTCGTAGGTGACAGTGGCGGTCTGCGAGACCGGGTTGGCATCGACCGAAAGGACACCGGGCCGCCGGGCCAGAACGGCCTCGGCCACGTTCTTGCTGCTGGCCCATTGGACTCCCGAGACCTCCAGGACGGTGGTGGCGATGCCGTTGCTCTCGCCACCCTGATGCCCGGGATCGTGTTGGCCGTCGGAGTGTGAATGCGTGGTCATCGCTCTGCCTTCCTGGAAGAAACGCGGGTCACCGCGTGGTCCTGCCCTGCGTCCGGATGAGATGAGGAGGATGTGGAGACGGCCTGGAACCGGCGCAGCCTCAGGCTGTTGGACACCACGAACACCGAAGAGAACGCCATCGCAGCGCCGGCGATGAGTGGGTTGAGCAACCCGAGTGCGGCGAGGGGAAGAGCGGCCACGTTGTAGGCGAAGGCCCAGAACAGGTTGCCCTTGATGGTCCGCAAGGTACGGCGCGAGAGTCTGATCGCGTCGACGGCCGCGCGCAGATCGCCACGCACCAGTGTGAGGTCAGAAGCCTCGATGGCCACGTCGGTGCCGGTGCCCATGGCGATGCCGAGGTCAGACGTGGCCAGTGCGGCGGCATCGTTGACGCCGTCGCCGACCATCGCCACGGTGCGGCCCTCGCGCTGGAGACGTTCGACGACAGCGACCTTTTCCGCCGGGAGAACTTCGGCGATCACCTCGTCGATGCCGACTGCCGCGGCGACGGCGCGGGCGGCGCGTTCGTTGTCGCCAGTGAGCAGCACCGGGCGCAACCCGAGCTGCTTGAGCTCGGCGACGGCCTGGGCGCTGGTGGGCTTGATCGTGTCGGAGACGACCACCACGCCACGGGCGGCGCCGTCCCACCCGATGGCAATCACGGTCCGGCCCTGCTGCTCCGCGATCTGGACCGCCTCAATGAGGTGCGCATCGAGGGGTTGGCTCCACTCCTGGGCGAGCCAGCCCGGCCGTCCGGCCACGACGGCGTGGCCGTCCACGACGCCCGCAACCCCGAGGCCCTGGGTTGAGGCGAACCCCTCGACGTCGGGCAGCCGTTCCCCGAGTCGGGCGCGGGCGCCGGCTGCGATCGCCTGACCAACCGGGTGTTCCGAGGCGTGCTCCACAGCCCCGACCAGCCGGAGCAGGTTCTCGGCGTCGACGCCGTCGGCGGGGATGGCCTCGGCCAGTTCCATCCTCCCGGTGGTCACGGTGCCGGTCTTGTCGAGCACGATGGTGTCGACCACCCGGGTGGACTCGAGGACCTCGGGGCCCTTGATCAACACGCCGAGCTGGGCGCCACGACCGGTCCCCACCAGCAGGGCGGTCGGTGTGGCCAGCCCCAGGGCGCACGGGCAGGCGATGATGAGCACCGCTACTGCGGCGGTGAAAGCCGCGGTCACGCTGTGTCCGGTCAACAGCCAGCCAGCCAGCGTCAGCAGGGACAGGCCGATGACGACGGGCACGAAGACCGCCGAGACCCGGTCGGCGAGGCGTTGGACCTGCGCCTTGCCGTTCTGGGCGTCCTCGACGAGTCGGGCCATCTGAGCCAGCTGGGTGTCGGCTCCGACCCGGGTGGCAGCGACGACCAGTCGACCGCCGGCGTTGATGGTGGCACCCACGACCGGATCACCAGGGCCGACTTCGACCGGGACTGGTTCTCCCGTGAGCATGGAGGCGTCGACGGCAGAGGTACCCGCCTCGACGACTCCGTCGGTGGCGACCTTCTCCCCCGGGCGTACGACGAACCGGTCGCCGACGGCGAGCTGGTGCGCGGGGATGCGCACCTCTCCCCCGTCCCGGAGGACCGCGACATCCTTGGCGCCCATGTCGAGCAGCGCTCGCAGCGCCGCGCCGGACTGTCGCTTGGCGCGGGCCTCGAAGTAGCGGCCGGCGATGATGAAGGTGGTGACGGCCGCGGCGACTTCGAGGTAGATGTGGACGCCCGCGTCTGCATCGGGGAAGAGGTCGAACGGCATCCGCATTCCGGTCATCCCGGCGTGGGTGAACAGCAGCGCCCACAGCGACCACAGCCAGGCGGCGGAGACTCCGACCGAGATCAGGGTGTCCATGGTGGCTGCGCCATGCCGGGCGTTGGTCACGGCGGCGCGGTGGAACGGCCAAGCACCCCAGACCACGACTGGTGAGGCCAGGGTCAGGGAGATCCACTGCCAGTTGTCGAACTGCACCGCCGGGATCATCGACAAGGCCAGCACCGGCACGGTCAGCACCGCTGAGATGACCAGTCGCTGCCACCAGCCCGCGGCCTCGATGTCCCGGTCGTCCGACGCGGTGGCAGTCGGTGGTTCCCCGTCGCTGTACGCCGGAGGCGGCACGGTTGCGGTGTAGCCGGTGGCCTCGACCACCCCCACGAGGTCATCGGGGGTGAGCGTGGCTGGGTAGCTGACCTTTGCCTTCTCGGTGGCATAGTTGACCGTGGCAGTGACCCCGTCCAGCCTGTTCAGCTTCTTCTCGATCCGAGCCGCGCAGGAGGCACAGGTCATCCCACCGATGCTCAGATCCAGCTCACGGCTGGACTGATCTGGGGTGGTGGTGGGCGTCGTCATCCGAGTTCATCTCCTCGCACAGCCGTGTATTGCGGCGGGTTGCGGTGGTCTGCCGGTGGGCTATCGCTGAGCGAGTTGGTAGTCGCCAGCCTCCTCGAGAGCGCCCGTGACATGGGTGTCGTCCAGGGTGGTAACGCTCACGACTGTCACCGTCGAGATGCCGCCGGCGACGAGCTCGATCTGCACATCGGTGACGCCAGCGAGGGACTTGAGCTCGCTGGTGACGGCTCCGGCGCAGTGGCCGCAGGTCATTCCGGAGACGGCGTAGCTGTGGGTGGTCGTGGTGTTCTCCACGTCGATCGCCTTGGACGCCGCGGACGTGGTGGCCGAGCCGGTGTCAGCAGCACCGCAACCGCAACCGCCACATCCGCAGCTGCCGGCGTCGGCGCTCTGGTCTGCCAGCAGCGGCTGGCTGCGGGCCTGGTCATTGGTCTCGGTGGTCTCGGTCATCGGACTTCCTTAGGTCGGGTGCTGCTGGGTCAGGAGCGGACAAGCCGGGCAATGGCCTCGGATGCCTCGGTGAGCTTGCGTCGCGTGTCCTCGGGGCCTTCGACGTGCGTGAGGCAGTGCTTCAGATGCTGGTCAAGCAGCAGCAGTGCCACGCTCTCGAGGGCCTTGGTGGCAGCTGCGATCTGGGTGAGGATGTCAATGCAGTAGGTGTCTTCATCCACCAGGCGCTGGATCCCGCGGACTTGCCCCTCGACGCGTCGCAGACGGGTCTGAATGGCCTTTTTCTCGGTGATGTAGCCAGGCTCCGTGTGCATCGCCGGCCTCCTTGAGAGTCATGTCTGACTGCCGCTGTTCGTCACAAATCATAATACCCCTAGGGGGTATCAGCGCAAGTAGTGGCGGAATACCTTCACCGAACCTTCATGTCGCCGGCTCCGCCACCGGGAGTCCGCGGTCGCGGTGGGTCAGTGGGTGTCGCCGTCATGACCTTCGTCGTCCGAGTGCTGCGCTGGTTCCCCGGCGGTTCCGTCTGGGAGGCGGAGCATCGTGGTGGGCGCTGGCTCCACGGTGAGGGGTGAGTAGCTGATGCCGTTCGGCTTCCCTCCGACCGGGATCCTGGCCACCACGGTGAGGGTTGCGAGGTCGATCACGGCAACGTCGTTGCCATACAGGTTGGTGACGTAGGCATGCTTCCCCGAGGGCTCGACGACAATCCCATGGGCGCCTTGGCCGGTGTCCACGTTCTCGGTGAGCGTGAACGACCCGATGTCGATGAACGACACGGTGGTTCCCGGCGCCGTTTCGTCTCCCTGGTTGGCCACGAGCAGGAAGCGGTTGTCGGGGGTGACGAACGTCTGGATCGGACCGTCGCCGACCTTGATCTTGCCGACCAGGCGTCGGCGGGCGACGTCGACCTTGGCGACAGCGTCCTCACCGTTGAGGGAGACGTAGACGAAACGGCCGTCCGGAGAGAACGCGACCTGCGCAGGGCCTCGGCCCACAGCTATGTCGTCCACCAGCGTGTTGGTGGTGGTGTCGATGACACTCAAGGTGGTGCCGGACACGTTCGCTACGTAGATCCAGCGTCCGTCCGGACTCGGGCGGAGTCCGTGGGGTCCGGCCCCGGCGGGGATCGTCGCGACCCGACGCATGGTTGCGGTGTCGATGGCGGTGACGGTCCTGTCCTCGGCATTGGTGGTGTAGGCGGTCGCTCCATCTGGGGTGACCACGATGTGGGCCGGGGATCCCCCGGTGGGCACAGCACCGTGGACCTCCAGGGAGGTGGTGTCGAGCATCGCGGCGAACGAGTCATGGCCGCTGACTGTCCACAAGCTCGCCCCGTCCGGCCCCATCTGCACGTTGTGCGGGCCCTCGATGCCGTCCAGGGTGGTGGCCACCTGGTGGGTGGCTGCGTCGATGGCGGTGAGGGTGCCGCCTTCCTCGTTCGCGACCCACACAGTTCCGGTCACCATTCCGGTGTGGGCGGTGGGCACGGTGTCGGCCGTCTCTT
Source organism: Nocardioides allogilvus (assembly GCF_003047285.1). Lineage (GTDB taxonomy): Bacteria > Actinomycetota > Actinomycetes > Propionibacteriales > Nocardioidaceae > Nocardioides > Nocardioides allogilvus. The sequence continues at coordinate 43,851 of NZ_PZYX01000017.1, read as the reverse complement.
CGTCCGGTCCAGTGAGCGCGATGACGCCGATGGCGGCAGCCAGCAGGCCTGCCAGTGGCGTGGCGAGAAATAGCATGAACTTTCGGCGTCCACGTGGTCGGCCGCTGGGACGCGAGGTCGGGTCTGCGCTGCGCGCGGCGGTCTGGTTCATGGGCGGAAGCTCCTGACAGGTGGGGGACGCGTCGCAGCGTGCCTGCGTCACGGGTTCCCCCTGAGACTCGGCGATCCGTCTCGTCGTTCAGCCGAGGTTTCGGTGAAGGTTCGGTGAAGGTGCCTTGGGACCAAAGTCCCTCGCCTGCCGTCAGGCTGCGGGGATGCGGACGGTGAAGGTGCTGCCGTGTCCGGGTCCGGCACTGGTGGCGGAGATGCCGCCGCGGTGGGCCTCGATGAGGGCCTTGGCGATGGCCAGTCCGATGCCGGAGCCGCCGTGGTGGCGGTCGCGGGCCGTGTCGACGCGGTAGAACCGGTCGAAGAGGTGGGGCAGGTGTTCTGCGGCGATACCGTCGCCGGTGTCGGCCACGGCGTACTCGACCCAGTCGTCCACCCGCCGGCAGGACACCGTGACGCGGCCGCCAGCCGGGGTGTGACGGAGCGCGTTGTCGATCAGGTTGCCCAGCACTTGTCCGATCCGGTCGGGGTCGACATCGACCCGGCCCGCTGGGTGCAGGTCGACGTCGAACCGGACACCCTTGGCCTCGTAGCGATCGCGAGCCGCGTCCACGGCCGTGGCAGCGACCTCGGTCGCATCCACGGAACGAGGATCGAGGCGCAGGTCTCCTTCCTCGGCGTGCGAGACCGCTCCGATGTCTTCGGCGAGCCGCCGCAACCGGTGGGTCGAGGAACGCAGCACCGTGACGGTGTCGGAGTCGAGATGGCGTACTCCGTCCTCGAGCGCCTCGAGGTGGGCGTCGATGGTCGCCAGGGGTGTGCGCATCTCGTGAGCGAGGTCGGCGAGCATCTGACGTCGCGTGGATTCAGTGGCCTCTAGTCGACCGGCCAGACGGTTGTACGTGGCCGCGAGGGTAGCGAACTCGGCGCCCAGACCCGGGTCGTCGACGTACGTGTCATAGCGGCCCGCGGCGATCTGGGACGAAGCCGCGGCGACGTTGCCGATCGAGCGTTGGATGCGGCGGCTGAAGTACCACGACACCGCGAGTGCCGCAGCGACCGCGGCGACCAGCGCGACGCCCACCGACACCAGCATGGCCGAGGCGAAGGCCTCCTCGAGGTGTTGGGTTTCCTCCGTGCTGTGCGTGTCGCCGGCGCGATCGAGGTGCTCGTGAAAGATGCTGGGCCCGACCGCGGAGGCGACCAGCCAGATGGTCAGAGCTCCGGCGACCAGGACAAGGGATTGTGCGAGGAGCAGCCGGGTGGAGAACCGCGGGCCCCGCCCCGCCGGACCCCGGGTCATGCGCCGGAGCCCATCCGGTAGCCGATACCTCGGACCGTGCGCACGAACCGGCCCACAGCAGCATCGTCGCCGAGCTTACGACGCAGGTGGCCGATGTGGACATCGACGAGATGCTCATCCCCCACCCACGTCTGACCCCACACGTGGTCGATGAGTTGACGCCGGCTGAAAGCCATCCGGGGACGCTGCGCCAGTGCCGCGAGCAGGTCGAACTCGGTGCGGGTGAGCGCGACCGGCTCACCGCCGAGCCACACGTCGCGGCCCTGCACGTCCACCTTCAGCTCTGCGAACCTCAGATCATGGTGCTGATCCTCCGCCTCCCTCGGTGTCCGGGGCCGGCGCAGCATCGCCTGGATGCGGGCCATCAGCTCGCGGGGACTGAACGGCTTTGTCATGTAGTCGTCGGCGCCGACCGACAGGCCGATGAGGGTGTCCACCTCTTCGCTGCGGGCAGTCAGCACCACGACGTACGCGTCACTGAACGTGCGGATCTGCCGGCAGACCTCGATCCCGTCCAGCGTCGGCAGCCCCAGGTCCAGGACGATTACGTCGGGGTCGACGTCACGGGCAATGAGGACCGCCTGCAGCCCGTCGTGGATGAGAGTGGTCTCGAATCCGTCGCGCTCCAAATAGCTGCCCAGGACTCCGGCGAGGCTGGTCTCGTCCTCGACCACGAGCGCCCGCAGCCCGGAGGGCGACTTGGGTGTGCCCGCAGCCGGACCGGGGGCGGTGGGGCCGGCGTCATTGTCCATGCCGCCCATCGTGACAGCCCTCATGCCTCGAGCTGTGCGAGCGGACGGTGCCGAGCGCCGATCTTCAGTGAACCTTCATCGAATGGTGACCGGAGGGCGCGGGTGCGGCACCGACAGTGAAGGCCAAAGACACGAAGGAGCTGAGGACCATGATGGGCTGGAACCACGACGGGCTGGGCTGGGGCGGTTGGCTGGTGATGCTGCTCGGCATGGTCGCATTCTGGGGCTTGGTGGTGTGGGCGGTCGTGGTGCTCTTCCGCGACACCCGCTCAGGCGACACCCGGCCAGCACACCGCGACCCCCTGGACACCCTCGGGGAGCGGTTCGCCCGCGGCGAGATCGACGAGACCGAGTACCTGGCCCGCGCCGAGGTGCTCCGCGCAGCCCACCGCTCACCCTTGCGCCACTGACTTTCCGCCAGGCACCATTTCTATGAAGGGCTCCACCTTGCCATCCGTCTCGCGCCGCACGCTCGTCCAGGCCGCCGCCGGCCTGGCCAGCGTCGCTGCCGTGGGCAGCCTGTCCGCCTGCAGCGACAGAGCCAGAACGCTCACGCTGGTCCGGCCCGGCTCCCCCGCCGTGGCGGCCGCCGAACTATCCCGCCGCGTCCCGGGTCGTCGGGTCGTCTCGGCGCGACTGACCCCCCGGCCGGTCACGGTCGACCTCGGGGCCCGGACCGTCGACACCTGGGCCTACGGCGAGCAGGTCCCAGGGCCGATGCTTCGAGCGCGCGCCGGCGACCTGCTGCGCGTCACGGTCGACAACCAGCTTCCGGTCGAGACGAGCGTGCACTGGCACGGCCTCGCGTTGCGCAACGACATGGACGGCGTCCCGCACCTGACCCAGGACCCCATCCCAGCCGGCAAATCGTTCGACTACGAGTTCACCGCCCCGCACCCAGGCACGTACTTCTACCACCCGCACTCCGGCGTCCAGCTGGACCGGGGCCTGTACGGCGTCCTGATCGTCGACGACCCCGCAGAGCCCGGCGGCTACGACGACGAGTGGATCGTCGTCCTCGACGACTGGGTCGATGGCACCGGCCGCACCCCCGACCAGATCCTCACCAAACTGCAGCAGGTCAGTGGCAGCGACGGATCCATGGGCGACATGGAGGGGATGGACCACGGCTCGATGATGGGCGGGTCGATGATGGGCGAGATGGGCGGCATGCAGTCCCCGCTGCTGGGTAGTGCGGGTGACATCGTCTACCCGCACTACCTTCTCAACGGACGGACCCCCACTGATCCAGTCACACTGTCGGCGAAGCCGGGTCAACGGGTCCGGATCCGGTTCGTCAACGCCGGCTCAGACACCGCGTTCCGGGTCGCCGTTGGTGGACACCGGATGACCGTCACGCACAGCGACGGCTTCCCGGTCGCGCCGGTGCTCACCGACGCGCTGCTGATCGGGATGGGCGAGCGTTTCGACGTGACCCTCACGCTGGGCGAGGGAGTGTTTCCCCTGGTCGCCTCGGCGGAGGGAAAACAGGGCCAGGGGCTCGCGGTGATCCGCACCGGGACTGGGCGCCCCCCTGTCGCGGGCGTGAAGGTTCGCGAGCTGTCGGGCCAGGTGCTGCTCGGCACCGGCCTGTCGGCGGCGGAGTCCGCCCGCTTGGACCGGCGGTCGATCGACCGACGTCACAACCTCGTCCTTGCGGGGACCATGGCGCCGTACCGGTGGACCATCAACGGCAAGACGTTCCCCGACGCCGAACCCCTGCCGCTGGTCCAGGGGGAGCGGGTCCGGCTGCGATTCGTCAACCAGTCGATGATGTTCCACCCCATGCACGTACACGGGCACACCTTCGCCTTGGCCAAGGGAGGGGCTCGCAAGGACACGGTCATCGTCCGCCCCATGGAGACCCTGGACGTGGACCTGCAGGCCGACAACCCCGGCCAGTGGGCGGCCCACTGCCACAACATCTACCACGCGGAGACCGGCATGATGACCACGCTTTCCTACCAGGCCCGGGAGTGACCGTGTCCGACCATCACCCTGCGACATCGGCCGACGCGGTCAAGGGCCTTCGTCACGAAGAGCCCGCCGTCGGCGAGCAGCCCCCACACCGTGGTGTCCTGGCCGCCGCCTGGAGCGCGGTGACCGCGCTCGTCGGCGGCATCATGGGCCTGCTCCCCCACCTACTGCACCACGTGGGACTGCTCGGAGGTGCGGTGCTGGTGACCGGCGTCACCGGCAACGTGGCGTTTGCCGTGCTGGGCCTGGTCTTCTCCCTCCCCCTGCTCCGGCGCCTGTACCGACGATTCGGCACGTGGAAAGCACCCGCCCTCGCGCTGGCCGTGTTCGCGCTGATGTTCTCGCTCTCGGCCCTCGTCATCGGTCCCGCCATCAGTGACGCCGACCCACAGCCAGCACCCGTACCCACCGAGCAGGTCGATCCCGACCACGACGAACACCACGACTGACAGCTCAGGCCAACCCCCACCTCCCGAAACGACGCGCCGCGTACCCCAACACCCCGGCGGGATCTTCAAAGAACCTTCACGGAACAGCCAGAGCGATCTTGACCCCCAGGGACGACGCTCAGAAGTGCAAGGACCCGGACACGCCGGGTCGGGGAAGGAGCTGAGAGTCATGGCAAGGAGTTGGAAGGTCAACATCACGCCGGCCGAGAGAATCGCACGAATCGTGGTCGGAGGTTTCGCCGCGGTTGCCGGAGTCGCCCTGCTCACGTCAGCCTCGGGTGCGCTCGTGGTCGTCCTCGAGTTGCTCCTCGTGCTCGCCGGCCTCGACCTGGTCGTCACCGGCGCGCTCGGGCACTGCCCGCTCTACGCCCGGCTCGGCCACGTGCCGACATCACTGAAGGAGAGGACATCATGACCACCCCGACCCCCGGCCCCCGCCGTCCGTTCCACGACCCGTCACCGACAGCTACCCCGGAGACCGGACACACCCACTCACCCGAATCCAGTCAAGGAGCACACGGGGCACACCGATGGATGATGATGATCTGCTGCATCCCGATGGTGGTGATCGTGGTGCTGTTGCTGGCCACAGGAGCAGCGGGCTCCGGTGCAGTGCTGTGGGCTCTGGGTTGCGTGGCGATGATGGCCGCGATGATGTTCATGATGCCCGGCGGCCACAACCACAAGTAGGTACTCAACGGGCTCCTCAGTCCCGGCGAGATGGCCCCTCGAAGAAGTGATGACGATGCAACGTCTGTTCAGCATCAAGGTAGCGGCGCCCGACCAAGCCGAAACCCTGGCAGCCGAGCCGAAGGGTGCCACTCACGAGGGGTCAGTTCTCACCGCACGAGGGATCGAGAAGTCCTACCGACGCAACCTATGGTCACCCCGAAACCGCGTTCAGGTTCTTACCGGGGCCGACATCACCCTCGGGCAAGGCGAGGTCGTCGGCCTCGTCGGTGAGAACGGGTCCGGGAAGTCAACACTGATGAGGATCCTGGTGGGAGACCTGCGGGCCGACGCAGGCACCCTCACCAGGAGCGGCCTGGTCGGCTACTGCCCCCAGGAGCCGTTGGTCTACCCGCGACTGACCTGCGACGAGCACTTCGAGCTGTTCGGCCACGCCTACGGTATGACCACTCAACATGAGCGGGAGAGCAGGGCGGCCATCTACGACTCGCTGGGTTTCGAGCGCTTCGCAGAGACCCGGGCGGAGCGACTCTCGGGCGGCACTCTGGCCAAGCTCAACCTGGGTCTGGCGCTGCTGCCCGATCCGGCGCTGCTGCTTCTGGACGAGCCGTACGCCGGGTTCGACTGGGACACCTACCTGAAGTTCTGGGACCTAGTGGACGAGCGGCGCGTCGCCGGTCGCACGGTCCTGATCGTCAGCCACTTCGTCGTCGACGAGGCGCGGTTCGACCGGATCGTCGAGATCCGCGATGGCAAGGCGTGGCCGCGATGACCACCACCGCTCTGCTTGTCCGACGCTTCCTGGCCGACTACACCAGGAACGGTCCCAACCTGGTCCTGCTCGCCGTCATCCCCGTCGTCTTCGTCGTGGTCGCGGCCCCGCCCATGGCTGACGCCGCCCGGCTGCTGGGCGGCACCGGAGGCGGCCCCGCCGTCGAAACCGTCACCGCAGGATGGGCGGCCGCCTTCCTGTCTGCGGTCGCGATGTACTTCCAGATCTCGACCGCTCGCACCACCGACCGCCGGCTCGCGCTCGCCGGACTGGCACGGCTGCGGCTGGCGACCGCTCGGCTGACGGCCGGCGCCGTCCTGGCCCTGATGGCCACCCTGGTAGCGGTGCTCGCACTCACCGCCCGAGGACCGGTCGACGACCCGTGGCGGGTCGCCACCGGCACAGTCATGTTCGCAGTGGTCTACCTCGGACTCGGGGCGGTGGTGGGTGCGCTCGTCCCGAACGCGGTCAACGGCACCGTGATCCTGATGTTCATCTGGATCCTCGACGCCTTCTTCGGCCCCACCCTCAGCGGCTCAGAGTCCGCTGTGCTGCGACTGCTGCCCACCCACTTCATCTCGCTGTGGACGGTGGCCCTGCCCTCGGGACACGGTGGACCCGAAGAGCTCGCGGTGTCGCTCGGATGGGTGATCACCGCACTTGCTCTCGCCCTGTGGGTCATTGCCAGCACCACAACCACGGGGCGCACCCGACGGGCAAGCCGCACGGGGCGGGTCGGCCAACTGCTCACGAGCCTGCGCATGGGCTGGCACGACTGGCGGCGTACCCCGGTGCTGTGGCTCCTGCTCGCGATCGTCCCGGCAGTCTTCATCCTCCTGTCCGACGCGGTCACCCCACACGGGCACACCCCGGTCGTACTCCGTGAGGCCGGCGCCAAGATCACGTCCATGGTCGACCCGGTCGAGATGCACGGCGGCACCATGGCACCGGTGGCCATCGCATCGTTGGCCGCCCTGGTCGGCGTCTTCGTCGTCCTCGACGCCCGCGCCGCCGACCGTCGCCTCGCCTTGGCAGGACAACGCCCGTCCGTGCTGCTGGCCACCCGGCTCACCATGGTGCTCACCGCCGCCGCCATCGCCACCGCGGTCTCACTCGCGGTCACCGCCACTGTGTTCGACGCCCGCAACTGGGGCGTCTACATCGGCGGCGTCGCCCTGCTCGCCGTCACCTACGCCCTGATCGGCGTCGTGCTCGGCCCGGTCTTCGGTCGGGTCAGCGGCACCTTCATGGCCTTTCTCATACCGTTTCTCGATCTGGGCATCGGCCAGAGCCCGATGCTGCGCGGCGAACCCGCGTCCTGGGCACACTGGCTGCCCGGGTACGGCGGAACCAGGGTGATGATCGACGGCGCACTCACCAGCGGCTTCGACGAGGCCGCCTCCCTCACGCTCGGACTCGGATGGATAGCCGTCCTCCTCCTCACCGCGACCGTGCTGCTACGCAGCATCGCCGGCACTCCCCTACCGAAACCATCACGTAGGGCGCACCCGGCGCACGCATGAAACGAAATTGAGGCGATACAAATGTTCAAGCACATGACTCAGTTCGCTGCCATCGGAACTGCTGTGGCGGCCGGGGTGCTCACCGTAGGTGCGACCACCCCGGCGGCGGCCGCAAGCGACTTCGGCCACCACGTCAGCACCTGCGCCCAGACCATGGGCTTCAGTGGCGACCACAACCCCGGAATTCATCAGGGCCGCCACGGTTGGGGCCCAACCCACCCCTGCTGAACACGGCCTGGATTGAGCCCGCTACCCCCCCCCGGGTAGTTGGTTGGGCTCAGAGCCCGAGGCCGCGGCTCGAGGTCGTGGCGCGGCCCCCTCCCACGGATCTAGCCAGCACGTAGGACGGTGACCGAGCACCCCCGTTCTGGGCCGTGACTCTCGACGCATTCCCGCGTGTTGACGCCTTCAGTTTGGTAATTCGCTACCTGGCCTCCGTATGGTCTTCAAGCGTGACCGGGCACAGGAGGCAACGCAGCGCCCTGGTGCTGGCGACCCTCTTTGCGGTTATCTTCGGCGTCTTCGCCATGCACTCGCTCACATCGCACGAGCGAGGTCATGCCGGCCATGCGGCACTTCCGCTCGCTGCGGAAGCGGCCGACCGCGGGCACCACACCGAACCCGCTGGGACCAAAGCGCCACAGTCAGCAGACTCCGAGTCGCCCGCCGACGATGACAACGGCAGCGTCACCGAGTTGTGCATGGCGCTTCTCTGCCTCATGGCCGCGCTCATTGCACTCGCGCTGAGCCGTGGCATCTCGCGGGGAATCCTGTACATCGCACCCCGGTGGATCGGCCCACGCATCGCTGTTCTCTCGCGATCCGCAGACCCTCCCTGTCTGCATCGTCTGTCGATTCTGCGCTGCTGAGCAGACGACCGGCGCCACGCCGCACCATCACTCGGTGCCGGCGCCGCTTCCGCCTGCTCTCACACACCCAGATTTGAAAGGCACCATCAGACATGACAGTTCAGAATGACCTCTCCCCCGAAGACGTGACCGCCTACGAGGCGGAGTTCGCGAAACGAACTCCCGGGCTCTACTCGCGCTACATCGGCGCGATGCTCTATTTCATGGGCGCCGCCCTCATCGCCGGCGCCGTCGTCCACTACCCGATCGACCCGCTTCAGTACACCGTCATCTGCATCGTCGGCGCGTTCGTGTTCCTGCTCGGCACGATCGTGAACGAGTTCATCCTCGCCACCGAACGACCGAACGCCCGACAGGCCCTCGGCCTCGTCGCCTTCTCCCTGCTGCTCTCCTTCGGCGTTGGCATGGTTGGCGGCGGCATCCAGCACTTCACCCAGTTCCCTGAGCGCTCCGCGATGATGACGCCGATCGGCCTCGTGATGTCGTTCGCCGCGTTCATTGCCAAGGACAACGACGGCCGGTGGCGGCACGCGTTCAGCCTTTTTGGCGCCGGCGTACTCCTAGTCGCCGGACTTACCTGGGTGGGCATGACTGCAATCGGTACGACCATCGATTCCGAGGGCCACAGCCACGGCGGGGACTCGACGTCCAACGCGCCTGAAGCCCCGGCCGAGGCACCGGCAGGCGAGGACCACACGGGCCACGAGCCCAACCAGGCTCCGGCCGAGCCCGCCGACGACGGTCACACGTCGCACAGCCACTGACCCCGGGTCTGCGGCGGGCCGCGCGCCACGAGTGCGCGGTCCCTGCAGGTCAGCCACACGCCATGAGTTGCTGCGGGCACCCGGCCATTCATGTGATGAGGTTTGACAGCAGCGCCGCAAGGCAACCTGCGGGGGCTGCAGATCGACGCCCGGCGCATCGTCGCCGCGATCGCCCCGACGGCTACTACAGCCCGAGGTCCTTGCTCGAGGTTGTCGCGAGCGCCTCGAGGGGGCGGATGTAGCGGTTGAGGAGGACGGAGAGGTCCTTGTGTCGGGTCTGTGCCGCGATTCGGTCGAGTGGGACGCCGGCGAGAGCGGCAGTGGTGGCGTGGCCGGCGCGCATCGAGTGGGCGGTGATCCGGGTGCCGTCGAGTCCGGCGGCTTCGGCCCTAGCGCGGAGCATCCGCGCCGGAACATGTCCGCTGAGCGCCTGGAGACTGACGGTGCTCCCCCAGATGCGGGTGAAGACCGGTCCGGGGGCCGCGCCGCGGATCTCGCGCCAGGCGTTGAGGGCGGCGACGGGGTCGGTGGCGGCGTGCTGTCCGTGGGCGACGCCCACCACCTCGCCGTGGCCTTCGGGGTCCGTCTTGGACCGCCGGATGTGGAGCAGGAACCCAGCGGGCTTGTCCTCGACATCGGCCAGGGTGAGGGCAACGAGCTCGGAGCGTCGCAGGGCCGAGGCGTAGCCGAGCAGGATGATCGCGGCGTCGCGGACACCGATCGGGGTGCTGCGGTCGATGCCGTGGATGATCTGACGGATCTCTTCCACCGACAGGGGTCGGGCGAGACGCCGGGGGGCTGAGCCGTAGGTACGACGAAGCCCGCGCCGCACCTGGCGGACGGCGAGGGCGTCTGCGGGGTTGTGCAGGTCGCACGTGAGGTGGACATGGCGGATCACCGTGCAGATGAGGTCGAGGGTGCCCATGGCACGGCCGGCGGCGGCCTGCTCGGTCAGGTAGGCGCACACCGCTAGCGGGTCGCTCGGCAGGACCGTCACTCCGCGGCCGGCGCACCAGCGTTCCCATCGCGACCAGACGCCGGCGTAGACGCGGCGGGTCGACTCGGTGCGGGCCGCAGCGATCGCGGTGGCGATTCGCTCCCCATCGGTGTCGGTCAAGCCGCGCGGCATGATGCCGATCGGGTCGACGGGGTGGACAGGGGCGGTCGCCGGCAGCGCGGCGCTCATCATCGTGGTCATGGCCCTGTCGTAGCGGCGACCATGCCAGCCCCGCCCACCGGCCGGACGTCTCACCGCTGCACACCGCGGTGGTTCGTCAGAAAAGGCTGAGTTGTTGAGGAGGTTCCCCATCGGACGCCTCCAACAGTATCGGAACGTCTCGGAACGCTTGCCCATCGTTTCCGATGACTATTCGATGACGGGTCGATTCCCGGCGTCCGTCATCGCAGGGTGAGCACGATCTGCTGGTCGGGCTCCAGGCGGAGGTCAGCCGGGTCTCCGGTGACCTTGGTGCCGTTGCTGGTGACGACGACATGTCGCCCCGCCTTCGCCCGGACGCCGCCGATCTGCTCCGGGGTCAGCGTGACGCCCCACTGGGTGAAGAACTGGCCGAGCGTGAACACCTCGCCCACGGAGTCGGCCTCGATGTGGATGGTTCCGTCGCCTTCATGAGTGTGCAGTGCAGACATGGCACCTGTGCTCGGGTCAACACCGACGTTGGGCGGAACCGGGACTTCGCCGCCGTCGATGACGATGCGGAGCTGGGGGTGGTAGTGCTCGGCGGTGCCCATGGGACCCAGGTCGAGTCCGGCGGCTGCCACGCGCGCGGCCACGTCGCTCGGGGGCGGCCATGGCGGCATCGCGGCGTCGTCCGGGGAGGGAGTGACGTCGGACGTCGGAGTCGCGATCGTGAGGTCCTTTCCCGGGTCGGTGCGGTCGGTGTCGTTGGCGCAGCCACTCAGCCCGATGATCGCGGTCAGTGTGAGGGCAACGTAGGTGCGGCTTCTCATGCAGTCGGCTTCCTGCTGGGGAACGATCGGAGGCTCAGCCACCGGGGCGTGGTGGCAACGTAACGGTCCCATTCCGCGCCGAAGTTGTCGGCCATCGCGCGCTCCTCTGCTTCGATCTGAGCCTTGGTCATGCGGAGGGCGAACCCGGCTGCGGGGAGAAAGCCGAGGGTCGAGCGCCGGGCGAGTGCACTGGCCACGAGGACGCCCGCCATGGCCACGTACATCGGGTTCCGGGTGGCCCGGAACGGCCCGTCGCTGACGAGCTGGCTGGCGCGCTCCGGTGAGAGTGGATCGACGGTCGTCTGCCGGCGCCTAAAGGCGGTCACGGCCCAGCCCAGCAGCCCCAGGCTGGCCGAGAGGACGGCCACTGCCAGCCCCAATGACGTCCGGCTGGGCCGATGGCGATCGGGAAGTAGCCTCTGAACCACCAGGCCGACGGCCATCCATCCGAGCGGCGGAACCCGTCGCAGCTCACCAGCCGAGCTCATGGCACTGCACCCCCTTGACGGCTTCGACCTGAAGGGTGGCGTGCTCGATGTGGTGCCGCTCGGCCAGGGCGTGCTGTGCCGCGACCAGGACGGTCTGCGGGTTGACACCCTCGTCAACCACGAGGTGAGCGGTGGCGACGTTCATCCCCGACGTCAGCGTCCAGATGTGGAGGTCGTGGATGTCGGCTACCCCGGCTACGGCCTCAAGGTCCGCCACGACTTCGTCCAATTGCATACCTTCCGGGATGTGTTGGCCAAGAACCGCCAGGATCTGGCGGCCGAGGATGATGGCGCGGACGGCGACGAAGATGCCGATGCCGAGCGCGACGATGGTGTCCCAGACTCCGTTGCCGGTTGCGGCGACCAGGAGCCCGGCGATGATGACTCCGACGCTGCCCGCCGCATCGGAGACCACCTCGAAGTAGGCGCCCTTGACGTTGAGCGACTCCTTCGATCCTGCGCGCAACAGGAGCATGGTGAGGAGATTGATGGCCAGACCGATGACGCCGACGACGAGCATGGCGCTCGAGGTGACTTCCGGCGCTGCGCTGATGCGACCGACCGCCTCCACCACGACATAGACGGAGACACCGAGCATGATCAGCACGGTCAGGCCGGAGGCGAACACCTCAGCTCGATAGGAGCCGTAGGTGCGGCGACCGGTCGAGTCGGGCCGGGTCGCGATCTTGGTGGCCACCAGCGCGGCGCCGAGCGCAACGACGTCAGCGGCCATGTGACCGGCATCGGAGATCAGCGCCAGCGAGCCGGAGATGACACCGGCGACGAGTTCGATGACGAAGAAGGCCGCGACCAGGACGAACGCGCCGGCCAGGCGAGTCCGGTAGCGACCACCGGCGTGACCGGCTGGCGACCCGTGCGAGTGTCCCGCGCCCATCAGCGCTTCTCGTCGTGGCAGCAGCCGTCGTTGCAGACAGCCGCCTCGGCGGCTTCGCCCGGAGGTACGGCGCAGCAGCTCTCGCCGCGCCACGCCTCGCGGCCCTCCTTCACCGCGACCGCGGCGATCACGAGCCCGGCGATGGGATCGGCCCAGGACCAGCCGAGCGTGGCGTTGAGGACCAGGCCGACGAGCAGGACCGCGGACAGGTAGGTGCACAGCAGCGTCTGGGTGGAGTCGGCGACCACCGCGTTGGAACCGAGCTCGCGTCCGGTGCGCCGCTGGGCCCAGGACAGGAACGGCATCACCACGAGCGAGAGGGACGCCAGCGCGATGCCGACGGGCGAGGCGTCGGGTTCTGCGCCGGTCACCAGTGCCCGCACCGACTCGAAGCTGACGTAGGCCGCCAGGGCGAAGAAGGAGACCGCCATCAGCCGCAGCGCGGTCCGCTCGCGCGACTCGGGCAGGGCGTGGCGGAACTGCCACAGGATGATCAGGCCGCTGCTGACCTCGACGACCGAGTCCAGCCCGAAGCCGATCAGTGCGATCGACCCGGCGACCAGGCCCGCGGTGATCGCGATGACGGCCTCGACGACGTTCCAGGTGACCGAGGCGGCCGCGAGCAACTGAGCCCGGCGGCCGAGCTGCATGCGCCGGCCGGGGTCGGCGGTGAAGGTCGGCATCTCGAGATTGGGGCTCACTGCGCGGCTCCCTCGCCATAGACCGGGCAGAGCGTGACCGCGTCGCCGGTGGCAGCAAGCAGTTCCTCGGCGGCCGCGAACACCTTGAGAACGGCGTCCGGGTGGGTCAGGGAGAACACCGACGAGCGTCCCACCGGCCGCGACTCGACCAGTCCGCAGTCGCGCAGGCACGCGAGGTGCTTGGACACCGTCGACTGAGCCAGTCCCAGGTGGGCGGTCAGGTCGGCGACCTTGTGCTCCCCCAGCAATAGGTGCCGCAGGATCGCAACCCGCGACGCGTCGCCCATGCCACGGAAGAGGCACGCTGCCGCCCGCCCTGCAGCGGCTTCGTCGATGCCCGCAGCGAGGGAGTCGCTACCAACCACTTTGATCGCCATGCAGCGATAATAGCGCCAGTTGCGACAGATTCGCCAAGTCATGCTCCGAGGGGACCTCTCGACGCCATCCGGGGCATCGCCTCGAGGCACTGGTGGTCCCGACGATTGGCTGTCCGGACGTTCGCCGATGGCGTGTCGTGAATCGGGACATGACCGACGGTAGGCAGGGTCCGGCTCCCAGTTGCGGGGTGATGCTGGGCATGGTCGCGCTGTGACCACGACCCGTGGATCTCGCTGCCCGCCACCGGCGCCGATGACCAGGGGGTCGTCCCACCGAGACCATGACGGGACACCGGCGAGCGCGGCGGCCGTCGGATCCCAGCTAAACGAGGATGCGTACACCGTCAGCGATAAGCAACAGGCCGAACAGGGCGAACAGCGCGGCGGCACCCCATTTGATGACATGTTCGGGGAGGTTCTTGCCGAGCAGGGCTCCGACGACGATGGCGAGGGCGTCGGCGGCGACCATCCCCACGGTGCTGCCGATCCAGGTCCCGAGCCAGCCCTCCTGGGTCGCCAGCGTGATGGTGGCCAACATCGTCTTGTCCCCGAGTTCGGCGAGGAAGAAAGCGACACCGACGGCAAGGATCGCCGCCCCCTGGCTGGAGCGTGCCTTGGCTGCCTCGTCCTCGGTGAGCTCGTCTCCGCGGAGGGTCCACGCGGCGAAGCCAAGGAACGCGACGCCAGCCACTATCGAGATCCAGTGCTGTTGGTCGGCGAAGGCGTCGCCGACCCAGTACCCGATGCCCACTGAGGCTAGGTGAACGATGGCTGTAGCGGCGGTGATGCCAATGAGCACGTCACGTACCCGGTATCGGGCGGCGAAGGTCATCGCCATCAGTTGGCTCTTGTCGCCGAGTTCGGCCACGAAGATCACGGCGGTGCTCAGCAGGAACGCGTACATGGGTTGGGAGTCCTCTCCGGGCTTGGCCGGAGGGCGTGTCACAGACTCTGGACGACCCTTCGACCAGGCGCGTCCATTGAATGGGTCTGCAACTGGTCGAAAGTCTCGTCCGCCACCGAGGTGGCCTCTCGCGCCGGGCCCGAGGGCCAGCATGTCGACACGGGTGTTGGGGACTACTCCCTTTCAGACCGGAACATTACCGACATCGAGGCTGCCGGACGAATCCGGGGGGGTGTAGCCGGAGCGCCCCCTCCCGGTGCCGCATCCGCGAGCGAGTGGTGTGGCCCAGCCGGTTCCACGTGCTTGCTTTGCTTTGCATAACCAGTGACCCACCCTGCGCGTACGGCGCTGAGATCTACGCAATGCTTGGCGGGTGATGGAACTGAGCTTTGCTACGAGCCTGGAGCCGTGCCACCAATCCTGAGTTCGTACACGGTCCTCTATCCATTTGACCGGGCCCTGCATCACTGGATGGCGTGACTGCCGACAGCGCCGGTCTCGTGCTCCTCGTAGGGGAGGGTTAGGACGAAGCGAGCACCTTGCGCTCCGGCCTCGGCGCGGAGGCTGCCGCCATGCGCGACGCTGATCTCGCGGGCGATCGCCAGCCCCAAGCCGGTGCCGCCACTCACGCGCGCGCGGCTCTCGTCCAGCCGCACGAAGCGCTCGAAGACCCGTTCGCGGTCGGCCTCTGGGATGCCCGGTCCGTCGTCTTCGACCGCGACCTCGATACTGCTGCCGCGGATCTGAAGGCTGAGATCGACGTGAGTCTCGCCGTGCCGTGCGGCGTTGTCGGCCAGGTTGCGCAGGAGCCGGGCCAGTTGGACGGGGTCGCCGTGGATGCGCACAGGCGGCGCCGCGACTGTCACGCTGAGGGGTCCGAGCTTGCGGAGTCGGTCAGCCTCGTGGGTGAGCAGGTCGTCGAGGTCGACATCAACAGATCGAAGCTTCAGTCCGTGCTCGTCAGCGCGGGCCAGCAGGAGAAGGTCCGCGACCAGGCGGTCGAGGCGGTCGAGCTCGGCAAGCACGTCGCTGCTGGTCGCGGTCCAGTCACGGCTCTCGGGATGCAGCGCCGCGATCTCGTGGGCGGCCCGGATGGTGGCCAGTGGGCTGCGCAGCTCATGCGAGGCGTCTCCGACGAATCGGCGTTGGCGGTCGCTGCCGGTCTTGAGCCGGGCGAGCATTGCGTTCATCGTGACGGCAAGCCGGGCGATCTCGTCGTCGCCCTCAGGCACCGGCACCCGCGCATCCAGCTCCGAGGTTCCCTGGACCTGCGCGACCCGGCTACGGATGGCCTCGACCGGCGCGAGCGCTCTGCCCGCGAGCCAGTACGAGGTAAGCGCGACCCCCAGCAGGACCACGGGGTAGCCGATCAGCAGCAGGTTGACCACCACCGCGGTGGACTGTCCCACCAGCTCGAGGCTTTGCGCGACCAGGACCACCACGGGCCCGTCAGGACCTGAGACTCCCTGGGCGACCACGACGAACTCCTCGCCCTCCCCGATCGGCAGGGCGCGGGAACGGACCGTGGTGGTGGTTCCCGGTTCGGGTCGGGCGTCCACCACCGGTGGTTCTCCCTCCACCGACGGGCTGGCGGCGAGCACGTTGCCAGCGGCGTCGACGATCTGCACCAGGGACTGATCCCCTGCACCGGTGGTGAGCCCAGCGCCGGCGCCGCCCTCCGCGACCTGCGCACCGATATCCGCGGCCTGACCACGTGCGGCCTCGGTGATGGACCCTTCGAGCTGCTGGCGCTGCGCGAACGCGAAGGCCAGCGCGGCAACGGCGAGGAACAGCGCGACGGCCAGGGTGGCCGCCACCGTGGTCCGCCACCGCACACCACGGAATCTCGTTCGCATCGGCCGCTCAGCTCCCCGCGCCGGACAGACGGTAGCCGACGCCCCGGACCGTCTGGATCGACTGGCGGTCGAAGGGCTGGTCGATCTTGCGGCGCAGGTATCCCACGTAGACCTCAACGACGTTCTCGTCGCCTTCGTAGTTCACGTCCCACACCCCCTGCAGTATCTCCAGCTTCGAGACCACTTCGCCGGGGTGGCGCATCAGGAAGTGCAGCACTCCGAACTCCCGTGGGGTCAGGTCGAGGTCGGTTTCGCCGCGCCGAACCACCCGCGTCGCCGGGTCGAGCGTCAGGTCCGCCACCCTCAAGACCGTGGGACGCTCCGGCGCACCACGTCGTACCAGTGCCCTGAGCCGGGCGACCAGCACAACGAAGGAGAACGGTTTGGTCAGGTAGTCGTCCGCCCCGAGATCAAAGGCGTCGACCTGGTCGTACTCCCCGTCCTTGGCCGTCAACATCAGCACCGGGGTCCATACACCAGACTCGCGCAGTCCCCGGCACACGTCGTAGCCGTTCAACGAGGGCAGCATGATATCG
The DNA here is from genome assembly GCF_003047285.1 of Nocardioides allogilvus. GTDB lineage: Bacteria > Actinomycetota > Actinomycetes > Propionibacteriales > Nocardioidaceae > Nocardioides > Nocardioides allogilvus. The sequence goes on along the minus strand of NZ_PZYX01000017.1, from coordinate 26,919 downwards.
AGAATGATCACGTCGTAGTCCCTCGCCTGCGCTTCGGCGAGTCCCTCGGCGCCATCGTGCACGATGTCGACGACGAAGCCTTCAGCGATCAGTCCGCGGCGCACCGTCTCGGCGAGACGAACCTCGTCCTCGACCATAAGTACCCGCACCGGCCGACCTCCGTTCCCTGTCAGCACCTATCTTGGCGGGTCGCGACTGTGGACATGCTGAGAAGCGGCGACGGGTACGCCGTCCGCGTCGCTACCGGCACTGGGATCCAGCAGCGACGTCGACGCAACCGGGGCGCCTCGGTCGCCCATGTCTGGCAGTGTGGCTACGACGGGACCGTCCTGGTTGGCGCCGTTATCCCTCCCAGGGTGACGCGGATCAGGTCGCCGCGAAGATCAGCGATGTTTTCAACCGCTGGACACGTCTGGGCGCTTCCCTGGATTCGAGGCTGGGCGGCTGCGAGGACATGAGCCACGTACAGTCCGCCTCTCCACGAGGCCGACGCGAGCGCATCTGGTCGGTCGACCAGATCGGCAACGCTCCATTTCTGCTGCTGACCCCGAGGAGGTCGACAGCCGTGCGCACCTGGAGCGGGAAACGATCGCCTCGCCGATGATGCCGCCGGCCCGTTGCGATGCGCACACCGGTCCGCAGTGACGGCACAGGCGCACAGGCCCAGGCACCGCTGGGTGAGGGCGGTTGTCCGATGCTCCGCGCGATCCACCACTCCGAAGGGACGTCGACTCCCACGAGCTGTCCCCGATCACCATCGATCTCTCGCCCCGGCGCTGAGAACACCCTCAGGATTCCTCAACACCCTCACAGTCGCCCTTGCGCACTCTGGGTTACAGGTCGCAACCGCGACCGCTACGGAAGGAAGTCCCATGAAGAAGCTCAACCGAACCGCCGCGGTCGTCGGGACCGCCGCTGTCCTGGCCGCTCTCGGCCTCGGCGGCGCCGTCACAGCGGCCCAGGCCGACACCAACCCTGCCCCCTCGACCGTGCAGACGTCGGACGGTGACGGCGAGGTCAACGACGCCACTGAGGGCACCGAGACGGAGTCGCAGGAGGCCGAGGACGGTCCCAACCAGGGCCCGGACGCCAACCCCAACGAGCCCGGCCACCAGGACGCCGACGAGTCCGGCGAGGCTGAAGGCGCCGAGGGCGCCGAGGGCGCCGAGGGCGCCGAGGCCGAGGACGGCCCGAACCAGGGCCCGGACGTCAACCCCAACGAGCCCGGCCACCAGGACGCCGACGAGTCCGGCGAGACCAAGTAGCCGACCGATCCCCCGTTAGGTCGCTGCGTCGCCAGTTCGTCGGTACATCGGTGGGGCCCGTTGCCACCTGGCAGCGGGTCCCACCTCTCCGCCCGGACGGCTTGCTCCGAGACACGCACCATCACCCATCCACTCGCACGTAAGGAAGAACGTCATGAGCGAACCTGTGATCGAGCTGCAGGGCCTCCAGCACCGTTACGACACCGATCTGGTGTTGCGCGATGTGGATCTGAGCATCGGGGAGGGCGAGATCTTCGGCTTCTTGGGGCACAACGGCGCCGGCAAGACCACCGCGATGAACATCTTGACCACCCTGCTGGAGCCCACGGGCGGGACCGCAACGATCTGCGGGTACGACGTGGTCACCGACCGGCGCGAGGTGACCCGCCTCATCGGCTACCTGCCGGCCGATGTCCGCATGTACGGGCACATGAGCGCCGCTGAGAACCTGGAGTTCCTCGCCAAGCTCTCCGGCGTCCCCGACGCCCGGGCCGCTGCACGGGAAACCCTCGAATACCTGGGGTGTGCCGATCTTGCCAAGCGCCGGGTGGGCACGTTCTCCACAGGCATGCGGCAACGGATCGGGATCGCCCAGGCCATCGTGCACCGACCGCACGTCCTGTTCCTCGACGAGCCCACCTCGGGCCTGGACCCGATGGGGGTGCGACAGCTGCGCGAGACCGTGCTCCAACTCAACCGCGACCTCGGCATGACCGTGTTCATGAACACCCACCAGCTCAACGAGGTCTCCAAGGTGTGCACCACGATCGGGGTGCTCAACCATGGCGAGCTCATCTACAACGACAGCATCGAGGCAACGATGCGACGGTTCCCCGACGAGGCCTCGCTGGAGGACATCTACGTCCGAGTCGGGGACCTTGCCTCATGATCGGCACCATCGCCTCGCAGCAGAGCCTGCTGCTGCGACGCCAACACGTCGCCCTGGTCGGGCTGATCACGATGCTGGCCGTCACGGCCATAGCCGGGGTCCTGGGCTGGTCCAGCCACCACACGATCGTGCGGGTCTTCGACCAGGCGGTCCGGTTGCAGGCAGCCGCGGGACAGCCGGCGCCACCGAACCCATTCCTGCTCAAGCCGAACCTGTCGCTGCTGTCCAACATGGTGGTCTACATCCCGCTCATCGGGGCGCTCCTGGCACTGGTCGTGGGGCACCTGAGCATGGTCGATGACCAGAGCAAAGGGATGGGTCGGCTCCTGTTCACCCGGCAGGTCACCCGCACCCAGTACGCCCTGGGCAAGGTTCTGGCTGCGACCAGGTTCCTGGCCCTGACCCTGGTGGGGTGCGGCGTGGTCAGCATCGTGGCGCTGCTCGCCGTGAACCGGACCCTCAGTCCCTCGGACCTGGGCAGGCTCACCGGGTTCTACGTCCTCTCGTGGTCCTACCTGGCGGTCTTCGTCCTGGTCGGCATACTGACGGCCCTGCTCACCCGCAGACGCTCCCTGGCCCTGCTCTCCGCGATCGGCGTGTGGCTGGTCATCACCTTCGTCGTCCCCCAGTTCACCTCAGGGCTACGACCCACACAGTCACTCAACCCGCTGACCGAACCCGCCGGCACCTCCCAGGCGTTCTTCCGAGTCACCCAGCACGCCCAACCACTGTCCATCGTCGAGCAGTACAAGACCGCCGCCGGAAACATCCTCGGCACCTCACCCACCAGCCCCACCACCGAGACGGTGCTCACCATCGTGCCCACTCTCATCGCTGGGTTTGGGCTCCTCGTGCTGGTGCTCTGGCGGATCCAGCGCCACGACTACGCCAGGAGCGCCTCCGATGAGTGAGTCCACGAACCGCATCATGCAGGTCGCCCGGCACGAGTATCGAGCCGCCGTCCGAAGCCGTGCACTGATCATCCTGCTCGCCATCCTGGTCGTGGCCACCGGCTTCTCCGTGTTCATCGGGGCCACCGACTACGCCGCACAGCTCGCGGAGTACGACGCCTACCGTGCGGCCGCACAAGCGCAGGGGTTGACCCGGATCGCCCCCTCGCCGCTCGCGGTCCTCTCCCTGCTCCGCGGCGCATTCGAGTACCTGGAGATCATCGGGGCAATCATCGCGATCACCCTCGGGTACCTCTCGGTGTCGCGCGAGCGGGTCAGCCGCACCCTCCCCCTGCTGCGGTCCCGCCCGTTGACCGGCACGGAGCTGGCCGCCGGAACCTTCCTCGGCGCTCTAGCGATCTTCACCACCCTCATCGCAGCAACCGCGGTCGTCGGCATCGTCGCGCTCGGCACCATCGGGAACGACTGGATCAACCCCGCACAAGTCCTGCGGCTCACGCTGGCCTGCGTCGCGGCGCTGCTCTACCTCAGCGCGTTCTACTGCCTGGGCGCCATCGCCACCGCCAAGGCCAAGATGCCCGCCAACGGCCTGGTCATCGCACTGGGTATCTGGCTCCTGGTCGTCCTCGTCCTCCCCCAAATCGGCGACACCCTCGACGCGGACAACCAGCTCCCCGGGGGCCTGTTCCAGGCCTTGGGGCTCAACCACGACGGCGAAATCGCCGTCCTCACCCACTTCACCGGATACGAGCAGGTGCGGACCGGCATCGAGGAAGCCTCGCTCGCCAAGCACTTCGAGCGATTCGCGTTCGCGATGAGTGACGTCAAGGAACGCTACCGGCCCTACGGCCTCCCCTGGCTCCTCAACGAGACCCGTCACGACATCGGCTGGCTGTTCGCCTACGCCGCCGTCCTGTTCCTCGGCCTGCGCCGCACCCTCACCCGCCAACAACCCATCCCAACCGGAGGAAACTCATGACGAAGCAGAACCAGAACCACACCCGCCGGCACCCCGGCCGAGCGACCCGAGCGGCCCTGGCAACCGTAGCGGCCGTGGCCGTCCTGGCACTCGCCACCGCATGCGGAGGCTCCAGCACCAGCAGCGCCGGCGACACGACCCCATCCGCAGGCGGAAGTGCCGCCGACAGCTCGGCGGTCCTGCCGGTCCAGTCCAACCCGATCAAGAACACTTCGACGACCCAGGCACTGACCATCGACAGCGTCCTGGTCGAGAACAACGTCGACGCCTCCGGGGCGACCGCGGACGACCACCTCGAGATCGCGGTCACCAACAGCGGCAGCGCCGACCTGTCCGGGTTCGAGGTGTACTACACGATCACCGACTCCAAGACGTCCGACACCGAGTCCTACTACACCAAGCTCCCGCCATCTTTCACCGTCGCACCGGGAGCCAGCAGGGTCATCCACTTCGACGACACGGGTGAGGCCGACCACTTCCCCACCAACCAGTACGGCCTCTACTACACCGACACCAACCCGCTCGATGTGACCGTCGAGGTCAGTGCCTCCGACAGTGCACCCCAGACCCTCACCGTCGCCAAGGACGCCGGCGGCGCAGAAGAAGCCGACTGAAGAGGGCAACCCAGCTCCGTGCGCCGAGTCTGCCTAGGCTTGGCCGCGTGGCTACTCGTCGACCGCACCCGGGGATAGACGGGTCGATGAACGCATCCGCGCCAAGCCCCCAGTCACCCAGGCGGCCCAGGTGGTCGCCCTGGCGGACGGTCGTCGCGTTCGGAGCCGTCAGTCTCGCGGGTGACATGGTCTACGAGGGCATGCGCTCGATCGCGGGGCCCTTCCTCGGGAGCCTGGGCGCCACCGCACTCGTCGTCGGGCTCATCACCGGCGCCGGCGAGGCGATGGCGCTGATCCTTCGGTTGTTCTCCGGTCCGCTCGCGGACCGGAGCGGCCGGTACTGGTCGCTGACCATCCTCGGCTACGCGATGACCGCGATCTGCGTGCCTCTGCTGGCGGTGGCGCCGTTCGTGGGCAGTGCGGGCCTGTTCCTGGCAGCGACGCTGATCCTGCTCGAGCGCGCCGGGAAGGCCATCCGGAGCCCGTCGAAGTCCGCTCTGCTCGCGCGCGTGGCGGTCTCGGTGGGTCGTGGCCGTGGCTTCGCCGTGCACAAGGCACTGGACCAGGTCGGGGCGTTCGCCGGTCCCCTCCTGGTCGCCGGCGTCATCGCCCTCGCCGGTGTCCAGTGGCCCGCGTTCGCGGCGCTGGCAGTCCCGGGCGCGGTGTGCATGCTGCTGCTGCTCACCCTCAAACACCACTCGGACGAAGCACGACCCGAGCTCGAGGCCCCGCACGAGGACGAGGGGCCGGGTGGCCCGTCGACCCACGGGAGCTCAGTCGTCGAGCCGCAGGCGCTGCCGGCGCACTTCTACGCCTTCGCCGTCTCGTGCGCCCTGGGCACGCTGGGGTTGATGACGTTCGGGGTCATCTCCTACCACCTTGTCGAGGCCGGACTGGTCGCGACGGCCGTGGTCCCACTCCTCTACGCCGCCGCGATGGCGACCGAGGCGGTGGCCGCCCTGGGCACCGGGTTCGCCTACGACCGCTGGGGCGCCCCCATCCTCTACACGCTCCCGGCGCTCATCGTCACCGTCCCGGTGCTCGCCCTCTCCGACACCTGGTCCCTCGTCCTCGCGGGCGTCCTCATCTGGGGGGCGGTGACCGGCGTCCAGGACTCGACCGTCAAGGCACTGGTGGCCGACCTGGTCCCCCAGCGCCGGCTCGCCACCGCCTACGGCGTCTTCGCGGCGTTCCAAGGCGTCGCGGCCCTGGCCGGCGGGACGCTGGCAGGCGGCCTCTACACCGACCACCGCCCCCTGCTCATCGCCCTGGTGGCCGTGGCTCAAGTCCTCTCCGCGGCCCTACTTGCGGTCGCGCTGCGCCACCGCGCCACGCACACGCCGGTCTGACCACCCACACAGCTCAAACCGCCGTGACCAACCCCCGCCACCGGGCAGCACGGGTTCTCAGCGCTCTCTCAGGCCCACTCGGCGACCATGACCGTGTGCTGACCCGGCGAAGGACCCTGATCGGCGTCACCATGATTGCAACGCTGGCAGCATTCGCGGCGGCGGTGCTCCTCATCGGCTTCGACCGGTCCGCGGATCTGCCGTCGCCAGTCACCGGCGACAAGGTCCCAGCCCTCACCCGACCCCCGCTGGTACGGGTCGCAGTCGCCGGCGACACCGGGACCGGCGACAGCGCCGAGGAGGCGACAGCCGAGCAGATGACCGAGCAAGCGCAGGCAAACGGTGGACCCTACGACGCCTTGCTGCTCCTGGGCGACCTCATCTACGAGGACGGTGAAGTTGACCTCGTCGACGACGCCGTCACCGATCCGTTCGCCGCCCTACTCGAGAACGGCACCACCCTGGTGCCAGTACTGGGCAACCATGACTACATCAGCGGTGAACAGACGCAGATCCTGGGCACTCTCGGACGAGACACCACCTGGTATGCCACGCGTATCGGGCAGCTGCGGTTGGTCGTCCTCGACACCGAACACACCGATGACCCCAGCCAGACCGCATGGCTCGAAGACACACTCGGGACTCCCCAGCCACCCGGCACATGGACCGTCGTCGCGATGCACAAGCCCGCCTACTCGGCCGGGTACCACGGATCGGACGAGGAAGTGCAGCGGCTCTGGGCACCGCTCTTCGACAAGTACGACGTGCCTCTGGTGCTTGCCGGGCACGATCACGACTACCAGCGTTCGAAGGCCATCAACGGCGTGACCTACGTCGTGTCCGGCGCTGGTGCGAAGCTGCGACCAACAGGGCACGAGGACTTCACCGCCGTGAGCGCATCGACACTCCACTTCGTGGACATGCTGGTCTACAGCGACCGCATCGTGCTCCGAGCCATCGACCAGGACGGGATGCTCGTCGACATGTTCACCCTCCGGCGTTAGTCAGCCGCCGGCGATGCAAGAAGCATCGAACCGTTCCGAGCGGACACGTGCCACCCAGCGGCCCGGTTGGAGGGCGGTGATGAGGAGGTCCTCAGGATTCCTCAGCGTCCTCACAGCGACCCCTAGGCACTCTGAAGGCACGAGGTCGCAACCGGCGACCACCCACCGAGGAGACACCATGAGGAACCTCAAGCGCAACGCGGCAATCGCCGGCGCCGCCGCGATCTTGGCGGCACTCGGCGTCGGGGGTGCAGTCACCGCCCAGGCCTCGACCAACGACCCGGCCCCGATCGTGCAGCAATCCGAAGGCGACGGCGAGGTCGAGGGCGCCGAGGAGGCCGCCGACGGTCCCAACCAGGGCCCGGACGCCAACCCCAACGAGCCCGGCCACCAGGACGCCGACGAGTCCGGCGAGGCTGAGGGAACCGAGGGCGCTGAAGGCGCCGAGGAGGCCGACGACGGTCCCAATCAGGGCCCCGACGCCAACCCCAACGAGCCCGGCCACCAGGACGCCGACGAGTCCGGGGAGACCGAGTAAGCGACCTGTCCCCCGTTCAGGTCGCTGAACCGCCGGCAGTCGGCACATCGGTGGGGCTCGTTGCTCAACGCAACCGGCCCCACCTGTCTGTTTCGTAGAGGCATCTCGCCTGCGCTGGACGGGGCCGCTCGCCATCGTCGCTGGAAATGATCGTGTGGTTGTCCGGCAGTACCGGGCCCGTGTACCGGGCCTTTGCACCCGGGTTTTTCTACAGGGCCGGGCCCCTTGCGACTCCGAACTCGATGGGTGGCTCGTCTACGTCAGGTTGCGGACAGGAACGCCGAACGACGGTGCTGGTCTCGATGCGACAGCTCGACTCGATCGTCAGCGTCCAGTCAGGACTCCTTGCGCAAACCCCCCTTCTTGATCGAGCGGCTGCCTAGAGGAGGCATCGGCCGCGCAGTGGCTGCGTCGTCGCCCTACGCATGGTGGTCGAGAAGGTCGTGGTGATCGCTGTCGTCGGCCGGTTCGGGGCTGACGTGGATCGTGACGTCCGAAAGCTTGGGAACCCCGTGCAGCAGTCGGTGATGTGCCTCGTTGGCGATGTCGTGGGCGGCGACGACTCCCAGGCCTGCGTCGACGGTGATGCCAGCGTCGGCGACGATCCGGTGGCCGATCCAGCGCAGACGGACACGCTCGAGGCCGGTGACCCCGGGGGTGTCCAGGAGCGTCTGCTCGGCGGCTTCGGTGACCGCCGGGTCGATCGCGTCCATCAGGCGCCGGTAGATGTCCCGGGCGGCGCCTCGAAGCACCACGAGGATGGCGAGGGTGATCAAGATGCCCACGATGGGGTCCGCCAGGGGGTAGCCGAGGAGGACGCCCAGGGCGCCCGCGACCACTGCCAGGGAGGTAAATCCGTCCGTGCGCGCGTGCAGACCGTCGGCGACCAGTGCTGCGGAACCGATGCGTCGCCCGACCCTGATGCGATAGACGGCGACGAGCTCGTTACCGATGAAGCCGACGACACCCGCGGCTGCCACGACCCACGGGTAGGTAACGGTGGCACCGTTGACCAGCTTGTCGATCGACTCCCACCCCGCCACCAGAGCCGAGAGCGCGATCATCACGACGATGAAGATTCCGGCCAGATCCTCCGCCCTGCCGAATCCGTAGGTGTAGCGACGGGTGGCGGCGCGGCGGCTCAGCACGAAGGCCACCCACAGTGGCAGGGCGGTCAACGCGTCGGAGAAGTTGTGGATCGTGTCGGCCAGCAGAGCCGTCGAGTTCGTCAGGAAAACGACCCCGAGTTGGGCTACGGCCGTGAGTCCGAGCACGACCAGGCTGATCTTCACCGCACGGATGCCCTCAGCGCTGCCCTCCAGCTCGCTGTCCACGGAGTCAGCGGCGTCGTGGCTGTGCGGCTTGACGAGGTGCTTCAGCTTACCGAGCAGCCCATCGGCGTGGTCGTGTCCATGCACCGGGGCACCCCCGTGCTCGTGGTCTGACATGCGGCCCAGTATCCGCGTGTCCGCGCATATACGCAAACGCTATGATTATCTCATGCACGCCGAACTTCCAGACTTCGCCATGCCCGACGAACGCCAGGTCACCCTCGCCGCCGACGCGTTCCGGCTCCTGGCGGACCCCACCCGGATCCGTATCCTGTGGGCGCTGCTCCAAGGTGAGACCTCGGTCAACTGCCTGGCCGAACTGGTCGAATCGTCGCCCTCGGCGGTGAGCCAGCATCTGGCCAAGCTGCGCCTAGCAGGGTTGGTGACCGGACGACGTGAAGGCACCTTCATGTACTACGCGGCAGGTAGCAGCCACGTGCATGCCCTCCTGAACGAGGCGCTCTTCCATGCCGACCATACCGACCGCGGCTTGGGCAGCGACGTTCCCCACAGCCACAAGACCGGTCGTCCTGCGACCGATGCGACGCTGCGCTGACATGCCGAAGGTGAAGACGCCGGGGGTCCCAGCCGCGTTGGGGCTCGCCCTCCTCTTCGTATCGGTGAGTGCGCCGGCCCCGGCCTACGCGCACGGAATCAGCGGCGACGCGAGCGATGCATCCGTGTTCGGCTTCATCGAGCTCGGCATCACCCACATGCTCACCGGCTGGGACCACCTCGCGTTCGTCGCGGGAGTCCTCCTTGTCGCCCAGTCCTTCGGACTGTCCGTCAAGTTGATCAGCATCTTCGTGTTGGGGCACTCGACGACACTTATCGCCGCAACGCTTCTGGGCTGGCAGGTCAACGCCGACTACGTCGATGCCGTGATTGCTGGTTCGGTGGCCTTCGTCGGCTGCGTCGGCATTCTTGGCCGACCGCGACGTTGGGGCTGGTTCGGCATTGTGGTCGCCGGCTTCGGCCTGGTCCACGGCCTGGGGCTGGCCACGCGGTTCGCCGACCTGGGGCTTCCTGAGAACGGACGTCTGCTGAAGGTGATCGCCTTCAACATCGGCATTGAAGTTGGCCAGGCCACGGCCATCTTCGCCATGTTTGTGGTGGGCTCACTGCTCGCTTCGTTCCTTGTCCGACCCACGACGGGTGCAAACGACTCGGGACCTCCCACTGGGGCCGTGATCGACGAGGACGGTGACATGGGCGCGGACGCGCCTCGATCGCGCGAGCAACTCGCCACCCAGCTCGCGTCGGCAGCGCTCTTCATCGGCGGATCCGTCACCGGCGCACTCGTGGCGCTCAATGCGTTCATGGCCGAGCAGGGCCCTGAACCGGTCCGACTGGCGGACGGTACGCGCTGCACTATCGAGGCCCTCTCCGAGACCCTCCCCGGGAGCGGCGGGCACCCGAAGCGGAGCTTCTACTCCCCGGGCGACGTGATACCGATCAACGACTTCGGTCACTCGCTCGGCGACGGTTACGTCGTCGTGCTCTACTCACCCGACATCGACAGCGCGGACCTTGCCAAACTGCGCGACTACGTCGCATCGTCCGACGCCCGAGGCGTCGTGGCCGGAGCAGTGACGTCCAAGGGGGCCGACCGCATCCCCAGCGACGGACTCGATCCCGCCACGGCCGTCAAGGTCCTGCACCAGCAGGACGAGCTGACCTGCGGGACCTTCGAGCTCGACAGCATCGAGGCCTTCGCAGACGCCTGGTTGCGGCCAGCCGGCTAGCTCGTGTTCCTGGAACGACCGGCCTGCGGGAACTGATGGGCAACTGGCGGCTGCATGTGAGTCACAGGCCGAGGTCGCGGCTTGAGGTCGTGGCGAGTGCTTCGAGCGGGCGGATGTAGCGGTTCACGAGGACGGTGAGGTCCTTGTGTCGGGTCTGTGCGGCGATCCGGTTCAGGGGGACACCGGCCATCGCTGCGGCGGTGGCGTGCCCGGCGCGTAGGGAGTGGGCGGTGATCCGGGTGCCGTCGAGGCCGGCGGCTTCGGCGCGGGAGCGGAGCATGCGGGCGACCACATGGCCCGACAGCGGCTGGAGGCTCACCGTGCTGGCCCAGATCCGGGTGAACAGGGCGCCGGGGGTTTCGCCGCGGGCGGCGCGCCAGGCGTTGAGGGCAGCGACGGGGTCGGTGAGGGCGTGTTGGCCGTGGGCGACGGCTACCTGTTGGCCGTGGCCGTCGCGGTCGGTCTTGGACTGGCGGATGTGCAGCAGGAGGCCGGCGGGCTTGTGCTCGATGTCGGTGAGGGTGAGTCCGACGAGTTCGCCGCGGCGCAGGGCGGAGGCGTAGCCGAGCAGGATGATCGCGGCATCCCGGGTTCCGATCGGGGTGCTGCGGTCGATGGGGGCGACGATCTGGCGGATCTCGGCGACGGTGAGCGGCCGGGCCAGGCGTCGTGGTGCGGCGCCGTAGGTGCGGACCAGGCCACGGCGGACTTGCCGGACTGCCTCGGAGGCGACCGGGTCGTCGGTGCCGGTCATCCGGTGGACGTGCCGGATCACGGTGCAGGACATGTCGAGGGTGCTGATCGCCCTGCCGTCCTCGGCGCGTTCGGTCAGGTAGGCCGCCAGGGCCAGCGCGTCGCCGGGCAGGGCGGTGGTGCCACGGCGGGCGCACCAGCGTTCCCAGTGCCCCCAGACCTGGGCGTACACGCCGCGGGTGGTTTCGCTCTTGGCAGCCGCGATCGCGCGGGTGATCCGGGCGGCGTCGAGCTCGGTGATCCCGGCGGGCAGGGCCGGCGGCTCGGGCCGGATCAGGTCAAGGGTGGTGCTGGTGGGCAGGGTGGCGTTCATGAAGTGGGTCATGGCCGGGTTGTACCGGCCCTGGGAACGGCGCCGCCCGCTCCCCCAACGCCAGATACGCGGCTCACCGGACTGCGGCGGCACGGCGTTGATCACATAAGGCTGACTTTGTGATGACCGAGTCAAGTTAGAAAGCTTTCAGGCTCGGTTCCCCAGAGGGAACCGAGCCTGAAATTCGTAGCGGGGGCAGGATTTGAACCTGCGACCTCTGGGAGAGATCGGGCGCTACGGATCGGCCGGGAAAATCGCGGATCTCCTCGGGTTTACGGGGAGAATTGTGCTGATTCACTTCGGAGTGTAGCGGGGACGAACGGGGTCGTGACCGACTGTAAGTGTCTAGTTTGTGGCAGCGAGACGAATCGCAACGAGCAGGCCGGCAGCCCCTCCACCGCTACGAGGTCGCGAATCCAGTTGTGGGGACCACCAGCCTCCGCACGCTGCTTGGACGACGGTCCGTGAGGCCCGACAGGGCTGCGATCCTTGGACACATGTCCGTGACATCGCGCGAAGTGGACGAGGCCGCTGCCCGCCTCGAGGGCGTGGTCGATCGTACGCCGCTGCACCGGTCGCAACGCCTGTCGGCGCTGACGGGCCTCGATGTCTGGCTCAAGCGCGAGGACCTCCAGGACGTCCGCTCGTACAAGGCCCGCGGCGCCTACAACCTCATCGCACAACTGTCGGCGGCAGAGCGCTCCGCGGGCGTCACCTGCGCGAGCGCGGGCAACCACGCGCAGGGCGTCGCCTTCGCGTGCGCGCGCACGGGGGTGCGCGCCACCATCCACCTCCCCCGCACCACGCCGCGCCAGAAGCGCGAGAGGATCGCCGCTCTCGGCGGCAGCGGCGTCCACGTGGTCGTCGACGGCGACACCTACGACGACGCAGCCGCCCTCTCCCGCGCGTTCGCTCTGGAGTCCGGCGCCACGCAGGTCCCCGCCTTCGACGACCCGCGGACCATCGCCGGCCAGGGAACCGTCGCGGCAGAGATCCTCGCCCAGCTCCCCGCGCCACCCCACACCGTCGTCGTCCCGGTCGGGGGCGGCGGGCTGCTCGCCGGGACCCTCGGCCACCTGGCGGACCGGTCCCCCGGCACACGCGTGTTCGGCGCGGAGCCGGCAGGCGCCGCCTCCATGGCCGCGGCCCTCGCCAACGGCGGCCCCGTGGAGCTGGACGACCTCGACGGCTTCATCGATGGCGCCGCCGTGCGCAAGGTCGGCACCCTCACCTACGAGGCTGCCCGCCTGCACGGGCCGAGCCTGCTCGCGGTCCCCGAGGGCCTGGTCTGCGTCGAGATGCTCGACCTCTACCAGTCCGACGGCATCATCGCCGAGCCCGCCGGCGCCCTCGCCCCGGCCGCTCTCCGGATGCCATCGGACCTGCGGCCCGGGTCGACGGTCGTCTGCGTGCTGTCTGGCGGCAACAACGACGTGAGCCGGTACGCCGAGGTGGTCGAGCGCGCGCTCATCCACGAGGGACTCAAGCACTACTTCCTGGTCGACTTTCCCCAGGAGCCCGGGGCGCTGCGGCGCTTCCTCGACGAGGTGCTGGGACCGGACGACGACATCACCCTGTTCGAGTACGTCAAAAGATCCAACCGCGAGACCGGCCCGGCGCTGGTCGGCGTGGAGCTGCAGCGACGGGCGGACTACGCCACCTTGATCCGCCGAATGGAGGACTCTCCCCTGCGCGTCGAGCTGGTGGAGCCCAGCAGCCCGCTGTTCCGCTTCGTGCAGTAGGGGCGAGCGCGTCTCACCACGAGCGCACCCACACGCAGTGCTCCGAGCGCCGCAGGTCCTCGATGGCCTCGGCGCGTTCCCGGGCCGGCCGTCGGCGTGGAGGCTGACCACGTCGGCGACCTCGTCCCCCACGCACCGCGTCGACCGGGACCACGCGCGATCGGGCATGGGAACATGTCATGTGCGATTCACCATCGGTTCCCTGGTTGAGGACCCCCTTGTCCGCACGCAGATCGTGGCTGGTGCAGCCGGCCGTGATCGGCGGGTGATGTGGGCGCACACGTGCGAAGTCGAGGATCCTTGGAACTGGCTCGGCAGTGGAGACCTGTTGATGACCGACGGTTACAGCTTTCCATCTGATCCCGAAGGACAGACCGCATTCGTTCGCGCGCTGGCCGAAGCCGACATCGCCGGACTCGCCCTGGGCGAGGGCTTCAAGGCGCCACCCCTGACCGGTGAGGCGCTTGCCGCCGCAGATGCCCTCGACTTTCCCATCCTGCTGACGGCTCGCAGTGTTCCCTTCGTCACCCTTGCCCGCTTGGTCGCCGACGCCAACGGTGGTCAGGACAGCCTGCGTGCCTCACAGGTGCTACGCCTCTACAACATCCTGCGGCGTTCGCAGGCCAGAGGCGAAGGAGACAGACTTCTCGACGACTGCGCGACCGAACTGCGAGCAGACCTGAACGTGCTCGAGCTGCGGCACGGCAGGGAGTTGCTGCCCAGCCGGAGCAGCATCCCCGACCCGCTGCGCGAAGCAGTGCTTGCGCGAGTTGCCGAGCAGCGCGGTCAGCTGTCGGCGTTCAACCGCATCAAGGACGGCGACGTGTCGGCCTTGCTGGTCCCAGTCGGGTCGAGCGACTCAGCCGCGCTTCTCGTCCGGACCAACCCGGAGCAATCTGCTCCAGACCTGCTCCTGGCGCAGCACACGGCGACGATTGCCGAGTTCGAGGTCGAGCGCCGGGCGGCCCGAGCAGCAAGGGCGCGGGCGCGGGCGGCCGGCCTGGTGCGAAACATGCTCGATCGCACCATCGCTCCGGAGGCAGCTGTTGTACAGCTCACGGCACTCGGACTGGGCGAGGGGCCATGGCAGGTGACGGCGTGGAAGGACGGTCCAGCGTCGGTGGACAACGACCCTTCGACAAGCACGCTGGTGGATGCTCTGGCTTATGTCCCGTGGCCCCATCTCTACGCCTACGTTGACGACACTCACCTCGTGACCGTGATGCAAGCCCAGTACCAGCAAGGGCTTGAGCTCGAGAAGCCTCGGGCCAAGCACGGTGCAAGCCAGCCGTTCGCCGCCGTTTCTCGCTTCGCGGACGCAGTTCGTGAAGCCCGATGGGCGCTGGAGAGCGCCATCCAGGGCGGAGTCAGCTCGGCGGTCTACGGATCGCACGGCTCCTACTTCATGCCCAGTACGGTCGCCGAGGGCCAGTTTGCCGTCCAACGTCTCCTCGGCGCCCTGATCGCCTACGACGACGAGCACGACTCGGAGCTCATACGATCGCTGGAGGTGTACTTCGAGGCGAACCGATCCTGGCAAGAGGGCGCAAGACGTCTGGGTATCCACAAGCAGACTCTCGTGTACCGCCTGCACAAGGTCGAAGAGCTCACCGGAACTGACCTTCGGGACTTCGGAGTACAGGCTGAGCTCTACCTGGCGCTACGGACCCTGCGGCTGCTCACGCCTGATCGGGACTGAAGAGCTCCCGCGCCTCGCGCCTCTGCACTGTCAGTTCTCGCCCAAGACAATGTTTGCTCCGAGTGACGTCTGCTCCATGGTCGGGTACCAGTCGGACACACCATCCACACGCTCCCACTCAGGCGGGACCGTCCAGAGCCGACTCATCGGAACACCACCGTTCTCGAACCGTTCATCAGCACCTTGTGCTCAGCGTGAGCCGTCACGGCGCGCGCCAGTGCGAGTGCTTCGAGATCGCGTCCGACAGCAGTGAGATCCGCGGCAGAGTGGAGATGGTCGACCCGCGTGAAGTCCTGCTCGATGATCGGCCCCTCGTCGAGGTCGGCCGTCACGTAGTGGGCCGTGGCGCCGATCACCTTCACGCCGCGAGCATGCGCCTGGAAGTAGGGGCGCGCACCCTTGAAGCTCGGCAGCAGACTGTGGTGAATGTTGATCGCCCGGCCGGCAAGGTGCTCGGCCAACTCGTTGGAGAGGATTTGCATGTAGCGGGCGAGCACGACGGTTTCAGCGTCGTAGGCCGCGATGAGCTTGCGCAGCTCCGCTTCAGCCATGGACTTGCTCTCGGGAGTGACGGGGACATGGTGGAAGGGGACTCCGTGCCATTCCGCCAGCCCTCTCAGGTCTTCGTGGTTGGACACGACAGCAACGGCCTCGGCTTGCAGAGAGCCCACCTGGACGCGGTGGAGGAGGTCATTGAGGCAGTGGCTCTGACGCGAGACCATGACAAGCATCCGATGCCTTCGGCTCGGGTCGTGGATCGCCCAGTCGGCTTCGAGGACCCCACCGACGGTCGCACCGAACTCCGCGCGGACCTGTTCGAAGTCGATCGGGCTCCGCGGCAGCGGGGCAGCGTGCACCCGCATGAAGAAGAGGTTGGTCTCTTCGTCACCAAACTGTTGGCTGTCCCGAATGGTGAAGCCCCGGTCGGCCAGGAACCCTCCCACCATGGCGACGATTCCTTGCCTGTCGGTGCAAGAGAGTGTGAGAACCAGATCATGCATCAGCTCTTCGGCCTTTCAGACTTGGGGTCATACATGGGGCTGAGGGATGCGCGAGCCGGTACTCGTCGCCCTCCCACTTCGATGTCGTACGGCTCCGCCTCGAACCAGCTCCGCGGAACGATCTCCGGGGCTTCCACCCACCCCAGGGCGACCGCGCCGCCCAGGGTGTGCCCGTACTGGGCTGACGCCACCCGGCCAACCAGCCGGCTGTCCCGATAGATGGGCTCGTCGTGGAAGAGCAGGGTGCTTGGGTCCTCAAGGACGAACTGGACCAGACGGCGTGCCGCACCCTCGCTCTTCGCCCTCTCCAATGACTCTCGACCGACGAACCCGCCCGGCTTGTCCCACTTGACCGTGAACGAAAGACCGGCCTCGATGGCGTTGTCGGCGGCAGAGATGTCGTGGCCCCAGCTGCGGTAGGCCTTCTCGAGCCGGAGGGAGTTCATCGCGTGGTAGCCGACGGGCTGCAGACCGTGCTGGCCGCCGGCCTCCCGGATCACGTTCCAGACGTGACGCGCACTCTCGGAAGGGATCAAGAGCTCCCATCCCAGCTCGCCCACGTAGGTCACGCGAGTAGCGCGCACGAACGTCAGACCGAGGTCGATCTCACGTGAAGCGCCGAAGGGGAAGGCATCATTCGACAAGTCGGCGTCGGTGAGCGACCCGAGGAGGTCCCGCGCGTGAGGTCCCATCACCGCCAGCATGGCCATCGTGCCGCTGACGTCGGCCACCGTGCAGAACTCCTCTCGGCGGATGTGGCGCTGGAGGTGCGCCCGATCGCGAGCAATGGTGGCGGGGCCCGAGAGCACCAGGAACTGGTCGGGGGCGATCCGTGTGATGGTGACGTCGGACTCGATGCCACCGTGCTCGTTCAGCCACTGGGTATAGGTGATGCGCCCCACCGCGGTGTCGACGTTGTTCACCGAGAGCCGATTGAGGACCTGTAGTGCATCTCGGCCCTGCACCAGCAGCTTCCCGAACGAGGACGTGTCGATCATCCCGACCGATTCCCGAACGGCGCGGTGTTCGCGGGCGGAGTGCTCGAACCAGTTGGGGCGGCCGAACGAGTACTCGTACCGTCGGTCGACGCCGTCAGGCGCGTACCAGTTGGCACGTTCCCAGCCTGCGAGCTCGCCGAAAACGGCTCCCGCGTGGGATGTCAGCTCGTAGAGCGGGCTCGTTCGCAGGGCGCGGGCTGTGGAGCGTTGTTGGAAGGGCCAATGGATCTCATAGGCCAGATCCAGCGATTCGACGACTCGCTCCTCCAAGAACCGCCGGTTGGTCTCGTGTCGCTGCACGCGACCCAGATCCGTTTCTGGAAGGTCGACCGGACTACGTCCGTCGACGATCCAGTCCGCCAGTACCGACCCGGCTCCCGGCCCAGACAGGAACCCGACTGAGTTGAAGCCGGCAGCGACGAAGAAGTTTTGCAGGTTCGGCGCTTCGCCCAAGTGGTACTGACCATCAGGAGTGAAGCTCTCCGGACCGCAGAAGTGAAGCTTGATGCCTGCATCTGCCAGCACCGGGACGCGTTCCACCATCTTCTCGTAGTACTCGCCGAGGTGGTCCCAGTCCTCGGGCAGTTGCAGGTAACCATCCGTGACTGGAATGCCTCGGGAAGCCCAGGGATAGCTGCCCGGCTCGAAGAACCCGACCATGAGCGCGCCCGCTTCGTCCTTGACATACGCGTACTCGTCCCCGCTCTTGATGGTCGGCAGGTTCCGAGGTAGATCCTTGATCGCCTCAGTCACCACGTAGTAGTGGGCGAGCGCTTGAAGTGGCACATCCACACCGGCCATGGCGCCTATCTCCCGACCCCACATGCCGCCCGCGTTGACCACGTACTCGGCCTCGATGTCTCCCACGCTCGTGTTGACGCCAGTGACTCGTCCACCTGCGGTCTGGACGCCCGTCACAACGACACCCTCCACGATGCGCACGCCCCGTTGAGCGGCGCCTCGAGCCAAGGAGATGGTGGTGTCGGTGGCACTCCCACGCCCGTCCTGAGGGAAGTACAGGCTGCCCTGGAGACCCTGCGGATTCAGCAGGGGATGCAGTTCGAGGGTGCGGTCGGTGTCCAGCAGCTCGGCAGTGATTCCATTGCCGCGCACCACGCTGGCGAGGTGCTGCATCTCCTCGAGTCGCTCCCGCGAGGTAGCGAGGTTGAGCGTTCCTGTGGTGACGAAGCCGGTCGAGAACCCGGTGTCCTCCTCCAGGCTCTGGAACACCTCGAGGCTGCGCTGCACGACTTCACGCGTACCCCAGGTGCCGCGTGCCTGGGTTACCAGGCCAGCCGCGTGCCAGGTCGTCCCTGAGGTCAGGGTGTTGCGCTCGAGGAGAACCACGTCAGTCCACCCGCGGCAAGCCAGATGGTAAGCCGTGCTGGTCCCGATGATGCCGCCGCCCACGACTACGACCTGCGCCCGGCCGGGCAGTTGCTTCTGCGCTCCCATGTAGCCACCTTTCGTTGCAAGGACGGTGCCTCGCGAGCGAGGGCATCGCCATGCGTCGCCCTATCAAAAGGACGAGCCGCGGCTGTGCGATCGATCAATGGTGCTTCGGGCGAACCTCGCTGAGGGTTGGCGCGGGTGACTGCCGCTGGCCGTTTGTCAGCGGTTCGCGACCTGCTTCGACGATGCTGGAGAAAGGGCATGTTGATGGAACGGAAGGCGCTCGTTCTCGACGGCAACCTCGCGGCACGCAGGGTGAAGGAGTCGCTTGTCCCACGCGTCGCTGCGCTCGTCGCCTCCGGTCGGAGGCCCGGCCTCGGAACGGTTCTCGTCGGTGATGACCCCGGGTCGGTCGCCTATGTAGGTGGCAAACATCGCGATTGCGCCCAGGTCGGCGTCCACTCGATCCGCATCGACCTCCCCTCGACCGCCTCCGAGGCCGAAGTCCTCGAGGCGGTGATGCGGCTGAACGAGGATCCTCGGTGCACGGGCTTCATCGTGCAGCTGCCGTTGCCCGCCCACATCGACACTCATCGAGTGCTCAATGCCATCGATCCCGAGAAGGACGCGGACGGTCTTCATCCCGTCAACCTCGGCCGGCTCGTGCTCAACCAGCCGGGGACGCTGCCGTGCACTCCCCGCGGGATCCTTGAGCTGCTTCGCGGGCACGACGTTCCCATTACCGGTTCGCAGTTCTGCGTCATCGGGTGTGGCACGACAGTGGGTCGTCCCCTCGGGCTCATGCTGACCCGTCCGAGTGAGCATGCGACCGTCACCATGGTGAACGAGGCAACGGTCGATGTGGCTGCCCATACGCGCGTAGCGGACGTGGTCATCGCTGCGGCGGGCGTGGCGCACCTGGTGAAGCCCTTCTGGATCAAGCCCGGCGCCACGGTGCTGTCTGTGGGCATCACCCGCACTGTGGAAGGCATCCTGGGCGATGTCCACCCCGACGTGGCGGAGGTGGCTGGGCGCTGGACGCGCGCCACCGGCGGTGTGGGGCCAATGACGAGGGCCATGTTGCTGCGCAACGTCGTCGAGCTCGCGGACCGTGCGGGCGAAGATCGCACTCACGGCTGTTAGAGCCTGGGTCCAGGTTCCGAAGATGATGCAGCCTTTGCGCCGGCCCGTAAGCCTCGGGTTGGCTGCTACAAGACCCAACGGCAGTCGTCGGAGAGGTACGGCTCGCACCTCAGGCACCGAGGCTCAGAGCATCCGGCGCAGTGCTGGAGTTCCTCGCCGCAATCCTCGCAGGACCTGAGTGAGCTCGACTGTGTTGCCGACCATCCGGTCCTTGCTGGTGTCGCCCAGGTCCTCTGTCTACCGGGCACCTGTTGCTTCGCCATTGTCATACCTCCGTTCGAGATCGCAGGGAAAGGGCAGCTGCCCAGCCGGCTGGATGAGCCATGAGATCGTCTCGGTACAGCGAGAAGCGCGCGCGACTACGCGTTCGCGTCGCCGGGAGTCGACGCGGATTCGCCCCGCAACCTTCCGGACACCCGGACGATACGGCTGGCCAGGTGCTCGAGTGCAGCTACTTGCGGCGTTCCCAACGGCTCCTTGTTCGACTGGCCAGTCACGTGGGACACGCCGTACGGATTGCCGTCGACGAACTTGAGGGGATCGGTGTAGCCCGGTGGCACGAGGACACCACCGAAGTGGTAGACGCTGTTGTAGAGCGCGAGCAGAGTCGACTCCTGACCCCCGTGTGCCGTCTGAGTGGCCGTGGAACCGGCGTATGCCTTGTCCGCCAGCAGGCCCTGTGACCACTGCGGCCCCAAGGTGTCCAAGAACTGCTTCAGCTGACTGGCAACGTTTCCGAACCGAGTTGGCGTTCCGAACAGGACGCCGTCCGCCCACAGCACGTCATCGGCTGACGCGACATCGATGTGTTCAGTGGCACTCGCATGCTCTGCCCACGCCTGGTTGCGTGACACGGCCTCCGGCGGGGCCAGTTCCTCGACTCGGCGGAGCCGGACCTCCGCGCCGGCGCCGCGCGCGAAGGTCGCCAGCCGTTCGGCCATCGAATGAATGGTCCCCGTAGCGGAGTAGTAGATGACAGCGACCTTGACCGGCGACATGTGGAACCTTTCGGAAAGGAAGAGCGACGGACCAGTTCCATGGTGTCGTCACGTCTGCGAGCCCTCCTACTCACTGTCAGAAGAAAAAGCCGCCGGGGTTTGCGGGTGTACTGCGGTTCTTGCGCCGACGTGTGGACGCAGGCACTTCGACGACGATCAGTCCCTACGACCTGCATCGCGGAGGTCCGCCCACGTCACGAGCTTGACCCGGCTGCGGCCTTGATCGCGACCTGCACGCACCTCCGCATCGTCGATTCGTCGCCATTCGTCGACCCCCAGCAGGCCGGGCCGTCGCACCCGTGCGAGGGCTGCGAATGATTCCGAGCCCCCGGCCGGATCTGCTAGGTGTCCGTTCCTGAAGTCCTCGACCAGCGAGGCGACTGTCTCGGCCGAGTCGATGCGATTCGTCCCGATGACCCCCGAGGCCCCGCGTTTCGCCCATCCGGCGCAATACACGCCCGGCATCGGCCGCCCGGCGGGCATGTCGATGACCCGTCCCGCACGATTCGGGACTACTCCCCTGTCCACGTCGAAGGGCAATCCGTCGATGGGCTGTCCGGTGAATCCCACCGCCCAGATGACGAGCGAGGTCTCGATCATCTCGGTGGTCCCGTCATGCCGGGCCAGCTCGACGCCGGTCACCTCGTGCTGGCCCAAGACTGCCAGCGGCGTCAGACCGTAGCGGAGGACTATGCGCCGAGGCCGTGCGCGATTGCGAGCGGCAGCCTCGGCGACGATGCCGGCTCGGCGAGCCAGGGCCCACCCGCCGCTCGCGAGGGAAGCAGCGGCCCAGTCATCGTCCGTGACAGCAACTTCGTTCGCGTTCGCGAGGAGATCTACGTGTGGCAGGTGTGCCAGCGCCGACAGCTCGGCTGTGCTGTAGGCGGCGAAGGCTTGTGACCTGCGTCCGACAATGGACACTTCATCGATGTTGCTGGCGGCTAGGGACCTGAGCGCGGCGTCGGACATCGACGTAGACCCGTATGCGGTGGACGGCTGGGCGAGCAGGCGCGCGACGTCCAGGGCTACATTGCCGTTGCCGACGACGACCGCCCTCCGCCCTTTGATGCTGAAATCCGGGACGGCGCTGTCGGGGTGACCGTTGTACCAAGACACGAAGTCTCTGGCTGAGACCGAACCGGTGAGATCTTCCCCTGGGACGCCTGGCCGTCGCGCGCCAGCTGCTCCAGTTGCCACGATGACAGCGTGGTGATGCTGCAGCACTTCTGCGATCGAGATGTCGCGTCCCACCTCCACGTCGAACAGACAACGCACATTGGGCCTGACCAAGACGCGGCCCAGCCGGTCAGCGATGCGCTTGGTGGACTCGTGGTCGGGCGCGACTCCTGCGCGGATCAGCCCGAAAGGCGTGGGGAGCCGTTCGATGATCGTCACCTCGACGCCGGGGATCTCTGTCAACTCGTTGGCCGCATACAGGGCAGCGGGTCCCGATCCGATCACCGCGACCGTCAGTGTCGACAGGCCCGGAGGGAGACGATGGCGGGAGACCACCGGTGGTTCAACCGGCGTCGACGGACGCGCCTCGAAGTACTCGGCGTTGATCGCGCCGAATCCGGCAAGGTTCGAGGGCAGTGCCTCGCTGGAGTAGATCGCATCAACCGGACATGCGGTGGCGCAAGCGCCGCAATCGATACAGCTCGACGGATCGATGTAGAGCTGTTCCGTGCTCTCGAAGTCGGGATCGCCGGGTCGAGGTCGGATGCACTGGACCGGACACACCGGGATGCAGGCCGCGTC
Source organism: Nocardioides allogilvus (assembly GCF_003047285.1). Lineage (GTDB taxonomy): Bacteria > Actinomycetota > Actinomycetes > Propionibacteriales > Nocardioidaceae > Nocardioides > Nocardioides allogilvus. Next base: position 4,497 of record NZ_PZYX01000017.1, on the reverse strand, counting down.
CTTGCAACATGACTGAGTAATAGCGAAGGTCATCCAGCGCGCCCCTCTCCGGACTCGACGGCTCATCCTCGTCCGAAGAGACCGCCTGTGCACTGCTGGGTGGTACAAAGGCCAACGACGAGATTGTGCGGAAGTCACCAAGGCTCGATGCCAGGCTCGCGATCGGCATCACCTGCCAGCCCACTACCGCTTCCGTACAAGCCCCGACGCATCTTTGCCCGCGACTGTGCAGGAGTGCGGTTCTGACCGCTCCTAGATTGACCAGATGCGTTCCTCGAACAGCTCCGCTTCTCCGCCTCCGCGCCGGCAGCACGCACGGACCCGTACTCGAGGAGTCGTCCGATGAGTGCAACGTGGCGCGTCCCACGCGTCCATGACTTGAACATCGCCGACGCGGGAGTTCGCTCGTTCTGGATGGCTGACGCGCTGGTCGACGAGGCAGGCCGCATGGATGCCGAGCCGCTGACCTCCAATCTCCGGGCCGATGTGTGCATCGTCGGTGGCGGCTTCACCGGCTTGTGGACCGCGATCGAGCTGAAGACCCGCGAACCCACCATCGACGTGGTCCTGCTCGAAGCGGGTCTGTGCGGCTCCGGAGCCAGCGGAGCCAACGCCGGCATGCTGATGAACCTGTGGCCCAAACTGCCGTCCCTGCTGCGTGCGGGCGGCAAGGACGAGGGCGCAGACGTGGCTCGGGCGTCGGTGGAGGCGATCGATCACATTCGCCGCTTCTGCGTCGAACATGGCATCGACGCGCAGATCGAGTCGAACGGGTGGTTGTGGGCGTCGAACAACAGCAGCCAGGACGGGGCGTGGACTGACACCCTCGAAGCCGCGACCGCATACCGCGAATGCCCCTTCGTCGAAGTCGACGCCGCGGAAGCGACTCGACTGGCTGGTGCGCCCGCACGGGGCGGAATCCTCGACCCGACCTGCGTGGGTCTGCACCCCGCACGTCTCGCCCGTGGTCTCATGAGAGTCGCCCAGACCCTGGGTGTCGTAGTGCACGAGCACAGCCCGATGACGGGATTGCTCCGCGAGCACGCTGCCACCACAGTGACAACTGACTCTGGATCAGTCCGAGCCGCTTCGGTGGTTTTGGCGATCAACGCGTGGTGCAACCAGTTCCCGCAACTTCGCTCCCACCTCGTCACGACGGCCTCGGACAATGTGGTGGTTCGCCCGCGACACGAGCTGGCAAACCCTCCGCTCACCAACGTCTCGGACTCCGGGCGCCTCTTGGACTATTGGCGTCCGATGAGCGGCGGCGACGTCCTCTTCGGCAAGGCAGGCCTTGGTATCGGTTGGGGCGTCCGGGGTACCAACACAATGTTCACCGCAGCCCCACGCCCGGACCGACTGTTGGCGCAGATGGCGCGAACGGTGCCCAGCTTGGCAGGCGCCGAACTGGTGTCCTCGTGGCGCGCGCCCGTCGAGTACTCGCTGTCCTCTCTACCCTTCTTCGGCGAGATCAACGGCTTCCCGGGCGTCTACTACGGCACGGGCTACTCGGGTGATGGCATCGGGCCGTCTGTCATCGGCGCTCAGATCCTGGCCGGCCTAGCCACCAGGTCGACTGACGGAATGACAACGTCGTTCTTGACAAGGGCACCCTCGGGACACGGCCTTCCGCCCGAGCCGTTCCGTTACTTAGGCGGCCAACTCGTCAAGGCGGCAATGCTTCGCCAAGACCGCAAACAAGATGACGAGGCCCGGATCGACCTCCCCACCCGTCTCATAGCGCGGATCGACCCCACATCGTTCCTTGGATGACCGACCGCAAGGAGACACATCATGCGCGACATCATCGATCGCCTCATTGAATGGTGGGACGACGGCGTCTCGATCGGACTGGCCACCGTCGTCGACACCTCGAAGTCTGCCCCGCGTGGGCCCGGCGCCGCGATGGGCGTCGGACCCGACGGCACGGTGCACGGCTCAGTATCTGGGGGCTGCGTGGAAGGCGCCGTTTACGAGATTGCGCGCGAGGTCGTCGCAGATGGAGTTCCGGTGCTCGAGCACTACGGGTACTCCGACGACGAAGCCTTCGCGGTCGGGCTCACGTGTGGAGGAGAACTGGACGTCTTCGTGGAACGGCTCGACCGTGAAACCTTCCCGCACTTTGCCGAAGTCGTCGACGACATCCGCACCGGTCGACCCGTGGCCGTCGCGACTGTCGTCGACCATCCCGACGCCGCGTGGCGTGGTCGACGGGTAGTGCTGTACCCGGAAGGAGGGGAGCTCTCGATCAAGGGCTCCTTGGGTAGCGACAGGGCCGACAACGCAGTGGCCGATGACGCACTCGGACTGTTGGCTGCTGGTCACAACGCGATGCTCACCTACGGTCCCGACGGCCAACGGCTCGGCGATGGAATGAAGGTGTTCGTCCAGGCGTTCGCGCCGCAGCCACGGATGCTTGTCTTCGGCGCTATCGACTTCGCTGCGGCGGTCGCATCCGTGGGGTCCTTTCTCGGCTACAACGTCACCGTGTGTGACGCGCGACCCGTCTTCGCGACCTCGGCACGCTTTCCCCAGGCGGATGAGGTCGTTGTGGACTGGCCACACAGGTACCTGGCACGAGAGCACCAGGAAGGACGGGTCGACGATCGCACAGTCATCGCCGTTCTCACCCACGACCCGAAGTTCGACGTGCCCCTCCTCTCCGTTGCGCTCACCCTCCCCGCCGCGTATGTCGGCGTGATGGGTTCACGTCGCACTCACGACGACCGGATGACTCGCCTTCGAGAAGCCGGCGTCACACAGGAGCAGCTCGACCGCATGTCTAGCCCGATCGGCCTCGATCTGGGCGCTCGTACTCCCGAGGAGACCGCAATCAGCATCGCAGCCGAAATCGTCTCCAGCCGCTGGGGTGGGACCGGATTACCTCTCAGCTCGACGGACGGCGCCATTCATCGCCCCGAAGCTGCGGTATCGCTGTGATCCCGGCCGACCGAGTCGACTCACCGGACGACGTTGAGCGACTGCTGGGCGAGACCGGCTACCTCTGCTCACCGGAGCTGGCTGCGGTTGTCTTCTTAGCGATGAAGATGCACAGACCGCTTCTGCTGGAGGGCGAACCCGGTACGGGCAAGACCGCCCTTGCGGAGGCTGTGGCCACCGCCTGGCAATTGCCCCTCCTTCGGCTCCAATGTTATGAGGGCATCGATTCCACCCAAGCTCTCTATGACTGGGACTTTCCCCGTCAGATCCTGCACCTGCGCGCCTTGGAAGCAGCCGGTGCGGTCGACGCAGCGGAAGCCGAAAAGGGGCTCTTCGACGAGCGCTTCCTGTTGCCGCGCCCGGTGCTCCAGGCCTTGCGGCAGGCCCCGACCGTCCTGCTCATCGACGAAGTCGACCGAGCCGACGACGAGTTCGAAGCCTTCCTGCTCGAGGTTCTCTCGACGAATCAGGTAAGCATTCCGGAGATCGGCGCGGTCCGGGCATCCGTCCCTCCAGTGGTAGTGCTGACTTCCAACCGGACGCGCGAACTACACGATGCGCTGAAGCGTCGATGTCTCTACCACTGGGTCGAACACCCCGGACTGGAACGCGAACTGCAGATCGTCCACTCCCGCGCCCCCGAGGTCTCAAGAGAACTAGCAGCGCAGGTCGTGCGAGTGGTCCAAGAAGTTCGACTTGAGGAACACGCACTGCTCAAGCCGCCTGGCGTCGCCGAAACATTGGATTGGGCGAAAGCGCTCCACTATCTCCAGACAGTCGAGTTGAATCTCGAGGCAGCCGCCGTCACGCTGGGCGCCCTGGTGAAGTATCACGAAGACGCCGAGCGTGTGAGTCGCGCCATGGAGCAGATCCTCGGGTCGTGACCTCGCCGTCAGAGACGTCGCGGCCACGGCCGCGACCGGGATGACGTGTGCCTGCGGCGTGTGCGAATCACGTCACGTACATGTCCGCCGAGGCGACCCAGCGCGGGGCGTTGCATTCGGATCCTGTTGTTCCTCACCCACGCGCCGGACACACTCCGTGTTGCCTCCGCTGTCTCGTTCGTCTAACGGGCCCAGTCCCGCGACTCTGTACCTCCTCCGTGAGTGGCACAACCAGCACGCAGGAGCGCCTACCAGACAATCCGTCAGCTCGTCAGCGCTACCCGGTCGCCGACGCGGACACGTCCTGGCGACACGACACCTGCGTACATGCCGTATAGGACGGCAGGACCCGACTCGCTCGGCGTGGCACCGCGCACTTCCCGGATGCGTCGCTGCACTTGGAGTGCCCGGTCGCCGTCGTACGGACGATGCTCGACAGCCACGCATCGTGGAACCCCGCTGATGACCCTGAGCGCACAGTCTCCGACCGCCACGGCTCGGTCAGCCCAGGAGTCCTCTCGATAGGGGTCCGGGCCCAGATCGAGCGTCATGTTCAACCGGAACCGACGACCGTCCACGGTCAAGTCCCAGGTAGTGGTGTAGCGCTGCGTTCTCCTTCGTTGGTGGTTCAGGCGGTGAGTGCGGGCAGGTCGTGGGCTCCGATCTCGGGTTC
>NZ_PZYX01000016.1 GCF_003047285.1 Nocardioides allogilvus | reverse complement strand
CCTCGACATCGCAGTCGCCAACGCCGGGATCCTGCGGCGCTCGGCGTTGGCCGAACTGAGTGACACCCTGTGGGACGACATGCTCAGCGTCGACCCTAGGCGGAGGCCGAAGGAGCTGTCGAGGTCTGGATCAGGTGGGCCCGCGCCTGCCGGAGCCCCTCGTTCGTCAACCTCCAACGAGGGATCGTCAAACACCGAGCGTCGATCCTGGCCTCCCACGCGTTGCGCGACCAGCGAGCACGGGCTGCTTGACTTGCACAACTGATAGGTAGTGACTGCCCGCCGACAAAGTGCGGCGCGCGTCCCGCATGCTCGGGGCGGGCGCCTCGCTCTACGAGCAGGCACCGGTCCCTTCCGCAACGGGCTGGCGGCGGAGAGGCGGGCGGAGGGCTTCACCCAGCGGCCCGGGGGCGCGCCAGCAGGTTCCGCGCAACGGCAGGCCGGTCCGCGACACGGTCAGGCGGCCTCCGGGCCGTTCGGAGAGCGTGATTTCCAGTTCGAGATCGATCTGGCGCAGATGGCGGGACAGCCCGGACTGCGGGACGTACAGACGATCGGCGCCCGCGCTGACGATGCCCGTGTCGACGGTGGCGACAACCAAAACAGGCGCCGCAGTTCCGTCGTTATCCCCCATCTACGGTTTCGCGGGTCATGCAGACAGTGAGTAACAGGTATTAGACAGCATAGGCATGCGCTCTGCACACTACTGTCGACCCCGCTGAAACGAGGAGAGACTCCGTGACTGCGACCCCGCACGCCACTCCCCTGCCAAACACGGCCGTCACGCAACAGCGCACCCTCGTGACCGCGCTCCCCGGCCCCCGCTCCCGCGAACTGATGGACCGGAAGGCCTCTGCTGTCGCGGGTGGTGTGGGCACGACCATGTCCGTCTTCGCGGCCCGCGCGGAGGGAGGCATCGTGGTCGACGTCGACGGGAACCACCTGATCGACCTCGGCTCGGGCATCGCGGTGACCACGGTGGGCGCCAGCGCTCCGCGGGTGGTGGCCGCGGTTCAGGCCCAGGTGGAGGCGTTTACGCACACCTGCTTCATGGTGACTCCGTACGAGGTCTATGTCGCGGTGGCCGAGACCCTGAACCGGCTCACCCCAGGCGAGCACGACAAGCGCACCGTGCTGTTCAACTCCGGCGCCGAGGCGATCGAGAACGCCGTCAAGATCGCCCGCGCACATACCCGTCGAGATGCAGTCGTGGTATTCGACCATGCCTATCACGGCCGCACCAACCTCACTATGGCAATGACGGCGAAGAACATGCCGTACAAGCACGGATTCGGACCTTTCGCACCCGAGGTCTACCGAGCACCGCTGTCATACCCCTACCGCGATCACACGACCCTGGACGGCCCGGAAGCCGCGGTGCGCGCGATCGACCACATCGAGAAGCAGGTCGGAGCAACGAACCTCGCCGCCGTCGTCATCGAGCCCATCCAGGGCGAAGGTGGTTTCATCGTGCCCGCCCCAGGCTTCCTGCCCGCCCTGGCCGAGTGGTGCCGTGCCAACGGCGTCGTCTTCGTCGCCGACGAGGTGCAGACCGGATTCGCCCGGACCGGGGACCTGTTCGCATGCGACCACGAGGGGGTGGTTCCGGACCTCATCGTGACCGCCAAGGGTATCGCGGGAGGTCTGCCGCTGTCCGCGGTCACGGGACGCGCCGAGATCATGGACGCCCCGCATGTCGGCGGACTGGGCGGCACCTATGGAGGCAACCCGCTTGCCTGCGCCGCTGCGCTCGCCGCTATCGAGACTATCGAGGCCGAGGGCCTGCTGGAGCGGGCCCGCAACATCGAGCGGCTGATGAAGGACCGGCTGCACCTGCTGCAGGCCGATGACGACCGGATCGGTGACGTCCGCGGCCGGGGGGCCATGATCGCCATCGAGCTCGTCCAGGCCGGCACCTCCGAGCCCGACCCGGAACTCGCTCGGGCGCTCGCAAGGGCAGCTCACCAGCAGGGCGTCATCGTGCTGACCTGCGGAACCTACGGCAACGTGCTCCGCTTCTTGCCGCCGCTAACCATCAGCGAGGCGCTCCTCGTCGATGGTCTGGACGTCTTGGCCAAGGCCTTGAAGGGAGACGTGATGACGGTCCACCAGCACACGGCGAGCTCAGGCTCTGGGTGAGCTTGCCCGCCAGGTGGCGAGCTTCTCGCGGAGGTCGGGCTCGGCCTGGCGGCTTGGCCATGGTCGACCTTGCTCACGTTGATCTCGCGCAGGGTGTAGCCCTCGAACACGGGCCTCACCAGCTGTTTCATGTTTCGCTCGTAGAGAGCTCGCGTTCTTGGCGCCAACTTTGGGGACTGCAGGCTCCGACTGTCGCTTGCCAGCGTGATGGGACCCCCGCGTTGCCACGAGCATGGGACCACCTGGAAGTGTTGGTGAGCATCACAGAGCCTCACTTTCGGCGTCAACGGCGCCACGCTGTTGAGTCGGTCTCGTTGTCGGTAGGACGGGGCCTTCGATGATCAGGGTGTGTGCGCCTGAGGTGAGTCGGTCGATCGCGGACTGGGCGAGCAGCGCGTCGCTCATCATCGACAGCCACTCGGAGGGTTCTCGGTTCGAGGTCACGATCGTGGAGGCTTTGCGGTGCCGCTCGACGATGAGCTCGTAGAAGTCGTTGGTCTCGGTCGGATCGAGTGCCCGTAGTGCGAAGTCGTCGAGGATGAGGAGGTCGACGCGGGCGAGTTTGCGCATCTCGGCCTCGAGGCGGTTGTCCAGGCGGGCGGCCACGAAAGGGAATCTTCGTATCAGACCGCTCCGCTGTGTACGCGACAACCGGGGGCAGTCCCGGGCGGTTGGCACGGCCGAGTGTTTGACTGGGCGTCCAAAGGGGCTTGGGCCGTTACCCGACGCGGTCGAGAGTGACTTCGTAGCCCATCGCTTCGAGCTGGTGAAGAGCACGGTTCTTGGCGCGTTCGGGGTGGAGTCTGGTGAAGTAGTCGGCTCCGAGGTCCTCATAGATCGTGCCGGTGGTGCCCATGTGCCAGATCGTGATGAGCATCTTGTGCTGGATGGCGACGTTGGCCTTCATCGGCCCGCGTCGTGACGCGATCCGGCGGTACTGGGCGCCGAGGTAGGTGTTCGGGCTCCTGGCAAGTGTCATCGCCGCGGCCCCGAGCGCCCCTTGTAGGTAGGGGTTTCCGGGTCGAGTCTTGGTCGATTTCACCCTGCCGGCGGATTCGTTGCTGCCCGGTGTGGTGCCGGCCCAGGAGGCGAGGTGGCCGGCGGTAGGGAACCGGGTCATGTCGGCGCCGGTCTCGGCAATGATCACGTCGGCAGTTGTCAGGGTGGCGATCCCGGGGATGGTGGCGATCAGGTCCCGGAATCCTTGAAAGGGCTCGATCACCACCTCGATCCGGGCGGTGATCTCCTCGATCGCCTCGGTGTGACGGTCGATCAGGTCCAGGTGGACCTGGGCCAAGAACGCGTGGTGCTCGCTGAACCGCCCCGTCAGCGCCTCGGTCAGGGCAGGGATCTTCGAACGCAACCGACGCTTCGCCAGGTCCGCCAACGCTGCGGGATCGCGTTGGCCCTCGATCAGTGCCGCCAGCATCAGGCGTCCGGAGACACCGGTGATGTCGGAGGCCACCGCGGAGAGCTTGATCCCGGCGTCCTTGAGAAGCTTCTCGAGTCGCTGGACCTCCCGGCCGCGTTCGCGGGTGATCGCGGTCCGGGCCCGGGTCAGGTCCCGCAGGATCCGGATCGGCTCGGGCGGCACGAACGATCCTCGGACCAGTCCGTGGGCGCCGAGCTGCGCCAGCCACGTCGCATCTGAGACATCACTCTTGCGGCCCGGGAGGTTCTTCACATGCCGGGCGTTGACCAGCATCACCTCAACACCGGGCAGGTCTTCGAGGAGGTAGTAGAACGGCTTCCAGTAATCGCCTGTCGACGACGCTTGAAAACGAGGCCATAGCGTCGGATCGGCCTCATTTTCCAGCGTTGCCGACAATCGCCGGTCGCTTCCAGCACCACACAGCTGACCTGCTGGTCGGCGAGATGCTCGCGGAGCGCGAGGACCTGGTTGGTCATCGAGGACCACGTCGTGACAGTTTCGATCGTTTTGCGGCGACCTGCCCCCGCGACCCGGACGCAGACCTTCGCGTCCTTCTTGGAGATGTCGAGCCCGGCACAGCGGCTGTGGACGACTTCCATGACTGCCTCCTCCTCGTGCGACGGATCATCACTGGTGTCCGTCGTGGGAAGGGCAGGGAGAATTCGAAGTCTGACACTCGTGCTCAAGGCAACAATCCACGGTTCCCGTGGAGCCCTCCACCACCATGCTGACCTACAGGCTCACAGGCACTACAGACGATTCGGGGTCGACCACGACGAACCCCACCAGTGTGCGCCGAACCCGCCCAAGCCGGCTACAACCCAAGCGGCACCCGCCGAATCTTCGCGCACCCTGGTGCGCCAAGGAACGAAGGCGCCGGGATGCTGACCTGCCCAAAGGGCGGGCCAGACAGCGCACGTCAAGACTGCGACGGGGCGGGGACTTGCTCAGCGAAGGTACGGGCGATATCGACGCGGCGCATAAACGCCACGTCTTCGAATCCCTGCGCGTAGTCGATGAACCTGGCCAACGCGTCGGCCCGGGCCGGGTTTCCGGTGATGCGCGGGTGCAGCCCAATCGACATCATCCGACCCACGTCGTCCCCGTCGTTGCGGAGGCGGTCGAGACTGGCCTTCGCCGTGGCGAAAAAGTCGTCGGGGCTGGCGTACCCCGTGCCGACGATATAGCGCGCGTCGTTGACCACCAATGAGTACGGGACTACCAGGTGACTCTTCCCCGCCATGGTGGTCCAGTACGGCAGATCCTCGTTATAGGTGTCAGAGTCGTAGAGGAAACCGCCCTCCTCCACCACCAACTCGCGTGTGTTGACGCTCATCTCACGGCAGTACCAGCCGTTGGGACGATTGCCTGTCGTCTTCTCTATCGACGCTACCGCGCGTTTGATGGCCTCCCGCTCCTCGTCCCTGTTCATTTCGAAGTGATTGCTCCAGCGGTAACCGTGGCCAGCCGCCTCGTCGCCACGACCAGCCAACTTCACCGCGACCGCCGGGTTGCGCTCCAAGGCCACTGCGGCTGCGAAGAACGTTACCGGAATGTCCGCGGCGTCGAAGATGCGGAACAGCCGCCAGATCCCGGCCCTGGAGCCGTACTCGTACATAGATTCGACTGCCAGGTCTCGCTGGTCGTCTACCGCGAACGGAAGCTCATAGAGCCCGTCGTTGACCCGGTCGCCCATTGCGAAGGACTTCTCGGATCCCTCCTCGTAGTTGACCACGATATTTACAGCGACCTTGGCGTCGTCTTGCCAGCGGACGCGAGGTGGGTGCTCGCCGTACCCCACCAGTTCCCGTGGCGGGCCCTGGACGTCGGGGATGTCGGTCTGTCGGAAGAATTGGGGATCGAGCTGAACCACGATGGTTCTCCTGTGTCTTGTTGGAAGGGCTGGGTGACGAGTGCGTGGGGGCGACGAGCCTCAGTCGAGGCCGGCGAGGTGGCGTGCGCCGTCGACCACGAGCAGTTGGCCGTTCACATAGGCGGCCTCCTTGCTGGCCAGGAACTGATACACATACGCGATGTCTTCTGGGGTCCCGACCCGGCCGGCCGGAATCTTGGCTGCGACGGCGTCGACTCCGGCGGGGCCCAGAGAGTTGACCGGGTCCAGGGCCTGCGGGGTGCGGATCACGCCCGGCGCCACCGCGTTCGACGTCACACCTGAGGGTCCGAACTCGACGGCCAGAGACCGTACGAGCCCCACGAGTCCTGCCTTCGCGGCGGCATAGTGCGAATGCTCGGGCCAGGCGGACACCGTTCCTGCAACCGATGACGTGGCGATCAGGCGGCCGAAGCCGGCCCTTTGCATGTGAGGCAGCGCGGCTCGGAAGCACCTCCAGGCCCCGTTGAGGTCGACGTCGAGGACGAGGTTCCACGCAGTGTCGTCGAGATCGGCGAGCTGCACCTTGCGCGCGATTCCGGCGTTTGCCACGACCACGTGCATACCGCCGAGTTCCGATGCCGCGCGCTCGACAAGGCCATCAACGTCAGCCGAGTTCGTCACGTCCACCTCGGCTACGACGGCACGCCTTCCGGCCCGCTCCACCGCAGCGACCACCGGTCCGATGTCGTGCCCGTCCGGCGGATACCAGGCAAGAGCCAGATCGGCGCCGGCCTCAGCGAAGACACGTGCCGTGGCCGCGCCGATGCCAGACGCCGCGCCGGTAACTAGTGCTACTTGGCCGGTGAGATCGAACATGTGGTCTGCTCCTTCATATTTGGTTGCGCCCACAGGCGAGGTCAGTGTGCGTCACTACCAGGAAGGCCATCGGCGGCTCCGAACGCACCCTGGGCGGCCCGCTGCTCGACCTGCGTTGACGTGTAGCCCAGCAAACCCGCCAAGATCGCATCCGCGTGCTCGTGGCGGCGCGGGGCACGCCGTTGATCGATCCGTTCGTTGCCGACACGCACGGCACTCGCGACCTGGATGACGGTCCCGAAGTCCGGATGCTCGATGCTGACGAGCATGTCTCGAGCGAGGGTCTGCGGATCTGCGAGGGCGTCTCTTACCGAGTTGACCGGGCCACATGGCACTCCGGCGGCCTTCAGAGCTGCCAGCCAGTCGTCCGACGTCCGGGTCACGAACACGGAATCCAGCAGCGTCAAGAGATCGACGGAATTTCGGTGGCGCGCCTCGAACGTACCGAAGCGGTCATCCTCCGCAAGGTCCGGTCGCCCGATCACCCCGGCGAGGCGGCGCCAGAACTTCTCCTTTGGGCAGGCCACGACGATCCACTCGTCAGCGGAGCGGAACACCTGGAATGGCACCAACGAGGGGTGAGCCGAGTGGTGGGTGCGGGCTGGCTCGAAGTCGCTGTTGAGCGCCCATCCGGCGGGATATGTGAGCATCGCGACCGCCGTGTCGAACAGGCTTACGTCGCAGTCGCATCCGACGCCGTCCCGGCGAGACGCGTGCAGCGCCGCCAGGATGGAGATCGCTGCCACCAGGCCACCTGAGTAGTCGACTACTGAGAGCCCGGATTTTGTGGGCGCCCCGTGGGGCTCCCCAGTTAGGCTCATCCATCCGGCGATGCCCTGCATGATGTAGTCGTATCCGGGCTCGGCGCTACGCGGACCCGTCATGCCGAAACCGCTTAGGGAACAGCAGACGATCGCAGGATTGATGTCCTTCAGGTCGACATACCGGATGCCGAGCTTGGCCGGGACGTCACCGCGAAGGTTCGAGAAGACGACGTCGCTGACCTTGACCAGCTCGTTGAAGACTTCGCGCCCTGCTGGCGCGTTGAGGTCGAGGCTCAGACTGCGCTTGTTGCGGTTGAAGACCTCGAAGAAGACGCTGTCCTCACCGTGCTGCATCGGCACGACATAGCGCCCGACGTCGCCGCCGCTGCCCGGGTCCTCGAGCTTGATCACATCCGCTCCGAGATCGGCAAGCTGCAGGCTACCGAACGGTCCGGCGCCGTACTGCTCGATGGCGAGGATCCGGACATCCTCCAGTGGTTTCATGTCGCACGCTCTGATGGCGAGCCGGGTCTCGATTGTGTGCGGCTTCGAGCGAGAGCCGCGACACGGGCCATCTCATTACCCACCACCATCAGTCCTTCGTCCACGCCCATGCCCGGTTTGGCCAATACCTGGTCGGCATCGCAGGCCATCGCGACGTGGGCGCTTACCCGTCCCGAGACGTCGGTCTCGTTGCACGTCCCACCGCAGTAGGCGGCAAGGCCGTTGCGCTTCACGTGAAGTAACGCCTCGATGGTGTTGTTCACGCCCCCGAGGTCCGGCATCTTGACGTGGATCACGTCCGCCGCGGCGGCGGCGACGAATGCCTCGATGTCCTCGAGCGTGTTGCACCATTCATCCACGACCAGGTCCACTGGCACACCCTTGGCTCGAAGAACGGCGCGCAGCGCCGCGTACACCTCCACCTGGGCGTCTCGACTGCCGGCGTCGATGGGGTGCTCCACGCTCAGCTTGAAGGGGGCGGCGCACTCACTGAGCAGTGCGAGGTAGTCGGCCACTCGCTGGAGGTCGGTCCCGAAGGCGAGCCCGATGGTGCCGTAGGTGTCGATGTGCAGCCGAGGAGAGTACGCGGGGCTGCTGCGCACGGCCAGAATCCGCCGGCTGAGCCAGCTGACGTAGTCGCGGAGCAGTTCACCGTTAGCGCCCAATTTGGTCGCAACATGGTTGATGAGGCCATGCGGAAGGACGTCGACCTCCTTCATGATCATCTTGTCCACGTTGGTGTAGCGGTCGTCGCCGGTTTGCGCGTAGATCGGGACAGGCACCAGTTCTGCCCCGGTGCTGTACTCCTCGCGCACGACCTCGGCCATGGTGAGGCCCTGGTCCAATGACCGCGCATGCAGAAGGGCCTGAGTGACGCCGTATCTCACCGCTGGGGCGAGTCGATCCCCGTCGGCAACATATCGGTCGATGTGCTCGGCCGCGGAGCGAAAGTCGGTCCACTCAGCGGAAGTCAGCACTGGAGCCAAGCGGGCGATGACATTGACGGCCTCTGCTGACGAGAACACGGGTGCGCGGCCACCGGCACCGGAGTACTGCACCTCAGCGCAGTCCCCCACGGCGACCTGCCCGTCGTCGAGGACCAGGAGGACCGAGACCGCCTCGCCAGGCTCGCGGATGGCCCGGAACCCCGGCGTCAGAGGCGCTCCGGCATACAGCCAACCGTCGTGTCCTGCGCCGGCCCGGATCGCTGCCTGGTCGTCGCGGTAGAAGCCCGAGCGAACGGGGACGCAGACGACGTCCTGGATCCTCACAGCATCACGTCCCCGCCGTTGGGGCCCAGCGTCTGACCCACGTAGTAGGAGCCGTCAGCTGACGCGAGCAGCACAGCGGTCGGGGTGACCTCGTCGACCTCGCCGAAACGACCGATCGGCAGCTCGGCGAGCTTGGCGGAGCGCCATTCCTCCGTCTCCGTATCCAAGAGTGGAGTGTGGATGGGACCAGGCGCGATCGCGTTCACCAGCACCCCGCGCGCCGCGACCTCCCGGGCGAGCGACTTGGTGAAACCAATGACGCCGGCCTTGCTCGCCGCGTAGTGGGCGACCTCAGCGCCACCAATTTGACCGAGCTGAGAGGCGATATTGATGATACGACCGCTTCCGGCGTCGAGCATTCGGCCCAGGAACGCTTTCGTGCACAGAAAGGTGCCTCGAAGGTTCACCGCGAGCACACGGTCCCAGTCGGCGGTCGGCAGGTCCTCGACAAGCGCCTGAGTGAAGATGCCAGCATTGTTGACGAGGATGTCGACGTGTCCGACCCTTTCGAGCACCTCCTCCGCCATGGCCGCTACCGACGACTCATCGGCGATATCGGCTCTAACGAAGACAGCTTCGTGCCCGTGGCTGGACAGTTCAGCGAGTTGAGCTTCGACGTACGCGGGCGCGACGAGATCCACGACCACGACGACGGCGCCCTCAACCGCGAAGGCTCGGGCGATACCAGCCCCGATGCCTGAGGCGGCCCCGGTGATCACCGCGACAGCTCCCTCGAGCTTGCGAGCGCCACCTGTCATCGCTGCTCTCTCTCCTGAGGCACAGAACCGGCCGGCGCAGCCGACCAGACGGCGGCAACGTCGCTGCTGTCAGCCACGTCAAACCGGTGGCGCATGAGCAGCATGGAGGCGTCGTGCTGTGCGCGGTCGTCACTTGCCACACAATCCTCGGCGATGACCACGTAGTAGTTGCTGAACATGGCGTCGCGGGCGGTGGACTCGACGCATCCTTCCGTAGTGCAGCCGGTCACGACGACCGTCTCGATCCCGTTGCTTCGCAAGAGCAGGTCGAGGTTGGTGCCCCAGAATGCACTCGACCGGTACTTGCTCACGACCAGCTCCTCGCCATCTGGTGCCAGGTCGGCGACGAATTGGTGGCCTGGCGTACCGGGGATGGTGTAGCGCAACGGTTCCTCGCTGCCTCGAGCAGCCGCGTGCATGCGCAGGTTGAAGCGGATCTGGCTCGGGGAGTCACTGAGACGTCTCGGCAGTGCGGTGTTCTGAATGTGCACGACAAGGGCGTTGTTGGCTCGGGCGCTGGCAAGCAACCGCTTGAGGCGTGCCCTGCTCTGGGCATACATGCTCAGATCGATGCCCATCTGTCCGAAGGCCCCATCCTCCTCGATGAAGTCGCACTGCATGTCGACCAGCACCAGAGCGGTGTGCGCGGGATCGACGAGTTCCTTCAGGTCCGTGTAGACCTGCTTGCCCTCAAGTGTGATCAACGGTCCTCTCCCATTAGTTGAGTCCCGGGCACCGACAAGCGCTCGAGCTTCATACGTTCCGCAGGAACGCGGACGCTCCGGGCACCGGCTCCGGGCACCGGCACCGGCACCGGCTCCGGGCCGCTGGACCACGGACCCGGAACCGGTAACGTGAGCGCGTGCTAAGGCGTCACCTCGTCGGCGAACTCGTAGACGCCGTCCTGGACCTCGATGATGGTCACGGACTTGGTGGGTTTGCGGCTCTCGCCCTCATAGGCGATGTTCCCAGTGACCGCATCGAAGCCTGAGGTGTCCGCGAGAGCATCGCGAATCGCCTCCGATGAGGCGTCCTCACCCCGTTCGATCGCATCAGCGATGAGGTTCATGGTGTCGTAGCCGAGTGCGGCGAACGCGTTCTCGGGCTTGGTGCCGTACTCCTCCTCGTACGCGGCCACGAAGCCAGACACCTGCTCATCGTCACTGTCCAGCGAAACGTGCGTCGAGAAGTAGACGTCATCGGCGTTCTCCCCTGCGACGTCGGCCAGCAGCGGAGTGTCGTAGCCGTCACCGGAGAGAATCGGCTGAGTGAGGCCCGCGTCGCGGATCTGCTTGGTGATGATGCCGGCCTCGTTGGGGATGGCGGAGACGAAGAGCACGTCCGGCTGCTTCTCTAGATCCTGCAGTCGCGCGATCTGGGCGGAGTAATCGGTGTCGCCCGACTGGTACGAGTCCTCGAGAAGGATCTCACCGCCACCCTCCTCCCAGCGTTGCTGGAAGAAGGTGTTCAGCGCCGTCGTGAAGTCGTACGCCTGGTCCACCAGTACCCACGCTGTCTGGCCCTCGAGCTCGTTCAACCCGTAGTCAGCGATGGCGAACGCCTGAGCGTCGTCACCGAAGGGCACCATGAAGAAGTAGTCACCAATCTGCTCGGGCAGCGTCGGCAAGGTGGCACCCGACACGACGAACGGCACCTGCGACGACTGGGCAATGGGCCCGGCCGCCAGAGCGAACGTGGAGTCGTTGATGCCTCCCAGCGCCACCGCACCGTCGTTATCGATGAGCTCGGACACGACGTTGGTCAACGTCGTCTGGTCCGAGGCAGCGTCGACGTGGGACACCTCAATATCTCTGCCGAGGACACCGCCGTCCTCGTTGATCTGCTTGGCCGCGAGCTCGAAACCCTTCAGTCCCGGCTCGTCGATCGACGACTGAGAACCCGTGACGCTGTAGACCGCGCCGATGACGATGGGTCCGTCTTCGCCTCCGCCTTCACTTCCTCCTCCTCCACATGCTGCGAGTAGCAGCATTGCTCCTGCTGCGGCGACGATCGCTTGAGCGTTCGTGCGGTTCATACTGATTCCTTCCTGAACTTCGGTTGGGTTAAGAAGATGTCGGCGTTTGTGACTGGTCAGGTGCCGGAGACGGCGAGCTTGCCTTCGGGCCAAAACGGCCGGCCAGACGGAACTCACGCGTTCCCATGAGGCCCTGGCGCCGGAAGATCATGAAGGCGATGAGTGCACCGGCGATGACGAGCTGCGCGGTCCCCACCATGTCGAGCTCGCGTTCGAGATCGCGGAGCAGCACCGGGACGACCGTCATGATGACTGCGCCGATGACCGAGCCCGTGACGCTGCCCATGCCGCCGACCACCAGCATGATGATGACCAAGAAGGTGACGTCGAACGAGTAGGTGCTCGGGGTGACCGCGGTGATCTGATGGGCGAGCAGCGAACCACCCACGCCGGCGAAGAAGGCGCTGACGATGAATGCGACGAGCCGGGTGCGGAAGACGCGCACGCCACGGCATGCCGCAGCCAGCGGATCGTCGCGAATCGACACCATGGCGCGTCCGAAGGGCGAATACGCCATCCGCCACACCACGAAGATGGTCACGACCGCCCAGCCGAACGACCACCACAGCGTCGTGTGCGGCTGAAGCCCGCTCAAGCCCCGTGCACCTCGCGTGACGGAATCCCAGTTGGTGGCGATGCCCTGCACGACGATCAGTAGCCCAATCGTGGCCACCGCGAGGTAGTGTCCTCGCAACCGCAGCACCACCAGGCCGACCGGCAGCGCCACCAGCGCGGCAAGGAGTCCGCCGGCCACCGTGGCGATCGGGAACGGTACAACCGTCTCCTGCAGCCATGTGGGCAACTCAGTTAGCAGCAGCTCCTTTGAAACCAGCGGCATGGTCAGGACGGCTGCGCAGTAGCCACCCACCGCCATGAAGGCGGCGTGCCCCAAGGAGAAGTCGCCGGTGAAGCCGTTCGGCAGATTCAGGCTCACCGTCAGCACGATGTAGATCCCCATCAAGCCAAGGATTCGCAGGTAGTAGCTGTTCAGGCTCATGTCCGCGAGGGCCAGCAAAGCAACAAGAAGAACGAGTCCGGCAAGGACGGGAATGGCTCGTCGCATGTCAGGCTCTCTCGACCTCGGACGTACCGAACAGGCCGTTCGGGCGCACGAGCAAGACGAGAAGAAGCAGTCCGAACACAAAGGCGTCTCGGAACCCGGAGAACTCTGGGGGCAGGAAGCCCACGAAGCCGATCTCGGCCACTCCCAAGATCATGCCCCCCACGACGGCGCCGCGGATCGACCCGATCCCGCCGATGACCGCAGCGACGAACGCCTTGAGGCCCGGCTCGAAGCCCATGAATGGATCGATGATCCCGTATCGCCCGGCCCACAGAAAACCGGCGAGACCGGCAAGAGCCGAGCCCAAAACAAAGGCAGCACCGATTACGTGGTTGACGTTGATGCCGATGAGGCGCGCCGCCTGGAGGTTCTCGCTCGACGCTCGCATCGCCATGCCCGTGCGGGACTTGTTGATGAATACGCTCAGCCCCACCATGAGGACGACAACGAGACCCAGGGTCAGCAGGTCCAGCATGGTGAGGCGGATTCCGGCGATCTCAAAGCTTGTTGTGAGGTCCCCCGGCAACTTGAACGATCGCGGCTGCGGGCTGAGGCCCATGACGGTGCTGTTCTGGAGCAGCCTGCTGACACCCAGGGAGGTGATGAGCATCGCGACTTCCGGAGCGCCGCGCAGGGGCTTGTAGGCGGTCCGCTCCACCAGGAGTCCCGCAATGCCGATGACAACTGTTGGCACAAGCACCGCCAGCACTATGGGAATGTAGGCGCTGCCGATGACGACCGCAGCCAGGTAGGCACCCAACATCATCAGGTCGCCGTGCGCGAAGTTGATCAGGCGCAGAATGCCGTACACCATGGTCAAGCCGATGGCGAGCAACGCGTAGATGCTTCCTAGAGCCAGCCCGTTGGCCAGTTGCTGCAGTACGTAATCCATGAATCAATCAACCCCCAGGTAGGCCGTGCGCAGCTTCGGGTCTTTGAGCATCTGATCTGAGGGGCCTTGCATCGCCACCTCACCGGTCTCCAGGACGTAGGCACGGTCGGAGATCCGCAGCGCCTCGTTCGCGTTCTGCTCCACGAGCAGGATCGTTACGCCTTGCTGCCTCAGGTCGACGATCACCTTGAATATCTGCTCGACGATGAGTGGTGCGAGACCCAAGGACGGTTCATCGAGCAGTAGCAGCCTGGGGTTGCTCATCAGGGAGCGCCCGATCGCCAGCATCTGCTGCTCTCCACCGCTGAGAGTGCCCGCCCGCTGGCTGCGACGGTCAGCGAGGACAGGGAACATCTCGTACATCCGGTCTAGGTCCGAGGCGATCCCCGCGCTGTCCTTGCGGTTGTACGCCCCGAGTCTGAGATTTTCGGCAATCGACAGCCGGCCGAAGATGAGGCGGCCCTCGGGTGAGTGTGAGATGCCACGCCTCACGACTTTCTCCGAGACAAGGCCAACCAGGCTCTCCCCCTCGAACGTGATGCTTCCGGAGACGGGCTTCAGTACACCGGAGATCGTCCTCAGCGTGGTGGTCTTGCCGGCGCCGTTGCCGCCGACCACGGTGACGATCTCGCCTTCGGCAACGCTCAGGCTGACCCCGCGAAGGGCGGCGATCTTGCCGTAGGAGACGTGCAAGTCTTTGATTTCAAGCATCGCTGGCTCCGTGGCCTAGGTACGCCTCGATGACCGCCGGGTGCTTGCGGATGTAGGCCGGCTCGCCCTCGGCAATGACGCGTCCGTAGTTCAGCACCTGGATGCGATGGCAGATCGTCATGATGAAGTGGACGTTGTGCTCGATCAGCATGATCGTCAACTTGAACTCCTCGTGCACACGCCGAATCAGATGCATCAGCTCAAGGGTCTCGGTCGGATTCATCCCCGCCGCGGGTTCGTCGAGCAGCAGAAGCTTGGGGGAAAGTGCCAGAGCGCATGCGATCTCCAGCCGTCGTTGGGCTCCGTACGGGAGCCCATCTGCGCGGTGGTCCCGCGCCTGGTCCAGCTGAAGCAGCTCCAGCAGATCGACTGCACGATCATGGATACGTGCCTGATCGGCGCGATAGCGCCTGGTCCCCACGATGGTCTGCCACAGAGGCACGGACTCATGCAGCTGCAGCGCGACCTTCACGTTGTCGATCACGGACAAGCTGGCAAAGTTTCTGATGTTCTGAAACGTCCTCGCCATGCCAACCTCGGCCAGCCGCTGAGGCGCCGCGCCCGTTTGGTCCTTCCCGCAGAAGCGCACCTCGCCGGACGAAGGGGGTACCAGGCCCGTCAACACATTGAACAACGTGGTCTTGCCGGCGCCGTTGGGCCCGATAATCCCGAGCAGCTCTCCGGAACGCAGGTCGACGTCATAGTCGGCCAGAGCCGTCAAACCACCGAACTTGCGGCCAAGACCAGCGACGTGCAGGAGTTCGTCGGCCGAGGAGTGCGTCGTCCCACGGTCCTCGGGACTCCTCAGATCGCTCTTGTCTTCGCTCGCCACGAGGTCTCGTTCCTGATATATCACGTGATGTTGGACTGATACACCAACTGGTGGTGACATGTATAACTGGCGTACTGTCATCAAGTCAACGACTTTTGGGTCGTCGGAAGCAGCTAAGACGACAACTCGCAACGATCGGACCTAGGAGCCGCGGGTGGCCAGAGCAAGGGCGAGCGACATCGCCTATGAGCGGATTCTGGAGATGATCTTGGATCTGCGCTTGGCTCCAGGCGCGTTCGTGAACGAACAGTCGGTTGCGGACGCCCTTGACCTCGGACGAGTACCGGTACGCGAGGCCTTGGCGCGCTTGGCCCAAGACCGCCTCATCACTGTCATCCCACGCCGCGGCACCATCGTTACTCCCCTTTCCCTCGACGATGTCTTGGACATGTTCGAGGCCCGCGAGGCGATCCAATGCGGCGTTGCCTACATCGCTGCCTCGAAGGCGACCGATGATGACTTAGCGACGCTGCGAGCGCTCATCTCGAACGCAGACGAGGCTCGGGCCTCGGCCGACCACGAGCAGTTCTTGAAGGACGACCACGCCGTCCATACGTTCCTCGTACACATGATCCGGAACCCACTTCTCCAAGACGCGGCAGACCGGCTCCTTCTGTACAGTGTGCGCTTCTGGCGGTGGTACTGGAGCAACAGACCCGCCCGGGTGGAGGCGATGCTTTCCCATTCGGACCTGCTAGCAGCGCTCGAGACCCGCGCCCCCGAACAAGCCGAGGCCGCCATGCGTCGCCACCTGCACGCCTCCAGTCAACTCGTGCAATTGCTGTTTTGATTGGTCGCCATCAGTACATCTGGATGGCCCACTTCCGTAGGGCCGCATCGTCACAGAGTGCCGGAGGCATGCACGAGCGATACTGCGTGTTAAGCGGTCCGGAGTTACTCATACGTGCCGGGAGACAACATTGAAGGCTCACCAAAGTGGCTCCTCACAATCGCCGGCAGCCTCATCATCGGCGACCTCGGTCGGCATCGTCGCTGGTCAGGTTCTGAAGCTGACGCAGACGACGTACCGTCGCCTGGTCGAGCCCGGTCAACCGCACGACATCCCTGACCGCAAGCCGCTCATCGACGAGCCGCTCGACGGCGGCAGCGGCTGCTACCTCAGCCACCGCCACATCCCGCTCAGCCTCGGCCCGAGCCTCCCAGGCAATCTCGACATCGACCGCGGCCTCGTCGATGCGCTGCTCTCGCGCTAACAGCTCTGGGTCCAACCGCAACCGGCGCTCCCGCGCCGCCTTCAGCCGGGTGTCGCGAACCCGATCCCGCCCGGCCTGTGTTTGCGCTGCTTTTTGGGCTCTTCTGACACCCCGCTAATCGCCGGTCTTGGCCCCCGGTGAGGGCGCGCCACGTTCGCAGTTAGCGCGCCATAAGGCGGGCTTGCGGAGGTCAGCGACTCGCTGTCAACGCCGGTTGAAAACTGACCCCCCTTTGCCGATCGAAAGTTGACCCCCTTCGGTCGGTTTCTTGGTGGTCTTTAGGTGGTTGTGGTGCGGGTCGCGGGTGGTGGTCCGGGGCGGTGTGCGCGGGTCCGGTAGGACTCGCCGTCCAGGGCGATGACCTGGGCGTGGTGGACGAGGCGATCGATGGTGGCTGCGGCGACGACATCGTCGCCGAGGGTCTCGCCCCAGCGTGAGAACGCGAGATTCGAGGTCACGACCACCGATCCGGTCTCGTAGCGTGAGGCGATGAGCTGGAAGAACAGTGACGCGGCCGCGGTGTCGAACGGTAGGTAGCCGACCTCGTCGATGACCAGGAGCCGATACCTGTTCAGTTTGCGCAGCTCGCGCTCGAGCAGCCCTTGGGCGTGAGCGGCGGCGAGCCGCTCGATCCACCGGGTCGCGGAGTCGAACGCGACGGGGTAGGAGGCCTCGGCGGCCTTGATCGCCAACGCGATCCCCAGATGGGTCTTCCCGGTCCCGGGCGGTCCGAGGAGCACCACGTTCTCGCGTTTCGCGATGAACGTGGTCGTGGCGAGGTGCGCGATCACGTCACGGGTGGTCGCAGGGATGTGGTCGAAGGAGAAGTCCTCGATCGTCTTGATCCCGGGGAAGTGCGCTGCCGCGATCCGCATCCGGGTCCCGTTCGCCGTTCTGGAGGCGACCTGACGGCCCAGGACCGCGGCGAGGTACTCCTCGTGCGACCAGCCCTCGGTCCGGGCCTGATCGCCGAGGACGGCGAAGGTCTCGTTGATCACCGGGGTCTTGAGCTCACGCGCCAAGAACGCGACCTCACTGGCCAGGTCCTTGCCTGTGGGCTGAGCAGTCACCGGGCTTCTCATCGCACGACCTCGAGTCGCGCCCGCGCGGCCACCGCGGCCGCGTCGGTGACACTCGGGGTGAGATCGAAGAGGTCGTCGTAGTCGCTCATCGCCCGTACCCCCACGACTGCTCCCGTCCCGGTCGCCGGTCTGGTGGTGGTGGGGCCACGCATCGCAGCGGTGCGGGCCTGGAACGCGGCGCGTAGCCCGGCCGCGGTGACCACGTGGGCGGGATCGGTGATCGTCTGGTGCGTTGACCAGCACCGCTGATGGGACCCGACCGGGGTGCCGGCACAGGTGATCCTCACGGTGTCGGGGTCGGCGTGGACGTCGACGAACCGGCCGATCACCGACGGGTCGACGGAGTAGTCGTTGCCAAGGATGCGGACGTAGTAGTCGCGGCCCAACCGGACCCGGGTGCTGGTCCCCAACGACGGCGCGAGCGGTGGCAGCGCCCCCATCGCCGCGACATCGGTGAGGATCCGGTGCCCGGGTTGCTGTCCGGTGCGGCGCAACATCCGGGAGTTCGCCTGCGGCAACCACCCGGCGAGCTGGGTGTTGTAGTCGCCCGGCGAATCGAAGACGCGGCCGGGCATGAAGGATGTATCGAGGAATCCGTTGGTCCGCTCGACAATCCCCTTCGCTTCGGGGTCACGCGCCGCGGTCTGGTAGATCCGGGTTCCGAGCGTGCCGGCGAAGCCCCTCGCGCCCGGGGTCAACCGGTGGTGTTGACCGATCCCGGACTCGTTGTCCCACACCAGCATCTTCGGGACCCCACCCAACCCGGAGAGCAGCTGCCACATTCCGGCGAGTAGGTCACCGGTCTTCCTGGTCGGCAACAACAGCGCCATCATGAACCCCGAGAACGCCGCGATCATCGTGAGGACCGGGAGGTCCGCCGCCGGCCGGCCCGTGACCCACCCGGGTGTCTTGGACGCCTCGTGGGTATCGACGGGGATGACCTTGCCGGGGAACCACAGGTCGCACTGCACAATCTCTCCCGCCGTGTAGACCGTGAATCGCCCCGGGTCTGATGGAGGCTCTCAATCCATGGAGGATGAGAGTCATGGCAGCACCCAGGAAGTACCCCGACGAGTTGCGTGAGCGGGCGACGCGGATGGCGGTCGACGCGAGGAGGGACCCGGCCACGAGGTCGGGTGCGATCTCGCGGATCGCTGAGCAGCTCGGCATGCATCCAGAGACCTTGCGCAACTGGGTCCGCCAAGCCGAGGTCGATGGCGGGGTCCGGCCGGGCACCTCGACCGACGACGCGACGCGGCTGGTTGAGCTCGAGCGGGAGGTCCGTGAGCTTCGACGAGCCAACGAGATCCTCAAGACGAGCGCAGCGTTTTTCGCCGCTGCGGAGCTCGACCGCAAGATCAAGTAGCAGTGCCTACCGCGGTGCTGGTCGATTACATCGGCCAGCACCGTGACAGGTTCGGGGTCGAGCCGATCTGCACTGTCCTTCGGGACGCTGGTGTGCAGATCGCCCCGAGCACGTACTACGCAGCGAGGACCCGGCCGCCGTCGGCGCGGTCGGTGCGCGACGCAGAGCTGGTTGAGGACATCAAGGTCGCCCACAAGGCGAACCTGGGTGTCTACGGTGCGCGGAAGGTCCATGCCGAGCTCAACCGCGAAGGCGTCCGCGTGGCCCGTTGCACTGTCGAGCGGCTGATGCGGCAGGTCGGCCTGCGCGGGATCCCGCGGGAGAAGACCCGCAAGACCACGATCGGTGACGGTGCTGAGACCGAACGGCCCGAAGACCTGGTCAATCGGAAGTTCGTCGCTACCGGACCGAACCAGCTCTGGGTGGCCGACCTGACCTACGTCAGAACCCATTCTGGGTGGACCTACGTCGCGTTCGTCCTGGACGTCTTCAGCAGGATGATCGTCGGCTGGCAGGTGTCCACTTCGTTGCGCACCGACCTGGCCCTGGATGCCCTCGACATGGGCCTGTGGAACCGACAGCGGGCCGGCCGTGACGTCAGTGGCTTGGTCCATCACAGCGACAGGGGCGTTCAGTATCGAGCGATTCGCTACACCGAGCGGCTCGCCGAAGCTGAGGCCGTCGCATCAGTCGGTTCCAAGGGCGACTCCTACGACAACGCGATGGCCGAGGCGCTGAACTCGCTGTTCAAGGCCGAGTGCATCCGCAACCCCGTGATGCGCCCCAAGGGCGGCTGGAAGTCCGTGGCCGACGTCGAGATCGCCGTCGCCGAGTACGTCGACTGGTTCAACCACAGGCGCCTTCACGGCGAAATCGGACTGATCCCGCCCGCCGAGTACGAGACCAACCACTGGGCCAGCATCACGCCCGAGCACTACCCTCAGACACCCGTCCCAACAGGGACAGGTTCCAAGTAACCGAGCCTCCACGAAACCCGGGGCGATTCAGAAATCAAACCTTAACAAGGACAAGTCGATCAATCGCAAAGGCCACGGGTGGTACGAGGCGCGGCGCTTGGCGGGTCGTAAGGACCTCCACTTCCACGACCTCCGCCACACAGGTCTAACCAACGCGGCCGTCGCCGGAGCAACCATCGCGGAGCTCATGGCGTTGGCCGGCCACTCGACCCCCAGCGCCGCGATGCGCTACCAGCACGCGGCTGCTGACCGGATGCAGGATCTCGCTGCGCGACTGTCAGCGCTTGCGCAGGCGGAGTCGAGTTCGAGCTGACTTACGGCATCTAATGAGCGCCCCGCCGACGGTGACCTGAAATTGGCATGGAGTGGATCGATTGCGACGTCCGGCTCTGCTGAAGGGGCACAACCGATGAGGGTTTCGACGAGAATGCGCCTGTGCCATTAGACGCCACGGCCCCCGTCCTAGCCATTGTCATCGATCCATCGGATGAGGTGGCATCGGTACGGCCTGTATCCGCGAACGTCCCCGGGACGATCGCGAACATGATCAACGGTCCCATCGAGGCGATCGATCTCGACGGAGGCTCCGTGCTCTGGATGAACGAATCCGGCAAGGAGCTGGCCCTTCCCACGAACCTGCTCGCAACAAAGATCGCGCATCGACTGCATGCCGGTCTCTTCCCCGACGACACCATCAATGGTCGGGCAGTGATCGTGGGCGATGAGGTCGGCCCCACGGGCGATCTTGTGTCAGGCGACGTCACGGATGGGACGTTGCAAGCACTTCGCCAGATCGGCGTCGACGTCATCCCGGGCTAGCCGACTCAGCGGTCATGAAACCGCCGCACCGCCGCCATTTACGCCACGGCGCCTCGCCCCGCGTGAGAGGCTCACCTGTCGTGGGCAAGTACAAGATGACAGTAGACCTCTCCGTTCTGGATTCTCTCGGCATCAACCTGTACAGCAATGCGGCGGCGGTGTTGTCGGAGCTTGTCGCGAACGCCTACGACGCCGACGCCACCCAGGTCGAGATCACCTGGAACCAAGGCATCAGCGTCACCGTCGTCGACGATGGTGGCGGCATGACAGTCGACGAGATGAACGGAAGGTTCCTCAAAGTCGGGTATCGCAAGCGCGACGGCACGAACGAGGGCAACGAGTCGCCTCGCTTCGGGCGCCCATTCATGGGACGCAAGGGGATCGGGAAGCTCTCCGTGTTCTCGATCGCCAACGTCGTGACGGTGTACTCCACAAAGGACGGCGAAACGAACGGCTTCCAGATTGATGCGGATGAACTCCGATCCAAGATCGAGTCGGGTCAGGACTACGAACCGCTGGAGCTCTCAAACATCCCGGACGAGCACCGCTCCCCCGGAACCACTCTTGTGCTGTCGTCGCTGCGGACGAAACGAGCAGATCTCACAGCTGCGGCGCTGCGCAAGCGGCTCGCTCGGCGCTTCGACGTCCTCGACGAGACGCCGCCGGAGAAGGGCGGGTTCTCTATCGTCATCGATGGCGACGCCCTCACGTGGGAAGACCGGCAGGAGCTCAAGAGCCTGCAATTCATTTGGGAGTTCGGCGCCGAGCGCCTTGAGGACCGCGTGCTACCTAGGAATGTGGAACGGTTCGAGCTCCCTGGCGTAATCGACCAATCCCGGGGCTGGACCGTTCACGGCTGGTTCGGGACAGCCAAGCAACCTGGGGACTTGACCAAGGACACCGATGCAGGGTCCCTCAAGAACATTATCGTGCTTGCGAGGAAGCGCCCGATTCAAGAGGGCATCATTGAGAAACTCGACTTCAGTCAGGTCTTCGGCAACTACGTGACGGGGCAGATCGAAGCGGATTTCCTCGACGTCACCGACCTGGACGACATCGCGACCAGCGATCGCCAACGCTTGATTGAAGACGACGATCGCGTGGTTGCCCTTCAAACGTTCCTCCGGCATGCATTCCTCAAAGCCTCCGAAACGTGGGCTGAGCGACGGCCTAAGAAGGAGACGCCGGATGTGATGGCTCGGTACCCCAAGATCAAGCAGTGGATCGATGATCTCGACGCATACCAGCAGCCGTACGCCGAGAAGATGATCTCCACGATTGCGGGCCTTGAGTTTGAGCGAAGCGCGGAGGGGCAGAGGCTTGACCTGTTTCGGTCAGGGATCCTCGCCTTCGAACGGGTTGGACTGCGTAAGGCGAGCGCTGACCTTGACGCCCTCTCGCGCGTTACGGCTGAAGACCTGCTTCCCCTTCTCGGGCGGCAGGCCGACTACGAGTCAGGGCTGTGGGTCGACATCCTTCGCTCACGGATCGACGCGATCCGCCAGTTTCAGCAACTGACCGACGCGGACGAGAAGGAGCGGGTCCTGCAGGAGCACTTGTTCGAGAATCTATGGCTGCTCGACGCGTCTTGGGAGCGCGCCATGGGAAGCGAGCGGATGGAGCAGAGCCTCAAGCGGATGGCGAAAGACGACTTCGAGCTCGACCCCGCCGAGATGGAGGACCGTGGGCGCGTCGACATTCGCTATGCCTCTACTGGTGGCGAGCACGTCATCGTGGAATTGAAGAAGTATTCGGTACGCCCAGACATCGACGACCTCAGGGCGCAAGGTGGCCGTTACGCCGTTGCGCTTCGTCAGGTCCTCACGCAACAAGGTGACCCCAAGCCGAGGACGGAGATCGTTTTCGTGTTGGGCAGCAAACCTCGCGTGACTGCCACACTGCCAATGGATGATGACGATTACATCGACTCATGCCTGGATCAGATCGACGGACGAATCGTCTACTACGACGAGTTGATCGAAAACGCCTTGAAGCAGTACGACGAGTACCTCCAGGCTTCCGCGAGCGCCCAGCGGCTGGACGGCCTTCTGGCGTCACTGGACGGCGAAGACCAGACCGGAGAACAGGCGGCGGCGGAGATTCTGGGCGACGGTTCTGCCGTCCATGAGCTGACCGAGCTGTCATCCTGAGTTTCGTGATCGACCTGTCTGTCGAGTTCTCGAAACGTGAGGCATTGATGCATGCGCTCGCGACGGAGTTCGCGCAGCACGCAGTGCTGACGAGTAAGTGGCTAGGTCGTGTCGATTTCGGCTTTGGGCCAGAGCGGGTGAAGGACGTCGGCAAGGGCATCTGGAACCCATCCTCATACGCCGGCACGCTCACGATCGTGAGCGACCCGGACAGCGAATACGACGACGGCGACCATGGTGACTCGCTTTACCGTTACTCATACGAGAAGAGACCGGCCGGTCAAGACCCGCTTGGTGGGTCGAATATCAAGCTCCGCGAGGCGATGCATCTTGGACTGCCCATCGTCATGCTCCGCAAGATCTCCGACGGCCGGTTCGTGCCGGTCATGCCTGTCTACGTCGTCAAGGAGGAGCCTGACCACCGCCGCTTCCTTCTGGCCCTCGACGAGAGCCTCCGTTTCCTCCCAGACCCTGCACATCTCACCGAAGATCAGCGCCGTTACGTCGAGCGGGTCGTTCGTCAGCGCGTGCATCAACCGGAGTTCCGCTCGCGAGTCCTAGACGCATACGAGCTCAAATGTGCTGTCTGCGACCTCAAGAAGACGCCGCTCCTCGACGCTGCCCACATCACGGCGGACACCGCTGTTGACGGACTTCCAGTCGTTACCAATGGACTCGCACTGTGCAAGATCCACCACGCTGCCTATGACGAGAACATCCTCGGCATCTCACCCGACTACGTCGTGCACATCAACAAAGACGTGCTCTCGGAGGTCGATGGCCCGATGTTGAAGTATGGATTGCAACAGATGGACCGGCGGGCGCTGTGGGTGCCGCGACGGGCCGCCCAGAAGCCCGACAAGGATCGTCTCGCTCATCGGTTCGACGCCTTCAGCCACGCCGGCTGATGGCAGCGGCGCGTCCTGCGCTGACAGCATCGATCACGCGCCGAGCTATCTCGTCTGCCGGCTCGTGCTCCCAAGCACGAAGGACCGTCCAGGCATTGCTCTCGAGTACCTGATCGGTATGACGATCCCGTTCTCGATTCCGACTGACCTTCTCGGCCCAGTACCCCTCATTGGATCTCGCCACCGTGTGGTGCTCCGGGCATCCGTGCCAGAAGCACCCGTCAATGAACACGGCGACCCGCGCGCGGGTGAACAGGATGTCCGCGCGCCGGTTGAGATCCGGGATCGGACGGGCGTCCACCCGGTAGCGCAGGCCGGCGGCGTGCAGGAGGCGCCTGACGGCCAGCTCTGGCCTGGTGTCCTTACGGCGGTTGCCCTGCATCGATCGGCGCACCCCGGGCGTTACGGCCCAGGACCCGGACCCGACTGGTGCGGAAGACACCGCAGTCCTAGCGTCCAGCCTCGTCGGTCTTCGGGACAACCCGCACCAGGTCATCGAGCCGTGCGAGCATCCAGATGCCGTCGCCGAACTGGATCTCGAACAGGTCACGATCCCCGGCCGGCTTTGCCCGCTCCTGCAGGGGATTGATCGCGAAGTATGACTGTCCGTCGCGCTCGAACGCCTCCCCGTCCTTGGTGGAGCGGGCGCGGAAGATTCCGATCGGATCGCTAATCATCTTGCACCGACCAGCCTGACATGTTCCGCGAGTGCAACAAGGAAGTCTTCGCGTACCCGTAGCGAACTCGCTTGCAACCGCGTGTAGAAGCCGTTGGACGCTCCATATGACAACGGTACGCCGCCATATTTGTCGATCAATGCGGCGAGCGTTGATCGCGCAGGCAATGCGAGCGGACGCTCGCTCAGGGCCCACGCCTCGCGGGCACCTCCCATCGATGCGGCGGCAGCGGTCCATCTCTCGCCTGCGGCCAGTGTGCGCCGATCGACGTCGACCACGTCGCGCGGTGAGGCAAGCCCACGTCCGATCCAGCTTGCTACTGGAACGGAAACGGCGTTGCCCACCATCTTCCAGCGGACACCGTCCTTGGCTCCAATATCCGTCCAGCCGGCGCGGAACCCTTGGAGCCTCTCTCCCGTGCAAACGCTCGGTCTAGCAATGGCCTGACCGGCATCGACGCCAAGACGCCATACGGCGGGCGGTGAAGCGATGCCCAGTTTCGACCCGCCCTTCAGCGTCGGGGTGACGCCGTCGCCCCAGCCGACACCGCGGTTTCCCTCTGTCCAGGAGAACCCATAAGCAGCATGGCTCGCGCGCGGGACGGGAGCGCCGGCGTCGTCTGCGAAGAGGACGCCTCTCGGGTCCTCCGAACGAGAAGCGACCAGGAATACTCGGCGGCGGCGCTGCCGTAGACCGAAGTGCTGTGAATCCACGGTCCGATATGCCCAGTTCCAGCCACGCTCCTCGAACCACTCGGCAATGAACGACATCGCCGCCCCGCCACCAAGGCTGAGCATGTTGGGAACATTCTCGAGAACGACCCAACGGGGCGGCGTCTTCTCAATAAGCCGGAAGGCCTCACGCACAAGACCAGACTCGTTGCCGTCGATCCCCGCAGTGCGACCGACCTGGCTGAGGTCGGTGCAGGGAAATCCTGCCGTTACGACGTCGACTTCCGGGAGTGCAACCAGGTCGCGGATGTCGCCAACTACGTCGGCGTCGAACCGGCTCTTGAGGACGGCGGCCGCTGGGTCCCAATACTCGCAGAGGAGTTCTATGTCGATGCCTGCCCGTTGGAGCCCGAGCTCGAAGCCGCCGATCCCGGCAAAGAGTCCTACGGAGCGCATGCGTACATCCTCGAGCATGCGTCAAGCGCCCCGATAGGCGGGGCGCTCAATAGTCGACCAGCGCGCCATGCTCGTACAGGGTTTCCAGCTGCCGCACGAGCTCCCCGGCGACGGTCGCGTCATGGCTGAGCAGGCCACACTCAAGGTTGTGCCTTGCGGCGGCGTTGGAGAAGTTCGCGCTGGTCACCAGGGCGGCAGTGCGATCGACGATGACGAACTTGGCATGCTGCAGAGGTACGTACTCTCCGACAGGCTCAGGTGCGTAGGCCCAAACCCGTGCGCCTGCGAGGGCCTTAGGGATTAGCCCCCCAGTCTTCGCCTGCATGCCCTTGTCAAGGATGACGGTTACCTCGACACCCCGGTCGATGGCATGCGCGAGTGCTTGGACGTAGTCGGATCCGGCGCCAGCGGAGTACGTAGCCGCGTACACCGTGCCGGTGGCTTGGTTGATCAGGTCAGCGACGGCAAGGGTGGTCCGCCCGCCAAGTCCCGGGACGTTCGGGGCCGTCCAGACGGGCTCGGGTCCGAAGGCTCGAGGCACGGCCGCGATGCCGTCGAGAACGGCGGCAGCCAAATCAGCATCCCCAATGGTCGCGACAAGCTGGGATAGGAGCGTCTTGACCTCCGCGCGATTGGCGGCGAACGCACGTTGCGCAGCTAGGTGCGGGAGCCGTTGTTGGCGCAGGGCAGCCGCGATCGCACCTGCTTCTGCAGGTGCCAATAGCTCGCCCAACCGGGCAACAGGTGTCACGGTCTCAGTGCCCGAGGATCGGGTCCAGCAGCGCCGGTGTTGCGATCTCCGGGTCAACCATCAGGTCGAGCAGGAGCCGTCGGTCCAGGAACCGGTTGGTGCGTTCGCAACTGGTTTCGCTTACGAAGAGGCAGAAGTGGCAGGCAGCCCCGTGAAGGAAGTCTTCCTTGCCGCGGGGGCGGCGGTGCGAGCAGACCGGGTCGCTTGAGCACCGCCCTCCCCTGCGGACCGC
This sequence comes from Nocardioides allogilvus, assembly GCF_003047285.1. GTDB lineage: Bacteria > Actinomycetota > Actinomycetes > Propionibacteriales > Nocardioidaceae > Nocardioides > Nocardioides allogilvus. Next base: position 52,869 of record NZ_PZYX01000016.1, on the reverse strand, counting down.
CTCATGGACCAGTGCTGCCAGCCGCTCCGGGCGCGATAGATCCACGAGTCCGCCAAGGGTGCCCTCGCTATCGGAGGCCGTAGTGGTGATGAGCAGACCCGCAGCTGCGGGACGGTCCTCATCGGGGCGCCAGGCGTAGATGCGTTCGGTGAGGCTGGCCGACCCGTAACCACTGGACATCGCGGCTTGGCGGATCATCAGGTGGGACAGGGTGTGGATCGCCCAGTAGCGCGGAGCCGGGAAACGACTATCCGGATCGATCGAGCTGTCGGCGGTCCTGCTAGTGCGGCGCTTGAAGTTGAGCTCGTGCGCCTTGCGGTATGTCTCCCAAACATCGAGCTGGAGGATCTTCTCCTCCCACGCGAGAACACCTGCTTCGTCGAACTGGAGGAAGAACCCCTCCCCCCGGTCTTCGGTGGCAGGCACCCAAGTCGGTCGGCCGCTGCGAGTCAACGGCGCTACGCGATTCTTGCTGTCGTCGATGCGGTCGAGCGCATCGATCCTGGTGAAGCCCACGAAAGCATTGACCTTCTTGAGCTTCTCCACCGCGACCACCTCGGTGACCAGCGGAGCCAGCGATGCAGGCACTTGGCGTCGGACAGCGCGGAAGTCCACCGAGCCCGAGTGCTTCGTGTACTTCTCCTCATCGGTGAGGACCAGCCATTCCGGGATCAGGATGTCGCCCGGGTCAGTGCTCATTGCACCCGACGACGTTGCTCCACCTCCCTTGAGTGCCTGGATCGCTTCCCACAACACGTCGTCGGTGACGGCCCCGAACAGATCTGACCCCGTCAGACTGCCGGCCCATCCTCGGAATCCAGCAAGGGCCTCCTTGGTCGTCGCCGATGCCATCACTTCAGGAGGGAGCCCCTGCAACACCGGCAGGAGATCCGCGACCGTTGCCGCCTCATCCCGCGGCAAGGCAAGCAGACCTACCGTGGAAGCGAACCACTGGTTGGCGGCGCCGAGCATCATCAACTTGCCGGGTTCGTCGCAGGTATAGAAGGCGTCCAAATGCGCATGCCGCCCACGGCACTTGGGCAGTTTGCTTCCGGCCTTTGGCCCGGTCGCCTCAAGCATCCCTCTGCTCGCGTCGCACGAGAGGCAGATGATCTGGACGTCCGGTCCGAGGTTGCTCTTCCACTCGCGCATCCGGAGCTGCGGGATCTTTGCTTTTGAGCACGCCTTTCCGCGGTGCACCCACGCGGCGTAGGGGAACTCGTCGATGTGGCCGTTGACGCAGGCGATCAGGTAGCGAGCCGGGACAGCCATCTGCTCGCGGCCCTTGCGAGCCGGCGCCTTGCCTTTGCCCTTGGCAGCGACGCTCCAGCCTTTGCAGTCCTTGTGAATGAACTGTGCTTGATCGGGGCGGAACTTCAAGACGTTCTTGAACTCGAAGATCGGGTGACTCACGGGCGCCAGCAGATTGCAGCCAGTGCAGCGCAGCCACTGCGGAAACACCCGCGCGGGAATCCCCAGGTCAAGCGCGTCTTCACCGAAACCACCTGGGATATCCGGTGCCCATGGTGCCTTGCGGAGTTGGGCCACGTGATCGCCGAGGTGGGCCTGGACGAGGCCAAGCAGGCGGGGTTCAACGATGACGTCAGCACCGCCAGGCCTGCGGTCGTAGTAGCGCTGCCACGCATCCAATCCGTGCGGCATCACGGAGAGGTGCGGCAAATCGACGGTCGCGCCGATCCCCGAGGTGTAGAGCAGCGCAGAAGGCCGCACACCGCCAACCTTGCTGCGGTTCTTCGTCGCCTTGGCCTCGACGTCAGCGATCGGGTCAAGCTCCGTGAGACCAATGGATACCGGTGCTAGTCCACCGTCCATCGGCGGGACAGATTCGACTGGTGAGTCGCTCACGCGTCGTCTTCTTTCTTCGGAAACTCCCACGCTGGGGCGGAGACCGGCTCCTTGAATGCCAGGTTGGCCTGCGCGGGACTGACCAAGAGGTTGAACTCGGGCTGTACTTCGCGCATCGAGTTGGCGACCACGAACACCCTGTCGGCCGGTGTCGGCACGGTCGCCTCGGGACTGATCAGGAGTGGCCACTCCGCCTTGCCCTTGCCTGGGCGTTCATATACGAGTGCGCCGCTGTATTGGTTGGCCTTGTCGTACCAGCGATCGAGTCGTTGCAAGAGTTTCTGCCGCATCCGACCCAGCGCCTGGGCGTCCGGCGCGGCGGGTGTCGCACGAGCAATCAAGCGATTAACGACGATCTGGGCCGCGGGCATCTTGCTGAGGATCTGTCCTGCGCCGCCACCGGGAGACAGCGAAGCGGGTTTTCCCTCGTCGACTACGCGGATCGCGCTCACGAGCATGCCCATCAGGCCGCGCTCCATCGCGGTGTCCGAGTACGGCGTGACGCTGAGCGCTTCGACCTGGGCATAGAACGTCTCGTGGTAGTGCCGGAACGATTCGAAGTGGGACATGTCGCGGGGGCGGGACCAGTTCGCCAACGAGACCACGAGACCCGGCTTCCGTGCATCTCGACCCACACGCGATGAAGCCTGGATATATTCGGCGGTGTTCTTCGGCTGGCCCACCACCAACATCAATCCGAGCCGCGGGACATCGACTCCGACCTGGAGCATCGACGTTGCCAGCACCGCATCGAACGGCCGGGCAGGAGACTTGGGAGTCGGCTGCTTCGCGTCCGCTGCCTCCTTGTAGGCCTTCGCGAACGCGGCCTTCCCGTGGGTCGTCCAGCGGGCGCCAAAGGGAACGGCGAGGTGGTCGAGGGTCTTGGAGATCTCTTCAGCAGAAATGCGAGCGGTGAGTTCACCAATGAGGAGGCGAGCCCAGTCGGTGGTCCGGCGCGGGAAAGGCTCCGTGTTGCCCGCCACGCGGGTAGTCACGTCATCGTCAAGGTAGCGGCGCATGCCCGCGAGTTCTCGGGTGGCCGAGAAGTAGCTGACGGTCGTCATGTAGGGATCAGCCGCGTCACCATGCTCGTCGAGAAGCTTCTGCCCGGCGAGCAGCAGCACTTCGGACATGCGGATTTCAGCCAGCGTCAATCGAATACCGTGTGCAGAGACGCCGAGATACCTTCGGCCTGGATCTGTTTCCGACAGCTCCTTCTCCTTCGAGAAGAAGGTGTCGCGTACGTCGAGCACCTGCGGCGGAAAGACTGCGACCCCTCGCCCATACAGCGCAGTGACCTGGTTGAGCGCGTTGCGCACGGTCGCCGTGGACGCAACGACGAGCGGCCGAACGATCGTGCCGTCGTTGTCGTAGGACGAGAGCACGTCGACGGCGTTCTCGAAGACGCCGACGGCAGTGCCGAGTGCGCCCGTGATCAGGTGCAACTCATCTTGGATGATGAGGTCGGGTGGCCTCAGACGGTTCACCTTGGCGATCTGGACCGGCGGATAGTCCTTGCCGCCTTCGGCCTTCTGGTTGTGGGACTGCCCATTGCAGCTACCTCGAGAGTCCGGGTGTCGATAGCCATGCCGCGGACAGCGCTCGGAGACGTACCCGAACAGACTCGAGGCCTCACCCTCTCGAGCCAGACGAGCGAACTTGTCGACCGTGGCCAGCAGGAACGTCGGCGGGTTGCGGTAGATCTCGTCGTCGACCGTGGTGATCGGCAGCGGCCCCGCTCCGCCATCCGCCGAGAATGGGCACGTGCCCGTGCGGTCACCACAACGAACCTCGACCCGCTCAGTGACGCCAACAGTGTGCAGGTCACGCTTCGGATCGATCTTGGATCCGCACCACGGACAACGCTGCAACTGAAGGACCGTGAGTCCGTGCGTCTTGCCAGTGTCCTGCCGTGCGGTCTCGACCTGCTGCTTGGCATCGGCGTAGCGCTTAGGGCTGACGGCAGACCCCACCCAGAGACCGATGCTGAACGGACGATCTCCCCAAGTCTGGGGGTCGGCCTGACGCATCAACTCCGCCGCGCACACGAGCGCGGCTGCTCGCTGGAACTGTTGGGAGGTGAGCAGACGGAGTGTGTAGCGCATGAGCACCGCTACGCCATCGCCCCCGTCCAGTGGTCCGCCGTCGGTATCAATGACTCCTTGGAGTCGGCGGATGGCGAAGGTGAAAGCCGCAAGACCGAGGTACGCCTCAGTCTTGCCACCACCGGTGGGGAAGAACAGCAACTCCACGTTGGAGGCGAGTCCGCTCCGAGACTCATGTGCCGGGTCGGTGAGCGATGGCAATTGGAGGAGAATGAACGCGAGTTGAAAAGGACGCCACCGAGCAGCGTCGTCACCGTCTGCCGCTACCTCGGCAACCGCATCGTCGATCGACAGCGTTGCGCGCTCCGACCTCTTGGCGGCCACCTGCGAACGCGTGCGCTGATCCCGCATCGTCCGGTTCATGAACTGGAACGCCCGCAACGCCTGGTCGTTTGTCTTGAGCAGATCCAGGCCGGCTTCAAGCCGTGATACGACGAGACCTGCCTCGGCGATCGCCTCGTCCGCAATCGACTTCAAGTGCTCCGGGAGCTTCGAGGTCAGCTCTGCCTGAGTGGCGAGCCACGAGCGGTACCCGTCAACCAGAGGGAGGAACGCCGCGTCCACATCATCGGGTGTGAGGTCCATCAACGCCCGCATCGCCGTCTCGGCATCACCCGCGTCACCGGCTACGGTCTGCGGCACATCCGCAGTAGGCAGCCAGGTCGTCTCCACCGAAGTAGCGCGCCGCAAAGAATCGCCCTCAGAGTCAAAACCCTCGACCCAAGTCACAGAGGCGGTGCGGCCGACGGCGAACTCGAGGCGGTGTAGATACTGCAGATCAAGCCGTTGCCGCTCGGGGTCATGCTCGTCGTACATATCAGCAAGCACGTCACGTGTCGGCAGGAACACGGCGTCACCGCTGTTGGCTTCGACCTTGAGCTTGGTCTGGAACAGCCAGTCCCCCGGCGGCGCATCAAGTGAGGTGGTGCGGTCGTTGGAAAGCGCCAACTCGACGATAGTCCGGTCACCACGTGGGTAGAGCTCCACACGAACACTCACGTCATCATCCAGCTCGACAGGCGCTAGGAGGACGTGCTTCGTCTGGTCTCGGACATCGATCTCAGCGGTGCGCTCCACCGGGATCCGCCGGGAGAACTGCACCTTGCGGCCGTCTTCATTCTCCTGGCGGAACGACTCATAACGCCCCCACGACGCCGTGACCGTCAGGACACCACAATCGGAGGGGACTTGGAGCCGCAGACCCATGGACGACGGGTGGGTCAGCCCACCCTTGGCGCCCTCGTCTCGTTCCTCATCGTCCTCGGCCGGGTCCTCGTCCGTCGGGACCGGAACACCGGATTGGCCGTTCGTGGTCGGGTCAAGATCATTCACCGCGTGCCCGGTTTCGGCAGGGTCTGCGCCGTCGCCCGTCCCGCCCATGACGGCCAAGCTGGGGTCGATCGTGACGGGGGCCAGAGCACCCACCATGTACGCCGCCCGTGGCGTGCCCCTGATCTCTTCCTCTGAACCGTTCCGTGGACCAAGCAGCTCCTGCTCGATCAACGCCACCAAGTCGGCTCGGACGGTGGTGGATGCGCTGATGGTCATGCGAAGAGTGTGTCCTGTCCGCTCGATGGACTCTGGTCCGGCACGTCCTGGCCTTCGGCGCGGGCACGTTCGTGATTCAACTCAAGGAGTCGATCGAGGATTTCGACACGCGCGGTAGGCGACACGGTCCACCTCGTCAGGCCGCGGAATGTGTAAATACCGTGATCGAGGACGATGTCACCCCAGCCGTAGGCGGCCATCGTCGCTTGGTCCAGATCGACATGGAGCTGCCGGACCCGATCTACGCCGTCGTCGCCGTGAACGGCGCCATCATTGACGAGCCCATACAGGCCGGTTAGACCGAGTTTCCGTTCAATCATCAACCCTGCGCGCTCCTCTTCGAGCGATCGCCCCACCCCCTCTAGCTCATGGGTTGCCTTCGGCCGCGGGAACGTGAGGAAGACGTCGCTTGCCGTATATCGAACCGCGTGGCCCAGAGTCGAGCCGCGAGTGATGGCCCACAACTGGTGCGCGGCAGAAGACAGGACAGCCAGATCGTCGAACCGGTCCATGGCGAACACGCCCAACGCGTGTGTGAAAACCTGCCGCGCGCTCACGCGCGCTGGCATCACGGTGCTGGAGTGGAGTGTGATGACTAGGACATGAGTTAGCGGTGCTATTGCAGCCCGCAACGCGGGGCGACGGTCGCCGTACTGCCACCACCGCTCTCGGATCGCTTTGCGCCGAACAAGGTCGCGCTCAGGCTTTACGTAGCGCAGCACATGCTCGTACGGCGCACTATAGGCCGCAGCGCCGTCGAGCGACCTGTCGTTGAAGTCGATGACCCACCTACTGGCGGAGCATTCCGGATCGCTTCCAAGGTCATCACCCGAGAGGCACGGAGCCAGGACATCGCGGCAAGAAGGTTCTTCCGATATCCAGCCCGAAGCCCTCCCCTCGTCAACCATGAATCCTGTTCCGTAGATCTTCATTCCATTGAACGAGAGGCCGGCGTTCTCGCGCAGAGGGAACGGCTCACCTGAACTCCGCGATACGGGCTCAAGCAGGGTCGAGATACCAGCTACGGGGCTGCCGTCGAGCACGAAGTACCCCGGCAGTTCATCTGTGCCTTGACGGCCCCACACAGCCGCATACTCGAGTGTGACTCGAGTGGACGGCCATGGTGAGCTCCTTATCGCCCGATGGATCGTGAGGCCACGACGAGACATGACGTCAAGGCCGGCAGCCCGGGTGTCACCTTGAGCGATCGTGTTTGTGGCGATCAGTCCGAGCTGTCCACCTGTGCGCAGCAATGACTGCGCACAGAGGAAGAAGTAGGCAACGAGGTCGGTCTGCCCTGCGCGGACGCCCGCGAGTTGCTCAACGAGCCACTCACGCAGATTATCCCCGATCGCCGCCCGGACCTTTGGCCCACCGAGAAACGGCGGGTTGCCGACAATGGCGTCGAAGCCACGGTGCTCGACCATCACGTCCGGCGCCTCAATGACCCAGTGCAGCGGGTCCCACCGCTCGTAGTCAGTCTCAACAATCGGAGTCAGACCCGTCGCGATGCGTTGGAGCAACTTCGACGGATCACCCGTGGAACCGCCGGCTGGGAATGCCTCCTGCAGCTGCCAGGACAGGGTCTTAAATGCGTCGTCGAGTTGGCGTCCCGGCTTGCCCCCGAGTGGCAGCCCGGCAGCGATGATCCCATCCGCAATGAGCCGCAAATCAGCGGTAGTTTCTTGGAACTGCTCCAGAAGCCGCTGCTTGCCACGCGACGACCGCATTGGGTCACGTTCTTCGACCGGGCTCGCCAACTCATGCCGTAGCCGGGTCGCCGCGGCGATCTTCGCGTCGACGTTGACTAGTAGTTGCTCCTGCATCGTCGCAGGCTTGGGGGCTATGTGGAGATAGCGCAGTTGGTCGAGCGCGGTGAGCCCGAGGAGGGAGTTGCCGCAGAAGACTTTGTCGTCGACGAAGGAAAAGGGCTTGGTCTTGTCCATGGAGACGAGCCAGAGCGAGAGCTTGCACATTTCGACGGCCATTGGGTTGATGTCAGCGCCGTAGAGACACCTGGCAATCACCTCGCGCAAGGCGTCACGACGGAGATCCTCAGCGTCTGCGGTCACGTTGCCGTCGAGCATGCCCTCGGCGATCCACGCTTCGACGAGCCGTTCAGACAGGAATCGGGCAGCGGCGACGAGGAAGGCGCCGGAGCCGGCAGCAATGTCGGCGACCTTGAGGTCCAGGATCGCCGCGGAAGACTTGAGCCGCCACTGGTTCTCGTCGTTCGTCTGGAGCGGCCCCGGCTCATAGACGAGGGGCTGAAGCGCATGAAGGACAACCTCCTCAGCCAAGGACCGCGGCGTGTAGTGAGCGCCAGCGTTCTTGCGAGAGGGCGTCTCGACCACAACGAGGCCCCCCACGGGGAATACCAGTGGAATGTTTCGGAGGTCGCGGCGGATCAGGTTCCCCCAACTCACCATGTTCTCCAACAGGTCCTGGTTGCCCGCCGCCACCGGGGTCAGCAAACGGACAAGTTCGGCGCGCTCGTCTGAAGTCGGGTCGTTGCCGGTGAGTTTGGCCAGCGCGGCTGCGGTCTTGCCTGTGGCTGCTGGTTGGTTCTCCTTGGTCCACCCGACAAGAGCTGCCGCGAACTTCTTGGTGTCTCCGTCGTGCTCGTCGTACAAGTCGTTGATGACGCCGAGCGGGATCTCGGGTTCTGCGCCGTCCTTGCCAACCAGTCCTAGGATCAAGTCGTCGGTGACTTCGGCGCAGGAGTAGCCGAGGAGGCCTTCGTAGATGTAGCCGATCTGCTCGACGTCGATCTCCCGGAACGAAATCCGTCGCCGTTCACCCTTGGCAACGACGGTCTGGACCGACTCCAGCACATGGAGCATCACCCGGTCGGACACCATGAGGCGAAGGCCACGGGCGTCTGTGGCGTGCAGCCAGGGGAAACGCTTCGGGTCCAGCAGTGACCCGCCGTAGGCAGGCATCCGCATCTCGTCGTAGTTCACTCCGCCGTGGAGCGCCTGGCTCACGGCGAGCAGTCGGTGCCAGGCGTCGTAGGACTCGTCGAGCTGTTCTTCGCCGCCGGCGGATTGGGCGCGAAGTTCGTCGAGCAGGTCCTTAATGGCATACGAGTCCCAATAGAGCTTCTCTGTTGGGAGCATGTCGCGCTCCTCGGCGAAGAGCAGGAACACGATGCGCATCATGACGGTGACAGCGGCTTGGTAGACGTCGTCCGGCTTCTCAGTCAACGGGTCCGGGTCGCCTGTCTTGGCTGCCGCCAGGCGAGCCTCGGAGAACGCCTGGACCAGGAGCTCGACTGAGCGGCGGACCTGCGTGCCGAGAGCCTCGGTGACTTCCTCGGCCTCAAGCTCGCTGCGCTCGAAGAGCCGGGTCAGCCGCTGCTCAGGGTCAGCAGCTCGGAAGCGACGCTGGTTGATCAGCGTGAAGAAGGCGTCGCGTAGGAGGGGCTCCTCGGCCCACGTCAGGGCGTTGACCATCCCGGAGCCAGTGGGCTTGCCGTCCTTGGCCCACACCAGAGCCCACCACTGGCCGTCGGTCATGATGCCGACCTCAACCTGCGCCTTGCGCAGCAGCATCGCCATCCGGTCCACATCGTTGGCGGCCCATCCGTCCAGACCGGCGTCGTGGAGACCCGACGTGGGGTCGCAGACAAACAGCAGAGCCGCGGTGTCAGCGTCGCGTCCCGTCAGCGCGCTTGTCGCGTCAACCGTGACCTGCTCACCCGGCGAACGCACGGTCACCGCTGCGTCTGCCCGCAGGCCCGCCCATTCGGCGATGTCGTCGAGGACGATGTCGATCCATTCGCGCCGCACGGTGTCGTAGGCAGCCTTCGACTCGGGCGTCTTCGGGTGCTCGGCGTACAGGTCAAAGGAGCGCTGCCACTGCACGAATGCCTGCTTGAACCTGAGCAGCCGATCATCGGAGTCGCCCAGGCGGTCGACACCGTTGGGCCACATGTCCTTGAGCACCGGATACGCGAGGAACGGGCCCTCCACGTCGACCTGGGTGAGCCAGTCGCTGTGGACGTCAGGGTTCTTCTGGGTCCGCTTCCTCATCGAATAGCCAATCCGTTCTCCAGGTCGCTGGGGGCGATCGCGAAGATCACTGCCGCCGGGAACTCCCAGGTGCGGATGTCGTGGTATCGCGTAACGACTGCGGCGAGTTCGCGGTCGCGTTCCTCGCCGAGAGACTCAATCCGGTGTCGGATCTCGCGCAGGTCGCGCTCGCTCTGACGTCGCTCATCCTCGAACAGTCCGAGTTGCGGATCGCCGTCCATGGCTTCGGCCTCACTCAAGGCGTCGGTAAGGGTCTGCCCGAAGCGGTCGAAGATCTCCCCCACGCGCATTCGGTCGGCTTCGCGGCGCTCGGTCAGGTGTGCCTCGACGTCCTTGCGGCGCCGTGCGGCGCGTTCGCCAATCGCCTGCTGGACCCGGGCACGCAGTCCGTCATCACCGGTGGAGTTCCACGCAGTGGCCAACTGGCCAGCGATGTGTGGAGGAACCGCGGTGAGGTCGGTGCGATCCAAAGCGGACTCCAGCAGTTCTTCGGCCCGTTGTTCGCCTACAGCCTGGTGGCGAGCCAGTCGGGTGCCAGCCAGGAAGACTTCTTCGTGGAGGCGGAGACCAGCGGCGCCAACCAGGACGAGGCGAGTCACCGCCACGGCGTACGACTCATCCAGCCCTGGCACGACGGTGGCCGTCACGCGTTCCAGGGCACGGTCACCGCCCCACAGCGCCGAGCGGAGGCGCCGAGTCGTCCGCTGGAGTAGTGGAGACCCCAGGTGCATGTAGACCACGTTGGGGTCCTCGCTCAGGACCTGGGGATCGAAGGCGATCGGACGGGCGTTCTTATCGTCCAGGCGCGTGTAGAGCCCGCGGGTGACCTGCTCCCACGAGTTGTCGAGGTTGGGCAGCCGGAACACCGGGACATCGGTGTCTTCGGAGCCCACCAGCTCGAGCGAAGGCAGGTTGTTCAGCTCGAAGGCCATCTCGACGACGCGCTGCAGATTCTCGGGTCGCAGGTGCAGCCGTTCACGACTCGCAGCGAGGTTCTCCTCCAGCCGCGCCAATTCGGCGTTGAGCTCCTTTTCGCCCCTCATCAGCCCAGCGACCGGGTCCTTCTCCGCCTTCGCCCGCCGCGGCTGGATCACCTCTCCGCCGAGTTGGCGTTGCAGGTCGGGCGCGATGATCTCATTGGCCGATCCAAGGTCGCGCATGATCTGGTCGATCTTCACTGCGACGCGAGCGAGGAGATCGACGTCTTTGCTCAGCGCGCTGTCTGCGTCGAGGACTGGCGCGAAGTGCCGGATGTCCGGGGCCTTGGTCTGGCCGTAGCGGTCCACCCGGCCGATGCGCTGCTCAAGCCGGTTGGGATTGAAGGGGATGTCGAAGTTGATCAGTCGGTGGCAGTGATGCTGGAGGTCGATGCCTTCGCCGGCGGCGTCGGTAGCCAGCAGGATACGTACAGGAGTCTTGGCTGGGTCTTCGTTGAAGCGTGCCCGGATCAGTTCTCGGATCTCAGCCTCGGTTCCGCCGTCGATGATCTCGACACGCTCATCCTGGTAGCCCTGCTGGCGCAGGATGTCGCGGATCCAGCGCAAGGTGTCGACGTACTCGGTAAAGATGACCACGCGCTCGTTGTTCCAGTCGCCGTGAGAGCGGAGCGTTCCCTCGATGTAGGTCAGCAGTGCCTCAAGCCTTGAGTCTGGCCGGCCTTCAAAGCGGTGACCCCAGTCGCTGAGCCACTCAAGGTCTGCGATGTCCTCGTCCGTAAGTGCCGGCAGCGCCTTCTTGGCTTCGCGCAGGGCCTCAAGTTCGGGCTGGTCGACCTTGCCCTCCTCAAGCTCATCGGCGTCCGGGCCGAAGATCTCGTCGTAGTCGAACTCGAAGTCCAGGTCGAGACCACGGGTACGCGTATCCAGGTAGACATCGACAGTCCGGGCGAACGCGACCGGCGAGGAGAAGAACCTCTTCTTCAGCAGGAGCGTCGCCATGTCTCTCGCGGTTCGCTTCGAACCATCGGCAGCTACCGCCCTGTCACGCCGCTGTGTGAACGCGAGGAGGCGGTCGTAGGCGTCGGACTCGTTCGCCGTCGGGGTGTAGGGAAGCTGACTGACCTGTCGGTCAACGAACGCTTTCGCCTCCTTGAGGTCCCGCTTGAGACGCCGAACTGCGACTTCCTTGAGGGCCACGGGGTCGATCTTGTTGCCGCGGACGAAGCGCTGCGGGTCGATCATCTCCAGCAACGCGGTAAACGATTCGGTGTAGCCGTTGTGCGGTGTGGCGCTAAGGAAAAGCCGATGCTCGGAACGCTCGGCGATTTCACGGACCGCGCGAGTGCGCTGCGAATCGACGGCGTACCCCCGTCGTTCTTGGCCAACCTTGTCGGCGCGCACGGGACTGCTGGGCGCCACATGGTGTGCCTCGTCGACCACGAGAATGTCGAATGCGAACCGCTGGCTTGAGTTGGAGAACGCGTCGCGCAGTTGGCGCTGGGCACGCTGACCAGGCAGCCAGGCCATTGAGACGATGATCCGCGGGAAGAGCGTGAACGGGTTGGCGTGGACGCCGTGTGACCGTCGTACTTCCTTCATCGTCTCGGAGTTCACGACCGTGAAGTCGAGGCCGAACTTCTCCTGCATCTCGTCTTGCCACTTGAAGGCGAGCCCGGCGGGACAGACCACGATCACCGTGCGCGCACGGTGACGAAGAAGCAACTCCTGGATCACCAGCCCCGCTTCGATTGTCTTGCCGAGGCCCACGTCGTCGGCGAGCAGGAGGTTGGCTCGTGGGCTGGCGAGGGCGCGCTTGAGCGGGGTGAGCTGGTAGGGCTCTACGTTGGCGCCACTGCGGAAGGGCGCCTGGACGGTGTCATCGTCAGCGCTGGTGATCGCACCCCAACGCAACGCGTCAATGAAGGCCGCGAGCTTGTTGGGATCGTCGAACCTGGCGGGGTCGATGTCGTCCGGAAGACCACGATGGGCCAGTGCACTGCGGCCCTGCTCAAGCTCCCACACGACCCGGAGCTCGTGGCCGAGCCGGTCCTCTTGCACCGACTGGAGGGTGACTGCGTGTTGGAGTTGCGCGGTGGCATCGTCAGCCGTACTGCGTCCAAGGCCTTGCTGCTGGACGTCGACGACAGCCCAGTTGGCTCCTCGCACGGTCACGATCTGTCCGACTTCGGGCACTGCAGCGCGTGGAATCACAACTTCTGTCACATCAGTAGACCTTAGTGACCACCCCCGACGATTTTGCTTGGTACGGCGGAACGGCCCACGCAATCGGGATCAGGTTGCTGCGGCAAGCCCATCCAGAACTCGCTCCAGGTCGCGCAGGGCACACACTTGGGTGTCGTACTTCTCGGATAGCCCCGACGCCTCGCACAGGTGAGTCCACCGGCGTTCAGTCACAACCACGTCCGCGTAGGGAACGGCGACTGCCAGGCTCAGCAGGTCGCTCTGGTCGTGCTGGTGCCAATCGTGGGTAAGGTCGCGATGCTTCCACTCGCGCAGCGTGGCCAACGTGTCGACACTCGGAAGTCCTGCGACGAACCCGCGCATGGCCTCAGGCGGGGTATCGAAGGCGGGGTGCTCCAGAAACAGGCCGTGGGGGTCGGTGCAAGCTTCCCAGCACGCCTGAATGATCTCGTCTGTCAGCGCCTTGATCTCGTCGGTGATGACCAGATCCCTGATCCGTGCCTTCGCCCAAGGCTGGGTCTCGATCAGCTGCCGCAGGTGCATCTCATCTTCCACCCGCGAGTTCCCGATCCGGTGCTGCGGCGTCCGCTCAAGGCCTTCGAGCTCCACCACGTGCTGAGCCCCCACGAGGTTGAACCACTCCCACCCGGGCCCCTCTCGCTTCAAGTCGAGCCAGTTGTCCGGCGCCCGCGCGGCTGGCCCCTCAGGCGTCATGCCGTCAGCCGATGCGATCGACTCGACGAACCTGAACCGCCCGAACGGCGATCCGAATGCATGGCAAGCACCGTGACCGACCACCTCGGCTGCGGTGATCGTCCGAGACCTCCCGACGTGTCGCTGCACGAAAGCGTCGACCTCCATCGACCGGATCGTCTCTATCGGGGCGAAGGTGGTGTACTTCGTAAGATCTCGCATCACCCGCCCCACGCCCTCACGAGAGGCTCGATCACGCCGGTGCCAAAGCTCCAAGTAGCTGCAGGAGCACAGGAGGATGCGAGCCGCATCGTCAGCGACGAGTGCTTGTGCCTTGTCGACGATGGTCTGCCAACGATCGTCTGCGGCAGCGATGCCCTTCGACATGGCGACCCACACGTTCATGTCGAAGAACAGGAGGGCGGGTCGCTCGCTCATCTGATCAGGATGACAGTCAGGTACCGCGACTCAGCCGAACAGTGTCAATCCGTACGGTCTGTCCTGTCGCCAACACCGCACCGCGCGAAGCAGACGGCGGATGAAGACGCCCATCGCAAACAACCCCACTTTGATCGCATCCCAGGCAAGGACGAGGACCACGATGTTCAGCCAGCCGGGCGCGCCGCTGGCCACGGCACTCGCCGCGCCGTGCATCGCCGCCAGCAGAGCAAGCGCAACGGCAGCGAGCAAGGCGGCAGTGCGCCAGCGCGGCTCGCTTACACACACGCGGCGTACGAGCACGTTGGTCGGCGCGAACACCGCGAGATAGCGGTGCATCGCCGCGACGGCGATGAAGACCGGCATTGCGAGCAGGATCAACATCGAAGACCTCCTGGAGGTTGGGACTTCCTCGATACGCCGTTTCGACGAGGCTCGCGGCTGGAGAGCGAGCGATTGTGGAGGGCGACGGCGTCCCGCGGCCTATGGAATGGAAATGGCACGGACCTCCACCTGCGGCGGGTCCAACGGGCGTTCGAGCGTGTTCGTCGAAGCAGCAGAGCGCATGGCCGCGATGGCGCGATGGCGGTCTGCGCGCTGAGCTTCGTTGCGCGCGTCCCCGCCGGCGGGAAGGTCAGACGTGACCTTGTAGCGGTCGCGGTAAGCAGCCACGGTGGCTGCTGCCCCGAGCCAGAGATCGCGCTCGGCATGCTTGGCAGGGGACGCACCAAGCCGGCGTACCCACGGCTCGCCGGTTCGCACCGCTTCCTCAACGAGGGCTCGCGCTCGCGCTTCGATGAGGTGCTTGCGCTCGGCGATTGCCTGGCGATCGTCCTCGCTCATCGATCCGAGTGGCTCGGGAATCAGCCCGGCGATCATGCGGGGGCGCAGTCGGGTGCGACGCGGGCTCGAGTCCGCCAGCTTCTCCAAGCGATACCGGAGCACCGCGGCTACGTCTTCCGCGTCGTCGAGACCGTGCTGGCCCACGACCCGCGGCACGAGTCGCTCAAGATCGTGGTGGTACGCCTCGGCACGTCGTAGTGCGGCCGCGAGTGGCCCGAAGGCGGGTGACCCGACGACCTCGGAGTGCTGCCCGGAGGTCAGGCCAGATCGCGCCAGGAGGTCAACGAACCGATCGCGCTGCGCATCAGCCGCGATGGTTTCGAGTTCGGCGGCAAGGCGGTCGATGCCTCCGTTGAGCTCGTATTCGGCTTCCATCGTCGCGTGCGCCGACAGGCTCGCGCCGCTGTGCTGCAGGACGCCGTACAGAACAGTCCGAGCGGTGACGTCGTCCGGCTCGGGCGTCGAGTGACTGTCGTCGGGCTGGTCGAGAGCGACGTACGCGATGTTCGACTCCCTGCCGCGAGTCATCGAGACGTAGAGGTTCTCCCGGGAGGTCGACGAGGTGACGACCACGTGGGCCGTGTCGACGGTGATGCCCTGGGCGCGGTGGGCCGTGACGGCGTACCCGAGGTCGAGGTGCCGGCCGACGTAGTCGGCCGACAGCACGGTCCGTCCCTGGCATCGGGGGTCGACGCGGCTAACCACGACGGTGCCATCACCGCGTATGTCGGTGATGCGCCAGCGGTCGCCGTTCTTCACCCAGCTCCCCGACGTCGTCCGAAGCGTGCGGTCGTTGCGTCGGGTGATCACGACGTCGCCCACCGAAGCTTGGCTGCTGTCTGCGAGGTGGACCTCACGACTGTCGACGGCACCGTCGTTCAGGAGTCGGTCGGCACGGGCTCGTTCGTTGAGGGCACGTACGGCGTGGGACGACTCGGTCACGAGGATGGTTGCCCGACCAGCACTGCTGTCGGCCTGCCACGCCTCGTAGGCAGCATCGAGCATCTGGTTCGTCAGCCCCTCGCGGATCCGGTGCTGCCGGGCGTAGGTGGAGATGACTTCGACGTCGCCGCGACTCAACTCGAGCGATGCCTCCTTCTCCCACGCGTGAGAGAAGCGGTGGATCTCGGTCAACTCAGGTGCGTCGGGTCGTCGGTCGACAAGGAGTGCGAACGCTCCACCGGCATCAACTGACTGGAGTTGGTGCGGATCGCCGACTAACAGAACCTTCGCCCCGGCACCCGCGGCGATGCCGGTAATCCTGTCGAGGGATCTCGTGCAAGCGAGGGTCGCCTCGTCGACGATCACGAGTTGCCCGCAACGGAGTTCGGTCCGGCCGTGGTCGTACTCGTGGAGCCACTTCGCCGTGTTGTCGCAGGCGATACCGAGGTCGTCGGCCAATGCCTGGGCGGCAGCGGCCGACGGCGCCAGGCCAACGATGCTGCCTTGCCCGTGCTCGACGATCCAGGCTGCTCGGAGTGCGCGCATGGCGGTCGTCTTGCCGGCTCCTGCCGGCCCCACCAGCACGTCGACCTGGCGACCAGAGGTGGTGATGCTCTCCAGAGCCACGCGTTGCTGGCGACTCAGCGAGCGTGGCGACCGTCCGATGACGCGAGCGGAGGTGTGCGGCCGGACCGTCGGGCCCGACACCGACGTCGCGCGGTCGAGCAGCCGTACCTCTGCCTCGATGACCACCGTCGAGGAGTACTTCGCGCCGTGGCGCGGCCGGAACAGGCTGCTGCCGTCCTCTCGCTGGAACCGGGCCGGGCTGATCGCCAGTTCGGGCGGCGTGAGCATGACCGACTTCAGCTGGGCGGCATCCACGACCATCGCGACGATTGCCTCACGGTCCTCGGTCGTGGCGAACCGCAGATCCATCGTCTGCTTGGACGCCTCCGCCATGAGGTTCCAGTGATTCCACACCGCCCGCTTCACGCTTACGGCTGCGACCACGTCAGCTCCGATCGCCTCGACTGCCGCCAGCGATACGTCGTCGACCGTGAGCGGCTGCGACGTCGAACCCAGGAGCGTCGTCGTCCAAGCCGTCGCTTCGGTTCCGAGTCGGTCGGAGGCCCGCTTCCTCCAGTCAGCAGTGAGGTCTGCGAGCGAGCGGACCTCCTTAGGCGGCCGGGTGGCGAGAGTCGCCTGGGCTCGCAGCTCGACGATCCTCTTCGCTGAGGGCATCCGCCCGTGACGCGCGACGTACTCGGTGATGAGTTCGTCCTTCTTGAGTTCGATCTCGCGGGTGCGACTAGAGAACTCTACGATCAGCTCATCGGTGACTCCGACGATCTCCCACTGCGGATTGCGGTCGGCGCCGCGCTGGCGTAGCTCCCAATCGATGCCGAGGTCGCGGGCCAGACGGTCGGCGAGCAGAGCGTCGTAGAGCCCCGAGAGGCCGGTCCTGGATGCGAACACCGGGCGGCCGTCGAGACTCCGCCAGCGCTGGTCCATTTCCGTCAAGACCTTGTTGGCCACGACCACATGTGTGTGAAGTTGCGGGTCGCCAGCGCGCGAGTCGAAGTGGTCATAGGCGACCGCCGCGACGCCCTCGACGCTGACCTGAGCGACGGCACCGTCCCGGTCCGAGAAGCCGGCTCGTGTCGCGGCGACCTCGCGCTCGAAGAAGTCGATGACATCGGCGACTGCGGCGTGGTGTGCGTCAGCGATGCGCTCTTGGGTGGCCGCGTCCGCGACACCCCAGAGCACCGAGACTGACTTCGGCACACTGAACGTCAGGTCGAAACCGGCCACCGCATGGCGCATCCCGGCCGCAGTCTCCTCGGCTTCGATCTTTGCGGTCTCGGCGGCGCAGTCCTCCTGCGTCATCTCGGGATCGAGTGCCGCGACGCGCTCGTCGATGCGGTCGACCAGTCGCTTGTACGTCGGGTACGCGCGGCCGAGTTGCTCGCCCGTCACAGGGTCGCGGCCCATCCCGACCAGCAGAGCCAGTTGTTCTTCGGTGACCGCCATGCCGGGCTTGATCTGGCCAGCGCCGAAAGCGCCGACGCCTGACCCAAGCCAACGGCCGGGCGGCGTACCCACCTCGGCGTAGTAACGAGTCAGCGGTGTCGACAGCGCTCGATTCCCGTCGCCGGCGGCGACGCTCCGCAGCAGGTACTGGTAGCCGCTGCCCGCGGACATCCTGCGCATCGAGACCGTCACGGCCGTTTCCGTTCCACAGGTCTCAGGTGCGCGTCCTTCTCCACAGACCCCGCGATCTGCACCCCGTGTGGAGATGGAGAAGGGGTGAGGTGGAGGACAGGGACGAAGGACGAGACGGGAGGGGACGAGGCGGGAGGGGCAGAAGCAGGAGGACGGGAAAGTCGGAGAGGAGGCGAGATGGGGATGAGGCAGAGGCAGCAGGTTAGGCAGCGTGGTTGGAAACAGAAGGGCACCTGAGAAGTGATCCGGGCTGGAAATCGCCCGGGTCAGAAATCACAAATCGGGCCTACGATAAGGGACAGACGATGCACGCACCGCCAGGTGGGGTCGTCTGCGCCTCACGCCGAACGGCGAGAGGAACAGGACACACAACCATGAAGATTCGACTCGGGCTGATCTCCTGGGCGACCGGCACACTCCTGTTGGTCGCGGTCTCCGCGTGTGGCGACAACGGTGAGGATCCCCCGCCGTCGCCACCGGCATCATCCTCTCCGAGCGTGCCGACGACGAGCGCCTCTCCGGCGTCGCCGTCGGACACAGCAACGACCGATGCGACAGCAGCGATGCGGGCCTACTTCGCGGTGGTCGACGAAGTTGGTCAGGACCCGGCCGCCGACCTCAAGCGGTTGAAGACCGTCGCGACAAGCACGCAGCTGAGCGCCGTCCAGACGCTTCTACGTCGCCAGCATGAGAAGGGGCAACGCCAGACCGGCGCAATGGCCATCAGCGAACTGACGGTCCAGTCCGTCAACCTCGACAACTCCGACCCTTCGGTCGGCAAGGTGCCGACGGTGGTGCTCGACGTCTGCTGGGACGTCAGCAAGGTCGATGTGCTCGACGAGAGCGGCGTGTCGATCGTCTCCCCTGACCGCCCAGACACCGGGTGGACGCGCTACACGGTCGCGAACTACAAGTACGCCGCCGATCCGGCCGGCGGCTGGCGGGTGGCGACAGGTCAAGATCTCAAGCGGACGCCATGCGCAAGCTCCTGACTCGGGTCCTCCTGACCGGCCTCACCACCGTCTCCTGCCTCGCCTTCCTCGTCCCGACACCGTCGTACGCGGACACCACCTGTGCGCAGACGAATCCCGCCACGGGCGAGTGCCTTGTATGGATCGAGGTACCCGGCACCCCTGGGACGCCCGGCGAGCCCGGTGACGATGGCCCGGAGGACACCGGCACGGGCGCGGCTTGCTACTGGGACGGGACGAGCCAGGGCATCACGAAGCCGCCGCCCGGGCCAGTGCCGTGCTCGTCGCCGGACGGCTACTGGTCGAACGGTTACCACTGCTACATCAGCCCAGTCACTCCCCTGCCGCCTGCCGGCGATCCGATGTGGCAGGGCCACGTCCCTGGCGACGGAGCGCTCTACAACTGCTATCAGCCGCAGACCGGGCTGCTCATCACGGTCTGGTCGCAGGACCCGCCGCCAAACTCAGGCGCTGGACCGACACCCCGCGACGTCGCGCAACTGGCGATAGCACGGATGAAACTTTCCGCCATCACTATCGGCATCGCACCCGAGCCGGGCCCGGACAGCATCGGCCTCGTCGGTATGCCGGTCTGGATGTGGGCGAAGGCTCCGAACGACCACACGTTCGGCCCGATCGAGGCCAGCGCGTCCGCTGGTGGCATCACGATCACCGCGACGGCTCGCGTCCTGCGGGTCACGTGGGACATGGGCGATGGCACCGAGGTCGTCTGCGACACGGCGGGCTCGCCGTACAAGCCG
Organism: Nocardioides allogilvus; assembly: GCF_003047285.1. GTDB lineage: Bacteria > Actinomycetota > Actinomycetes > Propionibacteriales > Nocardioidaceae > Nocardioides > Nocardioides allogilvus. Next base: position 33,305 of record NZ_PZYX01000016.1, on the reverse strand, counting down.
GAGTTCGGGCGGAAGGAGTCCCCCGACTGCGGCCACACCTACAAGAAGTCGAGCGCACACGAGACGGATGACGCCTACACCGTCACCGCGACGTCGAGCTGGGTCATCACCTGGTCGGGCGCCGGCCAGACAGGGACGATCCGCCTCAACGGTCTCAACCGCTCGACCCAGATCCGGATCGGTGAGGCGCAGGTGCTCGTGAACTGACGAGCTGCGCGAGGGAGGACGACGATGACCACATCAGCCCGAGAGGACCGGAAGACCGGCCCGCGCACCACCCCGCCGCAATCCGGCGCGAGCATCACTCCCCCGCCCAAGCTGCGCAAGCGCCCCGCCCTCGTCGTGGCCGGTGTCGTCGTAACGGCCCTCGGCTGCCTCATGGGCGCATGGGCGTGGAGCGCCACGACGGACAGCCAGGAGGTCCTCGTTGCGGGTGACACGATCCACCGCGGCGACGTGATCGAGGCCAAGGACATCCAGCGGGTCCGGATCAGCGGCGACCCTGCCCTCGCGCCGTTGCCAGCGTCGGCGTACGACGACGTCATCGGCCAGCGGGCAAGCCTCGACATCGCGGCCGGTGGGTTGCTCACCCGGGAGTCGACGGCGGACGAGCCGATGCCTCCAAATGGCCAGTCGATCGTGGGGATCTCGCTGACGCCGGCGCAGGTCCCGGCCATGCCGATGTACGGCGGTGACAAGGTTCGGATCATCGCCACGCCTGGCGAGAACGGCGATGTGCCGGCGAACGCGCCGCAGTTCACCGTTGCCGAGGTCGTCGACACCTACCTCGATGAGACCACTGGCAACACGGTCGTCAATGTTCTGGTCCCGTACGCCGATGCTGGAGTCCTCGCGGCCCGCGCCGCCACCGGCAACGTCGTACTCGTTCTCGACTCAGGGACCGAGTAATGGCCGTCATCTGCCTGACATCTGCCTCGGGCTCGCCCGGCGTCACCACGACTGCCGTCGGGCTCGCGTTCTGCTGGCCGCGCCCTGTGCTTCTGGTCGAGGCTGACCCGACTGGCGGTTCCGGGATCCTTGCTGGCTTCCTGCGCGGGACGACGCCGTACGACGCCGGACTGATCGAGCTCGCGCTGTCGCCGCTCGGCGTGGCAGACGCGCTGCGAGAGGTCGTCCGCCCACTGAGCCCGAGCGTTTCCCTCGTCGCCGGCACTCGGACGCACGCTCAGGCCGCCGCCCTCAACGATGTGTGGGAGCCGCTGGCTGTCGCTCTCAAGGAACTGGAGGCCAACGGCCAGGACGTCATTGTGGACGGTGGTCGACTCGGTCTCGCCGGTTCCCCCCAGCAGCTGCTCGATGCCGCTGACGTGACGCTGCTGGTCACTCGAGCGACGCTACCGTCGATCTCGGCAGCTCGGTCGTGGGCAGAGACAGTGCGCCAGCCGGCCAGCGGTTGGCCCCACCCGGGCTTGCTGCTCATCGGCGAGGGTCAGCCGTATCGCGATTCCGACGTGGCCAAGGTCCTGGGCATGCCCGTTGTCGCCGATCTTCCCGACGATCCGACGGCCGCTGCCGTCTACCAACGCGGAGCGACCCCGCCACGGCGCTTCGAGACCGGGCCTTACGTCCGTGGACTCCAGGCTGCTGCGCAGTCGGTGCAGGCGCACGTCGCTCGTGGTCGGTTCACTCTCATCGAGGAGTCGGCCCAATGAGCGAGGCGTCCCGCGACCTCAACGACTACGGCGACCTGTCGCGGCTGCCGCTGTTCACTCAGGCGGCCAACGGCTCGACGCCGGACCCATCCGCGCTCGACACTCAAGTAGTCGCGGTGCCGACTGAGAACACCGACGTCGACTGGTCGATCGTCTCTGCGCTCCGTGCCCAGGCATCAGAGCAGTTGAGCCAAGCGGTCGCATCCGACCGGAGTCGACTCGACAAGGCCGCGCAGCAGGAGCTTGGTCGGTCGATCGTGCTGGATCTCATCGAGTCGGCGATGGCTGACGCAGTCGACGCCGGTCAGGTCACCTGGAGTCTGGCGCGCCAGCAGGCCACCGCCCAGACGGTCTTCGACTCCTTGTTCCGGCTCGGTCGGCTCCAGCCACTGGTGGATGACGACCGGATCGAGAACATCGTCATCGTCGGCCACGACAACGTCCTCCTCGAGTTGGTCGACGGAACGCTCGTCGACGGGCCGGCAGTTGCCGACTCCGACCAGGAACTGATCGACTTCCTCGTCTTCCTTGCCTCCCGCAGCGAGGTCAACGCACGATCCTTCTCCGAGGCCCAGCCCCGGCTCCACCTCAGGCTCGATGGCGGATCCCGCCTCGCTGCGGCCGCGTGGGTGACCCCGCGTCCGTCGGTCGTCATCAGGCGCCACCGGCTGATGCAGGTCACCCTCGACGACCTCGTGGCGAGGGAGATGATGACGCCGACACTGGCATCATTTCTCCGCGCCGCCGTACGTGCTCGTCGTTCGATTGTCGTGGCGGGCGCACAGGGTGCCGGCAAGACGACGCTCGTGCGGGCGCTCTGCGCCGAGATCGACGCGTTGGAGGCGATCGGCACCTTCGAGACTGAGTACGAGCTGCACCTGCACGAGCTCGGCCGCCACAAAGTGGTACACGCGTGGGAGTCCCGGCCCGGCTCAGGTGAGCGCGGCCCGGATGGTCGCCAGGCAGGCGAGTTCACGCTTGACGAGGCCCTGGTCGACTCCTTCCGCTTCAACCTCTCGCGACAGATCGTCGGGGAGGTCCGTGGCAAGGAGATCTGGGCGATGATCAAGGCGATGGAGTCCGGAACGGGCTCCATCTCCACGACGCACGCCGGCGACGCCATCGCCGCGGTGCAGAAACTTGTCACCTGCGCGATGGAGGCCGGACCACACATCACCCACGGGCTTGCCACCAGCAAGCTGGCCGCGACCGTCGACCTCATCGTCCAACTGAGCATGGAGACCAGGCCCGTCCCTGGCGGTGCGCAGCGGACAAGACGGGTTGCCGAAGTCATCGCTCTGGCACCCGGCGAGAGGGAAGTCGGCTACGCGACGACCCATGTCTTTCGTGCGGATGCGTCGGGCGTCGCCCGGCCCGACGTACTCCCTGACGATTACCGAGCCCTCGCCCAGCACGGATTCGACCTCGCGGCGTACCTCTCTACGCAGCCGTTCGGAGTCCAGCCGTGAGCCCGCTGATCCCCAGCCTCGCGGGCGGCCTGATCGCCGCCGGGCTCCTCGGCATCTTCGTCGGGCTACGGCTCACCGCGTTGCCGCCCCGGCCGTGGGGGCGCAGCCGTCACTTCAACCTGCCCGCTCGCACCCGGATGTTGCTTCTCGCCGGAATTGGGCTCGGACTCCTCGGCTGGCTGATCACCGGCTGGGTCCTCTCCCTGGTCATCGCGCCTGTGGCGGTCATCGGCTTGCCCACCCTGCTGTCCGCTCCCCCGGCCGCCGCTCAGATCGCGCGCCTCGAAGCCATGGAGGAATGGACCCGCTCGCTGGCCGGAGTGCTCACGGTCGGAATCGGCCTGGAGCAGGCGCTCGCGGCCACGCTCCGATCGACACCTGCGCCGATCAACGTCGAGGTCACCCGACTGGTGGCCAGACTCCGTGCACGCTGGGACACCGAGACCGCGCTCCGGACCTTCGCCGACGAACTCGATGACGCCACCGGCGACCTGGTTGCCGCAAACCTCATCCTCGGGGCGCGCCGCCGCGGTGCCGGGCTCGCCAGCGTGCTGGAAGGGCTCGCCGAGTCGGTCGCAGCCGACGTGCGAGCGCGTCGTCAAGTGGAGGCTGATCGAGCGAAGCCCCGGTCGACGGCCCGGTGGGTAACGCTGATCAGTGCCAGCGTCCTGATCGTCCTCGCGCTTTCAGGCAGCTACGTCGAGCCCTACCGGAGTCCGGTCGGCCAGGTCATCCTCGCGGTGCTGCTCTCGGCGTACGTCGCCACGCTGGTCTGGATGAAGCGGATGGCGACAGGACGGCCGATGCCCCGGTTCTTGTCGGCACGCTCTGGAGCGATGGTGGCGCGATGATCACCGGGCTCCAGTTGGCGATCCTCTCGGGCGGACTGACCGGACTCGGGCTGACGCTCATTGTTGCCCGGCTGCTGCCGGTCGAGCCCGATCTCGCCGACGCGTTGGCGCGCGTCGCCTCCACGCGCGCACGGACGACAGCGACGGCTGCCGCGGCTCAGACGAGCAAGGAGCGGCTCGGACTCTGGGGTCTGCGCGTACTTCCGCCCGGACTTTGGGTTCGTACGCCGAGTCGCGAGCTCGCCCTGCTTCGGATCTCCGTCGCGCAGTTCTACGGCGAGAAGCTGACCTTTGCCGGCCTCGGCCTGCTGATCCCGCCGGGGCTCACCCTGCTCTTCAACTCGTTGGGACTGGGCATCCCCTTCCAGATCCCGGCTCTTGCCTCCCTCGGGCTCGCCGCCGTCATGTTCTTCCTGCCGAACTACAACGCGCTCGACGACGCCCGGAAGGCTCGGCTCGAGTTCGCCCGCGCACTTGGCGCCTACATCGACTTGGTCGCCCTTGAACGCAACAACGGGATCGGCGTGCGGCAGGCGATGGAGGCCGCCGCCGAGGTTGGCGACTCGTGGGTATTCACCCGACTCTCGGAGGAACTCACACGCTCGCGCTGGTCCGGCTTGCCGCCCTGGGACGCCCTGCACACCTTGGCAGAGGAGCTCGGACTCCCCGAGCTCGACGACTTCGCAGACATCATGCGGCTCTCCGGAGAGGAAGGAGCGAGCGTGTATGCCACCCTCCGCGCTCGATCCGCGGCCATGCGCACGGCGATGCTCAACGACGAGATCGCCGAGGCGAACGCAGTCGGCGAACGGATGACCATCCCCGGATCGCTGCTCGGCGTGATCTTCATGGCGCTGCTGGTCGCGCCCTCATTGCTTCGCATGCTCACGGCCTCGTGACACGGAAGGACACCACCAAGGAGGAACCCATGTTGAAACTTCTCGTTCTGCTTCAACTCACAGCAACATCCATGTACGACGACCTGCGCCGTACACGGCATGACGAGCGTGGCTCGGTCACCACCGAGCACGTCCTCTGGGCTGTGGCGGTCATCGCCATCGTCGGCATTGTGGTCGCCGCGGTCACGTCCTATGTCACGTCGCAGGCCGGCAAGATCAAGTAGCCGCCCTCGGCGGCGCGATCAGCAGGGTTCGGTTTCGATCGAGCTCGTGATCCTGCTGCCCGCTCTCTTCGCCATCATGTTCTTGGGAATGCAGGCCGCGCTCTTCTATCACGCACGCACGGTCGCGATCGCTGCTGCGCAGGAGGGCGCCCGAGCAGCCGGTGTCGAGCATGGACGCGAGTCCGACGGTGTCGGCGCGGCCAACGATTTCATCGCCGAGGCTGGCGGCGACGATGTTCTCACCGGCACCTCGACCACCGCCGACCGGACCGCGACAACGGCTTCGGTGACAGTCACCGGGTTCAGCCTGAGCGTGATCCCCGGCTGGCAGGTCCGGATCACCCAGAGCGCGACCGTCCCAGTTGAGAGGGTGACCGCGCCATGATCCGGCTGCGCGACGAACGAGGGTCAGCGGCGATCGAGGCCGCGATCGGCGTACCTGCGTTCGCCCTGTTAGTCGCCTTGATCATCTTCGGCGGGCGTACGGCGAGCACCCACCAAGCGCTCCAAGCGGCTGCCGCTGACGGGGCCCGCTCGGCGTCGATCGCGCGGGACGCGCAGACCGCACGAAGTAACGCGCGCGAAGCCGCGACAGCGAGCATCGCCAACCAACAGATCGGGTGCTCGGACATCGAGGTCACCGTGGACACCACCGACTTCAACAAGCAGCCCGGCGTACCCGGCTCGGTCGAGGTGCGCGTCTCCTGTCGCCTGGACCTGGCAGACCTCGCCATTCCGGGAGTACCAGGAAGTCGCGTCCTGATAGCGACCATGTCCAGCCCCGTCGACACGTGGAGGGAGTCGTGAGCCGGCACCGCGACGCACGCGGATCCATCACAGTCTGGCTAGCGCTGTCCAGCTTCGTGATGATCTTCCTCGTCGGCCTCGCCGTCGACCTCGGCGGCCAGGTACACGCCCACGAGCGCGCCCACGACCTCGCAGCCCAAGCCGCCCGAGCCGGAGGCGAAGAGGTCGAAGGTGGCGCCGCCATCCAGGGACACGACCTCGCCATCAGCCCGGCCGCCGCTCGAGCCGCAGCCCAGCGATACCTCGACGCCGCCGGAGTCAGCGGCACCGTCGCGATCACTAACGGCAACACCATCACCGTGACCGTCGACGACTCCTACGAGTCACGATTCCTAGGCGTGATCGGCATCGACCACCTCGACGTCACCGGCACAGCAACCGCGCGCCTGATCCGCACCCTCGGAGGTAACGAGCGATGAGAACTCTCCCCACCCGCCTGCAAGGTCTGGCTGCAACGGTTGCCCTCGTGGCCTTCGTGGTCGGCGTGCCGACCGTGCTTCTCGCTATCGGGGCGATCCCGGATCTGTCGGCCTTCTCATGGTCACGGCTCACCGCACCCGACGACGGGACGCTCGCGGTGGAAGTCATCACCGCGGTCTGCTGGATCGCGTGGGCGGTCTTCACCTGCCAGTTGCTCGCCTCGGTCGTGTCACAGATCCGCGGGATGCGCGCTCCGCGGCTGCCCGGACTCGTCGTGCCACAGATCGCCGCCGACCGCCTTGTCGCTGCTGCGGCATTGCTCTTCGTCGCGGTCCCGTCAGCGACCGCGTTCCTGCCGCAGCCACCGGCTGAAGCGGCCATGACATCTCCCCTCTCCGATCCGACGGTCGTAGCTGCGGAACCTGCCGCGGTCAGCGCAGCCCAACCGGTGGTCGAGGCGAAGGTGGAGCCCGACACAGAGCGCTACACGGTGAGGCGCGGCGACAGCCTCTGGAAGATCGCCGAGGAACGTCTGGGCTCCGGAACGCGGTACGTCGAGCTCGTCGACCTGAACCGAGCCGTCCTCGACGGTCGTCCCGACTTCCTGCTTCCCGGAACGGTCCTCAAGGTTCCCCTTCTTGAGGCTGCGCCAGAGGGCGCGTACCTCGTCCAGCCCGGCGACACGCTCTCGGAGATCGCCGAGGACGAACTCGGGGACGCCGACGCCTACCCGTCGATCTTCGAGGCATCCCGCTATACCGTTCAGGCGAAAGGCGCTCACCTCACCGATCCCGACCTGATCCTTCCGGGCTGGAAGCTGACCATTCCTGGTCAGTCTCGGCCGACCGAGCCAAAGAAGCCGAACCACGCTCAGGACCCACCCGCCCACGAGACGACTCCTCCGACGGATGCCGCCCCTCCTGCTCCCGAAGTAGCCGATCCGACACCCGAGCAGCCCGAGCCCGGATCTGCCGAGGACTGGGCCGCCCCGAGTTGGCTGCTCCCAGGGTTGACCGGTGCAGGAGCGCTCCTCGCCGGGTCGCTCTGGTTGGTGCTCCGGCAGCACCGGCGGACCCAACTGCGTTATCGCCGACCCGGCAGGATCATCGCGCCGCCACCAGAGGAGTTACGGGCGGTCGAGAAGTCGGTGCAGGTGACGGGATCCGCCACCGCCCAACCGATCGAAGAACTCGATGCCTCACTTCGCTGCCTCAACCCTGCACCGCGCCTGGTCTCCGTCCGACTCTCACCGAGCCGGATCGTGCTGACGCTCGCGGAGCCGGCTGCCCTTCCCAAGCCGTGGACCGGGGAAGGAGTTGCATGGCAGATCCCGGTCGATGAGGTGACGACGCCTCCCGCGGAGGCGCTGCCGCCATACCCGATGCTGGTCAGTGTCGGGCAGGCCGTCCCTGGAGCGCTCGTCCTGCTTAACCTTGAGGAACTCCGTGCGGTGGCGATCACCGGTGATGGCGACCGCAGCGCCGCGTTGACTCGTCACCTCATGGCCGAACTGGTCGTCAACCCATGGGCGTCCCCGGTGCACGTCGAAGCGCTGGGCGTTGGTGGTGAGCTCGCCGTCATCAACCGCGACTTCGTCCACATTCACGATCCAGGCGACGCCGCGTTCCTTGCCACACTGGCCGCCGACCTCGGAGCCGCCAGTCCCACCGGTGAGCCCGACGAGTTCCACGCGGCGATCATCGCTGCCGGCGACAGCGGCGCGGGCCTGGCTCGCTTGGCGGGCGCCATCGTCGGCTTCCCGGGTCGCTCCGGCATGGCTCTCGTGACCGTTGGAGGCGAGCCATCCCCGCCGTACGTCGACATCAACCTCTCCCCGGAAGGCCGTCTCCGGATCCCGTCCCTCGACCTCGATCTCACTGCTTCGGGGCTCACTGCTGCTGAGGCGGAGGCCTGCGCTGCGCTGATCGACCTGACCACGCAGGCGGAGGTCGTGCCGATCCCTCGTCCGACTGACGATCGGGCCGTGGCGGATTGCGCAGGTGCGCTCGTCGAGGAGCTGACCGAACCACGTCCCGAGGCAGAAGAGGCGGGCACCTCGTCGCTTCTTCCGCTCGACACCCACGTGTACGCCGACCGGGCGGCCACGACCGTCGATGACGTCGAGGCGCTCGCCCCGAACACAACTCCGGAAGCCGCGTCCGCAGTTCGGGCCGCCGACCCCGACCTGGACGAGGACCTTGCCCGTTGGGATTCCCCGGTTCCTGTCGCACCGAAGCTCACGTTGCTCGGGCCGATAACGGTCAGGACGCTGGGTGACGCGACAGCGACCGCGCACCGACGGCCCTACTACGTCGAGTTCCTGGCCTACCTCGCGCTCCACCCCAGCGGGGTCACCGCTGAGAAACTGGCCGAGGACCTCTGCATCCGCCCCCAGAAGGCGCGATCGGACCTGAGCATCATCCGGAAATGGCTCGGGCAGAGCCGTGCAGGCAAGCCGTACCTTCCGCGGGCTCAGCAGACCCACCAGGACGGCGTCCCAGCGGCGTACGCCCTCGACGGGGTTCTCTGCGATCTCGACCTGTTCCGGCGTCTGCGCGCTCGGGGCCAGAGCCGCGGCTCCGAGGGGATGGACGACCTCATCTCCGCGTTGCACCTCGTCAGCGGCGAGCCGTTCACGGACCTCCGCAAGGACGGCTGGGGCTGGCTCCTCGAGGGTGACCGACTCGACCACATCATGAACGCCGCGATCGTCGACGTCGGGCACATCGTCACCAGCCATGCCTTGGCTGTCGGCGACCTCGACTTGGCCTCCTTCGCGTCGAACGTCGCACTCGCCGCGTCGCCGTACGACGAGATCGCGAACCTCGACCGCGTCGCGGTAGATCGGGCCATGGGGGACGATGAAGGAGCCGACGCACGGCTGCGGAACGGCATCTCCAACCGGACCGATGACGACTACGGACCGATCCAGTTGCCGCCTCGCACGTCTGGGATCGTCAACCAGAAGCAGTCGTCTGGCACCCGTCGGACTGGCTAGGGAGCGCCCGTGTCGTGGCACACGTGCCTTCTCGCTGTCGCCAACTAGCGTGCTCACGTGGCGACATTCAGCAAGAAGGTGCTCCGGCTGTTGCCGGACGAACTGACTAATACGATCCTCCGCGACATTGACGCGCTCTTCGAGGACAACCACATCCCGCTCGGTCCGCGCCAGCCGCTCGACAACGACTCGAGCGAACGTCGGGAGCGCACACGCCGCTACCTCGCGTCGATCGACCTCGGGAACCCGTCGCACACGGCGAGGTTGACCGGCGTCTACAGCGACACCTTGCAGCGCATCGCCACGAGGCGGAGAGACCCCGACTTCGAGCCCGCCAACCTCGACAGGTGGGTGCGGACGCTCCGAACCGAGGGCTTCGAGGTCGACGAGACCACTTTCGCCGTCACCGATCCGAACGGGCCGACAGTTGGCTTCACCGCCGAAGCGCTCGCAGCGCTCACGGACGCTGGAGCGATCCACGACCACCTCGCGCGGCTCGGCGATGCCGTCGACACCGATCCACGGCTCGCCGTGAGCACCGCAAAGGCGCTCATCGAGTCGACAGCCAAGTTGGTGCTCACCAAGCGCGGGAAGACGTACTCGAAGGCCGCGAAGGTGCCTGCGCTCGTGACGGCCGCCCAGGAGTCGCTCGGGCTCGCGGCGAAGGCTGTCAGTGACGAGAACGCGTCGCTCCGTCAGGTGCTCCAATCGCTCGTGACGCTCGCGCAGGGCGTCACTGAGATTCGCAATCAGGTCGGCGTCGATCACGGAACCGAGAGCGTGCCGACGTGGGTCCGGCCACGGCATGCCCGGCTCGTGGTCGGGGCGGCTCAGGTCTGGTGTCAGCTAATGCTCGAAACACTCGCCGATCCGACCGCGCCGTGGCGCTACGCCGACGAATTGAGCGCGACCGACTAATTGGTCGGTGAGTTCGGTTGCACGCGATCCGGATCGACACAACGGGATCCGACGAGGGTGCGGCGTACTCGACCCCTCCTTGATGCACTCGTACCGACGTAGATCTCGAGGTCAGCGCCATATCGTGTGATGGTGATTCCAGCCCCGACCACAAGGCTTCGGTTCCGCGAGATGATCGAGGCGGACCTGCCCGACATTGCAATCTTAGAGATCGGCGGCTCTCGCGGCCCCGACGGCTGGATTGAATGGACCCGACGCAACTACGAGCATCACGGGTTCGGACTCTGGGTCATCGAGACCCACGCCGGTGACTTCGTCGGCGACTGCGGTCTCACTATGCAGGAGGTCGAGGGCGACTGGTTCGTAGAGGTGGGCTGGCACGTGCGCTGTGATCTTCGCCGGCAGGCGTACGCCAGCGAAGCCGCCAAGGCGGTTCGCGCGGCGGCAAGCGCAGAAGGCATCGAGCACCTGATCGCGATCATCCGACCAGCGAACGTCGCCTCCCAACGGGTCGCAGCGAACATCGGCCTCGCATTGGAGCGCGAAGTCCACAAGAACGGCGGTCCTGCCCTCGTGTTCAGCGCTGACCTGCGGCCACCTCAACACCAAGCCAGCTACGTCAACCCGGAATCCAGAACGACTTAGGGATACCTGTTCACCTGCGGAAACGCAGGTATCCCCCTCTCGAATCCGGGCAGGTATCCCGAAATCGTGGATACCTGACGGCGCATCGTCGAGTGCATGCTCGACCCCACCAACCCGATCCCAACATGGTCGGCCTCGACAATGCAGCGAGTCGCTGAGGAACCAACGCTCGCGGCAGCCGCGATGCGCTACGCCAACCTTGGCATTCCGGTCTTCCCGTGCGTGCCTGGCGGCAAGCAGCCGTTGACCCCCAACGGCTTCCACGACGCCACCTCGGTGGCCCGCGTGGTCCATCGCTGGTGGCAGCGCACTCCCGACGCCAACATCGGTCTCCCCACGGGGGCGAGCACCGGGATCCTCGTCGTCGACGTTGACGTCCACGCGGGGGGCAGCGGCTTCGACTCGTTCGAGCGAGCTCGCGCCGAGGGCCTCGCTGACAAGTGGGGCTGGATGGTCCGCACCCCGTCGGGCGGGATCCATGCCTACTACCCGGTCGCGACCGACCACGAGCAGCGCTCCTGGCAGGTCCCGTCGGCGCATGTCGACTTTCGCGGCGATGGCGGCTACGTCATCGCCCCGCCGTCGCGCATCGAGGTCGACGGCGTCAGGAAGGCCTATGGCGTCATCGCAGTCACGACACAGCCGGCCAAGGCGGTCGACGCGACCAAGCTGCGTCAGTTCCTCGAGCCTCCCCGGCAGACTCCCGCGCCGCCGCCCACAGGCCTGCTCGCGAAAGGGTGTCGTCCCGAGGCACTCGCGAGGACGGTCGCGCTGGCTCCGGAGGGCGGTCGCAATCACGCCCTCTTCTGGGCGTCCTGCCGGATGGTCGAGAACGGCCTGAGCCGCCCCGACGCCGTCGGCTTCCTCATGCCGGCCGCGCAGTACGCCGGGCTTCCCGACCGGGAGATCGAGTCGACGATCGACTCCGCCTTCCGCATCGCATCCCGCCTCGGCCCCGGGAGCGGCCTGGGCCCTACCCAACGGAGTGAGGCGATTCAACTGTGAACACGCACACCGAGTACCGCCGCCACAGCTACCGGCCGCCAGAGCCGGCGCCCGCCGCGCAAGATATCGAAGCAGCGGTCAACCAACTCGCTCACCACCACGACCCGTCACTCGGTTCGAGTCCGGCGACGCCAGCGACCGCGAAGCGAGGCATCACGTGGGTGCGCCCGACCGAACTCGCGACGTATGCCGCGCCCCTGGTCGGACGCGGCATCGACCTCCAGGCCGAGTTGATCCGGCGTGCTCGCCGTACCCCGACGAAGGCCACCCACGCGATCCAACGAGGCCTCTCACGCCCAATCTCGCCGCCTACCCCGGTGAACCGTCAGGAAGGACTCCAACTGTGAGCTACTCATTCACCACCCCCAAAGGACTACGCCGCCTGCTGGTGCGGCTCCGGGTGTCCGGTCCGCTCGCCTGGGAGACCGACCCCGAAGCCAGCGACCTCATGCGGTTCACCGCCCGCAAGTACGAAGCGCTCGCGGTCAAACACCGTTGCGACTCGAGCGCCGGCGCAGCCGCAGCGTTCGAGGCGATGCGCACCTACGCCGTCCGGTCAGCGATCGACCCGTGGGCCGTCGTCACACAGGCGGTGAAGGTCAGCCTGATCGCCGAGGAACGCGCCGCCGGGCTGATGTGTTCGGTCGACCAAGCACGGCGGCCCGAGATCTCGCGCCACCACGACGTGCGTCGCTTCTGCGACACCGAGGCCGACCTCCCGAACTTCCTGCCCTCCCTCGCAGTTGAGCCGTTCAAGGCAGTCGAGACTCCTCCCACCCGCGCATTCGAGGCCGTCGAGATGGCGATCGATCTCTTCACCGCCCTGGGCTGGCCCCACGACACCGCGACCTGCGCACTCGACTACATCGCCTCCCGCCTCGCCGAGTCCGGAAGCCGCTCGAAGACCCACGCCGCGCTGCGTCGCGACCACACCGCTCGGGCGCTGCTCGACATCGACCAAGACGCCTGGTCGACGGTGCTGCGCATCATCTTGGGCAACCCGAACCCGGACGAGGCTTGCACGTCGGACGGCCATGGCGTCCTCTTGCGCCTGGCGATCGGCCATCCTGTGACGGAGCTGCTCGATGACGACCTGCTCGTGTTCGACATCAGCAGCACCGCACCGCGTCCGGCGGGCCTGATCCATGCCTGACACTCGGGGCCACATCGAGCTGGATCGAGCGATCGACTCGATCGTGGTCGGCGTCCGTCACCGCAAGGACCCCGGCGACCTCAAACAGCTCATGGATTCCATCGAGCAGATCGGCATGCTCCAGCCGATCACCATCACCCCAGAAGGGGTCCTCGTCTGCGGGTGGCGTCGTCTCGAAGCCGTACGACGCCTGGGCTGGCGCGCGCTGAAGGTCTGGGTCCGCTCCGGGATCTCGGACAAGCTCGAGAGCCTCCTCGCCCAGCAAGATGAGAACGCCCTGCACCTGCCGCTCACCGAGCTGGAGAAGGCCTCGCTCTACCGGGAGTTGAAGGCGATCAGGGCAGAGGAAGCGGAGCTCCGCAAGCAAGCGACGCAGTTCGGGGGCACGGACAACGCGGGACTCTCCGGTCATGCGCCCGGCGCACAACCGGGAGAACCCGGTGCCGCACGACGCCAGGCTGCGATGGCACTCACAGGCAAGGCGTCGTACAGCACCCACGAACGAGTCTGCGCCTTGATGGACTGGGCCGCCCGAAAGGCCACGCCTCCAGAGATCCGCGCGATGGCCAACGACGCGCTCCGCCGCATCGAGGAGGGCGAGCCGGTCAAGCCGCTCTACCGGGAGGTCAAGGAAGCATTCGACAAGACACAGGAGCCCCAACCCGAGGTTGAGACCGACCTTCAACGCATGGGCCGGGAGGCTCATGAACGTGCCCTGCGCGAGGAGAGGGAGAAGGGGCGGAACAACCTCAAGCGCAACCAGGGTTCGACCAGCCACTTCCGCAGCGTGCGTTCGTTCAATCTGACCTGGACCGAGCTCGACGGCTGGACCGAGATGTACGACGTCGATGCTCTCGCTGCCCAGCTCACGCATGAGGACTGGGATCGCTTCGACCGGGTTGTCACCGCGACTCTCGCGTTCCGCGACCAGCTCATGGCCGCGCGGCGCCAAGCAGCTTCGACGGCGTCGTAGGCGCACCTACGAGACGTCCTGTTGCCCATCCCACGGAGTCGTGATGTCGAACCTCACCGGCCGCCAGATCATCCTTCTCGTCGCCTGCGTTATCGCCCTGGTGACGGTCGCCGTCGGCATCTACGGACTTGCCCGTGGGCCGAGCGGCAACAACGCGGACCCGTCGACGGATCGGTCGGGGCACGTCGCGGTGGTCGAACCGCCCGCTGACCCTGTCGTCACGCTTCAGGAACGATCACTCCCCCACACCAACGATCCAATCGCCTACGCGCGCGCAGTCGCCGAGTCGCTCTTCGACTGGGACACCAGCGGGGGCTTCCTCCCAACCGACTACACCTCAGTTGTCCTGGCAGACACCGATCCGTCCGGCGAGGAGACTCCCGGTCTGCTCGCCGACGTCACCACCTACCTGCCCACCGTCGAGCAGTGGCTCGACCTCGGCGCGATGGAGGTGGTGCAGTCGATCAACATCGAGGACACCTACGTGCCCGACTCCTGGGCCGGCGCCGTCGAGCAGGCTCGCGGCCATCTCCGCCCCGGCACGACGGCGGTGACGATCGCGGGGACCCGGCATCGCGCTGGCGTCTGGAACGGCGAGATCGCCGAGTCGTCGTACCCGGTCTCCTTCACGGTCTTCGTCGCCTGCCAGCCGTCCTTCGAACGCTGTCACGTCCTGCGCCTCTCCCAGCTCGACAAACCGATGAGGTGAGACGCGCGTGGGCATGAAGGTGTTCGTAGCCGGCGCGGCGGCCGCAGTCCTGCTCGCACCCGCCGCCGCCATCCTCGGCGTCGCAACCCTGATCAGCCCGGCCGCCGCAGGCTCCAGTAGCTGCCTGTGGGACGGCCAAGCGACTGGAAGTCTCGGCGTTGCGGGACCCATTCCGCCAAGCCTGTCCGCGGTCAATACCAACGGCCAAACCGTCACGCTTCACCAGCAACAACTCACCCGAGCCGCGACGATCATCGCCGTCGGCAAGAGCCAGAACGTCCCTGCTCGCGGCCAACTCATCGCGATCATGACTGCACTCACCGAGTCGTCCCTCAGGGTGCTTTCGAACACCGGCGCCTATCCAGAATCGGACGACCTCCCGAACGACGGCAACGGCGGCGACCACGACTCGCTTGGGCTCTTCCAGCAGCGCCCCGCTGCAGGGTGGGGCCGCGTCGCGAAACTGATGGACCCCGTCTGGTCGTCGCGCGCCTTCTACGGTGGTCCCAGCGGCCCGAACCACGGTTCGCCTCGCGGCCTCCTCGACATCGATGGCTGGCAGACGATGGACCCCGGCGCCGCCGCCCAGGCGGTGCAGGTTTCCGCGTATCCGGACCGATACGCCGTCAACCAGCCGATAGCCGAGAAGGTCCTCGCCACGCTCAGCGGCGCGTCCCTGAGCAGTTCGTTGGAGTGCGCGCAGACGGGCAGCGATCTTCCGGCCAACTTGCCGCTGGGGTTCCCGGGCGCACTGATCGCCGCAGCCGCCTCACAGCTCGGTAAGCCGTACGTTTGGGGCGGAGGCAACTTCGAGGGCCCGACCGGAGACGGCTTCGACTGCTCAGGCCTCGTCCTTTACGCCGCCTATCAAGCGTCGGGCGGGCGCGTCCGGCTCCCCCACTACACAGGCGACCAGATCCGCCTCGGCCAGGGAATCGCTTGGGCTGACAAGCAGCCCGGCGACCTGATCTTCTTCGGCTACCCCGGCGCTGGTCGCCCGCACCATGTTGCGATCTACGTCGGGGCCGAGAAAATCCTGCACGCACCTCGGACCGGTGATGTCGTTCGGTACGGCACCATCGGCGAGTTTGCTGGCGAGGTCATGACCGTCCGCCGCCTCGGGTGATCCGGCGGCCACATGAGGAAGAACCAGACACGCCTCTCGTTAGGCACTTTGGTCCGAGCCATGGGTCACTCGAAGCCCGTGGCGAACCGGAGGCCATCCGAACGAGTCTCCACCAACTGTCGGTGCTGTCTGGGAGGCTGTCGCCATGGCACTGGAGATGGGACTGTGGCGCGCTGACGGCTACAAGTTGGCGCGGGTCTTCGAGCAAGTGACCGCCGCGGTCGGGCTGGACGACTGATGGCCGAACTGTCGCTCCAGGAAGCCGCGAAGTACAACAAGCGCCGCACGGCAGCGGACCATGCCCTCATCTACGCCATGGCCACTGCCTTGGGAACAGTGCGCTACGTAGAGCAGTCGGGGTCGTCGTACATGAGGGGTGCATCGTGTCTCGACGCTGATGGCATCCAGAAAATGTTCCTTGCTGCAGGTCGCGCGTACATCCACCACCCGGAGAGCGAAACACTCCTGACTGCTGCTGGCATCAGGGTCACCCGTGGGGCAACGGATGACCAGCGCGTCGTCTTGTTCAGCAATGCGGGCGGCTCGAACGAAGTCAGTCGCAGCAGCCGAGACGATGCTGCGCGCCCTACGTGCCCAACATGCTGGACGGAACTGCCAGCCACTGGGATCTGCGACAACTGCTGACCGTCACCGCTGACACGTTCCCGCGAGAGATGCGCGAACCGCGCACACCTGAGGCGTGAGAAGGCGACGAGCGCTGAAGTCGCGCCAACGACCAAGCCGATTACCCCACAACCGGGTCAGGCACCTGCGCGCCCCGGCTCGTGCACCTGAGTGACGTGGAGACTCATTACATCCCTGCGGATGTCGCCCCTGACTTCGGTGCCGTGGGCGGCTCAGACGACCTCCGCGCCATCGTCGGAGCGCTTCTGACCTATGGCCTGGTCATCGCCGTCCTCATGCTGGTCGTCTCCGCGACCACATGGGCCCTCGCGTCCGGCTCGGGGAGTTGGCACACCGCCCAGAAGGCCAAGCTCGGCTGCTTCGTCGCCATCGGCGGCGCCACCCTGACCGGCGCCGCGCTCACCTGGGCCAACTGGCTGTTGGACATCGGCGCCCACCTGTAAGTCGTACGCCCTCGACCTCAGGAGCCCCCATGAACCTCTCAGCACGAGTCCTGCTGCCGCTTGACATCGACATCAACCCGAACTCCAACGGGCTGCCTGGCATCGGCGAGCTCAAACAGATCGTCGGTGCCTCGATGACCGTCGGCCTGATTCTCGCCGTGCTCGCCCTCATCATCTCCGCCATCGTTTGGGCGCTCGGAGCGAACTCGTCCAATCCGCACCTCGCCGGACGCGGCAAGCTCGGCGTACTTGTCGCGATCGGTGCCGCTGTTGTCTGCGGCGCGTCCGTGACGCTGGTCAACTTCTTCTGGAACGTCGGCCAGCAGGTCTGAGGCGAACGGTCATGGGTGTCTGTGATGTACCGGTGATCCACACGGTCTGCAACGTCGCGGGGGATGCCGCTGGCGCCGTCGTCACCGCTCCGTTCGACTGGCTCGCTCAAGGCATGGGCGGTGCAGCCGAGTGGATGTTCACGTCCGTGTGGAAGGTCATCGACTCCACGACGTACGTCGACGTGACCAGCGGCGAGTACACGAAGGTCTACAACATCATGTTCGGTATCGCGGTCTTCGTGATGCTTGGCTTCTTCATGCTCCAGGTCATCGGCGGCATGATCCGCCGCGAACCCGCTGCACTCTCCAGAGCCGCGCTCGGTCTTGCAAAGTCGATTCTGGGCTCCTTCGTGGCGCTGGCACTTCTCGGCACTGCGCTCGAGGTCACCGATCAACTGTGCATCGGGATCGTCAACGCCGCGGGCACCAACATGAACGAGATGGGCGACAAGATCGCCGTACTCGCCGCGGGGCTGGGCACCATCAACCTCGCGGCTCCTGGCGCCGGCTCGATCTTGACGATCTTCCTCGCCAGCCTGGCCATCGTGGGCGCGATGGTGGTCTGGATCAGCCTGCTGATCCGCAAAGCCCTGTTGCTAATCGCGATCGTGTTCGCACCGATCGCGCTCGCCGGATCGAGTTGGGACCACACACGCAGTTGGGTCAGCCGCTGGGCCATGTTCGTGATCGCGATGATCCTGTCCAAGGTCGTCCTCGTCGTGATCTTCCTGCTCGCGACGGCTCAGGTCTCGGCACCGATTGACGCCGACCTGGAGTCGGTCAGCCAGCCGATGGCCGGCGTCGTGCTCATGCTGATGGCCGGGTTCGCGCCCTACCTGAGCTACAAGGCCATCGCCTTCATGGGCTTCGACATGTACCACGCGATGTCCGCCGAGCAGGAGGCCAAAGCCTCCCTCAACCGCCCTATGCCGATTCCGTTGTCTCGGCGCACCGGCAGTGAGCCAGCCAAGATTCTGGGTGACGGCGGAGGAGGTACGACGCCCGGCGGCTCCCCCGCAACCGAGCCGTCCGGTGGTGGCTCGATGCCCGCTGCCGGTGGCGGCGGTGGCGGTGGTGCTGGTACTGGTGGAGCGTCCGGTGGAGGTGCTGCAGCAGCGGGTGGCGCCGTCGCGGCGGGGGCCGTCGTCGCCAAGGAGGCCGCCGCCGCTGGGCCGCGGCTCGGCGGGTTCGTGGCTGCGCAAGCGAGCGGACAGGCCGCAGCCCACGAAACGGCCGCGCCTTCCTCTGTCCCGCTACCGATCGCCGAGTCGACGCTCGCCGAGCCCGTCGGACGGAAGTGAGCCTTCGTGAGCACCTCCGCCAACACCGAACCGCGCGTGACGCCGCTCAAGTTCTCTCGACTCACCCGCCGCGGCGTACTTCTGGGGCTGTCCGGACCGCAGCTGGTGATGGCGAGTCTGGCCGCCGCGACGCTGATCCTCGGCCTGTACGTCGGCGCTGTCGTGATGGCGTTCCCGATCATCGGAGTCTTCGTCGGTCTGGCGTTCGTCAGCGTCGGCGGAAGGAAGCTGATCGAGTGGACTCCGATCGGCGCACGCTGGATGTGGCGCTCGACCGGCGCGCAACTGCTCTACCGGCGGCGCATCGTGAGGCCACGCCCCGCTGGCACCCTCGCGCTCCCAGGCGATGCCGCCCGCCTGCGTCAGTGGGTTGATCCCGAGACGGGAGCGGTGATGGTGCATGATCCGCACGTCGCGACCCTGACCGCGATCGTGGGCGTCTCCCACCCGGCCTTCGTACTCCTCGACCCAGCTGAGCAGGAACGGCGCGTGGTGTCGTGGGGTCGCGTCCTCGCCACGGCTTGTCGGTCTGGCCGGTTGGCGTCGGTACAGGTGATGGAGCGGACGCTCCCGGACTCGGGTAAGGGTCTGGCGGACTGGTGGGAGCAGCACGGCAGCCGGTCCGACACCTGGGCATCGACGACGTACGGCGAACTCGTCGAGCGCGCCGGACCGGCCGGTGAACGTCATGCGAGCACCATCTCGATCTCACTCGACCTCAAGACTGCCGGCCGCGCGATCCGAGCAGCCGGAGGCGGCAACCGTGGGGCAGCCGCCGTACTCCGTCAGGAGATGGCAACGATGTTCGCCGCCCTCCGCTCGGCTGATCTCTCCCCGTCCAAGTGGCTGACGCCCGGCGACCTGGCCCTGATCCTGCGCTCGGCCTACGACCCCGCTGTCGCGGGGGCATTGGAGCGCCACGGCGACATCGGCCGCGACCTGGCCACGGCTGGCCCGGTCGCCGTCACCGAATCCTGGGGCAGCCTGCGAAGCGACTCGGCCCACCACTGCGTCCTCTGGATCAGCGAGTGGCCGCGCTCCCTCGTGTACCCGGGGTTCCTCGCCCCGTTGCTGCTCTCGTCGGGGATCCGCCGCACCTTCACGCTCCTGTACACGCCGATGCGCACCGACCGAGCAGCCCGCGACATCCGCAAGAAGAAGACCGAATACATCTCCGACGCAGCGCAGCGCCAGAAGATCGGCCAGATCGAGGACGCACAGCAGACGGCGGAGTACCAGGACGTCCTTCAACAGGAGGCCGACCTCACCGCTGGCCACGGCGTTCTCCGCGTGACCGGGTTCGTTGCCGTCAGCGCCGCCGACCCTGACGAACTCGAGCGCGCCGTCGCCGCGATCGAGCAGGCAGCCATCCAGGCATCGTGTGAGACGCGGCGGCTCTGGGGACAACAGGCCCAGGGATTCGGAGTCGCAGCTCTCCCGCTCGCCCGATCTTGCTGAGGAGGGTCATGGCACGCTCAGCACACGCCCATCGCCAAAGTCGATGTCGATGCCGACTATGCGGTCCCGATCGACTCGCCAGCCGCTGAATGCCGTGAAGCTCCCACCCCACCCCGTTTCTGGGTGCCCCGGCGTCCACTCCGAGGTTTCGAACCAACTGAGTTCAACGGCAGGATGCCGACGTGGCGTCTCGACTGTCTCGACGCCCCGCCATCGCTGGCGGACCGTGACACTCCAGTCGACGCTGGCCGGATCGTCAGTCCACATCCAGACCTGTTCCTCCTCATCGACCGCGAAGCCGACGAGCGCCGTCAGGTCATCCCAGGAGCTCATGCTCCCTCCCCAAGGCGGACCTTCCGGATCACGTGTGCGACGTCGAGGTAGTTGTCGCGGCGCCACTGGCGGATCCGTCCCTGGGCTCGGTTGAGGTCGACCACGCTGAAGTCGTTCTTGACTAACCACCAGTCCAGGGCATCTTCGGCGTATCCGATGTACGCGATCGGACGCGCCTCTCGAATACGGTCGAGCGCCTTGATCGGGTCCCACCCAAGGGACAACATGGCGGCGAAACCCATGGACGGCCCGCGGTTGATCCCCATGTGGCAGTGAACGAGCACTGATCCGTTGTCCGAAAGTGCCGCCCTGATCCGTTCGGTCCCTTCGTCGAACCATTCATGAGGCATGGCCTGTCCGGCGTCATCGACACCGAGCCAGTGGTAACGGAGGTGGGGCTTGGCCGCCATCACCCACTCCTCGTCGTTCCATTCCAGACGGACATCGACGATGTCGGTGATTCCGATGTCGTCCAACTCGTGCAGCTGCACGGCTGCCAGCGTCGGACGGAGTACCTCGAGGTCTCCGCCGATCCAGAGTTGGCTCGTCACCCTGCTCGCATTGGCGTGCTGCAACTCGCCCCTCATCGCTGCCGCCCGGTGTACATGGTCGTGGTGCGAGTGAAGTTGCTCTTCCACGACCACTGATCCATCACGTACATCGCGAACTCGTCCTCGCTGAGCTCGATCACATCGTCGACCGACATCCGCGCCATCGTGAGGATGCGGTCGTAGTCGTCGGTGTGGTCTTCCGGCTCAGGAAGGCTGAAGTACTGGTTGATCTCCCGACCGCGGCGTACGTCGTGGAGTCGTCGCTCCAGCTCCTTGATCCATCGGTCTCGGTAGCCATCGAGGGCTTCCTCGAAGACCGAGCGGTGGTTGTCGCGATTTTGCTGCACGGTGCCGACGAACTCGTCCCTATCCAGTCGTACTGTCCTCATGTCCTGCTCCTGATCTGCCCGGTCCATCCGGGCTCGTCTTGGAGGACGGTGGTGCCGCGAAAGTGTCAATGGAACGAATCCGTCCCCAGTTTTCGGGCGGAGCCGTAGCGTTCGCAGAAGTGAGGAGGCGCCAACGCCGATGGAGATCGACAACGCCACGTACAAACTCCTTCACGCGCGGGCACTGCGCGCGGCTCGCAAGGCCGGCGCTCCTGCCGCGCAACTGGAGGACCTGGCTCAGGAAGCGGTTCTGCGGCTGTGGGCCCAGGAGGAGACGCCCGCGAATCCGGGAGCGTGGATCCGTACGGTGGCCCGAAACCTGGCCATTGACGCTCATCGTGGCGACGCGCCAGAAGGCTGGACTGAGTTGCCTCTCTCGGCGCCAGGTCCACGCCAGCAGGGTTGGCCCAGCGAGTTCCACGAGCCATCCCCTAGCGCGCAGGGACGAGCCCGGAAAGCACTGGGATCACTCGTGCGCCAACTGCCCGACATCCTGTCCACGTCCGAGTTGCGACTGATCCTCGATGCAGCGCAAGGGATGAAGATCAAGGATGTCGCGGCGAAGCACGGTTACACCGAGAAGTCAGCTCGTCAGAAGATCTCTGTCGCGCGGAAGAAGGTGCGCGAAGCCTTCCCCGAGCGCGATCTCGAGTTCTAGGGTCGTTGACACATTCGGCCCTCGCCCGTCTCCTCCAATGACCCCAGTTCACGACACTCAACGGAGGGCTCCATGCGTTACTACCTGTTCCAACTGAGCGAGGACACCGTGGCAGAGGTGCTCGCGCACCTCGAAAGCGGAGGCGATCTACTGAGCCTGCCGTTCCGAAACCACCGACACGAAGCGGGCCCCGGCGACCAGGTCCTCTTGTGGGTCCAGGGACGAGACGCCTTCGCGTGGGGCGCCGGCCAGATCGATGGCCCAGAGGCGCTTGCTCATCACCCGATGTCCTACCGGGAGCCGGACCGTGGAAACGGGCCGCGCCCAGCGTTCCCGGTCAGGTTCGATGGCTTCCTCGATCGGAACGTGCACCGCTCAGAGCTCAAGGAGCAGCCGGCATTCGCCGAGTTTCCATTCGACCAGGCCAACGTGCGCAATCCGTTCGAGCTGTCTGAGGACCAGTACAACGCCATCTTCGACCGCGCGGAGTCGGACGCCTGATCGTGGCGACTCGGCAGGGGCCACTTAGTTGCAGGGAGCGCCTTCGCAGCACGGCCGGATGTAGCCGCAGCCGTCGCAACGCTCGTGGGAGGTCTCCCAGCGCATCATCGTGTCGCAGTTCGGGCACGGCTCCGTCAGATCGGACATGCGCTCAAGGCTAGGACAACCGACGCGTGGTGCTTCGTCGACACGGCGGAGCACCACGTGCACCTCATCGATGAGAACCAATCGATCGAGGAGGCTCCGATGCCCACCTTCAGCGACCCGGTCGCCGATGCCGATGAACTCCGCGAAGCAGTCCGCGGTCTTGCTCATGCGACGCGATCGGTCGACGATCCGACGGCGATCTATCCCGTCCTCGGCTCGATCAGCACTGCCCTGGCCTCGCTGTCCCAAGCACTGCATCAGCTCGGCGACTTCCAGGACGGCCCAACGTGCAAGCGAGCCTGGGTAAATGGCGATGCGCACGTCGGTCGCGCTGCGTCGTACAGGGAGTCGTGGGAGCTACATCGCGCGGCCGAAATGATCCAACAGGTTGCGGAATGCGTCGACCGGGCCCACGAGATCGAGGCGACCATCGCCTACGGCATCCACGACTACCCGACCCCTTCGCCTGTCCAGCGGCCCTCTCACGAGTCCGGGCTGTCGCTGTGACCGGTTGGCAGGACGGTCGACTGCACTCGTCCGTCCTCGTCTCCCCCGGCCGGGAACGACGGCGTGATCGCAAGCTTCGCAAGGCCGCCGCGCAGGCGTTGATGACAGAAGACCGCGACGAACGGCGCAATGTCGCCAGACGCAAGGCCGACGAACTCAGCGCCGAGAAGCGCTCGACCGTACTGCTCCCCCGCTCTGGCGAACCAGGACCCTCGGCCTTGCGCACGCCAGGCCGGCTCCGAGTCCCCCGCCACCAAGACACCTCCGCCACCCTCGCCGGCGCCTACCCGTTCCTCGCTGAAGGCGGCCTCGGCAGCGAGGGGGTATTCGTCGGCCAGGACCTCTATTCGGGGAGCTCCTTCGTCTATGACCCCTGGATCCTCTACGCCCGCGGCCTGATCACCGCCCCGAACCTCGTCCTCGCCGGAATCGTCGGCTCCGGCAAGTCCTGCCTAGCCAAAAGCCTCTACACGCGGTCGATCCCGTTCGGGCGCCGCGTCTATGTCCCTGGCGATCCCAAGGGAGAACACACCGCAGTTGCGGAAGCTGTCGGTGGCCGAGCCATCGCGCTGGGCCACGGAATGCCGAATCGCCTCAATCCCCTCGACGAGGGCCACCGCCCCTCCGGACTCGACGACGCCGAATGGGCTGGGCAAATCGGCTCCCGACGCCGCGACCTAGTCGGCGCCCTCGCCGAGACAGTCCTTGAACGTCGGCTCACCCCGCTCGAACACACCGCCGTCGACATCGCAATCGACCGCACAGTCCGCTGTGCCGACGTACCGGTTCTCCCGATGGTCGTAGACCGCCTGCTTGCCCCTGACTCGGCTGACGATCCGGACGGGCGACTGACCGAAGACGGCCGTCTCGTGGGCCACGCCCTCCGTCGTCTTGTGGCCGGCGACCTGGCCGGACTGTTCGACGGACCGTCGACGGTGACCTTCGATCCCTTGCTGCCGATGATCTCGCTCGACCTCTCTCGCGTCACCGAGAACGCGACGCTCATCTCAGTGCTGATGACCTGTGCCTCGGCGTGGATGGAGTCCGCCTTGATGGACCCCAACGGGGGCCAACGATGGGTCGTGTACGACGAGGCTTGGCGCCTGATGTCCCACCCGGCGTTGCTGCGCCGGATGGACGCCCACTGGCGGCTCGCTCGGCACTACGGCATCGCGAACATGCTGATCTTCCACAAGCTCACCGACCTCGACAACGTCGGCGATCAGGGCTCGGCGATGCGGGCGCTGGCCTCCTCGCTGTTGGCCAACGCGGAGACCCGGATCGTCTACCGCCAGGAGTCCGATCAGCTCGGCGCCACCTCCGCAGCGCTGGGGCTCACCGGCACCGAGCAGTCGTTGATCCCCGCACTCGGCACCGGGCAGGGGCTGTGGCGGATCAAGAACCGGTCGTTCGTCGTGCAGCACCAGATGCATCCCGCCGAGCTCGATGTCTTCGATACCTCTTCGAGAATGTCCGGAGGCCAAGAGTCATGACCACTCAGGTTCGTGCCCGAGCCGCCCGCGAGGCAAAGCTCGAGGCGCTGCAAGAACAACTCTCAAACTCCGTCGCCGCTCTCGTCACCGGGGAGGACTGGAAGCGTGCGCTGACGTTCGCCGCCCAGTTTCGAGGGCGCAGCTTTGGGAACTCGATGCTGATCGCGGCACAGCACTTCGCGGCCTACAACGAAGGTCGGGTGCCTGACCCGTCCCCGACGTACGTCGCCGGCTTCCACCAATGGCTCTCACTCGGTCGGCACGTCGAGAAGGGCCAGCACGGGTACGGCATCCTCGCCCCGGTCACTGCCCGGTTCGCCTCCCGGAACCCCGCGGATGCGACGTCCTGGCACCGCCTAGCACGCGGCGAAAAGCCGGGTGTCGGAGAGACGGTGAGGTCGAAACTCATCGGCCTCAAACAGACCCACGTCTGGGACGTCTCTCAGACCGCCGGGGACCCGGTCCCTGAACTCCCTCGCCCGAGCCTGCTTCAAGGCGAGGCTCCCGCTGGCCTTTGGGATGGCCTCGCGGACCAGATCACCGACCAGGGGTTCGAGCTCAGGTTGGTCTCGTCCGCTGCTGCGATCGGCGGGGCCAACGGTTTGACCGACTTCATGTCCCGCGAGGTCTCGATCCGGATGGACATGGACGACGCCGCACAGGTCAAGACGCTGGCCCACGAACTCGGCCACTGCCTGGCCCATGCTCCTCGCGAGAACGTGATGTCCACCGACCTTGCGGCAGACGCGACCCTGCACCGCGGGATCGCCGAGGTAGAAGCCGAGTCGATCGCGTTGATGGTCAGCGCCGCTCACGGGCTCGATACCTCGTCGTACACCGTTCCCTACGTTTCGACCTGGGCTGCAAGCGTCCCGGGGAAGACTCCGGTCGAGGTCGTCCAGTCGACCGCCGAGCGAGTCAGGAAGACCGCGCTCGGGATCCTCGAGAAGCTCGATACTCAGAAGATCGGCGACGGCAACCCACCTGGCCTCGACCGTGAAGCGCTCAGCCATCGGTCCGGCAGGTCGCCGGTCGTCACCGCCGTACGCCGCGTCGAGACGGTGCTCGGGCTATGAAGATCCCCATCGTCCTCAGCACGGTCCGCGCGGACGTGACCGCCGACGGGCGACTCCTTGTAGCCGTCGATGGCGAGCCTTATGCGAACGATCGACACCTCGGCCGCGCCGAACTGCGATTGGTCCTCGATGAGATCACCACAAACCTCGGGACCGCGGTACGCGTCGAGGTGCGCGAGGCCGGCGGTGCGTCGTACGCCGATATCGCAACGCCCCCTGATCCCCCGGCGCCGGCATCCGAGGAGCCCCAACCACCGTTAACGACTCCCGCGCTCGCCGGCGCCGGGTTCCGCCCTGGGGAGGAGGTCGCGCTCGCGTACGTCGTCGCGCGACAGGCGGCCGATTCCGATGGCAACACCTCGATCCACCTTCCGCCGGCACTACTGGCATCAACGCGTGGCGGTCTCGTCCTGCTGGGCCTCAGCTCCCAAACGGTGGCACCCATCGAGGCAACTGCATGAACCCGGCCGCCCGGAGCGCCAACGACGAACTGGTGAACCTCGCCCTGATCGGGCTGGTTGTCGCGTTCGCGCTCGCCGTCCTCCTCCGCGCTGCGGGGACGGTCGCGGCGCTCGTCACTGGTCAGGCGGCGCCAACGGGAGGCGTCGCGTCCGGGCTGCGACTCGTGACGGATCCAGCCCACCCGGCTCAAGCGCTTGGAGCGCCGGGCCTCTCCGCTATCACGTACTGGGTTGTCGTTCTCCTGCTTTTCGGCGCCCTTGCCGTCATCGTCTGGGTCGGATGGTCTTTCGCAGCGCGATTCCGCCATCGAAGCGCCCGGGATCCACACCGACTCCAAGGCACGGCCACGCGCCGCGACATCGACGCCGCCGCATCGAAGAGGGCCCTCGTACGTCGAGGGCGAACCCTGCGTCCGTCGATCCCGAAGCCGAACGCTGAGGACGTCGGCTACCTTCTTGGGCGATGCCGTGGCCGCGAGGTCTGGGCTTCCGTCGAGGATTCGATCCTCGTCATCGGCCCTCCCCGTTCCGGCAAGGGACTACACCTCGTCATAAACGCGATACTTGACGCACCGGGCGCCGTGGTCACAACCTCCACCCGCCCCGACAACATCGCCGCGACGATCCGCGCTCGCCAGAAGCGCGGGCCCGTTGCGGTCTTCGATCCGCAACGCCTCACCGAAGGCCTATGCGAGGTCGAGGGCAACGGCGTGCGGTGGTCGCCCATCCGAGGTTGCGAGCACCCACTCACGGCGATGATCCGCGCCTCGGGCCTCGCGTCAACAACCGGACTCTCGTCCGGCGGTGTGGAGTCCGGAGGCTTCTGGGAGGGCAAAGCCCGATCGGCGATCCAGGCCCTGCTCCATGCCGCCGCGATCGAGCGCCTCTCGACCCGCGCGCTGTTCGAGTGGTCTCTGTCCGCGCCAGCTGCGGCCGATGCAGTCGGCATCCTGGCCAGCCACCCCCAGGCAGCGCCCGGCTGGTCGGACTCCCTTGAGGGAATGATCAACTCCGACCCGCGAACCCGAGATTCGATCTGGATGGCAGTCGGCCAGGCACTCGCCTCACTCGCCGACCCAGCCGTCCTCGACGCCGTGAACCCAGACCCAGGCGAAGAGTTCGACCCCCGCACGTTCCTTGAGCGGAACGGGACTCTGTACCTGCTGGCCACGGGCGCTGGAGCCGGCGCCTCATGGCCCCTCGTCGCAGCCTTCATGGAAGACCTCGCCGAAGTCGCACGTCACATGGCGGCAGCCTCCCACGGCGCCCGGCTCGACCCGCCACTCCTTCTCGCCCTCGACGAGATCGGCAACCTGTCCCCACTCCCCTCCCTGCCAGTCCTCATGGCGGAAGGGGGCGGCACGGGCATCACGACCATGCCCGTCTTGCAGTCGCTTTCCCAGGCCCGAAATCGGTGGGGCGACCACGCCGCCAGCACCATCTGGGACGCCTCCATCGTGAAGGTCATCCTGGGCGGTGCTTCGGCGTCGCGGGACCTCCAGGAGCTGTCCGTGCTCATCGGCGAACGGGACGAACGA
This sequence comes from Nocardioides allogilvus, assembly GCF_003047285.1. Lineage (GTDB taxonomy): Bacteria > Actinomycetota > Actinomycetes > Propionibacteriales > Nocardioidaceae > Nocardioides > Nocardioides allogilvus. The sequence continues at coordinate 5,602 of NZ_PZYX01000016.1, read as the reverse complement.
TCCGACTCGATCACCATCGGCGACTATGGGCAGCGCTCGCTGCAGCGCTCGACTCGGCGTGTGTCCGTCATGCCGCCGGAGAGGATTCGGACCTTGCCGTTCGGCACCGGCCTCGTGCTGCTGCGAAGCGCGCCGCCGATCGTGGCGGACCTCCGACAGTGGACGGCTCGCTAGCCGGAGGACGCACGGAGGCCTCGGCATTGGACTTCTCCGTGACCCTGGCGGAGGCGCTGCGAAAGGTGGTCCGACTACAACCAGGCACGGATGCCCCGCCATCGGTCACAACTGCCAGGCGTCCTCCTGAACGCACCAGTCTGGGTAATCGCCGGTCGATCCGCACGGCGCCCACTACCGTTTCCGGTGCGGGGGTGTTGCCGCCCAGCAATGGCCGGAGGACGGGGGACGAATGGCGGTCTTGCACACGCCTCGGCCGAGCAATCGAGGTGAACTGGCGTTCGTCAGCCGCGTCGAGGAGCTACTCGGCGATGACACCCACGTCTGGACCGAGCTCAACAGCCACACCCTGGGTTCTGGGGACGAGTGTGACCTCCTACTTGCCGCACCGAACTTGGGCGCCTTTGCCATCGAGATCAAGGCCATCATTCTCGATCAGATCGAGGAGATGGGTCCCAAGACCTGCAAGATCCGCTATCCCAGCGGCGTGCAGACCAAGCACCCGCTGGAGCAGGCGCGCAGCGGCATGAACTCGCTCCGGAACTACCTGCAGAAGCACGCCCAGGGCAGCAACCATCGGCACCCGTATCCATTCATGAAGCACGTCGTGGCGCTCCCGAAGATCACCTTTGCTCAATTCGAGGAAGCCTTCGCTGCCAGCAGCCAGTTGATCGAGCTGGCCGAGAGCTGGTTCCTGTTCGCGGACGACCTTGAGTCGACTGAGTCCTTGCGTCGCCAACTCCAGAGCATCTACGGCGAGCGTGCGCTACCGGATGCTCAGCAGATTGACTTCCTCGTCAGCCACCTATCCATCGACGAAGCGGTCACTCGAAAGCCCCAGCCGTCGTCCGCAGATGCAGAGCGCGCGAAGGTCGCAATCCAGCGCGTTGTCAGAGCCTCGGCGCCTGGCCAAAAGGCTCCGGCTGTCGTCGAGCAGACACCACGGGACCGGGCGTATCTCGGCCCAACGGATCCGCGCGTCGTGATCTTCGAGGGTGCCCCGGGCACGGGCAAGACGATCGAGCTCATGCGCCTTGCCCTCGAACACGCGCGGAATGGCCGCCGTGTGTTGTTCACGTGCTTCAACCTCGTCTTGGCGAGCTTTCTCGAGGGGATGCTCGCCCACGAGGACGTCGGGGACGAGCTTGCCTCCCATATCGACATCATCCCCGTCGGGCGGCTGACGACACTGGCCGGCGACGACGCAACCGTCATGGCGGACCTCTACGACACCGTCTGTGTCGACGAGTCGCAGGATCTCTCTGAATGGGCGTTCGACAACATTCAGCTGGTTGCCAAGGACGATGCCCGATGGTTCCTTGCCGACGGTCCAGGCCAGGAACTCTACAGCGAGGGCACACCCGCACCACTTCTGTTGAAGGCCAGAGAGCGCGCCGGGCAAGTTGGCTCGTTGGTGAAGTTGACGACCTCACGGCGAGCAGCGAGTGCGGCTCTCCAGATTGCGCGGTCGGTGCGGGATATCGCACCCTCGACGGAGCGCATCGCTCCTTGGTATTCAACGCGTGCGATCCAGCGACCTTCCAGCCAGGGAACGCTTGACCTGGAGATCGAGGCAGTGCCCGATCCCACCGAGCTGATCGATGTCCGCTTCTGGAAGTACCCGCCCGGCAAGGACCAGTGCTTCCAGGATGTCTTGACCGAGCTACTCGATCGGCTCGACCGCGAGCGCCGACCACGCGACCTCGCCATCCTGGTCGCGCGGACCAAGAACGACGCGGTGAACCTTGGCACGGTCCGCAAGGCACTGGACCTGATGGGAGTTCCCTATCTTGACCAGACGCTGGAGGCAAACAAGAGCATCGTTCTGCCTGAGGGCCACGTCCGGTTGGTCTCGTACTCGTCGGCGCGAGGTATCGAGGCTAGCCGCGTCCTACTCCTCGATCTCGGCTACGCCTTTTGGGAGCCCAAGACCAAGGCTGAAGGCGACGTCAGCAGGGCGATGCTCTATGTCGCGCTGACACGCGGACGCCTTGGCACGACGGTCCTATGCGCTCCGGTCGAACAGGAACGTGCGTACGTCGACTTCTTGGTCTCGTCGGTGGGCGAGTACCAGCGGTTGATGCAAGCGGTGCTCTGAGCGCCATCGCCTCGCATCTCGGGGTTGTCGGCCGGTTCCCTAGGCTGAGAGTCGGCCGGGCCGCGAGTTGGGCGTCTGAAGGAGATTGACATGGCGACAACCAAACTAGTTGTGTGCTTGGCCAACTCGCGCAAGCACAATGGCCGCTGTATCGCCGGTCTCGAGATCGTCGAAGGACTCCCCGTCGAGTGGGTGCGGCCAGTGAGCGACCGACCCGGCGCTGAGGTTTCCGAGTACGAGAGGCAGTATCCCGACGGCTCCGACACGCGCGTCCTCGACGTCGTGGAGATCCCACTTCTCGCCGCTGCTCCAGACGGCTACCAAGCGGAGAACTGGCTCCTCGACCCCGAGAGCTATTGGATGCCGAGGGGCCGGGCCACTTGGGAGGAGTTGGCACCCCTGGAAGACGACCAAGAACCACTCTGGCCTGACGATGCACCGCCGACGCGTCACGGCATCAATGACCGCGTATGGGCGTCGCACGCGGATGGGTTCGCCAACTCACTCCGGCTGATTCGGGTGCCAGACTTGACCATTCGCGTCTTCGCGCCAGGCGCTGATTTCAACAATCCCAAGCGCCGCGTCCAGGGTGGCTTCACGTACTTGGGCACGTCATACCGCGTGTGGATGACTGATCCCGTAGTCGAGCGGCACTACCTCGCGCAGGCCGATGGAACCTACGACGTCGGCGACTGCTACGCAACGATGAGCCTCGGGGAGCGCGCAGATGACGGATACTGTTACAAATTAATCGCTGCGGTGATCACTCAGGAGCGAGCGGCGGAAGGGACCTGAGATGGGAGAGATCCTCACGATTGGGCATTCCACCCATGTGATCGAGCACTTCCTCAGTCTGCTCTCCAAGCACGGTGCCACGGCTGTAGCCGACGTTCGATCCGTCCCCGCCAGCAGATTTACCCCACAGTTCAATCGGGATGCTCTGAAACGATCACTGGCGGACGTCGACATCAAGTACGTGTTCCTAGGGAAGGAGCTCGGGGCCCGATCCGACGATCGCTCGTGCTACATCGAAGGCCAAGTTCAGTACGACCGACTCGCGCAGACGGTCCCGTTCGGTGAGGGGATCGAGAGGCTGCTGAACGGCGCAACTTCCGAACGCATCGCCATCTTGTGCGCCGAGCAGGAACCCTTGGATTGTCACCGCACGGTTCTCGTATCGAGGGTTCTGGCCGAGCGGGGTGCGTCGGTAGCGCACATCCACGGAGACGGGCTCCTTGAGTCTCATGACGTCGCGATGCAACGCTTGATGTCGGGATTCGGACTCGATCAGGACGACTTGTTCCACACACGCGAGGAGTTGCTTGGCGAGGCTCTCGCGCGGCAAGAGCAGCGCATCGCCTATGTCGACAAAGACTTGTCGCTCGGCGAGGTCCAGCCGGGATGAAGCTCTACACAATCGGATTCACTAAGAAGTCGGCCAGCACCTTCTTCGGGCTACTCCAGAAGTCCGGCGCTGAGCGGCTCGTTGACGTCCGACTCAACAACGTTTCGCAGTTGGCCGGGTTCGCGAAGCGCGATGACCTTGCCTACTTCCTCACTGAGATTTGTGGCATGGACTACCGACACGAGCTTGAGCTCGCCCCGACGAAGTCCATGCTCGACGACTACAAGAAACACGGCGCGCGTTGGGATGACTACGAGCGGTGGTTCCTCGACCTCATCGCCGAGCGACGTATCGAGGACCGGATCTCACCTTCAATTCTCCACAATGCTGTTTTGCTTTGCAGCGAGGCGACGCCGCACCAGTGCCACCGCCGGTTGGTTGCCGAGTACCTGGCCGAGCGCTGGGACGACGTCACAATCGAGCACCTCTGACAGAGGGGCCGCGGCGAGCCGCGAAACGTTCCCTCGTTGAATCAGGCGAAGATATAGGTCATGGATGCGCTGAGCTGGGGCCTCGACGTGTCCACGAACAAGGCCAAGACTGCTGCCGTCGCGCTCGACTGGTCGATCCCCGGCGAGGCCCGTGTGATCGACGTGCGTCACCCCCTTCGAGCAGCTGACATCGCGCCCCTCATCGCCGAAAACCAGGAAAGTACTTGGGCGGTCGACGTCCCATTCGGTTGGCCCGACCTGTTCGTCGCCCTCATAGCCGATCGGCACCAAGGACCCTTGCCTGTTGAGGCCGTCCCGACCTTGGAAAACTGGGAACAGTGGCGGACCCGACAGGTCGCCCAGCGGCTCACGGATCGCTTCTTGACCGACGACCCCCGGATCAAAACTCGTCCGCTACCAGCGTCCTTCCAATTGCTCGGCGCGACCGCTGCGATGTGGACGTTGGTCGAGGCCCAGCTCGCCTCCCTCGGTGTCCCGATCGACCGAGCTGGCCTTGACGGGAACGTTTGCGAAACGTACCCGTCAGCGGCCCTGGCCGCGTGGGGGTTCGGGAAGGCGAAGCAGACCTGGTCTGAGTTGCAGTCCAACTTCCCTTTCCTCACCGCTGACGATCACCTCGTCAGCCATTTCGCCAGCGACGATGTTTGTGACGCCATCGTTTGTGCTCTGGTCGCGAGGGCGCGGGACCTGGGCTTGACCGTTGGCCCGCCTGATGACGAGCTCGCAGCCGGGCGGCGGGAGGGCTGGATCCACGTCAGCTGCGACCCGAGCGGATGGCTAGTCGAAGCCGGATGACGGCCCCGTCGAGCTGCCACCGATCACCGCATCGCCAGGTGTGGCATCGTTCCACTGCTCCAGTAAGTCACTTGTCATCGGGACTCCATCCGAGCGGAACATGTGCGGCGCCCGCGGTTTCGCAGAAATAGAGAGTCGCTGGGCCATATGCCGGGTCGCTATTCGGAACGGTGATTAGATCGTCACCGCACGTCGGGCACGCAAACGTCATGCAGCCGACGATAGGTCAGGAACATAATCCGCGGCGCTGTTTCGCTGACGAACCGACCGTTGGACATCGAGGCCGGGCATCCCGACACCCACGACGCTTCCGTAGCGCGGCCTGATTCTCTCTCCCAATCGCCGGTGTGTGATGTGCACCTATCTCCTGAACGCGGTCTCACGCGGAGGCTGCAAACGTGTCAGGAGCAGAACATGTCCATCCCCACCCAGATGAGCCTGGTCGGCTTCGTCGCATCGGCGCCGGAGCTTCACTTCACCAAGAAGGGCGACGAGTGCTGCCGGCTTCGCGTTGGCGTTGAGCAGTGGCGCAAGGAGATCGACGGCGACTTCACCAAGCTCGACCCCACCTTCCACGACATGGTGACCTGTAACCGGTTCTCCGGACGGTTTGGGTGTGTTGATCATGCCGCCGGGTTGGCGGTCTTGTGAAGGCGTTCGAACTCGACCGGTGACTGG
>NZ_PZYX01000015.1 GCF_003047285.1 Nocardioides allogilvus | reverse complement strand
GCCGCCCACCAGCTCGCGCTCGGGTCGACCGACACCCTCGACGGCCGCCGAGCCACCGCCCTCGGCGACCTCGCCCGCCAACAGCTCGCCTTCGGCTTCGACGACGAAAACTCCGACCCGCCGCCAGACCGCACCAAGACACCACATCCCACACCCGCGACCACACAGATCGTGCTGCACGCCCACCTCTCCGCGGACGCGATCCTGCAGCGGCACCTGGGTGAAGGCCAGTGCCTGACCGGCCAGCTGGAGCAGGCCGGCCACCGCGTGCTCACCGCCGAGCAGATCCGGGACTGGTGCGGACGCCCCGACGTCCAGGTCACGGTGCGGCCGGTGATCGACCTCCGGGACCGGCTCGAGACCACCGGCTACACACCGACCGACCGGATCCGTGACCACGTCATCGCCCGCGACCGGACCTGCGTCTTCCCCTGGTGCGGACGCAACGCCAGACGCTGCGACCTCGACCACCTGATCCCGTATGACCACGGAGCCCCCGATCGTGGCGGGACCACGTCGACCGACAACCTCGCCGCCCTCTGCCGGCGACACCACCGCCTCAAGACCAAGGGCCGCTGGTCCTACGCCATGACCGAGCCAGGCGTGTTCGTCTGGACCAGCCCCCACGGCCACACCTACCTCCGCGACCACACCGGCTCACGCCCCATGAATCCCAACGGACACCCGCCCGACCACTGACCACACCGCCCCACACCCCGCAGACACCACACACTGCGGGGTCACAGGCACGTCCGGGGCAGGGATGCGCTCAGGAGGTCCGTGGTGGCGCCGGCATCGCCGCCCAGATCTTCTCGACCGCCTCGTCAGGCATGAGCGCTGACGTGTCGAGGAAGAGGTCGGCCTTGGCCTCCATCCATGGTCGGGCGTCGGCGTAGGCCGCCAGATGGTCGAGTCGCCACTGCCGCGCGCCCGTCTCGACCTCGTCCTCGTCGATGCGCTGCACCATCACGTCGTCGCGCGCCTCGAGGACGACGTGAAAGATCTCGTGCCCCAACGCGGAGAAGGCTGACTCCAGTTCGTCCCAGTAGCTCTCGTCGAGGACGGTCTGGATCGTCACCAGACCCTGACCGGTTGCCCTCGCGATCTCGTCAGCGATCAGGGGCGTGAGCCGTCGCCAGGAGTCGTAGTGCTGGAAGTCGGTGACCGGGTGGTCAGCAAGGTTGTTCCGGAGCATGTATCCGACCCACTCCGGATCGAAGGTCCGCCAGTGCGGGTCCCGCTCCGCCAGGAGAGTCCCGGTCGTCGTCTTGCCCGCGCCGAACGTCCCGTTGATCCAGATGATCACGCGGGGAGAGTAGCGACCGGAGACGACCTCTCCCGCACCCTCGCGAACCTGTCCGCCTGGACGGTCCGTCGCGCTCCGAGCGCTTGGGTGCCGACTCGGCCATCATCATCACGGACACCACGCTCTCCATCGTCGTCCCTGAAGAGCAGGTCGACCCCGACCGGGCCGCGGCGTACGCAGCAGAAGCACCCTGACTACGCTTCTCCCATGCCAACGAGCTCCAGCACGCTGGACCCTGCCAACATCGACGCGATCTTCAAGGCCTACGACGTCCGCGGCACCGTGCCGGACCAGCTCGACGAGGATCTCGCCCGCGCGACCGGCCACGCGTTCGTCGAGGTGATCGGGGCGGGGACCATCGTCGTCGGCTACGACATGCGGCCCACCTCGCCCGCGCTGGCAGGCGCCTTCGCCGCTGGTGCCACGGCGGCCGGCGCCGACGTGGTCATGATCGGCCTGGCATCGACCGACCAGCTCTACTTCGCGTCCGGCAGTCTCGGCCACGCGGGCGTGATGTTCACTGCGAGCCACAACCCGGCGGGCTACAACGGCATGAAGATGTGCCGCGCGGGCGCCACGCCGATCGGCACCGACACCGGACTTGCTGACATTGCTGCCTCGGTCGCCCGCGGCGGCCACAGGCCCGCTGCCGATGTCGGGAGCGTGACCCAGCAGGACGTCCTCGAGGCGTATGCCGCTCACCTCCTGTCCCTCGCCCCGGTGACCGGGCGCCGGCTGAAGGTCGTCATCGACGCCGGCAACGGCATGGCCGGGCTGACGGCGCCGACCGTCTTCGGCCGGCTCGGCGAGCAGCAGGTCGAGGTCGTGCCGATGTACTTCGAGCTCGACGGCACATTCCCCAACCACGAGGCCAACCCGATCGAGCCGGCCAACCTCGTCGACCTGCAGAAGCGCGTCATCGACGAACAAGCAGACATCGGTCTGGCCTTCGACGGCGACGCCGACCGCTGCTTCCTGGTCGACGAGCGAGGAGAAGCGGTGAGCCCCTCCACGCTGACCGCCCTGATCGCCGCGCGCGAGCTCGCCAAGGAGCCCGGCTCGACGATCATCCACAACCTGATCACCAGCCGCGCTGTCCCCGAGCTGGTCGTCGAGCTCGGCGGCACGCCGGTCCGCACCCGCGTCGGGCACTCCTACATCAAGGCCACAATGGCCGAGACGGGCGCCATCTTCGGCGGCGAGCACAGTGGCCACTTCTACTTCCGCGACTTCTGGAAGGCCGACTCCGGCATGCTGGCCGCGCTGCACGCGCTGGCCGCGCTGGCGGAGACCGACGTGCCGCTGAGCGAGCTGCTGGCGGCGTACGAACGCTATGTCGTCAGTGGCGAGATCAACTCGACCGTCACCGACCAGGCAAGCATCGTCGACGACCTCGAGAAGCAGTTCGCCGGCGCCGACGGCGTCACCGCGGACCGGCTGGACGGCCTGACCGTCAGCCACGACGACTGGTGGTTCAACGTCCGCCCGTCCAACACCGAACCGCTGCTGCGGCTCAACGCCGAAGGCCGCGACCGTGCCACGATGCAACGTGTGCGCGACGAGATCCTCACCATCATCAGGAGTGCCTCATGAACATCGACCAGGGTCTGCTGGACATCATCGTCTGCCCCGACTGCCACGGTGACCTCGCAGCGGAGGGACAGGAGCTCGTGTGCACGGCGTGCGGCCTCGCCTACCCCGTCCGCGACGACATCCCCGTGCTGCTGGTCGACGAGGCGCGCAAGCCGGCCTGACATGTCGACCTGGTTCGACGAGTCCCGGCTCGATGACGAGCGGGCGCTGGCATCGATCGACCTGCGCCTGCGCTCGCTCGCGGAGAGCGGCGCGCGCGTGCGACGCGAGTCCCACGACGCCGAGGCAGCCACCGCCGAGGCCATCGCCCGTGACCGGGAGGCCCCTCAGCCGAGGGCGGTGATCGCTGCCGGCCCCGACTCGCGGTTGCTGCGCGCGGTGCTCGAGCCCCGCTGCCCGGTGCCCTTCGTCGCGTGGCCCGGACCGGCGCTGCCGGGCTGGGCCGGCAGCCTGGACCTCGTGGTCATGCTGGCGCCGGAGGGCTCAGACACCGGCTCCGCGTCGGCCGTCGCCGAGGCCGTACGCCGCGGGGCGCAGGTGGTCGTCGCCTGCCCGCCGACCTCCCTGGTCGCCGAGCATGCCGCCGGTCGCTACACCACGATCCTGCCGACGGTGACCGGCGACCAGCTCGCCACGGCCGTCGTGATGCTCGACTACCTCGAGCAGGTCGGGCTCGGTCCACGCGCCGACTCCGAGAGCGTCGCCACCGCGCTCGACTCCGTGGCCACGTCGTGCTCGCCGCACCGCGACCTCGCCGTCAACCCGGCCAAGATGCTGGCCATCGCACTGGCCGACGCGACCCCGGTCGTCTGGGGTGGCTCGGTGCTGGCCGCGCGGGCGGCGCGCCGCGTCGCGGAGTCGCTGCGCCGCTCGTCGGGTCGCAGTGCTCTCGCCGGGGACGCCGAGCACCTCCTGCCGCTCATCGAGGCGACCCGGCAGCGCGACGTCTTCGCCGACCCGTTCGCCGACGACGGGGGAGAGCTGCGACCCCTGCTCGTCGTCCTCGAGGACGGCTCCGACGACCCGGTCGTGCGCGAGCAGCGGGGTCGGCTCCAGGCGGCGGCCGCGAGTCGCGGCGTCCGCGTCGAGTCCGTGGCGGCCGAGGGCGAGACGGAGGTCGCCCGTTATGCCTCCTTGATGCTGCAGGGCACCTACGCCTCGGAATACCTCCGCCTCGGGCTCGTCGACGACTGACAGGTCGCTAGGCTTCGCCCCGTGACTGACACGAGGGAGATCGCCTGATGGCCGCAGGACTCTTCGCCCTGCTCGACGACGTGGCGGCGATGGCCAAGCTGGCGGCCGCCTCGGTGGACGACATCGGCGCGGCAGCCGGCCGCGCGAGCGCCAAGGCGGCCGGCGTGGTGGTCGACGACACCGCCGTGACCCCGCAGTTCCTCGCGGGGTCCGCAGCCGAGCGCGAGCTGCCGATCATCAAGCAGATCGCCATCGGCTCGCTGCGCAACAAGCTCCTGTTCATCCTGCCGGCGGCCCTGGTCCTCAGCCAGTTCGCGCCCTGGCTGCTGCCGATCCTGCTCATCTTCGGCGGCACGTTCCTCGCCTACGAAGGCGCCCACAAGGTCTGGGAGAAGATCAGCGGGCACGAGGAGCACCTCGAGGAGGCCGTGGAGGAGCTGGCGACCCAGGGGGTGATGACACCCGAGCACGAGAAGGTGACCGTGGCCGGTGCCATCCGCACCGACTTCATCCTCTCCGCGGAGATCATGGTGATCGCCCTCAAGGAGGTCGTCGACTCCTCGCCCGACGCAGGTTTCATCACCCGTGCCGCGATCCTGGTCGTGGTGGCGGTGTTCATCACGATCGCGGTCTACGGCTTCGTCGCGCTGCTCGTGAAGATGGACGACGTTGGTGTCCACCTCGCCACCAAGCGTTCCTCGGTGGCGCAGAAGGTGGGCCATGCCCTGGTCGAGGCCATGCCCAAGGTCCTCGCCGTCATCTCGGTGATCGGCACCGCCGCGATGTTGTGGGTGGGCGGTCACATCCTGTTGATCAGCCTGGACGAGCTGAGCGGTTCGCTGAGCGGCACCGTCGCCGACGTCCTGCACGCGCCGTACGGCTGGGTGCACCACCTCGAGGAGGAGGTCCACCACGCGCTGGGCTCCGCCGGTGCCGTCGCCGGGTGGCTGGTCAACACGCTGCTCTCGGCGGTCGTGGGAGTCGTCGTGGGCGCGCTCGTGCTGGCCGTCAAGCACGTGCTGCCCTTCGGTCACGACAAGGGCGAACAGACCGCTCATTGAGCGGTGGTCGCGGATTCTGCGATCGGCGCAGGACGGTTCTACCCTCGTTGAACACCAAGCGGGACGCCGCCCGCCGTACTTTCTAGGGGTAGATGATGGACTTCAAGGTTGCCGATCTGAGCCTGGCCGACTACGGCCGCAAGGAGCTCACCCTCGCCGAGCACGAGATGCCGGGACTCGTCTCCCTGCGCACGACGTACGGCGACGCCCAGCCGCTCAAGGGCGCCCGGATCGCCGGCTCGCTGCACATGACCATCCAAACCGGTGTGCTGATCGAGACGCTCGTCGCGCTCGGCGCCGACGTCCGCTGGGCCACGTGCAACATCTTCTCCACCCAGGACCACGCCGCCGCCGCGGTCGTCGTCGGGCCCAACGGCACCGTCGAGGACCCGCAGGGCACCCCCGTCTTCGCCTGGAAGGGCGAGTCGCTGGCGGAGTACTGGGACGAGGCCGAGAAGGTCTTCGACTTCAAGGACGAGGCCGGCAACCCCATCGGCCCGAACATGCTCCTCGACGACGGCGGCGACATCACCATGCTCGTCCACCTCGGTGTCGAGTTCGAGAAGGCCGGCGCGGTGCCCGGCCAGGACTCCACCGACAACGAGGAGTTCAAGGAGGTGCTGCGCGTCCTGGCCCGCTCGCTGGAGAACAACCCGACGCGCTGGACCAACATCGCCAACGACATCCAGGGTGTCTCCGAGGAGACCACCACCGGCGTGCTGCGTCTCTACGACCGCATGAAGGAAGGCTCGCTCCTCTTCCCGGCGATCAACGTCAACGACTCGGTCACCAAGTCGAAGTTCGACAACAAGTACGGCTGCCGCCACTCGCTGATCGACGGCATCAACCGCGGCACCGACGTGATGATCGGCGGCAAGGTCGCCGTCGTGTGCGGATACGGCGACGTCGGCAAGGGCTCCGCGGAGTCGCTGCGCGGCCAGGGTGCCCGCGTCATCATCACCGAGATCGACCCGATCTGCGCGCTGCAGGCGGCGATGGACGGCTACGAGGTCAAGCGCCTCGAGTCGGTCGTCGAGACGGCTGACATCTTCATCACCACGACGGGCAACTTCGACATCATCCGGGTCGAGCACTTCGAGAAGATGAAGCACCAGGCGATCGTCGGCAACATCGGCCACTTCGACAACGAGATCAACATGGCCGGCCTGGCCAAGATCCCGGGCATCGTCAAGGACGAGATCAAGCCGCAGGTCCACCAGTGGATCTTCCCCGACGGCAAGAAGATCATCGTGCTGTCCGAGGGCCGCCTGCTCAACCTCGGCAACGCCACCGGCCACCCGTCGTTCGTCATGTCGAACTCCTTCACCAACCAGGTGCTGGCCCAGATCGAGCTGTTCACCAAAGTCGAGGACTACCCGGTCGGCGTCTACGTGCTGCCCAAGCACCTCGACGAGGAGGTCGCGCGCCTGCACCTCGACGCCCTCGGTGTCGAGCTGACCATCCTCACCCAGGAGCAGGCCGACTACCTCGGTGTCCCCGTCGAGGGGCCGTTCAAGTCCGACCAGTACCGCTACTGAGGCAGACTGCCCGTATGAGTCCGACCGAGCAGCCCACGAGGGGCAGCATCCTGGTGGTGGACGACGACTCGTCGCTCGCCGAGATGCTCTCCATCGTGCTGCGACAGGAGGGCTTCGAGAGCCGGATCGTCACCCGTGGCGACGAGGCTCTCGAAGCCTTCCGCAGCTTCCGTCCCGACCTGGTGCTGCTCGACCTGATGCTCCCGGGCAAGGACGGGATCGACGTCTGCAGGGAGATCCGCGCCGAGTCGGGCGTCCCGATCGTGATGCTGACGGCGAAGGGCGACACGATCGACGTGGTCGTGGGCCTGGAGTCCGGCGCCGACGACTACGTCGTCAAGCCGTTCAAGCCCAAGGAGCTCGTCGCCCGCATCCGTGCGCGCGTGCGCCGCAACGACGCCCCCACCAGCGAGTCGCTGAGCATCGGTGACCTGACCATCGACGTGGCCGGCCACTCCGTGACGCGGGCCGGCAAGGCGGTCAACCTGACGCCGCTCGAGTTCGACCTGCTGGTCTGCCTGGCGCGCAAGCCGTGGCAGGTCTTCACCCGCGAGGTGCTGCTCGAGCAGGTCTGGGGCTACCGCCACAGCGCCGACACCCGGCTGGTCAATGTCCACGTCCAGCGCTTGCGCTCCAAGGTCGAGCACGACCCGGAGAACCCCGAGATCGTGGTGACGGTCCGCGGCGTGGGATACAAGGCTGGTACGGCGTAGGCCGACCATGTCCCCCTCAGGAGGGCCTTCGGCCAGTACGGCGCTGGATCGCGCGAGTCACGCAGTGCGGCGCGCCCTCACGTTCTGGCGTCGTTCGATCCAGGCTCGCGTCGTCGCGAGCACGGTGCTCCTCTCGGCGGCCGTCGTCGGGATCGTCGGCGCCTTCCTGATGCACCAGACGCGCGACGGCCTCGTCGACAACCGCGTCGAGCAGGTGATCGCCGAGGCGGAGAACGAGACGGCCGATGCGCGCGAGAAGCTCGCAGCCGTCCGTGGCATCGACGTGGACGCGTCGCGCCAGCAGGACGACCTGATCGAGCCGATCATCAGCCGTGGCAGCTCGCGCGGGTTCGCGGCCGTCCTCTCGCCCGCCGTCGGCACTGGCGGCAGGCTGTCGGGCGGCGGCGCGAAGTTCACCCGGGGCCTCGACACGCAGAGCGTGCCGGAGTCGCTGCAGCAGAGCTTCGAGCAGGCAGCGGCGACGGCGTGGACGTTCACGGAGATCGAGACCACGCGGGCCGTCCCCGGGCTCCCGGAAGGTCCCGGCATCGTGGTCGGCAGCCAGGTGACGCTGCCCGCGGACAACAAGACCTACACGCTCTACTACCTCTACTCCCTGGACGAGGAGCGCGAGACGCTGGCCCTCGTCGGCCGCGCCCTGGTGACGGCCGGCTCGCTGCTGCTGCTGCTCGTGGCAGGCCTGGCCTGGCTGGTCGCACGCCAGGTGGTCACCCCGGTGCGGATGGCGCGCCGAGTCGCCGAGCGCCTCGCCGCGGGTCACCTGCAGGAGCGCCTCCGGGTGACCGGCGAGGACGACCTCGCCCGACTGGCGACCTCGTTCAACCAGATGGCCAGCAACCTGCAGAAGCAGATCCGCCAGCTCGAGGAGCTCAGTCGGCTGCAGCGTCGCTTCGTCTCCGACGTCTCCCACGAGCTCCGGACGCCGTTGACCACCGTCCGGATGGCCGGCGACGTGCTGCACGACGCCCGCGCGGGCTTCGAGCCCGGCACCGCGCGGGCTGCCGAGCTGCTGCAGACCGAGCTCGACCGCTTCGAACGGCTCCTCGCCGACCTGCTCGAGATCAGCCGCTTCGACGCCGGCGCCGCGGTGCTCGAGGCGGACGACGTCAATCTCGTCGACGTCGCCCACCGGGTGGCCGACACGACCCGGGCCCTCGCCGACCAGCGCGACACCCGGGTCCTCGTGGAGAGCCCCGGCCACCCCTGCCTGGCCGAGGCGGACGTACGCCGGGTCGAGCGCATCGTGCGCAACCTCGTCACCAACGCCATCGACCACGCCGAGTCGCGCGACATCCACATCCTCGTCGGCGGTGACGAGCACTCGGCGGCGATCGCGGTGCGCGACCACGGCGTGGGCCTGGGCCCCGGCGAGTCCGCGATGGTGTTCAACCGCTTCTGGCGTGCCGACCCGGCCCGAGCCCGCACCAGCGGTGGCACCGGCCTCGGCCTGTCGATCTCGCTCGAGGACACCCACTTGCACGGCGGCTGGCTGCAGGCCTGGGGCCGGCCGGGTGAGGGGTCGCAGTTCCGCCTGACGCTGCCGCGCCGGCTCAGCCAACCGCTGCGCCACAGCCCGCTGCCGCTGGTGCCGGTCGACGCCAAGGAGCCGGCGTGAGCGCCCGGAGGAGCGCGACGCGGCTCGCCCGCGTCGCCCTCGCGCTCGGCGCGCTGCTGGTGTCGACGGCGTGCGTGCGCATGCCCAGCGAGGGACCCGTCACCCAGGTCGACGGCGAGGCCTCGGACAGCGCGACGCCCGGCTACGACTTCGACCCCCAGCCGCCGCAGCCGGGGGAGACGCCGACCGAGATCGTCGCCAGCTTCATGGAGGCGATGCAGGCGATCCCGAGCCGGACCAACGTCGCGAGCGAGTTCCTCACCGCCGGCGCCCGTCGGCGCTGGACTCCCGAGAGCAGGATCATCACCTACGGCGAGCTCGGCGACCCGGTCGGTGACCAGCTGGTGACGCTGCCGATGATCGGCATCGAGGAGTACGACGCCCGCGGCGCCTGGCAGCGATCGCGCGGCGCCGAGGTGATCGGCTTCGACCTGGCGATCGAGAACGGCGAGTGGCGCATCGCGGCGTTGCCCGACGCCCTGATCGTGCCGACGACGTGGTTCGAGAACGCGTTCCGCCGGATGTCGCTCTACCTCTTCGACCCCACCGCCCAGATCCTGGTCCCCGAGCCCGTCTTCGTCCCGACCGGTGACCAGCTCGCCTCCTCGCTGGTCCGCGGCCTGCTCGACGACCCGACAGCCGATCCACGGGTCACCCGCACCTTCGTGCCACCTGGCTTCACCTACGAGCTCTCGGTGCCCATCACCGCTGCCGGCATCGCCGAGGTCTCCCTGGTGGGCGACGCGGGCGCCGTCGGCGACGACGCCCGGCAGCGGATCCTCACCCAGCTGATCTGGACGATGCGGCAGGAGCAGCGCATCCGCGCCGTGCGGTTGAGCATCGGCGAGGAGGAACAGGGGCTGGCCGACGATGCCACGCAGGTCAACCTGGACGTCGGTGAGGCCTTCGACCCCACGGGTGCCCAGTCCAGCGGCGACCTGTTCGGGCTCGTCGACGGTCGCGTGGTCCGGGGTCCCATCGACGCGCTGAGGCCCACCTCGGGACCGTTGGGCGTCGACCGGCTCGGGGTGCGCTCGATCGGGGCCAGCCTCGCGGGCGACCGCGTGGCCGGCGTCTCCGGCGACGGGCGCAGCGTGCTCGTGGCCCCCGTCGATGTCGAGGGACGTGCGGTCGAGGTCGCCAGCGGTGCGCGCGACCTGCTCCCGCCGGCGTGGGACTTCGCCGACCGCATCTGGTTGGCTGACCGCGGCGCCGGCAGGGGAGTGATCAGCGTGGTCGTCGGCCAGCAGCCGCCGCGGCAGATCGACGTGCCCGGAGTGAGTGGTCGCGACGTCCGGCACATGCTGGTCTCGCGCGACGGCAGCCGCCTCATCGCAGTGGTGCGTACGGCGAGGGGCGACCGCATCCTCGCCAGCCGGATCCTGCACAGCGCGTCGGGGCGGGTGCTGCGAGCAACCCGGGCGGTGGTGCTCGACTTCGTCCCCGACGTCGCCGGGTCGGTGGTCCGCGACATCGGCTGGCGCTCGCCGACCGCGATCTCGGTGGTCACCGACACCGAGAACCTCTCCCAGGTCGAGACGATCTCCGTCGACGGCTCGCCGGGCGACCTCGGGATCGTGGGCGTGTCCCGCCTGCGCGGTGGCACCCGCCAGCTCGTCAGCTCGCCCGTCGAAGGGGCCGAGGTGTTCGCGGTCGGCCGGGAGTCGGTCAGTGACCTGACGGCTCCCGAGCGTCCGCTCGGCCCGCTCCCCGAGGCCCTCACCTCCCTCACCTACGTCGGCTGAGCCTTCTCCACAGGCACCCGGGTCCGGTCTTGCCCGCTCCCACGGCGCCTGCTGCGATGGCTGCGTGCGTGACGTCCTCCTCGACCTCGTGGTCGGCAGCGAGTGCGTCGGTTGTGCGCGCCCGGGACGGATGCTGTGCCCGCGCTGCCTGCACGCCCTGCCGTCGGTCCCTCGGATCTGCTGGCCGCAGCCGACGCCCCCGGGCCTGGTGACGCCCTGGTCGGTGGCCGACTACGACGGCGCGGTCCGCGCCATGGTCGTGGGCCACAAGGACCGCGGCCAGTTCACGTTCCGGCGCGTGCTGGGCGGCCTGCTGGCCGTGTCGGTGCGAGCGGCGATGGCCGACGACGACGGAGCCGTGGTGCTGGTGCCGGCGCCGTCTCGCCCCGGTTCGAGCCGGCGCCGGGGCTACGACCCGATGGGAGCGCTGGTGCGGACGGCGGCAGCGCGACTGCGGGCGGAGGGCCGCGACGTGACCGCGGCGTCTCTGCTCGTGTCGAACCGGCGCGTCGTCGACCAGGCCGGGCTCTCGGCCGGAGAGCGCTCGCACAACCTGTCGGGGTCGATGTCGTGCCCATCGCCCGGTCTCGCGCGGCTGGCTCGACGACGCGCCCGGGCGCGCGTGGTGATCTGCGACGACGTGCTCACCACGGGCTCGACGGCCAGGGAGGCCCAACGAGCGCTGGGTGCGGTGGGGCTGGGCCCGGTTGCGCTCGCGACAGTGGCTGCGACACGGCGTCGCATTCCTGACCAAACGGGTGGATCGCTTTTGTCCCGGGGCCCGAGGGGCTAGCGTCTGTCCATGGAGTCCGTCCGGGTCCGTGGTTGCGTCATCCGGTCAGGTGCGCGTGCGCACCACCTCGGAGGACAAGCCGATGCCAGTCGCAGGCAAAACGGCCCACGTAAGGCTGGAGACAGCCGATCACGGTGCGGCTTAGAAGTAAGACCTGCCTCGGCACCGCCGTCAGATACGGCGAGCGTCGGGAGAGGGCCGGTAGTGGCATCCAAGCTGCGAAAGCTCCAGCAGGCGATTGTGGGGTCGAAGACCAGGTCGGCCGGGCGGGCTCCATCTCACCCTGCCAAACAGAGTGCAGGAGTGGGAGCGCAGCACAAGTAGCCCTGCTACAAGGAGGTTCACATGGATGTTGTGGTCACCGGACGGCACTGCGAGGTGTCGGACAGGTTCCGTGAACATGTCTCGGAAAAGCTCGCCCGCCTGGAGAAGCACGATCATCGGATCATCCGCGTCCAGGTGGAGGTCGAAGAAGAGAAGAACCCCCGGCAACACGACCGGGCGATCAGGATCGAGCTGACCGCCTTCTCCAAGGGCCCCGTGATCCGCGCCGAGGCCGCGGCCGAGGACAAGATGGGCGCGCTCGACCTCGCGCTCGACAAGATGGCAGCCCAGATGCGCCGCGCCGCGGACCGCCGCCGCGTGCACCGTGGGCGCCACACCCCCGTGTCCGTCGGTCAGGCGCTGGCCGGCAGTGCCGACGCGATCCTCGTCGAGGAGGAGAGCGATGAGGAGACCGTCACCGAACGCCAGGTCGGCCCGATCACGGTCACCGGCGATGGACCCCTGGTCGTGCGGGAGAAGTCGCACGCCGCAGCGCCGATGACCCTCGACACAGCCCTCTACGAGATGGAGCTCGTGGGACACGACTTCTTCCTGTTCGTCGACAAGGAGAGCGAGAAGCCCTCGGTCGTCTACCGCCGTCGCGGCTACGACTACGGCGTGATCTCGCTCGAGCTCGACTGACGCCGGAGGTCATCGCAGGGTCCGAGCGAGACCGGTCGCGCCCGTGTCTGTCATGATGCGGGCGTGACCGAGGCAACAGGAACGCCAGGGACAGAGCCCATCCGCGTACTCGTGGTCGATGACCAGGAGCTCTTCCGCCGAGGACTGACGATGCTGCTGGCGCAGGACGCCGACATCGAGGTCGTCGGCGAGGCCGCCGACGGCATCACCGGCACCGAGCTGGCGCAGTCGCTGGCGCCGGACGTCGTGCTGCTCGACGTACGCATGCCGCGCCTGTCGGGCGTCGAGGCCTGTCGTGGGATCAAGGAGGCCGTGCCGTCGGCCAAGATCATCATGCTGACCGTCTCCGACGAGGAGGGCGACCTCTACGAGACCGTCAAGAACGGCGCGTCGGGCTATCTCCTCAAGGACTCCTCCATCGAGGAGGTCGCCCAGGCCATCCGTGTGGTCAACGAGGGGCAGTCGCTGATCAGCCCGTCGATGGCGATCAAGCTGATCGACGAGTTCAAGCAGATGTCCAAGCCGGACAAGGCGCAGAACACGGCGCTGAAGCTCACCGAGCGCGAGCTCGAGGTGCTGCGCCTGGTGGCCCGCGGGCTCAACAACCGCGAGGTGGCCAAGGAGCTGTTCATCTCCGAGAACACCGTGAAGAACCACGTCCGCAACATCCTCGAGAAGCTGCAGCTGCACTCCCGCATGGAGGCAGTCATGTATGCCATGAAGGAAAAGCTGCTCGACCTGCCGTAATGGAGTCGATCAGCAACCTCCAGGCCCGCCGGATCGCGCTGGCCGCCCAGGGTTTCGCCGACCGCGCCCATGCCACACCCACGCTGGCCACGCTCCAGCGCACGCTGGGGCGCACCGGTGTCCTGCAGGTCGACTCGGTCAACGTGCTGCAGCGCGCCCACTACATGCCGCTCTACTCGCGGATGGGTGCCTACGACGTCGACCTGCTGCGGCGGGCCGCCAGCAGCCAGGGGCGCCGGCCCCGGCGGATGGTGGAGTACTGGGCGCACGTCCAGGCCTTCATGCCGGTGGAGCTGTGGCCGGTGATGCAGCACCGCATGGAGCGTTACCGGGGCGAGCGCGGGAAGTGGGGCTTCACGGCCGACCCCGCGCTGGAGCCACGGATCCTCGCCGCCGTCCGCGAGCGCGGCCCGGTCACGGCACGCGGTCTGGACGAGGAGTTCAGCCGCCCCCGCCTCAAGGAGAACTGGGGCTGGAACTGGTCGGACGCGCGGCGCGTCCTCGACTACCTCTTCCTCGTGGGGGACGTCGCCATCGCCGGTCGCACCAGCCAGTTCGAGGTGTTGTACGACGTCCCCGAGCGGGTGCTGCCGGCCGACGTGCTCGCGCTGGCCACGCCGACGAAGGCGGAGGCCCACGTCGAGCTGGTACGGCGAGCCGCTCGCTCGCACGGCGTCGGCACGGTCCGCTGCTTCGCCGACTACTACCGGATGGCCGTCGCGGACGCCAAGGTCGCGGTGGAGACGCTGGTCGAGGCCGGCGAGCTCAGCGCCGTACGCGTGGAGGGATGGCGCAAGCCTGCCTTCCTGCACGCGGAGGCCAGGCTGCCGCGCCGCATCGGTGCGCGGGCGCTGCTCAGCCCCTTCGACCCGGTCGTGTGGGAGCGGGACCGGGCCGAGGCGTTGTTCGGCTTCTTCTACCGCATCGAGATCTACGTGCCGGCCGCCAAGCGGGTCCACGGCTACTACGTGCTGCCCTTCCTGCTGGGCGAGGCGATCGTGGCGCGCGTCGACCTGAAGGCCGATCGCGGCACCGGCCGGCTCCTCGTCAAGGGTGCCTACGCCGAGGCCGGGGCGCCGAGCGAGACCGCCGAGGAGCTCGCGGCCGAGCTGATCCGGCTGGCCGGCTGGCTGGGACTGTCCGCCATCGAGGTGGAGCCGCGCGGGGACCTGGCGCCCGCACTCGCTGCCGCTTCGGCTGCGGCTGGGTGGCGTGGGTAGCATGATCGACGGCCACTCGGCCGCCCCATTCTCTGCCTCACCCACATCCGACGGAGTCGCATCACCGTGCCTGCCATCATCGACAAGCTCCTCCGCATCGGCGAGGGAAAGATCCTGCGCCAGCTGGAGACGATCGCCAAGGCGGTCAACGCCATCGAGGACGATTTCGTCAAGATGACCGACGCCGAGCTCCAGGCCATGACGGGGGAGTTCAAGACCCGTCTGGAGCAGGGCGAGACGCTCGACGACCTGATGCCCGAGGCGTTCGCGGTGGTCCGTGAGGCCTCGAAGCGCGTCATCGGCCAGCGTCACTACGACGTCCAGGTGATGGGTGGCGCGGCGCTGCACCTCGGCAACATCGCCGAGATGAAGACCGGTGAGGGCAAGACCCTGGTCTCCACGCTCCCGGCCTACCTCAACGCGCTGTCCGGCAAGGGCGTGCACGTGGTCACGGTCAACGACTACCTCGCGAAGTACCACGCGGAGTGGATGGGTCGCATCCACCACTTCCTCGGCCTCACGACCGGCGTGATCCTGCCGCACATGCGTCCCGAGGAGCGTCGCGTGGCCTATGCCGCCGACATCACCTACGGCACGAACAACGAGCTCGGCTTCGACTACCTGCGCGACAACATGGCCGACGACATCGACGACTGCGTCCAGCGCGGCCACAACTTCGCCGTCGTCGACGAGGTCGACTCGATCCTGATCGACGAGGCGCGCACGCCGCTCATCATCTCCGGCCCGACGCAGGACGAGGTGAAGTGGTACGCCGAGTTCGCGACCATCGCCTCGTCGCTGCGCAAGGACGTCGACTACGAGGTCGACGAGAAGAAGCGCACCATCTCCGTCCTCGAGCCCGGCATCACCAAGGTCGAGGACCACCTCGGCATCGAGAACCTCTACGACTCGGTCAACACGCCGCTGATCTCCTTCCTGAACAACTCCATCAAGGCCAAGGAGCTGTTCCGCAACGACAAGGAATACGTCGTCATCGAGGGCGAGGTGCTGATCGTCGACGAGCACACCGGTCGCATGCTGGCCGGTCGCCGCTACAACGACGGCCTGCACCAGGCGATCGAGGCCAAGGAGGGCGTGACCGTCCGCGAGGAGTACCAGACCCTCGCCACCGTCACCCTGCAGAACTACTTCCGCCTCTACGACAAGCTCTCCGGCATGACCGGCACGGCCATGACCGAGGCCAGCGAGTTCGACAAGATCTACAAGCTCGGTGTCGTCCCGATCCCGACCAACAAGCCGATGTCGCGCATCGACGCGGGCGACCTCGTCTACCGCACCGAGGAGGCGAAGTACGACGCCGTCGTGGAGGACATCGCCGAGCGCAACGCCAAGGGCCAGCCCATCCTGGTCGGCACGGTGTCGGTGCAGAAGTCCGAGCTGCTCTCCGGGCTGCTCACCAAGAAGGGCGTCCCGCACACCGTCCTCAACGCCAAGGTGCACGCCGACGAGGCGAAGATCGTCGCGATGGCCGGCCACAAGGGCTCGGTCACCGTCGCCACCAACATGGCCGGTCGAGGCACCGACATCATGCTCGGTGGATCGGTGGAGTTCCTCGCCGACCAGGCCCTGCGCCAGCAGGGCCTGGAGCCGACCGGCGAGACCGCCGACGCCTACGAGGCGGCCTGGGCCGACACCCTGGAGCGGGTCAAGGCGACGGTCGCCAACGAGCACGACGAGGTCAAGGCCCTCGGTGGCCTCTACGTCGTCGGCACCGAGCGCCACGAGTCGCGCCGCATCGACAACCAGCTCCGCGGTCGCTCCGGCCGCCAGGGTGACCCGGGTGAGTCCCGGTTCTACCTCTCGCTGCAGGACGAGCTGATGCGCCTGTTCAAGTCCGACTGGGTCGACCGCATCCTGCAGGTCCTCAAGGTCCCCGACGACGTGCCGATCGAGAACAAGCGCGTCACCGGCGCCATCGCCAGCGCCCAGAGCCAGGTCGAGTCGCAGAACTTCGAGTCGCGCAAGAACGTCCTCAAGTACGACGACGTGATGAACCGCCAGCGCGAGGTCATCTACGGCGAGCGCCGCCGGGTCCTCGAGGGCGCCGACCTCGAGCAGCAGATCCGCACCTTCATCGACGACGTCATCACCGGCTACGTCACCGGCTCGACCGAGGGCTACGCCGAGGACTGGGACCTCGACGGCCTCTTCACCGCCCTGCACCAGATCTACCCCAGCGAGCTCACGGCCGAGTCGGTCGTCAAGGCCGCCGGCGGCCGCGCCGGGCTGAGCCGCGAGGCGCTGATCTCGGACCTGAAGAAGGACATCCAGGCGGCGTACGACCGTCGCGAGGCGGAGATGGGCCCCGAGGTCATGCGTGAGCTCGAGCGCCGCGTCATCCTCTCCGTGCTCGACCGCAAGTGGCGCGAGCACCTCTACGAGATGGACTACCTGCGCGAGGGCATCGGGCTGCGTGCCTACTCCCAGCGCGACCCGCTCGTGGAGTACCAGCGCGAGGGCTTCGACATGTTCGCCGCCATGATGGACGGCATCAAGGAGGAGTCGGTCGGCTACCTGTTCAACCTGCAGGTCGAGGTCGAGGCCGAGGACGACACCCCGACCGAGGACGAGCGGTTGGGCCAGCAGCCCGCGGCTCCCGCTCTCGACCCGACGACCCCGCAGATCGACTTCGCGCAGGCCCAGGCCCACGCCGATCACGCTCCGCAGATCCGGGCGAAGGGGCTCGAGCGCAAGGCGCGGCCGACCAACCTCAACTACTCCGCGCCCAGCGAGGACGGCGAGGCCGAGGTGCGGACCGCTCCGGTCGAGGAGGACCCCTTCGCCGGCACCGCGCGCAACGCCGACTGCCCCTGTGGCTCGGGCAAGAAGTACAAGAAGTGCCACGGTGCGCCCGGTGGCGCGTCGGGCCGCGCGGTCGTCGGCGGCTGATCAGGCCCACTCCAGCACGACGCACTGCCAGCGACCGTCGACGACCTCGAACCTGGCCGCCAGGGCGCGCGACCGCGCGCCGTAGCGCACGTGCGCCGCGACCTCGAGGGCGTCGGCGCGCACCAGGCTGGTGTGTGTCGAGCGCAGGACGGGGCGTACGGCGCCGCGCCCTCGTCCGAGGGCCGCGGTGGTCCCGGCGGCACTGGTGACCAGCTGGGCGCGCCGGGCGAGGTCGGCATGGACCGCGGGGGAGCAGTGCCGCAGCAGCTGGGCCGACGGGCGGTCTCCGCACGCGATCTCGACGGCGCACGCGAGGTGGCGGCGCACGAAGCGGTCGAGCGCTGCCCGCTCCTCGGTCTCCGCAGTGACGATCCTCGCCTCGGTCTCCGGTGGGTCGAGCCGCGGCGTCAGGTCGAGGGCCAGCGAACCCTGGACGCTCGCGACCGGGACGGTGCGCCGGATCGGGATCACGTTGGTGCTCATGCGCGTAGTCGCTTCGCTCATGCGCGTACTCGCTTCGCTCATGATCGTGCCTTTCAGTTCGATCCCGGCTCGAGGTCGAGCCCGGGGCGGATGAGGTCGGGGTCGGGGCCGATGGCGTCGCGGTTGGCGGCATAGAGGTCGCGCCAGGCGGCGTCGATGTCGGCCACCGCGGCATCGGGGCCGAGCCGGTCGGCGGCGATGGACCACAGCGAGTCGCCGGTCCGGACGGTGATCGCTGCTGGGCGCCGTGACGCCGCCGCGGCGGCAGGTCGGCTGGCGGCTCGAGGCGCTGGCTGCGCTGCGGGGGTGTCGACCACGGGCGCGCGCGGGGCGGTGGCGACAGCCCGGTCGGGCATCGGCAGCCCGGCCAGCGAGTGGTCGCCGGCACCGCTGCCGGCCAGGGCGGGGCTGCTGATGCCCGCCACCACGGCGGCGCCGCACGCGGCCAGCACCAGCCGCCGGGTGAGGCCACGCGGCACGCTGGTGGGCACCCGTCCCCGCACCAGGTCGACGACGGTCGCCGTGGTGATGAGCCACGACCAGGCCGCGCACACCAGCACGGCCGCGGATGCGACGGCCACGAGCAGGTCGTCGAACGAGCCGTGCCACACCGCGGACGAGGCGAGCGACGCCGTGTCGTCGGCCAGGGCGACGAGCGTGGCGAGCAGGCCTGCCGTGACGAGCAGCCAGACAGCCAGGCAGCGACCCACTGATCCGTGATTGCCCCGAGACATGCCCAAACCCTTCGTTTGCGGGTGTTTGCCTCATTTAAGGCAAAGATGCGCGCGTTGTCAACGGGTTGTGCACAGGCGGACTAGGCTCGGAGCATGGCGCCGCACCCGTCCTGGGACGAACAGCTTTTCGCCCTCTTCGACGACCTGGAAGGACAGGCGTCGGCGCTCTACGAGCTCGAGCGCGACGCGGAGCTGGTCGATCGCAGCCGCGCGGAGTACCACCACGTCACGCTCGACTCGAGGCTGGTGGCGAGCCTCGGCTCCCACCTCGCGCTCACCGTCGCGGGGGTCGGCCGGATCGAGGGTGAGCTGCAGCGCCTCGGCGCCGGCTGGTGCCTGCTCAGCGGGCACGCCCAGGACTGGATCGTGCGCACGCCCCGGATCGAGGTCGTCCAGGGCGCCTCGCAGCGCTCGGTGCCCGAGGTCGCCTGGTCACCGCTGCACAAGCTGAGCGTGTCCTCGGCCCTGCGCCGGCTGGCCGAGTCGCAGGTGCGCTGCGTCGTCCACGTCGGGGACGCCGGACAGCACGAGGCCGTCGTGCGCCGGGTCGGGGCGGACTTCGTCGAGATCAGCACTCCCGGCGACGAGCGGGTGCTGATCTCCTACGACGCGATCAGCGCGGTGCAGAGCCGCGACTGATCAGGTGGCGTCGACGTCGTACGGCGGGCGCTGGCCCGCGGCGAGGGCGGGCTCGGCGACCGGGCGGGCGTCCTCGTCCTCCATCGCCTCGATGATGTGGCGCCGCACGATGGTGCGGGGGTCGAGGTCGCGCAACTCGAGGTCGGCGAACTCCGGGCCGAGCTCGTCACGGATCTCGTCGCGCGCGGAGTTGGCCATGGCGCGCGCCTTGCGCATCATGATGCCGGCCTGCTTGGCCAGGACCGGCAACCGGTCGGGACCGAAGGCGATGATCGCGACGAACGCGATCAACGCCATCTCGGCCAGCCCGACCCCGAACATCGACTAGAACTTCGAGCTCGGGGTGAGGCCCAGCTGCATGCCCGCCAGGCCGCGACCGCGGCCGCTGAGGCCCTCGGCGATCTTGACCAGCTCGAGCGCCGCCGCTGCCGTGGGGTCGGAGTCGACGATCGGCTTGCCGGCGTCGCCGCCCTCGCGCAGCGAGGGGTCGAGCGGGATCCGGCCGAGCACCCGGACGTCGTAGCCGAAGCGCTGGGACAGCGTCTCGGCGACACGGTCGCCGCCGCCGCTGCCGAAGACCTCCATCGTGGAGCCGTCGGGCAGGGTCAGGAAGCTCATGTTCTCCACGACGCCGACGACGCGCTGGTGCATCATCGAGGCCATCGTGCCGGCGCGCTCGGCGACCTCGGCGGCGGCCTCCTGCGGGGTGGTGACGACCACGACCTCGGCATTGGGCAGGTGCTGGCCCAGCGAGATGGCGACGTCGCCGGTGCCCGGGGGCAGGTCGAGGAGGAGCACGTCGAGGTCGCCCCAGTAGACGTCGGAGAGCATCTGGACCAGGGCGCGGTCGAGCATCGGGCCGCGCCAGGCGACGACCTGGTCGCGACGCGGCTTGAGCATGCCGATGGAGATGACCGAGACGCCGCTGGGCGTGGGCACGGGCATGATCAGGTCGTCGACCTGGGTCGGGCGCGCGTCGGCGACGCCGAGCATGGCCGGCACGGAGTGGCCGTAGATGTCGGCGTCGACGATGCCGACCTTCAGGCCCTGCTTGGCCATGGCGAGCGCGAGGTTGACGGTGACCGACGACTTGCCGACCCCGCCCTTGCCGCTGGCGATGGCATAGACCTTGGTCAGCGAGCCCGGCTGGGCGAAGGGGATCTCGCGCTCGGCCTTGCCGCCGCTGAGCACCTCCTTGAGACCGGCCCGCTGCTCGGGGGTCATGACGCCGAGGGTCAGGTCGACGCCGGTGACGCCCGCGACCGCGGTGACGGCGGCCGTGACGTCACGGGTGATCGTCTCCTTGAGCGGACAGCCGGCGACCGTGAGGAGGACGGTGACCGCGACCTCGCCGCTCTCGGCGACCGTGATCGAGTCGACCATGTTCAGGTCGGTGATGGGGCGCTTGATCTCGGGATCGTTGACCGTGGCCAGGGCAGCGGTGATCTGCTCGACAGATGGGGTGCTCATGATGTGCCCGAGTCTACGAGCCGTCCGGGCACATCACCTCGCCGGTGGCTCATCTCGGTCGTCGTCTTCGTCACCCCGGGTGAGTTCCTCGAGGTCGGCGTAGAGCCCCTTGAGCTCCGAGCGCAGGAAGTCGCGGGTGGCGACCTCGCCCACCGACAACCGCAACGAGGCGACCTCGCGGGCCAGGAACTCCATGTCGGCGTGGGCGCGCGCGTTGGCCTGGCGGTCCTGCTCGGCCACCACCTTGTCCCGGAACTCCTGGCGGTTCTGGGCGAGCAGGATCAGCGGTGCGGCGTACGACGCCTGCAGGCTGAGCATCAGCGTGAGGAAGATGAAGGGGAACTCGTCGAAGCGCCACGCGAGCGGCGCCAAGGTGTTCCAGAGCATCCACGCGATCACGAACAGCGTCATGTAGATGAGGAACTTCGCGGTGCCCATGAAGCGGGCGAACTGCTCGGCGAAGGATCCGAACGCGTCGGAGTCGTAGCTCGGGCGGCGCACCAGGGGTGGCCGACGGGTCTCGCGGGGCGTGTCGAGGCGCGGGCGCGCGCGGGAGTCGCTCATCGCCCACCCGTCCCGGCGATCGGTCCCGGTCGGTCGGCCTGGTCGCGCCAGTTGTCGGGCAGCATGTGGTCGAGCAGGTCGTCGACCGTGACCGCGCCCAGGAGGCGGCCCTCCTCGTCCACCACCGGTGCCGCGACGAGGTTGTACGTCGCCAGGTGGGCGGCGACCGCGTCGATCCCGGCGTCGGGGCGCAGCGGGTCCATCGACTCGTCCAGCGCGGCCGCGACCAGCGTCGAGGGCGGCTCGCGCAGCAGGCGCTGGATGTGCGCGGCGCCGAGCAGCCGACCCGTCGGCGTCTCCAGCGGCTGGCGGCAGACATAGACCAGGGCGGCGAGGGCCGGCGTCAGCTCGGGGTTGCGCACGTGGGCGAGCGCGTCGGCGACCGTGGCGTCGGGGGAGAGGATCACCGGCTCCGGCGTCATCATGGCGCCGGCCGTCTTGTCGGCGTAGGACATCAGCCGGCGCACGTCCTCGGCCTCCTCCGGCTCCATCAGCCCGAGCAGGGTGGCGGCGGTGTCGGGGTGGAGGTCGGCGATCAGGTCGGCGGCGTCGTCGGGCGACATCTCCTCCAGCACGTCGGCGGCGCGCTCGGAGTCGAGGAGCTCGAGGATCTCGACCTGGTCCTCCTCGGGCAGCTCCTCCAGCACGTCGGCCAGCCGCTCGTCGTCCATCGCGGCGACGACCGCGATCCGGCGCTCGCGGGGCAGGTCGTGGATGACGTTGGCGGCGTCGGCCGGGCGCATCTCGTTGAGGGTGGCGATGAGGTGGGTCGCGCCCTGCGTCTCCTCGCGCCGGGCGAGGCCGTCGACGTCGCGCCACTCGACGGTGTGGGTCTGGCCGCGGCGGCGGAACCCCTTGGACGGTTCTTGTACGGCGACGCGCGAGAGCACCCAGTCACGGTTGCGTGCCTGCTCCATCGCCACGTCGTAGACCGTCCCCTGGATGCCGGTCTCCTTGATCAGCACCCGCCGGTCGAGCATCTGGCCCATCACGAGGGTCTCGGTGGCGCGCTGCTCGAAGCGGCGCATGTTGAGCAGGCCGGTCGTGTAGACCTGACCGCTGTCGATGTTGGTGACGCGGGTCATCGGCACGAAGATCCGACGCCGGCCGAAGACCTCGGCCACCATCCCGAGCACCCGCGGCTGGTTGGCGGACTCCGACCGGAGGGCCACCACGACGTCGCGGACCTTGGCGACCTGGTCGCCCTGGGGGTCGAAGATGGGCAGGCCCACGAGGCGGGCCAGGTAGACCCTGGTCGGAGTGCTGCTCATGTCAGCGAAGGCTACCGGGACGCGGGCGCGACGGGGCGCGACGACACCGTCGGCGGCGCGTGGCAGATGTGGCCGTTCTGCTGAGGTCGCTTACCATCGGTGCTATGGCTATCTTGGGGATCAAGCTGTCCGCTGCTGTCGTCGCTGTGTGTGCGACCGCCGTTCTCGGCGCCTGCGGCAACGAGCGCGACGTCGACGAGACCGCGACCGACAGCACCTCCGAGTCCTCGAGCCCGTCGCCGAGCGAGTCCAGCGCGGCCACGGAGCCGGGCGCGCTGCCCGAGTGTGCGGACGTGTGGGTCGCCGGGCAGGACCTGCCCAAGGACTACAAGGCCTGCCAGAGCGAGGGCGAGACCATCAAGCCCGTGAAGCGCCCGTGCGGCTACGGCGCCACGTTCTTCGAGCAGGACGGCCGCTTCTTCGCCATGAAGGGCAACGAGATCACCGACGCGGGTGACCTCGAGACGAACGAGGACTACCAGCAGCTCCTCGCCACCTGCCAGGCCTGAGGCAACCAATCCGGCGTGGGCGTCATCAGAACCATGGGCACGCCCGCTCGTTATCGCTGTTCGCAGCCAGACCTTCAACCAAGGGGACACGTCAGCACCATGAAGTCACGGATGACCATCACGGTCGCAGCCTCGATCCTGGCGGTCATCGCACCGCTGACGACGCTCGCCACCCAGGCCAACGCCCTCGAGCTGTCCGCGGAGTCCACCCCGACGCCGACGCCGACCCCCACCCCGACGGTGCCGGTCCCCACCACCCCGGCCCCGACCTCGACGGCCCCCACGACCCCGGCGCCGACGCCGACCGAGGAGCCCACGCAGTCGACCAGCAAGTGGCAGCCGCAGCCCGGCGTCCGGTTCAACGAGCCGCGTGACCCGGAGCAGTCGCACAAGATCAACCGCTACATCCGCAACGCCATCGCCAACAGTCCCAAGGGCTCGCAGATCCGGCTGGTGACGTGGAACTTCAGCAACGCGCTGTTCGTCAACGACATCATCGCCGCGCACAAGCGTGGCGTGAGCGTGCAGATCATCATGGCCAACGGCCTGGCCTCGAAGCAGGGCGCCGGCAGCTACTACCCGCGCACACGCGACGCGCTGGCCAAGGGCAACAAGAAGCGCTCCGATGACATGGTCAGCTGGTTCCGCACCTGCAAGAACTCCTGCCGCGGCAAGGAGGGCATCCAGCACGGCAAGTTCTTCATGTTCAGCCACACCGGCGGGCGCAACAACGTCGTCATGTCCACCTCGGCCAACCTGACCGACGCCGCGGCGTACGTCCAGTGGAACGACCTGTTGACGGTCGTCGACCGCCAGGTCACGTGGGACAACTACGTCAAGATCTTCAAGCAGATGTCGAAGGACAAGCCCCGCAAGGGTGCGTTCTACACGTTCCAGGACGGCGACTACGAGGGCTGGTTCTTCCCCAACATGGGCAAGGTGCGCAACTACAACGTGCTGCGCATGCTCGACAAGGTGAAGTGCAAGGGCGCCGTCGGCGACGCGGGCAAGAACGGCCGCACCGTCATCCGCGTCTCGCAGGCCGTCTTCAACGGCCGTCCCGGCACCGCCGTGTCCGGCAAGCTCAAGGGGCTCAAGGAGCGTGGCTGCAAGATCCGGCTGGTCTACGGCGTGCTCAACAACAACGCCCGCGCCAACCTGCAGGACATCCCGCGCCGCACGATCCTCGAGGACACCAACGGCGACGGCTACGTCGACCGCTACATCCACATGAAGGCGCTGACCATCTCGGGCAACTA
The DNA here is from genome assembly GCF_003047285.1 of Nocardioides allogilvus. GTDB lineage: Bacteria > Actinomycetota > Actinomycetes > Propionibacteriales > Nocardioidaceae > Nocardioides > Nocardioides allogilvus. Next base: position 62,307 of record NZ_PZYX01000015.1, on the reverse strand, counting down.
CGACGGCAAGCGCTCCTCGCACATCGTCTACCAGGGCAGCGCCAACTGGTCGGGCATGAGCACGCTCTCCGACGAGCAGGGATTCATCATCCGCAGCAAGCGGCTGGAGAGGTCCTACTCGAAGTTCATCAACTACCTTTTCAAGAACCCCCCGCCGCAGGGACAGGACCTCGTCAAGGAGATCGTCCTGCGGCGCCAGGCCGGGTTCGACCCGTTCGCCCAGGTCCGCCAGGACATGGGGCTGGGCAAGATGAAGCCGGTGCTCTGAGGCGGAATCTGCTCCAGGGCGACAACCTCGACGCACCCGCGTGCGTCACTCCTTGCAGGGGCCGGGCCGGTCACGGTCTGGCCCCTGTGACATTTGTGAACTACCGTGACAGATGTTGCTGAAGTTGCCAGACTTTTCCGTGTCGTCTATCTCGGAGGTTGCCATGAAGGCGCCCGTCGCCCTCATCGCTCTGATCGCGAGCATGTTCACGCCGATCGCCCTGGCCGCCCCCGCGGGTGCCGGCACGTCGGTCGCGATCGCGAGCGCCCAGTCATCGGTGCAGTCAGCCGCCCCGGTCCAGGCCGTCGCGCCGGCCGCCCGCAAGAAGCGCCGCGCCCCGGTCGAGACGCTGTCCAGCGGCGGTGAGCACGGCTGCCGGCTGCCGGGCAACGGCTCCCTCGTCTGCTGGGGCCGTGACCAGTACGGCCAGCTCGGCGACGGCAAGGTCGGCCCCGACGTGACGGCGTCGCAGCGCGTCAAGGGTGGCAACAAGTGGCGCTCGGTCTCCGCCGGTGGTGCGTCGACCTGCGGGATCAAGAACAGCGGCAAGCTCTTCTGCTGGGGTGTCAACCACCGCGGCCAGCTCGGTGACAAGAGCACCAAGGTGCGCCCCAAGCCGGTCGTGGTCGCCAAGGACAAGAAGTGGAAGAGCGTCAACGCGAGCTGGTTCAACACCTGCGCCATCACCAGCCGGGCGAAGCTCTACTGCTGGGGTGACAACGCGGCCGGCCAGCTCGGCGCGCTGAAGGCCAAGCAGTCCGCGAAGCCGGTCAAGGTGCCCGGCGGTCGCTGGGCCAGTGTCTCCGTGGGCAGCCGCTTCGTGTGCGGCACCAAGACCGACGGCTCCTTGTGGTGCTGGGGCGGCAACCTCTTCGGCCAGCTCGGCATCGGCTCGTTCGCCGGCAAGAACCGGCCTGCGCGGGTCGGCACCTCGACCAACTGGGCCGAGGTCTCCACCTCGTGGACCCACACCTGCGCCCTCACCACGAGCGGCGCCGTCCACTGCTGGGGCCGCAACACCTACGGCGCCCTGGGCAACGGCAACGTCACCACCACCGCGACCCCGCAGCTCGTCCTGGGCGGTCACAAGGCGATCGACGTCACGACCTTCGAGGGCGGCTCGTGCCTGCTCGACGACAAGGGCCAGGCCTGGTGCTGGGGCAACAACGCCTACGGCCTGATCGGTGACGGCAGCGCGCCGTTCACGATGGAGCCGGCCGCCGGTCCCAAGGGCATGACCCAGATCGAGGGCGGCTGGCGCCACGTCTGCGGCCTCACCTCCAGCGGGACGTCCTGCTGGGGTGCCAACGACCGCGCGCAGCTCGGCAACGGCACGCTGACCAGCAGCCCCTCGCCGACCGAGGTCGAGCCCGCACCGCCGACGGACCCCGCCGGGGCGACCGACTTCCGCATCGCCACCGTCAACGCGCTCGGCAACGGCCACACCCGGCCCTACGCCCACGACGACGCCTTCGGCCCCGCCACCACGCGGATGGGCTGGATGGCCGACCAGCTCGACAACAGCGCCATCGACATCATGGGCCTGCAGGAGCCCAACTCCGACCAGATGTTCCACTTCCTCAAGGCCGCTCGCGGCACGTGGGACGTCTACCCGCGGCCCGAGTCGGGCGACGACGCCTCCGAGGCGGCCTTGGCCTGGCGCACGAGCGTGTGGGACCTCGTCGAGGCCAACGTGATGATGAACCAGTTCATCAGCAAGGAGCTGCCGCGCCCGGTGGTCAAGCTGCGGCACCGCGTGACGGGCAAGGAGATCTACGTGATCAACGTGCACAACGCGCCGTGGGAGTACCAGTTCAAGCGTGACCGCGCCACCAACGTGCAGATCGCCAAGATCAACGAGCTGCGCGCGACCGGGCTGCCGGTCTTCTTCATCGGTGACATGAACGAGAAGCGCACCCTGTTGTGCAAGGTGCTCTCGAAGACCGACCTCGTCAGCCCGTTCGGCGGCGCCTACGACCCGGCCACGGGTCGCTGCACCAACCCGCCGAGCCGGATGCGCGTCGACTGGATCTTCGGCTCGCCGGACGCCACCTACGCCAACTTCGAGTACACCCGCCCGCCGCTCCTCAGCCTCGTCACCGACCACAACATGGCGCTGGTGGATGTGCGCCTGCCGTAGGGTCGTCTCCGCACTACCGGCCAACCAGGGCCGGCTGCGAACGGAAAGGGCTTGGCGTGGCAGAGCGGGTCGTCCTCCACATTGGCTCGATGAAGTCGGGCACGAGCTTCATCCAGAACGTCCTCGGCAACAACCGCGAGGAGCTGGCGCAGCACGCCATCTCCTTCGCGGGTGAGAAGTGGCGCGACCAGGTCGCCGCGGTGCAGGACCTGATCGCGCACGGTGGCCCGCAGCAGCCGCCGCTCGACCCTGACGGTGCGTGGCGGACGCTGGTGGCGGGGATCAACTCCACACCCGGCACGGTCGTGGTGTCGATGGAGTTCCTCGCACCTCGCGCGACCCGCAAGATCGAGATCATCCGCGACTCCCTCGAGGGTCAGCTCGAGGTCGTCCTGACCGGCCGTGACCTGGCCCGCAACATCGCGGCCATGTGGCTGGAGTCCGTGCAGAACGGGTCGGCGGTGACCTGGGACGACTACCTCGGCGCCGTACGCTCCGAGGACCCGACCTCGCCGGTCGCCCGCAACTTCTGGAACCACCAGGGACTCGCGGCGATCGCCCGTCGCTGGAGCGACGCGGTCGGCCCCGACCACTTCACGCTGATGACCGTCCCGCCCAAGGGCGCACCGAGCAACCTGCTGTGGGAGCGCTTCGCGCAGGTCCTGCAGCTCGACCCGGCCGCCTTCGAGCTCAACGTCCGCGCCAACCGGTCCATCGGGCTGGCCACCGCGCTGACCCTGCGCCACCTCAACGAGATCCTCGGCCGCGACGGCACCCCCGCTGCCGAGCACCGGTTCTACGACCTGCTGGTCAAGCACCTGCTCACCAAGCGCGGGCTGGTCTCGCGCCAGGGCGAGCCGACCCTCGGCGTCGACCAGCGCTGGGTGATCAAGCGCGGCGCCGCGGAGGTGGATCAGCTGCGCAAGCAGGGCCACCGCGTCATCGGCGACCTCGACGAGCTGCTCCCGCAGCCCGTGCGCGGGGTGCACCCTGACCAGGTCTCCGTGCACCAACAGCTCGACGCCGCGATGGAGGGCCTGGCCCGGATGACGCAGATCGGCATGGAGCGCGAGGACAAGCACCGGCAGCGGCTGCGCCGCCGCAAGAAGCAGAGGAACGCATGACTCTCCCCAATGTCGCCGTCATCACGATGGCCCGCGACGAAGGCACGATGCTGCGTCGCTGGGTCGATCACTACGCGCGCGAGGTCGGGGCCGAGAACCTCGTCGTCGTCGACGACAACAGCTCCGACGGCTCGACCGACGACCTGCCCTGCCCCGTGCTGCGGATCCCGCCGCTGACCAAGAAGTCCTTCGAACCGGCTCGCATGGGACTGCTCGGCGGCCTGTCGGCCGGGTTGCTCGAGGCCTACGACGCCGCGATCTTCTGCGACGTCGACGAGTTCATCGTCGCCGACCCGAAGGTGCACGAGTCGCTGCGCCACTTCGTCGCCGCCCGCCCGGGCCGCCAGGCCGTCGGTGTGATGGGGCTCAACGTCGTGCACGACGTCGCGCAGGAGCCGGCGCTCGTCGAGGGGGAGCCGATCCTGGGCCAGCGCTCGCTCGCGAAGTTCCTGCCGCTCATGTGCAAGCCGTCGCTGAAGTGGGAACCGGCCAATTGGGCGCTCGCCTCGCACGGCATCAAGTGCCCCTTCGAGGTCGACCCCGAGCTGTTCATGTTCCACATGAAGTTCGCCGACCGTGACCACCTCAAGGCCGTGGCCGACCACCGCCACGAGATGTTCCGATCGGACGGTCGCGCTGCTCGCACCAGCTGGGAGCGCAGCGGCGGCGACATGGTGGACCTGCTCGACGAGATCACCGCCGACATCGACCACGCCGCGATCAAGCCGTTCGGCCCGCCGCTGAAGAAGCTGCCGGACATCGTCGAGCAGACTGCGCCCGACACCTGGCGCGCGGTCGGCGGCGGCCAGGTCCAGGCAATGCGCAACCGCCCGCTGGTGCGCATCCCGGACCGGTTCCTCGGCCGGGTGTGACCGCGCGTGCTCACTGACATCCGCGTCGACGACGCCGGTCTGGAGTACCTCGCCGACGAGGACGTCCTGTGCAACCTGTCCTTCGACGGGCGCCGCATCTGGTCCTTCTGGTCGGTGCGCGACAGCGTGGCGTCCCAGAACGGTCCGGTCCGGTTCGTCGCCTGGCCGGAACGCCTGACGATGCACCTCGTGGGGGTGACCCGGCTGGGGATCACGCTCGGCGACGGCACGTCCGTGTTCGACGAGGAGGTGCGCTTCGGTGACGAGGACCGCCGGCTGACGGTGGTCGGCCGCGACGGCGCGCCGCTCGGGATCGACATGTACGGCAAGCTGGTGAAGACCTTCGAGACCAAGGACGAGGGCGAGCTCGCGCCGCTGCTCGACGCCCTCGAGACGGTGCTGGGGCTGCTGCACGAGCAGGGGCTCGAGGCGTTCCCTGCGTACGGCACGCTGCTCGGCGCGGTCCGCGAGGGGACGTTCCTCGGCCACGACAACGACGCCGACGTCGGCTATGTCAGCGAGCACAGCCACCCGATCGACGTGATCCGCGAGTCCCACCGCGTCCAGCGCGCGGTCGAGCGCCGGGGCTACGCCACCAGCCGGCACAGCGGGGGAGCGTTCAAGATCGACGTGCCCGACACCGACGGCTCGGTCCGCGGCCTCGACGTCTTCGGCGGCTTCTTCGCCGAGGGGCACCTCGCGCTGCTCGGCGAGATCTGGACGCCGTACGAACGCGAGTGGATCTTCCCGCTCGGCACGGTCACCCTCGACGGCCGGTCCTTTCCGGCGCCTGCTGATCCCGAGCGGCTGCTGGTGGCCACCTACGGGCCCGGGTGGAAGGTGCCGGACCCGGCGTTCCGCTACGAGAAGGACCCCGACGTCCAGCGTCGCTTCGACGAGTGGTTCCGCGGCACCCGGCTGCACCGCGCCGCGTGGGACCACCGCTACGGCCTGGCGCGGTTGCTGCCGCCGTACCAACCGCCGCACGACATCGCCCAGCACCTGCACGAGCGCGAGGACCCCGACACCTGGGTGCTCGACGTCGGCTGCGGCCGCGGCCGCGACGTGCGCTGGCTGGCCAAGCAGGGACGACCCGCGGTCGGGCTCGACTACTCCGGGGTGGCGATGCAGTTCATCGCCGCCAAGGCCGCCGAGCAGGGCTGGCCCGCGGAGCTGCGCACGATGAACCTGCTCGAGCTGCGCCACGTGCTGTCGTGGGGCGCGCTGCTGGCCGCCCGTCCCGGACCGCGGACCGTGCTCGCGCGCCACCTCATCGACTCGACCTCGCCGTACGGCGTGGACAACTTCTGGCGCCTCGTGTCGATGGTGCTGCAGTCCGGCGAGCGCGTGCACCTGGAGTTCCTGACGTCGCCGATCGAGGATGTGGAGGGCCGGCCCTCGCTGGTGCGCGCACTGTCGCCGGGCGACGTCATCGAGGACGTCGAGCGGCGTGGTGGAGTGGTGACCGGGCTGGTCGACCTGGTCGGGCAGGCGATCGACTACGGCTATGGCGAAGAGTTGTCCCAGGGAACGAGCTGGCGGTCCTGCCGCCTGGAGGTGGAGTGGCAATGAGGATGTCCAAGAAGGACCTGGCGGCACGGGTGGACGAGCTGGAGGCGCAGGTCGCCGCGCTGTCGGCGCGTGTCGAGGAGGGCGCGGTGCTCAACCAGCGTTTCGCCGAGCTGCTCGACGTGGTCACCGAGCTGCTGCCCGCTGCTGATCCGACGAAGGTCGAGGCCTACGTCGACGAGCTGGGGTCATGACCAGCCGGGTCTTCGTGCACATCGGACTTCCGAAGACCGGGACGTCCTACCTGCAGGCCATCGCCTGGCCGGGGCGCTCGCAGCTGCGTGAGGCCGGGCTGCTGCTGCCGGGAGCCCGCAAGAGCGACCATCTCTTCGCCTCGATGATCGTGCGCGACGACCCGGGCATCGCGCGCCGCGGACCGGGGGCCTCGGAGGCCTGGGACCGGATCCGCGCCGACGTCGCCGGCTTCGACGGCGACGCCCTGATCACCCACGAGTTCTTCTGCGCGGCGTCGGCCGAGCAGGCACAGCGGATGGTCGCCCAGCTCGCGCCCGCCGAGGTGCACCTGATCATCACCACCCGCGACCCGCTCGGCCTGCTCACCAGCAGCTGGCAGGAGTCACTGAAGAACAAGGCCACGACCCCGCTGGCCGACTACGGCCGCGCGGAGAGCGACGACCCGCGCGACGTGTGGGACTGGCGCTCCCTCGACCTGGGTCTGGTGCTCGAGCGCTGGTCGCCGGCCGTGCCACCCGAGCGGCTGCACCTCATCGCGCCCGCGCCGGCCGGTGCACCGCGCGAGGAGCTGTGGTCCCGCTTCTGCGACGTCCTCGGCATCGCGCCCGACACGTGCGACACCTCGCGCGGCTTCGCCAACGCCTCGATGGGCGTGGTGGAGGCGGAGACGCTGCGCCGCGTCAACGAGCGGCTCACGGGCTTCAACACCGCCCGGGCGCGCGGGGTGTGGCTCCGGTCGTTCCTCGCCGACGAGCGGCTGGTGCCGCGTGGGGGCGACCGGTTCTGGCCGGCGCCCGACCAGGTCGAGGACGCCCGCCTTCGCGGTGCTCGCGCCGTGGCGAAGATCCGCGCATCGACGTACGACGTGAACGGGGACGTGGACCTCCTGCTCGTCCCCGACGACCTGCCGCCGCGACGGCATCCCGAGTCGGTGACCGACGCCGAGGTGGCCGACGTCGCGCTCGACCTCGTCGCCACCCTGCTGCGCGACCTGCAACGGCGCAGCGAGCGGACCAGCCCGCCCGCGGATCCGCCCACGCGCCGGGAGCGCCTGCGCCAGGCGATCAAGGGCGTGTGACAACTCTCATGTGGGACGCCGACGTCTCGGCGAGCCACCCCGCCTAAACTCCCGCGAGTAACCCCCAGCCTCGACGAACACGAACGAAGGGACGCCCCATGGGTCGCCTGTGCCAGACCGACGGACTCAACGAGGACCAGACGGAGATCCTCAAGGCGGTGCGTCAGTTCGTCGACGAGCAGATCATCCCCGTCGCCCAGGAGCTCGAGCACGCTGACGAGTACCCCACCGACATCATCGAGGGGCTCAAGGAGCTCGGCGTCTTCGGCCTCACGATCCCGGAGGAGTTCGGTGGCCTCGGCGAGTCGCTGCTGACCTACGCGCTCGTGGTCGAGGAGATCGCGCGCGGCTGGATGAGCGTCTCGGGCGTCATCAACACGCACTTCATCGTGGCCTACCTGCTGATGCAGCACGGCACCGACGAGCAGAAGCAGAAGTACCTCCCGCGGATGGCGACCGGCGACGTGCGCGGCGCCTTCTCGATGTCCGAGCCGGGCCTCGGCTCCGACGTCTCGGCCGTGTCCACCAAGGGCACCAAGCTCGACGACGGCTCCTACTCCATCACCGGCCAGAAGATGTGGCTGACGAACGGCGCGACGAGCACGCTGGTCGCCGTGCTCACCAAGACCGACGAGGGTGCCGAGTCGGTCTACAAGAACATGACCACCTTCCTGGTCGAGAAGGAAGCCGGCTTCGGCGAGACCGCCCAGGGCATCAACGTGCCCGGCAAGATCGACAAGATGGGCTACAAGGGCGTCGAGACGACCGAGCTCATCCTCGAGGACCACAAGATCTCCGCGGACCAGATCCTCGGCGGGGAGCCCGGCAAGGGCTTCTTCCAGATGATGGACGGCGTCGAGGTCGGTCGCGTCAACGTCGCGGCCCGCGCCTGCGGCCTGGCCTGGCGCGGCTTCGAGCTCGGTGTGGCCTACGCCCAGCAGCGCAAGACCTTCGGCAAGATCATCGCCGAGCACCAGGCGGTGCTGTTCCGCCTCGCCGACATGGCGACCAAGGTCGAGACCGCCCACACGATGATGGTGCGCGCTGCCCGCCTCAAGGACACCGGCGGTCGCGTGGACGTCGAGGCCGGCATGGCCAAGATGCTCGCCTCCGAGTTCGCCAACGAGGTCGTCGAGGACTCCTTCCGGATCCACGGCGGCTACGGCTACTCCAAGGAGTACGAGATCGAGCGCCTGATGCGCGAGGTCAAGTTCATGCTGATCGGTGAGGGCACCTCCGACATCCAGAAGATGATCATCGGTCGCAGCCTGCTCAAGGACTACAAGCTCAAGGGCTGAGGTCCTTGTACCTTCCGAGCACCCTTCGACGACGGCTCGAGGCCCGCGACGCGCGGGCCCGGGCCGACGGCGTGCGTGAGGGCCTGGAGCTGGCGCGGGCGCGGCGTGCGCGCGAGCGCCACTCCTACGTCTTCGTGGTGACCTTCGGACGGTCCGGATCGACCCTGGTCCAGGGCCTGCTCAACACGCTGCCGCGGACCCTGGTGCGGGGCGAGAACGACCTCTACCTGCTGCACTTCTACCGCGGCCTGGCCGCGCTGCGCGCGTTCCGCGAGGAGCACAAAGCACACGGGTCGTACGACGACGCGTCGGCCTTCTACGGCCTCAAGCAGATCCGTCGCAGCGCGTTCATGCAGGCGATGAACGACGTGGTGACCACCGGCGTCCTCGGCGGCGTCGAAGCGGACGACTACGACGTCGTGGGCTTCAAGGAAGTGACGTGGCACCGCATCGCGCCCGAGGAGACCGAGGACTTCTTCGCGGTGATGGACAAGGCCTTCCCGGGGGTGCGCTACGTCCTGAACACCCGCGACCCCGACCGGGCACTGGCGTCGGGCTTCTGGCGCCAGGAGGACGAGGCGGCAGCCCGGCAGAAGATCGCGCGCACCCTCGACATCCAGCAGCACCTGCGAGCCACCCGCCCGGACCGCGTGCTCGACGTCAGCTACGAGCAGCTGACGGGCGACGACGACGGCGTGCGTGACGCGCTCCTGGCCTCCCTCGGCGCGTTCGTGACCGGTCGGCCGGTCGATGAGTCGCTGATGGCCGACCTGCACCACACGCTGGCCCGGGGTTTCGGTCCCAACCCGTTCGGCGGCACCTCGTGAGTCGCTAGGGTGACGCGCATGTCGCGCCGCCTCGTGCTCCACGTCGGAGCCATGAAGTCGGGCACCTCGTTCATCCAGTCGCGGCTGTTCGCCAACAAGCGGATGCTGCTCACCGAGCGCGACATCCTCGTTCCCGGCATGAACTGGCTCTCGCAGGTGATGGCAGCCCGCGACGTCCTCGGGTCGGGCGAGCAGCAGTGGGCCAAGATGGCCGGCAAGGTGCACGCCCACGAGGGCACCTCGGTGATCTCGATGGAATACCTCGGCCCGGTGCGTCCGGTCGTGGCGCAACGGGTCGCCGCCACGTTCCCCGACCACGCGATCGAGGTCGTGGTCACCGCACGCGACCTCAACCGCACGATCGCCGCGATGTGGCAGGAGACGGTGCAGAACGGCCGCACCTGGACGTTCGCCGACTACCTCGCCGGCATCGAGGCCTGGCGCCCCGGCCACCGCGATGCCATCGAACCTCCCGAGGCCGGCCGGACCTTCTGGCGCCAGCAGAACCTCGTGCGCATCGCCCGGACCTGGGGCGAGCTCGCCCCGGTCACGGTCGTGACCGTGCCCCCGCCCGGCGCCCCGCGCGAGCTGTTGTGGGAACGCTTCTGCTCACTCCTGGGTACGGCGCCGACCGGCTTCGCCCCGGCCCGCATGGACAACGAGTCGGTCGGAGCGGCGTCGACCCTGGTCATCCGCCGGCTCAACGAGCTGCTCAACGAGGCCGGGCTGCCCTTCCCCGAGGGGACCGACCTGCGCAAGGGAGTGCTGGCCAAGCAGGTGCTCGCCGCCCGCAAGTCCGCAGAGCCGGCCATCGGGCTGCCGGTCGCTCCCTGGGTCGTCGCCCATGCCGCGCACCTCGTCTCGGCGTTGTCGGAGGCGGGCGTCTCCCTCGTGGGCTCGTGGGACGACCTGACGCCGGTGGACGTGCCGGGCGTCGATCCCGCGTCGCTGGACTCCGCCGAGGTGCTCGACGCCGCCATCGCGGGCCTGGCCGGGTTCCTGGCCGCGCAGATCCGGGAGTCGGCGTGAGCATCGTCGACCAGTCCCTGTCCCCGCGCGGTCCCTCGATGCTGCTGCAGATCGTGCGCGAGCTCGACCTCCGGCCGGACTCGGTCGCGCTCGACGTCGGGTGTGGCGCGGGCTCGACCTCCTTCCGGCTCGCCACCCACTTCGGGCTGCAGGTGCTCGGCGTCGACCCGTCGCAGCACAACCTCGACGCTGCTCGCGAGGCCCGGCGCGACCTCCCGGAGGAGATCGCCTCGCGCGTCACGTTCGGCCGTGGGAGCGCGATCGAGCTGCCCGTCGCGGACTCCTCGGTCGACCTGGTGTGGTGCAGCGACCGGCTCGCGCGCGTGCGTCATCTCGACAGCGCCTACGCCGAGATCGCGCGAGTCCTGCGACCGGGAGGCCGGGCCGTGATCCACCAGGTCGTGGCCACGCCGCTGCTCGCGCCCTTCGAGGCGGACGCCCTCTTCCCGGTGCTGGGGGTCGTGCAGTCCTCCCTCGACCCGGCCGTCACCGACGCCGCGGTCGCCGCCTCGGGGCTGGTCGTCGACGCGTCCTTGGACATCGGTTCGGAGTGGGGCGAGCACGCCGAGGAGGAGTCCGGCAGCGCCGGCCGCGCGCTGCTCCGCGCCTCCCGGCTCCAGCGGGCGCCGGAGCACTATCGCTCGGCGATGGGCGAGGCGGCGTACGACCAGGTGCTGGGGGACTCGCTGTGGCAGGTCTACCTGATGCTCGCCAAGCTGTCGGGCCGGATCCTGGTGCTGAGCCGCCGGTGAGCCGGCCGCACTGCGGCGGCACACCACCGCAGTGCGGTGCTGGTGTCGCTCCTGCGGTGTCCTGCCACCGCACCAGCGTCACCATCACCGCATAGGTCGCGCTCGACCCGAGGCGGCCGGGAGGGCTCCCGCAGGAGAACCCCCTCGACCGAGGGGCGGCCCTGCTGGCAGGGTGGGCACCTGACCCAGGAGGAGGACGAATGTCGAACGATGACCTCAAGGCCAAGATGCGCGAGGCCCTGGACAAGAAGAACAACAAGGAGAAGGGCGTCCACCAGGACGGCCCCGTTCCGGAGAAGGCCCACGGTGCCGAGGTGGAAGGTGGCGCGGCGCCGAAGATGCACCGCCGCAAGGCCGGTGGCGGCGGCAGCTGAGCCGGCCGTGAGAAGAGCCACGTGAGCACCCGCGCCCATCCGGGCGCGGGTGCGGCACGATATGCCCCATGAGTGGGACGAGCGCAGGCAAGACGAACGCGGGCAACTTCTTCGAGGACTTCACCGTCGGGCAGGTGATCGAGCACGCGACGCCGCGCACGATCACCGAGGGCGACCGAGCGCTCTACCAGGCGCTCTACCCGACCCGGTTCGCCCTGCCGAGCAGCGCGGAGTTCGCCAGGAGCGTCGGCCTGGCGCAGCACCCGGTCGAGGAGCTCATCGGCTTCCACGTCGCGTTCGGCAAGACCGTCCCCGACGTCTCCCTCAACGCCGTCGCCAACCTCGGCTACGCCGAGTGCCGCTTCCACCAGCCGGTAGCGCCGGGCGACACGCTGCGCACCAGCAGCGAGGTCATCGGCCTCAAGCAGAACTCCAACGGCAAGACGGGCGTCGTCTACGTCCGCTCCACCGCGACCAACCAGCGCGGCGAGGTCGCGATCGACTGGTGCCGCTGGGTGATGGTCCACAAGCGCGACACCGACGCACCCACGCCCGAGACGGTCGTGCCCGACCTCAAGGACGCGCTCGAGGCGCAGGACCTGAAGATCCCGGCCGGCCTCGACTTCACGGCCTACGACCAGGCGGCCGCGGGGGAGCAGCACCGACTCGGTGACTACGAGGTCGGCGAGAAGATCGACCACGTCGACGGTGTCACGCTGACCGATCCCGAGCACATGCTCGCGACGCGCCTGTGGCAGAACACCGCGAAGGTGCACTTCAACGCCGAGGCCCGCCCCGACGGCAACCGGCTGATCTACGGCGGCCACGTCATCTCCATGGCCCGCGCGCTGTCCTTCAACGGCCTGGCCAATGCCCAGCTGATCGCCGCGATCAACGCCGGCGCGCACACCTCCCCGGCCTTCGCGGGCGACACCGTCTATGCCTGGTCCGAGGTGCTCGACAAGGCCGAGACCGCTGCCCCCGGCGTCGGTGCGATGCGCCTGCGCCTCGTCGCCACCAAGGGTCGTGACGAGTCGATGACGCTGCGCGGCGAGGACGGCAAGTACGCCGACGGCGTGCTGCTCGACCTCGACTACTGGGTCCTCGTCCCGGCCTGAGCGACTCGGCGGACGACCTGTCCGACCTCGCGACGTGCGAAACTCGCAGCCATGTCCGCAGACGCGTCCCTGGCCAGTGAGCTCTGGCTCGTCCGACACGGGGAGACCGAGTGGAGCCGCGACGGGCGCCACACCTCGGTCACCGACCTCCCGCTGACCGACCACGGCGTCGAGGTCGCGCGCGGGCTGGCAGCGCGCCTCGCCGGCACCGAGTTCACCCAGGTCCTCACCAGTCCCCGCCAGCGTGCGCGGGTCACCGCCGAGCTCGTGGGCTTTGCGGACGCCGAGGTCGACGGCGACCTCGTCGAATGGGCGTACGGCGACTACGAGGGCGTCTCCACGGCAGTGATCCGCGAGACGGTGCCCGGCTGGACGGTGTGGTCACACCCCACGCCCGGCGGGGAGACGGCCGAGCAGGTCGGCGCCCGTCTCGACCGCGTGGTGGCACGGGCGCGAGCCTGCGCGGGCCGCACCCTCGTCTTCGGCCACGGGCACGCGCTGCGTGCGCTCACGGCCCGCTGGCTCGAGCAGCCGGTGACCGACGGCAAGCACTTCCGCCTCGACACCTCGACCCTGTCGGTGCTCGGCTGGGAGCGCGAGACGCCGGTGCTGCTGCGCTGGAACTCTTGACGGCTCCGGCGGCTCGGACCACCGTGGTCCCATGCTTCGCCCCGGCTGCCCGCGGTGCGGCCTCCCGCTGACGGAGACCGACGCGTCGTGGGCGTGTCCGGAGCACGGCCCCACGCCGCCCCTGTGGCGCCCGCAGGAGTCGACGTACGACGCCTTCGTGCGACACCTCGGCGCGGCGGCGGGCTTCCCGACCTACCTGCCCTGGCCGATGGGGCCGGGGTGGCGGGTGACCGACTTCGGGGTCGTCGTGCAGGAGGGTTCCGTGCCGCGCGCGACGATGAGCTGCGTGTCGGGGACGAGCGTGCTGGACGGGCCCGTGGACGTGCTCGTGGTGTCGGAGGAGCCGGGCACCGGCCTCGGGGCCCGCGCAGCGCGCCTGGCCAGTCCCGACCCTCGCGACATCGGCGAGGGACCGCCCGTGGTGAAGGTGCGGCTCGGGCACGGGCCGGTGTCGCTGTGGGCGGTCTCCACGAGCGACGCGGACGAGGAGTTCGACCGCTACGTCATGGTGGGGGAGGCGGCCGGGCGCTGGCTGTGGCTGGTGCTGCGACCGGCCTCGGCGATGCTGCTGATGCGCGACGAGTGGATCCTGCGGGACGTGGCGGAGGTGGGCGCCCCGCTGATCGAGATGCCGTTCGGCGGCCCGCCGCCGGCCTGGTGAGGCCTCGCCGAAGCCCCTCACACGCTCCGACCCCGTTAGCCTTCGAGGGTGCGCATCGACCTCCACACCCACTCGTCGGTCAGCGACGGGACGGATGATCCGACCACCCTCGTGCGCCACGCGGCCGCGTCGGGACTCGACGTCGTCGCCCTGACCGACCACGACACCGCCGAAGGCTGGTCGGAGGCCGCGGCGGCCGCGGCCGAGGTCGGCATCACCCTGGTCCGCGGCATGGAGATCAGCACGGCCCTGGGACACGCGAGCGTCCACCTGCTCGGCTATCTCCCCGACCCGACCTACCCGCCGCTCGCGACCGCCCTCGACAAGATCCTCGACGGCCGCAACTCCCGGGTGCCCGGGATCTGCGCCAGGCTGCAGGCCCTCGGCTTCGACGTGACTGCCGAGGACGTACGCCGCCGCGCGATCGACGCCGCGGCCACCGGCCGTCCGCACGTGGCGGACGTGATGGTCGCGGCCGGGATGGTCGCGAGCCGCGACGAGGCCTTCGAGCGGTTCCTCAACCCCGGGCGGCCGGCCTACGTCGACCGCTACGCCGTACCCCTGCACGAGGCGATCTCCCTCGTGGCCGCCTCGGGCGGCGTCAGCGTGCTCGCGCACCCGTGGGGGCGTGGCCGCGCAGTGGTGCTGCCGGAGGCGAGGCTCTCCGAGCTGCGTGACGCGGGACTGGTCGGCATCGAGGTCGACCACCAGGACCACCCACCGGCGGCCCGCGACGCGCTGCGCGCGATCGCCCGCAACCTCGACCTCGTCGTCACAGGTTCCAGCGACCACCACGGCACGGGCAAGACCGACCACGACCTCGGCTGCAACACGACGGCGCCCGAGGAATACGCGCGGCTCCTCGACCTGGCGGCGGAGTCGGCTCGCGCCAGCGGCCGTCCGGCGCCGGGCGTGCTCGCCTGACCCCTACTTGCGACCCATCGACTGGAACCGCTGCAGCACCCGGCTGGGTACGGCGCGGGTGAGGGCGACCACGGTCTTGTACTGCGCGCCGGGGATCGAGAAGGCGCGGCCCTTGTCGAAGTCGGCCAGCGCGGTCCGCACCAGGAACTCGACGTCGAGCCACATGAAGTTGTCGCCGCGCTTGACCTCCATGCGCTCGTGGAACTCGGTCTTGGTGAAGCCCGGGCACAGCGCCATGACGCTCACGCCCTGCGGCTTGTACTCGTGGTGCGCCCACTCGCTGAAGCTGTTCACCCAGGCCTTGGCCGCCGAGTAGGTGCCACGGGGCAGGAACGCCGCCACCGACGAAACGTTGATGATGCCGCCGCGGCCGCGCTCGGCCATGGGCCCGAGGGCGGCGTGCGAGAGCCGCAGCACCGAGGTCACGAGCACGTCCAGCATGCCCGCCTCCTGCTCGACGGTGTTGTCGAGGAAGCGCTGCTTGAGCCCGAAGCCGGCGTTGTTGACCAGCAGGTCGATCGGCCGGGAGCGGTCGGCGAGGCGGGCCTCCACCGTCGCGCACTGCGCCGGGTCGACGAGATCAGCGACCAGCACCTCGACCTCGACCCCGTGGGCCGCCCGGAGGTCGTCAGCCACGGCCTCGAGTCGGGCCTCGTTGCGGGCGACCAGCACGAGGCCGTGGCCACGGGCCGCGAGCTGACGGGCGAATTCCAGGCCGATGCCGGCGGTGGCGCCGGTGACGAGTGCGAAAGTCATGGGCACAGCAAACAGGTGTCGTCACGACGTGGGCAACCGGGGTCGGGCATGATGGGGCGCGATGACCACGACACTCGCGATCGCCAACCAGAAGGGCGGCGTCGCCAAGACCACCTCGGTGGCCTCGATCGGTGCTGCCCTCGTCGAGCTCGGCCACTCGGTGCTGCTCGTCGACCTGGACCCGCAGGCCTGCCTGACCTTCTCGCTCGGCATCGACCCGGAGGACCTCGACGTCTCGGTCCACCACGTCCTCACCAAGGGCCTCGACCCGAGTGAGGTCATCATCGCCACCGACGACGGCGTCGACCTGCTGCCGGCCACGATCGAGCTCGCCCGGGCCGAGGCCGACCTGCTCACCCGCACCGGCCGCGAACACGTCATCAAGACCGCGATCGAGGCCTTGGCCGAGGGCGACGTCCACTACGACTGGGTGCTGCTCGACTGCCCGCCCTCCCTGGGCGTGCTGACCGTGGCGGCGCTCACGGCGGCCGACGGTGTCCTGATCCCGTTGCAGTGCGAGACGCTCTCGCACCGCGGGGTCGGCCAGCTGCTCGACACCGTGCACGACGTGCGCCGCTTCACCAACCGCAAGCTCGAGGTCTGGGGAGTGCTGCCGACGCTCTACGACGGTCGCACCAACCACGCCCGCACCGTCCTGGAGACGATCAGCGACACCTACGACCTCGAGGTCGTCGAGCCGCCGATCCCCAAGACGATCAAGTTCGCCGAAGCACCGGCCGCCGGCCGGTCGATCCTCTCGACCAGCCGCAGCAGCAAGGGCGCCCAGGCCTACCGCGAGGTGGCCGCCAACCTCGTCAAGCGTGCCGAGCGGCCCAAGGCATCGCGGGGCACGAAGGCATCGAAGGCCTGACCCATGAGTCGTCACCGGTCCGCTCGTCCGCGCTACGGCCGGATCGTGGTGGCGATGGCGGCGGTGGTCGTCACCGGCCTGTCCGTGCTCGGGGGAGTGGGGGTCATCGCGTCCTCACCGTCCGCTGCGCGGGGCGACGGACTCGCAGCTGCGATCGAGCCGTCGCCGTCCCCCAGCGGGCTCGCACCGTCCGCGTCTGCCGCCGCTGAGCCGACGCTGCCCGGGCCCAGCGCTCCTGCCCAGGCGCGAGCCGAGATCGACGCCGAGGCACTGCCGGACGGTTCGGGGCAGGGACGGCGGGTGGTCTTCAGCGAGGAGGCCCAGCGGGTCTGGCTGGTGCGCAAGGACGGCAGCGTACGGCGCACCTATCTCGTCTCCGGCAGCCTCCTCGACAACCTCGACCCGGGCCGCTACTCCGTCTTCTCGACCTCGCGCTGGGCGGTCGGCGTCGACGACTCCGGGGTGATGGAGTACTTCGTCCGTTTCGCCCACGGCGAGAACGCGGCCATCGGCTTCCACACCATCCCGACCAAGCTCGGCACCGCCCTCCAGAGCCGTGCGCAGCTCGGGACGCCGCAGTCGCACGGCTGCATCCGGCAGGCCAGGGCCGACGCCATCGCACTGTGGAAGTTCGCCCCCGAGGGATCCAGCGTCGTTGTGATCTGAGCCGCTTGTACCACCGGCGACGATTTGGCGACGCGCGGGGGGTCTTGCCAAGGTGTCCGGATGGCACCCACCCCCAAGGCCTTCGCTGCCGCCTGCGCACTCACCGTCAGCCTCGCACTGACGCCCGTCATCGCGACCCCCGTAGCCGGGGCCGAGCCGACGAGCACGGAGACGACGACCGAGGCGCCGGCCGCCCCGGCCAAGCCGCGCAACGGCTACGGCCTGCGGCTGACGACCTTCAACATCTTGAGCAGCTCGATCGCCCGTGGTGGCATCGACCGCGCCACCCGCGCCGCTCGCTGGGTGCAGGACCAGGGCGCTGACGCGGCCGCCTTCCAGGAGGTCGCCAAGGACCAGCTGCGCCAGATGCAGTCGGTGATGCCGAAGTACAACTTCTTCCCGCGCCGCGGCCTCGGCACGCGCGGTTCGGCCATCCAGATCGCGTGGAACACCACGACCGTCAAGCAGCTCGAGACGGGCTACATCATGCGCCCGTTCCTCGGCTGGTCGCGGCCGATCCCCTACGTCCGCCTGCGCGACCGCGAGACCGGCCGTGGCTTCTGGGTCATCGCGATCCACAACGCCCCGGGTGGGCAGGAGCACGAGCGAGACGTGTCCACGGCGGCCGAGATCAAGCTGATCAAGAAGCTGCTCTCGCGCGGTGACCGCCCGGTGTTCGTCATCGGTGACGTCAACGAGCGCGAGGAGTTCTGCCAGAAGGTCGCGGCCGCGACCCCGCTGATCTCGATGAACGGCGGCACCGACAAGCGCCCGTGCCCGGTCCCGCGCTTCGGCGGGCCCGACTGGATGCTCGGCTCCGGCGCGGAGTTCTCGGACTTCGAGAAGGACTACAACGGCATCAGCGACCACCCCGCGCTGACCGCGCGAGCCTGGGTGCCCTCGAGCAACTGAGCGGGCACACAGACACAGCAAATCAGTCCGACCGGGCACAAAGTTCTTCGACTTTGTGCCCGGTCGGCGTTTGCACTGGGTGACTTCGTGCCCGCTCAGGGCACGTGTGGCTGACTCAGGCTTCGCTGGTCGTGGCCGCCGAGGCGGAGCCACCCCCGGAGCGGGTGCGGCGGCGACGGTTGGTGCGGGCGACGACCGGCTGGTCCCCGGTCGCGGCGGGCTCGGTCGCGGGTGCCTGGGTCGCGGCGCCCTGGGTCGTGGCGGCACCGTCCTTGGCCGCGGGAGCACCACTGCGGGTGCGGCTGCGGTTGCGCTCGCGGTTGCGGGCGGGACGCTCGGAGCCCTTGTCGTCGCGGCGACCCCGGTCACCGGACCGGTCCTCGCGCGGCTTGCGCTCGACCGGGGCGGCGTCGACGATGCGGCCCTTGGTGCCCGCCGGGATGCCCTGGTCGTGGAAGAGGTGCTCCGAGGTGGAGTAGGTCTCCGTCGGGTCCGGGAACGGCAGGTCGAGCGTCTTGTTGATCATCTTCCAGCGCGCGATGTCCGGCCAGTCGACCAGCGTGATCGCGGTGCCGGACGCGCCGGCGCGGCCCGTGCGGCCGATGCGGTGGACGTAGGTCTTGTCGTCCTCGGGGCAGGTGTAGTTGACGACGTGGGACACGCCGCGGACGTCGATGCCGCGGGCGGCGACGTCGGTGCACACCAGCACCTTGAGCTTGTCCTCACGGAACTTGGCGAGCGCCTTCTCGCGGGCGATCTGCGCCATGTCACCGTGCAGGGGAGCGGAGGCGAAGCCACGCTCTGCCAGGTCGTCGGCGATGCGCTGGGCCTGGCGCTTGGTGCGGGTGAAGACGATCATCTTCTCCGCGTCGTCGGCCTGCAGCACCCGGCCGATGATCTCCGGCTTGTCGAGGTCGTGGGCGAGGTAGATGAACTGCGCCGTCGCGGGCACGGTCGAGTTCTCGTAGGAGGACTCGGCGCGGATGTTCATCGGGTGGCGCATGTGGGTGCGCGCCAGCGCCACGATCGCGGCCGGCATGGTGGCCGAGAACAGCATCGTCTGCCGGGTCTCGGGGGTGAGGCTGAGCAGGCGCTCCACGTCGGGCAGGAAGCCGAGGTCGAGCATCTCGTCGGCCTCGTCCAGCACGAGGGCGTGGACGTGGGAGAGGTCGAGGGCCTTGCGGTTGGCCAGGTCGATCAGGCGACCGGGCGTGCCGACGACGACGTCGACGCCCGACTCGAGGGTGTCGAGCTGGGTGTCGTAGCCCACGCCGCCGTAGACGGTAAGGACGCGCAGGCCGAGGTCCTTGCTGGCGATCGCGAGGTCGCTGGAGACCTGGATCGCGAGCTCGCGGGTCGGGGCGACGATCAGGGCCTGCGGCTTGCCCTGCGGCAGGTCGGCGTAGGCCGGGTCGTCCTTGGTGACGCTGCGCTGCAGCACCGGGATGCCGAAGGCGAGCGTCTTGCCGGTGCCCGTGCGGGCCTGGCCGATCAGGTCGGTGCCCATCAGGGCGACCGAGAGGGTCATCTCCTGGATGGCGAAGGGGGTGGTGATGCCGGCGCGCTCAAGGGCGTCGCAGATCTCGGGGAGCACCCCGAGTTCACGGAACGTGGTCACGTCTATGTCGCTTTCTGTTCAATCCTCGTCGTGCGGCGGACTCGGAAGGAGAAAGCCAGCCGCGCACATGCGTCGGGGCCGGTTCAGAGCGTGTTCACAAACGGCTCAAGTCAAAACACGGCCCTCGATGGTGACAGTCTATCGCCTAGGGTTCGAGCATGACTGAATCGTCGGCCCCCACGTCGGCCCAGACGTCGACCCAGCCCCCGCAGGATCCCGCCTACACCGCGGCTGTGATCGACCTCCTCGGCGCGATCTCCTACGGCGAGCTCAGTGCCTTCGAGCGGCTGGCGGAGGACGCCAAGCTGGCCCCCACGCTCGAGGACAAGGTGGCGATCGGGTCGATGGCGGCCGCCGAGTTCTCCCACCTCGAGCGGCTGCACGTGCGGCTGCGCGAGCTGGGTGGAGACCCCTATGCCGCGATGGCTTCCTTCCAGGTGGGCTTCGACCAGTTCCACGCGCACACCCAGCCCGCCGACTGGTACGAAGGCCTGATCAAGGCCTACGTCGGCGAGGGCATCGCCGCCGACTTCTACCGCGAGATCGCCGCCTACCTCGACCCCGCCACCCGCGACCTGATCGTGGCGTCGCTGGCCGACACCGGGCAGTCCGCGTTCGTGGTCGACCGGGTGCGCGCCGGGATCGCCGACGACCACCGCCTCGGTGGCCGGCTGGCGCTGTGGGGCCGCCGGTTGATGGGGGAGGCGCTCACCCAGGCCCAGCGGGTCGCGGCTGAGCGGGACGCGCTGACGGCCCTGCTGGCCGGCGGAGTCGACCGTCCCGGGCTCGACCTCGCGGCCCTGGGCCGGATGTTCGCCCGGTTGACCGAGAACCACGCCCAGCGGATGGCCGACCTGGGCCTCGACGCCTGAGACGCACGCAGGGCCCCACACCGTCGGTGTGGGGCCCTGCGTGATGGGTCGTGGTCAGACGGTGCGCTTGCCGCGGCCCGTGACGGCGGCCGCGATGACGACCAGCACGGCTGCGGTCAGGATCTGCCACACGTGGCGCCACCAGTCGATGCCCTTGCTGGTGTCGTACATGTCGCCACCGGGGTTGTTGCCCGCGACGCCGAAGATCGCGAAGTAGATGTAGGAGCCGACGAAGGCGCCCACGATGCCGCAGACGATCGTGAGCCAGACCGGGATGTTGTCGCGGTCACCGGGAGCCACCGCCTTGCCCAAAAAGCCAATAATCGTTCCCACGATCAGCGTGACAATGATGGTTCCGAGCATCTTTGGATTCCTTTCAGGTGCCACGCCGGTATGGCGCGGTCTGGTCGAGCAGTGCCGACGTTCAACCCATCATGAGCCCCGGGGCGGCGTCGATCAATCACCGCCACCCGCGGGGTGTCAGCGGAAGCCGACCGTGCCGTGGCTGCCCGAGCCGATCTCGACGTAGGCGATCTTGCTGGCGGACACCGCGATCCGGCGGCCCCGGGTGTCGGTGAAGGCGAGGATGCCGCCGGAGCCGACGGCTTCGGTCAGCTGGGCCTCGAAGTCCTCGGGGCTGAGCTCGGTCTCCACGACCAGCTCGCGCGGGGCGTGCTGGACGCCGATCTTGACCTCCATGGGTCACTCCTTGTGTCTGTACGTCGATGGGTGGGTGGTGCTTCAGTGGTCTTCGGTCTTGGGGTAGCCCCGGATGCCGCGCCACGCCAGGCCGGACACGAGGGCGGCGGCGTCCGTGAGAGGGATCGCCCCGCTGCTCACGCCCGCCTCGGCCAGCCAGAACCGCGCACTGACCTGAGCCATTCCCACCAGCGACACCGCGAGCAGTCGCGAGGCCTCGTCGGGCAGGCCGGTGTCCTCGTGGATGACGTCGGTGATCATCGCCGCGCACTCGGTGGTGACGCGGTCGACGTGCTCGCGCACGGCGGGCTCGCTGGTCAGGTCGGACTCGAAGACCAGCCGGAAGGCGCCGGTCTCGGCCGAGACGTACTCGAAGAACGCCTGCATGGTCGCCTGCACGCGCAGCTTGTTGTCGGTGGTCGAGGCCAGTGCGACGCGACAGTTGTCGATGATCGTGTCGCACGAGGAGTCGAGCAGCGCGAGGTAGAGGTCGAGCTTGCCGGGGAAGTGCTGGTAGAGCACGGGCTTGGACACGCCGGCACGATCAGCGATGTCGTCCATCGCGGCGGAGTGGTAACCCTGCGCGACGAAGACCTCGAGGGCCGACTCCATCAGCTGGGCGCGACGCTCGCGCCGCGGCATCCGGGCACCGCGGGGACGGGGCTCGCCGGAGTCGAATCGATCAACGCTCACGTGTTGTTTCCTCCCAGGGATTCACTGAAGTCGCAGCCTACTCATAGTGAGCGCAAGGGCCCCGCGGCGACGCGGGGCCCTTGCGTTGTGGAGCTGCACCTCAGGCGCATCGATCAGGGCGTGACCGGCCCCGGGTTGGCGACGTCGACGGTCAGGAAGCCGTCGGTCTCACCGGTCACCGTCGCGGTGACGCCGGCACCGGCGACCTTGACGGAGTTCTGCGGCGCGGCTGCGTCGTAGTAGGCCAGCGGGTCGCTGTCGTCGAACGTCGCCGTGGACGGTACGCCGCCGGCGCACGCCTCCAGGGTCTCGACGGTCGGCGCCTGGCGGGTGCCTCCGGCGACCTCCTTGTGCAGGCAGACCCGGTCGACGGTGTCGACGTCGAACGTCGCGTCGAACGGCTCGCGACGGTTGCTGGGGCTGCTGCCGTCGGGGTAGGTCAGCGAGTTGGGCGAGGCGTCCACGACCATCGCGTAGCCAGCACCGGGGTGCGTGGCGACGTTGTTGTCGGTGTAGGAGTTGTCGACCAGCCAGACCAGCATGCCGTCCTGGACCGGGAAGAACTCGACCCAGTTGGGCTTGGTGACCCCCTGGGAGAACTGGTAGCCACCCTCCTGCAGGGTCGCGTCGAACCCGACGTACTGGCGGTTCTCCAGCAGGTAGTAGCGCGTCGCGTTGGTCGTCTCGGTGCCGGTCGAGATCGTCCAGCCGTCGGCCGTCCAGCCGTTGGCGCCGGACTCGGCGCCGTCGGTGAAGGTCGTGCCGGCCTTGATGGCGATGTCGTCGAGGAACGCGCCGGCCTCGTTGTAGCCGCCGTCGGTCTTGTAGAGGAAGCGGAACTGCGACTCGGCGCCACCGGCCTTGTAGTTGTAGCGCAGGCCGGTCCAGCGACCCCGCGAGGAGCCGTCGAGGGGCTGGCCGATCGTCGTCCAGTTGGCCCCGTTGTCGAGGGAGTACTGGGCGTAGAGGTAGTCGTAGCCGGCTTCGATCTCGTGCCAGGCCTTGGCCGTCACGGTCACCGACGCCGCGGCCGGGACGGTGCGGGTCAGCGAGCTGGACAGGTCGTCACCACGACCCGACCACCAGGCGTGGGTGCCCGCGACCGGGGTCGTGTAGGCGTGGGTGATCGAGGAGTTGGGCAGGTTGACCTTGAGCGCCTGGTCGGCGTCGGCGTAGGTGTGCTGCGAGGGGCCCAGCTTGTAGGTGCCGCTCTCGCCCGCGTCGACCTCGGTGTAGTCGAGCCAGCCGAGGTAGAGCTTCTCCTCAGGACCCATCAGGCCGGGGATCGTGCCGATGCCCTCCTCGCCGGGGGCGGCGTTGGTGCCGTGGCTGAGCCACGAGCCGCTCGACATCAGCGTCCAGAACGACGTGCCGTTCTCGCCGCCCGCGGTGTCGTAGAAGTCGGGCAGGCCGAGGTCGTGGCCGAACTCGTGGGCGAAGACGCCCAGGCCGCCGTTCTCGGGCTCGACGGTGTAGTCGCCGATGAAGTACTTGCTGCCACCGATCTGCGCGCCGCCACCCAGGTTGTTGGTGCCGCCGACCGCGGGGCCGGTGGTGCCGTAGCCCGAGCCGACGTACCAGCGGTGGGACCAGATGGCGTCCGCGTCGGCGCCGGCCTCCTCGCCCTCGCCGGCGTGCACGGCCTGGAAGTGGTCGATGTAGCCGTCGGCCTCGTTGAAGTTGCCGTTGCCGTTGAAGTCGTAGCGGTCCCACACGTCGAACTGCGCGAGGTAGTCGTCGATCTGCGCAGCCGTCTGCCCGGCCGCGAGCTGCGCGGCATACCAGGAGTCGGCGGAGTCGTCGATGAAGGCCCACGAGCCGCCGTCGTCCTCGACCGTGTTGTCGCCGTACGTCGATGCGTTGCCCGGCACCTTGACCCAGTCGGTCACGGTGTTGATCGCGGTGTAGCGACCCGAGGAGAGCTGCGAGTAGTAGTTCTTGAACGACTCGCCGTCGCCGTTGAACATCTCGTCGTAGTGCGCCTTGTCGAAGTCGGGCTGCCAGAACGTCGAGTTGTCGCTCGCCCGGTCGGGCTTCGGGATCTCGTTGTGCAGCGGGCCGGGAGTGGTGCCGAGCCGGCCCGAGCCGGTCGCGCCGAACTCGGAGAGGATGGTGAAGATCTTGTCGGTCTTCTCGACCGGGAACTCGACGTACTCACCGCCGCCGAGCGCGACGGTGGCGCCCTCGGAGCGCTGCTCGAGCTGGGCGGAGCCGTTGGCCAGCATGGCCAGCGCCTTCTCGCGCTTGCGCTGCATCTCCGCGGTGCGTGGGCCGGGACGGTTGTCCTCGCGGTGTGCGGACGCGACCCTGGGGGAGTCGCTGGAGGGGCCGGCCTGGGCCGAGGTGGCGGTGAGGGTGGCCGCCATGGTGGCCGACAGGGCCAGCGTGGTGCCTCCGGCGAGGAGGCGTCTGGTGACGGGCTTCAACGTGTGACCTTCCGGGAAAGTCCGGGAGATCTTGCGGTGGCGGGCGGACTGTGGTCCGACGATTGCCGCGCGAGCCCGCCCGGACGGGAAAATGCGAACCTGCCGACCCTCGCCCATCGGGTCCTGCCTGTAAAGGACCCGGGTCCAGGTTTTACCCGTCCGTGACGCGGCGGTCCGGATGGCGGGACGTGGTCGGGCGTCGTGGGACACGCGGGGAACATGGAGGAGGGCCCGGAGGTTGTGCCGGGACCGCCATTCTTCGAAGGAGTCCGCAGTGTCGTTCCCAGCGCTCGTCGAGCCAGCCGCCGAGCTCAGCATCGATGAGGTCCGCCGCTACAGCCGCCACCTGATCATCCCCGACGTCGGGATGACGGGGCAGAAGCGCCTCAAGAACGCCAAGGTGCTCGTGATCGGCGCCGGCGGCCTCGGCTCGCCCGCCCTGCTCTACCTCGCGGCTGCCGGTGTCGGCACCCTGGGGATCGCCGAGTTCGACACCGTCGACGAGTCCAACCTGCAGCGCCAGGTCATCCACGGCGTCAGCGACATCGACAAGCCCAAGGGCCAGTCGGCCAAGGAGTCGATCGCCGAGATCAACCCGTACGTCGAGGTGATCCTGCACCCCGAGCGCCTGGACAACGACAACGTGCTCGAGGTGTTCAAGGGCTACGACCTGATCGTCGACGGCACCGACAACTTCGCCACGCGCTACATGGTCAACGACGCGGCGTACTTCTTGAAGATCCCCTACGTCTGGGGCTCGATCTACCGCTTCGACGGCCAGGCCTCGGTCTTCGCGCCGATGCTGGGCGAGGACCTGCCCTGCTACCGCTGCCTCTACCCCGAGCCGCCGCCGCCGGGCATGGTCCCGAGCTGCGCCGAGGGCGGCGTCCTCGGCGTGCTCTGCGCGAGCATCGGTGCCATCCAGGTCAACGAGGCGATCAAGCTGCTGACCGGCATCGGCGACCCGATCGCGGGCAAGCTGATGATCTACGACGCGCTCGAGATGGAGTACCGCAAGCTCAAGGTGCGCAAGGACCCCAACTGCGTCCTGTGCGGTGAGAACGCGACGGTGTCCGAGCTGATCGACTACGACGCCTTCTGTGGCGCCGTGTCCGACGAGGCCGCCGAGGCTGCTGCCGGCTCGACCATCTCGGTCACCCAGCTCGAGCACATGCTCAAGGAGCGCGAGAACGGCGAGCGTGACTTCGTGCTCGTCGACGTGCGCGAGCCCAACGAGTACGAGATCAACAAGATCCCGGGCTCGGTGCTCATCCCCAAGGGTGAGTTCCTCAACGGCAACGCGCTGAGCCAGCTGCCGAGCGACAAGCAGATCGTCATGCACTGCAAGTCGGGCGTGCGCTCGGCCGAGACGCTCGCGATCGTCAAGGGCGCGGGCTACGCCGACGCGGTGCACGTCGGCGGCGGCGTCGTGGCCTGGGTCAGCCAGATCGACCCGAGCCAGCCGACCTACTGACGCAACCCGAGTGTGCCCGCATGGCCCCAACGGGCCATGCGGGCATAACTCGTTCGGGCCACTCTCGTTCAACCCAGTGAACGCCCGCGGCGCATCCTCAGCCGCGGGAACAACTGGGAGAGGAACCCTGTCGCATGCGACTCAACAAGACCCTGCTCGCTGTCGCCTCCAGTGCGGTGCTCGTCACCGCCGTCGCCACGAGCGCTCCGGCCGTCGCCGCCAAGGGCGGCAAGGGCAAGCCGACTGCTGCTCAGACCTGGGCGCCGGCTGCCACGGCCACGATCACCCCCGGTGTGCAGATGTACACCGACGGTGCCCAGTGCACCGCCAACTTCGTCTACACCGACGGCTCGGGCGCCACCTACGTCGGCTACGCCGCCCACTGCGCCGGTCTCGGTGCCGCGACCGACACCAACGGCTGTGACGCCGGCTCCCTGCCGCTCGGCACTCGGGTGCAGTTCGTGACCGGCGGCTCGCTGCTGACCGAGGGCACCGAGGTCGGCCAGGGCACCTTGGCCTACTCCTCGTGGCTGACCATGCAGAACAAGGACGAGTCCGACGAGAACGCCTGCGCCTACAACGACCTGGCCCTGGTCAAGGTCGACGCCGCGGACGTCGCCAAGGTGAACCCCTCGGTGCCCTTCTGGGGTGGCCCGGTCGGCATCAACACCGCTGGCACCGCCGCCGGTGACGACGTCTACTCCTACGGCAACTCCAGCCTCCGCGGCGGGATCACCGAGCTCTCGCCCAAGCAGGGCACGAGCGTCGGCACCGAGGGCGACGGCTGGTCGCACCCGGTCTACACCGTGAGCCCGGGCGTCCCCGGAGACTCGGGCAGCGCGTTCCTCGACGCCGAGGGCAACGCCCTGGGCACGCTGTCGACGCTCGCGATCGCGCCGCTCGCCGGCTCCAACGGTGTCGGTGACCTCAACCACGAGCTCACCTACGCCCAGCAGAACGGCGGCATCGCCGGCCTGAGCCTGGTGCCGGGCACGGAGCCGTTCAGCCCGCTCTTCTGAGCGAGCGCAACACCTGAGAATTCCGGCGGTGCCGTCTGTGGGGGACGGTGCCGCCGGTCTCATTTGAGCACCCGTCGCCGGGGCTAGGGTGGCGCCATGACTCCGGGGGCGAGGCAGGCATGGCGCGCTGTCGCGGCGACCGCCGGCGCGTGCCTGCTCGTCACCCTGGTCGGGTGGGCCGCCCTGGTCGGCCCGTCGCCCGTGCTCACCGGCCGCGGTCCCGTGATGAGCACCGAGACGACCAGCACGCCCCAGGCTCCTGTCGAGGAGCTCCCCGACCAGGAATTCGGCCCAGCCGAGCAGGACGCGGACGGCATCGCCGCCCGGATCGGGCAGGCCGTCGGGGTCGCCCTCACGGTGGTCGTCGCCGTCGTCATGGTGCTCGTCGTCCTCCTCGTCGGGCGCCGGGTCGTGACGCTCTGGCGGCTGCGTCGTCGCCACGAGCCGCCTCCTTCCGTCGACTTCGAGACCGTCGAGACGGGCGACGCTCAGCAGGTGCGCCGGTCGATGGCCACCGATGAGCGAGAACAGCTGCGGGTGCTGCTCGACGGCGCGCCGCGCAACGCGATCGTCGCGTGCTGGCACCGCTTCGAGCTGCAGGCCGTGGAGGCGGGACTCGTGCGCCACGCCTGGGAGACCTCCTCGGAGCTCGCCCTGCGGCTGCTCGAGCGCGCGGAGGTCGATCCCGTCGCGGTGACCCGGCTGCTCGAGCTCTACCGCGAGGCCCGCTTCTCCGAGCACGACCTGGGCGAGGACGCCCGGGAGGCGGCCGTGGCTGCTTTGCGCCGGATCCAGTCGGGGGTCGTCGACCGGTGATGCGCAGATGGCTGCCGCGGCTCGGCGCGCTCGCCCTGGTGGTCGCGGGCGGCGAGCTCGCCCTCAGCCTGATCGACTCCGACCCCCAGCTGCTCGAGTGGGCGCTGACCGCCACCGTCGTCGTGGTCCTGCTCTGGCTCGCCTCGGACGTCTTCGGGGTGGCCGACGCGCGCTGGGGCAAGCCGCTGGCGCCGTACACACGACCGGATGCCGCCGATGACAGCGTCCATCACCGCGTGCTGACCAACCACCTCGCCGCCCGCGAGCCCTCGCCGGCATTGGCCGAGCGGCTCCTCGACCTCGCCCGCCGCCGCGACCCGGACCTCACCGATCCCGTGCTGCGCTCCCTCGCGGACCAGCCGACGCGACGTCTCACCCCCACCGACATCGACCGCATCCTGACCCGCATCGAGGAGCCACGTGACCACGAGTGAAGCCACCCTGACCGCAGCCGAAGCCACCGCCGTCGCGCAGGGAGTGCTGGCGCAGGTCGGGCGTGCCGTCGTCGGCAAGCAGCAGCCCCTGAGCCTGGTGCTGGCGGCGATCCTGGCGAAGGGACACGTGCTGATCGAGGACTTCCCGGGGCTCGGCAAGACGCTGGCGGCGCGCACCTTCGCCCAGGCCCTCGGGCTCGACTTCTCGCGCGCGCAGTTCACCCCCGACCTGCTGCCGGCCGACCTGACCGGCTCCTACATCTACGACCAGCGGGTGGGCGAGTTCTCCTTCCGCCGCGGACCGCTGTTCGCCGGCCTGCTGCTCGCCGACGAGATCAACCGGACGCCGCCCAAGACGCAGGCCGCACTGCTCGAGGCCATGCAGGAGGGCCAGGTCACCGTCGAGGGCGAGACGCACCTGCTGCCGAAGCCCTTCCACGTGCTGGCGACCGCCAACCCGGTGGAGTACGAAGGCACCTACCCGCTGCCGGAGGCGCAGCTCGACCGCTTCCTGCTGCGGGTCGCCTTCGGCTACCCGACGGCGGACGAGGAGTACGACGTCGTCGCGCGTCGCCTCGAGCGGCAGCGCGAGGAGGTGTCGGTCGAGGCCGTCACCGACGCCGCCGGCCTGCGCGCGGTGCAGGCAGCCGTCGAGCGGGTCCAGGTCGACCAGAGCGTGGGGCGCTACTGCGTCGCCCTCGCCGAGGCGACCCGTGCCCACCCCGACGTGCTCATCGGCGCCTCCCCGCGCGGCAGCCTCGGCCTCGTCCTGGCCGCGCGCGGGTGGGCCCTGATCCGGGGGCGTGACTACGTCATCCCCGAGGACGTCAAGGCCGTCGCCGGCTCCGTGCTGGCGCACCGGATCACCGTGAAGCCCGAGCTCTGGATGACCCAGGCCTCGGGGTCGCGCGTCGTCGAGGCGGTGCTGTCGAGCGTGCCGGCGCCCGGAGCGCTGGAGCGCCGGTGACTCCCGCATGAGCAGCACCTGGGTGCCTACTCCGGCGCTCGGCCGAGCGACGCTGGTGGCGGCAGCAGGGCTCGTCGGCGCCGCGCTCGCAGGCTCCCCGGTGCTCCTGGTGCTGGCCGCGCCGTTCCTGGTGCCGGCCCTGCTCGGACTGCTCGGTCGGCCGACCTCCGATCCCCGCCTCGCCTTGGAGCTGGGCGGGATCCGGCTGCACGAGGGACAGGGCACCACCGCGACCCTGCAGGTCACGGGGACCGACCGGGTCGAGCAGGTCACCCGCGTCCTTCCGAGGGTGGCCCACGTGGCCACCAGACCGGCGTCGGGTGCGGTGAGCGTCCTCGCGGGGGCCGACGCCAGCGTGGTCGCGCTCGGGCCGCGCCGCTGGGGACGGCCGACCGTCGGGGACGAGCAGGTCGCGCTCACCAGCGCCTGGGCCGGCTACCGCCACGGCCCGGTCCGGCTGTCGCCACAGGTGCTGACGGTGTGGCCACAGGCTGCGCCGTACGACTCGACAGCGGAGGCGCCGCAGCCGGACGGACTCGTCGGCGCGCACCGATCGAGGAGGGTCGGCAGCGGCACCGAGTTCGCCGGGATCCGATCGTTCGCTCCCGGCGACCGGTTGCGCCGGATCAGCTGGCCGGTGTCACTGCGCACCCGTGAGCTGCAGGTGGTCACGACCCGGGCCGAGCAGGACACGTCGGTGCTCATCGTGGTCGATGCCCTGCGTGACATCGGCATCTCGGGCGGCATCGACGGCCGCGCCAGCAGCCTCGACCTGACGGTGCGCGCGGCCTCGGCGCTGGCGGACCACCACGTCCGGCGCGGTGACCGCGTCGGCATGCGGGTGGTCGGGCCCGGCGATGCGCGGGTGCCCTTCGGCAGCGGGCCGCGCCACCTGCACCGCATCACCGGCACCCTCACGCGGGTCGTGGCGGAGACCGCGTCGGTGCCCGACCAGACGCTGGAGCTGGGTGTCACCGGCGGCAGCGTGGTCTACGTGCTGTCCACCATGCTGCACGCCCCGATCGTCAACGCCGCCGCGCTGCTCTCGGCCCGAGGTGTCCCGGTCGTGGTCATCGACACCCTCGGCGAGCGCTCGCTCGACGAGCTGGGCGGGCGCGTCTCGCCGGCGGGACTCGCCTGGCGGATGCGCATGCTGGAGCGGTCCGCGCTGCTCCAGCAGCTGGCCGCCCTCGGCTGCCCGATCGTGCCGTGGCGCGGACGGGGGACCGTCGACGAGGTGCTGCGCCAGCAGAGCCGGCGCGGCCAGGTGCCACAGGTGCGGGTCCGATGACGTCCTGGCGCTCCTGGAGCCGCAGCCAGGTGGCCTGCCGCATCCTGCTGGCCGTCCTGCCGTCGGTCGCGTTCCTCGTCGCGCCGGTGCAGCCGCCGGTCCTGCTCGTGCTGCTGGTCGTGGGGGCGTCGTGCGCCTGGGCCGTCCTCCCTGAGCTGCCCGTCGGGCCGCTCGTGCTGCTGACGGTGATGGGGTGGTGGGCGCTCAAGGTGCCCGATCCGGTGCGGCCGGGCGTCCTCCTGGTCGCCCTGGCGCTGACCGGCGCCCACGTCGCCGGGCTGCTGGCGGCGTACGGGCCCGTGCGCGCAGCGCTGGACCGGAGGCTCGTGACGATGTGGGTACGCCGCGGGCTGCTCGCCTACGTGCCGGCCCCGGTCGCCTATGCCGTCGTCGTGGGACACGGCGAGGGCGTGCAGCCGCTGATGTGGCCGCTCGCCGTCGGGGTGCTGGCGGTGCTGGGGCTCGTCGTCGGCATGCAGTTCAGGGAGCCGTCCGACGCCGAGACGTCCTAGGTGACAATGGCGAGCATGTTCTTCGCCGCGGTCCACACGGTCGTCCCACCGATCGCCCGCGCGATCTGGCGTCCGACCATCACCGGCCTCGAGCACGTGCCCCGCTCGGGCGCCGTGATCCTGGCCAGCAACCACCTGAGCTTCATCGACAGCACGATGATCCCGATCGTGGTGCCGCGCAAGGTGGTGTTCCTGGCGAAGTCCGACTACTTCACCGGCCCGGGCATCAAGGGCGCGCTGGTGCGGGCCTGGTTCGAGGGCATGGGCATGCTGCCGGTGGACCGCGACGACAGCAAGGCGGCCATCGCCAGCCTGGACACGGCACTCGAGGTGCTCGGGCGTGGCGAGGCGTTCGGCATCTATCCCGAGGGCACCCGCTCCCGCGACGGGCGCCTCTACCGCGGACGCACCGGCGTCGCGCACCTCGCGCTGAGCGCGGGGGTGCCGGTCGTGCCGGTCGGCCTGACGGGCACCCAGGACGTGCAGCCCGTCGATGCCTCCCTGCCGCGGATCGCGCCGGTGAGCGTCGCGTTCGGGCCGCCGATCTCGCCCGCGGGGTACGGCGACCTGCCGCTGGGCAAGGCCCGCCGCCTGCTCACCGACGAGATCATGACCGCGATCGCCGGGCTGAGCGGGCAGGAAGAGGCCGGGACCTACAACGACCGCGGCGCCGAGGCGTGAGGCACTGAGGCCAGTGTCGGTGGCGTCTGTTTGAGTGCAGCCATGGCCGCGACCCCCACCCCGAGCACGCGCTATCGCCTCGTCCGGGCGACGGCGTCGGTCGTGGCACCGCCGACCCTCGACGAGCACCAGCAGGCGGTCGTCGACCACGCCGGGGGGCCGCTGCTCGTGCTGGCCGGTCCCGGCACCGGCAAGACGACCACGATGGTCGAGGCGATCGCGGAGCTGATCGAGCAGCGCGGCGTGCACCCCGACCAGGTCCTGGCCCTGACCTTCTCCCGCAAGGCGGCCGAGCAGCTGCGCGACCGGGTGATCGCCCGCGTCGGGCGCACCACCTCGGCGGCGACCTGCTCGACGTTCCACTCCTTCGCCTATGCGCTGATCCGGACCTACAGCCCGGCCGACCTCTACGACGCGCCCCTGCGGCTGCTGTCGGCGCCCGAGGCCGATGTCGTGCTCCGCGAGCTGCTGAGCGACAACCCCGAGGCCATCACCTGGCCCGAGTCCCTCACGAGCGCCCTCGGCACCCGCGGCTTCACCCGGGAGGTGCACGCCGTGCTCTCGCGCGCCCGGGAGAAGGGGCTGGACCCGGACGGGCTGGCGGCGCTGGGCGCGGCCAACGGTCTCCCGGAGTTCGTCGCGGCCGGCCACTTCCTCGAGCAATACCTGACGATCCTCGACAACCTCGGTGCGACCGACTACCCCGACCTGATCCGCCGCGCGGTCATCACCGCCGAGGCCCATCGCGACGAGCTGCGGGCGCGGTTCAGCCACGTGTTCGTCGACGAATACCAGGACACCGACCCCGGACAGGTCGCGCTGCTGCGTGCGCTGGCCGGGGACGGGCGCAACCTCACGGTGGTCGGTGATCCCCACCAGTCGATCTACGGCTTCCGCGGTACCGACGTGCGCGGCATCCTCGACTTCCCCGGCCAGTTCCCGACGGCGGCGGGGGAGCGGGCCCCGGTCCTGGTCCTGCGGCGCACGCGCCGGTTCGGGCCGCGCCTGCTGCTCGCGGCCGGCCGGATCGCGGCGAGGCTGCCGCTGACCGGCAGCATCGGTCCTGAGGCGCGCGAGGCGTTCCTGACCCCGGAGGCCGTGCCCGGGCCCCACGGCGACGGCCGGGTCGAGGTGCACACCTTCGACACCGACCGCGCCGAGTCCGAGCACCTCGCCGACCTGCTGCGCCGCGCTCACCTCGAGGACGGCATCGACTGGTCGCAGATGGCCGTCCTCGTCCGGTCCGGCCAGGCCTCCATCCCGCCGTTGCGCCGCGCCCTCGCCGCCGCCGGGGTGCCGGTCGAGGTCGCCTCCGACGACGTGCCGCTCGTGCGTGACCCGGCCGTGCTCCCGCTGCTCGACGGGCTCCGCGCGGTGGTCAACCTCGACAACACCGACCCCGACTCGCCCGACTTCCTCGACCCGGGACGCATCGAGTCCCTGTTGCTCTCCCCGCTCGGCGGGCTCGACGCGGGTGACCTGCGCGCGCTCGTGCGCCGCCTGCGTGCGCGCGACAAGGCCGGTGACGCGCCGCGCACGAGCCGCGAGCTGTTGCGGCTCGCGGTCGTCGCCGACGACTTCCTGTCCGGCCTCGACGGCCCGGAGGTCGAGCGCTGCCGTGCCCTGGCCGCCCTGCTGCGCTCGGGTTCGGCGCTGCTCGAGCAGCGCGCCGGCGTCGAGGACGTGCTCTGGCACCTCTGGTCGGGCACCGGCTGGCCGGAGCGGCTGCGCCGCCAGGTCGACCAGGGCGGTGCCGGCGCCCGCCGCGCCCACAAGGACCTCGACTCGATCTGCGCGCTCTTCGAGGTGGCGGCCCGCGCGGTCGAGCACCGCGACCACGTCGGCGTCGGAGCCTTCTTCGCCAACCTCATCGCCCAGCAGATCCCCGGCGACACGCTCGCCGAGCGCGGGGTGCGTGGCTCGGCGGTGCGGCTGCTGACAGCCCACCGGTCCAAGGGCCTCGAGTGGGAGCTCGTCGTCGTCGCCCACGTGCAGCAGGAGGGCTGGCCCGACCTGCGTCGTCGCTCCAGCCTGCTGGGTGCCGACCGCATCGGCCTCGACCCGTCGGGTGCGCCCGACCTCGTGCCTCCCGTCACCGCCCGGGCCCTGCTGATGGAGGAGCGCCGCCTCTTCTACGTCGCCTGCACCCGCGCCCGCAAGCGCCTGGTCGTCACGGCCGTGCGGTCGACCGATGACGAGGGCGAGCAGCCCTCACGCTTCCTGGCCGAGCTCGAGATCAGTCCGGTCCACCGCGACGGCCGCCCGCCCCGGCCGCTGTCCCTCGGCGGGCTGGTGGCCGAGCTGCGCCGGACCGCCGCCGACCCGGCCACCTCACCGCCGCTGCGCGAGGCCGCGGCGCGCCGGCTCGCGGCGCTGGCCGCCGAGGAGGTCGGCGGTCGCCAGCTCGTGCCGCAGGCCGACCCGGCCTCCTGGTGGGGCACCCGCTCCGCGACCAGGTCCCCACGACCGGTGCGCGACCCCGACCGGCCGGTGCCGGTCTCGGCGAGCATGCTCGAGTCCCTGTTGACGTGCCCCGCCCAGTGGTTCTTCGCCCGGGAGGCGGGGGGCGTCTCGGCCGCCCACCAGGCCGCCAACGTGGGGCAGATCGTGCACGCGCTCGCGGAGCGGGTGGCGACCCGGGAGCTCGCCGCCGACGTCGACGTCCTGATGCTCGAGGTCGACGCGGTCTGGGGACGGCTCGCGTTCCGCACGCCGTGGTCGCGCAAGCGCGAGCACGACCGCATCCGCAAGGCCCTGACCCGCTTCGTGGAGTGGCACCGCTCCAACCCGCGCGAGTTCGTCGACTCGGAGACGCGGTTCAAGACCGTGGTCGAGGTCGACGGGCAGGAGATTGCCCTCAACGGCACCGCCGACCGGCTCGAGCTCACCGCCGACGGCGAGGTCGTCGTGGTCGACTTCAAGACCAGTCGCGGGGCCCCGACCGCACCGGCGGTCAAGGGCAACCTCCAGCTCGCCCTCTACCAGTACGCCGTGGACGCCGGCGCCCTCGACGAGCGCCTCGGACGGCCCACGCGCTCCGGCGGCGCCGAGCTGGTCCAGCTCGGCCTCCAGGACGACACGACGACGGCCAAGGTCCAGGTCCAGGAGACGCATGCCGACGACGGACCCGAGCGTGCCGTGCTGCGAGCAGGGCTCGCCCGCGCAGCCACCCTCGTCCGCGAGGAGACGTTCCCCGCAGTGCCCGGCCAGCACTGCCGTGAGTGCACCTTCGTCTCGATCTGCCCGGCCAAGGGCGCAGGCTCGGTGACCGTCCAGTGAACGCCGCGACCCCGATCCGACTCGACACCCCCGCCGACCTGCAGGCCCTGATGGGCGGCCACGCCCCGAGCCCGGAGCAGTGGGAGGCGATCACCGCCGAGCTGCGACCCACCGTCGTGGTGGCCGGCGCCGGCAGCGGCAAGACCACCCTCATGGCCCAGCGCGTCGTCTACCTCGTCGCGACCGGCCTGGTCCGGCCCGAGGAGGTCCTCGGGCTCACCTTCACCACCAAGGCCGCCGCCGAGCTGCGCAGCCGGATCAACCTCGCCCTGACCAAGGCCGGCCTCCTCGACCAGTCGGTCGTCGACGACGGCGAGGACGTGCTCGAACCCGTGGTGGCGACCTACCACGCCTATGCCGGCAACCTGCTGACCGATCACGGCCTGCGCATCGGCCACGAGCCCGACACCCGCGTCGTCTCGGATGCATCGCGCTACCAGCTCGGTGCCCGGGTGATCGACCGCTTCACCGGTCGCATCGAGCTGCTCTCCGACCACCCGGCGACCGTCATCCAAAACCTGCTCGCCCTCGACGGGGCGATGAGTGAGCACCTCGTGGAGGCCGACGACGTGCGGCGGGTCGACGGCGAGGCCCGGCGCGGCTTCGAGCTCGCCCGGGCGGAGGAGATGCAGGGCAAGGCCCGCAAGACCTACCTCGACGCGATCGACAAGGCCGTCAACGCCCTCGACCGGCGCGCGGAGCTGCTCGAGCTCGTGGGCGGCTATCGCCGGCTCAAGGCCGACCTGGGCCTGATGGACTTCGGCGACCAGATCGCGCTGGCGGCCCGGCTGGTCGCCCAGCAGCCCGACGTCGGGGTGGTGGAGCGGTCCCGGTTCAAGGTCGTCCTGCTCGACGAATACCAGGACACCTCGGTGGCCCAGGCCACCATGCTCGCGCGGCTCTTCTCCGGCCCCGACCGTGAGTCCGGCCTCGGCCACCCGGTCATGGCCGTCGGCGACCCCAACCAGGCGATCTACGGCTGGCGTGGTGCCTCGGTCTCCAACATCCTCAACTTCGCGGAGACGTTCCCGGCCGCCGACGGCGAGCCCGGCCGGCTGCCGCTGACGGTCAACCGACGCTCCGATCGCCGCATCCTCGACGTCGCCAACCGTCTGGCCGAGCCGCTGCTGGCGACGTACGGCGACAAGGTGGCCAGGCTCCGGGCGCCGGACGGCACCCCCGACGGCGTGGTCGAGACGCACGTCTTCGAGCGTGCCGTCGACGAGCTCGAGTGGCTCGCCCGGGCCGTGCACGGCGTGCACGACGCCGGCACCCCGTGGGCCGAGATCGGGGTGCTCAGCCGCGACAACGCCCAGGCCGAGGAGGTCTACGACGCCCTGACCGGTGCGGGCATCCCGGTGGAGATCGTCGGCCTCTCCGGGCTGATCCGGCTGCCGGAGGTGGCCGAGGTCGTCGCGACCCTGTCGCTGCTCCACGACGTCACCGCCAACTCCGCGATGCTGACCCTGCTGGCCGGTCCCCGGTGGGCCATCGGGCCACGCGACCTGCGGTTGCTCGCCCAGCGCGCCGGCGAGATCGGCGGCGGTCGCAACCGTGGCGACGCAGCCTCGATCGCCCAGCAGCTGCTCCGGATCGCCGACGGCGTGGACGTCTCCGAGCTGCCGGCCCTCAGCGACGCCCTCGCCGACCCGGGTGACGCGCCCTACTCGCCCGAGGCCCGCGAGCGCTTCGAGCTGCTGGCCGGCGAGCTGCGGCGACTCCGCAGCCATGTCGGCGACCCGCTGCTCGACGTCGTCCGCCGGGTCATCGACACCACGGGTGTCGACGTCGAGCTCGCCTCGGCGACCGCGCCGGCCGCAGCGGCTCGTCGCGACAACCTCGACCTCTTCGTGAAGGCCGTCGCGGAGTTCCAGTCCGTCGACGGCGACGTCACCTTGCCGGCGCTGCTCGCCTACCTCACCGCCGAGGACGACCAGGGCAACGGGCTCGACGTGGCCACGCCCACGGCCGCCGACTCGGTCAAGCTGTTGACCGTCCACCGCGCCAAGGGGCTCGAGTGGTCCTCGGTGTTCTGCGTCGGTGTCGGTGAGACACGCTTCCCGAGCAACCGCTCGCGCACCTTGTGGACGTCGTCGCCGGCTGTGCTGCCCGCACCGCTGCGCGGCGACCGCGCCGACCAGCCTCAGCTGCAGGGCCACGACAAGGCGGCCCTCGACGCCTACCGCGCCGCGACCCGCGAGCACGACGCCGAGGAGGAGCTCCGCCTGGGCTATGTCGCGTTCACCCGCGCCGCCCACCACCTCGCCGTCACGTCCTACGTCTGGGCCCAGCGGGCGACTCCGTTCGGGCCCTCCGCCTACCAGCAGGTCGTGCGCGAGCAGCTGGACGAGTGGGGCGCCCCCGTCGGAGCGTGGCTCGACAAGCCTGCCGGGCGTCCGCCCAACCCCAACGACGACGTCGACCCGTCGCGCCCCTGGCCGGTGCCGGGTCCCGGCGAGGAGGCCCGGCGTCGGCTGGCCGCGGCCGAGCTCGTCCGCGCCAGCGACCCGACGGCTCCCGACACCGGTCTCGACCTGGTCGAGTCGGCGCGCGTCGCCGACTGGGACGACGACCTCGCCCAGCTGCTGGCCGAGGCCAGGGCTGCTCGTGCCACGGACGTGTCGGTGCCGTTGCCGTCGAGCCTGTCGGCCACCGCGCTGGGCCGGTTGCACGACGATCCCGACGCGCTCGCTCGTGAGCTGGCCAGGCCGATGCCGCGGCCGCCGTCACACCAGGCCCGCTTCGGCACCGACTTCCACGCGTGGGTCGAGGCGCGCTTCGGCCAGCAGGCGCTGATCGAGCCCGACGACCTCTGGGGGCGTGCCGACGCCGGCATCGACGACGCGGGGGAGCTGCGCGACGTCATCCGCAGCTTCGAGGACGGCCCCTTCGCCGACCGCGCACCCCATTCCGTGGAGGCGCCGTTCGCGCTGGTGCTGGCCGGGCAGGTGGTTCGCGGGCGGATCGACGCGGTCTACCGCGAGGACGACGGGACCTTCCTGATCGTCGACTGGAAGACCAGCCGCAACGAGACCGCCGACCCGCTCCAGCTCGCGGTCTACCGCCTCGCCTGGGCCGAGATCCACGACCTGCCGCTGGCCTCGGTGCGCGCGGCCTTCCACTACGTCCGGACCGGGCGCACGGTCGAGCCCGACTCCTTGCCGGGTCGCGCCGAGCTCGAGGGGCTGGTCTCGGGCTGAGCCCGGCTCAGTCCTCCAGAGCAGCCGAGAGCGCGATCTCGACCATGGCGCCGAAGGTCTGCTCGCGCTCCGTCGAGGTGGTCTCCTCACCGGTGACGATGTGGTCGCTGACCGTGCACACGACCAGCGCCTTCCGGTCGTACGCCGCTGCGAGCGTGTAGAGCGCACTCGCCTCCATCTCCACGGCGAGCACGCCGTGGTCGACCATCGGCTTCACCAGCTCGGGTCGCGGCGAGTAGAACGAGTCGCTGGACATGATGAGCCCGACGTGGGTCGTGACGTCGGGCATGGCCAGCGCGGCGTCGTACGCGCGACGCAACAGGCCGAAGTCGGCCACCGGGGCGTAGTCGTAGCCGCCGAAGCGGTGCGTGTTCATCGAGGAGTCGGTGCAGGCACCGCTCGCCAGGATGACGTCGCGGACCGCGACCTTCTCCGTGAGCGCCCCGCACGAACCGACCCGGACGATCGACTCGACGCCGTAGTCGCGCAACAGCTCGTTGACGTAGATCGCCAGCGACGGCTGGCCCATGCCGGAGCCCTGCACCGAGACCGGGCGGCCGCGCCAGGTGCCGGTGAAGCCGAGCATGCCGCGCACCTCGTTGTAGCACTCGGCGTCGTCGAGGAACGTCTCGGCGATCCACTTCGCGCGCAACGGGTCGCCGGGCATCAGGACGACCGGCGCGATGTCACCGGGCTGGGCGGAGATGTGGATGCTCATGGATGGCACCCTAGGACCCGTGACCCGCGAGCTGCCCCACGTCGCCCTGTCGGCCCACGCGCACGACCGGGAGGGGATGCGCCGCACGGACGAGGCCTGGCTGGCCGAGCGGTGGGCGGAGGAGTCGACGCGGGTGCTGGTGCTCGCCGGGACGAGGCTGCGCCCGGTCGACGGGGCGGTGCACTGGATCAAGCCCGCCGAGGCGCCCGAGGGACGCCGCGTCCTGCTGGGCCACGCCGACGGCGTGACCCGGTTCGCGGTGATCGCCGACCCCGGCGACGTGCCGGGTGAGCGGGACGAGTGGATCGGGTTGCGCGGGCTCTTCCCGCGGCTGGTGGCGGGGGAGGAGTCCCTGGCCGCCGAGATCCCGTGGCTCTTCCACGCGATCGGTCTCGCCGAGTGGCACTGGGCGACCCGGTTCTGTCCTCGCTGCGGCGGCGGGCTCGAGTCGACCCATGCCGGTCACGAGCTGACGTGCACCGCGTGCGGGAAGTCGCAGTTCCCGCGCACCGACCCGGCGGTGATCATGGCCGTCACCTCGGGGGAGCCGGGCAGCGACGAGGAGAGGATCCTGCTCGGGCGGCAGGCGAGCTGGCCCGAGGGCAGGTTCTCCACGCTGGCCGGCTTCTGCGAGCCGGGCGAGACGCTCGAGGACGCCGTCCGGCGCGAGGTGATGGAGGAGACGGGCGTGCTCGTCGGCGACGTCGCCTACTTCGGCAACCAGCCGTGGCCGCTGCCGGGGAGCCTGATGCTGGGGTTCACCGCGCGGGCTCTCACCCACGAGATCGAGGTCGACGGCACCGAGCTCGCCGAGGCGCGCTGGTTCAGCCGAGCCGACCTGCGGGGCGAGACCACCGACAGCATCCGGGTGCCGAGCGGTGTCTCGATCTCGTCGTCGTTGATGGAGAGCTGGCTGGGGGAGTCACTGGTCGACGGCTGGTGATCTACGCTCCGGCCCATGATCGACGTGTGGCAGACCGTGGCAGCCGAACGAGGCGCCCTCGCTGACGACCTGGCCGGCATCTCCGCGGAGCAGTGGGACACCCCCTCGCTCAACCACGAGTGGACGGTCCACCACACGCTGGCGCACATGACCAGCACCGCTCACACGGGTCCCGCCCGCTTCGTGGGCGGAATGGTGGCCAGCGGCTTCCGCTTCGGGGAGTTCACCGAGCGGGGGATCGTGCGTCACCACGGGCTGACGGCGGCGGAGACGCTCGCCAACTTCCGTGCGATCCAGGGGTCGAGGAAGTCGCCGCCCGGACCCCGGACCTCGTGGCTGGGCGAGACGCTCATCCACGCCGAGGACATCCGGCGCCCGCTCGGGATCAGCCACGACTACCCCGCCGAGGCCGTCGCGCTGTGCCTCGACTTCTTCAAGCGCTCCAACCTGCTGATCGGCGCCAAGCGCCGTATCGACGGGCTCTCGCTCGCCGCCACGGACCAGGACTGGCAGTACGGCGCGGGCACGACCGTGCGAGGTCGCGGGATCGACCTCCTGATGGCCATGACCGGGCGCGGCGCTGCCTGCGCCGACCTGACCGGCTCGGGGGTCGCGACGCTGCAGTCGCGCTGCTGATCAGGCCAGCGACGCGAGCTTGGCCTTGACCTGGGCCAGGGACGGGTTGGTCTGGGCCGACCCATCGGCGAACACCAGCGTCGGCACGGTCTGGTTGCCGTTGTTGGCCTGCTCCACGATGAAGGCTGCGTCGGGCGTCTGCTCGATGTCGACGACCTCGTAGGTGATCCCCTCGCGGTCG
Organism: Nocardioides allogilvus; assembly: GCF_003047285.1. Classification (GTDB taxonomy): domain Bacteria; phylum Actinomycetota; class Actinomycetes; order Propionibacteriales; family Nocardioidaceae; genus Nocardioides; species Nocardioides allogilvus. The sequence goes on along the minus strand of NZ_PZYX01000015.1, from coordinate 21,784 downwards.
AGCTGTCCCCTGAGCCGGTGGCAGTAGCCACACCAGGGAGTGCTGTACATCGTGAAGCTCGACTCGCTCATGAGGAGTTGTCCGTCCTGACGTCTAGGGTTTCGGGTGTTCGTAGAGCCCAACCTTCCACCCATTGGAGTTGTTCCGCACCGATGCCCACGCCCGATGAGCTGTTGGCCGCTCTCGACCCCGAGCAGCGCCAGGTTGCAGAGGCCATCCGCGGTCCGGTGCGCGTGCTCGCCGGCGCCGGGACGGGCAAGACCCGGGCGATCACCCACCGCATCGCCTACGGCGTCGCGACCGGGGTCTACGCGCCGACCGAGGTGCTCGCGGTCACCTTCACGACGCGCGCGGCCGGCGAGATGCGAGGCCGGCTCCGCACCCTCGGCGCCGGCGGCGTGCAGGCCCGGACCTTCCACTCCGCCGCCCTGCGCCAGCTGCGCTACTTCTGGCCGCGCGTGCACGGCCACGAGCTGCCCGAGCTGATCGACTCCAAGATCGGCCTGCTCGCCGGGGCGGCCAGGCGACAGCGGGTCCAGACCGACCAGGCGACGCTGCGCGACCTCGCCAGCGAGGTCGAGTGGGCCAAGGTCAGCAACGTCTCGCCCGACGACTACGCGCGGGTGGCCGACCAGCGCGGCCGCTCCGTCTCCCACCTCGACGCCGACTCGGTCGCCCGGATCTACCAGGGCTACGAGGAGATCAAGCGCGGCCAGACCCGCATGGACATGGAGGACGTGCTGCTCTTCGCAGCTGGCCTGCTGGCCGACGAGGAGGCGGTCGCGGCCCAGGTCCGCCGCCAGTACAAGTGGCTCGTCGTCGACGAGTTCCAGGACGTGTCGCCACTCCAGTCGGCGCTGCTCGACCTGTGGCTGGGTGGGCGCGACGAGATCTGCGTGGTCGGCGACCCCGCCCAGACGATCTACTCCTTCGCCGGTGCCAACGCCTCCTACCTGCGCGACTTCGGCAAGAAGTTCCCTGCCGCGACGTCGGTCGAGCTGGTCCGCAACTACCGCTCGACGCCGCAGATCGTCGGCGCCGCCAACCAGATGCTGGCCGGCACGCCCAGCAAGGGAGTCGAGCTGCTCGCCCAGCAGCCGGCAGGGCCCGAGGTCACCTACCGCGCCCACCCCGACGAGGTCGCCGAGGCAGCGGCCGCCGCGGACAAGATCGCCACCCTGCGCTCCGCCGGCATCCCGGCCGGCGAGATCGCGATCCTGTTCCGGATCAACGCGCAGTCCGAGACCTTCGAGGACGCGCTGACCCAGCGCAAGATCCCCTACGTCGTCCGCGGCGCCGCCCGCTTCTTCGACCGGGCCGAGGTCCGGCAGGCCGTCACCCTGCTCCGTGGCACCGCCCGCTCGGGACAGGCCGAGGGCTCGGTCGTCGAGCTGGTGCAGGCCACCTTGTCCGGGATGGGGTGGAACACCGAGCCGCCCAGCACCCGGGGCGAGACCCGCAACCGCTGGGAGTCCCTGCAGGCACTGGTCGACCAGGCGGCCGAGTTCGTCCGCGAGCACCCGGGTGCCGAGCTGGGCGATCTCGTCGACGACCTCGACCGCCGAGCAGCCGAGCAGCACGCGCCGCTGGCCGACGGCGTCACCCTCGCCACGCTTCACACCGCCAAGGGCCTGGAGTGGGACGCGGTGTTCCTGTGCGGCATGCAGGACGGCACCCTCCCCATCACCTACGCCGACACCCCGGCCGCGATCGAGGAGGAGCGCCGTCTCCTCTACGTCGGCGTCACCCGGGCCCGCAAGCACCTCGCCATCTCGTGGTCGCTGGCCCGCAACCCCGGCGGCCGTGGCTCGCGCAAGCCGTCGCGCTTCCTCAACGGCGTGGCCGAGGTCGAGCGCTCGGCCGCGGTGTCCACGAGCGTGAGCCGCAACCGCAAGGCACGGCACTGCCGCGAGTGCGGGGGAGCGCTGGCGTCACCGTCGGAGAAGAAGATCGGCCGCTGCAGCGACTGCCCGGCCTCCTACGACGAGGCACTCTTCGAGCGCCTGCGTGAGTGGCGGCTGGCGCGGGCCGCCGACGACAGCGTGCCGGCCTTCGTCGTGTTCACCGACGCGACCCTCCAGCTGATCGCCGAGCACTGCCCCAGCGACGAGCGCGGACTGCTCAAGATCAGCGGAGTCGGGGCTTCCAAGCTGGCGAAGTACGGCGACGACGTGCTCGCCGTCCTGGCCGGAAAAGAAATCTGAAGAAATACCCATAAAATGGTTTGCCCATTACACGGAGCAGCCGCTACTTTTGTTCCCATCACCCGTCGCGCACCACGACCACTGACACCGGTCGGCGCCCCATCACCTGAGGAGGTGGACCGCATGAAGAACATCACCTGGCAGAAGCCGGCGCTCACGCCGGACTTTGGCATGCCCATTTGCGCTCCGACCTCCCACGTCGGGCGCGGCCGGGTCGCCGCTGTCCGCGTGACGGGCCTCGCTGCCGCCTACGGCACGACCGGATCTGACGCCTGGAGTCCGCCGATCAGTTGACAACACTGAATCGGCTCACCTCCAGGCCGCGGATCCCCACCGGGATTCGCGGCCTTTGTGTTTCTCAAGGGCCGCGGACCTCGATCCCAGAATTTTCTGCACCAGCGATCAGGTCAACGAGAAGGAGGTGACACACATGACCATCAGTGTTCTCGACCGCAACCGAGCCGATGAAGCCGTCCAGGGTGATCTGGGCGACCTCCACGACGCGGCTGCCGAGGTGGATGACGAGCTGCTGCCCTGCCGCACCAACGACGCAGAGCTGTGGTTTGCCGAGTCCCCGTCCGATGTGGAGTACGCCAAGACCCTGTGCCAGGACTGCCCGGTCCAGGCGATGTGCCTCAGCGGCGCCCTCGAACGGCGCGAGCCGTGGGGCGTCTGGGGCGGCGAGCTCTTCTTGCAGGGCGTGGTGATCCCGCGCAAGCGTCCCCGCGGTCGACCCCGCAAGACCGAAGCCGCAGCGTGACGCTCGTCGGCACCTTCTCACGATCCAACCGGAGCTCTACCCAGCCATGAACACAACTTTCACGAAGGACACTCACATGTACACGATGCAGGAAGACCTGGCGCGCGCACAGATGGCCGCGCGCCTGGGAGAGGCGCAGAACCTGCGACGCGGCCACCAGCTGGCCCTGGCTCGTCGCTTGAGCCGCAAGGCCGAACAGGCCGCGCAGCAGGCGCGTCTCGCCCTCGCCCGCGCGATCTAGCCTGAGCTCGAACCAACGGGGGCTCGCCCTGATCGCGGGTGATGCAGCAGAACCGGCACGACCACCCGGTCGTGTCGGTTCTGGCGATTTCGGGGCACCCCCGCACGCCGTGGGGCGTAGCCTGCGAGCATGCGAAGCTGCGACTTCTGCGGACGGCAGGCCGAGGAGGCCGAGACCCTGACCTGGACGACGTCGGTCGAGAACGGCCGCCAGCGCACCTACTGCGACGAGTGCTCGCGCACCCACCTGCGCGCGATCGAGGGCAAGCTGGACAGCGCCTGGTGGTGAGGGGCGCGGTCAGCCGACGTCGACGCCCAGCCCCCAGGAGCAGCCGCAGTGCGGGTGCCGCGGCCAGCGGGTGACCTCGGGGCGCAGGTCGGCGCCGAGCAGCACCGTGGTCGACCACGTGGTCGGGAGCCCACCGGCCTGCCAGGTCGCGAGGTCACGCACCGCCCAGGCCAGGGCGATGCTCATCAGGGCCGGGTCCACATCGCCGTACGCCGCGGGTCGGGAGTCGACCACCAGGCCACCGACCGTCAGGCAGTGCAGGCAGGCGGTCACCCCGGGGTGCACGAAGGGACCGACGCGGACCGACCCGGCACCGAGGCGCACGACCAGGTGGGGGAGCGAGTCGACCGCCCACCGGTCCGTCATCGCGGGCTCGTCGCGGTCGGCGACGAGGAGGGCGACGCCGGCGGTCGGAGTCGGGCGCAGGCCGGCCAGCTCGGCGACCGTACTGACGTGGGGGAGGTAGGTGGGCGGCGCGTGCAGCTGTGCCCGGATCCGGGTCGACGTCGAGGCCATGACGACACTCAAGCAAGGTCGGGCCCGGCCCGCACCCGCTCATCCACAGGCGGGGAAATGGCAGCGGCGGCGCCACCGCGAGGGTGACGCCGCCGACTGCTCAGCTCAGGGGGTGCAGGTCATGCCTTGCCGAGGATGCGGTTGAGGTTGGTGCTGCAGACGGGGCAGACGGCCTTGGCCATCCGGGTGCCCTTGTCGTTGACCCTGACCTCGCCCTCCGCCTCGCGCTTCTCCTTGCACTTGACGCAGTAGAACTCGCCGCTCCAGGTCTCCGCCATGACGGCCTCCTTGTTTTCTCGCCTCGTCACGACGGGATTGGTGGGGAAGCCCGTCGGGGACGTGCGGCGTGGGGCCGCTGGTCCGCGATCGACATTACGCCAAGCGCGCTCCCGCACCGGCTCAACACGCGAGATCAGTAGGGTGGCGCCCATGTCTGACAATACGGCCGCCTACACCGATCTCCGCCTCGATCGACCTTCTCCCGGCGTCGTCCGGCTCACCCTCGACAACCCCGACATGCGCAACGCGATGAGCGACGAGATGACCGCTTCGTGGGCGCGGGCCATCGACGACATCGCCGCCGACCGGTCCGTGCGGGCCGTCGTGGTGACCGGTGCGGGCCCGGCGTTCTGCTCGGGCGGCAACACGGGCTGGCTCTCCAGCGAACCCGACGCGAGCGTCGACCACCTCCGCAACCGCATGCTGCCCTTCTACCGGGCCTGGCTCTCGATCCGGAAGCTCGAGGTGCCGACGATCGCGGCCATCAACGGCCACGCCATCGGCGCCGGGCTCTGCCTCGCGCTCGCGTGCGACGTCCGCTACGCCGCGACCGGGGCCAAGCTCGGCGTGCCGTTCGTCAAGCTGGGCATGCACGCCGGGATGGCGGGGACCTTCCTCCTGCCCACCGTCGTGGGCCACGCGCACGCGCGAGACCTGCTGCTCACCGGCCGAGTGGTGGAGGCCGAGGAGGCGCTGCGCATCGGCCTGGTCTCGCGGGTGATCGACAGCGCGTCCTTCGAGGACGAGATGCTCGCCGTGGCCGCCGACATCGCCGCCAACGCGCCGATCGCGACCCGGCTCACCAAGATCGCGCTGGCCGACGGCGGGCACGCCGACTTCGAGAGCGCCCTGCAGTGGGAGGCGCTGGCCCAGCCGATGACGCTGGCGACCGCCGACCTCCAGGAGGGCATCCGGGCCAGCCAGGAGAAGCGGGCGCCCGAGTTCAACGGCTCCTGAGCCGGACGTAGAAGAGGCCCTCGATCCGCTGGCGTCCGACCGAGCGCTTCCCCACGCTGGTCGAGCCCGACAGGCCGAGGGCCTCATCTGGGGCAAACCTATGAGACACCGGTCGGCGCGGTCAATGCGGGTCCCTCCACGGCTGTGGAGTGGCCTGTGGACAACGTGTGCATGACCAGGCAGGAGCGGGGGACAACCTGTGTCGTGCGGGGGACGAGGTTGTGGGGGACACGCCCGGCCACCCGGCGTACCGACCCTGTGACCAGCCACAATGATGAGCAGCGGCCTGTGGACCGAAATCTGTGCCGCCCACGAGGCAGAGAGCGAGAGACGCGATGAGTGAGTACGCCGGTGGGCCGGTCGCCGCACTGCGGCGCATCGCCTTCCTGCTCGAGCGCGCCCGCGAGGACACCCGTCGCATCCAGGCCTTCCGCTCGGCCGCCGCCGTGATCTTGCCGCTCGGCGGCGACGAGGTCACCGCGCGGGCGGAGGCCGGCACGCTGACCGACCTGGCCGGCATCGGACCGAGCACGGCCGCCGTCATCGCCGACGCGTGCCGCGGGGTGGTGCCAGCCCGTCTCGCCGCCCTCGAGGCAGAGCACGCCGGGCCGCTGGCCAGCGGCGGACGCGAGCTCCGCGCCCGGCTGCGCGGCGACTGCCACTCCCACTCCGACTGGTCCGACGGCGGTTCGCCCATCGAGGAGATGGCGATGACCGCGATGGAGCTGGGCCACGACTACCTCGTGCTCACCGACCACTCGCCACGCCTCAAGGTGGCCCGCGGCCTCAGCGCCGAGCGCCTGACCCGCCAGCTCGGCGTGGTCGAGGCGATCAACGCGCACCTCGGTGGCGCGTTCACCCTGCTCAAGGGGATCGAGGTCGACATCCTCGACGACGGCTCCCTCGACCAGACCGATGAGCTGCTCGCCCAGCTGGACGTGCGTGTGGCGAGCGTCCACTCCAAGCTGGCCATGGACGCCGATGCGATGACGCGACGGATGATCGGCGCCGTACGCAACCCGCGCACCAACGTGCTGGGGCACTGCACCGGGCGCCTGGTGACGGGCAACCGCGGCACCCGCAAGCAGAGCCAGTTCGACGCCCGCGCCGTGTTCGAGGCGTGCCGCGACAACGACACCGCGGTCGAGATCAACTCCCGTCCAGAGCGGCGCGACCCACCGACCGAGCTGCTGGAGCTCGCCCGCGACCTCGGCTGCCTGTTCTCGATCGACTCCGACGCACACGCGCCCGGCCAGCTCGACATGCTCGACTACGGCTGCGAGCGCGCCGAGGAGGCGGGCATCGACGCCGACCGGATCGTCAACACGTGGCCGCGCGAACGGCTGCTCGAGTGGGCGAACCATGGCTGAGGTCGAGGTCCGCCGCTCCAAGCGGCGGCGCCGGACGGTGTCGGCCTACCGCGAGGGCGACGTCATCGTGGTGCTCATCCCCGCCTCGATGAGCAAGCGCGAGGAGGCCAAGTGGGTCGCGGACATGGTGGCGCGCATCGAGCGCAAGGAGTCGCGGCGCAAGCCGAGCGACGAGGAGCTGCTGGCCCGTGCGACCACCCTCAACGACACCTGGCTCGGCGGCCTGGCCACGCCCTCGAGCGTCCGCTGGGTCTCCAACCAGAAGTCGCGCTGGGGCTCGTGCACACCCGGCGAGCGGTCGATCCGCCTGTCCGCGCGGCTCCAGCAGATGCCGTCGTGGGTCGTGGACTACGTGCTCATCCACGAGCTGGCGCACCTGCTCGAGCCCGGCCACGGGCCGGAGTTCTGGGCCTGGGTGGACCGCTACCCCAAGTCCGAGCGCGCCAAGGGCTACCTCGCCGGCTGGTCGTCAGCCGCGCGCCTCGAGCTGCCCGACGGCTATGACGGCGACAGCGGCAAGATCGACTGAGCGACGCGGGTGATCGCCGCGTCGATCAGGCGATACATGTCGTCGAAGGTCTGCGGCAGCGCGTCGACCGGCCACCAGCGCACGTCGAGCGACTCGTCGCTGACCACGTGCTCGTCGTCGGGGACCGTGGTGGCCACGAACCGGACGTCGAGGTGGTGGACGGTGCCGCGGTCGGAGCAGAAGTCCACGGCGTGCTCGTCGAGCGAGAGCGGCGTCGGGTCGAAGTCGAAGACCGTCAACCCGGACTCCTCCACCAGCTCGCGCCGTGCCGCCGCGGCCAGCGTCGCGTCGCCGGGCTCGATGTGGCCGCCGAAGGCCAGCCACGCATCGGCCTTGCGGTGGTGGTTGAGGAGTACGGCGCTGGCGTCGGGTGACACGACGATCACCCCCGCGGTCAGGTGGTCGGGGAAGCAGGACTTCAGCAGTCCGTCGGGCCGGGAGCGCAGGTGCGCGAGGTAGCGATCGCGCAGCGTCTCGTCGTGGGGGCTCGGTGGGGTCCAGCTCGCCAGCAGGGCGAGCGCGTCGTCGTGGATCACTCGTCGGGCTGTGCGTCCGGGCCGGGGTCGGCCGGTCCGTCGAGCAGCTCGCGCAGCCCGGCGTCGAAGTCCTCGTCCGACAGCGACTCCGGCGACGCGGCGTCCTCCCGGAACCCGAGCGGGTCGTCGAGGTCGGCGGCCGTCGGGAGCAGGTCGGGGTGCATCCACACGCCGTCGCGGGCCTCGGTGCCCTGGCGGGTGCGCAACGAGCCCCACAGCGTGGAGGCGTCGCGCAGGCGGCGGGGACGCAGCTCGAGGCCGACGAGCGCGGCGAACGCGTCCTCGGCCGGGCCGCCGGCCGCGCGGCGGCGGCGGACGGTCTCCTGCAGCTTGGCGGCGGTGGGCATCCGGGTCTCGGTCGCCTGGGAGACGACCTCGTCGACCCAGCCCTCGACGAGCGCGAGCGTGATCTCGAGGCGCTCGAGCGCGGCCTGCTGGGCGGGCGACTTGGCGAGGTCGAAGAGCCCGCCCTCCATGGCCGACTGCATCGCCATCGGGTTGGTGGGGTCGATCTCGCGGAGCTTCTCCTCGATGCCGGCGGTGTTGATCTCGATGCCCTGGCCGTAGGCCGTCACCGCACCGATGAGGTGCTCGCGCAGCCACGGCGCGTTGGCGAACAGACGCTGGTGGGCGGCCTCGCGGAGCGCGAGGTAGAGCAGGACGTCGTCGGCGCTGACATCCAGCTCGGCCGCGAACGCGTCGACGTTGGCGGGCAGCAGCGCGGCCTTGCCGTCGGGGCCGAGGGGGAGTCCGATGTCGGACGCGCCGAGCACCTCGCTCGACAGCGCGCCCACACCCTGGCCGACCTGGGAGGCGACCATCGCGCCGGTGGCCTTGCCGAGCATGCCCAGCAGCGGACCGGCCATCGCCCGGGCCTCCTCGGGCAGGGCGTTGCCGAGGGCGCCGACCGCAGAGCCGGCGATCGGCTCGACGAGGCGCTTCCAGACGTCGGTGGTCTCCACGATCCACTCGGCGCGACTCCACGCCGCGGTGGTGCTCACCCCGGACGGGAATTCGGTCGCCTCGTCGAGCCAGTGGTCGGCCAGCCGCACGGCGTCCGCCACCGCGTCGCGCTGGGCCTGGCTGGGCGTGGGGTCCGCCTCCTGCGCCGAGACCTTGCGCGCGGTGTCGGTGACGACCGCCCAGTTGACCGGGCCGTCGTGGGGCTGCATGAAGGCCTGCATCTGGCTCATCAGCGCGCTCAGGTCGGGCATCCCTGCGCCGGCGCCGCCGAGGCCTCCGGCGAGGCCGCTGAACAGCTGCTCGAAGGGGGTGCCCTTGAAGGGGTTCTGCTCGTCCGGGCCGTCACCGGGTGTGTTGCTCATGCCTCAACCGTACTCACCGGGCCCAGCACGATAACTACACTCGGAGCATGACCCAGGCCTCACCGCACACCGCCGTTCGGCTCGTCGAGATCCGGGACGAGCCTCTCGACGTCGACGAGGTCGTGCGCGCCCTCGACGACGAGGCCGCCGGCGGGCTGACCCTGTTCGTCGGCCGCGTCCGCGACCACGACGGCGGGCAGGGCGTCACCTCGCTCGACTACAGCGCCCATCCGACGGCCCTGGACCGGTTGCGCGACGTCTGCGACCGCGTGGCGGGGGCCCACGACGTGCACGGGCTCGTCGCCGTACACCGCGTCGGACACCTGGAGATCGGGGACATCGCCGTCATCGTCGCGACCACGGCCAGCCACCGCGGCGTTGCCTTCGACGCCTCGCGGGCGCTGATCGACACCTTGAAGTCGGAGGTGCCGATCTGGAAGCACCAGCGTTTCGCGGACGGTGCGGAGGAGTGGGTCGGCCTACCCTGACGTCGTGGAGATCCTGTGGTGGCTCGTGCCGCCTGCCCTGGTGACTGTGGGCGCGATGGCATGGGTGGGCTGGCAGGGCCGCGAGGGTCGCGGCGAGGTCGACCGGGACGTCGCCGTACAACGCCTCCAGAAGGCGCTCGAGAAGGACCACCTCGCGAAGCTGCCTCCGCGACCGGCTCGGGTGGCCGACCGCAGCACGGGCATCGCCGTGCGCCCCACCCGCCGCTGAGGTCTCAGCAGGTGTGCGGGTCGAAGCCGTAGGGCAGCTCGAGCCGGTGGGACTTCATCATCGCGTCGTCGGTGAGGATGTCGATCGTGCGGCCCTGCGCGGCGACGATGCCGTCGGAGAGCACCACCGCCCGGGGGCACAGCTGCAAGGCGTAGGGCAGGTCGTGGGTGACCATCATCAGCGTCACGTCGAGGCTGGTGAGGATGTCGGCGAGCTCTCGGCGCGATGCCGGGTCGAGGTTGGAGCTCGGCTCGTCGAGCACGATGATCTCCGGCTCCATGACCAGCACCGTGGCCACGGCCACCCGGCGACGCTGGCCGAACGACAGGTGGTGCGGGGGACGGTCCACGAAGTCGGCCATCCCGACCATGTCGAGCGCCGTCATGACCCGGCGATCGAGCTCGGCCCCGCGCAGCCCCAGGTTGCGCGGTCCGAAGGCGACGTCGTCGCGCACGCTGCCCATGAAGAGCTGGTCGTCGGGGTCCTGGAAGACGATGCCGACCCGGCGGCGGATCTCGGCCAGGTTGTCCTTCACGACCGGGAGCCCGGACACCGTCACGGTGCCGCGGCCGGGGAGCAGGATGCCGTTGAGGTGCAGCACGAGCGTGGTCTTGCCGGCACCGTTGGGGCCGAGGACGGCGACGCGCTCGCCGCGGTGCACGTGCAGGTCGACGCCGAAGAGCGCCTGGTGGCCGTCGGGATAGGCGTAGGCCACCGACTGGAGGTCGAGCACTGGGGTGGTCATCGGCGCAGGCTCCCGTTGTGTCCGCGCGAGATCATCGCGAGGTGGACGCGCTCGCCACGTTCGAACGAGCGGATGAACAAGGCTCCGGCCGAGCGGCCGATCACCGGCCAGTGTCGCGGATTGCGGGCGGTGAAGCCTCGGGACTCGCGGGCGGTCTTCATTCGCCGGAGCTCGTCGGTCACGACGTCGAGGTAGCGCACCATGAACCCCATGATCTGGACCAGCTGGGCGGGCACCCGCAGGCGCTCCAGCCCGATGAGCAGGTCGCGCGGGTCGGTCGTCGCGGCGAGCAGCAGGCTGGCCAGCACGCCCAGGGTCGCCTTCATGACGAGACCCCCGCCCGCGACCAGCCCTGCCTCGGTCAGCGAGACCCCGAGCACCTCGACCTGCGGTCCCGTGGCGACGAACGGGAGGAGCGCGGCGAAGACGAGCACCGGCGTCTCGACGACCATCCGCCGCGCGAGGTAGGGCACCGGGACGCCGGAGAGCACGACGAGGACGGCCAGCACAGCGGCGTACGCAGCGAACGCGGGCAGCCAGGGGACGGGCGTCGCGACGACGACGAGCATGAAGCCCACGAGCCCGGCGACCTTGAGGTGGGCCGGAGCCCGGTGGAGGGGGGAGTGGCCGTGGTAGTGCAGCCGGTGCCCGTGCGGGGCGCCCACGTCACTCGCCCCGCGTCCGGGCCGGGCGCGGGGAGCGCTGGCGGACGAGGACCAGCACGGACATGAGGCCGAGCACGGCCAGGCACCCGATGACGCCGGCGAGGCCGCCCGAGAGACGACCGTGGTCGACGCCCGCGAGGTCGTAGCCGGCGAGCGGACCGTCCTGGGTCGCCGAAGCGGTCTCGGCCTCGGCGAAGCCCAGGTCCGTGGCGACCCGGTTGAGGCCGTCAGGACTGCTGGAGGCATGGAAGCTCAGGAAGCCGGCCAACGCCAGGGCGACCAGCAGCCCGACCACGAGGACGGTGCGCGTGGAGATGCGCTTCACGACGCCACCAGCCTGGTCTCGAGCTCGCGCACGACGAGCACGCGGCGGGCGCCGTGGACGAGGTCGGGTCGCACCGAGACGATGCTGGCGACCACCAGGAAGGTGATGGCGGCCTCGCCGAGGCCGATGACCGTGTGAACGCTGACCATCGCCGTCAGCAAGGTGTCGAAGGGGATCGCGATGACGCCGCCCACGGAGTAGAGGACGACGAACGTCGCGGCGCTGGCCACCACCGACGCCGCGGCTCCCAGCGCGGCAGCCGGCGCGACCATGGACAGGCGCTTGGGCAGCACGAGCTGCGCGGCCCGGAAGCCCACCCAGCCGACGACCACGGTCACGATGCCCATCAGTACGACGTTGGTGCCGAGCGCGGTGATCCCGCCGTCGGCGAACAGCAGCGACTGCACGACCAGGACCACGGTCAGGCAGAGCAGGCCGGTGTAGGGGCCGACGAGGATCGCCGCGAGGGCGCCGCCCATGAGGTGGCCGCTGGTCCCGCCCGCGACCGGGAAGTTGAGCATCTGGGTGGCGAAGACGAAGGTCGCCACCAGGCCGGCCAGCGGCGCGATGCGGTCGTCGAGCTCGCGCCGGGCACCACGCAGGGCGATGCCGATCGCGGCGGCGGCGACGGCCGCGGTGGCCAGCGACGTGGGGGCGTCGAGAAAACCGTCGGGGACGTGCATCGGTGGACCTCCCGGATCTTGTTGCACGCGATGTGCAACAACCAGAGTTCGGCGCGAACCCCTCGCCCGGATTGGCGAACGGCTCAGAAATTCACGAGCGTGCGGATGACCACTCCGGTCCCGACCGCGCAGATGCCGATCGCGGCGCCGTAGCGCAGGAACGTGCGGACGTTGCCGCCCAGGAAGCCGCGGCGCTCGGCCAGGCCCTCCAGGCGCAGCACCAGGTCGCGGGCCAGCAGCCCGACGGCGGCCAGCGAGAGCGCCATACCGACGCCGAAGGCGAAGACCAGGACGAAGCCGAACCAGGCGCGACCCAGCGCGACCGCGGCGAGGAGCAGGAGCAGGGCCGAGGGGCTCGGCACGAGTCCACCGACCAGGCCCATCACCCACACGCCCAGGCGACCGGGCGTGGCCTCCGGCTCGGCCGGGGCCGCGACGACCGCCGGTGCCAGCGCCACGGAGGACTGCTGCTCGGGCTCGGCGGACTGCTCGTGGCCATGGCCATGCCCGTGGCCGTGTCCGTGCCCGTGACCGTGACCATGGCCGTGTCCGTGCCCGCCGCCCTCGTTCGAGCGGAGGCGAGCCAGGAGGTAGAGACCGAGGCCGACGATCAGGAGCCCGGTGGCGAGGGTGAGCCAGGGATAGAGCCGCGCCGGCACGAAGGCACTGCTCAAGGAGACGAGCAGCCCGAGGAGCAGCACCGACCCGGTGTGCGCGGCGGTCACGGCGCTGCCGACCGCGAGCGCGGAGCGCACGGAGGAGTCGCCGCGCTGGGAGAGGTAGAACGCCATCACCGTCTTGCCGTGCCCGGGCGAGAGGGCGTGCGTGGCGCCGAGGGCGAGAGCGGCCAGCAGGGCGAGGACGGCTGCGAACCAGCCGTTGTCGCCCAGCAGGGCGGTGGCCTTCGACGACAACCAGCTGCCGTCGGTGGTCGTCGGGTCGGCGTCGCCGCTCCCGGGCAGCACGCCGGCGGGGCCGCCGGGGGAGACGAGGAGCGTCGCGGAGGTGACGTCGAGCGGTGACTGCAGCAGGTCCTCGGGGTAGGCGGTCAGGCGGTCGCTGGTGCTGACGGCAGGGACGTCCGAGCTGGTCAGGGTCATCTCGTCGCCGACGGCAGTGATCTCGCGCCAACCCACGGAGCCCGGTGCGCTGCGGTCCTCGAAGGTGATCTCGCCCGCGCCGATGTCGGCCTGGCCGCTGAAGGCACAGGTGATGCGCGTGATCGGCAGGCCGCCCTCGCCGTCGGCGATCGTGGCCTCGGAGCTGGTCAGCGTGAGGGGTACGGCGGTGCCCGCGGCCGAGAGGTCGAGGCCGCGAGCGGTGGTGGCGCACTCACGCCCGGCGAGCGCCGGCAGGTCGTCGATGGCCCGGCCCAGCTGGGCGGTCGGGATCTCGGCGAGGTCGACGACGTGGTCGACCTGGACGCCGGTCGGGGAGACGAGGATGCCGGTGTAGCGGTTGACGGTGAAGTTGCCGAGGGGGTGGGCCGAGGCCGGGGCCGCGGTCACGAACAGGCACGCGGTGATCGCGCCGAAGGCGAGCAGCAGGCGCAGCAGGGTCTTCATCGGGTGCCCTTCGTGGAGTCGCCGGGGCCGTCGGAGAGACGGGCGAGGGTCGCGCGGGCCCGGTCACGCTGCCACGGCGACAGGCCGGGGTCGGTGTCGAGCCCTCGACGCAGGTGGGTGCGGGCCGCGTCCGTCATGCCCAGGGCGGCCTCGATGGTGCCGCGGTGGATCCAGAACCTGGCCTCAGGGGTGTCGAGCCGGGTGGCGGCCCGGGAGATCCGCAGGGCGTCCTCGTCGCGACCGGCGCCGTGCAGCGCCCAGGCATAGGCGTCGGCGACGTGCACGCTCGTGCGGCGATCCCACTCGGCCCGGGCCTGCGTGAGTGCGCGGTCAGCGGAACCGTGGTCGGCCTCGAACAGGGCCGTCTCGAGGTCGGTGCCGACCCCGCTGGCGTCGAGCAGCTCGATGGTGGTCCGGACGACGTCGAACTGAGTCGCCGCCTCCTGGTCGCGGCCGAGGTGCTCGAGCAGCTCGCCGAGCTCGGTGAGGTATTCGGGCAGGGGCTGCTGGGAGACGACGTCGCGCCACGTCTCCACAGCCGCGTCGAGCTCACCTCGTGCGACCTGGAGGCGGGCGGTGGAGACGAGCGCAGGCAGGTGTCCGGGCACGGCCCGCAGGGCGGTGTCCAGGTCGCGACCGGCCGCCGGCAGACGACCCTGCTTGCGCAGGATGTCGGCGCGCAGGGTCAGGACGTAGGCCTGGTCGGCGCGGGTGGCCGAGGCCGCCGCGCGGCGCAGGATGTCGCCGGCCCGCTCCAGGTCGCCCCGGAGCTCGTAGGCGTAGGAGTAGCGGGCTGCGATCGCCGTACTGGGCTGAAGGCGGTCGGCGGTGCGCAGGGCCCGGAGCTGGGCGTCGTAGCGGCCGAGCTCGTTGAGGGCGTCGATGCGGACCGCCAGGGCGCCGAGGTCGCGGGGGTTGACGGCCAGCGCCTGCTCCGCGCTGTCGAGCGCCTGGCCGAAGTCGTGGCGAGCCGCCGCGATGGCGGCGTCGGCGGTGAGGGCGTGGAAGTTCTCGTCGGGCTCGATCTCGAAGGAGCGCGCAGCGGCCTCGTCGGCCTTGTCGTAGTAGGAGGCGAGTCCCGTGACGCGGGCCTGCTCGACGTAGGCGAGCGACAGGCCGGCCCAGGACACGTGGTCCTCGGGGACGCGCCGCAGGGTGGACTGCAGGGCGGTGATGGTCGCCGTGAGGTCCTGCCCCGAGTCGGGGACGACCTGAGCGGGCGATGACACGGTGGGCGCGGTCGTCTGGTCGGTCGTGCTCGCGACGCCGATGCCGCCCGAGACGGCGAGCGCCACGCCGATGCCGATCACGATCAAGCTTCTGCGCATGGGGACAGGGCTCCTGCCGAGACGATCGATTGGTTCCGCCCGGCCGCGCAGCTGAGGCCGCGCGGCCGGGCAGGTTGGGAGGGGTCAGGCCTTGCGGCGCCGTGCGGCGCCACCGATGCCGGCGAGCAGGGCGAAGAGCCCCACGCCGATCGCAGCCATGGAGCTGCTGCGGCTCGGCTCGATGCCGAGCAGGCCGCCCTTGTCGCTGGACTGCTTCGCCGCAGCACCCGTGGACGGGTGCGGGTCAGCGTTGCTGCCACTGGCCGGGAGGGCCAGGTAGGGGAAGGTGTCCCCGAAGGCGACATCGTTGCTGTCGACGCCGTCACCGAGGTCGTTGGCACTTCCGACGAGCTCACCCTCGACGACCTGGAGCGCGATGTCGATGACGTCGTCACCGAGCCTGCGGCCGTTGGGGAAGCCCTGGTTGTCGCCGCCGATCACACCGAGCCGGTTGGGCTCCTCGGTGACCGGGGTGGACATGTTGAGGCGAAGCTGCTCGCTCGGGGTGATCTTGCCCTTGGGCATGTTGAGGCCCTTGACACCGGTGAGGAACACCGAGACGAGGTCGTTACGAGGAGTCTTGGGGGCCTTGATCCCGTAGACGGCCTCGATGAGCTTGGGCAGCTCCGGGTGGGTGACGTACTTGAGCGCGGCTGCGTCACCGGTCGGCTTGAGGCCGTTGAACGCATCCTTGAGCTTCAGCGGGATGACGACCTCGTTGACCAGCGGGTTGCCCAGACGGGAGACCTGCTGGAACTTGCCGTTGGTCGACTTCTTGGACGTCGTCGACCAGACCCCGATCACCGGGTTCTTCTTGGCGTTGCCCTTCTTGGCGACCCAGCGCTGCGGCACCTGGAGGGCGACCGAGTTGACGTTGAAGCCGGCCAGGGTGTCGTCGCCGGCCTCGGAGAGGTCACCGCCGTAGAGCAGGTCGAAGACGCGCAGGTCGAGGAAGAACGAGTCCTCGGCCTGACC
The DNA here is from genome assembly GCF_003047285.1 of Nocardioides allogilvus. Taxonomy (GTDB): domain Bacteria; phylum Actinomycetota; class Actinomycetes; order Propionibacteriales; family Nocardioidaceae; genus Nocardioides; species Nocardioides allogilvus. The sequence goes on along the minus strand of NZ_PZYX01000015.1, from coordinate 5,776 downwards.
GACGAACGACTTGACGCTCTTGCCGACCTTGATCGTCGCCTCGTTGCGGAGCTTGGCGTAGTCGGGCATCGACGCGGCGCCGATGTTCGAGGGCGCCACACGCCGGTTGTTGACGATGGTCTTCGACTTGCCCTTCTTGATCCGGGCCAGCTTGTAGGTCTGGTAGTAGTTCAGGTTCTTGTCCTTGAGCGACGTCACCGGACCGGTCGCGGCCAGGAACGTGTCCTTGGAGACGTAGTGGTCCTTGAAGGTCCACCGGAACGTCACGTCGGGCTTGGCATCCGCGTTGTTGTCGACGTGGATGTCGTACTGCGCGTCGGTGGCGAAGCTGTAGAAGTTCGGACCACCTGCCGGCTCCTGGAACGGCAGCCAGTTGGCCGCCAGGGTGACGGTGCTCTGCTTCTCCGGACTCCGGAACGCATACACGTCAGTGGTGTCGTACTGGGGGGTGCCCGCGATGAGCGGGGCCTCGCGGTGGCTGGACGCGGTGGCCGAGAGCGGACCGAGCCCGGCGAAACCGACTGCGGTCAGCATGCCGCCGGCACAGGCGAGGGCTACTGCCCCTTGTCGCTTGGTGGGTCGTGAGCGAGTCATGGACAACTACTCCTTGGTGTCGGCACCGGTCGGCACTGCAGGGATTCGTACGCCGACCTGTGCTGCCCCGGACTCGTCTGTGAGCCGGGATGCGGTGTGTTCGGAGTCACCCACCCGCCGGATTGGTCGAGCTCGCGACCCGGTCAGGTGCCGGGGGCTTGCAGGCATTTGAGAGGGTGGGCCCATGAGTCAGCGGACGCTTGCGGGGTTGCTGGCCGTGCCCTTGCTCCTCGGGCTGTTCGTCTTCGTCGGCACGCAGCCGTTGCCCTATGTCACCTACCGCCCCGGACCGAGTGTCGACATCCTCGCCGCGCCGGAGGGCAAGGAGATCGTCGAGGTCTCCGGGCACGAGGCCTACCGCGACGACGGCGAGCTGCGGCTCACCACCATCTACGTCGACCAGCCGCAGGAGGACGTCACGCTCGAGGAGCTGATCAGGGCCTGGATCGCTCCCTCGGAAGCGGTCTATCCCTATGACGCCGTCTATGCGCCCGAGGAGACCGACGAGTCCAGCGACGCCGAGTCGGCGGTCCAGATGGTCTCATCGCAGGACGCCGCGATCGCGACGGCGCTGACCGAGCTGGGCTACGACGTCCAGCCCGAGGTCGAGGTCCTCTTCGTCGAGAAGGGCCTGCCGGCCGACGGCAAGCTCCAGGTTCGCGATGTCCTGGTCTCCGTCGGCGGGGTCGAGGTCGACTCCGCCGAGGACGTGGTCGAGGCCGTCGACCGGACGCCGCTGGGCCAGCCGCTGAGCTTCGTCGTCCTCCGCAAGGGCAAGGAGGTCAGCGTCGACGTCACGCCCCGCGAGGTGGAGGGCGACAAGCGGATCGGCATCACGCCCGGCCCCGGCTTCACCTTCCCCTTCGACGTCACGGTCGACATCGGCGACAACATCGGCGGACCGAGTGCCGGGCTGATGTTCTCGCTGGCGATCTACGACACCCTCACGCCCGGCTCGCTGAGCGGGGGAGAGGTGATCGCCGGCAGCGGCACCATCGACGCCGAGGGCAGGGCCGGCGCGATCGGCGGCATCGCCCAGAAGATCGCCGGCGCCGAGTCCGCCGGCGCCCGCCTGTTCATGGTGGCTGCCGACAACTGTGCGGACACCACGGACCTCGACACCGGTGACATGCGCCTGGTGCGGGTCGAGACCATGCACGACGCCGTCGAGGCCATCAGCACCTGGGCCGACGACCACGACGCCCCCCTGCCCACCTGTGAGGACCCTGCATGACGAAGGACGCCGCATGACCGAGATCTCCCTCCCGCAAGACCCGGCCCTGGCGGCCGCGGTGCTCGAGATCGAGTCCCACATCGCCGAGGCCGGCTGGGACCAGCCCGCCCGCCTCTATGCCCTGGTCGACACCGCTCGGATCGTGGCCCAGGAGCCGACGCTCGCCTCGCAGATGGGGCTGGACGCCGCGGCCGCCGAGGGTTCCTTCACCTCCGTCGAGCAGGACGCCCTCCCGGACCAGCCGCTCGAGGTGACGCTGGAGTCGATCGTGTGGCCTCCGGAGGTGACCGGGTGTGCCGCCGTGGTGGAGCGCCTGGTCCTGCCGCCCGACGTGGACGCCGAGATCCCCGACGACCCGGCCGCCGCCGAGGAGTTCGCCCGCGAGCACCCGCTGCGGCAGGAGGTGCGGATCGTCGCCGGTGCCACGCGCGCCGGCGCGACGTACTGTGCCCTGCGCCTGCGGGCCCACGACGACGACCAGTCGGTCGTTGACGGCACCGAGCTCGTGCCCGGCCTGCTCGAGCTGTTGCGAAGCACCTTGGAGGAATTGTGAGTGGGATGTTCGATGCCGAGCCCGAGCGCCATGCGGAGCAGCCTCCGCCCGCGCGGACGGGTCGCTCGCGCACGCTGATCATCGCCGCGGCCGTGCTGGTCGTGCTGTTCCTGAGCCTGACCGGCATCGCGTCGTTCTGGACCGAGCGGCTGTGGTTCAAGGCAGCCGGCTTCGGGTCGGTCTTCCAGACGCTGCTGTGGACGCGGATCGGGCTCTTCCTGGTCTTCGGTGGGGTGATGGCGGCAGTCGTCGCACTCAACCTCGCGCTGGCCTACCGCGCCCGCCCCATGCTGCTGAGCGGCGGTGACGCCAACCTCGCCCGCTACCGCGAGGCCGTGGCCCCGGTCATGGGCTGGCTCTTCGGCGGCGTCTCGGCGCTGATGGGCATCTTCGCCGGCGCCTCCGCCTCGGGCCAGTGGCGTGAGTTCTCCCTGTGGCGGCACTCCTCGCCCTTCGGCCACACCGACCCCTACTTCAACCGCGACGCCGGTTTCTACGTCTTCGAGCTGCCGTGGTGGCACTACCTCACCGACTTCGTGATGGCGCTGGCGGTGATCGGCCTGATGGCCGCTGCCCTGGTCCACTACCTGTACGGCGGCATCCGCCTGTCCGTCCCGCGCGACCGCCTCAGCGGGGCCGCCCAGGTGCACCTCTCCGCCCTGCTCGGCGTCTTCGTGCTGGCCAAGGCCGCCGACTACTGGCTCGACCGGTTCGACCTCGTGACCGGCTCGGGCTCGCTGTTCACCGGCATGGGCTACACCGACGACCACGCCGTGCTGCCGGCCAAGGAGATCCTCACCGGCATCGCGTTGATCTGTGCGGTGCTGTTCTTCCTCAACATCTGGCGGCGCACGTGGCTGCTGCCGTCGATGGGCATCGCGTTGCTCGCGCTGTCGGCGGTGCTGCTCGGACTGATCGTGCCCGGCGTGGTGCAGCAGTTCCAGGTCAGCCCCAACGTCCCGGACAAGGAGGGGTCCTACATCAAGGAGAACATCGATGCCACGCGGCTCGCCTTCAACCTCGATGACATCGAGGTGACGCCGTACTCCTCGGACCCCGCGACGTCTGGTGACGGCGACCTTGCTGCCCTGGACGCCGGGACGTCGTCGGTGCCGCTGGTGGACCCGAAGATCGTCAGCCAGACCTTCGAGCAGGAGCAGCAGGTGCGTGCCTACTACTCCGTGCCCAACGTGCTCGACGTCGATCGCTACGAGATCGACGGCACCGACCGGGCGCTGGTGCTCGGGGTGCGCGAGCTCGACCAAGCAGGACTGGCGGACAGCGACAAGAACTGGTCCAACCTGCACACGGTCTACACGCATGGCAACGGCGTCATCGCGGCGTACGCCAACCAGCGTCCGCAGGACGATGCCAAGCAGTCGCAGACGATCGAGTGGGCCGAGGGCCAGGAGACCGACGAGAGCGCGCTGACCAACCTCACCGAGACGGGCTATGAGTCGCGCGTCTACTACGGCGAGACGAGCCCGTCCTATTCGATCGTGGGTCAGAAGGAGGGAGGTAGCTCGGTCGAGCTCGACCTGCCCAAGGGCGAGCGGGACGACGAGAACCAGACCACCTCCTATGACGGTGCCGGTGGCGTGCCGATCGGCAACCTTCTCGACAAGGTGCTCTATGCCGTGAGGTTCGGCGAGCCGAACCTGGTGCTGTCGGGGCGCGTGCACGAGGACAGCAAGATCCTCTACGACCGCAATCCGCGGCGGATGGTGGAGAAGGTCGCACCGTGGCTGACGGTCGACTCCGACCCTTATCCCGCCGTGATCGACGGGAAGATCCAGTGGATCCTCGACGGCTACACCGTCACCGACCGCTTCCCGCTGTCCCAGCGCGAATCGCTCGAGGACATGACCGACGACTCGCTCACCGAGACGCCGGGCTTCCAGACGCTGCCGACCGACGAGATCAACTACATGCGCAACGCCGTCAAGGCGACGGTCGATGCCTATGACGGCACCGTGCACATCTACGCCTGGGACGAGGAGGACCCGATCCTCAAGGCGTGGAGCGAGGTCTTCCCCGACGTCGTGGAGCCGAAGTCGGCGATCCCGGACTCGCTGCTGTCGCACCTGCGCTACCCCGACGACCTGTTCAAGGCGCAGCGCCACCACTTCGCGCGCTACCACCTCACCGACGCCAAGGACTGGTACGACGGCGCGAACCGCTGGGCCGTCCCGAAGGACCCCCAGGACGACAGCACCCAGCAGCCGCCCTACCGGCTCTTCCTTGATGACACCTGGGCCCTCACCTCGGTCTACGTGCCGCGTGAGAAGAACAACCTGGCGTCGTTCATGTCCGTCAACAGTGACGCGGAGAGCGAGGACTACGGTCAGATCACCGTGCTCGAGCTCCCCAACGAGCGCACCGCCGGGCCGGGGCAGATCGCGAACGAGATCAGCTCGGACGAAGACGTGCGCGAAGAGGTCTTCTCGTTCAGCCAGGGCAACGTCACGCCGGTCTACGGCAACCTGCTGACGCTGCCGGTGAGCGACGGGTTGATGTATGTCCAGCCGCTGTATGCCAAGCGGTCGGGCAGCGAGTCGAGCTTCCCGATCCTCCGGTTCGTGCTCGTCTCCTACGGGGACAAGGTCGGGATCGGCAGATCCCTGCGCGAGGCGATCGCCGACGTGCTCGGTGTCTCGCCCGTCGTGACCGTCCCCGAGCCCGACCCGGAGCCGGACCCCGGCCCCGGCGAGCCCGAGCCCGAGCAGCCGACGGGATCAGTGGACGACCGGATCCGCTCGCTGCTGGCCCAGGCCGAGGCGAAGTTCGACGCCGCCGACCGCGCCCAGACCAACGGGAACTCGGTCGGTTGGGCACGGTTGATGGAAGAGGGTCGCGACCTCATCACGCAGGCCGTGGAGCTTGCGGAGTCGCGCGACTGACCCCGATTTGGGCTCCTCGCACTCCATCGCGTAAGGTTCTTTTCACCGGCGCGGGGTGGAGCAGCTCGGTAGCTCGCTGGGCTCATAACCCAGAGGTCGCAGGTTCAAATCCTGCCCCCGCTACAAAGCAAAAGTGCAGGTCAGAGGCGGTTTCCGGAGAGATCCGGGAGCCGTCTCTTGCTTTCCCAAGGGCCGCTTGTCCGCAACTTGTCCGCAAGCGCTGCCGTGTGAGTGCTCTTCAATTCGGTACTGGATGAGGCTGGATAGCCGTGGATGGGCCTGGAATTTGCAGCACGATGCGATGCGTTCCACCGACGTCTGCCCACGACGGGCTGGGGGTAGCGATGTCGCCCAATGGGTCATTGCAGAAGTCACGGCCCACTCATTGGCAGGCAGGCAAGGTCAAGTCCCAGGTAGTGGTGTAGCGCTGCGTTCTCCTTCGTTGGTGGTTCAGGCGGTGAGTGCGGGCAGGTCGTGGGCTCCGATCTCGGGTTC
>NZ_PZYX01000014.1 GCF_003047285.1 Nocardioides allogilvus | reverse complement strand
GCCTCCGGTTCGGTGAGATGCGTCGCTGCTCCACACCTCACCCGGAGGCCTTCACCTGTGTCTAGAGCCGCTGCCTAACCTCCGTGGACAGAACACCTAGGGCGTGTCTCTCAATCCCATGGCCTGCTGCGCGCCGCCCGGCACGCACGCTGGCTGCGTTGTCGTCAGTCGCCATGGCTCCGCCATGTCTCCCTCCTCCGCCTTGCCAACGCATGCCCCGGACGACGCTCGCGACGGCCGAGGATCGAGAGACACGCCCTGACCCGGCACAACGACTCAGAGCGTGAGCACGATCTTGCCGATGTGCCCGCTGTCCTCCATCAGGCGGTGTGCGGCCTGGACCTCCTCGAGCGGCAGCCGCTCGTGGATGACGGGCACCACGACGCCTTCCGCCACGAGGGGCCACACGTGCTCGACGACCTCCGCGCAGATGGCGGCCTTCTCCTCGGCCGGTCGCGCCCGCAGTGTCGTGGCGATGACGGCGCCGCGCTTGCGCAGCAGGGCGTTGATGTCGAGCTCGGCCTTCGTCCCGCCCTGCATGCCGATGATCACGAGCCGACCTGACGTGGCGAGGGCGTCGACGTTGCGGGCGAGGTACTTCGCACCCATGTTGTCGAGGATGACGTCGGCTCCGCCGACGGCGTTGAGCACGGCGACGAAGTCCTCCTCGCGGTAATTGATCGGCACGTCCGCGCCGAGCTCGGCGCACGCGGCCACCTTCTCCGCCGACCCGGCCGTGGCGAAGACCTTCGCCGACAGTGCCGTCGCGAGCTGGATCGCCATCGTGCCGATCCCGCCGGCTCCACCGTGGACGAGGAACTTCTCGCTCAGCTGCAGCCCGGCCACCATGAAGACGTTGGACCACACGGTGCAGGCGACCTCGGGCAGCGCGGCGGCGTCGACCAGCGAGACTCCCGCCGGCACCGGCATCAGCTGCCCGACGGGGACGGCCACGCGAGCGGCGTACCCACCACCGGTCAGGAGCGCGCAGACCTCGTCGCCGACGGCCCAGCCCTCGACTCCGTCACCGAGCGCCGCGATCGTGCCGCTGCACTCGAGGCCGATGATCTCGGAGTTCCCCTCGGGGACGGGGTAGAAGCCCATCCGCTGCAGGGTGTCGGCGCGGTTGACGGCCGTGGCGGCGACGTCGACGAGCACCTCGCCGGGGCGGAGGGTGGGCTCGGGTGCCTCACCCACGGACAGGACTTCAGGGCCTCCGGCACCGGAGGCGATGACTGCTCGCATGTGGGGTTATTCGTCCTCGTCCGTCTCGTCGTCTTCTTCGAAGTGTTCTCCGGAGTGGTCCACTGCCGAGTCGTCGGGCACCGGGTCGTCGATGTCGTCCGGGTCGGGCGCGTCGGCCGGCCGGTCCCAGTTGTCGGAGAGGTACTGCGCCTTGGCGGCGAGCTTCTCCACGGCCTCGGGGTCGGCGTCGGTCGAGCCGGCCGCGTATCCCAGCAGGTAGGTCGTGATGGGAGCCGCCGTCTTCTGCACGTTCGTCGCCGCTGCGCGCGCCAGGTCGAGGAGAAGGCCTTCGTCGACCTCGGTCTCGACATCGAGCACGTCGCAGAGCTCATCGATCCAGTCGTGGAGGTTCACCCGACCAATCTCTCGCCAACACCGGGCGCGCCGCAAGTGGCGAGCGTGTCGTCAGTCGTCGAGGTCGCGGAGGTCGGCCCACGTGTCGATGTCGCGGCCCTCGTCGCTGACGGCGGCGACCTCGGCCAGGTCGAGGTCGGCGAGCAGCCGGTGCAGCGCCATGCCGTGCTGTCCCTCGAGGTCGGGACGCACCCGGCGCAGGGCTTCGGCCGTCACCACGCCGCAGAGCTGACGACGCCCGCTCGGGTCGACGAGGAACGCCCCGTCGTGGCCCGTGGTCGCCTCGCGCAGCCGGCGGAAGGTGTGGGGCGAGACGCGGGGCATGTCCACGGCGAGCACCCCGACCAGCGTCGCCGGGCGCAGCAGCATGTCGAAACCGGTCAGCAGCCCGGCGACCGGACCGCCCAGCGGCGGGTCCTCGCAGGTGAAGGTCACCGGGCGGGTCGTGGGCACCGTCCGCGGTCCCACGACGACCACCTCGTCGGCGTCGAGGAAGCTGTCCAGGCCGATCTCCAGCAGCGAACGGCCGTGCAGCTCGATGCTCGCCTTGTCGATCCCGTCCATGCGCGCGGCGGTGCCGCCGGCGAGCAGCACGCCGCTGAAGCCGGCTGCGTCCAGATCGAAGTCCATGCCCGGATCCTCCCAGTGTCTCCCCCCGGCTGGCAGTCTGGGGGAGTGACCTCCCAGCTTCTCCGCGTCCGACTCGTGCAGTGGGCCAGCGCCCTCGACCCGTCGGTCAACCGCGCCCGCCTGGCCGAGCTGCCCGCGGAGGCCGCCGACCTGGTGGTGCTCCCCGAGGCCTTTGCCCGCGACTTCGGCGACCCGTCCCAACACCTCGGGTCGTACGCCGAGTCGCTGGCCGGCGACTTCGCGCAGTCCGTCGAGGCGCTGGCGCAGCGCCTCGACACCACCGTCGTGGCGGGCATGTTCGAGACGAGCGAGGACCCGGACCGGCCGTTCAACACGCTGCTGGTGCGGGGGGCCGCCGAGGCGACCTACCGCAAGATCCACCTCTACGACTCCTTCGGCTACCGCGAGTCCGAGCGCCTCACGGCGGGCGACATCTCGCCCCGGGTGGTGGAGGTCGCGGGCACGAGGCTGGGCCTGATGACCTGCTACGACCTGCGCTTCCCCGAGCTGGCCCGGATGCTGGTCGACGCCGGCGCAGAAGCCCTGGTCGTCCCCGCCGCCTGGGTCGCCGGCGACCGGAAGGTCGACCACTGGCGCACCCTCGTGCGGGCGCGCGCGATCGAGAACACCGTCCACGTCGTGGCGGTCGGCCAGCCCGCTCCGCGCTACTGCGGGCACTCCATGGTGGTCGATCCGCTCGGCGACGTACTCGTCGAAGCCGGGCCGGACGAGGCCGTCGTCGATGCCGTGCTCGATCGCGCGGTGCTCGACGAGGCGCGGCGGACCAACCCCTCCCTCGCCAACCGCCGGCTGTAGCCTCGTCGCCGTGTCCACGCCGTCGAATGGTCCCGTGAAGGGTCGCCGCATCGCGGAGAAGGCGGCGAAGGAACGACGCACCCCGAAGCTTCCGAAGCCGCGCGAGCGGGCCGCCGCCGAACCCGACCAGCCAGCGGCGCCTCGTCGGCTGCCGATGATCGGCGCCGTCGCCGCGGCCGCCGCCGTGCTGCTGGCGGGGCTCACGGCCCTCACGTGCGCGGTCGCCGGCGTCGGTCCCGAGTGGCTCGACGGGGCCGGTGCGATCGCCGTCTCGACGGTCCTCGCGGTGGCGCTGGCCCACCGCACCGGTGGTCGGCCCGGCATCGCGCTCGTGCTCGCCCTGGTCATCGGCCTGGCCGCCGTCCTCGTCGGCGGGCCCACCCTGCAGACCGGCGCGGCCGTGCTCACCGTCGTCGTCGGCGGGGTCTATGCCGTGATGGCGACGGTGCCGGCCGTCAGCTTCTGGCCGGCCGCCCGCGAGGTCTTGATCGCGACCCTGGTGTCCGGGTTCGCCGCGATCGCCGCCGTCGGCTTCGAGCCCACCGTCGTCGCCCAGCGCTTCGACTACGCCTCCCTCATCCTCGCGCTGGCCCTCGTCTTCGCGCTCGTGCACCGCCTCGGGGCGGGCTTCCACGGGCTCGGTCGCCGCGGCCTGATCGCGGTGTTCGCCGGCGTCGTCGTGCTCGTCCTGACCCTGGCCTACGGCGAGCTCCTGCGGCGGTACGGCGCCGGGTCGGTCGTCGGCTCCGTCCTCGACTTCGCCGCCTGGACGGCTGATCGGATCGGCGCCTTCCCGCGGCCGCTGGTGGTGTTCCTCGGCATCCCCGCCCTGCTGTGGGGCTGCTTCCAGCGCGCCCGACGCCGGCAGGGGTGGTGGGTCTGCGCGTTCGGCGTGACCGCGACCGTGCCGCTGGCGCAGGGGCTGCTCGATCCCGACGGCTCGTTCCTCGAGGCCGGTCTGCGTGGGGTCTACTCCCTCGTGCTCGGCCTGCTCCTGGGCTATCTCCTCGTCCGGCTCGACCTCGCCCTCACCGCGCCCCGCGGTCGCCGTGGTCGCCGTGCGGAGGAGGCCGAGGCCCACCGGCCGGAGCCCTCGCGCTTCGCCGAGCTCTGAGCGGCCCGCCTCGCCGAGCACTTCGTACGCCGCGGTAACCACTAGCGTCGAACCATGGCCCGTACGAAGTCGACCGAGATCCTCGCCGAGATGGTCGCCAACGTCCTCAGCGTCGACTGCGAGGTCGGCGACACCATCGGTGCCGGCGACACCGTCGTCCTGCTCGAGTCGATGAAGATGGAGATCCCGGTCCTCGCCGAGCGGCCCGGCCGGGTCACGGCGATCAAGGTCGCCGTCGGCGACGTCGTCCAGGAGGGCGACCCGCTGATCGCGCTCGACCTGCTCTGAGCCGGACAGCCAGCGGCAGGTTTCCGGTGCACCGAGAGACCCGTCCTCATGTCCACGCGGTGTGAAACGGTGGCGCCGTGAGTGAATCCGACCTGCCTCTGCGTGCCTCTTGTCGTGGTCTCGTGTTCGACGACGACTCACGGGTCCTGCTGGCCCAGCACCGGATCGACGAGGAGACGACCGTGTGGGTCGGACCGGGCGGCGGCGTCGAGGACGGGGAATCGCTGGTGGAGGCCCTCGCTCGTGAGCTCTTCGAGGAGACCGGCCTCGTGCTGACGGACCAGACCGCACCCGCACTCGTGTGGGCGCAGGAGAACAGGTTCCCCGAGATGGAACCGCACGGCTACTCCGGTGTGACCGGGCACTTCTACGTCGTGCCGTTGAGCGCCTTCACCAGGGAAGCGGGTGCGCTGGTGGACGCCGCTGACCATCCTTGCGAGGACGGCGTGCTCGACATGCGCTGGTGGTCACTCGACGACGTCGAGGCAGCCCAGCGACAGGCGGTCCTCTTCGGGCCGCGTGCCTTCCCGCGCCTCATGCGTGACCTGCTCGACCCGGACGGGTTCGAGGCAATGAGACGCGCCCCCCTGTTGCTCGGGCTGTGACCCTCGTGGGGCTGCGGAAACCACAAGATCCGAACCCACGTCCGTGGGTTCGGATCTCGTCGATGTCCTGAGACATCACATGGCGGTGGCGGTGGGATTTGAACTAGCCGCTATGCCCATTTGCCACCAGGGCCCACAAGCGGACTCAAGTGCTCAGGCAGCCCTCTGACCTGCGGTTACAGCGTTTTGAGGGCGTATGCTCAGGGGACAGATCGCGACACGGGCTGACTCCCATCTGGCACGTATCTGGCACGATCTGGCACGTATCTGGCACGGCAGGGGCACTTTGAGAGGGCGAAATGGTGGCACGGCGAGCGAATAGGCGGACCTTCGGAAGTATCCGAAACCTTCCCAGTGGGCGCTACCAAGCGAGATACACCGGCCCCACCGGAGAGGTGGTCCCGGCGCCCGTGACGTTCACCGCGCGGATGGACGCCGAGGCCTGGCTGATTGCCGAGCGGGAGAGGCACTTCGAGAAGCCCGAGACCTGGGCTGCACCCAAGACTCGCCTCCAGGAAGCTCAGCGAGCCGAGGAAGCCGCCCGCCTGCCCACCTTTCGCGAATACGCCGAGAAGTGGATCAAGAACCGGCGCAGCAGCAAAGGGGAACCGCTTCGGCCGACCACCCGCGACAAGTACATGTCCAACCTGCGCGTCCACGTCTTCCCCGAGTTCGGCGATACGCCCTTGGACGAGATCACCCGTACGACAGTGCGCGCTTGGTACGACAACCTCGAAACGGGCCCTGCGGCACGGGCCGACTCGTACTCGACCTTGCGCGCGATCCTCAACACGGCCGTGATCGACGACGAGTTGCTCGCTCGCAACCCGGCCTACATCCGCGGAGCCGGCGTCAAGAGCGTCTACAAGCAGTTGCGCCCGGCGACCCTGGACGAGTTGGCAGTCATGGTGGAAGCCATGCCGGAACGGCGACGGCTCCTGCTCCTGCTGGCTACGTGGTGTGCCCTCCGCTCCGGAGAACTACGCGAACTCAGGCGATCAGACGTTGTGCTGGGGTTTGACGACGACGCATTCGGCTCCGTCAGTGTCGGGCGTGGGGTGGTGCGGCCTCAGACCGGAGAATCGGAACCGGGGCGACGCACGGCACCCATCGTTGGCGACCCGAAGACCCCTGCCGGTGTGCGGGTAGTCTCCATTCCCGGCGCGCTCATCCCCGTTGTCCGATCCCACCTCGACAAACACGTAGCGGCTGGCCCGGACAGCTTGCTGTTCTCATCCGAGCGCGATCACTCGAAACACCTTGCTGAATCCACACTCAACGGCCGGGCTGCGGTCTTGGACCCCGAAGGCAATATCCAGACGCCGGGGTTCGGGTGGCGTGAAGCTCGGCGAGTCGCCGGCCGCGAAGACCTCGACCTCCACGACCTTCGGCACACCGGGGCGAGCATGGCGGGCGAGGAGGGCGCGAGTATCGCCGAGTTGATGCACCGTCTCGGGCACAGCACGCCCGCCATGGCGATGCGCTATCAGCACAGCACCCAGGACCGCGATCGCGAGCTGGGCCGGAAACTCTCCGCTCGCGCTGAAAGGGCAACTCGAACCCCGACGCCTCGAAAGGCATAGAGGCGACGGCCGAGGTAGTGCGGCGAGGGACCTATCCGATTCCGCGGACTGCTGCCCCGCCAAGCAGCTCCGCGACGAGGTCAATGTCATCGAGGCTCACGTCATCTCCGCCGACGTTGCGAATCCACTGAAGGACCTGCTGCCGTCGCCGGACGAACCACAGGTTGACGTGCAGCGCGACGTCGCTGGCGATCGCAGGTGTCACGCCTCCGATCTGCCTGAGCGCAGTGGAACGCGTTCCGTCGTCGAGTGTCAGCCGAACGATGTCCAGCAAGTCAGTGCCCTGCTTCTCAACAGACCGGTTCATGACGGCCTGGAGCTTCATCGCGATGAGCGGCCCCGGCTCGGCGACGCGGGTCATGACCTCGACTCGTTGGCCATCGCGGCGGACGACCTCGATGAGCATCTCGGTGGCGGTGTCACTGGCCCACGCATGCGAGGAGGCGTGGAGACGATCGCCCGGGTCGTCGCTCGGCTGGTCGAGCTCGGCCTGCCGCACCGCGAGGACATCGACCCTCACCGGCCCGAACGCGGTCGGGAGCAGCACGGCGGCAGGCTCCACCGACTCGGCACCCGGTGCCGACCGGAGTACTTCGAGTTGTGGTGTGGCGCCAAGCATGCGATCGACGACGTCAAGGTCGACGGTGGCTCGGTAGGGATTCGAGAGGCGCGCCAGCACCGCGAGGCCGCCGACGATGACCGGCGTCTCGCCGATCAGGTCGCGCACTTCGGCCACGCCTTGGATGACGGCTGCCATTGCGTCACCGACGAAGGTCACGCGACTACCAGACACGAGTCCACCTCTCATCGGGATTCCAGGCGTCGAGGATCTCTCGCCCGCGGCCGCTGTCCTGCGCAAGGTCGAGTGCAACGAACAACGGGTGTGCGAGCGGCCACTCCGCTGGCCCGCCGAGGTCGATGCGCCGATGTGTGGCCACAGGCACTGGAGCAACTCGGAGGCTGACTGCGGCTCTCTCTGCGGAGTCCGCGGTGCCGAGCAATCGGACGGCACGCCGTAGGACCGACTCGTCGGGCACGAGGAAGTCGAGCTTCTGGCCGGCACGGAACGCGACCGGTGCGCCGTAGGACGCGGCAGCGGCGGTGTCTGAGAGCGCCCAGCCCGGCGCCTTCAAGTCTCCGAGTCCAAGCCGCAGCGCCTGCGTCATCACCGGGTCTGCGTCGTCAGGGACAACCGCTGCGAAGCTGCGCCGCCGCGGCCACTTCTCCGCCAGTCGCCAGAAAAGCGCGGTGTCGATGACGGTGTTGGAGGTGTCGATGATCCCGTCTCGACGTAGCGCGCCCAAAACCGCCGAAACGGTGCTCGGTGATCGACCGAGGTCCCGAGCGAGAGCACGTACGGCGACCCGCTGGCTCGGGGACATCAAGAGGTGCGCGGCGACCTCGAGCCCAACCTTGCCCGCGAGCGCGTCAGCCCGATCGCGTTCCTGCTTGGCACCCGGTACGTCGGCGTTGATCAGCATGCCGTTGGCTCGAATTCCAAGGTGGCCTCGCATGTCCAAGTAGCCGGCGCGGGCTGCGAGGAGGTGGCGGCGCGCATCCTCGGTGACGCGGTCACCGACGACGAGCAACAGGCCGTGGGAGGCGTCGAACTCAGCGATCAGCCGTTCCGCTGTTTTCGCGTCCACGAGTGATCGACGCTTCAGCTCGATGTCTGTCGCGGTTCCGTCCAGGTCGATCGTGAGGTCAGCGGATGCTGCGTGTGCGCCAACGGGAACACGCGCCTCCACTCCAATCTGAGCGAAGGCGTCCTGCGCCGCGGCCCTGACATCCATGGAGCCATGTTCGCAGGTGTTCGGTGTTCGGTCAATACCGAACACCGAACACTCTCACGGGTATGCGCAGAGGCCCATGGTGGATGGATCACACCACGTTCCACCGGCACCTCATGAAGTCCGCACCCGCCACGAATTCACCGGGTGCGCGTCGATCAGAGCGTCGATCGACTCGGCCTTGATCCGGATCGTCCGGCGCCCGAGCCGAACGGCATCGAGCTCGCCGGCGGCGATGTAGCGACGAACGGTCTTCACCGAAACGGCGAGGATCTCGGCTGCCTCGGCCAACGAGACGAGCCGGCGGGGAACGGTGGTGGTGGAAGTCATGGGTCCTCCTGGGTCCAGAGCGACCGAACTGGCCGCCCACACCCCTCAAGGCCGAAACCTGTCCCCACATGGACACCCCATCTCTGCCGCTCATCCGCACCAAGATCCGCAACGTCTCCCGCCCCGAGCTCCACTCGCCCAGCGCCGTCCTGTTCCTCATCCCGCACGCTCCCCCAGACCGTTTCCAGAAACACACCTCTTTCATTCCAAATCGGGGTGGCCACTCGACCGCCCTCCGCGGCCTTGGGGAATGTGACGATGACACTCAAGAAGCTGGCCGCCGGGTCGGGGTATGAGTACCTGACCCGCCAGGTCGCGGCCGCCGACTCGACCGAGCTCGGCTCGACGCCGTTGGGCGACTACTACTCGGCCAAGGGTGAGGCACCCGGCCACTGGGTGGGCTCGGGGTTGGTCGGTCTCGATGACCTCGCGTGCGGCGACACGGTCACCGCCGACCACATGAAGAACCTGTTCGGGGAGGGCTGCCATCCCGTCACTGGCACGGCTCTCGGCCGCGCCTACCGACCGGATGCTGTCGCGGGTTTCGACCTCACCTTCTCGCCGGTGAAGTCGGTCTCGACGCTGTGGGCGGTCGCGCCTCCCGAGGTGGCCGAGGCCATCACGAGGGCACACGATGCAGCGGTCGCGGACGCGCTCGCCTTCTTGGAGGAACACGCGATCTTCACGCGCGAGGGGACCGACGGCGTGCGCCAGGTCGAGGCCTGCGGCCTGGTCGCGGCCGCGTTCGTCCACCGTGACTCGCGCGCCGGCGATCCCGACCTGCACACCCACGTCGCCGTCGCCAACAAGGTGCAGACCCGCCAGGGCAAGTGGCTCTCGGTCTACGGCACCGTCCTGCACCAGTACGCCGTCGCCGCCTCCGAGGCCTACAACACCGCACTCGAGCACCACCTCACAGAGCAGCTCGGCGTTCGTTTCGTCGACCGAGCGGCGGGGCTCGCCAAGCGACCCGTCCGGGAGATCGACGGCGTCGATCCCACTCTGTGCCGGCGCTGGTCGCATCGTCGCCACGACATCGAGGACCGCACCGGAGAACTCACCGACGAGTTCGCCGCGAAACACGGTCGCCTGCCGACACCGAAGGAGGAGATCGCCTTTGCACAACGCGCCAACCTCGAGACCCGCGCCGCCAAGCACGAGCCACGATCCGAGGCCGACCAACGTACGACGTGGCGAAGCGAGGCCGTCCAGGAACTCGGGCAACGGGGCCTCGACATGATGATCTGCGCCGCACTCAACCCGACGACCTCCGCACCACAGCGAGCGGACGAACAATGGCTCCGCGAGGCGACCGCCCGCGTGATCGCAGAGCTCGAGGCTCATCGCGCGACGTGGCAGTCCTGGCACCTGTACGCCGAAGCGGAACGCCAGGTGCGTGGCATCAACGTTCCGGCAGATCAGGTCCCCGAGATCGTGGAGCGCCTGGTCGAGATCGCGACGACATCGTTGGTGAACCTGACTCCGGACCGCGACCCGATCGCTGAACCCGCCGGGTTGCAACGCTCCGATGGCACCAGCGTCTATCGGCACACCGGCGCCGACCACTTCACCAGCGAGCGGATGCTCGCTGCCGAGCGGCGCATCGTCGACGCTGCGGCCATCCAATCCGTCGAGGTCATCGACTCCCTCGACGTCGAGCTTGCCCTGATGAAGGCCGAGCTCGACGGAACCGCGCTCAACGCCGGCCAGCGCGAACTCGTCCGCGCACTTCTTTCCGACCCTCACCACGTGGTTCTGGCGCTCGCGCCGGCTGGATCTGGCAAGACCACGGCGATGAATACATTCGCGATCATCAGTGCTGACCTCGGCTACGAGGCCGTCGGCCTGGCGCCCTCGGCTGCAGCCGCTTCCGTACTTGCCAAGGCGACCGGAATGGCGACTGAGACCCTCGCCAAGCTCGACCATGCGTTCCGCTGGGACCAAGAGGTCCGCATCGGTCCGCGCACGGTCGTGGTCATCGACGAGGCTGGGATGGCCGACACGCTCACCCTCGATCGAGTCATCGCTGCCTGCGCCCATCGCGGTGCCCGCGTGCGCCTGATCGGTGATAACCGACAGCTCGCAGCGGTGGGTGCCGGCGGCGTGCTGCGCGACCTCGCCACGACCCACGGCGCCGTGCGACTTGAGGAGGTCGTCCGGTTCGACGACCCCACCGAAGCCGCCGCGTCGCTCGACCTGCGCGCGGGCGACCGCGCCGCTCTCGGCTTCTACCTCGACCACGACCGCGTGCACGTCGGCGACACCGACGCCAGCCTCTCCGACGTCCTCGCCGCCTGGTCAACCGAACAAGCAGCCGGACGTGAGTGCCTGATGCTCGCACCGACCCGCGACCTGGTCGCACGGCTCAACCACGCTGCGCGGAAGTCCCGGCTGGCAGGCTTGCGTCCACCCGGAGAGGTCGAGCTGACGGACGGGAACCAAGCCTCCGTCGGCGACACCATCCTCACTCGACACAACGACCGTCGCCTCGGCATCAGCGCCACGGACTGGGTCAAGAACGGCGACCGCTGGACCGTCACCGGAGTCGCGGGCGACGGCTCGATCCGGGCCTGCCACCTGCGTACGCGCCTGCAGGTCGTGCTCCCCGTGGAGTACGTCGCCGCGCACGTCGAGCTCGGCTACGCGACCACCGTCCATGCAGCGCAAGGCAGCACGGCCGACGTCATGCACGGCATCGTCACCGGCTCCGAAGATCGACAGTTGCTCTACACGATGCTGACCCGCGCTCGGGCCGAGAACCACCTGCACCTCATCACCGACCAAGCAGCGAGCGAACGGGACGATGAACAGTTTCTGCCCGGGATCGACGAGCAGCTGACCGCGGCCGCGACCCTCGACCGGGTCGTCGACCGCGACGGTTCCGCGGTCTCCGCGACAACCGAGCTCGCCAACGCCACCAGTGCCGCGACCCAGCTCCGCGACGCCGCACGTCGGTACGCCGATGCCGTCACCATGGCCACGAAGCGGCTCCTCGGGCGCGACGCCGCCGATGAGCTGGCGTCGACAGCCGGTCCGCTGCCCTGGCTTCCCGGTGTCCCAGACGAACTGCAGGCGTACGGCGACTGGTCGGCGTACCTCGAGTCGCGCGCCGATCGCGTCGCCTCACTCGGCGACCAGGTGCGCCGATGCGCGGATCTGCCGGAGCCACTGGCCAGGTTCGACGACGTGCTCACACCAGACCTCCGTGCCGAGGTTGTGGTGTGGCGGGCGGCCAACGGTGTATTCGACGACGACCGGAGCCTTCTCGGTCCCCGCGTCAGCGACCCAGCCGCGCACTTCTACGCCCGACGCCTGCAACGACGGATCAACGATCTCTACCCGCCCTCCGTCCAGGGTTGGGAGGAGCGCATCGCGAAGTCGATCGGCCGACCAGAGCTGCGCGGGACACACGTTCTCGACCTGGCACGGGAGCTCGATGGTTTCGACCGGGCGGGAATGAACGCCGGTCTCCTGCTTCGCCGAGCGACGTCGATGCGGAAGCCCCTCCCCGATGAGCACACTGTCGAGGCGCTCGCCTACCGCGTGCAGCAGATGGCTACCCAGCAGCGCCGGGTCGACGATTCGCAGCAACGTCGGGCGCCCACGCGCCCGGCGGCAGGTCTCGGACTCTGAAGAAGTGGGCGTCGTGGTCCTCGTTGATCACGAGGTGCATCTCCTCAGCCGCCGTCACCTGGCAGGTGGGGTGCTGAGCGCGCCACACCAAGAACCTCGCCTCGTCGTCACGGACGTTGACGTACTCGGCCAATCGATCGAGCGCCGCCGACGCGCGGCGACGGATCGCTCGGCTGGACAAGTGCACGCATTCCGCGACCACGTCGACCACCGCCGGCGTCGTCAAACCCATCCGCCCACGACGCGCACCGACGTCCAACTCAGCGGCGACCCGCGCCAGATCGCCCAACAGGACCGCGTCGAAGACGTGGATCGCGTTCACGTCCATCGCCTCGATCATAAAGCCCGTCAGATCCCAGAACGCGTCGCCCTGTGATCCGTCGTCCTCAGGCGCGAACCCAATTGTGGCGTCGTACTCGACTCGGGTCGCCTCCGCCCACACCCGGTCACGTCGCCTGGCGAGATCGCCCACCCCGAGATCGGCACCCACCTCACGGCGGGTACGTCCGAGGATCTTCCCCGCCACCTTCCCCCCGTCCAGCTCGTGTGCTTGCGCTGCCTCGAGCCACAACTGTCCAGCCACCATGCGGTCGATGTCGGGATGGAGATCGCGCAGGTTGTCGGCGATCCTGGTGGCACCAGGGATGAGGAGCCACACCAGCACGGTCACGGCTTCTTCGTCGTACGCCGTCAGGGCCGCGAGCTTCGAGAGGACCGCGCCCTTCGTTGATGCCGTGGCACGCCGCGTCCACGCGGGTAGATCGCCCAGGTCTTCGACCACGGCCAGCTCCGGGTCGGCCGCGCACCAGCGCGTCCAGATTCGATGAGCGGCCACCATCAGCGGCGATCTGTCGTCGTCAACGCCAAGATTCGTTGCCAGTCCCATCGCGATCTCCCCGAGCCTTCACCGGTGGCTGGTCCACCCGGCGAGTTCGGGGCGGTGGGGTCACAAGCACCCATCTGGGCCGCGAACTACCTCCCAAGGTGCGCCGCGGTCAGATGCCTGTCAATAGAGCGATTTCAAGTCCTCAAGTCACTCGTGGTCACTCGTGGACAGTAGGTGTCAACCAGCACTGGGGGCGTGAGGGATTCTTCGCCGGCTCTCAGGCTTTGACCGAGTTCCCGACCTCGAGCACCGGACAATTTGGGTCCCGTCGCGGCGGCCGATCGGTAGTCCGCGAGCAGCTTGAGGGCATCCCGTGACACGCATCTGCGCCATATGGCTATGAAGCCGAACTAGTGAGGAGAGAGTCCCTGATGTGGTGCAACTCGAGCCGCTGATCGACGCCAGCACCGTGTCGGTCCCTGCCGTACGACGCCCGCGTCCCGGGACGGTTACCCGGACAGCCCTTACGGGACACATAGCTCCGGCTCTACGCCGCGACCAGCGTCGTTGTCGCAACAGGTTCCCTCTGTGGCACGCTCCGCGTGCCGTTCCCGGCCACCGTCCCGTCAAACGCGCCGCTGGGACTCGTTCCCCAAGGTTTCGCTGCCTTGGGTCTGGTCTCAAGATTTCCTGGCGCGTTGTTCGTAGGCTTGGCGCGCTGATGTGTCCACGCCCGCCAGGAACATCTGTTCTCCGCCCAGACGCCGGGCCAGGCCCTCGGCCACGGAACGGGGCATGAAGCGTTGCGCGGCCAGCACTTGGCCCATGACCCTGGTGACGTAGGCACGCGGGCGTGGCCTCTCGAGAAGCCCGGCAATCGCGTCCGCGATCTCCTCGGGCTCCGCATTGCGGAATCCCCGTGGCCCGGTGGTGCCGGCAACCAGTTCGGTGTTGGTGAACGTGGGCAGCACCAAGGAGACACTGACCCCGCTGGTGCGGTGCTCGAGGCGGACCGCTTCGGTGAATGCGATCACTGCGGCCTTGGTGGCGCAGTAGGTCGCCGCACCGGGGACGAACGCCTCGCCCGCCATCGACGCGATGTTGATGATGTGTCCATTGCGGCGAGGGAGCATCGAGGCGAGGGCGATCTTGGTGCCGGTAATGACGCCGTGGAGGTTGATGTCGACCATGCGGCGGGCCGCCTCCTCGGGCTCCTCGAGGGTCGGCCCGACGGGCATGATGCCGGCATTGTTGATCAGCACGTCGGGTGTGCCCAGCCGCTCGGAGACCATCGAGTAGAACGCACGGAACGACTCCGCATCCGTCACGTCGAGGCGGCCCGTGACCTCGAGCCCGAGCTCGTCTGCCGCTGCGAGCAGGCGCGTCTCGTCGATGTCGCCGATGGCCACCCGAGCGCCACGCTCGATGAGCGTGCGCGCGGTCGCGTAGCCGATGCCTCGTGCGCCGCCGGTGATGACGACGACTTGGCCGCGAAGTGAGCTGGAGGTCATGACGTCCCAATCTGCGCCCACGGGTGTGGGCGTCTCGTTGAACTGGAGGGCGAACGACAACTACCGGTCACGGGGCGGCCTGTCCGCTCACACCGGGTGCGACCAAGGGCGGAGAGTTGCTGGCACCCTGTCTGAAGTGGGCTTCGTCCACGCGCAGGAACAGCGCCGATGCGAAGGCCACCGAACCTCCCGAGGTGTCGCGCATCTCGGCCTCGACGAAGCGCTTGCGTCCCTCTACACGAACGATTTTGGCAACTAACTCGTAGGCCACTCCCAGGAGCACAGGCGAGTCGTAACGCACTTCGAGCTGCCGGGTGACCGCGGGGGCGCCGGTGAGGTAGAGGAGAAAGCCGAACAGATCGTCGAGAACCGTAGCCACGGCACCACCGTGCGCGATCCCGGGAGCACCTACGTGGCGCTGATCGAACACATGGACCGCATGGACCTCCTCGCCGCGACGGTGCACCACCAGGTGATGCCCATGAGGATTGTCGGGGCCACACGCCAGACAGTGGTCGTGGTGCGGCGGAAGGAGAGCGCCGTCTTCGTGCGGCTTGAACTTGTCCAGCCAGGTCGCCAGGATTTCTTCGACGCTCGTCACGACCGCGCCCCAGGTTCGCCGGTTGCGTTCAGCGACGCAGATGCCTGCTGCAGGGCTGCGACCAAGTTCCTTTCGAGGTCAGGAAGGCTTGCGGCCGCGCGTGCGACTCGGGCTGCCCTGGCAGCCAGTGACTCGTCAGCGATGGCCGCGCGTGCCAGGGTCTGCCACGCGCCCGCGCACTCTGCTGCCACCGCGGCTGCTTCTGCAGCTTCGGTTGAGCTGAGGAGCTTGGCAACCTGCGCGCAGCCCTGGGACTGCAACAGCCGGAAGAGTCCCCCGCCGGTTCCTGCCTTGTCGACGAAGACCGGCAGCACCCGTAGTGCTGCCTCCAGGTCTGCGGCATTCAGCTCGTGCGGCCACGCTGCGACGTCGTCGGCGAAGGCCTGAACACCGCCCAGCCCCGAACCTGCGCATGCTCCGGGCGGCAGGATGGACAGGTCCACCAAGTCGTCGCCTCCGGTGAGCATGGAATGGGCGGACGCCGCGAACGCTTCAGCAGCGGTAACCGCCAGGTCCGGCAGGCTCTCTGGCCAGCGGACCGCGAAGGTGGCATGTCTCGTCGGAACCGGGAATGCGGTCGAGCTGCGAGCCTCGGCAAGCGCTTCGTAGGGCACTTCCTGGATGTCCTCGCGGTCGTTGTCAGCGACGAAGGCGGTGTTCGTGGCGTCGTCGTAGCCGATCACAACGATGTCATGTCGGCTCATCTGGAGTCGGACGCGCAGGTAAGGCAGCTTGGCGATGTCTGCCCACACCATGACGGGCCTGCCGGCGTCGAGCTCGTCGACCACCCACTGCCACCCGAGGATGGGGTCATCGGACTGCTTGAACTCGACGGCAGCGCCCAGCCTGCCGAGCACATCGAGCTCCATATCTCCCCCACGGCCAACGAGGTAGACGGGCGGCACCATTCCAGGGACACGAAGGTAGCTGAAGCCCAGCCCACCTCCGAGGGCGAAGACCAGGCCCTCCTGGGGCGGGCCGTCCCACCCGAGGCCTGCCCACTCGACCAGGTCGCGCAACGCGCCCGACCCGCAATGGCCCGCGCTGCGGTGGGGATAGTCCAGCAACACCCTGCTCACGCGGTCAGCTCCGATCCATGGATGGCTGTTTCATGCCGCACGACCGCGGCCGTGATCAGCGCGACGTTCACGATCGTGTTCTGCATCGGAGGTCCTTCCCCGTCAGGTGGAGCGAGCGAATGCGGAAGCGTTGATCAATCAGCGGTGGCAGCGCGCCTGAGCGGAGCCGACGAGATCAGTCCGCTGCGATCTGCACCAGCTCGGCGCGATCGACCTCGAGCCCTTCGGTGATCTTCTGCTTGCTTCGCATGAAGTCGCGCGGTCGGTTGACGCAGTCGGCTGCGATCAACTTCTGCTCACGCAGGTAGAAGCAGGTGAAGTCGCGGTCTCGAGTCGGGTCGCCGCTGAGCAGGATCTCGTCGTACCCGGCGCTCAGGCCGGCGATCTGGAGCTTGAGGTCGTACTGGTCGGACCAGAACCACGGCAGCGCGGCGATGGTCTTCTCCTTGCCGCACATCGTCGCCGCCGCGGCTTTTGCCTGCTCGCCGGCGCTGGGCACCGACTCCAACCGGATCCTGCGCCCGTAGTGCGTCATCCAGTGGCTGGTGCAGTCGCCTGCCGCGACGATGTCGGTGTCGCTGGTGCGGGCGTTGTCGTCGATGACGACGCCGTCATCAACGACAAGGCCTGCGGCCGCGGCCAGCTCGGTGTTCGGCTCGATCCCCACGCCGATGACCACGAGGTCGGCGCGAAGCCGCTCCCCGCCGGCGAGCTGGACCTCACGGACGCGATCTTCGCCGGTCATGGCCTCGACCAGGGCGCCGGTGCGGATCGTGACACCCGCCTCGCGGTGGATCCGCTCGTAGAAGGCCGACACCTCCGGCGCCGTGACCCGCATCAGCACCCGCTCGGCGGCTTCGAGGACGGTGACGTCCAGGCCCAACGCAAGGAGGGACGCTGCGGTCTCCAAGCCTATGTAGCCGCCGCCCACGATCACCGCGCGCTTACCTGGCTGCGCCGACTCCCGGATCTGCTCTACATCGGCAAACGTGCGCAGGTAATGGACGCCCGGGAGATCGGCTCCCGGGACCGGGAGCCGCCGTGCCTGCCCGCCGGTGCACAGCGCGAGCTTGTCGTAGGACAAGCTGCGACCGTCAGCCATCACAAGCCGGCGCTCTGCTCGCTCGATCGACTCCACGCGAGCATCTCGCAGCTCGATCTCCTGCTTCGCATAGAAGTCCGGCTTCCGGATCGCCAGCTCGCCGATGGCGCTCTTTCCCGACAGGTAAGCCTTCGACAGCGGCGGCCGGTGGTACGGAAGGACTGCCTCGTCGCCGATGAGGACGACTCGCCCGGACCACCCCTGCTGACGCAAGCCCGCCACCACCTGCGCGCCGGCGTGACTGGCTCCGACGACAAGCGCAGTCCCCCGCGTCATGCCTGGGTCTTCGGGGTCAGGCGCACCGTGAGCTTGCTGATTCCTCTGACGAAGTTGGACTGGACGTACTCCGGCTCGTCGACGACCTCAATCTTCTCGAAGCGGGTCAGCAGTTCCTCCCACAGGATCCGCAGCTGCATCTCGGCCAGGCGGTTGCCCATGCATCGATGCACACCGAAGCCGAACGCAATGTGGTTGCGGGCGTTCTTGCGGTCGATGACGAGTTCGTCGGGTCGCTCGAAGACCCGCTCGTCGCGGTTGCCCGAGGCGTACCACATGACGAGCTTGTCGCCCTTGCGGATGAACTGTCCGTTGAGGACGGTGTCCTTCTTGGCGATCCGGCGCATGTAGGCCAGGGGGGTCTGCCACCGGATGATCTCCGAGACCATGTTCGGGATGAGGTCGGGGTTCGCCTTCAGTTTCTCGAACTGGTCGGGGAACTGGTTCAGAGCCAGCACGCCGCCACTCATCGAGTTTCGCGTGGTGTCGTTGCCCCCGACGATGAGCAAGGTCAGGTTGCCCAAGAACTCCATCGGACGGTCGATGAGGTCCTTGGTGTCCTCGTTGCTCTGCAGCATGGTGATGAGGTCGAAGCCCGGCTCCTCCCCTGCGGCGAGGCGAGTCTTCTTGTCGTGCCACAGCGCGCTGAGACCGCGCGCCATGTCAACCATGCCGCGGAAGACCTCGTCGTTGTCCGAAGGTCCTCCGTTCGCCTGCTCCATCGAGGTCGCCAGGTCCGACCACTCGACGAGCTTGTGTCGCTGCTCGTAGGGGAAGTCGAGCAGTGTGGCCAGCATGCGCGCCGTGAGTTCGATGGAGACCCGGTCGACCCAGTTGAAGGGTTGGTCGACGGGAAGCTCGTCCAGCACCTCCTTGACGCGGGACCGGATCAGGCCTTCCATCTCGCGCAAGTTCTTGGGCGCGACAACTCCCTGAACTGCCGCCCGCTGTCGGTCGTGTCGCGGCGGGTCCATGGCGATGAACATGGCGATGTCCATGAACCGCGGCGGCTCGCCGATGATGATGAAGGGCTCGGCGGAGAAGGCCTCGTGGTTCTTGTCGACGGCGATGATGTCGGCGTGGCGGGTGATCGACCAGAACGGTCCGAAGGGGCTGTTGGCCTGGTAGTGCACGGGCGCCTCGTTGCGCACCCGCTCGAAGTAGGACTGCCACCGGCCCTGCCGATACAGAAAGGGATTGCTCAGGTCGATGTCGGCGAGCTCGACCTCGTCCACCGGCGGGATCGGCCGCTCGACGAAGATCTTCTGCCCATCGGTCCGAGTCACGAAGCGACGGGTCTTGTCGTAGAGATGAGCCCCGCGGATCTGCAACTCCATCGGGACGACCGACTTGACCTTCTCGCCAATTTCTTCTGCAACGTTGAACATCAACAGTCCACCTTCTCTTCAGTCACATCTGGAACTCGGGCAGGTGGACGGTGAGCCCGTCCCAGCCGTCGGACACGTTCATCTGGCACGAGAGCCGCGAGGTCGGCTGACGCTCGGGATTCATCGACAACATCTCTTCCTCGACCGGACCGGACCCACCCACCGTGTCGGCCCACTGCGCGTCAACGACCACGTGACAGGTGCCGCAGGCGGCCTCGCCACCGCAGTCGCCGTCGATACCGGGGACCCCGTTGTCTACCGCGACCTGCATGAGGGTCAGGCCCTCTTCGAGCGGCGCCTCGTGCTTCTCGCCGTCGTGCGACACGAAAGTGACAGCTGCCATGGTGACCATCTCCTCGCTGGAATTGTCCTTCCACTATTGGCCCCGACACTGCATGTGGCTATGGTCACCAGAGTCATAAGGTTGTGATTTCGGGTCAGGGGTTGATGCGTGAGGAACGACGAGGCCGGGGTTCCCCCGTTGGCATTCGTGCAGCTGCTCAACAGCGGTGCGCTGGATGCCGGCTCGGTGGCCCACTTTCGCCGCATCGTCGCCGGTCAGTTCACCTCCGAGATGGAGCTGGTCGAACGCAACGTGCAGGTCCCCGTCCGGTGGTTTCGGAAGGTCTACCCTGACCTGGACAGCGACAGCGGCACCTTGCTCGGCCTCGCCTTCGCCGAACAGGCACAACTGACCTCCTTCGGACCTCTCAGCCTCCCGCTGGTCAGCGCCAGTTCGGTGTCCGAGATCTTCGAATTGCTTGGCTACCTGCCCGTCATCTCAACGGCTCTGCGCCCTCACTTCCACCACAGCGAGCGTGGACTGACAGTGGGACTGAGCGGTCACACCGGCGATCCCGCCCTCGATTGCCTGGTCATCGCGTACGCCGGCTCAGCCCTGCTGCGGCTGGTCGACCTGCTGGCGGGCACCCTCCCCGCAGTGACACTCAACCTGGGCTGGGCGGCACCCCGAGCACAGCCGCGACCCAAAAGCACATTCGGCGCGAGGATAGTTTTCGACTCGCCCGCATCCTTCGTGGACGTCCCCGCCGACATCCTGAACACGCCTTGCCGGTTTCCCGACCCAATGGCCTACCGCCTGGCCATCAACGAGCTGCAGCGCACCCTGGACCGACGCAGCATGCCTGGCAGCTTCACCGAACGTGTGAGGCGCTTGCTCGAGCAAGATCCCGGGCGCCACCGCGGGTGCGAGGTCGCAGACCTGCTCGCCGTGTCCCCCAGCACCATGAAAAGACGACTGCATTCAGAAGGGACGACGTTTCGTGACGTCCGTCAGTCGTTGCTTCGCGAGCGAGCGATCCTGCGACTGCTCGACCGCCCGATGTCGGTCAGCCAGATCGCCGCAGACCTCGGCTACGCAGACCTCACGAACTTCTCACACGCCTTCAAACGCTGGACCGGGCAGTCCCCCAGCGAGTTCCGGCGTGTAGGGGCCCTCGGGCAGGACGAGTGAAGTTGGCCAATGCTAGTAGTTGGTGAGGGCGCCGATGAATTAGCCCGGGGCCATCAGTCGTTGCCGTACTCCTGCTCCATCGGCGGATCGTCGACGACGACCTGGAACGTCTCCGGCAAGTCCGCCTGGTCGAGCAGGTCGACAGCGTGAGCCGCTGAGTCGATGAGCAAGTACCTCGGCATCCTGGTCTTCAAGCTCCTGCCCCACCTCGGCCGGCCGACGCATCCTGAGGCACAGGCGCCAACACGTCGTAAGCCGAACGGCACGCGGAGCGTGCCACAAAGGGAACGACTCCCGGAGATCGCCAAACCCAGACGTCTGGCTCATTCGGCGCGAGACAGCCTCACCGCATGGGGATCCGTAAACAGCGACCAGAACGCACATTCTCAATCAGCAACCAAGGCGCCCGGAGGAGCCGGGCGGCCATTTCACCGGAGCGACCTCAAGGGCGATCAAGGCTCAGCCACACCCGACCCTCCCGGGCCGCTGAACAACTTGCGGATCGAGGCCGAGGCTCACGACTCCGTAGCGTCGGCTACCCTCGCGGACGCGGCGGGTGGGCAAAGCGGGTGCACGACGGGCCAGGTGGAGCTGAGGTCGGCCAGCACCAGATCGGCGCGAGCGCCTTCCCGCAGAGAACCGCGGTCGTGGAGGCCCACGCACGCGGCGGGTCCTGCCGTCACGAGCGCGATCGCGCGCGGCAGGGTCATCACCCCGTCCCGCGCTAGCTTCAGCGCGGCGGGCAGCATCGCGGTGGGCAGGTAGTCGCTGGCCAGGGCGTCGACCAGTCCGGCTCTTGCGAGTTCGGTGGCCGAGACGTTTCCGGTATGGGAACGGCCGCGGATTACGTTGGGGGCGCCCGCGACGATAAGCATGTTGCGCTCACGGGCGGCGCGTGCGGCCGTGAGCGTGGTGGGGAACTCCGCTACGGTCCCGCCGTGCGCTACGAGCGCGTTGACCTCCGCGGAGGTGGCGAGATCGTGGCCCCAGAGCCGGATCCGGCCAGCGTGTGTCAGGTGGCCCAGCCACGCAAGCGCGCTGTCTCGGATATCGAGGCGGAGGTTCCGGTCGCGGCGCAAACCAGCGACGTGGTCCGCGGCCTGCTGCTCGGTCATTCCCTCCCCCAGCACGAGCCAGCGTCGCATCGTCGCCTCGTCGTGGAACTGACCAATCCCCGGGGTGTGGTCCTCATAGGACACGACCGGGAGGCCCCCCTCAGGGGGGAGCCGAGCTAGGTGGTCGTCCAGCGTCGTTCGGCCGTAGGCGCAGCGGACGTCGAGCCGGTGCAGGATTCGGTGGTCCGCCTGGGTGTCAGGGGGATTACGCAGCACGTGTGACAGGTCGACTGCGTCGGGGGAGCCGATCGGCATGCCCAGGATGGATCGCTGCTGAAAAGCTAGGCCGTGGAAGGCGGTCGTGATACCCGCAGCGCGAAGGCGGGCGCCGGCCGACCCGAGGGCGAACGAGGGGTCGAGCGTTACGTCCGGCCGCGGGCACAGCTCCTTGGTGAGCATGTCGCTGTGAACATCAACGAGACCTGGCAGGAGGTGGGCGCCCCGCCCGTCCAAGTCGCAGCTGGCACCCGGTGGATGCGCTCCCACCTCTACGACGTGACCCTCGCGCACCACGACGCGGGCGTTATCGATCATCCGGTCGCCGAGCACCGCGACTACGTGACCAAACACGTAGTCGCGCGATGTCCAAGGGGCCACGATCGATCAGCCTAAGCCCACCTCATACCCGCGCCCGGCCGCCCGGGTAGATCGCAGCGGATGGCCGGCACGCGTTCACCCGGCGTTAAGGCGCGGCCCCGTCCCGCTTCACAATACCTCTATATGGTTTGGTCATTCACCCACAGACCTATAGAGGAGTGTTCGTGCTCGAACTTTCCGAGGTGAGCAAGACCTACAAGGGTGGCGTGCGAGCTCTGGAACGCACTGATCTCAAGATCGAACCCGGGCAGGTGACGGTGCTACTGGGGCCCTCAGGGGCGGGCAAGTCGACGCTTCTGCGCTGCATGAACCTGCTTGTCACTCCCTCGACCGGCACCGTCCGAGCCGAGGACCTGCCGCCCCTTGAGTCCCGCCGCGCGCTACGAGACCACCGCCGCCGAACCGGCATGGTCTTCCAGCACCACCAGCTGATTCCGCGCTACACCGCCCTGCGCAACGTGTTGTTGGGGCGGGTCGGGTACCAGTCCCTGTGGCGCGGGTTGTTGCCCTCCACCCGCGAGGACGAGCGCATCGCGCTCGATGCGCTCGATCAGGTCGGGCTGCTCGACAAGGCCCTGGAGCGTGCCGACAGCCTGAGCGGCGGCATGCAACAGCGGGTCGGCATTGCTCGAGCCCTCGCGCAAAGGCCGCGCCTCATCCTCGCCGACGAACCGGTTGCCAGCCTGGACCCGGCAACCTCCCAGCGCGTCATGTCGCTGCTGCATCGAGTCTGCGAGCACAACGGCATCACTCTGGTCGCCAGCCTTCACCAGGTCGACCTAGCCCTCGGGCACGCGGACCGCATCATCGGCCTCGCGCACGGTGAGGTCGTGTACGACGGCCCGGCCGAGAAGGTCACCGACGCCGACCTGCAGCTGATCTACGAGGGCGTCACCGACAACGCCGTCGAGCCAGCCCCGACCGACCCCACGGTCAAACAGGCAGCCGTTGCCGCCGCCAGGTAGTACGACTCACCCCCTTTTTCCCAACCACATCCCAGAGGAACATCCATGCCCGTTCACCGTCATCCCACCCTCGTCGTCGCGACCCTGATCTCCTTGATGCTCGTGCTCGCCGGTTGCGGGTCCGGCTCAGGGAGCGGGGCCAAGGCCGAGGCCGGCGCGGTTCCCGAAACCCTGCGGGTGGCCTTGCTGCCCGACGAGAACGCCTCAGACGTGATCAAGAACAACGAACCGCTGCGGCAGTACCTCGAGGATGAGCTCGGCGTCGAGGTGGAGCTCATCGTCACCACCGACTACTCCTCGATGATCGAGGCCATGGCCCGCGGGCGCCTCGAGCTCGGCTACTTCGGCCCCCTCTCCTACGTCCTTGCTCAGGAAAAGTCCGACATCGAGGCATTCGCAGCGATGCAAGACGTAGAGGGCGAGGCGCCGACGTACCGATCAGTAATCGTTGGCAACCCCGCCGTCATCAAGAGCCTTGAGGACATCGCCGGCAAGACCGTCGCCTGGGGCGATCCGGCCAGCACCTCCAGCCACCTGATCCCGAAGGCGATGCTCGTCGAGCAGGCGGATCTGAACGTCGACGACGGGGACTACCAGGAGCAACACGTCGGCGCCCACGACGCCGTCGCGCTCGCGGTGCAGAACGGCAACGCCGAGGCAGGCGGCCTCAGCAAGCCGATCTACGAGCGGCTCGTCGAGGAGGGCATCATCGACCCGGCTAAGGTGGCGGTGATCGCGGAGTCGGAGCCCTATCCCAACTACCCCTGGACCATGCAGGCGAGCTTGCCCGAAGACTTCAAGGAGCAGGTGCGCAACGCCTTCCTCGAACTTGACGCCCCTGAGGTGCTGGAGCCGTTCGGCGCTACCGGGTTCGAGCCCATCACCGATGAGGACTACGACGTCGTACGCGAGCTCGCGCCGCTGCTCGACATCGACCTGGCGGACTTCCAGTGAGCACCGGGCTGCTCTCTCCCGATCAGGAAGATGCCCAGGAGGCAAGTTTCCGGGCGGTCGCCCAGCAGGTGCGCGCTGACTGGCGCCGTCGGGCAGCAGAGCTCGCCGTGGTGACGGCGTTGGTGCTCTTCTGCGCCTACTTCGTCGGCCTGCTCGACAGTGCCCGGATGGGCGCCGGGCTGGTCGACATCGTAGACCTGCTCAGCGAGATGTGGCCGCCCGACTTCACCAACCTGAACGCCTGGTGGGGTCCGCTCTGGGATTCCTTGGCGATGAGTCTGGCCGCGACCGCGCTCGCGGTGCTGCTCTCGGTGCCCCTGGCGCTCCTCGGCGCACGTAACACCTCACCCCACCCCGCCGTCTACTGGTCGGCGCGGATGATGCTCAACGTCCTGCGCTCAGTGCCGGAGCTGATCATGGCAATCGTCTTCGTCGCCGCAGTGGGCTTCGGCGCCCTGCCCGGCGCGCTCGCCCTCGGCATCCACTCGGCCGGCATGGTCGGCAAGTTCTTCGCCGAGGCGATCGAGCACGCCGACCAGGCCCCAGTGGAGGCCGCCCGCGCCGTCGGGTCGACTCCGGCGCAGGTGATCATGCACGGCGTCCTGCCCCAGGTTCTGCCGCAGATGGCTGACGTCACCATCTACCGCTGGGAGTTCAACTTCCGGGCCTCGGTGGTGGTCGGTGTGGTCGGCGCCGGCGGGATCGGGTTCGAGCTGATCGCCGCGCTGCGCACACTCAAATACGAAGAAGTCTCCGCCATCCTGCTCGTCATTCTCGCCACCGTCACCGTGGTCGACGCCCTCGGTGGCCTACTCAGGAAGAGGTTCGCATGACCGACACCTTCGCGCGACCGGTGGTCGTCCTGACCCACCGGGTGCACCCCGAGATCCTCGATCTCCTCGGCCGCGTCTGCGAGGTCGTGCCGAACCAGGACAACGACAGCCTCCCACCCTCCGAACTGCGGCGACGGGCCGCAGACGCCGACGCATTGATGGCGTTCATGCCCGACCAGATCGACGCGGCCTTCCTCGATGGCTGCCCGCGGCTGCAGGTCGTTGCAGGAGCCCTCAAGGGCTACGACAACATCGACGTCGACGCCTGCACCGAGCGCGGGATCTGGCTCACCCGGGTCGATGACCTGCTCACCGAACCCACCGCCGAGCTCGCCCTCGGGCTGCTTATCGGGCTCGCGCGTCATGTGACGAGCGGTGACCGCCGAGTGCGCGATGGCTTCCCGGGGTGGCGGCCGGTGCTCTACGGCCGCACGCTCATCGGCTCCACGATCGGGATCGTCGGGGCCGGCGTGCTCGGACAGGCGGTGGCGCGGCTGCTCGGGGGCTTCGACGCCCGCCTGCTCTACTGGGACCCCCAGCCAGTGACGCCATCGAAGGCCAGCGCACTCGGGTTGGAGCGCGTGGAGCTCACCGAGTTGCTCACACAGAGCGATGCCGTGGTGGTTTGTGCACCCCTGGTGCCCGACAGCCTGCACCTGTTGAACCGCGAAGCACTCGCATCGATGCGGGCGGGCACACTGCTGGTCAACGTCGGACGAGGCTCGGTGGTGAGCGAGGACGCCGTCACCGAGCTGCTGCGCGGTGGCCACCTCGGCGGGTACGCCGCCGACGTCTTCGAGTTCGAGGACCTGTCACGCCACGACCGACCGGACGGCCCGCACCCCGACCTGCTCGAACTGAACGAGCAGACGCTCTTCACTCCACACCTGGGCTCGGCGGTCGCAACTGCCCGGCTCGCGATCGAGGAGCACGCGGCAAACGCCATTCTGAAGGTGCTGGCCGGAGAGGAGCCCGAGGGAGCCGTCAACAACCCGAACCGAGAGTCGCTGACGACGTCCCGCCCGCCGCTATGATCCTACCCATCAACGACGTCCCGCGCCGAAGGCCCTCCGCCCGGATACCGGTCTACCTAGCCACAGCCGACGCCTTGGCCGAGCGGATCGCAGAGCAACCCGTCGGCACGCGGCTCCCATCGGAAGACGAACTCGCCCGGGACCTGGGCGTCAGCCGCCTCACCGCACGGGCCGCCCTGTCCGCGCTCGAATCCCGCTACCTCGTCCGGCGCAGGCAGGGCAGCGGAACGTACGTCTCGCGGCGCATCGACTACACCATCAGCCGGCACAGCCCACCGAGCTGGAGCGCGAGCGTGCGCCAAGCCGGTCTGACCCCGCACATTCGCACCACGGGCTGGCGCCTCGACCAGCCACCGGCGGAGGTGCGGAGCCGGATGCGGGTGGGTGCTCGACGACAACTCCTCGCAATCTCCCGCGACAGGTACGTCGACAACGACCTAGTTGGCTTCGCCGAAACCTGGCTCGACCCGGATCTCGTCCCCAACCTCACACAGGTCCTCGAGCCCGGAGCGTCTCTGCACGACACCCTGGCAGGCCACTACGGCATCCAGCCGGTGCGCGGCTGGTTCGGCGTCGCGATCGACCCCGCGCCGTCCGAGGTGGCCCAGCATCTCGGGCTTAGCGGCCGACCGCTGGTGATCGCGATCCGCAGCCGCACCGACGCGGCCGCCCGTGACCATCGGCCGGTCGAGCTCACGCTTTCCTGGCTCCGTGCCGACGTGTTCCGGATCGACGTCGACTTCGACACGAGACCCTGACTCCAACCACCACGTGTTGATGGTCGTCCATGTGCGCCGCCTCGTTGTCGCGCTTGGATGAGGTTCTCTGACCGGCGGCATAGGTGTATCGGGCCAACTCGAGTTGCAGCGGCTTGCCCGCAGCGGCGACGGCGAGGCGAGCGGCTTCGCGTCGTTCAGCGCGTGCTCGACGCACCGTGACCTGGGATACGGCCACAAGTGACACCACGGCGCCGACAACGGCGCTCACCCCGGCTGGCAATGAGCGTTGACCAATCCACGTCCCCAGAGTGGCACGGCCCATCCCTGTGGATGATTCCAGCGGCCGGGCCGGCGACCGTCCTACCCTGCTCGACATGTCGTGACCGCGCAGGAGGCCGCGGGCATCCTCCATCGAGTCCAGGGCGTGCCACAGAGGGATCGGCGGATTCTCGCGGTCATCGCAACAGCAGTGGTCCGATCATCTCGATCGGCTTCTTGAACTGTAGACGTTTGCGGGGTCGGTCGTTGAGCTCAGCGGCGACGACGTCGAGGTGGGCTTCGGTGTGTACCGACAGGTCGGTCCCTTTCGGAAAGTACTGCCGGAGCAGCCCGTTGGTGTTCTCGTTGGTCGCCCGCTGCCAGGGCGACTTTGGGTCGCAGAAGTAGATGGCGATGTCGGCAGCGATCTGGACCTGTTTCCAGTCCCGCATCTCTACCCCCTGGTCCCAGGTCAGCGTCCGGCGCAGCTGATCGGGCAGGGTGCTGATCTTCGCGGCCAGGGCGGGTGCGACCTGTTCGGCCTTGGACCCCTCGGCGAGCGGCACCAGCAGCGTGTAGCCGGTGGAGCGCTCGACCAGAGTGCCGATCGCCGAGGCGTTGGCCTTGCCGATGATGAGGTCACCCTCCCAGTGCCCGGGTACGGCCCGGTCGTCCGCTTCGGCCGGCCGCTCACTGATGTTGACCATGTCGGGCAGCACCCGGTTCTTGCGCCTCGCACCTTGCCGGTTCGGGACCCGCATCTCCCGCCCCGTGCGCAGACAGCGCGTCAGGTCGCGGCGCAACGCACCGCGCGACTGCACGTACAGCGACTGGTAGATCGTCTCGGTCGACACCCACATCTCCGGCTGGTCGGGGTAATCCTCGCGCAACCGGCCGGCGATCTGCTCCGGGGAGTACCGCTTGGTCAGCTCGGTCTGAACCCGCTCCCGCAGCACCTGGTTGGTCACCAGCTTCGCCGACTTCGGGCGGGAGGCCCGCTGATGGGCCAGCACATGCGCCGAGCCCGCCCGGTACCGCCCGGTTCGGTCGGCGTTGCGGGCCAACTCCCGCGAGATCGTCGAGGGACTGCGACCGAGCCGCGCCGCTACCTGACGGATCGACTCACCCGCCGCCCGGGCCAACGCGATCTCCTCCCGCTCGGCGAAGGACAAGTAGCGCCCCTGCAGGTTGCGGCCACGACGTGGACGCACCCCGCCGGCCTGGCGCAGCCAAGCGAGCCCTCGATGGCGATGGGTGCCGGCCACCGCGGCCGCATCGGTCAAGAACTCACCGGCTTGCCACGCCGCCCAGAACGGCTGATACAGCTCGGCAACCAACTGATTGGAGAAACGCACGGTCATGAACACCCTCACAGGATCGATCAGGTGTTGCGACCACCGCACGAACCCG
This sequence comes from Nocardioides allogilvus, assembly GCF_003047285.1. Classification (GTDB taxonomy): domain Bacteria; phylum Actinomycetota; class Actinomycetes; order Propionibacteriales; family Nocardioidaceae; genus Nocardioides; species Nocardioides allogilvus. Next base: position 84,006 of record NZ_PZYX01000014.1, on the reverse strand, counting down.
GGGATCCCGTACTGGCTACGCTCCCAGGTGACGATCGCTATCCGGGACGGTGTAGCAGCCGACGGTGGCGGTCGGCCGCGAGGCCACGACGGCGTCGGGCAGCTGGTTCACGGCACGAGCATCGCCGACGCCGCCATACGAATCTGCCCGACCGGGCAGGGGGCAGCGGCTCAGGAGATCCGTCGACGGCCCCGGTGCTGGGTCGTCCCCGACGCACAAAGCGCGTCCGCGCCCGAAGACGACCCACGCACAGTGCGCAACCGCACTGCGGCTCCGTGGTGGTTCAGCGCTCGCCTGGCTCTGCGACTAGAGCTACGGCTCGCGTCCACGCTCCGCTGCCGCACTCAACCTTGATCGGGAACGCGAGGATGGTGGCCCCGATCGCAGGCACCGCCGTGAGGTTGGCCAGCTTCTCGATCTGCAGATAAGGCTGCTCGATGCCAGCGAAGTGCGCGGGCCACAGCGCCGCCGGATCGCGCCGCTGCTGCCACTCCGCGCCGATCAGCGGATATGGCCGGTCCAAGCTCCAGGCGTCGGTACCGATGGTCCGCACGCCACGCTCGAGCAGCGCCAGCACCGCTTCACGTCCCAGACCACACCCGGTCTCCCAGAACTTCTCATCACCCCAGAGCCGCTCCGCGCCCGTGTAGAACGCCACCACAGCGCCCGCCTGCAGATCGGGTGCGATGCCCGCAAGGCGCTCGACCACTTCGTCTCGGCCGATCAGGTGCCCGGTGGGCAGGTCCGACACGTCCACCACCACCAGGTCACCGACGCACCACGAGAGCGGCACACGGTCGATGGTGGCGGCAGGTGCACCGCCTGCTGTCGGCGCGTAGTGCCACGGCGCGTCCACATGGGTACCCGCGTGCGTGGACAGCCGGTGCAGCATCTCACCGGCGAAACCCCGTCCGCCTGGCAGAGCCCCACGTGGGATGCCGAACATGCCCTCCCACACCTCGGCGCCTTCCTCATGCGTCTGTGCCTCCAGCCACGGGGGTACCGGCTCGCTCGGCGACGGTCCGAGACGGTGTGTCAGGTCGACGAGGCGAACACGGTGGCCCAACAGAGAAATCAGCTCTTCCACCGGATCATCGTCCCAGCCCTACGCTCGCCTCGGGCTGCGCACCTGCTCGAGATCCTGGTTGCGCCACCTGCCCCGGCCGAGTCGCGTCACCAAGCGTTCGCGAAGAAGCACACTCACATGGCCGCGATCCGTGCATCTGGCGACGTGCGTCTTTATAGCCGCCATCGACGCGGTTGCCCGCCCTGTCAAAGTGGCCGCCATGGACGACGACCTCGATGAGCGACAAACCGTCGACGGCGTGGCTGTCCTCCCCACCACTGCCGATGCGGTGTCGGCATCCGTCGCCTGTGCTCGGGCATTGGGGCTGCCAGCCGACGATCCCGAGGTCATCGCCGAGGGCTACAGCGTTCGCGTACGACTCAGGCCCGCACCAGTAGTCACCCGCGTCGTGACCGTCGGGCGCGCACTGCGCCCACACCCCCTGCCCTGGCTCGAACGTGAAGTGCTCGTCGCCCAGTTCCTCGCCGCCTCGGGCGTACCTATCGTCGCCCCGTGGGAGGACCCGGGGCCCCACATCGCAGAGGGACTGGAAGTGTGCCTGTGGCACTGGACCGAACACGACTCCCGCGAAGTATCAGCCGCCGGCTTCGGCGCGATGCTGGGACCGTTGCACGACGCACTGGCCCGCTACCCCGGTGACCTGCCCACCCTGATCGGCCCTCTCACCGACATCTCCCCGGCGCTGGCGATCTCATCAGATCCGACCCTCCATCGCGCTGCCGCCGAGTTGGTCCCCTTGACCCGGTCCTGGCCGGCCCGTCCCCTGCATGGAGACGCCCACACAGGAAACGTGCTCATGACGCCGGACGGACCACTCTGGACCGACTTCGAGGACGTGTGTGTCGGGCCCGTGGAGTGGGACATGGCCTCGATGACGATCACAGACGACGCATTGGCCGCCTACCCCGGCCCATCGACCGGACCCGACTCTCCGACTGCCGTGACCTGCGCCGTCTGCAGGTCCTCGCCGGCCTCCTGGTCGGGAACCACGACGACCCTTCGCTCTACGAGACGCTGGTCGCGCACCTCGACCGACGCCTCCACGACTGATCCGGCCTGCGAGGGAGGGCCGACTGGTCGAAGCCTTCGCGGTACGACGGCCAGGCCGGGCTGCCGCTGCCGCGTGCCGAAGCGGCCGAGCCCTGCGACGACCGCAGGTACGAAGACGCGGGAGGCCGCCGCGCCCAGCTCATGTCAGCCGGGTGACGACCGGTTGCCGGTGAGGGATCCGCTATCGGAACGAACGAGGCCTTCGGCCAGCAGGCACTTGACCGATGGTCGGGATTGCGCCGAGCAAGCTCTTTGAGCTCGACCCATCTGGCACGTATCTGGCACGACATATAACCCAAACAGCCTCTGACACCGCATCTTCGCAGGTCAGAGGCTGTTTGGTACTGGCGGTGGCGGTGGGATTTGAACCCACGGTGGGTTTGACCCCACACAACATTTCGAGTGTTGCACCTTCGGCCGCTCGGACACGCCACCGCGGGGAAGGTTACCGGAGACGGGCGGGGGCGATGAAATCGGATGCCCCGGGGATCAGCGATGCTGCGCGAAGAACCCGTCGAGCAGGGCCGCCGACTCGTCCGCGAGCACCCCGGCGACGACTTCGGGCCGGTGGTTGAGCCGGCGGTCGCGCACGACGTCCCACAGCGACCCGACGGCGCCTGCCTTCTCGTCGAAGGCGCCGAACACGATGCGCTCCACGCGGGCGAGTACGGCCGCACCGGCGCACATCGTGCACGGCTCGAGGGTCACGACGAGGGTGCAGCCGGTCAGCCGCCAGGAGCCGAGCGCGACGGCCGCTCCGCGGAGGGCGACGACCTCGGCGTGGCCGGTGGGGTCGTGGTCGAGCTCGCGGATGTTGTGCCCGACCCCGATCAGCTCACCGGTGGGGGAGATGACCACGGCACCCACGGGCACGTCGTCGGTGGCCAGGGCGGCGCGGGCTTCGGCGAGCGCGAGCCGCATCGGCTCGAGCCACTGGTCGGGCGCGGTCATGCAGAGGTGAGCCCGACGAGGTCGTCGAAGAGCTCGCCGAACCCGAGGGCACGCGCGACCTCGGAGAGCATCTCGTCGGGATAGAGGTCGTCGTCGTCGATCAGCACCCCCATGTCCATGGCGTGCATGCCGAGGTCGGCGAGCAGGTCGAGGTCGCCCGCGGGGGCCACGTCGTCGTCCTCGAGGTCGACGAACGGCGGCAGGCCGAGGAACTCGAGCGCCGACTGGGCCAGGTCCCACTCCTCGGCGGCCGTGATGTCGCTGAGGAGGACGCGGGTCGAGGGACCGTCCACGCGCACGATCACGAAGAAGTCCTCGTCGACGGCGATCAGTCCCACCGCGCCCTCGTCGCCGGGCAGGCGCCGCAGCGCGGCGCTGAGCGACTCGACCGACTCGTAGGCCGGCGAGGCGATGTCCTGCACCTGCCACCCGCCGTCGTCCCGGTAGGCGGCCAGCGCGAAGTCGACACTGTCGAGCTGGTCGTCCATGGTGAATCCCTCCACGAGAGCACCTCCGTCACCCCCAGCGTCGCAGATCCACCGCGAGGAGGAAACCCTGTGTCCCCGCGGGCTACTAGGGTGCGGTCCATGCGCACGCACGTCGTCGACCACCCGCTGGTCTCCCACAAGCTGACCACGCTCCGTGACGTCGAGACGGACTCGCCGACCTTCCGTCGGCTGACCGACGAGCTCGTGACCCTGCTCGCCTACGAAGCCACCCGCGAGGTGCGCGTCGTCGAGCACACCATCAACACCCCCGTCGCCCCCGCGACCGGCGTCAAGCTGGCCAGCCCCAAGCCGCTGGTCGTGCCGATCCTGCGCGCCGGGCTGGGCATGCTCGACGGGATGATGCGGCTGTTGCCGACCGCCGAGGTGGGCTTCCTGGGCATGGTGCGCAACGAGGAGACACTCGAGGCGTCGACGTACGCCGAACGCCTGCCCGAGGACCTGTCCGGGCGCCAGTGCTACGTCCTCGACCCGATGCTGGCCACCGGCGGCACGCTGGCCGCGGCGATCCGCTTCCTCACCGACCGCGGCGCCGACGACATCACCGCCATCTGCCTGCTCGTCGCCCCGGAGGGCCTGGCCAACCTCGAGGCCGGGCTCGAGGGCCTCGACGTCCCGGTGACCGTGGTGACCGCGGCCCTCGACGAGCGGCTCAACGAGAAGGGCTACATCGTGCCCGGCCTCGGTGATGCCGGCGACCGCCTCTATGGCGTGGCCCACTGACCCTGCGGTGCTCCCCGGCAGCGTGATGCACGCCACCTGAGACTGGGGCTCACGAACGCACAGCCCGTGTAGGTTTCCGGACAGTCCAGCCGCCCCCAAGGAGGCAACTGTGCGTATCGGCATCCCCCGCGAGTCCCGTCAGGGAGAGACCCTCGTGGCTGCCACCACCATCACCGCCGCTCAGCTCGAGTCGCTCGGTTATGACGTCGTGGTCGAGTCAGGTGCGGGCGTCGCCGCCGACCAGACCGACGCCGCGTTCACCGAGGCAGGCATCCGGGTCACCGACGCGGACGAGGTGTGGGCCAGCGACATCGTGATCAAGGTCAACGCCCCGACGGCCGACGAGATCTGGCGCCTGCGCCAGGGCGCGACGATCGTGTCGCTGATGGCACCGGGCCGCAGCCCCAAGCTGATCGAGCAGCTGCAGGCGCAGCGCGTCACCGGTCTGGCGATGGATGCGGTCCCACGCATCTCGCGCGCCCAGGCGATGGACGTGCTGTCCAGCATGGCCAACGTCGCGGGCTACCGCGCGGTGATCGAGGCGGCCCACGAGTTCGGCCGCCAGTTCACCGGCCAGGTCACCGCTGCCGGCAAGGTCCCGCCCGCGCGGGTCTTCGTCGTCGGTGCCGGGGTCGCCGGTCTCGCCGCCATCGGCGCAGCGGGCGCGATGGGTGCGATCGTCCGCGCCTTCGACGTACGCCCCGAGGTTGCCGAGCAGGTCGAGTCGATGGGCGGCGAGTTCGTCCGCGTCGACATGGAGCAGGAGGTCTCCTCCGACGGCTACGCCAAGGAGATGACCGCCGAGCAGGAGGCGGCGACCGCCGCGATGTACGACGAGGAGGCGCGCAACGCCGACATCGTCATCACCACCGCGCTGATCCCCGGCCGCCCCGCGCCCCAGCTGATCACCGCCGAGACCGTCGCCGGCATGCGCGCGGGCTCGGTCCTGGTCGACATGGCCGCGGCCAACGGCGGCAACGTCGCGCTGACCCAGGCCGACGAGCGCGTCGTCACCGACAACCTCGTCACGATCCTCGGCTACACCGACCTGGCCAGCCGCCTCGCCGCCCAGACCAGCCAGCTCTACGGCACCAACATCGTCAACCTGTTCAAGCTGCTCACCCCCGGCAAGGACGGCGAGCTGGTACTCGACCACGAGGACGTCGTGCAGCGCGGCATCACCGTCACCCAGGACGGCGAGTCGCTGTGGCCGCCGCCGCCCGTGCAGGTGAGCGCTGCCCCGGCAGCGCCCGTCGCGCCGGTCACCCGGCCCGAGCCCGAGCCCAAGAAGCCGATCGACCCGCGCCGCAAGTTCTTCGCGGCGGCGCTCGGAGCCGTCCTGTTCGCGCTCGCCGCGGCCTATGCCCCGCCGAGCTTCCTGGGGCACTTCACCGTCTTCGCGCTGGCGATCTTCGTGGGCTACTACGTCATCTCCAACGTGGCGCACGCCCTGCACACGCCACTGATGGCCGAGACCAATGCCATCTCCGGGATCATCCTGGTCGGCGGCATCCTGCAGGTCGGCAGTGACAACCTCGCGGTGACTGTGCTGGCGCTCGTCGCCGTACTCGTCGCGAGCATCAACATCTTCGGTGGCTTCCTGGTGACCGCACGCATGCTCCAGATGTTCCGGAAGGACTGAACGCATGGACTTCCTGACCTCCCCGCTGCTGCCCGGCCTGATCCAGGCCGCCTACATCGGCGCGGCGATCCTGTTCATCCTCGCCCTGGCGGGACTCTCCAAGCACGAGACCGCGCGCCGCGGCAACACGTTCGGCATGACCGGCATGGCGCTGGCGCTCGGCGCCACCCTCGTGCTGGCGGCCCGCAACAGCCAGTACGGCGACCAGCGCCCGCTGCTCGTGACGCTGGGGCTCATCGCGGCGGCCATGGCCGTCGGCGCGGCCATCGGTGCCCGGCGTGCCCGCACGGTCGAGATGACCGGCATGCCGGAGCTGGTGGCGATGCTGCACAGCTTCGTCGGTCTCGCCGCCGTGCTGGTGGGCTTCAACTCCTACCTCGCCGAGGACCACCTCGAGGGCTCGCTGGCCACCATCCACGACGTCGAGGTCTTCCTCGGGGTCTTCATCGGTGCGGTGACCTTCACCGGCTCGATCGTGGCCTACCTCAAGCTCAGCGCGAAGATGAAGTCGACGCCGCTGGCGCTTCCGGGCCGCCACCTGCTCAACCTGGCGATCCTGATCGCCTCCGCGCTGCTGCTCGCGTGGTTCGTGCCCGTCGACGGCAACCTCGGCCTGGTGCCGCTGATCGCCATGACCGTCCTCGCGCTCGTGCTCGGCTTCCACCTCGTGGCGGCCATCGGCGGCGGCGACATGCCCGTCGTGGTGTCGATGCTCAACTCCTACTCCGGCTGGGCCGCGGCCGCTGCCGGCTTCATGCTGAGCAACGACCTGCTGATCATCGTCGGCTCCCTCGTCGGCTCCTCCGGTGCGATCCTGAGCTACATCATGTGCAAGGCGATGAACCGCTCGTTCGTCAGCGTCATCGCCGGTGGCTTCGGCTCCGACGGCGCCGTCAGCGGCGAGGCCCGCGACTACGGCGACCACCGCGAGGTGCAGGCCGACGAGGTCGCGGAGCTGCTCGCCGACGCGAAGTCGGTCGTCATCACGCCGGGCTACGGCATGGCGGTCGCGCAGGCGCAGTACCCCGTCGCCGAGCTCACCAAGAAGCTGCGCGACAAGGGCGTCGACGTCCGCTTCGGCATCCACCCCGTCGCCGGCCGCCTGCCCGGGCACATGAACGTGCTGCTCGCCGAGGCGAAGGTGCCCTACGACATCGTGCTCGAGATGGACGAGATCAACGGGGACTTCGCCGGCACCGACGTCGTGCTCGTGATCGGCGCCAACGACACGGTCAACCCGGCTGCCCTGGAGGAGCCGGGCTCCCCGATCGCGGGCATGCCCGTGCTCGAGGTCTGGCACGCCAAGGACGTCATCGTCTTCAAGCGGTCCATGGCGACCGGCTACGCCGGCGTCCAGAACCCGCTGTTCTTCAAGGACAACTCGCGCATGCTCTTCGGCGACGCCAAGGAGCGCGTCGACGACATCGTGCGCGCGCTGGGCTGACGGCGTCCTCCCTGTCGGAGTCCCCGCTCAAGCGGGGACTCCTGCACAGGTTGGCCGTTGCAACGGCCAGGAAGCGCAAGACTTCCCCCACCTGTTCGCGTCGCCGCCTCGCGGCTCGCGTTGGAGCGGTTCGTACGGCGCAACCCGACCCAGCGGCGTACGACGCGCTCAGTCCGTCGGCAGCGCGTCGCCGGTCTCGACGTCGAAGGCGTGGATCCGGCCGGGCGCGATCGTGAACCACACCTTGGCGCCCTTGGCCGGCACCGAGCGCGGAGCGATCCGGGCGACGATGTGGTCGGCGCGCAGGTCGTCGCCGATCAGGTTGCCGTAGAGGAACGCATCCGAGCCGAGCTCCTCGATGACCAGCGCCTCGACCGGGAACGAGCCCGGATCGGTCTCCGACGACAGCTCGAGCGCCTCGGGCCGGAAACCGACCTGCACCTGGTCGCCCGTGATCGCGCCGACCGTCGAGCGCGGGAGCGGGACCTTCGCTCCGCCGATCAGCGCGTGGCCGTCGGCCACGGTGAACGTCCCGAGGTTCATGGCCGGTGAGCCGATGAAGCCGGCGACGAACGCGTTGGTCGGGTTGTCGTAGAGCCCGAGCGGGGTGTCGACCTGCTGGAGCAGTCCGTCCTTGAGCACGGCGACGCGGTCGCCCATCGTCATCGCCTCGACCTGGTCGTGGGTGACGTAGACGGTGGTCGTGTCGAGTCGGCGTTGCAGCGAGGCGATCTGCGTGCGCGTCGAGACCCGGAGCTTGGCGTCGAGGTTGGACAGCGGCTCGTCCATCAGGAAGACCTGGGGCTGGCGCACGATCGCGCGGCCCATGGCGACGCGCTGGCGCTGGCCTCCGGAGAGTGCCTTGGGCTTGCGGTCGAGGTAGTCGACGAGGTCGAGGATCTTGGCCGCCTCGAGCACGCGGGCCTCGATGTCGGCCTTCGGCGAGCCCGCGATCTTGAGCGCGAAGCCCATGTTCTCGGCGACGCTCATGTGCGGGTAGAGCGCGTAGTTCTGGAACACCATCGCGATGTCGCGGTCCTTGGGACGCAGGTGGGTCACGTCCTTGTCGCCGATCAGGATCCGACCCTGGTTGACGTCCTCGAGCCCTGCGAGCATCCGCAGCGCCGTGGACTTGCCGGAGCCCGAGGGCCCGACCAGCACGAGGAACTCCCCGGGTCGGACCTCGAGGTCGAGGGCGCTGACGGCCGGGGTCGTCATCCCGGGATAGATGCGGGTGGCCTGGTCGAAGGTGACGCTGGTGGGCATGCGGGTTCCTTATCCCTTGGTGCCACCGGCGGTCAGGCCGGCGACGAGGTGCTTCTGGGCGAAGAAGAAGACGATGGCGGCGGGAATCGTGATCAGCACTGCGCCGGCCGTGAGCAGGTCCCAGCGCGGGCTGAACTGCGGCACGAACTGCTGGAGGCCGGCGCCGAGGGTGTAGTGGTCGTCGGTCTGCATGAACGCGATGGCGTACGCGACCTCGCCCCACGCCGTCAGGAAGGTGTAGAAGGCGGTCACCGCGAGGCCGGGCCGGGCGAGCGGCAGGATCACGCGGTAGAACGTGCCGAAGGGGCCGAGCCCGTCGAGGGCCGCCGCCTCGTCGAGCTCGCGCGGGATGGTGTCGAAGTAGCCGCGGAGCATCCAGGCGCAGAAGGGGACGGCCACCGTGCAGTAGGCGATGACGAGCGACGCCTTGGTGTCGATCAGGCCGAGGTTGGCCATGATCGTGTAGATCGGCACGATCAGGATGGCGACCGGGAACATCTGCGTCAGCAGGAAGACCCACATCAGCCCGCGCTTGCCGGGGAAGTTGAAGCGGCTCAGGGCATAGCCCGCGCTCGCGGACATCGCGATCCCGATGACCATGGTGAAGGCCGCGACGATCACCGAGTTGAGGAACCACTGCGGGAAGTTCGTGTCGAAGAGGACCTTGCGGTAGTTCTCCAGCGTCGGGCTGGCGAACAGCGAGATCTCCGTGCGCCGGATCTCGCTGGCCGGCTTGATCGAGCTGAGCATGACCCAGAGCACCGGAAAGAGCGCGATGAAGGTCGCGACGATCAGGGTGCCGTGCAGGGCGACGCTGGCGAGCAGCGAGCGGTCCTCGCGACCGCGCACGCGCGGTGGCGTGACCGCGGCCGGTGTCTCGGTCGCGGTGGCAGGCGGCATCGAGCTCATCAGAACACCTCTCCCTGCTTGGACAGCATGCGCTTGTAGACCGACGCATAGACGATGAGGATCGACAGGATCAAGACGCCGTACGTCGCCGCGAGGCTGTAGTCACGGATGCCCTCGAACCCGGCGCGGTAGGCACCGGTCACCAGGATCTCGGTCTGGCCGGCGGGCTGGCCGCGCGTCACGAAGTAGATGATCGGGAACATGTTGAAGGTCCAGATGGTGCCGAGCAGGATCACCGTCGAGGAGACCGGTCGCAGGCCCGGCAGCGTGATGTTGCGGAAGCGCTGCCACGGCGAGGCGCCGTCCATCTCCGCCGCCTCGTAGAGGTCGGCGCTGATCGACTGCAGACCGCCGAGGATGGCGACCATCATGAACGGCACGCCGAGCCAGATGTTGGCGCAGATGGCGGTGAAGAGGGCGGACCAGCGGTGGTCGAACCAGGCGACCGGGTCCATCCCGACGGCCTTGAGGACGCCGTTGAAGATGCCGAACTGCTGGTCGAAGATCCAGCGCCAGGCGAAGGCGGCCACGAAGGCCGGCACCGCCCACGGCACGATCAGCGCCACCCGGTAGAAGCTGCGGCCCCTGAATCTTCGGTTCAGCATGACGGCCAGGCCGAGGCCGAGGCCGTAGTGGAACGTCACGCAGGCGACCGTCCACACGATGGTGTTGGTGAACTGCAGCCAGAAGTGGCCCTGCTCGCCGGTGAGGACGTCGACGTAGTTGTCGAGGCCCACGAACTTCGAGGCCTTCGGGTTGGGCGTGCACACCTCGTCGCCGCCGAGGGTCTTCTTGCAGATCTCGCTGCGCTGGTTGGACTCGTTGACGTCGGTGAAGGACTGGTAGACGCCCTGCACGAGCGGTGCGAAGACGAGGACGCTGAGGACCACCACGGTGGGCAGCACCATGGCCCAGGCGTACCAGTGCTTGTCGAAGCTCTTGCGCATGCTCTCCGCTGCCTTCACGTGAGTCGGGGGCGTGGTGCACGGGCGGGGGAGGGCTCGCCTGAGCCGTCCCCCGCCCGCGTCGATCAGTCGAGCGAGTAGTCGGGGACGACTTCGCTCTTGTAGGTGTCGGCGACCTCGTCGAGCGCTCCCTGGACCGGCTTGTCCTGGATCATCACCTGGGTGCCCATGGTGTCGAGAGCGGCGAAGAACTGGCCGCCCTCGGGGATCCACGGACGCGGCTGCGCGACCGCCATGGCGTCGGCCCACAGGGCGACGCGCTCGTTGCTGACCAGGTCGTAGGCATCGGCGTTGCCGGGCAGCAGGCCCAGCTCGTCGGCGATGAACGCCTCCGACTCGGCCGAGCTCATGAAGCTGATGAACGCGGTCGCGGCGTCGGCCTTCTCCTCGTCCATGCCGGACCAGACGACGTAGTTGTGACCGCCGACGGGGGCGCCCTGACCGGCCGAGCCGGCCGGGACCGGCGCGACACCGAGGTTCTCGAGACCACCGAACTTCGGGTCATCGGCGATGGCGGCGACCTCCCACGGGCCGTTGATGATCATGCCGACCTTGCCCTCCTTGAAGAGCGTCATCATCGTGCCGTAGGGGTCGTTGGCGACCGGCTTGACCGCGGCACCCGACTTCACGAGGTCCTGGGCGGTCTGGATGCCCGCCGCGGCCTCGGGGCTGTTCACGGTGATGCTCTCGGCGTCCGCGTCGACGATGTCCGCGCCCTCGCCGTACAGGAAGGGCAGGAGGAAGTAGCCGCCGGAGTTGATGTAGATGCCGTCGACCTTGGCCTTGGACTTCAGTGCCTCGGCCGCGGTCTGGACCTCGTCCCACGTCGTCGGCGGGGCCTCGATGCCGGCCTTCTCGAAGAGCGCCTTGTTGTACATCAGGCCGAGGGTGTCGGTGACCTGGGGGACGCCGTAGGTGCTGCCGTCGTAGACGTTGCTGGACAGTGGGGTCTCGGCGAAGTTGTTGTCGAGCGCGGCGGTGCCGTCGAGGGCGTAGAGGTAGCCCAGCGACGCGAACTCGGGAGTCCAGGCGACCTCCGCGCGGAGGATGTCGGGAGCGCCGGAGCCGGACTCGGCGGCGGTCTTGAACTTGTTCTGCGTCTGGTCGAACGGCACGGTCTCGTGCTTGATCGTGACGCCGGGGTACTCCTCGTTGAACTTCTCGATCAACGTGTCGTAGGCCGGGGCCTCGTTGTCGGGGTCGGAGGTGTCCCACCAGGTCAGCTCGGCCTCGATCGAGGCCGGGTCGCTGTTGGAACCGCTGTCGTTGTTGCTGCTGTCGCCCGAGTCGTTGCCGCACGCGGCGAGGACGAGGGCGAGCGCGGCGATGCCGGCGAGGCCGGGCACTGAGCGGCGCATCTGTGCTCCTTGAGCTTGGGTCACGGCCTGGGGCCGCTGTGACGGGGATCACCGGAGGCTAGCAAGACGTTGCAAGAAATGGAATGCCTTGCAGGATCGCTGTCGATGCGCTTACATACGGCCATGGCCACCCTTGCTCAGATCGCCGCGTCGGCCGGCGTCAGCGAGGCCACGGTCAGCCGCGTCCTCAACGACAAGCCTGGCGTCAGCGACGCTGCCCGCTCCGCCGTCCTCACCGCGCTCGACGTGCTGGGCTACGAGCGCCCGCACAAGCTGCGGCGCCGCTCGGCAGGGCTGGTCGGGCTCGTGGTCCCCGAGCTGGAGAACCCGATCTTCCCCGCGTTCGCGCAGGTCATCGAGGACGCACTGGCCAGGCGCCGTTTCACCCCCGTGCTCTGCACGCAGTCACCCGGTGGCATCTCCGAGGACGAGTACGTCGAGTCGTTGCTCGACCACGGCGTCGCCGGCATCATCTTCGTGTCCGGCCGCCATGCCGACACCTCCAGCGACCACGAGCGCTACCAGCTGCTGATCGACCGCGGGATGCCGGTCGTGTTCGTCAACGGCTACGCCGAGGGTCTGGCAGCGCCCTTCTTGTCGACCGACGACGCGGAGGCCATGACGCTGGCGGTCGGCTACCTCGTCCAGCTCGGCCACACCAGGATCGGGCTCGCGACCGGTCCCGGCCGCTACATGCCATCGGCCCGCAAGCGGACCGGATTCGTCGCCGCGCTGCGCTCCACGCTGAAGCTCTCGGAGAAGGAGGCCGCTGCCTGGATCGAGGACGGGTTGTTCACCGTCGAGGGCGGCGCGACCGCGGCCGACTCGCTCTACGACCGCGGCGCGACGGCGGTGGTGTGCGCCTCCGACCTGATGGCCCTCGGCGCGATCCGCGCTGCTCGGGAGCGAGGCCTGCACGTGCCGCGCGACGTCTCGGTGATCGGCTTCGACGACTCCAACCTGATGGGCTTCCTCGACCCGCCGCTCACCACGGTGCGACAGCCGGTGCAGGGGATGGGCGCGGCCGCCGTACAAGCGCTGGCCGATGCGATCGACGGGCAGCCGATCCCGTTCAAGGAGTACCTCTTCAAGCCCGAGCTGGTGCTGCGCTCGTCGAGCGGTCCCGCGCCCAGCGCCTAGTCGATCCCGATCCCGACGAGGGAGCCGATCAGGTAGGTCACGCCCATCGCGAGCAGTCCGCCGCCCACGTTGCGCAGGACGGCGCGCAGGCGCGGGCTGATGCTGAGCCGGGCACTGACGAGGCCGGTGATCGCCAGCGCGGCCACGACGGCGATCACGGTGACCGCGATCCGGCTGTCGGCCGGGGCGAGCACGACGCACAGCAGCGGCAGCAGGGCGCCGAGAGTGAAGGCGATCATCGAGGCCCAGGCGGCGTGCCACGGGTTGGTGAGGTCGTCGGGGTCGATGCCGAACTCGATGTCGGCGTGCGCGGCGAGCGCGTCGTGCGCGGTCAGCTGGGCCGCGACCGCGGAGGCGAGGACGGGGTCGAGGCCCTTCTCCTCGTACATCCGCGCCAGCTCGCGCTGCTCGGTCTCGGGCATCGCCTCGAGCTCCTCGGCCTCGAGCCGCAGGATCGACTTCTCCGAGTCGCGCTGGGTGCTGACGGAGACGTACTCACCGGTGCCCATGCTCATCGCGCCGGCGACGAGGCCGGCCACGCCCGCGATCAGGATGGTCGTCCGCTCGCTGGTCGCGCCGGCCACACCCATCACGATGCCGGCGGTCGACACGATGCCGTCGTTGGCACCGAGCACCGCCGCGCGCAGGGCGTTGAGGCGGTTGCCGTTGGCGGCGTCCGTCTGCTCGTGCCAGTGCTGCGGGTCTTCGTCGCTGCCGATCTCCAACATGCGTCCCAGCCTTCCGCGCGGGCCGCCCGCCCGCAACGAAGGTGAGGCTGGGCTACGCCCCGAGGGGGAAGGTGGCCAGCACCTCGTGGCGTGGCCGCCGCCGCGGTCCCTCACCGAGGTGCGACTCCACCAGGGCGATCTCCTCGACGTCCCACGCGGGGCCGGAGTAGGCGTCGAGCAGGCGCACCCAGTTGGTCACGTTGGCCGGCCGGCCCAGCCGCGCGAGCGTCACGTGCGGGTGGAACGTGTGCCCGTCGACGGCCGCACCCGCCGTCGAGACCGCGTTGCGCGCCACCCGGGCGAGGGCGTCGAAGGACCCGTCGAGGCCCGCATAGAGCACCTTGGCGCCGTCCGGGTGCGGGAAGGCGCCGCCACCGATGATCTTCGTCGTGTACGTCGCCTGCCGCCCGGCCCCGGCCTCGAGCCGTTCGCACAGCTCGTCGAAGGCACGGTCGGGGACGTGGGCGGCGAACGCGAGCGTCACGTGCCACTGGTCGGCCAGCGTCCACCTGAACTCACCGGCGCCGCGGCGTACGGAGAGGAAGTCGTCGAGGTGCTCGACGACTTCCTCCGGCGGGACGACCGCCACGAACAGCCGGCTCACTTGAAGCCGAGGTCACGTCCGATCAGCATCTTCATGATCTCGTTGGAGCCGGCCCAGATCTTCGAGACCCGGGCGTCGCGCCAGGCGCGGGCGACGCGGTACTCGTTCATGTAGCCGTAGCCGCCGTGCAGCTGGACGCAGTGGTCGAGGACCTCGTTCTGGACCTGCGAGGTCCACCACTTGGCCTTCGCCGCGTCGACCGCGGAGAGCTCGCCGCGCGTGTGCTTGAGCACGCACTGGTCGACGTACGCCTCGGTCACCTCGATCTGGGTGACGAGCTCGGCCATCAGGAACGCGTTGTGCTGGAAGTTGCCGATCGGCTGGCCGAAGGCCTGACGCTCCTTGGCGTACTGGATCGTCTCCTCCAGGATCTGCTTGGCGTGGGCGAGGTTGGTGATCGCCGAGCCGAGGCGCTCCTGCGGCAGGAACTGCATCATCGAGATGAAGCCGGTGTCGAGCGGGCCGATCAGGTCGGCGTTGCTGACGCGGACGTCCTCGAAGGACAGCTCGGCGGTGTCGGACTCGTCCTGGCCGACCTTGTCGAGCACGCGGCCGACGGAGAAGCCGGCGAGGGAGGTGTCGACGCCGAAGAGCGAGATGCCCTTGGCCTTCTTCTCCGGGCTGGTGCGCGCGGCGACGACGACGAGGTCGGCGCTGCCACCGTTGGTGATGAAGGTCTTGGAGCCGTTGATGATCCAGTCGTCGCCGTCGCGGACGGCCGTGGTCTTCAGGTTGGCGAGGTCGGAGCCGCCGCCGGGCTCGGTCATGCCGATCGCGGTGAGCAGCTCGCCGGAGCAGAACTTCGGCAGCCAGCGCGCCTTCTGCTCGTCGTTGGTCAGGTGGACGAGGTAGGGCGCGACGATGTCGGCGTGGATGCCGACGCACGACGGCAGGGTCATGTTGACCTTCGCCAGCTCCTCGGTGAGCACCGCGTTGAAGCGGTAGTCGCCCGCCTCGGAGCCCCCGAACTGCTCGGGGATCTCCAGGCCCAGGAAGCCCTGCTTGCCGGCGGCCAGCCAGAACTCGCGCGAGAGCCCGTGGCCCTCGGCGTAGTCGTCCAGGTGGGGGATGACCTCGCGGTCCAGGAACTCCTTGACGGAGGCGCGGAAGGCCTCGTGGTCCTCGTCGTAGATCTCTCGGCTCATGCCGGCAATGTTACTCGCGGGTTCGTGCCGGGGCACCGGGATAGCGTGCCGGTGTGATCAGTCGTACGTCGAGATGCGCCGTGGCACTGGCGGTGGCCGTCCTCCTGGCCGGCTGTGGCGCGGACTCCGGGCGGCGGTTGAGCAGCGAGCGAAGCGAGCGTGTCGAAACCTTGGCATGGGCCGCCGAGTCCTTGGTTTCGACACGGCCTCGTCCCTCGGCCTGCTCAACCAGCGGCTGTGACGGCACCCTTCTCGACCCCGCGACCGGCCTGGGCTCTCGCCCACCGGTCTGGCTCGGCACGCGGGAGCTCCCGCGCGCCTCGACGGGGTACGGCGAGGTGCGACCGACTCCGCCCGCGCTGCGCAACCGCCGCTGGACCCTGCCCGACACCGTGGCCATGCTCCCGGGCAGGGGCTTCGCCGCGAAGGTCGTCTCGCCGGCACCGGGCCGCGTGATCGCGCGCTCGTCCTGGCAGGAGGGCTGCCCGGTCGCCGCGGCCGACCTGGCCTGGCTCCGGGTCACGTTCTGGGGCTTCGACGCCCAGCGCCATACCGGCGAGCTGCTCGTCCACCGCACGGTGGCCGACGACCTCGTCAGCGTGTTCCGGACCCTCTACCGCCAGCGCTTCCCGCAGGAGCAGGTCGTGGTCGTCCGCTCCTACAACCCCGAGGCGCCCCCCACGGGCGACGGCAACGGGACCGGGGCGTTCGTGTGTCGTCCCAGCACGGGCGCGTCCTACTTCTCCCAGCACGCCTACGGCCTGGCGATCGACGTCAACACGTTCCAGAACCCCTACCTCAAGGGAGAGGTCGTGCTGCCGGAGCTCGCCAGCGCCTATCTGCGCCGCGAGGCGGTCCGGCCGGGGATGGTCGTCGAGGCCGGCCCGGTGATCGAGGCCTTCGCGCGGATCGGCTGGGAGTGGGGCGGGGACTGGAACCAGTCGAAGGACTACCAGCACTTCAGCCAGAACGGCCGCTGACCCCTTCGGCGAAAACCGAGTACGAGAGCCGGTGCCGTGGCATCGTGACCCCGAAGGGGGACCGGATGGCCAGCCACGAGTCGGCTGCGGACACGCAGGTCGTGCGACCTCGCCGACACGGGTGGGGCGACACGGTCGCGCGCCGGGCGATGTCGGAGATCGCCGACAGCCTTCGCCAGCTCGGTGGCTTCGAGGTGTGCGCCATCGAGGTGCTGCGCAGCGACGAGATGCTGGAGTTCGTCGCCATCGCGACCGACGACCCCGCCACCCACGACGAGCACGACGGGGTCGGCTCGCCGCTGTCGGCGATGTACCCCGCCCTCGACCAGGGTCGAGAGGTCGGTGTGCTGACCTTCATCCGGGCCGAGGACATGACGGCCGAGGCGTTCGACCGGATGTCGCCGTACGGCGTCGTGCCGGACCTGCCGCCGAGCGACGACCCGGCACGGTGGCACGCGAAGGACATGCTCGTCGCCCAGGTCCACGACGACCGGAGCAGGCTGCGCTCGCTCGTCTACTTCGACCTGCCGCGAGACGGGCTGCGCCCGACCTCCGAGGAGCTCACGGTCTTCGAGCGGGTGATCAGGCCCGTCCTGCACACCGTCCTCGTCCAGATCGAGCGCGAGGAGTTCGCCCAGCGCATCCGGTTGGCCAACGGCGCCCGCGCGGTCATCCGCTCGGCCGCGCCGCAGGGGGACGTGCGCGAGCTGTTCCGGATCGTGCGCAAGCAGTGCCGCGAGCCGTTCCGGGCGCAGGCGCTGTGGATCAACACCATCGACGAGTTCGACACCTTGGACGTCGTGGCGCTGCGACCGCCGGCGCCCGAGATCGGACCGCAGGTGCGGGCCGCGCTGAAGGCGTCGCTCGTCGAGGCGTGGGGACGCCAGGCCGTCCTGATCGTGGAGCGCGACCACGTCTGGGGCGACGACGAGCTCGACCGGCGGTACCGCGCCGAGCTGACCGCCCCCGTCGCGGCGCGCGGCCTGCGCGAGATCGTGCTCGTGCCGATCGGCGCCGGTCCCGACATCCTGGGCCTGCTGGCCGTGGACCGCGGCGAGGACGCACCCCGGTGGACCGACGACGAGAGCTCGGCCGCCCTCGACGTGGCGCACGACCTGGGCCGGGCCATCCTCAACGCGAGGGCCCACGAGCGGGAGCTGGCCGCGACGGCTGAGCTGCGCCGACTCGACCACCACCGGCGCACCCTGATCGACACGGTGGCCCGCCAGCTGCAGAACCCCCTCGCCCTCGTGTCCGGTCACCTCGAGCTGCTGCAGGACATGGACCTGCCCGAGGACGCCCGGCGCTCCGTCGTTCCGATGATCCGCAACACCGCCCGGCTCTCGAGCCTGGCCCAGGACCTCGCGCTGCTCTCGCGCCTCGCGGACGTGTCGAGCCCCGTCACCCTGGCCACGCTCGACCTGGCGGAGCTCACCACCGAGGCGATCTCCCAGGTGACTCCTCAGGCTGAGCACCGCGACGTGACGATCGCGCTCTCGGTCGTCGGAGAGTGCACGGTGCAGGGACACCCGCTCGAGCTGTCCCGCTGCATCGGCGGACTCCTCGACAACGCCGTGAAGTACTCCCGGCGCGGGGGACGCGTCGAGGTGGATGTGCTCGGCGACGGGAAGGTGGTGCGGCTCACCGTTCGCGACCACGGCATCGGGATCTCGTCCAGCGACCAGGCGCTGCTGTTCGGCGAGTTCTTCCGCTCCTCCGACCCGGCCGCGCTGGATCGTTCCGGCCACGGCCTGGGTCTGAGCATCGTGCACCAGGTGGTGGTCCGGCACAGCGGGACCGTCGAGGTCGAGTCGGCGCGGGGGACCGGTGCGACCTTCGTGGTCGTGCTGCCGCGCGCCGACCAACCGGCGCTCCTCACGACCTGGTGAACCGGGCTCCGCGGCGTCCCGGGGCAGTCGCCGGCCCACCGTCGTGTCCGCGTCGGGCGATTGGCCAAACTCCTCGTCGGGGTGTGTTCGACCTGTTGGGCGTCGTATAGACAGGAGGCATGACGTCCCAGCAACGTCCGTCCGACCGCGTCGCCTTCGTGGGCGACTGGGGGCAGCAGGTGATCGCCTGCTCGGTCCACGCCGGCCACGAGCTGCGTCCCGAGCTCGCGCAGGCAGTGGCCCTGGACGAGGCCGCGCGGCTGCGTGAGGAGGACCCGCAGACCGACGAGATCGCCTCGGTCGCGCCGGCCCGGGTCCTGACCAGCAGGTCGCGTTTCGAGGTCGACCTCAACCGCCCACGCGAGGACGCCGTCTACCGCACCCCCGAGGACTGCTGGGGGCTCGACGTGTGGGCTGGTGGCGCGATGTCCGAGGGCGAGACCCGTCGCAGTCTCGAGGTGTACGACGAGTTCTACGCCCGGCTCGGGGAGCGGCTCGACACCGTGGCTGCCCGCGGTCCGTTCGTCGTGCTCGACGTGCACTCCTACAACCACCGCCGCGCCGGGCCCGACGCCGAGCCAGACCCGGTCGAGGAGAGTCCCCAGGTCAATGTCGGCACCGGCAGCCTCGATCGCGACCGCTTCGGACCGTTGGCGGATGCGTTCATCACGGAGCTCGCGTCGCACGACGTGGGTGGTGAGCCCGTCGACGTACGCGAGAACGTGCGCTTCGAGGGTCGGGCGCTCGCCGCGTGGGTGCACGAGACCTACCCCGGCACCGGCTGCTGCCTGGCCCTGGAGTTCAAGAAGACCTTCATGGACGAGTGGACTGCCGAGGTCGACGCGGGCCGGTTGGCGGAGACGGTGCAGGCCCTGGCCGCGACCGTGCCGGTGCTCGGGCGTGCGCTGGAGGAGCTGTCATGAGCGCCGAGATCGCAGCGGCCGACCAGGCGATCGACCACGAGCTGGCGCAGCTGTCGCAGAGCTTCCGCTTCCTGCTCGACATCACGCCGATGGACGCCGAGGACGTCAAGGAAGACTTCCTCGCGGGTGACGACCCCGACCCCGAGTTCACCTATCGCGAGCTCGAGACCGACCCCGACGTCGCGCGCACCATGCTCGACGACATCGACATCGCGGCGGTCGAGGACCCGACGCTGGGCCACCTGCTGCGCGCCAAGCACCGCGAGGTGGAGCTGCAGCTCGACATGCTCGAGGCGCGCGGGACCGAGGACTTCCTCCAGCTCAGCATCGAGCTGTACGGCGGTGTCTCACCCGCCCTCCGGAAGCAGGCCGAGGCGATCCTCGACACCGTCACCTCGACCGAGGCCCCCGGCGAGGCGCTGGACGCCGAGGAGTTCCTGGCGCTCGCGGAGGCGGAGATCGCGCACTACCGCGAGGTCGACCCCGACATCGAGATGCACGCCGAGATCCGTCCCGACGTCAACGGCGTGATGGTGTCGGGCGACACGCTGCTGATCGGCCCGGAGTCGAAGGTGCAGCGGCGTCGGGCGACCGCGCTGCTGCACCACGAGGTGGGCACGCACCTCGTGACCCAGGTCAACGGCGCCCACCAGCCGATCAAGGTGCTCGGTGCGGGGCTCGCCGGCTACGACGAGACGCAGGAGGGGCTGGCGGTGCTGGCCGAGATCGCCGCCGGTGGCCTGACCGCCTTCCGGCTGCGACAGCTCGCCGGCCGGGTCATCACCGTGCACCGGCTGATCGCCGGGGCGTCGTTCGCGGAGGCCCAGGAGGCGATGGTGGCCGACGGGTTCCCGCCGGGCAGCGCCTTCACCACCGTCATGCGGATCTACCGATCGGGCGGGATGACGAAGGACGCGATCTACCTGCGCGGGCTCGTCGAGCTGCTCGACCATCTCGCAGACGGCGGCGTGCTCGACCTCCTGTGGCTCGGCAAGTTCTCGCTCAACGACCTGCCGCTCATCGCCGACCTCCAGGATCGCGAGGTGCTGCAGCCGGCTCGCCTGCTGCCGCGCTACCTGGACGACCCCGCTGCCGTCGCCCACCTGGAGAAGGCGGCCGCCCACCACGATCTCACTGCCCTGCTGGAGGAATCGACATGCTGATCGGGTTCGTCGTCAACGACATCGAGACGGAGAAGGCGGAGTACACCACCAACCGGATGGCCCTCGCCGCCAAGGAGATGGGCCACGAGGCGTGGTTCATGGGGATCGGCGACTTCGCCTACGAGCCCGACGGGTCCCTCAGCACCCGCGCCCGGGCCGGCCAGGCGAAGACCTACCGCTCGCTGAAGCGACACCTCGACGACGTCCGCAAGCCGGAGGCGGCGAAGCTGATCGGGCTCGAGGAGTTCGATGTCGTGATGCTGCGCAACGACCCCGCGGACGACGCGGAGAGCGATCCGTGGCGCAACAACGCGGGGGTCGCCTTCGGCCAGCTGATCGCCTCCAGCGGGGTCCTGGTCGTCAACGACCCGACCAGCCTCGCCAACGCCCTGTCCAAGGCCTACTTCCAGCACTTCCCCGAGATCGTCCGGCCGCGCACGCTGATCTCGCGCGACGGGGACATGATCCAGGCCTTCATCAAGGACCTCGGCGGCAAGGCGGTGCTCAAGCCGCTGCAGGGCTCCGGCGGCACCGGCGTCTTCCTGATCGACCGCAAGGAGGGCCCCAACCTCAGCCAGATCATCGAGGCGATCTCGCGCGACGGTTATGTCGTCGCGCAGGAATACCTCCCCGAGGCGGTCCGCGGCGACGTCCGGGTCTTCGTGATGAACGGCCAGCCGCTGATGCTCGACGGGAAGTACGCCGCCTTCCGCCGTACGAACAAGTCGACCGACATCCGCTCCAACATGTCTGCCGGCGGGAAGGCGACGAGGGTGGCTATGACCGACGAGATGCTCGCGATCGTGGAGGTCGTGCGTCCCAAGCTCGTCAGCGACGGGATGTTCCTGGTCGGCCTCGACATCGTCGGCGACAAGCTGATGGAGATCAACGTGTTCAGCCCGGGTGGGCTCGGCAGCGCGGAGGCGCTCTACGGCGTCAACTTCGCGCCGGCGATCATCGGCGAGCTCGAGCGCAAGGTGAGCATCCGCCAGCACTACCCGGAGATCGACAACCGGACCCTCGCGACGGGCTGAGGTCAGCGCGCGGCGAGCACCTCGTCGACCCAGGCCGGGACCAGCTCGGTCGCGGGTCCGCGCCGGGACTCGTGGAAGTCGCTGCTGGTGTCGCTGGCGGCGAGGTTGAGCTCGAGCGTGCGCTTGCCGTTGCCGATCGCGTAGTGCACGAAGGCGGCGGCGGGATAGACGAGGCCGGAGGTGCCGATCGACACGAAGAGGTCGCAGGCCCACAGCGCCTCGTCGATGGCATCCATGTCGTAGGGCATCTCGCCGAACCAGACGACGTCGGGGCGCAGCGTGCTGGACGCACACGACGGGCAGGGTGGCCGCTCGACGAGCGTGGACGTCCACTCGTGGCGCTCGTCGCACGCCGTGCACCACGCCGCGGCGAGCCGCCCGTGCATGTGGTGCACGCGCCGTGAACCCCCGCGCTCGTGCAGGTCGTCGATGTTCTGGGTGACGAGGTAGAGGTCGTTGCCGAGCTCGGCCTCGAGCCGGGCCAGCGCGACGTGGGCGGCGTTGGGCTGCACCTGGCTGAGCAGCGCACGCCGCTCGTCGTAGAACCGCTGCACGAGCTCCGGGTCGTGCGCGAAGGCCTCGGGGGTCGCGACCGTCATCGGGTCGTGGCCCTCCCACAGCCCGTCGGCGTCGCGGAACGTGGCCAGCCCGCTCTCGGCGGAGATGCCGGCCCCGGTCAGGACGACGATCCGCACCTCAGTAGTACCAGGGGTACGGCGACCAGTCGGGCTCGCGCTTCTCCAGGAACTGGTCGCGGCCCTCCTGCGCCTCGTCGGTCATGTAGGCAAGCCGCGTCGCCTCGCCGGCGAAGAGCTGCTGTCCGACCAGGCCGTCGTCGAGGAGGTTGAAGGAGTACTTCAGCATCCGCTGGGCGGTCGGGGACTTGCCGTTGATCTTCGCCCCCCACTCCAGCGCGGTCGCCTCGAGGTCGGCGTGGTCCACTACGCGGTTGACCGCGCCCATGGCGAACATCGTCTCCGCGTCGTACTCCTCGGCGAGGAAGAAGATCTCGCGGGCGAACTTCTGCCCGACCTGTCGAGCGAGGTACGCCGATCCGTAGCCGCCGTCGAAGGAACCCACGTCCGCGTCGGTCTGCTTGAAGCGGGCGTGCTCACGGCTCGCGAGGGTCAGGTCGCTGACGACGTGCAGGCTGTGGCCGCCGCCGGCCGCCCAGCCGGGGACCACGCAGATGACGACCTTGGGCATGAAGCGGATCAGCCGCTGGCACTCGAGGATGTGCAGGCGCGCGAGCTTGGCCCGGTCGATCGGGTTGGGCGGCGCCGCCTCGTCGGTGTGGCCGTCGGTTTCGTACTGGTAGCCGGCCTTGCCGCGGATGCGCTGGTCGCCGCCGGTGCAGAAGGCCCACTTGCCGTTCTTGTCGCTGGGCCCGTTGCCCGTGAGCAGGACGCAGCCGACGTCGGCAGACTGGCGAGCGTGGTCGAGCACCCGCAGCAGCTCGTCGACGGTGTGCGGGCGGAACGCGTTGAGCACGTCGGGCCGGTCGAAGGCGATCCGCACGGTGCCGTGTGCCTTGGCCCGGTGGTAGGTGAGGTCCGTCAGGTCCTCGAAACCGGGGACGTCGTCCCAGGCCGCGGGGTCGAACGTCTCGGACACGCCTTCGATCGCACTCATGGGCGGGAGCGTAGTCGGGCCGGAATGGCCCCGGCCGGGGTGGTGTTGTGGTGGTCATGGCACTCAACGGAACCTATGTTCCCAGCGCGACCGAGTGGGTCCGCAAGAACGTCGAGGAGTACGAGGTCAGCAACGGCGAGAAGGGCGGCACCCTCCCCGGGACCGACTACCCGATCGTCGTCGTGACCTCGGTCGGCCGCAAGAGCGGCGACCTCCGCAAGAACCCCGTGATGCGCGTGGAGCGCGACGGCGCCTACCTCGCGGTCGCCTCGAAGGGCGGTGCCCCCGAGAACCCGGAGTGGTACGCCAACTTCGTCGCGCACCCCGAGGTCGAGGTGCAGGACAAGGCCGAGAAGCACACCTACACGGCCCGACTGCTCGAGGGCGCGGAGCGCGCGGACTGGTGGGAGCTCGCCGTGGCGACCTGGCCGACCTATGCGTCCTACCAGGAGAAGACGGACCGCGAGATCCCGCTGTTCCTGCTCGAGCGCGCCTGAGGCGTCGCCTGCTGGAGCGTGCTCACGTTCGGGCGGTGGGTTTGCAACCGTTCGCGGGGCTCGGAACGGTTGCTGTTGCACCGCCAAGGGCGAGCGGCGAGCGGCTGACGCAGGTGATCAGGCGCGGTTGATCGAGCGCGCGAGCCCGAGCAGGTGGCCCAGGCGCGCCAGCTCGGAGTCCAGGAACTCGGGTCCGCCCCGGCGTCCGAGCACGATCAGGTCGGGGCCGAGGGGTGCGCCGCACAGCACCGTCACGTCGTCGTCGGGGAGCCGTGAGGGCCGCTGGATGTCGACCCACGCGATCTCCGCGGGGGCAGCCTCGGTGCTGCGCCCGACAGCGCCGTCGCGACCGACGCGCACCGCCCAGTCGACGCGGAAGGTGATCGGGAGCAGGTCGATGACGCGGTCGAGTGCCTCGGTCGGGTGGGCGGTCAGCTCCTCGACCACCTCGAGGTCCAGGAACAGGTTGCCGCCAGCGGCGTACCGGCTGATCCAGAGCACCTCCACGCCCTCGAGGGCGTTGCACGCGGAGACGACCGAGTCGGGCATGGCGCCCGGCGCCATCTCGAGCAGCACGTCGTCGACCGCGGTGCCGTCGCCGTCCTTCTCGACAATCTCGATCGCGTCGATGTCGCCACCTGCCTGGCCGATCGCGGTCGCGACGCGCCCCAGCGAGCCGGGCACGTCGGGCAGGGCGAGTCTCAGGAGGAAGGGCACCCCGACAGGCTAGCCGCGGGGTGTTGCACCGGTGTTTCCATCTGCGAGACGGGCCCGCAGGCCGCTGGCTCGCTGGGCCTGGCGGCCGATGGCGGCGCGGACCGCGGACTCGGAGCCGATGACGCGGACCTTGCTGCGCGCCCGCGTGACGGCGGTGTAGAACAGCTCGCGGGTGAGCAGTCGCGACTCCTCGTCGGGCAGCAGCACGGTCACGACGTCGGCCTGGCTGCCCTGGCTCTTGTGGATCGTCATGGCGTGCAGCGTCTCCACGTCGCCGAGCCGCGACGGTGCGAGGTCGAGCGCACCGGTGCTCGTCTCGATCGCCACCCGGCGACCGGCGGGGGTGTCGACGACGACGCCGGTGTCCCCGTTGTAGATGCCCAGGGTGTAGTCGTTGGCGGTCACCAGCACCGGCCGCCCGAGGTAGGCCGACTCGTAGAGCGGGTCACCGGTCTCCTGGGTCAGCCACTGCTCGATCCGCCGGTTCCAGTGGCGCACGCCGAAGGGGCCGTCGCGGTGCGCGCAGAGCAACCGGTGGCGGTCGAGAGCAGAGAGCGCCTTGGCTCCGTCGCCTGCGGCGGCTGCGTCGCGTACGGCGAGGGCCGCCGGCAGCGCCGTCGCGCGGATCGCCGAGGCTGGATCGGGATCGGTGACCCACTCGACCTGGTCGTGGCCAGCGCGGAGCGCCTCGATCGCGGCGTCGGCGTCACCGAGGCGCAGCGCCTCGGCCAGTGCACCGATCTCCTCGCCGTAGCGGTGGGCGGTGCGCAACGCCGCGACCGGGGTGTCCGGGCGACCGTCGTAGCCGCGGACGAGATCGGTCAGCACCGCGCCGGCGTCGACCGAGGAGAGCTGGTCGGGGTCGCCGACGAAGACCAGCCGGGCGTCGGGGCGCACGGCTTCGAGCAGCCGCGCCATCATGGTCAGCGAGACCATCGAGGTCTCGTCGACGACGACGAGGTCGTGGGGGAGCCGGTTGCCGCGGTGGTGGCGGAAGCGGGTGCGGTTGCCCGGGTGGGGGCGCAGCAGGCGGTGCAGGGTCATCGCGGTGACCCCCGCCAGCCGGGCCCGGTCGGTCTCGTTGAAGTCGCCGGCGTTGTTGCGCACGGCCTGCTCCAGGCGGGCGGCGGCCTTGCCGGTCGGGGCCGCCATCGCGATCCGCAGGTGTTCGCCGCGCGCCTCGGCCTGCTCGTGCAGGGCGACCAGCAGCCCGGCCACGGCGGTCGTCTTGCCGGTGCCCGGGCCGCCGGTGATGACCGTCGTCCAGTGACTGCCTGCGTGCAGGCAGGCGGCGCGCTGCTCGGCATAGCCCTCGTCCGGGAAGACCCGGGCCAAGGACGCGGCCAGCAGGGCAGGATCCGTCGGCGGGGTCGATGCGGCCCGGGCCATCAGGTCGTCGAGGACCTGGGTCTCCTGCTCGTGGTAGCGGTCGAGGTAGAGCAGGCCGTGCTCCCAGTGCAGCACACCGAGGCCCAGCAGCGGGCTCCGCTCGATCGCCGCCGACCACGAGTCGATGGCGGGCCAGGCCAGGTCGAGGTCGCCGAGCTGGGTGGCGACGTCGGCGAGACCCAGGCACACCGAGCCGTGCCGGACGGCCCGCGACGTCAGTGCGATCGCGAGCAGGACGTCCTGGTCGTGCTCGCCGCCGAGCTGGCCCAGGGTGGTCGCGATGTGCACGTCGGCCGCGGTGATCAGGCCGGCCGCGTTGACCGCGGCCAACACCGGTGGGGCGTTCAGCGCCAGGTCCCGGTCGTGGGCATCGACCGGCTCGAAGAGATCGCTCATGCGCGTGCCCCCGTTCGCTCGTCGGCACCGTCCAGCAGGGCGGACATGGCCTCCACCAGAGCCAAGGGTGGGCGCCAGGCGAAGACGCCGCAGGGTGCCCCGTCGATGCGCGGGGTGTCCGGACCGCACATGCCGCGGAGGTAGAGGTAGAGCACGCCACCGAGGTGGGTCGCCGGGTCGTAGTCGGCCAGCCGCCAGCGCAGGAAGCGGTGCAGCACCACGGTGTAGAGGAGTGCCTGCAACGGGTAGTCGGAGTGGCCCATCGCGTCGTCGAGCACCGCCGGACGGTAGTCGTGGGCGGTCAGCGGCGCGTCCAGGTCGCCCAGCCAGTTGGTCTTGTAGTCGACGGTCAGGAAGCGGCCCGCCACCCGCAGCACCACGTCGATCGAGCCGGTGAGGTAGCCCCGCAGCTCCTGGTCGGCGAGGTCGGGGTCGCCGTCGAGGGTGTCGGCGTAGGAGAGCACCGGATCGCCCAGAGGCAGGTGTCGACGCAGCAAGGGGGCGAGGTCGCCGAGCCGCACCGGGACGGTGGGGTAGGCCGCGTCGTCCCCGCCGGCGAGCGGCAGCTCGAAGTCGAGCTCCCGCAGCCGGTCGGGGAGTCGCAGGTCGAGCAGCGTCAGGTCGTCGGCCAGCGGACCGAGCGGGCTCGAGCAGACGGCCGCCAGGGCGTCGGCGAGCGCCTCGGCATCGAGGTCGACCGGCCACCACACGAGCTGCTCGCTGATGTGGGCGAGCAGCTCGGCACGGAAGTCGGACGCCGCCGGGTCGGCGTGCTCGAGCACCGCGTGCACGAGGGAGCCGAACGTCGCGCCCACGGGCAGGTCGGCCATCGGCGAGGGCACCGCCGCGGTCTCCACGTCGGGCGGCGGTGCGGCCTCGGTCAGCAGGAAGGCGTCGCCCAGCTCGGGCGGGTCCTCGGGCTCGGACAGCGGCTCGGACCAGGTGCCCGCATCGCTGTGGGCAGCGCCCGCGGCCGACAACGACGAATAGGACGTACGGCGCCACGCGGTGTCGACGATGCGGGTGAACGTGCGCACGGCGAGCGGCTCGGTGGACCGCTCCAGCGGCGTCGGGTCGGGCGGGGTCAGTGCGGCGAGCTCGACCGCCGGGCCGCCGGCGGCCTGCCAGTGCCCCAGGATCTCCAGCAACCGGTCCTCGGCGACCAGGGCCTGCTCGTCGGGCACGGCCACTCCCTGCGGCCGGCGCCCGAAGAGCATCCGGTGCAACGGGGACGCCGGGGTGTTGCGCTCGGCCGCGGCGTACCACGCGACGACCTGCGACTGGGCCCGCGTCAGCGCGACGTAGAGCAGCCGCAGCGACTCACCGGCGTCCTCGCGCCAGTGGCGGGCCACCGAGTGGCGGTGGAAGGGGCTGCGGCCACCGACGTCGCGGCAGCGCCGGCCCTCGTCGTCGTGGAAGAGCGGGATCTCCGGGTCGTTGCCGACATAGCGGTTCCACAGAGTCGGGAGGTAGACGACGGGATATTGCAGGCCCTTGCTGCCGTGGATCGTCACGAGCTGGACCGCCGCGGCATCGGAGTCGAGTCGGCGGGTGCGCTCGGAGGCGACCTCGACCTTATCGTCGGCGACCTGCTCGCGCAGCCACCCGAGGACACCGACGATGCCGAGCCGGTCCTCGACGCTGACGCGGTGGAGCGCCTCGCCGATGTGGCGGATGTCGGTCAGGGTGCGCTCGCCGCCGACGCGTCCCAGCACCCGCGCGGTGAGGCCGGCGACGACGGTGACCTCGAGGACGGCGGCGACGCCACGGGTGGTGAAGACGTCGGTGAGGGTACGGACGCGCTCGGCCAGCGAGTCGGTGAGCTGGTCGCCGCCGGCGTCGAGCGCGGCCGCGGAGTAGCCGAAGAACGAGGTCAGCGCGGCGGCCCGGACCCGGTCGGCGCGGTGGGGCTGCTCCAGCGCCTCCAGCAAGGTCACCCACTCGGCGGCCGCGGGCGTGTGGAACACCGAGCCGCCCGCGTTGATGACCGACGGCACGCCGACGACGGCGAGCGCCTCCTGCGTCGCCTCGAGCTCGCTGCGTCGCGCGGCCAGCACGGCGATGTCGCCGGGCGCCAGCGCCCGGCCCTCGAAGGTCGCGCCGCTCTGGATCAACCGTTTGATGTCGTGGGCCGCGTCGGTGATGACGTGCTCGCGCCACACGGCCACCGGGGGCTTGGACCGCGGCCCCTTGCCGAGCTCCTGGCGGCGTACGACCCGGAGCCGGAACGGCGCGCCCGCACCGGACAGGCGCGACTCGCGATAGTTCGCCGTCACGGGGTGTACGGCGATGCGCGGGTCGCCGAGGGTCGCGCCCTCGAGCAGGGCCTGGAGCCCGTCGAGCAGCGGCTGGTCGGAGCGCCAGTTGACGCCCAGCGTCTGGGTGGTGCGCGCGGCGTCGGCCGCGGCGAGGTAGGTGACGATGTCGCCGCCGCGGAAGGCATAGATCGCCTGCTTGGGGTCGCCGATCAGCACCATCGTGGTCGAGTCGGCGAAGGCCCGCTGGAAGACCTGCCACTGCACCGGGTCGGTGTCCTGGAACTCGTCGATCAGCACGAACTTCCAGCGCCGGCGCATGCGCGCGCGGGCCGGGGCGTCGAGCTCGGTGAGGGCGTCGGCGAGCTGGCTGAGGAGGTCGTCGTAGCTGAGCACGCCGAGCCGGCGCTTGCGGCGCTCGACCTCGTCGAGCACCTCGGTCGCGAACCGCACGCGTATCGCCGCCGGTGAGTCGGGCGCCTCGGTCAGCACCGCCACCGGCTCGATCACCGCGCGCGGGTCACCGACCACCTCGCGGGCGAGCGCCAGCGCCTCGGTGCGGCTCCACGGCGGCTTCTCCTCCTTGCCGAAGCGGGCGAGGTAGAGGTCGTCGACGACCTCGGAGGTGAGCTGCTCGAGGTCCTCGACCAGGGTGGCGCCGGAGTCGGTGTCGCCGGCGACGCCCAGGCTGCGCAGGACGAGCTGGCAGAACTGGTGGATGGTGGCGATGGTGGCCTCGTCGAAGGAGACCAGTGCGGCGGTGAGCCGGCGCAGCCGCTGCGCGACCTCGGCCGCGTCGGCTCCCAGCAGCCAGTCGTGAAGGCGGTTGCCGGACTCGCGCGACGCCGGGTCGGCGAGCACCTGCACGGCCTCGTCGAGCTGGGCGCGCACCCGCTCGCGCAGCTCCTGGCTGGCGGCTCGGGTGAAGGTGACGACGAGCATCTCGTCGAGCGCGACCCGGCCCTCGGCGACGTGCTTGGTCACGAGGGCTGCGATCGTCCAGGTCTTGCCGGTGCCGGCACTCGCCTCGAGCAGGGTGATGCCGGGCTCGAGGTCGCGGGTGATGTCGAAGGTCTCCATCAGATGCCCCGGATCTGTTCGTTGCCGGGGCGGCCGGTGGGGGAGTCGTCGCCGATCAGCGGGCTCCACAGCCGCCACGAGAAGTGACCCAGCCGGTGGGGGGCGGGGCCGTCCTCTCCCGCCCGCAGCGGCGCGGCGAGCAGGTCGTAGTCGGCGTGCTCGCCGAAGGCGCGCACGTGCCAGGCGTCGGCGTCCTCCTTGGGGAAGCCGGAGTCGTTGAAGCGCGGTGTCGTCCACTCGGCGCGGCCCCGCGCGTCGGGGTCGCCGTCGCTGCCGCCCTGGGTGCGGCGGAACTCCTCGGTCCAGGCCAGCGACGTCTTGACCGGAAGCGGCAGCGGCTCGCGCAGCCCGGCCTCGTGCAGGGCGACGAGGTCGCGCAGCCACGCGCGGGCGTCGTGCTCGGCGAGCGGCCTGACCATCGCGACCTGTCCGCCGGAGCGGTGCTTGCCGATGGTGTGGATCGTCCAGTTCTCGTCGGGCCGACCGGCGGCGAGGGCCAGCGCGTTGAGCCACGCGGCCAGCCGGTGCTTGGCGCCGAGGTTGGAGAAGGAGACCGCGACCAGGTTGTTGCCGAAGATGTCGCCGATGGTGCCGGTGACGCGGCGATCACCGAGGTCGATGTCAACGTCGAGGGTGCGGGGCGGACCCGTCTGCAGGCCGCGCGCGGCCAGCACGAGCGGCCCTGCCTTCGTCTTGATCGTCTCCAGCACCCCGTCGCCGAGCGGACCCGGCGGCAGCTGGCCGCCGGCTCGGAGTGCCTCGATGACGGCGGGACCCTCGGCCCCGCCGAGCACCGCCGTCGCGAGCTGGTCGCCGACCGCCCACTGCTCGAGGTTGTCGAGGGTGATCGGGATCGCGTCCTTGATCGCGTCGGCGTCGTAGGGCTTGGTGATCCGCAGCCGCCTGCGCAGGAAGCCCTGCACCGGGTGCCGATAGAAGTCCTGCAGGTCCGCCAGCGCCACCTCGGGAGTCGGCTCGGCGGGCGGCAGCGCCGTCGGCACCAGCTCACGCACGACCAGCCGCTCGCCCCGGGCAGCCTGGGCGCCGGCGAGGGCGGAGCGGTCGAAGGTGAAGGGGCGCGTGCCGCGCAGCCGGCCGGGGACGAGGTTGTCCTCGTCGAAGGGCTGGAGCGGGTGCTGGGTGAGCACGCGGTCGCGGACCGGCTCGGCCGCGGTGCGGTCGAGGGCGTCGAGCAGCTCTCCGAGCGGGACTGCCGGCGGTCGCTCGGCGCCGTTGTGCTCGCCGCGCCCGGTGTAGGTGATCACCAAGGTCTCGGTCGTCGCGGCGATCGCGTCGAGCAGCAGCTGGCGGTCCTCCGAGCGCACGTCGCGCTCACCGGTGCGCGGTCGTCTCGCCAGCACGTCGTCACCGTCGACCCCGGTCGCGCGCGGGAAGACACCGTCGTCGAGTCCGACCAGGCACACCACGCGGTGCGGGACCGAGCGCATCGGCACCATCGTGCAGACCGTCAGCGTGCCGGTGCGGAAGTTGGAGCGGGTCGGTCGCCCCCGGAGCCGCTGCTGCAGCAGCGCGCGGACGTCGGCCTGCCGCAGCAAGGTGTCCTTGCCGGCCGCTCCGGCCGCGATCCGGGCCAGCTCGCGGTCGAACTGTGCGACCTGCCAGCTGTCGTCGAGCGCGGTCGCGGTCAGCTGGTGCACGCCGTCGCCCAGCACGCCCGTCCAGTCGGCCACCGTGCGCGCGGCCTCGGCGCCGGTCAGGAACGTGTGCATCCGGTCGATGAACTCCGCGAACCGGCCGGCCAGCTCGAGGTCACCGTCGCTGACGTCGTCGACCGGCAGCGCTCCGGCGACCTGTCGGTGGTCCAGCCCCGACATCGCGGCTCCCAGCAGCACCCGGCGGAGGCCGGCGGCCCAGGTGTTGGCGGACAGTCCGCCGAGCCCGAACCCGGCGCGGTGGTCGGCGTCGTAGCCCCACCGGATGCCGGCCTCGCCCACCCACTGCGCGATCCGCTCGAGCGCGTCGTCGCCGAAGCCGAAACGCGCGCGCACGGGGTCGGAGCCGGCGAGGTCGAGGACCTGGGTCGCGGTCAGCCGTCCGCGCACCAGCTCGACGAGCTGGGCCGCGACGCCGAGCAACGGGTTGGTGGCACCGAGTGCCCGGTCCGCGAGCCGCACCCGCAGCTGGTGGGCCGGGTGGCCCTGGCCCTCGGCGATGTCGGCGAGCCCGAACCCGGCCGAGATGAGGGGTGCATAGCTCTCGATGTCGGGACACATCACCAGGATGTCGCGGGGCTCGAGGGTCGGGTCGTCGGCGAGCAGCCCGACGAGCACCTCGCGCAGCACGTCGACCTGGCGCGCGGAGCCGTGGCAGGCGTGGACCTGCACGGACGAGTCCGCGCCCGTGCGTCGGGCCCGGGTCGCGGGGTCGGGGGCGGCGTTGGCGCGCAGGTCGGACTGCAGCCAGCCCAGCAGCGTGTCGGGCGGTCGGGGTGTGCCCGACGTGGGCGCTGTTGGTACGGCGCCGAGCGTGCGTCGCAGCTCGCGCGAGTCGCGCCCCAGGGAGCCGAGCAGCGGGTGGCCGACGAGGTCGGCGGAGTCGTCGGCCGACCTCGGCACCTGACCCTCGCGAGCGGTCGGCTCGAGGGCCGACCACAACGCCGGGGAGGCCTGTGGCAGCCAGAGGTGGACGTCGCGGAGGGCGCCGAGCGCGTCGAGGAGCGCGACCTCGGTCTCGGGCAGCCGGGTGTGGCCGAACAGCGAGAGCCGGGGCGGCAGGTCGAGGTCGGCGCCGCCGCTGCGCAGTCGCTCCAGCGTGGTCGCGAGCCGGACGTCCGGAGGAGGAACGTCGATCCGGGCGATCAGCCGTCGCCAGAGCTCGGCCTGCCAGCGCAGGTCGCCCTCGAGCTCGCCGCCCGTGCCGTCGGTGTCGCGACCCGCCCGCCAGTCGGTGATCAGCGTCGGTCGCTGGCTGGCATAGGACGCGAACAGCCCGGCGAGTCGCCGGGCGACGGCATAACGGCGGGTGCTGCGCTCGTCGTCGGGGTCGCCGCCGCCGAGGTGGGCCGTCAGGTCACCGAAACCGGGCTCGCCCATCACCGAGTCGATGACGTCGAGCAACGGCCACGCCAGCCGCTCCGGGTCCCACGGGTCCTCAGTGTCCTTGTCGAGCAGCATCGCGACCAGCGAGGAGGGCGTCACGAAGTCCACGCCCGCGCACACGCCGTCACCGGCCCGCGGCCCCACCCCGAGCCGGTGCGAGAGCCGCTGGGTCAACCACCGCTCCACGCCGCGCGCCGGCACCACGACCACCTCGCGGGCGAAGGGATCCGCCAGCGGGGTCGCGAGCAACGCCGCCAGGGCATCAGCCAGGGCGTCGGTGCGCTCGGCGACGTGGACGTGGACTGCCATGGCCGCAGCCTGCCATCAGGCACCGACAGCGGTGGATGCTGGATGCGCGAAATCCGGAACGGGACACCGACTGCTCGAGTCGATGTCCCGTCCGGTGTTGTCTGTCCTGACAACGTGCAGGGAGCGTCAGTGCTTGAAGGCGTCCTTGACCTTCTCGCCGGCCTGCTTGATGTCCGAGGAGGTCTGGTCGCCCTTGCCCTCGGCTTCCAGGCTCTCGTCGTCGGTCGCCTTGCCGGCGCCCTCCTTGGCCTTGCCCGAGAGGTCTTCTGCCTTGTTCTTGATCTTGTCGTCGAGTCCCATGCGGTTCCCTTCGTCGTCGCGCCCCGTTCGGACGCACTTCGAACCTGTCACGGGTCACCGGACCGTTCATCACCCCTGTGGGTGCAATGTGTCGAAATCGCGAGCGGCCGACGCACCCCCTTGGTGCGTCGGCCGCCGCGGTGCCCCCCGGCACTCAGGCCATGCGCTCACTCAGAGGAGCGCGCGGCCTCTCTCAGCGGATCGCTGCCGCAGCTGCGACCACGTCGACAAGGCCGAAGCCCTTGTCGTACGACGTTCCGCTGACGTAGTGGGCTCCGTCGGTGTACTTGTGGGCGGTCGCCTTGAGGGCGGCCTCCACCTGGGCCGGCGAAGCGGACGGGTTGGCCTGGAAGAGCTGGGCCACGATGCCGGCGATATGAGGTGCAGCCATCGACGTACCGCTGATCGTGTTGAACGTCCCGACGTCGAGCATGCCCGGACCGTTCTCGGGAGCGCCGCCCGTGGAGCAGATCACGAGGTAGAGGCGGCACGCCGAGGTGATGTCCTCGCCCGGGGCGGAGATGTCGGGCCAGGTCTGGGTGCGCGAGGCGTCCCCGCGCGAGGAGAACTCGGACACGACGCCGTCACGGGTGCCGGTGTTCTCGTCGAAGTAGGAGGCAACCGAGAGGATGCCGCCGGTCGGGTCCTGGCCGGGCGGGTTGGTCAGGCTCTCCGAGCCGTTGCCACCGTCGTTGCCGGCGGCCCACACGGTCACGACACCCTCGGCGACCAGCGCACGCTGGATCTTGACGGTCGCCGACTCGGGCTCGAGGTCACCGCCGCCGGAGGGGCCGTAGGAGTTGTTGGTGACCTTGATCGGCGGGCAGGTGGTCGCCGGGACGCCCGCGCCGCACGGGGCCGCGTGGTTCTCCAGCACCCAGTTGAGGGCCGCGTCGGCACCGATGATGAACAGGCCTGCGCCGGTGGACAGCGAGACGAGCTTGGCGCCGGGAGCGGCGCCCTGCAGCTTCTTGCCACCGGCGATGGTCACCGGGTTGCCGGCGACGATGCCGCTGACGTGGGTGCCGTGGCCGCCGACGGCCAGCGTGTCGGTGTCGACGGAGTTGGGGACCTTCTGGACCGAGCAGATCAGGTCGAACGGGTCGCAGAGCGTCTTCAGGTTGGCGACCACGGCGCTGCTGCCGTCGGCCTCCTTGAAGTAGGGGTGGGTCGGGTCGATGCCGGAGTCGATGACCGCGACGCTGACGCCGTTGCCGGTCAGCCTCGTGCCGTCCGCGCCGGTGAGCGTCTGGGTCGCCTCGAAGCCACGGGTGGCGACGTTGCTGGTGTCCTGGAAGAGCTCGATCGGGGCGTTGCCCTCGACGTATGTCACGCCGGGCTGGCTGCGCACGGCCTGGATCTGCGACGCGGTGCCGGTCGCGACGACGACGCCGATCTTGCGGAAGGTGGTGACCCGCTTCATCCCGGTGTTGGTCACCGCCGCCTGGGCCTGCGTCAGCGTCGCTCCGTGCACCATGACGGCGGCGGGCGCCGAGGCGGACAACGTCGACAGCTGCTCGGCCAGGAAGGCCGAGACGTTGGCGCGGTCGTCGGCGGCGTTGGCCTGTGCGACGAGCGTCGTCGGGGCCACGAGACTGGCCGTGGTCGCAAGGGCGGCGGCGCCCAGCGCGAGGGTGGTCTTGAGTCGCACGATCGTTGAACCTCCGTTGGGGATGTCGGGCGCCGAGCGCACCCGACCAGGGTCTGAGGGCTCAACGACCACGCTCACACGGGGTCACGCGTGCGGGTCAGTGGTGCCGGAGGGCCTCGATCAACTCGTCCTTGCTCATCTGGGAACGCCCCTCGATGTCGAGCTCGGCCGCACGCTCGCGCAGCTCCTCGACCGTGCGGTCGTCGTAGTCGGTGGCCTCGCCGCCGCGCTCGCCGACGGTCGAGCGGCCCTCGGCCGCGGCTGCGTTGGCGATCCGCGCGGCCTTCTCCTTGCTCGCGCCGTCGTCGCGCAGCGCCTCGTACATCTCGGCGTCCTTGACGGACGGTCCGGGTTCCTTCTTGCCTGGCATGTCTCCTCCTTCAGGTGGTCACGCGGTGGACTCACGCAGTGCGGGCAGCACCTCGGCGCCGTACGCCGCGATCATGTCGGCGTAGTGAGGCCCCATGTTGGCGACGTAGACCTCGTCGAAGCCGGCCTCCACGGCCGGTCGCAGGCCCTCGATGTGGACCTCGACGTCGCTGCCGCAGGCGACCTTCTCGCCGGTCTGCTCCGGGGTGACGAGCTCGGCCGCCTGCTCGAAGTGCTGCGGCGACGGCAGCACCTGGGCCAACTCACCCGGCAGGCCGCTCGTGCTCCACAACCGGTGGGCGATCTCCACGCCCTCGTCGCGGGTGGGCGCCCAGCAGGCCTTGGTCCCCATCTGCGCGGGCTTGCCGCCGGACCCCTCACCGAACCGCGTCAGCAGCTCCTGGTCGGGGCTCGTGGTGATGTAGCCGTCGCCGATGCGCGCGGCGAGGTCGGTGGCGTGCGGCCCGAAGCCGGAGATGTAGATCGGCGGCGGCTCGTCGGGGAGCGTGTAGATGCGGGCGGTGTCCACGGTGTAGTGCCGCCCCTCGTGCCGGACCACCTCGCCGGTGAAGAGCTGCCGGATGACGTCGACGGCCTCCTCGAGCATGTCGAGGCGGGTGTGCGCGGTCGGCCACGCCTGGCCGAGGATGTGCTCGTTGAGCGCCTCGCCCGAGCCGAGCCCGAGGGTGAAGCGGCCCTCGAGCAGCACCGCGCTGGTGGCGGCGGCCTGGGCGATGATCGCCGGGTGGATGCGGTAGGTCGGGCAGGTGACCGCGGTGGTCACTGGCAGGTCGGTGGCCTCGGCGATCGCGCCGATGACCGACCAGACGAACGGGCTCTGGCCCTGCGCGTCGTTCCACGGGTGGAAGTGGTCGCTGATCCAGAGGGCCTCGAAGCCTGCCTTCTCGGCCAGCTTCGCCTGCTCGACCAGCTGCTGGGGCGTGTACTCCTCGCTCGAGAGGAAGTATCCGAATCGCATGTCGCCTCCTCGGGTCCCTCCTCACCCTGCCCCGCGACCTGACCGGCCGGCCACCTCCCTTCGGGCGGAGCGCGCGGGCGGGGCGTCGCCGTACGCTCGCCGCATGAGCGAGCCGAGCGGGCAGGGCCGGCGCGAGACCCCCGAGGAGCGCGCCGACCGCAACTGGACCGACCTGCTCCAGGAGCTGCGCGTCAGCCAGACGGGTGTCCAGCTGCTTGCGGCGTTCCTGGTCACGCTGCCGTTCCAGTCGCGCTTCACCGAGCTCGACGACTTCCAGCAGCGGTGGTACCTCGGCCTCCTCGCCCTCGCCTTCCTGACCGTCGGCGTCACGCTCGCGCCGGTCGCCATCCACCGCCAGGTCTTCCAGGGTGGCGCCAAGCCGAGGCTGGTCCGCGCCGCGCACGTGCTGACCGAGCTCGCGCTGGGGCTGATCGCGCTGCTGCTGGCCGGCATCGCGTTCCTCGTGGTCGACGTCGTGCTCGACCGGACCGCCGCGACCCTCGCCAGCGGGGTGTCGCTGCTGGTCCTGCTGGTCCTGCTCGTCGCCGTACCCCACCTCGTCTCGCGGGGCGCGACTCACACGACGTGACGCAGGAAGGGCTCGCAGCATCGGCTCGATCCGGGCGCACGCAAAAGGCCCCGACTCGTGGGAGTCGGGGCCATCTTGTGCGCCTGTAGGGATTCGAACCCCAAACCTTCTGATCCGTAGTCAGATGCTCTATCCGTTGAGCTACAGGCGCATGTCGCGCTGCAACAGCACGACCGGATGAGGATAGCGGACCCCTACGGTCAACCCGAAATCAGCCCGCTTCCCCAGCATTGGTGAGGCCGCTGATGGACTGACGCGCCCCGACCGGTGGAGGGTCGTTATGGTGTCGTGCACGTTGCGCGGCTGGGGGCGAACGAGGCGACCCCGGCACCTCACGAGAGGCAGAACTTTTCGATGGCAGATGTCGAGGCGGCATTGGATGCAGCTGGGTTGACCAACCCGGCGGTCCGCGAATACGTCCGCAAGTACGCCGATCTCACCGGCGCAGAGCGGATCGAGGTGGTCAGCCCCGCAGATGACGCGCGCCTGATCCAGGAGGCTCTCGAGGCGGGTGAGCTCATGCCTGCGGGTGAGGGCCGCTACTACTCGCGGAGCTACCACAAGGACACCGCGCGCTCCGAGGAGCGCACGATCGTCGCGTCCAACGACGAGAAGGACAAGGGCGTCTACAACAACTGGCGCCCGGCCTCCGAGATGGTCCCCATGCTCGAGGACCGCATGCGCGGAGCCTCGCAGGGCAAGACCATGTACGTCATCCCCTACCTGATGGCGCCCCCCGGCAACGAGCTCGCCCCGTGGGCGACCGGCGTCCAGGTCACCGACACCCGCACCGTGGTGCTGCACATCCTGCGGATGGCGCGCGTCGGTGCCGAGCACCTCAACGACGCCGGGGACCAGTTCGTCCGCGCCGTCCACGTCACCGGCGACCTGGAGAACCTCGGCCAGGGCACGCCCGAGGACCAGCGCTACTTCGTCACCGTCGGTGACGAGCGGACGATCCTGCACTTCGGCTCGTCCTACGGCGGCAACGCGCTGCTCGGCAAGATCGCCCACGGCCTGCGCCAGGGTGCCTACGACGGGTGGGCGAGCAAGAAGTTCCTCGCCGAGCAGTACATGCTCATCGGCATCCACGACAAGGAGACCGGGAAGGACTACCACATCTGTGGTGGCTTCCCGAGTGCCTCCGGCAAGACCAACCTGGCGATGATGCTGGCCCCCGACGTCCTCGGCGAGCGCTACCACGTCTCGTTCTACGGCGACGACATCGCGTGGCTGTGGGTCGACGAGTCCACCGGCAAGCTGATGGGCATGAACCCGGAGTTCGGTGTCTTCGGTGTCGCCAAGGACACCAACGAGAACACCAACCCGACCGCGCTGCACTCGGTCGACCCGGGCTCGGGCGCGATCTTCACCAACATCGCCTACAACCCGACCACCCAGGAGGTCTGGTGGGAGGGCCGCACGCCCGAGCCGCCGGCCGACGTCACGGGCTGGTTGGACTGGAAGGGCAACCCGATCTCGGAGCGCACGCCCGAGCAGGCGGGCGAGCCGTGGGCCCACCCCAACAGCCGGTTCACCACGACGCTCGACAACGTGCCCAACATCGCCAAGGACTACAACGCGGCGACCGGTGTCCCGATCGACGCGATCATCTTCGGTGGCCGCACCCGCGACCGCGAGCCGCTGATCCGCGCGATCCACGACCTCGCCGAGGGTGTCTACGACGGCCTGACCCTGGGCGCCGAGGCCACCTCGGCCGCGGAGGGCAAGGAAGGCCTGCTGCGCTACGACCCGATGTCCAACCGCCCCTTCATGGCGTACGGCGAGGGCGACTACGCGCAGCACTACCTCGACATCGTCGGGGCGGCCAAGGACCAGCCGATCTTCGCGCACGTCAACTGGTTCCAGCGTGGCGAGGACGGCCGCTTCCTGTGGCCCGGCTACCGCGACAACCTGCGTCCGCTGCTGTGGCTGCTGCAGCTGAAGAACGGTGAGGTCAAGGGTCGCGAGACCCCGGTCGGCATCCTGCCGACCAAGGAGGAGCTCAACCTCGAGGGCGTGGACATCACCCCCGAGGACCTCGACACGATCCTGTCGATCGACACGGACCGCTGGAAGCAGGAGATGGGCTTCCGCGAGGAGCACCTCCAGCAGTTCGACCGGATGCCCGACGCGATCTGGGAGGCCCACCGCCGGGTCGCCAAGGCGCTCGAGGACGACCAGGCCTGACGCCTCGAACAGTGCACGACCAACAGCCGGCCGCGGTTCGCCCGCGGCCGGCTGTCTGCGTCCATGACCCGATCACCTCGCAACCGTCGCCGCGAAACCCGTAGCATCCACCCTGACGCGCCGATCTGAGCCGCGCGTGGGACCTGGGTCACAGCCCTTGATCGTTCCAATATGTACGCCGCAGGGCGGACGTTAGCCTCGGCGACAACCGTCGCCGCAGCGTTGCCGGACGGGTCAATCAACACTCCACGACACCACCGTCGATGCGCTCGACGGCCGGAGGCGCCTTCGCTCAGCGAGGCGACCACCGCGAATGCGCGAGAGGGAATCCGCAGGCATGACCGCCATTTCAGAAACTTCGGCTCCGACCACCCACCAAGGAATCCTGGCGTGGGTCACCGAGATCGCCGAGCTCACCCAGCCCGACAACATCTACTGGTGCACCGGCTCCGACGAGGAGTGGGAGCAGCTCACCGTGGCCCTCGAGGGCACCGGCACGTTCACGCGGTTGAACCCCGAGATCAAGCCCAACTCGTTCCACGCGGCCTCCGACCCCACTGATGTGGCGCGAGTCGAGGACAAGACCTTCATCTGCTCGGTCGACGAGAAGGACTGCGGGCCCACCAACAACTGGATGGAGCCCGAGAAGATGAAGGACCTCATGCGCGGGCTCTACGCCGGCTGCATGAAGGGCCGGACGATGTATGTCATCCCCTTCGTCATGGGTCACCTCGACGCCGAGAAGCCGATGTTCGGCATCGAGCTCACGGACTCCGCCTACGTCACCGTCTCGATGCGGGTCATGGCGCGGATGGGCACCGAGGTCCTCCGCAAGATCGAGGAGATCGGCGAGGACGTGCAGTGGGTCCCCGCGCTCCATTCCGTCGGCAAGCCGCTGGCCGAGGGCGAGGCCGACGTCCCGTGGCCGTGCAACGACACCAAGTACATCGTGCAGTTCCCCGAGGAGCGGATGATCTGGAGCTTCGGCTCCGGCTACGGCGGCAACGCCCTGCTCGGCAAGAAGTGCTACGCCCTGCGCATCGCCAGCGTCATGGCGCGCGACGAGGGCTGGATGGCCGAGCACATGCTCATCCTCAAGCTCACCTCGCCGGCCGGCGTCACGAAGTACATCGCCGCTGCCTTCCCGAGCGCGTGCGGCAAGACCAACCTCGCCATGCTCAAGCCCACCATCCCGGGCTGGAAGGTCGAGGCCATCGGCGACGACATCGCGTGGATGCGCGTCGGCGAGGACGGTCGCCTGTGGGCCGTCAACCCGGAGTTCGGCTTCTTCGGCGTCGCGCCCGGCACCAACGAGCACACCAACCCCAACGCCATGGCGACGATCAACAAGGGCAACTCGGTCTTCACCAACGTGGCGCTCACCCCCGAGGGCGACGTGTGGTGGGAGGGCCTGGAGAACACCCCGGCCCAGGCGACGTCCTGGAAGGGCCAGCCCTGGACGCCGGACAGCGACGAGCTGTCCAGCCACGCCAACAGCCGCTACTGCACGCCGATCAAGCAGTGCGACATGCTCGCTGCCGAGTACGACGACCCGCGCGGCGTGCCGATCGACGCGATCCTCTTCGGCGGGCGTCGCAAGACGACCGTCCCGCTCGTGACCGAGGCCCGCGACTGGACCCACGGCACGTTCATGGGCGCCACGCTCTCCTCGGAGACGACCGCTGCCGCCGTCGGGGCCGTCGGCCTCGTGCGTCGCGACCCCATGGCCATGCTGCCGTTCATCGGCTACAACGCCGGTGACTACTTCAGCCACTGGATCAACATGGGCAAGGACAACGACGAGTCGAAGATGCCCAAGATCTTCTACGTCAACTGGTTCCGCCTCTCCGAGGACGGCGACTTCCTGTGGCCCGGGTTCGGCGAGAACAGCCGCGTCCTCAAGTGGGTCATCGAGCGCCTCGAGGGC
This sequence comes from Nocardioides allogilvus, assembly GCF_003047285.1. Classification (GTDB taxonomy): domain Bacteria; phylum Actinomycetota; class Actinomycetes; order Propionibacteriales; family Nocardioidaceae; genus Nocardioides; species Nocardioides allogilvus. Next base: position 43,160 of record NZ_PZYX01000014.1, on the reverse strand, counting down.
ACGGCCGCCGCGGTCGAGACCCCGATCGGCCACGTGCCGGCGCCGGGCTCGCTCGACATCGACGGCCTCGACATGACCCCGGAGGCCATCGAGGCCGCCCTCGCGGTCGACGTCGAGGAGTGGAAGGCCGAGATCCCGCAGATCACCGAGTGGTTCGAGAAGTTCGGCGACGACCTGCCGGCCGTCCTGTGGACCGAGCTCGACGGTCTCAAGGAGCGCCTCGGCGCCTGATCGCCCAGCGTCACCACTCCGGCCCGCCAGGATCCCTGATCCCGGCGGGCCGGAGCCGTTGTTGTGGAAAGATCGGCCGGTCATTGAAAGCCACGACGACGCTGGGAGGTGTTGTTGGCGTGAACTACGGGCCTGATGAGCGCTCCGTCTTCGAGACAGCCGCGACCGACCTCTACGAGGAGCTCGTGGGGTCAGCCGGCCTCGACGCGCAGGATCCGCGTATCCAGGAGGGTGGCAGCGCTGCGGGACCGTTCGCGCTGCTCCAGGACATCGGCCTGGTCACCTTCGACGAGGGCGAGGACCGGTGGGTGCCGGTCGATCCCTCGATCGTCCAGTCGCGTGTCGTCTCCCCGCTCGGCCAGCAGGGGGCCGAGCTGATCGCCGAGTCGGCCCAGTGGGCGAAGGCCTTCCAGGGCCTCACCCATGCGTGGCGTCGCTCGCCGGAGGCGCTGCGTGGGCCCTTCACCGAGCTGCGGGGCAGCGCGATCGGGGCCCACATCACCTCGGTGGTGGCTGACGCGTCGGGGGAGCTGCTGACGGCCCAGCCGCAGACCAACCGCGCCATGCAGCACCTGCCCGACGTGGTCGTCGAGCGGGACCGGGCGGCGCTGCGACGCGGCGTCTCGATGCGCACGCTCTACCAGCACGCCGCGCGCCGGTCGGCCGCCACGGTCAACTACGTCGCCGCGGTCACGGCCGAGGGAGCGCAGGTCCGCACCCTCGACGAGTTCTTCAACCGGTTGATCGTCGTCGACCGGCGGATCGCGATCATCCCGGGCCGCGAGCACAACTCGGCGCTCGTGGTGCGCGAGCCGTCGGTCATCGCCTACCTCGCCGACATCTTCGACCGCTCCTGGGAGCGGGCCCGTCCGTTCACCAACAAGGACACGTCGGTGGTGCGAGACATCGCCGCCGAGCAGCGGGCCATGACGATCCGGATGCTGATCGGCGGCCACGCAGATCCGAGCGGCGCTGCGCGGCTGGGCGTCAGCCCGCGCACCTATGCGGGCTACGTCTCGGAGCTGAAGCAGGAGTTCGAGGTCGATTCCCGGTTCCAGCTGGGCTACGAGATGGGGCGCCGCGGCATCACCGGTCGTGACGTGCCGTCAGGGGAGGGGCTGGGGCCGGCTCCCGACCCCGGTTTCTGATCGGGTCAGAGGTTGGAGCTGACCTCGGGCCAGGAGGTGTCGGTGCGTGCGTCAACCGTGCCAGCGGTGCCGGCGGTCAGAGCGACCGCGCCGACCGACAGGACTGCGGTCAGGGCCGCTGCTGCGATGCGTCGTCCGGAGATCATGTTTTCATCCTCTGTTGTGTGTCAGTCTGAACCGAGACCGGCCTCCATTGTCGGTGACCTGGGCCAGATGTCCATCATGGGTGACGCTGCGAGTCTGTGCATTGCACGTTCTCGCACGAGTGCCGAAATGGACTCTGGCCCCCACGGATGAGGGCCAGAGGTGGGCGGAGGCGGAGGGATTTGAACCCTCGATGGGGTTGTAGCCCCAAACCCGCTTAGCAGGCGGGCGCCATAGACCGGACTAGGCGACGCCTCCATGCTCGGGCCTCAGGGCCAGAGCACGGATGAGGTTACTAGGCGCGTCGGGCCTTTGCCGAATCGCACCCGGCCCGGCCCTCGCGCAGGCTCCTCAGAGCGGCCGCAAGCCGTGTCCGCGCTGGAGATGGGCCTGCAGGTCGCGGACGAAATCCTCACGATCACCGGCCAGCAGCTCCACGGGGATGGTGGTCGTCGCCCCCGAGCGCAGGCGGAGCACGACGACGGGTGAGTCGGCCGAGGTCGTGGTGACGGCGTCCTCGACGTCCTTCCAGCGAGCGGCGGCGACGCCGACGCCGCGCACCCACTGGACGCGGTAGCCGTCCTCGGTGAACCGGACGACCCAGCCACGGCGGCCGAGGACGACCGCGCCGGTCAGCAGGGCACCGATCCCGATGAGCGCAGGAACCAGCAGGAGGGCGGTGTGCAGGTCCAGGAAGGCGACCAGCCCGGTGGTGATGAACACCAGCGCCGCGATGGCGATCAGCAGCACCCCCATCAGTCGGGCAGCGACGGGGGGAGCGACTCGGTATTCGGACGGCACGTGAAGATTGAACACAGGCGGCCGAGGTTGTGCCAATCCAGCCCTTGTCCAACTCTGTGGTGCGGGTCACACTCGGATCATCACTGTCAACGTCAACCACTCCGGGAGGCCGCGCATGACGAGTGCCACCGCCGCCTTGTCAGAGCTGCACCGCGCCCTCGATGCGCCCCGCGACGTCGGGGGCGTCGCCGCGGGCAACTGGCGCTGGACCGTGCGCCAACGCATGACCGGCGTGCGCGACGTGCTCATGCGCGAGTCGGAGCACCCCGACGACGCCTGGCTGAGCGCGCGCCGCGGCACCGCGCTGCGTGAGCGCCGCGCCCTGCTGGCCCGCATCGGCGAGCTGGGCCCCGAGGTGCTCGAGAGTCCCGACCTCGACCAGGTCCGGATGCAGGGCCTGCGACTGCTCAACGACATCAACCACCACCTGCAGCGGCTGCACGACCTGGCCTACGACGACGTCGAGCTCGAGCTGGGCGGCTCGGAGTAGCCCCACCGCATCTCCTAGAATGCTGCAGTGCCGTCCTCGGGCGGCACGAGGAGGGGTGCCGGAGCGGCCTATCGGAACCGCCTTGAAAGCGGTCGTAGCGAGAGCTACCGCGGGTTCAAATCCCGCCTCCTCCGCCAAGCGTTAGGCTCCGCCGGGTGACCTGGTTCAGCAGCCCCGACGACGCCAGCGCCCGCCTGCACGAGGCCGGTTACCTCGCGGACGCAGCGACCGCGACGACCGCCTATCTCGCCGGCGCGCTCGAGAAGCCGCTGCTGGTCGAGGGCCCCGCGGGCGTCGGCAAGACCGAGCTCGCGAAGGCAGTGGCCCGCTCCACGGGCGCTGAGCTGATCCGGCTGCAGTGCTACGAGGGCCTGGACGAGGCCCGCGCGCTCTACGAGTGGAACTACAAGAAGCAGCTGCTGCGCATCCAGGCCAGCGGTGCCGACCAGGCGTGGAGCGAGACCCACGACGACATCTTCACCGACGAGTTCCTGCTGACCCGCCCGCTCCTGACTGCCATCCGCCGCGAGGAGCCGACCGTGCTGCTCATCGACGAGGTCGACAAGACCGACGTCGAGGTCGAGGGGCTGCTGCTCGAGGTGCTGTCCGACTTCCAGGTCACCATCCCCGAGCTGGGCACCGTGTCCGCGACCCGCCGGCCCTTCGTCGTCCTCACCTCGAATGCCACCCGCGAGCTGTCCGAGGCAGTGAAGCGTCGTTGCCTCTACCTCCACCTCGACTATCCCGACGCCGAGCGGGAGCGCGAGATCGTCACCTCGCAGGTCCCCGGCCTCGACGACGCCGTCGCCAAGCAGCTGGTCGACGTGGTCGCCCGGATGCGTGAGCTCGAGCTGAAGAAGGCGCCCTCGATCGCCGAGTCGGTCGACTGGGCGCGCACCTTGATCGCGCTGGAGATCGGTGACCTCGACGAGGCGGCGATCCAGCGCACGCTGGGTGTCGTCCTCAAGCACTCCTCCGACCAGGCACGCGCGGTCAAGGAACTGAGGCTGGCCGGGAAATGACCCTGCTCGACACCCACATCGGCTTCATCGAGGCGCTGCGCTCGGCGGGCCTGTCCGTCTCGCTCGCCGAGGGCCTCGACGCGATCGAGGCGATGCGACGCATCGGGTGGGGAGAGCGCGACGTGGTGCGCACGGCGTACGCCGCCACGCTGGTCAAGAAGCAGGCCCAACGCGTCACCTTCGACGCGATCTTCGACCTCTACTACCCACGGCTGGTCGGCGCCGGGGTGGCGGGCGAGCCGGAGTCCGACGGCGTGCGCGACAACGGGGCGGCGCTCACCAGGTTCACCGACGAGCTGGCCGACGCGCTCGCCGACACCGACGCGGAGAGTCAGCGGCTGCAGGACCTCGCGGTCGAGGCGGTCGGCAGGTTCGGCGCGATGCCCGGCCGTGGTCCGGGGCTGTCCAGCTGGTCGGCGTACACCGCTCTCCAGCGCGTCTCCCCGGGGCAGCTCATCGGGCAGCTGGTCGCCGGGCTGATGGCCGACGGCATGGTCGAGGAGGACGCCGAACGGATCGCCGGGCGTCGCATCGGCTCCTTCACCCGCCTCGTGGAGGACGACGCGCGTCGCCGCATCGCGGAGGAGAAGGGGCCCGAGCACGTCGCGAACATCGTGGTCCGGCCGACCATCGACAGGCTCGACTTCACCGCCGCCCGCCGCTCCGACCTGGAGGAGATGCGGCGCGAGATCTATCCCCTCGCGCGCCGGCTGGCGACCCGGCTCACCAAGCAGCAGCACGCGCGCCGCCGCGGGGCGCTGGACTTCCGGCGCACGGTCCGCGCGTCGTTGTCCACCGGCGGCGTGCCGATCGAGACCCACCACCGCCCGAAGCGGCCCCACCGCACCGAGCTCGTCGTGCTGTGCGACGTCAGCGGCTCGGTCGCCAACTTCGCGCAGTTCACGCTGCTGCTGGTCTTCGCGCTGCGCGAGCAGTTCCACAAGGTGCGCGCCTTCACGTTCGTCGACCACGTCCACGAGGTCACCCACCACTTCACGCCCGGCGGGGACGTCGTCGAGGTCATGGAGAACCTCGCCGCCAGCACCGCCCACGCAGCGCTGTGGGGGCGGACCAACTATGGCCGCGCCTTCACGAAGTTCGCCGAGGAGCACGCCGACGCGCTGGGACCGAAGACGTCGCTGCTGATCCTGGGCGACGCGCGCTCCAACTACAGCGACCTCGCGCTGCCCGTCCTGCGTGAGCTGGAGGACGCAGTGCGGCACGCGTGGTGGCTCAACCCCGAGCACACCCGGCACTGGGGCACCGGCGACAGCGCGGCCCCGGCCTACGGCGAGATCGTGCCGATGGTGGAGTGCCGCAACCTGACCCAGCTCGAGGAGTTCGTCTCCGCGATCTCGATGGGGACTCAGCCGGCGAGGTAGCCCAGCTCGGTGATCCGGCGGATCTCGGCGCGCAGGCCCGGGTGCTGGGCCGAGTCGGCCGCGCGGCCGCCGGCGACGTAGGGCTGCTCGCCCACGTCGGCGCCGTCGTAGACGACCGTGACGCGGTTGGCGACGTCGGCGTTGATCAGCGACCCGAGGAGCGCGACCGGGTCGGCCCGGTCCTCCAGGGAGAGCACCCGCGTCTCCTCCGGGATGGAGGGAACCTGGGCGGACGGGGCACCGGCGGTGACGACCTGGTCGACGACGAAGGCCGGCGAGGCGGCCGCCGACGCGATCTCGGCCGCCGCTGCGCCGCCGTACGACGAACCGACGAGCATCACGCGGGCGCCCGGCTCACCGTCGACGGCCTGCTCGATCGCGCGCACGACCTGACGGACGTAGGTCGTGGTGTCGTTGCCGACGAGTCGCAAGCGACCACCCTCGTGGGCCTTGTTGCCGGGGAGGTAGGCGATGTAGCGGCCCGCGCCGATGCGCTGGACGCTGATCCGGCGGTCGGCGGTGGTCAGCTTGACCATGAGGTCCTCGATCGAGGCCGGGAGGGCCGCGTCGCCGACGGGCTCGGCGGCCGGCTCGGCGGCGGGGGTCTCGGCGAACCCCGCGGCCGCGTCACGCAGTGCGGAGGCCGCGTCGGTGGGGAAGGGCTCGACACCGATCGCACGCAGGCCGCCGCGCGCGGCAGCGGCGCCGCTCTCGGAGGACATGACGCCGGCCGTGAGCAGCGAGCGCATCTGCAGGCCCTCGAGCAGCCCGCCACCGTCGGTGAGGTGCTCCATCAGCTCGGGGTGGCTGTCGGCCAGCTCGTTGAGGTAGGCCGCGACACCGTCGCGGTCGAGCGAGTCGGTCTCGATCAGGCCCGCCGAGACGATGGCGCCGCCGAGGGCCACCTCGGGAGCGAGGTAGCCGATGGCACGACCCGCGATGGAGCCGAGGGTCTTGAAGGCCGCGGCCTGCAGCTCGTCGATCCACTGGTAGGTGAGGACCGTGGCCCGCACGACGAGGGCGTCGGCGTCGAGCTCGACCGAGCGGGTCAGCAGGCCGTGCTTGCCGGTCGTGGCGGCGCGGATGTCCTCCTCGGCCTGGGCGTAGGTCGCCTCCGACAGCTCGGCCGAGTCCGCCACCTCGGGGTCGGCGAGGATCGCGCCGCCGAGCCGGGCACGCTCGCGCATCTCGGCGCCCGAGGCGTCGAAGAAGTCGGCGAGCGCGAGCATCTGGTGGTACTTGTCGGCCTCGACCGCGGCCTCGGAGATGCGTCGGCCGCCGGGGGTCTGGGCTTGCGGGGAAGTGCTCATGCGATCACCTGGGCGAGGACGGGCGCGAGCTCGGTCGCGAGATCGGCGGGGAGGGTACGGCGCACGCGGAGCCTGGACTCGGCACCGCTGGTGTGCGGCGAGAGGGAGTGCCAGCCGTCGGCCAGCAACACCCACGACACCAGGCCGACGTCGGTCGCCTCCTCGTCGGACACCCGGGCGGCGAGCACCCGGAGCCGGCCACGGCCCTCGGTGTGGATGGCGCCGACCGCCGTCGCGGCGACGCTGTCGTCGAGGGGCTCGGCCCGGCCGTCCGCGATGCCGTCGCCGTGCTGGCTCATCAGCACCGGCACCAGGTCGGACCGACCGGCGCGCAGCGCCTCGCCGATCGCGTCGACGAGGTGGAAGGGCAGGTCGATGTCCTCGGGGACGGAGGACTCGCCCAGGGCCACGTCATCGGGGATGGCGGCCACACGGGCGAGCTCCCCGGGCCACTGGTCGGCCGCGAACCACGCGAGCTCGAAGACCAGTCCGTCGCTGGTGGCCAGCGTCGCGACCGCGCCGCCGGCCTGCCGGTGCCAGGCCTTGACCTGGGAGCCCGGGGCCGCGACGTCGAGGTCGAGGGCGAGCGTGGGGGTGGCGAGCAACCCGATCGCGCCGGTCAGGCCGGGGTCGATCCCCTCGTCGGTGATGAGGCCGCGGCGGCGCAGCGACTCGTCGGCGTCGTGGAGCGAGGCCAGCGCGGCGGCGTACGCCTGGTCCTCGACCGAGCCGCGGGACTGGCCGAGGCGGCCCTCGAGGCCGTCGGGACCCGAGGCCTCGACCAGGTCGAAGGGGAGCGGCGCGTCGCCGGCGAGGCTCGCGACGTGGCGCAGCTCGGGCAGCGTGAGGGCGATGCGGCGGGGCAGGCCGTCGAGGAAGCTCGCGGCCGGGGGCGGCGGCGTGGTCAGGTCGATCGTCACCATGTCAGAGTCCCGGCAGTTCGACGCTCAGCCAGTCCTTGTGACCGGCCGGAGGGGGAGTGAAGGCGGCGAGGACGGCATCCTCGTCCGCAGGCTGTGCGCCGCTCTCGGGGTCGAGCGCTGCGATCCGTGAAGCGGCGTCGCTCGTGAGGGACTCGGCGCGGTGGCGGGTCGCCTCGATCGTCTCCTTGCGGGCGTCGACCTCGGTGAGGTGGCGAGCCAGTGAGTCGGCTGCCGTCTCGTGGTGGTCGGCGGCGACGCGCAGGTGGTTGGCCCGCTCCTTGATGCGGGTGCGCATGGCCTCGGCAGCGCGTCCGTGCCAGGGGACGCTCTCGGCCTGGGCGACCAGGCGGTCGGCTGCGGCGCGGATGTCGCCGCCCTGCTCGCGCAGCTGGGCGACACGCTTTCGCGATGCGGCTGAGTCGCCGTACATCGGATCACACCTTTCCTCGTCGTCCCCGTGCATTACCTGTGCACCGCCCTTCCCCGGGCGCGTGGATCTCAAACCCGTCAGGTGGGTCTGCTTTCACGTGACTTGTGCGGGCAGCCAGTCCCCGAGGCGTTCGAGCCCGAGCCGGACCGTCTCCTGGGGCCCGGCGAAGCTGAGTCGGACGTGCCGATCGCCCACCTCGGTGTCGAAGTCGATGCCGGGTGCGAGCGCGACCCCGGTCTCGGCCAGCAGGCGGTGGCAGAAGGCCATCGAGTCGTCGGTCAGGTGGCCCACGTCGGCATAGACGTAGAACGCGCCGTCAGCCGGGGCCAGGCGGTCGATGCCGAGGGAGGCGAGGCCGTCCAGGAGCAGTCGCCGGTTGCCGGCATAGCGTTCGACATGGGAGTCGAGCTCGGCGTACGACGCGTCCGTGAACGCCGCGACGCAGGCCCACTGCGCGATCACCGGCGGACAGATCGTGAAGTTGCCGGTGAGGATGTCGACGGCCCGGCGCAGCCGCTCGGGGACCAGCATCCAGCCGATCCGCCAGCCGGTCATGGAGAAGTACTTCGAGAACGAGCTGAAGACGATCGCCTCGCGCGACGTCTCCCACGCGCTGCGCGACAGGGCGGGCGAGGCGTACTCGATGCCGTGGTAGATCTCGTCGGAGACCAGCTGCACCCCGGCGTCCTCGCACCAGCTCGCGATCGCGGCGAGCTCGGCGGGCAGCAGCATGGTGCCGGTCGGGTTGGCCGGGCTGGCGATGACCAGCCCCTTGATGTCGCCGCACGCCTCGAGCTGCTCGACGGTGGGCTGGAAGCGGTTCTCGGGCCCGCACGGGATCTCGACCACCTGGCACCCCAGCGCCGTCAGCACGTTGCGGTAGCAGGGGTAGCCGGGCCGCGCCATCGCCACCCGGTCGCCGGGCTCGAAGGCCGCGAGGAAGGCGAGCAGGAAGCCGCCGCTGGAGCCCGTCGTGACGACCACGTCCTCGGCCGTCACGTCGATCCCGTGCTGGCGCCGGTGGTGTACGGCGATCGCCTCCCGAAGCTCCGGGACGCCGGCCGCCACCGTGTAGCCGAGAGGGTCGGACCCGCCGAGCAGCCGGATCGCCTCGTCGCGCACCGGCTGCGGTGCGCCCGTGCTGGGCTGGCCGGCCACGAGGTTGACCAGGTCGCCGTGGGTGCGCTGGCGCTCGGCCGACGCTGCCAGCAGGTCCATGACGTGGAACGGCGGCACGTTGGCGCGCTGGGCCACGGCCAGGCGGGAAGTCATGCAGGCAATGTAGATGCGGACGCATGACGCCCGGCCCGCCGGCCGAAGTAGGAGCCCTCGCCGAGCTGGGTGCCGGAGGAGTAGCCGGCGCCGTCCTGGGCGATGTTGGCCGCGCAGGCGCCGGCGGCGTACAGACCGGTGATGACGGTCCCGCCTTCGGACAGGACGCGGCCGTCGACGTCGCAGGCCATCCCGCCGAGGGTGAAGCCGGCGTAGAGCGCCGAGCCCAGGGTGAGGTCGAAGGCCCCCCACGGTCCCTGGTCCTGCGGGGCCAGCCAGTCGGGGTGCTTGTGGAAGTCGGGGTCCTCGCCGGCGCGCGCGTGCTCGTTGTAGACCGCCAGGGTGGAGACGAGCGAGCCGGTCGGCAGCCCGAGCCCGACCTCCATCTCCTCGACCGTCTCCCAGCCGTCGATCAACGGGCACAGCGGCATCGCGGGCTCGGCCATGTGTGCGCTGTCGAGGATGAGGTAGGCGGCGGAGCCAGGCTGCTTCATCACGTGGAAGGACGTCCGCGAGTGGTAGGAGTCCTCGGCGACGAAGCGCCGGCCCTCCTTGTTGACGACGATGCCCTTGACGAAGTCGGAGGGCGGGTAGAACGGCGCGGTGATGAAGGCCTCGTCCATGTGCTCCCACGCGGCGCCGACGGACTTCCCGAGGCGCAGCCCCAGCCCGTCGTCGTAGGTCGAGCCGAGGGTGAAGAGCTTGGAGCCGAGCGAGGGCGTGTGGGCGGCGACCATGTCGGGGTTCATCACGAAGCCGCCGGCGGCGATCACCACCGAGCCGGCGCGCACGACGCCGGTCTCCTCGAAGCGCTTCCACGCGACACCGACGACGGCACCGGACGCGTCGGTCACGAGGTTGGTCGCGCCGGTCTCGAAGCGCACCTCCGCGTCGGTCTCGGCGATCCGCTCGGCCAGCAGGTCGAGCACCAGCCCGCCGCCGCCGGTGTCACCCGGCCTGGGCACCTTGTGCCCGCGGGGCGCAGGCGTGACCCGGTCGCGGAACGGCCAGACCTTCTCGTTGCCGGTGAACATCAGCCCCTCGGTGCCGGGCTGGATGACGGCCTTGCCGGCGAAGAACGACCGCTCGAACTCGAATCCCAGTGCCTCGAGCCACTCGAGGTGGGCGGCCGACTCGTCGGCGTACGCACGGATCTTGACCGGATCGGGCGAGGGCGTGACGGCCATCAGGTAGTCGAACATCGCGTCGGGTGAGTCGTCGTGTCCGGTGGCGCGTTGTACGGCGGTGCCGCCGCCGAGGTAGAAGTGGCCGCCCGACATCGACGACGTGCCGCCGTGGACGGCCGCGCGCTCGAGCAGCAGCACCCGGGCACCGGCGCGGGCCGCCTCCAGGGCCGCGCACGCGCCTGCCATCCCGAAGCCGACCACGACGACGTCGAAGGCCTCCGCGCCTGCCAGCGACGACTCGTCCAGCACGGACGGCAGCGCGGTGCCCTTGGTCTCGACCACGGCGCCAGACTAGAACACGTTGCAGTTTGCCGGGAGCCCTGCACCGATAGGATCAGGACCCGACTCCGAGCCGACGAGGAATGAGGCGCGAGTGACGTTCGATGTCCACCAGCTCGACTCCTTCCTGCTCGTGGGCTCGCTCGTCACGCTCGTGGCGATCCTCGCGGTGCGGCTCTCGGCCACGGTCGGCCTGCCCAGCCTGCTGTTCTACCTCCTCATGGGCGTCCTGCTCGGCGAGTCGGTGCTCGGCATCAACTTCGAGGACGCCCAGCTCGCACACGCGCTCGGCTTCGGGGCGCTCGCGCTGATCCTGGCCGAAGGCGGCCTGACGACCAGCTGGCGCGAGATGCGCCCCTCGATCAGGCTCGGCGTCTCGTTGGCGACCGTCGGGGTGGCCGTCTCGGTGGCGGTCGTCGCGGTCGGCGCACACTTCCTGCTCGGCCTGCCGTGGGAGCTGGCGATCCTGCTCGGCGCGGTCTGCTCCCCGACCGATGCCGCTGCGGTGTTCTCGGTGCTGCGCGTCGTGCCGCTGCCCAAGCGCCTGACGGGCGCGCTCGAGGCGGAGTCGGGCCTCAACGACGCCCCGACCGTCGTCCTGGTCTCCGTCATCTCGACCGGTGCCGCCGCGGAGAGCGGGCTCCTCCACGTCGCCGGCCTGATCGTCTTCGAGCTCGCGGTCGGCGCCCTGATCGGAGTCCTGGCCGGCGTCGTGGGTGCCTGGATCATGCGCCGCGTCGCGCTGCCGTCGTCCGGTCTCTACCCGCTCTCCGTGCTCTGCCTGGCCTTCGTCGCCTACGGCGGCGCCTCGGCCCTGCACGCCTCCGGCTTCGCTGCCGTGTACGTCGCCGCGCTGCTGCTCGGCAACCAGGACCTCCCGCACCGGGTGGCGACCAGGTCGTTCGCCGAGGGGCTCGCGTCGCTGGCGCAGATCGGGCTGTTCGTCATGCTCGGCCTGCTGCTCTCGCCGGATCGCATCACCCTCGAGATCGTCAGCCTGGGCATCGTGACCGGGCTGATCCTCACCTTCGTCGCCCGCCCGCTCTCGGTCCTGGTGAGCTCGGTCGCCCAACCCATGCCGTGGCGTGAGCTGTCCTTCATCTCCTGGGCCGGGCTGCGCGGCGCCGTACCCATCGTGCTGACGACCATCCCGCTGGCCGAGGGCGTGGACGGCGCCGACAAGCTCTTCGACATCGTCTTCGTGATGGTGGTGGTCTACACCCTGCTGACCGGGCCGACGCTGCCGCTGGCCGCTCGCGTGCTGCGCGTTGCGCGGCGATCCGAGCCCCGCGGGCTCGATGTCGAGGCGGCGCCGCTGGAGCGGGTGGCGGCCGACCTGCTGCAGGTGACCCTGGCGCCCAGCTCACGCATGCACGGCGTCGAGGTCGGTGAGCTCCGGCTGCCCGCCGGCGCCTCGGTGTCGCTGGTCATCCGCCAGGGCAAGATGCTGGTGCCCGAACGACGCACGGTGCTGCGCCACGGTGACGACCTGCTCGTCGTGACGCCGCGCAGGTCGCGGGAGGCCACCGAGGAGCGGCTGCGCCAGGTGTCGTCCGGAGGCCGACTGGCCCAGTGGCTCGGCGACGGGAACCCGCAGCGGGACTAGGGCTTGCGGCTCACGGGTCGGGGTGACAGGTCAGCGTCTCTGGGGATGCTGACTTTTGATGGTCAGGCAGCAGTCTGCCGGATGCGGCGCTTGAGTTCTCTTTTGACTTGCAGCGGGGTGCGACCGGCCATGTAGTCACCGTGGTTGGGACGCTCGTTGTTGTAGTCGGTGACCCAGGCCTGCAAGGCCCTGTCGAGCAGTGCGACGTCCTCGACCCGGCCTCGGTGGAAGTGGGGCCGGTAGAACTCGTGCAGCACGGTTCCGTGGAATCTCTCGCACACCGCGTTGTGGTTCGGTGACCTTGGCGGGATCCGGTGATGGTGCAACCCGAGCTCGCCCACGCGGGCCTGGAATGCCTTGCCGACGAACTCTGGGCCGTTGTCGGTCAGGACTCCTTCGAGGGTGATGCTGTGCTTGCGTAGCGCCTTCTTCAGATGGTCGAGCAGCAACGCCGTGACGGCGGCGGTCTTGTCCCCGACAACGAGCTGGACGACCGCGATCCGGGTCGCGATGTCGACCGCGGTCAGTTGCCACACCGCGCCCACACCCTTGAGACGCCCGACGTAGAACGCGTCCAGGGCCACGACCTGGCCCGGGCGGGAGGCGTACTGGCAGAACCCGAACGGGCCCTCCATCGCGGCCTCGGTGAGTTGCCCCGTCTCGGTGGCAGTCAGGCTGGCCAACGCGATGACCCGCTGCTTCGCGGTGCCGAGGTTGTGGCGTCGCAGGACTTTCGCGACCCCCGAGGCCGACCGATCGACACCACGCTTCTTCAGGTGGCGCAGCAACGACTTCGGCCCCAGCGTCGGCCTGGCGATCGCCTCCGACAAGATCACCGCGACCTCTTCGGAGGTCATCGCGTTCGGCATGTGAGGACGACGTCGCTCACGCGGCAGCAACGCCGAGAGACCGTACTGCTCGGCCTTGTTGACCCACTCGTAGTAGGTCTTGCGCGAGATGCCGAACACCCGGCACGCCTCGCTCACGTTGTTGATCCGGGCGGCGTGCTCGATCACTCGCACACGCCTGTCATAGACAATGTCGTCGTGGGTCACGGAATGGCTTCCTGTTCTCTAGATCTCAGCAATCCAGAGACTGTCTTCCGTGGCCCACCCCTACACGCAGGCACACCGGGTGTCACCCCAACCCGTGATCCTTAAGGACTAGGGCCTACTGGCCGGCGGACGGGCTGCAGAAGGTGGAGGTCTCCACGGCGGTGACCGACTCGACCTCCTTCTTGCGCAGCGCCTTGAACGACTCGCCGACCACGACCACGATCCCGCGGCCGAGCTCCTCGCCCGAGACGATCTTCGCGGCCTTGAACTGACGGGCCACGAGCCGCACGGCCGCGTTGCGGGGCTGGTCGGTCCAGATCTGGACGCCGGCGACCTTGGTCGGGGCGTTGTCGCTGTCGGCGCCGACGAAGCCGCGCTGCTCGAGCTGCGCCATCGTCGCGCCGGCCAGGCCGTTGCGGTTGCTGCCGTTGAAGACGCTGACGGCGACCTGGTCGCGGAAGACCTCGGTGCCGGTGTTGACGGTGACGTCGGTGCACAGCGGAGGCGGCTCGGTGCTGGGGAACGGCTTCGTGACCGCGTGCCAGCCCCAGACCGCTGCGATGACGAGCAGGGCTCCCAGTGCGAGCAGGGTGAGCGCGGACTTCAGGGATGCCGTCATGGGGCCGCCACCTCGTGGACTCGTGCGTGCAGGACGTTGCGCTGGTGGAGGGCGGCGCGCAGGGCGCGGTGCAGGCCGTCCTCGAGGTAGAGGTCGCCCTGCCACTCGACGACGTGGGCGAAGAGGTCGCCGTAGAAGGTCGAGTCGTCGTCCAGCAAGGTCGCGAGCTGCAGCGTGTCCTTCGTGGTGATCAGGTGGTCCAGGCGCACCTGCCGCGGCGGGATCTTGGCCCAGTCGCGAGGCTCCAGCCCGTGGGCGGGGTAGGGACGTCCCTGGCCCACCCCCTTGAAGATCACGGCGCGACTATATCGACGCACCCGAACCCCGCGTCCCGGGCCGCTCGTCCTGACTAGGCTTCCGCCCATGACGCAGACTCCCGAGCAGCCGGCACCACAGGACCCGATCACCGCTGCCGTGGCGCCCGGCTACGCCTTCGAGGGCACCGCGCTGGAGCTCGGCGGCCTGATGCTCAACGCCACCGACCTCTCCGACGTGCAGATCCGGATCCCGCTCGGGATGCTCAACCGCCACGGGCTCGTCGCCGGCGCGACCGGCACCGGCAAGACCAAGACGCTGCAGCTCCTCGCCGAGCAGCTCAGCGCCAACGGGGTGCCGGTCTTCGCGGCCGACATCAAGGGCGACCTGTCCGGCCTCAGCGTCCCCGGCGAGGGCGGCGAGAAGATCGCGGCCAGGGCCAAGTCCGTCGGCCAGGAGTGGACCGCGACCGGCTTCCCGACCGAGTTGTACGCCCTCGGGGGCGAGGGCATCGGCGTACCCCTCCGCGTCACGATGACGTCCTTCGGGCCGATGCTGCTGAGCAAGGTGCTCGGCCTCAACGACACCCAGGAGTCGAGCCTCGGACTGGTCTTCCACTATGCCGACCAGGCCGGGCTGCCGCTCCTCGACCTCGCCGACCTGCGCGCCGTCGTGCAGTTCCTCACCAGCGACGAGGGCAAGGCCGACCTCAAGGGGCTCGGCGGCCTCTCCAGCGCCACCGCTGGGGTGATCCTGCGCGAGCTGATCTCCTTCCAGAGCCAGGGCGCCGACACGTTCTTCGGTGAGCCGGAGTTCGAGTCCAGCGAGCTGCTCAAGGTCACCGCGGACGGCAAGGGCGTGATCAGCCTGGTCGAGCTGCCCAACCTGCAGGACCGCCCCGCGCTGTTCTCCACGTTCTTGATGTGGCTGCTCGCCGACCTCTTCCACGACCTGCCCGAGGTCGGCGACATCGACCGGCCCAAGCTCGTCTTCTTCTTCGACGAGGCACACCTGCTCTTCGACGACGCCTCCGAGGCGTTCCTCGACCAGATCGCCCAGACGGTGCGACTGATCCGATCGAAGGGGGTCGGCGTCTTCTTCGTGACGCAGAGCCCCACCGACGTGCCCGACGAGGTGCTGGCCCAGCTCGGCTCGCGCATCCAGCACCAGCTCCGCGCCCACACGCCCAACGACGCCAAGGCGCTCAAGCAGACGGTCAACACCTACCCCAACTCCGCCTACGACGACCTCGGCGAGGTGATCACCAGCCTCGGCATCGGCGAGGCGGTCGTGACCGTGATGAACGAGCGCGGTGCACCCACCCCCGTCGCGTGGACCCGGCTGCGAGCCCCCGAGTCGCTGATGGCGATGGCGGAGACCGCCGCGATGGAGGCAGCCGTCAAGGCCAGCCCGCTGTTCGCGAAGTACAGCGAGGTCATCGACCGCGAGTCCGCCCGCGAGAAGCTCGCCGCCCGCATCGAGGAGGGCGCGGCCAAGGCCGCGGAGGACGCCAAGGTCAAGGAGATGGCGCGCGAGCAGAAGGTCGAGCGCGTCACCAAGCAGGCGAAGAAGGACGACGACGGCATCGTCATGGACGTGGTGCGGTCCAGTGCCTTCAAGGACTTCATGCGTACGGCGGCGCGCGAGGTCGCCCGCGGGATGTTCAAGTCCGGACGCCGATGACCCACGGTGACGACCTGCGCCTGCTGCTGGACCTCGAGGAGATCCGGCGGCTGAAGTACGCCTACTTCCGCTGCATCGACACCAAGGACTGGCCGGGTCTCGCGGCCTGTTTCGTGCCCGAGGCGACGGCGACGTACCCCACCCAGGACTGTGCCGACCTCGACGCGATCCTGGCGTTCATCAGGACCTCCCTCGTGCCCGACCTGGTGACGATGCACCACGGCCACCACCCGGAGATCCGCGTGGACGGGGACTCGGCCACCGGCACGTGGTACCTCCACGACCAGGTCTACGCACCCGCCTTCGACTTCGCGCTCGAGGGCGCGGCGCTCTACTCCGACCGCTACGTCCGCACGCCCGAGGGCTGGCGGATGTCCCACACCGGCTACGAGCGGATCTTCGAGAAGAAGACCACCGTCGCCGGCGCCACCATCGAGCAGGGCGCGCGCTCGCGCGGAGAGCACCCCGCCTGAACTGTTGCCCCAGGGCGCCGCTCCGGTGTCTGCGGGTGCTCCATCTGGGTACCGCCAGGTTCCCGCCGGGCGATCTCGGTCGGCGGCCCCCGACCCGAGGAGCACAGGATGAGCCAGGACTACAGCAGCCGCGACCGCGCCGACGACCCGGAAGCCACCGACGTCGAGACGCAGGAGACCGGGACCGGCTCCGGTCGGGGCGGAACACTCGGGACCCCCAGCTCGCTGCCCGAGGAGGAGCCGCCATCGGCGGATCAGGAGGCCAATGAGGCCGTCAGCGGCGGCGGGATGGTGGATACGTCCACCGAGGGCGAGGCGAAGAGGACCACTGACTGAGTCGGGGGCGTGCAACCGTCGAGCTGACGTAGCGGTCATGAAGCTCCACGCACATGCGTGGACTTTCAGGCTCGAGCATCGGTCCAGGGATGAATCTCCACGCACACGCGTGGAGATTCATCTGAGTCGGCTGCGCACGCGGACGTAGTGCCTGGTGAGCTCGGTCGCCCGCTCGTCTTGATCACTCACGTCGTCGGGTCGGTCCACGCGAGCTGCGCGACCTCGATCCCCTTGTCACGGGTGACGACGCGAGCGCGGCCGGGCGGCGCCGGCTGCGGACGCAGGTTGCCGATGAGGGCACCCTCGTCGCGCGGACCGGAGAGCAGGATGCCGGGCATCGCCAGGTCGCGCATCGACTGCAGGACGGGTTCGTACGACGCGCGCGACGCGCCACCGACGCGGCGGGCCACGACCAGGTGGAGCCCGGTGTCGCGCGCCTGCGCCATCAGCGGCTGCAGGGCCTGGACCGGTGAGGACTGGGCGGTCGCGACGAGGTCGTAGTCGTCGACCACGACGAACACCTCGGCCCCCGTCCACCACGACCGGTTGCGCAGCTGGTCGGGCGTGACGTCGGGCCCGGGGATCCGGCTCTCGAGGTAGGCCGCGATGTCCTTGAGCGTCGGCGTCGCCTGGGTGGCCGAGGTGAGGTAGTTGAGGAGGTATTCGTCGGGGACCTCGCCGAGCAGCGAGCGCCGGTAGTCGACGATGACGATCTGCGCTTCCTTCGGGGTCCGCGTGCGCATGACCTCATGGACGTAGTTGCGCAGCAGCGCGCTCTTGCCGGACTGGCCGTCGCCGTAGATGAGCAGGTGCGGCTCGGCGTTGACGTCGATCGCGACCGGAGCCAGCTCCTTCTCGTTGATGCCGATGAGGATGCGCTTCTCGTCGATCTTGCGGCGGACGGCGTCCTCACGGATCCTGTCGAGGCTGATGAGCTCCGGCAGCAGCCGCAGCTTGGGCCCGGGTGCGCCCTTCCAGGCGGTCGTCGCGCGCTCGATGAGGTCGTCGACGCCCTCACCCAGCGTGGCTGAGTCCCCGTCGCCGTCGACCCGCGGCAGCGCGCCGAGGAAGTGCAGCTTGCTCGGCACCAGGCCTCGACCCGGCCGACCGGTCGGCACCAGGGCAGCGACCTTGCGGTCGATCTCGGAGTCGACCGGGTCGCCGAGCCGCAGCTCGAGCTTGGAGCCGAAGACGTCGCGCATCGCTGCGCGGAAGTCGGCCCAGCGCGTGGACGCGGCGATGATGTGCAGGCCGAAGGTCAGACCGCGACCGGCGAGCTGCTGGAGCTCGATCTCCAGGTCGTCGAACTCGGCACGCAGGGTGCTCCAGCCGTCGATGACCAGGAACACGTCGCCCCAGCCGTCGTCGGCGCGGCCCTGGGCCCGACGGCTGCGGTAGGTCTCGATCGAGTCGATGCCCTGCTCGCGGAAGTAGGCCTCGCGGCGATCGACCACGCCCTGGATCTCGGCGACCACACGTCGTACGACATCCGGCTCGGACCGGGACGCGACACCGGAGACGTGCGGGAACCGCGACAGCGGCGCGAACGTGCCGCCGCCGAAGTCGAGCACGAAGAACTGCGACTCCGCCGGCGTCGAGACGAGGCCCATGCTGGTGACGATCGTGCGGAGCAGGGTGCTCTTGCCGGAGCGCGGACCGCCGACGACGGCGACGTGGCCCGAGGCGCCCGACAGGTTGAGGGTCATCGTGTCGCGGCGCTGCTCGCGCGGTCGGTCGACGGTGCCGAGCGGGATCACCAGGCCGTTGAGGTTGCGCCACTGGGGCGAGACGAGGCCGAGCTCGGGATCCTCCACGAGGTCGGGCATCAGCTCGTCGAGCGTGTCGGGGACGTCGAGCGGCGGCAGCCAGACCTGGTGTGCGGGGTTGCCGACACCGATCATCCGGTCGACCGCGATGTCGAGCAGCGAGGGCTGCTCGCCCTGCTGCTGCACCGGCATCGACACCACGTCGTCCTCGCTCTCCAGCGGCTCGAGCGCGAGGACCTCGGAGATCGTGAAGGGCAGGATGCCGCGCACGTGGCCGCCCTCGTCGCGGCTGACCCGGGCCCGGCCGCTGGGCGGCCCCGAGACGTACGCCGCCTTGAATCGCAGCAGCGTGGACTGGTCGGGCTTCAGGTAACCGAGACCGGGGACCGCGGGCAGCTCGTAGGCGTCGGGCACGCCGAGCACGGCGCGCGACTCGCCGGCCGAGAAGGTGCGCAGGCCGACGCGGTAGGAGAGGTGGGACTCGAGGCCGCGCAGGCGACCCTCCTCCAGCCGCTGGGACGCCAGCAGGAGGTGCAGCCCGAGCGAGCGGCCGAGCCGGCCGATGGCGACGAAGAGGTCGATGAACTCCGGCTTGGCGGAGAGCATCTCGGAGAACTCGTCGACGACGATGAACAGCGACGGCATCGGGGCGAGGTCCTCGCCATTGGCGCGCGCCTTCTCGTAGTCGCGCACCGATGCGTAGTTGCCCGCGTCGCGCAGCAGCTCCTGGCGACGCACCATCTCACCGGACAGGGCGTCCTGCATGCGGTCGACGAGGGTGAGCTCGTTGGCGAGGTTGGTGATGACGGCCGAGACGTGCGGCATGTCGGCCATGCCGGCGAACGTCGCACCACCCTTGAAGTCGACGAGCACGAGGTTGAGCTGGTCGGGCGAGTGCGTCATGACCAGGCCGAGCACCAGCGTGCGCAGGAACTCCGACTTTCCGGAGCCGGTGGCGCCGATGCACAGGCCGTGGGGCCCCATGCCCTGCTGGGCGGACTCCTTGATGTCGAGGTGGATCAGGCCGCCCGAGTCACCGATGCCGATCGGCACCCGCAGTCGGTCGCGGGCCGGGCGCGGGCGCCACGAGCTGGTCGGGTCGAAGGTGTGGATATCGCCGAGCCCGAGCAGCTCCATGTGGTCGGGGTTGGCCGAGGTGATGTCGACGGCGCTGCCCGAGGAGGCGTCGGCACTGATTGTCTTGAGCGGCGCCAGCCGGCGCGCGAAGGCCTCGGCGGTGGCGAGGTCGCACTGGTCGATCAGGGCCTTGACGGGCTCCTCGCGCAGGCGGATCCCGAGCACGGGCAGCTTGTCGAGCTCCGGGCGGCCCTCGGCGAACTGCAGGCGCAGCCGCGTGGAGTCCTCGAGCTCGTCCCAGCGCGCGGGCATGTCGAGCAGGGTCACGCCGTGCAGCCCGTCGGGCGGCACGACGTGGTTGCCGGGCGGCAGGTGGCCGCCGTCGATCACCAGCAGGATGTGCGGCGTGGGCGGGCGCTCGTCGGCGCCGAAGCGGGGCCGGTCGCTGAGGTCGGGCGGCAGCAGGTTGCCCAGGTCGTCGATCGAGGTGGCGACGAGGCGCCGCGGTCCGACGGCGTCCATCTCGCGCGAGCTCTGGGCGTGCGGCAGCCACTTGACCCAATCCCAGTGGGTGAGGTTGGCCTCCGAGCTGAGCACCGCGACCACGAGCTGGTCGGGGTTGTGGAAGGCGGTGGCCGAGCAGATCATCGCGCGGGCGGCCGAGCGGGCGTCCTCCTCGGGACCGCACAGCTCGATCCGGTCGAAGGCGCGCAGGTCGATCGAGGCCGGCAGGTTGGGTTGCAGGCGGTGTACGACGAGGAGTCGGTGCAGCGCGGACGCGGCTGCCGGATCGACCTGGTCGACCGGTGCGCTCTCCGGCGGGATCAGCTCCAGCGACAGAGGCTGGGCGCACAGGCCGTAGCGGACGTGCAGGAAGTTGTCGTCGCCCGGGCCGTGCTCCCACAGGCGGGTGCGCTCCTCGGCCAGCGCCGGCAGCGCGGTCGGCTCGGGGTGGTGCCACATCAGCGCGCGACGCTGCTGGTCGGCAGCGTTGCGTGCGACCTTGCGGATGTTGGCGAGGTAGCGCAGGTATTCGGTGCGCGAGCCGGTGACCTGCTGTGCACGCTGCTTCCGCTGCCGGTCGATCTGCACGATGATGAAGCCGAGCGTGGCGAACAGGAACATGCCGGCCGCCAGGAAGCTGCGGGTGCGGTTGCCGCCACCGCCCATGGTCGCGACCAGCACGATCGAGCCGAGGCTGCCGAGCATCGGGATCGCGTTCATCAGGACACCGCTGGCGCCCTCGTTGTCCTGGAGCTCCGGCGGCGGCTGCAGGACGATCTGCCCGCCGGGCATCTCCGGCTCGTCGAGCCGGTGCCCGCCTCGCAGTGCTGTGCTCACGCGTTCCCCCTCGAGACGATGGGCTCGCCGGTCGATGCAGGCCCGGTCATTCGCGACGATGATAGGTGGGTCGTCGGCCACCTACTACCCTGCACAGGGTCGGCCGGACTCGGAGGTCGGCGTGCACGAGGTCAAGGGGGAGCTGTGTCCGATGCGGTGTCCGAGGTGAGCACATCCTCCGGGCCTGCCGCCACGATCGCGATCAGCGTGCACGGCCCCGTGGGCGTGCTCGACCTCGTGGTCCCGATCGGTGCCACCCCCGTCGACGTCGGCCGGGCCTACGCCGACCAGGCCGGCATGACCGGCATCCCGCTGCTCCAGACCGCGCTCGGCGAGCACCTCCGTGCCGACCGAGCGCTCGCCGAGATGGGGGTCGAGTCGGGCTCCGTGCTGATCGCGGCCACCGGCGTGCGCCGGGCCAGGGCCAGCGACGACGACGGCTCCGGCGCCCAGCTCGTCGCCGAGACGCCCCAGGTCGCGGCGGTCGTGCTGAGCCTCGCCGCCGGTGCCGCCGCCCTGTCCGGTTGGTACGCCGCCCTGTCGGGCAACGCCGCACTGCGCACCGTCACCGTGGGGGTCCTGATGGCGTGCGCGCTCACCGCCGCGCTCCCGTGGGGACGGCACGCGAGGCAGCGCACCGCCGCGGCGCCGGCCTTCGCCGCGGCCGCCGCGTTCGCCGCCTTCTTCGAGCCCGGCGACCAGCTGACCGGGGCGGTGGTGGCCGTGGGCGCGCTGGCGGCAGCGCTGACCGCCGCGATCACCCGGGCCATGGTCGAGGACCGCGACCAGGTGCTGACGGTGTGGATCTTCGTCGGCTGCCTCGTGTTCGGGGTGTGCGCGATCAGTCCGCTGATGGAGTGGAACGACCGCGTCTCCTGGGCGGTCCTCCTCGTCCTGGCCATGCTCGGTGCGCGCTTCGCTCCCTCGCTCGCCATCGACGTACCCGACGAGGCGCTCCTCGACCTCGACCGGCTCGCCGTGACGGCGTGGTCGGCGCGCGACAAGACGAGCAGTCGACGCGGACGCCTGGTGATCCCGGAGTCGGCGATGCACCGCCTGGTCAGTGACGCCACGCGCACGGTCACCGCATCCTGCGCCGCGATCCTGCTCATCGCCCTGATCGCCACCCCGCTGCTCCTGCACACGGCGAGCATCGACCTGGACCGGATCGGGGCCAGGTGCCTGGCCTTCTTCGCCGGCGCGGCCATCCTGCTCGCTGCCCGGCAGTACAGGCACGACGCAGCGCGCCGGCTGCTGCGTGCGGCCGGCCTGGCGTGCTGGGCGTGGCTGGTCGGCTTCGAGATCGGCGACCTCACGACGACGTGGACGACCTGGGGCCTGGGGGGCGTCACGACCCTGGGCGCGATCAGCCTCGCGGCGGCCGTCGCCACGGGTCGCGGGTGGCGCTCGGTCTGGTGGTCGCGCAAGGCCGAGGTGGCCGAGGGGCTGAGCGGAGCGCTGGCCCTCGCGGCGACGGTCGTGGCGTCCGGACTCTTCCGCGCCCTGTGGGAAATGACTTCTTGATGTTTAGCGCCCCAGTGCCCGGGTACATCGACCTCAGCGCGGGGGCCGGGACGTCTCCCCGAGCGGCACAGTCAGAGCAGCACCCACACAGTGAACTCTGGCGGGACAGACCCGCCGAGGGGGAAGGATTGAGATGAGCAACCTCAGCCAGACAGAAAAGGCGCTCTCCAGGGGAGCCGAGTTCGTCAACACGGCCCGCGGGGACGTCAAGACGAAGTGCAACACCGTCGCTGACCGGGTCAACGACATGATGGCCGGCTGGGGAGGCCAGGGTGCCTCGTCCTTCGGCAACCTGATGCTCGCCTGGCAGGAGAAGCAGGAGCAGATCCTCAAGGCGCTCGACCAGCTGGCCGCCTCGATGATCGAGACCGAGAAGGACAACGTCGCCACCGACCAGGCGCAGTCCGACTCCCACCTCAACCTGCAGAACCGCCTCGGCTGACCGCCGCGACCACCACAGACCTAGAAGGAGACAGTTATGTCGTTCGACGGAATCAAAGTAGAGCACGGCAAGCTTGACACCGGCGCGGCCGACGTGATCGCCGCGGCCAAGGACATCGAGGCCCGCCTGAACACCCTCGAGGACGAGCTCAAGCCGCTCGCCAGCGACTGGACCGGTGCGGCCAAGGAGGCCTACCGCGAGGCCAAGGCGACCTGGGACAAGGCCATCACCGACATGATCATCCTGCTCAACCAGGCCGGTCAGAACGTCGACACGTCCAACCAGGAGTACAAGGCCGCTGACGCTCGCGGTGCCGGCCGCTTCTGAGTCGCACCACGACCAGCTGGACTCCAGGCCGGCCGCCCTTCGGGGGGCCGGCCTCGGTCGTGCGCGGGCCTTCATGACCGGCCCCGCGATCCATATAGTCTGCAACCGATCGGCGAGCGGGCCACTCGGAGGCCGGGCAGTGTCATCGCCGAACCACGAACCACACGGGGGACCACAGCATGAGTCAGACGACGCCCGTCGGATCCGGCCTCGTCCGGGTCACCGTCGCCTCAGGTTCACGCCGCGTCGACCTGGTCCTCCCGGGCGCGGTCCCGGTCGCCGAGCTCGTGCCCGAGCTCGCGCGCAGCGTCGGCCTGCTCGATGCGAGCACCGTGTACGGCGGCTACCGCCTCGTCGCCCAGGACGGGCGCCGGCTCGCGGGTGACGCCGGCCTGCTGATCCAGGGCATCGAGGACGGCGGCCTGCTGACCGTCACCGCCGGCATCGACGACGAGGCCCCGAGGGTCTACGACGACATCGTCGAGGCCATGGCCGACGTCGTCGAGCACGAGCTCAAGCCCTGGGAGGCGTCCGCCGGTCGCCGTACCGCCCTCGGGGCCGGAGGCCTCCTGCTCGGCCTGGGTGCGTTGGCGCTGCTGCTCCAGGGCGAGAGCATCATGGGCGGACTCGCGGCTGCCACCGCCGCCCTGCTGCTCGTCGTCGGCGGCATCGTGCTGGCCCGTGGCCAGGACGAGCCGGATGCGGGTGTCGCGGTCGCCCTGATCGCTGTCGTCTACGCCGGCGTCGCCGGCCTCTTGCTTGCCCCCGGTGAGCTCGGTTCGTGGCAGTGGCCGTTGCCCGCTGACTTCTTCGGTGCACCGCTGGCGACCGCCGGGGCGGCGATGCTGCTGGTCGGTGTCGTGGCCGTGGCGGGCCTGCAGGAGGGGCGCTCGCTGGTCATCCCCGCGATCGTCGTGGGTGCGGTGCTCGCCGCGAGCGGCCTGCTGATGCAGGTCTCCGACTTCGAGCCGAGCGTCGTGTTCACCGTGCTGATGACCCTGGTCGTGCTGGCGGGCAGCATCTTCCCGTGGCTGGCGCTGGGCGTCACCGGGACGAAGGTCGACCAGATCTACTCCCTGCACGACATCACCGCCGACCCCGACGACATCGACCTCGCGCAGGTCGGTGCCGACGCCCGTGTCGCACACGAGATCCTGCTCGCGGTGTCGGCGACCGTGGGCACGCTGCTCGTGCTGCTGGCGCCGCTGGCCGTGAGCCGCGGCGTCTTCGGCACCATCCTGGCTGGCGTGTGCTGCCTGGCCGTCATGTTCCGCACCCGCCAATATCGAGCGGGTTCCGAGGTCCTGGCCGGGCTGGTCTCCGGCATCCTCGGTCTGGTCTCCACCGCGCTGTCGATGCTGCTGATCCACGACGGGTGGCGCGCGGGTGCTGCCATCGCTCTCGCGGTCGTCGGCGCCGTACTCCTCGTGTCGACGCTCGTGCCCGCCTCGCCGTCGGTACGCCGGGGACGGATCGGTGACGCCGTCGAGACGGCGACCCTGTTGTCGCTGCTGCCGCTGATGGTCGTCGCGGCCGGCTTCTTCGACAAGATCAGGGGCTGAGGGTGGCCACCAAGAAGGACCTGGTCGAGGCCCACTCGTTCAGCAAGCGTCGCCTGGTCACCGCCTTCATCAGCGGCGCGCCCGGTGGTCGCGAGGTCGAGCCGGTGCGCCCGGGCCGGGTGCTCATCGGTGGTGTCGCGATCTCCCTGCTGCTGCTGGCCGGAGCCGCCATCGCGGGCTTCCTCATCGGTCGCCCCAACTCCCAGTGGCTCGAGGCCGGCAGCTTCGTCACCAGCAAGGACACCGGCGAGCAGTACGTCGTGCTCGAGGGCGGCGACGACCCGGTGATCCGGCGCGTGCCCAACTACATCTCCGCCCAGCTGCTGCTCGGCGAGCCCGACCTCGCGCCCTTCCAGGTGCGGGACAAGTACATCCGCGAGGTGACCCTCGGCGAGGACCTTGGCATCGACGACGCGCCCGCGGGCCTGCCCGACCCCGAGGGCCTGATCCAGGACGGTTGGACGGCGTGCACGGCGCCCGCCGCCGGGATCCAGGTCGCGGTCGATCCGAGCCCCGCGGTCGACGAGCTGGCCGGGTCCGCGTTCCTCGTCCGCAAGGGCGCATCGCTGTGGCTGATCGCGCCGGACAGCTCCGGCCCCGAGGGGGCGGCCCACCGCTTCGAGCTGCCGCCGACCCTGGCCGACGCCGGGACGATCGCCACCGGATTGGGCTTCGGGTCCACCGAGCAGGCCCCCGAGGTCAGCGCGGACTGGCTCAACCTCTTTCCGCGCGGCGGCTCGCTGACCCAGGACTCCTTCGGGGTGACCGGCTCCGGCCCGGTCGACTACGGCCCCGAGGTCGAGACCGACCTCTCGCGCTACCGCGTCGGTGACCTGCTGACCACCCCCGATGGCGACGCCTACCTGCTGGCCGACGACGGCCCGCAGCAGCTGTCCGCGTTCGCCGCCACGATCTACGACGCCGTCGGCCCCGGCACCCAGCCGGTCGATGCCGCCCCGCGTGGCGGCACCCAGCCCGCGGCGTACCCCACCGAGTGGCCCGACGACCTGCCGACGCCCGTGCTGGCGGAGGAGATGTGTGCGGTCCTCCACCCCGGTTCCGGGGAGCCCCACCGGGTGACGCTGGCCGACGAACCGACGGGCGACGCGTCCCCCGAGGGCCTCGCCCAGGGCCGGCGTCGCGTTGAGGTGCAGCCCGCGGGCGGCGCCTACGTCCTGTCCGGTGGGGACGACGCGGGCACCGAGGGCACGCCCTACGTCATCGACTCCGCCGGCTACAAGTACCAGCTGATCGGGGCCGAGGTGCCGGGTTACATCGGCTACGGCGACACGGACGCACCGGTGGTGCCGAGCGCGTGGATGGGCTTCTTCGACGACAAGGTCGAGCTGTCGGTCAACTCGGCCCGACGGGTGCCCGAGGACGCCCCGCCGGAGGACGCCTCCGCCGAGGAGTCATGAGGCGTCGGTCCGCCGCCGGGCTGCTGGCGGCTGGTGTGGTCGGCGTGCTGCCCCTCGCCGGGACGGCGGTTGCGGGCGTGCTGCCATCGGCGTACGCCGCGGACGGCGGGGTCTGCTCGGAGGCCGACATCCCGGGGACCGAGGTCCTGGCCGACAGCACGGAGCGGGACAACCCGCCGCTGGAGCGGATGCACGTGCCGCAGGCGCAGGAGGTCACCGACGGCTCCGGCGTCGGCGTCGCCGTCATCGACAGCGGTGTCGCAGCCGGCCTCGGAATCGACCTGGCGGCCGCGGTCGCGCTGCCGGACGCGGGCGGGCCGCTGCTGTCGGGCCACGGCACGATCGTCGCCGGCCTGATCGCGGGACCGGAGGGAGTGGCGCCGGGAGCCAGGGTGATCGATGTCCGCGTCTTCGACACCTCGCCGGCGGACGTGTCGCAGCAGGAGAAGGACGTCACCTCCCAGGGCATCGCCGACGGGATCGACCAGGCGATCGCGCTGCACCGCACCAACCCGTTCGAGGTGGTCAACATCGCGCTCTCGGTCACGAAGGACGACCCCAACCTGCGCCGTGCCGTGAAGGAACTGCTGGAGCTCGACGTCGTCGTGGTGGCCTCGGCGGGCAAC
Source organism: Nocardioides allogilvus (assembly GCF_003047285.1). Classification (GTDB taxonomy): domain Bacteria; phylum Actinomycetota; class Actinomycetes; order Propionibacteriales; family Nocardioidaceae; genus Nocardioides; species Nocardioides allogilvus. The sequence continues at coordinate 16,431 of NZ_PZYX01000014.1, read as the reverse complement.
GCCGCGGAGCCCTCCGAGACGTTCAAGGGCACGCCCGACAACGACGCGTCCGTCTATCCCGCCGACTATCCCGGCGTGCTCGCGGTCAGTGCCGCGCCGCCGCTCGGCGGCTCGGCCATCGGCTCCACGGTGCCCAACCTGGACACCGACCTCGCCGCGCCCACGGTGGACGCGCTCTCGGTCAACGCCAACGGCCAGCGCTGCCACGTCGACCAGCTGGCGACCTCGTGGGCCGCTGCCGAGGTCAGCGGGGTCGTGGCGCTGCTGCGGGCGCACTACCCGCGCGACACACCGCAGCAGACCGTCGCCCGGCTGATGGCGACGACCGAGGGGTCGGAGTCCGCCACGAACCCGTGGACCGGCGCCGGCGTCGTCCAGGCCCACGACGCGCTCACCCGCTCCCTCGACCCGCGACGCAACGGCCGGATCGAGCGCTCGATCTCGGAGGACCGGCGCGACTCGATGCCGCCGCCCCCGCCAGCCCGACTCGACCTCTTCGGTTCCTCGCGCGCCCTGCTGCTGTGGGGCGGGCTCGCAGGCGGCGCCTTGCTGGCGCTGGCGTTCATGCTGCGCTCGCTCACCCGCCGCTGAGCCGGTTGTCGGGCCGCGCGCGACGTCGAGATGATTCGCCTCGAGCTGTGGCTGAAATGGCGAACGGCGCCGGTCGAGACCGGCGCCGTTACCACTGGCGGAGGATAGGGGATTCGAACTGGCGATCATCCCCGAACCCGTTCGAGCCCCGGGACCCCGATTCACGCTCAAATCAGGCGTGAAATCCATGTCTGCGCATCGAATGACATCGTTGTAGTACAGGGATCTACAGGGTCGGTAGCACATGAGTTAGCACATGAGCGACGCGCTCGCGTTAGTCGTTGGCTACCGATGCTTCGACGGCTTCACGGGGAGCCACCGGATCGATGGGCCTCGCTGGGGCCCGTCGGGATCTTTGATCACGACATTCGCCGCCCGAAGCTCGTTGAGGATCTGGGTGGCTTGCTGGACGTCGAGGTCGAACATGTTTCGGATCGTCTTGTTCGTGATCCAGCCGTACTCCTTGAGATGAGCTTCGACTCGCGGGCGCGCCGAACTTGCTCGTGCTCGGTGCTGAACGGCGGTCCCGAGCGCGGAGGCCACCGACGGCCGCAGCCGCCACCTCACACCCCGGCGCGCATCACCGTCACGCTCGACGAGAGCATCTGTGCCCGCTCCGAGTGCATCAAGTCTGTCCCTCGCTTCGATGTCGCTCACCTGGAGCAGGCGTGCGGCGTCAGCAAGTGTGAGCGTCGGTCTCTGGCAGAGGTGGACGAGCGAGAGCATGGCATCGACGTTCTCGCGCAGGTTCCGGGGCAGGGTCGCGACGTAGCCAGCGAATGCCCGGTTGGGAGCGCCGCTGGTGAAGTAGATCTCGACGGAGTACTCGTCGGCTCGGATGCCGGGGACTTGTTGCCCGACTCGAACTTGTTCCCGGAACATCCGATCGATGCCGCGCGAGGCTCGCTCAGCAAGTCCGAGTTGTTGCATCGCCGACATGAGTGTTGCGTTGCGCGGTGTCGACACTGTGCTGAGGAGTCGGTCCTCCGTCACACCGAAGGGCAGTCCGCCAGGCGACCAGACCCTAAGGGCATTGGGCGAGTGGTCGATCACGACGCGTTCGGGTCGTGAGTAGTCCCGGTGAACCAAGGCGTTGGTGACCGCCTCATCGACGGCGATCGGAGAGAAGTCCGGAAGCGCGATCTCTTGGCCGCCCGCCAGCGCAACGTGCGCGACCTCCGGGTCGATCGTGGCACGCACCGAATCGAGCGCATGCGGTAAAAGGAGCACCAGCGGTTCCCGCAGTCGCCGTACCGATGGCTCGGCACCAGCGGCAGGCCGGGTCAAGATGTCGAGCATGTCCTGTTCCGGCGTGCAGAACAGGATCTCACCAGCGATCAGCAACCGGTCGTCACGATCGATGAGGTTCAGCGCACGCAGGAGACTGGCATCGTCGAGGTCTGCCATCTGGTTGCGAAGGTCGACAAGCTGCGACAAGAGATGGCGCGTCTGCCTCATCGCAGAAGGTGCGACGTCTTTCCACGGACGGTCCGATGGCCGCGCAGTCAGATCGGGATTCCGGCGCTCATGGGCCAAAGCACGCCGTGCATCCTCAGTCAATGGTGCACATGATGTGCCCCGGCGGCTGAGAGCCTTGCCCTTGCTGTCGGTCACGAGGTCCAGCCCCTCAGGAACGGTGATGACCAGAAGCCGGGCCCCGCCGAACTCGATCTCCTCGATCGGTACCGTGAGCTGTGGTCTGGTATTGCCGTAGATCCGATTCCTGAGGACCGCAGGGTCGGCCTGCGTACCAATAAAGGCGTCCTGCCCAGGTGTGCGGTCATCGACCCCGAGGACGACCCGTCCGCCACGAGCGTTTGCGAAGCACACGACGGCGTCGACCAACTCCTCGATGAGCCGCGCTTGTGGATTTCCAGGCGCACCACGGCCCGTCACCGTGTGCGGATCACGCTTGAAGTCGAGCGTCTCGCTCTCGAGCGAGTCAGCCGTTGCTCCGTCGATGACCTGCTGCAGTGCGTCGCCGAGAGAATCGAGTTTCATACCGAGTTTCTAGCACAAGCGCTCCCACGATCCAGGAAGAAACTCGGGAGAAACTCGCGGCTCCAGCGAGCAGCAATCACGCTCATCCCGAACGCTAACCTCCCATTCCCTTCGCCTACTCACCATCTCCTTCGATCCGCCTCAAACTTCCACTTCACTCCGCACCTCACCGCTCCTTCCTCATCCTTAGCACCTGCACCTTCCCGCACCGCCTCCTTCTCTGCCCACGCCCCTCTGAATGTACGTATGCTACCGTGGTAGATACCAACAACGCGATACTAGAAACGTAGGCGGGTATGCAAGGTGGAGTAATTCTCTTCCGGGGAACGGGCGCAGCGGCGTGCCGGTACCTGGAGTCGGATCGCTCGCGCGCTGACGACTACTACCTGGAGGGCGGGACGACGCTGGCCGCCTTCACCGTGATGGACGGCAGCGGCGAGGTGCTGGCCACCTCCGAACTGGACGCCGAGGCGTACGCCGGCTGGGTGGACTGGATCGACCCGCTGACCAAGACCTCGATGGGCAAGCCGCGACTGCCCGGCGAGGAGGGCACAGCCAAGCACGGTTCGCCGCGGTTCGCCGAGATGGTGGTGAACGCTCCGAAGTCACTGTCGGTCGCCGCCGCGCTGCATCCCGACGTGTCGGATGCGCTAGACGCGGCCCAGGCGGACGCGGTCGCCGAGATTCACCGGTTCCTCGCGCTGCACTCGGTCACCCGAGTCGGGCCACGTGGCCGCCAGGAAGTGGTGCCGGTCGAGCGGCTGCAGACCGTCGCGGTGGTCCACAAGACCAGCAGGGCAGGCGACCCGCACCGGCACGTCCACTTCCAGATCGGCACCCGCGTCTGGGCGGCAGGCAAGTGGCGCGGCCTGGACACGGCGGCCCTGTTCAAGCAACAAGGAGCGATCCGGGCACTCGGCACTGCCGTCCTGGCCGCGCACCCAGGACTTGCATCGGTGCTGGATCGTCAAGGCCTCACCCTGGACCCGGTGACGGGCGAGGTGGTCGAGCTGGTGCCGTTCAATGCGGTGATGTCGAAGCGCGCCGGCCAGGTGGAGAAGAACCTCGCCGAGCTCGAGGCCGAGTGGGCCGAGCGGCATCCCGGTGAGGAGCCTGGTCCGGTGATCACCTCCCGGATGGTCGCCGCGGCCTGGGCCAAGGACCGTCCGCAGAAGAGGCCCACCTCGCTCGCCCACGAGGACGGTTGGCGTCGGGAGTTGGCCGATGCCGGGTGCGACCCCGAGCTGTTCTCGTTGCCCCGAGTAGGCGGCCATTGGCTGGCGAACGAGACGGTCTCTCCAAAGGATCTCCAGGTCCTCACCCTCGCTTCACGGGCGCTGGACCGGTGCGCTGCAGCCGCGTCGACCTGGACCCGCCACACTGTCGCCGAGAAGGTGACGCGCATCGTCACCGAACACGGCGTACGCGCCACACCCGCTGACCTGCGCGACCTCGTAACGCTCGCGACCGACCTTGCTGTTGGCGACTGTCTGTCGGTGTTGCCGCCCGGGGCCGCGCAACCAGAGCATGTCGCGCACCTGACCAGCCTCCAGGTCCTCGCCGCAGAAATGCGACTGTGTGACCTGCTCACCGCCCGGGTGGGCACTACCGCGAGATCCCACATAACTGACGTTACGGCGTTGGCCGCGGAACGAGGTCTCGGCGGCGGGCAGGCTCGCGCCGCCGCGGCCGTCGCATCGACGGACCCACTGGTGGTGGTCGAGGGCGCTGCCGGTGCGGGAAAGACGACGATGCTCGCCGTCGCGATCGTTGCCGCCTGTGCGGAGGGTCGCGCCACGAGGATCGTCACGCCGACGAAGAAGGCCGCCGACGTGGTCGCCCGTGAGCTTGGGGTACCCGCCGAATCGGTCGCCAAGTTGCTCCACGCCCACGGCTGGCGGTGGAACAGCGACGGCGTGTGGACCCGCCTCGCCGTCGGGGATCGCGATCCCGCGACCGGTAAGACGTTCGGCGGGCCTCCCGTGTGGGCGCGACTGTCGCGCGGTGAGCGGATCGTGGTGGACGAGGCCGGGATGCTCGACCAGGACAGTGCGATCGCGCTCTTCACCCTGGCGGACGACGCCGCGGCCACGGTCGCGCTGGTCGGGGACCGGGCACAGCTGCCGGCCGTGGGACGCGGTGGGGTGCTCGACTTGGCCGCAGCGCTGGCCGCCGGCAGTGGCCGAACCGTCTTCGACATGGACTCGGTCCACCGGTTCACTGACCCGGTCTACGCCGACCTCACCCTCCGGCTCCGTGCCGGTGACAACCCGGCGCACCTGTTCGACCGGCTCCACGCCCGTGGACATGTCCGACTGCACCGCAGCACCGACGACGCCGAGCAGGCCATCGCCTCCGCGACCACGGCGGCGATCGAGTCCACGAGGACGGTCGCCGCAACAGTCGCGACCAACGACGAGGCCCGCTCCCTGAACGACCGCATTCGTGCCCAACGCGTCGTACGAGGCGAAGTCGACGACACGGCGACCGTGTCTGGGAACGACGAGCTGCCCATTGGCGCGGGCGACGTGATCACCACGCGCAAGAACGACAGCACCCTGGGAGTCGCCAACCGGCAGACCTGGACAGTCCAGAGCATCGGCGACGACGGCACCGTGTGGGCGCTTGAGGCAGTTTGCCCGCGTAAGCACCCACGGTCGGTCGCTCTGCCCAGCTCGTACGTGACCGACCACGCCCACCTCGCCTACGCCGCGACCGCGTACGGCGTCCAAGGCGTCACCACGACCAGCGCGCACACCCTGCTGTCGGAGGCTTTGGACGCGTCCGGGGTGTACGTCGGCATGACTCGCGGCCGTGACGCGAACGTGCTGCACATCGTCGCCGATAACCTCGACGAGGCACGGGAGCACTTCATCGACGCGCTCGAGCTCGACCGCTCCGACCGCGGCCTCCCAGCAGCAACTGAAGCAGCTCAGGTCGCCATCGCGGGGTTGGCGGCTGAGGGGCCGGTGAAGGTGGTCAACGACGAACGAGCACGGTTGGTCGAGGCCATCGCCAACGCAGACCGGGAAGCGGCACGGTGTGAGCACGCAGCCGGGCTGCTGGCGACCCAAGGGCAGATCCACGCTCGCGAGGACGAATCCGGCCGAGACGCCATGGCCAGAGCCGAAGCCCATTCGACGACGGTCCTCGACGACGCCGTGCGACCACTGCTGGCCCATGCCATGGTTGACGGTCAGGCCTACCTCGATGCGCGAATCCAACAAGACGCCGCGTGGGACGCAAACCGCTCGACGGGGCGACTGGGTCGGCGCGCCGCGCAGCGGCGGCTCGACGCCGCACGAGCTGGGACCCGCGACGCTCAGGTGACCGTACTGGACCGGTGGGGCAGCGTGCCCGCCACCGGCAGATGGGCCGCCACTACTCGCGACGGGCTCGAAGCATGGGCCGCTCGCGTTGCGCATCAACTCGCCGAAGCCCAGCCCGCCGTGGCCAGCGCTCGCCAGGATGTCGCGCGCGCCGATGAAGCGCTGAAGCAGACCCGATGGCGGCACCGAGCCGAGGCCGAAGATCTCATCCTCCGTATCTACGGTCGACGTGATGCCGCCTCTGTCCGGGCAGTCAGCGGTGCACACAGTGCCCAAGCGCGTGCGCAACGATGGCGGCAATACGCCGACGCGGCGCGGGCCGATCTCACCCGCATCGAATCCCTCCCGATCGGACGAGCCGTGCACTTCATCGAGTCACGCCGCGCTCGAGCCCTCCAAGTCGAGGTCGAGCGAACAGCCGCCACCCACAGCGCCAGGCTCGATGCGCCGACGGAACACCGGATCGAGCAAACACACCCCGAGCTCGGACGCGGCATCTAGACCCGACCGCCGGCAAGCGACCGAAATGGTATCCGAAACACCCACCGGAAACGGTCGTTTTCGGTGGGCGCGCGTCCCGGTTGCCGATCCCTTGCGGGACGGCGACGACTAGCGTCAAGGGTTTCCGGACAGAGCCGATGAGCGGACGGCTCGAATCGGTATCCGGGACGTTGGAGGACGCATGCCTTCGCGCCGCGTGCTGCTCCACGAGGCGGTTAATCCCCGCGCTTTCGACACCTCCCGGACGATGCGCCCGTCGCGCTGGTGCGCCTTGATGCCGCGCGGCAGGCCGCGCACCTTCACGGTGGCGACAGTGTCGGTGAACTTGATGACCTCGCGGTAGCGGTCCTTGAGCGTCGCCCGCGGGAGCTGTCGGGTCTGTCCGACGAACGTCGGTGGTTGCAGGACATCGGTCGTCGTCACGGGAGTCGTGGTCTCAGTCGAAGTCGGCTCCGGGGGTGGGCTCCGGCTCGGTCGAAGTGCTAACCGTCTGTAGGACTACCTGGTAGGCACCGACGGATCCGTAGTCGTCGTACCTGCCCGACACGAGTGGGTCGTAGCCGGTGCCGTCTACGAGGGCGACGTAGGCGCTGGCGGCGTCGGGCAGTGTCACGGTCCAGGTCGCGTTCGGGGAAGCGTCGGCTGCGGTGTCGCTCGTCAGGTTGACGGTGGCCACGTGGGCGCCCCCGCCGGTCAGGATGGTGAGCGCGATGTCGCTGTGCGACACTCCGTGATCTCCGGCGACGGAGAGCTGCGTTGCCCCTGAGGCGACGAACGCGAAGGCATCCACATCCGAGCGCGAACCGATCGTTGCGACGGCCGTGACGTCGGCGACGAGGCTGGTTGCGCCGTCGGTGGTGGCGGCGTGGTCGTCGACCAGCAGCGGTGCTGCGCGGGCGATGATCGCGATGTCGTCCTCCTTGTTGTTGGCGTCGGCGTACTGCCTGTTCGACCACTGGGACAACCGTTTGTTGTACGACGCCCCCATGAGGGGGGCCCATCCCTTGGCGCCGGTGTAGTACGACGTCGTTGATGTCCCGTCGTGGTGCAGGCCGAAGTTGTGGCCGACCTCGTGGGAGATGGTCTGCGCGACGTTGTACCCGTTGAGGCCGGTGCCGTCGGTGAAGACCCACGCCGGTTGGTAGTAGCCGCTGCCCACCACGTCGAAGACGTCGAGGTAGGCGGCGGCGCCGCAACCGCAGGCGCTGCCCACGGCGTTGGTCGCGGTGATGACCACGCGCGCGCCGTAGGTCGTGTCCGAGGTGGAGGACCTGACGATCGCGTCAGAGCTCGGTTCGCGCGTCGTGACGTTGATGACGAAGGGTGCGAAGTCCTCCGCGACCGTGCGCCAGGCGAGGTGGATCTCGGCGCGTTCGGCGTCGTCGAAGGTCGCGTCCACCGGGGCGTTGATGGAGTACGCGGGCGAGGTGATGGTGGTGCCGTAGGTCTTGTTCCAGGCGGTGCCGGTCGTGGTGTCTCCGGTGAAGTCGAGGTAGATGGTGCGCGCCGAGCCGGGCGCGAGGAGAGGTCCAGCACGTCGGCCGGCACAGTTGCTGAGGCTGTCTGCGGGTCGTCGCTGCTAGGGTGCCGCCTGCGGCGACTTCGTCGTGACCCGCGTGCTAGGCGTCTCCTCCACGCCCGGGGCCGTGGACGGGCTCTGTGTAGAACACCGCGCCGCACTCGTCGACCCAGCCCTGGGGGTCCTCCACGACCTTGGACAGCCCAACGGCGGTGAGGCCGTTGCGCTCACGAACCGCCGGCCGGTCGACGCTCCCGAGCGTGCTGGCACGAACCGGGCCAGGAGCGAGCTCCGCGGAGCACCCGGTGGCATCGCCCCGGGGCTGGGACGCCTGCTCTGCCCAGCCGGCACCGTCGCCGTCGCTGAAGCTGTGAAGACGGCTGTGACCACAAGAAGAGCTGAGGCGGGACGACGCATGAGCACATCTCATCGGTAACAAGACATCCACTTCCGGGTAACGCGATGGTATGGGTCGAATGGACCATGCTGGGCTACCTAGCCGGGTCGGCTGGACACCAACTCGGGTAGCACGTGGTGTTCCTACCGGCACGCCGAGCGCCTGGGGCGGCGACGGTGATGCGCAGAACTCCGCGGGCCACAGGAGCAGGCGGTCAGTCAAGCTTGCTGTTGGCTACAGCAAGAGCACGGAGGAGCAAGCGCTCGAGTTGCGACAAGAGGCCACCGCGCGGCATGATGTCGCTGCCTCACCGACCACGACACACGCCGGGAACCCGCGGCCCCCGTTTCCGCACCGGCGTTGCCGCCATCGAGGGAGAGATGTCTGAGTTCGAACGCCATCTGGCTTCCGCTCGGAACGGTGACGAGGTTGCCTTCACCGTGCTCTTCCGGGCTGCACAGCCCAGCCTGCTGCGTTATCTGGAGTCTCTTGCGCGCGACCGGTCCCTGGTTGAGGAAGTGGCTGGGGAGACGTGGGTCAGCGTGGTCAAAGGGCTGCACCGTTTTAAGGGTGACGAGGCCGGCTGGCGCGCGTGGGTCCTCACGATCGGTCGCGCCCGACTTCACGATGCTCAACGCCAGATCTACCGACGCCCACGCTCCACCGACATCGACGAACAGGCACTCTCCGACCTGCCCGCGCACGACAACGTCGAAGAGTCCGTGCAGGTCCTCCTCTCCACCGAGATCGTCCTCGCCTCGGTGAAGCAACTACCGGCGGACCAGGCGGAGATCGTGGTCTTGAGGTACATCGCTGGTCTGGACGTCGCCCGGACGGCCCGCATCGTCAACAAGTCGCCCGGAGCGGTCCGGGTCGCCGCCCATCGCGGTCTACGCAGCCTCGCCGAACTGTTGGCGATCCAGGATCATCCCGACCTGGACTTGCCCCAGTAACGGATCGCGCCCCCCTGACGATTACCGCACTGAGATGGCAACACCGAGACCCCCGACGACACGATCGAGCCCCAACTCGCGGACTGTCACCTGGCACAGCATCACAGGAACAGCACCACCCCAAAAGACTAGTTGAAATGGCATCGACATCTCTTGTTCAGACCGGAAGCAGGGGCACAGGCTCAGCTCCCGGCCCTCCCTCCCACCGAATCGCAAGGACCCCCGTCATGAATCGAACCCGCCGCCTCACCGCCACCTTGGTCGCCACCGCAGCCTTGGTCGCCCCTGCCTCAATGACCGTCGCCCACGCCGGGCCTCCCAATCCGACCCCACCCGCACAGGCTCAGCCAACGGCGCCCCCCCAGGCCCAGCCGACCCAGGCCCAGCCGACCCAGGGTCAGTCGACTAAGGCCCAGCCGACCCAGGGTCAGCCGACCAAGGCCCAGCCGACCCAGGCCCAGCCGACCCAGGGTCAGTCGACTAAGGCCCAGCCGACCCAGGGTCAGCCGACCAAGGCCCAGCCTGCCAAGGGTCAGCCGGCCAGCGGTCAGTCCAAGCAGCTGCTCAAGGACGTCGCAGTCAAGGACAAGCGCCTCGCCCGCCTCGCCGCGAGCCAGGCGATCACACGCCTTGGCGACGAGAGCGAGGCTGCCCTCGTAGTCAACATCGACGAGGCACGCGCGACGCTGGCCGAGATCAAGGCTGCCGTCGAGGCGGCCGGCAGCACGGTCGACACCAAGGCCGTCCGCAAGGAACTGCGATCCTTCCGGGTGGAGAACTTTCAGCTCGTGGTGAACATCCTCAAGCAGGCCGAGGGGCTCGCTGATGAGGCCGCTACGGACGCCGAGGCCCATGCCTTTGTCGGCCAGGCCGAGGCAGCTGCGCTCGAGATCGGTGCCACCAGCACGAAGGCTGACCTTCGAGCTGTTCGTGACCTGCTCAACGCGGCCCGCGCAGAGCTCGACGAGAACGCGGGTGAGGACGACACAGCGCACGAGACCGACGACGAGGTTGTCGCTCCGACCGTCTGACACTCAGGAACGATGTAATCAGGGGGCGGTCACCGACGGTGACCGCCCCCTGATTCGCCAGAACTTCCGGCCGGGCCTTGGTCTAGCCGATCACAAGTGATCAAGCTGGGCGTTGCCGGGTCACTACGGGACGACGTGCTGGTCCGAGGTAGTCTGCCAGTGACTCGCCCGCCCAGGGCCCACCAGGTCGACTCTGACTCGGAGCATTGGTCCGGCAGCCACGTGATCACCGATCGCGGCCCGGTGCGGTTGGCGCCGTACCTCGCGGACAGCGACATGGTCGTCAACTACACGCAGCAGGACCCCAACGCGCCGCTGATCTACCTGCAGACCGAGGATTTAGGTTTTCACCAGGGGAGCGCGATCCGTCGGTGTGTCACTGCGACGAGGCAATGGGTTCTCGTGGGCCGTCCCGACGGCGTTCGACGACCCGAGGTCCACCGTCGCCCAGCGGGTCAACTACTACCCGTTGACCACGGGTACTACTTGTGAAACTTCCGCGACTCGAGAGAACGGCGAGGCGCTGCTGCCATTCATCCCGATCGTGCTTTCGGGTCCGGACGCGTGCCTGGCTGACGAGACGATCAGCTGCGCCATCGGAGCCTGTCAAGAATTCTGTGTAAGGGGCCGGTCGGTGTTCACAGGTGGGGTTCGATTCGGTCGGGGTAGACCAGGGCGAGTTGGGCGAGGGCTTTCTTCCAGTTTGTGGTGACCTGGCCCTCGACGAGTCGCGGTGCGGCCTTGCGTTCGTTGGCGGGTTTGCCGCGTTCCTTCTCGCGGGCGCGTGCCCGTTTGTCCTCGATGTTGCATATCGCCAGCCACAGCAGCTTCACGACGGCGTCGTCGTTGGGGAAGTGGCCGCGGTTCTTGATGATCTTGAAGCGCCCCAGGTTCTCGGCCGTTCCTATACGGGGTGCGGCTCTCGGTTGAGAGCAGCGTAGTGGGCTTGCTCGAACTCGACTGGCGGGACGTTTCCCAGGGTCGAGTGGAGCCTTCGGTTGTTGTACCAATCGACCCAGCCGGCGGTGGCGTACTCGACGTCGGCGATGGTCTTGTAGGGGCCGTCGTGGAAGACGAGCGTGCGGATGCACTCGGCCTTGTAGAGGCCGTTGATCGTCTCCATCAGGGCGTTGTCATACGCATCACCGACCGACCCGATCGAGGGCCGGATCTCCTCGAGCGCGAGGTGCTCGGTCAGCCGCAGAGACGTGTATTGACCAGGTTCAACCAGTCGATGCAACACCGGCTTGTTGGAGCAACAGTAGATGCTCGTTGAACGCCTCGGCGGGTGTCTTCCATCCGAGGGTCTTGCGGGGCCGGGTATTCAGGGCGTGAGCGACGGCTTCGATCTCCTCGGCCGACCAGCACGACAGGTCGGTGCCTTTGGGGAAATACTGGCGGAGCAGGCCGTTGGTGTTCTCGTTCGTCCCGCGCTGCCAAGGCGATTGCGGGTCAGCGAAGAACACCGGGATCCCAGTCTCGATACTGAACTTGGCGTGCGCGGACATCTCCTTGCCGCGGTCCCAGGTCAGCGACCTCGCCAGTTCGGTCGGCAGCGTCGACATAGTGCTCGCCAGCGCGTCCTTCATCGTGAGCGCGCCGTAGCCGGCCAATGCGGGGCCGTTCCTCGGCGTCTCCTTATGCCTGTAGCCCTCCTCACGCGGAAGGTGGACCAGCATCGTGAACTTGGTCGTGCGGTCGACGACGGTGCCGATCGCCGAGCGTTCCAGCCCGATCAGCAGGTCGCCTTCCCAGTGGCCGGGAACGGCACGGTCCTCGGCTTCAGCGGGGCGTTCGCTGATCAGCGTCTCGGGCGTGACGTGTGCCCAGGTCTTGCGCCGTGATCGCTCCCGCGGCGCCCGCAACGCGCGGCCAGTGCGCAGGCACCAGACCAGCTCGCGCTTCAACGCGCCGCGGCCCTCGATGTAGAGCGACTGGTAGATCGCCTCGTGGCTGATGCGCATGGATTCATCATCGGGGAAGTCGACCCTGAGCCGGTTACTGATCTGTTCCGGGCTCCACGCCGACGACCACCCGCGATGCTTGCGGTGGGGCTTGTTGATGCCGGTGAACCGTGGTGGCTCCGGACCGCGGACGACCTTGCCGTCCGGCGTCTTGATCTGTCCCGACAGCCGCTCGTGAACATAGGCATGCAGGCGAGGGTTGGCGACGAGTTTCGCGGGCTTGGGGCGCTTGGCCGCCATGTCGGCCTTCCACTGCGCGACCGACGCCCGATAGCCGGTACTTCCCGCGCGGGTGGCGGCGTTGCGGCGTAGCTCGCGTGACACCGTTGCGGGGTCGCGGCCGATGGCTCGGGCGATCTCGCGCACGCCCTTGTTCTGGGCCTTGAGCAGCGCGATCTCCTCACGCTCAGCGAACGACAGGTACCGGCCTGTGGCCTTGAACGTCAGATCGAACGGCGCCATGCCGCCAGCGTGGCGGAACCACCGCTGACCGACCGCTTGCGCCACGCCGACCGTCGCGGCGGCCTCGATGGGCAGAAAGCCATTGGCGATCTCGGCCCAGAACGCGGCCTCGACATGACGCTGGAACTTCGGGTGCCCCGGCGACCGAAGCTTCGGCCGGATCGCTCGATCTGCTGCTTGCTGACGACGTACCACTCAACACCTCCATGACGGGGTGTTGCGACGACCGATTGATTCCGCCTTGCGACCCGGCATCCGAGTGATGGATCAGCTCGCCCGGCTCGGTGGGGTGTCCCTCGCGGTCGCGCTGCCACAACGCCATCCGCAGCGGGATCATCACCAGGTCGGTCTGCTTGGTCGTCGCGGCATGCCAGGCCACGATCCGTTGCGCATAGACGTCGACGATGAACGCGACGTAGACGAACCCAGCCCACGTGCGGACGTAGGTGAAATCCGTGACCCAAGTCCGGTTCGGCGCCGTGGCGGTGAAGTCGCGATCGAGCAGGTCCCCGGTCCGGATCCCGTCCTTGGCCGGGATCGTGGTCCGGACGCCCTTGTCACGCCGCACACCGGATAGGTCAAGGGTGCGCATCGCGCGATCGACCGAGCCAGCGGAGGCCTCGGGCAACGCGGTGCGCCGCAGGTAGGCCGTCATCTTCCGTCGCCCGTAGAGCCCCTCGGGGCTGAGCTTGCGCACGAGGACGCCGTCACTGTTGGCCTTCGTTGTCCAAGCGATGTCACGCACCGCGTCGACGACGTGGGCATCCGTCACGGTCCGAGCAGCGACGACGCGCCCGGCTCGCTTCCAGCTGCGGTAGGTCCGCGCGGCGATCTGGCAGCCCTGCTCACGCAGGACCCGACAGATCGACTCGACCACGTGGCCCTCGGCTCTCATGGTGTCGATGAAGCCCATGATCAACGGTTGCGGGGGTCGAGTTCCCCGACGAAGAAAGTCGTTGCCCCGCGCAAAATCTCGACGTCTTCCCGAAGCCGACGGTTCTCGGCCTTCAGCGCCTTGATCTCAGCCAGCTCCTCACTGCTCGCGCCGGCACGTTGCCCGCCGTCGATCTGGGACTGGATCACCCAGCGGCGCACGGACTCTTTGCCGACACCGAGCTGCTTGGCCACGACCGCCGCAGCAGCCGTCAGCGAGGAGTACTCGCCCTGGTGGTCATTGACCAGTCGTACCGCTCGGGCCTTGAGCTCTTCATCGATCTTCTTCGGCATGGTGCTCATTCTCCTGGACTCAAACAGGAGCGGCATCAAACCTGGGGCGCTTCATCTTGCGCAGCTGGAAGTTCAGCGACTCGATGCTGTTGGTGGTGTAGATGACTCGGCGCAGCTCGGGTGGGAAGGCCAGGAACGGGGTGAACCGTTCCCAGGCGTTCTCGAAGGTGGCCACGGTGTTGGGGTAGCGCTGGCCCAGGTCGCTGGCTTTGAACGCCTCGAACTCGATCCGCGCGGCCTCGGCGTCAGCGGCCTGGTAGATCGGCTTGAGCGCGGCAGCCACGGACTTGCGGTGCTGATAGGACACGAACCGGGTCGCGGCACGGATCAGGTGCACCACGCAGGTCTGCACGGTGGCGTTGTGCCAGGTGGCCTCGATCGCTTCGGGGAAGCCGGTCAGGCCGTCGCAGCACACGATGAGCACGTCGCGCACCCCGCGGTTGGCGAGCTCGGCGCACACGCTGGCCCAGAACTTGGCTCCTTCGCTGGCCTGCACCCAGATCCCCAGGACGTGCTTGATGCCCTCGATGTCGACGCCCACGGCGATGTGTGCGGCCTTGTTGCGCACGTGGCCGCCGTCGCGGACCTTCACGACCAACGCGTCGAGGTAGATCACCGGGTAGAGCGCCTCGAGCGGCCGCCGCTGCCAAGCCAGCACCTCCTCGAGGACCTCGCCGGTGATCTTGCTGATCGTCTCGTGGGACAGCTCGGTGCCCAGCGTGGAGCGAAGGTGGTGCTCGATGTCGCGGATCGTCATCCCGCCGGCGTAGAGGCTGATGATCATCTCGTCGAGCCCACCCAGACGCCGCGACCCCTTCGGGACCAGGCGCGGGGTGAAGCTGCCCTCGCGATCACGCGGGGTGTTGAGCTCGATGTCGCCGACGCTGGTCGCGACCGTCTTCGGGGTCGAGCCGTTGCGGGAGTTGGCGAACAGCGACGACTCCTCGGCGCCCTTCTCATAGCCCAGATGACCAGTCAGCTCTGCCTGTAGCCCGCGCTCGAGCGCGGCCTTGACCAGCCCTGGGATGAAGCCCTCGGCACCGGTGAGGTCGAGCTCGCCGGCATCGATCTTGGAGAAGATCTCATCCAGCGCACCCGACGCGGCCATCTGCGCGGCGACCTCGGCGCCGCTCCTTGGTTCTTCGTCTGTCACGAGGTCCATCGTGGTCCTTTCAGATGGACCGATCCCTTACACAGAACATCTGACACGCCCCGCCATCGAGGTCCGTGACGAACGGATCCAGGGCCCGCGATCCTTTCGTTCCCGCGCCGAGCCAAGGAGCACCCGCACCAAGCTGCGCTAGACCATTTGGATCGAACCCTCAAGCGGATGAACGGCCGTGCGGCTGGGCCCGCCCGCTCCCACGTGCTCATGGATTGCGGCAACTGGTCGCCTTGAGCCAACCCCCGCGTGAGCACCTTTGTCCGTCGATCCGAGTGGGCCCGGCTTGAGATCTCTCCGGGTCTCAGCGGTCTTCAAGGTGGTGCGGCTCCCTGGGGACCGGAGTTCGCCCGCAGCAGCGGTCCCTACTTCACAGCCTCGGTAACGGATTCGGTCCCACTGACGATTACCTGCATGAGATGGTCAACCACCGAGACACCCCCGACGACGCGATCGAGCTCCAGCTCCGATCGTTGCTTAGTGCGACCATCGAGCGCGGCGAGGCCGGCCCCCTGCCGGGACAGGCTGCGGCCCTCGCCCAGTTCCGGGCACACGTCCGGCAAAAGACAGCTCAGGGCCGCCGGCGCCACCGACTCCGCGCAACCGTCGCGGGCATCGCGGCCGCCTTCTCCCTGAGTGCGGTCGGGGTCGCGGCCGCCGCCGCTACCGGCTCCCTGCCGGACTCGGCTCAGGACCTGGCCCACCGCTGGCTCGACGAGCTGGGCATCGACGTTCCCGCCCCGGACCAACCAGCCACACCCGTTGAGCTGAAGCCCCACGAACAGGCCCCCACTTTGGACGTGCCATCCGTTCGGCCCACCCCGAAACCCAATCGACCCATTCAAGAATCGCCGCCTCAACCCACTGTGAGCGCCACCCCCTCCCCGCAGCCGGGAACCACATCTCCTTCGCCCGTCCCGCTGCCGTCCCCCTCTACAACACCCACTGAGGCGCCGACCCCGCCCCCGACCCCCATTCCCACATCTGCGCCGACACCGACACCGAGCAGCACCCCGAGCTCCGCTCCGGTCCGACCGACCGCGGAGCCGCCTTCGGAACCCGCGCCTGTCCCACCCGTGTCGTCGTCGCCCGCACCATCACCGTCCACGGACCCGGCACCCACCCCCGAACACGACGCGTCGAACACGACCCACCCGCCCTCCCCCCGGTAGCAAATCCAACACAACTGAGGAAGTCACTGACCTGTAACCGGTTCTCCGGACGGTTTGGGTGTGTTGATCATGCCGCCGGGTTGGCGGTCTTGTGAAGGCGTTCGAACTCGACCGGTGACTGG
>NZ_PZYX01000013.1 GCF_003047285.1 Nocardioides allogilvus | reverse complement strand
CAGATCAACTCCACAAACGCCTCACGCACTTCAACCGGGAATGTCTTCGGCATACAACGCTCCTTCAAGCGTTGCTTCGACCATATGAATCCGCCGGGCAGTAGCGGCACCGGGACGCCGACGTCCTCGAAGAGGACACTGCCGCGCTGCTCGAGGGCCAGGAACGCGTTGCGACGGGCCGCGACGAACAGCTGGGCCTCGTCGGCGTCGGTGGTCGTGAAGACGTCGGACGCACCTTCATGCTCGCAGCACTCGCGGATCAGATCGATCTCCGCCTCGCACGACCTTCCGGACGCATCCGACTGCGCGAGCAGCAGGGCGCCGGTCGATCGGTCGAGCCCGTGGGAGCGCCAGTCCTCGACGGCGTTGATGGTCGTGTTGTCCATCAGCTCCAGCATCGAACAGCGCACGCGACTGCGGATGGCCACCACCGCACGCGACGCGGAGGTCATGGTCGGGAAGGCGCTGACCAGGGTCGCACCCGCGGTCTGGGCGGGGATCAACCGCAGCGTCGCCCGGGTGATGACTCCGAGGGTGCCCTCGCTGCCGACGAAGAGCTTCAGCAGCGACAGCCCGGCGACATCCTTGATCTGCTTGCCGCCCAGCGTGACGAGCGTGCCGTCGGCCAGCACGACGTCCATCCCGAGGACGTAGTCGGTCGTCACGCCGTACTTCACGCAGCACAGGCCGCCGGCGTTGGTGGCGAGGTTGCCGCCGATCGAGCAGATCTCGTACGACGACGGGTCGGGCGGGTACCACAGGCCGTGCTCGGCGGCGGCCCGTTTGACGTCGGCGTTCAACGCGCCCGGCTCTACGATCGCGACCTGGCAGGCAGGATCGATCTCGATCAGTCGCATCCGGTCCAGCGAGATCGTGGTCCCGCCGTCGACGGCCGAGGACCCGCCCGACAGGCCCGTGCCCGCGCCACGCGGGACAACGGGCACCCGGTGCGCGGCCGCCCAGCGCACTGCCTGCTGCACCTGGCCGGCATTGTCGGCGCGCACGACGGCGATCGGCATCCCGGCCGACCCGTCCCGCGCGAAGTCTTCGCGGTACTTGTCCATCTCGTCGGCGCCGGTCACCACCACCCCGTCGGGGAGCGAGCCGACCAGCTCGGCGACTGCGTCGGCGACAACACTGTCCACCTGCATGGTCATGAGTGTGCCAGCCATCACGCCGGGCGGACGGTCGCCCGAAGCCGGTCGCGGAACCACGCCGTGAACGCCGGGTCCGCGGCGTCGGGTGTCACCAGCGTCGCTGCGGACAGGTCGTCGTCACGGGTGTAGGTGTTGTAGGTGGCCACGCAGACCAGGCCTGCGGCAGTGGCCGCCCGCACGCCGTTCGCGGAGTCCTCGACTGCCACGACACCCTCGGGTCCGGTTCCGAGCCGGTGCAGGACCTCGAGGTACACCGCGGGGCTGGGCTTCAGGTCTGGCACCTCGGTCCCGGTCACGACGACGCCGAAGCGGTCGCCGAAGACCCGGTCGAGCAACGGCTCCACCCAGGCCCGGGTGCCGGTGGTGGCGACGTGCATCGGCACCCCGTGGTTATCGAGCTCGTCGATCAGCCGGTGGATGCCCGGCCGGGCCCGGATGTGCCCCTCCTCGACGAGCACTCGCATGATCGCGGTCTTGCGCTCGTGGAGCACGGCGGCCAGCTCGCGCGCCTCGTCAGCGGGGCGGCCTGCGCGCTCCAGCCAGCGCGCCAGCCGCTTGCCGCCGCCGGCGGTGCTGAGCAGTCCGCCGTAGGTCGTGACGTCCCACCGGTCGGGCAGCCCCGCCTCCTCGAAGGCCGCGTTGAACGCCACCCGGTGACCGTCGCGCTCGCTGTCCACGAGCGTGCCGTCGACGTCGAAGATGACGGCCTCCAGCCCGGTCATCGCCTCGTGGCGAGGTGTTCGCGGATCTTCGCCACCACGTTGTCGACGGTGAAGCCGTGGAAGGCGAGGACGTCCTCGCCCGGACCGCTGGCACCGAAGTCGTCGATGCCGATGGCGACGTCGGCGATGCCGGACCACGCCGACGTGCTGCCGGCCTCGATGCTGACCCGGGTCGCCGAGGGGTCCGGGGTGTACCGGGAGCGGTCGAACGGGGACACCACGCGGACGCCGTACCCCTCCCCGCGGAAGACCTCGGCCACCGCCGCGGCCAGGGCCACCTCCGAACCGGTGGCGACGATCTCCAGGGTGACTGGGCTGTCGCTCTCGAACGTCGCGCGGTCCAGCTGGGGCAGCGACTGGCGCGAGAGCACCAGTGCGGTGGGCCCGTCGGTGCGCTCGAGGGCCAGCTGCCAGGCCCTCGCGGTCTCCGCGTCGTCGGCCGGGCGGAGGACCTGGAGGCCGGGGATGATCCGCAGGGACTCGATGTGCGTGATCGGCTGGTGCGTCGGGCCGTCCTCGCCGACCGCGATCGAGTCGTGCGTGAACACGTAGACGACCGGCTGCTTCATCAGCGCCGAGAGACGCAGGGCCGGGCGCAGGTAGTCGGCGAACACCAGGAAAGTGCTGCCGAAGACCCGGAAGCCGCCGTGCAGGCTGATGCCGTTCATGAACGTCGCCATGCCGAACTCACGGATGCCGAAGCCGATCGCCCTCCGCCCGAAGTCGTCGCGGGTGATCACGTCGCCGAACGACGTGCCGGTCGAGCCGGCGAGGTCTGCGGAGCCGCCGACCAGCTCGGGCAGCGCGTCCCGCAGGGCGTTGAGGCACGCCTGCGACGACTGCCGGGTGGCCCGCGGAGCGTCGCCGACAGCACCGCCCAGGACCTCCTCGAGGTCAGCGGGCAGCGCGCGCCCGAGGGCCCGGGTGAACTGCGCGGCCACCTCGGGCTCTGCGTCGGCGAAGGCCGCGAACGTCTTGTCCCACTCGGCGTGTGCGCGGGCGCCATCGGCCGCGAGTGCCGCGCAGGCGGCCCGGACCGGCTCCGGCACCGTGAAGGCTTCGTGGTCCCAGCCGGCCAGCCGCTTCGTCTCGGCCAGCAGCTCCTCCCCGAGTGGCGAGCCGTGCGCCTTCGACGTCCCCTCGACCCCGGGGGCGCCCTGGCCGATCACCGTGCGGACCGCGATGAAGCTCGGGCGCGGGTCTGCCTCGGCGCGCGTGATCGCCTCGTGGATCGCCTCGACGTCGGTGCCGTCCAGCACCTGCTCGGTGTGCCAGCCGTAGGCCGCGAAGCGGGCCAGCTGGTCGTCGCTGCAGGATCGATCGACGGCACCGTCGATGGTGATCGAGTTGTCGTCCCAGAGCACGACGAGTCCGCCCAGCCCGAGGTGTCCGGCGAAGGAGCCGGCCTCGTGGCTGACGCCCTCCATCAGGCAGCCGTCGCCGACGATCGCGTAGGTGCGGTGGTCGGTGACCCGGGGGAAACGCGCCGCGCTCATGCGCTCGGCCAGCGCCATGCCGACGGCCATGGCCAACCCCTGGCCGAGCGGCCCGGTGGTGCACTCGACCCCGGGGGTGTGTCCGAACTCCGGGTGCCCCGGTGTGCGTGAGCCGAGCTGGCGGAATGCCCGCAGCTCCTCGGTCGGCAGGTCGTAACCGAAGATGTGCAGGAGGCCGTAGAGCAGTGCCGAGCCGTGGCCGGCCGAGAGCACGAAACGGTCGCGGTCGGCCCACGCCGGGTCGGCCGGGTCGTGGCGCAGGTGGCGGCTCCAGAGCGCCCAGGCCATCGGTGCCGCTCCCATGGGCATGCCGGGGTGCCCGCTGTTGGCGGCCTGGACCATGTCGGCGGCGAGGAAGCGCAGCGTGTCGACGGCGAGTCGGTCGGTCTCGACGGTCGTGTGCTCGGTCTGCAGGACGTCGGTCATGACGGACCTCCTTGGGTCATGTTCTCGGCCGCGATCTCGCGGAGCCGGGTGACGGCGGCTGCCTTGCCGGCCGGGTAGGCGTACATCCAGGAACCCGAGATGAACACGTCCGCACCGGCCGCGGCCGCCTCGCTGACGGTCGCCTCGGTGATGCCGCCGTCGACCTCGAGCTCGATGTCGAGGCCGGACTCGTCGATCATCCGGCGCAGCCGGGCGACCTTGGGCTCGACCGCGGAGATGTAGGCCTGCCCGCCGAAGCCCGGGTTGACGGTCATGGCGAGGACCAGGTCGGTCTCCTCCATCACGTGGCCGAAGACCTCGGCCGGCGTGTGCGGGTTGAGCGCGACCCCGCTGCGGGCGCCGAGCTCGCGGATGCGGGCCAGGGTGCGGTGCAGGTGGGTGCAGGCCTCGGCGTGCACGATGACGAGCTCACAGCCCGCGTCGACGTACCTCCCCAGGAGCTCGTCGGGATTGACGACCATGAGGTGGGCCTCGAAGCCGACCGTGCTGTGCGGACGCGCTGCCGCGATCACGTCGGGACCGAAGGTGAGGTTGGGGACGAACACGCCGTCCATCACGTCCCACTGGATGCGGTCGACGCCAGCCTCGCAGAGCTCGCGGACCTCGTCACCGATGCGGGCGAAGTCGGCGGGCAGCACCGACGGCACGATGAGGGGCTCGCGGGTGCGGGTGGCGGCGGACGGAGCCATGGTCTGCGTCATCGGGATCGCCCCTTCCTGGTCTGGTGCCTCCATGGGACCGCGCACGGCGCCGTACGGCACTCACCCACGTGGGTGGAGGTGAGGGTGAGATGCCCGGAGAGGGACCTGTCGGACCGGTGTGGGTGGCTAGCCTTGGGCCATGCCGGAGACCGCCACGACCCCACTGCGCCTCGTGCTCGTGGACGACCACGAGATGGTGCTGCAGGGGCTCGGCGCGATGTTGGGCCACTTCCCGGACGAGGTGCAGATCGTCGGCCAGTCGACCACCGCAGCCGGCGCCCTCGCGCTGATCGCCGAGCTGAACCCGGACGTGGCCTTGTGCGACGTGCGCATTGGCAGGGAGAGCGGCCTGGACCTGTGCCGGCAGGTCACCTCCCAGCACCCGGGGACCAAGGTCGTGCTGCTGACGGTGTACGACGACGAGCACTACCTCTACCAGGCGCTGCGTGTCGGTGCCTCGGGCTACATCCTCAAGCGCATCGACGGTCAGGAGCTGGTCCACCACCTGCGCCTGGTTCGCGAGGGCGAGATCGTCGTGGACCCCGCCCTGGCCGGACGGGTGGCGCTGTCGGCCGCGAGGCTCAGTGCAGGGGAGTTCTGGTCGGGGGCCCACCTCGGTCTCACCCAGCGCGAGTCCGAGGTCCTCGAGCTGCTCGTCTCCGGTCACTCGAACAAGGGTGTCGCCGGCAAGCTCGTGGTCAGCGAGGACACCGTCAAGACCCACATCCGTGGCCTCTACCGCAAGCTCGGGGTCTCCGACCGCAGCGGAGCGATCTCCGTCGCGCTCCGGGAAGGCCTGTTCCATTGAAGCCCGCAGGTGACGAGGTGCCCGACGCCCGACAGCTCGCGGACCTGCTGGATGCCGAGGGCGTGCTCGTCTACGCGATCGACGGCCAGGACCTCAGCATCGTCGACATGCATCCGACGCACCCTTCGGCGGCGGCGCTCAAGCTCCAGGTCGGCTTCGGCGTCACCGGGCTGGTGGCACGCACCCGGAAGGCGGTGCTGCTGGAGGCCGACTCCCCGCGCAACGCCCTCCACCGGCAGCTGCTCGGCCTCGCCCCCCACCAGACCGTGGCCCGGATGTGCCTGCCGCTCCCCGGCGTCGACGGCAGGGTGATCGGTGTGCTCGCCGTGCACCGCAGCCCGCGCAGGCCCTTCGGTGACGCGGACCTTGCGGCCGCGGAGTCGGTGGTTTCGCTGCTCGGGTTGCACGTCCATGCCGAGCAGCTCTTCCGTGCCGCCAGCCGTCATCGCACCGAACGGGACCAGTTGATCAAGCAGGCGGTCCAGGCCCAGGAGGCTGAGCGCCGCCGACTGGCGTTCGACCTGCACGACGGCGTGACCACAGCCCTGGCCTCGATGTCGTTCCACCTCTCGGCCGCAGACCTCACCGTCTCCCAGCTCGCCGCGAGCGACGAGTCGGACCTGCCGACCCGGGTCAAGGAGCTCTACCGCGCGCGAGACGAGATCTCCAACGCCCGCGCGCTCGCGGACATGGCCTACAACCAGACCCGCGCGGCGATCACCGGCCTGCACAGTCTGGTCCTGGACGACCTCGGGCTGGTCGCGGCGATCGAGTCGCTGGTGCAGACGGCGCGACGAGACGACGGGCCGGAGATCCGTCTCGTCGTTGACCCCGAGGCGGGCGTCGACACGATTCCGGACCACGCGGCCGCATCGCTCTACCGGATCGCCCAGGAGGCGCTCGCCAACGCGGTCAAGCACGCTGATGCCGAGCAGATCACGCTCTCGCTGCGTCGCGTCGGCGACTCCATGGTGCTGGGCTGCACCGACGACGGCCTGGGCTTCGACGTTGCGGAGACCCGGACGTCCCGGGCGGGGGACGCTGATGGCAGCCAGCACTTCGGGCTGAGCTCCGTCGCCGAGCGATGCGCCGTGATCGAGACGTCGTTGCGGGTCGAGTCGGTGCCTGGTCGCGGGACCACGGTGCTGGTCGAGCTGCCCCTGTAGGTCGGGCACTCGTCCGTGCGGTGAGGTCAGGCAGTGGCGTCGGCGGCCTGGCGGCAGTTGTCGAGAAGCCGTTCCTGCGCGGCGTCGACGTTGGCCGGGGCTCCGCCCCAGGTGCTCAGTGCCGCGCTCACCAGGGCTCGCCCGAAGGAGAACGTCACGTCCCAGGGTCGCTCCGGGATCGCGCTGAGCTCCTTGAGGAAGGCGCACACGTCGTCGGTCGGGTGCCCGCCGGAGAGGAACGCGATGCCGGGGACCGCTGCGGGCACGGTGGAACGAAGGATCTCGAACGTCGCAGCGGCCACCGCGGCCGCACTGACCTTCGGCGCCTCCAGGCCGGGCGTGACGAAGTTGGGCTTGAGCACGATGCCCCTCAGATCGACGCCCGCATCCTCGAGCTCGTTGAACACCACAGCGAGCGCGAGTCGGGTGGTGTCGGCGCACGCGACGATGTCGTGGTCACCGGAGCAGAGCACCTCGGGTTCCACGATGGGAACGATGCCGTGCTCCTGGCACAGGGCCGCATACCGGGCCAGGGCGTGCCCGTTGGCGCGCGCCGTCTGCTCGGTGGTCGTGGCGATGTCGATGACCGCGCGCCACTTGGCGAAGGCGGCTCCGCGTTCGGCGTACGACGACAGGCGCGCGCCGAGGCCGTCGAGCCCCTCGGTGATCAGGGCGCCGCCAGCACCGGGAAGTGGGGTGGTGCCGGTGTCGACCTTGATGCCGGGCAGGACTCCGAGCTCGCGGGCCGCAACCGGAAAGGGGCGCCCGTCGCTGAGCTCCTGGCCGAACGTCTCGTCGGCCAGGATGATGCCACTGACGGTCGCGGAGAGTCCGGGCGCAGTGAGCAGGAGCTCGCGGTAGTCCCGACGCGCGGTTTCGCCGGCAGTGATGCCCTCCGCCTCGAGGCGGGCGGACATCGTCTTGATGGATTCGTCGGCGGCCAGGATGCCGCGGCCGCCGTGGGTCAGCTCACGGGCTGTGCTGTGGAGGATGCTCATCCCCGCAGCATGCGCAGGCTGCCGCGACGAAGGACTCACCCCTTCGGGCGATCCCGGGTGTGAAACCCGGCTTCCCCCACGCTCTCCTGGTTGCTGACGTGCCGTACGAACAACCGCGTCGCCGACGTCGGCTCGGCGCTGGTGCAGAGGTGCCAGGGGCGGTCCAGGGGCGTGCCGGCGAGCGGGTAGGTGGTGAGCTCCCCGCTGGCGACCTGGCCACGCACGGCCTCCTCGTGCACGAGGGTCACTCCCAGCCCCTGCCGCGCAGCGGCCACGACCGCTCCGGAGGTGCCCAGCGTGAGGAGCGGGGGCGCCGCCTGGAGCCGGTTGAGGAGGGACAGCGTCGTGTCCCGGGTGCCGGAGCCGACCGCCGTGAGCAGCCACGGAGTGGTCAACGGGTCGCCCTCGAGTCCGGGGCGTCCGACCAGCAGGAGCCTGTTGGGGCGGCGGGCTCGGGTGATCAGCCCCGACCCTCGTGGGGGGCGGCCGGCCAGCACCACGTCGACGTGGTGATCGGCGGCCAGTGCGAAAAGCTCGTCTCGTGGCAGCACCGACAGCGACAGCTCGACGTGGGGGTGCTCACGGGCGAAGGACGCGATCAGGGGAGGAAGGACGTATTCGCTCGCGGTCGCGACGGCCCCGATGCGGACGCGGCCGCGATCGGCGTCGTGCACGGCTCCGGAGGCCTCGACCAGCAGGCCCAGCAGCTTGTGGACGTAGGACGCGAAGATGTCGCCCGCGTCGGTGGGCACGATGCCGCGACCCGCCTTGGTGAAGAGGGGTACGCCGAGCGCCGACTCCAGCGCCGAGATGGCGGCGGAGACGGCAGGCGGCGTCACGTGGAGCGACTCGGCGGCGACCCGGACGCTGCCGCCGTCGTAGACGGCGATGAAGGTCTGCAGGCGAGCCCAGGTGGCGGCTGCCGGCAGGTCCGTGGGGTTGGCCATGGATAACTCATCCCTTAATGATCAGCGGTGAAGAGTCAATTGTAGTTGATCAGTTGCCCCCACAGACTGGTGCTCCCGCAGGCAACCGGAAAGGAAACCGCGATGACAACCATCGAAGAGAGCACGGAGATCAAGGAGCGTTGGGACCCAGGCGTCCAGAGCTATGCAGGCATGGGCTACTGGAACCCCGACTACGAACCGAAGGAGACCGACATCCTCGCGGTCTTCCGGATGACTCCACAGGACGGTGTGGACAAGATCGAGGCCGCCGCGGCCGTGGCGGGCGAGTCGTCGACCGCGACCTGGACGGTGGTCTGGACGGACCGGCTGACCGCCAACTCGCACTACCAGGCCAAGGCCTACAAGGTCGATGACGTGCCGGGCCGACCCGGGGAGTACTTCGCCTATATCGCCTACGACATCGACCTCTTCGAGGAGGGATCGATCGCCAACCTGACCTCCTCGATCATCGGCAACGTCTTCGGGTTCAAGCCGCTGAAGGCGCTGCGCCTGGAGGACATGCGGATCCCGGTCGCCTACAAGAAGACCTTCCAGGGGCCCGCGCACGGCATCGTCATGGAGCGGGAGTTCCTCAACAAGTACGGTCGCCCACTGCTCGGCGCCACGATCAAGCCGAAGCTCGGCCTGTCGGCTCGCAACTACGGCCGTGTCGTCTACGAGGCCTGCAAGGGTGGCCTCGACTTCACCAAGGACGACGAGAACATCAACTCCCAGCCGTTCATGCGGTGGCGCGACCGGTTCCTCTTCGGCATGGAGGGTGTCAACAAGGCGATGGCCGAGACCGGTGAGCTGAAGGGTCACTACTTCAACATCACCGCCGGCACCATGGAGGAGATGTATCGCCGGGCGGAGTTCGCCAAGGAGATCGGCAGCGTCATCGTGATGATCGACCTCACCATCGGCTACACGGCGATCCAGTCGATGGCGAACTGGTGCCGCGAGAACGGCCTGCTGCTCCACCTGCACCGCGCCGGCCACTCGACGTACACCCGACAGAAGACGCACGGCGTCAGCTTCCGGGTGATCTCCCAGTGGTGTCGCCTGATGGGTGTCGACCACCTGCACGCCGGCACGGTCGTCGGCAAGCTCGAGGGCGACCCGGCCACCACGCGCGGCTTCTACGACACGCTGCGCGAGGACAAGGTCGCGACCAACCTGGAGAACGGCATCTTCTTCGACCAGGACTGGGCCTCGATGCCGGGCGTCATGCCCGTCGCCTCGGGAGGCATCCACGCCGGGCAGATGCACCAGCTGCTGGACCTCTTCCAGGACGACGTGATCCTGCAGTTCGGTGGCGGCACGATCGGGCACCCCTACGGCATCGCCGCGGGCGCCGAGGCCAACCGGGTCGCGCTCGAGGCGATGGTCAAGGCCCGCAACGAGGGCAAGGACCTGCTGCGCGAGGGTGCTGACGTGCTCCGCAACGCGGCCAAGACCTGCCAGCCGCTGGAGGCAGCACTGTCCACCTGGGGTGACGTCACCTTCGACTACACCAGCACCGACGCTCCGGACTTCGTCCCCACCGCGACGCCGTCCTGACGACAACCCACCGAGAGGAGCACACCATGAGCAAGATCCACTACGGCACCTTCTCCTACCTGCCAGATCTCACCGACGAGGAGATCGCGGCCCAGGTGAAGTACGCGCTCGACCACGAGTGGCCGGTGTCCATCGAGTACACCGACGACCCGCACCCACGCAACATCTACTGGGAGATGTGGGGCCTGCCGATGTTCGACCTGGTCGAGCCCGACGGCGTCATCAGGCAGATCAACGAGTGTCGAGCGGCCCAGCCGGAGCACTACATCCGCGTGCTCGCCTACGACGCCAGGCTCGGCAAGCAGACGACCGCCATGTCGTTCCTGGTCCAACGGCCGACCAACGAGCCCGGCCTGCTGCTCGAGCGCCAGGACGCCCATGACCGGGTCCAGCGGTACTCGGTGAGGTCGTATGCCACCGATCGCCCGGCCGGAACGCGCTACGCGAGGGAGTGAACATCATGGCGTCCCAGGGATTCGGGTATCCACCACCGGCCGCCGCCGGCGGGGGAGCGACCGACACGACCGGCGAGGACACGGCCCAGGCCGTCATCCTCGCGGACGACGCCGAGCTGGACCTCTCCGCGGACGAGGCCGCAGCCAGGGTCGAGGAGACCCTGGCTGCACTCGACGCGGAGCTGGTCGGGCTGGCATCGGTCAAGCGCAGGGTCCGGGAGATCGCCTCGCTGCTCCAGGTCGACCGGGCCCGCAGCCAGTTCGGCCTGTCATCGTCGAAGCCCACCCTCCACATGAGCTTCACGGGAGGACCGGGCACCGGCAAGACCACCGTGGCCATGCGGATGGCGGCGATCCTGCACGCGCTCGGCTACATCCGGGCGCCGCGGGTCCACGTCGTCACTCGCGACGACCTCGTCGGTCAGTTCATCGGCCACACCGCGCCGAAGACGAAGGAGGCGATCGCCAAGGCAGCAGGGGGGATCCTCTTCATCGACGAGGCCTACTACCTGTTCCGCCCCGAGAACGAGAGGGACTACGGACAGGAGGTCATCGAGATCCTGCTCACCGAGATGGAGAACGACCGAGGAAACCTCGTGGTCATCTTCGCCGGCTATCCCGACCGGATGGCGACGTTCTTCTCGGCGAACCCCGGGCTCAGCTCCCGGGTCCCGCACCACATCGAGTTCGAGGACTACGACCACGGCGAGCTGATGCAGATCGCCGAGCTGATGGTCGCGGAGGAGAACTTCCGGTTCGACGAGCAGGCACGCGAGGTCTTCTCGGACTACCTCACTCTTCGGATGCCACGGCCGAACTTCTCCAACGCACGCAGTGTCCGCAACGCGATCGAGCGTTGTCGGCTGCGTCAGGCACGGCGACTGGTCGGGCTCGACCGTCCCTTGGGGAAGCAGGACCTGATCCTGCTCACCGCAGAGGACATCCGTGGCAGCAGCCTCTTCAGCGACCAGCCCGAAGACGAGACCGCCGGTTGAGAGCCGAATCGGGTCGGCGCCGTGCTCACCAGGAGCGCGGCGCCGACCCGATTTCGTCGAGCCTGCCCGGTCGGGTCAGGCGTCGTCGGTCCGTCCTGCGAGGCGGCCGGCCAGCTCGGTGACCGTGCGGTTGGCCGCGGCCACCGACACGGCACCTCCGCCACGCTGAGCGGCGGCGTAGCCGACCAGGAAGGCGGTCAGAGGAGCAGCAGGGCGGGCGATGTCGTGGGCGACCACGCGCGTCATCTCGAGCAGCCCGTCGACGTCGATGTCGAGGTCCACCCCTAACGCGACCTTCGCCTCGTCCAGCCAGTCGTGCATCGAGCTCATCCGGCTCTCCTCTCGGGTGCTACTCAGCCGCCGATGGCGGACATCGGGCGCTCGGGCTGACGGAAGTCGATGCTGTTGATCAGATGGCCGGGGCCCTTGGCCGCCACGCTGGCCCGCCACGCGGTCTCGATGTCGGCGTCGTCGGCGCCAGTGCGGAGGAGTCCGCGCAGATCCGTCTCCTGGCTGGCGAACAGGCAGTTGCGCAACTGCCCGTCCGCAGTCAACCGAACTCGGTCGCACCCTCCGCAGAACGACCGGGTGACGCTGGCGATCACGCCTACGACGGCGTCGGTCCCGGCGATCCGCCACTCCTCGGCGGGCGCGTTGCCGTCGCGGGGCACCGGGGTGAGCTCGAAACGCTGCTCCAGCCGCTCCAGGATCTCCGCGGCCGGGATCATGCTGGCCCGGTCCCAGGCCCCCTGAGCGTCCAGTGGCATCGACTCGATGAACCTCATCCGGTAGCCCTGCTCAACCGCGAACTGGGCGAGGTCGGCGATCTCGTCGTCGTTGACACCGCGGACCGGGACGGCGTTGACCTTGACCGGAGCCAGACCCGCTTCCTGGGCGGCACGCAGGCCGTCGAACACGTCGGTGATCCGGTCCCGGCGGGTGATCGCCAGGTAGCGCTCCGGGCGGAGGGTGTCGAGGCTGACGTTGACCCGGCGCAGGCCCGCCGCGTGCAGTGCGGCAGCCTGTCTGGCCAGGCCGACCCCGTTGGTGGTCATGCTCAGCTCGAGTCCCGGGGTCTCCGCTGCCAGGAGGCCGACGAGCCCCGGCAGACCGCGGCGCAGCAGTGGCTCGCCACCGGTGAGGCGTACGGTCCGGATGCCCAGTCGGGTGGTGGCGATGCGCACCAGCCGAGCCACCTCGTCGTCGGTGAGGTGATCCTGCCGGGGGAGCCAGGCCAGGCCCTCCTCGGGCATGCAGTAGGTGCACCGCAGGTTGCAGCGGTCGGTCAGCGACACACGCAGGTCCGTGTGCACCCGGCCGAACGTGTCGACCAGGGCGTCAGGGACTGCGGGGTTTGCTGTGGCCACAGGCCCCACGGTCGTGGCTCCCTGCGACCACGTCAACGTGCTGTTCGCGATCGGTCGATCACTCCTTGTAATAAGAGGTGGTGGCTATCGACCCATCCAAATGATCGCTTTGACTTATCATGACGTCCGGCTGAATTCTGGATGTCATGGACATCACCACGGACCCCGATGACCACTTGAAGGTCACACCTCCGAAGTCGTACGCCGCCGGCGTACCGGCCGTGGTCCATGCGCTGGAGTACTCCCTCTCGCAGAACTCGGTGCGGCGTACCGCCCTGACGTTGCTCAACATCAACCAGGTCAAGGGCTTCGACTGCCCGGGATGTGCCTGGCCGGAGGGCAAGCACCGCCCGAAGAACGAGTATTGCGAGAACGGCGCCAAGCACATCAACGACGAGGCGACGACCAAGCGCGTCACCGAGGAGTTCTTCGCCGAGAACTCGATCACGGAGCTGGACGGCAAGTCGGACTGGTGGCTCAACCAGCAGGGCCGGCTGACCGCACCCATGGTGAAGCGACCCGGTGCGGACCACTACGAGCGCATCGAGTGGGACGAGGCGTTCGACCTGATCGCCGGTGAGCTGAACGCGCTGGGGTCGCCGGACGAGGCCATGTTCTACACCTCCGGGCGGCTCAACAACGAGGCTGCCTTCCTGCTCCAGCTGTTCTCCCGCGCCTACGGGACCAACAACCTGCCGGACTGCTCCAACATGTGTCATGAGTCGAGCGGCTCGGCTCTGGGGGAGACGCTCGGCATCGGCAAGGGCAGTGTGAGCCTGGACGACATCTACGAGTCGGATCTGATCTTCGTCGTGGGCCAGAACCCGGGCACCAACCACCCGCGCATGCTCTCGGCTCTCGAGGAGACGAAGCGCAACGGCGGGAAGATCGTCGCGGTCAACACGCTGCCCGAAGCCGGTCTCATCCGATTCAAGAACCCGCAGAAGGCGCGCGGTGTCATCGGCCGGGGCACGACCATCGCCGACCAGTTCGTGCTGATACGCCCTGGTGGCGACCTCGCGCTGTTCCAGATGCTCAACCGGCTCCTGCTGGAGGCCGAGGACGCCGCTCCCGGAACGGTGCTCGACCACGAGTTCATCCGGCGCCACACCACTGGGTTCGAGGCGTTCTCCGAGCACGCACGAACGGTCTCGTGGGACGACGTTCTGCTCGCCACCGGACTGGCGCGAACAGAGATCGAGGAGCTGTTCGCCCGCGTCCTCGAGAGCAACAAGACCATCGTGTGCTGGGCCATGGGTCTCACGCAGCAGAAGCACGGCGTGCCGACCATCCGCGAGGTGGTCAACTTCCTGCTCCTGCGCGGCAACCTCGGCAAGCCCGGCGCGGGCGTGTGCCCCGTCCGTGGCCACAGCAACGTCCAGGGCGACCGGACCATGGGCATCTGGGAGCAGATGCCCCAGTCGTTCCTCGACGCACTCGAGGCCGAGTTCGGTTTCGCTCCGCCGACAAGGCACGGCTACGACTCGGTCGATGGGGTCCGGGCGATGCGCGACGGCGCGGCGAGCGTCTTCATCGGCGTGGCCGGAAACTTCGTCCGCGCGATGTCGGACAGCGATGTCACGGAGGCGGCACTGCGCAACTGTCGCCTCACCGTGCAGATCTCCACCAAGCTGAACCGCTCGCACACCGTGTGCGGCGAGACCGCGCTGATCCTGCCGACCCTCGGGCGTAGCGACCGCGACATCCAGGCCACCGGGGAGCAATTCGTCACCGTCGAGGACTCGATGAGCGAGGTGCACTCCTCACGTGGGCGCCTCGAGCCCGCCTCGCCACACCTGCTGAGCGAGGTCGCGATCCTGGCGCAGCTCGCCCGACGCACCCTGGGCGACGGGTTCGACATCCCGTGGGAGGAGTTCGAGGCCGACTACGGCACCATCCGCGACCGGATCGCCCGGGTCGTGCCCGACTTCGAGAACTTCAACGAGCGAGTCGCCCAGCCCGGCGGCTTCCGGCTGCCCAACCCGGTCAACGAGCACGTCTACCCGACGCCGAGTGGCAAGGCCGTCTTCTCCTGCAACGAGTTCACGTGGCTCGAGGCGCCTCCCGGTCACCTGGTGCTGCAGTCGCTGCGGTCCCACGACCAGTGGAACACCATCCCCTACGCGATGAATGACCGCTACCGCGGCATCCACGACGCCCGCCGGGTGGTGATGGTCAACCCGGACGACGTCGCGGGCCTTGGCCTCGTCGACGGTCAGCTCGTGGATCTCGTGAGCGTATGGCGCGACGGCACCGAGCGCCGGGCGCCGGCGTTCCGGGTGGTGGCCTACCCCGCCTCGCGCGGCTCCGCGGCGGCGTACTACCCGGAGACAAACGTGCTGGTGCCGCTGGACAGCGTCGCCGACGTCAGCAACACCCCGACGTCCAAGGGCATCATCGTGCGTCTGGAACCCGCACCCGCATCGGCAGGCTGACGTGTTCGGGCCAGCGCGCGCCTGGACGCCGGTGGCCGCGACGCTGGTGCTCGGCGGCTGGGGCGCCAACCAGTTCACCCCGCTCTCGGTCGTCTATCGCAGTGCCGAGGGGTGGACCACCCTGACGGTGATCGCGATGTTCACCGTCTACCTCATCGGCCTGGTGCCCGGACTGTTGCTGGGTGATCGGGCCGCGGACCGGTTCGGTCGGCGCCGGGTCGTTCGACTCGCACTGGCCCTCACCGTCGTGTCCAGCCTGCTCCTCGCAGCCGCGGTTGTGTCGCCCGGAGCCGTCTACATGAGTCGATTGCTGACGGGCGTCGGCGTCGGCATCATCGTCTCCGCTGGCGGAGTTTGGTTGCAGGGCGTCGCCGGCGGGATCGGGGTCGATCGCGCGGTCCGGCTGGCCGTGTACGCCGTCGGCGCGGGCTTCGCCTTCGGTCCGCTCGCCGCCGGTGCGATGGCCGAGTGGCTGCCCGCCCCGATGGTGCTGCCCTGCCTGGTGCACGGCGGGCTGTCCCTGCTCGTGCTCGTCGCCACCCGCGGCGTCCCCGACATCGCGCCACGGCGTGGGCCGATCGGGTCGGCGACGGATGGCAGGCGCGACGCCGATCGCTGGTCGGTGGTGCGGCATCCGCGGTTCGTCGGAGTGGTCCTGCCCGCGAGTCCGGCGATCTTCGCGGCCGTCACAGTCTCCTACGTCGTGCTGCCGCCGCTGGTGATCGATCGGGTGCACGGCTACGAGCCATTGTTCAGCGGACTGGTCGCCGCGGTGACGCTCAGCGTCGGCCTCGCGGTGCAACCGCTGGCCGTGCGGATCGACCGCCCCGGCACCGCCCGGGCCACCCTGCTCGCGATGTCGACGGTTGTGGTCGGTCTCCTGGTGGGGGCGATCGCCGTCGAGCTGGTCTCGCCGCTGCTCGTTCTGGCGGCGGCGGTCGTCCTGGGTGCCGGCTACGGGCTCACGCTCGAGTCCGGGTTGACCGAGATCGAGCGGCTGGCGAGCCCCGGCGCACGGCCCACGGCATCGGCGCTCTTCCAGGGGGTCGCACACAGTGGCTTCCTGGCGCCCCTGCTGCTGGCGATCAGCGCCACCTCGCTGTCCTACCCGACGCTCCTCGCCGGCCTGGCCGCTGTGGGCCTGGTCTGCCTGGCGATCGCGGCCACGTTCAGCTACCGACACGACACTGCGATGAGAGGAGCCCAGCCATGGGCCGAGTGACAGTACGCCGACGGGTGCTCCGACTACGTGACGGTGTGGCCAGTCATCGACCGGACACTCTGGCGGCCGAGGAGCCGATGGAGATCCGCGTGAACGGCCGGGCCCTGACGGTCACCATGCGCACGCCCGGCAACGACTTCGACCTCGCCGTGGGCTTCCTGGTCAGCGAGGGTGTCATCCACCACGCCGAGGAGGTCGCCGCCGTGCGCTACTGCGCCGGGGCGACGGCCGACGGGAGCAACACCTACAACGTGGTCGACGTCCGTCTCGCGCCCGGTGTCGCCGCGCCCGATCCCTCGCTGGAGCGGAACTTCTACACGACCTCCTCGTGCGGACTCTGCGGCAAGGCCAGCCTCGACGCGGTCCGCACCCAGGCGGCCTGGTCCGTTGCGGACGACCCGCTCGTCGTCGAACCGGCGGTCCTCGCAGTCCTTCCCGACAGGCTCCGTGAAGCCCAGCGCGTGTTCGACACCACGGGTGGCTTGCATGCCGCCGGGCTGTTCTCCGCCGATGGGGACATGGTGGTGATGCGAGAGGACGTCGGGCGGCACAACGCGGTCGACAAGGTGATCGGACATGCGCTCCTGCAGGGCATGGTGCCTCTGCGTGGGACGGTCTTGATGGTGAGCGGGCGCGCCTCCTTCGAGCTGGTCCAGAAGGCGGTGATGGGAGGCATCCCGGCGCTCGCGGCGGTGTCGGCCCCCTCCTCGCTGGCAGTCGAGCTCGCCGAGGAGAGCGGACTGACGCTCGTCGGCTTCCTTCGGGGAACGTCGATGAACGTCTATTCCGGCGCCGACCGCCTCAGCCCGGTGTCCGTGTCCTAGTCCCCGAGGGATGTCACGACCCGGCTCACCAGCGGGTCGCAGTCCGCGCCGGCCGAGGTGGCGAGCTCGAGCAGCTGGGCGCGCATGCGCGGGTCCCAGAACATCCGGATGTGGTTGGCGACGGTGTCGACCGCCTGGTCGTCGGGCAGGTGCCGGAACTGGGCCAGGATGTCGCCGGCCAGCCGGAGCGCCGGGGCGGTGATCATCGCGCCGCCCGTGCGGCGAGCTCGACGTCGGTGTCGTGCAGGCCGGTGCCCACCGTGACCTGGACGGCGGTCACCTTGTACTCAGGGCAGTTCGTCGCCCAGTCGGAGTTGTCCGTGGTGACGACGTTGGCGCCGCTGAGCGGGTAGTGGAAGGTCGTGTAGACCACCCCGGGCGGCATTCGATCCGAGATCACCGCGCGCAGCACGGTCTCGCCCGTCCTGCTGGTGATGGTCACCTCGTCGCCGTCGTGGATGCCCCGCATCTCGGCGTCGCTGGCATGGATCTCCAAGATGTCCTCGGCGTGCCACATCACGTTCGGCGTCCGCCGGGTCTGGGCGCCGACGTTGTACTGGCTCAGGATCCGGCCGGTGGTCAGGATCAGCGGGAACTTGCGGGTGGCCCGCTCCGTGGTCGGTACGAACGTCGTCACCATGAAGCGGCCCTTGCCCCGGGTGAAGTCCTCGACGTGCATCGTGGGGGTGCCCTCGGGTGCCTCGTCGTTGCACGGCCACTGGACGCTGCCGAGGGCGTCGAGCCGGGCGAAGGAGACCCCCTTGAACGTCGGCGTCAGGGTCGCGATCTCATCCATGATCTGGCTGGGGTCGTCGTACGACATGTCATAGCCCATCGCCTGCGCGATGTCGCACGGGATCTGCCACTCGTGCTTTCCAGTGGCGGGCGCCATCACGGGACGGACCCGGTTGATGCGGCGCTCGGCGTTGGTGAAGGTGCCGTCCTTCTCCAGGAAGGATGTGCCGGGCAGGAAGACGTGCGCCAGCTGCGCGGTCTCGTTGAGGAAGAGGTCCTGGACCACCAGCAGGTCCAGCGACTTCAACGAGGCGTAGACGTGGCTGGTGTTCGGGTCGGACTGGGCAATGTCCTCGCCCTGTACGTAGAGCCCGCGGAACGAGCCGTCCAGCGCGGAGTCGAACATGTTGGGGATCCGCAACCCCGGGGTGGGTGTGATGCGGGTGCCCCAAAGCTTCTCGAACACCTCCCGCACGGCGTCGTCGGAGACGTGCCGGTAGCCGGGCAGCTCGTGCGGGAAGGAACCCATGTCGCAGGAGCCCTGCACGTTGTTCTGGCCGCGCAGTGGATTGACTCCCACTCCCTCGCGACCGATGTTGCCGGTCGCCATGGCGAGGTTGGCCATGCCCATCACCATCGTCGAACCCTGGCTGTGCTCGGTGACACCGAGGCCGTAGTAGATGGCTCCGTTCTCCGCAGTGGCGTACAGACGGGCGGCAGCGCGGATGTCCTCGGCCGGGACGCCGGTGACCTCCTGGGCGACTTCGGGGCTGTGCTCCGGGCTCGAGATGAACTCGGCCCAACCATCGAAGTCCTCGCAGCGCGCGTCCACGAAGGCCCGGTCGACGAGACCCTCGGTGACCACCACGTGGGCCAGCGCGTTGACCATCGCGACGTTGGTGCCCGGGGCAAGCGGCAAGTGGTAGGCGGCCTCGATGTGCGGCGACCGGACCAGGTCGATCCGGCGGGGGTCGATCACGACCAGCTGTGCGCCCTCGCGCAGCCGACGCTTCATCCGGGACGCGAACACCGGATGCCCGTCGGTGGGGTTGGCGCCGATGACGACGATGGCGTCCGCCTTGGCGACCGAGCGGAAGTCCTGGGTGCCGGCCGATTCCCCGAAGGTCTGCTTGAGTCCGTAACCGGTGGGGGAGTGGCACACGCGGGCGCAGGTGTCGACGTTGTTGTTCCCGAACGCGGCTCGCACCATCTTCTGGACGACGTACACCTCCTCGTTTGTCGTTCGCGACGAGGTGATGCCCCCGATCGCGCCGACGCCGTGCTCGGTCTGAATGGTCTTCATCTTCTGGGCGACATAGTTGATCGCGGTGTCCCAGTCGACGACCTGCCAGTCGTCGGTGATCCTCTCGCGGATCATCGGGTTCAGCTGGCGGTCCTCGTGGCTGGCGTAGCCGTACGCGAAGCGGCCCTTGACGCAGGCGTGGCCCTCGTTGGCCCCACCGGTCTTGTCCGGAACCATCCGGATGAGCTCGTCACCCTGGAGCTCGGCGTTGAACGAGCAGCCCACGCCGCAGTAGGCGCAGGTGGTCTTGACGGTGCGCGTCGGCAGGCCCAGCTCGATCACCGAGTTCTCCTGCAGTGCCGACGTGGGGCAGGCCGCGACGCAGGCGCCGCACGAGACACACTCCGACTCCAGGAAGGTCTCCCCGGCGCTGGCGGACACCTTCGAGTCGAAGCCACGGCCCTCGATCGTGAGCGCGAAAGTGCCCTGGATCTCGCCGCACGCCCTGACGCAACGCGAGCAGGAGATGCACGACGTCGGGTCGAAGGTGAAGTAGGGGTTGCTGTCGTCCACCGGCAGATTGAGGTGGTTGATGCCCTCGAGGCCGTAGCGCATGTCGGGCAGACCCACGGTGGTGGCGAGATCCTGGAGCTCGCAACCACCCGTCGGTGAACAGGTCTGACAGTCGGTGGGGTGGTCGGAGAGATACAGCTCCATGACGCTTTGACGGAGCTTGTCGACCTTGTCGGTGCGCGTGTTCACCTTCATGCCGTCAGCGCACGGAGTGGTGCATGACGCCGGAGTGCCCCG
Source organism: Nocardioides allogilvus (assembly GCF_003047285.1). Lineage (GTDB taxonomy): Bacteria > Actinomycetota > Actinomycetes > Propionibacteriales > Nocardioidaceae > Nocardioides > Nocardioides allogilvus. The sequence goes on along the minus strand of NZ_PZYX01000013.1, from coordinate 93,524 downwards.
ACCGCCTTCGACCTCCACGAGGCACAGGCGACATGAGCCGAACGCGTCGAGGCTGTCGGTCGCGCACAACTTGGGGACGTCGATGCCGGCGAGCGCCGCGGCGCGCATCACCGACGTTCCCTGGGGCACCGTGACCGACACCCCGTCGATCTCGAGGGTCAGCGGCGGTGCGTCCTGCGCAGGTGCCGGCGTGCCGAGGTCGTGGTCGGCGTACAGGGTCATTGTCCTGCCTCCAAGGTCGAGAAGTCCTCCGGGAAGTGCTGAAGCGCGCTCCTGACGGGGTTGGGGGTCAGCCCGCCCATCGCACACAGGGATCCGTCGACCATCAGGTCGCACAGATCGTTGAGCAGCGTGAGGTTCCGGTCGCGGTCCACCCCGGCGACGATCTTGTCGATGGTCTCCACCCCGCGCACCGAGCCGACACGGCAGGGCGTGCATTTGCCGCACGACTCCGCGACGCAGAACTCCATCGCGAAGCGCGCCATCGAGGCCATGTTGACGGTGTCGTCGAACACCACGATCCCGCCATGTCCGAGCATCGCTCCGGCCGCGGCGAATGCCTCGTAATCGGTGGGGATGTCGAGGCCGTCAGCGGGGATGTACTGACCCAGGGGACCGCCGACCTGGACCGTGCGGAGGGGGCGTCCACTGAGGGTCCCGCCGCCGTACTCGTTCACGAGCTTCTCGAGCGAGATGCCGAAGGCCGACTCGAAGACGCCACCGTGCTTGATGTTGCCGGCCAGTTGGAACACCTGGGTGCCCCGGGAGCGGTCGAGGCCGAGGGCGGCGTAGCCCTGACCACCGTCGGCGAGGATCGCCCCGACGCTGGTCAGGGTGAGGACGTTGTTGACCACGGTCGGTCTGCCGAAGAGGCCGGTGATGGCGGGGATCGGCGGCTTGGCCCTGACCATGCCGCGCTTGCCCTCGAGGGACTCGAGCATCGAGGTCTCCTCGCCGCAGATGTAGGCGCCGCCACCGAGCCGGAGGTGGATGTCAAACTTGAACCCGGAGCCGAGGACATCGTCACCGAGCCAGCCCTGCTCGCGGGCCGTCTCGATCGCCTGCCCGGTGGTGGCAGCGGCGTCGGGATACTCCGAACGCAGGTAGATGTAGCCCTCGGAGGCGCCCACGGCGTAGCCGGCGATGGTCATGCCCTCGAGCAGGCTGAACGGATCGCCCTCCATGACGATCCGGTCGGCGAAGGTGCCGCTGTCGCCCTCGTCGGCGTTGCAGCAGACGAACTTCAGGTCGTCCTCTGTGTCGGCAACCGTCTTCCACTTGATGCCGGCCGGGAACCCGGCGCCGCCCCGGCCACGCAGGCCGGACTCGGTGACCTCGGCGATGACGTCGGCGGGTGGCATGGACAGCGCCCGCCGGAGCCCTGCGTTGCCGCCGTTGGCGACGTAGTCCTCGGGCGAGAGCGGGTCGGTGATGCCGACCCGGGCCAGGCAGAGCCGCTGCTGGTCGCGCATCCACGGCAGCTCGTCGACCACACCGAGGTTGAGCTCGTGGTCGGCTCCGTCGAGCAGCCCGGCCGCGATCAGGTCCGCGACGGCCTCGGGCCGGACCGGGCCGTAGCCGATGCGGCCGGCGGGAGTCGCCACCTCCACCAGGGGCTCCAGCCACAGCATGCCGCGGGTGCCGTTGCGGACCAGGTCGATCTCGAGACCGAGCAGGGCAGCCTCGCACTCGATCGCCATCGCGACCTCATCCGCGCCGATCGAGAGGGCAGCGGAGTCGCAGGGAACGTAGACGGTGATCACGGCGCCTCACTCAGGGTCTCGCCCTGCAGATCACTCCGCAGAACGTCGAGGATGGTGTCCCGGTCGACCCGTCCGTACAGGCGACCGTTGATCTGGGCGGCGGGTCCCAGGGCGCAGTTGCCCAGGCAGAAGACCTGGTCGAGGCTCACCGAGCCGTCGGCCGCGGTCTCCGCGATCCCGATGCCGAGGAGGTCCTTGACTTCGGCGACGACGGCCTCCGCTCCCATCGACTGGCAGGCCTCGGCCCGGCACAGCTTGATGGTCACGGCGCCCCGAGGCGCTTCGTGGAAGTCGTGGTAAAAGGTCACGACTCCGTGCACGTCGGCCCGAGAGAGGTTGAGGGCGGATGCCACGAGCGGCACGACGTCAGGATCGAGATGCCCCATCCGCCGCTGGATGTCCTGGAGGACGACCAGGAGCGGACCTCGTTCGTCGCGATGCTCCCGGACGACCGCTTCGACGACTTCCTGGAGATCCGTGGTTGTCTGGATGGTCATGCGCTGCTCCTCGTCGGATCGAGGCGGTTGGTCGGCGGCGGCGGGTCAGGCGAAGAGCTGCGCGGCCGCCTTGATCGCGTTGAAGAGGCCGTAGCCGAGCGGGATCCCGACGAGGGCCCACGAGGCCGTGATCCGCGCGGTGTGGTCGACGTGGTGCTCTGCGTTCATGATGTGTGTTCCTCCTGGATGCGAGGGTTTTCAGTTGGGTCGCAGGTCGGGGTCGGTCTCAAGGCGGCGCTGCGCGATCAGCTCCTCCTCGATGATCGGGATGTCCTCCGGCTCAACGCCGGTGTCCTGCTTGTGGTGGCGGTCGACGGCGTCGACTACGGCTCCCTTCTCGTGGAAGCCGTCGGAGACCGGAGTGATGAGCAGGTTGGCGACGAAGCCGACCGCAAGGATGCCGACCATGATGAGGATCGGGCTGCGATAGTCGCCCGCGATCAGGGTGCCAGGCTCCTTGCCCTGGGCATCGAGGATCGCGTTGATGATCAGCGGTCCGGCGATGCCCGCTGCCGACCAGGCAGTGAGGAGCCTGCCGTGGATCGCGCCAACCTGGAAGGTGCCGAACAGGTCTCGCAGGTAGGCCGGCACGGTGGCGAAGCCACCGCCGTAATAGGAGATGATGAGCACCATCAGTAGAACGAAGAGGCCGGTCGAGGTTTCGCCGATCGTGGCAACACCGAAGAACAGCAGCATCCCACCGCCGAGGTACATCACGTAGGTCATCTTCCGGCCGAGGTAGTCCGAGGTCGTGGACCAGGCGAATCGGCCGGTCATGTTGCCCAGTGAGAGCAGGCCGACGAATCCGGCCGCAGTGGCGGCCGCCACCGTCGAGTTGCCGCTGTCATCTCGGAAGAAGTCCTCCAGCATCGGCTTGGCGTTTTCCAGGATTCCGATTCCCGCGGTGACGTTGCAGAACAGCACGGTCCACAGCAGCCAGAACTGCGGCGTCTTGATCGCATTGGCCGCCGAGACGTGGTTCGAGGTCACCATCTTCTTGGACTTGATCGTGCTCGGGTCGAAGCCCGCCGGAGCCCAGCCCGGGGGCGGGACCTTGACGGTGAAGACGCCGAACATCATGAAGACGAAGTAGATGACGGCGAGGGTGAGGAAAAGCTTCATGACGGCGTCCCCGCCGAAGGTGTCACCGCCGTACGCCACGAGCAGCTTCTGCGACAACGGGGAGGCAACCATCGCGCCACCACCGAAGCCCATGATTGCCATGCCGGTGGCCAGCCCGGGCCGATCGGGGAACCACTTGATCAGCGTGGACACTGGTGAGATGTAGCCGAGACCCAGTCCGATTCCACCGATGAAGCCGTAGCCGAGATAGACCAGCCACAGCTGACCGGATTGGATGCCGAGCGCAGCGACCAGGAAGCCGGAGGCCCAGCAGCAGGCCGCGGTGAACATCGTCTTCCGAGGGCCCACCCGGTCGACCCAGGTGCCGAAGAGCGCCGCTGAGACACCGAGCATCACGATCGCTACGGAGAAGATGTAGCCGACGGAGGTCAAGCTCGCGCCGAAGTGCTCGACCAGCGCGATCTTGTACACGCTGGTGGCGTAGGCCTGGCCGATGCAGAGGTGGATGGCCAGGGCTGCCGGCGGGATCAGCCAACGGCTGTAGCCGGGTGGAGCAATGGTGTGTTCGCGATCCAGGAACGACAGGGCGGACAAGGCGCACCTCCAGAGATGAGGTCAGACGGTGAACTGCGGGCCAGATGTGATCGGCTGAGCACATCAGGGAGCGATGGCGTGGACATCCCCCCGTGGGGTGAACCGGCGTGTGATCGTGACCTTGTGAGGCCGCTGCGGGGGACAGGTTGATGGGCGGCTGACTCCCCCTCGTGCCAAGAACCTAGGGTCGGGTGTGACGAAGGTCAAAGTCCCAACTTGGATCCGTTGATAACCGAATTCTATGAAGGAAGCGACTTCTTCAGGTCTTCCAGCACCCGGGCGAAGTCCACCTGACGGGCCGTCTTGACCAGCGCGCGAGCGAGCAGGGGCTCGGGACCGCTGCCGGCCAGCACGAGTCCGACGTGAAGGGGACGCTTGGGCTGGGGCAGGGGCAGTACTCGGGTGCCCTCGGGAACGTTGAAGCTGTGCAGCCAGGTGTGGGGGATGACGCTGGACAGTCGCATCGCGGCCACGTGCGCATAGACGGCCGAGATGTTGTCGGTCTCGACAATGGGCTTGGCCTCCGCGTCGGCCTCGGCGAAGTAGCCGTCGAGGATGCGCCGGTTCTGCATCACGGGCGCGAGCAGGCAGAGTCGCGCCGCGGCTGCCTGGGCCCACGTGATCGATTTCCGGTCCGCATACTCGCCCTCGGCCGGGGTGAGGAACAGGTAGGTCTCGCGATAGAGCGGGACCACCCGTACGCGGCCGAGCGGTTCACCGTCGACATAGGTCATGCCCACGTCGATGTCGAAGTCGTTGAGCCGGCTGGCGATCTCGCGTGAGGACAGCGATTCGAGCGAGAAGGTCACCAAGGGATGGAGTTCGGCGAGCGGTGCGATGAGCAGCGGGGAGACGCTCATCGCCGTCGGGATTGCGCCGATGCGGAGAACCCCGGACGCGCCTTCGCGCATGCTCGATAGCGTCTGACCGAGCGAGGCCCGCTCGGCGAGGACGCGCTGCCCCCAACGCAGGATCTCCTCGCCCTCGGGGGTCAATCCCTCGAAGCGTTGGCCACGTTGGACTATTTGCACCCCTAGCTCGGCCTCGAGCTTGCGAATGCCGGCCGAGAGCCCCGGTTGCGACACATGGCACGCCTCCGCCGCGCGTCCGAAGTGTCCTTCGCGCGCCAGGGCGACGAGATATTCCATCTGGCGCAGCAGCATGCGGTCATGGATACCAGACGCGAGGCACGTCCAGCCGTCTTGGCGTCGCCTGAGATCGCAAGCGGCCAGACACGCAGTACACCCGGCTCTCGGACGGGGGTGGGTCTGCTGCACGGATCGGTGACATCTTGATCTGCGTCGATGTGAACCGCGCCCAAGTTTGAAGAGGTTGATTTTTGGCTGGTCCGATGGGCAGGCGCTTGCAGGTGGTGAGTCCGAAGCTGTCGCGTGGCGGCAGTGCGTCGGGTAGCGCCGGGAGCAGCAGAAAAGCAGCACTTTGGAGTCGCAGATGGCCCGATTCGGGACAAAATGGCCCGAGACCGCGCGGTATCGTGAGTCGACAACGAACACGATTCAGAGCGTCGTCGCAGGTCAGGCGGTGTGTGGCCGAGTGGGGCCGAGTTTCCTCGAGATGAGGGGACTCGGCGGACCGCACCAGAGGGTCAGGGGTTCGAGTCCCCTCACCTCCACCATCACAGAAACGCCGGCCCCGGGCCGGCGTTTTTGCTGTGTCAGAGTCCCTGCCACGCCGGCTTGGCGGCGTACGTCTCCTTGAAGTAGTCGCCGAGCTGCAGGCGCGAGGCGGCGCCCGGGTCGAGGACGACCGTCACGTGCGGGTGCAGCTGCAGGGCGCTCGCCGGCCACATCGCCGTGACCGGGCCCTCGACGAGGTGGTGCACGGCCTCCGCCTTGTGCCGGCCGGTGGCCACCAGCAGCAGGTGTCGCGCGACGAGGATGGTGCCGATGCCCTGGGTGAGGCAGTGCTGGGGGACGTCGTCGAGCCGGTCGCCGAAGAAGCGGGCGTTGTCGGCGCGGGTCTGCCGGGTCAGGGTCTTGATCCTGGTCCGCGAGGCGAGCGAGGAGCCGGGCTCGTTGAAGGCGACGTGTCCGTCCGTGCCGATCCCCAGGAGCTGCAGGTCGACGCCGCCCGCGTCCACGATCGCCTGCTCGTACGCCGCGCACGCAGCGGCCAGGTCGTCGGCACCTCCGTCGGGGCCGGCGATGGCGTCGGCCTCGATGTCCACCTTGTCGGCGAAGTCGCGCTGGATGACGTTGCGGTAGAGCTCGGGGTGCGTCGCGGGGAGCCCGACGTACTCGTCGAGCATGAACGCCCGCGCCTGCGCGAGCGACAGCTCGCCCGCGGCGACGCGGCGGCCCAGCTCGTCGTAGACGCCGACCGGGCTCGAACCGGTGGCCACGCCCAGGACGGCTCGGGGGTTCCTCTCGCAGAGCTCGCTGATGCCGTCGGCTGCGACCCGCGCGACCTCCTCGACGGTCTCCACGATGATGACTTCCACAGCACGTCCTTCCGCGTCGGCGTTCCTCTGCGACGGTAGTGGTACGTACCACCTGAGTCAATCGACAGTGTCGAGCGGGTGGCGAGGCGATCACGAGCGCCGCACTGGACCGGACCAGTGGTGGTATCTTGCCGTGCGTGACGCACGACTCCGCCCCCCTCCTCGCCGCCGGCGACCCCGAGCCCAAGCACCGCGCCCTGCAGCGCACGCTGGCTGCGCTCGCCGGCTCGCTGGAGCCGGGGAGCCCGATGCCCTCCGAGCGATCGCTGACCGAGCGTTACGACATCAGCCGCACCACCGTGCGCACGGCGATCGACTCCCTGGTCAACGACGGGGTGCTGGAGCGCGCGCAGGGCAAGGGCACCTTCGTCGCCCGAGACCGGGTCCGCAGCAACCTGCACATGGCGTCGTTCAGCGACGACATGCGCCGGCGTGGACTGGCGCCGTCCTCGACGCTCGTCGGGGTCTCGCGGCAGCCGACGACGGGAGCGGTCGCCGCCTTCTTCGGCGGCTGCGCCGGCTGGCGGCTCGAGCGCGTCCGACTGGCCGACGGTGCTCCGATGGCGCTCGAGGTCGACTGGGTCAACGCCGACCTCGTGACCGACCTCGACGCCCACGACCTGACCGGGTCGCTCTACGCCCTGCTCTCGACCGCCTACGACACCCCGGTCGACGCGGCGGACCAGACGGTGTGGGCGAGCGCAGCGGACGCCCGGCAGGCGGAGCTGCTCCAGGTGCCCGTGGGCGCGCCGCTGCTGGCCTTCGAGCGCCGCTCACGCAGCGGCGGGAGACCGGTCGAGCACGTCACGAGCTGGTACCGAGGCGACCGCTACGCCCTGCACATGAGCCTCGACCCGTCCATGCGCACCGGACCCACGGAGGCACTGTGAACAACGAGCCCGCACTGCTGCTGCGGGCCGACCGCGTGCTGACCCCCGAGACCGTCCACGCCCCGGGCTGGGTGCACGTCGAGGGCGGCCGCATCACCGACGTGACCGGTGGCGAGCCGAGCACGCCCGCCCTGGACCTCGGAGCCGTCGCGCTGGCACCGGGCTTCGTCGACCTGCACTGCCACGGGGGTGGTGGGGAGTCGTTCTCCGAGGGGGCCGACGCCGCCCGCGTCGTCCTGGACGCCCACCGACGCCACGGCACGACCTCGTCGGTCGCCAGTCTCGTCACCGGGACCCTCGACTCGCTCGAGCAGCAGATCAGGGCGCTGGCGCCGCTCGTGGCCACCGGCGACCTGCTCGGCGTGCACCTCGAGGGCCCGTGGCTCTCGGCCGAGCACTGCGGGGCGCACGACCCGGAGCTGTTCCGCGACCCGGCGCTCGACGAGGTCGACCGGCTCCTCGACGCGGTTCCCGGCGCCGTACGCATGGTGACGCTGGCCGCCGAGCGCCCCGGCGGCCTGGCGGCGGTGAAGCACCTCTTCGACCTCGGTGTGATCGCCGCGCTCGGTCACAGCGATGCGACCTACGCGCTCGCCCAGGAGGCCGTCGACGCGGGCGTTCGGGTGGCGACCCACCTGTTCAACGGCGCGCGCGCCCCGCACCACCGTGAGCCCGGCCTGGTCCTCGCCCTGCTGGAGCGGCCCGAGGTCGTCGTGGAGCTGATCGCGGACGGAGTCCACCTCCATCCGTCGGTGCTCAACGCGACGGCCCGGGCAGCAGCGGGCCGGTTCGCCCTCGTCAGCGACGCCATGGCCGCCGCCGCGGGCACCGACGGTCGCTACCGCCTCGGCGACCTCGTCGTGGACGTCGCGGACGGCGTGGCCAGGGCCCAGCCCTCCGGCGCCATCGCGGGCAGCGCGATCACCCTCGCGCAGGCGCTGCGGCACGCCGTGCACGTCGCCGGTGTCGACCTCGTGGAGGCCGTCAACGCCGTCACCCTCACCCCGGCCGGGGTGCTCGGGTGCGACGCCATCGGGCGCATCGAGCCCGGCGCGCACGCCGACCTCGTCGTCCTCGACGAGTCCACCCGGGTCCGCCGGGTCATGCGCCGGGGTCGCTGGCTCGGGACCGACGGGTCCGCGTGAGCGCGCAGCGGCTCCGCGCCGACTTCGCGGCCCACCTCGACGCCCGGCCCGACGCAGTCGCGTCCGCCCCGGGCCGGGTCAACCTGATCGGCGAGCACGTCGACTACAACGGCGGACGCTGCCTGCCGATGGCGCTCGCGCTGTCGACGTACGCCGCTGTCCGCCTGCGCGCCGACGGCCTCGTGACCGTCCGGAGCAGGCAGGAGCCGGCGCCCTGGACAGGTGACGTGGGGACGCTGGGCCCGGGTCACGCCGCCGGCTGGGCGGCCTACGTCACGGGGGTGCTGTGGGCGATGCGCGAGCGCGGCGTGGAGCTGCCGGGCCTCGACGTGCTGGTGGACGGACACGTGCCGGTGGGCGCAGGGCTGTCCAGCTCGGCGGCCCTCGAGTGCTCGGTCGCGCTGGCCGTGGGCGAGGCGTTGGGGCAGCGCGACAGCGAGGCGCACCGGCGCCAGCTGATCGAGGACTGCATCCGCGCGGAGCGCGAGGTCGCGGGCGCACCCACGGGCGGCATGGACCAGACCGTGTCGCTGCTCGCCCGCGCCGGCCACGCGCTCCTGCTCGACACGGCGACGGGGTCCACCACGCACGTCCGCTGGCAGCCGGAGGTCCACGGCCTGGCGCTGCTCGTCGTCGACACCCGCGCCTCGCACGCCTTGACCGACGGTGGGTACGCCGATCGGCGGGCCTCCTGCGAGGAGGCCGCTCGCCGACTCGGGGTCGGCCTGCTCAGCGAGGTCACCGACCCGTCGGCGGCCCTGGAGGCCCTGGCTGACGACGAGGTCGTCGCGCGCCGGGCCCGGCACGTCCTCACCGAGATCGAGCGCGTCACGTCGTGCGTCACGGCCCTCTCGTCTGGCGATGTGGAGGCGTTCGGAGCCCGGCTCACGGAGTCCCACGCCTCGCTGCGCGAGGACTTCGAGGTGTCCTGCGCCGAGCTCGACGTGGCCGTGGAGACCTGCCTGGCCCAGGGCGCCCTCGGCGCCCGGATGACCGGGGGTGGCTTCGGCGGCTCGGCGATCGCGCTGCTGCCCGACGAGGCGGTGGCTCCCGCGACCGAGGCGGTGGTGCGGGAGTTCGCGGAGCGCGGCTGGGCGGAGCCGCGGGCGTGGCGCGCCACCGCGGGCGGTGGCGCGGGCGTCGTCACCGACTGACGAGCGTCAGGCGATCGTCATACCGCCGTCGACAGGCAGGGTCTGGCCGGTGATGTAGCCGGCGGCGGGGGAGGCGAGGAAGACGACGGTCGCGGCGAGCTCGGCGGGGTCGCCCTTGCGGCGGGCGGGCACACGCTGCATGGCGAGGTCGAGGTAGCCGTCGGGGTAGGTGTCGGTCATCTCGGAGGCGAAGAAGCCCGGCGCGATCGAGTTCACCCGGATGCCCTTGCGCTCCATCCACTGCTGGGCCAGGTCGCGGGTCAGGCCGTTGAGACCTGCCTTGGACGCGCTGTAGGCCGCCTGGGGGAGACCGCCGGTGGTGATGCCGAGCACCGACGAGATGTTGATGATCGACGACCCGGGCTGCATGACCCGGCCGCAGGCCTGCGCCATCCAGTAGCACCCGTTGAGGTTGACGTCGATGACGGAGCGGAACTGCTCGGGCGTCTCGTGGGTCGCGGGGATGGCGGTGCCGACGCCGGCGTTGTTGACGAGCACGTCGACGCGACCGAACTCCGCCATCGCGGCGTCGACGAGGGCCTGGCACTGCTCGGGGTCGGCCACGTCGGTAGCGACCGTGAGGGCACGACGGCCGGTGGACTCGACGAGCTTGGCGGTGTCGGCGAGCTTCTCGACGCGGCGGGCGCCGAGGACGAGGTCGGCGCCGGCCTCGGCGAGGGCCTGGGCGAAGGCGACGCCGATGCCACTGGAGGCGCCGGTGACGATGGCGATCTTGCCGTCGAGGCGGAACATGTCAGGAGTGGTCATGGCCAGACCCTAGCCACCCTCCCGAGCGGTGGATCAGCAACGCCTCGGGTCGATGAAGACGGTTGGTCAGCCACCGCCCGTGGCGACCTCGAGGGCGTCGTCCGTGGCGGCCCGCCGTGGCAGGTCGCGGACCGAGCGCGAGGTGAGGACGAGCAGGCAGATGGCGGCGTACGCAATGCCCGAGACGACCAGGACGCGCGAGTTGCCGAAGGCGGCACCGAGCGGACCCCAGGCGAGCTGGCCGACGGGCATCGCGACGAAGGAGCCGAGGGCGTCGTAGGAGTAGGCGCGCGAGAGCATCCGGTCGTCGATGTTCTCCTGCATGGCGAGGTTCCAGCCCATCGAGAACACCTCGATGCCGGCGCCCGCGACGAACGCGGCGCAGACGAGGGCCACGAGGTGGGGGTCGACGCCGAGCACGATCATCGGCACCGACGCGAACGCGATGGCGAGCATGCCCCAGAAGAGCGGGCGCCGCAGCGGCACGCGCAGCAGGACGACCGCCATGGCGAGCAGGCCGAGGGCCTCCGCGGAGAGGACGTAGCCCCAGCCCTGGCGACCGATGGTGTCCTCGGCGACGACAGGACCGAGGACGAAGAGCGCCCCGTTGTGGATCATGTTGAGGAACCCGAAGCCGAGGACGACCGCCCACAGCCAGGTGGTGCCGATGAAGAAGCTCCAGCCCTCGCGCAGCTCGGCGATGGTGCTCTTCTGCTCGGCCGACTTCTCGGCCCGCGGGACCTTCACCGGGATGAGCAGCAGGGCCGCGATCAGCCAGGTCGCGGCATCGATGGCGAGCGCCCAGCCGGCACCGACGGTCACGACGAGCAGCGCGCCGAGGGTCGGGCCGAGGACCGTGAGCCCGTTGCGGGTCAGCGACATCAGCGCGTTGGCCGGCTGCAGCTGGTCGCGGGGGACGAGCTGGGGGAGCAGGCTCGCCATCGCGGGGAAGGAGATGGCCGAGACCGCGCCGTGCACGACCGACAGCGCGATCAGCATCCACAGCTCGGCGGTGCCGGTGAGCACGAGGAACGCGATCAGGCCCTGGGTGAGCGCGGACGCGACGTTGGAGACCTGGATGACGAGCTCGCGCGGGAAGCGGTCGGAGATCACGCCGCCCCACAGCAGGAGCAGCACCATCGGGATCGTGTGGGCGGCCAGCACCTGCCCGAGCGCGGCGGCCGAGTCGGTGATGTCGAGGACGGCGAAGGTCAACGCGATGTTGGCCATCATGTTGCCGAGGGTGTTGACGAAGCGGGAGCCGAAGTACCACGCGAAGTTGCGCTGGCGCAGGGGTTGTACGGCGTCGGCCCACGTCATGACGGGTCGTCCATCACGAAGGCCTGCGACGAGGCGCTGACGTGGATCGTGCCCTCGGTCCGGGGCGGCCGGGCCTCCTCGTGCAGCAGGATCATCGCCTCCCGGATCGAGTCGACCGCGCGCTGCCAGACCTCGGGGGTCACCCACGTCTCGATGTCGGAGGAGCTGGTCGGGCCTGCCACGCGCTGGGCCAGGCGCCGGACGACCTCCGCGTTGGTGGCGACCTGCCAGGCGATGAGGTCCTCGACGTCGGGCGGGCCGGCCGGTCGCTCGGGGTTGCCGCCGACGACGTAGCGGTAACGCTTCGCCGTACCGCCCCGGATCTTCTCCTCGCTCTCGACGACCAGTTCGCCGGCGTCGTGCAGCACGCGGAGGTGGTACGACGCGTTGGCATGGGTCAGGTCGAGCTCGCGGGCCACCTCGGCGGCCGGGCGGTCAGGATGCACGAGGAGGACGACCACTGTCAAAGGGTTCTTGGAGGGTCGACCCGAATTCCTCCCTGAGGCGACCCTGACGCACCCCCGAAGCGGGATGGAAAACGGCGGGCGCCGTGGTTGAGTTGGCCACAGACCACAAGGAGGTCCAGATGAGTCAACCCAATCCCTATGCCCAGCAGCCGCAGTCGATCTCGCCCGGTCAGGAGCGGACGATGGGCGCGATCGCGCACGGCGTCCCGCTGGTCGCGATGGTGCTCTCGGCCGGTCTCCTCGGCTTCGTCGGGTCGCTGGTGATCTACCTGATCTACAAGGACCGCGGCCCGTTCGTGCGTGCGCACGCCGCCAACTCGCTCAACGTCCAGATCATCACCGGCATCGTGCTGCTGATCTCGATCCCGCTGATGTTCGTGCTGATCGGCTTCGTCACCTTCGCGGTGGCGCTGGTGTTCGCCTTCGTGCTGCACCTCCTCGGTGCGATCAAGGCCAACAACGGCGAGTGGTGGAGCCCGCCGCTCACGCCGAGCTTCGTGCACTGATCCAGTCCTCGAACGTCCACGGCGGCGACCCGGCTCCAACCGGGTCGTCGTCGGCGTCCTTTCGGGGCTAACATGGCCCCATGAGCACGCAGGTCCTGCTTCTTGGCCAGCCGCGCTGACTCCCTGTCACCCAGGAACGTCACGCGGCTACCCCTCCATGCGAGGGGTTTTTTCATGTCACGAGCAGCAACCGGAACACACGAGGGCGGTAGGCACATGAGCGAGACACACGACGACCAGGCGGCGACGTACGACGTCGAGGCGGTCCAGGCGAAGTGGCAGCCGGTCTGGGACAAGCTCGAGCCCTTCCGTGCCGACGACGACGTCGTCCGCTCCGGCCAGCGCGAGAAGCGCTACGCCCTGACGATGTTCCCCTACCCGAGCGGTGACCTGCACATGGGTCACGCCGAGGTCACGGCCCTGCACGACGTGCTGGCGCGCTACTGGTGGCAGAAGGGCTACGAGGTCCTCAACCCCATGGGCTGGGACTCCTTCGGCCTGCCCGCGGAGAACGCCGCGATCAGGAACGACGCCCACCCGGCCGACTACACCTACGGCAACATCGACACCCAGCTGGAGTCGTTCAAGAAGTACGCCGTCAGCTTCGACTGGTCGCGCCGGTTCAACACCTCCGACCCGGAGTACTACCGCTGGACGCAGTGGCTGTTCCTGCGTCTGAAGGAGCAGGGCCTGGCCTACCGGAAGAACTCGCCGGTGAACTGGTGCCCCAACGACCAGACCGTGCTGGCCAACGAGCAGGTCGTCGACGGCGCCTGCGAGCGCTGTGGCGCCGAGGTCACCAAGCGCGAGCTGACGCAGTGGTACTTCCGCACCACGGCCTACGCCCAGGAGCTGCTGGACTCGCTGGACGACCTGCAGGAGACCTGGTCGGACAAGGTCGTCAACGCCCAGCGCAACTGGATCGGCCGCTCCGAGGGCGCGCACGTCGACTTCCGGATCGCCGGTCGCGAGGAGCCCGTCACGGTCTACACGACGAGACCCGACACGATCTTCGGGACCACGTTCATGGTGGTGGCCGTGGACGCCCCGCTGGCCGCCGAGCTGGTGATCGACGACAACCGGGCCGCCTTCGAGGCCTACCGCGAGGAGATCCGCAAGGAGACGGAGATCGAGCGGCTCTCGACCGACCGTCCCAAGACCGGCGTCGACCTGGGCGTCACCGCGACCAACCCGGTCACCGGCGAGCAGATCCCCGTGTGGGCCACCGACTACGTGCTGGCCGACTACGGCACCGGCGCGGTCATGGGCGTACCGGGCGGCGACCAGCGTGACTTCGAGTTCGCCACGGTCATGGGCCTGCCGATCATCCGCACCACCGAGCCGCCGGCCGACTTCGAGGGCGACGCGTTCCACGGCGAGGGTCCGGCGATCAACTCGCCCGCCCCCGGCACGGACGCCCCGCTCGACATCAACGGGCTGCCGGTCGCCGAGGCCAAGGCCACGACGATCGCCTTCCTGGAGGAGCAGGGGCTGGGTCGCGGGACCGTGAACTTCCGCCTGCGCGACTGGCTGCTGTCGCGCCAGCGCTATTGGGGTGCGCCGATCCCGATCATCCACTGCCCGGTCGACGGCGAGGTCGCCGTACCGGACGACCAGCTGCCCGTCGAGCTGCCCGCGCTGCGCGGTGCCGACTTGAAGCCCAAGGGCGTCTCGCCGCTGGGCGGGGCCGACGAGTGGGTCAACGTCGCCTGCCCGACGTGCGGTGGGCCGGCCAAGCGGGACACCGACACGATGGACACGTTCGTCGACTCGTCGTGGTACTTCCTGCGCTACTGCTCGCCGCACGACCACACCCAGGCGTTCGACTCCGACCTGGTCAACCTGTGGGGCCCGTGCGACATCTACATCGGCGGCGACGAGCACGCGGTGCTGCACCTGCTGTACGCCCGCTTCTTCACCAAGGCCCTGCGCGACATGGGGCTGCTGAGCTTCGGCGAGCCCTTCTCGGCCTACCTCTCCCAGGGCAAGGTCATCAACAACGGCCGCAAGATGAGCAAGTCGCTGGGCAACGGCGTCAACCTGGGAGGGCAGCTGGAGGAGTTCGGCGTCGACGCGGTGCGCCTGACGCTGGTCTTCGCGAGCCCGCCCGAGGACAACATCGACTGGGCCGATGTCTCGCCGAGCGGTGCGCTGAAGTTCCTGCAGCGCGCCTGGCGACTGAGCGGCGACGTGACGTCTGCGCCGGGGACGTCCCCGGCGGACGGCGACACCACCCTGCGCAAGCTGACCCACAAGACGGTGCACGAGGCCGCCAACCTGGTCGAGGTCCACCGCTTCAACGTGATGGTCGCGCGCACCATGGAGCTGGTCAACGCCACCCGCAAGGCGATCGACTCCGGCTGCGGTCCTGCCGACCCGGCCGTGCGTGAGGCCGTCGAGGCGGTCGCGATCCTGCTGTCGCTGGTGGCGCCGTACGTCGCCGAGGAGATGTGGGAACGCCTGGGTCACGAGCCGACGGTGGCCCGTGCCGGGTGGCCCGTCGTCGACGAGGCGCTGCTGGTCGAGGACTCGGTGACGGCGGTGGTCCAGATCCAGGGCAAGGTCCGCGGCCGCCTGGAGGTCTCGCCCGACATCTCCGAGGCCGACCTGGAGGCCGCTGCGCTGGCCGACGAGGCAGTCGTGCGCGCGATCGACGGCCGCCCCATCCGCAAGGTCGTCGTCCGCGCGCCCAAGCTGGTCAACATCGTCGTCTGAGCCCACGCACACAAAACCGCTCCGTCGGACGTCACGCGGACGTCCGACGAAGCGGTTGCGGGGGCTACCGGGTGATCAGGGGCGGTCGAGCCCGAACGTGTAGCTGCCGGAGCCCGAGTAGGACTCAACGCGCCACGAGTAGTAGCCCGCGGTGGCGTTGTAGGTGATCTTCTCCTCGGACGTCGAGCTGATGCTCTGCGCGACCGTCACCCACGACGAACCGTTCCAGCGCTCCAGGTAGAGGTCGAAGTCAGCGCTGGCCGGACCGGACAGGCAGCCCACGTGGGTGCCCGCCGCCGAGTAGTAGTAGTCGTTCGCACCGGGGTGGTAGGCGACGCCGCCGCTGGTCAGCGAGCCGGTCTCCTTCTCGGGCATGGCGTCACAGCCGGTCGGCTGCGGGTCCGGAGTCGGCGTCGGGGTGGTGCCGGTGCCCATGTAGAGCAGGCGGTTGGGGGAACCGGTACCGGCGTTGGTGACCTTGTTGGGCGTCGAGGCGGAGATCAGCGCGTTGCTCACCGTGGCCGGCGTTGCCGACGGGTTGGCCTGCAGGTAGAGCGCTGCCGCGCCCGCGACGTGCGGGGTGGCCATCGAGGTGCCGCTGATCGTGTTGGTCGAGGTGTCGTTGGTGATCCACGCCGAGGTGATGCTCGAACCGGGCGCGAACATGTCGAGGCAGGAGCCGATGTTGCTGAAGCTCGAGCGGGCGTCGGTGTTCGTCGTCGAACCGATGGTCAGGCCCGCCGCGACGCGTCCCGGGGAGCCGTTGCACGCGTTGGCGCCGGAGTCGTTGCCCGCCGCCAGCGCGTAGCTCACGCCGTCCGAGATCGAGTTGGAGACCGCGGTGTCGAGGGCCGAGGAGACGCCGCCGCCGAGGCTCATGTTGGCCACGGCCGGGGCGCCGGCCGCGTGGTTCTGCGTCACCCAGTCCACGCCGGCGATGACGCCGGAGTTGGAGCCCGAGCCGTTGCAGTCGAGGACGCGGACCGCGACCAGGCGCACGTCCTGCGCGACGCCGTACGTCTCACCGCCGACCGTGCCGGCGACGTGCGTGCCGTGGCCGTTGCAGTCGTCGGTGCCGCGACCGTCCGCGATCGCGCTGTAGCCCGAGACCGCCCGGCCGCTGAACTCGGCGTGGGTGGTGCGGATGCCGGTGTCGATGACGTACGCCGTGACGCCGGCGCCGGACTGGGTGTAGGTGTAGGAGTTGTTCAGCGGGAGGTCGCGCTGGTCGATCCGGTCGAGACCCCAGGTCGCGGGTGACTGGGTGTCGCTCAGCTGCACCGGGGCGTCGGCCTCGACGTAGGCGACGTGGGGGTTGTTGCGGATCCCGCGCAGGGCCCGGGGGGAGAGCTTGGCGGCGAAGC
Organism: Nocardioides allogilvus; assembly: GCF_003047285.1. Classification (GTDB taxonomy): domain Bacteria; phylum Actinomycetota; class Actinomycetes; order Propionibacteriales; family Nocardioidaceae; genus Nocardioides; species Nocardioides allogilvus. Next base: position 76,797 of record NZ_PZYX01000013.1, on the reverse strand, counting down.
CGTCGAGCACGGTGCTGTAGGTGTGGGTCACCTGGGCGCCGTTCGCGCGGGCATCGGACTTCACTGCCGACAGGCTGCGGGGGCCGGCGCCCTTGTCGAGGACGACGATGTAGCGACCGTCGGCGGCGTTGCCGATCACCGGCGCGCGGCCATCGTCGGACTGGGTGGCGGAGGGCGCCTGCTGCGGTGCGGGTTCGTCGTTCGCGCCAGCGGTGCCGGGGGCGAAGACGAGGGCGGTGCCGAGGAGGGCGGCGACGGCGGAGGTGCCGAGCCTGGGGGGTGTGGGGATGAGCATTGGGTTTCCTTCCGAGACAGATGGACGTCGCTGACCTTGCGCAACAACCACCCGTCCCGGCAAGGGCAGAGCGTTCGTTAACAGTTAACTCAGCCGTTGTTGACGTCGTCCCAGGTCCACCTGATGCCGGTCGTTCCGGGGGTGGCGTCGGTGTGGGCGAGGTGTCCTCGGTGCGACGGATCGAGGTCGATCACCGACTCGTGGTCGTCGGTGAAGGCGATCGCCGTCGCGGGGAGCGCATCGGGGTGGAACTCGACCTGGAGGAGGTATTCGCGCATCGGCATCCGCAGCCGGCGGGTGTACTCCGACTCGAGTGGACCGACGTCCAGCGCCACGAACTCGTACTCCACGACGACCGTCTCGCCGCGCGCCAGTGGCCGGTGGAAGAGCAGCTCGGCGCCGGCGACGCCGTGCTCGACGCTGCGCTCGACCCGCCCGAGCTCGCATCCCTGGATCGCCCGGAACTCGGGCAGCCCGACCGAGATGTCGTCCTGGCAGTGCATCACCACGCGCCGGTCGGGGCCGTCGGACCGGGCCCGCATCACCTGTCGGACGGTCAGGCTGTGCTGGCGCCGATCTGCGCCGAGGCGGAGCACGTCGTGCAGGGTCACCCGGTCCAGCTCGGCGTCCCACCGGGTGTCGAGGCGGTGCAGCACCTCCGCATGGCCCGGGTCCGGCCACAGGTCGTCGAGGTCGCGCACGACGCAGCGCCGGGGTCGTTCGCGCGTGAGCGGGAGGGTACGGCGCAGGTGGCCGCGCTCGAGGGCGAGCACGTCCTCGAGGTGGGAGATGGCGGCGATCGAGGCCTTGCGTCCCGGCAGGCTGCGACCGGACTGCCAATAGCTCAACGTGGCGACGCTCACCGAGACGCCGCGTTGGTCGAGGTGGTCGCGGATCCGCTCGAGCCCCAGGCCACGGCGGTCGATGGCAAGGCGCAGTTCGTCAGCGAAGCTCCCGATAGCATCGGACATCCCCCACATCAAACCGGCTGTCGGTGCACACGGCAACCATCTCGGACCCACTAGCCTCTGCGTTGTGTCCGGCACCGTGATCGTCACCGACTCCACCGCGAGCATCCCGCCCGAGCTGGCGGCCGCGCGGGGGATCGTCGTGGTGCCCCTGCAGGTCGTGATCGGCGCCCAGGTCCTCGACGAGGGCGCCGACGGCGCGACCCCGGACGTCGTGGCGCAGGCGCTCGCCGACTTCGTGCCCGTCAGCACGTCGCGGCCCAACCCGGCGTCGATGGCCGAGGTCTACGAGCGACTGGCGCGGGAGGGCGCGGACGAGATCGTCTCGGTCCACATCTCCGGCGACATGAGCGGCACCTTCGAGTCGGCCCAGCTGGCGTCCGCCCAGGTCTCGGTGCCCGTGACGTGCGTGGACAGCCGCCAGGTCGGAGCCGCCACCGGCTACGCCGCCCTGTCCGCTGCGGACACCGTCGACGCCGGTGGGTCCGCGTCCGAGGCGGCACAGGCGGCTCGCGAGCGTGCAGCCTCGGCGACCTCGTTGTTCTACGTCGACACCCTCGAGTACCTCCGCCGGGGCGGCCGGATCGGGGCCGCCGCGGCGATCCTCGGTGGCGCGTTGTCGGTCAAGCCGCTGCTGAGCATCACCGACGGCAAGGTCGCCAACCTGGAGCGCGTGCGCACCGGCGCTCGTGCGCTCGCGCGCTTGGAGGACCTCGCGGTCGAGGCAGCGGGGGAGGAGCCGGTGGACGTCTACGTCGCCCACCTCGCGAACGCCGAGCGTGCCGAGCAGCTGGCCTCGAAGCTGGCCGACCGGCTGGTCGACAACCTCGAGGGCCGCGAGATCTGGTGCGGCGAGCTCGGCGCTGTGCTCGGTGCGCACGTCGGCCCCGGCATGGTCGCGGTGTGCGTGGCCCCGCGACTGGGTTGAGACGGGCCACTCATGCGGCTGGACCTGTGGATGACGGGTCCTGAGCCGGGGTTGTCCACAGGCTGACGTCGGGCAGGTGGCGAGCAGCGGCGCTGCTTCCTAGGTTCGTCGCATGCGCCCACTCCACCCGCGGAGCACCACCAGCGACGAGCACGCCGAGGCCGTGTCGCGCCGCCTCGCCACGCTCAGTGCCGAGCTCGCGGCGGTCCGCCGCGACCCGCCGGTCGCTCACCGCCACACCCAGCTGCGCGGCCTGCACCCGGAGCCGCCGCCGGACCTCGGCGAGGTGCCCCTGGTCCCCGTCCCGGGGCGGCACTCCTCCCGGGGTCCGGTCCACGGCCTGGTGTCGCGGCTCCACCTCACGGGCGCCCACGTCGCGGTCATCTCGATCGTGGTCGCGGTGGCCGTCGCGGTGGCATCGTGGCTGGCCGTTCGCTCCGATCCCGAACCGGTGCCGGCGCTGGCTCCGGTCAGCGAGCCGCTCGTGAGCACGTCCCCGGTCCCGCCCGGATCGCCGGCGTCGATCCCACCGGGGCCGGCCACCGGGACGGCGACGGGGACGGCGACCGGGCCGGCCGAGGTGACCGTGGACGTGGCCGGCAAGGTGCGCAGCCCCGGCATCGCTGTGCTGCCGCCGGGCTCGCGGGTGGTCGACGCGGTGGAGGCCGCCGGTGGGGCACGGCGAGGCGTCGACCTTGCCTCGCTCAACCTGGCCCGACCGCTGGTGGACGGGGAGCAGATCCTCGTCGGACTGCCGGTCCCGGCGGGCGTGGTCGGCTCGTTGGGGGCGACACCCGGTCCCGGGCAGACGGGGCCGCTGGTCAACCTCAACACCGCCGACCCCGTGACGCTGGAGACGCTGCCCGGGGTGGGGCCGGTGACGGCCGGGGCGATCGTGTCGTGGCGCACCGAGCACGGCGGCTTCACCGCGGTGGAGGAGCTGCTCGAGGTGGACGGCATCGGTGACGCGACCCTGGCCGAGATCGCCCCGCACGTGACGATCTGAGGAGGTGGTGCGAGACCTTCGGCTGCCGTTGCTGGGGGTCGGCGCCTGGTCGGGAGGACTGGCTGCCGCGGGACTGCCCGCCTGGCTGAGCCTCGCGCTGGCCCTGCTGGCGCTCGGGGTGGCCGCCTGCGCCCGGTCCTGGCCGGCGCTGGCGTGCGCGATCGCAGCCCTGGCCGTCGTCGCCGTGGCGACGCTGCGGGTGGCGCCCTTCGGGACCGGCCCGGTGGCCGACCTGGTGGCGCAGCGCGCGGTCGTGTCCGCGCGGGTCTCGATCACGAGCGACCCGCGCGCCGTGGCCGGGCGGTTCGGCGATCTCGTGGTGGTCCGGGGGACGCTCACGCACGTGACCGGCCGCGGGGCGACGTACTCCCTGAGGGCGCCGGTGGTGCTGCTGGCCGACGACGCATGGCTGGCGGTGCGCCTCGGCTCGGAGGTGCGGGTGTCGGGCCGGCTGGCGCCCGACGACGGCCATGGTGCGGCGGTGCTGGGCGTCCTGTCGGTGCGCGGGCCACCTGTCGTGGAGTCCGGGCCCGACGCCTGGTGGCGGGCGGCGGCCGCCGTTCGCACCTCGATCCGCGAGTCCGTGGCGCCGCGGGGCGAGCACGCGCGCGAGCTGGTGCCGTCGCTGGTGGTGGGCGACGACAGCGGCCTGGATCCGGCGCTGGCCGAGGACTTCCGCACCACCGGGCTGACCCACCTGCTCGCGGTCTCCGGCACCAACCTGACGTTGCTCGTGGGCTTCCTGCTGATCGTCGGGCGGTGGTGCGGTGTGCGGGGCCGGTGGACCTACGCCCTCGCGGCTCTCGGCATCGTCGGCTTCGTGCTGATCGCGCGGACCGAGCCCAGCGTGGTCAGGGCGGCGGCGATGGGCACGGTGGCGTTGATCGGCATGGGGAGCAACGGCCGCGAGCGCGGCACGCGGTGCCTGGGCGCCGCCGTGTTCGCGCTGCTGCTCGTCGATCCGGGGCTGGCGGTGACCGCCGGGTTCGCGCTGTCGGTGCTGGCGACCGGCGGGATCCTGTTCCTGGCGCCGACGTGGCGAGACGCCATGACCCGCTGGCTGCCCCGCTGGGTGGCGGAGGCGGTCTCGGTGCCGCTGGCGGCCCAGGTCGCGTGCACCCCCGTCGTCACGGCGATCTCGGGACAGATCAGCCTGGTCGCGGTGATCGCCAACCTGCTGGCCGCGCCGGCGGTCGCGCCCGCGACGGTCCTCGGCCTGGCGGGCGGGCTCGTGGGCCTCCTGTGGACCCCGCTCGGGCAGGTGGTGGCCGCTCCCGCGGCCTGGTCCGTGTCGTGGATCGTGGTGGTGGCCCAGCGTGGAGCGGCCCTGCCGACGGCGGCCGTCGAGTGGGGGACCGGTCCGGTGGCGCTGGCGGTCGTCACGCTCGGGTGCGTCGCCGTGGTCGTGTCCGCACCGCGCCTGCTGAGATCGCCGGTCACGGGGGTCGGTTGCTCGGTGCTGCTGGTCGTGACGGTGCTGACGCGGCCACCGACCCCGGGCTGGCCGACCGCCGGCTGGGTGCTGGCCATGTGCGACGTCGGCCAGGGCGACGCCCTGGTGCTCAACGCCGGGGCGGGAGCGGGAGTGGTCGTCGACGCCGGTCCGGACCCGGAGCTCATCGATCGCTGCCTCGACCGGCTCGAGATCACGCACGTGCCGCTCGTGGTGCTCACGCACTTCCACGCCGACCACGTCGACGGGTTGTCCGGGGTGCTGGAGGACCGCACGGTCGGCGAGGTCGACGTGACCTCGATGGTCGACCCGCCCCAGGGTGCCGCTGCCGTCGGGCGCACCCTGGCTGCGCCGCCGGTGGTCGCGGCCTACGGCCTCACCCGTGAGGTGGGGGCGGTGAGGCTGCAGACACTGTGGCCGCTGCCGGGCGCGCCCACCGCCGGCGTCGGTGACGGCAGTGCGGCCAACGACGCCAGCGTGGTGCTGCTGGCGCAGGTCGGCGGCGTGCGCATCCTGCTCACGGGCGACATCGAGCCTCCGGGACAGCTCGCGCTGCGCCGTACCCTCCCCGACCTGGCCGTCGACGTGCTGAAGGTGCCGCACCACGGCAGCCGGCACCAGGACCTCGACTTCCTCACCGGGCTCCGGGCTCGGCTGGCGCTGGTCTCGGTGGGCGCCGACAACGACTACGGCCACCCCGATCCGGGCGTGGTGACGGCGCTGACCCAGACCGGTGCGGTCGTCCGCCGCACGGATCTCGACGGCGACGTGCTGGTGCTCGCGACGGACGACGGGATCGCTGTCCGCGGTCGCGGCTAGGGTTGCCCCACCATGGCTTCCACCCCCACCGCAGCGCAGGTCCTCGGCCGGATCATCCTCGTCACCGGCAAGGAGGAGTTCCTCAGCGAGCGCACCGTCGCCGGTGTGCGGGCGGCCGTGAAGACCTTCGACACCGAGGCCGAGATCGCCGACTCCGAGGCCTCCGACCTGACGCTGGCGAGCCTGGGGGAGATGGCTGCCCCGTCGCTGTTCTCCTCGACCCGCTGCGTCATCGTGCGCGGTCTCGAGGGGCTGCCCGACGACTGCTACGACGGGATCCTCTCCTACGGCGCAGCGCCGGCCGAGGACATCGCGCTGGTGCTGGTGCACGGCGGCGGGCCGCGCGGCAGCGGCCTGCTGACCAAGCTGCGCAAGCTCGCGTCGGTCACCGAGGTGAAGTCGCAGGAGATCAAGGCCTCCGACCTGACGAGCTTCGTGAGCGCCGAGGTGGCCGGTCACGGCGCGAAGATCGCCGGCGACGCCGCGGCCTTCCTGGTGACGGCGGTCGGGGGCGACCTGCGCTCGCTCGCCGCTGCGGCCCACCAGCTGACCAACGACTTCCCCGGCGAGCAGCTCACCGTCGACAAGGTCCAGCGCTACTTCGGCGGCCGCGCCGAAGCCAAGTCCTTCGCGGTGGCCGACGCCGCGTTCGCCGGCCGCAAGGCCCAGGCGCTCGAGGCGCTGCGCTGGGCGATGGACGGCGGCACCGCCTCCGTGCTGGTCACCTCGGCGATGGCCGGCTCGGCGCGCAGCATCGCCCGGTTCCTCGGTGCCCCCAACGGCCAGCGCGAGGGCGACCTCGCCCGTGACCTGGGCGTGCCCCCGTGGAAGGTCCGGCAGGTCCGTGACCAGTCCCGCGCGTGGACCCCCGACGGGATCTCGGCCGCGGTCCGTGCGGTCGCAGTGGCGGACGCCGACATCAAGGGCCAGGCCCACGACGCGGCGTACACCCTCGAGCGGTTGGTGCTCACCGTCGCCGACCTGCGCAGCAAGCGCTGACCCGCTCCGCGCGCGGCGCACTGAAAATGCACGAACGCCCCGCCGCAGTGCGACGGGGCGAACGAGTCAGAAGATCAGAGAGCGGCGGACTGCTTCGCGATCGACGACTTGCGGTTCGCAGCCTGGTTCTTGTGGATGACGCCCTTGGAGGCGGCCTTGTCCAGCTTCTTGGCGGCGTCACGGCCCGCGACGACGGCGGTGTCCTTGTCGCCCGCGGCGACGGCCTCGCGGAACTTGCGCACCGCGGTCTTCAGGCCCGTCTTCACGGCCTTGTTGCGCTCGCGCGCCTTCTCGTTCTGCTTGTTGCGCTTGATCTGGGACTTGATGTTGGCCACAGGAGAACCTTTGCTCGTTGCTGGTCAGGGAAAGTCTGTGTGTCGGCTGCCGACAAACCCTTGACAGGGCTGGGCGCCGGACATGCAAGGAGAAAGACTACTGCCGAGGCGCCCGACCACCCAAATCGAGTCGATGACGACTCACGCCCAGCCCCGGCGCTCGCACAGCCAGTGCCAGCAGACCTCGCCCTGCCAGCGCTGGTGGTCGCGCATGAACGGTGAGGTGGGCGGCACCGGGTCATCGGCGGACTTGAGGAAGTAGCCCGTGAGGAGCGCCAGGACGCGGTCGATCGATTCGGCCGGTACGTCGCGTGTCAGCGAGCGAGCGGCCAGCACCGACTCCACGTCGAGGCCGTCGCCGCGCGGGCCGACCAGGGTGAAGAGGGTGTCGATCCACGCGGCCCCGACGATCGGCCAGTTCCAGTCGCAGATCCACACCTTCCCCTCGGCGTCGAGGAGCAGGTTGTCGTCGCGGATGTCGGTGTGGACGAGCGTGTCGCCCCCGACCACCTCGGCGTAGCCGGCCGCGAGCGCCGCCGCCTCCTCGGCGTGGGGCAGGTCGGGCCGGGTCGCCACGACGTGGTCCCACATGGCGACGAGGGGCTTGAAGTCGTCCTCGGCGCTGTCCAGCACCAGTCCGGCCGGGGGCGGCGTGAGCCGGTCGGCGACGACCTCGAGGGCGTCGAGGGCGGACTCGAGGTCCTCCGAGCGCCAGGGCCGGTGCGGTGCGCGCCCCTCGACGTACTCGATGCCGAGCGCGACCCAGTCGTCGTCGAGGTGCCAGAGCAGCCGCGGGCTGGGCACGCCGGGAGGAAGGGCCGCGAGCTTGCGCGCCTCCTCGCGGTAGGAGTCGGCGAAGAGTCGCTGGGCCTTGACCGAGGCGGCCTTCACGAAGTGGCGCGAGCCGTCCGCGCACACCAGCACGCTGGCGAAGCCCGGCGTGAAGCCGGACGTCTGGGAGATCGCCTCGACCACGGGGGAGCCGCACTTGCGCTCGATGAAGGCGCGCAGGTTGGGCGGCAGGAACGACCACTCCAACCGGCGGGCGGTCTGGCCGACGGGGGCGGGGTAGGGACCGGGCGCAGACGACATGGCGCCATCCTCCCGAAGAATTGGACTCGACGTGAATCGGATAATCGGTCCATGCCCGAACTCATCGAGCCGCACGTCCGTGTCCGCGCGTCCTTCCTGGAGGCCGTCGAGGAGCTGGTGGCCGACGGTCGTGCCTACGACGGCTCGATGATCGGTCGCTGGATCAGCCTGTACGGCGACCGCTGGGCCGACGAGGCCGGGTTCGCCGACTTCGTGGGCTACCTGCAGGCCGACGCGACCCCGCACGCGCCGCGGCCCACCACGCACGTGCCGCAGAGCACCTGGTGGCTGGTCGAGGGCGACACCTACCTCGGCCGGATCTCGTGCCGGCACCTGCTCACCGAGTGGCTGGCGGAGTTCGGCGGCCATGTCGGCTACGAGGTCCGCCCCTCCGCACGCCGGCAGGGCCATGCGACGACCATGCTGCGCGCCGTGCTCCCGCACGTGCACGCGCTCGGCATCGATCCCGCCCTGCTCACCTGCGACGACGACAACGTGGCGTCCCGCAAGGTGATCGAGGCAGCCGGCGGGGTGTTCGAGGACCAGCGTGGTGTGAAGCTCAGGTTCTGGGTGCCGACCCGGTAGTTCGTGGGCGGGCTGCCGTGCGTGGAAGAATGGCCGGACCTCGCCATACCCCTCCGGAAAGTCGCCTGTGTCCTTGAAGAACGCGCCCAAGCCGGGCCAGACCGATCCGGCGATCATCCGCAACTTCTGCATCATCGCCCACATCGACCATGGCAAGTCGACGCTGGCCGACCGGATGCTGCAGCTGACGGGCGTCGTCGACGCGCGCGCGGCCCGCGCGCAGTACCTCGACCGCATGGACATCGAGCGCGAGCGCGGGATCACGATCAAGAGCCAGGCCGTCCGCATGCCGTGGACCGTGCCGGCCGACAACGACGAGGGTGCGGTGCCGGGGACCTACGTCCTCAACATGATCGACACCCCCGGCCACGTCGACTTCACCTACGAGGTGTCCCGCTCGCTCGAGGCGTGCGAGGCCGCGGTGCTGCTCGTCGACGCCGCCCAGGGCATCGAGGCGCAGACGCTCGCCAACCTCTACCTCGCGATGGGTGCCGACCTCCACATCATCCCGGTGCTCAACAAGATCGACCTGCCGGGCGCGATGGTCGACAAGTACGCCGCCGAGCTGGCCGGCCTCGTCGGCTGCGAGCCGCACGAGGTGCTTCGCGTGAGTGCCAAGACCGGCGTCGGCGTCGAGGGCCTGCTCAACGAGATCGTGCTGCAGACCCCGGCTCCCGTCGGCAACGCGGACGCCCCGCCGCGCGCGCTGATCTTCGACTCCGTCTACGACACCTACCGCGGCGTGGTCACCTACGTCCGCGTCATCGACGGCAAGCTCACCCACCGCGACCGGATCAAGATGATGTCGACCGGTGCCGTGCACGAGATGCTCGAGGTCGGCGTGATCAGCCCGGAGCCGGTCAAGGCCGGCGACCTGGGCGTCGGCGAGGTCGGCTACCTCATCACTGGCGTGAAGGACGTCCGCCAGTCGCGCGTCGGTGACACCGTCACCAGCCAGCACCACGGCGCGACCGAGTCACTCGGCGGCTACAAGCACCCCAACCCGATGGTCTACTCCGGCCTCTACCCGATCGACGGCGACGACTACCCGACCCTGCGCGACGCCCTCGAGCGGCTCCAGCTCAACGACGCGGCGCTGACCTTCGAGCCGGAGACCTCCGGCGCGCTCGGCTTCGGCTTCCGCATCGGCTTCCTCGGGCTGCTGCACATGGAGATCACCCGGGACCGGCTCGAGCGTGAGTTCGACCTCGACCTCATCTCGACCGCACCCAACGTGGTCTACGAAGTGCTGATGGAGGACGGCTCCAAGATCGTCGTCACCAACCCCAGCGAATACCCTGAGGGCAAGATCGCCGAGGTGCACGAGCCGGTCGTCAAGGCGACGATCCTCAGCCCCAGCGATTACATCGGCACGATCATGGAGCTGTGCCAGGCCAAGCGTGGCAACCTGCAGGGGATGGACTACATCTCGGAGGACCGCGTCGAGATGCGCTACACACTGCCGATGGGCGACATCGTCTTCGACTTCTTCGACCAGCTGAAGTCGCGCACCAAGGGCTATGCCTCGCTCGACTACGAACGCGCCGGCGAGCAGGCGGCCGACCTGGTCAAGGTCGACATCCTCCTGCAGGGCGAGCCCGTCGACGCGTTCTCCGCGATCGTGCACCGCGATGCGGCGTACGGCTACGGCGTGATGATGGCCGGCAAGCTCAAGGACCTCATCCCGCGCCAGCAGTTCGAGGTCCCGATCCAGGCCGCCATCGGCGCCCGCGTGATCGCCCGCGAGAACATCCGCGCCATCCGCAAGGACGTGCTCGCCAAGTGCTACGGCGGTGACATCACCCGCAAGCGCAAGCTGCTCGAGAAGCAGAAGGAAGGCAAGAAGCGGATGAAGATGGTCGGCCGCGTCGAGGTGCCGCAGGAGGCCTTCATCGCCGCGCTGTCGACCACGCAGCCGACGGAGACGAAGAAGTAGGACCATGAGCGTCGTACGGCGAAGCGAGGTCGCCCCCGTCCCGTGGGCCAACGGCGGCGGGACGACGCGTGAGCTGCTCGTCGCCGAGGACGGGGCGTGGCGCATCAGCCTCGCCGACATCGAGCGTGACGGACCGTTCTCGTCCTTCCCGGGACGCGCGCGGCTGCTCACCGTGGTGGACGGGGTCGTGCTCGGGCTCGTCGTCGACGGTGTCGAGCAGGTCGTCGAGCCGCGGCGCCCGTTCGCCTTCCCCGGTGCTGCCGAGGTCGTCGCGAGCGTGCCCGAGGGCCCGGTGGTCGCGCTGAACCTGATCGTCGACCCGGCGCTGATCGACCCGTTCGTCACGGTCCTCGAGCTCGGACGCGGCTCGACGCTGCCGCTCGCGGACGACCAGGCCGCCCTGGTCCTGCAGGGACAGGCGGCTGCCGGGGACGAGGGCGCAGCGCCGTACGACCTGGTCGCCGGCCCGACCGAGGTGTCCGGCCGCTGCACGCTCGCCGTCATCACCCTGCAGCGGTGACTGTCCCGGTCAGCCGCGCATGGCACCGCCCGGCCGGTCGTAGGACTCCGCCACGATCTCGGCCACCACGGACAACGCGATCTCGCCGGGTGCCTTGCCGCCGAGGTTGTGGCCTGCCGGCACGTGCAACCGGGTGACGTCCACGCCCTCGGCGACCAGCTCGGCGAGCAGGCCCTCGGACCGGCGTCGGCTCGCCATCATCGCGACGTAGCTGGCGTCCGACGCGAGCGCGGCTCGCAGCACGGCCGGCGCGTCCGGTGCGTCGTGGTCGCACAGCACGACAGCGTCGCCCGGCCGGGGGTCGAGGCCGGGACCGCCGTCATCGGCGCCCTCGACCAGCACCTCGCGGCCCACGGTGCGCCCGATGGTCTCGATCGCCCTCGCGATCGGGTTGTCGCTCAGCACCAGGATCCGGCCGTGCGTCGTGCCGTCGTCGGACCACGGCTGCTCACGAGTCATGCGCCCACACTGACACCCTCGCGGGTCAGCGTCACCCCGGTGACCGAGATGCCCAGTGCGGCCTCCAGCGACGCGACCGGCTCGGACAGCTCGGACTGCCGCGGCTTGCGGGTGCCGGCGAACCACACCACCTCGAGCGGCCGCTTCCGCGCCGAGCCCGTGGCCCGCCAGTAGCCGGTGATCCGGCCGTCGACGAGCAGCGGCGCCAGCACCATCCCGTTGTTCTGGCTCCACAGCCTCCGCAGGTGTCCCGGCTCGGCGAAGCGGTCTCGCGCGGACGGGTCGTAGCCGCACATCAGGGCGTCGAACTCCGGCAGCAGGCGTACGCCGGGCAGGTCCCGCGCGGGCGGCGGGGAGGGTACGTCGACGTACGACCGTCCGTCGGGACCGGGGACGCCGACCAGCCCGAGCTCGTCGAGTGCGGCGTCGACGGCTCGCAGGCCGAGGCCGGACCACCACGCGATGTCGTGCCGCGACACCGGCCCGTGGCAGCGGACGTGCAGTGCGACGGCGTCGACCGGCGTCGCCGAGACAGCCGGGGGCAGGGTCCGGTAGACGGGGGCGCCCTGGCCGGACCAGCTGCCCTTCGCCGGGCGGCGCACCAGGCCGCCGTGGCCGAACGCCAGGTAGCGCCCCGCCTGCTGCCCGGTCACCTCGTCGTGCCCCTCGTGCGAGACCAGCCAGTCGTGCAGGTGCTGCTGCAGCTCGGCGGGCGTGCGCCACTCGGCTGCGAACTCCTCCGTCGCGGACCACAGCTCCTCGAGGGTGCCGTGCTCGAGCTTGAGCATGCGCTGCCACAGGGTGCGCTGGCCGACCCGGGTCGCGGCACCGAGCGCGGCGTACTGCTCCGGCGTGGCTGTGTGCACCGTGCCGCGGATCGTGCTGCCGCGCACGATCTCTCCGGACTCGTACGCCGACGTGATCTCGGCATGCGTCGTGCCGGGCCGTCGCGCCGCGAGCCCGATGAACGGGGACCGCGCCGTCTGGGCCTGGACCGGGCCGGTCGCCGACACCAGGCCGGCGACGTCCCCGGCGATGGTGGGGAACTGCCGGCCCAGCGACAGCGCGGTCAGGTCGTCGAGTGCGAACGCCATGCCCTCACGCTAGGGCGAAGGGAGGTCGGGAGTGGTCCACAAGGTGGGGTTCTGACGACCGTGTCGGGCTACCCTTCTTCTCGTTCACGAGGGGAGAGAGGAACGCGGTGGCGCACGAGATATCGGTTTCCAGAACGGGATCGGGGCAGGTCGTCGAGACGATGTGGGAACTTGGCCGTCAGACGTCGCGCACCCACTCGTTCGCGAGCTTCGGCTCGTCAATGCACGAGACGGAGGCGTTCCGCGGGTTCCTCGGGCTGTTCAAGGGCACCTACAGCACGGCGCACACCGATCTCGTCGACTGCCTGAAGCTCGCCTACGAGGCGGCCTTCGACTTCGAGGACGCGATCGCCGAGGCGCGCAAGGACATCCTCACGACGGACGAGAACGTTGCCGAGACGCACCGGAAGCTGGCCGTCAACCTCAACGATCAGGCGCCTGGGACTGGGCCGGGGCACTCGACGACCGGCTGGCCCGATCGAACCAACGGCCCGTTGGTCGGCGCCAACACCATGCACTCGATGATGAACGATCCCGAGATCAGCGACTCGATCGTCCGCAACCAGGCCGACCCTCCCAAGCACGCCGCGACCCATACCTCCACCCATTCGCCGTTCGCCCTGCTGGACGTTGCCCAGCAGGGACAGAGCGCTGTGCAACACGCGCAGGAGCAATCCGGCGCGCGCGACGACGAGGACAAGATGGACGACTACCTGAACCGCAAGGACCGAGACTGATGGCCTACGTCGTCCAGTTGCGCGACGTGGATTCCGTGCTGGTGTCCGGCGCCTCCGGCACCGAGGGCGACCTCGTCGAGCAGATCAAAGGCAACTGCGGCTATGTGGTGCGCGGCATCAACTGGGTCCTGGAGCAGGTCAACATCCACCTTCTCGACGCCTTGTTCGACAAGCTCGGCGGTGACTTCTCCACCGTCAGCGTGATGGCCGAGGACTGGCGCCGCACGGGACTGGCCGCCGGGATCCTCGCCGACAACTACCGCGAGATGGCCGCCGCTGTCCCGACCGTGTGGCGCGGCGACACGGCCGATGCGATGACGGCCAAGATGGAGGAGTTTGCCGAGAACCTGGACGCGGCCGCCGAGTGCATCGAGATGGTCCAGATGGCCATCGACGACATGCTGGCCGCGACGAAGTCGGCGATGGAGCTCGTCGCCATGTCACTGAGCCTGATCGACGATCTGTGCATGTACTTCGCCGGGAGCCTGGCGAAGCTGGCCAAGGAGATCCTCACCGGCGGACGACGGATCAAGCAGATCATCGAGCTTGCGCGCGACGTGATCCGCACGCTCGAGGCGCTCGCAGACCTGATCCCGGCTCTCACCAAGACCGCCTCGGCGGTTGCGGTGACCCTCAAGGGGCTCGACTTCGTCATCGTGGCCTCCAACACCAAGACCAACAAGGACGTCGGCGACAAGGCCGACGATGCGAGCTCCCACCTGCCAACCTTCCCCGTGGGCGGCCGGTGATGGGGCGCAACGAAGCCCTCCGGGCGCACATGGCGCAGTTGCGGTCGCAGGTGTCGGCGTTCCGCGAGGAGACGGCCGCCTTCCGCGAGCAGATGGAGCGACTGAAGACTGAGCTGCGCCCGCGAGCGGAGAGGGCCAGCGCCGATCGTTCCGAGGCCATGGAGGAGCTGCGCCGCGACTTCGCCGACAAGCGGGTCCCAGAGGAGGACCGCGCGCTCATTGCTCGGGTCCTCGGTGGCGAGACCACGTGGCACGACGTGCTGAGCGGCATCGACGAGCACGCGACCGCGGTCGACTACCGCAACCGCTTTGGCGCCGAGTTCAGCCGCAGCGTCGAGCAGCTTGCCGCGGACGACGAGGACCTGGCCCAGGCCCTCGGCGACGCCCAGTCGGACGACCACGACGTGGATCCGCGCCGATGATCGCCCGGGACGACCTGGCCGGTCGTGGGCTGCTGGAGACGTTGCGCTGGAGGTTCACCAACGGGGACATCTTCTACTGGAGGTTCCTGGTCGGATCGGTTGGCGTCACCCTCGCTCTCACCTACGTGCAGACGGCGGTTGTCTGGGGCGGCGGCGCGCAGCCCTGGTCGCTGCTCGCGCCCCTCCTTGCGCCGTTCGCGATCTACTTCTTCGTACGCGGGTGGGCCTACGCCAAGCCACTGCCCTACCTGTGCGGCTTCGTCTTGTTGATGGTCGGCGGCGTGCTCCCCTTCGCGCTGATCCAGCCCGGCTGACGCAGGTGACTCCTCAGCTCGGCGCCTGCACTCCGGATCACGTCCGAGCCGGGCCAGCAGGCGGTCGGAGGCCGAGGCATCGGCGGCGACGGGCACGGCGGGGGAGCAGACGCCCTCGGCGTACAACGCTGGACCCCAGCCGTCGGCGGTGGCGCCCAGCGATGCCGCCTCGGAGTCGCTGATCGACCAGGGCTGGCCGGTCGCCCGGGCGATGTCGGATCCGTGGATGGCCAGGTCCCAGCCGTAGAAGTCGGCCATGGTGGCGGCGATCGTGGTCCGGCCGAAGTGGCCGTCGTACTCCTGTTCGGCCACGCCCGGCTGGCCGAGGATCTCGGCGACGACCTTGGCGTGGTCGCGCCAGGCGGTGGCGGGATCGGCGAGGTCAGGGGGAGGCGCCGGGGTCGAACCCCTGACGCGTGAGGAAGTCGCGCTCGCTGTCGATGGCGTGCGCGACGACGTCGCGCACGGTCCAGCCGTCGCACGGGGTGGGGGCGTCCCACTGCTGGTCGGAGGAGTGGAGGATGGCGGCGAGCGCGTCGGCCCGCTCGATGAATCGCTGTGCGGTGTCGGTCATGGCTCCACGCTCGCACCGCCGGTGACCGCGGCTCTTGTGATAATCGGACACATGTCTGACACAGGGGGAGTGCGGGTCGTCGACCCGGTCGATCGGGCGCACCTCACCGGGGTCACCCGTCCGTCGCCACCCATCCACCGCTACGCGGCGTCGGCGGAGCTCGCCGACCTGGTCGAGCGCTTCTGGATCCCGGTCTGGTCGCTGGCCGAGCCGTCGACGCAGAGCACCCTGCAGCACCCGGTGTGCCTGATCGTCGTGAGCAACACGTATGCCCGGTTCTACGGCGTCGGACGCGGGCGCTCGAGCGTGACGCTCGAGGGTGACGGCTGGGCGGTGGGCACGATGTTCACCCCGGCCGCCGGGCGGCTGGTCCTGGGACGCTCGGTCGCCGAGGTCACCGACACCTACGTCGACCTCGGTGAGGTCGAGGGTCTCGACGACGGGTCCTTGGTCGCCGAGGTCCACGAGACCATGGATGCCGACCCGCACGACCCGGCCGCCCACGCAGTGGCGATCGCGTCCGTCGAGCGGAGGCTGGCGGCGTACCTCCCGGTCGACGAGCCGGGGCTGCTCATCAACGAGGTCGTCACGTGGTTGCGCGACCACCCCGAGGTCACCCGGGTCGACGAGCTCGCGTCACACGTCGGTCTGTCCGAGCGCAGCCTGCAGCGCCTCGTCGAGCAGCGCGTCGGCATGAGCCCGAAGTGGCTGATCCAGCGACGCCGCCTCCATGACGCGGTCGAGGCGATGAAGGCGGGGGAATCGTCGCTGGCCGACATGGCGGCGCGGCTCGGCTATGCCGACCAGGCCCACTTCACCCATGACTTCCGCACGGTCACCGGGATGACGCCGGGGGAGTACCTCGGCGATCAGCCGCGGTGACCGCTGATCGGCTCACACGGCCTGCATGAGCACCTCGCGGACGACCATCGCGCCCGCGAGCTGGCCGGCGTGGGCGGCGGCCAGCACCGACGGCATCGGCATCGGCATGTCGGCGACGTGCGCGAGGTCGCCGGCGGCGAAGACACCGGGGACGCTGGTGTGGCCGAACATGTCGATCGCGATGCAGCCGCTCTCGCGCAGCTCGAGCCCGAGCTGCTCCGCGAAGGGCGCTGACTGTTCGAAGGCAGGGTGGGCGAACAGTCCGTCGACGACGACGGCCGTGGACCCCGAGGTCACCACGAGCCCGGCCGCCGAGGAAGCCACCCGGGTCACCGGCGGCACCACGGTGATCGCCCCGGCGATCGGCGAGAGCAGCGCGACGGCGTGCCCGGCGTTGGGGGAGTCCTGGATCGCGACCCGCTTGCCGCTCAGCTCGTGGCCGTGGCAGAACGGGCACACGTGCACGGTGCGGCCCCACTGCTCGGCGAAGCCGGGGACGTCCGGCATCACGTCGCGCAGGCCGGTGGCCAGCACCACCGTGCGGCTCGCCACGGTGGAGCCGTCGGCGAGCGTCGCCGCGAAGGTGCCGTCGACCAGCCGCTCGACGCTGGTCGCCGCGACGTCGCGCACCTCCACCTCGCCGTACGCCGCCAGCTCGGCGCGCACGATCGACCTGAACTCCGCGGGGTCGCGGCCGTCGTTGGTGAGGATGTTGTGCATGGCGTCGACCGGGGCGTTGCGGTAGCTGCCGGAGTCGAGCATCAGGGTCGGCCGGTGCATCCGGCCGAGGGTCAAGGTGGCCTGCAGGCCGGCGGGACCGCCGCCGATCACGAGTGCGTCATACATGTTCTGTCTCCTTCGGGATTGCCAATGAGACGAGCATGTGACTTCATGTCAACATGAAGTCAAGTCGTGATCGCACCTGGTCCGTCGGCGAGGTCGCAGAGCGCTTCGACCTGCCCACCAACGTGCTGCGGCACTGGGAGTCGGTGGGCCTGCTGAGGCCGGAGCGGGACTCCGCCGGTCGCAGGAGATATGCCCACGACGACATCGCCCGGGTCGCGGCGATCCAGCGGAACAAGGACGCGGGCATGACCCTGGACCAGATCGGGGTGCTGCTCGACGCGGACTCGCCCGAGCGGCATGCCGTGCTGCAGGCCCACCTCGACGACCTCGACCGGAGGATGGAGCAGATGCGGATCTCGCGGGAGATGACCGAGCACGCCTTCAACTGCAAGGCGCACGACATCAGCGCCTGCCCCCGCTTCCAGCAGCACGTCAGCGACCTGATGGCGGCCTTCGAGTGAGGCTCCCGAGGGGCCGGACGAGGCAGGCCGTGCCCTCTATGCGGACTTTGCTACCACCGCGTAACAAGGTGATCTAGGTTACTCCTCAGGAGTCAGCCTCTGTGGTCCCCGGAGACCGCAGCCCGAGTAATTGAGTCAGGGAGTCGCATGCCCATCCACCACGACACAACTTTCGTCGACAAGATGCCGCGCAACGTCGCGGTGCAGTTCCACGACCGCGTCGCCAAGTCGCCCACCAGCGAAGCCTTCCGCTACCCCAAGGGCGACGCGTGGGAATCGGTCACCTGGAAGCAGGCAGGCGAGAGGGTCGAGGCGCTCGCCGCTGGCCTGCTGTCGCTCGGGCTGGAGTCCGAGCAGCGCGTCGGTATCGCATCGGGCACCCGCTACGAGTGGATCCTGGCCGACCTCGCCGTCATGTGTGCTGCTGGCGCGACGACGACGGTCTACCCGACGACCAACGCCGCCGACACGGCCTACATCCTGAGCGACTCCGAGTGCCGCATCGTCTTCGCTGAGGACGACACGCAGATCGCCAAGCTGGTCGAGAACAAGAACGAGCTGCCCCACCTCACGAAGGTCGTCACCTTCGACGGCAAGGCCGACGGTGACTGGGTCATCACCCTCGACGACCTGGCCGCCCTCGGCGCGAAGTTCCTCGCTGACAACCCCGACGTCATCGCCGAGAAGGCCGCCGGCATCGAGCCCGACCAGCTCGCGACCCTGATCTACACCTCCGGCACCACCGGCCGCCCCAAGGGCGTGCGCCTGCGTCACAAGTCGTGGGTCTACGAGGGCGAGGCCATCCGCGCGCAGAACATCCTCGACGAGAGCGACCTGCAGTTCCTGTGGCTGCCGATGGCGCACTCGTTCGGCAAGGTGCTGCTCTCTGCCCAGCTCGCCTGCGGCTTCGCGTCGGCCGTCGACGGTCGCGTCGAGAAGATCGTCGACAACTGCGCGAGCGTGAAGCCCACGTTCATGGGCGCGGCCCCGCGCATCTTCGAGAAGGCCTACGGCCGGATCCAGACGATGCAGGCGGCCGAGGGCGGTGCCAAGGAGAAGCTCTTCCACAAGGCGTTCGCGACCGGCCTCAAGGTCGAGCAGCTCAAGCGCGAGGGCAAGTCGATCCCGGTCGGCCTGAAGGTCCAGCACGGCCTGTTCGACAAGCTCGTCTTCAGCAAGGTGCGCGCCCGCTTCGGTGGTCGCGTGCGCTTCTTCATCTCCGGTGCTGCCGCCCTCAACCGGGAGATCGCCGAGTGGTTCAACGCCGCCGGCATCGTGATCCTCGAGGGCTACGGCATGACGGAGAACTCCGCCGGTGCCACGGTCAACCACCCCGACGAGAACCGCATCGGCACCGTCGGTCGGCCCATGCCGGGCAGCGAGGTCAAGATCGGTGACGGCGACGAGGTGCTGCTGCGCGGTCCGCACATCATGGACGGCTACCACAACCTGCCCGAGGAGACGGCCAAGGCGCTGGACGCCGACGGCTGGCTGCACACCGGCGACAAGGGCTCCCTGGACGCCGACGGGTTCTTGACCATCACCGGTCGGATCAAGGAGCTCTTCAAGACCTCCGGCGGCAAGTACATCGCCCCGCCGGCGATCGAGTCGAAGTTCAAGGCGATCTGCCCCTACGCCAGCCAGTTCATGGTCTTCGGCGCCGAGCGCAACTACGTCATCGCGCTGATCACCCTCGACCCCGACGCCATGGCCGGCTGGGCCGCCGAGAACGGCCAGGAGGGCGCCTCCTACACCGACCTCGTCCGCAGCGACGCGGTCAAGAAGATGGTGGGCGACTACGTCGACGAGCTCAACGCCAAGCTGAACCGTTGGGAGACCATCAAGAAGTGGGAGCTGCTCGACCACGACCTGACGGTCGAGTCCGGCGAGATGACCCCCTCGATGAAGGTCAAGCGCAACGTCGTCGAGGACAACTACAAGGACAAGATCGAGGCGCTCTACGCCTGAGATCGACCCCAGCACGTCGCTGGATGGGTGTCGGTGGGAGACCACCGGCACCCATTCGCCATTTCCGCTCCCGCCGCGGCGTGATCCGGGCCCCGCTGGTGATTGGATGTGCACGTGCCCCCCGCCCAACCCGCTGGCCTGACCATGCCTGCCGACGGATCACTTCCTGACGCGGCGCTGGCGGAGCTCGGCTCACAGCCCTTCGGGCTCTACGTCCACGTCCCGTTCTGCTCGGTGCGCTGTGGCTACTGCGACTTCAACACCTACACCGCCGAGGAGCTGGGCGATGTTCCGGGCGCGTCGCGTTCGACGTACGCCGAGGCGGTTATCGCCGAGATCCGGCACGCGCGGCGCGTGCTCGGTGATCGCGACCTGCCCATCGACACCATCTTCTTCGGGGGCGGCACTCCCACCCTGATCAAGCCGGCCGACCTGGGTGCCGTCGTCGCGAGCGCGGCCGCCGAGTTCGGGCTCGCCGACGGCGTCGAGATCACGACGGAGGCCAACCCCGACTCCGTCACGGCCTGGGACCTGGCGGAGCTGCGCCAGGTCGGCTTCAACCGGATCAGCTTCGGCATGCAGTCCGCCGTCGACCACGTGCTCAAGGTGCTCGACCGCACGCACGACCCGCTCCGGGTCCCCGCGGCCGTGGGCTGGGCCCGGCAGGCCGGCTTCGAGGAGGTCTCGCTCGACCTGATCTACGGCACGCCGGGGGAGTCGGTCGCCGACTGGGAGACCTCGCTCGATGCGGCGCTCGCGTGCGAGCCCGACCACGTGTCGGCGTACTCCCTCATCGTCGAGGACGGCACGGCCCTGGCGCGACGCGTGCGTCGCGGCGAGCTGCCGATGCCCGACGAGGACGACCTGGCCGACAAGTACGACCTCGCCGACGAGCGGCTCACCGCCGCCGGGCTGGAGTGGTACGAGGTGTCCAACTGGGCGCGGCGGCCCGAGAGCCAGTGCCGCCACAACGTCCTCTACTGGACCGGCGGGCACTGGTGGGGTGCCGGGCCGGGCGCGCACTCCCACGTCGGCGGCGTGCGCTGGTGGAACGTCAAGCACCCTGCGGCGTACGCCAATCGGCTGGCCGCGGGCACGAGCCCGGCCATGGCCTACGAGCACCTCAGCGGCGACGACCGCCGCATCGAGCGCATCCTGCTCGAGCTCCGGCTCCGGGACGGGCTGCCCGTCCTGGCGCTCGATCGCAGCGGGCGTGCGCAGGTCGCGCGACTGGTCGAGGAGGGACTGGTCGACCTGGCCACCGAACGCCTGGTCCTGACCCGCCGCGGGCGGTTGCTCGCCGATGCGGTCGTGCGCGACCTGACCTAAGGCGCAGTGACGAAGTCGATGAGCTCCTCGACCCGGCCGAGCAGCTGCGGGTCGAGGTCCTCGAAGCCGCGGACGCCGCCGAGGATGTGCTTCCAGGCGCGGGCGATGTCGGCTTGGTCGCGGTGCGGCCAGCCGAGCTGCTGGCAGGTGCCCTTCTTCCACTCGATGTTGCGCGGCACGTCGGGCCAGCGCTTGATGCCCAGGCGCGAGGGCTTCACGGCCTGCCAGACGTCGATGAACGGGTGGCCGACGATCAGCACGTGCTTGCCGATCTCGGACTTCACGATGCCCTGCGCGATCCGGCTCTCCTTGGACCCGGGCACGAGGTGGTCGACGAGCACGCCGACGCGACGCTGCGGGCCGGGCTTGAAGTCGCGCAGGTGCTCGGCGAGGTCGTCGACGCCGCCGAGGAACTCCACGACCACGCCCTCGATCCGCAGGTCGTCGCCCCAGACCTTCTCGACCAGCTCGGCGTCGTGGCGGCCCTCGACGAAGATGCGGCTGGCGCGGGCCACGCGGGCCTTCGCGTCGTGGACGGCGATCGAGCCGCTCGCCGTACGCGTCTTCTTCTCCGGGCCTGACCGGACCGGGCGCCCCAGCACCACGGGCTTGCCCTCGCGCAGGAACCCGGGGCCGAGCGGGAACGTCCGTCGCTTGTTGCGCCGGTCCTCGATCGTCACCGTGTCCAGGTCGCGGTCGATGGCGACCACCTCGCCGACCCAGTCGGTGATGACCTCCTCGAGGATCATCCCGATCTCGGCGGGCACGTCGACGGCGCGGCCGTTCTTCGGCGCGCGCCAGTCGGTGGTCAGGACGTCGGAACCGTAGCGATCATGCGTGGGGGAAGGCACCGTCCAACGCTAGGCGGGCGATGCGCCCGGTTGGTCCCGCCACGCCGGTGACGCTCAGTCCTCGCTCGGCTCCTGTGCCTCCGCGCTCGCGCTGGCCGCCGAGTCGGTGTCGGCGTGCTCCGGCTCCTCGGTCGAGGGAGTGGGCCCGGTGGACTCGTAGGTGCCGGGGGTGTCCTCCTGGGTGTCGTCCATGCCCAGCTCCTCGGGGTCCTTCGTCTCCTCGGCGTCGGGATCCAGGGGCTCGGCCAGCGGGTTGTCGTCGCCGGGCTGCAGGTCCTCGGGCAGCAGGTCGTCGTCGGAGTGGTCGGAGAGGCCGGCCAGCTGCTGGTCCTCGGGCGCCGCGGAGGAGCCGTCGTGGTCGGCGTCGGCCTCGCTGCTCGTGGAGGACGCCTGGGGCACTTCGCTCGATTCGGTCATGCCTCGTTCCTACGCGCCTCGCGCCGGGGAGTAAACACCCCTTCAGACGAGCGGCAGCCTTTTCTGCGCGCGCGGCAGGTGCTCATAGCCGAGGCGTACGGCGGAGGCGAGCAGCGCAGGATCCCAGGGCCACTCACCCTGCTCGAGCGCCTGGGAGACGGGCACACCCCGGCTCGCGAGGTCGCGGATCGTCTCGGCGATGATCCCGAGCTCCACGCGCTGGTCCTGGACGTAGTCGCGGTCGATGACCTTGCCGTGGCCGGGGACGACCACCGTGGCGTCGGTCATCAAGCCCATCACCAGGTCGAGCGTGAGCGGCCACTCCAGGGGGAACGAGTCGTCGCCGATGAACGGCTTGTCCGACTCCTCGACCAGGTCGCCGCCGACGATCACGTCGGCGTCGGGCACACGGACGACCAGGTCGCCGGCGGTGTGGCCGCGGCCTGGGTGGATCAGCTCGATCACCCGGTCGCCGAGGTCCAGCGCGACGACCGAGGAGAAGCCGCGGGTCGCCGGGCGCAGGGTCGTGGCCAGGATCTCGTCGGCGCGGGAGTTGTCAGCCAGGTGTGGGTCGTGGCGGCCCTGCGTCGCGACCATCCGGTCGAGCGCGAAGTCGGTGGCGTGCACCGGCAGGTCGCCGTACTCCGTGAGGAGGACGTCGTTGCCGTACCAGTGGTCCCAGTGGTCGTGGGTGTTGACCAGGGCCGTGATCGGGCCGGCGCCGAGCCGGCGCACGTCGTCGGCGACGACCCGCGCCTGCTTCTCGGAGCCGTGGGTGTCGACCATGACCAGGCCGTCGTCGCCACCGATCAGGGTGATGTTGACGGCCATCCAGTCGTAGTGGGCGACCCAGGCCCGTGGGGCCACCTCAGTGATGATGCCGTCGGTCTTCACGTTGCCACCCTACGTACCGCCAGAGTTCAGGCGTACGTCGCGGGCAGGACCGTCGACGGCTCCTAGCGTCGACGCCATGACCTCCACCCCGCAGACCTCGCGCCGCAACCTGCTCCGCGGCGCCGCCCTGACAGCCGGCGTGGCCGGCCTCCCATTCGCCTCGCTGGCGACCCGCGCGGAGGGCGCCACTGCGGCGTCCGCCGTCTTCTCCGACGCCGGCTACGGGCCTCTCCTGCCCGCGGTCGACCAGGCCACCGGGCTGCAGCTCATCTCGCTGCCACGCGGCTTCGAGTACCTCTCCTACGGCTGGACCAACGACCTCATGAGCGACGGCACGCCGACGCCCAACGCGCACGACGGCATGGGCGCCTACCGCCTCGGCGACCTCGTGCACATCGTCCGCAACCACGAGCGGAACCCGTCGGCTGCCTTCACCCAGCCGGCCTACAACCCGCTCGGCGGTGGCGGGACCACCACGATCGTGTTCGACCCCGAGGCCGGCCAGTTCACGGAGTCGTGGGGCAGCCTCGGCGGGACCGTGCGCAACTGTGCGGGCGGCGTGACGCCCTGGGGCACGTGGCTCACCTGCGAGGAGACCTTCAGCGAGGCCGGCGGCATGCGCCACGGCTACGTCTTCGAGGTGCCGCCCACGGGCAAGGGCAACCCGGCGCCGTACAAGGCGATGGGCCGCTTCAACCACGAGGCCGCAGCGATCGACCCGGCCACCGGCATCGTCTACGAGACCGAGGACCGCGGCGACGCCTGCCTCTACCGCTTCGTCCCGACCACGCCGGGGCGGCTGGCCGACGGCGGCCGGCTGCAGGCCCTGACGATCGGTTCGACGAAGGTGGACACCCGTCGCGACGGCTCCGGCACGTCGTACGGCGCCGTCGGCTGGGTCGACATCGACGAGCCGGACCCGGCGACCGACACGGTGCGCGTCGAGGCGCAGGGCAAGGGCGCGGCGGTGTTCTCGCGGCTCGAGGGCGCTTGGTACGGCAACGGCCGCATCTACGTCATCACCACCGACGGGGGACCGGCGCGGCAGGGCCAGGTGTTCGAGCTGGACCCGGTCACCGACCGGCTGGGCGTCCTGTTCGCCTCACCCAGCGGTGAGGTGCTCAACGCGCCGGACAACATGTGCGTGAGCCCGCGCGGCGGCCTGGTGCTGTGCGAGGACGGCGGCGGCACGGAGTACGTGCACGGCCTGAGCACCGAGGGCGAGATCTTCCGCTTCGCCGCCAACGACGCCGACCTGCGCGACGGGACGGCCGGCAAGAACGTGCCCGCCAACGACTACCGCGGCTCGGAGTGGGCGGGTGCGGTGTTCGAGCCGAGCAACGGCAGCTGGCTCTTCCTCAACATCCAGAGCCCGGGCATCACCTTGGCGATCACCGGCCCCTGGCGCCAGGGCGCCCTCTGACCCGAGCCTTCCCGCGCCAGCCCCCGGCCCGCCCTCCCACACGGAGGGCGGGCCTCCGCGTTCCACCTAGTAGTCTTGGCACTCACACAGTCGGAGTGCCAGAACACGGGAGGAGGGCGAGATGGTCGAGGACCGCAAGCTCGCCGTCCTGCGCGCGATCGTGGAGGACTACGTCGCCACCGAGGAGCCCGTCGGCTCCCGCGCCCTCGTCGAGCGGCACGGGCTGGGCGTCTCGCCGGCCACCGTGCGCAACGACATGGCCGCGCTGGAGGACGAGGGCTTCATCCACCAGCCCCACACCAGCGCCGGCCGGGTGCCGACCGACAAGGGCTACCGGCTGTTCGTCGACCGGCTGAGCTCGGTCAAGCCGATGAGCACCGCCGAGAAGCGGGCGATCGCCACCCTCCTCGACAGCGCGGTCGACCTCGACGACGTCGTCCAGCGCTCGGTGCGGCTGCTGAGCACGCTGACCCGCCAGGTCGCGATCGTTCAGTACCCGACGCTCTCGCGCAGCACCGTGCGCCACATCGAGATGGTCTCGATCACGCCGACCCGGGTGATGGTGATCCTGATCCTGAGCACCGGCCGGGTCGAGCAGCGCCTCGTCGAGATCCCGGGCGAGATGTCGGAGACCCAGCTCGCCGACCTGCGCATCCGCTTCAACCAGGCCGCCGCGGGGGAGCGCATCGCCGACGGTGCGGCTGCCCTGGGGCGCCTGCCCGACGGCGTACCCCACGCCGACCAAGCGCTGACGCGCTGCCTCGCCGACGTGCTCACCGACGCGATGTCCGACCACCGCAGCGACGAGCGCGTGGCCGTGGCCGGCGCGGCCAACCTCGCGCGGTTCGGCGACAGCTTCGACACCGCGGTGCGACCCCTGCTCGAGGCGCTCGAGGAGCACGTCGTGCTGCTCAAGCTGATCGGCGAGGTCACCGCCGGCGACGCGGTCACGGTGCGCATCGGCCACGAGGGCCCCTACTCCGAGCTCGCCTCCACCAGCGTCGTGGCCACCGGCTACGGCCCCCCTGACCAGGCCCTCGCGACGCTCGGCGTCGTCGGCCCCACCCGCATGGACTACCCCGGATCGATGGCTGCCGTGCGTGCTGTTGCGCGCTACGTCTCCCGGATCCTCGACGAAGGACAGCAGTGAGCCAAGACCTCTACGAGTTGCTCGGTGTCTCCCGCGACGCCGACGCGGCCGCCATCAAGAAGGCCTACCGGGGCCTCGCGCGCCAGCTCCACCCGGACGTCAACCCGGACCCTGCGACGCAGGAGAAGTTCAAGGAGGTCTCGCGCGCCTACGAGGTCCTCTCCGACCCGCAGAAGCGCGCCGCCTACGACCGCGGTGGCGACCCCTTCGGCGGCGGCCAGGCCGGCTTCGGTCAGGGGCAGGGCTTCTCCTTCACCGACATCATGGACGCCTTCTTCGGCGGCGGCGCCCCGGGCGGCGGCGGCCAGGGACGCGGTCCGCGCCAGCGTGTGCGCCGTGGCCAGGACGCCCTGATCCGCCTCGACGTGGAGCTGGCGGAGGCCGCCTTCGGCACCACCACCGAGCTCAAGGTCGACACCGCCGTCGTCTGCACCGCCTGCCACGGCGACGGGGCGGCGCCCGGCTCCAAGCCGATCACCTGCGAGACCTGCCGCGGTGCCGGCGAGGTCGCCCAGGTCCAGCGGTCGTTCCTCGGCGAGATCCGCACGCTGCGCGCGTGCGCGGCCTGCCGCGGCTTCGGCCAGATCATCCCCGAGCCGTGCCGCGAGTGCTCCGGCGACGGCCGCGTCCGCTCGCGCCGCACCCTCAACGTCAAGATCCCCGCCGGTGTCGACCACGGCACCCGGGTCCAGCTCACCGAGCAGGGCGAGGTCGGCCCCGGTGGCGGCCCGCCCGGCGACCTCTACGTCGAGATCCACGTCGAGCCCCACCCGACCTTCACCCGCCACGGCAACGACCTGCACAGCACGGTCACGCTGCCGATGACCGCGGCTGCGCTCGGCACGACGCTGACCTTGCCGCTGCTCGAGGCCGACCTCGAGACCGGCGAGGACTCCGAGGTCCGCACCGACTACGACCTCGAGATCGCGCCGGGCACCCAGTCGGGCAGCCAGCAGGTCCTGCGCGGCTTCGGTGTGCCGGGCCTGCGCGGCGGTCGCGGCGACCTGATCGTCACCGTCGTCGTCGACACCCCGACCCGGCTCGACGAGCGCCAGGAGGAGCTCCTGCGCGAGCTCGCCGCGCTCCGTGGCGAGGAGTCGCCCACCGGCCAGGTGCAGTCGTCGCAGAGGTCCGTCTTCGGCCGGCTCCGCGACGCCTTCCAGCAGCACTGAGCCATGTCGCTCCCGGTCCATCTCGTGCCGTCGCTCGACGGTGTCGCCGTCGGGTCCAGCGTCGAGGTGACCGGTGACGAGGCACACCACGCTGTCGCCGTACGGCGTCTGCGGGTCGGCGAGGAGGTCGTGCTCACCGACGGTGCGGGTCACCGCGTCGTCGGGTCCGTCGCGTCGACCGGGAAGCGGGTCTTCGCCGTCTCGGTGACGTCCTTCGAGCTCGTGGCTCGTCCCGCTCCCTCGTTCACCGTCGTCCAGGCACTGCCCAAGGGCGACCGCGGCGAACTGGCGGTCGAGGTGCTGACCGAGATCGGTGTCGACACCGTCGTCCCGTGGGCCGCCTCCCGCTCGGTCGCCGTCTGGAAGGGCGAGCGCGCCGCCAAGTCGCACGCGAAGTGGCAGGCCACCGCCCGCGAGGCCGGCAAGCAGGCGCGCCGCTCCTGGTCTTGTTCGGTCTCGCCCCTCTCGTCCACCGCGGAGGTGGTGGCGCTGCTCTCGGACGCTGCGTTGGTCGCCGTACTCCACGAGGACGCGACGACGCCCCTGGCCTCGCTCGACGTGCCGAGCGCCGGTGAGGTCGTCGTCATCGTCGGCCCCGAGGGCGGCATCGCGCCCGATGAGCTCGCCGCCTTCGAGGCCGCCGGCGCCGTGACCGTCCGCCTCGGGGACGAGGTCCTGCGTACGTCGACCGCCGGGCTCGCCGCCGTCAGTGCCCTGCTCGCGCGGACGTCTCGCTGGAGCTGAGCTGCGCGAGCAGAATCGTCCACGCGGACGAATCTGCACGCGCCGTCGCCCGGTGTGAGCGCGAGACCCTGCGCAGAATCAGCCAGAGGGACGTTTCTGCGCAAGGTGGCGCCTACTCGATCGTGAAGTCCTTGGTGTCCTCGTGCGGCCCGGAGCCCTCAGCACCGCCGGAGGGGTCGTCGGTGCGGGCGACGAACGTGTAGTCGCCGGGCTCCAGCCCGGAGACGTCGATCGAGGTCTCCCACGGGTAGAGCTTGTCCATCCAGCCCTCGGCGGTCGCGAAGCCGTCGAGGACGACCTCGTCGCCCCGGCGGATCTCCCAGAGCATGGTGGCCTCGAAGGAGGAGCCGACACCGCTGGCCTCGAGCGTGTCGCCCGTGACGACGGCACCCTGCTCGGGGGTGGTGATGTTGACGAGACCCATGACGTCGAGCGGGGCGGCGTTGGTGAACTCCTGCTCGGTGCTCAGCCCGAACAGCCGGAAGTCTGTGCCCCCGCGCTTGACAACGACCGGCACGCGCTCCTGCTGAACGCCCTGGATGGTGAAGACGAGCTGCTGGAGGGCCAGCTTCGCGGCCTTCCTCGACATTCCGTCGGGGCGCGCGGTGAAGCCGTCGCCGGGGATCTGGACGAGCAGGACGCCGTCGGTCGCACCCACCGAGGAGACCTCGACCGGGGGCCACAGAGTGCGGTAGTCGGGGTCGAGGGAGTCGCCGGCGAGCATCAGCGCCGTCGCTTCCATCAGCGGGTTGTCTGCGGGTACGGCGCGGAACTCCCGGAACAGTCGCGGCCCCTGCGGGGTGTCGCCGACGAAGTAGACCGGCACCACCGTCTCGCCGGCCGCCGCCTCGGTCTCGCCGGCCTCGCCCGGGTCGCTCGTGGGGGAGTCGGTGGGGGAATCGGTCGGCGTCTCCGTGGCGGTCTCGGCCGCGGGCGACGTGTCGCGGTCAGGGACCTCCTCGCTGCACGCGGTCGCGCCCAGGGCGAGCGCGCCGAGCGAGAGGAGGGCAGCAAGTCGACGGGAGGGGGAAGTCATGTGTTTCACGCTAGTGGGACGTACGGCGGTCGCAGCCGGTTACACGCCGCGCCCGCACGATCTACTGTGAAGGCCATGACTTCTCCAGAGCGCCCTGATGACTGCGTCTTCTGCAAGATCGTCACCGGTGAGATCCCGGCGGAGATCGTCCACGCGGGCGACACGACCGTCGCCTTCCGCGACCTGAACCCCCAGGCCCCCTCACACCTGCTCGTGATCCCGCGCAGCCACTACGAGACGGCGGCCGAGCTCGCGCACCACGAGCCGGTGAGCGCGGCCGAGATGCTGCGCGTGGCCGACGCCGTGGCCGAGACGGAGGGGCTCGACTCCTACCGCACGGTGGTCAACACCGGCGCCGGTGCGGGCCAGGTCGTGTTCCACGCCCACCTGCACGTCCTCGGCGGCCGGTCGATGACCTGGCCACCGGGCTGATCGCTCAGGAGCTGGGCAGGTCCCGCGCCGTGTCGACGACCTGGTCCCAGGTGACGATGCGGTGGTCGTGGCCGTGGGCCAGCACGGCCAGCGACCGGCGTCGCATGGCCGGGTCGAGCCCCGTCCCGAGCCGGTCCACGACCAGCAGTCGTTGGGGCCGGCTCAGACCGCCCAGCAGCTCGCGCGCGGCGTCCTGCAGGTCGCGCAACGTCGCCGGGGTCGGCGCTGCTTCGTCGGCCAGGACCACGGCGGCCCCCACGACGCGACCGAGTCGCTGGTCGGTCGTCTCGAACGCCTCCGCGTCGGTGACGAACGGCTGGTCGCGGAGCACGTCGCGCACCTCGTTGAGCGAGACGAGCTGCCCCGACACCGAGATGACCTCGTCGAGGCGGCCGAGGAACTCGACCTCCCCGGACGCGGTGCGCCGGGCCACGTCGCCGGTGGCGTAGACGCCGGGGTGCCGCTCCCAGTGGTAGGACGTCGGGTCCGTGCCGTCGGGTGCCTCGACCCCGCGCAGGACGCCGGGCCAGGGCAGCACCATGACCCACTCGCCGGGCTCGCCCGCCGCGACCTCGTCGCCCTCGGCGTCCACGATGGCGAAACCCGGGTCCGGCATCGCCGGTGAGGGTTCGTCGCTCGTCACGATCCCGCCGAGCTCGAGCTGGCCCCAGGCGTCCGACACCCTGACGCCGTCGCCGAGCACCTCACGCAGCCAGGCCCGGAGGTCGGGCTCGAGCCGGTCGCCGATCGTGGTCAGGCGGCGCAGCGACCCGGTGGCGCCGGTCGGCGTGAGGGACCAGCCGCGCAGCGCGCGCACGATCGAGGGGGACGTCATCATCGCGGTCACGCCGTAGCGCTCGATGATCTGCCACGTGCGAGCAGGCGCCGGGACGTCGAGGGTGCCCTCGTACATCACCGTGCTCGCACCGCCCAGCAGCGGACCGACGACGCCGTGCGCCTGCGCGCCCAGCCAGGAGATGTCGGCGGCGCCCCAGAAGACGTCGCCCTCGCCCATGACGTGGAGGTGGTTGGCCAGCGCGACGACCGCGAGATCGGCGGTGCCGTGGTGGATCGCGACCGCCCGGCCACGGCGGTTGGCGAGGTGGACGCAGGCGACCGGGTGCGAGGCGGGTACGGCGACGGGCTCGCCGTCACGCGGATCTGCGGCGGTCAGCAGGTCGTCGTACCACCGATCGCCTTCGTACCAGTCGACCTGGACGCCGGTGCGGCGCACCACGACCGTGGCCTCGACGCCGCTGCTGGCCTCGAGCGCCTCGTCGATCCGCGACTTCAGCGGCAGGATCGCGCCGTGGCGCCAGCCGCCGTCCTGGGTGAAGAGGACCTTGGGCCCGAAGTCGTCGACGCGCACGGCGAGGGCCTCGGTCGGCAGCGCCACCGGGATGACGGTGTACTCGGCACCGATCCGGGCGCACGCCATCATCGCGGTGACCGCCTCCGGCACCCACCCGAGGTGGAGGGCGACGCGGTCACCCTGGCCGACCCCGAGCGCGCGCAGGGCGGCGGCGAGGCGGACGACCTGCATGTGCAGCTCGCGGTAGGTGACGACGCGACGGTCTCCCGGCTCGCCCTCCCACAGGATGGCGGCGCGGTCGCCGCGCTCGGCGAGATGGCGGTCGATGCAGTTGACCGACAGGTTGAGACGGCCCTCGACGAACCAGTCGTGCAGGGGCGGCTGCTCACGGAAGAGCTCGGTCCAGGGGGTGTCCCACGTCAGGGTGCCGGCGGCCTCGGCCCAGGCAGCGAAGTAGGCAGCGGTGTCCCGCGCGGTCTCAGCCATGACCCAGCGTCCTTCCTGCTGCGCTTGCGGCGCGGGACAGGTGTGTCGCGATGACCTCGACCCGGGCGGCGTCCGCGCCGGGCGGGACGGTCGCGGACAGGGCGGCGACGGGGGTCTCGCCCGCGTCGTGCACGACCACGGCGATCTCGTCGCCGGAGGTGAGGTGAGCGGCTCGTGACCACTCGGCCCGCAGCCGGTCGGGGTCCTCGTCGACGAGCCCGGCGTGGGACGCGACGCACTGCTTCCACACCTCGTCGCCGGCGCGCGCGGCCAGCATCCGGCCCGCGGCGGTGGACAGGGCGTCGGTGACGCGGTGGCTGTCGCGGTAGGGACCGCCGTCGCTGGCGTCGATGCGGTCGACGTAGACGACCGACTCGCGCACGAGCACCGCGACGTGGATGGTCGTCTGCAAGGTGTCGCGCAAGGACACGAGATAGGGGGAGAGAGCCCCGAGGATGGGCAGCCGACCGAGGTAGCGCTGCGACAGGCGCGTGACCTCCGGGCCGAGGCTGTAGCGCGAGGAGCGCGGGTCCTGCTCGACCAGGTCCGCCAGGACCAGTGAGCGCAGCAGGCGGTGGGCCGTCGGCACGGACAGGCCCGAGCGCTCGGCCAGGTCCGTGAGCTGCTGGTAGGCCGAGCCGTCGGCCAGCAGGTCGAGGAGGCGCACCGCGTTGCGGACCGTCCCCAGTGTCCCGCGCACCTCCGTGGGTTCGCCCCGTACGTCGCTCATCGAGTCCCTTCCGCTTATGTGTGGCCGTCAGGCTATCAGCGGAAGCCGATTTCAAATAGGGGGTTGCACTTCCACATAGTGGAATCTATGGTGAGGTGCAGGTCACATCACTCCGCCCGACGGTTCGGGCGCCACAGGGAGGAACCAGGTGCTCAGTCGGGCATACCGCTTCGAGCTCAACTCCAGCCGCGTGCCGGTGGGCGAGCCGCTCCTCGAGATCGGCGACGTCTCCTTGCGCTTCGGCGGCATCCGCGCCCTCTCCGAGGTGTCGTTCACGGTCCGCCAGGGCGACGTGCACTCCGTCATCGGCCCCAACGGTGCCGGCAAGTCCAGCCTGCTCAACTGTGCGAGCGGGCTCTACAAGCCGCAGGACGGACACATCACGCTGCACACCCGCTCCGAGGAGGGTGTCGCGCGGACCCACGACGTCGTGGCCATGCCGCCCCACCGGATCGCCCGCCACGGCGTGGCGCGCTCCTTCCAGAACATTGAGCTCTTCGGCCACCTGACGCTCCTCGAGAACCTCATGCTCGGGCGCCACATCCACATGAAGCACAGCCTGCTCCCGTCGTTGGCGTGGTTCGGCCCGGCCCGCAAGCAGGAGTTCGCGCACCGCGAGTTCGTCGAGGAGGTCATCGACCTCCTCCAGCTCCAGGAACACCGGCATGCCCACGTCGGCGCCCTGTCCTACGGCATCCAGAAGCGGGTCGAGCTCGGCCGCGCCCTGTGCATCGAGCCCGGGCTGCTGCTGCTCGACGAGCCGATGGCCGGCATGAACGCTGAGGAGAAGGAGGACATGGCGCGCTACATCCTCGACGTCAACGAGCTGCGCGGCGTGACCGTCATGCTGATCGAGCACGACATGGGAGTCGTCATGGACATCTCCGACCGCGTCAGCGTCCTCGACTTCGGCAGGCTGATCGGCGACGGGACACCCGCCGAGGTGCGCGCCAACCCCGCCGTCGTCGAGGCCTACCTCGGGGCCGACTCATGAGCACGACCATGCCGCGCCTCCTGGCCGAGCGTGCCGCCGACCGACCGCAGGGCATCGCCCTGCAGGAGAAGCTCTACGGCATCTGGCAGCCGATCACCTGGGCCGAATATGCCGAGCGCGTGCGCGACATCGCCCACGGCATGGCCTCGCTGGGCGTACGCCGCGGGGAGATCGTCGCCGTCATCGGGGACAACCGCCCCGAGTGGCTGATCTCTGAGCTGGCCGCCCAGTCGCTGGGCGCCGCTGTGGTCGGGATCTACCCGACCAGCCTCGACGAGGAGATCGTGCACATCCTCGAGCTCAGCAAGGCCCGTGTCGTCATCGCCGAGGACCAGGAGCAGGTCGACAAGCTGCTCAAGGTCCGCCCGTTGCTCCCGCACGTCGAGCAGGTCGCCTACTACGACCCGCACGGCCTCGAGGAGTACGCCGACGAGTGGCTCGCCGACTTCGAGGACCTCGCAGCGCGCGGTCGCGAGTGGGCGACCGACCGGCCGGGCTGGTTCGAGCAGGAGGTCGCGCTCGGCACCGCTCACGACGTGGCGGTGGTCTGCACGACCTCGGGCACGACCTCGCTGCCCAAGCTCGGTCAGCTCACCCACCACAACCTCCTGTCGATGGCCGAGCACCTCACCAGCGTCGATCCGCTGGGACCCAAGGACAGGTTCGTCTCGTTCCTGCCGCTGGCCTGGATCGGCGAGCAGATGATGGCCGTGGCCTGCGGGCTGCTGCGCGGCTTCACGCTCTCCTTCCCCGAGGACTCCGCGACCCAGCGCTCCGACATGCGCGAGATCGGCCCCAACGTCATGTTCAGCCCGCCGCGGATCTGGGAGTCGATGCTCTCCGAGGTCCAGGTGCGCATCGACGAGGCTGGTTGGCTCAAGCGACGCGTGTTCGGCATGGCCTACTCCGTCGGCGACAAGGTCGCCGCCCGCCGCGTCAACGGCAAGGGCGCGGGCCCGCTGCTCGGGCTGCTGGCCCTGCTCGCCGACTGGGTCGCCCTGCGCCCGGTGCGCGACCAGCTCGGGCTCGCCCGGGTCAAGCGCTGCTACACCGGTGGCGCGCCGCTGGGCCCCGACGTCTTCCGCTTCTTCCACGCGATCGGCGTCAACCTCAAGCAGATCTACGGCCAGACCGAGATCTGTGGCATCGCGGTGCTGCACCACAGCAACGACGTCCGCTTCCACACCGTGGGCGTGCCGTTGCCCGAGACCGAGATGCGGATCGCCGACGACGGCGAGATCCTGCTGCGCAGCTCGTCGGTCTTCTCCGGTTATGTCGGCAACGAGGAGGCCACCGCCGAGACCGTCGACGCCGACGGCTGGCTGCACACCGGCGACGCGGGCTACCTCGAGGACGGCCACCTCGTCGTCATCGACCGCGCCAAGGACGTGCTCACCGCACCCGACGGCACCCGCTTCTCGAGCGCCTTCATCGAGAACAAGCTCAAGTTCTCGCCGTACGTCGAGGAGGCGGTCGCCTTCGGGACGACCGACATCACGGCGATGGTCACGATCGACCCGGCCACCGTCGGGTCGTGGGCCGAGCACGAGCGCATCGGCTACACGACCTACACCGACCTGGCCGGCAACGACCGCGTCGCCGAGCTCCTCAAGCAGGAGGTCCACCGGGCCAACGCCGAGCTCCCCGACAGCATCAAGGTCAAGCACTTCCTGGTGCTCTTCAAGCAGCTCGACCCCGACGACGACGAGATCACGCGCACCCGCAAGGTCCGCCGCAGCGTCATCAACGAGCGCTATGCCGAGCTCATCGAGGCGCTGGACCGCGGCGACGACCGGGTCGCCATGACCAACACCGTCTCCTATCAGGACGGCACGTCGACCAAACGGGCCATCACTCTCGACATCCACCACCTGGAGGGATACGTGCCCCCGCAACACAGCAAGCAGCGCCCGGTCTGGAGTGGTCGGCGATGAGCAACTTCCTGACCCAGACGATCTACGGCGTCTCCGACGGCGCGATCCTCGCGCTGGCCGCGCTCGGCTTCGTGCTGATCTACAAGTCCACCGGCGTCATCAACTTCGCCCAGGGCGAGTTCTTGCTCATCGGTGCCTACACGGTCTACGCCGCCTTCGTCGTCTTCCAGCTGCCGCTGGTGCTCGCCGTCGTGGTCGGCATCCTGTTCGCGATCGTGATGGGCGTCCTGATCGAGCGGCTGATCCTGCGACCACTGGTGGGTGAGAGCGCGATCAGCGTGATCATGGTGACCATCGGGCTCGCGGCCGTCCTCAAGGCCGTGGCCCAGCTGTTCTTCGGCACCCGCGCCGTCACCCAGCCCGCCGTCCTGCCGCGCACCACCATCGAGCTCGCCGGCGCCACGTTCCCCCTCAACCGCATCCTGGTGATCGTGATCGCAGCCGTCGTGCTGACGCTGTTCACCCTGTTCTTCCAGCGCAGCCGCCACGGCATCGCGATGCGCGCCGTCGCCGACGACCAGCAGGCCGCGCTCACGCTCGGCATCTCGGTCCGCCGGATCTTCGCGATGGCGTGGGCGCTCGCCGCCGTCAGCGCGCTCATCGGCGGCGTGCTCCTCGGTGACATCACCGAGGTGAGCAGCCGGCTCACGACCTTCGGGCTGCTCGTCTTCCCCGTCGTGATCCTCGGCGGCCTCGACTCGGTCCCCGGCACGATCGTCGGCGGCCTGGTGATCGGGCTCTCCGGCCAGTACGTCAGCAGCTACTGGGATCCGGGCCTGGCCCAGATCGCGCCGTACCTGCTGCTGGTCGCCATCCTCCTCGTCCGCCCCTACGGGCTGTTCGGCGAGACGCGGATCGAGAGGGTCTGAGATGTCTGCCACCGCAACCGGTGTCTACCACCGCAGCTATCGACGCGAGAGCGCCCTGCGGCACACGAAGGCGGAGTACTTCCGCCTCGCGCTGATGATCGTGGGCCTGCTCGTGACGCCCTACGTCCTCGACAACTACTGGCTCTCGATCGTCAACACGATCCTGATCGCCGTCATCGGCGCCGTCGGGCTCAACATCCTGGTCGGCTTCACCGGCCAGATCTCGCTGGGCCAGGGCGGGTTCCTCGCCATCGGCGCGTTCTCGTCCGCCCTGCTCTACCAGCGCGCTGACCTGCCTGCGCCGCTGAGCATCGCCTGCGCGGTCGTCATCACGGCCGTGGCCGGCGCACTGTTCGGCCTGCCGGCGCTGCGGATCAAGGGGCTCTACCTCGCGATCGCCACGCTCGCCAGCCAGGAGATCATCGTCTTCGTCGCCCGCCGCTGGACCTTCCTGCGCGACGGCAGCGCCCCGCTGACGGTCGACCGGTTGAGCCTGGGCAGCTTCGAGATCGAGCGCCAGTACTTCGAGTGGCAGTGGTACTGGATCCTGCTCACCTTCGCGGTGCTGGCCGTGCTCGCGGCCCGCAACCTGTTCCGCTCGTCGCTGGGCCGCTCGTTCATGGCCGTGCGCGACCAGGACATCGCGGCGTCCGCGATCGGCGTCAACATCACCCGGGCCAAGGTCACGGCGTTCGCCGTCTCCTCGGGCTTCGTCGGTCTCGCCGGAGCGCTCTCGGCGCACTACACCGAGACGGTCACCTGGGAGGCGTTCACGCTCGACGTCTCCATCCTCTACCTCGCGATGATCATCGTCGGCGGGCTCGGCACCATCGCCGGCTCGGTCTACGGCGCGGCCTTCATGGTGCTGGTGCCGGTCTTCATCCAGGAGACCGTCGGCGCCGTGGGCGACTCGGTGCCCGTGCTGCTCAGCCGGGTGCCGGCCATCGAGCAGGTCGTCTTCGGCCTCGTCATCATCTTCTTCCTCCTGTTCGAGCCACGCGGCCTGGCCCAGATCTGGCAACGCATGAAGGACTACATCCGCTTCTGGCCGTTCCGCTACTGACCTCCCAGCTCCACCCCGCACCACGTCAGCACCACGTCAGCACCGCCCCAACCCACAAGGAGAAACCTCATGTTCAGGATTCGCTGGACGGCCACGCTCGCGGCCTCCGCCCTGGTCGCGCTCACCGCTTGTGCTCCCCCCGGTGCCGACGAGGGTGGCGACGAGGGCGGCGCCATCCCGGTCGGCGTCATCGCCGACCTCACCGGTGCCACCGGCGACGTCGGGACGCCCTACAACGACGGCATGCTCGGCTACATCGACTGGATCAACAGCGAGGGCGGCATCGAGGGCCGCGAGATCGACGCCACGTCGAAGGACTACGCCTACGACGTGCCGACGGCCGAGCGCCTCTACAAGGAATACCTCAACGAGGGCGCGGTCGCGATCCAGGGCTGGGGCACCGGTGACTCCGAGGCACTGTCCGGCAAGGTGTCGCAGGACGAGATCCCCTTCATGTCCGCGTCGTACGCCGAGGCGCTGACCGACCCCGCGCAGGCGCCGTACAACTTCGTGGTCGCGCCGACCTACTCCGACCAGGCGCGTGTCGGCCTGAACTGGATCGACGAGGACTCCGACGCCACGGCTGAGGTCGCGTTCTTCCACAACGACTCGCCCTTCGGCCTCGCGCCGCTCGCGGACGCCGAGGCCTGGATCGAGGAGAAGGGCCTCGACATCTCGATGGAGGCCTACCCGATGCCGGCCGGTGCGGCCAACTACGTCGGCCTGCTCGCGCGTGCCAAGGCCCAGGGCGCGAAGTACGTCCTGATCCAGAACGTGTCGAGCCCGGCGGCCACGGTCGCCAAGGACATCGCCGCGCAGAACCTGGACATGCGGATCGTCTGCCTGAACTGGTGCTCCGACGAGCTGTTCATCGAGACCGCGGGCGACGCGGCCGAGGGCAGCGTGCTGGTGCAGCCGTTCGCGCCGGTGACCGCCGACCAGGAGGGCCACGCCGACATCGAGGCCTACCTCTCCGAGAAGGGCTCCTCCCTCGAGGAGGAGGGCGTGCACTACGTCCAGGGCTGGTACACGATGCACATCCTCGCCGAGGGCATCCGCCAGGTGCTCGAGGACGGTGACGACCTCTCCGGTCCCGCGATCAAGGAGGCCCTGGAGACGATGGGCCCGATCGACACCGGCGGTGTCGTGGGCACGGGCACGGTCGAGTTCAGCAGTGACTCGCACCGCGGCTCCACCGGCTCGGGTGTCTACGTCGCCGAGGGTGGCTCCATGAAGCCGCTCGAGACCGGTGTGACGCCGGAATGAGCGACACGTCCATCCAGTCCGCCGCGGCCGGGCACGTCCCGGCCGCGGCGGCGGGCCGCTCGCTGCTGAGCGTCGACAGCATCGAGGTGATCTACGACGAGGTGATCCTCGTCCTGCGCGGTCTCTCGCTGTCGGTGCCGGAGGGCAAGATCGTCGCCCTGCTCGGCTCCAACGGCGCGGGGAAGTCGACCACGCTCAAGGCTGTCTCCGGGCTGCTCCCCAGCGAGCGCGGCGAGATCTCCGACGGCAAGATCGTCCTGGACGGCCAGGACATCACCCGGATGGACGCCGCAGCACGCGTCAAGGCAGGTCTCTCGCTGTGCATGGAGGGGCGTCACGTCTTCGAGCACCTGACGGTGCACGAGAACCTCGTGGCGGGCGGCTACTCCCGTGGTGGCGCGAAGCCCGAGGACTTCGACCTCGTCTACACCTACTTCGAGAAGCTCGCCGACATGCGCAGCCGCGTGGCCGGCTATCTCTCCGGCGGTGAGCAGCAGATGCTGGCCATCGGCCGGGCCCTGATGGCCAAGCCGCGGCTGCTGATGCTCGACGAGCCGTCACTGGGCCTGGCCCCGCTGCTGGTCCAGGAGATCTTCGGCCACATCCGCAACCTCAACGCGGAGACCGGGCTCACCGTGCTGGTCGTCGAGCAGAACGCCCGCCGCGCCCTGGAGGTGGCCGACCACGGCTACATCCTCGAGCGCGGCCGCATCGTCCTCGAGGGGACGGCGGCCGAGCTCTCGGAGAACCCGGACGTGAAGGAGTTCTACCTCGGCCTCGGCGGCGAGGGTGGCGCCAAGAACTACCGCGAGGTCAAGCACTACAAGCGTCGCAAGCGTTGGCTCTAGGAGGGGGAACGGTGTCTGACATGAAGGCGGTCCGGGACTACTACGACAAGCGCGGCGCCGAGGCCGCCGGTGCGGTCGGGCGCATGGTGGACCGGGTCCCGTCCATCCGCGACCGGCTGGCCGCAGCGGGGGTGGGCAGCTCAGGGCTCACCGCCGTCGACCTCGACTCGGTCCCGGTCCTCACGAAGGACGCCCTGCCTGCGCTGCAGCGTGCCTATCCGCCGTACGGCGGTCTGGTGGCCGAAGGCACGCCCGTGGCACGGGTGTTCGCCTCGCCCGGACCGATCTACGAGGTCCAGCTCGAGGGCGAGGACCCGTGGCAGTGGGCGGCGGCGCTCCAGGCGTGCGGGATCGGCGCGGGGGACGTGGTCCTCAACTGCTTCGGCTACCACCTCTCGCCCGCGGGCATGATGTTCGACCTGGCCTGCGGCGCCGTCGGCGCGACCGTGGTGCCGGGCGGGGTCGGCTCGGTGGAGGTCCAGGCGCGGGTCGTGTCCGACATCGGTGTGACTGCCTACATCGGGCTGCCGAGCTATCTCGCGGCGCTGGTCGAGGCGTTCGACAACCTCGACCTGCCGACCGATCGCTGGCACGTCGACAAGGCGCTGGTGACGGCGGAGCCCCTGCCCGACGCGCTGCGCGAGCGCCTCGTGCAGAGGGTCCCGACGGTGCTGATGGCCTACGGCACGGCCGAGGCCGGCCTCATCGGCCACGAGGTCGAGCCGGGTGCCGGGCTGGAGGTGCCCGACCACGTCTTCGTGCAGGTCTGTGACCCCGAGAGCGGCGTGCCGGTGCTCGACGATTCCCCGGGCGAGGTCGTGGTGACGATGGTGGGGGCGGGCACGCCGCTGCTGCGCTTCGGCACCGGCGACATCTCGCGCTGGCAGCTCGACGAGGGCGATCGGTTGCGGCTGGGCGGCGTGCTCGGCCGGGTCGGCGCAGCCGTCAAGGCGCGCGGAATGTTCATCCACCCGCACCAGGCCGCCGAGGTGGTCCGCGGACTGCGGGACCTGGGCGTCGAGGGCGGCCGCTACGTCGTGCTGCGTGACGCGGACCGGGACGAGCTGAGGCTCGAGCTGGTCGCCGGCAGCGGCGCCGACCGCGCCATGGTGACCACGGCCGCGGAGGAGCGCACCCGCGCCTCGTTGCGCGTGCGGCCCCGCGTCACGTT
Organism: Nocardioides allogilvus; assembly: GCF_003047285.1. Classification (GTDB taxonomy): domain Bacteria; phylum Actinomycetota; class Actinomycetes; order Propionibacteriales; family Nocardioidaceae; genus Nocardioides; species Nocardioides allogilvus. The sequence goes on along the minus strand of NZ_PZYX01000013.1, from coordinate 37,234 downwards.
CGTGGAGTCGGTGCCCGCCGGCGACGTGCTGGTGGACGCGCGCGAGGCGATCTGAGGAAGGCGCTTCCGGGAGCACCGCGTGCCCCTAGGCTGGCGGGATGGGTGAACTGCGCGCACGTCGCGGCCTGGTCGCGCTGGCCGCGACCGCCATGCTCGTCCTGTCGGCCTGCGGTGGCACGGGTGCCTCGCGCGAGGACGGCCCCACGACGGCGACCCAGTCACCGAGCGAGACCGCCGAGCCGGTCGCCACGGGCCACGACGGTCACGAGGCGGCCGAGCCGGCGAAGGAGGTCCCGCTCCGCAAGGGCGAGCGCCGCGCGACGCTGACCATGCCGGAGGCCTACTCCCCGTCGGCCCCGTTCGGCGCCGGCACCGACGACTACCGCTGCTTCCTCCTCGACCCCGAGCTGGCCGAGGACGAGTGGCTGACGGGGACGACGGTGCAGCCCGGCAACCCCGAGGTCGTGCACCACGTCATCCTCTTCCAGGTCCCGCCCGAGCAGGTCGACGCCGCCGAGCAGCTCGACACCCAGGAGATCGGCGAGGGCTGGACCTGTTTCGGCGGCACCGGGCTCGACGAGTTCCAGGACGTCGACGACGCCCCGTGGATCGGGGCCTGGGCGCCCGGCGGCACGGAGTCCGTGCGCAGGCCCGGCCTGGGCGTGAAGCTGCGCGCCGGCAGCCGGATCATCATGCAGGTCCACTACAACCTCCTGGCCGGTACGGCGCCGGACACGTCGGCCGCGCAGCTGCGCCTGGCTCCGGGTGACCGCGAGATGCAGCAGCTGCACACCATGCTGCTGCCCGCGCCGGTCGAGCTCCCGTGCCGGGCGAAGCACGCCGACGGTCCGCTCTGCGACCGCGACGCCGCCATGTTCGACGTGCTGGACCGTTTCGGCCCGGAGGGATCGCGCACCGCCAACGCGCTCTACCTCCTGTGCGGCGGCGAGCCCAGGGCCGGGCAGGTGCAGAGCTGCACGCGCACGATCCGGGAGCCGATGACCATCCACGCGACCGGTGGACACATGCACCTGCTGGGGCGCCAGATCCGGATCGAGACCAACCCGGGAACGCCCGAGGCCGAGACCGTGCTCGACATCCCGGTCTGGGACTTCGACGACCAGGGCGCCCGTGACATCGAGCCGGTGACGCTCCAGCCGGGCGACACCGTGGAGGTCACCTGCAAGCACGTGCAGTGGCTGCGCGACCAGCTGCCGTCCTTCGAGGGCCAGCCCGACCGCTACGTCGTCTGGGGCGAGGGCACCACCGACGAGATGTGCCTGGGGATGTTGCAGGTCACGCGTCCCTGAGCCCGGACGTGGCGCCGCCCCGGCGTCGAGCAGAACCCGGTGGGCGTCGTCGGTCCCGCTCGCTACCATTGAGCGACGCTTCCGTCTCCGCGATCCGGGAAGGCCGCCCACCATGGGCATTCATGACTGACACCTCACCAGCACCGACACACACCGTTGTCGTGCCCAACAGCATCGACATGGTCAACGTGCTCGGTCCCGGCGATGCGCACCTGCGGATCGTCGAGCGGGCCTTCGGTGCGAGCGTCCACGTCCGGGGCAACCGGATCACGCTGAGCGGGCCGCCCGCCGAGATCGCGCTGGCCGAGCGGTTGCTCGACGAGATCGTCACCATCATCCGCACCGGCCAGGGCATCAGCGAGGACGTCGTCGAGCGCATCGTCACGATGATGAAGGCCGAGACGAAGGAGCGCCCGGCCGAGGTGCTCTCGCTCAACATCCTCAGCAACCGTGGCCGCACGATCCGGCCCAAGACGGTCAACCAGAAGCACTACGTCGACTCGATCGACAAGCACACGATCACCTTCGGCATCGGCCCGGCCGGCACCGGCAAGACCTACCTCGCGATGGCGAAGGCGGTGCAGGCCCTGCACGCGAAGGAGGTCACGCGGATCATCCTGACCCGTCCGGCCGTGGAGGCCGGCGAGCGGCTGGGCTACCTCCCCGGCACGCTGAGCGAGAAGATCGACCCCTACCTGCGCCCGCTCTACGACGCGCTGCACGACATGGTCGACCCCGAGTCGATCCCCAAGCTGCTGGCCGCCGGCACCATCGAGGTCGCACCGCTGGCCTTCATGCGCGGCCGCTCGCTCAACGACTCGTTCATCATCCTCGACGAGGCCCAGAACACCTCGCCCGAGCAGATGAAGATGTTCCTCACGCGACTCGGCTTCGGCTCCAAGATCGTGGTCACCGGTGACGTGACCCAGGTCGACCTGCCCAGCGGGGTCAAGTCCGGCCTCCGCGTGATCGAGGGCATCCTCGACGGCATCGACGACATCTCCTTCAACCGCCTCACCGCCAGCGACGTCGTCCGCCACAAGCTGGTGGGCAGGATCGTCGCGGCCTACGACGAGTTCGACGCCTCCGCTCCGCACGCCGAGCCCGGCCGACCCCGGGGGACCCGTTCATGAGTGTCGAGATCCTCAACGAGTCCGGCACCGACATCGACGTACGCCGCCTCTCGACCCTGTCCCGGTTCGTCATGGACAAGATGCGGGTCCACCCGCAGGCCGAGCTGTGCATCAAGGCCGTCGACGAGGACACCATCGCGCTGCTCAACGAGCAGTGGATGGACAAGTCCGGTCCCACCGACGTGCTGGCCTTCCCGATGGACGAGCTGCGTCCCGGCAAGGTGACCGAGGAGCCGGAGGAGGGCGTGCTCGGCGACCTCGTGCTCTGCCCGGCCATCGCCGAGCGCCAGGGAGTCGAGGCCGGTCACGGCCGAGACGCCGAGATCGAGCTGCTCACCGTCCACGGCATCTTGCACCTCCTCGGCTACGACCACGCCGAGCCGGAGGAGCACCGCGAGATGTTCGGGCTGCAGGACCGGTTGCTGGAGGAGTGGCGAGCCCCCGCCGCTGACCCGGCCCAGTGAGCGGCGATCTGTGGCTGCTCCTCGTAGCAGCCTTGCTCGTCCTCCTGGCCGGACTCTTCTCCGCCGCCGATGCCGCTCTCGCGGGGTTCTCGCACGCCCGTGCCGAGGAGCTCGAGGACGAGGGCCGGCCCGGTTCGCGCCGGCTGGTGCGGATCCTCGACGACCCGGCTCGCTACCTCAACACCGCGCTGCTCATCCGGTTGCTGTGCGAGACGGCCGCGATCGTGCTGGTGGCGCTGTGGATCCACGACCTCTACGACGGTGACTTCTGGCCGGCCTACCTCACGGCCGTGGGCTCGATGCTGCTGGTCTCCTTCGTCGCGATCGGGGTCGCCCCGCGCACCCTGGGACGCCAGCACGACGCGTCGGTGGCGCTGTTCGCGGCAGCCCCGCTCTACTTCGTCACCTCGATCCTGGGTCCGCTCCCGCAGCTGCTCATCCTCGTCGGCAACGCCCTCACCCCGGGCCGCGGCTTCCGCGAGGGACCGTTCTCCACGGAGACCGAGCTGCGCGAGCTCGTCGACCTCGCCGAGGCGTCCGCCGTGATCGAGTCGGGCGAGCGCAAGATGATCCACTCGGTGTTCGAGCTCGGTGACACCACGACCCGCGAGGTGATGGTCCCGCGCACCGACGTCGTCTACATCGAGCGCCACAAGAACCTCCGCCAGACGATGTCGCTGTTCTTGCGCAGCGGCTTCTCCCGGGTGCCCGTCATCGACGACAACCTCGACAAGGTCGTCGGCATCGCCTACCTCAAGGACCTCGTCCGCCGCGACTTCGAGCAGCCGGACGTCGAGTTCACCCAGCGCGTCGACGAGGTCATGCGGCCGGTGCACTGGGTGCCCGAGTCGAAGCCCGTCGACGCGTTGCTCACCGAGCTCCAGGCCCGGCGCCAGCACATCGCGGTCGTCATCGACGAATACGGCGGCACTGCCGGCATCGTGACCATCGAGGACGTCCTGGAGGAGATCGTCGGCGAGATCACCGACGAGTACGACGAGGAGGAGATCGAGGTCGAGTACGTCGACGACTCGACGTACCGCGTCTCCTCACGCTTCCCCGTGGACGACCTGGACGAGGTCGTCGGCATCGAGGTGCACGACGAGGAGGTCGACAGCGTCGGCGGGCTTATGGCCAAGCACCTCGGCCGGGTGCCGATCCCCGGATCGGTGGTCGAGTGCCACGGGCTCCGGTTCGAGGCCGAGCGCCTCACCGGTCGACGCAACAAGATCGGCACCGTGCTGGTGAGCGTGGTGGTCGAGGACGACGATGACGACGAGCAGGAGAACGACGATGACTGACCTCAGCGCCGAGGACCAGAAGCTGGTGACGCTCGCGCGCGCCACCCGCGCCCGCACCAACGCCGCCGAGGGGGCCGCCGTCCGCGACCTCGACGGCCGGACCTATGCCGCGGCGACCGTCGCGCTGCCGTCGCTGGCCCTGGCTGCGCTCGACGTGTGCGTGGCAATGGCGATCGCGTCCGGTTCGCGCGGGCTCGAGGCGGCCGTCGTGCTCACCTCCGCCGAGGAGGTGCCCGGGCTGGCCGCTGCGACGGAGTTCGCCGGGGCCGGGGTGCCGGTCCACGTCGGCGACGTCCGCGGAACCATCGGCTCGACCCTCTCCACCTGAGGCAGCCGACGCGCTAGCGTGGAGGAGTGCGCACCGCGGTCGGGTGGGAGACACATCGGGAGGGTGTCGCGCGGCTCCGTCAGTCCTGGGCCGCACTGCCCGGTGATGCTCCCGTGCGGCTGGCCAAGCCCACGTCCAACCTGTTCCGCGGGCGCGCTCCCCGGGGCGCCGGCCTCGACGTCTCTGGCCTGGACGGGGTCATCGCCGTCGAGCGTGCGGACGGCCGCAGCGTCGCCGAGGTGCAGGGCATGTGCACCTACGAGCACCTCGTCGAGGTCACGCTCGCGCACGGCCTGATCCCGCTCGTGGTGCCGCAGCTGCGGACGATCACCCTCGGTGGTGCGGTGAGCGGGCTCGGCATCGAGTCGACCAGCTTCCGCAACGGACTGCCGCACGAGTCGGTGCTCGAGATGGACGTCCTCACCGGCGCGGGGGAGGTCGTCACCACCCGGCCTTGCCCGGGAGACGAGCACCGTGACCTGTTCGACGCCTTCCCCAACTCCTACGGCTCGCTGGGCTATGCGACACGGCTGCGGATCGAGCTCGAGCGGGTCTCGCCGTACGCCGCTCTGCGGCACGTGCGCCTCGACGATCCCGAGGGCCTGCCCCAGGCCATCTCGCGGATCGTCGCGACGGGCGAGTGGGAGGGCGAGCGCGTCGACGGCCTCGACGGTGTCGTCTTCGCGCCCGACGAGGCCTACCTGACGCTGGCGCGCTGGACCGACGAGCCCGGGCCGACCAGCGACTACACCGGCCAGCAGGTCTACTACCGCTCGATCCAGCAGCGCTCGACCGACCGGCTGAGCATGCTCGACCACGTGTGGCGCTGGGACACCGACTGGTTCTGGTGCTCGCGCGCCTTCGGGGCACAGCACCCGGTCGTACGCCGCCTGTGGCCCCGTCGCCTCCGCCGATCCGACGTCTACATGTCGCTGGTCGCCCTCGATCGCCGGTGGGGGATCGGCGACCGCCTCGACCGGCGCGCCGGCCGCCCGCGCAGCGAGCGGGTCGTCCAGGACGTCGAGGTCCCGGTCGAGCGGCTGCCGGAGTTCCTGGCCTGGTTCGACGCCGAGATCGGGATGCGGCCGGTGTGGTTGTGCCCCCTGCGCCTGCGCCGCACGAGCCCGGCCCAGCCGTGGCCCTCCTATCCGCTACGGGCCGGCACCACCTACGTCAACGTCGGGTTCTGGGGCAACGTCCCGGTCGGGCAGGAGGCGCCGACCTCCCCGCGCAACCGGGCGATCGAGACGAAGGTGCACGAGCTCGGCGGCCACAAGTCGCTCTACTCCGAGGCGTTCTACGACCGGGACACGTTCGACGCGCTCTATGCCGGCGCCAACCTCGCGGCCGTGAAGAAGAGGTACGACCCCGACGACCGGCTGACCGGTCTCTACGAGAAGGTGGTGGAGCGGAGATGAGCACGACCATCGCGGACGCCTTCGCGACCTTGATGCGCGGCGGGATGCCGGTGCGCTTCACGGCCTACGACGGCAGTGAGACCGGCCCCGCAGGCGCGGCGATCGGCCTGCACCTGCACAACGAGCGCGGCCTGGCCTACCTCCTGACGGCGCCCGGCGACCTCGGCATGGCACGCGCCTACGTCATGGGCGACCTCGACCTGTCCGGCGTCCACCCGGGTGATCCCTACGACGCGCTCCTGCTGCTCAAGGACAACGTGCGGTTCCGGATGCCGCCGCCGGCCGAGGCCTTGGCGCTGGTGCGCGACCTCGGCCTGGGCCGGCTTCGGCCCCCGCCTCCTCCGCCGCAGGAGCACCTGCCGCGCTGGCGCCGCGCGGTCGAGGGGGTGCGGCACTCGATGGCCCGCGACGCCGAGGTGATCGCCCACCACTACGACGTCTCCAACCGCTTCTACGAGCTCGTGCTCGGTCCGTCCATGGCCTACACCTGCGCGGTCTTCGAGGAGCCGGACGCCACCCTCGAGGAGGCGCAGGCGGCCAAGTTCGACCTCATCTGCCGCAAGCTGGCCCTCGAGCCGGGGCAGTGGCTGCTCGACGTCGGGTGCGGCTGGGGCGGGATGGTGCGCCACGCCGCCCGGGAGCACGGCGTCCGGTCGCTCGGCGTCACGCTGTCCCTGCAGCAGGCCGAGTGGGCGAAGGCGGCGATCGATCGTGAGGGCCTCGGCGACCTCGCCGAGGTGCGCCACCTCGACTACCGCGACGTGGTCGAGGACGGCTTCGACGCGGTCAGCTCGATCGGGCTGACCGAGCACATCGGGGTGCGCAACCACGCCGCCTACTTCGCCCACCTGCGCGACCGGCTCAAGCCCGGTGGCCGGCTGCTCAACCACTGCATCACCCGACCGCACAACCGCAGGCAGGAGACCGGGGCGTTCATCGACCGCTACGTCTTCCCCGACGGGGAGCTGATCGGGTCGGGCAGCGTCATCCGCGCGGCGCAGGACGCCGGGCTCGAGGTGCAGCACACGGAGAACCTGCGCCAGCACTACGCGCTCACGCTCGCCCAGTGGTGCCACAACCTCGAGGTCGGCTGGGACGAGTGCGTCGCCGAGGTGGGCGAGAGCACCGCCCGGGTCTGGGGGCTCTACATGGCCGGGTCCCGGATCGGCTTCGAGCGCGGCGAGATCGAGCTGCACCACGTGCTCGCGACGCGTGCGGAGGAGACCGGGCCGGCAGCCTTCCCGCTGCGCCCGGACTGGACGCCGTAACCTTGCCCGGTGAGCACCCGAGCAAGGCAGTTCCAGGCGCAGGTCGTGCGACGGGAGCAGCTCTCGTCGCACTTCGTGCGCCTCGTCCTCGGCGGTCCCGGACTCGCGGAGTTCGCCTCGACCGGCATCCCCGACGAGTGGGTCGCGCTCGTCATCCCCGGCCAGTTCCAGATGCGCTACTACACCGTGCGTGCGTGGGACGGGGCCGAGCTCACGCTCGACATCGTCGTCCACGAGCACGGCCTGGTCACCGAGTGGGCCTCGACGGACTGCGTCGGCGACGTGGTCACGGTGAGCGAGCCGAAGGGCTCCTTCGCGATGCCCGCCGACGCCTCGTGGCTGCTGCTCGTCGGCGACCTCACCGCCCTGCCCGCGGTCGCGCGGATCATGGAGACGGTGTCGGTCCCGGTCACGGCGTGGGTCGAGACGCCCGACGAGCCGATCCGTGCGTACGTCGACGGGGACGTCAGCTGGTCCACGCCGCCCGACGGCCTGGAGACCGCGACGTCGGACATCGTCACCGCCATCGACTGGCCGGAGGGGTCCGGCTACTTCTGGATGGCGGGGGAGTCGGCCCAGATGCGGGCGATCCGCAAGCACCTCATGCGGGAGCGACAGCTGCCGTCGGCGGCGTACGACGTCATGGGCTACTGGCGCGGCGGTGGCCAGAAGCGGCAGCCCCGCGCGGTCGATCCGGGACCCATCTGGCGCGCCGGCAAGGCGGCAGGGAAGAGTGACGAGCAGATCTGGGCCGACTACGACGCAGCACGAGAGAAGACCGAATGAGCAACGAGCACGACAGTGAGCGGGACAAGGACTTCGACGTCAGCGGGATCGAGCCCGCGGGCCCGATCTACGGCACCCGTCCCGAGGGCTTCCGCAGCGGCTTCGCCAGCTTCGTCGGCCGGCCCAATGCGGGGAAGTCCACGCTCACCAACGCGCTCGTCGGCTCCAAGGTCGTCATCACGTCCTCCAAGCCGCAGACGACCCGCACGGTCGTGCGCGGCATCGTGCACCGACCGGACGGCCAGCTGATCCTGGTCGACACCCCCGGCCTGCACCGTCCGCGCACCCTGCTCGGCGAGCGGCTCAACGACCTGGTGAAGACGACGTGGGCCGAGGTCGACGTGGTCGCGGTGTGCTTCCCGGCCAACGAGAAGATCGGTCCCGGAGACCGGTTCATCGTCAAGGAGCTCGGCAAGGTCCGCCGTACGATCAAGATCGCGGTCGCGACCAAGACCGACCTCGTCACCCCCGAGCAGCTCGGCGAGCACCTCCTCGACATCGCCACGCTCGGCACCGAGACCGACACCGAGTGGGCCGAGATCGTCCCGGTCTCGGCCGTCTCGGGCGACCAGGTCAGCCTGCTGGCCGACCTGCTCCTCGCGCTCCTGCCCGAGGGACCGCCGCTCTACCCCGACGGCGACCTGACCGATGCGCCCGAGGCCGTCCTCGTCGCCGAGCTGATCCGCGAGGCCGCGCTCGAGGGCGTCCGCGACGAGCTGCCCCACTCGATCGCCGTCCTGGTCGACGAGATGGGCCTGCGTGAGGGCCGCGACGACGACAAGCCGCTGCTCGACATCTACGCCAACCTCTACGTCGAGCGCGACTCGCAGAAGGGGATCATGATCGGCCACAAGGGCGCCCGCCTGCGCGAGGTCGGCACCGCCGCCCGCAAGCAGATCGAGGCGCTCCTCGGCACCCCGGTCTACCTCGACCTGCAGGTCAAGATCGCCAAGGACTGGCAGCGCGACCCGCGTCAGCTGCGCAAGCTCGGCTTCTGAGTGTCTTCTGATGCGCGGGTGCTGGATCGTCTGAGCAGCTCGATCCGGAGCGGCGAGCCCTCGCGCAGCGATCCCCACTCGCCGGTGGCGACGAAACCACAGCTCTCGTAGAGGGCGCGCGCGGCGTCGTTGCCCTCGGTGACGTGCAGCTCGACGGTGCTGATGCCGTGGGCCCGCGCCCAGTCCAGCAGCCAGGAGACCAGGGAGCGGGCGTGACCGCGACCGCGGGCCTCGGGGGCGGTCCACATGCCCCACACCATCATCACGTCCGGCTGCTCGGGCGACAGGTAGCCGCCGCCCATCGCGACGAGCCCGCCGGCGGTGCGTACGGCGATGGTCGGGCCTTGCAGCGACAGGGGTTCGCGCCACAGCTCGTCGGGTCGCTGCTCGGCGTCCACGAGCATGACCGAGAAGGCGTCCGGGGCGTCGGCGAGCGCCCGCAACCGGATGGCGCGGCACTCCTGCCAGTCCTCGGGTCCGAGCTCGACGATGCTCATGCCGGGCTCACGCGGGTGCCCAGCAGATGCCGTGGTGCTGGCCGGCGTCCCACTGGGCGCGGGACGGGCGCTCCTCGGACCAGGTGAAGTCGAGCGGGTCGTCGGCGCGCGAGCGGGCGGCGGCGCGACAGGCCGACTCCATCTGCGTGCTGGCCTCGACGGCGGACGGATAGGACTTCCCGGTGAGGGCCACCGTCGCGACGGCCACCCACGAGTGCTTCGCCGAGCAGGTGACCCGCCGGTGCGACGCAGCGTCCGGCGTCGCCGTACCGCACATCGCGAAGCGGGAGGACGACCCCACGAGACCCGCTGAGGACCGGGGCAGCGGAGCGAGCCGGCCATCGCTCGCGAGGGCGACGACGTCGCAGCGGAACCAGTCCGCGCCCGCGGCCGCCTCCTCGACGGACGGTGTGAACCAGACCGCCTGGACCATGCTCAGGCGCAGGTCCTCCGGCGAGCCGCCGACGTGGGCACCCAGCAGCGAGGTGCACGAGGTCGCCACGGCGTCCTGGACCGACGGGGAGTCGACCGCCAGCAGGTGGCCGTCGGAGAGGAGAGAGAGCCTGCCGACCTTGTAGGTCTGCGACGTGTGCGGCTTCCTGCACGAGACGTCGGTGCCGCCGACGACGGGCGCGACGGCCTGCCGGTAGCTCAGGCGGTGGCAGCCGTTGCGGACCGGACGCGGGGGCAAGGAGGTCGCGGTGGTTGACGGCTCGGACGAGGACGCCGAGGGGGACGGGGAGGACGACGGGACGGGCGGTGCGGGATCGGTGCAGCCCGCCAGCACGATCGCCAGGAGCAGCACGGCGATGGGTCTCATGTCGTCGTCCAGGCCCAGCAGATCGAGCGCCGGTTGCCGGTCTTCCACTCGGCCTCGTGGAACCACGTGTAGGCGAACTTGTACTGCAAGGGGTAGCCGAGCCAGGCGCTCACCGAGTCGTCGCAGTAGTCGCGCGACGTGACCTCGACGAGCCGGTCACCGGGATAGGGGTCGCCCTCGGCGCCGACCTTGATCGTGGTCACCGCGCGCCACGTGTGGTCCTCGCTGCAGGGGATCCGGGGTGCGCCGGGCACGGCCTCGCCGTCGACGCACGACATCCACTGGTCGTCCGGCACGCCGGAGGACATCAGCCCCTCGGCCGTCTCGGGCAGCGTGACGAACTCGGTCGCCTCCTCCGTGCCGCCGACGAGGTCGCAGCGGTACCAGCGCGCGCCGTTGTCCCACGCCTCCTCGGACGGGCGGAACCATGCCCACGACAAGAGCGTGCGCATCGCCAGGCTCTCGTCGGCGCCCAGGAAGTTCATGAACGCCCGCGTGCAGGTCTGATAGGCGAAGGCACCGATGTCGGGATCGTCGTACGCCGCGTCGTCGAGCTCGGAGGGCAGCGGCCCGACGGCATAGGTCTCGGCCGTGTGGTCCTCCGCGCAGTCGACGGTGGGGGCGGAGTTGGCCGACGCGGCGACGTCATCGGGAGCCAACAGGCGGCAGGCGCCGAGCTCGGGAGCCGCCACCGAGGTCGCGTCCTCCGCGCCCGTGTCCTGGGAGCACGCAGTGGCGAGCAGCAGCAGGGTGAGGAGGGGAACCGTCAGCAGGCGCTCGGCCATGTGTCTCCCCGTCTCGTCACTCGCTCAGCAGCGCCGCGATCGTACCCCCGAGCTCGTAGCCGGACGCGCGTTCCTCGTCGCCGACGTCGCCGAGGACCTCCAGCACGGAGGCCGACTGCTGCCAGCCGAGGGCCTGCACGATCGACTGGACCGACCGCACGGCGCCGGTCGTGTCGTAGCGCCCGTGCACCCACAGCCCGTAGGGCTTGCGGCCGCCGGTCGCTGACCCCGCGGACCCGTCGTCGGCCAGCGCGCCGCCGGCCTGGAGGAAGATCGTGTCGAAGAAGTGCTTGAGCGCGCCGGACATGTAGCCGAAGTTGGCGGTCGTGCCGAGCAGGTAGCCGTCGGCGGCGAGCACGTCGTCCGCGCTGGCCGCGAGCGCCTCGCGCACCACGACCTCGACACCCTCGATCGCCTCGTCGCCGGCGCCCGCGACCACGGCCTCGGTCAGCGCGCTCACCGTCGGGGTGGGGGAGTGGTGGACGATCAGGAGTCGGGCCATGCCGTCAGCCTAGAAGAGAACAGGCCACTCGGGGCGGGCACAGGAGTAGCGTCGGATGCCGTGACGTTCGACGTGGCAGGCGAGGCATACGACCGGTTCATGGGGCGCTACTCGCGACCGCTGGCCGGTGCGCTGACCGACTGGCTCGACGTGCGGGCCGGGGAGCGTGCCCTCGACGTCGGCTGCGGCCCCGGCGCCTGGACCGAGCACCTCGTGCAGCGTCTCGGGGCCGGCCGGGTCTCGGCCGTCGATCCGTCGCCCTCCTTCGTGGACGCGTGCCGGGAGCGGTTCCCCGTCGTCGACGTGCGCCAGGGCAGCGCCGAGTCCTTGCCGTACGGCGATGCGTCGTTCGACCTCGCAGGCGCCTGTCTCGTCGTGCACTTCATGGCGGACCCCGCGGCAGGCATCGCCGAGATGGCCCGGGTCACCCGTCCGGGCTGCTGGGTCGGCGCGACGGTGTGGGACCTCGCCGGCGAGCGCGCCCCGATGGCGCCCGTGTGGTCCGCGCTCGCAGCGGTCGGCCCCGCGCAGGCGGCTCCGTCGGGCGAGCGGTCGCTGCCGGGCGGGGCTGCCGGCCAGCTCGAGGAGCTCTTCGTCGGGGCCGGACTGCACGACGTCGAGGGCACCGAGCTCGCGGTCACCGTCACCCACCCGGACTTCGAGGAGTGGTGGGAGCCCTACCTCCACGGCGTCGGTCCGATCGGCGAGGCGGTCGCGGCCCTCGACGAGGCGGGCGTGCAGCGGTTGCGCGAGCACTGCCGGGCCCAGCTCGGCGACGGTCCGTTCGAGATCACCGCCGTCGCGTTCGCGGTGCGAGGACGGGTCGCGTCTCACGATGCCGGGACAACTTTTCGTCGTGAACCCGACGGGGCTAGGCTGTCCTCATCATGACGCGCAGCCTCCTTCTTCGCTGCCGCAGCGGGGCCTGACCAGCCGGACCCCTCGCTGCGGAGAGTGTGTGCGCGCCGGCACCACCCACACCAGTTCGAGGACACCGTCATGATCTCCAGCAGCCCAGCACACGACCGCAACCCGCAGCAGTCGAGTGGCATGCCCCACCAGCGCTACGAGCCGTTCATCCCGGTCGACCTGACCGACCGCACCTGGCCGACCAAGCGGATGAGCCAGGCCCCGCGCTGGTGCGCGGTCGACCTCCGCGACGGCAACCAGGCGCTCATCGACCCGATGAGCCCCGCCCGCAAGAAGAAGATGTTCGAGCTCCTCGTGAAGATGGGCTACAAGGAGATCGAGGTCGGGTTCCCGGCGGCGAGCCAGACCGACTTCGACTTCGTGCGGATGCTGATCGAGGAGGACCTGATCCCCGATGACGTCGTCATCCAGGTCCTCACCCAGGCGCGCGAGGAGCTGATCGAGCGCACCTACGAGTCCCTGCGCGGCGCCAAGCAGGCCATCGTGCACCTCTACAACTCGACGTCCACCCTCCAGCGGCGCGTGGTGTTCGGTCTCGACGAGGAGGGCATCCTCGACATCGCCGTACGCGGCGCGGAGATCTGCAAGAAGTACGAAGAGCTGCTGCCGGACACCGAGATCTACTACGAGTACTCGCCCGAGTCCTACACCGGCACCGAGCTGGAGTACGCCGTCCGCGTCTGCAACGCCGTCATCGACGTGTGGAAGCCGACGGCCGACAAGCCGGTCATCATCAACCTGCCCGCGACCGTCGAGATGGCGACGCCCAACGTCTATGCCGACTCCATCGAGTGGATGGGGCGCCACCTGCGCAGCCGCGAGTTCGTCCTCCTCTCGCTGCACCCCCACAACGATCGCGGTACGGCGGTGGCGGCGGCCGAGCTCGGCTACCTCGCCGGCGCCGACCGGATCGAGGGTTGCCTGTTCGGCAACGGCGAGCGCACCGGCAACGTGTGCCTGGTGACGCTCGGCCTCAACCTGTTCACCCAGGGCATCGACCCGCAGATCGACTTCAGCGACATCGACGAGATCCGCCGCACGGTCGAGTACTGCAACCAGCTGCCGGTCGCCGAGCGCCACCCCTACGGCGGCGACCTCGTCTACACCGCGTTCTCCGGCTCCCACCAGGACGCGATCAAGAAGGGCTTCGAGGCACTCGAGCGCGACGCCGCGCGCGCGGGCGTGCCGGTCGACGAGCAGCCGTGGGCCGTGCCCTACCTGCCGATCGACCCCAAGGACGTCGGCCGGTCCTACGAAGCGGTGATCCGCGTCAACAGCCAGTCCGGCAAGGGCGGCGTGGCCTACATCCTCAAGAACGACCACAAGCTCGACCTGCCGCGACGCGCGCAGATCGAGTTCTCGCGGGTCATCCAGGCCCACACGGACTCCGAGGGCGGCGAGGTCAGCCCGGAGCAGATCTGGGAGACGTTCTCGACCGAGTACCTCGAGCGCGAGGCCCCGCTCAAGCTCGACTCCGTGCACACCTCCAGCGCCGAGGGGGAGAAGGACCAGCTCAAGGTCAACGTCTACGTCGACGGCCAGCTGCATGCCCTGTCCGGAGAGGGCAACGGCCCGCTGTCGGCCTTCGTCACCGCGATCAACGCGGTGCAGCGCGCCAACCACGACTCCTTCGACGTGCGGGTGCTCGACTACCACGAGCACGCACTCAGCGCCGGTGGCGACGCGATCGCCGCGGCCTACGTCGAGTGCGCGGTCGGCGACCACGTCCTGTGGGGGGTCGGGCTCGACGCCAACATCGTGACCGCGAGCCTCAAGGCCGTGATCAGCGCGGTCAACCGCGCCAACCGCTAGGTGGACGTCCCGCGGAACCGCGGAGATTTCACCTAGATTCGGGCCATGTTGGTCTCCGAGCGCATTGGGCAGTTCTTCCTGAGTCACCCCGACAGCGGTCGGGACCGACTGGAGTACACGGAGTACGGCTCCGGCGACCACTGGGTGGTGCTGCTGCACGGGCAGCTGATGCCGCGCCGGATGCACCAGCCGCTGGCGCGTGCGCTCGCGGGCCACGGCCTGCACGTGGTGACCCTCGACCTGCTCGGCCACGGCCGCTCGGACCGCCCGGCGGACCCGCTGGTCTACTCGATGACGGCCTTCGCCGAGCAGGTCGTCGCGCTGCTCGACCACCTCGGCGTCGACCGGGCAGTCGTCGGCGGCACCAGCCTGGGGGCCAACGTGTCCCTCGAGGTCGCGGTGCTCGCACCGGGGCGGGTCAAGGGGCTGCTGCTCGAGATGCCCGTCCTCGACAATGGCCTCGAGGCAGGGCTGATGACCTTCGGCCCGCTGCTGTTCACCGCCAGGTTCCTGCCGCTGACGGTCTCGGCGCTGCGCTGGGTGACCCGGCCGATCCCGCGCGGGATCGTGCCGTTCTGGGCCGGCATCGTCCTCGACACCTGCAACCAGCGCGCGGAGCCGATGGCGGCCACCGTCCACGGCATCTTCTTCGGCCGGATCGCACCCTCGTCGCGACAGCGCCGCGCGATCACCGTCCCGGCGCTGGTCATCGGCCACCCGGCCGACCCGATCCACCCCGCCGCGGACGCCGCCATGGTGGCCGAGGAGATGCCCAACGCGACCTTCGTGAGCGCCCGCTCCATCCTGGAGTGGCGCGCCCGGCCCGAGCGACTCACCGCCCTCGCGGTCGACTTCGCGACGTCCTGCTGGGAGACCCCGAAGCGCTCGCGCCGCCGCGCCACCTGAGGTCACGGCCCGCAGATCCCGGCGCCGGCCCGGCGATGGGGGAGAATGGCTCCGTGCCTCTCTATCGCGACGAGGCGATCGTGCTGCGCACCCACAAGCTGGGCGAGGCCGACCGCATCATCACCCTCCTGACCCGTCAGCACGGGCGGGTGCGCGCCGTTGCCAAGGGAGTGCGCCGCACGACCTCGCGCTGGGGCTCGCGGCTCGAGCCGTTCATGCACGTCGACCTCCAGCTCGCCGAGGGCCGCAACCTCGACACGATCACCCAGGCCGAGACGATCGACCCGTTCCACGCGCGGCTCGGCCTCGACTACGAGCGCTACACCGCCGGCACCGCGATGCTCGAGACCGCCGAGCGGCTGGTGACCGAGGAGAAGCAGCCCTCGGTCCAGCACTTCCTCCTGCTCGTCGGCGGGCTGCGCGCGATGGCCGCCGAGGAGCACGCCGCCAACCAGGTCCTCGACTCCTACCTCCTCCGCTCGCTCGCCGTCTCCGGCTATGCGCCGTCCTTCGACCACTGCACGAGCTGTGGCGTCGAGGGTCCCCATCGCTACTTCAACCCGTCGGCCGGCGGCGTGCTCTGCACGACGTGCAAGATCCCCGGCTCCGCCTCGCCCGCCCACGAGACGATCCGCGTCCTCTCCGCGCTGCTCACCGGCGACTGGGCGTGCGTCGGTGCCACAGACCCCCGCCACCTGCGCGAGGCGAGCTCGCTGGTCGCCGCGTACCTCGCCTGGCACCTCGAGCGCGGACTGCGTTCGATGGCGTACGTCGAGCGCTGAGCGAGCACGCTCGTTAGTCTTCGCCCGTGAACCGATCCGTCCGCCGGCCGACCCCGCACCCCAGCGGCGCGCGACCACCCGCCGTACCCGCCGATCTCGTGCCGAGGCACGTCGCGATCGTGATGGACGGCAACGGCCGGTGGGCCAAGGACCGTGGCCTGCCGCGCACCGCCGGTCACGAGCAGGGTGAGAGCTCGCTCTTCGACGTCGTCGAGGGCGCGATCGAGATCGGCGTGAAGGCGATCTCGGCCTATGCGTTCTCGACCGAGAACTGGTCGCGCTCGCCCGACGAGGTGCGCTTCCTGATGGGATTCAACCGCGACGTGATCCGCCGGCGCCGCGACGAGATGCACGAGCTCGGGGTGCGGGTGCGCTGGGCCGGGCGCGCGCCGCGGCTGTGGAAGTCGGTGATCAAGGAGCTCAAGGTCGCCGAGGAGCTGACCAAGGACAACGACGTCTGCACGTTGACGATGTGCGTCAACTACGGCGGCCGCTCCGAGCTGGTCGACGCCGTGCGCGGTGTCGCCCGCGAGGTCGCCGCCGGGAAGATCAAGCCCGACAAGATCGACGAGCGCGCGATCGCCCGCCACCTCTACGTCCCCGAGCTGGCCGATGCCGACCTGATCTGGCGGACGTCGGGGGAGCAGCGGCTCTCCAACTTCATGCTCTGGCAGGCGGCCTACAGCGAGTTCGTCTTCACCGACGTCCTCTGGCCCGACGTCGACCGTCGCGACCTGTGGCGCGCGATCGAGATCTACGCCGGCCGCGACCGGCGGTACGGCGGAGCAGCGCCCAACTTCTAGGCCCGCCGGCAGGCGGCGCAGGTCCCGAAGATCTCCAAGGTGTGCGCGACGTCGGAGTAGCCGTGCTCGGCGGCGATCGTGCGGGTCCAGCGCTCGACGGCCGGCCCCTCGACCTCGATGGTGGCACCGCACTCGCGGCACACCAGGTGATGGTGGTGGGTCTCCGAGCAGCGGCGGTAGATCGCCTCGCCGTCCTCGGTGCGGAGCATGTCGACCTCGCCGGCCTCGACCAGCGCGTTCAGCGTGCGGTAGACCGTGGCCAGGCCGACCGGGGTCGTTCCCCTGCCGAGCAGGTCGTGGATGTCCTGCGCGGAGCGGAAGTCGTCGAAGGACGTCATCGCCTCGACCACGGCGGTCCGCTGCCGCGTCGGTCGCATGGTCGGGCGATCCGTGCGCTCAGTGCTCGTCATAGTGCTCTCCGTGGGGCGCGTGCCGGTGGCCGTCGTGGACGTAGTCGACATGGTCGCCGTGCTGCACGGCCGGGTGCCCGCAGTCGTCCCCGTGCACGTGGGCGTGGCCGTCCTCGATGACGTGGTGGTCGTGCCCGTCGTCCGGTACGGCGGGGAAGGGTGCCCGGACCCGGCGGCGGTGCCGCAACCAGACGCCGATCGGCCAGGTCGAGGCGAACATGGCCAGCGCCAGCAGCACGATCGTCGGCCCCGGCGCCACGGTGATGCCGACCGGGAACGACGCGGCGATGAGCAGGCCGCCCACCGCGGCCAGGCCGCCGACGCCCATCGCGCCGGCCAGCGTCGACCGGAACGACCCGGCCAGCTGCTGGGACGTGGCGACCGGCACGACCATCAGGGCGGAGACGAGGAGCAGGCCGACGGTGCGCATCGCGACGGTGACCGTGACGGCTGCGAGCACAGCGACCAGGAGGTTGTAGCCGCGCACGCGCAGCCCGGCGACCTGGGCGAACTCGGGGTCGGAGGCGACGGCGAACAGCTGCGGGAGCAGCCCGAGCGTGATGGCCACGATGCAGACGCCGAGCCCGATGGTGAACCAGACGTCCGCGTCGGACAGGCTCGTGATCGAGCCGAAGAGGTAGGAGTGCAGCTTGTTGGCGCCCTGACCGGCCAGCCCGGTGATGAGCACGCCGCCGGCGAGACCGCCGTAGAACAGCAGGGCCAGCGCCACGTCACCGTTGGTGTGCCCGAGCTCGCGGATGACCTCGATCGCCACCGCACCGAGGATGGCCACGACGACCGCGGTCCAGGTCGGAGAGGTGCCGGTGAGCAGCCCGAGCGCCACGCCGGTGACCGCGACGTGGCCGATGCCGTCGCCGAGCAGCGCCAGCCGCCGCTGCACCAGGAAGGTGCCGATGGCCGGTGCGGCCAGGCCGGTGAAGAGCGCCGCGAGCAGCGCGCGCTGCATGAAGTCGTGGCCGAGCAGGTCGAGGAGGTTCATCGGCCGCCCTCCAAGGTGTCGAAGGGCGAGCCCACGTGCGGCACGTGGTCGTGGCGGCCCGGAGCCGGGTGGTGGTGCCCGTGCACGGCCTGCTCGGAGAGGGGAGGTCCGTCGTAGGCGATCCGGCCGTCGCGCATGACGACCGAGCGGTCGACCAGCGACGCCATCGGGCCGAGCTCGTGGGCGACCAGCACCACCGTCGCGCCGCGCTCGGAGAGCGTGCGCAGGGCAGCGGCGAGCGCGTGCTGGTTGGGGAGGTCGACGCCCGCGGTCGGCTCGTCGAGGAAGAACAGGTCGGGCTGGCCCGCGAGGGCCCGGGCGATCAGCACCCGCTGCTGCTGCCCGCCGGACAGCGTGGAGACGCCGTCGTGAGCCCGATGGGCCAGACCGACGACCTCGAGGGCGTCGTCGATCGCCGTACGGTCGGCGCGGCTCGGCAGGCGCAGCAGGCGCCGCCGGGTCAGCCGACCCGAGGCGACGACCTCGCGCACGCTCGCCGGGACACCGCCGGCGGCGGTCGCGCGCTGGGGGACGAAGCCGATGCGGCTGCGGTCGCGGAAGTCCTCCAAGGGCGTGCCGAAGAGGTGGACCGACCCCTGGGTCAGCGGACGCAGCCCGGTCAGGGCCCGCACCAGGGTGGACTTGCCCGAGCCGTTGGCACCCATCAGGGCCACGAACTCACCCTCGCGCACGGTCAGGTCGTTGCCGCGCAGCACCGGCCGGCCACCGATGGTGACCGTCACCGCCTGCGCCTCCACGACCGGTGCGCCGAGGGCGTTCAACATCCGTTGGCCACCTTGAGGGCCGTCAGGTTCTGCTCCATGAGAGCAACGTAGTCGCTGCCTGCACCGTCGTCGCCGGGTCCCTCGAGGGGGTCGAGCACCGCGGTCTCGACCCCGGCGTCGCCGGCCAGCGACTCGGCCATCGCGGGGGAGGCGAGGCGCTCGGAAAAGACCGTGGTGATGCCTTCGCGGGCGATGAGGTCCTGGAGGTGGGCGAGCACGGCCGGGGCGGGCTCGGCGTCGGGGGTCAGCCCGGCGATGCCCTCGAAGTGCAGTCCGTAGCGCTCGAGGTAGCCGAACGCGTCGTGGCTGACGACGACGTGGTCGCGCTCGCAGGACGCCAGGCCCTCGGCGTACGTCGCGTCGAGCTCCTCGAGGTCAGCGCGCAGCGCCTCGGCGTTGGCCGTGTAGTCGCCGGCGCCGTCGGGATCGGACTCGGTCAGCGCCTCGGCGACTGCGTCGGCGAGGTCGGCCATCCGCAGCGGGTCCAGCCAGAAGTGCGGGTCGGAGTCGCCGTGCTCGGCGTGCTCGGCGTCGGTCTCCTCCTCGTGCTCGTGACCCTCCTCGGCCGGCAGCAGGTCGATCACCTGCTCGGCGTCGACCACGGTGGCGTCGCCGACGTTGTCGACGGCCTCGTCCACGGCGGGCTGGAAGCCGTGCTGGAAGACCACGACGTCGGCCTCGTCGAGGGCGAGCGTCTGGGAGATCCCCAGGGCGAGGTCGTGCGGCTCGGCGCCGGGGGAGGTCAGGCCGGTGACCTGCCACGTCTCGCCGGCCACCTGCTCGGTGACCCACTGCAGCGGATAGAACGCAGCCACCGCCCGGTGGTCGTCGCTGCCCGCCTCGGTGCCCCCGGCACAGCCGGTGAGCAGCAGCGGAGCGAGGGTGAGGGCGACGAGGGCGCGAGAACCGGTCAACATGAGAATGATTCTCGCTTTGCTGAGAATCGTTGTCAAAATGGGTGGCAGTACCCTTCGACCGTGCTCGTCGTCTCCCGCTTCCGTGTCCCCGCAGCCGAGGTCGACGCGTTCCGCCGCGACATGGAGGTCGCGCACGCCGCGCTGGCCGCGCGGCCCGGCTACGTCCGCGGCACCCTGGGGCGCAATGTCGACGACCCCGACCTGTGGGTGCTCTCGACACGATGGGAGCACGTCGGCGCCTATCGGCGCGCGCTGTCGGCCTACGACGTCAAGATGCACGCCGTACCCCTCCTGAGCAGGGCGCTCGACGAACCGAGCGCCTACGAAGTCGTCGAGCCAGGCACCGACCTCAATGTCGCCTCGCCCCGCGCACTAGGCTGAGTGCTCGCTCATCTCCTGACTGGCAGCCAGCCAGCCGACCCCAAGGATTCACTGTGGCCAAGCCTGCTCCCACCGCCCTCGACAACGTCGTCTCGCTCGCGAAGCGTCGCGGCTTCGTCTACCCCTGCGGCGAGATCTACGGCGGCACCAAGTCGGCGTGGGACTACGGCCCGCTCGGGGTCGAGCTGAAGGAGAACATCAAGCGGCAGTGGTGGAAGTTCATGGTCACCCGTCGCGACGACGTGGTCGGCCTCGACTCCAGCGTCATCCTGCCGACGAAGACGTGGGAGGCCTCGGGCCACCTGAAGACGTTCAGCGACCCGCTCACCGAGTGCCAGTCGTGCCACAAGCGCTTCCGCGAGGACCACCTGCAGGAGGACTACGCGACGAAGAAGGGCATCGAGGACCCCGACACCGTCAACATCAACGAGCTCGTCGCCTGCCCCAACTGCGGCACCCGTGGCGCGTGGACCGAGCCGCGCAACTTCAACATGATGCTCAAGACCTACCTCGGCGTCATCGAGGACGAGTCGGGCCTGCACTACCTGCGCCCCGAGACCGCCCAGGGCATCTTCCTCAACTTCGCCAACGTGGTGACCACGAGCCGCAGCAAGCCGCCGTTCGGCATCGCCCAGATGGGCAAGTCGTTCCGCAACGAGATCACCCCCGGCAACTTCATCTTCCGCACCCGCGAGTTCGAGCAGATGGAGATGGAGTTCTTCGTCAAGCCCGGCGAGGACGAGGACTGGCACCAGCACTGGATCGACCAGCGGACGCAGTGGTACGTCGACCTGGGCATCAACCCCGACAACATCCGCCACTTCGAGCACCCGGCGGAGAAGCTCTCGCACTACTCCAAGCGCACCGTCGACATCGAATACCGCTTCGGCTTCTCCGGGCGTGACTTCGAGGAGCTCGAGGGCATCGCCAACCGCACCGACTTCGACCTCAAGCAGCACAGCGAGTTCTCCGGCAAGGACCTCTCCTACTTCGACCAGGCCAGCAACGAGCGCTACATCCCCTACGTCATCGAGCCGGCGGCCGGTCTCACGCGCAGCCTGATGGCGTTCCTGATCGACGCCTACACCGAGGACGAGGCCCCCAACACCAAGGGCGGCGTCGACAAGCGCGTCGTGCTCAAGCTCGACCCGCGCCTCGCGCCGGTCAAGGTCGCGGTGCTGCCGCTGAGCCGCAACGCCGACCTGTCGCCCAAGGCGAAGGCCCTGTCGACCGAGCTGCGCCAGAACTGGAACGTCGAGTTCGACGACTCCGGGGCCATCGGTCGCCGCTACCGCCGCCAGGACGAGATCGGCACGCCGTTCTGCGTGACCGTCGACTTCGAGAGCATCGACGACAACGCCGTCACCGTCCGAGAGCGCGACACGATGAGCCAGGAGCGGGTGAGCCTCGACGGCATCAGCCGCTACTTCGCCGAGAAGCTGCTGGGCTGCTGATCCTCTCGGGCACAATGACGCCATGATGCGTCGTGCGCTCCTGCCCCTCGCGCTGGCGTGCGCGCTCAGCTCGCTCACCTCGTGCGCCTCGCGGTCAGCGGAGCCCGACGCGGTGGTCCCGACGACCGCGTCGCCGACCCCCACGGTGCCGGCGGAGCCGACCCGGCTGGCGTTCGGCTACGTGCAGCCCGTCGAGTGGGCCCCGACAACCAGCCTGGCGGGCGCGCTGACGATCAGCGTCGACCGCGTCCGCGAGGGTTACTTCAGCGACTTCGCCGGTCTCGGCGGGTCCGGGATCACCGAGGCCAACCAGCCGTTCTACGTCGATGCGGTCATCTCCAACGAGGGAGAGGTCGACTTCGGCGGGCTCGACGCGCCCCTCTACCTCCAGGACTCCAACGGCGTCCTGAGCCCGCCCTGGGGGTTCGCCCGGGCATTCGGGCCGTGCGACTCGGGGCCGCTGCCGGTGCCGTTCGGGCCGGGCAGCGAGGTGGAGCTCTGCCTCGTCTTCTTCGGCTCGCCGGGGGCGACGTTCGAGTCCGTGACCTTCCAGCCGTCGACGGAGGTGGCGCCGATCACCTGGTCGGGTGACCTCACGGTCGACAAGCCCGTCAGGAAGAAGGGCAAGAGGGGGCAGGAGCCGGCGCGGAAGCGCCGCTGAATCGTGGTGCGCCGCGGTGACCGGTGAGAATGGGTGCATGTCCCGCTCCACCCCGTTGACCCTCGGGTCGTTGACCATCGAGACCCCGGTCGTGCTCGCGCCGATGGCCGGCATCACCAACGCGGCCTACCGCCGCCTGTGTGCCGAGCAGGGCGCAGGGCTCTACGTCTGCGAGATGATCACCTCGCGCGGTCTGGTCGAGGGCGACGAGACCACGAAGAAGATGCTCGTCTTCGACGAGCTCGAGTCCGTCCGGAGCGTCCAGCTGTACGGCACCGACCCGGTCTACGTCGGCAAGGCGGTCGAGATCCTGTGCGGTGACTACGGCGTCGCCCACGTCGACCTCAACTTCGGCTGCCCGGTCCCCAAGGTCACCCGCAAGGGCGGCGGGGGAGCGCTGCCGTGGAAGCGCGGCCTGCTGGCGGACATCCTCACCGCTGCGGTCGGCGCCGCAGCGGCGTACGACGTGCCCGTGACGATGAAGACCCGCAAGGGACTCGACGAGGACCACCTCACCTTCCTCGACGCCGGGCGGATCGCGCAGGAGACCGGTGCGGCGGCGATCGCCCTGCACGGTCGGACCGTCGAGCAGGCCTACTCCGGCAGCGCCGACTGGGACGCGATCGGACAGCTGGTCGAGTCCGTCGACATCCCGGTCCTGGGCAACGGCGACATCTGGGAGGCGGCCGACGCGCTGCGGATGGTCGAGGAGACCGGGGTGGCCGGCGTCGTGGTCGGACGCGGCTGCCTCGGGCGGCCCTGGCTGTTCCGCGACCTCGCGGCCGCGTTCAACGGCGAGGCCGTGTCCACCCTGCCCAACCTCGGCGAGGTGGCCCGCATGATGCACCGCCACGCCGAGCTGCTGAGCGAGCACATGGGGGAGGAGCGCGGCTGCAAGGAGTTCCGCAAGCACGTCACGTGGTACCTCAAGGGCTTCCCGGCCGGGGGCGAGCTGCGCCGCTCGCTGGCGCTGATCGACTCGCTGGCCACCTTGGAGGTCCTGCTCACCGAGCTGGACGCGAGCGCACCGTTCCCGACCGGCGAGCTCGGCACCCCGCGTGGTCGCCAGGGGGCTCCGCGCAAGCGCGTCGTGCTGCCGGAGGGGTGGCTCGACGACACCGACGGACGCGACCTGCACGTGCGTGAGGACGCCAACGAGGTCACCGGCGGGTGAGCGGAAACACCTCCACAACACCCGCCGGGAAATGGGACAGGGCCACGAACCTGTGCTTGACTCGTCAATCGTGTCTCGTGCTCGCCTTCCCCGCTTGAGCGCCTGACGCAGCCCCTGCACACGATCAGCAAAGGACCAACGCTGTGGCTCAGCATCGCCACAAGCGGGAAACCAATGCCCGCCGCCCCAAGGCCATCCAGGTCGCAGGACCCATCGCCATCATGGCGACGGTGTCCGCCGTCAGCCTCGGTGTCCTGACCGCGACCCCGCAGAACGACAACCTCCTGGCCACCCCCAGCAGTGCCGGCGCCGGAGACATCAGCGCCGCCGCAGGCTCCCTGTCCAACGCCGTCACCCGGGACGACATCGTCTCCCGCTCCGAGTCCCGCCTGCTCGCACGCAAGATCGCCAAGCGCGAGGCCAAGCAGGAGCAGAAGGCGACGCTCCGTGCGATCGAGCGCGCGGACACGAAGCTGTGGACCACCACCGAGCTCAACCTGTGGTCCGGCCCGGAGAAGCAGGCCGACAAGCTCGGCGTCCTCGACGGCATCGAGAAGGTGCTCCTCACCGGCCGCAAGGACAACGATCGTGTCGAGGTCGTCATCGACGGCAAGTCGCGCTGGGTCAGCGCCGGCTACCTCACGGACGAGAAGCCCGAGACCGGTCCGTCGCTCGGCGGCGCCTGCACCAACGGCTCCGTCATCGACGCGGGCCGCGCGTCCCTCTACGAGATCCACGACGCGGTGTGCGCCAACTGGCCCGAGATCACGTCCTACGGCACCTGGCGCAACGACGGCGAGCACGGCGAGGGCCGCGCCATCGACATCATGATCAGTGGCGACACCGGGTGGGAGATCGCGGAGTTCCTGCGTGCCAACTACTCCGCCCTGGGCATCGAATACATCATCTACTCCCAGAAGATGTGGTCCGTGGAGCGCAGTGGCGAGGGCTGGCGCTACATGTCCGACCGTGGCTCCACCACCGCCAACCACTACGACCACGTGCACGTCACGGTCTACTGACCTGACGATCCTCAGCCGAGGTCCGGCCCCTTCACCTCGGTGAAGAACAAGCGCTGGCCGGGGCGCGCCTGGGCGGCCAGCCCGATGTCGGCGGCGACCACGACAGCGATCACCGGATAACCACCCGTGACCGGGTGGTCGGCCAGGAACAGCGTGGGCTGGCCCGACGGCGGCACCTGCAGTGCCCCGCA
Organism: Nocardioides allogilvus; assembly: GCF_003047285.1. GTDB lineage: Bacteria > Actinomycetota > Actinomycetes > Propionibacteriales > Nocardioidaceae > Nocardioides > Nocardioides allogilvus. Next base: position 12,396 of record NZ_PZYX01000013.1, on the reverse strand, counting down.
GACCATCCCCTCGCTGGGCAGCTCCTCGGTGCGCGACCGCGCCAGCGGCGTACCTCCCAGGCGCATGCCGATGCGGTTGCTCTCGGCGGTCACTTCGTAGGGCTCGCCGAGCAGGGCCCGCCGCGCGTCACCAGTGAACCAGTCGTCGCGCGGGCCCAGCACGACCCGCAGACGCAGGTCACCGGCCGCGGGCTGGCGCACCGGCGCCACGTCGACGGACAACAACGCCGCCTGCCGGTGGCCGATCTCCAGACGATCGCCGGCGGCGAGCGGAGCAGGCCCGACGGCCGAGAGGGTGTCGGTCGAACGCGAGTCGATCACGGGCCGCACCTCGACGCCCCCGCGCACGGCCAGGTAGCTGCGCAGTCCGGTCGTGGGCAGGCCGAGACGGAGCACGTCGCCGTCCGGCACCCAGAACACGGAGTACGGCGCCACCGCGCGCCCACCGACGCTCATCGGGCACGGAGCGCCCGTGACCGAGACCCAGGCGCCCCCGTGGGCGCGCAGCTGGAGGCCGCCGAACGTGACCTCGAGCGTCGCCGCGCGCTCGGCGTTGCCGACGAGGCGATTGGCGAGACGCATCGCCGCGACGTCCGCTGCGCCCGACTGTCCGACGCCCAGCGCCGCCAGACCGGGGCGACCGAGATCCTGGACCGTGGTCAGGGGGCCCGCGTCGAGCACCTCGATGCTGTTCATGACGCCTCCAGGAACTGGACCCGGGCGCCGGGCAGCATCAGCGCGGGCGGGTCGCGGTCGAGGTCCCAGGGTCGGACCTCCGTGTGTCCGATCAGCTGCCACCCACCCGGCGACTCCCGCGGATAGACGCTGGCGAACTCGCCGGCCAGCGCCACCGCTCCGGCCGGCACCCGGGTGCGCGGCGTGCTGCGGCGCGGGACGCGGAGTCGCTCGTCGCCGCCCACGAGGTAGCCGAAGCCGGGAGCGAAGCCACAGAACGCGACCGTCCACTCCCGGCCGGTGTGGGCGTCGATGACACCGCGTTCACCCAGCCCGGTGAGGCGACCCACCTCGGCGAGGTCCTCACCGTCGTAGTGCACCGGGATCTCGACTCGTCCCGCATCGGGCCGAGCCCCCCGCCGGGGCGTGGTGCGTCGCACCGAGCGCGCGACCTGCCCGACGTCGGTCGACCCCGGATCGATGCGCAGCAGCAGCGTGCGCGCCGCCGGCACCAGGTCGATGACACCGTCGGGGGGATCGTCGACGAGCGCGGTGTAGAGCGCCAGCACCTCGTCCAGGTCTGTCAGCTCGACCAGCAGCGCCGTGTCGGCGCAGGGCAGCAGCCTCACGGCCGTGGTCCCTCGACGAAGGGAGTGATCTGCACCCCCGCCTCCTCGAGCCCGCGGCGAACGGCGGTGGCCATCTGCACGGCTCCGGGACTGTCGCCGTGCACGCACAGGGAGCCGGCGTCGACAGCGATCACCGAGCCGTCCACCGCCTCCAGCTGCCGCTCGGTGGCCATCCGCACGCACCGAGCGGCGACCAGCGCGGGGTCATGAAGGACCGCGTCGGGCTCGCGCCGCGAGACCAGCGTGCCCTCCGGGGTGTAGGCACGGTCGGCGAAGGCCTCGGCGACCACGGTCAGCCCGGCCTCCTCGGCGAGGCGCAACCACACCGAGCCGGGCAGGCCCAGCACGGCGAGGTCGGGGTCGTATCGCCGTACGGCATCGACGACGGCAGCCGCCTGGGCCTCGTGGTGCACGATCGTGTTGTAGAGCGCGCCGTGCGGCTTGACGTAGCTGACCCTGGTCCCCGCGACGCGGGCGAACGCCTCGAGGGCGCCGATCTGGTAGAGCACGTCGTTGGTCAGGTCGTGCGGTTCCATGTCGATGAACCTGCGCCCGAAGCCCGCCAGGTCGCGGTAGCCGACCTGCGCCCCGATCACGACGCCGCGCTCGGCTGCCCGTTCACACGTCCGCCGCAGCACGGTGGGGTCGCCGGCGTGGAAGCCGCAGGCGATGTTGGCGCTGGTGACGACGTCGAGCAGTGCGTCGTCGTCGCCGAGGCGCCACTGGCCGAAGCCCTCACCGAGGTCGGCGTTGAGGTCGATGCGCACCGTCCTCAGCCCCACAGCGCGCTGATGCCGCCGAGCGACTTCCAGCCGAGGTAGACGGTGAGCATCCACACCAGGATGCCGATCACCAGGAGGTACTTCGGATAGGCGTAGCCCTTGAGCAGGTCGCCGGAGCGGCGGGCGGCCGCCCACAGGATGATCGCGAGGCCGACCGGGAGGATGAGCCCGTTGAGCGCGCCGGCGAGCACGAGCAGGGTGACCGGTGCCTTGCCGAGCGCCAGGAAGGCCACGGCGCAGACGGTGATGAAGCCGACCACCAGCAGGTTGCGCTGCTCGCGCAGCCGGCCCATGAAGCCGGCCATGAACGAGACCGAGGTGTAGGAGGCGCCGATGACCGAGGTGATGCTGGCGGCCCACAGGATGACGCCGAAGATGCGGACGCCGACGTCGCCGAGCGCGTGCTGGAAGGCCGAGGCGGGCGGGTTGTCCGTCGCGAGGACGGCGCCGCCGGCCACCACGCCGAGGACGGCGAGGAAGAGCAGCGCGCGCATGATGCCGGTGACGATGATCCCGGTGACGGAGCCGCGGGTGATCATCGAGATGTGCTCGGTCCCGGTGATGCCGGAGTCGACGAGACGGTGGGCGCCGGCGTAGGTGATGTAGCCGCCGACGGTGCCGCCGATCAGGGTGGTGATGATCAGGAAGCTCACCTCGTCGGGCAGGACGCTCTGGCGCAGGGCCTCGCCGACGGGCGGGTCGGACACGATCGCGACGTAGAGCACCATCGAGATCATCAGCACGCCGAGCACGACGACGATCCGGTCCATCGCGACCCCGGCGCGCTTGCTCAGGAAGATGGCCACGGCGATGGCCGCCGAGATCGCCCCACCGAGCTTCACGTCCATGCCGAACATGGCGTTCATGCCCAGCGCGGTGCCGCCGATGTTGCCGATGTTGAAGACCGCGCCGCCCAGCACGACGAGGACGGCGAGGACGTAGCCCGAGCCGGGGAGCACCTTGTTGGCGAGGTCCTGGGCGTGCAGGCCCGAGACGCCGATGACGCGCCACACGTTCAGCTGAACCGCGATGTCGACCAGGATCGACACGACGATGGCGAAGGCGAAGGCTGCGCCGAGCTGCGCGGTGAAGACGGTCGTCTGGGTGATGAAGCCCGGACCGATCGCGCTCGTCGCCATCAGGAACATCGCGCCAAGGAGAGCGCCCCGCCCTGCTGCCGCGGCCGGCCGCCTGGGCTGCGTTGCTGTTGCCTCGTTGTCCATGTCGGTGCCTTCGGTCGAGGATCCCGGTGCTGAGACCGGCGTCACACCACGATGAGGGATTGTTCAACAATCTGTCAATACCCTCATCGGCCTACACTGCGCAGGAGACACCGCCACAGCGGTGCGAGGAGCGTGGAAGGGGTGGGTCCGGTGGCAGCAGCGAACGGGTCGGACGGATGGATCGAGGCACTCGGCGCGGAGCGTACGGCGCTGGGTCGCGCCAGCACCGCCGCGCGCGTGGCCGACGTGCTGCGCACCCACGTCACCGAGGGCCTGCTCGCGCCGGGCACCCGGCTCTCGGAGGAGGACATCTGTGCTGCCCTGGGGGTGTCGCGCAACACGCTGCGCGAGGCGTTCCGCCTGCTCACCCACGAGCGGCTCCTGGTGCACGAGTTCAACCGCGGCGTGTTCGTGCGCAAGCTGAGCGTCGACGACGTCCGCGACCTCTACCGCTTCCGCCGGATCGTGGAGTGCGGGGCCATCGCCCGGGCCGGCGGGCACGGGCTCGACGACGTCCGCGCCGCCGTCGAGGCCGGGGAAGTGGCAGCTGATGAAGGTCGCTGGGCCGACGTCGGCACGGCCAACATGCGCTTCCACCAGGCGATCGCCGCACTGGCGGGCAGCGCCCGCATCGACGAGTCCATGCAGCACGTGCTGGCCGAGCTCCGCCTCGTCTTCCACGTCATGGCCGCACCGCAGACCTTCCACCAGCCCTACCTCGCCGACAACCGGCTGATCCTCGAGCTGCTCGAGTCGGGCGACCTCGCCGGGGCCGAGCGAACGCTGGCGGGATATCTCGACGTCGCCGAGGCGCAGCTGGCCGACGCCTACGACGTCGGTGCCCGGGGCTAGGCTCGCGAGTCGATGAGCATCGAGGAGCTGTACGGCGACGCCGACCGCGAGCGCCTGGTCGCGGAGCCGCCCAAGCGGGTGGACGCGCCGGTTCGCACCGCCTTCGAGCGCGACCGCGCCCGAGTGGTGCACGCAGCGGCCTCGCGGCGGCTCGCGGCCAAGACCCAGGTGGTCGGCCCGCAGTCCGACGACTTCGTGCGCAACCGCCTGACCCACAGCCTCGAGGTCGCCCAGGTGGCGCGCGACCTGGCCCGGGCGCTCGGCTGCCACCCCGACGTCACCGAGACCGCGGCGCTCGCCCACGACCTCGGCCACCCGCCCTTCGGCCACAACGGCGAGCGCGCGCTGGCCGGGCTGAGCCAGGACTGCGGCGGTTTCGAGGGCAACGCCCAGACGCTGCGGCTGCTGACGCGGCTGGAGGCCAAGACGTTCGACGAGTCCGGGTCGGTGGGCCTCAACCTCACCCGCGCCACGCTCGACGCGTGCACGAAGTACCCATGGACCCGGTCACTGGCGACCGACCCCGGGGGAGTGCACGCCGACGGCACCCCGCGCTTCGTGGTCAAGTTCGGCGTCTACGACGACGACCGCGCGGTCTTCGACTGGCTGCGGCAGGGGATCGCCGGCACCCGCAAGTGCCTCGAGGCGCAGGTGATGGACCTCGCCGACGACGTGGCCTACTCCGTCCACGACGTCGAGGACGGCATCGTCGCGGCCCGGCTCGACCTCACCCGGCTCGACCTCGACGCGCTGTGGGAGACGGTGCGCGCGTGGTACCTCCCCGACTGCGACGACGCGGAGCTCTCGGCGTCCCTGGCGTCGATGCGCGCCCAGGCGAGCTGGCCGCAGGCGCCGTACGACGGGAGCCGGCGCTCGCTCGCCGCGATCAAGAACCTCACCAGCGACCTCATCGGCCGGTTCTGCGGCAGCGTGCAGGCGGCCACCTTCGCCGCGTCCGACGGCCCCTTCGTCCGCCACCGCGCGGACCTGGTGGTGCCCCGGGAGACCGAGATCGAGATCGGCATCCTCAAGGGGATCGCCGCCCACTACGTCATGCAGGCCCAGGACCGGGTCGACCTGATGGAGCGCCAGCGCACCCTGATGGCCGAGCTGTTCGAGGCGCTGTGGGCGCTCGGCCCCGACGGGCTCGACCCGTCCTTCGTCGAGGACTGGCACGCCGCCGGGGACGACTCGGCCCGCCGCCGGGTGATCGTCGACCAGGTGGCCTCCTACACCGATGCGCGCGCGACCAACCGGCACGCCGAGCTGACGCGCTGACGGTGGGCTGCGGGCTCAGGGCAGGTTGCCCTGGGGGTAGGGGTTGTCCTGGAGGGCCACGTTGTCCGGGTTGAGCTGTGACTCCAGGTCGGCGTGCGAGCCGGACGGTCGCACCTTGTCGGCGGCCGCTCCGGCCGCCGAGCTCACCTTGTCCTTGACGACCGGGGCCTGCGCCCGAGCCGTCTCGGTGGCGTGGTGCGCGGCGTCCTGGACGCGCGGGTCCTGCTTCACCTTCGTGGCCAGACCGGCGATCTGGTCGTAGCGGCCGCGTCCGGCGCGGGCGCCCAGGACATAGCCGACTCCGCCGGCTGCGAGTAGTACGAGCTTCTTCATGGCATTGCTCCCTGTGGTGTTCGTTGAGGTGGTCAGCGGCGGTGACGGCGCAGGGCGACGAGGGCGACAACGACGGCGACCAGCGCGCCGGCCGCCGCGACGACCTCAGGTCGTGGCTTGCCGTCCGCGGTGGTGGCCCGGTCGCGCGCCTCCGCCGCTCGAGCCCGGGCATGTGACTTCACGTCGAGCTTGGCGGTGAGCTGGTCCACCGTCTCGGCGAGCCCGAGGCGCTGGGCCTCGATCTCCGCCTCGAGCTGGGCGGGGCTCTTCTGTTCAGACATGGCGGTTCCCCTTCACGACGTTGAGGTCCTCCTGGAGCCCGGCGATGGCCAGCTCGGGCTTCGGCGGTCCGGCGGCGGCCACCTTCTTCTTGCCGACGAGGCCGGCGATCGCGGCCGCGACCAGCAGCACGCACGCCACGACCAGCGCGGCCAGCCAGGCGTCCAGCACCAGGGCGAGCGCAAGCACCGCTGCCGCGACGAGCGTGGCGAGGGCGAAGAACCCCAGCAGCCCGGACACGCTGAACATGCCGATCCCGAGCCCGGCGGCCTTGCCCTTCTGGGCCACCTCGGCCTGCGCGAGCCTGATCTCGGAGCGGATGAGCTCGGGGACCTGCGTGGTCAGCTGGTGGACCAGCGCCCCGAGAGTCTGGTCGTCTCCGGTGTGGTGGGTCATGAGATCCACAGTGCCAAAGTCGGCGCGCGGAATCGAATGTCCTCCGCCCCTACGGGTGGGGGTGGGCGCCCGTAGACTCCGCCACGTGGCAGGCAGGATCCGCGAGGACGACATCTCAGAAGTGCGCGAGAAGGCACGCATCGACGACGTCGTGTCCGGCTATGTCACCCTCCGCAAGGCCGGCGGCGGCTCTCTCAAGGGGCTGTGCCCCTTCCACGACGAGAAGTCGCCCTCCTTCCACGTCACGCCCTCGCGCGGGTTCTTCCACTGCCTCGCTGGTGAGACCCGGGTCCTGACGAGTGAGGGGATCCAAGAGATTCGCGACCTCGCCGGGGGCATCCATCGGGTTCTCGGTGCCAACGCGCAGTGGGTTGATGCGCCCTTCAAGTCGTACGGCGTCCAGCGGCTCCACAAGATCACGGTGACGCGCAACCAGCAGGTCAAGGAGCTCTACGCCACCGACGGGCACCGCTGGTTCATCCGCTCGGGCAAGGGGCTCAAGAACTCCAAGGAACTGCTGACGTCGGACCTCAAGGCCGGCGACACCTTGGTCACCAAGTTCCCGGGCTCCAAGATCCGTCGCTCGCGACCGTCCCCATTCGGAGTCGCACACGGATTCACGTTCGGCGACGGCACTCGTTCCGGCACCGGCGCGATGGCACTCCTGTGCCCGCCCAAGGACGCAGTGATGCTCAAGTGGTTCCCGCAGTGCCACACCAGCAGCTCCGGTCCCAACCTCTTGGTCCACGATCTGCCCGCATTCTTCAAGGAGCTGCCGTCTCTCACCGAGTCGGTGTCGTATCTCTACGGTTGGCTCGCCGGCTACTTCGCGGCGGACGGGTGCGTCGCAGCCGACGGCACGGTCATCCTCAATTCCGCAAAGAAGGAGAACCTCGAGTTCGTTCGCGACGTCTGCACTCGCCTGGGGATCGCGACGTACGGGATCACGACCCAGTCCCGGGTGGGATTCGAGGGCCGCGACCCCTCGGACCTCCACCGGGTGCACCTCGTCTCCCAGGACCTGCAGGAGAACTTCTTCCTGATCGACGAACACCGAGAGCGCTTCGTCGCGACCACGAAGGCATATGCGCGTCGCGGTTGGGTCGTCCGGTCCGTCGAGCCGACGGATCGCGTCGAGGAGGTCTTCTGCGCCGAGGTACCGGAAGGCCACGCCTTCACGCTCGAGGACAACATCCTCACGGGCAACTGCTTCGGCTGCCAGGAGGGCGGCGACGTCATCGCCTTCCTCATGAAGATCGACGGCCTCAGCTTCGGAGAGACGGTCGAGCGCCTCGCCGACAAGTACGGCGTCCAGCTGCGTCGCGAGGACGGCGACGGTCCGCCGGAGCGCCCGAGGGGGCCGGCCCGCGGCCGCTTGATCGAGGCCAACAAGATCGCCCAGGAGTTCTACGCCGGCCAGCTGGAGACTGCCGACGCCGTCGCTGCCCGCGACTTCTTGACGCAGCGCGGCTTCGACAAGGACGCCGCGGCGACCTTCGGCCTCGGCTTCGCGCCCCGCGACGGCGAGGCGCTGGCCAGGCACCTGCGAGGGCGCGGCCTGACCGACGAGGAGTCGATCGCTGCCGGGCTGGTGGCCTCCGGCCGATCGGTCTACGACCGCTTCCGGGGACGACTGCTGTGGCCGATCCGCGATGCCAGCGGCGACACGATCGGCTTCGGCGCTCGGCGCATCTTCGACGACGACAAGATCGAGGCGAAGTACCTCAACACCTCCGAGACGTCGATCTACAAGAAGAGCCAGGTGCTCTACGGCATCGACCTCGCGCGCCGGGACATGGCGCGCTCGTCGCAGGCCGTCGTGGTCGAGGGCTACACCGACGTCATGGCCTGCCACCTCGCCGGCGTCCCGACGGCCGTCGCGACCTGCGGCACCGCCTTCGGCGACGACCACGCGCGGGTGCTGCGCCGCTTCCTGCACGACCACGAGGAGTTCCGCGGCGAGGTCATCTTCACCTTCGACGGCGACTCGGCCGGGCAGGCAGCGGCGCTCAAGGCCTTCAACGGCGACCAGAACTTCGTCTCCCAGACCTACGTCGCGATCGAGCCCGAGGGCCTCGACCCGTGCGACCTGCGGATCCAGAAGGGCGACGCGGCAGTGCGCGAGCTCGTCGCCAAGCGGCAGCCGCTCTACCGCTTCGTGCTCACCAACGTCGCCTCCAAGTACGACCTCGACCGCGCCGACGGCCGGATCGATGCGCTGCGCGAGGCGGCCGGCCTGGTCTCGAGCATCCGCGACAAGTCGAAGGTCGACGCCTTCGCCCGCGAGATCGCGGGCATGCTCGGGGTCGACGTCGACGATGCGCGCTCCGAAGTCCGCCGTGCGGCCGCGCGGGCCTCTCGCCCGCCCGCCGATCGGCGTACGCCGCAGGCAGCCCACGGATCCGCCGAGCCCGCCGCTCCGGCCCGGCCCCAGGTGCCCAGTCTGCGCGACCCCCGGTTCGCCATCGAGCGCGAGACGCTCAAGATCGTCATCCAGCACCCGGCTTCCGTCGGTCGCGTCATCAACGGCGTCGGACCCGACGACTTCAGCCACCCGACCTACCGCGGGGTGTGGGAGGCCGTGGCCGCCGCCGGTGGCCCGGCCGCCGGTGTCGAGGACCAGGGGTGGAGCACCCGCGTGCGGTCCTCCGTCGCCGATCCGGCTGTCTCCTCGGCGATCAGCGAGCTCGGTGTGGAGCCGGTCCTGACCCCGAGCGCACCGACCGCGACCTATGTCGCCATGCACGTCTACCGCCTCCAGGAGCTCACCACCATGCGGCGCATCGCCGAGCTGAAGTCGCGCCTGCAGCGCACCAACCCGGTCGAGCACGCGGCGGCGTACAACAAGATGTTCGGTGAGCTGGTCGCGCTCGAGCAGTACCGCCGCAACCTGCGCGACCAGCAGGTGAAGACCCAATGAGGTCGCTGGTGAGGTCGTTGCGCAGGACGCCGGCTCCGCTCGCCGTGCCGGCGGGGGAGCGCGTGCTCGCCTCCTGCGAGAGCGTCGACGGGGTCGTGCTCGCGGGGACCCGTGACGCCTTCTACATCGGCTCCGACCCGGTCGTGCGGGTGCCGTGGGAGCGGGTCGAGGCCGCCGACTGGGACCGCGACGGATCCGCCCTCCGCGTCTCGCTGGTCGGTGCGTGGGGCGAGGAGAAGGTCGTCCACTCCCACGCCCTCACCGAGCCGGGACGACTCCTCGAGCTCGTCCGCGAACGCGTCACGGCCAGCGTGGTGCTGCAGCGGCACGTGCCCCTGGCAGGGCGCCGCGGCGTCCGGGTGATCGGTCGCCGTCCGTCGCGCGGACACGGCGAGATCGAGTGGTTCTTCGAGTACGACGAGGGCGTGGACCCCGACGACCCGGCCGTTGCCCGGGCCTCCGCGGCTGCGCTGGCCGCGGCCCGTGCCGACGTGGGTCTCTAGATGCACTCCTGATTTCTCACCACCCGATCGGACTTGCTAAGGTTTCACCCGCTGCACAAGCGATCCCCTGTAGCTCAACTGGCAGAGCATTCGGCTGTTAACCGGAGGGTTATTGGTTCGAGTCCAATCGGGGGAGCACCCAGAAACGGCCCGTGACCTGCGGAAACGCAGATCGCGGGCCGTTTTGCTTGTCCCGTGCATCGGCTATGCATCGTTCAGTGCGCTCGACTCGCCACGAACGAAGCTCGGAGGGCGGGACCAAATCGAGGTCCCTCGTAGGCAGTGCTCACGGCGCAGCGCGTGTCGCTCACCACAAGCGGATGGCTTGTCGGCTTGGACACGCCCGAAGTCCGAGACCCTGACTGTCGGTGCCTCGTGTCAACATGTTGAGATGATGCTGAAGCTCTTGGACCAGTTCCGCGACGTGGACTCGACGGAGGGCGAGGGCAAGACCTCACGACACTCGCGTCGACTCCTACGTGAGGTCGAGATCGGCTTCAACTGTGCCGACGCGGCGGCCGACCAGCTCACCGACGACCTCAACGCTGCTCGCAAGGAGAGCGCCGCCCTGGAGGGCGACGACGGCACCCGATGGGTAGTCGGAACTCACAGCCACTCCAACACCAACGGCGGGGCGTGGCACTTCACCGTCGCACTACGCGAGGTCGAGGAGGTGCGCGCGGAGCGCCTAGAGTTCCTCGGGCTCACGCTCACGCCATCGCATTACGACGAGCGCGACGCCACCGGGGACCGCACGCTCATGATCGTCACAGAGGTCGCGCCGAGTTTCGAGGACAGCGAGACGCTCGAGCACCACATCATCGAGCAAAGGTTGCGGAACGAGGGTGAGACCACCCACTACTTCGACCTGCGGCGGATCGGAGTGCAGGACGAGCCCCTGCAGGTGCGCTTCGGGCGATGCCTGTGGCAGAAGGGCGAGGGCGGGGCTCGCCGGCACCTGCTGGTCTTCGTCGCCGCTGACGATGACGACGACGAGACTCGCCGCGGGTTTGTCGGCCTCGACGAGCCCCGCAGCACGAACGCAGCGCGTGTGGCGCTGCAGGGTCGTGAAATCGTCGAAGCCATCATCGACGAGGTCGCCCTTGCGGGCATCCTGCCGCAGGAGGCAATAGAGCGCATCCGGCAGCGCGGCGAGTCAGCGTGGGATAAGCGCTTTCGCGACCTCAGCGAGACAAGCGATCTGTCCCTGTTCCATTAGGCGGCGGGGGACTTACTCCCGATCGCGCCCCCCGCGAGGTCTCTCCTGTGCCACCACGCGGATCCGCCGCAGGCAAAGGCGTGCCGTAGTCGTCACCCCGAGTCGGGTGAGTCACCGGTACCCTCCTCAGCCCGCGGGCGATCGGCCATCTCGGTTGCCACCTGCCTACGCCACGTCTGAATGGGGCCGCCCCGCTCGATCTTGCCAAGCGCGTCGAATACCTCACCGTTGATCCACTGCATTCGGACTGGCGGCGCTTGATCCAGGTAGCGGACCTTCGCGACAGCCCAGAGGGCATCCATCAAGATCAACGAGACGTGCGTGAGGAGCGCTGCCTCCTCTGGGCTGAACCAGCGGGTGACGTGATGCCAGGTGTAGCCGGTCTTGGCCTTGCCCTCCCGCTCCAGGTAGACGTCGTTGATGCCGTTGGCGCCAACGACGCCCCGCTCGTTGATGACGCGCGCGGAGGGTGCCGCCGGGTCGAACTCAGGCTCATCCGGGTTCTGGGCGGCAGGGACGAAGTGGATGGAGGCGGTGCCGCCGATCATCGTCAGCCCGTGCTTAGCGGCGTTGTACAGGGTGCTCTGCGAGTTGAGCCGAGCTGCAAGCATGCGGATGAGGCGGATCGCGTTGTCACGGTGCTCGATCCATTCTGGCGTGGGCTCCTTCGGCACCCCGCCCATGAGCACCTCAGCGATCCGGGCGGTCCGCTCCTCCGACCAGGACGACTTCGCAAGCTCCGCAACGGCGACCCGAAACGCTCCGTGATCCTTCTGAGCTGCAATCTCAAGCCACGGGCACTCCGGCCGACCCTCGTGGGCCAGCACCATCCGCAGCAACGCCTCGACTGTGTGATGGAACAGGACCTGGGATTCGGTGGCGATGAACCGGGTGCGGGCGGCGTCCTCGTAGCCCTCTGGCATCTCGGCATTGCCCTCGTCGTCGCTTGCGATCCAGAGTTGGCCCCACAGGATGCCGTTTCCGGCCGCATCGACCAACGCCTCGGGCTTCGCCGCTCGGAGAGCCAGCAGCGTCAGTCGATCGCGGAAGTACGTGCTCGGGGTGTTGCCCGAGTAGAACTCCTCGTTCAGTTGGTGAAAGCGTCGATCCTCTTGCATACCGGGACAGTAGGCGACGGCCCCGACAGGAAGCTCCCGATCTGGCGCTCTCGGTTGCCGATGGGCTCGCGGAACGACCCGGTGCGGGATCCTGGGTCAAGTCCCAGGTAGTGGTGTAGCGCTGCGTTCTCCTTCGTTGGTGGTTCAGGCGGTGAGTGCGGGCAGGTCGTGGGCTCCGATCTCGGGTTC
>NZ_PZYX01000012.1 GCF_003047285.1 Nocardioides allogilvus | reverse complement strand
GCCTCCGGTTCGGTGAGATGCGTCGCTGCTCCACACCTCACCCGGAGGCCTTCACCTGTGTCTAGAGCCGCTGCCTAACCTCCGTGGACAGAACACCTAGGCGGCGGCGCCGACAGCGGCGTTCGACGACCAGCCGGATAGGGTCGCACGGTGACGCAGAAAGCGCCTTCGCGGCCGCCGGGAACGATCCGCATCGGGTCCTTGGCAGGGATCGACGTCCTGGTCACCAGCTCCTGGTTCATCATCGCGGGACTGATCGCGTTCGCCATCGCGCCCCGCATCGAGCAGGTCGAGCCGGGGCTGGGCGCGCTGAAGTACGTCGCCGGGCTGGTGTTCGCGATCGTCCTCTACCTCTCGGTGCTCCTGCACGAGGCATCGCACGCGATCGTGGCCCAGCGCTACGGCTTCGGCGTCAACTCGATCACCCTGCACTTCCTGGGCGGCATGACCGAGATCGACGGCTCGGCCCGGCGTCCTCGCCAGGAGTTCTGGATCGCCGTCGTGGGGCCGCTGACCTCGATCGCCGTCGGCCTGGCCTCGGTCGGGCTGTGGTTCCTGCTGCCCGAAGGGCTGGTCCGGGTCGCCGTCGAGGGACTGGCCGGCGCCAACCTGCTGATCGGCGTGCTCAACCTGGTCCCCGGCCTGCCCCTCGACGGTGGGCGGGTGCTCAAGGCCGCGGTGTGGGGCGCCACCGGCGATGCCAACAAGGGCACCATCGTCGCCGGCTGGGGCGGGCGACTGACAGCCGTGGCCCTGCTCGGGTGGCCGCTGATCCAGCGCGAGTTCTTCGGCGTCCCTCCGACGTTCTTCGACTACCTCCTGGTCGTCGTGCTCGGCCTGTTCCTGTGGACCGGCGCCACGGCGGCGATGTCGCACGCGCGGATGCGCAGGCGGCTGCCCCACCTCGTCGCGCGGCCGCTGGCCCGCCGCACCCTCGCCGTACCCGAGGACACGCCGTTGGCGGAGGCCGTCCGCCGCGCGCAGGAGGTCGACGCCGGCAGCATCGTGACCGTGACCTCGTCCGGGCGCCCCACCGGCATCGTCAGCGAGGCGGCCGTGCAGGCCACTCCCGTCGAGCGCCGGCCGTGGGTCGCGACCAGCACGGTCGCGCGCACCCTCGAGGACGGGCTCACCCTGCCGGCGGAGATCGCCGGCGAGGACCTGATCCTGGCGATCAGCCGACGCCCCTCGGACGAATACCTCCTGGTCGAGGAGGACGGCTCGGTGGTGGGCGTGCTCGCGACCGCCGACGTGGACAAGGCCTTCCGCGAGTCACGCGCCTGAGCCTGACCCCACTAGGGTTCCGCGCATGCCTGAGAGTTCAACGCCGATCAGTCCCGACGTGCCCGCCGAGGCGTGGTCGGGTGTCCACCGCGGCCCGCTGCGCGAGGGGGAGTGGGTGCGCCTGATCGACCAGAAGGGTCGCAAGCACAACTTCGAGCTGACGCCGGGCAAGCGCTTCTTCTCCAACAAGGGACACCTCGACCACGACGAGATGATCGGTCGCGACGAGGGCTTCACCGTCACCTCGTCCGCCGGTGGGCAGTACCTCGTCTTCCGGCCGCTGCTCTCCGAGTTCGTCGTCTCGATGCCCCGCGGCGCGGCCGTGGTCTACCCGAAGGACGCGGCGCAGATCGTGGCGCTCGCCGACATCTACCCCGGTGCTCGCGTCGTGGAGGCCGGTGCCGGCTCCGGCGCGCTCACCTGCTCGCTGCTGCGCGCCGTCGGCCCGTGGGGCAAGGTGACGTCCTACGAGCTGCGCGAGGAGTTCGCCGAGGTTGCCAAGCGCAACGTCGACCAGTTCTTCAACGCGCCCGCCGGGACGTCCCACCCGGCCTGGGACCTGCAGCTGGGCGACCTCAAGCTGCTGCTGCCCCAGATCGAGGGCCAGGTCGACCGGATCATCCTCGACATGCTCGACCCTTGGAACTGCATCGACATGGTCGCCGAGAAGCTCGTCCCGGGCGGCATCGTCTGCGCCTACATCGCGACCACCACGCAGCTCTCCCGCGTCGTGGAGACCCTGCGTGCCCACGGCGGGTTCACCGAGCCGCACCCCTGGGAGTCGATGGTCCGCGACTGGCACGTCGAGGGCCTCGCCGTACGCCCCGACCACAAGATGATCGGCCACACCGCCTTCCTGGTCACCGCCCGCCGGATGGCACCGGGGGAGAAGGTCCTGCGCAAGACGCGCCGTCCGGCGCCGGGTGCCTACGGGATCGACTACACCGGCCCGCGACCGGCCGACCTGCCGCCGCTGGAGGTCGTCGACGAGCCGGTCGAGTGAGCGTCGAGGTCGTCGCATGGTCCGCTGACTGGGCTCGCGACTTCGAGCGCGTGGCCGCCGATCTGCGTACGGCGCTCGCGGCCGTGCCAGGCTCCCGGGTCGAGCACGTCGGGTCGACCTCGGTGCCCGGCCTCGCCGCCAAGCCGATCCTGGACATCGACGTCATCGTCCCCCCGGCCGCCGTGCCGGCCGCAGTGGCAGCGCTGACCGAGATCGGCTACGTCCACCGCGGCGACCTCGGCGTCGTCGGCCGGGAGGCCTTCTTCGCCCCCGACGAAGCGCCGCGTCGTCACGTCTACGTCTGCGCGGCCGGGACCACGAACGTGCGCAACCACCTCGCCGTACGCGACGTGCTCCGCACGCACCGGGACCTGCGGGACGCCTACGCCGAGGTCAAGCGCGCCCTGGCCGCAGACCCGGACAGGGACATCGACACCTACATCGCCCGCAAGTCGGCCGTGCTGCAGCGCGCCCTGGCCGTCTCGGGGGAGTTCACCGACGACGAGCTGCACGCCATCCACCTGCTCAACGACCCGGCCGCGTCGAAATCGTGACCAACACGGCGCGATAACCGCTTCCGTCCCTTCCCATGATGGGTAATGTCCGAAGGAACAGGAGGTGACGCACATGTCCGAACCGACATCTACGCCCGCGGGGTCCGGGATGAATCCCGACGAGCTGGTCACTCAGGTGCGCTTCCTGGAGGCCGAGGTCTCCGATCTCCGGCGCCGGCTCACCGAGGCGCCCGGCCACTCCCGCGGTCTCGAGCTCCGGCTCGCCGACACGCAGCGCTCGCTCGCCGCGGTGACGAGCCAGAACGAGCGCCTCGCCCAGACACTGCGCGAGGCCCGCGACCAGATCATGAAGCTCAAGGAGGAGGTCGACCGGCTCGCCCAGCCGCCGGCCGGTTTCGGCACCTTCCTCGCGCGCAACGAGGACGACTCCGTGGACGTGTTCACCGGCGGGCGCAAGCTGCGGGTCAACGCCAGCCCGGCCGTCGACCTCGACGAGCTGGTCAAGGGCCAGGAGGTCATGCTCAACGAGGCCCTCAACGTCGTCGCCGCCCTCGCGTTCGAGAAGGTCGGCGAGGTCGTGATGTTCAAGGAGCTGCTCGAGGACGGCCAGCGCGCACTGGTCATCGGCAACGGCGACGAGGAGCGGGTGGTCCGGCTGGCCGCCCCGCTGCTCGACGTCCTGCCGAAGGCCGGCGACTCGCTGCTGCTGGACTCCCGTGCCGGCTACGCCTACGAGCGGGTGCCCAAGTCCGAGGTCGAGGAGCTCGTCCTCGAAGAGGTCCCCGACATCGACTACTCGCAGATCGGCGGGCTGATCACGCAGATCGACGCGATCCGCGACGCCGTCGAGCTGCCCTACCTCTACCCCGAGCTCTTCAAGGAGCACAAGCTCAAGCCGCCGAAGGGCGTGCTCCTCTACGGCCCTCCCGGCTGCGGCAAGACGCTGATCGCCAAGGCCGTGGCCAACTCGCTCGCGAAGAAGGTCAGCGAGAAGACCGGCAGCTCCGGCAAGTCCTACTTCCTCAACATCAAGGGCCCCGAGCTGCTCAACAAGTACGTCGGCGAGACCGAGCGGCACATCCGGCTGGTCTTCCAGCGGGCCCGCGAGAAGGCGTCGATGGGCACGCCCGTCATCGTGTTCTTCGACGAGATGGACTCCCTGTTCCGCACCCGCGGCTCGGGGGTCTCCTCGGACGTGGAGAACACCATCGTCCCCCAGCTGCTCAGCGAGATCGACGGCGTCGAGACGCTGGAGAACGTCCTGGTCATCGGTGCCTCCAACCGCGAGGACATGATCGACCCGGCCATTCTGCGCCCCGGTCGCCTCGACGTGAAGATCAAGATCGAGCGGCCGGACGCCGAGTCCGCGCGTGACATCTTCACCAAGTACCTCACCGCCGACCTGCCGCTGCACGACGACGACCTCGCCGAGTTCCACGGCGACGCCGACGCGTGCGTGGCCGGGATGATCCGGGCGACGGTCGAGCGGATGTACACCGAGTCCGAGGAGAACCGCTTCCTCGAGGTCACCTATGCCAACGGTGACAAGGAGGTCCTCTACTTCAAGGACTTCAACTCCGGCGCGATGATCCAGAACATCGTCGACCGGGCCAAGAAGATGGCGATCAAGGACTTCCTCGACCAGCACCAGCGCGGCCTCCGCGTCCAGCACATGCTGCAGGCGTGCGTGGACGAGTTCAAGGAGAACGAGGACCTCCCCAACACCACCAACCCCGACGACTGGGCCCGCATCTCGGGCAAGAAGGGCGAGCGGATCGTCTTCATCCGCACTCTCATCACGGGCAAGCAGGGCACCGAGCCCGGCCGCTCCATCGACAACGTCGCCAACACCGGCCAATACCTGTGACCAACGAAAGAAGAACCTGATGATCAAGATCCTCGTCATCGTCGTCATCGTGCTCGTCGTCCTGGCCGTCCTCGGAAAGCTGCGGAGCCGCTGACCCGACCCGGTGGGTGCGGCTCTAAAGTGCGCGCATGAGCCGTCACTTCCTGGTCCGACGCACGCTGGCGCGCGTCCTGCTCCGTCTCTTCCGCTGGCGCACCGCCGGACAGGTGCCGCAGCGCGGCATCCTCGTCGGCGCACCCCACACGTCCAACTGGGACTGGGTCCTCACCATGCTGCTGGCCTGGGACAGCCAGGTGCAGATCCGGCTGCTGGTGAAGAAGGAGTTCTTCAAGGGCATCCTCGGCCCGATCCTGCGCTCCACCGGGGCCGTTGCCCTGGACAGGTCCGACCCGACCGAGACGATCAACACGCTGCTGGCCGAGGCCGAGGTCGAGGAGTCGTTCCTGCTGGGCCTCGCGGCCGAGGGCACGCGCAGCAAGTCCGACTACTGGAAGTCCGGCTTCTACCGCATCTCCCAGAAGACCGGGATCCCCGTCACTCTCGCCTACATCGACAGCGTCTCGCGCACGGTGGGCTGGGGGCCGACGTTCGAGCTGACCGGCGACGTCAAGGCCGACATGGACCGTGTCCGGGAGTTCTACGCCGACAAGCGCGGCATCCGGCCCGAGCTCACCACCGAACCGCGGTTGCGCGAAGAGGACAAGGCTTCAGGCTGAGCGGGCGACACCGGCCGACAGATGGGTCCACGGCCGCGCGATCGCGGGGCCGGGCAGGTAGAACGCCTCCAGGCTCTCGATCTCCCAGCCGTTGGCCTCGATCAGCGCCGGCGCGTCCCGGGTCAGGTGACAACCTCCGGCCAGTCGACGTTCCCAGGGCTCGCAGCGTCGCTGCCAGCGCTGGACGCCGGGGTCGGGGGCGAGCCCGTGCTCGAGGAAGTGCAGCCGTCCTGCCGGGCCGACCACACGCCGTACCTCCCGGAGCGCCAGCGCCGGGTCGGGGATCGTGCAGAGGCTGAAGGTCACCAGGGCGCTGTCGTGGCTGCCGTCGGGCAGGTCGAGGTGCTGTCCGTCGAGACCCGCGCGCTCGATGGGTACGGCGCTGCGCCGGCGCCGCTTCTGCGAGAGCCCCCATCCGACATCCGAGGGCTCCACGGCGCTCACGGAGGTCACGGACGGCGGATACCAGCGGATGTTGAGGCCGGAACCGAAGCCGATCTCGAGGACTCGGCCGGTCAGCTCGGCACACACCTGGCCGCGCAGCTCGCCGATCTCGTGGCCCTTCAGCGAGGCATCGGCCAGTCGCGGCACCACGTGTTCGTCCCACAGCCGTAGGCTCATGGCATGAGCGTACGTCGGGTGATGGGCACCGAGGTCGAGTACGGCATCTCGGTGCAGGGACTTCCCCTTGCCAACCCCATGGTCGCCTCGTCGCAGGTCGTCAACGCCTACGCCTCCTCGACGGTCAAGGCGCGGCGCGCGCGCTGGGACTTCGAGGAGGAGTCGCCGCTGCGCGACGCCCGCGGCTTCGACATGTCGCGACAGGTCGCCGATGCCAGCCAGCTCACCGACGAGGACCTCGGCCTCGCCAACGTCATCCTCACCAACGGTGCCCGGTTGTACGTCGACCACGCACACCCGGAGTACTCCACGCCCGAGGTCACCTCGCCCCTCGACATCGTCAGGTGGGACAAGGCGGGGGAGCAGGTGATGCTCGATGCGCAGCGGCTGGCCTCGCAGGTGCCGAACGCCGCGCCGATCGTGCTCTACAAGAACAACACCGACAACAAGGGCGCCTCCTACGGCGCCCACGAGAACTACCTCATGCGGCGCTCGACGCCCTTCGCCGACATCGTGCGCCACCTGACGCCCTTCTTCGTCAGCCGCCAGGTCGTGTGCGGTGCGGGTCGCGTCGGGATCGGGCAGGACGGGCACGAGCACGGCTTCCAGGTCAGCCAGCGCGCCGACTTCTTCGAGGTCGAGGTCGGGCTGGAGACGACGCTCAAGCGCCCGATCATCAACACCCGCGACGAGCCGCACGCCGACCCGGAGAAGTATCGCCGGCTGCACGTGATCATCGGCGACGCCAACCTGTCCGAGGTGTCGACCTACCTCAAGGTCGGGACCACCGCGCTGGTGCTCGCGATGATCGAGGACCGCTTCATCACCACCGACCTGGCCGTGTCGGGCTCGGTGGCGTCGCTGCGCGCTGTGTCGCACGACCCCACGCTCAAGCACCTGCTGACGATGCACGACGGCCGCACGATGACGGCCGTCCAGCTCCAGATGGAATACCTGGACCTGGCCCGGAAGTTCGTCGACGACCGGCTGGGCGACGACGCGGACGCCCAGACGATCGACGTGCTCGCCCGCTGGGAGTCGGTGCTGACCCGGCTCGAGCACGACCCCATGCAGTGCGCGCGCGAGCTCGACTGGGTCGCCAAGCTCAAGCTCCTGCAGCAGTACCGCGACCGCGACGGCCTCGACTGGGACGACGCGAAGCTGCACCTCATCGACCTGCAGTACAGCGACATCCGTCCCGAGAAGGGGCTCTACGCCAAGCTCGTCGCCGCAGGCCGGATCGAGCGGCTGCTGGACGACGCCTCGGTGGAGCAAGCCATGCACGACCCGCCGGAGGACACGCGGGCCTACTTCCGCGGGCGCTGCCTGGAGAAGTACTCCGCCAACGTCGCCGCCGCTTCGTGGGACTCGGTGATCTTCGACCTGCCCGGCCGCGAGTCGCTCCAGCGCGTCCCGACGATCGACCCGCTGCGCGGCAGCAAGGCCCACGTCGGTGCGCTGCTCGACGAGTGCGACACCGCCCTCCAGCTCGTCAACCGCCTCACTGCCCGCTGACCGAGTCTGGAGCGCGCCAGCCCTCGGAGCTTGAGGACCAGGTTCGGCGGAGTCGCAGTACAGCCGCCCTCCAGGCCTGGTAGCCGCTGATGGCTGGAACCCTCAGGAACGTTTGGTTCCCCCGCATAGGCGGGGGAATCGAACCATCCTGGGTGTTGCAACACACCAGAACCCCACGAAAACCCCTCGAACCTTGGTCGGATCCGCGAGCAGGGCTCGCGAGCATCCGCAGCGCCTGCTTCTCCCACGCGAACGCCTCGTCGATGCGCTGGAACTCGGCAGACCAGACGAGTTCCACGGGCCGCTGACGGCGCGTGTAGGCCGCCCCTTCGTCGCCGTTGTGCTGATTGACGTGTGCTCGGGGTCCCAGGTGCTGCCGACGTAGTAGGTGCCGTCGGAGCAGCGGAGCATGTAGGCGTAGGGCGCATGTCGAGAGTCACCACGTTTCGACGGATCGAATCACGCCAGCCAGGACGTGTGGACAACCCCGCCAAGTCTTCGGTTTCGTGACGCGCGCTAGCGCGCCTTCCTCAACCCCCGACAAGCCCGCGTGGCCTCCGGTGGGCGGTTCGCGTGCGCGGTTTCCATTTGTGGATAGGGTCGGAGACATGGCCCAGGAACAGAAGCAACCGCGCAAGTCCACCCAGGACGAGACGGCGACCGACGAGGTCGTCGAGACCGACGTTGCCGAGCGCAAGGAGGTCATCGACGACGACGTCGACGCCATCCTCGACGAGATCGACGACGTGCTCGAGACCAACGCCGAGGACTTCGTGAAGTCGTTCATCCAGAAGGGTGGCCAGTGAGCGATCCGCGCCTGCCCGCTGCCTACCTGATGCCGGGCTCCTCGTCCTTCAGCGACTTCCTCGCCGTCCAGGCCCCTGACCTGCTGCCCTCGCGCCGCGCCGTACCCTCCGGCAACGCCGGCGACCTGGCGCCCCACGGCACCACCATCGTCGCGGCGACGTTCCCCGGCGGCGTGGTGATGGCGGGTGATCGCCGCGCCACGATGGGCAACATCATCGCCCAGCGCGACATCGAGAAGGTCTTCCCGGCCGATGAGTACTCCGTCGTCGGCATCGCCGGCACCGCCGGCCTGGCCGTCGAGATGGTGCGCCTGTTCCAGACCGAGCTCGAGCACTACGAGAAGATCGAGGGCACCACGCTCTCGATGGACGGCAAGGCCAACCGTCTCGCCGCGCTCATCCGCGCCAACCTCGGGATGGCCATGCAGGGCCTGTCCGTGGTGCCGCTGTTCGCGGGCTACGACCTCAACACCGACCAGGGTCGCATCTTCAGCTACGACGTGACCGGCGGCCGCTACGAGGAGACCTCCTTCCACAGTGTCGGCTCGGGCTCGCTGTTCGCCCGCGGCTCGCTGAAGAAGGTCTATCGCGAGGACCTCTCCGCCGAGGGCTGCGTGACCGCCGTCCTCCAGGCGCTCTACGACGCTGCCGACGACGACTCCGCGACCGGAGGCCCCGACCTGACGCGCCGCATCTTCCCGGTCGTGCACGTGATCACCGCGGACGGTGGCTACCGCGTCGCGGACGCCGAAGTCGCCGACATCGCCGACCGCATGCTCGCCGCCCGCATGCAGCGCCCCGACGGCCCTGCTGCCGCCCTGATCTGAGGACCGCACCCATGAGCACCCCTTTCTACGTCTCGCCCGAACAGCTGATGAAGGACCGTGCGGACTTCGCGCGCAAGGGCATCGCGCGCGGTCGCTCGGTCGTCGCCATCCAGTACGCCGACGGCATCCTGTTCGTCTCGGAGAACCCGTCCCAGGCGTTGCACAAGGTCTCGGAGATCTATGACCGGATCGCGTTCGCCGCGGTCGGTCGCTACAACGAGTTCGAGAACCTGCGCATCGCCGGCGTGCGGCTGGCCGACATGCGCGGCTACGCCTACGACCGCCGCGACGTCACCGGCCGCGGGCTGGCCAACGCCTATGCCCAGACGCTCGGCACGATCTTCTCCAGTGGTGGCGAGAAGCCCTACGAGGTGGAGATCTTCGTGGCAGAGGTGGGCGACACACCGGCCGACGACCAGCTCTACCGCCTGACCTACGACGGCCAGGTCGCCGACGAGCACGGCTTCGCCGTGATGGGCGGTGCCGCGGACACCGTGGCCACCCACCTCAAGGAGCACTACGTCGAGGGCTCGACCCTCGAGGATGCCCTGCACGTCGCCGTGGCCGCGCTGGGCCACACCGACGCCGGCGACCGCGTGATCCCGGTCGACGACCTCGAGGTGGCCATCCTCGACCGCACCCGCACCCAGCCGCGGAAGTTCGTGCGGCTGCGCGAGACCCGGCTCGTCGAGATCTTGGGCGATCGCGGTCCGGAGCAGCCCGACGTGCCGCAGGGCGACGACACCGCAGGGGCGACGCCCCCGTCCGCACCGGTCACCGACGACCCCGGCGACCCCACCGACCAGGTGAGCGGGGGAGTGCCGCCGCTCGAGAACCCGATGAGCGGTGAGCCGACCGAGCACCACGTGCCCCCGCCGACGGCACCCCCGACCGCACCGCCGACGGCGCCGCCGACCGACCCGCCGGTCGCGCCCCCGCCGGCTCCCCAGCCGCCGATCCCGGACCCGTCGCAGCCGCCGGCTCCCGGGACACCGCCCGGCGACCCGGGCAACCCGCTGCCCTGACGTGGTCGGCCTGCTCACGCTCAACGTCGCCCGACCCACGCGTGAGCGGGCTGCTGGGCTGCTCGAGTGGCTGTGGCACCGGCCCGTGGACCTGCTGGTCCTCACCGAGGTCGCCCGCGGCGGTGGCTCCGAGCTGATCGCGCAGGTGTGCCGGGAGGCAGGGCACTCCGTGCTCGCCAGCGGTTGCGACGACTACGGCGTGCTCCTCGTCGCCCGCCGGGGCACCCTCGAGCCGGCCCCCGACGTCGCGGTTCCCCCCTCGTTTCCTGGGCGCCTGCTTCCTGCGAGGTGGCAGGGGCTCCTCGTGCTCGGGGTGTACGGCGCGGCCAGCGACCCGGTCCGCTACTCCAGCGCCACGCAGCGCCGCCGCAAGCGCGACTGGCTGGCAGAGCTGGACCTCGCGCTCGGCACGCTGGACGTGCCCGAGCCGTGCGTCCTGATCGGCGACCTGAACGTCGTCGCCCCCGGCCATGGCGATCCGCTCCCACACGTCCTGCCGGAGGAGACGGCGTTCTACCACCGGTTGAGCGAGGCCCACGGGTTCGTGGACGCGCACGGAGTCGGCCCGGAGGTGAGCTGGGTGGACCACTCCGGTGTCGGGTGCCGCTACGACCATGCCTTCGTCAGCGCAGACCTGGCGCCCCGTGTCGTCGACTGCGTGCTCGAGCACTCTTCGAGGGTCTCGGGACACACCGATCATTCGGCTCTGCGACTCGACCTCAGGTTGCCCTCGGACCCGTAGGGTGGACTCATGGACCGGCGGATCTTCGGTATCGAGAACGAGTACGGCGTCACGTGCACGTTCAAGGGCCAGCGCAGGCTGAGCCCGGACGAGGTCGCTCGCTACCTGTTCCGCAAGGTGGTGAGCTGGGGGCGCTCGAGCAACGTCTTCCTGCGCAACGGCGCCCGGCTCTACCTCGACGTCGGCAGCCACCCTGAGTACGCGACGCCCGAGTGCGACGACATCGTCGACCTCGTCACCCACGACAAGGCGGGGGAGCGGATCCTCGAGGGGCTGCTCCTCGATGCCGAGCAGCGACTCCACGACGAGGGCATCGCGGGCGACATCTATCTCTTCAAGAACAACACCGACTCCGCCGGCAACTCCTACGGCTGCCACGAGAACTACCTCGTCGGGCGGGCCGGGGAGTTCAGCAAGCTCGCCGACGTCCTGATCCCGTTCCTGGTGACCCGCCAGATCATCGTCGGGGCCGGGAAGGTCACGCAGACGCCCCGCGGTGCGGCGTACAACGTCTCCCAACGCGCCGAGCACATCTGGGAGGGCGTCTCGAGCGCGACCACCCGCAGCCGGCCGATCATCAACACCCGCGACGAGCCGCACGCGGACGCCGAGAAGTACCGCCGCCTGCACGTCATCGTCGGCGACTCCAACATGAGCGAGACGACGACCATGCTCAAGGTCGCGTCGTGCGACCTGGTGCTGCGGATGATCGAGGAGGGCGTGGTGATGCGCGACCTCACGATGGAGAACCCGATCCGCGCGATCCGGGAGATCTCCCACGACGTGACCGGGCGCCGCAAGGTGCGCCTGGCCAACGGCCGTGAGGCCAGTGCGCTGGAGATCCAGGCCGAATACCTCGGCAAGGCCCGCGACTTCGTCGACCGCCGCCAGATCAGCACCCCGCTCATCGAGCAGGCCCTCGACCTGTGGGAGCGCGGCCTGAAGGCGATCGAGTCCGACGACCTCGGCCTCGTCGACCGCGAGATCGACTGGGTGATCAAGTGGAAGCTGATCGAGCGCTACCGCGCCAAGCACGGCTTGCCGATGGGCCACCCGCGGATCGCGCAGCTCGACCTCGCCTACCACGACATCCACCGCAACCGGGGGCTCTACTACCTCCTGGAGAAGCGGGGCGCGGTCGCCCGTGTCACCAGCGACCTGAAGATCTTCGAGGCCAAGAGCGTGCCGCCGCAGAACACCCGTGCCCGGCTCCGTGGCGAGTTCATCCGCAAGGCGCAGGAACGCCGCCGTGACTTCACCGTCGACTGGGTGCACCTCAAGCTCAACGACCAGGCCCAGCGCACGGTGCTGTGCAAGGACCCGTTCAAGGCCTACGACGATCGCGTGCAACGTCTCATCGATGGCATGTGAGTCGTTCAGCCGGGTCACAGGCGGGCCGGATAGGGTGACCGCGCTGTCCTGCCAACCAACGACTAGGTGACCCAACGTGTCTCGCACCACCCGCCTCCTCGCCGCCAGCGGCGTCCTCGTCCTCACCAGCCTGTCGCTGAGCGCCTGCGGCTCCGACGACGCCGACAGCGGCTCGGCCGGTGGCCTCGGCAACGTCACGATCACCGGAGACGTGGGCAAGGCCCCGAAGGTCGAGTGGGAAGGCCGGGTCGCTCCCGACGACATCGAGACCGAGGTCGTCACCGAGGGTGACGGCGAGGTCATCGAGGAGGGCGACGGTGCGCTCGCGCACATCTGGATCGGCAACGGCTTCACCGAGGAAGAGGCCTACAGCAGCTACGAGTCCGAGGCTCCGCAGCTGCTGGTCGGCGACGTCTCCGAGCCGTTCAAGAAGGCGCTCGAGGGCCACAAGGTCGGCTCCCGTGTCGCAGTGGCGAGCCTGGCCGAGGAGGCCTTCGGCGAGGCCGGCAACTCCCAGCTCGGCATCGGCAACAAGGACGGTCTCGTCTTCGTGGTCGACCTGCTCGGCCGAGTCGGCGACGCGCCCTCCGGCGAGGAGCGCGAGCCCGCCAAGTGGGCGCCGTCGATCGTCGAGTCCGACGGCGTGGTCACCGGGTTCGACTTCGCGGACGCCAACAAGCCGAGCAAGAACCTCCTCGACACCACGCTGGTCAAGGGTGACGGCCCGGTCGTGAAGAGCGGCCAGACGATCGCCGTCGACTACCTCGGCCAGGTCTACGACGCGAAGCAGCCCTTCGACGAGTCCTTCTCCTCGGACCCCGCGTCCTTCCCGATCGGCGTCGGCCAGGTCGTGGCCGGCTGGGACAAGGCGCTCGTCGGCAAGACCGTCGGCTCCCGCGTCATCCTGTCCATCCCGCCGGCCGACGGCTACGGCGAGGAAGGCAACAAGGACGCCGGCATCAAGGGCACGGACACGTTGTTCTTCGTCATCGACATCCTCGCTGCAGCCTGACCTGAGCTGACCGAGGGACGGGGGAGCGGCATGGCGGAGAAGTCGGAGCGGTTGCTCAACCTCTACATCATGCTGCTCGCCCAGACCCGGTTCGTCTCGAAGCAGGACATCCGACGTGCCCACTACGGTGAGTACGCCGACAACCCCCGTGGCCACGAAGCCTTCGAGAAGGCCTTCGAGCGGGACAAGGACGACCTGCGCGAGCTCGGCGTCGTGATCGAGGTCGGCTCGCTCGACAACTACTTCGACGACGAGCTCGGCTACCGCATCTCGCCCGACACCTCCTCGCTGCCGGAGATCCGGTTCGGGGCAGACGAGGCCGCGGTGCTGGGCATCGCGGCCCGTGCCTGGGAGCAGGCCACCCTGGCCCGGGCCACCACCGAGGCGATGCGCAAGCTCGCAGCCCAGGGCGTCGAGATCGACACGAGCCGCCTCGATCTCGTGCCGCCCAGCCTGCGTGCCGAGGAGCCGGCGTTCGACGCCTGCTGGGAGGCGACCCAGAAGCGCCGGGTCATCACCTTCGACTACCGCCGACCCGGTGAGGAGGCGGCCTCCCGCCGCCTCCAGCCGTGGGGCGTGGTGCGGTCCTCGGGGCGTTGGTACGTCGTGGGCTTCGACCTCGACCGGCAGGCTGAGCGGGTCTTCCGGCTCTCGCGGGTTCAGGGGAAGGTGACCTTGACCGGCAAGTCGGCGGCGTACGACGTCCCGGCCGGGACGGACGTGCAGGCCGTGGCGCACAACCTGGTCCACCGCACGCCCGACATCGAGGCGACCGTGCTCGTGCGCCAGCGGACGGGCGTGGCCCTGCGTCGCCAGTCCAGCTCGATCGAGGAGGACGTCGCAGGACCCGACGACGCCTCCGGCTGGGACCGGGTCACCGTCAGCGGGCAGGCCCGCGACCTCGTCGGCTCGGTCCTCGCGCTGGGCCCCAACGCCGTCCTGGAGACGCCCGCCGACCTGCGCAGCGACGTCGTCTCGCGGCTGCGCGGGGTGGCGTCGTGACGAGCGCAGGAGGTGGGCCCAAGCCCACCGTGCACGCAGCCCGCGAGCAGGTCGGGCGACTGCTCGCGCTCGTGCCGTTCCTGCACCAGCACGGCGAGGTCCGCATCTCGGAGGCCGCCGAGGCCCTCGGGGTCGACGCCGCGCAGCTCGACAAGGACCTGCGGGTGCTCTTCATGTGCGGGCTGCCGGGAGGCTTCCCCGACGACCTGATCAACGTCGACCTCGACGCCCTCGAGGGCGAGGGGATCATCCGCGTCGACAACGCCGACTACCTCGCCCGGCCCGTGCGCTTCGGGCCGTCGGAGGCAGCGGCGCTCGTGGTGGCGCTGCGGGCCGTGGAGCAGAGCGCGTCGTCGGAGACCCGCGAGGTCGTCGAGCGCACGCTGGCCAAGCTCGAGGCGGCCGGAGCAGCGTCCGCCGCCCAGCAGATCCACGTCGCTGCCGACACGTCGCCCGGCGCGGAGCTCCTGCCCGTGCTGCAGGGCGCGATCGAGCACGGGCTCCAGCTGGAGATCTCCTACTACGTCCCCAGCCGCGACGACCAGTCGTCGCGGGTCGTCGAGCCGCGCGCCATCACGCGGGTCGGCGACGCGACCTATCTCGACGCGTGGTGCCACACCGCCAACGGCGACCGTGCGTTCCGCCTCGACCGGATCGTGTCGGCGACCGAGCTGTCCGAGGCCGTCTCGGAGCGGGCAGCCGAGCCGCGCGACCTGTCCGGTGGCTGGTTCCGCGGAGACGGCGAGACCGTCGCGGTGACGCTGCGACTGCAGCCCGCTGCGCAGTGGGTGCCGGAGTACTACCCGGTCAACGAGACCTCGCCGGGCCCCGACGGCACGCTCGACGTCGTCCTCGACGTGGCCAGCGAGTCCTGGCTGCAGCAGCTGCTGTTCCGGGTCGCACCGCACGCGTCGGTCATCGCACCCCGAGAGTTCGCCGAATCGTTCACTGCCGACGCCCGGGCAGCGCTGAGGCTCTATCAGGACGGCGGCGTAGGATGAGAGCAGCAGCCATCCCCGACTTTTGGAGCAACTCATGATCAACCCGCTGATCGGCATGCCGCAGGGCGCAGAGTGGCTTGTCATCCTCGCGATCGTGGTGCTCGTGTTCGGTGCTGCCAAGCTTCCGGAGCTCGCCCGTGGCACCGGTCAGGCCTTGCGCATCTTCAAGACCGAGACCAAGGGCCTGCGCGACGACGACGACGACAAGCCGGCGACGCCTGCTGCTCCCTCCGAGCTGCCTCCCACCTCGGCCACCCAGGCCGAGCCCACGATGCAGTCCGAGGTCGAGCCCGAGATCCGCTCCGACAAGCACACCGGCTGAGCCGGGCATCGTCGACGCACGTCTGTGAGTTTCGTCGGGCGGTTCGTCCGTCTCTATTCTGCCAAGCCTGCCCACGCTGTCGGCCCTGACGGCCGGATGGCGCTCGGGGACCACCTCCGCGAAGCGCGCGCCCGCGTGCTGCGCGCCGGGACCCTCCTGATCGTCGGCCTGGCGGTGGCGCTCTACTTCAGGATGCCCCTGTATGACCTCATCAGCGCTCCCTACTACCAGGCGGCGGAGCGGCTGCCCGAAGGAACCACGGAAGCGACGACGGGGGGCGCCGCCGGTGGGCTGATGCTCTACCTGAAGCTGTGCGGGTTCAGCTCGCTGGTGGTCACGGCTCCGTTCTGGCTCTACCAGGTCTGGGCCTTCATCCTGCCCGGCCTGCACGCGACTGAGCGGAAGTGGTCGCGGATCTTCGTGGCGATCGCCGGGCCGTTGTTCCTGATCGGCGTGGTGCTGGGCTATGTCACGCTACCCAAGGGACTCGAGGTGCTGATCGGCCTCAACCCGCCGGGAGTGACCAACCTGGTCGAGTTCAACGAGTACCTCCAGTTCTTCACCCGCACCCTGCTCGTCTTCGGCCTGGCGTTCGAGATCCCGGTCTTCGTGGTGATGCTCAACCTCGCCGGTGTCGTGAGCGGCAAGCAGCTGGGCGCCCACCGGCCCTGGATCGTGGTGGGCATCTTCGTCTTCGCCGCCGTGGCGACGCCCTCCGCAGACCCCTTCACGATGACCTTCATGGCCGTGCCGATGCTCTTCCTCTACCTCATCTCCGAGGTCATCGCCCGCTGGAACGACCGCCGCAAGGCCGCGCGCAGCCCCAACGCGGGCCTCTCGCCCGACGAGCTCTCCACCATCTGACACAGTGACGGCCATGGAGCCCGCGCCGACCAGGAAGCCGATCGTCGACGTCGATCCGTTCGACCTGCCCGAGTGGCTGGGGGTCGGCCAGGTGGTCTGGCACGCCGATCGCGGCCTGCGGTCCGGACACCTCGTCGCCGGCCGCCTGGTGTGCGGCGACGACGTCCTGGCCTGCGACCTGCTGGCGGTCGACGAGGCCTATCCCGCGCCGGTCACCGACGACGACTCGCGGCTCCGGGCCCACCAGTCGTGGCGCCACGGCCAGGTCCTCCTCGGGACGTACGGCGACCGGCTGGTGCTCGCCGTACCAGGCACGCGGTTCGACGCCGAGCTGGTGCTGGACACCCTGTCCCGGCTGGCGCGCGCCGTGGGCGGGTCGCCCGACAACATGGGCGCGCTGCTGCGGATCGGCGCGGAGAAGCAGAACCGTCGCTGAGGCTGGATAGGGTCGTCGACATGGCCCGCGAGATCGCTCTTCTCACCAATCCCACCTCGGGCAAGGGGAAGGGCGCGCGCTACCGCGAGGCGGCACTGTCACGGCTGCGCGACGCCGGCCTCATCGTGCGCAACCTCGAGGGACGCGACGCCGACGAGGCCCTCGACCTGGCCCGCGCCAGCGTCGCCGACGGCGTCGAGGCGCTCGTGGTCTGCGGAGGGGACGGCCTCGCCCACCTCGCCTCCCAGGTCCTCGCCGGCACCGGCGTGCCCCTCGGGATCATCCCTGCGGGCACCGGGAACGACGTCGCCCGCTACTTCGACCTGCCGCGCCAGGACCCGGTCGCCGCGGCGGACCGTGTGATCGGTTCCCGCACGCGGACCATCGACCTGGCCCGCACCGGCTCGCGCTACTTCATCACCGTCCTGGCCGCCGGCTTCGACGCGATCGTCAACGAGCGGGCCAACGAGATGAGCTGGCCACGGGGTCAGATGCGCTACAACCTCGCCACGCTCGTCGAGCTGCGCACCTTCCGCGCCCTCCCGTTCACGCTCGAGCTCGACGGCGCGCAGATCCAGCGCGACGCGATGCTCGTCGCCGTCGGCAACGGAACCTCCTACGGCGGCGGCCTGCGGATCGCCGAGGGGGCCCTGCTGGACGACGGCTTGCTCGATGTGGTCATCATCAAGACGATGACCAAGCCCAGGCTGATCCGCACCTATCCCAAGCTCTTCTCCGGCACCCACACGCAGGCGCCGGAATACGAGCGCCACCGCGTCCGCAGTGTCACCCTCGCCGCACCAGGTGTGACGACGTACGCCGACGGCGAGCGCTTCGGCGCCCTGCCGCTGACGATCAACTGCGAGCCTGCTGCCCTGTCGGTGTTCGCATGAGCGGCCACGAGGACGAGCCCGTGTTCGAGGACGAGCACGCGTCGACGTACGCGCGCATGACCACGCACCCGGTGACGGCCGCGTTCGCCGGTCTCTACGACTTCCCGCTGGACGACTTCCAGGTGCGGGGGTGCAAGGAGATCGAGGAGGGGCGCGGCGTGCTGGTCGCCGCCCCGACCGGCTCCGGCAAGACGATCGTCGGCGAGTTCGCCGTCCACCTCGCGCTCGAGACCGGGCGCAAGTGCTTCTACACGACGCCGATCAAGGCGCTGAGCAACCAGAAGTACAACGACCTCGTCGCGCGCTACGGGCCGGAGAAGGTGGGCCTGCTGACCGGCGACAACGTCGTCAACGGCGAGGCGCCGATCGTGGTGATGACCACCGAGGTGCTGCGCAACATGCTCTATGCCGGCTCGCGCACGTTGATCGGGCTCGGCTTCGTGGTGATGGACGAGGTGCACTACCTCGCGGACCGGATGCGCGGCGCGGTCTGGGAAGAGGTGATCATCCACCTGCCCGAGTCGGTCACGCTGGTGTCGCTGTCCGCGACCGTGTCCAACGCCGAGGAGTTCGGCGAGTGGCTGGCGACCGTGCGCGGCGAGACGACCACCATCGTCGAGGAACGCCGACCGGTGCCGCTGTTCCAGCACGTGATGGTCGGCAAGCGGCTCTTCGACCTGTTCGCCTCCTCCGACGTCGACGCCAGCGCCGGCTTCGTGAAGGAGGGCGCGCCCGTCAACGACGAGCTCGTGCGGATCGCGCGCGACGACTGGGCGAGCTCGCGGCTGATGCGCGATCGCAAGTCGGCCCGGAAGGGCAAGCCGGGGGCCTCCAAGAACCCCCGCCAGGTCGGCAACGGCCGGCGCGTGTGGATCCCGAGCCGGGTCGAGGTGCTCGAGCGCCTCGACAGCGAGGGACTGCTGCCCGCCATCGTCTTCATCTTCAGCCGGGTCGGCTGCGACGCCGCCGTCACGCAGTGCCTCTCGGCCAACGTCCGGCTGACGAGCCCCGAGGAACGCGCCGAGATCTTCGCCTACGTCGAGGAGCGCTGCCGCCACCTGCCCGACGACGACCTGGAGGTGCTCGGCTACCACGAGTTCCTCGACGGCCTGACGCGTGGCGTCGCCGCCCACCACGCGGGCATGCTGCCGACCTTCAAGTCCTGCGTGGAGGAGCTCTTCCTGCGTGGCCTGGTGAAGGCGGTGTTCGCGACCGAGACGCTCGCGCTCGGCATCAACATGCCGGCTCGCACCGTGGTGATCGAGAAGCTGTCGAAGTGGAACGGCGAGACGCACGCCGACATCACGCCGGGGGAGTACACCCAGCTCACCGGTCGTGCCGGTCGCCGCGGGCTCGACGTCGAGGGCCACGGCGTGGTGCTGTGGCAGCCCGGGATGAACCCCGGCGAGGTCGCCGGCCTCGCCTCCACCCGCACCTATCCGCTGCGCAGCTCGTTCCGCCCGTCCTACAACATGGCGGTCAACCTGGTCCACCAGTTCGGCCGCGAGCGCTCGCGCGAGCTGCTGGAGCAGTCCTTCGCCCAGTTCCAGGCCGACCGGGCCGTCGTCGGGATGGCGCGCCAGCTGCAGAAGGCCCAGGAGGCGATCGCGGGTTACGACGAGGCCGCCACCTGCCACGTCGGTGACTTCATGGAGTACGCCGCGCTGCGCCGTCGCATCTCCGAGGTCGAGAAGGGCGCCTCCCGGGAGCGGCGCTCGGGTCGCCGCGAGGAGGCGATGGAGTCGCTGACGCGGCTCAAGCCGGGCGACGTGATCATGGTGCCCAACGGGAAGTTCGCTGGCTTCGCGGTCGTCATCGATCCCGGCATCGGCGGCCACGAACCGCGGCCCTACGTCCTGACCGCAGACCGGCAGGCCCGCCGCCTCGCGCCGATGGACTTCCAGACGCCCGTCGAGGCCATCACCCGGATGCGGCTGCCGAAGTCGTTCAACGGCCGCAACCCGGCCATGCGGCGCGACCTCGCCTCGGCCCTGCGGACCAAGACCCACAATCTGACGCCGCCACCCCCGCGCCGTACGACCCGCAAGGATGACTTCACCGACTCGCCGATCGACCGGGAGATCGCCGAGCTGCGCACGAAGCTCAAGCAGCACCCGTGCCACCAGTGCCCCGAGCGCGAGGACCACGCGCGCTGGGCCGAGCGGTCCTTCAAGCTGGCGCGCGATGCCGAGACGCTCAAGCGGCGGGTCGAGTCACGCACCAACACGGTCGCGCGCACCTTCGACCGGGTGTGCAACGTGCTGACGGCGCTGGGCTATCTCGAGGGCGACACCGTGACCGAGCGCGGGAGCCACCTCCGGCGCATCTACACCGACATGGACCTGGTCGCGGCCGAGTCGCTGCGTGAAGGGCTCTGGGACCACCTCGATGCCTCCGAGCTGGCCGCTGTCCTCTCCTCGCTGGTCTACGAGGCCCGTCGTGCCGACGATGCCTCCGCGCCGAAGGTCCCCGGCGGTGCGGTGCAGGCCGCCCTCGTCGACACCGTGCGGGTCTGGGGCCAGCTCGACGCGCTGGAACGCGACAACAAGCTCGAGTTCCTGCGCGAGCCCGATCTCGGGTTCGCCTGGGCCGCCTTCCGCTGGGCGGAGGGCGACGACCTCGACGACGTGCTCGGTGGGACCGACCTGGCGGCCGGTGACTTCGTCCGCTGGATGAAGCAGCTGCTCGACCTCGCCGGCCAGGTCGCCGACGCGGCCGGCGACTCCCCGCTGCGCAAGACCGCGCGCGAGACGGTCAAGGCGCTCAAGCGCGGTGTCGTGGCCTACTCCTCCGTCACGGAGTGAGTCCGGCGAGCACCTTGGTGAGGCGCTCGACCGGGCTGTTCAGCCCCCAGCGCTCGGCGAGGGCCGCCAGCGCCTCGGGGTCCTTCGGCGAGCGCGGCAGGGCGCACTCCGGGGTGCCGAGGTCGATGTCGCGGGCCACGGCCACGACCGTCGGGGCGACCTCGAGGTAGTCGGCCGCCGCCAGGATCTTGCCTCGCGGGCCGGGCCCCAGCGCCGAGCCGGGATCGGCCGCCGCCGCTCGGATGCCCGACAGGTCGCCGTACGACAGGAGCAGGCTTGCGGCCGTCTTGTCGCCGACGCCCGCGACACCGGGCAGGCCGTCGGAGGCGTCGCCGCGCAGGGTGGCGAAGTCGGCGTACTGCTGGGGGAGGACGGAGTACTTCTCGACCACGACGTGCTCGGTCATGCGCTCGTGCTTGGCGACACCGCGGGCGACGTAGAGGACGCGCACCTCGGCTGCGTCGTCGACGAGCTGGAAGAGGTCGCGGTCGCCGGTGACGATGTCGACGGGCATCTTCGCGTTGGTGGCGAGGGTGCCGATGACGTCGTCGGCCTCGTAGTGGTCGGCGCCGACGATGGAGATGCCGAACGCACCGAGGACCTCGACGATCACCGGGATCTGGACCTCGAGCGGGTCGGGCACCTCCTCGATGTCCGGGATGCCGTCAGGACGCGGCGCCTCGACGCGGTGGGCCTTGTAGGTCGGGATCAGCTCGACGCGCCACTGCGGGCGCCAGTCGTTGTCCCAGCAACACACGAGATCGGTCGGCTGGTACTCCTCCACGAGCCTGCTGATGAAGTCGAGGAGCCCCCTCACGGCGTTCACGGGAGTGCCGTCGGGCGCGCGCACGGAGTCCGGAACACCGAAGAATGCGCGGAAGTACAGGGAGGCCGTGTCAAGAAGCATCAGTCGCTGTGCGGTCACACCGGGATCCTTGCACGATCCGTCGCTACTCTGAGCGCGTGACAACCCCTGCCGTGGAGACCACCGACCGCCTGATCCTGTCCCTGCTCGCCACGGACGGGCGGATGTCGTTCACCGACCTGGGCAAGGCCACCGGTCTCTCGACCTCCGCCGTGCACCAGCGGGTCAAGCGCCTGGAGTCGCGCGGCCTGATCCGCGGCTACGGCGCGCAGGTCGACCACGAGCAGCTCGGACGGCCGCTGACCGCGTTCATCTCGATCACGCCGATCGACCCCTCGCAGCCCGACGACTACCCCGAGCGGCTCGTCGACATCCCCGAGATCGAGTCCTGCTGGTCCGTGGCCGGTGAGGAGTCCTACATCCTCAAGATCCGCGTCCCCACCCCCCGGCACCTCGAGGACCTCCTCGCCCGCATCCGCTCCGCCGCGAACGTCTCCACCCGCACGACGATCGTGCTCTCCACGCCGTACGAGAACCGCCCCCTCGGCTGAGGGCGTCGCTCCTGTCGCGGAGTCCCCGCCTAAGCGGGGACTCCGTCACAGGTTGGCCGTTGCAACGCCCCAGAGGCGCAAGAGTTCCCCAACCTGATGAGCGAGCAACGCTGGTCACGCCGCAGGTGCACCGCGGCTCGCCAGCAGCTTGAGGATGCGGCGAGCAGTGGCAGTCGGGTTCTCGAGGTCGGCCCAGCCGATGCGGATGCACACCCAGCCCGTGGCTTGGCAGATTCGCTCCTCGCGTCGCTTCTCACGCATGAGGTAGTCGGCGAGAGTCTCCCCGGGGCGTCGGTAGATCTCGTACTTGATGCGGCCATCGAACTCGAGGAAGACGCCGTGCGTGCGCCACAGGAAGTCGACCACGCCGATCAGGAATCCTGATTCGTCCAGCACCTCCACTTGTGGCTCTGGCCGAGGCAACCCCTGGCGGTAGCAGAGGTAGACGAATCGAGTCTCGGCAACGCTCTGGAGGCGCGAGTCCGCGAGACTCAGGGCTACCCGCGTGTTCAGCGTCTCGGGCCAGTGCTCCGTCTGTCGCGCCAGTCTTGCGACCTCCTCCAGCGTTGTCCGTCTCAGGTTGAGCAGGCCATTGAGGATGACCAGACCGAGTTCGAGGTCAACGACGGACAGGATCTCGACTGCGGTCCTGGCTGCCGTGGTCACGGGGACCCCGTGGCGCAGCGTGATGTGTTCGAGAGGCAACCGCCCGGAGTGGTGCACGATCAAGCTCTCGCGGCGACCGGCCTTTTCATCGGTCCGGGTCAGCGCAACCTCGGTCAGGTCGATGCGCCACATCGGCACGTCCCACTCGGCAAGCGCGGATTGGTGCGTAAGCACTGACGACTCATGGGCAGTCCTCAGCACGGCACGCGAGCGGACGCGATACCTGTGTAGATCGCTCGCCGCGCTCCACAGTGCCGAGTCGACGTATGCGCCGTACCTGACCCTGCTGATGAGTCCCGCCTTCACGCACCTCGCGATGTCGCGGTCAGACCACTCGCGGTCAATGAGCTCTCGGCGGAGCCAGATGTCCTCGAGTCTCACAGGAAAGGCTTCGTTGGCCGTCATGGCGACGACCGTTCCTTCAGGGACCGACACTCATGCGTCGATGCACGACCCGCTGTGGATATCGCACCCGGACGCATACCTGTGGAGACGTTGTGGTCCGGAGCGTCGAACAGGTAGGGAGAGTTTGACGCCGGTGGGCCGTTGCAACGGCCACTACGTGCAGGAGTCCCCGCCGAAGCGGGGACTCCTGCAGTGGTCAGGGAACTTCCTCGCCGGCTACCAGGCCTGGAGGGCGGCGGTACGGCGACTCGCCTCCGCCATCTCGGCAGCCTTGAGCGCGGTGGACTCGAGCCCGCCGTGCTCGGCCCACCACTGCTGGCCGGCGGCGGGGAGGGTGTGGATCGGGTCGTAGTACTCGTAGGTGCGCGACAAGGCGTCGGGGTCGGCCGCCTCGATGGACGTCTTGTAGTTCTTCGTCCAGTAGGAGATGCCACGCTCGGTGTCGTAGTCGGCGAGCTGGTGCACCCAGCGCTTCCCGACGAACGGCACGTCGCAGACGATCCGCGGGGTCGCGAAGCCGGGGAGGTAGCCCATGATGTGGTGCTGCAGCTTCTGCGCATCGGCGACCGAGACCCGCCAGTGCTCCGAGAACGGGATCATGTCGCACATGTAGAAGTAGTAGGGCATGATCTGCGCCCCGTCGAGCAGCCGGAAGCACAGGTCGAGGAGGGTGTCGCCGTCGGCGTTGACGCCGTTGAGCAGCACCCCTTGGTTGCGTACGTCGCGCACGCCCGCGTCGAGCATCGCGCGCGTCGCCCTGGCGACGATCGGGGTGATCGAGCTCGCGTGGTTGGCGTGGGTGTGGATCGCAAGGGAGACCCCACGCGAACGGGCGATGGCGGCGACGCGGCCGACGCCGTCGACGACCTCGGGCTGCAGCCAGTGCTGGGGGAGCCCGATCAGGGCCTTGGTGGCGAGCCGGATGTCGCGGATGTTGTCGACCTCGAGCACCGAGGTCAAGAACGCCTCGAGCCGCGGCCACGGCATGTTGGCCACGTCGCCACCGGAGACGACGACGTCGCGCACCGACGGCGTCCGGCGCAGGTAGTCGATCATGTCGCCGATGCGGTCGTTGGGCTTGCCGGCGAACTTCAGCTTCTCGATCACCGGCGTCGAGTTCCCGACGAGGTCCATGCGCGTGCAGTGCCCGCAGTACTGCGGGCAGGTCGGGAGCAGCTCGGCCAGCACCTTGGTCGGGTAGCGGTGGGTCAGCCCCTCGGTCGCCCACATGTCGTGCTCGTGCAGCGAGTCGCGGGTGGCGTGCGGGTGTGACGACCAGTCCGTACGGCGATCGCTGAACACCGGGATCATGTAGTTGCGGATCGGGTCGGCGTACAGCGCCTCCGTCAACGAACCGGGACCGGACGGCACCGCGGACGGCATCATCGTGTTCATCATCTGCGGGGGGATGAGCATCGACATGGTCGCTCGCTCGGCCTGGTCGCGCTCGAGGTCGGCGTAGAACCGCTCGTCGACGAGGTCACCGAGCAGCTCGCGCAGCTGCTTGACGTTCTTGACGCAGTGGGCGCGCTGCCACTGGACCGATTCCCAGTCCTCGGCCGTGACGTCGCGCCAGCCCGGGAACCGGGTCCAGTCGGGCTCCACGAGCTCGACCCGCTGATAGGGGTAGGGCTGTCCGGACTCACTGCGCCGATCGGTGGGGGCGGGTGAGATGTCGAGGCTCATGGGTGCTCCAAGGGCGAGGGTGGCCGGTCGGGCTGGCTGGGTCTGGTGCGCGCGGCGCGTCAGTTGTGTGAGCCGCGCCTCATCTGCCACGATACGAGGAGATTGTCCGGCAAGTCCAATGACGCGCCGCAATATCTCCTGTATCGACACCCATATGACGGAGGACGAGCGGATGTCACGCGAGTCGACGAGTGATCCCACCGGCCTGCACCGGGTCCTGGACGACGCGGTCGTGCTGCCGCAGGCGGCCCAGCGGCTCGACACCAGCGCCGAGCTGTGGCCCGACGAGGTCCGAGTTCGCGTCGAGAAGCTGAACCTCGATGCTGCGTCCTTCCGCCAGCTCGAGGGAAAGCACGGTGGCGACGGCGACCTCGTGCGCGCGGAGGTGCTCGACATCGTCGGCACCCGCGGCAAGATGCACAATCCCGTCACCGGGTCCGGCGGCATGCTCGTCGGCACCGTCGAGGAGGTCGGCCCGGAGTCGACCCTCGGCCTCGCGGTCGGTGACCGCATCGCCGCCCTGGTCAGCCTGACGCTCACGCCACTGGTGATCGAGGACGAGCTGAAGCAGTGGGACGGTCGCAGCGAGCAGGTCCCGTGTGACGGCTACGCCGTCCTGTTCGGCCGGTCCATCGCCGCAGTCATTCCAGACGACCTGCCTGCCGCCCTGAGCCTGTCGGTCATGGACGTCTGTGGTGCCCCGGCCCTGACCGCGCGCGTGGTGGCCGACTACGCCGAGCCCACCGTCGTGGTGATCGGGGGAGGCGGCAAGTCCGGCTCCCTGAGCCTGGCCGCCGCTCGTGAGGCCGGAGCCGGCCGGGTCATCGGGGTCGTGCCGCAACACGAAGAGGCGGAGCGACTGCGGGGTGCCGGACTCGCCGACGAGGTCGTGATCGCCGACGCCCGCGACCCGGTCGCCCTGCGCGACGCGGTCGCGAAGGCCGGGGGACCGGCCGAGGTCACCGTCGTCTGCGTCGACGTGCCCGGCTGCGAGGGCGGAGCGATCCTGGCCACCGCCGAGGGCGGCACGGTCATCTTCTTCTCGATGGCCACCTCCTTCTCCGCCGCAGCGCTGGGCGCCGAGGGGCTCGCTGCGGACGTCAAGATGATCGTCGGCAACGGCTACGTGCCCGGCCACGCGGCGTACGCCATGGAGCTCCTGCGGGGCAACGCCGGCGTGCGTGGCCTCTTCGAGGGGCGACTGTGAAGACCACCGGAAAGCTCGGCCTCGACACCGCCCAGATCCGTGAGGCGCGCACGCTCGCGCGACGGGTCGGCAAGCCGATCGTGAGGACGGCCCAGCGACACACGACCGTGAGCGTCGAGCGCGCCACCCTGCGGCTTGCCGGACTCGCTGGCGCCGACTCCGAGGGCACGCCGTGGGTCAACCGCCTCGCCGACGTGGTGCGCGCGGACGTCGGGCTCGAGCACGGCCTGGCTCTCCCGGTGTGGGACGCCCTGCTGCGCGGCGAGGCGGACGACCTCGAGACGCTGGCCCAGAAGGCATCCGCCGGCTCCATCACCTTCCGCCTCCCGGAGGGGAAGGACGCGATCCGCGCGGCCAAGGCCTCGCACAAGGCCGTCGGTCAGGGCATCAAGCAGATCGACCGTCGCCGCGTCGAGCGCGAGCGGATGATCGCCAAGGTCGGCGACGCGCCTCGCAAGCCGTGGATCTACCTCATCGTCGCCACCGGCGACATCTACGAGGACATCCCGCAGGCCCAGAACGCCGCGCGCGAGGGCGCCGACGTCATCGCCGTCATCCGCAGCACGGGGCAGAGCCTGCTCGACTTCGTGCCGGAGGGCGCGACACGCGAGGGCTTCGCCGGGACCTACGCCACGCAGGAGAACTTCCGCCTGATGCGCGCAGCCCTCGACGAGACGAGCCGCGAGCTCGGGCGCTACGTCAGGCTGACCAACTACGCCTCCGGCCTGTGCATGCCCGAGATCGCCGCGCTGGCAGGCCTCGAGCGGCTCGACATGATGCTCAACGACTCGATGTACGGGATCCTCTTCCGCGACATCAACCCGATCCGCACCTTCGTCGACCAGCGCTTCAGCCGCCAGGTCCACGCCCGCGCCGGCATCATCATCAACACGGGCGAGGACAACTACCTCACCACCGCCGATGCGGTCGAGGCGGCACACACGGTCACGACCAGCCAGCTCCTCAACGAGTACTTCGCCAAGGAGGCCGGCCTCGAGGACTGGCAGCTCGGACTTGGGCACGCCTTCGAGATCGATCCCGAGGTGCCCGACTCGTTCCGCCTCGAGCTCGCCCACGCGATGCTCGCGCGCGACCTCTTCCCGAAGGCGCCGCTCAAGTGGATGCCGCCGACGCGGCACATGACCGGCGACGTGTTCAAGGGCTACCTCCTCGACGGGTTCTTCAACCTCGTCGGCGCGCTGACCGACCAGGGCATCCTGCTCGTCGGGATGATGACCGAGGCGGTGGTGACGCCCTGGCTCTCCGATCGTGACCTGGCGCTGCAGAACGTCCGCTACGTCATGAACGCCGCCGGCAACCTGCACGAGGACTTCTCCCCGAAGCCGGGCGGCTTCATCGTCAACCGGGCCCAGGAGGTCCTGGGCGACTCCATCACGCTGCTCCAGGACATCGAGGGCCACCCCAACGGCCTGCTCGACGCCATCGCCGACGGCACGTTCGGCCTGATGAAGCGCCCCGCCGACAAGGGCCGCGGGCTCGAGGGCGTCGCGAAGAAGGCACGCGACTACTACAACCCCGCCACCGAGATCCTGGAGGGACGCCTGTGAACGAGCGCAGCGAGCGAACCATTCAACGCAGCGCGGTCTGTGCCTCATGCGCGCACGGAGCGAAGCGAGTACGCGCATGAGCCTCATTCGTCCGTACGGCGACACGACCGGCGACGGCATGGTCCAGCTGTCCTTCACGCTGCCGATGGCGCACTCGAAGATCGCCGAGGGAGCCGCGGCGCAGCTCGCCAACAAGATGGGCATGGACCCCGCGATGGTCGTGCACTCCAAGGCGATGGGGCCCGACTTCACCTTCTTCGTGGTCTACGGCCGGGTCAACCACCTCGTCGACCCCAGCGTGGTCGAGGTCGTCGAGCGCGACTACCCGCTGCTCACGCCGAAGGAGGCCAACGCGGAGATCAAGCGCACCCTGCGGCGCCGGATGGTGGTCGTCGGCGGCTGCATCGGCACCGACGCCCACACCGTCGGCATCGACGCGATCCTCAACATCAAGGGGTTCGCGGGGGAGAAGGGACTGGAGTACTACCGCGAGGTGAAGGTCGTCAATCTCGGTGCCCAGGTGTCCGTCCCCGAGCTCGTCGAGGCCGCTCGCACCGAGAAGGCCGACGCGGTCCTCGTCTCGCAGGTCGTCACCCAGCGCGACGCCCACCTCCTCAACACCCGCGAGATGTCGGCCGCCTTCCGCGAGTCCTATCCCGCGGACAAGCGCCCGCTGCTCGTCGTCGGTGGCCCCCGCTTCGATGAGACGATGGCCGACGAGCTCGGGGTCGACCGGGTCTTCAGCCGCGGCACGACTCCCGGCGAGGTCGCCTCCTTCCTCGTCCACCGCCTCACCACCAGGGAAGCGTCATGACTGATTCGCGCATCGGCACCACCGTCACCCACCGCCGCTACGTCCCCTACAGCCACGCCCACTACGCCGGCAACCTCGTCGACGGTGCCTACTCCCTCGGTCTCTTCGGTGACGTGGCGACCGAGCTGTGCATCCTGCTCGACGGTGACGAGGGCCTGTTCGCGTCCTACTCCGACGTGCAGTTCAAGGCGCCGGTGCACGCCGGTGACGTCCTCGAGATCACCGCGACCCTGGTCAGGGCCGGCACCCGCAGCCGGGTCATGGACTTCATGGTGAGCGTCGTCGCCAGGGGCGCGGCCACACCCGAGGCGCCCGGCGCGGCCGCCTCCCTCACCCCGCCCCTCGTGGCGACCACCGCCACCGGCACGGTGGTCGTGCCGCCTTCCCCAGCGCGGGAGTGAAGGTCGCGGCGTGTCACGCTCCGACACGCCGATCCCCGCATCTTTTTTGCCCAATTCTTGTGGTGTACGGCGCCGCGCTGACCTGCGAAGATGCGCGTTGCCGCAGGTCAGCGGCCTGTTGACACGCGTCGCCCGGACAGCGAAGGTGCCGTGGTCCGCCCGTGCAGATCATGGCTGGCGGACCGGCGTCCGAGTGGCCGGATCGGGGGGTGTGCAGCCAGCATCCGAGCCGAACTGGTTCACGGAGGTCGGTCTCGCACCATGAGGGTGGAGACGGGAGGGGCGCAGGCTCCGTAGACAACTTCCTGCTGTCCGCAGCCAGCTGGCAGTGGGTTGGTCCGAAGGGTGTGCGCGCCTCCCGTTCCCCTGCAAGGAGCGCGGCCATGACGGGCGATGACCGCCCGACGGCTAGCGTGTGCGCGTGCTGCTCCGCTGCGTCGTCGCCCTGCTCGGCGGCGTCGTGCTCTCCCTGGGCTTCGCCCCGGTCAGCTTCGCTCCCGCACTGCCGATCGGCATCGCGATCCTCGTCCTCAGCGTGCGCGGCACCAGGCTGCGCTGGGCCTGGCTGCCGGGGTGGCTCTTCGGGCTCGCCTTCTTCGGCGGCCTGCTGTGGTGGCTGCGGGTCGTGGGTCCGGACGCGTGGGCCGCCCTGTCGGTCGTGCAGTCCGTCTACTTCGCCCCCTTGGGTGTCGCGTTCGCTGCCCTCACCCGCCTGCGCTGGTGGCCCGTGTGGTGCGCGTGCGCGTGGGTGAGCGTCGAGTCGTGGCGCGGCGCATGGCCGTTCGGCGGCCTCACCTGGGGCCGGTTGTCCTTCGGCACCGCCGACACCGTGTGGGCGGCGGGGCTGCCCTGGCTCGGGATGACCGGGGTCAGCCTGCTGATCGCGCTCACCGGCAGTGCGCTGGCCTGGCTGGTGACCACTCGGTTGCGCAAGCCGGCGGCCGCCCTGCTCGCCGCCGCGGCGCTGGTCGCGGTGACCTGCGTGCCGCTGCTGGCGACGTACGACATCGAGCGGGGGCGCAGCCTGCGGGTGGCCGCCGTGCAGGCGGACGTGCCGGGCGACGGCACCGACGTGCTTGCCCACCACCGCGACATCACGCGCGCCTTCTCCGACCTGACGGTCGAGCTGGCCGGTGCGGGGGAGCGGGTCGACCTCGTCGTCTGGTCGGAGAACTCCACGGCCGTCGACCCGTTCAGCGACGTCGAGGCGCGCGCCGAGATCACGACCGCCTCCGACGCGATCGGGGTGCCGATCCTGGTCGGCGGGATGGTCGACTCACCCCGCGAGAAGGAGGTCCTCAACCAGGGCATCGTGTGGCAGCCCGAGATCGGTGGGGGAGACCGCTACACCAAGCGCCATCCCGTGCCGTACGGCGAGTACATCCCCTACCGGGGCTCACTGATCCCCGACACCTACGGCCAGCTCGCACTGATCCCGCGCGACATGGCCCGCGGCACCAGCCTCGAGCCGCTCCGGATCGCCGGGACCAGGATCGCGGACGCCATCTGCTTCGACGTCGCCTACGACGACGCCATCCACGGCCAGGTCGCGAACGGGGGCCAGCTGATCACCGTGCAGACCAGCAACGCGATGTTCATCAACACCGCCCAGATCGACCAGCAGTTCGAGATCAGCAGGCTGCGCGCGATCGAGACCGGGCGCTACGTCGTGGTCGCCGCGATCAACGGGGTCTCGGGCATCATCGCGCCCGACGGGGAGGTGCTCGAGGCCGCCGATCCGCGCACCCGCGCCGTGGTCGTCGGGGACGTCACGCTCGCTGCCGAGCTGACGCCGGCCGTCGCGGTGGGTGCATGGCCCGGACGTGTCATCGTCGCCATCACAGTTGTTTCTCTGGCATTCATTCTGGTCACGTATCGTCGCAAGGAACGGCCGAATTCCGCGCCGGGCCGTATTCTCGACACGTGAGGGGAGACCAGTGAGCACAGCCGAGCTTGGTCGAGTTGTGATGGTGATCCCCACCTTCAACGAAGCCACCAACCTTGAGCTCATCGTCGCCCGCCTGCGGGCCGCGGAGCCGAGCATCGACGTCCTCGTGGTCGACGACAACTCGCCCGACGGCACCGGCGACATCGCCGACCGGCTGGCCGCCGAGGACAGCCAGGTGCAGGTCCTGCACCGTACGGCGAAGGGCGGGCTCGGCGCTGCCTACCTGCACGGCTTCGCCGTCGCGCTCGAGCAGGGCTACGACGTCATCGGCGAGATGGATGCCGACGGCTCGCACCAGCCCGAGCAGCTGCACCGCCTGCTCGGCGCGCTGGTCGACGCCGACCTCGTGATCGGCTCGCGCTACGTCCCGGGCGGGTCCATCGTCAACTGGCCGCGGCGGCGCGAGCTGCTCTCACGCGGCGGCAACCTCTACGTGCGGCTGCTGCTGGGCATGGGCGTCAAGGACGCCACGGCCGGCTTCCGCCTGTTCCGCCGCCCCACGCTGGAGAAGATCGACCTCGCGACGGTGACCTCGACCGGCTATGTCTTCCAGACCGACATGGCCTACCGCACCGTCATGGCCGGCCTGAAGGTGTCCGAGGTGCCGATCGAGTTCATCGAGCGCGTCCGTGGCGACTCCAAGATGAGCGGCCAGGTCGCCAGCGAGTCGCTGAAGAAGATCACGCTCTGGGGCCTGCACGAGCGTCGTGAGCAGGCGCGGCGCGCGCTGCGCCGGCGCGACGGGCGGCGCACGACCCGGAAGGGCCCGCGCGGGAGCACCCCATGACGCGACGCAAGATCCCCGCCTGGCTGCTCGTGGTGGCCTTCGTGGTGGTGCCGCTGCTGGAGATCTTCGTGCTCATCCAGGTCGGGCAGGTCATCGGCCCGTGGTGGACGATTCTGCTGCTGGTCGCCGCCAGCATCATCGGTGCCTGGTTGATCCGCCGCGAGGGCGGCCGCGCCTTCGCGGCCCTGCGCACTGCGCTCGGCAGCGGTCAGATGCCGGCCAGGGAGCTCGCCGACGGTGCGCTGATCCTGATCGGCGGCACCCTCATGCTGACTCCGGGCTTCGTCACCGATCTCCTCGGGATGGCGCTGATCCTCCCCTTCACGCGTCCACTCGCGCGCCGGGCGCTCACCGGGGTGGTGTCCCGGCGCCTGGTCGGCGCCGGCGCGACGGCGTACATGCCTCGAACCGGCCCGGGCGCGATGCCCGGAAATCAACAACGCCCCCACCCGAACCCTGGCGGGTCCGTGGTGGAGGGCGAAGTGGTCGACTAGGGCGTGGCTCCTTAATCCGAGCGCGATGGTCCGTGATTGTTGACCTATGTCTCGTCTTGCTGTGCTCTCAGACGCCCAGTGGCGCCGGATCGAGCCATTGATGCCGTCCTCTCAAGGGCAGCGGGGTCGCCCGTTTCGCGATCACCGTCAGGTGGTGGAGGGGATCATCTACCGGCTCCGGACCGGGCTCGCCTGGCGTGACCTCCCTGCCGCGTTCGGGCCGCACCAGACCGTCTCGAAGCGGCACCGACGTTTCAGTGCGGACGGGACCTGGGACAAGATCCATGCCCGGCTGGTGGCCGACGCCGACGCCGCAGGCGATCTCGACTGGACGGTCTCGGTCGACTCCACGATCAACC
This sequence comes from Nocardioides allogilvus, assembly GCF_003047285.1. Taxonomy (GTDB): domain Bacteria; phylum Actinomycetota; class Actinomycetes; order Propionibacteriales; family Nocardioidaceae; genus Nocardioides; species Nocardioides allogilvus. The sequence continues at coordinate 92,398 of NZ_PZYX01000012.1, read as the reverse complement.
GTGCCCACCAGCACGCCACAAACATGACTCGTTCCGAACGGCCCGCCGGCGTGCACCTCGAGGGCCACACAGGGGGTTGAGTCGAGTTACATGAATCGGGCCGCCGCGCCCGGGTCCGAACCGCTGGACCACGCGATCGGACGTTCGCGGGGCGGCTTGTCGACCAAGGTCCACCAGCTGGTGGACGGCAAGAAGCGGCCACTGGTTGTTGCCGTGACGGGCGGGCAGGCCGGTGACTCCCCGATGCTGAAGTGGCTGCTCGCGGATCTGGCTGTCGCGCGGCCAGAGCGCGGGCGCCCACGCACCCGACCCGACGACCTGCTCGGCGACAAGGCCTACTCCTCACGCGCCAACCGGACGCTGCTGCGCAGCAAGCGCGTGCGGGCCGTGATCCCGCAACGAGCCGACGAGATCGGACACCGTCAACGCCGTGGCTCCGCCGGGGGACGACCACCCTCCTTCGACCCGCTCACCTACAAACGGCGCAACGTGGTTGAGCGGTCGTTCAACGACCACAAGCACTGGCGCGGCATCGCCACCCGCTACGACAAGCTCGCCTACGTCTACCGGGGCAGCGTCGTGCTCCGCGCCATCACGATCTGGCTACGCGAATAAGGAGCCACGACCTAGTCGAGCAGGTCAGGAGACCTTGCGCTTCTTGGCGTTGGCGCGGTGAAGGTGCGCCGGGCCGATCTGACCGCCACGGAGCAGGTCGAGGCGCTCCTTGAGGATGTCCTCGAGCTCCTGGGTGGAACGGCGCTCGAGCAGCATGTCCCAGTGGGTGCGCGCCGGCTTCTCGACCTTCTCCTCGGGCAGGATGCCGGCGGTGCTGAGGGCCTTGGCGCCGCAACGCGGGCACTCCCAGTTCGCGGGGATGTCGGCCTCGACCGACATCGTGATCTCGAACTCGTGCCCGTGGTCGCAGCGGTAACCCACCTGCTGACGAGCGGCGAACTCGATGCCGCGCTCGTCTTCAAAGCTCTGGCCGCCGAGCCTCGCGCCGCGTAGTGTGCGCTCCGCCATTGAGCCACCTCCAAGTGTGCTGAAAAGTTTGTCCGCCCGGTGATGGGGACGGTCATGAGACGGGCGGACTGGCTTGTCCTGACGCCGGTTGTGCCGACGTTTACGTCTCGATTCAATCAACGTTAGCGGGGTGCGCAAGGTTCCGGGGAATCCGGAGACCTGCCTCACCCGTCGGGGGAGACAGGTCACCGACGACGGGGCACGGGTGCGGTCAGACGACGGCGGGCATGTCGTTGCCGGCCTCGCGGATGCCGCGCTCGGTGTCGACCCGGGTCAGCAGCAGCCCACCGATCACGAAGAAGGCGATCAGCGCGAAGATCGCCGGTCGGTAGGAGTCGGTGATCGCGAGCACGATCGCGAAGGTGGCCGTCCCGAACCACGACGTCCCGCGGTCCATCGCGTGGTAGAAGCTGAAGTACTCGGCTTCCTTGCCGCGCGGGATCAGCAGCGAGAAGTAGGAGCGCGCGAGGGCCTGGGTGCCGCCGAGGACGACGCCGATGGCCGCGCCCAGGACCAGGAACAACGGCACGTTGCCGGCCGGCAGGAAGAGGGCGACGGTGACGATGACCATCCAGATCACCAGGCCCATCAGGATCGTCTTCTTCGCACCCTGGCGGGCGGCGAGGCGGCCGAAGAGCAGGGCTCCGAAGAACGCGACGAACTGCACCATCAAGATGGTGGCGATGAGGATCGTCTGGTCGTGCCCGAGCTCCTCGGCGCCGTACACCGAGGCGGACGCGATGACCGTCTGGATGCCGTCGTTGAAGAAGAGGTAGGCCAGCAGGAAGGTCAGCGCCATCGGGTAGTTCTTCATCTCGCGCAAGGTCGCGCCCAGCTGGCCGAAGCTGCGCCTGACCGCGTTGCCCTGGACGGGCTCGACGTCGGCCGGCGGGTGGTTGTTGAGCCGGCGGAAGGGGATGAGGGTGAACGCGGCCCACCAGACGGCAGCCGACAGCATGCACAGCCGCGCGGCCATGCCCTCCTCGAGACCGATCTTCTCGTGCCCGAGGAAGACGGCGAGGTTGACGACCAGCAGCAGCCCGCCGCCGAGGTAGCCGAACGCCCACCCGCGTGACGAGACGCGGTCGCGGTTGGCCTCGTCGGAGATGAGCGGGAGGATGGAGTCGTTGATGACTCCCGCCGCACCGAAGCACAGGTTGCCGATCACGATGCCGACGGCCGCGAGCTGCCAGTTGTCGCCCGTGGCGAAGAAGATCAGGGCTGCGAAGAAGGCGCCGGTCCACGCGAAGAACGCGAGCAGTCCCTTCTTGTTGGCCGTGCGGTCGGCGTAGGCGCCGAGGGGCGGCAGCAGCAACGCCGACAGGATCGTCGAGGCGGTGATCAGCCAGAAGAACAGCGAGCCGGGAGGCATCGAGAAGGGGCCGACGTCGAAGCGACCGCCCTCGCCCACGGCGTTCTCGGCGAGGTTGATGAAGTAGGGGCCGAAGAAGACGGTGCCGATCGTGGTCGTGTAGGCACTGTTCGCCCAGTCGGACCAGTACCAGGCCTTCTGCTCCTTCTCCTGCTCGAGCGGCCTGAGGTCAGCGATCCCACCGGGAACCGTGTTGCTCATGACTTGTCCTCCCATTGGCCGCGGGATCGCAGCACGTCGATGAGTATGTCGGTGCGATCGGTGATCAGGCCATCGACACCACGCTCCAGCAGCTCGATCATTTCGTCGCGTTCATCCACCGTCCACACGTGCACCTGGACGCCGTTCGCGTGCGCGCGGCGGATGACGCGTCGCGATGCCACGACGAGCCGACCGCGCCGGTGCGGGATCTGCAGCGCGTCCGGTCGGCCCGGCGTCAGCAGCCGGGCGAGGGCGGAGGTGGGGGACAGGACGTAGGCCGCGACCTCCAGCGGGTGCGCGGAGGTGGCCACCCGACCCCGGGTCAAACGGCGGAAGGTACCGAGGCGAGTCCTGGAGAACGAGCCGACCAGCACCCGGTCCCACGCCTCGTTGGCCGCGATGAACTCCGCGAGCGCCGAGACGGCCCCGGCCGACTTGATGTCGATGTTGAAGCGGGCGTCGGGAAAGGCCTCGAAGAGCTCGATCAACGTCGGGACGCGCTCGCGGCCACCGATGAGGGCGGCCTGCACATCGGCGTACGACGTCTCGGCGATGCTGCCCGTGCGGTCGGTCACCCGGTCGAGGACGTCGTCGTGGAAGGCGAGCAGCACCCCGTCGCCGGTCACGTGGACATCGGTCTCGAGGTAGGTGTAGCCGAGGGCGACCGCATGGGTGAACGCGGCCATCGTGTTCTCGAGGCCCTCGATCTCGGGGTGGTAGGCGCCACCACGATGTGCGAAGGCCAGGACGCTGGCGTGGTCGAGGTAGCGACGTCTCACGCGAGCAGTATGGCGGTGCTCAGGGGCGAACGGTGTCGCGTTGCCAGACGAAGGGTGTTGTGGTGGTGACGCGCACGAGGCCGGACCGCTCCAGGATCGGTCGCGACATCTCGGTGCAGTCGGATTGGAGGTATCGCACGCCGCGGTCGATCGCCGACGACGCCCGGGCCGCGACCAGCGCGCGGTAGATGCCACGGCCGCGCCACGGCGCGATCGTGGCGCCGCCCCACAGGCCGGCGAACTCGGTCCCCGGGACCACCTCGAGCCGGCCGGCGCACACGACCTCGCCGTCCGCCTCGGCGACCCAAGCCTCCGACAGGCCGTCGGGGTGCACGAGGCGAGCGATCAGTGCGTCGCCCGAGGGGCCGTCGCCGAACGCGGCCGCCTGCATGGCGGCCATGCGGTGCGCGTCGTCGGTGAACGTCGCGGCGTCGGGGTCGAGTCGTCGCAGCGACACCTCGGCCGGGATCTCGACGGGTACGGGGAGCGCGGCCGCCTCACCGATCATCACCGTCTCCTCGGGCTCGGCGCGGAGGCCCGCCGCCAGGAGGTGGTCGGCCAGGTCGGCGGGCGCGTCGTGGCCGCGGGTCTTCCACTCGAAGTCCTCGACGTCGGTCTCGTCGCGGAAGTGGGCGATGGTGCGCCGGATCAGCGCGTCGAGGTCGGCCCCGGCAAGACCGTCGAGGTCGCGGTAGCTGACGAACCCGCCACGGTCGAAGCGCCCGCGCACCAGCGGTCCGTCGGTGGAGACGTCCGTGGCGGTGAGCAGCTCCGCCTCGCGGCGGAGCTGGGCGTCGTACGCCTCGAGCAAGCTGCTCGACTCAGATGTCACGGAACGTTTCGATGTTGGCCCCGAGGAGGTTGAGCCTCTCGGCGAGGTCCTCGTAGCCGCGGTGGATGACGTAGGTGGAACGCAGCACCGAGGTGCCCTTGCAGGCCAGCATCGCCAGCAGGATCACCACGGCCGGGCGCAGCGCGGGCGGGCAGACGATCTCCGCGCCGGACCAGTGCGTCGGGCCCTCGACCAGGACGCGGTGGGGGTCGAGCAGCTTGACCTGGGCCCCGAGCTTGTTGAGCTCGGTGAGGTAGATCGCGCGGTTCTCGTAGACCCAGTCGTGCAACAGGGTCTGGCCCTCGGCGACCGCGGCGATCGCGGCGAAGAACGGGAGGTTGTCGATGTTGAGGCCCGGGAAGGGCATCGGGTGGATCTTGTCCAGCGGAGCCGTCAGGTCGCTGGCGCTCGTGGTGAGGTCGACCAGGCGCGTGGCGCCGTTGGCGGCGACGTATTCCTCGGTGCGGGTGTAGCGGAAGCCCATCTCCTCCAGCGTCGCCAGCTCGATCTCGAGGAACTCGATCGGGACCCGGGTGATGGTGATCGACGACTTGGTGACGATCGCGGCCGCCAGCAGCGACATCGCCTCGATCGGGTCCTCGGAGGGGGAGTAGTCGACGTCGACGTCGATGCGCTCGCAGCCGGTGACGCGCAGCGTGGTGCTGCCGACGCCGTCGATGACGACGCCGAGCTTCTGGAGGTAGAAACAGAGGTCCTGGACCATGTAGTTGGAGGAGGCGTTGCGGATGACTGTGGTGCCCGGGTGCAGGGCGGCGGCCATCAGGGCGTTCTCGGTGACCGTGTCGCCGCGCTCGGTGAGCACGATCGGGCGGCCGGGCTCGACGGCCCGGTTGACCTGGGCGTGGTACATCCCGTCGGTGGCCTTGACCTCGAGGCCGAAGGGACGCAGGGCCGACATGTGCGGCTCGACGGTGCGGGTGCCGAGGTTGCAGCCGCCGGCGTAGGGGAGGTCGAAGCTGTCGCTGCGGTGCAGCAACGGGCCGAGGAACATGATGACCGAGCGGGTTCGGCGAGCCGCGTCCTCGTCGATCTTCGTCAGGTCGAGCTCGGCGGGCGGGATGATCTCGAGGTCGTTCTGGTCGTTGAGCCAGCGGGTCTGGACCCCGAGGGAGGTCAGCACCTCGAGCAGCCGGTTGACCTCCTCGATGCGCGCGACCTTGCGCAGCGTGGTGCGACCGCGGTTCAGCAGCGAGGCACAGAGCAGGGCGACACCGGCGTTCTTGGAGGTCTTGACCTCGATCGACCCCGACAGCGTCGTGGGACCGGTGACCCGCAAGTGGGTCGGCCCGGCACCCAGGGCGACGATCTCGGAGTCGAGAGCGGCGCCGATACGCGCCAGCATCTCGAGCGAGAGGTTCTGGTGACCCTTCTCGATCCGGTTGATGGCGCTCTGGCTGGTGGCGAGCAGCTCGGCCAGCTGGTGCTGGGTGAGGCCCCGGTGCTTGCGCGCGTCACGGATGAGGTTCCCGATGCGACCCTTGTAGTCCGTCTCCATGGAGATCACGGTATCTCAGATATGAGATACGACAAGCAGTGCCAACGCGGCGAGCCGCGTCACACCCGGGAGCCCTCCACCGTCGTGCGAGGATCGGCGTCATGCGCGCAACGACCATCCACGCCCCCGGTGACATCCGCGTCGAAGAGGTCCCCGACCCGACGATCACCAAGCCGACCGACGCCATCATCAAGGTGACCGCGGGCTGCATCTGCGGCTCGGACCTGTGGCCCTACCGCGGCTTCAACGACATCACGCCCGGCGACACGATCGGCCACGAGTGCGTCGGCATCGTCGAGGAGGTGGGTGCCGAGGTCACCGACTTCAAGCCCGGCGACTTCGTCATCGTGCCGTTCGACCACTGCGACAACACCTGCGCCCACTGCCGCAACGGCATGCAGGCCGGGTGCGTCAACCTCGGCTTCACGATGAGCGGCCAGGCCGAGTACGCCCTGGTCACCCAGGCCAACGGCTCCATGGTCAAGACCGACGCGATGCCCGACGCCGGCCTGGTCCCGTCGCTGCTCGCCCTCTCCGACGTGATGGCCACCGGATGGCACGCAGCCGTGTCGGCGGGTGTGAAGCCCGGCAGCACGGCGGTCGTCGTCGGTGACGGCGCCGTCGGCCTGTGCGGCGTGCTGGCTGCCGCGCAGATGGGCGCCGAGCGCGTGATCGCCATGTCGCGCCACGAGTCCCGCCAGGACATCGCCCGCCAGTTCGGCGCCACCCACATCGTGGCCGAGCGCGGCAAGGAGGGCGCCGCCCGGATCGCGGAGATCACCGACGGCATCGGCGCCGACGCCGTCCTCGAGTGCGTCGGGACCGACCAGGCGATCAAGACGGCCTTCGCCGTGGCCCGCCCCGGGGCGACGGTCGGCTTCGTCGGCGTACCCCACGACGTGGAGCTGCCGGTGCGCAAGATGTTCCAGCAGAACATCGGGCTGGCCGGCGGGATGGCGCCGGTGCGCAAGTACCTCCCCGAACTGCTGGAGCGGACGCTCTCGGGGGCGATCAACCCGGGCCTGGTCTTCGACCTGACGCTGCCGCTGGACGAGTCGCCCGAGGGCTACCGCGCGATGGACGAGCGCCGCGCGATCAAGGTGCTGCTCCAGCCGTGAGCCCGTTGGGTCAGCGAGAGCTGCCCTGCAGGGCCCGGCCGCGCGCGCACTCGCAGGAGTCGGAGCACGGGAGGTAGGTGTGCTGGCCGTGCCCGCACTCGACGCACGGGCGATCGTGCGAGAGGTGCTCGGTGGTGCTGGTGACGGTGTCCCACATGTCTCGACGGTGACACGACCGGGCGGCGCTCGCAGCCGAACGCGCGGGAACAGGTGCCATCGGGCCATCACAACCACCCAGGATGACTAGGCGGCGCGGACGACCGGTGTCCTAGGCGGGCACGATCTCCGCGACCAGCGCCTCGACGCGCGCGCGGATCTCGTCGCGGATCGGACGGACGGCCTCGATGCCCTGACCGGCCGGGTCCTCGAGCTTCCAGTCCTCGTAGCGCTTGCCGGCGTAGAACGGGCAGGCGTCACCGCAGCCCATGGTGATCACCACGTCGGAAGCCTGGACGGCACCGTCGGTCAGGATCTTCGGGCTGGCCGCGGTGATGTCGATGCCGACCTCGGCCATCGCCTCGACCGCGGTGGGGTTGATCGTCTCGGCCGGCGCGGACCCGGCGCTCAGCACCTCGACGCGATCGCCGGCGAGGTGCTGCAACCAGCCGGCGGCCATCTGCGAACGGCCGGCGTTGTGGACGCACACGAACAGGACGGTGGGCTTCACTGGGACTCCTCAGGGGTGGGATAGAGGACGCGCACGAGTCCGAGGGCGAGGGCCCCGCCGATGACCTGCATGAGCAGGAATGGCGCGACGGAGCCCGGGGCGATCCCGGCGAACGTGTCGGAGAACATGCGGGCCACTGTGACCGCAGGGTTGGCGAAGCTGGTCGAGCTGGTGAACCAGTAGGCCGCGGCGATGTAGCCACCGACGGCGAAGGCGATGCTCTCGGTGCGACCGGAGCGGACGCTGCCGAAGACGATGACGACGAGGCCGAGGGTCGCGACCACCTCGGCGATGAGGAGGTGGCTCCCGTCGCGCTGGGTGCCCGCGACGGAGACCGCGTCCAGGTCGAACATCAGGTTGGCGAGTACGGCGCCGAGGATCCCGCCGACGACCTGGGCGGCGACGTGACAAGCGGCGGCCAGTGGGGCGATCAGCCCCAGGCCGAGCTCCACCAGCGTCACCACCGGGTTGAAGGCGGCCGAGACCGGCTGCAGGGACAAGATCAGCGCCACGAGCACTGCGCCGGTGGCGGTGGAGTTGATCAGGAGCTGCAGCCCGACGTCGTCGGTCAGCCGGGTCGCCATGATGCCGGACCCGACCACGGCCGCGACGAGGAAGGCCGTCCCGACCAGCTCGGACAGACCGCTGCGCAGGAGGGTCACCGGGCCACCCCGCCCAGCAGGGTGCCCAGGTCGGTGAGTGCCTCGGTGTGCACGCGGTAGTAGACCCACACCCCGCGCTTGCTCCGGTCGAGCAGGCCGGCCTCGTGCAGGACCTTGAGGTGGTGGCTGATGGTGGGCTGGCTGAGGTCGAAGGCGTCGTTGAGGTCGCAGACGCACGCCTCGCCGCCCTCGTGCGCGGCCACCAGGCTGAGGAGCCGCAACCGGACCGGATCGGCGATCGCCTTGAGCATCGGCGCGATGCGCTCTGCCACCTGGGCATCCATCGGCTGCTTGAGCACGGGGGAGCAGCACGCCACCGACTCGGCGGCCGTGAGCGTCAGTTCAGACTTCGACATGGATCAATATTGACAGATGTCGATATCCTTGTCACTCTCAGACATCGACAACCATCAATATTTAAGGAGCTCCACATGTCTCGTCTGCAACTCGCCCTCAACGTCAACGACCTCGACGCCTCCATCGCGTTCTACAGCCACCTGTTCGGCACCGAGCCGGCCAAGACCCGGCCGGGCTACGCCAACTTCGCGATCACCACGCCGCCGCTGAAGCTCGTGCTGATCGAGAACCCCGGCAGCGGGGGATCGGTCAACCACCTCGGTGTGGAGGTGGCCGACACGGCCACCGTCGAGGCGGAGCAGGAGCGGCTCGCCGCTCTCGGCCATGCGGTGATCGAGGAGAAGGACACCACCTGCTGCTACGCCCGCCAGGACAAGTTCTGGGTGCAGGACACCCCGGACGCCGAGCGCTGGGAGATCTACACGGTGCTCGACGACGCGCCGGTCGTGGACGCTCCTGCCGCAGAGGCGACCTGCTGCGTCTGACCGGTCGGCTCCGGCCTCAGCCCCACGCGGGGCCGGAGCCGCCCACCCGCTCGACGAGGCGCCCGGCGACGTACGCCGCGTTGGCCCGCAGCACCTCGGGCGGGACGGGCGGGAGGTTCTCCTCCCAGTCGAGCAGGCAGGAGCCGCGCAGCTGCGGCATCCGGGCCGGTCGGCCGAAGAAGAACGGGTGCGCGTGTGCCCCGCCGTCGCCGTAGCGACCGATGTGGCAGCGCCCGACGCTCGGCAGCTCTTCCACGGCAGCGGCGATGCGCACCATCAGCACCCCCAGCTCGGCTGCCAGGTCGTCGGGCAGGTCGGCGATGTCGAAGTGCTCGACGGGACGCAGGATGAAGGAGACCGGCAGCTTCATGTCGAGCGCGACCAGCGCCCAGCGCTCGTTGCTCCACGCGACCCGGGCTGCGCGCTCGGCCGGCATCGGCGACTGGCAGGAGCAGTCAGCAGGGTCCTCGCCCTCACGTGGCGGCTCGGCGTCGAGCAGCGGCTCGAGCGGCTTGATCAGCAGCCCCTCGAGCTCGAAGGGGAAGATGTCCCAGCCCGGCATCGCCTCGATGGCCACCGGCAGGCGTCCCTCGTCGTCGGTGGCGGCGGCCACCCGGGCGTGGAACTCCTCGGCGGTCTCCAGCTGGTGTGTGTCGCTCATGCGGACATCCAAGCAGCCGGTCCGCCCTCCCGCCGCCCGGAATAGCGACGGTGGAAGGTTGTTGAATCCTGCATGAAGAACATCGGCTTCCTCTCCTTCGGCCACTGGACCCCATCGCCGCACTCGCAGACCCGCACCGCGGCCGACGCGCTGCACCAGGCGATCGACCTGGCCGTGGCGGCCGAGGAGCTCGGCGCGGACGGTGCCTACTACCGCGTGCACCACTTCGCGCGACAGCTCGCGTCGCCGTTCCCGCTGCTGGCTGCTGTCGGCGCGCGCACGAGCAGGATCGAGATCGGCACCGGCGTGATCGACATGCGCTACGAGAACCCGCTCTACATGGCCGAGGACGCCGGCGCGTCCGACCTGATCGCCGACGGCCGGCTCCAGCTCGGCATCAGCCGCGGATCACCGGAGCAGGTCATCGAAGGCTACCGCCACTTCGGCTTCGATCCGTTGGACGGCGACCACGCGACGATGGCGCGCGAGCACACGGCGGTGTTCCTCAGGATGCTCGAGGGGGAGGGGTTCGCCGAGCCCAACCCTCGACCGATGTTCCCCAACCCGCCCGGGCTGCTGCGCGTCGAGCCGCACTCCGAGGGACTGCGCGACCGCATCTGGTGGGGCGCCGCGACCCGCGCCACCGCTGAGTGGACCGCCGAGCAGGGCATGAACCTGATGAGCTCGACGCTGCTCACCGAGGACACCGGCGTGCCGTTCCACCAGCTGCAGGCCGAGCAGATCCAGCGCTTCCGCGACGCGTGGCAGGCCGCCGGACACACACGCACGCCGCGCGTCTCGGTCAGCCGCAGCATCATGCCGCTCGTCTCCGAGCTCGACCACGCCTACTTCGGCACCGAGCGGCGCAGCACCGACCAGGTCGGCATGCTCGAGGGCGGCAAGGCACGGTTCGGCAAGACGTACGCCGCTGAGCCGGACGTCCTCGTCAAGCAGCTCGCCGAGGACGAGGCCGTCGCCGCTGCCGACACGTTGCTGCTGACGGTGCCCAACCAGCTCGGAGTCGACTACAACGCCCAGCTCATCGACAACGTGCTGACCCTGGTGGCGCCCGAGCTCGGCTGGCGCTGAGCTCAGAGCGCGCGGAGCCCGGCCGTGACCGCCACGGCGACCACGACTGCGAGCACCAGCGAGTGGCGGCGCCACAGCAGCACCCCGGCCACGGCCACCCCGACGGTGTGGGCGCCCACCGACCACGTGCGGCCGGTGGCCAGCCGAGGATCAGCACCCAGACCTGGGTGGGCGACAACGTCATCGCGACCTCCGCACGAGGCCGAGCAGCGCGACCGCGCTCGCCGCGAGGATCGGGACGCCCGGGGGACTGATCGGCACGAGCGCCAGGGCGAGCGCGCCACCGCCCAGGGCCGCCCAGCGTGCTGATGGGTCCCTGACCTCGGCGATGAGCAGGGCCAGGAAGAACGTCGGATAGATCGCGTCGAGCCCCAGCCGGTGGGTGTCGCCGAACGCGTCCCCGAAGAAGGCGCCGGCCACCGAGCCGAGCACCCAGGCGACGTACTGCGGAACCGTGGTGCCGAAGAGCAGCCACCGGTCGAAGGTGCCGTCGCCCCGGTTGGCGATCGCCCACGACGAGTCCACGACCGTCTGGCCCTGGACGGCGCGCTTGAGCGGCCCTCCCGGCAGCGACGGCGCGAGGGCGACGCCCATGGCGAGGAAGCGTGAGTTCATCAGGCTGGCCGCGGTGAGGGCAGCGGGGATGCCGCCACCCGCGATGACGACCGACAACATGGCGAACTGGGCAGACCCGGCGAAGACGATCGCGGACGTGACCACGGCCTGGGCGACGCTGAAGCCTGCCTGCCGCGCCAGCACCGCGAAGGAGAGACTGAGCAGGAAGCCGACCACGCCGAAGGGGACGCCGATCCTCAGGCCGCGACGGAACGCAGCCTGCGCTCCAGCTTCTGCCCGTTCCACCACCCGCGCAGTCTAGGAACGCGACACAGCCGGTGATCGTTGGCCCCGGGAGTGCAGGACGCGAGAGGATCGCGGACGCCGGTCCGACCGAACGAGGGAGCACGATGAGCACGCACGTCGCCGACAGCCACGACCTGATCCGGGTGCAGGGGGCGCGGGAGAACAACCTGAAGAACGTCAGCGTGGAGATCCCCAAGCGCAGGCTGACGGTCTTCACGGGAGTCTCGGGGTCGGGCAAGAGCTCGCTGGTCTTCGCGACGATCGCTGCCGAGTCGCAGCGGATGATCAACGAGACCTACAGCGCCTTCCTGCAGGGCTTCATGCCGTCGCTGGCGCGCCCGGAGGTCGACTACCTCGAGGGGCTGACGACAGCGATCATCGTCGACCAGGAGCGGATGGGGGCCAACCCGCGCTCCACGGTCGGCACCGCGACCGATGCCAATGCGATGCTGCGCATCCTCTTCAGCCGGCTCGGGTCCCCGCACATCGGACCTCCCACGGCCTACTCCTTCAACGTCCCCACCCGTCGCGCCGGTGGTGTGATGAGCACGGAGAAGGCCGGCCACACCGAGAAGAAGGTGGTCAAGGACGCCGTCTACCTCGGCGGCATGTGCCCGCGCTGCGAGGGCATGGGCACGGTCAACGACATCGACCTGACCGCGCTCTACGACGAGACGAAGTCGCTCAGCGAGGGCGCCCTGACGATCCCGGGCTACTCGATGGACGGGTGGTACGGCCGGCTGTTCGAGGGCGTCGGGCTGCCCATGGACAAGCCGATCGCGAAGTTCACCAAGAAGCAGCTCGAGACGATGCTCTACTCGGAGCCGACCAAGATCAAGGTCGAGGGCATCAACCTCACCTTCGACGGGATCATCCCCAAGATCCAGAAGTCGATGCTGTCCAAGGACCCCGAGGCGATGCAGCCGCACGTGCGTCGCTTCGTCGAGCGGGCGGTCACCTTCCAGACCTGCCCCGACTGCGACGGCACCCGGCTCACGAAGGAGGCGCTGTCGTCGAAGGTGGCCGGCAAGAACATCGCCGAGCTCTGCCAGATGCAGATCAACGACCTGGCCGACTGGGTGCGCGAGCTCGACGAGCCGTCGGTCGCCCCGCTGCTCAAGGGCCTGCAGCACCTCCTCGACTCCTTCGCCGACATCGGCCTCGGCTATCTCTCCCTCGACCGCCCGGCGGGCACGTTGTCCGGGGGAGAGGCCCAGCGGACCAAGATGATCCGCCACCTCGGCTCGTCCCTCACCGACGTCACCTACGTCTTCGACGAGCCCACGATCGGCCTGCACCCGCACGACATCGAGCGGATGAACCAGCTCCTGCTGCAGCTGCGCGACAAGGGCAACACGGTGCTCGTGGTCGAGCACAAGCCGGAGACGATCGCGATCGCCGACCACGTCGTCGACCTCGGCCCGGCAGCCGGTACGGCGGGTGGTGAGATCTGCTTCGAGGGCACCGTCGCAGGGCTGCGGGGGAGCGACACCACCACCGGTCGCCACCTCGACGACCGCGCCGCGCTCAAGGAGGCGGTCCGGACCCCGTCCGGCCAGCTCTCGATCAAGGACGCCTCGACGCACAACCTGAAGGACGTCGACGTCGACGTGCCGCTCGGCGTGCTCTGCGTCATCACCGGGGTCGCGGGCTCCGGCAAGAGCTCCCTGATCCACGGCTCGCTGGCGGGCCGCGACGGCGTGATCACGATCGACCAGGGAGCGATCAAGGGGTCGCGGCGCAGCAACCCGGCGACGTACACCGGACTGCTCGAACCGATCCGCAAGGCCTTCGCCAAGGCCAACGGCGTCAAGCCGGCCCTGTTCAGCTCGAACTCCGAGGGCGCGTGCCCGACCTGCAACGGCGCCGGCGTGATCTTCACCGAGCTGGGCGTGATGGCCACGGTCGAGTCGCCGTGCGAGGAGTGCGAGGGCAAGCGCTTCCAGGCGGCGGTGCTGGAATACACGTTCGGCGGCAAGAACATCGCCGAGGTGCTGGCGATGTCGGTGACCGAGGCCGAGGCGTTCTTCGGCGAGGGGGAGGCCAAGACCCCGGCCGCCTACAAGATCCTGGACCGGCTCGAGGACGTCGGACTCGGCTACCTCAGCCTGGGCCAGCCGCTGACCACCCTCTCCGGCGGAGAGCGCCAGCGACTCAAGCTGGCCACCCAGATGGCCGACAAGGGCGACATCTACATCCTCGACGAGCCGACCACCGGCCTGCACCTCGCCGACGTCGCCAACCTGCTCGGGCTGCTCGACCGGCTCGTCGAGTCCGGCAAGTCGGTGATCGTGATCGAGCACCACCAGGCCGTGATGGCGCACGCCGACTGGCTGATCGACATCGGCCCCGGTGCCGGCCACGACGGCGGGACGATCGTCTTCGAGGGCACGCCGGCCGAGCTGGTGTCCTCGAAGGCGACGACGCTCACCGGCGAGCACCTGGCGGCGTACGTCGGTCAGTAGCCCCGATCGGACGTCATGGGACGTGGTCGTTCTAACAACCACCTCCCATGACGTCCTCGAGGTGCACCTCACTCAGTCGTGAGGATGACCAGCCTCTCCGTCGCCCGGGTCATGGCGACGTACCGGTCCACGGCGCCCTCGATGCCCGTGCCGAAGGTCTCGGGGTCGATCAGCACGACGAGGTCGAACTCGAGGCCCTTGACGTGCTCGGGGGAGAGGGAGCGGACGCGCGCGGTGCCCTCGAAGGCGGGGTCGCCGATGACGCACGCGATGCCTTCGGCGTGCTCGGCCAGCCATGAGTCGAGGACCTGCTGCAACTCGGCCGTCGAGCCATGCTGGACGGGGATCCCGCTGCGGCGGATGGAGGTCGGCACGTTGGCGTCGGGGAGTACGGCGCGGATGACCGGCTCGGCCGCGGTCATGACTTCCTCGGGCGTGCGGTAGTTGATGCTCAGCGACGCCAGGTGCACCTGGTCGAGACCGACTCGCTCGAGGCGCTCCTCCCACGACTCGGTGAAGCCGTGGCGCGCCTGCGCGCGGTCGCCGACGATGGTGAAGCTGCGCGACGGGCAGCGCTGCAGCAGCATCTGCCACTCCGCGTCGGTCAGCTCCTGGGCCTCGTCGACCACGATGTGCGCGAACGGCCCGGCCAGGGGATCTGAGGTCGTCTCCGGGAGCGCACCCTCGTCGACCAGGGCGTCGCGGAGGCCGCCCTGGTTGAGCTGGGCCATCATCCCGTCGTCGTCCTCCTGCTGGAGGATCTCGTCGATCACCCTGTCCATGCGTGCGCGCTCGGCCGCGACGGCCGCCTCGTGGCGACGACGGCGACGGGATGCCTCCGGGTCGCCGAGACGCTGCCGCGCAGCGTCGAGCAGGGGCAGGTCGGAAACGGTCCAGGCGCGGGCGTCGGCGCGTCGCAGGGTGCGCACCTCGTCGGGGCTCAGCCAGGGAGCGCACATCCGCAGGTAGGCCGGAACCTCCCACAGGTCTCCGACCAGGTCGGCCGCCTCGATGACCGGCCAGGCCTTGTTGAAGGCAGTGACCAGGTCGGTGTTCTGGGCCAGCGATCGGCGCACGAGCTCGGGAGAGACCTCGTCATCGGCCTCGTGCTTGTCGATGAGGATCGTGAGCAGCTCCTCCCAGATCTGGTCGCGTGCCTCGTTGTGGGGAGTGCCCGGAGCCGGTGCGGCGAAGGCCTCCGCCCAGTCCGTGGCGCTGAGCCAGACGTCGGCCCAGTGGGTCTCGACCTCCATGCCCTCGGTGGGGGGCTCCTCGTACAGCCTGACGGCCGGCTCGATCGCCCGGACCATGTCGACGGACGACTTCAGGCGGGCCACCTCGGGGTCCGCCTCGACCTGGAGGGCCACACCCTCGGGCTGCAGGTCGAGCAACGTGCACGTCTTGACTCCCTCCTCGCCGAGGCTGGGCAGGACGTCGGCGACATACGCGAGGTACGGCGCGTGCGGACCCACGAAGAGCACGCCGCCGCGGCGATCGCCCAGCCGGGGGTCGGAGTAGAGGAGGTAGGCCGTGCGGTGCAGCGCCACCACGGTCTTGCCCGTGCCCGGACCGCCGTCGACGACATGGGTTCCGCGCGAGCCCGAGCGGATGATGGCGTCCTGGTCGGCCTGGATGGTGCCGAGCACGTCGCGCATCTGCGGCGATCGGCTGCTGCCCAGGGTGGCGATGAAGGCGGACTGGTCGTCCAGGGCGGCGTGGCCCTCGAGGCCCTCGGAGGTGAACACCTCGTCCCAGTAGTCGCTGATGCGACCGCGGGTCCAGCGGTAGCGTCGGCGGCTCGCCAGCCCCATCGGGTTGGCGTGGGTCGCGCCGAAGAACGGCTCGGCCGCGGGGGAGCGCCAGTCGACGAGGAGGCGCCGGCCGTCACGGTCGGTCAGGCCGAGGCGCCCGATGTAGAGGGTCTCGCCCGCCGTACTCACGACGCGGCCGAGGCACAGGTCGAGGGTGTAGCGGCGCAGGGTGCGCAGGCGGCCGCTGAGTCGGTGGATCTCCTCGTCGCGGTCCATCGCGGCCTGGCCGGTGCCGCCCGGAGCCCTGAGCTGCTCGTTGAGCCGCGCGGACAAGTCAGCGATCGAGCTCTCGAGGCTCTCGCCGATGGCCCGGAAGTGGTGCTCGTCGTCGGTGATCAGCGCGGGGTCTGACTTGGCGGATCGTTGGTCGGGAAGGTCGAAAGCACTGGTGGTGCCAGTCGTCACTGAACATCTGCTCCGATGCGTGTGGGCGTCCCGCGAGGTGCGCAGAACCGGCCTGGACGGGCGAGTCTGGACCATGCCGGGGGCCTTGCCGCAAGCCCCCCACTGCGCTATAAGTTGGAACTGAGGGACAGTGCGTCAGCGACGGCCATCTGCGTCCCGCCATCGTGCGGGCATCATCGGGCAAGGAGCCGTCATGGGAATCGTTCGACACTGCGTGGTGGCGTCCGCTGTGGCGCTCGTCCTGAGCGGGTGCGCGTCGACGTCCGAACCCCAGGACCCGAGCACGGAGGACACCGTGAGCACATCACCCGGCGAACCGACACCATCGCCATCACCAGTCGCGCAGCAGGCGGTCTCTGACCTGGCAGGCACGCTGGGAGTGGACGAGGGCGACATAACGCTCGTCGAGCTCGAGGAGGTCACCTGGCGCGACGGCAGCCTCGGGTGCGCCCAGTCCGGGAAGATGTACACCCAGGCGCTGGTCGACGGCCAGCGGATCGTCCTGTCAGCCGGTGGCCGTCGCTACGAGTACCACTCCGGCGGCGGACGCGACGCGTTCTACTGCGAGAACCCGACGCAGTAGACCTGCACGTCGGGTGGGGAACGAAATCGGGATGTGCGCCTGATCTGACCCCGATCTGGTTCCCCAGGCAAAGCGCCGATAACTGACATTATGTCAATATGTGTGGGTCGGGACCGGTGTTCACCCTCCCCACCCGTCCACCTGGAGACGAATCGCCACTGTTCGAAAGCTGTACGGTTCGCCGGTGATCCGTGAGGCAGTTGCAGAAGACTTCCAGGCCATTGCGCGGCTCTACCATCAGCTGCACCCGGCGGACCCGGTCCTGGACGATGGTTCCGACCGGACCGCCTTCGACGCGATCCTGAGGACGCCAGGGCTGTCCCTGTTGCTGCTCGAGGTGGATGGCGCGGTGGTCGCGACCACCTATCTCAACGTCATCGCGAACATGACGCGGGGCGCGTCGCCGTACGCCGTCATCGAGAACGTCGTCGTCGACGAGAGCCACCGTGGGTCCGGGCTCGGGAAGCAGATCATGGCGGCGACGCTCCAGGCCGCCTGGGACGCAGGCTGCTACAAGGCCATGCTGCTCACCGGCTCGAAGGCGCCCGGGACCCATGCCTTCTACCGCAGCTGCGGCTTCTCTCCCGACGCGAAGACGGCCTACCTGGCCGTCCCGTAGAGAACGCGTCCCCACACCGTCGTCAGCGTGCTCGCCACGGCGTCGACGTCGGGAGCCGGGTTGTCGACCAGCTCGTCGAAGAAGTACTGCAGGTTCATCGCGAGCAACGCTCGCACTGTCGGTTCGGGGTCGATGCCCGAGATCCGACCGGCAGCGATCTCCAGCTCGACCAACCGGACGTGCGCGTCGACCACCGGTTCCATGAACCCGCGCCACGCTCGTCGCGTGTCGTCGTCATGCGCCGCCGCATGAGCCAGTGCGCGCAACAAACGGCCGTGCTCGAGATAGAAGCGAGCCAGTCCGTGCAGCGCCTCCTGGCCGGCCAGCACCAGGCTGTCAGCCGCGTAGACCGGCTCGATGATGGAGTCCCGCCGCGCTGCCAGCGGGTCGAGCAGTCGTCGCAACAGCTCGTTGCGATCGGCGAAGTAGACGTAGAAGGACTTCCTGCTCAGCGTCGTGGCTGCCATCACGGCACTCACCGTCACCTGCTCCCCCGGCAGTCGCGTCAGCAGGTCGCGCGTCGCGTCGAGGATCTCGGCCTCTGCCTCCTCGGGGCGACGCCGTCGTCGTGTGTGAGTGGTCGGGTTGTTGACGCGCGAGGGTGTGGGCGGCACTCTTGGAAGCCTACTACTGCCACTGTGGCAGTAACCTCCGGAGGTGCCAGGTGGAGAAGTTCGCGGCAGTCCTGAGCCTCGTGGGCTCGCTCGCGATGGTCCCAGCAGCGGCGGCCGGCGCGCCGGGGCCGGCATCCTTCGACGGATCCTGCTCCCTGACCGGCGTGCTGAGGTTCGAGCCGGGCCTGGGCGCCGCCATGGCGACCACGACGGCGATCGCACGCGCTTCCGGTGAGTGCAGCGGCGTACTCACCAAGAGCAACGGCGAGACGGTCACGCTCAATGACGAGTCCGCGACCTATCGAGGACGCGCCTCCGGGGAGCAGTCGTGCGCGGCGGGCACCACCCGCGGCGTGAGTCGGCTGCGCATCGCCGGGCAGACCGTGAGGTTCACGCTCTCCGAGACGCGTGTCGGCGTTCTCGCCGTGATCCGGCTCCGCGACGCGACGGGCGCCACCACGACGGGGCTCGCTGCCGTGGCACCCAGTGAGGAATCCATCAACCAAGCCATGGCCTGTTCCTCCACAGCCGGATTGACCCGGGTGCCGGTCACGATCTCGACGACGTCGTGACCGTGCCGGTCACTCGCTGCAGCGCTCGGCCTTCTCGCCCAGGTCGTTGCTGGCACTGACGCAGAACGAGTTCTCGTCGACCGCGCGGACGACGACCGTCACTCCCGGCGACGCGGTGAACTCGCTGCCGCCGACCTTCACGACCTCGTCGTCCGTGGCGGTCACGTCCTCGGGCCGGCCCTCGTTGACGACGTTCAAGGCCTGGAGGTTCTGCATGCGCAGCATGTCCTGGTACATCGGACGGTCCTCGTCGATGTCCGCGTCGAGCATCCAGACCAGCGGCAGGCACGCCAGCATCACGACGAAGACGCCGATCGTGATGAGCAGCGGCAGTCGGTCGCCCTGGGTCGGCACGCGTTGATTCACGAACGTGATCCTAGGTCCCCACACCTTCTCCCCTACGATCGTCGGCATGTTGAAGCGACTCGTAGCCATCTCGGCGACCCTGGCCTGTCTTTCCCTCGCAGCGTGCGGCAACGAAGGGGGCGAGAGCGCGACCGACCCGTCCACCGAGGAGACCACCAGCGAGACCACGAGTGAGACGCCGGCCGAGACCGAGTCCGCCGCCGGTTCCTGTGAGTACGTCGAGGGCGGCTCCCCCGCCATCAAGGAGGTCGAGCTCCCGCCGAGCGAGCCCACCGTGTCCGGCGAGGTGAAGGTCGTCTTCCAGACCACGCTCGGCGACATCCCGGCGACGCTCGACGCCGACGCCACCCCCTGCACGGTCAACTCGTTCGTCTCGCTCGCCGAGCAGGGATTCTTCGACGACTCGCCGTGCCCGCGCATGGCGACGGCCCCCTCCTTCGGCATCCTGCAGTGCGGTGACCCGTCCGGCAGCGGCTCGGGCGGTCCCGGCTACAGCTACGCCGACGAGCTGACCGGCGAGGAGACCTATGAGGCGGGCACGCTCGCCATGGCCAACGCCGGCCCCGACACCAACGGCTCGCAGTTCTTCTTCGTGTTCAACGACTCCCCCGGCCTGACGCCCGACTACAACGTCTTCGGCTCCGTCGACCCGGCCGGCCTCAAGCTGCTCACCAAGGCTGCCAAGAAGGGCGACGACGGCTCGCACCCGGCCGGCGGCGGCGTCCCGAACGCCGGCCCGATCGACATCACCGGTGTCACCATCGGCTGATCGCTACAGCGGCCAGCTGATCCCCGTCAGCGACTCCGACCTCGCCCACAGCTCCTTGGCGAGGTCGGGGTCGCTGGCCATTTCGGAGCGTCCGACGGGCACCGGCGAGCCCCACAGCTCCATCGGGCCGTGCGGCCCGAAGTAGGAGTTGCCCGGGACGTCCATGGTCGCCGCGAACAGGGCCGGCTGGACGCCGCGCGCGACCGGCATGCCGACCACTCGGTTCCCCAGGGCGCCGATGCGGTTGAAGGCGGGGCTGCCGGTGCTGACCTGGATGCCGGTCGACGTGTAGCCGGGGTGCGCGCCCACGGAGCGCAGGGTCGAGCCGGCCGCGGTGAGACGGCGTTGCAGCTCGCCCAGAAAGCTGACGTTGGCCAGCTTCGACGCCGCGTAGGCGGCATAGGGCCGGTAGGGGCGCCGGTCGAAGAAGAGGTCCGCCACGTCGAGCACGCCGCTGCGATGGGCGTCCGACCCGATGGTGACGACCCGGTCCGTCAGCCTGGGCAGGAGCAGGTTGGTCAGGGCGAAGTGACCGAGGTGGTTGGTCGCGAGCTGCGTCTCGAAGCCGTCGACGGTCCGCGACCGCGGCAGTGACATCACCCCCGCGTTGTTGACCAGGACGTCGACCCGCTCCGTCTCGTCGGCGAAGGCGCTCACCGACGACAGGTCGGCGACGTCGAGGCGACGTACGACGAAGTCACCCGGCACGCCCTCGATGACCGCGCGCCCCTTGTCCACGTTGCGTACGGCGACCACGACCCTCGCACCGGCGCCGGCCAGCGCCGTGGCGGTCGCGAGGCCGAGCCCGCCGGAGGCGCCGGTGACGACGAAGGTCCGCCCGTCCTGGCGCGGCATCCGCTCCGTGGTCCAGCCACGGGTCGGCGTACGACCCAGCACCGTCAGGTCTGGTCGTAGGTGACGTCGGCACCCAGCTGGACCGTGCGGCTGACGGTGCACAGCCGGTCGCGGGACATCTCGATCGCCTTCGGGAGGAACTCGCGCGCGGCGTCGCCCTCGGGCCCGTCGGGGAAGGTGATGTCGAAGGAGAGTCGCAGGCCGGTCATGTGGTTGCCGGACTCGTCGCGGACCTTGTGGCCCTCGGCGGTGATGTCGAAGCTCGTGCTGACGGCCCGCTTGGCGGTGATGAGGTCGACGTCGATGGCGCTGCACCCGGCGATCGCGGCGAGCAGCATCTCGACCGGCGTGAAGTCGGGGTCCTCTCCCCCGGTGCCCATGAAGGTCTCGCCACCACGGGCGTTCGTTGCCTTGAAGCGGGCGTCACCGATCTTGGTCAGCGCGACGCTGCGGAGGGTGTCATCACTCATGGCGCCGAGCATAGGCGCCCGTGCAGGCTCAGCGAGCGTTGCGGCGCGCGGAGCGATCGGCTCGGCGCTGCTCGCGACGAGCGAGCTGGACCGAGCGCAGCAGGGCCTGGTCCTCGACGGAGTGGACACGTCCTTCGACGATTCCGAAGGCGACGTGCAGCTGCGTGCTCATGGTGTTCCTGGTCCTTCTCGGCCGCGCGGGCCGGGTGCGAGATGTAATGTGCAGGGCGTCCCTGCGACTCTTACGCTCTATGGGAGTCGCCGTGCCGCGCCGGACCATTTCCGGGGTGATCTCCCACACCCGGCAAGACTTCTCGTGGCTAGGGTGCACGCGTGTCCCGATCCCCCCACCTGAGCCTCCAGCACCGCGAAGCGATCGAGCGGTGTGCGTCCGTGACGGTGGTGTCCTACGACGTCGCGCTCGACCTGGACGTCGACGACGCGACCTTCGGGTCGCGCACCACCATCGTCTTCGAGTCGACCGGTGCCGCGACGTTCGTCGACGTGAAGCCGGTGCGGCTCACAGAGGTCCGCCTCAACGGTGTCCGGCTGGATCCGGAGAGCTGGGACCGCGGACGCCTCACGCTCCACCCGCAGGCAGGAGCCAACGAGCTCGTCGTCGATGCCGTGATGGGCTTTCGCAGCGACGGCGAGGGCCTGCACCGCAGCGTCGACCCCGCCGACGGACGCCACTACGTCTACGGCATGTCCTTCCTGGACGCCGCCCCGAGCATCTTCGCCTGCTTCGACCAGCCCGACCTCAAGGCGCCCTACACCTTCCACGTGCGCGCGCCGGTCGAGTGGACGGTGATCGGCAACGCCCCGGGCACGCAGGTCGAGCCCGGCGTCTGGGAGCTCGAGCAGAGCCAGCCGCTGTCGACCTACTTCGTCACCCTGGTCGCCGGACCCTGGCACGCGATCACCACGGAGCACGACGGGATCCGGCTCGGGCTGACTGCCCGCCGGAGCATCGCGGGCGCGCTCGAGCGCGACGCCGAGGAGATCCTGACGGTGACCCGGCAGTGCTTCGACGAGTTCCACCGGCTCTTCGACGACCGCTATCCCTTCGGTGACTACCACCAGGCGTTCGTGCCCGACTTCAACGCCGGCGCCATGGAGAACCCCGGCTGCGTCACCCTGCGCGATCCCTACCTCTTCACCTCCAAGGTCACCCGCGGCGCGCAGTGCCTGCGCGCCACCACGATCGCCCACGAGCTCGCGCACCAGTGGTTCGGCAACCTGACGACCCCGACGTGGTGGGACGACCTGTGGCTCAACGAGTCGTTCGCCGAGTACATGGGCAACCGGGTGACCGCCGACGTCACCGAGTTCGACGACGCCTGGGTCCGCAACGCCTACCAGCGCCGGCAGTGGGGGCTGCTCGCCGACTCCGGCCCGACCACCCACCCGGTCGCCGGCACCGGGGCGTCCGACGCCGTCACCGCCCTCCAGGACTTCGACGGCATCTCCTACACCAAGGGCTCGAGCATCCTGAAGCAGCTCAACGCGCGCCTCGGCGACGACGTCTTCCTCGCCGGCGTCAACGACCACTTCGCGCGCCACCGGTTCGCCAACGCGACCATGCACGACCTGTTCAACAGCTGGGAACGCGCGGGGGCCGGCGACCTCGGCGACGTGACGCAGGGCTGGCTGCGGACCAGCGGGGTCGACCGCGTCACGCTCGACCGCCACAGCGGGATGCTCCGGCGCACTCCCCCGACCTCGTCCACTGAGGCCGCACTCCCCCGACGGCACGCCTTCGACATCGCCGCCATCGCCGCGGACGGCAGCTGGCGGCGCGAAGGCGTGGTGCTCGACGACGCAGCCTCGGCCGTCGAGGTCGCCCCCGAGGAGGTCGTGGTCCTCGACGCCGGCGAGACGTCGTGGCTGGTGGCCCAGGTCGATCCCGCGAGCATGGAGCGGCTGGCAGCCGTGATGCCGCTGCTGACCGACGACGCGTTGCGAGCCTCGGTGTGGAACAACGTCCGCAGCTCGTTCGAGACCGCAGTCATCTCCCCCGAGGACGTCCTGGCCGTCGCCGTCGCGTCGATCCCCGGCGAGACCAACGACGAGCCGCTCTCGCTTAACGCGCGCGCCATCGACTCCAGCAAGCTGCTCCTGACCGAGTGGCTGATCACCAAGGTCGCGCCGCTGAGCGCCGATCCGGTCGCCGCGGTCGACGCGCTGCACGCGGCCTACTGCACCCGGCTGGAGACGGCCGGACCCGGCAGCACCGTCCAGCACGCAGCCTTCCGAGCAGCAGTCGAGACCTCGTCGTCCACGGAGGACCTCGAGCTCTGGCTCGCCGGCGACCTGCCGGCCGGGATCTCGACGGACCTCTCCCTGCGCTGGCACCTGCTGCTCCGCCTCGCGTGCCTGGGGGCCGTCGACCGGTCGTCCCTCGACCAGCACCTGGCCGAGGAGACCACTGCGGTCTCGAAGGTCGAGCACGCGCGCGCCGTGGCGAGCCTGCCGACACCGGAGTCCAAGCAGTGGGCCTGGGACCGGTTCGTCGGGGCCGTGGACGCGCCGAGCTACGAGCTCCAGGCCTGCGGCCAGGGCATGTGGCGACCTGGCCAGGAGGTCCTCACGGAGTCGTACGTCGACCGGTTCTTCGACGAGCTGCCGCACACTGCGTCCGTGCGCAGCGGCTGGCTGCTGGCTTCGGCCGCCTGCTGGTTCTTCCCGCTCACCTCGCTCACCGGGGAGACCGTGGCACGGGCCGAGGAGCTGGCGCGCTCGGAGAGCCTGGATTCCTCCCTGCGCAGGCAGCTGGTGATCATGGCCGACGAGGTCCGCCGGCGCATCGCCGTACGCTCTGAGGCATGAGCACGCTTGCGCGCCGACCCGGGCCTTCGGTGCGGACGCGCGTCACCCAGCACACTGATGCGGGACCGCGCGCCCACGAGGACCGGCTCGCCAGCGAGGAGCCGCTGGAGATCCGGCTCGCCGCTGGGGGCGCTCCGGCCGAGCGGGTCTGGGTCACGATGCGGACGCCGGGTCACGACTTCGAGCTGGCGGCGGGCTTCGCGGTGAACGAGTCACTGGCTGCTCCTTCCGAGATCGCGCGGGTGGCCTACTGCACCGACACCGAGCTGGATCGGGAGCAGGAGTTCAACGTCGTGACGATCACCGTGACAGGACCCACCGACATCGCACACCGGCACACCGCCCAGTCGGCAGGCTCGTCCGCGTGCGGTGTCTGCGGCAAGGACAGCGTGGCCGCGGTGCTGGACGTCCGCTCCGCCCCGGCGTGGCCGGGCGCCATCCCCGCTCCCCACGTCATCCGCGGGCTGCCTGCCGCGATGCGCGAGCGGCAGAAGCTCTTCGACCGGACGGGCGGTGTGCACGCCGCGGCCCTGGCCGACGCGGACGGGCGGCTGCTGGTGGTCCGCGAGGACGTCGGGCGGCACAACGCTGTCGACAAGGTGATCGGCGCGCAGGTGCTCGCCGGCGAACCCCACAGCGCGGCCTGTCTCGTGGTCAGCGGCCGGGCCGGGTTCGAGCTGGTCCAGAAGGCCGTGACGAGCGGCATCGGCAGCCTGGTCGCGGTGGGCGCACCGACGAGCCTCTCGGTCCGGCTGGCCACCGAGTCGGGCTTGGCGCTGTTCGGCTTCACCAGCCCCCGCAGGTGTGTGCAATACGCCTGAGGAGCCGCCTGCGGCGTGGGCTCCCGGGCGATGTCGGTGCTCGAATCTAGGTTCGTCCCATGCGCATCCTGCACACCTCCGACTGGCACCTGGGGAGGTCCTTCCACCGTGAGGGGCTCCTCGGCCACCAGGGCGTGTTCATGGACCACCTCCTCGACGTCATCGAGACCGAGCGCGTCGATGTCGTCGTCGTCGCGGGCGACATCTATGACCGGGCGCTGCCGGCCGTCGACGCCGTGCGCCTCGCCGACGAGACCTTCGCCCGGCTGGCCGCATCTCGGGCCGCCGTGGTCGTCACCAGCGGCAACCACGACTCCGCCCAGCGGCTCGGCTTCGGCAGCCGCCTGATCGACGCGGCCGGCGTGTTCATCCGCACCGACGCCGCGTCCGTCGGCACCCCCGTCCTGCTCGGCGACGAGCACGGCCCGGTCGCCTTCCACGGCCTTCCCTACCTCGACCCGACCGCGTTGATCGAGCCGTGGGGCCTGCCGGGGCGTTCGCACGAGATCGTGCTGCGCGAGGCGATGCGCCGCGTCCGCGCCGACCTCGACACGCGTCCGGGAGCCCGCTCCGTCGTGCTCGCGCACGCCTTCGTCGCCGGTGCACAGCCGTCGGAGTCCGAGCGAGACATCAGCGTCGGCGGCGTGAGCCGGGTGCTGACGGGCGTCTTCGACGACATCGACTACGTCGCGCTCGGCCACCTCCACGGCCGCCACACCCTCGAGCACCACATCCGCTACAGCGGCTCCCCGCTTGCCTACTCCTTCGGCGAGGCCGACCAGGTCAAGGGCAGCTGGCTGGTCGACCTCGGCCCGCAGGGCGTGAGCGCTGCCCACTTCATCGAGGCGCCGGTGCCACGACGCCTCGCCCGTCTCAGCGGTGACCTCGAGACGCTGCTCGCCGACCCCGACCTGCACTCCCACGAGCACGACTGGGTGCAGGTGATGCTGACCGACCAGCTCCGGCCCGCGCAGGCCATGGAGCGGTTGCGTCGTCGCTTCGAGCACACCTTGGTGCTGTCGTTCGCGCCGACCGGTGTGGCTCCGGCCGCTCTTCCCGTCGCCAGCGTCGCGGGCCGACGCGACCATGACATCGCGCTCGACTTCGTGGCCGAGCTGCGCGGCGTGCCCGCGACCCCCGCCGAGTCGGCGCTCCTGCTCGACGCGTGCGACGCATGCTGCGACGACACCGATCTCGACGTCCTCGTGGGTGACGGCTGATGCGCCTGCACTCCCTGTCGATCACCGCCTTCGGACCGTTCGCCGACACCGTCGAGGTCGACTTCGACTCGTTGTCCGACTCCGGGCTGTTCCTGCTCAGCGGTCCCACGGGCGCGGGCAAGTCGAGCGTGCTCGACGCCGTCTGCTTCGCGTTGTACGGCGACGTCCCCGGTGATCGCAGCACCGCCGCTCGGCTCCGGTGCGACCAGGCGGGCGACGGCGTCGCACCCCGGGTCCGGCTGGAGGTGACGCTGTCCGGTCGCCGCTTCCGGATCGAACGCTCGCCGAAGTGGGAGCGCCCCAAGAAGCGTGGCACCGGCATGACCACCGAGCAGGCCTCGGTCGTGCTCAGCGAGCACCGCCCCGACGGCTGGCAACCGCTCTCCACCCGCCTGGACGAGACCGGCCACCTCGTGACCGGGCTCGTCGGGCTCACGCTGACGCAGTTCTGCCAGGTGGCGATGTTGCCGCAGGGGCGCTTCCAGGCTTTCCTGCGGGCCCGGTCCGACGAGCGGCACGCACTCCTGCGGCAGGTGTTCCGCACCGGACGCTTCGACCGGATCGAGCAGTGGCTGCGCGACCGGCGACTGGACCTGCAGCGGAGCTCCGCTGGCCACGGCCGCACGGTCGCCCACCTGGCCGGCCGCGTGAGCGAGACGGCGCGCCAGCCGCTGCCGACGGCGTGGGACATGTCCGACCTCTCGCTGGAAGCGTCCGAGGGCGCCGTCACCCGATGGGTCCGCGAGCACCTCGCGGCAGCGACGGCAGACGTCCATGTCTCGGAGGCGGCGCGTATCGACGCCGACCGGCTGGTGCACACCTCGCTGGCGGGCCTCGAGGCCGGCCGCCGCCTCGCCGACCGGCAGGCAGCGCATGCGCAGGCGGCCGATCGGCTGGCCGACCACGACCATGACTCCCTGACGGACCTGCGCGAACGACTTCGGCGCGCCGAGCGGGCCGAGCCCCTGGCCGAGCTGGAGACCGCCGCACGCGACGACGACGCGCTGGTCGGGAGCCGGCGGCGCGAGGCCTCGACCCTGACCACCGCGTGGCTCCGGATCGCGGACGCCGGCCAGGGCGATGTGGATGCCGCCCGGCTGCCCGAGGCGCTGACCGCTGCGCGGCGCGCGCTCGACGACGCCGAGGCCGCCCAACCCGACGCCGAGCGGCTGCGTGAGGTCACCCGCCTCGGTGACGACCTGACCGACGCGCTCACCGGCGCCGTGGCCGACGTCGCCCGGTTGTCCACCGAGCTCGAGGCAGCGCCGGTCCTGCTCCGCGAGGCGGAGGAAGCGCTCGCCCTGGCGCGAGCGGCGCAGGACCGCCTGCCCACGCTGGCGGCCGCCCTGCGCACGGTGCGCGAGCGCGCCGACGCGGCTGCCGAGCTGGTGACGGTCACACCCGCGGTGACGGCCGCACGACGCGAGCGCGAGGAGGCCCGCGGACACGCGGCTCGGCTCAAGGAGACCTGGCTGGACATCCGCGAGGCCCGCCTCAACGGCATGGCCGCCGAGATCGCCGGTGCCCTCGTCGTCGGTGCCGACTGTCCCGTCTGCGGCTCCCACGAGCACCCACGGCCCGCGGTCGCTGCGCCCGGCAGCCCCGATGCCGCTTCCGAGCGCGCTGCGCGCAAGGACGTCGACGACGCGGAGGGCCTGCTGGTCGTCCTCGATGACCGGTTGCGCCAGGCCGAGGCGCTGCACACGCGCTTGCAGACCCTGGCGGACGGCCAGTCGGCCGAGGAGACTGCCCGCGCCCTCACCGACGCGGAGCGTGCCCACGCCGAGACTGCCTCGCTCGCCGCGACGAGCGCCGCCCTGCTCGAGGACGTGACGCGGCGACGAGCAGCCGGCGACGCGCTGCGCACTGCCCGCGACCTGGCGAGACAGCGCCAGAACGACCTCGAGTCGCAGCTCGCGCTGCACCGCGCCGAGCACGACCGCCTGCGCGCGCGCATCGACGAGGTGCTCTCCAACACCGGCTGCGAGACGGTCACCGCGCTGCGCACACTGCGCGCCCGTCAGCTGGACGCGTTGCAGCAGGCCTGCGCCGCCCACGAACAGCTCGCCCTGGCCGAGCGGGACCTCGCCCGTGCCGAGCGGGCGCTGGTCGACGCCGCGGCAGGTGCCGGGTTCGCCTCGGTCGACGACGCGCGTGCGGCCCGGGCGGACGACCGCGCACGCGCGGCGCTGGTCGAGGAGATCGCCCGGATCGACGAAGACCTGCGCGCAGCCCGCGCCGTCACCGAGGATGCGGACCACCGCGAGGCAGCCGCCCTCCCCCGCCCCGACGTCGACGTGCTGACCCGCGACCACGCCGACGCCGAGTCCAGCGCACGCGCGGCGCACGCCCGCCACGACGAGGCGGTGCGTCGCCACGAACGCCTGACGACCCTCGCCGACGAGGTCAGCGTCTCGCTGGCCGCCTGGGCTCCGGTGCGTAACGAGCTGGCGCTCACCGCCCGACTGGCCCACTTCGTCGAGGGCAAGTCCCCCGACAACGCCCTGCAGATGAGGCTCTCGGCCTATGTCCTGGCCCACCGGCTCACCCAGGTCGTCGCAGCCGCCAACGAGCGACTGGCGCGGATGAGCGACCAGCGATACTCCCTCGAGCACACCGGCAAGCGCGGCGCAGGCGAGTCCCGGGGTGGGCTCAGCCTGCTCGTGCGTGACGACTGGTCCGGGGAAGCCCGCGATCCGGCCACGTTGTCGGGCGGCGAGACGTTCGTCGTGTCGCTGGCGCTGGCCCTCGGCCTCGCCGACGTCATCACCCAGGAAGCGGGCGGGGCCGACCTCGACACCCTGTTCGTCGACGAGGGTTTCGGCTCCCTCGACGCCGACACCCTCGACGACGTGATGGACACCCTCGACGGCCTGCGTGACGGCGGCCGAGTCGTCGGGGTCGTGAGCCACGTCGCCGAGATGCAGACCCGGATCCCGAGCCAGCTGCGCGTGACCAAGGGACGTGACGGCTCCCGGGTCAGCGTCTCGATCAGCTGAGCGACCTCAGGGCTGCGTCGACCAGGTCGACACGTCGAGGTCCCAGTCGTCGACCAGCCGGCGCACCTGCGGCCGGTAGAGCACCTCGAGGGAGGCGACGAGCCCCTCCGGCGGTGTCCAGGACGCCTTGCTGCTGGAACCGGACGGCCGGTCGACGTCTCGCAGCGGCACGGAGGCAACGCCGAGCCGCGACCAGACCGCGTCCACCGCGGCCTGCGGATCGGTGCGGACCGACTCGAAGACCATCACCTGCATCCGCTCGCGGCCGACGTGGTGGGCCCACATCTCCAGCTGGTCGGCATAGAAGCCGCTGAAGGTCTGCACCGTCATCGGCACCGGGTAGGGCCACGGCGACTTCGCCCGCGTCGCGGCCAGCCGCATTGCGGAGAGGAACCGCTCGACGGGGTCACGCAGCAGCACCAGCACCGGCACCTCCGGCCCGAGCAGGCGGGCCGCGGTCGCCGGCGCGGACGCGTGGCGCAGGTACTGCGGCGTCCAGTCGCCCCGTCGGATCCCGTCGTCGGGGAACAGGTCGAGGTACGCCGATGCGGGCTCGACGCCGTCGCCGACCTTGTGCAGGAGGTGTTGTTCCTTCTTGCCGTTCAGGCCCAGTCCGACCTGTGGGTGCTGCGTCAGCAGGTCGGTGAACCACGTCGTCCCGGACCGCTGAGCGCCGATCCCCAGCCACGCCGGTGTCGTCATGCGCGTCACCCTAACGCCATGGTTAGGTTCCACCCATGATCGATCCGACCTTCGCCGCGCTGCCCCACCGGAGTCTCGGTGAGGTCGCCCTGGCCCGAGCCGCAGAGCTCGGCGCCTCCCATGCCGACTTCCGCTTCGAGCGGGTCCGCTACCAGTACCTCGGTGCCCGCGACGGGGTGCTGCAGACAGCCAGCGACACGGAGGACGTCGGCTTCGCCGTACGCGTCATCCATCGCGGCGCGTGGGGCTTCGCCTCCGGGGTCGTGCTCACCGAGGCGGAGGCCCGACGGGTCGCGGAGACCGCCATCGCCGTCGCCGACGTGGCGGCCGCCATGACGACGACGCCGGTCCAGCTCGCGCCGGAGCCCGTGCACGACGACGTCACCTGGGTCTCGGCCTACGACCTCAACCCGCTCGACGTGCCGACCGCGGAGAAGGCGGCCGTCCTGACGGAGTGGACGACCCGACTGCGCAAGCACCCGAGCGTCTCGCACGCGACCGCCGACCTGCAGCAGGTCCAGGAGAACAAGTACTACGCCGACCTCGCCGGCACCCGCACCACCCAGCAGCGGGTGCGGTTGCAGCCCGGCTTCGAGGCGATGGGATCCGACGAGGCGTCCGGGGTGTTCGACTCGATGACCTCGATCGCTCCCCCGGTCGCGCGCGGCTGGGAATACCTCACCGACGGGCGCTACGACTGGGACGCCGAGCTGGCCGAGGTGCCAGACCTGCTCGCCGAGAAGCTGGCGGCTCCCAGCGTCGAGGCCGGCAGCTACGACCTCGTCATCCACCCCTCCAACCTGTGGCTGACCATCCACGAGTCGATCGGGCACGCCACCGAGCTCGACCGGGCGCTGGGCTACGAGGCCAACTACGCCGGCACGTCCTTCGCCACCTACGACAAGCTCGGCACCCTGCAGTACGGCTCGCCGATCATGAACGTCACCGGCGACCGGACCCAGCCGCACGGGCTCTCGACGGTCGGCTACGACGACGAGGGCGTGCAGACCCGTGAGTGGGACATCGTCAAGGACGGCGTGCTCGTCGGCTACCAGCTCGACCGCTCCATGGGGCACATGAAGCCGGAGCTCCACGAGGGGCGCTCCAACGGTTGTGCGTACGCCGACTCGCCGGGCCACATCCCGATCCAGCGGATGGCCAACGTGTCGCTGCAGGCAGCCCCCGACGGGCCCAGCACCGAGGAGCTGATCAGCCGCGTCGAGCGCGGGATCTACATCGTCGGCGACAAGTCGTGGTCGATCGACATGCAGCGGTTCAACTTCCAGTTCACCGGGCAGCGCTTCTTCAAGATCACCGACGGCCGGCTCGACGGACAGCTCCGCGACGTCGCCTACCAGGCGACCACGACCGATTTCTGGAGCTCGATGGAGGCCGTGGGCGGTCCCGAGACCTGGGTGCTCGGCGGTGCCTTCAACTGCGGCAAGGCCCAGCCGGGCCAGGTCGCTGCCGTCAGCCACGGCGCCCCCACCGCGTTGTTCCGCGGCGTCCGCATCCTCAACACGACCGACGAGGCAGGCCACTGATGAGCGCCACCACTCCGCAGCAGCTGGTCGAGCACGCCCTCGCCACGTCGACGGCCGACGACTGCATCGCGATCGCCTCCGACAGCAGCAGCGCCAACCTGCGCTGGGCCAACAACACCCTGACGACCAACGGAGTGATGGTCGCGGTCGAGGTGACGGTCATCTCGTTCGTGGCGACCGCCGGCGGCACCGCCACCGGCTCGGTCTCCGGCAGCGCGAGCACGCTCGAGCAGGTGACGACGCTGGTCGAGGCGGCCGACGCCGCGGCCCGTTCGGCCACCGCGGCCGAGGACGCTGCGGAGCTCGTCGCCGATCGCACGAGCCCCGACTGGGACGAGGCTCCCGAGCGCACCGGGATCGCCGTCTACGACGCGTTCGCGCCGGCCCTCGGTGAGGCGTTCCGCGCTGCGAGCGCGGAGGACCGCCTGCTCTACGGCTTCGTCAACCACGAGATGGTGACCACCTATCTCGGCTCCTCACGCGGGCTGAGGCTGCGGCACGTGCAGCCCACCGGTCACTACGCATGCACGGCCAAGGACCTCGGCCTGAGTCGCAGCGCCTGGGTCGGCGGGGCCACCCGCGACTTCCGTGACGTGGACGCCGCGGCGATGGCCGAGCAGGTGAAGCGACGTCTCGGTTGGGCGGAGCGGCAGATCGAGCTGCCGGCCGGTCGCTACGACACCATCCTGCCCCCGTCGTCGGTGGCCGACCTGATGATCGACGCCTACTGGGGTGCCGGGGCACGCGTCGCGCACGAGGGCGAGTCCGTCTACAGCCGTCAGGGCGGTGGCACCCGCATCGGGGAGCGGATCGTCAAGCAGGGCGTGCACCTCTTCTCCGACCCCGCTCTGGTCGGGCTCGAGAGTGCTCCCTTCAACGTCGCCGGGGCCTCCGACAACACCGAGTCGGTCTTCGACAACGGGCTGGCGCTGGCGCGCACCGACTGGATCGCCGACGGCACGCTGGCCGCCCTGCTCCAGACCCGGCACTCCGCCGCCATGACCGGTCAGCCGGTCACCCCGATGATCGACAACCTCGCTCTCGAGGTCGACGGCGGCGGGGGCACCGAGCAGGACCTGGTGGCCGGGATGGATCGGGGCCTGCTCGTGACGTGCCTGTGGTACATCCGCGAGGTCGACCCGCAGAGCATGCTGCTGACTGGCCTGACCCGCGACGGGGTCTACCTCGTCGAGGGCGGCGAGATCGTCGGCGCGGTCAACAACTTCCGCTGGAACGAGAGCCCGATCGACCTGCTCAACCGCTTCTCGCACGCCAGCGCGACGGTGCCGAGCTTCAGCCGGGAGTGGGGCGACGACTACTTCTCCCGCACGGCCACCCCCGCCCTGCGCATCCCCGACTTCAACATGTCGAGCGTCTCGCAGGCCCTGTAGACCCGCCGCGCGATCTTGCTCGTGTTGGTACTTCCCAAGGTGTGACATACGCCACTACGTTGTCACACGCTCGGGGGGCCACTTCACGAACAGGATCACGTCTTGTCCACTTCTCGAATCTCCAGGCGCGCCCTGGCGGTGCTCGGCTCACTCGCCGTCTCACTCTCCGCGCTCGCTGTCGTTCCGGCCCCGGCGCACGCCGACGGCCCGGGCGTCGGGACGCCCTACGTCGTCTCCGTCGGAGAGTCCTACATCTCCGGCGAGGCGGGCCGCTGGGCCGGCAACACCAACCAGGGCTCCTACAAGCACGATGCGCTGGGCTCCACGGCCTACTTCGACAACGAGGCCGGCACCGGTGAGACCTACCAGCGCTGCCACCGCAGCCGCTCCGCCGACATCCACATCGGCGGGGTGCTCAGCAAGAACCTCGCCTGCTCGGGCGCGAAGACGACGACGTACACCTCGGACGACGGCTACCTGAAACCCGGCATCGACTTCTTCGACAACGGCAGCGTGCGCGGCCAGGCCCTCGACCTCCAGAACTTCGCGAAGACGCACAACGTGACGATGGTCGAGGTCTCCATCGGCGGCAACGACTTCGGTTTCGGCGACACGATCGTTGCGTGCATGAGCAACTGGGCCACGTCGCCGTCCTGGTGGAAGAACTACTGCTACGACGACGCAGCTGTGCAGGCGCGTGTGTCCTCCTCGAGCGTCACCACGCGCCGCAACGAGATCGCCCAGGCGTTCGCCAACGTCCGCGCGGCCATGCGCAACGCGGGGTACGGCGACTCCAGCTGGACCCTGCTGGTCCGCAACTACATGTCCCCGCTCCCCCGCGGAGCCGGCATCCGCTACGCCGAGACCGGCTACACCCGCTACGACCTCGGCGGCTGCGGGATCTGGAACAAGGACGCCGACTGGGCCAACGACGTCTACTTGTCGACCATCAACAGCACCATCGACCAGGCGCGCGTGCAGAGCGGGCTGACCAACACCCGCACCCTCAACGTCGCGACCCTGTTCAACGGCAACCGGCTGTGCGAGACCGGCGTCGGCCTGCTGGAGGAGAAGGGGCTCGACACCTGGCGGAGCCCGGGCGCCGTCGACCAGACCGAGTGGGTCAACACCACCCGCGTCGGCACCACGTGCTGCGCCAACAGCCCCTACTACATCCAGGAGTCGTTCCACCCGAACTACTGGGGCCAGCTCGCCCTGCGCGGCTGCGTCCGGGCTGCCTGGAACGGCGGCGCCGTCCGCAGCGGCACCTGCGTGCAGGGCGCCTCGGGGCTGACCGCCAGCGGTGAGCCCAAGGTCGTCCTGCAGTAGCGACGACCCCGGTCCCCGGCGGTCAGGAAGGCCGACCGCCGGGGATCGGGGCGCCGGCCTCGTAGGGCTCACGGGTGAGGATGAACGTGCCGACGTCGAGGTGGGAGACCACGCCGTCGCTGCGGCGTACGACCCTCAGCTCCTCGCCCGCGTGGTAGCCGCGGCTGCCGACGATCCGGCCCTCCTGCGCGACGAACCGCCACTTCTCCACCTGGCCGCGCCGAGCGACGAGGTCACCGCCCTCGCAGGCGAACACGAAGGGTGTGGCGCCCCAGTGCCAGACACCGAGGGCGTCTGCGAGCTCGGCCGGCACCGTCTCGTTGGGGACCCAGGGCCGCGGCAGCGCCGGCTCCCACGCCTCGAGCTCCTCGAGCAGGGCGGCGCCGAAGCCCGCGACCGGCACGCCCGCGGTCCCGTTGACCAGGGCCACGACGCCCGTACGGCGATCGCGGTCGACGAGGCAGATCGCGTGGAACCCCGGCATCGACCCGCTGTGGCCCACGAGCGTGCCCGACCCGCCGCGGAAGATCTGGAAGCCGAGGCCGTGGGCGTAGGCCAGGCCGGCGTGCTCCTCCCCCGCCTGCGGCGTGAACGCCCGCGCCAGGGCCGCCGCACCGAGCACGTCGTCGTGCCCCTCGAGCAGGAACCGGCAGTAGGTCGCGAGGTCAGTGATGGTGCTCCACACCTGGCCGGCCGGCGCCATGGCGGCGGTGTCGGGCAGCGGCTCGGGGATCAGGGTCTGGGCATAGGGGTGCACCGACCAGCCCTCGGCGTGCACGCCGGAGGCCTGGTAGGAGGTGCGCTTCATCGCGAGCGGATCGAGGATGCGCTCCCGCACCGCCTCCCACCACGTCTGCTCGCGCAGCCGGGCCACGACCTCGCCCAGCAGGCCGTAGCCGAGGTTGGAGTAGTGGAACTGCCGGTCGGGGACGAACGCCGCAGCCGTCCCGTCGTTGGCGGCGGCGAGGTCGTCGAACGATCCGCCTTGCGAGCGCTCCCACCAGTCCCCGGCCGGCTCGGCCTGCAACCCGCCGGAGTGGGCCAGCAGCTGCCGGATGGTGCGGTCGGCATAGCCCACGTCGCCGAGCACCGAGGCTGCCGGTGCGTCCAGCGACAGCAGCCCCTCCTCGACCAGCTGGAGCACGAGCACGGCGGTGAGGGTCTTGGTGATCGAGCCGACCTTGTACTGCGTGTCGGTGATAGACCCCGGGACGTCGCCGACGCCGTCGGACCACACCAGGGCGCCGTCGCGCACGATGCCGGCGACGATCGACGGCACCTGCCCGTCCGCCTGGGCCGTGGCGAGGCGCCAGCGCAGGCGGTGGGCGGTGAGGTCGGTGACGGGCGCGCTCACTCCGCGAAGGCCTCGGGCGGCGGGCAGGCGCAGACCAGGTTGCGGTCGCCGTACGCCTGGTCGATGCGGGCGACCGGTGGCCAGTACTTGTCAGGATCGATGCCGGTCGGGAAGACACCGACCTCGCGCGAGTAGGAGCGGTCCCACTCGCCCACGAGAGCCCGAGCGGTGT
The DNA here is from genome assembly GCF_003047285.1 of Nocardioides allogilvus. Taxonomy (GTDB): domain Bacteria; phylum Actinomycetota; class Actinomycetes; order Propionibacteriales; family Nocardioidaceae; genus Nocardioides; species Nocardioides allogilvus. Next base: position 56,885 of record NZ_PZYX01000012.1, on the reverse strand, counting down.
GCGGAGCGTGCCGTAGCGGGGAGTCCTCCGGGGTCCACTCCCCCGCCTGCACGCGGTCGATCTCGCCCTTGATCGCGATCATCGCGTCGCAGAAGCGGTCGATCTCACCGAGGTCCTCGGACTCGGTCGGCTCGACCATCAGCGTGCCGGCGACCGGGAAGGACATCGTCGGGGCGTGGAAGCCGTAGTCGACGAGCCGCTTGGCCACGTCGTCGACGCTCACGCCGGAGTCCTTGGTCAGCCCGCGCACGTCGAGGATGCACTCGTGCGCGACCAGCCCGCCGTGGCCGCGGTAGAGCACCGGGAAGTGCTGCTGCAGCCGGTGGGCGATGTAGTTGGCCGACAGCACCGCGACCGCGGTCGCCCGGGTCAGGCCGGGGCCGCCCATGAGCCGGATGTAGGCCCACGAGATCGGCAGGATGCCGGCCGAGCCGTAGGGCGCGGCGCTGATCGGGCCGATGCCTTCGCGCTTCTCGGGCTCGGGGTGCATCGGGTGCGAGGGGAGGTACGGCGCCAGGTGGGCCCGCACCGCGACCGGCCCGACACCGGGGCCGCCGCCGCCGTGCGGGATGCAGAAGGTCTTGTGCAGGTTGAGGTGGGAGACGTCGCCGCCGAACTCACCGGGCTTGGCGAAGCCCAGCAGCGCGTTGAGGTTGGCGCCGTCGACGTACACCTGGCCGCCGTGCTGGTGCACGATCCGGCACAGCTCGGTGATGGAGTCCTCGTAGGCGCCGTGCGTCGACGGATAGGTGACCATGATCGCGGCCAGCGTGTCGGAGTGCTTCTCGCACTGGGCCTCGAGATCGGCCAGGTCGACCGAGCCGTCCTCCGCCCCCTTGACCACGACGACCTTCATGCCGGCCATCACCGCGGACGCCGCGTTGGTGCCGTGAGCCGACGACGGGATCAGGCAGACCGTTCGCTCGGTGTCGCCGTTGGCGAGGTGGAAGCCACGGATCGCGAGCAAACCCGCGAGCTCGCCCTGCGAGCCGGCATTGGGCTGGATCGAGACCCGGTCGTAGCCCGTCACCTCGGCCAGCCAGCCCTCGAGGTCGTCGACCAGCCTGCGGTAGCCGGCCGCGTCCTCGGCCGGCGCGAACGGGTGCAGGTCGGCGAAGCCCGGCAGGCTCACCGGCTCCATCTCCGTGGTGGCGTTGAGCTTCATCGTGCAGGACCCGAGCGGGATCATGCCGCGGTCGAGCGCGTAGTCGCGCGCCGAGAGACGCCGCAGGTAGCGCAGCATCTGGGTCTCGCTGTGGTGGCTACCGAAGACCTCGTGGGTGAGGTACGGCGTGTGGCGGGCCACCGGGGCCGGGATCGCACCCTCGGCGGACTGTCCGTCCTCCGTGACGCCGAAGGCCCGCAGGACGCTCGTCACGGTGGACTCGGTGGTGGTCTCCGAGGTGGACAGGGCGACGTGGTCGGCGTCCACGAGACGCAGGTGCAGGCCCAGGGCGCGGGCGGCGGCGACGACGTCAGCGGCGCGACCGGGGACGCTGGCGGTCAGGGTGTCGAAGAAGGTGTCGTTGACCAGCTCCACTCCCCCGGCCCGGAGCGCGGTCGCGATCCGACCGGCGTAGTCGTGGGCGCGCTGGGCGATGGCCTTCAGGCCCTCGGGGCCGTGGTAGACGGCATACATCGAGGCGACGACCGCCAGCAGCACCTGGGCGGTGCAGATGTTGGAGGTCGCCTTGTCCCGGCGGATGTGCTGCTCGCGGGTCTGCAGGGCCAAGCGGTAGGCCGGGCGTCCCTCGGCGTCCACCGAGACCCCGACGAGCCGACCCGGCAGGTGCCGCTCGAGGCCGCTGCTGACGGACATGAAGCCGGCGTGCGGACCGCCGTAGAACAACGGCACCCCGAAGCGCTGCGAGGACCCGACGACGACGTCGGCGCCCATCTCGCCCGGCGCCTCCAGCAGGGTGAGCGCGAGCAGGTCGGCCGCCACCACTGCGAGCGCGCCGCGCTCGTGGGCAGTCTCGATCAGGGGCCGCGGGTCGAGGATCCGGCCGCTGGCGCCGGGGTACTGCACCAGCAGGCCGCTCAGCTCACCGTCGGGCAGGCCGTCCGTGAGGTCGGCGACGACCACCTCGATGCCCATGGCGTCGGCGCGGGTGCGCACGACCTCGATGGTCTGCGGCAGCGCGTCGGCGTCGACGACGAACGGCCCGGCTGCCTTCTTGTTCCCCCGGCGCACGAGCGTCATCGCCTCGGCAGCGGCGGTGCCCTCGTCGAGCAGCGACGAGTTGGCCGTGGGCAGACCGGTCAGGTCGCCGATCACGGTCTGGAAGTTGATCAGCGCCTCGAGGCGGCCCTGCGAGATCTCGGGCTGGTACGGCGTGTAGGCGGTGTACCAGCTGGGGTCCTCCAGCACGTTGCGGCGGATCACGGGCGGCGTGATGGTCGCGTGGTAGCCGCAGCCGATCATTGCCTCGGCGGGCCGGTTCAGCGCGGCGAGCTGGCGCAGCTCCTTGGCTGCGGCCTCCTCGCTCACGGCCTCGGGTAGATCGAGGTCACCAGCGGCCCGGATGCCGCCTGGCACGGCCGCGAGCATCAACGACTCCAGCGAGTCGTGCCCCAGCGCGGCGAGCATCTTGTCGATGTCCTCGGGCCGCAGACCGATGTGGCGGTCGACGAAGGGTGAGTGCGGCGAGGACGGGTCCGTCATGGAGGCTCCCTGGTTGGCGGTCAGCAGGCGGCCTCCCCCTCTGTCAGTCCGGACGGACCTTCAGAGTTGCCTGCTCCGCGCGGTTCGGGTGCCTGAGAGGTTCCGGGGAGGAATTGCCCCTTCGGCGCAACGCACGCGACCACTCCTCCGAGAAGGACCGATCGCGCCGTCGACTCTCCCGCGTGGGATCGTCAGCGACCCCAGCCTACCGTGTCGCCCGGGTCAGGGCAGCGCCCGGCTCAGCCGATCTTGCGCGCGGCACGCCGCGCGGCGAGCTCGTCGCCCGCGACGTCGGTGACGTCCTCGGCCGCACGCTCGCTGGGCAGCTCGGCGAGCGTGCCCTCGATCTCGCGCCAGACGCCACCGATGGCGATGCCGAACACGCCCTGGCCGCCCTGGAGCAGGTCGATGACCTCGTCGTTGCTGGTGCACTCGTAGACGCTGGCGCCGTCGCTCATCAAGGTGACGCGCGTCAGGTCGTCGGTGCCGCGCTCGCGCAGGTGCTGCACGGCGGTGCGAATCTGCTGCAGCGAGATGCCGGCGTCGAGCAGCCGCTTGACGACCTTGAGGATCAAGATGTCGCGGAAGGAGTAGAGCCGCTGCGAACCCGACCCGGTGGCACCGCGGACGGTCGGCTCGACCAGTCCGGTGCGCGCCCAGTAGTCGAGCTGGCGGTAGGTGATGCCCGCGGCGTTGCACGCCGTCGGGCCGCGGTAGCCGGTGTCGCTGGGCAGCGGAGAGACGTCGTCCGCGAAGAGCAGGCCCTGCTCCTCGGCAGCCTCGGCGGCTCGCTCAGCAGCGATGTCCGCACGTGCGGCGGCCAGGCGGTCCTGGTCGTTCTCGTTCACAGCCACAGCGACCCTCCACGGTCCTACTCCGTTGGGCGTAACTCCGGGGGAAGGGGCTGCGGGGAAGAGCAACCACACAGGTGGAGTTACAACAGAGACATTTCAAGGTAGGCCGCGAAGGCGGCCCGGTCAATCATGGGTGCGGCGTGTCGCAACCCTCAACCTCAACCTGAGGGTGAGGGTCACTGCGCTTCGAAGTCCTCGGGTGAGACGTGGTCGAGGAACTCGCGGAAGGCCTCGACCTCGTCCTCCTGCTCGGCCGGCACGGCCAGGCCCGCCTCGTCGAGGACCTCCTCGGCACACACGATCCGGGTGCCCGTGCGCAGCGCCAGCGCGATCGAGTCCGAGGGTCGCGCACTGACCTCCTGGCCGTTGGCGAAGACCAGCTCGGCGTAGAACACCCCGTCACGGACGTCGGTGATGCGCACCTCGCTCAGCTCCTGGCCGGTGGCCTCCAGCACGTTCTTCATCAGGTCGTGGGTCAGCGGCCTTGGCGGGGTGACGCCCTGCTGGGCGAAGGCGATGGCCGTGGCCTCGACCGCGCCGATCCAGATCGGGAGATAGCGCTCTCCCCCGGCCTCGCGCAACAACACGATGGGCTGGTTGGAGGGCATCTCCACCCGGACTCCGATGACGTCTACTTCGCGCACACGTTCACCCTACTCCGCCTCGATCAGGGCACTCGGGCGCCGTCAGGAGCGACGCAGGCCGGACTTGACCAAGGTGGCGTGCAGGCGCACCGACAGGGCGGCGATCTCGCTCACGGCGTCCTCGATGCGCCCCTTCGCGGCGGCGTCGCGGCCACGCTGGAGCGGCGCCACGACCTGCTCGACCAGGCCGACCTCCCGGTCCGCGGCCGTCTTGAACGCGCGCAGGTGGCGCGGCTCGAAGCCGAAGTCGGCCAGCTCGCGGGCCGTCTGCGCCACGACGAGCGCGTCGGTGTCGTAGTGGCCGGTGCCGGCGCGCGGGGAGATCAGTCCGAACTGCTCCAGCTGGACCAGCAGCTCCTCGGAGATCTCGGCGATCTTGATCAGCTCACGACGCGAGAGGCGCACGTCGCTGGTGCTGCGGAAGGACTCCGGCGACGGGAGACCGTCCGGAGCCAGCGAGACCTTGGGCACCGTCGGCACCACGCCGTCGATGGCCGGCGGCTCGAGGCCGCGGTCGATCGCGTCGAGGTGCTCGCCGATCACCTTGTGCGGGAGGTAGTGGTCGCGCTGCATCCGCAGGATGTAGCGGAGCCGGTCGACGTCCTCGCCGCAGAACTTGCGGTAGCCCGACTGGGTGCGCTCGGGCTTGATCAGGCCCTGGTCCTCGAGGAACCGGATCTTGGAGATGGTCACACCCGGGAAGTCACTGCGCAGGTGGTCGAGGACCTGCCCGATGTTCATCCGCGCCCGAGACGCAGCGGCTTCTGCCATCGATCAGCCTGCGGCGCTGGTGAAGAAGACGAGCCGGTACTTGCCGATCTGGACCTCGTCACCGTCGGAGAGCTCGACGGAGTCGATGCGGTCCCGGTTGACGTAGGTGCCGTTGAGGCTGCCAACGTCACTGACGGTGAACGCGTTGCCGTTGCGGCGGAACTCCGCGTGGCGACGCGACACGGTCACGTCGTCGAGGAAGATCTCGCTGTCGGGGTGGCGTCCCGCACCGATCAGGTCGGCGTCGAGCAGGAAGCGGCTGCCGGCGCTCGGGCCGCGCTGCACGATCAGCAGGGCGTGCCCATCGGGCAGCGCGTCGACGGCTGCGGCGTCGACCGGGCTGAGCTTGCGGTCCGAGGTGTCGGTCGGCGTCGTGACCCCGAAGGTGATCGTCGCGGTGGCGTCGGTCGCCGGCACGGCGCCCTCCGGACCACCGGTGGCGGGCGCGTCGGCGTCGTCGGTCACCAGGCGCGTGCCGCACTGCGAGCAGAACCGCGCGTCGTCCGGGTTCTGCTTGCCACAGGCGGTGCAGAACGGCATGAAACCTCCTCGGTTGCCAGGTCCCCACGGTCGGATCACTGGCGCGAAACTCAACTCTGACTACTGATTCGAACCTATCAGCCGCACCATGCCCGGCGCGGCACGTCGAGGCGATCAGTCAGGTCGATCAGCCTTCGAGGCCGGCCTGGTAGGCCGCTGCGTCCATCAGGGCGTCGACGGCCCCGGCGTCGGTCGGGACGACCTCGAACAGCCAGCCAGCGGCGTACGGGTCGGTGTTCACGAGTTCGGGCGTCGCGTCGAGCGACTCGTTGCGGGCCACGACCTCACCGGTGAGCGGCGCATAGACGTCGCTGACGGACTTGGTCGACTCGAGCTCGCCGCACGTCTCGCCGCCGGTGACCTGCTCCCCGACCTCAGGGAGCGAGACATAGACGATGTCGCCGAGCGCGTCCTGGGCGAAGTGCGTGATGCCGATCCGAACCGATCCCTCGGCCTCGCCGGGGCTGCGCACCCACTCGTGCTCACTGGTGTACTTCAGGTCCTCGGGATACACGGTGACTCCTTCTCCTCGGCTCGGTTGTGCGGAAGGCTACTGGCCCGGGTCCGCTTCGGCATTCACGGGGCGCTCCGGATCGCGGATGCTCTCGATGTCGAGCGACTCGAGCTCGGTGACCTCCACTGACGCGCCGTCGAACTCGAGCTGCTCGATGGGCCCGTTCTCGAAGGTCATCGCGCTGCGCAGCGCGTGCGGGTCGCCGATCACGTCGATGACGTAGGGCGGCTCGAGGAGGTTGCCGTCGAGCTCGATGCCACCGACGACCGTGTTGAACGAGCTCTGCGCGGCCAGCCGGTGGGTGTCGTTGAACTCCATCGCCTCGGCGTCGGCCGTGCGCATCTCCTGGACCAGGTCGAGCAGGGAGGTGAGCGTGGGCCGGCCGGTGTCCTCCTCGATCCGGATCCGGATGCCCGGACCGGTCACGGGGACGAGCCCGGCGATGATGTTGAGCGTCTCCACCCGCTCTTCGGTGGCCGCGAGCGCAGCCTTGCGACTGGTCGACTCGGACTGGAGCTGGTCACGGGTGTTCTCGAGCCGGTCGACCTCGCGACGTGCACGCTCGGCGGTGCCGGTCAGGGCATCGAGGATCTCGATGAGGTCCTGCTCGCGCAGGCCGGCGTAGGTGTTGTCCTGCTCGTTGTTGTTGACCTGCACCACGGCCGAGAAGCCGAGCACGGCCAGCAGGACGCCGACGATCGCCTGGGCGCGGGTGGGTCGGCGCATCGTGGCCAGCAGCCGGTCACGCCCGGTCTCGGGCGGCGCGTCGTCCGGACGCGGATCGCTCGAGCCAGTGGGCCTCAGCTCGCGGCCCGGCGGGTCGTCGGCAGGCAGCTCGTCGGGGATCTCGTCAGGCATGGAACAGGTGGCGGCGAATGGCCGCGGCGTTGGAGAAGATCCGGATCCCGAGCACCACCACGACACCGGTCGTGAGCTGTCCACCGACCCCGAGCTTGTCGCCGAGGAAGACGATCGCGGCCGCGATCACGACGTTGCTGACGAACGAGACGACGAACACCTTGTCGTCGAAGATGCCGTCGAGGAAGGCGCGCAGTCCGCCGAACACGGCGTCCAGGGCAGCGACGACCGCGATCGGGAGATAGGGCTCGAGCACCAGCGGCACGTCAGGGGCGAAGACGAGCCCGGCCAGGATGCCGAGCAACAGTCCGAGGGCGGCGATCACGGGGTGGCTCCTTCCTCGTCGAGGCGTCGGTCGTCGGTGGTCGAGGGCTCGCGCGCCTGCCGCAGGGGCCGCAGGGTTGCGGCGGGCAGCCGGAGCTCATCGACATTCTGCGGCACGTAGGAAAATCCGAGGGTACTGACCCGGGTGAACCACTCCAGTCCGGCGCTGGACTCGAGCAGGCGCGCCTGCAGGGTGCCGGGATCGCCGATGGCTTCGACGACGTAGGGCGAGGTCAGCGGGCGTCCGTTGATGTGGATGGCACGGCTGGTGTTGCGGATGCCGCCCAGGGCGACGATGCGCTCACCGTCGACGGCGATCGCCTCGGCGCCGGCGGTCAGCAGCCCGTTGACGAGGAGTGCGAGGTCCTCGTCGCGGAGCTCGTCGTTGGGGACGGCGGCGGGCGCGCTGTCGATGTTGATCCGCACGCCCGGCCCGCGGACCGGGACGTAGCCGGTTCGGACCTCGAGGCGCTGACGGCGGCTGGCCAGGGTGGCGGCCTCCGCGCCCAGCTCCGCGTTGGTGTCGTCGAGCGCGAGGGTCTCGTCGGTGAGCGTGCGGATCTGCGCCTGGAGGTCGCCCACCTCGGCCCGACCGGACTCGATCTGCCTGATCAGCGCAGCGCGGCTGAGCTCCTGCACCTCCGAGTCGCGGGAGGTCTGGACGGTCACGATCGTGGCCAGCGCGCCGAAGGTGGCCACGACCAGCGCCGTGCTCCACACCCGCGACCGCGGACGCTGCGGCTCGGCGGTGACGGCGCGGCGGGCAGCGACGTGGGCGTAGTCCTCGTCGAGCGAGCGCTCGGTGATCAGCGTCAGCAACGGGGTCGTGACGTGGTGCGGCAGCGGCGCCGGCCGACCACGTGTCTCGGTGAGGTCGGGCACGATCAGGCCTCGGGCTGTGCCGGCGACCGGGGTCGGCGCGGGGTGACGCGCAGCAGCTTGCGGACCTGCCAGGCGTAGAGCACACCGGCCCACCAGTAGAGGCCGATGCCCCAGAAGGCGAAGGCCCACCCGAAGACCTGCGCCATCGTCGGCAGGACGCCGGTGCCCTCCCCCAGCAGCAGCAACGGGAAGGCGTAGAGCAGGTTGAAGGTGGCGGCCTTGCCCAGGAAGTGCACCGGCAGGGCGCTGTAGCCGCGGGTGCGCAGCAGCGGCACCAGTCCCCACAGGAGCAGGTCGCGCAGCGGCAGGATGATCGCCACCCACCACGGGATGATGTCGCGCAGCGCGAGGCCGATCACGACCGCGAGGATGTAGAGCCGGTCGGCCACCGGGTCGAGGATCTCGCCGAGGCTGGAGAACTGGTCGAGCCGGCGGGCGAGATAGCCGTCGAGGAAGTCGGTGACGCCCGAGATCATGAGGACGGCGAGGGCCCAGCCGTCGGCTTCCGGCCCCAGCACCAGCCACAGGAAGAGCGGGACGCCCGCCAGCCGCAGCATGCTGAGGATGTTGGGGATCGTCCACACGCGCGAGAGCCCGGTTGTCTGTCCGGTCTGCTCCTGCACTGAATCGCCTGCCATCGGGGTTGCCGTCTGTGGACGTGGGTGTCGCTGCGACCTCACCTTATCCAGCCTCGCCCGTGCTTCCGGCCCACTCGTGGTGCGAGCCGTCGCGGATCTCTCCGACGAGCTCCTCGAGCACGTCCTCCAGCGTGACCAGTCCGAGGACCGTCCCCTCCCGCGTGACGACCCGCGCCATGTGGGCACCGCGACGCTGGAGGTTCTCCAGCGCTTCGTGCAGCACGTCGTCGGGCCCCACCGTGGCCAGCGGGCGCACCCACTTGTCGTCGATGGGGCGTTGCCGGCGCGTCTCGTCGCTCTCGAGCACGTCCTTGATGTGGAGGTAGCCCTGGAAGGTGCCGTCGGCGGTGGTGACCGGGAACCGGCTGAAGCCCGTCGCCGCGCAGAGCGCCTCGACGTCGGCCGGCGTGGAACCGGTCAGCACGGTGCTGAGTCCCTCGACCGGCATCAGCACCGCCGTGACCATCTTCTCGGTGAAGCCGAGCGCTCCCGAGAGCCGGTCGTACTCGTCGGCCGCGATCATCCCCTCGCCGCGCGACTCCTCCACCAGCGCTGCCACTTCCTCGCGGGTGTAGCTCGAGCTGACCTCGTCCTTCGGCTCGATCCCGAGCAGCCGCAGGATGCCGTTGGCGGTGAGGTTGAGGAGGCTGATGAAGGGGCGCAGCAGGGTCACGATCACCATCATCGGCGGGCTGAGCACCAGCGCGGCGCGATCAGGTCCGGCCAGGGCGATGTTCTTGGGCACCATCTCGCCGAGCACGACGTGCAGGTAGACCACGATGGACATCGCGATCACGAAGGACACCGGGTGCAGCGCGGCGTCCGGCACGTGCAGGGCGTGCAGGACGGGTTCGAGGAGGTGGGCGACTGCCGGCTCGCCGACGGCACCGAGGCCGAGCGAGCAGACCGTGATGCCGAGCTGCGCGCCGGCCATCACCAGGGAGACGTGCTCCATGGCCCGCAGCGCAGTGCGTGCGGACCGCGAGCCCTCCTGGGCGCGCGGCTCGATCTGGCTGCGGCGTGCGGACAGCAGCGCGAACTCGGCGCCCACGAAGAACGCGTTGAAGGCCAGCAGCACGACTGCGAGCAGGACTCCCCCGAAGTCACCCATGCGACTCCTCCCCCGTCACCAGTCGCAGCTCGATGCGGTCGACCCGCAGGCCGTCCATCCGCTCGACGGTCAAGGTGGCCAGGTGTTGGCCGGGTTCGTCCGGATCGGTCCTGTCCGGTACGGCGACCTCGACCCGGTCACCGGCGGTCGGGATCTTCCCGAGCTCGCGCATGACGAGCCCGCCGATGGTGTCGTAGTCCTCGTGGTCGGGCAGCTCGACACCAGTGGCGTCCTCGACCTCGTCGGGGCGCAGCAGCCCGGAGAGGCTCCAGCTGCCGTCTCGGCGCTGGCGGGCGCGCGCGCCGAGCCGGTCGTGCTCGTCGGAGATGTCGCCGACGATCTCCTCGACGACGTCCTCGAGCGTGACGACGCCGGCGTGACCGCCGTACTCGTCCAGGACGATCGCCATCTGGAAGCCGTCACCGCGCAGCAGGGACAGCAGCGGGTCGAGCCGCAGGCTGTCGGGCACGACGGTGGGCTTGACCATGATGTGTCGCACCCGCGTGGTCGAGCGCTCGTGCATCGGCAGCGCGACGGCGTGCTTGACGTGGACGGTGCCGACGACGGCGTCCTCGGCGTCGAGGACCGGGAAGCGGGACAGCCCGGTCTGCCGGGTCAGCTCGATCACGGCAGATGCCCGGTCGGTCTCGTCGACGGTGGTGGTGCGCACGCGCGGCGTCATGATCTCGCCGGCGGTGCGGGTGCCGAACTCGACGCTGCGCTCCATCAGCTCGGCCGTCTCGGCGTCCAGGGTGCCCTGGTCGGCGGAGCGCTGCACCAGCGAGGCCAGCTCCTCGGAGCTGCGCGCCGAGCGGAGCTCCTCCTGGGGCTCGATGCCCAAGCGGCGTACGAGTGCGTTGGCGGAGCCGTTGAGCACCCGGATAGGCCCCTTGTTCAGCGCCGTGAAGCCGCGCATGAACCGCTGGGTGTTGCGCGCGGTCTCCAGGGGCATGGCAAGGGCGACGTTCTTGGGGACCATCTCACCGAAGAGCATCGTGAGCACGGTGCCGAGGGTCAGGCCGATGGCGAGCGCGATCGGCGAGACCCAGTCGGCGGGGACACCGGCCGCTTCGAGCGGCGTGTCGACGAGCTGCGCGATCGCCGGCTCGGCCAGGAACCCGACCGCGAGGTTGGTGACCGTGATCCCCACCTGGGCACCCGACAGCTGGGTCGACAGGGTGCGGAGCGCGCGCTGCACGCCCTCTGCTCCCGCATCGCCTGCGGCGGCCGCCCGGTCGACGCTTCCGCGGTCGACGGTGACGAAGGAGAACTCAGCAGCGACGAAGAGCCCACAGATGGCGATCAGCGCCAGCGAGGCGAGCAGAAGTAGCCACGGGGTCACACTTCAGCGTAAGCGAGGACAGGTGAGCAGGCCCCAGTCGGGGCGCTCCCTGCGCTTTGGGTCAGGCGCTCCTCACCCCCTACGCTGTGCCCTTCGGTCGGGGATATCCAAGGGACGCAATGCAGGTGTGGGCACGCAGCGGGACAACCGCTCTGATCGTCCTGCTCCTCGCGGCTTCCGGGGTGACACTGGCAGACGAGGCCACGACGCTGCCCAGCGCCGTACAGGCCGCCGCCGGGTCACCTGCCGCCACGAGCGCCGACGGTCCGGACCGCCCCAACATCGTCTTCGTGATGACCGACGACATGCGTGAGGACGAGCTGCGGTGGATGCCGCACACCCGTGAGCTGCTGGCCGAGCGCGGGATGGACTTCACCGACGCGATCTCCCCTCACCCCCTGTGCTGCCCGGCCCGCGCCCAGCTGGTCACGGGGCAGTACGGCCAGAACAACGGCGTGCAGCACAACGCCGGTCCGTTCGGCGGCTTCCAGGCCCTGGACCCCGCGCACGAGATCAGCTCGTGGTTCAAGCAGGGTGGCTACCAGACCGGCTTCGTCGGCAAGTTCCTCAACGGCTACTCCGCCCGCGACGTCCGCCCCTCGGGCTGGGACCGCTGGGACGCGCTGAGCGCTGGGGTCTACGACTACTTCGACTTCGCGTTCGACAACGACGGCGACCCGCAGTCCTACCGCGACAGCTATGTCACCGACGTCATCGCCGAGCGCACCAACGACACGGTGCGCGAGTTCGCCGAGGAGGACCAGCCCTTCCTCGTCTACTCCTGGCACCTCGCCCCGCACTACCGGCTCAACAACAGCGGGAAGCCCGTGCCGCCGCCGGCGGCGCCCCGGGACAAGGGGCGCTTCGACCGGGCCGTGCCGCCCTCCTTGACCTCCCCCGCCTTCAACGAGCGCAACGTGCTCGACCAGCCCCGGACGTTCCGCTCCCGGCGCCTCGCCGATCCCGGGGTCGTCACGACCGAGCACCGGGCCCGGCTGCGGGCCCTGCAGTCGGTCGACCGCGCGGTCGAGTCGCTGGTCGAGACGCTGCGCAGCGTCGGCGAGCTCAACGACACCGTCATCGTCTTCTCCTCCGACAACGGCTACTCCCTCGGCGAGCACCGCTTCGTCGGCAAGAACGTGCTGACCGACGAGACGCTGCAGGTGCCGCTGCTCGTCCGAGGTCCCGGCGTCGGTGCCGGCACCACCTCCGACCTGCCCGTCACGCTGGTGGACCTGCCCGCCACCTTCACGTCGCTGTCAGCGGTGCAGCCCGGCTGGCTCCTGGACGGCGTCTCCTTCGTCCCGACCCTGCAGGGCATGGACCAGCCCTTCCGGGACACGACGCTGGTCCAGACCGGTGACGACGGTGGCGACGGCTGGGCCTACCGCGGCGTGCGCACCTCGCGCTACCTCTACGGCGTCAACGGCTCCGACGGCTTCCTCTACGACGACCTGCGCGATCCCGACCAGCTGGTCAACCGGTTCGACGACCCGGGCTATGCGGCGATCCGGGCGCTGCTGGAGCAGCGCCGGCTGCAGCTGCTGAGCTGTCGGGGCTGGACCTGCAACGACACCTTCGGCGTGCTGCCCGACCCGCTCTGAGCGGTGCCCTCGCCGAGGGCGACCTGATGCACGACTCCCGCGTGCGCTGCGGTATGGTTTCGCTCGCTCACCGCGTCGGCTCGCCGATCGCGAACTGGGCGTTCGGGCTGTAGCGCAGCTTGGTAGCGCACCTGACTGGGGGTCAGGGGGTCGCAGGTTCAAATCCTGTCAGCCCGACCGAAGAAATTGCAGGTCAGAGGCCGTTTCCGCGAATCGCGGGGGCGGCCTCTTCCTCGTTCTCACCCCCTTGTGCGTGCAGTGTGTGTGCAGCGACCCCTTGTGGAGTGCGCCGCGGGGGCACGAGGGCGCCATGTCGGCAGGGCCGAGCTCTCGCGTGGTCGTCATCCCCTACCTGCAGAAGCCGTGCACGGTCAGCCCGTGGTTGGCGCCGTCGAAGATCTGGTCGAGGGCCTTCCCGACCATCCGCTCCCCCGCATACCGGACCTCACCACCGACTGTGACGACGACGCGCCTCGGGAACTGGCCGGCCATGTCCGCCGGCGCCTCACCCGACCAGCAGTCGTAGGCAACGACCAGGGCCTCAGCGGTCGGATGCTGGGCCTCAGCGACCACCTCACGCTGCTCCTGACCGAAGTACAGCCCACTGTCGATCGCCACAACCGACACAGCGAGGCCGAGGGTCGCGCCCACGAGGAAGGGAACGCGGAAGGCAACAGAGCGGGACATGTGTGGCGTGGGGGCCTGCGCGACGGGGCGCGGCTTGGTGTCGCGGCGTCGGATCAGGGAACGAAGCATCGGGTACTCCCCCGCAAGGGTTGTGCGTGCAGCTGTGTGTGCACACGGCTGGTCATGGGCACAACGGGTGGCCATGACCTATCGGAGTACCAACGACGACGGACACCTCAGCGCTACGTGGTCACCACGTAGAACGGGCGATCACGATCGTGGTTCTTGGGCCCGGCAGGCTCGGTCCCGGCGTCAGCTCCCGGTGCCGACGACCGAGAGGAAGATGGGGGGCTCGCCGCCTCCGTGGCACGCCACGCTGGCGCCGGAGACGTAGGACGCCAGGTCCGAGCCGAGGAACAGGGCAACGTGGCCGACCTCCTCGGGTCGGGCCATCCGGCCGAGCGGGATGGTGCGCTCGATCGCGGCGACGGAGTCGTCGCTGCCGTAGTGCTCCCCGGTCAGCTCGGTGCGGCACAGGCCGACGTTGATGGCGTTGACGCGCACCTTGGGGGCCCACTCCATCGCCAACGACCGGGTCAGTGAGTCGAGGCCGGCCTTGGCGGCGCCGTACACCGCAGTGCCGGGCGACGGGCGCAGGGCGCTGATGGAGGAGATGTTGACGATCGCGCCGCCGTGCTCCTGGCGCTGCATGACTGCGTTGGCCGCCTGCATCGCCACCAGCGGGCCCGTGAGGTTGAGACCCAGGACCTTGTCGTGGAAGCGCGGCGAGGCGTCGGCCGCCAGGGCGTACGGCGCACCGCCGGCGTTGTTCACCAGGACGTCGAGTCGTCCGTGCTCGGCGACCACGGCGTCGACGCTCGCGTGCACCGACTCGGGGTCGCGCACGTCGCACTGCACGTGGGACGTCCCGGGCTCGAGCACCTCCACGGCGGAGCGGGCGAGGGTCACGACGTGCGCGCCGGCCGCGACGTAGGCGCGGGTGATGCCGAGCCCGATGCCGCGGGAGCCGCCGGTGACGAGCACGACGCGGCCCGAGAGGTCGATCGACACGGTCATGGAGAGCCTTCCACCTTCGAGTTCCGCAGCAGCGGCTGAACCAAGCAAGTGCTAGGCTACCAAGCAAGTGCTTGGTTTGTCATTCGGAAGGGTCCTCAATGGGCATCTCGTCACACCTCAGGAACGACGGCATCCGCGTCGTCACCGTCGCCTGTCCCCCGGTCAACGCGTTGACCGTGCAGGGCTGGTTCGACCTCGCCACGGCGCTCGACGAAGCCGGAGCGGACCCCGCGACGAAGGTGGTGATCCTGCGCGCGGAGGGCAAGGGCTGGAATGCCGGCGTCGACATCAAGGAGATGCAGAACACCGAGGGCTTCGACGCCCTGATCGGTGCGAACAAGGGCTGCTTCGCCGCGTTCAAGGCGGTCTACGAGTGCCAGGTGCCCGTGATCGCCGCAGTCCACGGCTTCTGCCTCGGCGGCGGCGTCGGCCTGGTCGGCAACGCCGACATCGTGGTCGCCAGCGACGACGCCTGGTTCGGCGTGCCGGAGGTCAAGCAGGGCGCACTCGGCGCTGCCACCCACCTCGCGCGGCTGGTCCCCCAGCACCTCATGCGCACGCTCTACTTCACCGCGCGCACGATCAAGGCCGCCGACCTCGTCCAGCACGGCTCGGTCTACGAGGTGGTCCCCCGCGACCAGCTCGACGACGCCGCCCTCGCGCTCGCAGCCGACATCGCAGACAAGGACACCCGGGTGATCCGGGCCGCCAAGGAGGCGCTCAACGGGATCGACCCGATCGACGTGAACAAGAGCTACCGCTTCGAGCAGGGCTTCACGATGGAGCTCAACCTGCTGGGCGTCAGCGACGAACTCAGAGACACGTTTGTAAATGGGCACAGCGCCGGGACGGAGAAGGCCAAGTGAAGCCACGCGACAAGCAGATGACCATCGACGAGGTGGTCGGCCGGCTGAAGAGCGGCATGACCATCGGCATCGGCGGCTGGGGACCCCGGCGCAAGCCGATGGCACTCGTGCGGGCCATCCTGCGCTCCGACCTCACCGACCTGACGATCGTGTCGTGGGGCGGCGCCGACGTCGGCCTGCTCGCCGATGCCGGCAAGATCAAGCGGCTCGTCTACGCCTTCGTCTCCCTCGACTCGATCCCCCTCGAGCCGCTGTTCGCCAGGGCCCGCCAGGACGCGACCATCCCGGAGGTCTGCGAGTGGGACGAGGGCATGTTCTTCACCGGCCTCAAGGCCGCGTCCGAGCGCCTGCCCTTCCTGCCGATGCGCGCCGGGCTCGGCTCCGACGTGCTCGTCAACAACCCCGACATCACGACGATCACGAGTCCGTACGGCGATGGCGAGACGTTCGTCGCCGTACCGGCCTTGAAGCTGGATGCCGCGCTCGTCCACCTCAACCGCGCCGACGCGCACGGCAACGCGACCTACCTCGGGCCCGACCCCTACTTCGACGACCTCTTCGCGATGGCCGCCGACGAGGTCTACGTGTCCTGCGAGCAGGTCGTCGACACCGCCGGGCTCACCCTCGACACCCCCGTCCAGCGGCTGCTGCTCAGCCGGATGCTGGTCACCGGGGTGGTCGAGACGCCCAACGGCGCCCACTTCACCACCTGCACGCCCGACTACGAGCGGGACGAGAAGTTCCAGCGCCACTACGCCACGAGCGCTGCCGACCCCGAGGCGTGGAGCGCGTTCAAGCAGCGGTTCCTGTCCGGCAACGAGGCCGCCTACCAAGCAGCCGTCGCTGCGTTCGCAGAGGAGCAGGCATGAACGACATCACCCGCGCGGAGGTCTGCGCCACCGCCGTCGCCGACGCGTTCAAGGACGACGGCGAGATCTTCGGCTCCCCCATGGGCATCATGCCGATGCTCGGGGTGCGGCTGGCCAAGCTGACCTCCAACCCCGACCTGGTGATCTCCGACGGTGAGTCGCTGTTCCTCGCCGGTGTCCCCCCGCTGTTCGCGAAGGCCGAGGTCGTCGAGGGCTGGATCCCGTTCCGCCGCGTCTTCGACGTGGTCGCCCACGGCCGGCGGCACGTGATGATGGGCGCCACCCAGATCGACCGCCACGGCAACCAGAACATCTCCGCGATCGGCGACTTCGCCCGTCCGAAGCGCCAGCTGCTGGGCAGCCGCGGTGCCCCCGGCAACACCGTCAACAACCGCACGTCCTACTGGGTGCCCAGGCACTCGCCGCGCGTCTTCGTCGAGCGGGTCGACGTCGTCACCGGCGTCGGGCCCAGGCTGGCGAAGGAAGCCGGACCGGCGGCGTCGACGTACAACGACATCCACCGGATCGTCACCGACCTCGCCGTCCTCGACGTCGGCGGTCCCGATGACACGGTGCGACTCCTGTCCACCCACCCCGGCGTCAGCGTCGAGGAGGTCCGGGCGGCGACAGGCTTCGAGGTCCACGTGCCCACCGACGTCACGACCACGCGCGAACCCACGCCCGGCGAGCTGATGCTGATCCGTGAGGTGCTCGACCCGCGCGGGCTCCGCACCAAGGAGGTCTCGACGTGATCGCGCAGCTGCTGAGGACCCCGCTGACCGAGCTCACCGGCGTCCGGCACCCGGTCGTGCAGACCGGCATGGGCTGGGTCGCAGGTCCGCGCCTGGTCAGCGGCACCGCCAACGCCGGCGGCCTCGGCATCCTCGCCAGCGCGACCATGACGATCGCCCAGCTGGAGGCCGCGATCATCGAGGTGAAGGGCCGCACGGACGCGCCGTTCGGCGTCAACCTGCGCGCTGACGCGGCCGATGCCCCGGCCCGTTGCGACCTGCTGATCGAGCACGGCGTGAAGGTGGCCAGCTTCGCGCTGGCTCCGAAGCCCGAGCTGATCGCGAGGCTCAAGGAGCACGACATCGTCGTCATCCCGAGCGTCGGCCTGCCCAAGCACGCGGTCAAGGTCGCGAGCTGGGGCGCCGACGCGGTGATGATCCAGGGCGGCGAGGGTGGCGGGCACACCGGCAGCGTGCCGACGTCGCTGCTGCTGCCGACCGTGCTCGATGCCGTGGACATCCCGGTGATCGCGGCCGGTGGCTACTTCGACGGCCGCGGCCTCGCTGCCGCACTGGCGTACGGCGCCGCCGGCATCGGCATGGGCACGCGGTTCCTGCTCACGGCGGACAGCGCCGTACCCGACGCAGTGAAGCGGTTGTATCTCGACCACGACCTCAACGGCACCGTCGTCACCGACAAGGTCGACGGCATGCCGCACCGGATGCTGCGCACGCCGCTGGTCGACGAGATCGAGGAGTCCTCGCGGCTCAGGAGGCTGACCCCGACCGTGCGGCGCACCCTGGAGTTCAAGCGCGACTCGGGCATGTCCTGGCGCCAGCTCGCCGTCGACGGCCGGGCGATGCGCAAGGCGCAGGGCCGGTCCCTGGCCCAGATGACCCTCGCCGCGAACACCCCGACGATGCTGAAGGCCGGCCTCGTCGACGGGGACACCGGCGCCGGCGTGCTCGCCGCGGGCCAGGTCGTCGGCGTGCTGGACGACCTGCCAACCTGCGAGGAGCTGATCGACCGGGTCGTCACCCAGGCAGCTGACAGCATGCGACGCAGTCACAGCCTGCTCGCGTGACGAGTCCCGGACCCACCAGACGCCCCCACACGACCAAGGAGTGGAACAGATCATGACCCAACCCCGGCCGACGACGCTGCCGCAGGCGCTGCTGCACGCGGCTGAGCGACACGGTGACCGGCCGGCCGTCGTGGACGGCGACCGGTCGAGGTCCTGGGCGGCGCTGCGCGATGACGTACGGCGAACCGCGGCCGCCTACGTCCGGCTGGGCCTGGCACCGGGCGACCGGGTGGCGATCTGGGCCCCCAACAGCCTTGAATGGGTCGTCGCGGCACTCGCCGTGAGCCATGCCGGAGCCGCGCTGGTCCCGATCAACACCCGCTACAAGGGCCACGAGGTCGTGGACGTGCTGCGCCGGACCGGGGCGACGCTCGTCGTCGTGGCGGACGGCTTCCTCGGACGTTCCCAGCTCGACGAGCTGTCCGCCGCCGCGGATGACGACGGGACCGGGCTCCCCGACCTGCGTGTGGTCGTCCGGATCGGCCACGGGGACCCGGCCACGGGGGTGCACGCGTTCGACGACCTCGCGGCCCTCGCCGATGACGCGTCACTCACCGAGACGGATCGGCGAGCCGCCGCGGTCGACGCCGACGACGTCGCCGACATCCTCTTCACGTCCGGCACCACCGGCCGGTCGAAGGGTGTGGTGTCAGCGCACCGGCAGACCGTCGAGGCGGCGCGCCTCTGGGGCTCGACCTGCGGGGTGACCGAGGAGGACCGCTACCTCGTCGTCAACCCGTTCTTCCACTCCTTCGGCTACAAGGCGGGGATCGTGGTGGCGTTGCTCAGCGGCTGCTGCCTCTACCCGCAGGCCACGTTCGACGTCGACGAGACGCTGCGGTTGATCGGCGAGGAGCGGATCACGGTGCTGCCGGGCGCCCCGACGATCTTCACCTCGCTCTTCGCCTCCCCCGGCCTCGCCTCGATCGACCGGTCGTCGCTGCGGATCGCAGTGACCGGCGCAGCGTCGGTCCCGGTGGCGCTGGTCGAGCGGATGCAGGCCGAGCTGGGCTTCGACCACGTGTTGACCGCCTTCGGCATGACCGAGTGCGTGGTCGCCACGATGTGCCGCCCGGGAGATCCCGACGCCCTGGTGGCCAGCACGTGCGGCGCCCCCGTCCCGGGAGTGGAGGTGCGGATCGTCGACCCGGAGACCGGGGCGGTCGTGGACCCCGGCGACGAGGGCGAGGTGCAGTTCCGCGGCGACATGGTGATGGTGGGCTACCTCGACGACGAGGAGGCGACCGCCCAGGCGATCGACCGGGACGGCTGGCTGCACACGGGCGACGTGGGCAGGGTGGACGAGCAGGACCACCTGACGATCACCGACCGGCTCAAGGACATGTACATCTCCGGCGGCTTCAACGTCTATCCCGCCGAGGTCGAGCAGGCACTGGCGCGGCTCGACGGCGTGGTCGAGTCCGCCGTCGTC
The DNA here is from genome assembly GCF_003047285.1 of Nocardioides allogilvus. Lineage (GTDB taxonomy): Bacteria > Actinomycetota > Actinomycetes > Propionibacteriales > Nocardioidaceae > Nocardioides > Nocardioides allogilvus. The sequence continues at coordinate 37,451 of NZ_PZYX01000012.1, read as the reverse complement.
GGCATGCCTGACGAGCGGATGGGCGAGGTCGGCCGAGCATTCGTCGTACGAACCTCCGACGAGGCGCTCGGCGCCGACGAGGTGACGAGCTTCCTGCGCGAGCGGGTCGCGAACTTCAAGATGCCACGTGACGTGGTCTTCATCGATCAGCTGCCGCGGAACGCGGCAGGCAAGGTGCTGAAGGACGAGCTGAGGAGCAAGCCATGACCAACGAACCAGAGGTCACCTACGAGGTGACGGGTGCCGTGGCGCGGATCAGGTTGAACCGCCCGGAGTACCGCAACGCGCAGAACTCGGCGATGACCTACGCGCTGGACGACGCCTTCCGGCGGGCGACCGACGACGACAACGTCGCGGTGATCGTGCTGTCCGGCAACGGCGACCACTTCTCGGCCGGTCACGACATCGGCACGCCCGGGCGCGACGTCGACGTCGAGTTCGAGCGCCGGGCCGTCATCCATTGGACGCACGTCGGCAAGGAGGGCGGCGACCTCCGCTACGCACGCGAGTCCGAGGTCTACCTGGGCATGTGCCGCCGCTGGCGCGAGGTGCCCAAGCCGGTGATCGCGATGGTGCACGGCGCCTGCATCGCGGGCGGCCTGATGCTCGCCTGGGCGTGCGACTTCATCGTCGCCTCCGAGGACGCGTTCTTCTCCGACCCGGTGGTCCGGATGGGCATCCCGGGCGTCGAGTACTTCGCCCACCCCTGGGTGATGAACCCGCGCGCTGCCAAGGAGTTCCTCTTCACCGGCGACCGGTTCACGGCCACCCGGGCGCAGGAGCTCGGCATGGTCAACCAGGTCGTGCCGCGCGACGACCTCGAGGAGACCGTCCTCGCGATGGCCGGGCGGATCGCCCAGATGCCCCGCTTCGGGCTGGCGCTGACGAAGAAGGCGGTCAACCAGGCCGAGGACCTGCAGGGCATGCGTTCCGGCATGGACTCGGTCTTCGGACTTCACCACTTCGCCCACGCCCACAACGCGGAGGTCTCCAGCGACTCGCTGGGCGGCCTGGACGCGAAGGGCATGGCGGCGAAGAACAAGGAACAGGCGACCAAGGACTGACGGGCTGGCCCGGGGGCCCGCGACGTTCATTGAGGTCAATGAACTTCGCGGGAGGGCCGTCGTCGAGGGCTAGGCGCCCACGAACACGTTGCCGAGAGCCACCACCGCGGTGACGACCAGTCCCGAGAGGACGATGGACCGGAACTGCTCCGGGGAGAGCCGCTGGAAGATCCGGTTGCCGACCGCCCAGCCTGCCGGCAGGCCGACGACGCCCCCGGCAATCGCGGCCAGAGTGGTGGCGTGCAGCTGCCCGGTCAGGGCGAAGGCCGTCACCGCGACTGCACCCTGGCCGCAGAAGACCGCCTGGAGGGTCGCGCGGAACCTACGGGGTGGGAGGCCGGCCGCTTGGAGCGACAGGACGAGCGGCGGGCCGTTCATCCCGGTCGCGGTCAGCAGCAGGCCGCTGGTCACACCCGAGGCCCACACGGAGCGGCGTCCCGTGGGCAGCACCACCCTGCTCCACATCAGTGCGACCGCGACGAGCAGCGCGACCGCGACCACGAGCGTCAGGGTCCGGTCGTCGGCACGGGTGAGCACGAGCAGCCCGCACGGCATGCCGAGCACGCCGGCGACCGTGAGCGTCCGGGCCAGGGGCCGGTCGACCTCGGCCGGCTCGCGGCGCCAGGCGCGGGCCGAGATCACCATGCTGATCACCGTGGCGGCCACCACGGCGGTCGACGGCCCGACCGCGAGGGCGAGCAGCGGCACGGCCACCAGGGCCGACCCGAACCCGCTCACTGCCTGGGCCAGGGCCGCCAGCAGGAACACCACGACGCCGATGCCGGCGACGACCAGGAGCTCAGTCACCGAACGCGACGACCCCGGCCGTGATCGCCTGGCGACCGTCGGCAGTCGCCTCGAACGAAGATCCCCAGGCACGCACCTCCAGAGTGTCCCCCGGGAACACCGGCGCCGCGAACCGGCCCGAGAGCGACGTCAGCGACGCGGGGTGGACGCCACGCGCATCCGCGAGGGCGACGACCGCCATCCCGATCGTGCACAAGCCGTGCATGAAGGGTCGCGGCATGCCCGCGGCCGCCGCGGCGGCGGGATCGACGTGCATCGCGTGCCGGTCGCCGAGCAGGCGGTAGAGCGCCGGCTGGACCGGCGAAGTCGTCACGCCCAGGGTCAGGTCGGCGTCGTCCGCGGGACGGCCGGCAGCCGACGGACCTCGCTCGCCGCCGAAGCCTCCGCACCCGGGCGCGAAGATCGACCAGGTCGCGACGAAGTAGTCGCAGGTCACCTCGAGCTCGAAGACCGCCGCCGCGCCCTTGTCCCACACCGCACTCACGCGGGCGGTCATCTCGACCGTGGCGGCGGGAGGCAACGGCGCCAGCACCCGAAGGGCCTGGGCGCCGTGGACGGCGGTGGAGGTGTCGAACGCGCCCGCGGAGCCGAGCGCGTCCGGCGCCCACTGGGCCAGGGTCAGCCCGAAGGTGGGCAGCACGCGCAGCTGCTCCTCGAAGACGAGGTCGAGCCGCGACGGGGAAACTCCGAGCGCCAGCGCATAGAGGATGGGGTCGCGGTCGCCGTACGACACGGTGCGGGTGCCGAGGTCGCGGCCGAGCCAGGTGCTCATGCCGCCCCCAGGACCAGGCCGGAGGTGGGCACGCCGGTGCCGGCGGTGACGACGACGTTGCGGACGTCGCCGGGCTGGTTGACCGAGGTGCCGCGGACGAGGCGTACGGCCTCGGCGATGCCGTTCATGCCGTGCAGGTAGGCCTCGCCGAGCTGGCCACCGTGGGTGTTGAGCGGGAGCGAGCCGTCGAGCTCGAGGTGGCCGTCGCGGATGAAGTCGGCGGCCTCGCCGCGACCGCAGAAGCCGAGCTCCTCCAGCTGGGGCAGGACGAACGGCGTGAAGTGGTCGTAGAGGACAGCCGCCTGCATGTCGCTCGGGCCGAGCCCGGACTGGGCCCAGAGCTGGTTGCCGACCAGGCCCATCTCCGGGATGCCGGAGATCGAGGGCCGGTAGTAGGAGGTCATCATGTGCTGGTCGTGGCCGGAGCCCTGGGCGGCACCGACCACCAGGGCGGGCACGTGGGGCAGGTCGCGAGCGCGCTCCGCGGAGACGACGACGAGCGCCTGTCCCCCGTCGGTCTCCTGGCAGCAGTCCAGCAGGTGCAGCGGCTCGGCGATCCAGCGCGAGGCCTGGTGCTCCTCGAGGGTGATCGGGCGTCCGAAGAAGTGCGCCTTGGGGTTGGTCGCGGCTCGCGCCCGGTCGATGACCGAGATCCGCCCGAAGTCCTCCGACGTGGCGCCGTACTCGTGCATGTAGCGGCGGGCGAACATGCCCACCCACTGTGCGGGGGTCGAGAGCCCGAAGGGCGTCATCCAGGCGTAGGCCGCGCGGTCGGCGTTCGTGTCCATCGGACGGTCCGCCTGGCCGAGGCCGTAGCGCTCCCCCGACCTCTCGTTGAACGCGCGCCAGCAGACGACGACCTCGGCGAGCCCGGCGTGGATGGCGGCGGCCGCGTGCGCCACGGTGCCGCATGCCGCGCCACCGCCGTGCGGGACGCGGGAGAAGAACGAGAGATCGCCGATGCCGACATTGCGGGCGACGTGGATCTCGGCGCTGGTCTCGGCGGTGAAGGTGACCATGCCGTCGACGTCGGAGGGCCGGAGCCCCGCGTCGGCGATCGCGGCGGTGACCGCCTCGCAGGCGAGCTGGAGCTCGCTGCGGCCGGACTCCTTGGAGAACTCGGTCGCGCCGATGCCGACGATCGCGGTGGCACCCGAGAAGCCGCTCACAGCTCCACCTCGACGAGACCGGACACGTGCACGCCGACCTGGTTGGTGCCGACCACGTCGACGGTCACCCGTCGGTCGTCGATCGCGGACACCGAGCCGGTCAGCGTCATCGTGTCGCCGGGGTGGTTCGGCGCGCCGAGCCGGATCCGGATCCTCTTCACCACGGCCGTCGGTCCGGCCCAGGACGTGACGAACCGGTCGACGAGACCGTTGGTGGTGAGGATGTTCATGAAGATGTCCGGCGAACCGCGCTCCTGCGCGAGTGCCGGGTCGTGGTGCACGTCCTGGTAGTCGCGGCTGGCGATCGCGGTGGCCACGATCAGGCTGCGGGTCAGCGGGATCTCCAGCGGGGGCAGCACGTCTCCGATGTTCACGAGGCCACGCCCTCGCGTGCGAGCACCGCACCGAGGTCGGCGAGCGCGGCGGCCGAACCACCGAGCGTGCTGGCGATCTGCTTGCCCCACAGGAAGTTGCGGTGCACGGGGTAGTCGACGTCCACGCCGATGCCGCCGTGCAGGTGCTGGACCCGGTGCACGACGTCGAGGCCGGCCTGGTCGCACCACCACTTCGCGACCAGCGCAGCGCGCGCCGCGTCGGGCTCACCGAGCGAGGCGAGCGCCTGCCACAGCGTGACCCGCATGGCGTCGATGTCGATCCAGCAGTCGGCCAGCTGGTGCTGGGCCGACTGGAAGGTCGCGAGCGGGCGGCCGAACTGCTCCCGCGTCGAGAGGTACTCCGCAGCGAGCCGCAGCGCCCCGTCGGCGACGCCCACCTGCACGGCCGCGAGCGCGACCGCGGCCAGGCGAAGCACGGCCGCGAGCGTCTCGCCGTCACCGATCTGCTCGGCGTCCGCGTCGGTCAGGGTCAGGTGGCCGGCCAGGTCGTGGGTCGTGGTCTCGGTCTGCTCCCACGAGATCCCGTCACCTTCGGCCGGGACCAGGAAGAGGCCCGGACCGGACGGGCCGGTCGCCGACACCAGCACGTGCGAGGCACCGCACGGCGAGGGCACGACCGCCTTCGTGCCGGTCAGGCGGAAACGATCTACGGCGCGGGTGGCGGCACAGCGCGGGGCCGCGGGCGCCGCTCCGTCGAACTCCTCGAGCGCGAGCGTGATCCGCAGCGAACCGTCGGCCGCACCGGCGAGCAGTGCGTCCCGCAGGGCAGGTGTCCCGAAGGACGCGACCGCGAGCGAGGCGACGCCGGCGGACCAGAGCGGCACCGGTGCGACGGTCCGGCCCTGCTCCTCCAGGACGACGCAGAGCGCGGCGAGGTCGAGCCCGGCTCCGCCGTACGACTCCGGAAGGGCGAGGCCGAGGAGGCCGGCGCTGGCGAGGTGCTGCCAGAGCTCCTCGTCGAGGTGGGTGGCGGATCCTTCGACCTCGCGCACGCGGTCGGTGGTGGCCCGGTCGGTGAAGATCTCGCGAGCCAGGTCGCGGACGGCGACGAGGTCCTCGTCGTAGGTGAAGTCCATCAGTGCTCCAAGGTTGCGACGGGCCGGAAAACCGGCAGGGTCAGCTCGGGATCGGCGTCCAGCCACTCGACCTCGAGCGGCATGCCGATGCTCAGGGCGTCGGCGGTGACGCCCGTCAGGTTCGTGATCAAGCGCGTGCCCTCGTCGAGCTCGACGACCGCGATCAGCAGCGGGTAGTCAAACGCCGGGTGTCGGGGGTGGTGCGCGACGACGAAGGAGTAGAGCGTGCCGCGGCCGCTGGCCTCGACGGTGTCCCAGTCGAAGGACTGGCACTCCGGGCACGCCGGGCCTGGCGGGTGCCGCAGGGTCTTGCACGCCAGACAGCGCTGGACGACGAGCCGGTGCTCGCGCGCGGCCTCGAACCAGAACGCGTTGTCGAGGTTGACGGCGGGACGTGGCCGTGGGGTCTCGACAGGCTCGACCGGCGACGATGCGACAGGCTGGAAGCGCAACGTCCGCCAGCGCTGGGTCGCCACCACTGACCCGGCCGCGTCGCAGTAGGTCTTCAGCGTGGTCACGAACCGTCCGGCCCCGAGACCGGTCGCCTTCTCGGGCGAGATCGCCTCGACGACCTCCTCGACGCTGACGTGGTCACCGGGCACGACCTCGCGCACGAACTCGAAGTCCGAGTCGGTGGCCACGACGGAGGTGTAGCCGCCCTCGGCGAGCAGCGCGACCAGCTCGTCGAACCCGCCGGCGACCACCGGAGCGCCGAAGCCACGCATCGTCCAGGCCTGCATCATCGAGGCCGGGGCGACTGGAGAAGCACCGAGGTAGCGCGGGTTGGTGTCCCCCATCGCCTCGACCCAGTGCCGGATCATCGGCACGTTGACCGGGTCGGCGGCCGGGCGGAGCGCGACGAGCGGGCGGCCGACGAAGGCGGCCAGCCGGTCGTCGTACGCACTCATCGCCTGGACCTCGGGAGTCCGAGGCCCTGGGTGGCGACCATGTCGCGCAGGATGTCGTTGACTCCCCCGCCGAACGTGTTGACGATGCCCTGGCGGGAGAGCTGCTCCACCTGTCCGTGCAACACGGCGCCAGACGACTCGGGACGGATCCGCCCCGCCGCGCCGAGGACCTGCGTGAGGGTGCGCTGCACGTCGATGTGGGTCTCGGTGCCGTAGGTCTTGGCGGCGCCGGCGGTCGCGCCGGTCAGGTCACCGGCCGCAACGGCGGTCGTCATCTTCCAGTTCATCAACCGCATCGCCTCGAGCTTCGCGTAGGTGCGCGCCAGCTCGGACTGCACCCACGGCTGCTCGATGACTCCCGTCTCGCGAGCCCAGGCCAGCACGTTCTCCCAGAGCTGGATCATCCGGCCGCCGAGCGCGGCCAGCCCGATCCGCTCGTGGTTGAGCTGGGCGGTGATCAGCGACCAGCCGGCGTCCACATCGCCGACGACGTCGCCGGCCGGGACGCGGATGTCGGTGTAGTAGGTCGCGGTCACGACCATCCCGCCGACGGCCTGGATCGGGCTCCAGGTGAAGCCGGGATCGGTGGTCGGCACGATGAGGATCGAGATGCCCTGGTGCTTCGGGGCGTCGGGGTCGGTGCGCACGGCCAGCCACACGTAGTCGGCGGTGTTGGCCCCGGACGTGAAGATCTTCTGGCCGTTGACCACGAAGTCCTCGCCGTCGCGCACGGCCCGGGTCGTGAGCGACGCCAGGTCGGTGCCCGCGGACGGCTCGGTGTAGCCGATCGCGAAGACGATGTCGCCAGCCAGGATGCCGGGCAGGTAGGCCTGCTTCTGCGCTTCCGTGCCGTACTGCATGAGCGTCGGACCGACGGTGTTGACGGTGACGAAGGGGAAGGGCAGCCCGGCGCGCTGGACCTCGTCGAAGAAGACGTACTGCTCCTCGATCGAGCGGCCCTGGCCGCCGTACTCGCTCGGCCAGCCGATCCCGAGCCAGCCGTCGCGGCCGAGCATCTTCACGACCTCGCGGAAGCGCGGGCCACCGACGCCTTCCTCGCCGACGCGTCGCCGTACGTCGTCAGGCAGCAGCGCGGCGAAGTAGGCGCGCAGCTCCTTGCGAAGCTGTTGCTGGGCGGGGGTCTCGCGCAGGTCCATGTCAGTCCATCCAGGCCTGGTCGAGCAGCACCATGGAGTTCACGGAGTCATCGACGCCGTGGACGTCCTTGTTCCACGCGAGGAATTCGGGCGTCGGGCCTACCGCTAGGGCGGGCACGTCGGTGTTCCACTGCTCTTGGATCCGCGCCATGACATCGCGCTGCACGTCCTCACCCTCGGCGCCCTGGAGCTCCGTGATGAGCGAGTCCATCTCCGGGCTCGTGTGCATGCCTACGGTCAGGTTTCCCTGCGAGTGCAAGGTCGCGAACATCCGGCCGTACGGTCCGGCCTCACGCCAGCTGATCCCCCACCCTGCGACGTCGTAGTTGCCGTCGATCGCGACCTTCTGGATTTGGTCCTGGACGTTGCTCACCAGGTCGAGCTCGACATCGAAGCCGACGCCCTCGAGGAGCGCCTTGATGGCGACCGCGGTGTTGCGCGAGGCGGGGTCGGACGCGTCGAGGTAGGTGACCTTGCCGTCGTAACCGTCGGCCTTGGCCTCATCGAGAAGCTTGCGCGCGGACTCGGGATCGAAGTCGTTGCCGCCGATGTCGGAGTGCCAGCGCGAGAAGGATGGGAAGACCTCGTTGGTCGGGAGACCGGCGCCGGCGTAGGCGCGGTCGGAGACGACCTCGGGGTCGATAGCCAAGGCCATCGCCTGACGGACCCGCTGGTCCTCACCCGGGTGGCCCTCGCGGCTGTTGATCACAGCCACGTTGCCGAGGGCGACGAGGTTCATGAAGCCGGGCTGGCCGGCCTTGACCGCTTCGCGGACCACCTGGGCGTCACGGAAGAAGGCGGCGTCGACGTCGCCAGCCTGCAGGGTTTCGTAGAGCGCGTTGGGGTCAGGCAGGTAGACCACACGGATCGTCGCCAGGTGCGGCGCCTCGCCCCAGTAGTCGGTGCGCGCGCTCAGCACCATCTCTTCCTTCGGCCGGTGACGGGTCAAAGTGAAGGCGCCGGCGCCGATCGGGGTGAACTCGCCGTCCCGGTCCGAGCCCTTCCCGACAATCATGCCGGGGCCGGTCGTGAGCATGAAGGGGAAGCTGGGCCAAGCCGACTTGAGCGTGAATTCGACGGTGAGGTCGTCGACGGCCTCGACCGCCGTCACGTTGTCGGCCCACAGGCGCGCCTCGTCGGCCCCCGCCTCGACGTAGCGTTCCAGGCTCCACTTCACGGCGTGGGCGTCCAGGACGCTGCCGTCGCTGAAGGACACGCCCTCGGGCAGCGTGAGGGTGAAGACGGTGGAGTCGTCATTGCTCTCGAGGGACTCGGCGAGGTTGGTGGTGACCTCCGCAGTGGCGGTGTCGTACTGCATGAGCGTGTCGTAGATCGCGGCCATCTCCACGCCACCGGTCGATCCGGCCACGATGGTCTGCGCCGGATCGAGGTAACCGGGCTCGGAGTAGGCACCGAAGGTCAGAGTGCCGCCGTCGACGGGAGTGCCCTCGTCGTCGGAGCGCACGATGCCGACCTCGTAGAAGTCGGACGTGGTGCGCTCGATCTCGGTGTTCTTCAGGGTCTCGGCACAGCCGGCAAGGAAGAGCCCGGCGCAGGCCAGGGCGACCGGAACACTGCGACGGCGGAGCAGGTGATTCATCAATACCTCTTCGTGTGGCGGTTCTAGGGCAGGAAGCGGAGCCGGCCGGCGGCCTCGAACTCCGCGCGCAGGGCGGCCTTGTCGGCCTCGGTCATCGAGACGTACGCCGGAGCGCCGCGTCCCTCCCAGCGGTGGACCGGGTCGGTGGTCCGCCACCCCTCGAGCTGGATCGCCTTCTTCTGCAGCTTGTTGGAGCCGGTGGTCGGCAGCGCGTGCGAGAACCGAACGAAGCGCGGCGCGCCCTTGCTGCCGAGGTCCTGCTGGCCGGCCAGGAACCCGGGCAGGTCGAGCGACTCGAACGTCGTGCCGGCAGGCACCTCGATGGCGGCCATCACCTGGTCGCCGGACGTCGGGTCGGGTACGGCGAACACGCCGGCCGCCACGATCGCGGGGTGCCGCTTGAGGATGCGCTCGATCAGCAGGGCGGAGGTGTTCTCGCCGTCCACCCGGATCCAGTCGCCCGAGCGGCCGGCGAAGTAGAGGAAGCCCTGCTCGTCGGCGTAGCCGAGGTCGCCGGTCCAGTACCAGCCGTGACGCACGCGCTCGGCATCCGCCTCGGGGTTCTTCCAGTAGCCCTCGAAGCTCGTGGCGCCCTCGGTGTTGACCAGCTCGCCGATTGTTTGCTCTGCGTTGAGCACGCGACCGTGCTCGTCGAGGACCGCCGGCGGGCAGGTCTCGCGCGTCTCCGGGTCCACGACGCGGACGCCGTCGTGGGCGGGCCGCCCGAGGGTGGCCACCGGCCCGTCGGGCGCGAGCGTGATCATCCCGGCGCCCTCGCTCGAGCCGTAGGCCTCGAGCAGCGTGGCCCCGAACCGGCGGCGGAACTCGGCCTGGTCCTCGGGTGAGGCCTCGGTGCCGAAGCCGTGGGTCAGCGTCGTGTCCGCGTCGGCGTCGGCGGGTGGTGTTGCGAGGACGTAGCTGATCGCCTTGCCGACGTAGGTGAAGTAGGTCGCGCCGAAGCGGCGGACGTCGTCGATGAACCGGGAGGCGGAGAACTTCGGCGTCAGCGCGACGGTCGCACCGGCGACCAGGGACGGTGCCCACAGCCCCATCAGCGCGTTGCCGTGGAAGAGCGGCATGCAGCAGTAGGAGATGTCGTGTCGCCGGACGCCGTACTTCTCGGCGTTCATCCGGCCGAGCCCGAGCAGCCGCCCCTGGCTGCAGCGGACCGCCTTGGACGCGCCGGTCGTGCCGGAGGTGAAGAGCAGCAGCAGCTGGGTGGTCGCGTCGATCTCGGGGTCACGAGTCGGCTCGCACGCGTGCTTGGCCACCAGGTCGCCGTACGCCGGATCGTCGACCAGCAGGAAGCGGTCGCGCGGAACGCCGATGTCCAGGCCGTCCAGGAGCGCCAGTCCGGCCGCGTCCGTGATGACCAGCTGCAGCTCGGTGTTGCGCACCTCCTCCTCGAGGTGGGCGCCGCTGCGGGTGTTGTTGATGCCGACGATCGAGGCGCCGGCCAGCGCTGCGCCGCCGAGCCAGAGGATGAACTCGGGGACGTTCTCGAGCAGCACCCCGATGTGGAACGGCCCGTCGACCCGCAAGGAGCGAGCCAGCTCGGCGCGGGCCGCGCTCTCGCGCACCACCTCGTCCCAGGTCCAGGACCGGTCGTGCGAGAGCAGGCCCGGGTGGTCGTCCCCGAGCCGGTCGAGCAGCAGGTCGGCGATCGTCTCGCTCACGAGGCGTAGCCCTCCGGCTTGCCCCAGGTCGCCGTCCGCGTGGTGCTGCGCTGGACGAGGACGCACCGCGTGCCGGTGAAGTTGGTGGGCATGCACTTGTTGCAGTGGTTGCACAGCGACGGGGTCGATGCGTCCTTCTCGATGCGGTTGACCAGGTCGGGCTCGCGCAGCAGTGCGCGGGCCATCGCGACGAACTCGAAGCCCTCGTCCATGGCGAGGTCCATGACCGACTTCGTGGTGATGCCGCCGAGCAGGATCATCGGCAGCTTCACCGCGGCGCGGATCTGCCGGGAGTCCTCGAGGAGGTAGGCGTCGGTGTAGGGGTAGGCCTTGAGCTTGCGCTTGCCGACCAGCTTCACGCCGAGCTTGATCGGCTGCGGCATGACGTCGGCGAACTCCTTGAGCGGAGCGTCGCCCTTGAAGAGGTACATCGGGTTCAGCAGCGACGAACCGGCGGTCAACTCCAGCGCGTCGAGCGAGCCGTCGGCCTCGAGCCACTGGGCGACCGGGATCGCCTCGTCCAGCCAGAAGCCGCCGGGCACGCCGTCGTCCATGTTCATCTTGGCGATGATCGCGATCTTGTCCCCCACGGCGTCGCGGACCGCGCGCATGATCTCGCGCGCGAAGCGGGCCCGGTTCTCGAGACTGCCGCCGTAGCCGTCGGTGCGGTGGTTGATCTTCGGCGACAGGAACGAGCTCGCCAGGTAGTTGTGGCCGAGGTGTACCTCGACGGCGTCGAAGCCGGCGTCGATCGCCCGGCGGGCCGCCTCGGCGTGCGCCTCGGTGATCCGGGTCAGGTCGGCGACGCTCGCCTCCTGTGCCCAGCTGAGCGAGGTGGAGTGGAAGTGCTTCGTCGGCGAGAGAGCGGGCAGTCCGTTGGCCTTGGGGCTGGCGACCGGTCCCCCGTGGCCGATCTGGGCGGAGACGGCGGCGCCGTGGGCGTGCACCGCCTCGGTCAGCCTGCGCAGCCCCGGCATCGCCTCGTCGGTCCAGAGGATCTGGTGCCGGTCGGTGCGGCCCTCCCGGGCCACCGCGCAGTAGGCCACCGTCGTCATGCCGACCCCGCCGGCGGCGTACCCGACGTGAAAGTCGATCAGGTCCTGCGTCACGCGCGCCTTGTGGCTGAGTCCTTCGTACGTCGCCGCCTTGATCACACGGTTGCGGAGCGTCAACGGTCCCAGCTTCGCGGGCGCCAGCACATCAGGAGAGGTCATGCTCCGCACGCTATGGAGCCGCAGCGGGTGGTGCCGGGTGATGTCCCGGTCACCGGAAGCCGTCAGAGCGCGACGTTGTGGCAGGCCACCTGGTGGCCGGCGCCGATGTCGCGGAGCAGTGGTTCCTCGGCCGCGCAACGGTCGGTCGCGAGCGGGCAACGCGTGCGGAACCGGCAGCCCGACGGCGGGTTCAGCGGCGACGGCAGCTCGGCCGCGACCCGCTCCACGACGACATCGCCGTTGGCGCTGCTGCTCTGCTGCGCCTCGGGGAGGGACGACAGCAGCAGTCGCGTGTAGGGGTGGACGGCGCGCAGGTGCAGGTCCTCGGACGGCAGGACCTCGCAGGACTTGCCGAGGTACATCACCATCACCCGGTCGCTGATGTTCTTGACCACGGCGACGTCGTGGGCGATGAAGACCAGGCTCAGGTCGTAGCGGGCCTTGGTGGCCTCGAGCAGGTTGAGGATCTGGGCCTGGACGGACACGTCGAGGCTGGACACGGGTTCGTCGCAGATCAGCACGACCGGGTCCATCATCAGGGCGCGTGCGATGCAGACCCGCTGCGCCTGGCCACCCGACAGCTCGTGCGGGCGGCGCTCGCGGACGGTCTCGGGATCGAGGCCGACGGCGCGCAGCACCTCGTCGATCTTGGCCTCCTTGTCGTCGCCGTCGTAGCCCCAGATGGCGTGGCTCTCCCAGACGAGGTCCTTGACCTTGCGTCGCGGGTTCAGCGACGAGATCGGGTCCTGCATGATGATCTGCATCCGGGCCCGCGCACCGCGCAGCTCCTTGGCCCTGAGGCCGGTGAGCTCGCGGTCGCCGAGCCGGACGGTGCCCGAGTCGGGTGCCGGCATCTGGATCAGCGCGCGGCCGATCGTGGACTTGCCGCAGCCGGACTCCCCCAGGATGCCGAGGGTCTCCCCCGGCGCGACGCTCAGGCTGACGCCGGAGACGGCGTGCACCTTCTGGCCGCGGCCGACGGGGAACTCGACCACGAGGTCGGTGGCCTCGAGTGCTGGGGTCGTCATGCGTGTACCTCCAGTGCTTGCGTCAGCGGGAAGTGGCAGGCGACGTCGTCCACCAGCGCGGGGGTCTCGGTGCGGCACCTGTCCTGGGCGAACGCGCAGCGCGGGGCGAAGCGGCAGCCGCTCGGAGGGTTCAGCATGTTGGGCGGCTGGCCGACGATCGCCGGGAGCAGGCTGTGCGACGCGGCGTCGAGCCGCGGGATCGACTCGATGAGCGCGCCGCTGTAGGGGTGGCGCGGCTGCGCGAAGACGTCGCGCGTCTCCCCTGACTCGACCACGCGTCCGGCGTACATGACCGCGACCCGGTCGGTGCGGCCCGAGACGGTCCCGAGGTCGTGGCTGATCAGGATGGTGGCCATCTGCAGGCGCTCGGCCAGCGACTGGAGCAGGTCGAGGATCTGCTTCTGCACCGTCACGTCGAGAGCCGTCGTCGGTTCGTCGGCGATGAGCAGCTTGGGGTCGCACGCCAGCGCCATCGCGATCACGACGCGTTGGCGCATGCCGCCGGAGAGCTCGTGGGGATATTGCCCGGCGCGACGCTCGGGCTCGGGGATGCCGACCAGCTTGAGCAGCTCGACAGCTCGGGTCCGGGCGGCGCCTCGGGACAGTCCGCGGTGGAAGCGGAGGCTCTCGGAGAGGTGCGTGCCGACCCGCTTGGTCGGGTTGAGCGAGGTCATCGGGTCCTGGAAGACCATGGCGATCTTCGTTCCCCACAGCGCGCGCCGGCCCTGGGGAGTGAGCTGGTGGATGTCCGCTCCGTCGACGCGCACGGCGCCGGTGACGGTGGTCGTCGGGCCGTTGGTGATCAGCCCCATGATCGTCCGGCCCAGGACGGACTTGCCGGAGCCGGACTCGCCGACGATGCCGAGGGTCTCGCCGGCGGCCAGGGTGAGGGAGACACCGTCGACGGCCACCATCGGCCCCCGCGGGGTGAGGAATCGGGTGCGGAGGTCGTCGACCTCGAGCAGTGGTGCGGTCACAGCTTCACGCTCCTGGGGTCCCAGCGACGGCGGGCCTTCTCGCCCACGAGGTTGAAGGCGAAGACGGTGAGGAAGAGGAAGGTGCCCGGTACGAGCACGATGTGGGGATGGTCCTCGAAGACGGTGCCCTCCCCCTCGGCGATCATGTTTCCCCACGTCGGCTCCGGTGGCTCGATCCCGAGACCGAGGAAGCTCAGCGAGGCCTCCGCGACGATCAGGATCGAGATCATCACGATGGCCAGCGAGACGATCGGGAGCAGCACGTTGGGGAGCAGCTCGCGGAACAGGATTCGAACTCGTGTCGCCCCCAGGGCGCGCGCGGCGACCACGAACTCGCGTGGGGCATAGAGCATCGTGGTGGCCCGCGCGAGGCGCACCATGCCGGGGATCGTCAGCAGGGACAGGGCGAAGGCGATGTTGCGGATCCTCGGCTCCAGCACGGTGGCCAGGGCGATCAACAGGATCAGGGGCGGTACGGCGAGCAGCGAGTTGGTGAAGATGCCGACGACCCGGTCGACGGACTTCTGGAAGTAGCCGGCGACCATCCCGATGGCGCCACCGATCACGGTGCCGATGACGACGGCGGTCACGGCGATGACGAGCGACGACCGGGCGCCGTACACCGATCGGGCGAGGAGGTCGAGGCCGAACAGGTTGGTGCCGAGGGGGTTGGCCGAGAACGGGTCGGGTGAGGCGTTGATGGGCTGGTCGAGGCTGTTGGCGACGTCGAGGTGCTCGCCGAACGGGAGCCAGGGTGCAAACGTCACCGCGAGGCCCAGCAGCAGCAGCCAGGCCACCGAGAACCAGAACGAGAGGTCGAAGGCGGGGCCGAACAGCTGCCGGCCGAGGGCCGACCCGCTCACGACCATGAGGGCCACGCCGGCGGCCGCGACGACGAGTCGCAGCGTGGTGACGAAGTAGTCCGGTGACGCGGACAGCAGGATCATCGCGACCGAGGCGACGAGCCCGGCGATGCTCAGGACGAGCACTCGTGCGGAGCGCCCGCGGGCGGCGGGCACGGCGGGGGCTTCCGGGGCAGCCGGAAGGAGCGCGGTCTCAGACATGGGCCTTACGCGTCCTTGGGTCGAGGTAGCCGTAGGAGAGGTCGATGCCGGCGTTGATCAGCACGTAGATCACCGCGATCACGAGCACGGCACCCTGCACCATCGGGAAGTCGCCCTGGTTGGCCGCGTTGACGACCAGCGAGCCCATCCCGGGGAGGGAGAACAGGTATTCCACGATCACCGTGCTGCCGATCAGTCGGCCGAGGCTCAGGCCCAACAGAGTCACCAGCGAGAAGGACGAGGGCCGCAGGGCATCGGTGAACAGGATCCGCAGCGGCGGCATGCCCTTGGCACGCGCGGCGAGGATGTAGTCCTCGCGGAGGGTGACGATCAGGTCGCTGCGCAGCACCCGGGTGAACATCGCCAGCTCGACGAGAGCGACGGTGAGCGCCGGGAGGAATGCATGGTGCAGGTTGCCGAGCAGGTCACCGTCGCTGATCCGGACCCATTCCGATCGGGGGAACCAGTCCAGCGCGTTGACGAACACCATGATCAACAGGAGCCCGGCCAAGAAGCCCGGGACGGACAGCACCGCGAAGGTGCCCGCGCTGATCATCCGGTCCAGCACGCCGTCCTCGTGGTAGGCCGACCACATGGCCAGCGGCACCGCCACCAGCAGCGCGATCAGGAGACCGAGGACCGCGATCTCGACGCTCACGGGGAGCGCCGAGACCACGCGGTCACTGACGTCGGACCGGGGCGGCACCACCGACCGGCCGAGGTCGCCGGTGAGGGCGCCCCCGAGCCAGTCGGCGTACCGGGTGAGCATCGGATCGTTGAGACCGAGCTCGGTTCGCAGGTCGTCATAGGTCGAGGCCGGGTGGCCCTCCCCGAGGATCGCCACTGCCGGGTCACCCGGCAGCAGGGCCACCAGGGCGAAGACCCCGAGGCTGACGATCAGGAGAACCAGCACCATCTCGCCAACCCGCAGGGTCAATCTACGCGTCACTGGCTCTTCCAGGCCTCACCCAGGAGCATCATCTGCTCCGAGGTGGAGACCATGCCGTGCACGTCCTGGTCCCAGGCGATGTAGGTCGCGTTGGCGCCCACGACGACAGCCGGCACGGTCTCGTTCCAGATGGTGACGATCTTGTCGATCGCAGTCTGGGCCGCGTCGTCGGTGCCCGCTGCCTGCAGCTCGACCAGGGCCGCGTCCATGTCGGGGTTGGCGTAGCCCAGGGCGTTGCTCGGCGAGGTGGAGCTGAGGCTGGTCTGGAGGCGCTGGTAGGGGTCGCTCTCCGAGACGCTGGTGGCGCCGCGTGACAGGTCGAAGTCCTGCTCGACGTAGATCTTCTGGATCTGGTCGGCGATCGAGGCCACGCCTTCGATGTCGACCTTGAAGCCGACGCGCTCGAGCAGGGCCTTGGTGGCCACGCTCTCGGCGCGCGAGGTGGGGTCGGTGCCGTCCATGTACCTGACCGTGCCGTCGAATCCGTCCGCCTTGGCCTCTTCGACCAGCTTCTTCGCCTCAGCCTCGTCGATCGTCAACGGCTCGACGCTCGAGGACCACGTCGACTCGGCGGGGAAGAGCTCGTTGCCCGGCAGGCCCTTGCCGCCGTAGGTGCGCTCGAAGTCCACCTCCGGGTCGAGCGCCAGGGCGATCGCCTTGCGCACCCGGACGTCATGGCCGGGGTGACCTTCCCGGTTGTTGATCTGGAGGATGTTGCCGAAGCTGGTGAGCTGCAGCGAGCCCACGTGGTCCTCCTCGAGGGCCTGGTCGACCGCCACCGGGTTGCGGAGGTAGGCGACGTCGGCGCTCTCGTCGTTCAGGGCAGCGAGCTTGGCGTCGTCCGACAGCGGCCAGATGAAACGGATCGCGTCGAGGTTGGGCTCGCCCTTCCAGTAGGACTTGTTGGCCTTGAGGACCATCTCCTCGGCCGGCGCGTAGCTGTCGAGGGTGAAGGGACCAGCGCCGATCGGCTTGAACTCCGCACCGGCATAGGCCGCGGGAGCCAGGATCATGCCCGCACCCTGGGCCAGCATGGACGGGAACTTCGCCCAGGCGGAGTTCATCGTGAAGACGACGGTGGCGTCATCGGTGGCCTTCATCGACTTCACGTTCGGAGCCAGCAGCGCGGTGTCCGAGCCACGGTTCTCCATGAAGTAGTTGATGCTCGCGACCACGGCGTCGGCGTCGAGCGTGGTGCCGTCGCTGAACTTCACGCCGCCACGCAGCGTGAGGGTCCACTCGGTGAAGTCGTCGTTGCTCTCGAGCGACTCGGCGATCCACGGGTCGTGCTCGCCGGTCTCGGTGTTGTAGCGCATCAGCACGTCGTAGACCGCAGCCAGCGCGTCGCCACCGGACGAGCCGGTCGCGTAGGTCTGGGTCGGGTTGAGGCTGCGGGCCTCGGCGTAGTCGGCGAACGTCAGCGTGCCGCCGCGCACGGGGTCCCCGGCGTCCGACTGGTCGCCGACGAGCCCGAACTCGTAGCGGCCGCGCTCGGCCGAGGCCGTCTTGGTGTCGTCCGACGAGGACGCACAGGCAGAGACCATCACCGACAGGGCAACGGTCGCGATTGCGAGGCCGGAACGGCCTCGGGCAAGTCGCTTCATCTTCATTCCTCCAGATTCAGGGGCGCGGGGTCAAAAAGCCATCGGGGGCCACGCCTGTCGAATCGGGACGCTACGGACGCCGGG
Organism: Nocardioides allogilvus; assembly: GCF_003047285.1. GTDB lineage: Bacteria > Actinomycetota > Actinomycetes > Propionibacteriales > Nocardioidaceae > Nocardioides > Nocardioides allogilvus. The sequence goes on along the minus strand of NZ_PZYX01000012.1, from coordinate 19,907 downwards.
AGCGGCGAATGTGACGCGTCCCACTCACTGGGAGGTGCTCGCAGGACTGTCCGAGACTGACCGGACCCAGGCCCCGCTGATGCGCAGATTGACCTGCGCCATCAGGGAGGGCTCGGCCTGGGCACGGGACTCGAGCACCTCGCGATAGCAGTCCTGTGCCGCGGAGTCCGACCTGTCGGCCAGGAAGGCCCACTCGGCAAGATGACTGGCCAGGCGTACGTCGGTCGCGGCGAGCTCGCGCGCACGCTCGACGAGGCGTCCGGTGCCGCCGGCGAGCGCGGCGATCTCGGCGGCCTGCTGCTCCTGGCTGGACGGCAGCAGGTGCGACGGGTAGCCGTCCCACCAGCCTGAGTAGCGGCGGATCACGTTGCGGCAGATGAACTCCGCCTTGTCGTAGATCGCCGGTAGCCGCGGGTGGTCACGGAAGCGTTCCGGCACCTCCAAGGTGGCGACGATGTGGTCGGGCAGGACTCCCTCGTTGAGGCCCTGGATGGCGTGGTCGACGACGTGGCGCAGATAGCCGGCCAAGGTCGTGAGCTCGTCGACGATGGCATCGACGCCGACGGCCGGGTCGCCGTGGCCGGTGATGACGACCTCAGGCCGCAGCTCCGCCATCTCCTCGGCGGCGGTGGCCCACTCCTCGGCGTACCGCTGGACCTTCTTGGGGTTGCCGGCATTCGGGAGGTAGCCGGTGACGAGGTCGCCGGCGGCAATCACTCCGCGCTCGGGGGCCCAGACCCAGGCGGCGTCGTCGGTCTCCCCCTTCCCGTGCCGGACGACGAACGTCTCGCCCCCGATCGTCAGCGTCAGGGTGTCGTCGAAGAGCACGGTCGGCCAGACGAAGTCCTCGGGAGCGTCGGGCCAGGCCTTGCCGTCCTCGCCGGGCAGCTGACCGTTGATGCGGGCATTGAGGCCGGACGTCTTCATGTAGCGCCCGAAGTGTGCGGGCAGGTCGCGGTGGGCGACGATCTGCGGTGCCTCCCCCGCCTCCAGGAAGGCCCAGAGACCGAAGGCGTGGTCACTGTGACCGTGCGTGTAGACGACGGTGTGGAGCGGCTTGTCGCTGAGCCCGCGCACGGCCCGCAGCAGCGACGGCCCGTCCCCCGCACAACCGGCGTCGACGAGGAGCAGGCCCTCGTCGGTCTCGAACAGCGCGACGTTGACCATCCCCGGCTGGATGAACCAGGTCCGCGGTGCCACCTCGATGACCTTCGGCTCGAAGCCGGAGCCGGTCTGCTTGTCGAAGATCCGGCGGCCCTGGGTCGGGCTGAAGAGTCCGAAGGCCGCACGGGCCGCAGCCCGCTGGTTCTCGGGGAATGTCGTGGTCATGAACGCTCCTTTAAGGCAGGTGTCTTATTGCGGACCGTAAGTCACGTGCCTTACGATCGTCAAGACCTCGGGAGGAACGTTCGACATGACCGCCACCGGCACTGCCACCACCGCCAGCCCCGACAGCGCAGGCACCCGCGCGCGCCTCGTCGACGTGGCCGAGGAGCTCTTCGCCACGCAGGGCATCGCGGCGGTCTCGCTGCGCATGGTCGGCCAGCGGGCCGGTCAGAAGAACAACTCAGCCGCTCAATATCACTTCGGCTCCAAGCTCGGTCTGGTCAACGCGATCATCGACTCGCGGTCGGCGGTGATCGAGCAGCGTCGCCGGCAGCTCCTCGAGGAGGCCGCAACACCGGCCGACCTGTCCACGCTGGTGACCCTGATGATCGTCCCGCTGGCCGAGTCGATCGACGACCCCTCCCGCAGCCGCTTCTACCTGCGCTTCCTGGCCAACGCCGTCCACGACCCCGCACTCCGCGAGGCCTGGCTCGCCGAGCCTCGTCCCAGTCAGAGCACGTTGCGCCAGGTGCAGCGCGACATCGGCAGGCTGCTCCCCGACCTCCCCCGCAAGGTGTTCGAACGGCGGCTGGACTGGTCGGCCCGGATCAGCCTGCGGATCCTGGCCGACCACGAGGAGCTCCGCCACGCCGAGCGGCCGTCCGCGCCCGGCACCGAGCTCGTCGTGCGCGAGCTGGTCGAGATGCAGGTCGCCCTCCTGCGCTGCCCCGTCTGACCGGGTCTCGGGTCACGGGCCGGCGACGAGCAGCGCGAGCTCTGCGACTGCCACCGTCGCGGTGGCAAGGACGACGAGGGCAGCAGCGCGACCGTCCCGCCGAGCGTCAGGATCATCCCGAGCCAGCACGCCGAACGTCAGCACGAAGCCGAGAGTCGTCAGCCCCACCGCGACGAGGAACACCAGCGGATCCAGGTCGGGGAACCGCAGTCGTGCGGCCACCGCCGCTCCCGTGACCAGGGCGAGCGCGGTGCGCCACCACGCCAACAACGTCCGGTCCAGCGCGTGCGACTCGTCGCTCAGCCCCACAGCACGACCGCGACCAGCCCGAGTCCCACCACGACCACCCCGAGCACGACGACCAACGGCAGCCGAGCGGACAGCAAGGGGTGCCGCAGCCGGATCGCCCTCTCCGCGGCCATCCAGCGAAACCAGCCGCCCACGGCCGCAGCGAGCCCGATCACGATCAGCAGGACCGCCAGCCAGGGTCGCGTCGAGACCGCACCCGCCAGGCCCAGTGCGTCGACGGCCACGCCCCCGGCGATCAGCGCCAGCGAGGTCCGCACCCACGCGAGCAGCGTCCGCTCGTTGGCGAGGCTCACGCGCGCGTCGGGCTCGTCGCCGACGCCGTACACGCTGTCGGGCCAGCGGCGGTCGTCTCGTGTCATCCGAAGAACGCCTGGCCTCCGTCGAGCGGGATCGTCGCGCCGGTGAGGTAGCCGAGGTCGGGTCCGACCAACGCCACCACGGCCCGACCGATGTCGGCCTCCGGGTCTCCGATCCGGCGCATCGGGATGCTGGCCACGAACGCCGCCGCCTCCTCCGGTCGTGCCTTGGTCCAGCCCTCGAGGCCCGGCGACATCGCGTGCGGCGCGATCGAGTTGGCCCGGATCCCGTCGGGCGCCCACTCCACGGCCACGGTCCGAGTGAGCGACCGCAGCGCACTCTTGGCGGCCGCGTAGGCGCCGTACGTCGTGGGGTCCCAGCGCACCATCGCCGAGGTCACGAGGTTGACGATCGACCCGCCGCCCCTGAGGTGGGGGTGGCAGGCCTTCATGAGTGCGAAGGCCGCGAACGGGGCCGACTCGAACCCTCTGCGGAAGTCCTCGTCGCTCATGTCCAGCAGCGGGCCGTAGGCACCGGCGTAGGCGTTGTTGACCAGGATGTCGAGGCGCCCGAAGTCGGTGACGACACGGTCCACGAGGTCCGGCAGGGAGGCGGTGTCCGAGACGTCGACCTCGTACGGCGAAGCGCGCACCCCGCGAGCACGGAGCGCCTCGCAGGTCGACACGAGCTTGGCCAGCGTGCGCCCCACGACGGCAACGTCGACGCCCTCGGTGGCGAGTGCGAGGGCGATGCCCTTGCCCACTCCCTGACCCGCACCGGTGATCAGTGCGACCTTGCCCTTGAGATCATTCATGCGGCCATGCTCGAAGACGCGCGAGCGGGGCGGGCTCGGGCGTCCCGGTGACCGGAAGTGAGCCCTCACCCGGCGTGTCACTGCGGCGAGAGTAGGTCCAGAATCGACACAGGAGGCGCCACCGCATGAGGAACAGCCAGACGACGACCACCACCGATCCGCGAGCAATGGCGCGCGCCGTGGTGGCAGACCTCACGGGACCAGGCGGCCCCTTCGAGCTGGCCGAGGACGACGTCCTCGGCACCAGGCTGCCCGTCTTCACGAACCGCCGCCGGGCATTGCACGAGCTGCTGGCCGAGTCGCTGGAGCACGGTGAGCGCGACTACATCGTCACCGCCGACTCGCGACTGACCTTCCGGGAGCACGCCTCCCAGGTCGCATCCCTGGCGCGGGCGCTCCGCGAGGACCACGGCGTCCGACCCGGCGACCGGGTCGCGATCGCGGCCGCGAACTCCCCCGAGTGGATCGTCACCTTCTGGGCGACCGTCTCGATCGGCGCCGTCTGCGTCGGCTACAACGCCTGGTGGTCTGCGCGCGAGCTGGCCTACGGCGTCGAGCACGCCACCCCCACGGTGATCATTGCGGACGCCAAGCGCGCCGTGCTGCTCGAGGACTGCGGCGTACCTCTTTTGTCGATCGAGTCCGACGTGCCGCGACTGTGTGCCCTCCACCCGGACTCGCCGCTGCCGACCTGCGAGGTGGCCGAGGACGACCCGGCGATCATCCTCTACACGTCGGGCACCTCCGGCCGCCCCAAGGGCGCGACCCACACGCATCGCAACGTGTTGTCCGTCGTGGAGTACCACCGGCTGAACGACGCGCTGGCCGCCGCGTTCGGCGACCCTGTCGACCCGCGCGATCGCACCTACCTGCTGGTGATGCCGCTGTTCCACATCGCCAGCCTGCACAACCTGGCCGTGCCGCGACTCGCCAACGGCAGCAAGATCGCCCTGCACCGCGGGGCCTTCGACGTCGACCGCGTGCTGAAGCTGATCCAGGACGAGAAGGTGACCAACTGGGGCGCGGTGCCGACGATGGCCAACCGCCTCCTCGAGCACGGCGACCTGTCGGCCTACGACCTGTCGTCCCTGACCTCCTTCTCGCTGGCCTCCGCACCCTCGTCGCCGGCCTTCCAGGCGCGCCTGCGCGCCGGGCTGCCGTTCGCCACCAACGTGCTCGTCGACAGCTACGGCCTGACCGAGTCGTGCACCGCGATCTCGGTGGCCACCACCCCCGACCTCGCGGAGGACCCCGGCACGCTGGGCCATCCGATCGTGGGCGTCCAGCTCGAGATCCGCGACACGCTCGGCAACGCCGTGCCCGACGGCGTCGAGGGCGAGATCTGCGTCCGCAGCGCCTACACGATGCTCGGCTACTGGAACGATCCGCATGCGACGGCCAACTCGATCGACGGTGACCGCTGGCTGCGCACCGGCGACATCGGCGAGCTCCGACAGGGCCGGGTCCGCCTCAGCAGCCGGCGCTCCGACCTGATCATCCGCGGCGGTGAGAACGTCTACCCGGCCGAGGTCGAGGGCGTGCTGCTGGAGCACCCGCTGGTGCGCGAGTGCATCGTGCTGGGCGTGGCGCACGCCGACCTGGGCCAGGAGGTGGCGGCGGTGATCGTGTCCGGCTCCCCCCTCGACACCTCGGAGCTGTGTGCGTTCGCCGGTGAGCGGCTCGGGCACTACAAGGTGCCGACGCAGTGGCGGTTCACCGACCGCGCGCTCCCCCGCAACGCGACCGGCAAGGTGATCCGGCGCGACGTCGCGGTGTGAAGCTTCCCGACCCGATGGACTTCCACCCGAGCGGGTGGAAGTCCATCGGGCGTTGGGCGTGCAATGGCCGGGTCGGGCCTGAACTTCCACCCGTGCGAGTGGAAGTTCAGGAGGGAGTACGGCGCCGAGCGCCCGGCGTCCTACTGCGGTCGCGGCAGGTGCGTGTTGATGAAGAGCCCGTCGGCGGAGACACAGACCTCACCGCCGACCGAGATGGTGCCCAGGGTGCGGATCTTCCGGCCGTCGACCGACTCCTGGCGGGCGCTGATGGTCAGCTCCTCGAAGAGCGGGGTCGGCCGGTGGTAGCGCAGCGTCAGGGTGCCGGTCATGCCGGAATCCCCCGCCCAGTGGTTGGCGACGCCGAGCGTGTGGTCGAGCAGCAGCGCCGAGACGCCGCCGTGGACGCAGCCCGGCGGGCCCTGGTAGGCCAGCCCGAGGGTGACGCGGGCCTCGATGGAACCGTTCTCCTGGCCGATCAGGTGCAGCGGAGGCGCGATCGCGTTCTCCGGACCCGTCACCGGGTCGTGCCGGGTGACTCCTTCTCCGGCCCACATGTCGACCAGTCGTTGTTGCACGGTCGGCACGTGGTCCTCGAGGTGGTCGGCGACGGCGTTGAGCCGATCAGCCACGTCGCTCATCTCGGCAGCGCTGTTGTCGCCGGCGTGCAGCAGCGTCTCGATCACGCGGCGCGCGGCCGCGACTGCGGCGTCGACGCCCTTGTTGTTCGGTACGGCGGTGAGCTCGAGCGTCATGGCGTGACCTCCGCGTAGGCGTGGCTGAGCACCGGCGCGTCGTCGCGCTCGGGGCAGGTGGCGGCGAGCGTGAGGTGGGTGCCCTCACGCCATACCGACGTCCGGATCGTCTCGCCCGGGAAGAGCGTGCCGGCGAAGCGCACGTCGAGGCCGACCAGGCGCGAGGCGTCGCCCTCGAGCACCCCGTCGACCAAGGCCTTGGCGACGATGCCGTAGGACGCGAGGCCGTGCAGGATCGGCCGTTCGAAGCCGACCCGTGCGGCGAACGCCGGGTCGACGTGCAGCGGGTTGAGGTCGCCGTTGAGCCGGTAGATCAGCGCCTGGTCGGGAGTCGTCCGCGCGTCGAGGACGACGTCGGGCGATCGGTCCGGCACGGCCCAGTGAGCATCGGGTCCGGACGAGCCCCCGAAGCCGCCCTCACCGCGCGCCCAGATCTGCATGCGGCTGGTCCAGAGCGGGCCGTCCTCGTCGGCAGCCGAGCTCTCGAGCACCACCACTGCGGCCTTGCCCTTGTCCAAGACCTCGGCGACGCGGGAGGTGACGGTGGCAGGACCCGCAGTCGGGATCGGCCGGTGCACCACCAGCGCCTGGCCGGAGTGCAGGATCTTGCTCAGGTCGATCTCGATTCCCGGGAGGTCGAGGCCGCGTGACGGGCGATCGCCGGCGGAGATGCCCTGGCCGGCGACCATCGCGAAGGTCGGCAGCACGCAGAGTCCGCGTTCGTAGGTGTAGCGGGGCTCGGACGCGCCGAGCGAGAGCTGGTAGAGCAGCACGTCGCGACTCGTCCAGCTGATCTCGTGCGTCGTCGGCTCAGCGGCGTCCACCGCGGCGAGGTCAATCACGGGGCAGTCCCAGAATGCGCTCGCCGATGATGTTCAGCTGCACGTCGGTGGTGCCGCCGGCGATCGAGAGGCAGCGACTGTTCAGGAACCACCACGTCGCGTTGCGCTCGTCGGGATCGACGGTCAGTGAGGTCGGCCCCTGCCACTCCATGCAGGTCTCCCAGACCTGCTGGATGTTCTCCACGCCGACCAGCTTGGCGATGCTCGACTCGGCGCCCGGTTGCTGGCCCGTGAGCGAGCGGATCGTCTGGCGCAGGCCGAGCAGTCCGCCGGACTGGGCGTCGCAGAGGATCTGCCCGAGGCGGGCGAGCTGCTCGCCGTCGGTCCGGTCGACCAGGCTCAGCAGCTTCTCGCCGGAGCCGATCGCGGAGTCGTGCGACAGCGCGACGCGTTCGTTGGCGAGGGTCGTGCGCGCCAGCTTCCAACCGTCGCCGGGCGAACCAACCAGCATGTCGTCCGGGATGAACACGTCGTCGAGGAAGACCTCGTTGAAGTGCGCGTCGCCGTTGAGCGTGCGCAGCGGGCGGATGTCGATCCCCGGCGCCGCCATGTCGAGCACGAAGTAGGAGATGCCCTTGTGCTTCGGCACCTCGGCATCGGTCCTGGCCAGCAGCACGCCCACGTGCGCCTCGCGGGCGCCGGAGGTCCACACCTTCTGGCCGTTGATCCGCCAGCCGCCGTCGACCTTCTCGGCGCGCGTGGTCAGGCCGGCCAGGTCGGACCCGGCGCCGGGCTCGCTGAAGAGCTGGCACCAGACGATCTCGCCGTTGAGGCTCGCGGGCAACAGCTCTTCCTGCTGTACGGCGCTGCCGTGCTCGATCAGGGTCGGCACCACCCAGTTGCCGATGATCATGTCGACCGGCTCGAGCGAAGCCGCGCGCAGCTCCTCGGCGATGACCAGCTGCGTCACGGCATCGGCGTCCTTGCCCCACGGCGCGGAGAGGTGCGGCGAGGTGTAGCCGTGCGCGGCGAGCCAGGCCTGCGGCTTCTCGGCGGCGGTGGCGGTGACGAGCTCCGCGCGGACCCGCTGACGGATCTCCTCGGCCTCCGGTGGGAGGTCGACCGCGAGCGAACGGCGGACGCCCTCCAGGCTGAGCCGAGCGACCCGCTGCTGCCAGTGGCCGGTCGAGCCCAGCAGCAGCCGCAGCGTCTGGGCGCGGCGGAGATAGAGGCCGGCGTCGTGCTCCCAGGTGAAGCCGATGCCGCCCAGGGTGTTGATGCAGTCCTTGGCCGTCGAGAAGCCGGCCTCCACGGAGACGGTCGCTGCAACCGCCGCCGCGAGCGTCGCCTCGGGGCCGTGGGCGCGGGCGGCGTCCCAGGCGCAGGCGCGGGCCTGTTCGGTCCGGGCCAGCATCCGGGCGCAGCGGTGCTTGACCGCCTGGAACTGGCCGATGGGGCGGCCGAACTGCTCGCGCACTCGTGCGTAGTCCGCGGCGGTCCGGGTGTTCCAGCCGGCGATCCCCGTGGCCTCGGCGGCGAAGAGCACGGCGGCGAGGTCGAGCGGGAGCTGCGGGTCGATGTCCAGCCGCGTGGTCGGTCCGGTGACCTCGATCGCAGCCAGGCGACGGGTCAGGTCGTGGCTGTCGAGCGCCGTGACCGTGACGACGTCGCGCTCGGCGAGCACCCAGCCGCCGTCGACCGGCAGGACGAAGAGATCGGCCGTCTGGCCGCCCAGGACCGGGCTGCCCTCGCCGAGGCCGACGGCCGCGGTCGCCGTACCGTCGAGAAGAGTGGGCAGGAGGTCGGTGTGGCCCGCTGCGGACAGGATCGCGCTGCTGAGCACCGTCGGCAGGAAGGGCCCGGGCGCCATCGCGCGACCGAGCTCCTCGACGACGACGGCGAGCTCGAGCAGTCCGGCACCGGAGCCGCCGTGCTCCTCGGGCAGGTGCAGGCCGAGCAGGCCCTGGTCGGCGAGCGCCTGCCAGAACGGCGGCAGCTCCTCGGTCTTGGCGTCGACCGCGTTGCGGATGACGGTCTCGGTGACGTGGCGGGTCGTGAAGGCGCGCACCGAATCGCGCAGGTCGAGGTGCTCCAGGTCGAGGGCGAGGCTCACGTCAGATCCGTTCGATGATCGTGGCGGTCGCGTGCGCGCCGCCGGCGCACATCGTGACCAGCGCGGTGGAGCGGTCGGTGCGCTCGAGCTCGTTGACCGCTTGGGTGATCAGTCGGGCGCCGGTCGAGCCGACCGCGTGGCCGAGGGCGATCGCGCCGCCGTTGACGTTGACCTTGCCCATGTCGGCGTCGTGCACCTGGGCCCAGCTGAGCACGACCGAGGCGAAGGCCTCGTTGATCTCGACGACGTCGATGTCGCCGAGCTTCATGCCGGCCTTGTCGAGGACGTGGGCGGTGGCGTCGACGGGGCCGTCGAGGTGGAAGTAGGGGTCCGAGCCGACCAGCGCACTGGCCACGATCCGGGCGCGGGGCCTGAGGCCCTCGGCCGCGGCGCGCTCTCTGCTCATCAGGAGGACCGCGGCGGCACCGTCGCTGATCTGCGAGGAGTTGCCCGCGGTGTGGATGCCGTCGGGGATGACCGGCTTCAGGCCGGCCAGCGCCTCGGCGGTGGTGTCGCGCAGGCCCTGGTCGCGGGTCACGTCGCCGACCGGGATGATCTGCGAGTCGAAGCGGCCCTCGGCCCAGGCACGGGCGGCGTTCTGCTGGGAGCGGAGGCCGAGCTCGTCGGCCATCTCGCGGGTGATGCCGCGCTTCGTGGCGATCCGCTCGGCCGCGGTGAACTGGTCGGGCATGTCGACGGACCACGTCTCCGGGATCGGCATGCCGCCGGCGGCCAGCGCGAACCCGAGCGGCACCCGGCTCATGGCCTCGACGCCGCAGGCGATACCCGCGTCGATGGAGCCGCTCGCGATCAGCCCGGCGACGAGGTGCACGGCCTGCTGGGACGAGCCGCATGCGCAGTCGATCGAGGTGCAGGCGGTCGTGTAGGGCAGCCCCGCGTGCAGCCAGGCGTTGCGGGTGACGTTGTTGGACTGCTCGCCGGCCTGGGTCACGCACCCGCCGATGACCTGCCCGACGACGGCCGGGTCGAGACCCGATCGCGCGAGCAGGCCGAGCTGGGCGGCGCCGAGCAGCTCGGCGGGGTGCAGGTGCGAGAGGACGCCGTTGCGGCGACCGACAGGGGTGCGCGCGGCGTCGACGATGACGGCTTCAGTGTTCACCCTCGCAGATTCCCACCGTCCGCCCGCGAGGGACGGGCGCGGTCCCACTCAGCGGGGCACCGCCGACGCGCCGGGCCCGACCGCTCCTAACTTCGCCCCATGAGCACAACGAACCTTGCCGGCAGGACCGCCATCGTCACCGGGGCCGGTTCCGGCCTCGGTCGCGCCGAAGCCCTCGCCCTCGCGCAGGCCGGCGCCAACGTGGTCGTCAACGACATCGGCGACGCCGCGGACGCGGTCGTCGCCGAGATCCGGGCGCTCGGCCCCGGCGCCGTCGCGGTCAAGGGAGACGTGGGCGACTGGTCGCTGTCCGACCAGATGGTCGAGGCCGCAGTCGACACCTTCGGCTCCCTCGACATCGTCGTCAACAACGCCGGCGTCCTGCGCGACACGATGATCTTCAACCTCACCGAGCAGGCCTGGGACGACGTCATCCGGGTCCACCTCAAGGGCCACGCCTCGCTCTCCCGAGCCGCCGCCGTGCACTGGCGGGCAGCCTCGAAGGCGGCCGGTGGTCCCATCTACGGCCGGCTGATCAACACCTCCTCCGAGGCCTTCCTCTTCGGCGCCGCGGGCCAGCCCAACTACTCCGCCGCCAAGGCCGGCATCACCGCGCTCACCCTCTCCGCGAGCCAGGGACTGTCGCGCTACGGCGTGACCGCCAACGTCATCTGCCCGCGTGCCCGCACCGAGATGACCGCCCACGTCTTCGCCGAGGACACCCGCCCCGACCAGCTCGACATGCTCGCCCCCGAGCGCGTCGGCGCGTTCGTCTCCTACCTCGCCTCCCCCGCCTCGGCGGGCATCAACGGCCAGGTCTTCGTCGTGTACGGCGACATGGTGGCGCTCATGGACTCGCCCAAGGTCGAGCAGAAGTTCACCTCCGTCGCCGGCACCTTCTCGGTCGACGAGCTCGACACCCAGCTGTCGCCGTACTTCACCGGCCGATCGCCGTACCAGAACTATGCGGCCTACAGCGTGGCCGAGCTCGACACGACGGGCATCGAGAACATCGCGAACTGAGCGGGCTGGATCTTCCTCGCTCCGGTGATGCTCGACGAAGGACACGTCGGTGGAATGACGGGTCAAGCCCCGATGCTGGCCCGGGCTCCCTCGGCGAAGTTCATTTACCAAAATGAACTTCCGCGTTCTGCACGGCCCGGCCGTGCAGGAGCGCACGCTCGCTCTCGTTCTTGGTACGCGCGGCCGCCTCCGTGAACGCCTCGCTCGCCTGCGCATGCATCCCGGCCCGTTCGAGCAGATCTCCGCGCACACTCGGCACGAGCGGCGAGTCGCCGAGGACTTCCGGGTCCAGCTCACTCAGCACCGTAAGCCCCGCGTCCGGGCCGAACGCCCGCCCGTGGGCGACCGCCCGGTTCACCTCGACGACCGGCCCCGGCGCAGCCTCGGCCAGGACGTCGTACAGCGCCGCGATCCGGCGCCAGTTCGTGTCGTCGGCACGCTGTGCGCTTGCGTGCTGTGCAGCGATCAAGGCTTGCAGGAAGTACTTGCCGACCGGCGCCCCGCGGCTGGCGAGCAGCTCGGCCCGCTGCAGGGCGGTCATCCCGCGACGGATCATCAACTGGTCCCACCGCGTCCGGACCTGCGCCTCCAGCAGCACCGGCCCGCCGTGCTCATCGACGCGGGCCGCCGTCCGTGAGCCCTGCAGCTCCAGCAGCGCCTGCAGTCCGAGCACCTCGGGCTCGTCGGGTGCAACCGAGGCCAGCATCCGCGCGAGCCTGATCGCCTCGCCCGCCAGGTCTGGACGCATCCAGTCCTCGCCGGCGGTGGCGGTGTAGCCCTCGTTGAAGATCAGGTAGATCACGGCCATGACGTCGTCGAGACGCCTGGTCCGTTCCGGACCTGTGGGCAGCTCGAACTCGGCGCGAGCCTCGGACAGTGTCTTCTTGGCGCGCGAGATGCGCTGGCCCATGGTGGACTCCGCGGCCAGGAAGCCGCGAGCGATCTCGGCGGTGGTGAGCCCTCCGACCAGTCGCAGCGTCAGGGCAGCGCGGGACTCGACGGTCAGGCTGGGGTGGCAGGACAAGAAGATGAGCCGCAGGACGTCGTCCTCGATGTGGTCGACCTGGTCGTCGAGGTCGGGCATCTCGTCCTCCTCTCCCCTGCGAGCGTGCTCGAGCTCCGCGAGCTTGTGGCGAAGGTTGTCGGCGCGCCTGAAGTGGTCGATGCCGCGCCGCTTCGCGGTGGTCATCAACCACGCCGCCGGGTTGGCGGGCACGCCGGTCGTGGGCCACTGCTCCAGCGCGGCCACGAGCGCCTCCTGCGCCAGGTCCTCGGCGAGCTCCAGGTCCCGGGTCATCCGGGTGAGAGCGCCGACGAGGCGGGCCGACTCGGCCCGCCACGCGGCATGGACGGCTTCGATCGGATCGTCCGTCGTGGTCTCTGCCGGCACGGGGCCAGCGTAGTGAGTCCAGTTCAGGCGTCGGGTGCCTCGGGGCCCTCGGACACCTGGCGCAGTGTGGCGACCACCGTCACCTCGGGCCAGTGCTTCGCGTGCAGCTCGGCGAACTCCTGTTGGTCGGCCACGGCCTCCTCGACCGTGGCGTAGTCCAGGAGCGACCAGCCGCCCACGATCTCCTTGGCCTCGGCGTAGGGCCCGTCGACGCGGGTGACCTCTCCCTGGCGGACCACGAAGTTCACGGCGTCCTCGGTGCCGTAGAGCCCGCCACCGTCGATGAACACGCCACTGGCCTGCCGTTCGCCGATGTAGACGTCCATCGCGTCGAAGAGCGACTGCGGCGGCGGCGTGCCGAGGTTCTCCTGCATCCTGACGAATCCCATGAAACGCGGCATTGCGATCACTCCTAGTGGTTGCCGGTGAGTTGCTGGTCGCACATACGTCGAGCGACTGCCGGGCTCTTCGACATCGACCCTAGAAGTTTTTCTTTGCGGAGGCTCAGAACGACCTAGCGCAGGGTGACTTCGGCGCCCCCGTCGACGAAGACGACCTGGCCGGTGATGTGGCTGTTCTCCGGCGACACCAGGAACGCCAGCACCTGCGCGACGTCCTCAGCCTGGAGGTAGCCGTTCAGCGGCATCGGCACCGCCGCGTCCATGACCTCCTTCATCACCGGGTCGGCGATGAGCTCCTCGGTCATCGGCGTGAGCACGACGCCGGGTGCGACGACGTTGAGCGGGATCCCGGCATCTGCCCAGCCCGGCTCGATCGCCGTACGGCGTGCCCACTGGGCCAACGCGGACTTTGACGACGGATAGAGCTGTTGCGCGCGGCGGTCGCTGATCACGACTGCGGCAGCTTCCAGGGCAAGGCTCTCGTCGCCGGCCAGGCACGCAGCAACGACGTCGGAATCGGCCTGCTGCGTGGCGGAGATCGAGCCGACCACCGCAACGCGCGGAGCGGCGGACGCCGCCAGCGCGGGCTGCAGCGCGGTGACGAAGTCCGTGGTGCCGAAGTAGTTGACCCTGACCATCAGCTCACCGGGCACCGAGGTGCCGGCACAGGTGACGACACCGTCGAGCACGCCACCGGCCGCAGAGGTCACTGCGGCGGCAGCGGCCAGGCGGCCGTCGTGGGTGGAGAGATCGGCGATGACATCGGCGTCGCGAAGGTCGACGCCGATCACGCGATCGCCCTGCTTCTGCAGGAGGTTCGTGAGGGCGGCGCCGATCCCGGAGGCGGAGCCGGTGACGGCGACTGTGCGTTCAGACATGTGATCCTCCGTCGACGCGGATCTCCGCGCCGGTCAGGTAGGCGGCGTCGGGCGACGCCGCGAAGGCGATGGTCCCGGCGATCTGCTCGGGATCTGCTGCGCCCATGAACGAGCGGATGCGGGAGTAGTAGCTCATGTCCAGGTCGCTGGAGACACCGGCGACGAGCGGGGTGGCGACGGTGCCGGGCGAGACGGGCACGACCCGGATCCCGCGGTGGACCACCTCGGCCGCCAGCGCCAGCGAGAAGCTGAGCAGCGCACCCTTCGAGGCCGAGTAGGCGGACATGTAGGGGTTGCCGTGGGCCGCCGACGACGACGTCACGTTGACGATGACGCCCGTGTGGTCGGGAAGGTGGCGCAGGGCCTCGCGACAGAAGATCGCCGGTCCGACGGTGTTGACCTCGAAGAGCCGGGTCAGGTCCTCCACACGGAGGGAGTCGATCGGGGTGGTCCGGTGGATGCCGGCGACGTTGACGAGCACGTCGAGGCCGCCGAGGACCTGCGCGGCGGCGGCAACCGCGTCGACGACCTCGGTCTCCGAGCTGACGTCGACGACCCGCGTGTGCATGCCCTCCAGCGAGGCGAGCCCGGCGGCATCCAGGTCGACGGCGAAGATCTGCGCCCCCTCGGCGGCGAGGCGCTGCACGGTGGCCCTGCCGATGCCGGAGGCCGCCCCGGTCACCAGCGCCCTGGTCCCGTCGAAGCGGTTCAGTCCACTCATGTGACGGCGTTGGAGCGTTCGGCGAGCAGCAGGGTGCACGCGAGGCGGATGTCGGCCTCGGCGTCCGCGAGCTCGACGCGCATGTTGAGGCTCTGGGTCAGCACGCCGTACCAAGCCTGCTCCAACAGTCGCACGAGCCGATAGTCGTGCTCAGTGGGCTCGTCGAGATCGAGGGTGCGCAGGATCAGGTCACGGAAGGCGCTGTCGATGCGGATGGCGTCGGAGACCGTGCTGGCGTGCGCGGCGTTGTTGGACTGCATCATGGCGTTGGCCAGGAGCGGTCGGCGCAGCAGCTGACGGCTGGCCTGGATCAGCATCTCGGTGACCGCCGCGACCGGGTCCTGGCCAAGGTCTGCTGCGGTGGTCGCCTCCTCGAGCTGCGCGACCTGCTGAGCCATGACTGCGGTGAAGAGGTGGGTCTTGGACGGGAAGTAGCGGTAGAGCGTGGCGATCGCGACGCCCGCGTCCTTGGCGACGTCGTGCATCTGCACCCGCTCGAGCCCGTTGGCGGCACCGTGCTTGGCGGCCGCGCGCAGGATCCGCTGGTAGCGCGCCTTCTGCCCGGCAGAGCTCGGCTCCGCGGACGGTCTGGCTTCGGCGATCCTGGGCATGGTCTCCCCCTGTGACGACTGGTTCTGACGAAGATACTGGCGAAGAGACCGCCGGTCGGGGACATCCGATACCGATGAGTGGGACTCTGGTCGTCGAGGCCGAGGGAGGCGCGGTGACGATGGCCCGCATGACGCAGCCCTCAGTGACGACGCAGCCCTCAGTGATCCAGACCCGCGGCACCCTGCTCGATGTCGAGCCCCTCACCACCGACGCTGCCCTGCCGAGTGCGGCCACCAACCTGCTGGTGCGCTATGCCTCCGAGGGCGTGCACGGGCCGATCGTGGTGACCGGCACCGTCTCCCTCCCGCCGACGACGCCTCCCGACGGCGGCTGGCCGGTGATCAACTGGGCCCACGGCACGGTTGGTACGGCGAACGTGTGCGCCCCCTCCGCGAACACCCGCGACGGACTGGTGGACGAGTACGTCGGGCTGATGGACCAGACCCTCGATCGCTGGGTGGCCGCGGGCTACGTCGTCCTGAAGACCGATTACGAAGGCTTCGGCACCGACGGCGAGCACCCCTACATGCACGGTGACAGTGCCGCCAACTGCCTCGAGGACATCGTCGTCGCCGCCCGGTCGGCCGAGCCGCGGATCGGCGCACAGTGGGTCGTGGTTGGCCACAGCCAGGGCGGTCAGGCGGCACTCTTCGCAGCCGCCCGCGAGGACTCCCCCGGCCTGGTCGGCGCCGTCCCGATCGCGCCCGGCGGCACCGGGCTCAGCCTGTTGGCCCCGGTGATCAAGGAGGCCCGGCCAGGTTCGGCCGGTGCGATCCGCTTCCTGCCGCCGCTCCTCGTGGGTGCGGCCGCCGCGGACCCGCGGGTCGATCCCGACGCGCTGCTGACCGAGAAGGCGCACGTCCTGCTCGACACGATCCGCACGGCCTGCCTCCCGCAGTCGACGCTCGTGGCCGAGACGCTGCTCCCCGAGGACGTCTTCCGACCGGATGCCGACCTGGGCCCGCTGACGGCCTATCTCCTCACCCAGGAGGTCACCGGTCTGCCGGTGCACGTGCCGATGCTCATCGTGCAGGGCCTCCAGGACGACCTGGTGACGCCGCGCGCGACGGAGCACCTGGTCTCGACACTGCCGGCCGACGCGGTCACCTACGCGACGTACGACGGCGCCGACCACCGCCAAGCTGTGGCCGACTCGTTCGACGACGTGCTCGCCTTCGTCAAGGCGCTGTTCTAGACGAGGTTGTCCTCGACCGGGATGCCGAAGGCGCCGCGGCCGTACATCGCCAACGCGCGCTCGACGTCGTTGGCGACGTGCACGCTGCCGGCGTGGGCGTCGCGCCAGGCGCGCTCGATCGGGTTGCCGCGCTTGAGCGAGTTGCCGCCGGCGGTCTTGAAGAGGATGTCGACCGCCGTCAGCGCGCGCTCGGTGGCGCGCACCTGGTCGCGACGGGTGCGCAGGCGCAGCTCCATCGGGATCTCCTCGCCGGCGACGGCACAGTCGAACAGCGCCCGGATGTTTCGGTCGAGCTGCAGGATCGCGGCGTCCGTCTCCGAGGCGGCGCGCGCGACGGCGACCTGTGCGAACGGGTCCTCGGCGAACCGGCCACCACCGAGGCTGAGCCGGTGCCGGTCCCCCATCATCGCGATGTACGACGACAGGCACCCGTCGACGACGCCGACGATCGGCGCGGTGATCGCGGTGGTGAAGATCGCGCCGAAGGGCAGCTTGTAGAGCGGTCCGGTGTTGACCTTCTGGCCGGGGCCGCGCAGCTGCGAGTGCTCGTAGTTGCGCAGGATGCGGTGGGCCGGCACGAAGGCCTTCTCGACGATCAGGTCGTTGCTGCCCGTGCCCCGCAAGCCGATAACGTCCCAGACATCGTCGATCTCGTAGTCGGCACGCGGCACCAGCACGGTCAGGAAGTCGACCGCCTTGCCCTTCTCCCCCATCACCAGTGCACCGACCAGCGCCCACTCGGCGTGGTCGCAGCCGCTCGAGAAGCTCCAGCGGCCGGTCAGCTCGAAGCCGCCGTCGACCTCGGTGAGGCGGCCGACCGGTGCGTACGACGAGCACACCAGCGTGTCGGGGTTCTGGCCCCAGACGTCGCGCTGAGCCTCGTCGGGGAAGAGCCCCAGCTGCCAGGGGTGTACGCCGGTGACCGACGTGACCCAGCCCGTGGACGCGCACGCCCCGGAGATCGCGCGGACCACCTCGTAGAAGTCGACCGGGTCGGTCTCGGCGCCGCCGTACCGCGTGGGCTGGAGCATCCGGAACACGCCGGCTGCCGTCAGCTCCTTGATCGTCTCGGTCGGCACGCGGCGGGCGTCGTCGGTGGCGCGGGCACGCTCGGCGATGCCGCTCAGGAGTGGCCGGACTGCCGCGAGGACGTCATTGCTCATGGGCTCAGGATGCGGGCGGCCGGACCGCCTCCCGATGGCGTCTACCGGTGAGTGGGACTAGGACCCGATCGGCCCCCCTGTGCGGCGGAGACTGCGGAGCGTCCATCCCGCTGTCCAGGAACCGGAGAAGAACATGACCGCAGTAGACGAGGTCCGTCGGATCGAGACCGATGCAACCCCGACGAGGTTCGCCCGCGGCTGGCACTGCCTGGGACTGGCGAAGGACTTCCGCGACGGAGTGCCCCACCCGGTCAAGGCCTTCGGCCAGGAGCTGGTGGTCTTCGCGGGCGAGGACGGCACGATCAACGTCCTCGACGCGTTCTGCCGGCACATGGGCGGCAACCTGTCGCAGGGCACGATCAAGGGCAACGAGCTCGCGTGTCCCTTCCACGACTGGCGCTGGGGCGGCGACGGCAAGTGCAAGGCCATCCCCTATGCCCGCCGCGTCCCGCTCCGCGCGCGAACGGCGTCGTGGCCGACGATGGAGCGCAACCAGCTCCTCTTCGTCTGGAACGACCCGCAGGGCAATCCTCCGCCCGACGACGTGACGATCCCGGAGATCGAAGGCGCCTCGCGCGACGACTGGACCGACTGGGTCTGGTACACCACCCTCATCGAGGGCGCGAACTGTCGCGAGGTCGTCGACAACATCGTGGACATGGCGCACTTCTTCTACGTGCACTACTCCTTCCCCACCCACTTCAAGAACGTCTTCGAGGGTCACGTCGCCACCCAGTGGATGAACGGCGTCGGACGTGAGGACGCACGCCCGCAGGCCACCCAGAGCGGCGTCCCCAAGATGCTCGGCAACACCTCCGTCGCGGCCTACCACGGTCCCTCGTTCATGATCGACGACCTCACCTATCACTACGAGGACGGCGACGTCGACAGCGTGCTGATCAACTGTCACTACCCGGTGAGCGAGAACGCGTTCGTCCTGCAGTACGGCGTCATCGTGCAGAAGGCCGACCACCTCCCCGAGCCCGAGGAGATGGCCCGCAAGATGGGCGACTTCATCAAGATCGGCTTCGAGCAGGACGTGACGATCTGGAAGTCCAAGGCCCGCATCGACAACCCGCTGCTCTGCGAGGAGGACGGGCCGGTCTACCAGGTGCGTCGCTGGTACGAGCAGTTCTACGTCGACGTCGAGGACGTCTCCGACGAGATGACCGAGCGCTTCGAGTTCGAGATCGACACGACGAAGCCCAACGAGGCCTGGCGGGCCGAGGTCGCCGCGAACATCGCGGCTCGCGCTTCGTCATGACCACCCACCGTCCCGCTCCGCGCCCCGACGTCCGACTGGACGACGGGGCGATGGAGCCGGTCACGTGCACCACCTGCTCGGCTCGGGTCGAGGTCCGCAAGAGCAGCTGGGAACAGACCAGCATCCAGTGGCACGGCGAGGCCCTGCGCGCCTGCCTGGAGCGGCGCGCCACCGATCCCGGGTGTCGGCCCAACGCCACGTTCGCGGGCTGCTCGGCGCTCGACATCGCGATCCGTGAGGCCGCCGTGCGTGGCGCCCTCCCCGTGCAGTCGGGCGATCCACTGCCTGTCAATCCTGAAGGAGAGTCCCACTGATGCTCGAGAAGTACGGCCCCTGGGCCGTGATCGCCGGAGGCTCGGAGGGTGTGGGGGCGTCATTCGCCCACCAGCTCGCGGACGCCGGGGTCAACCTGGTGCTCATCGCGCGCAAGCCCGGCCCACTGGATGACACCGCTTCTGCCGTACGGCGACGCGGAGTCGAGGTCCGGACGCTCGCGCTCGACCTGCTGGATCCTGCGTCGGTCTCGGCCATCGTGGATGCCACGTCCGACATCGAGGTCGGTCTCCTGATCTTCAACGCCGGCGCGAACAGCTATGGCCACGACTTCCTCGACGGCGATCTCGACGGGCATCAGGGCGTCCTCGACCTGAACATCACCGCGCAGCTCGCCCTCACCCACCACTTCGGCGGGCTCATGAAGTCCCGCGGTCGCGGCGGGATCATCCTCGTCGGCTCGCTCGCCGGCTACCTCGGCTCCGCCCGACAGAGCATCTACGGAGCTGTCAAGGCCTTCAGCCGCGTCTTCGCCGAGGGCCTCTGGCTCGAGCTGCGCGATCACGACGTCGACGTGCTCGAGCTCGTCCTCGGTGTCACCCGCACCCCGGCCATGGAGCGAGCGGGCCTGAACTTCGACATCCCCGGCCTCAACGTCGGCGAGCCCGACGACATCGCCCGCGAGGGGCTCGCCCATCTCGCCGACGGGCCGGTGTGGATCGCCGGCGGGAACGACACAGCGGCGGAGAAGCGCAACGGGATGGATCGTGCGCGGTTGGTGCTCGGCGCCCACGAGGCGATGAAGCGCCTGCTGCCTGCGCGCTGAGGCGCGAACAACGGCTCAGCGTCGCTGCTCCGGCCTAGGTGTTCTGTCCACGGAGGTTAGGCAGCGGCTCTAGACACAGGTGAAGGCCTCCGGGTGAGGTGTGGAGCAGCGACGCATCTCACCGAACCGGAGGC
>NZ_PZYX01000011.1 GCF_003047285.1 Nocardioides allogilvus | reverse complement strand
AGCTCACCCCGGTCGAGTTTGAGATGATCTACGCAGCCGCAGACGCGGCCTGAGAACCACCCACCCCGAGTGTCAACCAAACCTGGGGCAGACCCTAGAGAAGGACGAGATCGTTGAAGATGTCTATGCGGTGAAGCCGTTGAGCGTCGCGCCTGATGTGGTCGTGACTGTGCCTGGCTCGAAGAGCATCACTAATCGCGCACTGGTCTGTGCTGCCCTCGCGGAGGGCGAGTCAACTCTCGATGGGGCGCTGTTCGCCGATGACACGCACGCCATGGTCGAGGCGATCCGGTCCTTCGGCGCTGAGGTCATCGTCGACGCGTCGCGACAGCGCATGACGGTCATCGGCGCCGACCGAAACTCAGGCAATGACGTCACAGTATTTGCACGACAGTCTGGGACGACGTCGCGGTTGATCCTCGCGGCCGCTGCGGTGCGGTCGGGATCGACACTCGTTGACGGTACCGATCAGCTGCGTGCGCGTCCCTTCGGCCCTCAGATCGCGGCACTTAGACAGTTAGGCGCGTCGATAGATGAACGTGGACGGCCTGCGTATCTGCCGGTCGCTGTGCTCTCACAAGCAAGGGGCGGGTCTGCGGACATCCCTGGCGACATGTCGAGCCAGTTCATCTCCGGTCTTCTCATCGCGGGGCCGCTCATGGCTGGTGGGTTGCAGCTTCAACTGACCACTCCCTTGGTCTCGGAGCCATACCTTCAAATCACACGCGACGTGATGGGCGCCTTCGGAATCCACGCGGAGGGGCTTGCCGTCGGGCCCGGCTCTTATCAGGCCACCGACTTCGCTGTGGAACCCGACGCCAGCTCGGCCTCGTACTTCTTCGGGGCCGCAGCGATCACGGGTGGTCGCGTCACCGTTGAGGGCCTCGGCTCACGTAGTTCACAGGGCGACCTGGCCTTCATTGACGCCCTCGACGAAATGGGTGCGACCGTCGAGCAGTCCGAGAATTGCACTACGGTCACGGGACCGGCTCAACTACACGGCATCGATATTGACATGCGCCACATCTCTGACACCGCGCAGACGCTAGCGGCCGTTGCAGTCCACGCTGACAGCCCCACCCGGGTTCGGGGCATCGGGTTCATCCGCGGCAAAGAGACCAACCGCATCTCGGCCGTCGTGACCGAGTTGAAAAGAGCCGGAGTCGAGGCGCACGAGCATAGCGACGGTTTCACGGTGTTCCCGGGCGCCCCGCGACCCACCGTGTTCCACACCTACGAGGATCATCGGATGGCGATGAGTCTCAGTCTCCTGGGCTTGCGTCACCCCGGGATTGCGCTGTCCGATCCGGGCTGCGTGAGCAAGACATATCCGGCCTTCTTTACCGACTTCGAGAAGCTCTCTGCCTCCTAGCTTGCCGTGCCAGGACAGCGCGCCCGCAGCTCGACATCTCCGAGCGTCCCGGTTGGTGAATAGCGCGCGGGATCTTGCGCCGTCCGGGGATCGTCGACTGGGACCACCGAGCACATCGTGGCATGAACGGGCGTTTCGGAGCGAGGCTCGGTCGTCGGTCGATACCGTCTGCGGGTGGTCGAACTGAGCGATCCGGAGACAGTCAAGCGATGGCCGCAACTTTCCCGGAGCTCGGTCGCTACGGTGCCTTCCATGGATCCCGTTTGGGCAGGTGTCGTCGGCGCTCTTGGTGGTGCAGTCGTATCGCACCTCGGCAACGTGTGGCTGAGGAAAGCCGACCGCGATGAGGCGAGAACGATTCGCCGCGAGGAACGAGTTGTCCGTGAGTCTGACCGCTGCGTGGAGGCGTTCGCGGCGGCGCAAGACGGTGTCGCGTTTTTGATCGCGGCCTTAGCGGGGTCGGCGACGTTCGGTCATGACGCAACGGGAGCCGCTCCGGTGTCCTCTGACGTAGTGGCGCGTGCTTGGTCTGCTGTGACGAGGCTCCAATTACTCGTAGACGTCCCGCTCAATGACTTCGACCAACTCGTCAAGGAAGTGGCCGACTATCTGGTCCTGTGGCAGGAGCCGTCTTTCCGAATAGAGCCGGACGCACTCATTGCTCGCCTGGTTGCGTTGACATCGACGCTGGGCGAAGCAGCGCGCAGGGTCAAGACTCCCGTCTAGTTGTCGCGAACGCCAAGGTGGTCAGTCAGAGGAGCCGATCGACACGCGGAGCGTGATCAGTACGGGATCCCTTGCGGGACAGCTTCGTCTCGGCGTTGTCGGCCGCCCCTCGTCACCGCAGCCGGTTCGGCCTGTGGGACGCGGCGCGTCTCCCGTTGTCGTCCGAGCCTCGCGTTCGGGTTGCATGCGCAGCCGCGTCAAACCGGCTCTCCTGACTTATCCGTGGGTCATTTCCCGCCGGGGAGGACGGGGCGGTGGCCGCCGAGGTTGAGCATGACCAGGGCGATGAGCGCGGTCTGGTGACTTGAAGCCGAACGCCACGCGGGTGATGAGTCGGATCTTGGTGTTGACCGATTCGATGCGTCCGTTGGCCAGTCCGTGCTCGATCGCGGCAAGGATCGAGGCCTTGTGTTTGACGATGCGGCGTTGCAGGTCGACGAAGGTGGGAATGCGGCAGCGACGGACCCAGCCGATTCATGCCTCGAGCGCCTCGACAGCTTCGTCGTAGCCGAGCTGGAAGACCAGCCGGAGAGGGTGCTTCGCCAGCGCATCGGGTTGTTAGAGCTAGCAACCGCCACGATGGTCGCCCCGCGGACGGGGTCGACCATCGTGAGGCCGTGCTCCTTTGAGTCGTCAACGCCGAGGACGGTGACATCAACGTCCTGAGTCTGCTCGATAAGCGCGACAATGTCGGCGATCGGTGCGATACCGAGACCGTTCTCCTCTCGGAACTTCTCGGCTGCTTTCCGAGCATCGTCTCCGTAGACGGGGCACGTCAGCCGACGCCGTACGCATCGAGGTAGGCGTCGAGTTCGATCAAGTGCACGAGTTCGCTTCGCAGCCCGCTCATGTCACTGCCGTTCTCTGCGCGGGCGAAGCAGACGACTCGGTCACGCACCGCGGAGTGCTCGGGGATCTCCGAGACCGAACAGCCGAGGACGTCGGCGAGGAGGATGATCTCGCTCATCTTCGGAGTGCGCTCACCGGACTCGATGCGCGACAGCGTGGGCTGGCTGAGCCCGGCCTTACGCGCCAAAGCCCGCTGCGACATGCCGAGCCGCTCTCGGACGCTCTCGATCCGAGCGCCCGAGGACACGGTGGTGGTGGTCATGTGAGTCACTCTCCTCGGTTGTGATTCAGCACAGACGATCGTGGGGACAGAGGAAGTCGCGAGGTCTGGTCCCGCACTTGGGTGATCAGTTGTGTCAGACGAGTGCTGCGTCGTCGAGCTTTCGGCGGAGCTTGGCGCAGGTCCGGAATCCTTCCTTGCCGATCTCTCGACGGACCGGCGGAGGGGAGATCTGGATCAACGACGCCGGTCACGGAGGAAGCGCCGCTCGGGAGAAGTGCCTGTCCGCAAGGATCGCCTTGGTCAACTGGGATGCGTACCCCGGGCTGGCCGGGTCGGACGTGACAAGGGCATCACCACCAAGATCCGGCGACGGACGGCAATCCGGGCCGGTGGCCTGCGCGACCGCGACCTCACCTACGGATCAGGTGTCCACCGGGGCAGGATTCTCCTGCTTCTGGGTCGCCTTCGCCACGCCAGACTCGACGCGAACCACGATGAGGAGCCCTGCGAAGATCAGCAGCGCGCCCACCACCCCCATGGCGGTGAGCCGTTCGCCTAGCAGCGCGAAGGCGAGCAGTGCCGCGACCACGGGTTCGATGAGGCCCAGCGTGGCCGCCGTACCGGACCGAACCCCCGCCAGCCCGCGGTTGAAGAGGCTGTAGGCGAGCACCGTCGGCACCAGTGCCATGTATCCCACCAATACAAGCCCCTCGACATCCGTCACCCACCTGACGTTCCCCAAGACCGCGATCGGGAGCGTCATCAGGGCCGCGATGGAGAAGACGACGGCCAGATAGGAGCGTAGGTCATGACAACGATCGGCCGCCGCATTGCCAGCAATGATGTAGGTCGCATAACTCGCTGAGGCACCCAGAGCCAAGAGAATCCCGGCCGCCGATGGGGCGGTCGGACCCGCATGCGAGTCCAGCTGGCCGACCACCAGCATGGTCAGCCCGGCTACGGCGATCCCGGTGGCCGTCAGCCACGTCCGGGAGGTGTGGCGAGTGGCGAGTCCCGTGAGGAGCGGCGTGGCCCCGATCGCGATCAGTGTCCCCACCGACACACCCGACTGCGTCATCGCTCCGAGGAAGCAGAGATTGAACCCGGCCTGTCCCGCACCGGCCCACCACGTCGGAGCCTCTCGAAGGACCACCACGAGAGACGCCGCTGGTGCGGTGCCAAGGGCCACCAGTAGTAGCAGCGCCGCCGAGGCGAGCAAGCGCACCGCGGCGAGCTCCGGGGAGGGTACCTCCGGACCCAACAGTTGAGCCGTGCCGACCGTCCCGAACAGTGCGGCACCCGACAGCACCAAAAGCGACGAGCGAAGCCGGTCGACGCGGGTCGAGGTTGCAGTGGTGTCGGCGCACATCAGGATCCCATTCTCGTTGAGGTTCAGGACAGCGCGCGTTGGGTTTTAACACCCGGACGAAACTCCTGTGGAGCGTCGGCCTGCGAGTCGCCGGGATTGCAGTTGGAGTCCTCGACGGAGGCTCCTGGGTGGCCTGACCGTGACCGTGAACCGCCATGCCCCGGGTCTCGGAGAGACCCTGCTCGGGGAGGGCCTGCGCAGTGGCGTCGCGCATGACACCGGAATCTCCGCATCCTCGCGCCACTCCAACCTCACCCGTGCCGCCACCAGTTCCGGCCCGGTGGACCTCCTCGTTCGCCTGTCGACGAGCAAAGCGTGGGCTACTCCAAGGCCAGGCCGTGCAAGGTCAGCCTGCGAGCCGTGGCCACCACCTCATCCACGCTGACCTGACGGTCGTTCCACCACTCAGGAGCCCAGTTGAGTGCTCCGATGATGAGCAGCCGAGCCGCGTAGCCGTCGAGATCGGCGGGGATCTCACCGCGGTCCTTGGCCTCCTCGAAGAGGGCTTGCCAGAGCTTGCCGTAGCGCACCTGACCTGACCGCAGTCGCAGGTGCATGTCCTCCGGGAACTGACCAACGCTCCGGATGGCAGCGGTCGTGTAGTCGGAGATCTCCAGCAGCACGCAGGTGCTCTTCCACGGCTACGCAGCGCTTGCGCGCCTCATCAAGCCCGGCAAGCAGAACCTCGGCATCCTCGCCACGCTCGGCCTGGGACTCGTGGGGTCGCTGGTCGGAGGGCTTATCGCCCAGCTGTTCGGCACCGACAGCATCCTGGGAGCTCAACATCATCGGCTTCGTCCTGGCCGTGCTGGCTGCGGTGCTGCTCATCGGCGTCGCCGAGGGCATCGCGGGCAAGAACAAGAGCCACGCCTGACCGGGTCGGTACGGCGGAGACGCGGTCAGTGAGCGTTGGAGGACGATCGCCGCAGGCGGGGTCGCGCTGGGACTCGTGAGGACGCTGGGTTTCGCCCGTCGGCCTGCAGAGACGTCACCACGCAGGGCGCTCGACGGGTCATGCGGCTTCAGCTCTACCCACGGGCCTGGACCTGACGTGGTGGTCGTGGATTGGTCTGGACTCGACCTTCCATTGCGACCGCGATCGTCGACGGCCACAACGGCCACCTCACCATCGACAGGACACCAGGACACGGCACCACCATCCGCATCCGCCTGCCACTGGACCAAGACCAGTTAGGCAGAACGGGCACCTGCCCCACCGATGCCGCGGCTGCGTTCAGTGAGCGTCGTGTTTTCCCCGACTGCCGCCGGGGTGTGACACGTGTCCGCTCTGGTGTTCGGGATGCTCCTCCCCGCGACGGTCGTTCCGGGTCGCGTAGAGACTTGTCGAGGTCACCACAGCAAGGATGCCGACGATCACCCCCAGCGATGCCAACGTGGGAATCTCCGGGACGCCGGGCCACACACCATGCGCCCAGTGCAGCACCAGCTTGACGCCGATGAAGGCCAGGATCGCAGCCAGCCCGTAGCCAAGGTGCACCAGCTTGCTGAGCGCACCCTCCAGGACGAAGTACAGCGCGCGAAGGCCGAGCAGGGCGAACGCGTTGGTGGCGAAGACCAGGAAGGGGTCGCCCGTGATGCCGTACACCGCCGGCACTGAGTCCACGGCGAAGACGACATCCGTGGCCAGCACGGCGAAGACGACCAGCGCGAACGGGGTCGCGGTGCGCCTACCGGCATGCCGGACCAGCATCCGGGGACCGTGGTACTCGTCGGTGACCGGCATGAATCTGCGCAGCAGGCGCACCGAGCGCATCGAGGACACGTCAACCTCGTTGCCGTGCCCCGACTTTTGGTCGCGCAGGATCTTCACCGCGGTCACGAGGAGGATCGCGCCGAACAGGAGGAACGCCCAGCTTAGGTTCGCCAGCACCGCGGCACCGAGCGCGATGAAGATGCCGCGCAGAACCAGTGCCCCGACGATCCCGTACAGAAGCACCCGCTGCTGGAGCTCCCGGGGGACGGCGAACGCTGACAGCAGCAGCATGAAGACGAACAGGTTGTCCACGGAGAGCGACTTCTCGACCAGATATCCGGTCAGGTACTCGACTCCCCGGGTTGACCCGAACTCGGCCCAGACGTAGGCACCGAATGCCAGCGGAAGGGCGACGTAGAAGATCGACCATCCCACGGCTTCGCGCATGGAGACGTCGTGCGGCCGCCGCGTGACAACGAAGTCGAGCGCGAGCAGGGCGATGACACCGCCGATCGTCGCGGTCCACAGCATGGGCGTTCCGATCGTCTCCAAGTTCCTGCTCGGGCCTGCGGCAAGCACGACGTGGCCGAGGGGAGTCACGTTCTTCAACCTCCTGTTGTTGCCATGGCTGGCCACCACCATACGGCGCGGCGATCTGTCCTCCCTCGGCGACACTGGCGGGACGCCCTTGCCTCTACCCGGTATCGGTTGCCTGATGCACTCGGCATCGCCGCGTGCGCGCGGCGCAATGACGCGCGCTCCGGACGCGGACCGGCAGGTCAGTCAGGCCAACACGGAGGAGGCGTCAAGTTCGCAGGGCCCCAAGGGATGAACCGATCCGCGCGTCTCCACCGGCTCCGCCGTGGCAGGCGGCCCATGAGGGAACGTAGTCACCGGGATGCGACAATAATCCACAAGCGCCCGCGTCTGTTTAGGAGATGCGCCCCCCGATGGATCGTGACTATCTGAGGACCGGGTGTCCTGTCGGCCCTGTTGATCCTCTTGCCATCGAACGGCTGCAAGCCTGATGTGGGTACTGACCCTGCTCCTCGGGTTCCTGGTGGTGCTGGCGATCACCGCCGCCACCGGCTACTTCGTGGCCCAGGAGTTCTCCTACATGGCGGTGGACCGGTCCCGGCTCAAGGCCCGGGCGGCCACCGGGGACGCCTCCGCGAAGCGTGCGCTGGCCGTCACCCAGCGCACGTCCTTCATGTTGTCCGGAGCCCAGCTCGGGATCACGGTGACCGCCCTGGTGGTGGGCTTCGTCGCAGAACCCCTCATCGGCGCCTCGCTCGGCGAAGCCCTGGGCGGTGTCGGCGTGCCCACGGGGGTGGGGGTCGCCGTCGGCACGGTGCTGGCGCTGCTCCTGTCGACCTTCCTCCAGATGATCTTCGGCGAGCTCTTCCCCAAGAACCTGGCGATCGCCCGACCCGAGCCGGTCGCCGTCGCGTTGGCGACGTCGACGACCGTCTACCTGCGGCTCTTCGGATGGCTGATCTGGATCTTCGACCAGGCGTCGAACCTGCTGCTCAAGGCGGTGCGGATCGAGCCGGTGCACGACGTCGAGCACTCCGCGACCGTCCGCGACCTCGAGCACATCGTCGCGGACTCGCGGGTCAGCGGCGACCTGCCCGAAGAGCTCTCGGTGCTGCTCGACCGGATCCTGGACTTCCCGGAGCAGGACGTGCAGCACGCGATGATCTCCCGCCCCCGGGTCGACGTGGTGCGCACCGACGAGACCCTCGACGCGACCTGGCAGCGGATGAGCGCCGGGCACTCGCGCTACCCGGTGCTCGACGAGCACGACCAGGTGGTCGGCGTCGTCCACCTGCAGGACGTCCTGGCAGCACCCCGGCTGGACGGCGTACCCGTGACCTCCCTGGCGAGGGACCCGCTGCTGGTGCCGACGACCATGTCCCTGCCGGACGCGCTGGCGGTCCTCACGGACACCCGGAACCAGATGGCCTGCGTGCTCGACGAGTACGGCGGCTTCGCCGGCGTGCTGACCGTCGAGGACCTCGCGGAGGAGCTCGTCGGCGAGATCACCGACGAGCACGACCCCGCCGAGCTCACCCCGGTGGCCGAACGAGCCGGCAGCTGGGTCATGTCCGGAGAGGTGCCCCTCGACGAGGTCGAGCGCGCCATCGACCGGCAGCTCCCGGAGGGTGACTACGAGACGCTCGCCGGGCTGAGCATCGCCGAGCACGGGTCGCTCCCGCCTGTCGGTGCCACCATCCGGGTCGAGCTCCCGCTCGATCTCGCCGACCTCGGTGAGGCCGACGACCCGGAGCCCCAGTTCCTGCGCCTCGAGGTGCTCGAGGTCGAGCGACACGTCCCCTCCCGGTTGCGGGTGGAGCTCCAGGGTGGTGACGACGTCGTGCGGCAGCCCGACGTCGAGGCGACCGGGTCCGCACCGGTCGGGGAGGACCAGCGATGAGCAACCCGATCGTGGTCACCGCCGTGACCGTCCTGCTGATCGCCCTGAGCGCCTTCTTCGTCGCCGCCGAGTTCGCGCTGCTCGCGGCGAAGAAGCACCGGCTCCAGGACCGTGCGGCGGACAGCCGTTCGGCCCGCGCCGCCCTGCGCAGCTTCAACGAGCTGACCGTGCTGCTGGCCGGCTGCCAGCTCGGGATCACCGCTTGTGCGCTGGCACTCGGCGCCATCACGAAACCGGCAGTGAAGTACGCGCTCACCCCCGTCTTCGAGGCGACCGGGGCGCCCGGCTGGGTCGTCGACACGTCGGCGTTCGTCCTGGCGCTGATCATCGTGACCTTCCTGCACCTGGTGGTCGGCGAGATGGCGCCGAAGTCCTGGGCGATCGCGCACCCCGAGTCGGCAGCGACCATGTTGGCCCTGCCGATGCGCGGCTTCATGTGGGCGACCCGCCCGCTGCTGGTGGCGCTGAACGAGATGGCGAACTGGTGCCTGCGCCGGGTCGGCGTGGAGCCGCAGGCGAGTGTCGCGTCGGGGCAGACGGCCGAGGACCTGCGGCACCTAGTCGAACACTCCGCGAACGTGGGAGCGCTCGACGCCAGCTACTCGACCCAGTTCACGGAGGCGCTGGACCTTCAGACGCTCACGCTGGGGGAGCTGGTGAGCCACGGCGAAGGGATCACCGCGGTCGACGAGTCCGCCAGCGTGACGCAGGTCCAGGCAGCCAGCCTGGACAGCGGGCACCTGCGGATCCTCGTCACCCGGGACGGCGAGATCGTCGGAGTGGTACACGTGCGGGACACCATGGCGGGGGGCGATCCCAGACCCGCCCGTGCCGTCATGCGGCCGGCCTTCCGGCTCGACGCGGCAACGCCCGTTCACGCCGCGTTGGCGACAATGCAGGAAACCCGCAATCACCTCGCCGTCGTCGACGGCGAAGGCGGAACCGGGGTCGTCACCATGACCGATATTCTGTTGCGGCTCTTCCCGAGGACAGCAGTCTGACCCCGGTCAGCAGGCGGGACGGGAAGGGCATCGGGGCGTTTTGCCTTGCGAACTCTGGCCATCCGCGCAGCTACTCCAGCATCGACGTGTTGCCGGCGGTGTCGGTGTCCGTGTCGGTGCCGAACCGGCCACCACCGAGTACGTCCTCGTCGGCGGTCATCACCGTTTATGGGGCGTGGCTAGGGATTGGCTGCGAGGAACAGGTACGACGCCAGAAGGACCAGGTGGACGCCGCCGTTGAGCGGCTTGGCTCGACCGGGAACGACGGTCAGCACGCTCACGACGACCGAGAGCGACAGCAATACGATCTGCATCGGTTCCAGGCCTAGGTCGAGCGGACCATCGAGCCAGATCGAGGCGATCGCAATGGCTGGGATGGTCAGGCCGATGGACGCCATGGCCGAGCCGTACGCCAGGTTCAAGCTGGTCTGCACCTTGTCGCGCGCTGCCGCTCGTGATGCCGCGATGGACTCTGGCGCCAGCACCGTCAAGGCGATCACGACACCGACGAACGCGTGCGGGAACCCGACCGCACCAACACCGTTCTCGATCGCGGGGGAGCAGACCTTCGCCAGCCCAACTACCGCGACCAGGGACACCACTAGCAGGACCAGGCTGGTCACCGTGGCGCGGTCCGACGGTGGGTCGGCGTGCCCGTCGCCGTCATCATCGACAGGTCCGCGCCGCCCGTCGGGCACGGGCAGGAAGAAGTCGCGGTGCCGCACAGTCTGGGTGAATACGAACATGCCATAGAGGACGAGCGAGGCGACCGCCGCGAACGCCAGTTGCGAACCGGTGAACGTCGGACCCGAATCGGCAGTGAAACGTGGGAGCACCAGCGTCACCCCCGCCAGCGCGATCACTGTGGCGAGGGCGGACCCCGCGCCCTCAGGGTTGAACGTCGCCAGGTGGTGCTTGACGGCACCCACGACCAGAGACAGTCCGACGATGCCGTTGATGGTGATCATCACCGCGGCAAAAACGGTATCGCGCGCCAAGGTAGAGGTGTCGTCGCCGCCGCTGAGCATGAGCGTCACGATCAACGCGACCTCGATGATCGTCACCGCGACCGCAAGCACCAGCGACCCGAACGGCTCGCCGACCCGGTGGGCGACTACCTCAGCGTGATAGACCGCCGCGAGCACCGCCCCGATCAGGACGAGACCGATGACCACTGAGAGCGCTACCGGAGGATAGCGGCCCCAGCTCGGCACCAGCACGGCAAGTGCCACCAGCGGAACAATCGTCGTCCAAGCGAACCGGCTCCGCGTTGTGTCACTCATTCCGATCAGTTTACGGAGGCGACCCGACGCAAGGGTGGCCCCCTGACACGCCCCGTGACGAATACCTCGACCACGCTCATCTGGGCAGAGCCACTTTCGCTCACGGATTCGCGTACCGGCGAGCATGGGGTCTTGCTGTACAGGCACGCGGAGCACTTGGTTGTGCAGCCGCGAGCGATGATTGTCGGGCACCTGAGCGAAACAGCTGACGGTTACGATGACGCATGCAACCCCCGCGACCGCTGAGCCGGCTCACGGAGTGGCACGAGGACCGGATCGGCGAGCGTGACCTGACCCGCTGGCAGACCGCGGCAGGCGCTGCGCTGGTGCGGTTCACCAAGTGGCTAGTTGCGCTGGTGCGCCGGCTGCTCCCAGCCGGGCTGCAGTCGCGGCTCGTGGACCGCGAGCTGCCGTGGCTGGTGCTGCTGGTCACCGCGGTCGTCGGCGGGGCGCTGACGGTGCTCGGGACCGCTGCGAGTGCCGAGATCTACGATGGCGTCGAGGACGGCGAGGGCGTCACGGCGCTGGACCGGCCGGTGCTCGACTGGGTGGTGAACTGGCGTACGCCGTGGCTCGACGATGCCATCACGGCGTACACCGACTTGGGCGGCACGCGCCTGATGGTGCCGATCGTGCTGTTAGCGGCCGGGTGCTGTGGTGGTGGTGGCAACGTCCCACCCCGGCAATCCTGCTGGCGATCGCGGCCGGGGGCTCGTTGCTGATGACCGTGGTGGGTAAGCACCTCGTGGGGCGGGTTCGCCCGCCGCAGGAGCTCGCGGTTCCGCCCTACGAGTCGACCCCGTCGTTCCCGAGCGGGCACACGCTGAACAGCTGGGTGCTGTGGATCCTGATCGGCTACCTGGTGGCGGTACGCACCGGCAGTCACCGGCTCGCGGTGGTCGCGCCCGCCGTGGCGACGGTGCTGGCGATGGCGATGGGGCTGAGTCGGGTCTACCTGGGCCACCACTGGCTCACTGACGTCCTGGTCGGCTGGACCCTCGGCGCCGCCTGGCTGGCCGTGATCATCACCGGCCACCGGCTCGCCCTCACCGTCCGTCGTTGGACTAGCGACTCTTCCGAGGCACCGGAAGTTGATGCCGAAGGTGCCCCTTCTTGATGTATGACCCTGCTCGGCGACCGAAAGAACCTGCACGTCGGCGCAGTGCGTCCGGCAGGCTGTCAGTACGGCATACCGTGACCGCTCATAGCCGCGATGCGCACATGCAATGAGCGTCCACCGGTCGCGTGCCGTCGGAGGTCTTTCCCGATGGCAGATGCCCCGCCCCCGACGTCAGGGTTCGATGAGGCCCGCACGCATCGCATACCGGGTGAGCTCGACGCGGTCACGCATGCCGAGCTTGCCCAGGATGTTGGCTCGATGGCCCTCCACGGTCTTGAGGGCGATGTGTAGGTCGCGCGCGATCTCTCGCGATGAGCGCCCCTCGGCGATGAGTTTGATGACCTGGTCTCGCGCGCTGTCAGCACCGACCTCGGCACCCGCTCCCCCCGCCGGAGCCGGTCGAGGTAGTCGCGCACCAGCGTGCTTTCCGCGCCGGGATAGAGGAACGTCTCGCCCCGCATAGCTGCCCGGCAAGCACCGACGAGGTCCTCGTCGGCGACCGACTTCAAGACGTACCCGCTGGCGCCTGCCTTTAGAGCGCCGAAGAAGTACTGCTCGTTGTCGTGCATCGACAGCATGAGGATGCGTGGTGGGGTGCGCCGGCGGACAATCTCTGCGGCGGCCTGCAGGCCGGTCATCCCCGCGGCATCGCGATGTCGAGCACCACGAGGTCGACCTCGGTGTCCCGAACCCGTTCTACGGCCTCGGCACCGTCTGCCGCCTCCGCCACGACCTTTGAATCAGGCTCCTGCTCGAGGATCAGGCGCACGCCCCGACGCACCAGAGTGTGGTCATCGGCCAGGAGTATCCGGATCACGCGGCACCCGCCACGCCGTCGGCCGGGATCCGCAGTCTGACGGTAGTCCCGTGCCGCGGCTGGCTGATCACAGACAAACTCGGCGCGCACCAGAGCCGCCCGCTCGCGCATCCCCATCAACCCGGAGCCCTCCGCGAGTCCCTCGAAGCCGCGGCCGTCGTCACGGACCTCCAGCACGACGCTGCCGCCCAAGCGCTGCAGCGAGAGCTCGACCTCGCGCGCGTCGGCGTGCCGGGCGGCGTTGGTGAGCGCCTCCTCGGCGACACGGTAGATCACGACCTCGGCCTCCGGGCTCAGCGCGGGCAGCCCGGGCGTGAACGAGCGGCGCACGGACGCGGCGCTGTGTGCCGCGAAGTCGGTCGTGAGCGCGGCGAGGGCGCTCGTGAGCCCGAGGTCGTCCAGCACCCCCG
Source organism: Nocardioides allogilvus (assembly GCF_003047285.1). GTDB lineage: Bacteria > Actinomycetota > Actinomycetes > Propionibacteriales > Nocardioidaceae > Nocardioides > Nocardioides allogilvus. The sequence continues at coordinate 117,493 of NZ_PZYX01000011.1, read as the reverse complement.
GTCGCAGCCGCCGCGCTACCCGACGCACGTCGTCGAGGCCGGCGCGTGCGCTCTCCCGCACGGCGGCGAGCTCGGGGACCAGGTCGGCTGGGGCGCGGCCCTCGACCTGTTTGAGCCCCAGCAGCACGACGGTGAGGCTCTGGCCCACTTCGTCGTGCAGTTCCTGGGCGATGCGGTGCCGCTCGGCCTCCTGCGCCGCGAGCGCCCGGGCGTCGCCGGCGCGCTGCGCGTTGGCAAGCCGCAGCAGTAGTCCATTGACGCCCTGCGCCATCTCAAGGACCGGTCCCGAACCCTCTTCGGGAAGGTGAGTCGGCTCGAGGTGCTCGATGTCCTCGAGCCGGTTTGAGTGCGCTGTCGTGGATCTTCACGCCGCCGAGCCGGCCAGCGCCCTGCGGATCGCTTCGGATCTCGAGATGTGGTCTCGCTCGGCGATGGCGTCGACCGCAGCGAGCTCCTCCGCCGTGAGGCGTACTGCAACGACCTGCATTGGCTCGGCGCCACGTCCGGGCCGACCGCGTCCGCGCCGCTTCATCTCCTTGACGTCGTAGCCAGTTTCGGCTTCGTCCGCCCATTGCTGGGGATCTGCTCCTCCCTGACCATGGTCCAAATCGTATTACGAAAAATGGATCGGGGGAAGCGGCGGCGGGTGAGGGTACTTGCGGACCGGGCAAGGAAGAGCAGTTGCTGGTGGTGTCGGGTTCGCCCCGACGCCCGAGCCGACCACATCCTGTGGCGTTGGCAGGGCCAACTCCCTATTGGAGGTGCGCCATGAGCGCACTACTTGTCGGGTACGCCCGATGCTCCACCGATGCACAAGACCTCACAGCGCAACGCGACGCCCTGCTCGGCCTCGGTGTCGAGGACGAGCGCATCTATGTCGACCACGGCTTGACGGGCACCAACCGGGAACGCCCGGGCCTGCGCGAAGCGCTCGCCGCCTGCCGAGCCGGCGACACCCTGGTGGTCACCAAGCTAGACCGCCTTGCTCGGTCGCTTCCAGACGCCCGAGCGATCGCGGACGAACTCACCTCTCGTCAGATCAGCTTGAGCCTGGGCGGGTCGGTCTACGACCCTACCGATGCTGTCGGACGGCTGCTCTTCAACGTCCTGGCCATGGTTGCAGAGTTCGAGTCCGACCTGATCCGGCTCCGCACCGTCGAGGGAATGAAGGTCGCCAGGGCCAAAGGTCGGCTCAAGGGCAAGCAGCCCAAACTCAGCCGGAAGCAAGAGGCGCACCTGGTGTCCTTGGTCCACAGCGGCGAATACAGCACCCTTGAGGTCGCCGAGCTGTTCGGTGTCGGCCGCTCCACCGTCTACCGCGCCATCCAGCGCCAACGCTTGGCGGCGAAGGCAGAACTCGTCGACGCCTCGACAAGACGCTGACAGCATCTCGCTCTGGCGTCCCGCAACCGATCCCGCACTGGAGCGTGCCAGTGTGGTTCGCCAACGAGGTGGCACCGCGAGTCGTCCTCGGGCACGCCTCAACCTAGGACGCGCACATCTTCGGCGATAAGACGCACAGGCTGGGAGCCGACCCGCGGCTGGGTGAGGATCGCGAGCGGTCAAGCGCACGTGTTCCCATCGCTCGATGACCGGGTCGACCCGTCGTACAGAGACAACGACCGCCAAATGAACACGGACACCCGGAGCCGCAGGAGTTCTGAGCCCGACTCATCCGGCGGGCGAGATGGAGATCCCGCCGTCGACGGTGAGCACCGACCCGGTGACGTAGCGCGCGTCGTCCGAGCACAGCCACGCGATCGCCTCGGCGATCTCCTCGGCGTCGGCTCGACGGCGCAGTGGCACCATGCCTTCGACCATCTCGACGTTGTCCGGGGTCGCGCCGCCGATCGACTCGAGCACGCCGTCGTGCATCGGTGTCATGACGAATCCCGGTCGGAGGGAGTTCACCCGGACCGCGACGGCGGCCGCCTCGAGCGCGGCCACCTGGGTGAGCATGTCCAGGCCGGCCTTGCTGGTGCAGTAGAGGGAGACCCCGCGCTCGGGGAGCGTCGCGTTCACGGAGCTGACATTCACGATCGCGCCCGGGCCCGTCATCGCGGCGAGCTCGTGCTTGAGGCACAGGAACGCGCCGCGGAGGTTGGTGCCCATCGTGTGGTCGAAGTCGTCCGCGGACAGCGACGTGATCGGACCCTCGGTGCCGATGATCGCGGCGTTGTTGCAGGCGATGTCCAGCGTGCCGAACGCCTGGACGGTCGCGGCGACCATGGCCTCCACCTCGTCGGGCACGCTCACGTCGGTGGGTACGGCGAGCGCCTCGCCGCCGACGGCGGCGACGAGCGCGACCGTCTGCTCGAGCGCGTCCGGACGGCGCCCGGCAACCGCGACGCGTGCGCCGTACCGGGCGAAGACGATGGCGGTGGCGCGGCCGATGCCGGATCCGGCACCTGTGACGAGGGCGGACTTGCCCGTGAGGTCGATGGACATTTCGCGACGCTAACCCGGCGCTCGCCCGGTTCGCCCGCGACACGGCGTACGCCGAGCCGAGTACCAGGCCGCATCCCCCGAGCCGCAGCACCGTCGGCTGCTCGTTCCGTCGGACCGGGGATGTTCGGGCGGAGGTCCACCCAAAGGGCCGACCAGTGCGCCGCTCGGGTGCTCCAACCTCCCCGGGCCGTGCGGGTCGCGGGCCGCCCCGCGTGACCGCCAACTGGTTCTCGTCGCCGCCATGCGGACCTGATGACCGCTTAGGCATGTCCGGATGCGCGTCGCAACTTGAGCAGGCGCGGGTGGCCATCCGGTGGAGATGTTCATGTTTGCCGGCCCTCTCTCGCGGAGCGACCCGGTGGCGGATCCCGCACTGACACGCTCCGCGAGCCGATCGCTCCTCCAGACGAATGTTGTTCGAGCAGGTCCCAGCGGTTGCCTGCGACGTCGACGAAGACGACGACTTGAGCGGATCGACTTCCGGAACGAAAGACTTTGCTCAGGGCCCAGCGCACGATCTGCGGATCAGCGTCGAACAGGGCTTGCGCGCCTGCGACGGCATCGTCGGTCAGGCGCACGCTGGCCCACAGAGGCCGAAGCTCCGACAGTTCTCCGTACCGCCAACGACGAGCGCGCTCGAAGTCCACTGCGGCCCTGTAGATTTCCCGACGTGACCACCAGCGAAGCCGAGACGAGCACCCCGCCGCCGCGGCACTGGGAGGCCGACGTCCTCCTGCGCGACGGGAAGTCGGCGCACATCCGGCCGATCCGGCCCGAGGACGCCGAGCTGATGGTGGAGTTCTACAGCCGGGTCTCCGACGAGTCGAAGTACTACCGGTTCTTCTCGCCGATGCCCAACCTCTCCGAGCGGGACCTGAAGCGCTTCACCCGCGTCGACCACGTCAACCGCGTCGCCCTGGTGCTCATCTCGGCCGAGAAGATGATCGCCGTCGGCCGCTACGACATGGTCGAGCCCGGCAAGGCCGAGGTCGCCTTCCTCGTCGAGGACGGCCACCAGGGCCGCGGCATCGGGCAGCTGCTGCTCGAGCACCTCGCCCAGGCCGGCCGCGAGCGGGGGATCGAGCGCTTCATCGCGGAGGTCCTGCCCGACAACCAGGCGATGATCCACACCTTCAAGGACGCCGGCTACCGGGTCGCCAGCGCCTACGACGAGGGCGTGATGGAGCTCGAGTTCAGCATCGACCCGACCGACACCGCCATCGGCGTGATGGCCCAGCGCGAGCACCGTGCCGAGTCCGCCAGCATCGAACGCTTCTTCCGGCCGCGCTCGGTCGCGGTCATCGGAGCCAGCCGTCGCCAGGACACCATCGGCCAAGCCTTAGTGCGCAACCTCGTCACCGGCGACTTCACCGGCCGGGTCTACGTCGTCAACCCCAGCGCCGACGCGGTGTCCGGCATGCCCGCCTACAAGACCGTCGGCGACATCCCCGGCGACGTCGACGTCGCCATCGTGGCCGTGCCCGCCGACGCCGTGCAGGACGTCGTCCTCGATTGCGCGGCCAAGGGCGTGCACGGACTCGTCGTCATCTCCTCCGGCTTCGCAGAGACGGGCGAGGAGGGCCGGGTCCGGCAGCGCCGCCTCGTCGGGCTCTCGCGCTCCTACGGCCTGCGGCTGATCGGCCCCAACGCCCTCGGCGTCATCAACACCGACCCCGAGGTCAGCCTCAACGCCTCGCTGTCCTCGCTGATGCCGCCGCGCGGTCGCGCCGGCTTCTTCTGCCAGTCGGGCGCCCTCGGCTCGGCGATCCTGGAGAAGGTCAACAACCGGGGCCTGGGCCTGTCGACCTTCGTCAGCGCCGGCAACCGCGCCGACGTCTCCGGCAACGACCTGCTGCAGTACTGGCTCGAGGACGACGCCACCGAGGTCGTGCTGCTCTACCTCGAGTCCATCGGAAACCCGCGCAAGTTCTCCCGGATCGCCCGCCGTGTCAGCCGCCGCAAGCCGATCATCGCCGTGCGCTCCGGCCGCAGCACCCAGGGCGTGCCGATGGGCCACGCGGTGCGCAAGATCGCCGCGCCCGGGCAGGCCGTCGACGCGATGTTCCGGCAGGCGGGCGTGATCCAGGTGGACACGCTGGAGGAGATGTTCGACGTCGCCCAGCTGCTGGCCCACCAGCCGCTGCCGCGTGGTCGCCGGGTCGCCGTCGTCGGCAACTCCGACGCCCTCGGGCTGCTCGCCGCCGACGCCGCCACCGGTGTTGGCCTGGTCGTCAACAAGCAGGTCGCCCTCGGTGCCGACGCGGGTGCGGAGGACTTCGAGGACGCCCTCGACGCCGCCATCGACGACCCCGAGGTCGATGCCGTGGCCGCGATCTACATCCCGCCGCTCAACGTCTCCGGCGAGGACGTCGCCAACGTCCTCGCGGCCGTCGGCGAGCAGTCGGACAAGCCGATCGTCTCCACCTTCCTCGGTGCCGAGGGCGTGCCCGAGCTCCTGCGGGTCCCCGACGTCGCCGGCTCGAGCGCCGGTCGCGGCTCCGTGCCGTCCTACCCGGCCGTGGAAGCGGCGGTGCGCGCCCTCGCGCGCGTCGTGGAGTACGCCGTGTGGCTGCGCACGCCCGACACGCCGGCCTCCGACGAGGAGCTCGTCGACCGGCAGGCGGCTCGGCGCGTGGTCAACGAACTGCTCATGCACCACCCCGAGGGCCACGACCTGTCGTTGGCGGAGCAGCGCGAGCTGTTGGCGGCGTACGGCATCGAGCTGTGGGAGACGGTGCCGGTCGGCACCCTCGACGATGCCCTGGCCGCCGGGACCCAGCTGGGCTGGGACGTGGTGCTGAAGGCGACCGCGCCCCACCTGCGCCACCGCCCCGACCTGGCCCACGTCTGGCGCAACATCGATACCGCCGCCGACATGACCGACGCGTGGAGCTCGCTCAACGACCTCATCACCGAGCCCGAGTCCGCCGGCTTCGTCGTCCAGAAGAACGCACCGCCGGGTGTGCCGGTCGGGATCTCCTCGATGGAGGACCCGCTCTTCGGGCCGGTGCTCTCCTTCGGCATCGGCGGACCGCTGACCGAGCTGCTGGGCGACCGGTCCTTCCGGATCCCGCCGCTGGCCGAGCACGACGCGCAGGACATGGTCCGCGAGATCAAGGCCTCGCCGATCCTGTTCGGCTACCGCGGCAGCGAGATCGTCGACGTGACGGAGATCGAGCGACTGGTGCGCCGGGTGGCGCAGATCCAGAACGACCTGCCCCAGGTCCGGGCGCTCGAGCTGCCGCTGATCCTGGCGGGCGCCAACGGGGCAGCGGTGCTCGGCGGTGCCATCAGGATCGAGCCGGTCATCGACCCCCGCTCCGACTGGTTCGTCCGGCGGCTGTCCACGCCGCCGGGGGACACGCTGCCCGACTGAACCCGCAGCCTGCGTGACAGACTGCGGCCATGCGCAGCAAGACGTCCGACAACGGGCCAGCGGGAGAACTTCGACGAGCCATCGACCACACCGGCTACTACCCCGAGGTGGTCTCCGACGGAGTCTTCTCCGCGGTGGGCGGCGAGGAGATGCTGGCGTTCTACCTGCACCACGAGCCCACCTTCGACCGCGACGAGGTGCGCCGTCACCTGACCGTCGCCGTGCTGACACCGACGCGGCTGATCCTGGCGCACACCGACGAGCACCCCGGTGACGACCTGCTGCCCGATCCCTACACCTCGACCTCCACCGAGGCGGTCTCGCTGTCCGCGGTCCGCTCGGTCGTGGTCACGCGGATGATCGCCAACCCGACCTCGGGCCCGTCCTCGCCCGCGGAGGCCGTCATGACGATCGGCTGGGGCGGTGTCGGTCGCATCGACCTCGAGCCGGCCGGTTGCGCCGACCCCGAGTGCGACGCCGACCACGGCTACACCGGCGTCATTGCCGGCGACGACTTCTCGCTGCGCGTCTCGGCCGCGGCCGACGGCGGCGAGGCCGTGGGCAGGTTGCTGGGCTTCGCCGAGTCCCTCTCGTCCCTGACCAGGTGAGCGAGCGCAGCGAGTGAACAGATCAGCACAGCGCGACCGTGCCTCGCGCGCGCACGGAGCGAAGCGAGTACGCGCGTGAGCTACTTCCAGCTGCCGGCCTACGGCGAGCGCTCGCTGGGTGACGTCGTGCCCGCGGTCGCCCGCGCGCTGGGGATCGACCCCTCGGTCGCCGGTGCCGCACCGACCGGGCTGTTGCTGCCCGACGCAGCGGCGTACGTCGTCTTCCTGATCGACGGCCTGGGCTCGGAGCTGCTCCGGCGCTACTCGCACGCCGCGCCGTTCCTCTCCTCGCTGGTCCAGGGTGGGGCCGTGGGCACCGCGGGCGTGCCGTCGACGACGGCGACCAGCCTGACGTCGCTCGGCACCGGCCTGGTCCCCGGCGCCCACGGGCTGATCGGCTTCACCGCGCGCATCCCCGGAACCAACCGGCTGATCAACCACCTCTCGTGGGACAACCAGGTCGACCCGCTCGACTGGCAGCCCCACCCGACGGCCTTCGCCCGCCTCACCGCGGCCGGCGTGCACGTCGCGGTCGTCAACAAGCGCGAGTTCGGCGGCTCCGGGCTGACTGTCGCCGCCCACCGCGGCGCGACCTACGTCGGCGCCGACCGCGTTGGCGAGCGGATCGCGGCGATGGTCGCCGCGGCGGCGTACTCGCCGTCGCTGACCTATGTCTACGACTCCGACCTCGACTGGACCGGCCACAAGTTCGGCGTCGCGTCGACGCAGTGGCTCCAGCAGCTCGCGATGGTCGACGCCGAGGCCGAGCAGATGCGCGAGGCGCTGCCGCACTCGGTGCGACTCGTCGTCGTGGCCGACCACGGGATGGTCGACTCCGACGAGGCGTCGCGCGTCGACGTGGACGAGGTGCTGGAGCTGCGCGACGGCGTGGACCTGCTCGGTGGCGAGGCCCGGTTCCGCCACCTCTACTGCTCGCGCGGCTCCGTGGACTCGGTCGTGGCGACCTGGCGCGAGGTGCTGGGGGAGCGGGCGCTGGTCCTGACGCGCGACGACGCCATCGCGCGCGGCTGGTTCGGGGACGTCTCGCCCGGTGTGCTCCCGCGCGTCGGCGACGTCATGGTCGCCTGCCGCGGCGACGCGGCGATCGTCTCGACCACCGACTTCCCCTACGAGAAGAAGCTGATCGGCATGCACGGCTCACTGACCCCGGCCGAGATGCTGATCCCGATCCTCGTCAGCTGACCCTGCCGAGCCGGCGTCAGCCGAAGGGCAGCGGTTCGGGGGCGAGCGAGACGGCCTTGGCGCGGGCCGCCGTCAGGCGCCGCCGGTGGTGCTGGCGGCAGAGCACCTCGTAGGCCACGTCTGCCGGGGGCTCGTCGGCGGCCTCGACGTCACCGACGACCACGACGTCACCCTCGGTGACCATGTTGCCGTCCACCGTGCGGGCGTTGTGGGTGGCGCGCTTGCCGCACCAGCACAGCGCCTCGACCTGCAGCACGTTCATCCGGTCGGCGATCTCGACGAGCCGGCGGCTGCCGGGGAACAGCTGGGTGCGGAAGTCGGTGAGGATCCCGAACGCGAAGACGTCGATCTGGAGCTCGTCGACGACCTTCGCCAGCTGGTCGATCTGGTCGGGGGTGTAGAACTGGGCCTCGTCGCAGACGAGGTAGTCGATGCGCCCGCCGGCGGTCAGCGACGTCACGACATAGCGCCAGAAGTCGAAGTCGGGGGCGACCTCGAGCGCGTCGTGGGTCAGTCCGAGGCGACTGGACAGCACGGCCTGCCCGGCGCGGTCGTGGCTGGTGAAGATCCTCCCGACCCGGCCGCGCGCAGCGTGGTTGTGGTTGGTCTGCAGCGCCAGGGTCGACTTGCCACTGTCCATCGTCCCGGTGAAGAAATGCAGTTCAGCCACGACGCGAGATCCTGTCACATCCGGTCGAGCGCGGCGGCACTACGGTTGGCTGCGTGAGCTCTCCCCTGATCTCGGCCGCCGAGCTGTCCTCGATCCTCGCGGGGGTCACCGTCCTCGACGTGCGCTACCGGATGGGCGGGCCGACCGGCTTCGAGGAACACGCGTCGGGGCACATCCCCACAGCGGCGTACGTCGACCTCGACACCGAGCTCGCGAGCGCACCCGCAGACCCGGTGGACGAGCGGGGGAGACACCCCCTGCCGGACCCGGAGGTGTTCGTCGCGGCCATGCGGCGTGCCGGGGTGAGCGGCGACCGGCCGGTGGTCGTCCACGACGACTGGCAGGGCCGCGCGGCCGGGCGCGCGTGGTGGCTGTTGCGCGACCACGGGCACCCCGACGTGCGGGTGCTCGACGGCGGCTGGCCCGCCTGGGTCGCGGCGGGTGGCGCGGTCAGCACGGAGTCGGTCGCACCGGAGCCGGGTGACTTCGAGGGCACGCCCGGGTCGATGCGGGTCGTGGACGCGTCGGACGTGTGCGACGTCGACGTCCTCATCGATGCCCGCGCACCGGAGCGCTACCGCGGGGAGATCGAGCCGATCGACCCGGTCGCCGGCCACATCCCCGGCGCGGCCAACGTCGACACGTCGCGCAACGTGACCGAGGACGGGACGTTCCGCTCGCCGGCCGAGCTGCGCGAGATCTATGCCGCGGTCGGTGCCGTACCCGGCGCCGACGTCGCCGCCTACTGCGGCTCGGGCGTCACCGCGACCCACGACCTGCTCGCGCTCGCCGTCGCCGGGGTGGACGCGGCGCTCTATCCGGGCAGCTGGTCGGGCTGGGCATCGGACGAGAGCCGCCCCGTCGAGCGCAGCTAGGGGTCAGGAGACCTCGACCGCGTCGCCCACGCTGATCCGGCCGGTCGACTCGGGGACCAGGTGGATCGCGAACATCGTCTTGTGGTCGAAGAGCCGGTGCCGGGCCAGCGTGCGGATCGGCTCCTTGCCGGTCTCCAGCGTCGCGGGGTCGATCGTCGTCATCACGCACCGGTCGGTCTGCTTGGCGACGCGGAACCGCACGTCGCCGATGACGACCGTGGTCCAGCCGTCCTCGGCGAACGGGATCTCCCCGTCGGCGACGAGGTTGGGCCGGAACCGCTCCATCGGCAGGGGAGCGGGCGGGACCTCGCCGCGCTCGAGGGCGCCTTCGGTGATCCAGTCGTTGAGCTGGCGCAGCGAGGCCTCGGTCGCGATCGTGACGGGATAGCCGTCGGCGTACGCCGTGAAGTCCTCGGGTCGTGAGTGGGCGGGGTTGAGCGTGCGTCGGGTCGGATCGTCGCACCAGACCAGCCGGAGGTCGTCGCGGCCGACGGCCTTGCGCAGCCACGCGTCTGCCTCGGCGCCGGCGGGGATGCCCTCGAGCTCCCGGGAGAAGACCTTGGTGCGCACGCGATCCCCGGTCGGTTCGTCGAGCAGGAGGTCGGGCAGGTCGGCCGCACGCAGCCGGAGGGCGGTGCTCAGCGAGGCATCGGTCGCCGGGGTATCGGCCGTGACCGCGAACAGTCCGTGCTCCTCCCGGGCGGTGAGCACCACGCCGTCGGCATCGACGACTCCCCACGACCGGTCGGTCGCGAGCCCGCCGAAGAGCACGTCCGCCGAGGCCACGGGCCGGATCGCCATGCTCTTGACGGGGTGGATGTTGAGCGCAGTGAGTCTCACCAGTGGATGCCCTTGAAGACCTTCGCCAACATGATCTGCTCGGACTCGCGGGTGCCACCGTCGGGCGTCTCTCCCTTGGCGGCCGCCGAGTCGGGGAACACGTGATAGGCCATGTTCAGCAACCTGAACGCCGCCTTCGGCGCCACCGTGTGCGCGATCGCACCGACGTTGCCCAGCGCGGTGTTGATCTCGTGCGGCCGGTCGACCATGGCCCTGATGAGGATGTCGGCGGCCTGGGCCGGCGATATCGTGGGGAACTTGTCGTAGAGCTTGGTCGGCGCGATCATCGGCGTCCGTACGAGGGGCATGTGGATGTTGGTGAACGTGACGCCGTTGCCGACGACCTCGCTGGCCACGACGTTGGACCACGAGTCGAGGGCGGCCTTCGAGGCGACGTACGCGGCAAAACGCGGGGGATTGGTCTGGACTCCGATGGAGCTGACGTTGACGATGTGGCCAGACTTCTGCCTCTGCATCGCGGGCATCAGCCCCATGATCAGCCGGATCGCGCCGAAGTAGTTGAGCTGCATCGTGCGCTCGAAGTCGTGGAAGCGGTCGTAGGAGAGCCGCAGCGAGCGGCGGATCGAGCGGCCGGCGTTGTTGATGACGAAGTCGATCGACGGCAGCTCCGCGCTCATCTGCGTGCACAGCGCGTCGATCGCCTCTAGGTCGGACAGGTCGCACGGGTAGACGTGGGCCTGCCCACCGCGCTGCTCGATCAGCGCCCGGGTCTCCTCGAGCTTGTCCTTGCCGCGGGCGACCAGCACCGGGATGCCGCCGCACTGCGCGACCTTGAGCGCGGTCACCAGGCCGATGCCGGACGAGGCGCCGGTGATGACGACGTGCTTGCCCTCGAGAGCCGCGCGGTTGGTCGAGCTGCGCCCCGTCGTCTCGTCGAGGTTGTCCTCCCAGTAGCCCCACAGCGTGCGGGCGTAGGACTCCAGGTCGGGCACCGCGATGCCCGAGCCGGCGAGTGCTTCCTCCGTACGGCGAGAGTCGAAGACCGCCGTGAAGCTGGTGTGGCCGACGACCTCGGCCGGGATGCCGGCACGCCCGATCGTCTGGTCGAGCAGGAGCTGGATCGGCCCCGATCGGACCAGTGCTCCCACCATCGTCGAGGGCCGCAGGGGCCGCGGCACCAGCTTGGAGGCCGTGATCCGTCGGTCGATCGGGGTGGCGAAGCGCGGCGCACCGGCGGCCGCGCAGAAGAGTCCGATCGTCTCCACGACCGGCTGTGGCTCGGGGTTGACGAGGTGGAAGGCCTCGCCGTCGTGGCCAGGGGCGTGCGCCAGGTGGTCCATGGCCTTGGCGACGTAGTCGACGGGCACGAGGTTGGTGTCACCGAGGTCGACGCCGACCAGCGGCAGCCACGCCGGGAGGTTGTCGCGCAGCAGCTTGAGGACGGGGAAGAAGTAGTAGGGACCGTCGACCTTGTCCATCGCGCCCGTCTCGGAGTGCCCGACCACGATCGCCGGGCGGTAGACCCGCCACGGCACGGTGGACTCGTCACGGACGATCGCCTCGGACTCGTACTTCGTGCGGTGGTAGGGCGACGGCAGGTGCTGCCCCTCCGCGAACATCGTCTCGTCGAAGGTCCCGCGGTGGTCCCCGGCCGCGGCCACGCTGGAGACCTGGTGGAAGCAACCGGCGCCGATCTCCTCGGCGAGGGCCAGCGCGTGGCGGGTGCCGTCCACGTTCATCGCGTCGTTGGTGGCGTCGTCGGCCGTCATGTCGTAGATCGCCGCGAGGTGGAAGAAGTGGTCGATCTTCCCCGTGTTGGCCGCGGTCCACGCCGGATCCACACCGAGCCCGGGCGTGGCGAGGTCGCCCTCCACCGGGATCACCCGGTCGGTGCCCCAGCGTCGGATCAGGGCGTCGATGCGACCGCGCGAGCCGGGTCGGACGAGGACGAAGACGTCGCCCTCGCGGTGGTCGAGGAGCTCCTCGACGAGGTGACGGCCGATGAAGCCCGTGGCGCCGGTGACGAAGTAGGACATGACCGGAGACTAGTGAAGGACTGCTTCGCTGACGAGGACGAAGATCTACTTCTCGCCGGGCCCGCCGAACATGATCTCGTCCCAGCTCGGCACCGACGCGCGGCCACGGGCCTTGCGGGCGGGGCGGCGCGACGGCGGCTCGTCGGCAGCGGGGCTGCGGTCGTCCTCGGCGGCGGGCTCGCTCGGCGGAGTGTCCTGCTCGGAATCGTCGTCGGAGGAGTCCGCGCCCTCCTCGGCGTCCTCGGCGAGGTAGGCCTCGACGGGCTGCTCTGTGCCCAGGCCGGCCTCGGTGAGGTCGATCGTGGTCTCGGCCGGGCTGGCGTCGTCCGGTTCGTCGGCGACGAGCTCGATCGCGTCCTCGCCGAGCGGCAGCTCCTCGGCGGGTACGGCGTTGAGCCGGCGCACCCGCGTCGGCGGCTGCTCGTCACGGGCACGGGGGGCGGCGGCCGCGGCAGGGCGGCCGACGGCCTCACCGACGAGCCAGCGGGCGTCCTCGTCCTCGGAGGTCACGAAGTTGCCGCGCATGTCGAAGGCGAAGGTGGCCGTGCCCTTGCGCTGCGCTGTGCGGAACGCGCCGGTGAGGGTCCAGCGGCCGTCCTCACGGCGCCAGGCGTCCCACTCGACGACAGCGGGATCGATGTTGAAGGTGTGGAGGTGGGCGCTGACGGCCTCACCGAGCGTGCGGGCACCGGTGTCGCCGGCCTTGCGCCGCAGCGAGGAGGCCTGGGCGCGCTGCGCGACGTGGGCGCGCTCGGCGAGCACGGGCGCGGCGAAGACCATGATCCTCTCGATCGTGGTCTGGGCCGCCTGCGCCACCGACTCGGCCGTCTCGCCGCCACGGATGCGGGTCTGGATGTCGCGGGGGCGAAGGGCGCTGTCCATCTGAATCTCCAACTGGCCGATGCGGGCGTGTTCGCCACGGAGGGTGGCACGGAGGGGGGCGTCGATGTCGAGGGTGAACTCGGCTCCGTTGTCATCCACCAGCAGCAGGCGCTTCCCGTCGTCGCTCAGTCCCGCGAGCGTGAGGTGGGCCATGGATGCTGCACTCCTGCAGGTGGTGGTCGACACGCCTGTGTCCGGTCCCCACGAGCCTACGCCAGCGCGGGCGTGGAGCCCGGCTACCGGAGCGGCGTGCCTACGGATAGCGTGCTCCGGTGATCGCCCTCCCGGACTCGGCCGCCGCCCTGGTGGTGCTCGACCTGCTCGGCATCTTCGTATTCGCCACCTCCGGAGCCCTGGTGGCGGTGCGCAAGGGCTTCGACGTGTTCGGGGTGCTGGTGCTCGCCGGCACGACAGGCCTCGGCGGCGGGTTCCTGCGCGACGTGCTGATCGACGCGACGCCCCCGGCCGCGCTCGCCGACTGGCGCTACCTGATCGTGCCGGTCGCCGCCGGCCTGGTCACCTTCGCGTTCCACCCGACCGTGGGCCGGCTGGAGCGCGTGGTCGACGTCTTCGACGCGTTCGGGCTGTCGCTCTTCTGCGTGACGGGGGCCCTGAAGGCCGTGGAGTACGGCCTCGGTCCGGTGCCCGCGGCACTGATGGGCATGGTGACGGGGATCGGCGGCGGCATGGTCCGCGACCTGCTGGCCGGTCGACCGCCCGAGATCTTCAACAGCAACCTCTACGCCACGCCGGCCCTGGCCGGAGCGGGCATTGCGGTGGCCCTGGACCTCGCCGGCCAGCCGTTCGGGCTCGTGGCCTCGGCCGGCTTCGGGGTCTGCCTCGTGCTGCGCCTGCTCTCGATCGTCCTCGACATCCGCGCCCCGTTGCCGCGCGGGCCGTCCAACGTCTGAGCCGGCTCCCGCGGCCGCGCGATCAGTCGCCCAGGACCCGTCGGAGGTAGGGGTTGGTGAACACCCGGTCCGGGTCCAGCTCGTCGCGCAGCGCGAGGAACTCGTCGTACCGCGGATAGAGCTTGGCCAGGTCGTCGGCCGCGAGGGTGTGCATCTTGCCCCAGTGAGGGCGGCCGTCGAAGGCCCGCAGCACGTCCTCGACGCCGGCGAAGTAGCCGGTGTGGTCGGCCCGCACGGGCACGTGGAAGGCGAGGTACATCGACGCGCGGCCCGACGAGGTCGACAGGGCGATGTCGTCGGCCGGCGTCGAGCGGATCTCGACCGGGAAGCCGATCCGACACGAGGACGCGTCGATGACCCGGCGCACCTCCCGCAGCGCCTCGAGGCCGGCCTCGCGCGGCAGGGCGTACTCCATCTCCTTGAACCGGACGCGTCGCGGTGACGTGAAGACCCGGTGGGCGATGTCGCTGTAGGAGCGCTCGGACAGGGCACGGCCCGACACCTGGTTGAGCCGGGGGATCGTGGCGGGGGCGCGGGTGCCGAGGGACGTGATCATCCCGAACACCGTGTTGGACAGGAGCTCGTCGTCGAGCCAGTGCCGCCAGCGGCTCAGCGGGCGGAGGTCGTCCAGCTCGGCCAGGCGGTCGTTGACCTTGGTCATCACCCGGTCGGTGTGCGGGAACCAGTAGACGTCGACGTGGTGGTGCTCGCGGGTCATCTCGTCGTACGTCGACAGCGCGGTGTCCCACGACATCGGCCGTTCGTGCGCCTGGAGGGCGAACAGCGGCTCGACGTGGAGCGTGATCTCCGTCAGGACGCCCAGGGCCCCGAGCCCGATCCGGCCGGCCTCGAACAGGGTGGGGTGGGACGACGGCGAGGCGTGGACCTCCTCGCCGCGCCCGGTGACCATGGAGAACGCCGCGATCTGCGCCGAGAGCGAGGCGACGGTGCCGCCGGTGCCGTGGGTGCCGGTGGAGGTGGCCCCGGCCAGTGTCTGCTCCTCGATGTCACCCATGTTGTGCAGGGACAGCCCCAGCCGCCCGAGCTGGGCGTTGAGCACGTGGAGGGGAGTGCCGGCCAGCGCGGTCACGGTCATGGCGTCGCGGTCGACCGAGACGATGCCGGCGAGGCGGTCGGGTCGCAGCATGGTGTCGACGGGTGCGGAGATGCCGGTGAAGCTGTGCCCGGTGCCGGCCATCTTCACCGTGGTCCGCTGCGCGATCGCACGCTCGACCTCCTGCACGACCTGCTCGGTCGTGGTGGGGGTCACGACGTGGCGCGGATCAGCAGCCTCGGTGCCTGCCCAGTTCGTCCAGGGAGCCATGGGACGAGAGTAGTGACGAGGGTGGCATCACTAGGCTGAGGCCATGTTTTCCGCCACCGGTCCAGATGTCTCGCCCTACGACGCGCTCCTGCTCCTGTCGTTCGGCGGGCCGGAGAAGCCGGACGACGTCGTGCCGTTCCTGGAGAACGTCACCCGGGGCCGGGGGATCCCGCGGGAGCGGCTCGAGGAGGTCGGCGAGCACTACTTCCTCTTCGGCGGTCGTAGCCCGATCAACGACCAGAACCGCACGCTGCTCGCGGCCGTCCGCGAGGACCTGGCCGGCAGCGGCATCGACCTGCCGGTCTACTGGGGCAACCGCAACTGGGACCCCTACCTCGCCGACACGCTGGCCACGATGCGCGACGACGGGATCACCCGGGCCGCGGTCCTGACCACCTCCGCCTACTCGTCCTACTCCTCGTGCCGGCAGTACCGCGAGAACCTCGCCGACGCGGCGGCCACGGTCGAGGGAGGGCCGCGCCTGGACCGGCTGCGCCAGTACTTCAACCACCCGGGCTTCGTCGAGCCCGTGGTCGACGCGACCCTGGCCGGCCTCGCCGAGCTGCCCGACAGCGTCCGGGAGCGCGCCGAGCTCGTCTTCGTCACCCACTCCATCCCCACCGACATGGCCGAGACGAGCGGACCCGACGGGGACGCCTACGTCCGCCAGCACCTCAGCGTCGCCGCCGAGGTCACCTCGAGGGTGCGCCAGGAGACGGGGCGCCACCACGACCACACCCTCGTCTACTGCTCGCGCTCCGGCTCGCCCCGCACGCCCTGGCTCGAACCCGACGTCAACGACCACCTCGCGACCATCTCCGAGCGTGGCGCGCGGGCCGTGGTGCTGGTGCCGGTGGGCTTCGTGTCGGACCACATGGAGGTCATCTACGACCTCGACACCGAGGCACTGGCCACCGCCGAGAAGCTCGGGCTGGAGGCCGTGCGTGCCGCCACGCCCGGCGTCGACCCGCGGTTCGTCGCGATGGTGCGCGACCTGCTCGTCGAGCGGGCCGCGGCCGAGCGCGGCGAGCCCGTCGAGCGTGCGGCGGTCGGCGACCTGTCGGCGTGGCCCGAGGTCTGCGCAGTCGGCTGCTGTCCCAATCCGCGTGGCGAGCGGCCCGCACTGTGCGGGCTCGACTCGTGAACCCGGACGCGGGCACTGACGTCGCCACCGACCTGCGCGACCTCGCGCTCCTCGTCGCGCGCGACGCCGTCGCCCTGGCGCGGCGGATGCGCGACGGCGGGATCGCCGTCGCCGACACCAAGTCGAGCGTGGTCGACGTCGTCACCGCGGCCGACCGCGCGTGCGAGGAGCTCATCCGCTCGCGCATCCTGGCCGCGCGACCCGACGACGCGATCATGGGGGAGGAGGGTGAGGACCACCCCGGCACCAGCGGCGTGCGCTGGATCGTCGACCCCATCGACGGGACGGTCAACTACCTCTATGGCCTGCCCGACTGGGCCGTGTCCATCGCCGCCGAGGTCGACGGCGCGGTCGTCGCAGGCGTCGTGGTCAACGGCTCCTCGGGGGCGGAGTACGCCGCCGCGCGGGGCGCCGGCGCGACGTGCGACGGCCGGCCCATCGCCGTACGCCCCAGCCCGCCGCTCGCCGAACGGCTCGTGCTGACGGGCTTCGGCTATCGCAGCGACGTGCGCGCCCACCAGGCCGCCTGCGTGGCCGCGCTGCTCCCGCACGTGCGCGACATCCGGCGCATGGGGTCGTGCGCCCTGGACCTGTGCCACATCGCGGACGGCAGCGGCGACGCCTACGTCGAGGAGGGCCCCAACCCGTGGGACCACAGCGCCGGTGGACTGGTGCTGACCGAGGCCGGTGGGCGGTTCGGGCTGCTGCCCGGACGGCTGCGCGAGATCGTCCCCGAGGCGGCCGTCGAGGCCCTGGTGGTGGGGGCGCCGGCGGACGGCTGGGACACGTTCGTGGCCGCGCTGGGCCGGGCCGGATTCCTGGCCTGACGAGCTCGGGAATACGAGGGCTTCATCACCTGTTCACCGCACTGATCGGGTCCGCCGTGGCGGACCGGACCTACATGGTGCACAATCTGGCGCCGACGAGCATGACGAGGCCCCACACCCAGGGGACTCGTGCTGAGGGTGAGAGGGACGAAGATGGCTACTGACTACGACGCGCCGCGCAAGACCGAGGAAGACCAGAGCGAAGAGAGCATTGAAGAGCTCAAGGCTCGTCGCCACGACAAGAACTCCGGCAAGGTCGACGAGGACGAGACCGAGGCTGCCGAATCCTTCGAGCTGCCCGGCGCCGACCTGTCGCACGAGGAGCTCGCTGTCGAGGTGATGCCCCGCCAGGAGGACGAGTTCACCTGCATGAGCTGCTTCCTGGTGCACCACCGCTCGCAGCTCGCGGACGAGAAGAAGCTGATCTGCCGCGACTGCGTGTGAGCTGATGCGGGCCCGATGATTCGGGCCTGGTCACCCAGAACACGAACGAGGCCGCGTCCCCCCAGGGGGACGCGGCCTCGAGTGCTCTGTGCAGGAGGTCAGGTCGTCGGTGCCGCAGCGGCGTCGGCGTCCTGGTTGTCCTTCTGGAGGGGCTTGGGCAGGTGCCCGGTCGACCTCGCGTAGTAGTTCGCCGCCCGGCGGGTGGCGAACATTCGGGCCAGCGCGACGAACGTGCCGCTCGCAGCGGCCCACGCGACGGCCTCCAGGATGTCGACGTCGGGGTCGGCGGGGTTGGCCGGCGGGTTTTTGCCCGTCGCTGCCCGCCACGTCGTGTTGAGGCCCTTCTTCGCGACCGCTGCTGCCCCGAGGGCGGCGACGAGCGAGAAGGCAGACCATGCCTTGCTGCTGTCAGATGCCATACGAACCACCCTACCCAGTGCTGCAGGTGTCAGCGGGTCGCAGTCGTGAGCGCGGCCGCCAGCTCGTCGGGGCGACGCGAGCTGATCAGCCAGTAGGGCGCCGGGTCGCTCGGGTCGGTCAGGTCGACCCGCACCCCGCGCTTGAGGTAGGGCCGCAGCAGCAGGAAGGCACGCACGTCGGCGTCCCGGCCGGCCTGGAGCCGCATCGCCTCGGCGTCGAGGGCGGTCACCGCGCCGACGTGGTCGGTGGAGATGTGGGCGGCCCCGGCCCGGAGCACGTCGCGGTCGACGGTGACCCGCGCAGCGCCGTACGACACGAACAGGGCGACCATGAGAGCAAGGGCCACACCGGTCACCGTCCAGGCGACGGCGAGGGGTACGGCGACCACCAGGGCCAGCCACAAGGTGGCGACCAGCATCGTCCCCTGCACCCACCAGCGCAGCGGCACGCTCAGCCGTTCCGCGAACTCCACGCGGGAGAGCCTATGGGGGCGGTGCTGAGGTCACGTTGCCGGGTAGATTCTCCGCCCGTGTCCGACCAACAGATCGACCTGCCGGTGACCGACCTCGACGTCGCGATCGTCCGCCTCGACCGCGACCTGCCCATGCCCGCCTACGCCCACCCGGGCGACGCCGGTGCCGACCTGCAGACCGCGGTCGACGTGACGTTGGCGCCGGGGGAGCGAGCGCTCGTGCCGACCGGCATCTCGATCGCGCTGCCGGAGGGCTTCGTCGCCCTGATCCACCCGCGGTCCGGGCTGGCCGCGCGCCACGGGCTGTCCATCGTCAACACCCCCGGCACCGTCGACGCGGGCTACCGCGGCGAGATCAAGGTGCTGCTGGTCAACCACGACCGGGTGTCGCCGGTGAGCCTGCAGCGCGGTGACCGCATCGCCCAGCTCGTCATCCAGCGCTTCGAGCGCGCGCGTTTCGTCGAGGTCGACGCACTGCCGGACTCCGTTCGCGGCGCGGGGGGCTACGGTTCTACTGGTGGCTTCGCGCGCACATGAGCCGCCCGAAATTCTTGCATCACGACGAATGGAGTGACTGACGTGAAGTTCCGTCGCAAGTCGGAGCCCACCCCCGAGGTGGGCACGGAGCCGAGCGAGCCCGCAGTCGAGGCGACCTCGGCTGCGTCCGAGCCGGCGGAGCCGCGCACCGACGGTCCCTTCGACGAGTCCCAGGTCGCCGGCGACGGGGTGCAGCGTGTCGACCTCGGGTCGCTGCTGATCGCACCCAGCGAGGGTCGTGAGCTCCGGCTGCAGGTCGACGAGGCCAGCGGCACGGTGCAGGCAGTCATGCTCGCCGGGCAGGACGGTGCGCTGGAGATCCAAGCGTTCGCCGCCCCCCGCAACGGTGACCTCTGGGGCACCGTGCGTCCGCAGATCCAGGCCGACATCGCCGGCAGGGGCGGCCAGGCCGAGGAGCGCGAGGGTCGCTTCGGCACCGAGCTGATGTGCCAGGTCCCGGTGAAGAAGCCCGACGGCTCCGTGGGCCTCCAGCCGTCGCGGATCATCGGCATCAACGGCGACCGCTGGATGCTGCGCGCATCACTCCTGGGACGCCCCGCCCTCCAGCCGGACTCGGCGCAGGACTGGGAGGACGCGCTGGGCCAGGTCGTCGTACGCCGCGGTGCGGTCGCCATGCCGGTCGGCGAGCCGCTCCCGGCGATCCTGCCCGACCAGGCTCGACGGGTGCAGTGAACGCCGTCATGGGCGACACGACATCCGACGCCGACTCCGCCGACAAGAGGAGCCGGTTGCGGCGCAGCCTCTCGCGCTGGGCCGACAGCGGCGAGGCACACGCCCGTGACCTGCGTGCGACCCACTCGGTCGCCGGTGACGTCTCCATCGCCGAGGCGCCGGACCGCGAGCGCGTCAGCCTCCGCGGCACGATCAAGACGGTGACGCTGCGCCCGCGCGGCGGCGCACCAGCACTCGAGGCCGAGCTCGAGGACGGCAGCGGCGTCATCACGATCGTCTGGCTCGGCCGTCGGCGCATCGCCGGCATCGGCCCCGGGCGCGCCATGCGCGTCGAGGGTCGCATCGGCTCCGCGACCGGTCACCGCGTGCTGTTCAACCCGCGCTACGAGCTGATTCCGTGACCGGCCCGGTGACCGATCCCGTGAAGTCCGCAGCTCCAGCCTCCGTCGAGACCGTGGAGGCCGTCGTCCGCCGGCAGCTCTCCCAGGCCCTGGGCGGTCGACGCGGCATGATCGAGGCTGCCGTCCCGACCATCGCCTTCACCGTCCTGTGGCTGACCACGGGGGAGCTCACGCTGGCGCTGGCGCTCAGCGTCTCGGCGGCGGTGCTGCTGCTGGTGGTGCGCCTCGTCCAGCGTTCGTCGGTGCAGTTCGTCGTCAACGCCCTCGTCGGCATCGGCATCGGCTGGCTGTTCGTGGCGAGGTCCGCGGCGAGCGGCGGCAGCGAGCAGGAGCAGGCGCTGGCCTACTTCCTGCCCGGGATCCTCTACAACTCGGGCTACACCGTGGTGCTGGCCCTCACCTGCCTGATCGGCTGGCCGATCGTCGGGTTCATGGTCGGCAGCGTGACCGGCGACCCCACCGCGTGGCACCAGGACAAGCAGATCGTGAAGCTGTGCACGCGGCTGACGTGGTTGCTGGTGCTGCCGTGCATGCTGCGCGTCGTCGTGCAGGCGCCCATCTGGCTGGCCGGCAACTCGGGATCGATGGACCCCGACACCGCCGTCGCGATCCTGGGCGTCGCCAAGATCGGGCTCGGCTGGCCGCTGCAGCTCGCTGCGCTCGGCGCGATGGTGTGGGTGCTGGCGCGCAACCACACCCCGATGACGGAGACCGCGACGTCCTCGGCGTCCTCGACCCAGCAGACGTCGACGGGTCCGGCTGCCGACTGACCTGCTGCCGGGGGTTCAGCCGCCGTGGGTGCGGGGGGAAAGCAGCCGCTCGAGCTCTTCCTCGACGTCGGAGGGGACGACGAACAGCAGCTCGTCGCCGGACTCCAGGGGCTGGTCCCCGCTCGGGGTGTAGACCTGACCGTCGCGCAGGATCGTGACGAGCGCGCAGTTGTCGGGGAACGGCACCAGACCGCTCGGCGTCCCGACGTAGGGGGAGTCCGGGGGCAGCGTCATCTCGACGAGGTTGGCGTTGCCCTGGCGGAACGTGAAGAGCCGCACGAGGTCGCCGACGCTGACGGCCTCCTCGACGAGAGCGGACATGATGCGCGGCGTCGACACGTTGACGTCGACCCCCCAGGCCTCGGTGAAGAGCCACTCGTTGTTGGGGTGGTTGACCCGCCCCACGGTGCGCGGCACGCCGAACTCGGTCTTGGCGAGGAGGGACGTCACCAGGTTGACCTTGTCGTCGCCGGTCGCGGCGATGACCACGTCGCAGCGGTCGAAGTGGGCCTCCTCCAGCGAGGAGAGCTCGCACGAGTCGGCCAGCAGCCACTCGGCGTTGGGCACGCGCTCGGGCCGGATGGCGTTGGGGGACTTGTCGATCAGCAGCACCTGGTGACCGTTGTCGATCAGCTCACGGGCGATCGAACGGCCGACGGCACCTGCTCCGGCGATGGCGACTCTCATCGGTGCTCCTCGGGTCCGCGCTCGAGCACTGCATAGGCGTGCGCGGCGATCTCTTCACGCATCACGAGGTGCAGCATGTCGCCTTCCTGGATGACGGTCTCGCGGGTTGGGATCATGCCCTCGCCGAGGCGGTCGATCCACGCGATGCGGGTGCGGGACTGCTCCTGGAAGTGGATGGTCCGTTCACCGATCCACTTCTCCGGCACCTGGATGTGGTCGACGCGGATCGTGCCGGACGGGTCGCGGAAGTCGGGCTCGGCGCCAGCGGGCAGCACCCGCCGCAACACCTGGTCGGCCGTCCACTTCACCGTGGCCACCGTGGTGATGCCGAGGCGCTGGTAGACCTCGGCGCGGCCGGGGTCGTAGATGCGCGCGACGACCTGCTGGATGCCGAAGGTCTCGCGCGCCACGCGGGCCGCGATGATGTTGGAGTTGTCACCGCTCGACACCGCCGCGAAGGCGTCGGCGCGACGGATGCCGGCCTTCTCCAGGACCTCCTGGTCGAAGCCGTAACCGGTGATCTTGTCCCCGTTGAACGACGGACCCAACCGGCGGAACGCATCGGGGTCGCTGTCGATGACGGACACCGTGTGGTTGCGATCCTCGAGGCTTCGGGCGAGGGTCGAACCGACCCGGCCACAGCCCATGATGACGACATGCACGAGGGAACCGTAACGCAGATGACTACGCTGTCCCCTCGTGAGTGTCGGCGACGTATCAAAGCGCATCCTGCTGGGGCGCAAGCTCCGCAGCAGCCAGCTCGGCGAGACGCTGTTGCCGAAGCGCATCGCGCTACCGGTCTTCGCCAGCGACGCTCTCTCCTCGGTCGCCTACGCGCCCGACGAAATCTTCATCATGCTCAGCGTCGTGGGCGTGTCGGCCTACACCTGGAGCTGGAAGATCGGCCTGGTCGTGGCCCTGGTGATGCTGACCGTGGTGACGTCCTATCGCCAGACCGTGCATGCCTATCCCTCCGGTGGCGGTGACTACGAGGTCGCCACCGTCAACCTGGGGCGCAACGCGGGGATCACGGTCGCGAGCGCCCTGCTCGTCGACTACGTCCTCACCGTCGCGGTGTCCATCTCGTCGGCGTCGCAGTACGCCGCTGGTGCGATTCCCCTGCTGATCGGGCACGAGGCGCTGGTGGCCAGTGGGGCAGTGGTGGTGCTGACGGCGCTCAACCTGCGTGGCGTGCGCGAGTCCGGTTCCTTCTTCGCCGTACCGACCTATCTCTTCATGGTCTCCATCCTCGGCATGTGCGCCTACGGCCTCGTGCAGCTGCTGCTGGGCGACCTGCCGATGGCAGAGAGTGCCGACCTCAAGATCGAACCCGCGGAGGGCTGGGACGGCCCGCTGACGCAGGTTGCGATGGTGTTCCTGCTGGCCCGCGCCTTCTCGTCGGGGTGTGCCGCCCTGACCGGGGTCGAGGCGATCTCCAACGGGGTGCCCGCCTTCAAGCGGCCCAAGAGCAAGAACGCCGCGACCACGCTGCTGCTCCTGGGGCTGATCGCCGTCTCGATGATGATGAGCGTCATCGTCCTGGCCAAGCAGATGAGCATCCGGTACGTCGACCCGCACGAGATCGAACGGCTGCGGACCGCCGCCGGCGGTGCCCTGCCCGGCGACTACGAGCAGCACCCGGTCATCTCCCAGATCGCCAACGGCGTCTTCCAGGGCTTCCCGCCGGGGTTCTACTTCGTCGTCACCGTCACCGGCATCATCTTGGTCCTCGCGGCCAACACGGCCTTCAACGGCTTCCCGGTGCTCGGCTCGATCCTCGCCCAGGACGGACTGGCGCCGCGCTCGCTCGGCTCGCGAGGCGACCGGCTCGCCTACAGCAACGGCATCGTGTTCCTCGCTGCCATGTCGATCGTGCTGATCGTGGTCTTCGAGGCCGAGACGACCAAGCTGATCCAGCTCTACATCGTGGGTGTCTTCGTCTCCTTCAACCTGAGCCAGCTCGGGATGATCCGGCACTGGACCCGTCACCTGAAGCTCACCCACGACCCCGTGGAGCGGCGGCGGATGATGCGGTCGCGGGCGATCAACACGTTCGGCCTCTGCATGACCGCGGTGGTGCTGGTGATCGTCCTGGTCACCAAGTTCCTGTCGGGTGCCTGGATCACGATCATCGCGATGGTCGTGTTCTTCCTCGTCATGAAGGGCATCAGCAACCACTACGCGATGGTCGAGACCGAGCTCGCCGCCGACGAGCAGGACAAGCTGCTGCCGACGCGCGTGCACGCCATCGTCCTCGTCTCCAAGCTGCACAAGCCGACCCTGCGGGCTCTGGCGTTCGCCAAGGCGACCCGACCCAACCTGCTCGAGGGTGTCTACGTCTCGATCGACGCCGCAGCGACGAACAAGCTGCTGGAGGACTGGGACGAGCGCAACCTGGGCACCCCGCTCAAGGTGCTGCACTCGCCGTACCGCGAGATCGTGCGCCCGATCGTCGAGTACGCCCAGGAGATCCGCCGGTCCAACCCGCGCGGGGTCGTCGCCGTCTACATCCCCGAGTACGTCGTGGGCCGCTGGTGGGAGCAGATCCTGCACAACCAGACCGCCCTGCGGCTCAAGGGCCGGTTACTGTTCACCCCCGGTGTCATGGTCATCTCGGTGCCCTACCAGCTGCGGTCCTCGCTGATCGCGCAGGAGCGTGGGTCCCGCGAGGACAAGCGCGTCCAGGCCGGCGACCTGCGCCGGGGTCGCGTCATGCGCGACACGGGCGACGTCGACCACGACCGCCGGATCGATCCGTGAGCCGGCACGCCCGTCCCCGAAAGGAGCGCGGTCGCTCGCGGGTCGGCGAGCGCTTCGAGGCGGTCGTGGGCCCGGTCGCCCACGGTGGCCACTGCATCGTCCGGCTCCCGGAGCCCGAGTCACGGGTGGTGTTCACGCGGCACTGCCTGCCGGGTGAGCAGGTCGTCCTGGAGATCACTGAGGGCACGGACGGCGACCGCTTCTGGCGCGGTGACGCGATCAGCGTCCTCGACCCCTCACCCGACCGGGTGCAGGCGCCCTGCCCCGTCGCCGGGCCGGGGTTGTGCGGGGGCTGCGACTTCCAGCACGTCTCCCTGCCCGCCCAGCGCGCGCTCAAGGGAGCCGTGGTGTCCGAGCAGCTGCGACGCCTCGCCGGCCTCGACCTCGACGTCACGGTCGAGCCGGTCCCCAGGGACGAGCAGGGCCTGCGCTGGCGGACCCGCATGCAGTGGGCGCACACCCCCGACGGCCAGCGCGGGCTGCGGGCCCACCGGTCGCGTCGGGTCGTGCCGGTCGACGACTGCCTGATCGCGACCGTCGATGCCCGTGAACCGACACCCGGGCTAACGCTGACCGAGTCCGTGCTGGATCGCCACTTCCTGGTGGAGGCTGATGGCTTCTGGCAGGTCCACCCTGGTGCCCCCTCCACGCTGGTGTCCTCGGTGCTCACCATGCTCGATCCCCAGCCGGGGGAGCGGGTCCTCGACCTCTACGCCGGGGTGGGCCTCTTCGCCCGATTCCTGGCCGATGCCGTCGGCGACGGCACCCGGGTGATCGCCGTCGAGGCTGACCGGGCTGCTTCTCGGCACTCGAAGGAGAACCTCGCCTCCCACCAGGGCGCCGTCGTCGAGTGCGGCCCCGTGGAGAAGGTGCTCGCGGCGGCGTACGACGAACCCATCGACCTCGTCGTCCTCGACCCGCCCCGCGAGGGAGCCAAACGGGTCGTCGTCGAGCAGGTCGTCGACCGCGCACCCCGCGCCGTCGCCTACGTCGCCTGTGACCCGGCTGCCCTGGCTCGCGACGTCGCGATCTTCGCCGAGCACGGCTATCGCCTCGAGCGGCTCCGGGCCTTCGACCTCTTCCCGATGACCCACCACGTCGAGTGCGTCGCGCTGCTCACGCGCTGAACACCGGGTTCGGTCGGGGCTGCCCGCCCGGCCGCCACCCTGCCGCTGCCTTCCCTGCCCGGCCCTTTGACCTGAGTCTTCACCGGACTCAGGTCGTAGGGCCGGTGTCGGTGGCTCCTGCTGTCATGGCTCCAGGACAGATCGAGCGACCATCGGGGGAGATGGATGGAGAGCCAGGAGCAGGAGACACGGTCCGTCGAGTCGGGTGCGGACGACCAGGACGTCCCGGGGCTGATTCGACGCGTACGCCGCTTGGCGAGGTGGTCGCAGCGAGAGCTGGCGCACCAGCTGGGGGTGTCGCAGTCGGCGGTCGCCAAGTGGGAGACCGGTCGGACCTCACCCACGGCTCGGATGCTGGTGCGCATCCTGGAGCTCGCGAAGCTGGGCCTGGCCGCGGTGAACGGCGACGGTGAGCGCGTGAAGCCCATGCGCCGCGACGCTGCGAGGGACGCGGGCGACCGGCGCTATCCGGCGCACGCGTTCGTGTGGGCGGAGGGTTGGTGGGCGCCGGAGGGGTCGGAGACGACCCCTTGGTACAACGAGATCCTCGGCCGATCGGCTGAGCTGGAGCTGCCGCGGGTGCGCTACAGCAGGTGGTGGCCGTTCGTCCGGCCGCCCTCCTTGGCCGATCGCGACGACCACCCGACGTGGCGGGAGCTGGTCGCCGAGGCGCGGGAGGGCTGGCGACCGTCTCGCCGCTCGCGGGTGAGGATCCCCGCATGGGCGCTGGCGGACACGAAGAAGTCCCGCAACCGCAGGCCGGGTGACTTCGCCCTCGTGCGAATGCCCAGACGTGAGTAGCGTCGACGTGCATGGCGACCTACACCGTCAACCCTGACGCGGTCGAGCACGCCCGCACCCTCATCACCGCTCGCCAGTACGCCCTCGACAGTGACTGGGGCGAGATCCAGCCCGGCGCCGGTGCTGAGAACGCCTATCTGGACTCCCACCCGTGGCAGGACTACGCCGCCTGGCACCTGGGCCTGACCGAGGGGGCGAACGACGAGACCAAGGCGCGCTACGCGTTCGTGTACGGCGACCTGCGCCGTGTCCATCGCAGCGGACTGATCGCCTGCGTCTACCGGGCGGCGGAGTGGCGGCACAAGGCGGTCGAGCTGGCGGCCCACGACCTGCTCCAGCGGCTCGACGCGCGGGCGGGCATCGCGTGACACCTCTCTCGGCGTCATGTATCTTGATGTCAAGACAAAAACGCCGTAGGCCCCGGACCCGAACTTAGGGTCGCCTTGCTTCCCCGCCTTCACTGTGCGGCGGCAAGATGGGCGGCACACGGCTCAGTGATCCACGAAGACAACTCAGGAGATGTGGCGGATGGCCAGTCAGGACAGCTTCGGTGCCAAGAGCACCCTCGACGTGGACGGCAAGTCCTACGAGATCTTCCGCCTGGACGCGGTGAAGGGTGACGGACTCGACGTCGACTCGCTGCCGTTCAGCCTCAAGGTGCTCCTCGAGAACCTCCTCCGCACGGAGGACGGCGCGGACATCACCGCCGACGACATCAAGGCGCTCGCCGGGTGGGACGAGTCGGCCGAGCCCGACAAGGAGATCCAGTTCACGCCGGCGCGCGTGATCATGCAGGACTTCACCGGTGTGCCCTGTGTCGTCGACCTCGCCACGATGCGTGAGGCCATGGCCGAGCTCGGCGGCGACGCCACCAAGATCAACCCGCTCGCGCCCGCCGAGATGGTCATCGACCACTCGGTCATCGCCGACGTCTTCGGCACGCCTGAGGCCTTCGAGCGCAACGTCGAGATCGAGTACGAGCGCAACCGCGAGCGCTACCAGTTCCTGCGCTGGGGCCAGGGTGCGTTCGACGACTTCAAGGTCGTCCCGCCCGGCACCGGCATCGTGCACCAGGTCAACATCGAGCACCTCGCCCGCACCGTGTTCACGCGTGAGATCGACGGTGAGCTCCAGGCCTACCCCGACACCTGCGTCGGCACCGACTCCCACACCACCATGGTCAACGGCATCGGCGTCGTCGGCTGGGGCGTCGGCGGCATCGAGGCCGAGGCCGCCATGCTCGGCCAGCCGGTCAGCATGCTGATCCCGCGCGTCGTCGGCTTCAAGCTCAACGGCGACCTGCCCGAGGGTGCGACCGCCACCGACCTCGTGCTCACGATCACCGAGATGCTGCGCAAGCACGGCGTCGTCGGCAAGTTCGTCGAGTTCTACGGCCCCGGCGTCTCCGCACTGCCGCTGGCCAACCGCGCCACGATCGGCAACATGAGCCCCGAGTTCGGCTCCACGATCGCGGTCTTCCCGATCGACCAGCAGACCGTCGACTACCTCCGCCTGACCGGCCGGTCCGAGGAGCAGCTCGCGCTGGTCGAGACCTACGCCAAGGAGCAGGGTCTCTGGCACGACCCGAGCGCCGAGCCGCGCTACAGCGAGAAACTCGAGCTCGACGTCTCCACCGTCGTCCCGAGCCTCGCCGGACCCAAGCGTCCGCAGGACCGGGTCGAGGTCACGAAGGCGCAGGAGAGCTTCCGCACCGCCCTCGCCGACTACACCGAGAACCCCGACGCGAAGGCCACCGTCACCCTCGACGGACAGGACTACGAGATCGGGCACGGCGCGGTCACGATCGCCGCGATCACCAGCTGCACCAACACCTCCAACCCGAGCGTGATGATCGGTGCGGCGCTGCTGGCCAAGAAGGCGGTCGAGAAGGGCCTGCAGCGCAAGCCGTGGGTCAAGACCACGCTCGCCCCCGGCTCCAAGGTCGTCAGCGACTACTACGAGAAGTCGGGCCTCACGCCCTACCTCGACAAGCTGGGCTTCAACCTGGTCGGCTACGGCTGCACGACCTGCATCGGCAACTCGGGCCCGCTCATCCCCGAGGTGTCGGCCGCGGTCAACGAGGCAGACCTGGCCGTGACCAGCGTGCTGTCTGGCAACCGCAACTTCGAGGGTCGGATCAACCCCGACATCAAGATGAACTACCTCGCGTCGCCGCCGCTCGTGGTGGCCTACGCGCTGGCCGGTTCGATGGACCTCGACCTGTTCGGCGACCCGCTCGGCCAGGACCAGGACGGCAACGACGTCTTCCTCAAGGACATCTGGCCGACGCCGACCGAGATCGAGGAGACGATCGCGATGGCGATCAACTCCGAGATGTTCGGCGACTCCTACAAGGACGTCTTCGCCGGTGACGAGCGCTGGCAGTCGCTGCCCACGCCCGAGGGCAACACCTTCGAGTGGGACGAGAACTCCACCTACGTCCGCCGGGCGCCGTACTTCGACGGCATGCCCGACGAGCCGACCCCGGTCGAGGACATCGCGGGTGCTCGCGTGCTGCTCAAGCTCGGCGACTCGGTCACCACCGACCACATCAGCCCTGCTGGTGCGATCAAGAAGGACAGCCCGGCCGGTCGCTACCTCGCCGAGCACGGTGTCGAGCAGCGTGACTTCAACTCCTACGGCTCGCGCCGCGGCAACCACGAGGTCATGATCCGGGGCACGTTCGCCAACATCCGCCTGCGCAACCAGCTGGCGCCCGGCACCGAGGGCGGCGTCACCCGTGACTTCACCGCCGGTGGCGAGGTCACCAGCGTGTTCGAGGCCTCGGAGCACTACATCGCCGCGGGCATCCCGCTGGTCGTGCTCGCGGGCAAGGAGTACGGCTCCGGCTCGTCGCGCGACTGGGCGGCCAAGGGCACCTCGCTGCTCGGCGTCAAGGCCGTCATCGCGGAGTCCTACGAGCGCATCCACCGCTCCAACCTGATCGGCATGGGCGTCATCCCGCTGCAGTTCCCGCAGGGCCAGACGGCCGAGTCGCTGGGTCTCACCGGTGAGGAGGAGTTCTCGTTCTCCGGGATCACCGCCCTCAACGACGGCGCCACCCCGAAGACCGTCAAGGTCACCGCGGGCGACGTCACGTTCGACGCGGTCGTCCGCATCGACACCCCGGGCGAGGCCAACTACTACCGCAACGGCGGGATCATGCAGTACGTCCTGCGCAACCTGCTCAAGGCCTGACCCAGGCCTGACACAGGCTGAGAAACACGTCGACCCGGCACTTTCGTGCCGGGTCGACGTGCTTGGTGGGTGTCCGGGTCAGACGCCGAGCTCGCTCAGCACCGCCTTCACCAGTCGGGGGGACACCCCGGTGGTGGCGATCAGCCACTTCTTGATCTTCGGCTCCGCGAGCGCAGGGGCCTGTGACACGACCTCGAGGTGCTGCTCGTCGAGGACGAGGACGGCCTTGACCAACGAGGGCGCGGCATCCGCACGGTGGGCGTGCCGGACGACGCGGTCGATGAGCGCGGGATCCGCGATCTCCGGCAGGTTGGCCAGCATGGCCAGCTGCTCGGAGTCCAGGCCGCCGATCCCGGCGATGACGGCCGGCCAGGCGTCGTGGCCGTCGACGGCGCTGACGAAGCCGGAGATCAGGTCGGTGCTGATGCCGGCGACCAGGCCCAGCAGCCGTGCGGTGCTCTCGGCGGAGAGCGCCTCGAGCAGGGTCACCGCGTCGTCGTACTGACCTGTCTCGCCGGCGACCCGCACCACCTCCGCGAGCGTCTCGTCCGGCAGCGCGCTGACGATCGCCTCAAGGGCCGACTTGTCCTCGGTGAACACCGCGACCCGGAGGAGGTCGGCCGGGCTCGCGGACTCGACCACGCCGAGGGCGACGTCGACGTCGACGAAGGACACGAAGCGGCCGAGCGTGATCAGCTCGCCCATCGTGAGCAGCCGCGTGCCGACGTCGATCACGAGGGCGTCGGGAAGCTCCGAGATGATCGCCGCCGCGCGCGAGGGCTCGAGGTTGAGGCTGACCTCGGTGAGGAAGGCGGGCTTGAACTGCTTGGCCAGCTTGACCGCGTTCGCCGGCTCGAGGACCGCCGCGATCTTGGCGCAGAGCACCGGTCCCATCGCCAGCTCGGCGATCTTGGTGGTCAGCGTGATCGGCAGCAACGTGGTGAGGGCGGCGATCCGGTGCAGCTGGGGCGCGTGGGCGGCGAAGATCGCCTCGGAGATGTCGGCTCGCAGGTCCCGGAGCGCGTCGGCGCCGATGGGGGCCAGGAACGCCAGGTCGGAGTCGGGCACGTCCAGCTCGCGCGCCAGCTTGGTCAGCTCGACGGCCGTCTGCAGGTCAGCCACGGTCGCCTCCGGGGAACAGCAGGGAGCGCGCCGTACCGCGCAGGGGGCGAGGCACGAAGCGCAACGCCTCCTCGATGCCCTTGTCGAAGGCCTCCGCGCCGCTGGTCATCGTCGAGGACACGAGGTCGTCGAGTTGCTGGACGTCGCGCTTGGCGAGGGCCTGAAGGGGCTGCAGACGGCCTGTGGTGACCCCCAGCCGCTCCGCAAGCCGTGAGAGCTCGGTGTTCATGCTCGCTGATCTCCTTGGTGGTCGGTGGCGAGAGCGTAGCGATCGAGAGGCGCCCGTGGCGGGTGTCCCACGGACCCGTAACCTGACGCGGTGAGCGACACGGAAGAGGCGGCGCGGCCGTCCCGGTTGACCCTGGTCTTGTCATCGGCGGTGTCGGTGGTCGTGCTCGGCGGCGCCCTCGGCGCGCCGCTCATCGCCCGCCTGGCGGGCTACGAGCGTGCCCCGGCCGACCTGTCGGAGGTCGCGACCTACGACATCACCGCTCGCGCCCACAGCGACGCGGACCTGACCTACCCGCAGAACCCGCCCGTGGGTGGCGACCACGCGCCGGTCTGGCTCGAGTGCGGGGTCTACGAGGTGCCCGTGCGCGAGGAGAACGCCGTGCACGACCTCGAGCACGGCACGGTCTGGCTCACCCACGACCCGTCGCTGCCCGCGCGCGACCTCGAACGGCTGGCCGCAGCCCTGCCCGACAACGCGATCATGTCGCCGCGTGCGGACCTGGCGTCGCCGGTGGTGCTCACGGTGTGGGGTGCGCAGCTTGCCCTCGACGGTGCCCACGACGAGCGGCTCGAGCTCTTCTTGACGGAGTACGGCGACGGGCACACCGCGCCGGAGACCGGGGTCACGTGCCACGGGGGCACGCCCGACCCGACCGGGGCAGCGCCCGCGCCCGGCGTCGGCGTCTGACCCGGCGCCGTACGCCGCAGGCTCGGGCGCGTCAGCGCTGCAGGAAGTCGAGGTCGCTACCGTGGCTGCATGCTTGCCGCCTTCTCGCTCTCCCCGACCACCAGCGACCCGACCGGCTCGGTCACGGAGGCCGTCGCGGCCGCCGTCCGGGTCGTGCGCGAGTCGGGCCTGCCCCACGAGACCACCTCGATGTTCACCACGATCGAGGGGGAGTGGGACGAGGTGATGGCCGTCGTCAAGCGTGCCGTCGACGTCGTCGCCGAGGTGTCGCCACGCGTCGGACTCGTGCTCAAGGCCGACATCCGGCCGGGGTACGCCGACCAGCTGACCGCGAAGGTCGAGCGGATCGAGCAGGCGCTGGCCGACGGGCAGTGAGGTCCGCGACGGGCTGACTGATCGGCCAATTGACTCGAACATGTGTTCGACGCACACTGGGCGGATGAGGCCTGTCGCACCACCCGGATGGCCTCGCGAGGTCCGGCCGCCGGACGCGCCCGACTGGGAGGCCACGGCCGCCAGCTGGTTGCTCGACCTGTGCCCGGCCGAGTACCGCCGCTACGCCGGGCTGCGGCGCCATGTCGTGGTGCTCGCGCGCTTCGCCGTACTCCACGTCGAGGCGCAGCAGGCCGCGTGTCGTCGCGGGCTGAGCCAGATCCGGTCCGACCTCAAGGACTTCGCCACGCTCGAGGTGGTGGAGGCTGCCGTCATCACCTTCCAGCTCGACGAGGCGCGGCTGCTCGCGACCCGGCGTGCGGTCGGGCTGGTCGAGGACGCGCTGCGCGGGCGGCGCTACACCGCGCGGCTGTGAGCGGGTCGCTAGTGTCCAGCGGGTGCACACCTTCGCGTCCGTCGCCGTCGTCGATGCCCGCGGCTGGATCCTCCTCCAGGAGCGCGACGAGCACGCGCCGGTCGATCCCGACCTCTGGTGCCTGCCGGGCGGAGGGCTCGAGGCCGGCGAGGACCACCTCACGGCCGCGGTGCGCGAGCTCGCCGAGGAGACGGGCCTGGAGGTCGGGCCGGACGAGCTCACCAGCCTGGGCGTCACCCGCTTCTTCAGCAACTCGTGTGGGGCTGAGGACGATTTCGAGCTCTTCGCCGTGGCGCTCGACGTGACCGACGCCGACGTCGTGTGTGGTGAGGGGCGGCAGATGGTCTTCGTCGATCCGGCGACGTTCGGCGACCTCGACCTCATCCCGGCTGCTCGCATGCAGCTGCGGCAGGTGGATGCCTGGCGGGGCGCGGACACCGAGCCGCTGCGCTGCTTCGCCGGCGTGATCCTGGTGGACGCCCGCGGCTGGATCCTGTTGCAGGAGCGCGACGAGCACCCACGCATCGACCCGGAGAAGTGGGGACTCGCCGGCGGCCACCTCGACCCGGGCGAGGGCTTCGAGACCGGTGCACACCGCGAGCTCGCGGAGGAGACCGGCGTGCGGTTGGCGCCGGGGGAGCTCGAGGTCTTCGGCGAGTTCATGGTCGACCACCGCGACGCCTACGGCACGTGGGACCGGATGCAGGTCTTCGTCGCGGCCACCGACCTCACCGACGCCGGCATCGAGTGCAACGAAGGACGCCAGATCGTCTTCGTCGAACCCACCCGGGCCCGGGGCCTCGACCTGAGCTCCGCGGCCGCTGTCATCGTCCCGGCCTTCCTGGATTCCGACCACTACCGCCGACTCGTAGGAGCGCACCCATGACCTTCACCGTCCACCAGGTTCCGGGACACGGCGCGGAGGACGTGGTCGTCGCCCCCGAGGGCAGCGTCTACACCGGCACGGAGGACGGCCTGATCTGGCGCCTCAGCGCGGACGGCCGCCGCATCGACAAGGTCGCCCACACCGGCGGTCGCCCCCTCGGGCTCGAGCTCTTCGCCGACGGCGACCTGCTCGTCTGCGACGCCGACGCCGGGCTGCTCGTCGTGCACGTCGCCGACGGCTCGATCGAGACGCTGCTGAGCGACATCGACGGCAAGCGGATGCGCTTCTGCAACAACGCAGCGATCGCCGCCGACGGCACCATCTGGTTCAGCGACTCGTCCCTGCACTACGGCATCCACGAGTGGAAGGACGACTTCGTCCAGCACACCCGCACCGGCCGACTGTGCCGGCGCGACCTCGACGGCACGGTCACCGTGCTGATCGACGACCTCGCGTTCGCCAACGGGGTTGCGCTGAGCCGCGACGAGCAGTTCGTCGCCGTCGCCGAGACAGGCGCGCGCACCGTCGTCCGCTGGTGGATCGCCGGTCCGCGCGCCGGCGAGCGCGACTTCCTGGTGCGCGACCTGCCCGGCTACCCCGACAACATCGCGCGGGGGAGCGACGGCCTGATCTGGGTCACCATCGCCTCGCCGAAGGACCCGCTGGTCGAGCGGCTGCAGACGGCGCCGATGGCGCTGCGCAAGCTCGTTACCCGGATCCCCGAGAAGCTCCAGCCCAAGCCGAAGCGCACGATCCGGGTGCAGGCGTTCGACGACGCCGGGACCCTCGTCCACGACATCGACCTGTCGGACCAGGGCTTCCACATGGTCACCGGGGTGCGCGAGCACGCCGGGCGCGTCTGGATGGGCAGCCTGCACGAGCCTGCGGTGGCGGTCCTCGACCTGCCATGAAATAGACTCCGCGACATGGGTCATCTCGAGTCGATCACGTCGCCGCAGGACCTGCGCTCCCTCTCGGCCGCCGAGCTGGACGCGCTGGCCGGTGAGATCCGCGACTTCCTCATCTCGACCGTTGCGCGCACCGGCGGCCACCTAGGGCCCAACCTCGGCGTCGTCGAGCTGACGATGGCCATCCACCGGGTCTTCGACTCCCCACGTGACCGCGTCGTGTTCGACACCGGTCACCAGGCCTATGTCCACAAGCTGCTCACCGGCCGCAAGGCCGGCTTCGAGAAGCTCCGCCAGGAGGGCGGCGTCAGCGGCTACCCGTGCCAGGCCGAGTCCGAGCACGACATCGTGGAGAACTCCCACGCCTCGACCTCTCTGTCGTACGCCGACGGGCTGGCGAAGGCCTACCGCGTCAGGGGCGAGAACAGGCACGTCGTGGCCGTGATCGGCGACGGCGCGCTGACCGGCGGCATGGCCTGGGAGGCCCTGAACAACATCGCGATCGCCCGCGACTCGAAGCTCGTCATCGTCGTCAACGACAACGAGCGCTCCTACACCCCGACCATCGGGGGCCTCGCGACTGCGCTCACCACGCTGCGCACCAACCCTCGCTACGAGCAGGTCCTCGACCTCGTGAAGAAGCGCCTCAACGCCGTTCCGGGCGTCGGCCACGCGGCGTACGACGCCCTCCACGCGGTCAAGAAGGGCATGAAGGACGCGCTCGCCCCGCAGGGTCTCTTCGAGGACCTCGGGCTGAAGTACGTCGGGCCCGTCGACGGGCACGACCGGGACGCGATGGAGCAGGCGCTCACGCACGCCAAGCGCTTCGGCGGACCGGTCATCGTGCACGCGATCACCCGCAAGGGCTACGGCTACGACCCGGCCGAGCGGCACGAGGCCGACCAGTTCCACGGGCCCGGTCCCTTCGACGTCCAGACGGGCGCGGAGAAGCCGAAGGGCCGCATCTGGACCGACCACTTCTCCGACAAGATCGTCGAGATCGGCGAGCGACGTGAGGACGTCGTGGCGATCACCGCCGCGATGATGCACCCGGTCGGCCTCGACACCTTCGCGGTGAAGTTCCCCGAGCGCACCTTCGACGTCGGGATCGCCGAGCAGCACGCCACGACGTCGGCCGCCGGGCTTGCGATGGGCGGGCTGCACCCGGTCTTCGCCGTCTATGCGACCTTCCTCAACCGCGCCTTCGACCAGGTGCTGATGGACGTCGCGCTGCACAAGTGCGGCGTCACCTTCGTCCTCGACCGCTCCGGCGTGACCGGCGACGACGGCGCCAGCCACAACGGCATGTGGGACATGTCGATCCTGCAGGTCGTGCCGAGCCTGCGGCTGGCCGCTCCCCGCGACGTGACCCGCCTCGGCGAGCTCCTCGACGAGGCGGTCGAGGTCGACGACGCCCCGACCGTGGTGCGCTTCCCCAAGGGCCCGCCGCCGGCCGACATCCCGGCCATCGCCAAGGCGGGCGCGGCCGACGTGCTGGTGCGCAGCGGCGAGCAGGACGTGCTGATCGTCGCGGTGGGCTCGATGTGCACCGTCGCGCTCGACGTGGCGGAGCGACTCACTGCCCAGGGCATCGGCGTGACGGTGCTCGACCCGCGCTGGGTCAAGCCGGTCGACCCCGCGATCGTCGACCTGGCCCGCCAGCACGCCCTCGTCGTGAGCATCGAGGACAACGGCCGGGTCGGCGGCTGCGGAGCTGTGCTGCTGCAGACCCTCAACGATGCCCGTGTCACCACGCCGTTCCGCCTGCACGGGATTCCCCAGGAGTTCCTCGACCACGCCAAGCGCGACGTCATCTTGAGCCGCGTCGGCCTCGACGCGCAGACCATCGCGCGCGAGATCGTCGAGGACGTCACAGCCGTCGCCGACGGTCGGGCCCTGCACGATGTCGACCACCCGGCCTGACGCGTGGGTCCGGCGCGCAGCCTCGCTGGTCGCGCTGGTGCTCCTGCTCGCTCCTGCGTTGAGCGGCTGCACCGAGGACCTGTCACCGGAGTCATCGGCCGAGGGGCAGACCACCGCCGACGTCGTGCCCCTCATGGAGCAGGTCCTGCGCCAGCGCGCCCGGGCCCTGAAGAAGCGAAACCTGCGGGCCTTCCTGGCGACCATCGACCGCTCCCAGGTGAAGTTCGTCGATCGGGAGCGGGTCTACTTCGACAACCTCGCCCAGCTTCCCATCGCCCAGCTGACCTACAGCGTCGACGAGAGTTCGATGGTGCGCACGGCCGGTGGCTTCGACGCCGTGGTCGAGATGGAGCTCCAGCTCGAGGGCTATGACGCGCTGCCGGTCGTGCGTCCCGCACGGTTCCACTTCACCCTCGACCCCGAGGACGACGGGCTGCGCATCGCCAGCGACCGCGACCGCTCCTGGGAGCAACGCAACGGCGTCGACGTCCAGCCCTGGGACAGCCGCGCCATCTCGGTCGTCTCCGGCGGCGGGGTGCTGGGGATCTTCGATGCCCGGAGCGTCGTCCGGGCCCGCGACGTCATCAACGCCGTCGAGGTGGGGATCGGGCAGGTGTCCCAGGTCGTGCCCTACGACTGGGACGGCCACGTCGTGGTCTACGCGCTGTCCGACACCGACCTGCTGGCCGGCCTCGACAACCTCCCGGCGCAGGACCCGGACGCGCTCGACGCCGTCTCGTTCCCGGTGCCGGTCCGGCTCGACGGGGAGGACGGCGACCCCCTGGCGGGCACCCGCTTCCTGCTGCACCCGCGGATGCTCGACAGCAACGCCCAGCAGCTCGCGCGGCTGATCCGCCACGAGCTCACCCACGTCGCGCTCGGCAGCCTCGACGACGACGTCCCGACCTGGCTGGGCGAAGGCATCGCCGAGTGGGTGTCGGTCCAGCCCCTGCCCGAGGACCAGCGCCTGATCAGCCAGGCCGCCATCGACGCGGCCGCGGCCGGGGTCGAGGACCTGCCCGCCGACCTCGACTACAACGACGAGGACCAGGCCGCCCACTACGGCCTCTCCTGGTGGGCCTGCGAGGCGATCGTCGAGATGTACGGCGAGGCGATGCTGTGGCGCCTGCTCGACGAGCTCGCCGCGGCCAGCCCCACCGACCAGGCCGACGAGCTGCAGCAGACGTTGCAGATGGGGTCGGGGCAGCTGGCCCGCGAGGCGGCCAAACGGATCCTGGCGACGTACGGCTGACGCCTGGCTGGTGCGGCTCAGTCCTGCATCGGCACGCCGAGGGGGACGACCAGGCCGGCGTCGAGCGTCCCGATCGCCGAGCCGGTGACACTGCACGCGCCACCGACCTCGCACTCGAGCAGGTCGGCCGGGGTGCTCACCCACGGGTTGCCGAGCCCGATCCCGACATAGGTGTCGTCGTCGACCCAGCCGAAGCCGGTGAAGTACTCGTAGCCGGGGTTCTCGATCGCCGTCACCTCGCCGGTGGCCGTGTCGGCCAGCGCCGGGGTGTCGGGCGTGGGCTCGCCGACCGCGGTGCTGCCGTCGGGGGAGAGCGCGAGCACCTCGGTGTCGCGCAGCCCGCTCGCGACGGCCGTGTCGAAGGCCCGACCGAAGTGGATGACTGTGCCGCCGACCGCGTCGTCGGTGTTCGGGATCGCATAGGCGATCACGCCCGACTTCACGTCCTCGACCTGCGCTCCGAGGGGCCGACCGAGCGACGTCTGGTCGCCGGTCTCGACGTTCCAGCGGACGATGCCGCGGCTGTCGCGGACGTAGACGTCGTCGCCGTCGACGGCGAGCAGGGCGTCGTCGTACTCCGTGGGACCGTCGTTGCCGGTCTGGAACACGCTGCGCTCGACCTCGCCGCTCGCCTGGTCGTAGACGGTGTACTGCGGCGCGGTGCCGTCGACGTACTCGGTCCACGCGGCGCGTGAGTCGTCGGCCTCGAGGTGTGCGCGCTTCGCGTCGGTCGTGCCGATCTCGACGGTCTCGGTGCCGTCGCTGGCCCACACGGTGCCGGACCGGTCGCTGAAGACGACCCCGACCGTGGTCTGCACGTAGGCATGCACCGGGCGGCCGACGTCGAAGGTGCGGCCGTCGACGTACACCTGCGAGCCGACGGCGTAGGACGGCTCGCCGGCGGTGAAGACGGACGCGAAGGACGGCTCCTGCGCGCGCTGTTCGGCCTCCGGCAGCAGGGTGGGTACGGCGATCGCCGCGACGACGGCCGCAGCTGCACCGGCACCGAGCACCGCGGTGCGCCGGCGCGCCACGCGCCGGTTGCCCTCGCGCACCATGCCCAGCACGTCGAGGTCCGGGGCGCCGAGGGCGTCGGCACGCTCGTTCATCATGTCCTTCAGCAGCTCTGTCATGGGGTCACCGTCATCAGGTTGGCGGGGAGGAGGTCCGTGGCGTGCTCGCCGAACCGGTCGCCGAGCTGGGCGCGCAGCTTGGTGAGGCCAGCGGACACCTGGCTCTTCACGGTGCCGACGGCGCAGTCCATCGCAGCGGCGGTCTGGGCCTCGGTGAGGTCTTCGTAGAAGCGCAGCACGATCGCTGCGCGCTGGCGGGGAGGCAGCTCCTGGAGGGCTGCCCAGAGCCACTCCCGCTGGGTGACGGCGTCGTCGTGCCCGCCCGCGATCGTCTCCGGCAGCGTCTCGGTCGGGCGCTCGCCCTGCCAGGACTTGCGCCGGTACCACGTGATGGCGGTCGTGGTGATGACCCTGCGGGTGTAGGCCTCGGCCTTGCTGGGATCGCGCAGCCGCGGCCACGCGACATACGTCTTGGTCAGGGCCTCCTGGAGGAGGTCCTGGGCGAGCTGGCGCTCGCCCACCATGAGGTATGCCGCGCGGTGCAGGGCCGACGACCGCGCAGCGACGAACTCGGCGAAGTCCGCCGGATCGCGTCGTGCCATGGTGCTGCTCCTGGTTCGTCGTGACGTGTGGGTGTTGCTCTCACCCGACATGACGATCCCGGCCACTCGAAAGGTTCGCTCGTGCAGCCGGCCGGTTCAGAGGTCGCGGTGGACGACCTCGGGTTCCTCGCCGGGGTGGCGGTTGATGTTCCAGATCGCGACAGCGAGACCTCCCCACAGGATGGTCATCGCGACCAGCATCATGATGATGGCGGAAGCGGACATCAGGAGCTCCTCTCGTCTTCTCGTGCCTGGATCTCGGGATCACCGAGGAAGGTGGTGTCGCGCCACGGCATGCGTGCGGCCAGGAAGCCGAAGATCACCACCGCGACAGCCAGCCCCCATCCGAGTGTGTTGAGCATCCAGGTCGGGTAGTCCCCATAGGGCTTCTGGAGGTTGTTGATGAACTCGTTCACCAGGATGAAGGTCAGCGCGGCCGGAGCGATGAGCCCGATCAGCCACTGCCACCACGTGCCGACCCGCACCGATCCGTCGCGGTTGAGGTGCTCGCGCAGGAGGCCGGTCTTCTTGAACACCCACGACAGCGCGATCATGCTCGCCACCGCGACCACCAGGATGCCGAAGCGGTTGATGAAGTGGTCGACGATGTCGAGGACGTAGACGCCGGTGGTGGTGCCCAGCAGCGTGATGCTGATCAGCGCCGCCGGAATGCCGACGGCCATGGAGGCGCCGACCCGCGACATCTCGAACTTGTCACGCACCGCGGAGATCACGACCTCGATCACGCTCACCAGCGAGGTCACCCCGGCCACGACCAGGGACCCGAAGAACAGGACGCCGATCAGCGCTCCTGCGGGCGCCTCGTTGATGATCGCCGGGAACGCGATGAAGGCGAGTCCGAGGCCGTCGGTCGCCACCTGGTCGACGGTGGTGCCGGCCGCGGTGGCCATGAAGCCGAGCGCAGCGAAGACGCCGATGCCGGCGAGCAGCTCGAAGCCCGAGTTGGCGAAGCCCACCACCAGACCGGACCCGGTCATGTCGCTGCGACGTCCGACGTAGGACGCGTAGGTGATCATGATGCCGAAACCGACGGAGAGCGAGAAGAAGATCTGGCCGAAGGCCGCGATCCACACGCTCGTCTCACCCAGGGCTCCCCAGTCGGGCGTGAACAGCGCGTCGAGGCCGGTCGAGGCACCTTCGAGCGTCAGGGCCACCACCACGAGGGCGATGAAGGCGATGAACAGCACCGGGATGAACACCACCGAGGTGGCGCCGATGCCCTTCTGCACTCCGAGCGCCATGATGGCGAGGACCGCCACCCAGACGAGCACCAGCGGCACTGTCACTCCGCTGACGAAGTCGAACCCGATCCCGGGGTCGCCCGCCTGGAGGTAGGAGCCGAAGAGGAACCCCTCCGGGTCGTCGCCCCAGGCCTTGTCGATCGAGAAGAATGCGTAGCGAGCGGCCCAGGCGATGACCGCCGCGTAGTAGACGGCGATGACGAAGCAGATCGCGACCTGCCACCAGCCGAGGCCCTCGGCCGAGCGATGGGCTCGGCGGAAGGCGAGGGGTGCGGAGCCGCGGTAGCGATGACCGAGGCCGTAGTCGAGCAGCAGGAACGGCAGACCTGCAGTGAGCAGGGCGACGAGGTAGGGGATGATGAACGCCCCGCCACCGTTCTCGTAGGCGACGTAGGGAAAGCGCCAGATGTTGCCGAGCCCGACGGCTGAGCCGATCGCGGCGAGGATGAACACCTTGCGGGAGCTGAACGCCCCCCGGTGCTCCTCGGAGTGTTCGATGGTTGCGCTCATGGTGCCTCCTGCCGACGACGGGGCATTCAGCATGCCAGAGACGGGCGCGGGCAGCCGACCCGGAGAGGCAGGCGATGTGCGACAGGGGCGTCCGACCCTTCGGCCGCACGCCCCTGCACCCCCGCTGCCCCCACGGATGCGAGCCCTACTTCAGCTTGAACAGGGCCGAGAGGCTGGAGCCGTCGGCGGTCGTGGTGATCACCTGGTAGCAGGCCCCGGCCTTCTTCGGGGTCTGCCAGTTCTGGACGAACTGCCCACCCGACCAGTCGTAGCGGAAGGTCGTGCCGCCGGTGGTCGTCAGCTCCACGTCCTCGGTCACTGCTCCGGCGCCCGGGCACGCGACCCCCTTGACCGTGAACTGCGCACCGAGCGTGGTCACGTCGGTGATCTCGGCGCTGCCCATGAGGGCCTCGAACTTGAGCGGCACGGTGGAACCGTTCTTCACGGTGTTCCAGACACCGACCCCGTCGACCGGCTTGTCGTAGCCGTTCAGCGTCCACGCCATGACCGTGTAGCTGCTCGACAGTTGCGACGTGTTGCCGGCGACGTCGCTGGCGCGGGCCGTCACCGTGTGGGTCCCCACCGTGGTGGCGTGGCCACCGACGGCGCAGGCTCCGTCGAGGCCCGACAGGAGGTCGGTGGCCGAGCAGGTCGGTGAGTCCGGGACGCTGCCGAAGTAGTACGACGAACCGTCCGCGATCGGGCTGGTCCACGAGACCTCGGGCGCGGTCTGGTCGACGTCGACGTCGGTGACCTCGTCGGTGGCGCTGTTGCCGGCCAGGTCGGTGCAAGTGGCGGTGACGGACTGATCGGCACCCTCACCGAGGACGGCGGAGCCTCCCGGGTCGGTGGTTCCCGAGAGCGTGTCGGCGCAGGCCCAGGCGACGGTGACGTCGACGTTGTTCCAACCGGCGGCGTTGGCAGCGGGACTGCGCCCGATCGTGATGACCGGATCGGTCAGGTCGACACGGAGGTCCTCGACGGTGTCGCTGGTGGAGTGTCCCGCGCGGTCGGTGCAGGTGTCGGTGAGCTCCAGGTCGCCGCCCTCGCCCACGGTCGTGGCCGAGACCTCGGCCGCCTCGACGCCGGAGCCGGCGTCGGAGCAGCTCCAGGTCGCGGTGACGGGGGAGCCGTGCCAGCCATGGGCACCGGCCGCCGGGGTGACGGAGACGAGCTCGATCACCGGCGCGATGGTGTCGACAACGGTGTACGACTGTGAGGAGACGGCGGAGAGCCCTCCCTCGTCGGTGTAGGCGCAGCTCACGCTGACCGTGCCGAGGCCGAGCGCGTCACGGGTGTCCAGGACCGTCGGCTCGGGGGAGCTGGGACCGTCCTCCGCGTCGGTGGCCGCGCAACCGGGCGTCGGCAGCGTGTCGAGGCCCAGCTCGTAGGACGACCGGTCGATGCCGGTGACCTCGACGCCCGGCGCGGTGTTGGCCGGCGGGGCGACGTTGACGGTGAAGGAGGCGGGGTCCACCTCGAAGCTGCCGCTCGTGGTGTTGGCCGTCTGGGTGAGCGTGATGGCGCTCGAGCCGACGCTGTGCGCGGTGACGGTGAGCACCACTGTCCGCTCGCAGGAGTCGAACGTCACCGTGCCGGGCGTCACCGTCGCCACGTCGGTCGCGGAGGACTGCACGCTGAACGTGGCGATCGTCGCCCCGGTGAGGTTGCACCCGTTCTTGCCGTCCCCGTTGGCGGTCAGGACCCGCAGCACGGTGCTGCCGTCGGCGCCGACGTTGAGCGGCATCACCTCGGCGGCGGCGTCCACCGAGCCGTCGAGGTTGTTGGCGACCTGGTCGGCGTAGGCCGCCCCGCCGGACGTGGCCGCGACAGTGACGAGGGCGGCGGTGATGAGCAGTCGGCTGTGGAGCGATAGGGCCATGATCTTCTCCCGGGGAGTCGTCCGAGAGGGACCACGGTGGCCTCGACCTCTTCGAGGCTAGGAGAAGTCGCGTCCGCGCGGCACCCCCGAGCGGTCAGCCGGGCATGGTCAGAAATGGCCAGTCCCCGGCCCGCCGCTGGAAGCGGTCTGGACCGGGGACTGGCGGGTCAGCGATCAGTGGAAGCGCTTGCCGTTGACCTTCTCCGAGACTCCCTCGCGGTCGAGCAGCTTGGTGATGCCACCGTTCCAGAACTGGAACCCCGCGCCCATGATCATCGCGAGGTCGATGTCCTCGGGCGCCAGCGCGACGCCCTCGTCGAGCATCCGGCGGATCTCGTCGGCCAGTGCCTCGAGGACCGCGGTGCGGATCTCGTCGACGGACCTGACCACCGGGTTGGCGGCCGGGACGACGAGCGCCTCGACCTCCGGGGCCACGGTCCCGTCGGCGGCGTACCACGAACCGATCTTGGCCTCGACGACCTTCTGCAGGTTCTCCGAGACGTACATGCGGTCGGGGAACGCCCGGTTGAGCGTCTCGTTGTTGTGCAGCGCGATGGCCGGACCGACCAGGCCGAGCAGCACGAACGGCGGCATCGGCGACAGACCGGCGAAGGCCTTGTCGACCTCGGGCACCGGGGTGCCCTCGTCGGCGATCCTGGCGACCTCGCCCATGAAGCGGCCCAGCAGGCGGTTCACGATGAAGGACGGCGAGTCCTTCACGAGGATCGAGGTCTTGCCCAGGCCCTTGGACGTGGCGAACGCGGTCGCGAGCGCCTCGTCGGAGGTGGTCTCGCCCTTGACGATCTCGACCAGGGGCATGATCGCGACCGGGTTGAAGAAGTGGAAGCCCACCACTCGCTCCGGGTGCTCCAGGTCGGAGGCCATCTCGGTGATGGAGAGCGAGGAGGTGTTGGTCGCGAAGACAGCGTGCTCGGGGGCGACCTTCTCCGCGTTGGCGAAGACGGTCTTCTTGACGCCCATCTCCTCGAACACGGCCTCGATGATGAAGTCGGCGTCCGAGAAGGCCTGGGCGTAGTCGACCTCGGCGGTGACGAGCGCCTTGAGGCGGTTGGCGCCATCCGTGGTCAGGCGGCCCTTGGCGACGAGCTTGTCGATCTCGCCGTGGACGTAGGCGACGCCCTTGTCCGCACGCTCCTGGTCGAGGTCGGTGAGGACCACGGGCACCTTGAGGCGACGGACGAAGAGCAGTGCGAACTGCGAGGCCATCAGACCGGCGCCGATGATGCCGACCTTGGTGACCTTGCGGGCCAGGCTGCGGTCGGGTGCACCGGCCGGACGCTTGGCGCGCTTCTGGGTCAGGTCGAACGAGTACAGGCTCGCGTCGAGCTCCGGCGACGCGGCCAGGTCGACCAGCGCCTGGTCCTCGAGCGCGAAGCCCTCGGCCTTGGTGTTGGTCTTCGCGGCAGCGATCAGGTCGAGCAGGCGGGTCGCGGCGACGGACTTGCCACCGGTCTTGCCCTCGGCGACGGCACGACCCCAGGCGACGGCGTCGTCCCAGGCCTGGCCGCGGTCGACCTCGGTGCGCTCGACCGTGACGTCACCGGTGAGCACGCGCGACGCCCAGAGCAGCGACTGCTCGAGGTAGTCGGCGCCACCGAAGATCGCGTCGGCGAGGCCGAGGTCGAAGACCTCCTGGCCCTTGAGCACCTTGCCCTGGTTGAGCGGGTTCTCCAGGGCGACCTTGACGGCCGTGCCGGCTCCGACGAGGTTGGGGACGAGCCAGGCGCCGCCCCAGCCGGGGACCAGCCCGAGCATGACCTCGGGGAGCCCGGCGGCCGGGATGGACTCGAGCACCGTGCGGTAGGTGCAGTTGAGGGCGACCTCGAAGCCACC
Organism: Nocardioides allogilvus; assembly: GCF_003047285.1. GTDB lineage: Bacteria > Actinomycetota > Actinomycetes > Propionibacteriales > Nocardioidaceae > Nocardioides > Nocardioides allogilvus. The sequence goes on along the minus strand of NZ_PZYX01000011.1, from coordinate 73,077 downwards.
GCCGAGGGCGAGCCCGTTGATGAAGCCGAACGACGGCTTGCCGCCGTCCGCGAGCTTGCCGAAGACGAAGTGCCCGAGCTCGGCGATCGTGCGGATCGCGTCCGGCGAACCGGCCGAGCGCAGCGCGGTCAGGTCGGCGCCGGCGGCGAGGATGAACGGCTTGCCGGTGACGCCCAGCGACGTGATCTCGTCGTCGGCGAGGGCCGCGTCGATCGCCTTGTCGAGCTCGACCAGGGATCCCGGGCCGAACGTGTTCGGCTTCGTGTGGTCGTGGCCGTTGTCGAGCGTGATCAGGCCCATGACCCCCGCGGCACCCGGCAGGGTGACCTTGCGGAGCTTGGCCTGGGTGATGACCTCGGCCTCGGTGACGAGCGCCTCGGCGCGCGTGATGACGTCGCTCACTTGGTCTTCCCTTCGGTGTTGCCGTTCCAGTTCGGGTTCTCCCAGACGATGGTGCCGCCCATGCCGAGCCCGACGCACATGGTCGTGATGCCGTAGCGCTTGCTCGGGTCCTGCTCGAACTGGCGAGACAGCTGCAGCATCAGTCGCACGCCGGACGAGGCCAGCGGGTGGCCGAAGGCGATGGCGCCGCCGAACGGGTTGACGCGCGCGTCGTCGTCGGCGATGCCGTAGTGATCGAGGAGGGAGAGCACCTGGACCGCGAAGGCCTCGTTGATCTCGAAGCCGTCGATGTCGTCGATGCCCAGACCGGCCAGGCGCAGCGCCTTCTCGGTCGCCGGGATCGGGCCGGCACCCATGAACTCGGCCTCGACTCCGACGAAGGAGTAGGAGACCAGTCGCATCTTGGGCTCGAGTCCGAGCTCGGTGGCGACGTCCTCCGCTGCCAGGATGCAGGCGGTGGCGCCGTCGTTGATGCCGGCCGCGTTGCCCGCGGTCACGCGACCGTGCGAGCGGAACGGGGTCTTCAGGGTCGCCAGCGACTCCATGGTCGTCTGCGGGCGCATCGGCTCGTCGGTGGTGGCGAGGCCCCAGCCCTCGTCGGCGGAACGGGTGGCGACGGGGACGAGGTCCGGCTGGATCAGCCCGGCGGCGTACGCCGCGGCGGCCTTGGCCTGCGAGGCGACGGCGTAGGCGTCAGCGCGCTCCTTGGTGATCGCCGGGTAGCGGTCGTGGAGGTTCTCCGCGGTGTTGCCCATGGCGAGCGCCTCGGGGTCCACGATCTTCTCGGAGATGATGCGCGGGTTGGGGTCGACGCCCTCACCCATCGGGTGACGGCCCATGTGCTCGACACCGCCGGCGATGACGACGTCGTAGGAACCGAAGGCGATGCCGCCGGCGGTGGTCGTCACGGCCGTGAGCGCGCCGGCGCACATGCGGTCGATGGCGAAGCCGGGGACGCTGATCGGCAGGCCGGCGAGCATGCCCGCCGTGCGGCCGATGGTCAGGCCCTGGTCGCCGATCTGCGTGGTGGCGGCGATGGCGACCTCGTCGATCCGCTCGGGCGGGAGCGACGGGTTGCGGCGGATGAGCTCGCTGATGCACTTGATGACGAGGTCGTCGGCGCGGGTCTCGGCGTACTGGCCCTTGGCCTTGCCGAATGGGGTGCGCACGCCGTCTACGAAGACGACCTCTCGCAACTGACGGGACACGTGATCTCCTGAGTGGAACGACGGGGAGGACGAGGGGACGCAGGAAGGTTACCCTTGAGTAACAACGTTCGTCAGCCCACCGCCTGTGTGACCGGTCACGCGGGGCCCCTCACTAGGCTGGGCCCATGTCAGAACCCACGCGCCTGGTGCACATCGTCGACGACTCCGGTCATGTCCTCGATGACGCCTCCGAGCTCACCCTCGTGGTCGTGCTGTCCGGCTTCCTCGACGCCGGCAAGTCCGCCGAGCTGGCGGCCCAGCACCTCGAGGCGCTGGGGGAGGGACGCGTCGTCGCCACCTTCGACGTCGACTCCCTGCACGACTACCGCGCCCGGCGTCCGCCCGTGTCCTTCGTGCGCGACCACTACGCCGACTACGAGGCGCCCCGGCTGGTCGTCCGGGCGCTGCGCGACACCGGTGGCACCCCCTTCCTGCTGCTGCGAGGCCCCGAGCCGGACATCAGGTGGGAGGCCTTCGCGCGGGCGGTGCGGGAGGTCGTCGAGCGCTTCGACGTACGCCGCGTGGTGAGCCTCGGCGCCGTCCCGATGGCCGTGCCCCACACGCGCCCGATCGCGATCACGCCGCACGCCAACCAGCCGGAGCTCGTCACCGGGCCGAGCCCGTGGAGCGGCGAGCTGCGGGTGCCGGCGAGCGCCCAGGCGCTGCTGGAGATCCGGCTCGGCGAGTGGGGGCACGCCGCGATGGGCTACGTCGCCCACATTCCCCACTACCTCGCGCAGATGGAATACCCGCAGGCCGCCGTCGTGCTCCTGGAGCACCTCGAGATCGGCGGGCGGCTCACCATCGACCTCACGGAGGTGCGTGCCGCCGCCGAGACCACCGAGGCCGAGATCGCGAACTACCTCGAGAGCCACGACGAGGTGGGCAACGTCGTGCACGGCCTCGAGCAGCAGTACGACGCGTTCCGCGACGCCGAGGCAGCCGGGTCGTCGCTGCTGGCCGCCGACGAGCCGATGCCGACCGGCGAGGACCTCGGCCGGCAGTTCGAGCAGTTCCTCGCGGGCCTTGACAAGCGCGACGACGACGGGCAGGAGAGCTGATGCCGGGCTCGGTGACCGAGCTCGTCGACCTGCTCCAGCTCGAGGACCTCGACGTCGACCTCTTCCGCGGGCGTCAGGCGGATACGTCGCGACAGCGCGTCTTCGGTGGCCAGGTGGCGGCCCAGGCCGTCGCTGCCGCGACCCGCTCGGTCGAGGACCGCATGGTCATGCACTCCATGCACTCCTACTTCCTGCGGCCGGGCGACACGGCCGTCCCGATCATCTACGACGTGGAGCGCATCCGCGACGGTCGCTCCTTCGTGACCCGGCGGGTGATGGCGCGCCAGCACGGGCGGCCGATCTACTTCATGACCGCCAACTTCCAGGTCCCCGAGGACGGGCTCGAGCACCAGGACCGGATGCCTGACGTGCCCCCGCCCGAGATGGGCGTCTCGATGACCGACATCGCGCGGAAGCACAGCCCCGAGTCGGTCGAGGAGTGGGAGCGCGAGTGGGCTGCGCTCGACGTCCGCTACGTCGGCACCAGCGCGATGGGCCTGCCGCACGACCCCGACCACCCGGCGCGGGCCCAGCTGTGGCTGCGCACGGCCGGCCGGCTCGACGACGACCCGGTGCTGCACCTGGGCGCCTTCACCTATGCCACCGACCTGACGCTGCTGGGCGCCGCCCTCACCCCCCACGGCATCCACATCAACTCCTCGCGCATGCAGGCGGCATCGCTGGACCACGCCATCTGGTTCCACCAGCCCTTCCGCGCCGACGAGTGGTGGCTCTACGACCAGGTCTCGCCGATGGCACGCGGCGGGCGTGGGCTGGCCACGGCCCGGGTGTTCACCCAGGACGGCACGCTCGTGGCCACGGTGGCCCAGGAGGGGCTGATCCGGGTCGTCGACCCGGCCGAGCGCGGATAGTCGCGGACTTGTAGCAGCACCTGCCGGGAAATCGCGGCATTTCGCAGACAGACACGCCCTCGGCGTGGTTACGTGTGAGCACTTGTGTGGCGTCTGTGACTCCTTCCCCGGTGCGGTCCCACATCCCTGTCCGCGATGAGCAGAGAGACCCGACCGCGCCGTGAAGACCCTTGCTCGACGCCTGCCCGGCGTGTCCGCCGCCGCCCTGGCCGGCCTGACGCTCACCCTGTTCACGAGCTCGGTCGCCCACGCCGTACCACTCACGCCACACCAGATGCCGTTCCCGTGCGGCGAGACCTGGACCGGCTCCACGCGCAGCAGCCACTCGCCGTCCGTGCGCTCGATCGACTGGAACCGGTCGGCGGACGAGGGCGACACCGTCGTCGCCTCGGCGGCCGGCATCGTCACGAAGGCAGACGCGACGGGCACCCGGGGCTACGGCCACCACGTCGTCATCGACCACCAGAACGGCGAGAGCTCCGTCTACGGCCACCTGCAGGCAGTGACGGTCGCGCTGGGGCAGTACGTCGACCAGGGGGCCGTCATCGGCACCGTCGGCAACACCGGCAACTCGCGCGGCGCCCACCTGCACTTCGAGGAGCGGTCCGCGAAGTCCGTGATCGCGGCATCGTTCGCCGGCGTGCCCTACGTCTACGGCGACCTCACGTCCTACAACTGCGTAGATGTGCCGATCGCGGCCGACTTCACGGGTGACGCGATCGCCGAGGTCGCGGTCTTCCGCCGCGGCAAGCGGTCGTCGTTCGTGGTCAACGACCCGGCCGGCGCCCGGGTGCTGTTGTTCGGCAAGGCCACCGACGAGCCTGTCGTCGGCGACTGGGACGGCGACGGCGCCGTCAACCTGGGCCTGTGGCGCCAGAAGCGGAGGAAGTTCCTCCTCCAGACGCCGGCCGGGGTCACGAAGGTGAAGTACGGCCTCGCCACCGACCGTGCGATCGCCGGCGACTGGGACGGCAACGGCACCGACCAGGTCGGCGTCCACCGTGCGTCCGCAGGCGCGTTCCACCAGCGCCTCGACGACGGCACGACGGCCACGGTGCTCCTCGGCGACGCCGACGACCTGCCGGTCACCGGCGACTGGGACGGCGACGGAGTGACGGACCTCGGTGTCTTCGACAAGACGAGCGCCACGTTCACGCTGCGGCGCGTGGACGCGGGCGGGCAGGTGCTCATCAGCCAGCTGCCGCTCGGCGCGCCCGGGGACCTGCCGGTGGCGGGGGACTGGGACGGCGACGGGGTCACCGACATCGGCGTGTGGACGCCCGCCACCGCGACCTTCACCCAGGCGCGCGTGGACTTCTCAGCCGCTCCCGTCGCCTCGAGGTCGCAGGTGACCACGGTCCGCTTCGGCCTGCCCCGGGGCTGACCCCGGGGCAGGCCGCCGGTCTCAGGCGGGAGTGGCTCGCCCGACGAGGTGCGGCGAGCCGTCCTTCGGGTTGGTTAGCGCGAAGGTGTGTTCCCCGTCGTGCGAGCGCTCGGCGAACGCCACCGTGCCCGGCAGGAACACCGGCTTCTTGAACGCCACCTCGACGGTCACGGCCTCCGGCAACCGGTTCTCGATCGCGGCGATGCTGCGGGCCTTGGTCCACATGCCGTGGGCGATCTGGCGCGGGAAGCCCAGCGCCTTGGCGGTCAGCGGGTAGAGGTGGATCGGGTTGTGGTCACCCGACACGCTCGCGTAGGACCGGCCCAGGTCGGCCGGCAGCCGCCACTGCAGCCCGCCGGTGGGCGCGTCCGCGATCACCAGACCGGCATCGGGCTCGCCCTCGGGCTTGCCGCCGCGGCGGAGGTAGGTCGACGTGGATTCCCACACGACCTCGCCGCCGCTGGTCACGGTGGTCACGAAGTCGAGCAGCGCACCCTTGGCGTGCGCCCGCGGCGCCGCCACGCTCGTGGTCAGGTCGAGGACCTCACCGACCGCGATCGCCCGCCGGGCGGTGATGGAGTTCTCCAGGTGCACCATCCCGATCGCGGGGTAGGGGAACGCCGGGTCGCTCATGATCGCCATGTGCAGCGGGAAGGCCAGCATGTGCGGGTATGGGAGGGGGACGGTGTCCTTGCGCGGGAAGCCGCACACGGCGGCGTACGCATCGACGTCCGTTCGGCTGGCCTCGACGCCCGTGCGGTCGTAGGACAGGCCGGCGAAGCCCTGGGCGGACGCCTTCTTGACCCCGGGCAGCTGGTTGACGCCCGGCACGACAGGCAGGGCTGCCCGCAGCAGGGTGCTGAGCCCGCCGGGCTGGCCGGAGAGGTGCTTGGTCTCCATCAGGCGCCCAGCATCATCTGGCCGCAGACGCGCACGACGTTGCCGTTGACGGCCGTCGAGCCGGGGGAGGCGAACCACGCGATCGCCTCGGCCACGTCGACCGGCAGGCCGCCCTGGCTGAGCGCGTTGAGGCGCTGACCGACCTCGCGCGTCGCGAACGGCACTGCCGCGGTCATGGCGGTGATGATGAAGCCCGGCGCCACGGCGTTGATCGTGATGCCACGGCCGAGGTCGTCGGCGAGCGAGTCGACGAAGCCGATGACACCGGCCTTGGACGCGGCGTAGTTGGTCTGGCCGACGTTGCCGGCGATGCCGGCGATCGAGGCGACGCCGATGATGCGGCCGTTGTCGTTGACGACCTTCTCGTCCAGCAGGACGCGGGTGATCTTCTCCGGCGCGGTGAGGTTGACGCCGATGACGCTGGACCAGCGGTCCTCGGCCATGTTGGCGAGCTTCTTGTCGCGGGTGATGCCGGCGTTGTGCACGACGATGTCGACGCCGCCGTGCTCGGTCGAGAGGTGGTGCGCGATGCGCTGCGGCGCGTCCTTGGCGGTGATGTCGAGGGTGAGGAAGTCACCGTCGAGCTCGCGCATCAGGGCCTGCAGCTCGCTGGCGGCCTGGGGTACGTCGACGCCGACGACCTTCGCACCGTCGCGGTGCAGCACCCGGGCGATCTGCTCGCCGATGCCGCGGCTCGCGCCGGTCACGAGGGCGATCTTGCCCTCGAGCGGGCGGGTCCAGTCGGCGACCGGCTCGGCCTTCTTCTCCTGGTGGGCGCCGATGCGCACGACCTGGCCGGAGACGTAGGCCGACTTGGGGGAGAGGAAGAAGCCGAGCGTCGAGGCGACGGCGTCGTCCGCACCCTCGGTGACGTAGACGAGCTGGACGGTGCCGCCCTTGCCCAGCTCCTTGCCGAGCGAGCGGGTGAAGCCCTCGAGGGCGCGCTGGGCGATCCGCTCGGAGCCCGTGACCGACTCGGGCGTGGTGCCGAGGACGACGACCCGCGGGCAGGTGTCGAGGCGACGCAGCAGCGGGGTGAAGAACTCCTGGAGGGCGATCAGGCCCGCGGCGTCGGTGATGCCGGTGGCGTCGAAGACGAGCCCCTTGTAGGTCTCGCCCTCCGCCGTGGTCGAGGTCGAGGCGATGCCGAGCCCATCGAGCAGGGTGGGCAGCTGGGCGCTCAGCCGGCCGGCGCCACCGAGGACGACGGTGCCCTGGACGAGCGGCTCGCCAGCGGCGTACCGCTCGAGGCGCGTGGGGCTCGGGAGGCCGAGGTTCTTCACCAGCAGCTTGCCGATGGGAGAGGAGACGAAGCCCTGGTAACGGTCGCTCATGGGGTACTGATCCTCCGGGGAGTCAAGTGACGAAGAGACGGGGTGCAGAGAAGTTGTAACAATTGGTGTAACTCGGTGTCCACATTTCGTGATGTGGCGCTCATTGCATTCCCTGCAGGGGTGTTACGAGCAAGGATAGGAGCGCGCACTGGCACCATCTGCCGCGCAGCAGCGATTTCTCACCTCCCGCACCGGTCTTCACACACAGGAGCACACATGCAGGCCAAGACCCGCCGCGTCGCCATCATCGGCGGCAACCGGATCCCGTTCGCCCGGTCCAACACCGTCTACGGCGACGCCTCCAACCAGGAGATGCTGACCGCCGCCCTCGACGGCCTGGTCGAGCGCTTCGGGCTGCAGGGCGAGCAGCTCGGCATGGTGGCCGCGGGTGCGGTGATCAAGCACAGCCGCGACTTCAACCTGACCCGCGAGGTCGTCCTGGGCTCCAAGCTCAGCCCGCTGACCCCGGCCATCGACATGCAGATCGCCTGTGGCACCGGCCTCGCCGCCGTCACCCACATCGCCAACCTGATCGCCCTCGGCCAGATCGAGGTCGGCATCGCCGGCGGTTCCGACACCACCTCGGACGCCCCGATCGCCATCAGCGAGCGGTTGCGCAAGAAGCTGATCAAGGTCAACCAGCAGAAGGACACCAAGGGCAAGCTCAAGGTCCTGTCCTCGGTGCGTCCCGGCGACATCGGCGTGCTCCCGCCCAGCAACAACGAGCCTCGCACCGGCCTGTCGATGGGCGAGCACCAGGCCCTCACCACCCTCGAGTGGGGCATCACCCGCGAGGCGCAGGACGAGCTCGCGGCCGCCTCCCACCAGAACCTCGGCCGGTCGTGGGACGAGGGCTTCCACGACGACCTCGTGACGCCGTTCCGCGGTGTCGAGCGCGACGCCAACATGCGTCCCGACTCCACCGTCGAGAAGCTCGCCAAGCTCAAGCCGGTCTTCGGCAAGGGCGAGGCGGCCACCATGACCGCCGGCAACTCCACCCCGCTGAGCGACGGCGCCTCCACGGTGCTGCTCGCCTCGGAGGAGTGGGCCAAGGAGCGCGGCCTGCCCGTGCTGGCCTACGTCTCGGCCTACCAGTACGCCGCCGTCGACTACGTCACCGGCAACGAGGGCCTGCTGATGGCGCCGGCCTACGCGGTGGCGGAGATGCTGCAGCGCGAGGGCCTGACGCTCCAGGACTTCGACTACTACGAGATCCACGAGGCGTTCGCCTCGGTCGTGCTCTCGACCCTCAAGGCCTGGGCCGACCCGGTGTTCTGCAAGGAGCGCCTCGGCCTCGACGCCCCGCTGGGTGAGATCGACCGCACCAAGCTCAACGTCAACGGCTCCTCGCTCGCCGCGGCCCACCCGTTCGCCGCGACCGGTGGGCGCATCGTCCCCGTCGCCGCCAAGCTGCTGGACCAGAAGGGCAAGGGCCGCGCCCTGATCTCGATCTGCGCCGCCGGCGGCCAGGGCGTCGTCGCGATCCTCGAGCGCTGACGGCCGGAAAACCTCTCGAACGTTCGGTTCCCCCGCATCTGCGGGGGAACCGAACGTTCTCGTGTGTTGCAACACCCCAGAACGTTCCGACTCGCCCACGAGGTCCAGCCGTTGATAGGGTCGGCGCGATCGACATCCTTTAATGAGCCGTCCCGTGAGGCGGAGAAGGAGGTCAACGGCCATGGTGACCCACCTGCCCGACCCTCGCATCGTGCTCGACCCCGGTGACATCGCCCGGGCGCTCACCCGCATCGCCCACGAGATCCTCGAGCGCAACAAGGGCGCCGACGACCTCGTCCTCCTCGGCCTGCACACCCGCGGCGTCCCGCTCGCCCACCGGATCGCCGATCGCATCCAGTCCGTCGAAGGTGCCGCGGTCGCCGTCGGCGAGCTCGACGTCACGATGTATCGCGACGACCTGCGCAAGCAGCCCACCCGCCGGGCCCACAAGACCGTGCTCCCGGCCGGCGGCATCGACGACAAGGTCGTCGTGCTGGTCGACGACGTGCTGTTCTCCGGCCGCACGATCCGCGCCGCGCTCGACGCGCTGGCCGACCTGGGCCGGCCCAGCGCCGTACGCCTCGCGGTGCTCGTGGACCGCGGCCACCGCGAGCTGCCGATCCGCGCCGACCACGTCGGCAAGAACCTGCCCAGTGCCCGCTCCGAGCGCGTGAGCGTCCGGCTGTCCGAGTCCGACGAGCTCGACGAGGTGACCATCTCGTGAAGCACCTGCTCTCGATCAACGACGTCTCCCCGGCCCAGATCCAGGAGATCTTCGAGACCGCCGCCGACATGCACGACGTGCAGAAGCGCGAGGTCAAGAAGCTCCCGGCGCTGCGCGGTCGCACGGTCATCAACATGTTCTTCGAGGACTCGACGCGCACCCGCTCGTCGTTCGAGATCGCCGGCAAGTGGCTCTCGGCCGACGTCATCAACATCTCCGCCAAGGGGTCGTCCGCCTCCAAGGGCGAGTCGCTGCGCGACACCGTGCTCACCGTCTGCGCGATGGGCGTCGACGGCCTCGTGATCCGCCACCCCGCCTCCGGAGCGGCCCAGCAGGTCTCGGAGTGGGTCGACGCCGTCGTCATCAACGCCGGCGACGGCATGCACGAGCACCCGACCCAGGCACTGCTTGACGCCTACACCCTGCAGCGGCGCCTCGGCACGCTCGAGGGCAAGCACGTCGCGATCATCGGCGACCTCACCCACAGCCGGGTGTTCCGCTCCAACGTCTTGTGCCTGACCAAGCTGGGCGCCCACGTCACCGTCGTGGCCCCGCCCACGCTGATGCCGAGCGGCATCGGCCCGTGGTCCAAGGAGGCCGGCTTCGCGACGTCCTACGACATCGACGACGTGCTGCCCGACGCCGACGCGGTGATGATGCTGCGCGTCCAGAAGGAGCGGATGTCGGGCGGCTACTTCCCGTCCGCGCGGGAGTACACCGTCGGCTACGGCCTCACCCGCGACCGCCTCCGGCTGCTCAAGCCCGATGCCCCGATCTGCCACCCCGGCCCGATGAACCGCGGCCTCGAGATCGCCGCCGACGCCGCCGACGCCGCCCAGTCGGCCGTGCTCGAGCAGGTCTCGAGCGGCCTCGCGGTGCGGATGGCCGTGCTCTACCACCTGCTTGCTGGAGAGGAGTCCTGATGGCCCTGATCATCACCGGCGCATCGGTGCTGGGCGAGAAGACCCAGGATCTGTACGTCGACGACGCGGGTCGCTTCGTCGCCGAGGCGCCCACGGGTGCCGAGACGGTCGACGCGTCAGGTCTCGTCGCCCTGCCGGGGCTGGTCGACCTGCACACCCACCTGCGCGAGCCGGGCCGGGAGGACGCCGAGACGATCCTCACCGGGTCGCGGGCCGCGGCGATGGGTGGCTTCACCGCGGTGCTGGCCATGGCCAACACGTCACCGGTGACCGACACTGCCGAGGCGGCCCTGCGGGTGTTCGACCTCGGTCGCGAGGCCGGCCTGGTCGACGTACAACCCGTCGGTGCCGTCACCAAGGGCCTGGCTGGCGAGGAGCTCGCCGAGCTCGGGCTGATGGCGCGCTCGCGGGCGCGGGTGCGGGTCTTCTCCGACGACGGCAAGTGCGTGCACGACGCGCGGGTGATGCGCCGGGCGCTGGAATACGTCAAGGCATTCGGCGGCGTCGTCTCCCAGCACGCCCAGGACCCGACGCTGGCCGGACCGGCCGCGTGCTGCCACGAGGGCGAGATCTCCGGACGGCTCGGCCTGCCCGGCTGGCCGGGCATCGCCGAGGAGGTCATCGTCGCCCGCGACGTGATGCTGGCCCGGCACACGGGTTCGCGCGTGCACGTCGCGCACGTGTCGACGGCCGGCTCGGTCGAGGTGCTGCGCTGGGCGAAGGCCCAGGGCATCGACGTGACCGCCGAGGTCACCCCGCACCACCTGATCCTCACCACCGATCTCCTCGAGGGCTACGACCCGACCTACAAGGTCAACCCGCCGCTGCGCCCGGCCGAGGACGTCGAGGCCCTCCGGGTCGCGCTCGCCGACGGCACGATCGACGCCGTCGCGACCGACCACGCCCCGCACGCCCGCCACGACAAGGAGCACGCGTTCGTCGACGCGGCCTTCGGGATGCTCGGCCTGGAGACGGCCCTCGCCGTCGTCCGCACGGCGCTGCCCGACCTGGCCTGGGCGGACGTCGCCAGGGTGATGTCGACCAACCCCGCGCGCATCGCCGGTCTGTCGGACCACGGCTCGCTGGACGTCGGCACGCCGGCGCACCTCGTGCTCGTCGACCCGGCTGCCTCGGTGGTCGTCGACCGGGCCGACTCGGTGTCGCTGTCGCGCAACAACCCCTGGCACGGCCGGTCGCTGACCTCCCGAGTGGTGCACACGGTGTACGGCGGGCGGTTCACCGTGCGCGACGGCCTCCTGCCCTGAGACCGATGCCCTCTGCCCGTTCCGGCCCGGCGGGTCTAGCGTGACCTCATGACCGAGTGGGCCGAGATCACGACCGTCGCGGAGCTGGAAGCCGTGGTGGGCACACCGGGGGAGCGGGCCGCCGGCAAGGAGCGCAGCGCGCTCACCGAGATCGATCGTGCCTGGCTGGCGGCGTCACCGTTCTGCATGCTCGCCACCGCGGACGCGGAGGGCCGCTGCGACGCCAGCCCGAAGGGCGACCCCGCGGGCCAGCTCGTGCACGTCCTCGACGAGCAGACCATCGCGCTGGCCGAGCGGCCCGGCAACAGGCGGGTGGACGGCTACCGCAACGTCATCGTCAACCCCTACGTCGGGCTCAACTTCGTGATCCCCGGACGCGCCGACACCCTGCGCATCAACGGCCGGGCCCGGCTGGTCACCGACGCCCCGTTCTTCGACGAGCTCGCGGTGCGCGCACGCCGCCCGATCCTGGCCCTCGTCGTCGAGATCGAGACGATCTTCTTCCACTGCGGCAAGGCGTTCCTGCGCTCCCAGCTCTGGGACCCGGAGACCTGGGCCCCCGAGGCGCTCGTGCCGCGGCGGGCTGTCATCGCCCAGGAGCTCGAGCCGCAGCCCGACAAGACGCTCGCTGAGCTCGACGACTACTACCGGCCGGAGAACTACGCGAAGGGCCTCTACTGATGGCGGTCCCGCGTTTCTGCATCTTCGTCGCATGACCCACCACCTCACCCGGGCCGACGCACGGCGCATCTCGGTCGTGGCCCAGCTGCTGTCGGGGGAGAGACCGACCGACTTCGACGACATGGTCGCCCACCTGACGCTGCTGCAGGCGGAGCCGACGGCGGCGGTCGCGCCCAGCGCGCAGGTCGTCACCTGGACGCGGCTCGGTCAGCGAAGCCGGCCGCACGACGTCGACGAGGCCGTCGCCGACGGCTCGCTGATCGAGCTGCACTCCATGCTCCGCCCGGCCTCCGACCTGAGGCTCTACCGCGCCGAGATGGCCGCCTGGCCCGGGCAGGGGGACCTGAAGGAGTGGCAGGTCGACGTACGCGACTGGGTCGAGGCCAACGACGACACCCGCCGCGACATCCTCGACAAGCTCGAGGACGAGGGACCGCTCACCGCGAAGTCGTTCCCGGACACCACGCTCGTGCCGTGGGAGTCGAGCGGCTGGAACAACGACCGCAACGTGCGGATGCTCCTGGACCGGATGGTGGAGCGCGGCGAGATCGCCCCGGTCGGCCACGACGGTCGCGACAAGCTGTGGGACCTGGCCGAGCGGGTCTATCCGGACGAGCCGGTCGTGCCCCTCGCGGAGGCGATGGAGATCCGGGCCCGCCGGCGGCTGCGCTCACTCGGCATCGCACGGGGCAGGGCCGCGGTGGCACCGAACGAGCCGAACGACGTCGGCGAGGTGGGGGAGCCAGCGGTGATCGAGGGCGTGCGCGGGGCGTGGCGCGTGGACCCGACCTACCTCGACGTCGAGCTGGTGCCGCGCGTCGCACTGCTCTCGCCCCTCGACCGGCTGATCTTCGACCGCAAGCGGATGGCGGAGATCTTCGAGTTCGACTACCAGCTCGAGATGTACAAGCCCAAGGCCAAGCGCCGCTGGGGCTACTGGACCCTGCCGATCCTCGACGGCGACCGCCTCGTCGGGAAGGTCGACGCGACGGCCGACCGCCAGGGCGGAGTGTTCGTGGTCAACGCCGTCCATGAGGACGAGCCGTTCTCGGCGGAGCGGACCGAGGGCGTCCGCGACGAGCTCACTGCGCTGGCGACCTGGCTCAATCTCGAGCTGGTCCGGACCGAAAAAGATGTGCCTCCACGGCGGACCTGACTCGCGCCGACTGCGGCTGGAGTCCGTCAGCGACGCTTCTGCACGCTGACGTGGTTGTGGGCGCCGACGACCTTGGTGGCGGTGCGCCCAGCGGCCACGGTGACCGTGTTGGCGTCACCACGGACCCGCAGCCGGTCGAGCCGGCGGTGGGTCACCGCGTTCTCGTCGCCGATGACGCGGGTCCGGAAGCCGCGGCGCACGTCCACGACATTGTCGGTGCCGGCGACGACGAGGACGTGAGTGCGGTCTGCGGTCAGGGACGTGCCGTCGGCCCGAGCGGTGACGCCCTCGACGAGCCCCGTGACGGCGGCCGAGGATCCGGTGCCGGTCATGGACAGTGCCTTCGCGGACGTCATCGCCACGGCGCTGCTGCTCCCGGTGATCTCGACCAGGATCTGCGTCTTGGCAGTGACCGTCGTGTTCTCGCCGCTGACGACGAGGCGAGTCGCGGTCGACATGGTCACCGTCGCGTTGTCGGCCTCGACGAAGACGATGCCGCAGGCGCCGATGAGCTCGTAGTGCGTGTTGTCCGCGGTCAGCACGACCTCGTCGCTGATGCAGCTGACGCGAGTCGGGAGGGCTGCGTCGGCCGACACCGGAGCGAGCAGGAGGGCGGCGGGCGCGACAAGGGCAGCCGCGATGCGAGCGAGAGTGCGGGGCATGAGGACCTCCGTCAGGTGGCACCGACGTACTGCCGGTATCCCACCACCCTGCACCCTTCTCGGGCCGTTCCCCGCTTCCTGTCGACGTGGTCTCGGACACACTCGTGCTGGCGTGCAGTCTCCCACCACGCTGATAGGGTCGGCATCGCTCGAACATCCTTTAACGATCCGTCCTGTGAGGCGGAGAAGGAGGTACGGCGTTGCCTTCTCGCGCGCCCGCACTGCTCGTCCTCGAGGACGGTCGGTCTTTCACCGGATATGCCTTTGGCGCCGAGGGGGAGACCTTCGGCGAAGCAGTCTTCTCCACCGGCATGACCGGCTACCAGGAGACCCTCACCGATCCCAGCTACCACCGGCAGGTCGTCGTGATGACGGCCCCGCATGTCGGCAACACCGGGATGAACGACGAAGACCCGGAGTCCCACAAGATCTGGGTCGCCGGCTACGTCGTCCGCGATCCCGCCCGCGTGCCGTCCAACTGGCGCTCGCAGCGCACCCTGGACGACGACCTGCGTGAGCAGGGTGTGGTCGGCATCTGCGACGTCGACACCCGCGCGCTGACTCGTCACCTGCGTGAGCGCGGCGCCATGCGCGTCGGCATCTCCAGCACCGAGACCGACGCCCGCAAGCTGCTGGCGCGCGTGCTCGAGTCCGGCGAGATGGCGGGCGCCAACCTCAGCGAGGCGGTGTCGACGAAGGAGGCCTACGTCGTGCCCGCGGTCGGTGAGAAGCGCTTCACCGTCGCCGCGGTCGACCTGGGCATCAAGGCCAACACCCCGCGGATGATGGCCGAGCGCGGCATCGAGGTGCACGTGCTGCCCGCGACCTCCACGATCGAGGACGTCCTCGCCGTCAGCCCCGACGGGCTCTTCTTCTCCAACGGTCCCGGCGACCCGGCGGCCACGACCGGTCAGGTCGAGCTGCTCAAGTCCGCCCTCGAGCGCGACGTCCCCTACTTCGGCATCTGCTTCGGCAACCAGCTGTTCGGCCGCGCGCTGGGCTTCGGCACCTTCAAGCTCAAGTACGGCCACCGCGGGATCAACCAGCCCGTCATGGACCGCACCACCGGCAAGGTCGAGGTCACCGCCCACAACCACGGCTTCGCGGTCGACGCTCCCCTCGAGGGATCGACGACGACGCCGTACGGCGAAGCGACCGTGAGCCACGTCTGCCTCAACGACGACGTGGTCGAGGGACTCGAGCTCCGCGACGAGCAGGGGAAGCTGAAGAGCTTCTCGGTGCAGTACCACCCCGAGGCAGCAGCCGGCCCGCACGATGCGGCCTACCTCTTCGACCGGTTCATCACCCTCATGGAAGGGACGGCCTGACATGCCGAAGCGCGACGACATCAAGTCCGTCCTGGTCATCGGCTCCGGGCCGATCATCATCGGGCAGGCCTGCGAGTTCGACTACTCCGGCACCCAGGCGTGCCGGGTGCTGATGGCCGAGGGGATCCGGGTCATCCTGGTCAACTCCAACCCGGCCACGATCATGACCGACCCCGAGTTCGCGGACGCGACCTACATCGAGCCGATCACGGCGGAGTACGTCGAGAAGGTCATCGCCAAGGAGCGCCCCGACGCGCTGCTGGCGACCCTCGGCGGCCAGACCGCGCTCAACTGCGCGATCGACCTCGACAAGGCCGGCGTCCTGGAGAAGTACGGCGTCGAGCTGATCGGCGCCAGCATCGAGGCCATCGACCGCGGGGAGAACCGCGAGATCTTCAAGAAGATCGTCGACGAGCTCGGCGGCGAGAGCGCGCGCAGCGTGGTCTGCCACTCGATGGACGACCTGCTCGCGGCTGTCGACGAGCTCGGCTACCCGATGGTGGTGCGCCCCTCCTTCACGATGGGCGGCACCGGCTCCGGCATGGCCTACAACGAGGAGGACCTGCGCCGCATCGGTGGCGGCGGCCTCGCGGCCTCCCCGACCAGCGAGGTGCTCCTCGAGGAGTCGATCATCGGCTGGAAGGAGTACGAGCTCGAGGTCATGCGCGACACCGCGGACAACGTGGTGATCATCTGCTCGATCGAGAACCTCGACCCGATGGGCGTGCACACCGGCGACTCGATCACGGTCGCGCCGGCGATGACGCTCACCGACCGCGAATACCAGGCGATGCGCGACATGGCCATCGGGATCATCCGCAGCGTCGGCGTCGACACCGGCGGCTGCAACATCCAGTACGCCGTGAACCCCGAGGACGGTCGCCTGATCGTCATCGAGATGAACCCGCGTGTCTCCCGCTCGAGCGCGCTGGCCTCCAAGGCGACCGGCTTCCCGATCGCCAAGATCGCGGCCAAGGTCGCGATCGGCTACACCCTCGACGAGATCCGCAACGACATCACCCAGGAGACCCCGGCCTCCTTCGAGCCCTCGCTCGACTACGTCGTGGTCAAGGTCCCGCGCTTCGCGTTCGAGAAGTTCGTGGGCGCCGACACCACCCTGACCACCCACATGAAGAGCGTCGGCGAGGCGATGGCCATCGGCCGCAACTTCACCGAGTCGCTGCAGAAGGCGCTGCGCTCCCTCGAGAGCAAGGGCGCGATCTTCGACTTCGCCTCGCCCGTGGGCGACAAGGCCGAGCTGCTGGAGAAGTCCAAGATCCCGACCGATGGACGCCTGCGCACCGTGATGGACTCCATCCGCGCCGGCGCCACGGCCGAGGAGGTCTTCGAGGCCACCAAGATCGACCCGTGGTTCGTCGACCAGCTGTTCTTGATCAAGGAGGTCGCCGACGACCTCGCGGCCGCCGTCGAGCTCGACCACGAGACGCTGCGCACCGCCAAGCGCCACGGCTTCTCCGACGCGCAGATCGCGGCCATCCGCGGCCTGCGCGAGGACGTCGTGCGCGGGGTGCGCCAGGCGCTCGGCCTGCGCCCGGTCTACAAGACGGTCGACACCTGCGCCGCCGAGTTCGCGGCGCAGACGCCCTACCACTACTCGTCCTACGACGAGGAGACCGAGGTCCAGCCGCGGGCCGAGGGCAAGGAAGCCGTCATCATCCTGGGCAGCGGGCCCAACCGGATCGGCCAGGGGATCGAGTTCGACTACTCCTGCGTCCACGCCAGCATGGCGCTGAGCGAGGCCGGCTACGAGACGATCATGGTCAACTGCAACCCCGAGACCGTCTCGACCGACTACGACACCTCCGACCGGCTCTACTTCGAGCCGCTCACCCTGGAGGACGTGCTCGAGATCGTCCACGCCGAGCAGCAGGCCGGCCCGATCGCGGGCGTCATCTGCCAGCTCGGTGGCCAGACCCCGCTGGGGCTGGCGCAGGGCCTGGCTGACGCCGGCGTCAAGATCGTCGGCACCCAGCCCGAGGCGATCGACCTCGCGGAGGAGCGCGGTGCCTTCGGCCGCGTGCTCGTCGAGGCCGGGCTGCCCGCCCCCAAGCACGGCATGGCGACGTCGTACGCCGACGCGAAGCGCATCACCGACAGCATCGGCTACCCCGTGCTGGTCCGCCCATCCTACGTCCTGGGTGGACGCGGCATGGAGATCGTCTACGACGACGACCGCCTGCGCTCCTACATCGACAGCGCCACCGAGATCAGCCCCGAGCGGCCGGTCCTCGTCGACCGGTTCATCGACGACGCGATCGAGATCGACGTCGACGCGATCTTCGACGGCGAGGAGCTCTTCCTCGGCGGCGTGATGGAGCACATCGAGGAGGCCGGCATCCACTCCGGCGACTCGTCGTGCGCGCTGCCGCCGATCACCTTGGGCTCCTCCGAGATCCAGCGGATCCGCCAGGCGACCGAGGCGATCGCCCGGGGCGTCGGGGTCCGGGGTCTGCTCAACATCCAGTTCGCGCTCGGCTCCGACGTGCTCTACGTCCTCGAGGCCAACCCGCGGGCGTCGCGGACCGTTCCGTTCGTCTCCAAGGCCACCGGCACCCCGCTGGCCAAGGCGGCGGCGCGGGTGATGCTCGGTGAGTCGATCGCCGACCTGCGCGCCGTGGGCCTGCTGCCCGAGCGCGACGGCGGCGACCTCCCCGAAGGTGCGCCGATCGCGGTGAAGGAGGCCGTGATGCCGTTCAACCGGTTCAAGACCCCCGACGGCCGCAACGTCGACACCGTGCTCGGCCCGGAGATGAAGTCGACCGGCGAGGTGATGGGCTTCGACGCCGACTTCGGCACCGCCTTCGCCAAGGCCCAGACGGCCTCCTACGGCTCGCTGCCCACCAGTGGCCGGGTCTTCGTCTCGGTCGCCAACCGCGACAAGCGCAACATGATCTTCCCGATCAAGGTGCTGGCCGAGCGCGGCTTCGAGATCCTCGCCACCGCCGGCACCGCCGGGGTGCTGCGTCGCAACGGCGTCAAGGTCACCACCGTCCGCAAGTACCACGAGGGCGAGGGCCCCCATGGGGAGAAGACGACCGTCCAGCTGATCCGCGACGGCGACATCGACCTCGTCATCAACACGCCCTACTCCACCGGCGGCTCGGCCCGCCTCGACGGCTACGAGATCCGCACGGCCGCGGTGGGCGCCAACATCCCGTGCATCACGACGATCCAGGGCCTGGGCGCCGCGGTGCAGGGCATCGAGGCGCTCGCGGCCGGCGAGATCGGCGTACGCAGCCTCCAGGACTGGAACAAGGCCGGAAAGATCGAGGCGTGACGGCGCTGATGGGCCGGCCCTACCGACTGCTGTTCGACCATGTGCTGACCCGGACCGATCCGGAGCGCGCCCATCACGCCGCGTTCGCGGCGATCCGGGCGGCTGCGCCGGTGACGACACGGCTGCCGCAGCGCAGCAACCGACCGGTCACGGCGATGGGGCTTGGGTTCGCCCACCCGCTGGGGCTGGCCGCCGGCTTCGACAAGAACGCCGTGGGCATCGACGCGCTCGGCGGCCTCGGCTTCGGCCACGTCGAGATCGGCACCGTCACGGGGGAGCCGCAGTCCGGCAACCCGCCCAAGCGGCTGTTCCGGCTGCCCGCCGACGGTGCGGTCATCAACCGGATGGGCTTCAACAACGACGGCGCCGAGGTCGTGGCCGCGCGCCTCGAGGCGCGCGGGCGGCGACCCGGTCCGGTCCTCGGGGTGAACATCGGCAAGACCAAGGTCGTGCCCGAGGAGGACGCGGTCGCCGACTACGAGAAGAGCACCCGCCTGCTCGCGCCGCACGCCGACTACCTCGTCGTCAACGTCAGCTCGCCCAACACGCCGGGACTGCGCGACCTGCAGGCCGTGGAGAAGCTCGAGCCCCTGCTGATCGCGGTGCGGGAGGAGGCCGATCGCCACACGGCCGACCGGGTGCCGCTGCTGGTCAAGATCGCACCCGACCTCAGTGACGACGACGTGCTCGCCGTTGCCGACCTCGCCGTCGCCCTCGGGCTCGACGGGGTCATCGCCACCAACACCACGATCAGCCGCGACGGGCTGAGGAGCGACCCCGACGCCGTCGCCGCGATCGGTGCCGGCGGGCTGTCCGGCCGACCGCTGACCGCACGCGCCAACGACGTGATGCGCGCCCTGCGGGCGCGCGTGGGCGACGACCTGACCCTGATCGGCGTCGGTGGCATCACCACGCCCGACGACGCCCGGGAACGACTCGCGGCCGGTGCCACGCTGCTGCAGGGCTACACCGCCTTCATCTACGAGGGTCCCTGGTGGCCGCGGACCATCGTGAGCGCCCTTGGCTGAGGCGCCCCGGCCCGGGCAGGGCCCCCTTCACGTCACCGGCGAGGTGCTGGCGACGAAGAAGGCGGGTGCCTACCGGCACCTCACGATCACGGCTCCCGGGATCCCGCAGCGGTTCCGGGCCGGCAACTTCGTGGCCGTGGACGCCGGCGAGGGCCGCCTCGCCCGGCGGGCGCTGTGGATCCACCGCGTCAAGGAGTCCGGCGCGTTCGGCCCGACCCTCGACGTGGTCGTCGACGCCACCGGCCCCGGGACGACGTGGCTGGCGGACCGCCCGGTGGGCGCCAGGCTCGCGATCACCGGACCGCTCGGTCGTCCCTTCGCCCTGCCGCGCGAGCCGGTCGCCTGCGTGCTGGTCGGCGTCGCCCACGGCGCTGCTCCGCTGTTCCCACTGGCCGAGCGGCTGCGCGAGCGTGGCTGTGCGGTCAACCTCGTCGTCGCTGCGCCGGACGAGGCCCACCTCCTCTCGGCGCTGGAGGCGCGGCGTTCGGCCCGGGCCGTCACCGTGATCACCGGCGACGGCTCCGTCGGTGTGCGCGGCGCCGTACCCTCCCAGATCGCGGAGATCCTCGAGCGCGCGGACGCCGACGTCGTCTATGCCGTCGGGCCCCGGGACGTGCTGCGTGCCGTCGCGGGCGCGGCGGAGGCCCGCGGTGCCTGGAGCCAGGTGGCGCTGGAGACACCGATGCCGTGCGGCACCGGACTGTGCCAGGGCTGCCCGGTCCCCGTGATCGCCGAGGACGGTGCGTCCCGGATGGTCCGCGGCTGCGTCGACGGTCCCGTCTTCCGCGGCGACCGGCTCGACTGGGAGGCACTCGGATGAGCACGTTTCCCGGCCCCGTGATGGTCGCGAGCGGGTGCGGAGGCACCGGTCGCGAGCTGGCCGCCTACGCCGATCTCGTCGGCCTCGACCTCGTGACCCGTTCGATCACCCTCGACCCCCGTTCCGGCGGGCCGTCGCCCCGCATCGTCGAGACGCCCAGCGGGCTCGTCAACGCGATCGGCCTGCAGAACCCCGGGCTGGAGCACTTCCTGGCCACCGAGCTGCCCTGGCTGGTGCGTGCGGGCGTGCGCGTCTTCGTCTCGATCGCGGGCTCGTCGATGGGGGAGTACGCCGACCTGGCTCGTCGCCTCAGCCGCGCGCCCGGCGTCGCGGGACTCGAGATCAACATCGGCGCCCCCGACCAGGTCGGCGAGGACCTGTTCGACGTGCGCGAGCCCTACCACGCAGCCAGCGTCGTGGCCGCCGTCCGGCGGGAGTTCCCGGGCGACCTGCCGGTGCTGGCCAAGCTGCGCCCGGACCTGTCGCGGATCGTCGAGGGGGCCCGTGGGGTGACCGACGCCGGTGCCACCGCCGTCGTCATCGGCAACGCGGTGCCCGCGGCCATGCCCGACGGGCGGCCGGGGGGACTCAGCGGGCCCGCCATCGGCCCGATCGCGCTGCGCTGCGTGGCCGCGGTGACGGCGGAGCTCCCCGACGTGGCGGTGATCGGCGGTGGCGGCATCAGCAGCGTCGACGACGCCCGCCGCTTCCTCGACCTCGGGGCGCGTGCCGTGCAGATCGGCACCGCCCTGTTGCATGATCCGACAACGGTGGCGCGGGTCCGCGCCGCCCTGACCCGAGAAGAGGACGCTCCATGAGGTTCGGCGCCCGCCTGCACCACGCCATGACCACCCGCGGGAGGCTGTGCGTCGGCATCGACCCCCACTCCTCGCTGCTGCACGAGTGGGGCCTCGACGACGACGTCGCCGGCCTGGAGCGGTTCGCCCTCACCGTGGTCGAGGCGGTGGCGCCGCACGTGAGCGTCGTGAAGCCGCAGAGCGCGTTCTACGAGCGGTTCGGCTCGCGCGGGGTCGCCGTGCTGGAGCGCGTGATCGCCGAGTCCCGCGCCGCCGGTGCGCTGGTCCTGCTCGACGTCAAGCGCGGCGACATCGGGTCGACCAGCCAGGCCTACGCAGACGCCTACCTCGACCCCGCCTCACCACTGGCCAGCGACGCGATCACCGCGAGCCCCTTCCTCGGCGTCGGCTCGATCGACCCGATGATCGAGACCGCTCGCCGGCACGACGCCGGCGTCTTCGTGCTGGCCCTGACCTCCAACAAGGAGGGCCCGGAGGTCCAGCATGCTCGCAGCGGGGACGCCACCGTCGCCGGCACGGTGCTCGCCCACCTGGCCCACCTCAACGCCGACGCGACGCCGCTGGGCGACTTCGGTGCCGTCATCGGCGCCACCATCGGCAGCACCGACGAGCGGCTCGACTTCAACGGCCCGGTGCTCGCACCCGGCTTCGGCGCCCAGGGCGGAACCGTCGCCGACCTGCAGCGGATCTTCGGGGCCAACGCCCGCAACGTGCTGCCGAGCTCCTCGCGCGAGGTGCTCTCGGCCGGCCCCGACCGGACCGCCCTGCGCGACGCCGCCCTGCGCGGCAACGACGCCGTCGCGGCCCTGGGCGACGCATGAGGAGCCCGCTCGCGCTGGTCGTGGCCGCTGCCCTGCTGAGCGGCTGCGGCGGCGACGCCACGAGTGACTACTGCGAGACCGTCAAGGAGCACCAGGTCGAACTCAGCGACATCGCGGCCAGCACCGAACCCGGCGCGATCTTCGGGGTCCTCGACGCATATCGGGACCTGCGCGACGCCTCGCCACGTGATCTTCGCGACGAATGGAGCCAGGTGATCGGCCGTCTCGAGGCCTTGGAGGCCGCTCTCGACGCTGCCGGCGTCGACCCGTCGACGTACGACCCGAAGACCACGCTGAAGTCGTTGCCGGCCGAGGAACGCTCCGCAATCCAAGGCGCGGCGCGGGATCTGGGCGACGAGCGGGTGGTCGCGGCGATGGCCGGAATCGAGCAGCAGGCCCTCGATGTGTGCAAGGCGCCGCTGAGCCAGTAGCCCGTCGGGGCCCGTGAGACGGACCCGCGGCCGATTGCTTGCCGAGTCGCACTCTGACTAGATTGACGCCGACGCCCAGCCCGCCCGACAGAGGAACCGATTCGTGGCCTTGCCCCCACTCACGCCCGCGCAACGCCAGGCCGCCCTCGACAAGGCCGCGGCCTCTCGCCGGGAGCGTGCCGAGGTGAAGAACCGCCTCAAGAACTCCGGAGCGTCGATCGTCGACGTCCTGCGTGAAGGCCGGGAGAACGAGGTCATCGGCAAGATGCGTGTCGTCGAGCTGCTGCAGTCGATGCCAGGCCTCGGCAAGGTCCGCGCCAAGCAGGTCATGGAGCGCCTCAGCATCGCCGAGAGCAGGCGGGTCCGGGGCCTCGGCATCAAGCAGGTCGCTGCGCTGGAGCGCGAGTTCGGCCCGCAAGAGCCGTCTTGACCACCCATCCCGCATCCCAGCCCTCGCGCCTGATCGTGCTCGCCGGCCCGACCGCCGTCGGCAAGGGCACCGTGGCCGCGGAGGTCCGCCGCCACCACCCCGAGGTCTGGATCTCGGTCTCCGCCACCACGCGCACGCCGCGACCGGGCGAGGAGAACGGCGTCCACTACTGGTTCGTCTCCGACGAGGACTTCGACGCCATGGCCGAGCGCGGTGACCTGCTCGAGTGGGCGGTCGTGCACGGCATGCACCGCTACGGCACGCCGCGGGGGCCGGTCGAGCTCGCGCTCGCCAGCGGTCACCCCGCGATGCTGGAGATCGACCTGCAGGGCGCCCGTCAGGTCCGCACGACGATGCCGGAGGCGCTGTTCGTCTTCCTGGCGCCCCCGTCGTGGGAGGAGCTCGAGCGTCGACTGGTCGGCCGCGGCACCGAGACGGCGGCCGAGCGCGAGCGCCGCCTCGAGACCGCGAGGGTCGAGCTGGCCGCCGAGAGCGAGTTCGACGTCACCGTGGTGAACCACGAAGTTCACGCTGCTGCCGAGGAGTTGGTAGCCTTGATGAGGGTCGACGCTCCGGATCAGTCCTCTGATCATTCTTGAGCCTCGACCGACCATCTCTTCGACTCTGTGAGGCTCTAGCTGTGTCAGCCCCCAACATCGCCGCCGAGGGCGTGACCAACCCCTCGATCGACGACCTGCTCACCAAGACCGACAGCAAGTACAAGCTGGTCCTCTACAGCGCCAAGCGTGCTCGTCAGATCAACGCCTACTACTCCCAGCTGGGCGAGGGCCTGCTCGAGTACGTCGGCCCGCTCGTGGACACCCACGTTCAGGAGAAGCCGTTGTCGATCGCGCTGCGCGAGATCAACGACGACCTGCTCACCTGCGAGGACGTCGACCCCGCCGAGCTCGCCGCCGAGGAGGCCGCTGCTGCGGCTGCCCGCGCCGAGGCGCAGGCGCAGTTCAACGCTGCCGAGTGACGTGTGACCACTGAGTCTGACGAGGCCGTGTCCCCTGAGGGGGCGCGGCCTCGCGCTCGTTCTGCTCGGGTCGTCCTCGGGGTCAGCGGAGGCATCGCCGCCTACAAGGCCTGCGAGCTGCTGCGCCGCTTCACCGAGTCCGGGCACGACGTGACCGTGGTGCCCACGGCGGCCGCCCTGGAGTTCGTCGGCGCGCCGACCTGGGCCGCGCTGTCCGGCAAGCCCGTCTCGAGCGAGGTCTGGACCGACGTCCACGCCGTGCCCCACGTCCACATCGGCCAGGGCGCCGACCTCGTCGTGGTGGCGCCGGCAACCGCAGACCTGATGGCGAAGGCCGCGCACGGCCTGGCCGACGACCTGCTCACCAACACCCTGCTCACCGCCCGCTGCCCGCTCGTGTTCGCGCCCGCGATGCACACCGAGATGTGGGAGCACCCCGCCACGGTGGCCAACGTCTCCACGCTGCGCGCCCGCGGTGCGATCGTGATCGAGCCCGCCGAGGGCCGCCTCACCGGCAAGGACACCGGCAAGGGCCGGCTGCCCGACCCGCTCGAGATCTTCGACATCGCCCTCGACGTGCTCGATCGCGGAGTCGTGGAGCCCGACCTGGCCGGTCGCCACGTCGTCGTGAGCGCCGGAGGCACCCGCGAGTACCTCGACCCGGTGCGCTTCCTCGGCAACCGCTCGTCCGGCCTGCAGGGCTATGCCCTCGCCCGCGCCGCGGCCGCCCGGGGAGCCGAGGTCACCCTCGTCGCGGCCAACGTCGCGCTGCCCGACCCCGCCGGGGTCAAGGTCGTGCCGGTCGAGACGACCGCGCAGCTCCACGACGCCGTCGTCTCCGCAGCCTCCTCCGCGGACGCGGTCGTGATGGCCGCGGCACCGGCCGACTTCCGGCCGACGTCGGTCAGCGAGGACAAGATCAAGAAGGCCGAGGATGGTTCCTCGCCGACGATCGAGCTCGAGCAGAACCCCGACATCCTCAAGGAGATCTCGCAGCACCGTCTCCGCGAGGG
The DNA here is from genome assembly GCF_003047285.1 of Nocardioides allogilvus. Classification (GTDB taxonomy): domain Bacteria; phylum Actinomycetota; class Actinomycetes; order Propionibacteriales; family Nocardioidaceae; genus Nocardioides; species Nocardioides allogilvus. The sequence goes on along the minus strand of NZ_PZYX01000011.1, from coordinate 48,042 downwards.
CTCGGTGATCGTCGGGTTCGCCGCCGAGACCGGTGACGCCACCGGGACGGTGCTCGAGCTCGGCCGCGCCAAGCTGGCCCGCAAGGGCTGCGACCTGCTCGTGGTCAACGACGTCAGCGGGGGAGCGGTCTTCGGCAGCCCGGACAACGAGGCCGTCATCCTGGGTGCCGACGGCGGCACCGTCGAGGTCCCCCACGGCACCAAGCGTGCGCTCGCCCAGGTCATCTGGGACGAGGTCGCGCGTCGATTCGACCCCTGAGACGGCCGTCCCGCATAGTGGGCGATCGCTATCGTGGACCCATGCCTGCGCGCCAACCGCGTCGGTCGCACCGCACCCTTGAGAAACCCTGAATAACCCTGACAGGAGCACCGCTGTGGCTGGACGCCTCTTCACCTCGGAGTCTGTGACCGAGGGTCACCCGGACAAGATCGCTGACCAGATCAGCGACACCGTCCTGGACTACCTGATGGAGAACGACGCCGACAAGGAAAACCTGCGCGTCGCGGTCGAGACCCTCCTGACCACCGGCCTCGTCGTCGTGGCGGGCGAGGTGCGCACCAACGCCTACGCCCCGGTCGCCGACCTGGTCCGCAAGAAGATCCTCGAGATCGGCTACGACTCCTCCGACAAGGGCTTCGACGGCACCACCTGTGGCGTCCAGGTCGCCATCGGCGCCCAGTCGGCCGACATCGCCGCCGGCGTCGACCAGGGCCACGAGGCGCGCGTCGGCTCGTCCGAGGACGACCTCGACAAGCGCGGTGCCGGCGACCAGGGCCTGATGTTCGGCTACGCCTGCGACGACACCCCCGAGCTGATGCCGCTGCCGATCATGATCGCCCAGCGCCTCGCCCAGACGCTGACCGAGGTCCGCAAGAACGGCACGCTCGCCTACCTCCGTCCCGACGGCAAGACCCAGGTGACGATCGCCTACGACGAGGACGACCGTCCCGTCCGCATCGACACCGTCGTGCTCTCGACCCAGCACGCCGAGGACGTCGAGCACGCCACCCTCGAGGCCGACATCAAGAAGCACGTGATCGACCCCGTGCTCGCGACGTTCGACATCCCCTCCGAGGGCTACCGCATGCTCGTCAACCCGACCGGCAAGTTCGTCGTCGGTGGCCCGATGGGTGACGCCGGCCTGACCGGTCGCAAGATCATCGTCGACACCTACGGCGGCATGGCTCGCCACGGTGGCGGCGCGTTCTCCGGCAAGGACCCCTCGAAGGTCGACCGCTCGGCCGCCTACGCCATGCGCTGGGTCGCCAAGAACGTCGTGGCCGCCGGGCTCGCCCGTCGCTGCGAGGCCCAGGTCGCCTACGCCATCGGCAAGGCCGCCCCCGTGGGTGTCTTCATCGAGACCTTCGGCACCGGCATCGTCCCCGACGAGGCCATCCAGCAGGCCGTCCTCGAGGTCTTCGACCTGCGACCCGCCGCGATCATCCGCGACCTCGACCTGCTCCGCCCGATCTACGCCAAGACCGCGGCGTACGGACACTTCGGTCGCGAGCTGCCCGAGTTCACGTGGGAGACCACCGACCGCGCCGAGAAGCTCAAGGCTGCCGCCGGCGCCTGAGAGGTTCTTTGATGCAGGAGTCCCCGCTTAGGCGGGGACTCCCGCACAGACAGGCCGTTGCAACGGCCAAGAGGCGCAAGAGTTGGCCAACCAGTTGGCCGCTCCGGGCATTGTCGGTGGCCGCTGATTGAATGCGCCCCATGACCAACCACGAGGCCGGGACAGCGGACATGCTGCCCGGCCTGCGTGCGTCCGTGACCGACGCGAAGGCCAAGGCCGCGGCGACGCGGGCGCGCAAGGCCGCGGAGTTCGAGCCCGCCGAGTTCGATCCCGTGGCGCGGGTGCTGGTCGACGTCCCGCTCGCCCACCTCGACCGTCCGTTCGACTATGCCGTGCCCGCCAAGGACGCAGCCACGGCCGTGCCCGGAGCACGGGTCAAGGTGCGCTTCGCCGGTCAGGACGTGGACGGGTTCGTGCTCGAGCGCGCGGCCACCAGCGACCACCACGCTCGCCTTCAGCCCCTGCGACGCGTCGTCAGCGCGGAGCCGGTCCTGCATCCCGAGGTGGCTGCGCTGACGGCCGGCATCGCGGAGCGGTACGCCGGTGCGCGAGCCGACGTCCTGCGGCTGGCCGTGCCACCGCGTCACGCCGCCACGGAGAAGGAGCCGACGCCGCCGAGCCCGACCACGACCGCCACGCCCGACCCGCAGACGTGGCAGCACGTCGTGCACGGAGCGACGTTCCTCGCCCACCTCGGCGCGGGGGGAGTGCCCCGCGCGGTGTGGAACGCCGCTCCCGGCGAGGACTGGCCGGCGATGCTGGCGCACGCCGTCGCCGCCACGCTCGCCAGCGACCGGGGGTCGCTGATCTGCGTTCCCGACCAGCGTGACGCCGAGCGGGTCTCGTCGGCGCTCGACGCGGTCCTCGGCCCCGACCAGCACGTCGTGCTGACCGCCGAGGCAGGTCCTGCGAAGCGCTACCGGGAGTTCCTGGCGGTCTCGAGGGGCGCACGCAGGGTCGTGGTCGGGACCCGCTCGGCGGCGCTCGCGCCGGTGCACGACCTGGGCCTGGTGGTGATCTGGGACGACGGGGACGACCTGCACGCAGAGCCGCGGGCGCCGTACCCCCACGTCCGGGAGGTGCTCGCGATGCGCGCTGCCCAGCAGGGGACAGCGATGCTCGTCGCGGGGTTCGCCCGCACCTGTGAGAGCCTGCTGCTGCTCCGCAGCGGCTGGGCCCACGAGCTCGCATCCGACCGGGCCGTCGTCCGTGCGCGGGCCCGGGTCGACGTGGTGCCGGCCGAGGACCGGGCGGTCGGCTCGCGGGTGCCACGGGCGGCCTACGAGGTCATCCGTGATGGCCTGACGAGCGGGCCCGTCCTGGTGCAGACCCCGCGGGCCGGCTATGCCCCCTCGCTCGCGTGCGAGCGCTGCCGCACCCCCGCCCGCTGCGCGGCCTGTGCCGGGCCGCTCGTGCTGGCCGGGCCGACCACACCTCCGACCTGTCGGTGGTGCGGGACGGCCGACCCGGCGTGGGCGTGCCGTGAGTGCCGGCACCGCGGGCTCCGGGCTCCGGTGCGGGGTGAGGCGCGCACGGCCGAGGAGCTGGGCCGCTCCTTCGCCGGCACCACGATCCGCAGCTCGAGCAGCGACCGGGTGCTCGCCGGCGTCTCGAGCCGCCCCGACATCGTCGTCGCGACGGTGGGGGCCGAGCCGCCCGCCGACGGTGGCTACGCCGCCGTCGTCATCCTCGACACCTGGCTGACCGTGGCCCGCGAGGACCTGCGTGCCAACGAGGAGGCCCTGCGCCGCTGGCTCGGCGCTGCCGGCCTGGTCCGGCCCGGGGGACGGGTGGTCGTCGTCGGCGACCCGGCCCTGCCGGTCCTGCAGGCCCTGGTGCGCTGGGACCCCGCAGGCTTCGCCGAGCGCGAGCTGGCCGACCGGTCCCAGACCCACCTGCCGCCTGCTGCCCGGCTTGCGACGATCACGGGGGAGCCGGGTTCGCTCGACGATGCGCTGACTCTGCTCGACCTGCCGGAGGTGGCCGACCTGCTGGGACCGGTGCCGGTGGGCAACGCCAAGGGCGAGCAGCGCGCCGTGATCCGGGTGCCGCTCGCCTCCGGACCCGCGTTGACGGCTGCGCTGGGGGAGCTCCAGCGCGTGCGCAGCGCCCGCAAGCTCGACGCCGTCCGGATCCAGGTCGACCCGCTGGTGATCTGAGCGCGCGTGATCGAGTGGGCCGCTGATGCGCGAGCGATGGGTGGGCGCCTCTAGCATTGGTGCCTTCCGACCGAGGAGAAGCACCACGTGGCCGTCCAGCCCATCCGATTGTTCGGCGACCCGATCCTGCGCAAGCGCGCGATCGAGGTCGACGCGTTCGACAAGGAGATCCGCACGCTCGTGCAGGACCTGACCGACACGATGCTCGCGGCTCCCGGTGCGGGCCTCGCGGCGCCGCAGATCGGTGTCGGCCTGCGTGTGTTCACCTGGAACGTCGAGGGCCAGCTCGGCCACCTCATCAACCCGGAGCTCTCGCTGAGCGACGAGACGCAGGAAGGCGCCGAGGGCTGCCTGAGCCTGCCCGAGCTCACCTACGAGTGCCTGCGCGCGCTGTCGGTCGTCGCCTCCGGCTTCGACATGTACGGCGAACCGCTCCGCATCGAGGGATCCGACCTGCTCGCCCGCGCGATCCAGCACGAGACCGACCACCTCGACGGGATCCTGTTCATCGACAAGCTCGACACGGCCGCCCGCAAGGCCGCCATGAAGGAGATCCGCGAGTCCGACTGGTTCGGCCTCGAGCGACCGACCGTCAAGGTCAGCCCGCACAGCACCCTCGGGTTCGGCCTGTGATGCGCGTCGTCTTCGCAGGCACGCCCGACGTCGCCGTACCCGCCCTGGACGCCCTGGTCGCCTCCGGCCACGAGGTCGTCGGCGTGGTCACCCGTCCCGACGCCCCGTCGGGTCGCGGCCGCAAGCTGGTCGCGAGTCCCGTGGGGCTGCGCGGCGAGGAGCTCGGCGTGCCCGTGCTCAAGCCGGTGCACCCGCGCGACCCCGAGTTCCAGGCAGCGCTCAAGGAGCTCCAGCCCGACGTCTGCCCGGTCGTGGCGTACGGCGCCCTGTTGCCGCAGTCCGCCTTGGACATCCCCGAGCACGGCTGGATCAACCTGCACTTCTCGATCCTGCCGGCCTGGCGTGGTGCCGCGCCCGTGCAGCACTCGATCTGGGCCGGTGACGACCTGACCGGCGCGACGACGTTCCGGATCGTGAAGGAGCTCGACGCGGGTCCGACGTTCGGCGTGATGACCGAGCGGATCCGCCCGACCGACACCGCCGGAGACCTGCTCGGCCGACTGGCCGAGGGCGGCGCCGAGCTGCTCGTCCGCACCCTCGACGGCATCGCCGACGGGTCGCTCGAGGCCCGCGACCAGCCCGCCGAGGGCGTCACCTTCGCGCCGAAGATCCTGGTCGAGCACGCCGAGATCGACTGGACCGACACCGCCGAGCGCATCGACCGCCAGGTCCGCGCCTGCACGCCCGGCCCCGGTGCCTGGAGCACGTGGGAGGGCGAGCGCTTCAAGATCGGCGCCGTCAGCGTCGCGTCCGACCGCGAGCGCCTCGACCCCGGTGTCCTCGACGTCACCAAGAACGCCGTCTTCGTCGGCACCGCCACGCATCCCGTCGAGCTGGGCGAGGTCAAGGCCTTCGGCAAGAAGCAGATGCGGGCCGCCGACTGGGCGCGCGGCGTCACGGTGCCGCCGGGAGCACGGTTGACCCCTCACCCCCTGGGGTGAACTGCGTCACGCTTCAACCACCTGCGCGTTAACCTCCCCGGACGCCCACGATCTCGGAGGTCTCAGGTGGCAACGCTCGAAATCCTGGACAGGCGCCACACCGTGGCATCCCATTCCTACAACCGCTGGCTCATCCCGCCGGCCGCTCTCGCCGTGCACCTGTGCATCGGCCAGGCCTACGCCACCAGCGTCTACAAGAACTCGCTGATCGAGCACTTCGATGCCTCGCAGACCGCGATCGGCATCGTCCTCTCGATCGCGATCGTGATGCTCGGCCTGAGCGCCGCGCTCTTCGGCACCTGGGTCGACCGGGTGGGTCCGCGGATGGCGATGTTCACCGCCGCCTGCTGCTGGGCCACCGGCTTCCTGGTGGGCGCCGCCGGCATCGCCACCTCGCAGCTGTGGCTGCTCTACCTCGGATACGGCGTGATCGGCGGCATCGGCCTGGGCATCGGCTACATCTCGCCCGTCTCCACGCTGATCAAGTGGTTCCCCGACCGTCCCGGGCTGGCCACGGGGATGGCGATCATGGGCTTCGGCGGCGGCGCGATGGTCGCATCTCCGGCCTCGCGCCAGCTGCTCTCGTTCTACGACCCGTCCTATGACGCGGCCGACCCTGCCTCGCTGGCCGGCGGGCACGCGCTCACCCTGCTCTTCGTGACGCTGGGCCTGGCCTACTTCGCCATCATGATGATCGGCGTCGCCAACATCCGGGTGCCGGCACCGGGCTGGAAGCCGGCCGGGTTCGACCCGTCGACGGTGAAGACGAAGGCGCTCGTCACCACCGAGGACGTCTCGGCCGCCAACGCGATCCGCACACCGCAGTTCTGGCTGCTGTGGACCGTGCTGTTCTGCAACGTGACCGCCGGCATCGGCATCCTCGAGCAGGCCAGCCCGATGATCCAGGACTTCTTCCGCGACGGCGAGACCTCCAGCGTCAGCGTCGCCGCGGCCGGCGGGTTCGTCGGCGTGCTGTCGCTGTTCAACATGGCAGGTCGCTTCGTGTGGTCCAGCACCTCCGACGTGATCGGTCGCAAGCCCATCTACATGCTCTACCTCGGCCTCGGCATCGTGCTCTACGTCCTGCTCGCCCTCACCGGCTCGTCCTCGACGGCCGTGTTCGTGCTCCTGGCGGCGATGATCATCTCCTTCTACGGCGGCGGGTTCTCCACGGTGCCGGCCTACCTCCGCGACCTGTTCGGGGTCTTCCAGGTCGGTGCCATCCACGGCCGGCTCCTCACCGCCTGGTCGGCCGCCGGCGTGGCCGGGCCGCTCATCATCAACCGGTTCCTCGACAGTGCCGGCGGCGCCGGGACACTCGACGCCGACGCCTACCGGCCCGCGTTGTTCACGATGGTCGGCGTGCTGACGGTCGGCTTCGTCGCCAACCTGCTGGTCCGCCCGGTGGCGGCGAAGTTCCACGAGGACATGACGCGCCACGCTCCCGCCCGGGAGGCCGACGAGGCCGCGAGCGAGGCCGCCGATGCGACGTTGTCGACCGACGCCAGCACGGTCCGCCTGGTGCTGGCCTGGTCCGTGGTCGGCATCTTGTTGGCGTACGGCGTCTTCCAGACCCTCACCACAGCGCTGAAGCTGGTTGCGTGAACTTGCGTCGAGCCCGGCCCCACCGCGTACGGTCGGTGCCCATGACCTCCCCGCTGTCACGTGTCCGACCCCGTCGCGCTGCTGCTGCCCTGGCCGGCGCCGTGCTCGCCTCCCTGCTCAGCCCCGTGCTGACGGGTGCGCCCGCCCAGGCCGACCACGCCGGTGCCGAGCCGGGCCCGATCAACGCCGCCAGCACCTTCGGCTGGTGGAACCGCGGCATCGTGTGGCGCGAGGAGTTCGAGGCGCCGTACACCGGTCAGATGGGCCCGCAGTGGGTCGCCGACGGCCCCGGCCAGGTGTGGCACCAGAACGGCATGCTGACGCTCAACGCCACCAGCAAGGGCACCGTCCGCGCGACGCTGGCCGGCGCCGGCGCGGAGGTGGGTCGCTGGGAGACGCGGCTGCGGAGCCGGCAGTACGGCCGTGGCGACGCCCGCTACCGCGTGCTCGCCGAGCTCGTCCCGGCCGGGGGCGCCGAGGAGAACTGCGGCGGCCGCAACATCGCGCTCACGAGCTACACCCCCCACGGCAAGGCGGCCCACGTCTACGCCCGCACCCTGCCCAACGTCGCCTACAAGGGCAGCCACCCCATGGACCTCGGCCGCGACCGGTGGCACACCTACGCCGTCGAGGTGACGCGCGAGCGGATCTCCTGGTTCATCGACGCGCACGTGGTCTTCACCGAGCGACGTGACGACCTGCTCTCCGGTGTCCCGCTGACGGTGCGGTTCACGATGCAGGCCAAGGGCGAGCGCACCATGAACATCAGCCGCATGCAGATGGACTGGGTGCGGCACTGGAGCCTCGAGGCCCCCAACCTGCAGCCCGTCGACGCGCCGCCCACCCGCCCAGGCGTCTACAACAAGGCCTGCTGAAGCCGCCGCCGAGCCGGGTCTAGGCTCGCGTCTCGTGACCAGGCCCGCCCGACCCGACGACGTGGACGCGATCTGTGCCGCGCTGCCGGGCACGGAGCTCGGCACCACGTGGGGTGACGTGCCCACGTGGAAGGTCCCGCGCGGTGAGAAGGGCCGGGGGTTCGTGCTCTACCGCCACCCCCACAAGAGCGCCGTCGATCCATCCACAGGGGAGCTGTACGACGACCTGCTGGTCATCCGTACGGCCGGCCCGGCCGACAAGGCGGCCCTCGTGGAGGACGGCTCGACGCCGTTCTTCACCATCGACCACTTCCGCAACACCTCAGCGGTGCTCGTCCAGCAGTCGCGCCTCGGGGAGCTGACCCTCGACGAGCTCACCGAGGTGATCCACGAGGCGTGGCTGGCGGTCGCACCCCGACGACTGGTCAAGGAGTTCCTCGCCGATGGCTAAGGACAACCGGGTTGATCCCTCACGACTCGCCGCCTACGACGTGCTCAAGGCCGTGCGACTCGACGACGCCTACGCCAACCTCGCGCTCCCGCAGGTGCTGGCCGAGCACAAGCTGGTCGGGCGTGACGCCGCCTTCACGACCGAGCTGGTGTCCGGCACGATCCGCTGGCAGGGGACCTACGACGCGATCATCGACGCCTGCCTGACCAAGCCGAAGCTCGAGGCCAAGGTGCGCGACGCGTTGCGTCTCGGGGTGCACCAGCTCCTCTCGATGCGCGTGCCGGACCATGCCGCGATCAGCACCAGCGTCGACCTGGTCCGCGCCCGGATCGGCGTCGGGCCGGCCGGCTTCACCAATGCGGTGCTCCGCAAGGTGAGCGCCCACGACCTCGAGGCCTGGATCCAGCAGGTGGCGCCCGACCCTGCACGGGACCCGGTCGGCTTTGCCTCCATCGCACACTCCCACCCGCGCTGGGTCGTCGAGGCGCTGGGCGAGGCGCTGGGCTCGGCCGACGAGCTGCCCGCCCTGCTGGCGGCCGACAACGCCGCCCCGAAGGTGATGCTCGTGGCCCGTCCGGGTCTCTCGACCGTCGACGAGCTGGTCGCGGCTGGCGGGGTGCGCGGCACCTTGTCGCCGTACGCCGTCGAGCTGGCCGGCGGCGACCCGTCGGCCGTCCCCGCGGTGGCCGAGGGTCGCGCGGGCGTGCAGGACGAGGGCTCCCAGCTGGTGGCGCTGGCACTGGCCGATGCCGGGCTCGAGGGACGCGACGAGCGCTGGCTGGACGTGTGCTCCGGGCCGGGTGGCAAGGCCGCCCTGCTCGCCGCGCTCGCCGGACAACGCGGGGCCCGCGTGCTCGCCAACGAGCTCCAGCAGCACCGCGCACGCCTGGTCGCCCGGGGCACCCGCGCGGCGTCGGTCGGGCTGAGCGGCGTCGTCACCGGTGACGGCACCCGCCCGCCGTGGCGCGCGGACACCTTCGACCGGGTGCTGGTGGACGCTCCGTGCTCCGGGCTGGGCGCGCTGCGCCGGAGGCCGGAGTCGCGATGGCGCCGTACCCCCCAGGACCTGGACGTGCTCGTGCCCCTGCAGCGAGCGCTGCTGGCGAACGCGATCGCCTCCGCACGCCCGGGCGGCGTGGTCGTCTACGCGACCTGCTCGCCGGTGCTCGCCGAGACGACAGGTGTGGTGCAAGCCGTCCTGACCGGGCGCAGCGACGCGCAGCTCGAGAGCACGCGGCAGCTGTGGCCGCACCGCGACGGCACCGATGCGATGTTCATCGCCACCATCCGCCGCCTCTGAACCCGCCTCTGAGTGTTCTCCGTACCTACATTGAGGGGTCACCTGTTCCCTCCCGGGCGATTCGTGTGGATGATGGGCTGCGGGGGACCGATCGAGGTGATCGGCACATAGGGGATCGAGTCAATCGGTGCAACATCGTCGACGAGTCGCAGTCATCGCTGCGGCCCTGCTCTCAGCACTGGCCGTCACGCCTGCACACGCAGACGACTCCGCCGTCCAGACCCTGACGGGACCAGGCTCACCGCTCGACGGGATGCACCTCACCTACGTCGGCTGCGACGCCATCGGTGGCCCGGCCACCGCGCCTTCGACGCGGATCAACCGCGGCCCCGACGCGGCGCCGCTCGGGCGCCGCAGCTTCGGTCTCGTGCCGGCGGGACCCGGCACCGCTGCCGGTCCGACGATCTCGTTCCTCTCGATGGCGGCCCTCGGCGCGGCCGTCGACGTCCGCTCCGAGAGCGGCACCACGGGCGCCTCCTACATCTGGGTCACGTCCCTCGACGCGCCGGCCGGGCACGCCTGGCGTGGCCGGGCCCCGCTGGCGGTCCCGCCCGCGACCTGGCAGCACGTCGACACCGCGAGCCTGACCCACGAGTGGCACCTGGTCGACCTCACGACAGGCATGGCCACGGCCGTGGAGAGCGCCACGCCCGCCGAGTTCGTGGCACGGCACGGCGACGGCGCCGGCTATGTCGTGACCGGCTTCGGCTGCGACGGCAACAGCTTCAACGTCGACGCGATCCGCGGCAACGGCCGCGTGTGGGACTTCGAGGGGCTCACGCTCGCGACCTCGATCACCACGTCCGCGCCGGGACTGGCGGCCGGGGAGCAGCTCACCGTGGCCGGCTCGGTGACCGACGGCAGCGGCCGGGTCACCGGTGACCCGCTGGTCCTCCAGGCGCGCGCGCCCGGGGCAGCCGAGTGGACCGACGTGTCGCCACTGACCTACATGGGCCCCGACGGCTCGTCGCGCGCCACCGTCACCGTGACCGAGACGCAGGAGCTCCGCTGGCTGCGTCCCGAGAGCGAGTACGCCGACGCGGGCACCAGCGACGTCGTGCTGGTGACCGTCACGCCTGCTCCGAGCGAGCCGCCGTCGCAGGCACCCACCCCCGCCCCCGAGCAGAGCCCGACGGCCGCCACCGCTGGCTAGGGTTCGGTCATGGCGACCTCACCCAGCACCGAGATCGAGGTTGACGACCGCGTAGTCCGGGTGAGCAACCCCGACCGCGTCTACTTCCCGGAGTCCGGCGCCACCAAGCTCGACCTGGTGGACTACTACCTCGCCGTCGGCGACGGGATCGTCAACGCGCTGCGCGACCGGCCCTGCATGCTGCACCGGTTCCCGAAGGGGCTCGCCGGCGACAAGGTGCACCAGAAGCGGATCCCCGCCGGCGCGCCGCCGTGGGTGGAGACCGTCCGCCTGCACTTCCCGCGCTGGAACCGCACCGCCGACGAGCTCTGCGTCACCGAGCTGGCCAGCGTCATCTGGGCGGTGCAGATGTCGACGGTCGAGTTCCACCCCTGGAACAGCCGCCGCGCCGACACCGAGTCGCCGGACGAGTGGCGCATCGACCTCGACCCGGGACCCGAGTGCGACTGGGAGACCGTCCAGCGGGTCGCGCACATCTCCCACGAGGTCCTCGACGACCTCGGTGCCGTCGGCTTCCCGAAGACCAGCGGCGGCTCCGGGCTGCACGTCTACGTCCGGATCAAGCCCGACCACGGCTTCCAGGACGTACGCCGCGGCGCCCTCGCCTTCGCCCGCGAGGTCGAGCGCCGCGCCGGCGGGGAGGTGACCACCGCCTGGTGGCGCAAGGACCGCTCGCCCGACCAGCTGTTCGTGGACTACAACCAGAACGCCCGCGACCACACGATCGCCGCCGCCTACTCCGTCCGTGGCGTCGCCAACGCCCGCGTCTCCGCGCCGGTGCGGTGGGACGAGATCGACGCCTGCGAGCCCGACGACTTCACGATCTTCACCATGCCCGCCCGCTTCGCCGAGATCGGCGACCTGCACGGCGGGATCGACAACGAGGTCTTCGACATCGCACCGCTGCTGGAGTGGGCCGAGCGGGACGAGGCCGCGGGTGCCGAGCCGCCCGCCGACCCCGAAACCGCCGGCCCCTAGGCTGACGCCCGTGGGAATCCAGATCACGCCGTCCATCCTCAACGCCGACTTCGCCAAGCTGGGGGAGGAGATCGGCAGGATCGGCAGTGCCGACTGGGTGCACGTCGACATCATGGACAACCACTTCGTGCCCAACCTGACCTTCGGGCCGTCGATGATCGAGGCGCTCAGCAGGTCCACCGACATCCCGCTCGACGCGCACCTGATGATCGAGGACTGCGACACCCAGGCGCCGCTCTACGCCGAGGCCGGGGCCAGCAGTGTCACCTTCCACGTCGAGTCGACGAAGGCCCCGATCCGGCTGGCCCGCGAGCTCCGCAACCAGGGCGCACGCGCGAGCATGGCCCTCAAGCCCGCCACGCCGATCGAGCCCTACGAAGCCCTGCTGCCCGAGCTCGACATGGTGCTGATCATGACCGTGGAGCCCGGTTTCGGCGGCCAGAAGTTCCTCGACCTGTGCCTGCCCAAGATCCGTACGGCGCGGGCGCTGATGCGCAAGCACGGCGTCGAGACCTGGCTCCAGGTCGACGGCGGCGTCAGCCTGGAGACGATCGAGCGCTGTGCTGAGGCAGGCGCCGACGTGTTCGTGGCGGGCAGCGCCGTCTACTCCGCCGCCGACCCCGACGCGATGGTGCGCGAGCTGAAGGCGAAGGCCGAGGCCGCGCTGACGTGAGCAAACGGGCCACGGTCGACGACATCCACGCCACAGCGCTGGGGATGCCGCACGTCACCGTCGCCAAGCCGGGCCCACGGCCCGTCTACCAAGTGGGCTCCAAGTCGTTCGTGTTCTTCCGGACCCCGCGGCCCGACGCATTCGACCCGGCGACGGGGGAGCGCTACGGCGACGTGATCGTCTTCTGGGTCGGGTCCGAGGGGGACAAGCTCGCCCTCGTGCAGGACGAGACGACGCCCTTCTTCACGACCCCGCACTTCGACGGCCACCCGTCCGTCCTGCTCCGGGCCTCCCGGGTCGGCGAGGTGTCCCGCGACGAGATCGTCGAGCTCGTCCAGGACGCGTGGCTGGCCCAGGCTTCCGCCCGGCGTGGGCAGACCTGGCTGCGCGAGCACGACCTGGACAGCTCGTAACGCATGCAGTTGGCCTCGGCCAGCGCCGGGTCCACGCTCACCTCGGTGGTGGCGCCGGCGAACTGCCTTCAGTTGGCAGATCAGCCGGGGTTCTCACCCCCGGTCACCGGCGTCGCCGACGTCACACCCGGACACCCGCGCGGGAATGTCGGGCGTTGTGGCAGAGTTCGACCCAGCAAGAGCGTGCTCTGGGGGCGGTGAAAATCCGCACCGGCGGTGAAAGTCCGCGACCCGGCCACAGCCAGTGGCCGGTTGACCAGGTGCAATTCCTGGACCGACGGTCAAAGTCCGGATGAGAAGATCACGCAGCGTGGACGTCGTCACGACGCTCGCGCCCGCACCCCGGAGTCCATTTTTCGGACATGAGGGGTAGCGATGACCACGACACCAGCCGAGCAGGCTGCGATGCGCCGCGCGCTGACGCTCGCGGCGACGCCGGGCGTGCCGCTCGGGCCCAACCCCCGGGTCGGCTGCGTGCTGCTCGACGCCGAGGGTGTGGAGATCGCGGAGGGCTTCCACCGCGGTGCCGGTACGCCGCACGCCGAGGTCGCAGCGTTGACCGAGGCCGGCGAGGCGGCCCGCGGGGCGACGGCCGTCGTCACGCTCGAGCCCTGCAACCACACCGGCCGCACCGGTCCCTGCGTCGAGGCGCTGATCGCGGCGGGCGTGCGCCGCGTCGTCTTCGCCCAGCGCGACCCCAACCCGGAGGCCGCCGGGGGAGCAGCGGCGCTCACCGCGGCCGGCATCGAGGTCGAGGCCGGGGTGATGGAGCCGGTCGCCCGTGGGATCAACCGCGCCTGGACCTTCGCCGTGGAGAACGAGCGCCCGTTCGTGACCTGGAAGTTCGCGACCACCCTCGACGGCCGCAGCGCCGCCGCCGACGGCACCAGCCGCTGGATCAGCGGTGCCGACGCCCGCCGCGACACCCACACCCTGCGTGCGGAGTGCGACGTCCTCCTCGTCGGCACCGGCACGGTCCTCATCGACGACCCGCAGCTCACTGTCCGTGACGAGGTCGACGAGCCCGTCGAGCACCAGCCGCTGCGCGTCGTCATGGGCGAGCGCGACGTCCCCGCCGACAGCCGGATCTTTGACGCCCCGGGCGAGGCCAAGCACCTCGTCACCCGCGACCCGGCGAACGCGCTGCGCCAGCTCCGCGACCAGGGCCGGGTCCACGTGTGGCTCGAAGGCGGCCCCACGCTGGCCGCGGCCTTCCTCAAGGCCGGGCTCGTCGACGAGATCTACGCCTATGTCGCGCCGACCTTCCTCGGGGCCGGCCTCAACGCCGTCGGCGACCTCGGCATCACCACCGTCACCGACCAGCTCCGCTGGCACCTCAAGCGAGCGTCCGTCATCGGCACGGGCGCCGACGCGACTGTCCGCCTCACCCTCCACCCGTCGAAGGAAGGGATCTGATGTTCACCGGCATCGTCGAAGAGCTCGGCACCATCGAGGCCGTCGAGGAGCAGGGCGACGCGATCCGCCTGACCGTCCGGGCCGCCACCGTCCTCGAGGGCACCGGCCTGGGCGACTCGATCGCCGTCAACGGCTGCTGCCTCACCGTCGTGACCAGCGACGCCGGCACCTGGACCGCCGACGTCATGCAGGAGACCCTCGACAAGACCAGCCTGCACGGCGTCACGGTGGGCGACCCGGTCAACCTCGAGCGCGCCGTGACGGTGGAGAGGCGCCTCGGCGGCCACATCGTGCAAGGCCACGTCGACGGCGTCGGGGAGGTGCTGCGACGTACACCCAGCGAGCACTGGGAGGTCGTGGAGATCTCGATCCCCGGCGACTTCGGCCGCTACCTCGTCGACAAGGGCTCGGTCACCGTCGACGGCGTGAGCCTCACCGTCGTCGAGGCGAAGGACGCGAGCTTCACCGTGAGCCTGATCCCCGAGACCCTCGCCCGCACCACCCTCGGCACCCGCCAGCCCGGTGACCGCGTCAACCTCGAGTTCGACGTGATCGCCAAGCACGTCGAGAAGCTCCTCGTCGGCGGTTACCTCGACCGATTCAGCACGAACCACGAGAAGGACCAGGCATGAACGCCGAACCCACCCCAGGACCCATCCGGCTCGACAGCGTCGAGCGCGCCATCGCGGACATCGCCGCCGGCAAGGCCGTCATCGTCGTCGACGACGAGGACCGCGAGAACGAGGGCGACATCATCTTCGCCGCGGCCAAGGCGACCCCGGAGCTGATGGCCTTCACCATCCGCCACTCCAGCGGCGTGATCTGCGTGCCGATGCCCGGCGACATGCTCGAGCGCCTCGAGATCCCGCTGATGACGCCGCACAACAAGGACAAGCTGCGCACCGCCTACACGATCTCGGTCGACGCCCGCGACGGCGTCAGCACCGGCATCAGCGCCGCGGACCGCGCCCACACCGCGAAGGTGCTGGCCGACTCGGCCACCGAGCCGTGGGAGCTCACCCGTCCCGGCCACGTCTTCCCCCTGCGCTACCGCGAGGGTGGGGTCCTCGTACGCCGCGGGCACACCGAGGCAGCCGTCGACCTGGCCAAGCTGGCCGGCCTGACGCCTGCCGGCGTCCTGGTCGAGGTCGTCAACGACGACGGCACGATGAAGCGCGCCCCGGAGCTGCGGGCCTTCGCCGACGAGCACGGGCTCGCGATGATCTCGATCGAGGGCCTCGTCCGCTACCGCCGCCGCCATGAGCTGCACGTCCTGCGTGTCGCCGAGACCCGCCTGCCCACTGCCCACGGTGAGTTCACGGCCTACGGCTACCGCATCACCATCGACGACAGCGAGCACGTCGCGCTGGTGTACGGCGACGTCTCGGGCCCCGAGCCCGTCCTGACCCGCGTGCACTCCGAGTGCCTCACCGGCGACGTCTTCGGCAGCCACCGGTGCGACTGCGGCCCGCAGCTCAACGAGGCGATGAAGCAGATCGTCGCCGAGGGCAGGGGAGTGGTGGTCTACCTCCGTGGCCACGAGGGCCGTGGCATCGGCCTCGTCGCCAAGCTCCAGGCCTATGCGCTGCAGGACGCCGGGCGCGACACCGTCGACGCCAACCTCGACCTCGGGCTGCCCGCGGACGGCCGGCACTACGGCACCGCCACGCAGGTCCTGCGCGACCTCGGCATCGAGTCGGTGCGACTGCTCACCAACAACCCGGACAAGACCACCAGCCTCGAGGAGTTCGGGATCAAGGTCCCCGAGACCGTGCCGCTGGCGATCCACCCGACCCACGACAACATCGACTACCTGCGCACCAAGCGCGACCGGATGGGCCACCTGCTGCCCGACCTGCCGGAAGTCATGACTGAGGAGCTGCACCAGTGAGTGGACATGGAGCCCCCAAGGAGACAGTGTTCGACGCGTCCGGCCTGAAGGTCGCCGTCGTCGCCGCGAGCTGGCACACCGAGGTGATGGACGGCCTGCTGGCCGGCACCGAGCGTGCCCTCGCCGCCCACCAGGTCGCCGACGCGACGATCGTGCGGGTGCCCGGCACGTTCGAGCTGCCCGTCGTGGCGCTCGCCCTCGCGAAGCAGGGCTACGACGCTGTCGTCGCGCTCGGCGTCGTGATCCGCGGCGGCACCCCCCACTTCGACTACGTCTGCACCGCCGCCACCGACGGGCTCAACCGGGTCGCACTCGACACCGGGGTGCCGATCGGCTTCGGCGTGCTCACGTGCGACGACGACCAGCAGGCGCTGGATCGAGCCGGCCTGGAGGGCTCGAAGGAAGACAAGGGCTGGGAGGCGACGTCCGCGGTGCTCGAGACAGCCCGGATCCTGGCGGACCTACGCGCATGACGCCCCTCGGGATGGTCGTGGCGGGCTTGCTGCTGGTCGTCAACGACTTCCGGTTCAACGGGCTCGACCTCATCCCGGACCTGATCGGGTGGGGCATCGTGCTGGGCGGCCTCGCCAAGCTGGCCGGGCGTAGTCCCGGGTTCACCGCGGCGGCGGTCGCCGCGTCGTTCGGGGTCGTGCTGGGCATCCCCCTGCTCGTCGTCGAGGCGGGACGGGGGCTCGTCGCGGCGGAGAGCCTGGTCATCGGGGTCCTCGTATTCGGCACGTGCACCGGCATCAGCGCGGTCGTGGACCGGTCGGACGTGCAGCGCACCGCCAACCTGCTGCGGTGGATCGGCCTGGCGGTGACGCTGACCGCCCTGCTGTCGTCTGCCCTGGGTCGCTCGATCATGGTCACCGCAGACGGCGCGCAGGTGGCCGCAGCGGTGGTCGTCCTGCTCGCGCTCGCCTTCTTCGCGTGGTTCCTCGTCTTCTTGTGGAGCAACCGCAAGGATCCTGCGCTGGGCGCACTCGACGCGCGCACCCAGCCCGAACCCGTGGGGTGAGCGGTGCCGGTCCTCGGACCGGGGCAGGGCGCGGGCGCGTGTGCGCCTAGGCTTGCTGCTCGTGAAGACGTTCGAGGAGCTCTGGGCCGAGCTGAGTGAGAAGGCCGCGACCCGACCCGAGGGTTCGGGCACCGTCCAGCAGCTCGATGCCGGCATCCATGCGATCGGCAAGAAGCTGATCGAGGAGGCCGCCGAGTCCTGGATGGCCGCCGAGCACGAGGGCAAGGACGCCACGGCGCTCGAGATCAGCCAGTTGCTCTACCACGCACAGGTGCTGATGCTTGCCAGCGGACTCACCCTCGACGACGTCTACGCCCACCTCTGAGAAGCCGGTACCTCCCGAGATGACTCTCCGCATCGCCGTACCCAACAAGGGCGCCCTGTCCCAGGCCGCCAGCGAGATCCTGCGTGAAGCCGGCTACCGCCAGCGCACCGACTCCAAGGAGCTCGCGCTCATCGACGCCGACAACGGTGTCGAGTTCTTCTACCTCCGTCCCCGCGACATCGCGTTGTACGTCGGTGAGGGCACGCTCGACGTCGGCATCACCGGCCGCGACCTGCTGCTCGACTCGGGCGCCCACGCCACCGAGTCGATGGCGCTCGGCTTCGGTCGCTCGAAGTTCCACTTCGCCGGTCCGGCCGGGCACTACGACTCGCTCGACCAGCTCGCCGGCAAGCGCATCGCCACGTCCTACGTCGGCGTGGTCGAGGCGTTCCTCGCCGAGCGCGGCATCGACGCCACGGTGACCCGGCTCGACGGCGCCGTCGAGACCAGCATCCAGCTCGGTGTCGCCGACGTCATCGCCGACGTCGTGGAGACCGGCTCGACGCTGCGGGCCGCCGGCCTGGCCACCTTCGGGGAGATCATCCTCGAGTCGGAGGCCGTCCTGATCGCGCGCCAGGGCGCCCAGAACGCTGAGTTCGAGATCTTCCGACGCCGGGTCGAGGGCGTCATGGTCGCCCGCAGCTACGTGATGATGGACTACGACATCGAGCAGTCCAACCTCGACCGCGCCGCGGCACTGGCGCCCGGGCTCGAGGGCCCGACGATCTCGCCGCTCGGCAAGGCCGGCTGGGTCGCCGTGCGGGTCATGGTGCCGCGCGCCGGCTCTCAGCGGCTGATGGACGAGCTCTACGGCCTCGGCGCCCGCGCCATCCTGCTGACCGACATCCACGCCTGCCGGCTCTGACGTCGTCGCCCACATGACCGCGCCCGACGCCCTCTCACTGCCGCACACGTGGCGCCCCTTCGGCGCGCGCATCGCGGTGATCTTCTTCGGCGCGATGCTGGTGCTGATGTGCGTCTTCGCGTGGATCGGCTTCGACCCGGAGATCCGGGCGAAGTTCACGCTGTTCCAGCGCTCGACGATCGTGTTCATCGGCCTGCTCTACGCCGTTGCCGGCTATGCCCTGGCCCGGTCGCGGGTCGTGGCGTCCGAGGCGGGCGTGGTGGTGGTCAACGGCTACAAGCGGCGCGACTACGAGTGGGCCGAGATCATCTCGATCCACCTGCCCGTCGGCGCACCCTGGGCGACGATCGACCTCGCCGACGGCAGCACGACGTCCCTGCTCGCGATCCAGGGCTCCGACGGCGACCGGGCGCGATCTGCGGTCCGCACACTGCGTGCGCTGATCGATCGCTGAACTTCGCGTCGCCGTCACCGCCGCGTCACCGTGAGGTGATGGTGTGCGCGCATGACACTCGGACTTCGCGCCCTCGCGCTCTCCTCGCTCGCCCTCGCCGCCGCGGCCCTGCCGGCGCACGCTGCCCCCGAGGGCTCGCCGGTCGCACCGGACGAGGCCACGCTGTCGGCCTGGTCGGTGCTGCCCGCGGCGACGTACGTCGCGGACAGTGAGCCGAGCGGCCACTGGACGTCGGGCAACGCCGGCGTCCCCGCGCCGTACGCCGCTCAGCCGGTCCAGGGCTTCTCCGGCACCCACGCGCCGGGCGACGGCTCCTTCCTGGTGCTCAGCGACAACGGCTTCGGTGCCAAGGCCAACAGCGCCGACTTCCTGCTCTCGCTGCACCGGATCACCCCCGAGACCGACGCGGCGGACGGTGACGGCGAGACGACGTACGACGAGACGCTCTTCACCTTCAGCGACCCGCACCACCACATCCCGTGGCCGATCTGGCGCGACGGAGCCTGCGCGGACGCCGAGGACCTGCCGGCTGGCTACGCCTGCACGGACGCCGACCGGGTGCTGACGGGCTGGGACTTCGACCCGGAGTCGCTCCAGGTCGCCGACGACGGCACCTTCTGGGTCGGCGAGGAGTTCGGGCCCTTCCTGCTCCACCTCGACGCCACCGGCGAGCTGATCGAGCCGCCGATCCCGACCCCGGGCGTCATGAGTCCCTCCCACCCGACCCTCGGGGACGCGGTGCCCAATCTCGCGAGCTCCAAGGGCTTCGAGGGACTGGCAATCAGCCCCAACGGCACCACCCTGCGGCCGATGCTCGAAGGGGCCACGGCCGAGGACAAGGCGGCGGGACTCGACCATGACCTGCGGATCTACACCGTCCGCAACGGCGCCTACTCTGACGAGTTCCTGCGCTACGAGATGGAGAGCCCCGCCCACGCGCTCGGCGACTTCATCCAGGTCAACAACCACGAGGCGCTGGTCATCGAGCGCGACAACGGCGCGGGTGCGAAGGCCGTGTTCAAGCGGATCTACCTGGTCGACCTGCGCGACACCGACGAGGACGGCTACGTCGAGAAGTGGCTGCTCGTCGACCTGATGGACGTCGCGAACCCGGCTGGCCTCTCGCCGTACGGCGACCCGTTCACCTTCCCGTTCTTCACCATCGAGGACGTCGAGATCCTCGACGCGCGCACCATCGCGGTGATGAACGACAACAACTTCCCGGCGGTCGGGGGCCGGTCCAGCACGGAGCCCGACCAGAACGAGTACGTCGAGATCACCCTGGCCGAGCCGCTGAAGGTGGACCGCCGGCTGCTGCCGGGACGCTGAGCCACTCGGCGGGGAGCGCCCGGATCCCCCAGGTGACGGACAGCTCGTCGCCGGGGGAGCCGGCGGGCGCGAGCGTGACCAGGTCCACGCCGGAGTTGAACGCGTCGGCCGGGGCGGTCATCGGCTCGACTGCGAGCGAGCGGCGCTCCTTGCCCGGCACGTCGTCGGCGCTGTAGAGCAGCAGCCACGGGATCTTGTCGTCGACCCACAGCGCCACCCCGTGCCCGTCGCGCGGATCGCGCAGGGTGGTGGTCGCGATGCCGTCGACGCGCACCAGGTCGCCGTAGGCCTCGTTGAGCTGCACCGCACCGATCGCGCGGCCCGTCCGGAAGTCGTGCTCCTCGTCGACCGGGACGGTCTCGGTCGGGATCAGCCGGTCGTCGGTGAGGACGCGGGTGCCGGCGGGCAACGTCAGCTCGAGGTCGTCGATCGCGCCGTTCCTCGCAGCGCCGACGCTCAGGTAGGGGTGCGCTCCGCAGGCGTACGGCGCCGCCTCGCCACTGAGGTTGGTGGCGGTCTGCGTCACGGTCAGCCCGTCGGCGGACAGGTCGTAGAGCACGTGCAGGTCCACGGCCCACGGATAGCCGGTCTGGGCCATGACCCGGAGCACGAGCGACACCGAGTTGGGGGTGTGCTCCTCCAGCGTCCACGCCGCCCAGCGCGCGAGCCCGTGGGAGGCGTTCGAGCGCTTCGGCTCGGTGAGCGCCAGCTGGAGGTCGCGCCCGCCGAAGGAGAACTTGCCGTCGCGGACCCGGTTGGGCCAGGGCATCAACAGCTGGCCGCGCCCTCCCGGTGACATCTCGTCGGCCGCGAAGCCGTCGACGAGGGGGCGATCGGCGTACGACAACGTGCGCAGCGCGGCGCCGCTCTCGGTGACCACGGCGCGATAGCCGCCCGCCGCGATCTCGAACTGCTCGCCAGAGGGAAACACCATGGCGCCCACCCTAGGATCCAGCGCATGACGCTGCAGCCGCGACCGGTCACTCCCGAGGACGCCGACGCCGTGGCGGCGTTGATGAGACGGATCGCCGCCGACCACCCGACCGGCTTCGAGCTCGCCGCCAGCGAGGTCGTCGAGATCCTCGGCGACTATCCGGGCCTGGTGTTCGAGGGGTGCTGGCTCGACGACGAGGTCGTCGCCTTCACGACCATCC
Source organism: Nocardioides allogilvus (assembly GCF_003047285.1). GTDB lineage: Bacteria > Actinomycetota > Actinomycetes > Propionibacteriales > Nocardioidaceae > Nocardioides > Nocardioides allogilvus. The sequence goes on along the minus strand of NZ_PZYX01000011.1, from coordinate 26,832 downwards.
TGCCGAGGACCTCGAGCGAGGGGGTGCACCCCTTCCTGTTCTTCGGCGACGTCGACCCTGCCCACCTGGGACGCGGCATCGGCACCCTCATGCTCGGTCGCGCGGTCGCCGCGGCGCGCGAGATCCATGTGCGGGACGCGCCCGAGGAGTCCATGCGGGTGAACACGCGCGCGCTCGAGGGGCGAGCCGACCAGGCCGACCTCCTGCGCTCCCAGGGCTTCACGCTCGACCGCCACAACTTCTTGATGTTCTCGGCGCTGGACGAGCTGCCCGCCGCGGTGCTGCCGGACGAGCTGGTGCTGAGCACCGTCGATCCCGCCGACGCGGAGGAGCTGCGGACCGCCCACAACCGCGCCTTCGCCGGCTACCCGGGCCACACCGAGACCGATGCGATCAACTGGGCCAACTTCATGGTCACACCCGCCCACGTGCGCAACGACCAGTCCTTCGTGCTGCGCGACCCGGCGCGGGACAACGCGGTGGCGGCCTACGTCTTCGCCCACGAGTACGCCATCGCGCCGTCGGGGGAGCAGGGTCGCGAGGCCTACGTCGCCTACGTCGGCACCCTGCCCGACTACCGCGGACGGGGCCTCGCCACCAACCTGCTCGCCCACACGTTGCACGCCTGCAAGGCCGCGGGCTTCGACACCTCGAGCCTGGACGTCGACACGGCCAACCCGACCGGCGCCCTGGGCATCTACGAGCGAGCGGGCTACGCCGTGCGCTACCGCCAGGACAGCTACGCGTTGGTGGAGTAGACCAGGTCCGCACGCTCGCGGGTGCGCTCGCGGGCGTGCAGCGCGGCCTCGTCGGCTGCCCACTGCTCCCAGTGCGGGGCGAAGTCGTCGCCGTCGCGCGCGAGTGCGCGGGCGCGCCGCACCTCGAGGGGCGCCTCGACCCAGACCAGCGTCGTGATCAGCTCGTCGTACGCCGCTGCGCCGGACCCGACACCGTCGATCACCAGCACGGGGGCGGGCGTGATCGGGTGCGTCTCGGCCCAGCCGTCGGCGTGCCAGTCCCAGCGCCGCCACTGCGACGGCTGACCGGCAGCGAGCGGGCGGAGGACCGCTTCGATCGTCGCGCCCAGGCGGGGGAGCCCGCCCCAGCCCTCGAGCAGCTCGTCGGCGTGCAGGACCTGCGCCCCGGTCAGCCCGACCAACGAGGCCGCCAACGTCGTCTTGCCCGCGCCGGCGGGGCCGTCGATGCAGATCAGCCGGCCTGCGCCCAGCGTGGGTGCGGCGTCGAGGGCATGGGCCAGGACCTCGGCGGCCCGGTCAGTGGGCATGCCCGAGGCCGCGATAGCTCGGCACGGTCTCGACGATCTCCTCGCCGGAGACGAGGTGGACGCGGTTGACGTGCTCGAAGAGCTCGCCGGACTTCGCGTGCCGGAACCAGACTAGGTCGCCGACGGCGAGCATCGCCGCCGGGTGGCCGGTGAGCGGGGTCTGCACCTCGCCCGCGCCCTCCAGCCCCGTGAGGTGCAGCCCGGGCGGTGCCCAGGGCAGCGGCAGGCGGTCGTCGCCGGCCGCACCCGAGGCGACGAACCCGCCACCGTGGACGGTGGCCAGCGTCGGCGACGGCTTGCGGCTCACCCGCAGCCCGAAGAAGGCGGCCGGGCGGGGTGCGAACGACTGGTAGTGGTCGAAGAGGCCGGGGACCAGCAGGCCCGAACCGGCGGCCACCTCGGTGACCGACGGGTCGGCGACCGTGGACTCCACCGATCCGGAGCCGCCGGCGTTGAAGAACTCCAGGTCGGCGACCGGCCGCAGCGCCTCGACGATCGCGCGGCGGCGTACGTCCAGCTGCGCGACCGAGGCCTGCTTGAGCCGGCGCACGACCAGTGACCTGGCGCGTTGCGTCGGCACGTCGTCGGGTACGCCGGCGACCTGGCCCTCGTAGGTCATGACCCCCACCAGGCGGAAGCCGTCGCGGGCCACGACCGTCCGGGCGAGCTCGGCCACGGCGGAGGCGTCGTAGAGGGGGGAGCGCTTCGGCCCGACGTGCTGGTTGCCGAGGCGGAGCCCGGCGTCGACGTCCAGGGCGATGCGGACCTGCACCGCCTTGGACGAGCGCACCGAGTCGACGACGTCGAGGTGTGCCACGTCGTCGACCATCAGGGTCACCGCGGCTGCCGCGGCGGGCGACTGCACGAGATCGACCAGGGCGCCACGATCCACGGTCGGGTAGGCGACCACGATGTCGTCGCTGACACCGCGTTCGTGCAGCACCAGCGCCTCGCGCAGGGTGTAGGCCAGGACGCCGGCGAAGCCCGGGTGGGCCAGGGCACGCTCGATCAGGGCGGGGACGCGCAGCGACTTCGACGCCACCCGGACCGGCTTGCCGGCCGCGCGGCGCGCCAGGTCGGCCGCGTTGGCGTCGAAGGCATCGAGGTCGACGACCGCGATGGGGGTGGCGAGGTGGTCGGCGTGGTGGGCGACCGCGGTGTTGAGGCGCGCCCAGAGGCGGTTGCGCCCGACGAAGTCGGTCACTGGATCCCGCGCCGCTTCAAGAGGGCCTCGATGTCGGCCAGGTCGTCGTCCACCACCGACCCGCCGGGCTCACGCGTCGAGGTGGCCTCGGGCAGGGTCCTGCCGGTCCGGGGGGTGCTCGTCGCCTGCTGCCCGCGGGCGAGCTGGCGGTCGCGGAGATAGCCGGCGAGGACGATCAGGACGATGCCCGAGCCGGCCAGGCCGATGCCGGTCCAGGTGATCGGGTTGAGCACCAGCCCGGTCGCCCAGTCGGTGACCGAGCCGGCGATCTCGGTGAACATCTCCAGCGTGCCGGTCAGCCACGCGGCGACGGGCAGCATCGTGAAGCCGAGGGCTCGCATGCCGCCGGCGATCCCGCGGCGCCGGTAGGACACCCACGTCCACACCAGTCCCAGCACGGTCAGCGTCGCGGCGAGCGCCGCCCAGGTTGCCTCGTCCACGAGTCCAGACTGGCACAGTGGACAATGGGTCCCGTGGAGCGACTCATCCCTGACCCCGGATTCGCGGGCGACACCGGCGCGGCCGACGCGACCCTGGCCGCCGCACTGGCCGCACACGCGCGTGGCACCGCCAGCCACGGCGAGGTGCTGCTGGCAGTCCAGGACGCCCGCCTGCTTGTTCCGGTGGTGGCGATGCTGGGGGAGGTGGAGTACGACGAGCGCGGGCTCGCCCACGACAAGACCAGTGACATGGCAGCAGTGCTGATGCAGGGGGGCGACGGCCGGTTGGCGCTGCTGGCCTTCACCTCCACCGACGCGCTCGCCCGCTGGAACCCCGAGGCCCGGCCGGTGCCCGTGGTCGCGAAGCTGGCCGCGCAGTCGGCGGTGCAGGAGGAGGCGGCCGCGATGGTGCTCGACATCGCCGGGCCGACCACCGTGGTGGTCGAGGGAGACGACCTGATCGCCCTCGCCGCGGGGTGGCGGCTGGCGATGGTGGGGGAGCAGGCGGCGTGGATTGGCCCAGCACCGGAATGATCGGCTAATCTTCGGTGTTGACCGATCAGTCCCGCTTGCGGGGCCGATCCTCCAAGCGGAGACAGCACGTTCGTCTCCCACCCGCATCGACCACTGGTCGTCGGGTTCCGGTCCGGATCAGGCGCAGAATCATTCCACCCGAATTTTCTGCACCTGACGCTGGCTTCCGCTTGGACAAAGCGGGAGCCATTCTTCATTTCGGACCACGTCCGAGGCGGGCAGTGCCTCCCGGGGGGTCGTACAACCACCCAAAATCACTGGAGGACACATCAGCACCGAGCTGCGAATCAACGAGCGGATCCGCGTTCCCGAGGTCCGGCTTGTCGGACCCAATGGCGAGACCGTCGGCATCGTGCCGACCGATCAGGCGTTGAAGCTTGCCCAAGAGGCAGACCTCGACCTGGTCGAGATCGCGCCACAGGGCCGGCCGCCTGTCTGCAAGCTCATGGACTACGGCAAGTTCAAGTACGAGAACGCCCAGAAGGCTCGCGAGGCCCGTCGGAACCAGACGAACGTCATCATCAAGGAGATGAAGCTTCGTCCCAAGATCGACGCGCACGACTACGAGACCAAGAAGGGCCACGTCGTCCGCTTCCTGAAGGCCGGCGACAAGGTCAAGATCACGATCATGTTCCGCGGTCGCGAGCAGCACCGTCCCGAGCTCGGGTTCCGGTTGCTGCAGAAGCTGGCCGAGGACGTCCAGGAGCTGGGCTTCATCGAGTCCTCGCCCAAGCAGGACGGCCGCAACATGATCATGGTGCTCGGTCCGCACAAGAAGAAGGCCGACGCCAAGATCGACGCCGCCGCTGCCAAGGAAGAGAAGATGGCCGAGCGCGCAGCGCTCGTGGCCGCCGAGGACGCCGAGCGCGAAGCAGCCCACGCTGCCGGCCCGGTGGCCGCCAAGAAGGAGCGCGGTCGCTCCGAGAACCTCGACGACGACGTCGAAGCCTGAGTCACGGCTCACGCACGTCGCACGTCGGCACCAAGACATCACAGATCAGAGGAGACAGAGATGCCGAAGAACAAGACGCATTCCGGTGCCAAGAAGCGCTTCCGCGTGACCGGCTCGGGCAAGATCCTTCGCGAGAAGGCTGGCAAGCGCCACAACCTCGAGAAGAAGCCCTCGAAGGTCACCCGTCGTCTGTCGGGCACCGTCGAGGTCGCCAAGGCCGACGTCCCGCGTGCCAAGAAGATGCTGGGTCTCTGAGTCTCCCGACTCTCCCCACTCGCACCCCACAAGTTTTTGATCTAGGAGTTATGAAATGGCACGCGTCAAGCGGGCGGTAAACGCCCAGAAGAAGCGCCGGGTTGTCCTCGAGCGCGCCTCCGGTTACCGCGGTCAGCGTTCGCGCCTGTACCGCAAGGCCAAGGAGCAGGTCACCCACTCGCTGGTCTACAGCTACAACGACCGCCGCAAGAACAAGGGCAACTTCCGCAAGCTGTGGATCCAGCGCATCAACGCCGCTGCCCGCCAGCAGGGTCTGACCTACAACCGCTTCATCCAGGGCCTCAACCTGGCCGGCATCGAGGTGGACCGCAAGATCCTCGCCGAGCTCGCCGTCAACGACGCCCCGGCCTTCGCCGCGCTCGTCGAGGCTGCCAAGGCTGCGCTGCCCGAGGACGTCAACGCGCCCAAGGTCTCCGCCTGAACATGAGCATTCCCCTGACGGTGGGCAACGCCCGCGTCAAGGAGGCTCGCAAGTTGAGCCGCCGCTCGGTGCGAACCGAGCGGCGGCTCTTCCTTGCTGACGGCCCGAAGGCCGTCGAGGGTGCGCTCGCCGTGCCCGACTGCGTGGTCGAGGTCTTCGCCACGCCTGCGGCGTCCGAGACGTACGCCGACCTGCTGGCGCCCGCACGCCTGGTGACCCTGGTCGACGACCGGGCGCTCGCGTCGTTGTCCGACGCCGTCAGCCCGGCCGGCGTCGTGGCGCTGTGCCGCCACCTCGACGTACCCGTCTCCACCGTGCTCGGCGACAGCTCGCCGCTGCTTGAGCAGCGAGCGCCAGCGAGCGAGTCGAAACCAAGGCTCCTCGTCATCTGCGCGGACGTCCGTGATCCCGGCAATGCCGGCACGGTCATCCGCACCGCCGACGCAGCGGGCGCGACGGGCGTCGTGCTGGCCGGTCACTCGGTCGACCTCTACAACCCCAAGACGGTCCGCGCCAGCGTGGGCAGCGTCTTCCACCTGCCGATCGCCCTCGAGCCCGACGCGGCGGCGGCGGTCGCGACCGCGCGCGCGGCCGGCTTCACCGTCCTGGCCGCCGACGGAGCCGGTGACGTGGACCTGTTCGGGGCCGACCTGACCGGGCCCACCGCCTGGCTGTTCGGCAACGAGGCGTGGGGACTCCCCGACGAGCTGGCGGCCCTGGCCGACCACCGGGTCTCGATCCCGATCCATGGCCGCGCCGAGAGCCTCAACCTGTCGACCGCGGCGGCCGTGTGCCTCTACGCCAGCGCCCGGGCGCAGCACCCCACGGTCGAGCGATGATCCTGATCGACCCGCCCGCCGTCGAGCGCTGGGGCCGCACCTGGTCCCACCTCGCGAGCGACGAGTCCTACCAGGAGCTGCACGCCTTCGCACTCGCCATCGGCATCCCCGCCCGCGGCTTCGATCGCGATCACTACGACGTCCCGTCCGAGTCGTACGCCGCAGTGCTGGCGGCCGGGGCAGTGCCGGTGAGCTCCCGCGAGCTCGTGGTGCGGTTGCGCCGAGCCGGGTTGCGGCGGCCCAAGGCCGCGGTGTCCGACTAGTCTGAGCCGGTGTCCCGCATCGACTCGAGGCCCACGCGGCTGCGGTCGCTGGTCGACCTGTATCCCGACGGCATCGTCGGAGCGACCGTCGACGGGGAGATCACCCTCATCAACGACCACGCCGCCCGCCTGCTCGGGATCGACGTGGACGCTGCGACCGGCGCCCACGTCGACGCCGTGCTGAGGCTGCAGGACCAGGACGGCCGCAACTGGTGGCAGGTCAACCAGCCCGAGCGGAGCCTGTCCACACGCACGGCCATCCCCGAGCAGTCGTGGCTGAACACCGACGGCGAAGAGGTCCTGACCACCGCCCGGCTCGTCCGTGAAGCCCCGCGCGAGCCGGTGGTGGGCATCGCCATCGGCATCCGCAGTGGTCGCGGTCGGGCCCGTCTGGACCGCGAGCGCTCCGACCTCGTCGCGACCGTGGCACACGAGCTCCGCTCGCCGCTGACCGGTGTGAAGGGCTTCGTGCAGGCACTGCTCAACCGCTGGGACAAGCTCAACGACGACCAGCGCAAGCTGATGCTGGAGACCGTCAACGCCGATGCCGACCGCCTCGTGCGCCTGATCGCCGAGCTGCTCGACGTCGCTCGCATCGACACCGGCCGGCTGCCGCTCTATCCCCGCGGTTCCGACGCGGTCGCGCTCGCCCAGCGGGTCGTCGACTCGGTCGGCGCCGGCACCAGCCGGGCCATCGAGCTGTCAGCGGTCGACGGACTGCCGGAGATCTTCGCCGACCCCGACAAGTTCACCCAGGTGGTGACCAACCTGGTGGAGAACGCGGTCCGCCACGGCCAGGGGCTGGTGCTGGTGTCGCTGTCGGCCCTGCCCGCCGACGCGCCCTTCACGGGGGTGCGCATCTGCGTGGACGACGAGGGCGAGGGGATCGCCAAGGAGATGCGCAACCGCATCTTCACGAAGTTCTGGAAGCACGGCGCCAGCGGCGGGTCCGGGTTGGGGATGTACATCGTCGGCGGGCTCACCCGCGCCCACGGCGGATCGGTCTTCGTGACCGAGGCCCCCAGGGTCGGCGCCCGCGTGGTGGTCGACTGGCCGTCGGAGGACCTGCGTCCGGGCTGAGGTCACTCAGTCGTGGCGAGCGTGGCCCCGAGGCCGATCATCATCACGCCGCCGGCGGTGCCCATCGCGTCCAGCCGCTGAGGCTTGCGGGCGAACCACTCGCGTGCCCGGCTCGCGGCCAGGGCCCAGACCGAGTCGGAGGCGACGGCCATCACCGCGAACAGGGCGCCGAGGAAGGCGATCTGCGCACCGACGTGACCTGCCGCGGCGTTGGTGAACTGCGGCAGGAACGCCACGAAGAAGACGATGGTCTTGGGGTTGGTGGCGCCCACGACGAAGCCGGTGCGCAGCGCCGCGCTCGTCCGCTCCGGCAGCCGCTCGCCGAGCTCGAGAGCCAGCCGGGCGTCGCCGCGGTGCCGGATGGCCTGGATGCCGAGCCACACGACCCAGCCCGCGCCGACGACCTTGAGCACGGTGTACGCCGCTGCGCTGGCCGCCACGACGGCACCGAGCCCGAGCGCCACGGCGACGACCTGGGCGAGCAGCCCCAGCGCGTTGCCGAGCACCGACAGGAGGGCCGCACGACGACCCACCGTGAGGGCGCGCCCGATCGTGAACAGCAGGCTCGGCCCCGGCACCTGGATGAACAGGATCGAGGCGAGCGCGAAGGCGAGCAGCTGGCTGGTGGTGGGCACCAGCCAAGGGTAGGGCCGCGGGCGCCGTACGAGAATCCGATTCCGGGGCCGTATCTGCACACAACCTTCACGAGTCGTCCCCGTCTCCTGCGCAGCTGCACTCCTAAGGTCAGGACATGAGCGGACAACGGGTGCTGGTGGTCGAGGACGACCGGGTCATCAACGACCAGGTGACCGAGCGGCTTCGCGCCGAGGGCTACCTCGTGACCCAGGCCTTCGACGGCCCGTCCGCTGTGGAGCTCGCAGCCGGGACCGAGCCGGCCGTGGTGCTGCTCGACGTGATGCTGCCGGGGTTCGACGGACACGAGGTGTGCCGGCGGATCCAGGCCGAGCGCCCGGTCCCGGTGCTGATGCTGACGGCCCGCGACGACGAGGCGGACATCCTCGTCGGGCTCGGTGTCGGCGCCGACGACTACCTCACCAAGCCGTTCCGGATGCGCGAGGTCGTGGCCCGGGTCGCGGCCCTGCTGCGCCGGGTCGAGCGCGCGGCCGAGCTGGCGGCGACCACCGCTCACCGTTCGCCGCTGGTCCAGGGCGCGCTCAGCGTCGACCCGGGCACGCGACGTACGACCATCGGCGACGCCGAGGTGCACCTCACCCCGACGGAGTTCGACCTGCTCGTCTGCCTGGTCAGCAGCCCCGGCCAGGTGCTGACCCGCGAACGGCTGCTCGCCGACGTCTGGGACTGGGGCGAGGCCACGCTCAACGGCGTGGCGACACGCACCGTGGACAGCCACGTCAAGGCGCTGCGGCAGAAGCTCGGCGCCGGCTGGATCCGCACGGTGCACGGCGTGGGCTACGCCCTCGAGGTGCCGGCGTGAAGGCACTGCTCGACGCGGTCACCAGCATCAAGGTCAAGCTCGGTGCGCTGGTGGCGGTCTCGGTTGTCGTGGTTGCGCTGCTGGCCACCCTCGGGTCGTCGGCGGGCGTGCCCGTGTGGCTGACGCTGCCGGTCGCGGTGCTGCTGACGCTCGGGGTGACCCAGCTGCTCGCGGCCGGCATGGTTGCGCCGTTGCGCTCGATGACCGAGGTCGCGCAGCGGATGGCTCGCGGTGACTACACCGGTCGCGTCCACACGACGTCCACCGACGAGGTCGGCCGGCTGGCCGCCGTCTTCAACCAGATGGCGGGCGACCTCGCCCTGGTCGAGGCCGAGCGGCGCGACCTGATCGCCACGGTCTCCCACGAGCTACGCACGCCGCTGGCCGCGATGATCGCCGTCCTGGAGAACCTCGCCGACGGTGTGGTCCCGGCCGATGCCGCCCACCTCGACGGCGCGCTCGCCCAGGCCGAGCGCCTGCGCCGCCTGGTCGCCGACCTGCTGGAGCTGTCGCGGCTCGAGGCGGGCGTGACCCGGTTGCAGGACACCGACGTCGCCGTCCGCCCGCTCGTGACCGACTGCCTCGGTGAGGTCAGCGCCGCCGGCCGCACGGGTGAGTTCGACGTCGCCGTACCCGAGGAGCTGGTCGTGCGTGCCGACGAGGCGCGGCTGCGCCAGCTGCTCGTCAACGTCCTCGACAACGCCGCGCGGCACGCGCCCAACGGTTCCCCGGTCCGGATCGACGCCGGTCGTACGCCGACCGGCTGGTGGCTCACGGTCGCCGACCGTGGCCCCGGGGTCGACCCGTCCGACCGGGAGCGGGTGTTCCAGCGCTTCGGCACCGACCCCAGCGGTGGCGGCACGGGGCTCGGCCTCGCGGTCGCCCGCTGGGTGGCGCAGCTGCACGGCGGCACCCTCCGATTCACCGATCCTGCCCCGGGCCGGTCCGGGGCGTTGCTCCGGCTCGAGCTGCCCGACCTGTCGAGCCCGCCCGAGGAGGCGACCATGACTGCTCCGACCACACCACCGGCACCCTCCGTGCCGCCGACCTACACGCCGCTGCCGGTCGAGGCACCGACCCCGCCGCCCGGGATGGACTCCTTCTTCGGGGCGTTCTGGCCCGAGCGGCCCGGTCTCGCCGGCCTGCGCGTGGTGGTGGCGTCCGTCCTGGTCGGGGTCCTGGCGGGTGCCACGATGACCTTCACCGCGCCCGGCCTCTCGTGGGTGCTGGTGCTGTTGGCGGCCGGCACGGCGACGTACGTCACGGCACGGCACCGCCGCAACGCGTTCACGATCGGCTGCACGGTGCTCGCCTCGCTGCTCGTGCTGCCGCTGATGCTGCGCGACGCCGAGGGGATCGCGCTGCTGGGCGTCTTCGCCGCCGCCGGGGTGTTCCTCATCGGGGTCACGGACGCGCGGACCCCGGCCGGTTTCCTGCTCTCCGGGATCTCCTGGCCGCTGTCGTCCTTGCGCGGACTGCCGTGGTTCGGTCGGGCACTGCGCGTCGTCGGCACCGGCGGCCGCACACCCGCGATCGTGCGCACGGTCGTGGTCTCCCTGCTCGCGCTGGGCGTCTTCGGCGCCCTCTTCGCCTCGGCCGACGCGCTGTTCGCGACCTGGATCGACGCGTTGGTGCCGACCCTGAGCTTCAACGACCTCGTCACCCGCGTCTTCGTCGGCTGCCTGGTCTTCGCCGTCACGCTCGCCGCGGCCTACCTCGCGCTGAACCCGTCCCGCGTCGAGCCCCCGCGCCGTGTCGTCGAGGCCCTCGGCAACCGCTTCGAGTGGCTGGTCCCGGTGCTGCTGGTCGACGCCGTCTTCGTGCTGTTCCTGGTCGCCCAGGCCACCGCCGTCTTCGGCGGGCACGACTACGTCGAGCGGACGACCGGCCTGACGTACGCCGACTACGTGCACCAGGGCTTCGGACAGCTGACCATCGCGACCGTGCTCACGCTGTTCGTCGTGTGGGCGGCCGCGCGCAAGGTGAGGGACGCGCCGACCGACCGGCGCTGGATGCGGGCCTCCCTCGGGCTGCTCTGCGTGCTGACGCTCGTCGTCGTCGGGTCGGCGCTGCACCGGATGAGCCTCTACCAGGAGGCGTACGGCTTCACCACGCTGCGACTGACGGTCGACGTGTTCGAGGGCTGGCTCGGGGTCGTGGTGTTGCTCGTCATGGTCGTCGGCGGTCTGGGGCACGGCCGCTGGCTACCGCGGATCGCGCTCGTCACCGGTGCCGTGGCCGTGCTCGGGCTCGCCGCAGTCAACCCGGACGCCTGGGTGGCCGGGCGCAACCTCGACCGCTACGAGGCGACGGGTCAGGTGGACCTCGTCTACCTGCAGGGGCTCTCGGCCGACGCGGCGCCGGTCATCGCCGAGGGACTGCCTGCCGACGTCGCGGCCTGCGTGCTCCGAGACCTGCCCGGCAACCAGCGCAGCGCGGAGAACGACGACGCCCTCGGCTGGAACCTCGGGCGAGCGCGCGCCGAGGATGCGCTCGCCGGCCTGGACCTCGACGCGACCCGACCGGACGCCGCGGGGGACCCCTGCGGACCGATCATGGACGCCTACACCGCGGACCCAGCGGGGTAGAGTTGGCGCCGTGAACCACAGCCAGCGATTTCTGCGCCCCGGACCCGCACGGTGTCCGGGGGCCCGTCGATCCGCCTGATCGACACCTGCGTCTCGCAGTGCTCCTGAACGTCGCCGGGTCCGGGGAGAAACCCCGTCCGACCCACTTCTAGAATCGCGCCGTCCACCCGAGGCGCAAGGAAAGGGAGCCATGTCCGGCCCCAACACTGACTACGACCCTGTCGAGGTCACCCCGCTCAAGGCCGAGGAGGTCGAGCGGATGCGCGACGAGGCGCTGGTCGCCATCGCCGCTGCCGCCGACCTCGACGAGCTCAAGCAGGTCCGGCTCGACCACGCCGGCGACCGCTCGCCGATCGCGCTGGCCAACCGTGAGATCGGCGCGCTGCCCCCGCAGGCGCGCAAGGAGGCCGGTGCCCGCGTCGGCCAGGCCCGGGGCGCGATCAACAAGGCGCTCGGCGAGCGCAGCGCTGTGCTCGAGGAGGAGCACGAGGCGCGGATGCTGGTCGAGGAGAGCGTCGACGTCACGCTGCCCACCGACCGTCGCAGCCGTGGTGCCCGACACCCGATCACGACCTTCTCGGAGCGGCTCGCCGACATCTTCCTGGCCATGGGCTGGGACGTCGCCGAGGGGCCCTGGGTCGAGGCCGAGTGGCTCAACTTCGACGCCCTCAACATGGGTGCCGACCACCCCGCCCGCACGATGCAAGACACCTTCTGGCTCGAGCCCGCCGAGGCCGCGCTGGTGCTGCGCACCCACACCTCGCCGGTCCAGGCGCGCACGATGCTGACCCAGGAGCCGCCGATCTACGTCGTGTGCCCGGGCCGGGTCTACCGCACCGACGAGGTCGACGCGACGCACTCGCCGGTCTTCCACCAGATCGAGGGCCTCGTCGTCGACAAGGGCATCACCATGGCCCACCTCAAGGGCACGCTCGACCACATGACGACCGCGCTGTTCGGCGAGGGCATCACCACCCGCTTCCGGCCGTCCTACTTCCCCTTCACCGAGCCGTCGGCCGAGATGGACATGGTCTGCTTCGTGTGCCGCGGGGTCGACTCCGATGCCTGTCGCACGTGCCGCGGCGAGGGCTGGATCGAGCTCGGCGGCTGCGGCGTGGTCAACCCGCGCGTGCTGACCGCCTGCGGCATCGACCCGGAGGTCTACTCCGGCGTCGCGTTCGGCTTCGGCATCGACCGGATGCTGATGTTCCGCCACAACGTGACAGACCTGCGCGACGTCTTCGAAGGTGACGTCCGCTTCGCCAGTGCGTTCGGGACGGAGATCTGAGATGAAGGCGTCACTTTCCTGGATTCGCGAGTACGTCGACCTGCCGGCCGACGTCACGCTGGACAAGCTAACCGAGCGGCTGACGATGCTCGGGCTCAAGCTCGAGGCCGTCACCAACCCGGCCGATGCGATCACCGGCCCGCTGGTGGTGGGCCGCGTGCTCACCATCGAGAAGGAGCCGCAGAAGAACGGCAAGGTCATCAACTGGTGCAGCGTCGACGTGGGCGACGCCAACGGCACGGGGGAGCCCCAAGGGATCATCTGCGGCGCGCACAACTTCGTCGAGGGCGACCTCGTCGTGGTCTGCCTGCCCGGCGCTGTGCTGCCCGGTGACTTCGTGATCAGCGAGCGCAAGACCTACGGCCACCTCTCCGCCGGGATGATCTGCTCGGCCGCCGAGCTCGGTCTCGGTGGGGACCACGACGGCATCATCGTGCTGCCGGCCGACGCCGGTGCCCCCGGGGACGACGCGTTCGGCGTGCTCGGCATGGACGACCCGGTCATCGAGTTCGAGATCAACCCGGACCGGGCCTACGCCTTGTCCCTGCGGGGGATCGCGCGCGAGGCCGCGCTCGGCTTCGAGCTGCCGTTCACCGACCCGGCTGCGCGCTCGACTCCCGCCGCGGACGACGCCGGCCACCCCGTCGTGGTCGAGGACTCCGAGGGCTGCCCGGTCTTCGTGGCGCGCACGGTCAGCGGCTTCGACCCGACGGCCCTGACACCGGCGTGGATGGCTACCCGGCTCGAGCAGAGCGGCATGCGTCCGATCAGCCTGGGTGTCGACATCTCCAACTACGTCATGCTCGAGCTCGGCCAGCCCAACCACTGCTACGACAAGGCCAGGCTGGCGGGCCCGATCCGAGTTCGGCGCGCGACGGCGGGTGAGAAGCTCACCACGCTCGACAGCGTCGTGCGCCAGCTCTCCGAGGCCGACCTGCTGATCGCGGACGACAACGGGGCGATCGGCATCGCCGGCCTGATGGGCGGGGAGAGCACCGAGCTCTCCGAGACCACGACCGACATCGTCGTCGAGGCGGCCCACTTCGACCCGGTCACGGTCTTCCGTGCGGGCAAGCGCCACAAGCTCCACTCGGAGGCGTCGAAGCGCTTCGAGCGCGGCGTCGACCCGTTGCTGCCGCAGGCGGCTGCCGACCGCGTCGTCGAGCTGCTCGTCGAGCTCGGTGGCGCCACGGCCGACGCGGGCACGACGGTGGTCGGCACGGCTCCGGCGCCGGTCTCGATCACCATCCCGGTCGACCTGCCGGCCCGGATCAGCGGCATCGACATCGCGGCCGAGACCACGCTCGCCCACCTCGCCGCCGTCGGCTGCGACGTCTCGCTCGACGGCGAGACGCTCACCGCGGTGGCGCCCTCGTGGCGCCCCGACGTGACCGACCCCTACGACCTTGTCGAGGAGGTCGTGCGGATCGTCGGCTACGACCAGGTCCCCTCCGTGCTGCCGCCGGCCCCGGCCGGGCGCGGTCGCAGCGAGTCCCAGCGGTTGCGCCGCCGGGTCGGGCTCACGCTCGCCGGGGAGGGACTGGTCGAGACCATCAGCTATCCCTTCGTCGGCGAGGCCGACTGGGACCGGCTCGACCTGCCGGCGGACGACGACCGCCGTACCGCACTGCGCGTCGTCAACCCGCTCAACAACGAGGAGCCGCTGCTCGCCACGACGCTGCTGCCGGGGCTGCTCAAGGCCCTGGCCCGCAACGTCGGGCGGGGCAACACCGACGTGGCGCTGTTCGAGACCAGCCTGGTGTTCGCACCGACCGGCGACGAGCGGGCCCCGATCCTCGGTGTCGACCGGCGTCCGACGGACGAGGAGTGGGCCAGCATCGAGAAGGCCGTGCCCCGGCAGCCGATGCACCTGGCGATCGCGCTGACCGGCCACGCCGAGGAGGCGGGCTGGTGGGGCGAGGGCCGCAGCGCGTCCTGGTCCGACGCCATCGGCACCATCCGCACCCTGGCCACGGAGCTCGGCGTCGAGCTCGAGGTCGCCTCCACCACCCGCGAGCCCTGGCACCCCGGCCGGTGCGCGGAGCTGCGGATCGGCGAGCGCGTCATCGGGCACGCGGGCGAGCTGCACCCGAAGGTGTGCAAGGCGTACGGCGTCCCGGCCCGCTCGGCCGTGGCGGAGATCGACCTCGACGCCCTGCTGGAGCACGCGACCACCGTCGTGTCGGGCCCGCGGTTCTCGTCCTACCCGGTCGCGAAGGAGGACGTGGCGCTGGTCGTCGACGCCTCCGTCCCGTCCGCAGCGGTCGAGGCGGCCCTGCGTGAGGGAGCCGGCGAGCTGCTGGAGTCGATCCGGCTCTTCGACGTCTTCACCGGCGACCAGGTCGGCGAGGGCAAGAAGTCGCTGGCCTACGCCCTGCGCTTCCGTGCCGCCGACCGGACCCTCAAGGAGGGCGAGGCATCCGCCGCCCGCGACGCCGCCGTCGCGCTCGCCGCGGAGCGGACCGGCGCGGTCCAGCGCTGACCCACTGCCGCCCGCGATCCGTCATACCGATCCGCACCCATGGGTGCGACTTCGGATGACGGATGCGGGCGGCAGTCAGTTGATGGGGTGCTCGACCACCGACAGGAACCGCTGGCGGACATCCGCGTCACCGACGACCGACAGCTCGCTCTCGTCGCCGCGGTGCCACAGCCAGGCGTCGAGGGCGCCCGCCGGGCCGTCGATGACGACGTCAGGCTCGATCTCCTCGGGCGGCTCGACGACGTGGAAGTCCTCCTCGTCGACGATCTCGTCCCCGCTGTCGGGAGCGGTGCCGGAAAACAGCCCGAGCTGCACCCAGACCTCGTCACCGGTGTCGGTGCAGTCGACGCGTGCGTAGTGGGGGAGGGGCTCCCACGATCCCCAGGGCGGGCACCCGCCGTACATCTCCGACAGCACCTCGTGCACGCCGTCGGCAGCCAGCTCGGCGGGCAGCTCGGACGTCGTGCCGGCCGCGAGCTCGGCGTCGAGGCGGTGGATGAGCGCCTCGTGGGCCTGCCTCCTCAGGATGAAGCCGACGGTGTGGTCCTCCGACCACGTCCACGCCTCGTCCTTCGGTGACACGCCCTCGAGCGCGTCCGCCAGGGCGGTGCTCCAGCGGTCGAAGGCGGCCAGCAGATCGCCGTACGCCGCCGGCCGCTCGGGCTCGAGGGCCTCGTCGACCTCGGCGGGCCGATCCACCACGACCGTGCTCCAGAACCACTGGACGGTCGTGAGGTGCCACAGCAGGTCCGCCGCCGACCAGTCGGGGCAGGTGGGCACCCGCACGTCCGGGTCGCAGTCGGCGAGCACCGAACGGAAGCGGGCGGACTCGACGCGGATGTGTTCGAGGTAGGTCTCGGGGCTCAGGAGAGTCATGACTTCAACCTAGGGCGTGAGACACCGCGACACTCCTCAGCGCCCCCACCACCGCCGCCGGCCGAGCGGTGCCACCTCGTGGCCGAGGGCGAGTCGCAGCGTCCGCAGGAGCGACGGGTCGCCGGACTCGGTGACCAGCGAGGGGTCGTGGGTCCGGGCGAAGAGCCAGGGCAGCAAGGTCGACGCTGGGGCCGAGACCTGCGCTCCCACCGGAGCCTGGTCGGTGAGGCGCAGCGTGCCGTCGAGGTCGGACTCGGCGACGAGCACCGTCCAGGAGTCCCCGGTGTCGGTGCTGGTCAAGGACACGCCGCTGGGCAGCCATGCCGCCTGGTCGCCGTCGTCCAGGTGGGCGAGCTGCTGGGCGATGCCGTCGGCCGCGGCGTCCGCGGGGATCGGCGTCACGGCCATCCCGGCGGACTCTTCCGCGTCACGCGAGTGCATGACGGTCTCGAGCGCCATCAGCCTGGCCACCCGGACGGCCGGCGCCTGCTCGCCGAAGTAGCAGACGGGCTCGTCAGGTCCGGCCTGTCGCAGGGCCTCGACCAGCTGGTGGTTCGTGACGTCCAGGAGGTCGAGGCGGTCCGCGTGGGCGGCCGGGACCGAGACGCCCTCGAAGCCCTCGCCGAAGTCGTGGGGACGGTGGCTGACCAGCCAGCCCCAGATGTCGTTCATCTCGATCAGGTGGGTGAGGAGCTCCCCGGCCCGCCAGTCGGGGCAGCCGGGGACCGGCGCCGACGGATCGGTTCGTCTCATGGCGCCGACGACGCGCATGGTGTCGTGGGCGATCAAGTCGAGATACTGGGCGAAGGAGAGCACGGCCGAACCCTAGTAGCGGATGAACATACGAGGTGTTGTATAGTCATGCACATGCCTGATTCCTTCTCGATCGCCGTCGCCGGCGCCAGTGGCTACGCCGGGGGCGAGGTGCTGCGCCTGCTGCTCGGCCATCCCCACGCTCGGATCGGCACGCTGAGCGCCGGGAGCAACGCCGGCCAACGACTGGGGAGCCTGCAGCCCCACCTGCTGCCGCTGGCCGACCGCGTCCTCGAGCCCACCACGCTGGAGACCCTGTCGGGACACGACGTGGTCTTCCTCGGCCTGCCGCACGGCCAGTCGGCCGAGATCGCCGCCGCGCTCGGTGACGACACCGTGGTCATCGACTGCGGAGCCGACTTCCGCCTGACCGACGCCGCGCAGTGGGAGAAGTTCTACGGCGGCCAGCACGCCGGGTCGTGGCCCTACGGCCTGCCCGAGCTCGCCGACCAGCGCACCCGGCTCGCCGGCGCTCGCCGCATCGCCGTGCCCGGGTGCTATCCCACCGTCTCGACGCTCGCGATCGCCCCCGCGCTCGGCGCCGGTCTCGTCGAGCCCGACGTGGCCGTTGTCGCCGCCAGCGGGCTGAGCGGAGCGGGCAAGTCGCTCAAGCCCCACCTGCTCGGCAGCGAGTCGATGGGCAACGCCAGCGCCTACGGCGTCGGCGGCGTCCACCGGCACACGCCCGAGATCACGCAGAACCTCTCGCTCGTCCACGACGGGCAGGTCCGGGTCAGCTTCACCCCGATGCTGGTGCCGATGTCGCGCGGCATCCTGGCGACCGTCTCCGCGCCGCTGGCCGGCGACGTGACGCAGGAGCAGGCGCGGGCGGCCTACGCCGCGGCGTACGACCACGAGCCCTTCATCCACCTGCTGCCCGAGGGCCAGTGGCCGCAGACGAAGGCGGTCGTCGGCTCCAACGCGGTGCACGTCCAGGTCGCTGTCGACGAGACGGCCGGTCGGCTGGTCGCCGTGGCCGCCATCGACAATCTCACCAAGGGCACCGCCGGTGCCGCTGTGCAATGCATGAACCTCGCCCTCGGCCTCGACGAGACCACCGGCCTTTCCACGATCGGACTCGCACCATGACTGAGCAGACCACACCCGAGACCAGCGGTCCCACCCTGACGCTGCTCCAGTTCCCCGAGAAGCTCGCGATCGTGCGGCTCGGCCCCGGCGCGGAGATGCCCAAGTGGGCCGAGAGCGCGAGCCTCTTCTCGATGACCGCCACGGCCACCGAGACGAGCGTCATCTGCGCGACCCGGACGATCCCGACCAAGACGCCGCACATCGGCCCCCTGACCGCCTTCCAGGTGCAGGGAACGCTCGACCCCGACGCGGTCGGCATCCTGGCGGGCCTGCTCGTCCCGCTCGCAGAGGCGGAGGTCCCCGTCTACACGCTGTCCACCTTCGACACCGACTGGATCATGGTCCGGCTCGTCGACGGGGAGAAGGCGACCGAGGCCTGGCGACGACGAGGTCACACCGTGATCGCCGCCGTCCCCGCCAAGCCCACCAGGGCTCCTCGTTCCCAGGGAAAGACGAAGACCAAGAAATGACCATCACCCACCCCGCCGGATTCACCGCCGCCGGCGTCGCCGCCGGCCTCAAGTCGACCGGCGCGAAGGATCTCGCCCTCGTCGTCAACCACGGCCCCACCTTCGACTCCGCGAGCGTCTTCACCGCCAACCGCTGCAAGGCCAACCCGATCCTGTGGAGCCAAGAGGTCGTCAAGGACGGCACGGTCAAGGCCGTGGTCCTGAACTCCGGCGGCGCCAACTGCTACACCGGCGCCGACGGCTTCCAGACCACCCACGCGGTCGCCGAGAAGGTCGCCGACCTCGTCGGCATCGGTGCCGTCGACGTCGTCGTCTGCTCGACCGGCCTGATCGGTCTCGCCAACGACCGCGACGACCTCCTCGCCGGCGTCGAGAGTGCGTACGCCGCCCTGTCGGCCGACGGCGGAGCGTCCGCCGCCGAGGCGATCATGACCACCGACTCCGTGGCCAAGAACGTCGTCGTCGAGGGCGCAGGCTGGTCCATCGGCGGCATGGCGAAGGGCGCGGGCATGCTCGCCCCGGCGCTCGCCACGATGCTCGTGGTGATCACCACCGACGCCGTGGTGCCGGCGGCCGACCTCGACGCCGCCCTGCGCGCGGCGACCCGGGTCAGCTTCGACCGCCTCGACTCCGACGGCTGCATGTCGACCAACGACACGGTGACCGTGCTCGCCAGTGGTGCCAGCGGCATCACCCCGACGCCGGAGGACTTCACCGCCGCCCTGACCCAGGTCTGCACCGACCTCGCGATGCAGCTGCTCAAGGACGCCGAGGGCGCTGACCACGAGATCGCGATCACCACCCTCAACGCCGCGTCCGAGGACGACGCCGTCGAGGTGGGTCGCAGCGTCGCCCGCAGCAACCTGTTCAAGGCCGCCGTCTTCGGCAACGACGCCAACTGGGGCCGGGTGCTCGCCAGCATCGGCACCACCCAGGCTGCCTTCGACCCCGCCGACCTCGACGTCGCGATGAACGGCGTCTGGGTCTGCCGGAAATCGACCCCGGCCGAGGACCCCGCAGGCGTCGACCTGACCGGGCGCGAGGTCACCGTCACCATCGACCTGAAGGCCGGCGACGCCCGGGCGACGGTGTGGACCAACGACCTGACCCATGCCTACGTCCACGAGAACAGCGCCTACAGCTCATGACGGGGAAGTGCTCATGAAGACCGACGCCAAGACCCTGGCCGCGGCGCTGCCGTGGCTGAAGCAGTACCACGGCAAGACGATCGTGGTGAAGTACGGCGGCAACGCCATGACCAACGACGTGCTGAAGAAGGCGTTCGCCGAGGACATCGCGTTCCTGCGCTTCGCCGGCTTCAAGCCCGTCGTCGTGCACGGCGGCGGCCCCCAGATCTCCGCCATGCTCAAGCGCCTCGACATCACCTCGGAGTTCCGCGGCGGCCTGCGGGTCACCACGCCCGAGGCGATGGACGTCGTCCGCATGGTGCTGGTCGGGCAGGTGCAGCGCGAGCTCGTCGGCCTGATCAACCAGCACGGCCCCCTCGCCGTCGGCCTGTCCGGCGAGGACGCCGGTCTGTTCACAGCCACCGCGACCAACACCATCGTCGACGGCGAGGAGGTCGACCTCGGGCTCGTGGGCGAGGTCGCCCACGTTCGTCCCGAGGCCGTCGAGGACCTCGTCGCGGCCGGCCGGATCCCGGTGATCTCCAGCGTCGCTCCCGACATCGACGGCCTGGTCCACAACGTCAACGCCGACACCGCCGCGGCGGCCCTCGCCATCGCGCTGGGTGCCGAGAAGCTCCTCGTCCTCACCGACGTGGAGGGGCTCTACCTCGACTACGGCAACTCCGACGACGTCATCCAGGAGATCAGCCCCGAGGCGCTGGGGGAGATGCTGCCCTCCCTCGACGCCGGCATGGTGCCGAAGATGACCGCTTGCCACCAGGCCGTCACCAACGGCGTGCCGCGCGCCACCGTCATCGACGGGCGCGAGCCCCACGCCGTACTCCTCGAGATCTTCACCGACGAGGGCGTCGGCACCCAGGTGCTGCCCGGTGTCGCGACCAAGCTGCGCAAGGCCCTGTCAGCCCAAGGAGACCCGTCATGACGTGGCAGGAGCGCTACCGCTCCGCGCTGATGAACACCTTCGGCACGCCCAAGCTGCTGCTCACCCGAGGCGAGGGCGCGCACGTCTGGGACGCCGACGGTCGGGAGTACGTCGACTTCCTCGGCGGCATCGCCGTCAACTCCCTCGGCCACGCCCACCCCGCCGTCGTCGAGGCCGTCACCACGCAGCTCGGGACGCTGGGCCACGTGTCCAACTTCTTCGCCTCCGAGCCGCAGCTCGCCCTCGCGGAGCGCCTGCTCTCGCTGCTCGGCGCCCAGGGACACGTCTTCTTCTCCAACTCCGGCACCGAGGCCAACGAAGCGGCGTTCAAGCTGACCCGCCGCACCGGCCGCACCCACATCGTCGCCACCGAGGGGGCGTTCCACGGGCGCACGATGGGCGCGCTCGCGCTCACCTCCAAGGCCGCCTACCGCGAGCCCTTCGAGCCGTTGCCCGGCGACGTCACCTTCGTCCCGTACGGCGACGCAGCGGCCCTCGCAGCGGCCGTGACCGACGAGACGGCCGCCGTTGTGCTCGAACCCATCCAGGGCGAGGCGGGCGTGCGCGTGCCGCCGGCCGGCTACCTCGCAGCCGCCCGGCAGGCCTGCGACGAGCACGGCGCGCTGCTGTGGCTCGACGAGATCCAGACCGGCGTCGGCCGCACCGGCGCGTGGTTCGCCCACCAGCTGCCGGACGCGCAGGGCGTGACCCCCGACATCGTCACCCTGGCCAAGGGCCTCGGCGGCGGCATCCCGATCGGCGCGACCATCGGCCTCGGCCGTGCCGGTGCGCTGCTCGAGCCCGGCAACCACGGCACCACGTTCGGCGGAAACCCGGTCGCGTGCGCGGCCGCGCTCGCCGTCCTCGACACGATCGAGAAGGACGGCCTCCTCGACCACGTCAACGCGCTCGGCAAGACCCTGCGCGACGGCCTCGTGGAACCACGCGTCTCCGAGATCCGCGGTGAGGGCCTGATGATCGGCCTCGAGCTGACCGTGGACGCGCCATCGGTCGTCGCGTCCGCGCAGACCGCCGGTTTCATCCTCAACGCGACGACGCCGTCGTCGATCCGACTGGTGCCGCCGTTGGTGCTGACCGACGACGACGCTCACAGCCTGATCGACGCCTGGGCGGCGATCCTCGACGCGAGCGAGGTGTCCGCGTGACCCGCCACCTCCTGGCCGACGACGACCTGACCCCGGCCGAGCAGGCCGAGGTGCTCGCCCTCGCCGCCGAGATGAAGAAGGACCCCTACGGGCCCAAGCCGTTGGCCGGCCCGAAGACGGTCGCGCTCGTGTTCGACCGTCCGACGCTGCGCACCCAGGTCTCGTTCACGGCCGGCATCGCCGAGCTCGGCGGCAACCCGATGACGGTCGACGGCGGGCTCGCGGCGATGGGCTCGCGGGAGTCGGTCGAGGACGTCGCGCGCGTGCTCGGTCGCCAGGCGTCCGCCATCGTCTGGCGCACCGCCCACCAGTCCGACCTCGCGACGATGGCCACCTACGGCCGGGTCCCGGTCGTCAACGCGCTGACCGACGACTTCCACCCCTGCCAGCTGCTCGCCGACCTGATGACCGTGCAGGAGCGCCTCGGCACCCTGGCCGGCACCCGCGTCGCCTTCGTCGGCGACGGCGCCTGCAACATGGGCAACTCCTGGGTGCTCGCCGGTGCCACGGCCGGCCTTCACGTCACCGTCGCCTCGCCCGCCGGCTTCGAGCCGGCCGCCGACGTCGTCGAGCGGGCCCGCAAGATCGCCGCCGACACAGGTGGCAGCGTCGAGATCAGCCACGACCCCGTGGCTGCCGTGGCCGGCGCGCAGGTCGTCGTCACCGACACCTGGGTGTCGATGGGTCGCGAGGAGGAGGCCGCCGATCGTGCGCGGCTCTTCGCGCCGTACGCCGTCACGAGCGAGCTGCTGGCGAAGGCCGAGCCCGACGCCATGGTGCTGCACTGCCTGCCGGCCTACCGCGGCAAGGAGATCAGCGCCGAGGTGATCGACGGCCCGCAGAGCGCCGTGTGGGATGAGGCCGAGAACCGCCGGCACGCGCAGAAGGCAGTGCTCGCGTGGCTGCTCGCGCAGGGGGAGGACGACCGATGAGCTCCTCCGCCGTCAGCCCCATGACCAAGAACGCGCGTCACCAGCGAATCATCGACCTGGTCACCAACCACGCCGTGCGCTCCCAGACCGAGCTGGCCGAGCTGCTCGCCCAGCACGACGTGCACGTCACCCAGGCCACGCTCAGTCGTGACCTGGTCGAGCTCGACGCGGTCAAGGTGCGCAGTCCCGAGGGGGCGCTCGTCTACGCCGTACCCGCCGAGGGCGGCGACCGCAGCCCGACCGGCGGCCGCGAGTCGTCCGGTGCCCGCGAGCGGCTCGCGCGCCTGTGCGCGGAGCTGCTCGTCAGCGCCGACGCGAGCGCCAACCTCGTCGTGCTGCGCACGCCGCCCGGCGCGGCCCAGTTCCTGGCCAGTGCCTTCGACAAGGCCGACCTCGGCGACGTGCTCGGCACGATCGCGGGGGACGACACTGTCCTGGTCATCGGTCGCGATCCATCCGGCGGCGAAGCCCTCGCGCGCCGGTTCCTCGAATTCGCCAATCACCACACTGCAAAGGATGACCACTAAGTGAGCAAGGTCCTCACCTCCCTTCCCCTCGGCGAGCGCGTCGGCATCGCCTTCTCGGGCGGCCTCGACACCTCCGTGGCCGTCGCCTGGATGCGCGAGAAGGGTGCCGTCCCGTGCACCTACACCGCCGACATCGGCCAGGCCGACGAGCCCGACATCTCCGGTGTGCCCGGCCGTGCCAAGCAGTACGGCGCCGAGATCGCTCGCGCCGTCGACTGCCGCGCCTCGCTCGTCGAGGAGGGGCTGGCCGCCCTCGCGTGCGGCGCCTTCCACATCCGCTCGGGTGGCCGCGCCTACTTCAACACCACCCCGCTCGGACGGGCCGTCACCGGCATGATGCTGGTGCGTGCGATGCACGACGACGGCGTCGACATCTGGGGCGACGGCTCGACCTTCAAGGGCAACGACATCGAGCGCTTCTACCGCTACGGGCTCCTGGCCAACCCCGAGCTGCGCATCTACAAGCCGTGGCTCGACGCCGACTTCGTGCACGAGCTGGGCGGTCGCACCGAGATGAGCCAGTGGCTCACCGAGCGCGACCTGCCCTACCGCGACAGCAAGGAGAAGGCCTACTCCACCGACGCCAACATCTGGGGCGCCACCCACGAGGCCAAGACCCTCGAGCACCTCGACGTCTCCCTGGAGACCGTCGAGCCGATCATGGGCGTGAAGTTCTGGGACCCCTCCGTCGCGATCGAGACCGAGGACGTGACGATCCGCTTCGACCAGGGCCGCCCCGTCGAGATCAACGGTCAGTCGTACGCCGATGCCGTGCAGCTGGTCCTGAAGGCGAACGAGATCGGTGGCCGCCACGGGCTCGGCATGTCCGACCAGATCGAGAACCGGATCATCGAGGCCAAGTCACGTGGCATCTACGAGGCGCCGGGCATGGCCCTGCTCTGGATCGCCTACGAGCGGTTGCTCAACGCCGTGCACAACGAGGACACGATCGCCAACTACCACTACGAGGGCCGCCGCCTGGGTCGCCTGCTCTACGAGGGCCGCTGGCTCGACCCGCAGGCGCTGATGATGCGCGAGGCGATCCAGCGCTGGGTGGCCTCCCTCGTCACGGGCGTGGTGACGATCCGGCTGCGTCGCGGCGAGGACTACACGGTGCTCGCCACCGACGGTCCGGCGTTCTCGTACCACCCCGACAAGCTGTCGATGGAACGCACCGACAACGCAGTCTTCGGTCCGACCGACCGCATCGGGCAGCTGACGATGCGCAACCTCGACATCGCCGACTCGCGCGCCAAACTCGAGCTCTACGCCAGCCAGCCGCAGGACCAGGGCCACGTGCTCGTCGAGAACGGCAACCTATTCGGCGAGATCGAGCCCGGGGGAGCCGACCGCATCGCCCGTGCAGACGGCAGCGACGAGCTCGACGACGAGGCCCTCGACAGCGCCGCCATGGAGCTCGGGACCGACTGATGGGGGAGCTCAGCACGACCAACGAGGGCAAGCTCTGGGGCGGTCGCTTCGAGGGCGGTCCGTCGCCCGAGCTGGAGGCGCTCTCGAGGTCGACGCACTTCGACTGGCGGCTCGCGCTCTACGACATCGCCGGCTCGCACGCCCACGCCAAGGCGCTCGGTGCGGCCGGGCTGCTGACGGCCGACGAGGAGAACGAGCTGCACCGCGGGCTCGACGTCCTCACCGAGGCGTTCACCTCCGGCCGGCTGCAGCCGTCGCCCTCCGACGAGGACGTCCATGGCGCCCTCGAGCGGCTACTGATCGAGGAGGTCGGGCCCGAGGTGGGCGGCAAGCTGCGCGCCGGGCGCTCGCGCAACGACCAGATCGCCACCCTGTTCCGGTGCTACCTGCTCGACCACGGCCGGGTGGTGGCCGACCTCGTCCTCGGGCTCGTCGAGGCGCTGGCCGCCCAGGCCGAGACCCACCTCGGCGCGATCATGCCGGGGCGCACGCACCTCCAGCACGCCCAGCCGGTGCTGCTCTCGCACCACCTGCTGGCGCACGCCTGGGCGCTGCTCCGCGACGTCGACCGGCTGGGGGACTGGCAGGACCGGGTGCGGTCGGACTCGCCGTACGGCTCGGGGGCGCTCGCCGGCCAGAGCCTGGGCCTCGACCCGGAGCTGGTCGCCAGCGAGCTGGGCTTCACCGGCTCGACGGCCAACTCGATCGACGGCACCGCCTCGCGCGACTTCGTCTCGGAGTTCGCCTTCGTGTGTGCGCAGATCGGCATCGACGTCTCCCGGCTCGCCGAGGAGATCATCTTGTGGGCGACCCGGGAGTTCGACTTCGTGACGCTGCACGACTCCTGGTCGACCGGGTCGAGCATCATGCCGCAGAAGAAGAACCCCGACATCGCCGAGCTCGCGCGCGGCAAGTCGGGGCGCCTGGTCGGCAACCTGACGGGCCTGCTCACGACGCTCAAGGCCCTGCCGCTCGCCTACAACCGTGACCTCCAGGAGGACAAGGAGCCGGTTTTCGACTCCCTGGACACCCTCGAGGTGCTGCTGCCCGCCTTCACCGGTCAGGTGGCCACGCTGGTCTACAACACCGAGCGGATGGCCGAGCTCGCCCCACAGGGGTTCTCGCTCGCCACCGACATCGCCGAGTGGCTGGTGCGGGAGGGGACACCCTTCCGGATCGCCCATGAGGTCGCCGGCGCCTGTGTGCGTGCGGCCGAGGCCAAGGGCACCGACCTCGACGGGCTCACCGACGAGGAGTTCGCGGCGATCTCGCCCGCCCTCACCTCCCACCTCCGGCTGGTGCTCACTGCTCAGGGCTCCGTGGAGTCCCGCAACGGCCGTGGGGGCACGGCCCCCGAGCGGGTGCGCGAGCAGCTCGCCGAGCTGAAGACCGTGGTCACCGCGCGTCGTGAGCGCCTCCGCTGACCTGACGTCCCGCCTGGCGGGGCCGGTGCTCGAGGTGGCACCGGCCCTGCTGGGCTCGATCCTGCGCAGCGACGACGTCGCCGTACGGATCACGGAGGTCGAGGGCTATGCCGGCCCCGACGACCCGGGCTCGCACTCCTTCCGCGGCCGGACCCCGCGCAACGCGGCGATGTTCGGCCCGCCCGGCCACCTGTACGTCTACTTCACCTACGGCATGCACCACTGCGCCAACGTGGTCGTCGGCCCCGAAGGCACCCCGTCGGGGGTGCTGCTGCGCGCGGGCGAGGTCGTCGAGGGCATCGAGACCGCACGTGTACGGCGCCCCGGAGCTGCCGACCGCGACCTCGCCCGGGGGCCGGCCCGCCTGTGCCGGGCGCTGGCCATCGACCTGGCCGACTACGGAAGCGACCTCGCAACGGGCCGGATCCGGCTCGAGCTGGGGGACACGCCCGATCTCGCAAACATTTCTCGCGGACCCCGTGTGGGCCTGCGAGAAGCCGCAAATGTCCCCTGGCGGTTCTGGTTGGCGGGGGAGCGGTCGGTGTCGCTCTACCGGCCGGCGGTCGTGCGCAAACCACGCGCAGGCCGCTGACCTGCGCAAACAGTGAACTGGCCACCCCGAGTTGGCACGCTCGCCACCTTGGGTCTAATGTTTCACCTGTCGCCGCAAGCGAACGCCGAACTTCGGGCCGAGAGGCCAAACAAGTTGGCTACAGCCGCGTCCGACACCTGATCGGTTCAGCCCAGTTTGACGGGCAGGACCAAGACGGGTAAGTTTTTGCAGGTTGTCTCCAAGACAAGTCCGGCTCAGCCGGAGGCGCTTGGGTGACTCTGATGTTTGAGAACTCAACAGTGTGTCATAGTCGACGAATTAGTTTGTTTTGCCCCGTCACCGTGACTTGATTCTGGCCTTTTGGTTGGGGTTG
>NZ_PZYX01000010.1 GCF_003047285.1 Nocardioides allogilvus | reverse complement strand
GCCTCCGGTTCGGTGAGATGCGTCGCTGCTCCACACCTCACCCGGAGGCCTTCACCTGTGTCTAGAGCCGCTGCCTAACCTCCGTGGACAGAACACCTAGGACGCCCCACCCGGGGAGCGTCACACGATGGAGGGCTTGCTTTTCTCCATCGCGCCGAGGATCCCGTTGACGAAGGTCGGCGACTCGTCGGTCGACAGGTCGCGCACCAGGCTGATCGCCTCGCTCACGGCGACGGAGTCGGGCACGTCATCGACGTACAACAGCTCGAAGACGCCGAGGCGCAGCACGTTGCGGTCGACAGCCGGCATGCGCGACAGCGTCCAGCCCTGGCTGTACTCGCTCAGCAGCTCGTCGATGCGGGCCTGGTTGTCGACCACGCCGCGCACCAGGACGCCGGTGTAGTCGTTGGTCGGGCCCTCGCCGGCCGCGATGGCGCGCTCGAGGGCGACGACCGGGCTCTCGGCCCGCATCTCCGAGGCGTAGAGCAGGTCGAGCGCGCGCTTGCGGGCCTTGCCGCGAGCCGACATCAGTTCTTGACGCGGCCGAGGTAGGACGAGTCGCGGGTGTCGACCTTGACCTTCTCGCCGGTGGTGATGAACAGCGGGACCTGGATCTCGTGGCCGGTCTCGAGCGTGGCGGGCTTGGTGCCGCCGGTCGAGCGGTCGCCCTGCAGGCCCGGGTCGGTGTGGCTGATCAGGAGCTCGACGGAGGCGGGGAGCTCGACGAAGAGCACGCGGCCCTCGTTGGTCGCGACGATGGCGTCCTGGTTCTCCAGCATGAAGTTCTTGGCATCGCCGACGATCTCGGGCGCGACCTCGAGCTGGTCGAAGGTGGAGGTGTCCATGAAGACGTAGGACGTGCCGTCGTTGTAGAGGTACTGCATCGTCCGCTTGTCGACGTTGGCCGTCTCGACCTTGGTGCCGGCGTTGAAGGTCTTGTCCACGGTCTTGTTGGACTCGACGTTCTTCAGCTTGGTGCGCACGAAGGCCGGGCCCTTGCCGGGCTTGACGTGCTGGAACTCGATGACTGCCCAGAGCTGACCCTCGATGTTGAGGACCATGCCGTTCTTCAGGTCGTTGGTGCTTGCCATGGCGCTCTGTCCAGCCTTCTCTTCGCGGATGTACGAACGGCCCGTCGGGGCCGAGGGTCAAGTCTAGGGGGCGAGGGCGGACTGGCCGGAATCGGCCGCTCGGGCGATCGTCTCCAGGGCGTCGCGGTAGCCGTCGATCCCGCGGCCGGCGATCGTCTCGATCGCGTGCGGCTCGACCACGGAGGTGTGCCGGAACTCCTCGGGGCGCTGCTTCGGGTCGGAGATGTGCACCTCGACCAGCGGCGCACCCAGCTGGGCGCAGGCGTCCCAGAGGGCGAGGGAGTAGTGCGTCCACGCGCCGGCGTTGAGCACGACCGGGGTCGCGTCGTCGGCGGCGGCGTTGAGCCAGTCGAGCAGCTCGCCCTCGTGGTTGGTCTGGCGCACCTCGACCTCGAGGCCGAGCTCGGCGCCCCACGCGACGCACTGGGCGGCGAGCTCGGCGTGGGTCGTGTGGCCGTAGATCTCGGGCTGGCGGCGACCGAGGCGACCGAGGTTGGGACCGTTCAGGACGAGGACCTTCACGGCTGTCCCCCGATGGCCCCGCTGATCGCCGAGTAGGCCGCCCGCAGGTCGTCCTCGCTCGGACCGGCCAGGATCCGGGGCTTGCCGAGGTCGTCGAGCACCACGAAGCGGAGCTGGTTGCCGCGCGACTTCTTGTCGACCTTCATCGCGTCGTGCAGGTCCTCGAAGGACGCGTCGGCATAGGTCGTCGGCAGCCCGACGCGGCCGAAGGCGGTGCGGTGGCGCTCGACCAGCGCGGGGTCGAGGGCGCCGGCGCGCGCGGCCAGCTCGGCGACGTACACCGATCCGATCGCGACGGCCTCACCGTGGCGCACGGCGTAGCCGCTGGTGCGCTCGATCGCGTGCGCGAGGGTGTGGCCGTAGTTGAGCACCTCGCGCCCGGGGTGGCCGTCGACTCCGCCCGTCTCGCGGAGGTCGTCGACGACGACGTCGATCTTGACCCGGATCGCCCGCTCGATCAGCTCGCGGGTGACGTCGGAGTCGGCGGTCAGGGCGGCCGGGTCGGTGGCCTCGACGAGGTCGAGGATGACCGGGTCGGCGATGAAGCCGCACTTGACGACCTCGCCCAGCCCGGCGACGAGCTCCTCGCGCGGCAGGGTGCTGAGCAGCGACAGGTCGCAGAGCACGCCAGCGGGCTCGTGGAAGGCGCCGACGAGGTTCTTGCCGGCGCCGGTGTTGATCCCGGTCTTGCCGCCGACCGCGGCGTCGACCATGGCCAGCACGGTGGTCGGCACGTGCACGACCCGCACGCCGCGCAGCCAGCTCGCGGCGACGAAGCCGCCGAGGTCGGTGGTGGCGCCACCGCCGAAGGTGACGACGGCGTCGGAGCGGGTGAAGCCGGACTCGCCCAGCGCCTCCCAGCAGTCCGAGGCGACGGGCGCGGTCTTGGCGCGCTCGCCGTCGGGCAGGCCGAGGGCAAGCACGTCGTAGTCCTGGACCAGCAGGTCGACCAGCGGCTGCACCTGCTCGGCCAGCTCACCGGCGTACAACACCGCGACGCGCTGGACCGAGTCGCCCAGGATCGCGGGCAGCCGACCGGCCAGGTCGCGCCCGATGACGACGTCGTACGGCGATGCGCCGCCCACGTGCAGGGTCGTGTCGTTCATCCGAGCAGCTCCAGGACTTCCGCCGCGACCTCGTCGGGACTCCGCCCGTCGGTGTCGACCACGTGGGTGGCCGCGGCTTCGTAGATGGGGGTGCGCTCGTCGAGCAGCGCCTTGATCCGGGACCGGACGTTGCCGAGCAGCAGCGGGCGTCCGACGCCGAGCCCGACGCGCTTGACCGCCTCGGAGAGGCCGACGCGCAGGAAGACCACGGTGGTGCCGTCGAGCAGGTCGCGGGTCGCCGGGTCGAGCACGGCTCCCCCGCCGAGCGAGAGCACACCGTCGTGCGCCGCGAGGGCCTCGGCGACGGCCGTGGCTTCCAGCGCGCGGAAGTGCGCCTCGCCGGAGTCGACGAAGATCTCGGAGATCTCGCGGCCCTCACGGGCCTCGATGTCGGCGTCGGTGTCGCGCGCGCCGACGCCCCAGGCGTCGGCGAGCAGCGACGCCACGGTGGTCTTGCCGGCGCCCATGGGACCGATCAGGACGACCTTGGGTGTCATCGGAAGCGCAGCGTGTCGAGGTAGGACTCGGCGTTGCGGCGGGTCTCGCGCACCGAGTCACCGCCGAACTTCTCGATCACGGCGTCGGCGAGCACCAGCGCGACCATGGCCTCGGCCACGATGCCGGCGGCCGGCACGGCGCACACGTCCGAGCGCTGGTGGTGCGCGACGGCGTCCTCGCCGGTGGCGACGTCGACCGTGCGCAGCGCGCGCGGCACGGTCGCGATCGGCTTCATGGCAGCCCGCACCCGCAGGATCTCCCCGGTGGTCATGCCGCCCTCGGTGCCGCCGGAGCGACCGGACGTGCGGCGCAGGCCCTCGGGGGTGGAGACGATCTCGTCGTGGGCGAGGGAGCCGGGGGTGGCCGCGGTCGCGAAGCCGTCACCGACCTCGACGCCCTTGATCGCCTGGATGCCCATCAGCGCGCCGGCGAGGCGCGCGTCGAGGCGGCGGTCCCAGTGGACGTGCGAGCCGAGACCCGGCGGGAGGCCGTGCACGACGACCTCGACGATGCCGCCGAGGGTGTCGCCGTCCTTGTGGGCCTGGTCGATGCGCGCGACCATGCCGGCGCTGGTGTCGGTATCGAGGCAGCGCACGGGGTCGGCGTCGAGGCGCTCGACGTCACCCGGTTCCGGGATCAGTCCGTCGGGGGCGCGGACGCCGCCGAGCTCGATGACGTGGCTGACGATCTCGGCGCCGACGGCCTGGTAGAGGAAGTGGGCGGCCACGCGACCGAGCGCGACCCGCGCTGCGGTCTCACGGGCGGAGGCGCGTTCGAGGATCGGGCGGGCCTCGTCGAAGTCGTACTTCTGCATGCCCGCGAGGTCGGCGTGGCCGGGACGCGGGCGGGTGAGGGCGGCGTTGCGCGCCAGCACGTCGAGCTCGGCCGGGTCGACCGGGTCGGCGGCCATGACCTTCTCCCACTTGGGCCACTCGGTGTTGCCGACCTGGATCGCGACCGGGCCGCCCATCGTCTCGCCGTGGCGGACGCCGCCGGTGATCGTGACCTCGTCGGCCTCGAACTTCATCCGCGCACCGCGGCCGTAGCCCAGGCGGCGGCGCGCGAGGGCGTCGTCGATGTCGGCAGTGGTGATCCGGACGTGGGCGGGCATTCCCTCGAGAATGGCGACCAGGGAGGGGCCGTGGGACTCGCCCGCAGTGAGCCAACGCAGCATGCGCGCAGTCTTTCACGTGGGCACGTGTGCCACCGCGCCGCCGTCAGGCGGCGAGATCGCCCCACATCCACACCGCGAACGCCGGGCCCACGACGATGCCGGCGAGCGCACCGATCAGCATCCACGGCCCGAACGGGTTGTGCCTCCTGTCGACCACCTTGAACGCGGCGAGCAGCGCCCCTCCGATGCCGCCGAGCAGGAATCCCGACCAGCTGCCGAGCGCGAGCTCCTGCCAGCCGAGGTAGCCGAGCACGATGCCGAGGATGCCGCTGAGCCGGACGTCGCCATAGCCCATGCCGGCCGGGTGGATGAGCCACAGCAGGAGGTAGAGGCCGCCCATCACGGCCCAGCCGATGGCGGCGAGGAGCAGGAGCCGGGGCTCGCCGCTGGCGAGGGCGGCGATCACGACGAGCGGCACCAGCACGAGGTAGGTCGGCGCGATGATCCGCGTCGGCAGCAGGCGCGTGCGCCAGTCGATGAGCGCGAGCGCCACGCCGACGGGGACGAGCGGGACCAGGAAGAGCAACGCCAAGTCGAGCCCGACCGCCCCACCGATGAGCGCGCCGATCACGGCGCAGATCAGCGCGGACTGCCATGCGAGCCCGGGCCTGGCGGCGATGTCGGCGTAGGGCTGCTTGTCCTCGGCCGGCTCGTCGGGCTCGGGGACGGCCGCGATCAGCCGCGGCACCAGCACTCCGAGCGCCGCGCAGAGGACAGCCACGAGCACCGCGCTCATGACACGCTCCTGGCGATGAGGGCCCGCTCCCCGGCCGTGCGCATGGCGGCGAGCGGTGCGGCCTCGCCGGTGAACAGCTCGAACTGGACGGCCGCCTGGTGCAGGAGCAGGTCGAACCCGCTGACGAGCACGCGGTTGCCGATCGACGCCACGAGCGGGGTCGGCCAGGGGTGGTAGACGATCTCGAAGATGGTGGGTACGGCGCCGCACGCGTCGACGAGGCGCTGGTCCTGTGCCTCAGCAGGGATCGTGGAGGCGACCAGGTCGACGTCGAGGACCGTCACCTCGTCGAGCCGGCTCACGGTCAGCTCGGGCCTGCCGGGGTGGGCCCGCACGGCCTCGCACGTCTCGAACGCGCGCTCGGGGTCGCGCACGACGATCTCCAGGCGCCGGACACCGAGGTCGGCGAGCGCGAGCCCGACCGAGGTCGCGGTCGCTCCCCCGCCGATGATCGCGGCTGTCGCCAAGGGGGCGCTGGTGCGTTCGCGGATCGCGGCGATCGCGCCGGGGATGTCGGTGTTGTCGCCCCTGCTCCGACCGTCGTCGTCGAGCACGATCGTGTTCGCGGCGCCGGCCAGGCGGGCCCGCTCGCTCAGCTCGTCGACGAGCGGCACCGCCTCGCGCTTGAGCGGCATGGTCAGCGACAGGCCTCGCCACTCCTCGTCCAGGCCGGCCAGGAAGTCCGGCAACCCACCGGAGGCGACTCGGTGGGCGGCGTACGACCAGTCCAGGCCGAGCGCTGCATAGCCAGCGGCGTGCAGCACCGGGGACAGGGAGTGCTCGACCGGGTCACCGAGCACCCCGCAGCGGCGTCCCATCAGCAGGCGTCGGACGTGGTGCAGTACTCCGTGAGCTCAGACTTGTAGCCCAGGAACTCGTCGTAGGTCTCGGCGAACTTGGTCTCGCCGGTCGACAGGTCGACGGTCACGTAGTAGTACCAGTCGCCCTCCGCCGGGTTGGCCGCTGCCGCGATGGCGGCGTCGCCCGGGGCCTCGATCGGCGTCGGGGGCAGGCCGACGTTCTCGTAGGTGTTGTAGGGCGTGTCGACCTGGAGCTGCTCGGTCGTCAGCGCGACACCCAGCTCCTGGTCGAGGCCGTAGTTGACCGACGCGTCGATCTGGAGCAGGCCGTTGGTGCCGGCCTTGTCGCCGGGGCCGTCGAGCCGGTTGTAGATGACCCGGGCGATCTTCGGCATGTCGTCGCCACGCCCCTCGGCCTCGACCAGCGAGGCGATGATCATCAGCTCGGCCGGCGTCTTGCCCAGCTCGGCGGCCTTCTCCTCGAGGCCCGCCTCGTCGGCCGCCTGCTGCCAACGGGCGACCATCGCGGCGAGGATGTCCTTGGGCTTGTCCTTCGGACCGATCTCGTAGGTCGCCGGGAAGAGGTAGCCCTCCGGGTTGCCCTCGGCGTAGTCGGGAAGGCCGATGGCCTCGTCGTCGTTGAGGGCGGCGTTCCACTTCGCCTCGCCCCACTCGGTCTCCTGCGCCAGCAGTGAGATCGTGTCCTCGACCCGCAGGCCCTCGGGCACCGTCACGGTGCTCTTGACCTGGTTGGCCGGGTCGAGCAGCACCTGGAGCGCGTCCTCGGCCGCCATCTCCTGCTTCATGGCATAGAAGCCGACCTGGATCCCGGTGGAGTCGGGATCGGCGGCGGCCGCGTCGAGGAAGGCCTGCACGGAGGCGACCACGCCCTCGGCCTTGAGGTTGCGGCCGATCTCGGCGGTCGCGTCGCCCTCGGCGACCTCGAAGGTCACCTCGCCCTGGCCCGGGCCGGGGAAGTCCTCGGCGCTGGAGAACTGGTCGGAGACCCAGTCGACGCCCTTGGTGACGACGAAGTAGAAGCCGCCCACCAGCACGGCCAGCGCGACGAGCACAGCCAGGCAGCCGGAGAAGCCGCGCTTCTTCCTGGCGCGGCGAGTCCCGCCCTCGTAGTAGCCGTCGTCCTCGACGGGCATCTCGTCACTCACTCGCTGACCTCGACGATCTCTCCAGGCGCGTTGCCACTCGCGCGTTCGGTGTCCAGTGCGTTCTGCAGGATGAGTACGGCGGCGGCCATGTCGACCACGGACCGTCGATCCTGTCCCTTGCGACCACGGTCGCGGAGCATCGACTCCGCGGACACCGTAGTCAGGCGCTCATCACACAGCCTCACGGGCACGGGGGCAATCTGCCGCGCCAGTGCACCCGCGAACTCGCGCACCTTGACCGCGGACGGTCCCTCGCCGCCGGAGAGCGACTTCGGCAGGCCGACGACGACCTCGACCGCCTCGAGCTCCTCGACGAGTCGCCGCAGCCGGGACACGTCTCCCCTGCCTCGCCGTACGGTCTCGACCGGCGTCGCCAGGAAGCCCGAGGGGTCGCTGCGGGCGACGCCGATGCGGGCGTCTCCGGGATCGAGGCCGAGCCGGGTTCCGAAGCGCATGCGTCAGCCGGCCGTCCGGGCGATCTCGGTGCTGACCAGGGCCAGCGCCTCGTCGAGGCGGGTGGCGTCGCTGCCGCCACCCTGGGCCACGTCGTCCTTGCCGCCGCCCTTGCCGCCGATCAGCTCGCCGACGGTGCGCACGAGCTGGTTGGCGCTCACTCCGCGTTCGCGCGCGGCGTCGTTGACGGCCACGACGACGGCGATCTTGCCGTCCTGCACGCCCGCGATGACGACCGCGCCGGCGCGGTCGAGCTTGCTGCGTACGTCGAGGGCCAGGGTGCGTACGTCGCCGCCGCCCGCTCCGTCGACGCGGTGGGCGACCACGGCCACACCGTTGACGTCGGCCGCCTGCGCCGCGAGGGCGCCGCCGCCCGCGAGCAGCTGGGCCACGCGCGCCTTCTCGACCTCCTTCTCGACCGACTTGAGCCGGTCGACGAGGTCGCTCACGCGGCCGACGAGGTCGTCGGGCTGGGTCTTGAGCAAGGTGGTGAGCTGGCCGACGACGTCGCGCTCACGGGCGAGGTAGTCGAAGCCCTCGACACCGGTGAACGCCTCGATCCGGCGGCTGCCGGAGCCGACGCTCGCCTCACCGGTCACCACGATGGTGCCGATCTGCGAGGAGTGCTCGACGTGCGTGCCACCGCAGAGCTCGCGCGACCAGGGGCCGCCGATCTCGACGACGCGCACCTTGGTGTTGTCGTAGGTCTCGCCGAAGAGCGCGATCGCGCCCCAGTCGCGGGCCTGCTCGAGGGTCATGTAGTCCCACATCACCGGCAGGTCGGAGCGCAGCGCCTGCTGCGAGACCTGCTCGATCTCACGGACCTGCCCCGGGCTGAGCGCCTGCGTCCAGCCGAAGTCGAGGCGGAGGTAGCCGGGGCGGTTGAACGAGCCGGACTGCAGCGCGCTCGGACCGAGCACCTGCCGCAGCGCGGCGTGCACGACGTGGGTGCCGGAGTGGGCCTGGCGGGCGCCGATGCGCCAGCCGGGGTCCACCTTGGCGTGCAGGATCGCGTCGGGGGTCAGCTCGCCCTCGGTGATGCGCACCTGGTGCACGACGAGCCCCTTGATCGGGCGCTGGACGTCGAGCACCTCGAGGCGGCCGCCGTCGAAGTCGATGACACCCGCGTCGGCGGCCTGGCCACCGGACTCGGCATAGAACGGCGTGCGGTCGAGGACGACCTCGCCGATCTCGCCCTCACCGAGGACCTTCGCCGCTCCCCCGCCGGACAGCAGCGCCAGCGCCCGCGACTCGGTCTCGAGGGTCTCGTAGGCCAGCCACTCGGTGGGACCGTTGGCGTCGAGGATGCCGCGGTAGACGGTGGTGTCGGCGTGCTGGCCCTTCTTCGACTTCGCGTCCGCCTTGGCACGGTCGCGCTGCTGAGCCATCAGCGCGCGGAAGCCGGGCTCGTCGACGACGAGGCCCTGCTCGGCGGCCATCTCCAGGGTCAGGTCGATCGGGAAGCCGTAGGTGTCGTGCAGCGCGAAGGCCTGCTCGCCGGCCAGGGTGGTCGCCCCGGCCGACTTCGCCTCGCCGGCCGCCAGGTCGAAGATCTGGGTGCCGGCCTGCAGGGTCTTGCGGAACGTCTCCTCCTCGCCGTACGCCACTCGCGCGATGCGCTCCCAGTCGCGGACGAGGTCGGTGTAGGTCTCACCCATCTTGTCGCGGGAGATCGGCATCAGCTCGGGCAGCGCGGGGTCCTCGTAGCCGAGGAGGCGCATGGAGCGTACGGCGCGGCGCAGGAGTCGCCGCAGGACGTAGCCGCGCCCCTCGTTGCCGGGGGTGACGCCGTCGCCGATGAGCATCATCGAGCTGCGGACGTGGTCGGCGACGACCCGGAAGCGCACGTCGTCCTCGTGGTTGGCGCCGTACGTGCGGCCGCTGAGCTCCATGGCGCGCTGGATGACGGGGAACATCACGTCGATCTCGTACATGTTGCTCTTGCCCTGGAGCAGGAAGGCAACCCGCTCGAGGCCCATACCGGTGTCGATGTTCTTCTTCGGCAGCGAGCCGGCGATGTCGAAGTCCTCCTTGGACCGCACCGCGGAGAGCTCGTCCTGCATGAAGACGAGGTTCCAGATCTCGAGGTAGCGGTCCTCGGCGCCGAAGTCGCCGTCGGCGCCGTACGCCGGACCGCGGTCGTAGAGGATCTCCGAGCAGGGGCCGCCGGGGCCGGGGACGCCCATCGACCAGTAGTTCTCACTCTTGCCGAGGCGCGCGATGCGGTCGTCCGGCAGACCGGAGACCTTCTTCCAGAGGTCGACGGCCTCGTGGTCGTCGACGTAGACGCTCGGGTAGAGCTTGCTCTCCTCGAGGCCGAACCCGCCGTCGCCGACGGGCTTGGTGATCAGGTCCCAGGCGAGCTCGATCGCCCGCTCCTTGAAGTAGTCGCCGAAGGAGAAGTTGCCGCACATCTCGAAGAAGGTGCCGTGGCGGGTCGTCTTGCCGACGTCCTCGATGTCGGGGGTGCGCACGCACTTCTGGACGCTGACGGCACGGTCGTACGGCGGCGTCTCCTGGCCCAGGAAATAGGGCTTGAACGGCACCATGCCGGCCGGCACGAAGAGCAGGTTGGGGTCGTTGGCCAACACGCTCGCCGAGGGAACGTGCGTGTGACCGGCCGCTTCGAAGTGCGCTACGAAGCGGCGGCGGATCTCACTGGTGTCCATCTGTTCCCTCTGTCTGTCTGGTGGTGAGCTCGGGAATGCGATGGGGCACGAGGCCCATCCGCTCCCGCAGCTCGGTTTCCTTCTCGGCCTGTCCGGCCGCGACCTCGTCGCGGAACATTCTCATGCCCACGCCGACGCCGCTCAGCCGATCCCGCAGGCCGTCGGCGGTGAGGGCCTCGGCGGCCCGCCGGGCACGGGACATCGCATAGACGCCCGCCCCCGCTCCGGCCACGAACCAAAGCGATCTGGCCATCAGGCAGCGTCCTCCCCGAGCGTCCCGGCACGCTCGCGCGCCTGCAGCTCGCGCAGCGCCGCCTTGAGGTCGGCCCGGCGCTGCTTGCGTGAGCGCTTGACCTCGCGCTTCATCTCGAAGCGGATCCGGTTGCGCGTCTCCGCGGACAGCGCGCGGCGCAGGCCGTGCGCCAGCCCGGCCGCCTTGACGACGCTCTCGCGCGCCACGATGTCGGCGAACAGCCGGCCGTCGATCCGCGCCGGGACGACGGCCGTGTGCGTCTCGGGCACCTCGTCGATGGCGGTGATGACGTACGTCGCCGGCTCGGCCGTCTCCACGGCAGCGGCCGGTCGCGGCGCGCTCCCCTGCTCGGCCTCGAGCTCGTCGATGCGCGCGTGCAGCCGGCGCGACGTGCGCCAGAGCAGGGCGCAGGCCAGCAGCAGGATCAGCGCAACCGCGCCACCTGCGGCCGCCGCCAGCCAGATCTGCTCACCGTTCACCTGCGAAACCCTATAACCCGGTTGATGTGTGGCTCACATCCGGCTGACCAGCAGGTAGCGCTCGTCGTCGATCTCCTTGCCCCAGTAGACCGACTCGGGCAGGTGCCTCGTCAACACCTCGTCGCGAACGGTGCGCACGATCTGCTCGGAATCCGCCGCGCTCAGGCCACCGCCGGTGTGCCAACGTCCCTCGACGAGGACGAGGACGCCGGACGGCGTCAGCAGGTCGACCCACCGCTTCATCGCGGCCCCAGGATCCGGCATCGCCCAGAGGACGTGCCGGCTCAGCACGACGTCGTAGGCGGCGGGCTCGAGCGGCGGGTCCGCCGCGTCGGCGACGACGAAGGTCGACTCCGGCACCTTCACCCGCGCCCGTCTGATCATCTCGGGCGAGAAGTCGAGACCGTCGACGGTGTAGCCCTCGTCGACCAGCAGTCTCGTGAGGGTGCCGGTGCCGCAGCCGAGGTCGGCGATCCGCGCCGGAGCTTGCGGCAGTACGCCGACCAGCAGCTCGCGCCAGGCCGCGCGGGTGTCCGCGTCCGCCAGTCCGTGGTCCGGCTCGTCGTCGAACGTGACTGCTTCGCGGTCCCAGAGCTCCCGATCCATCCCTACTTCCCCCGGATGATCTTGCGGACCCGCTCCCAGCGGTCCTTGATCGCAGCCTCGGCGCCGAGGGAGGTGGGTCGGTAGTACTCCGCGTCCTCGATCACGTCGGGGGCGTACTGCTGCTCGGCGATCCCGAACGGCTCGTCGTGGCTGTACTTGTACGGCGCGGCGGCAGCGCCGCCGTGACCGAGCTTCTTCGACCCGGCGTAGTGCGCGTCGCGCAGGTGGGGCGGCACCGTTCCGATCCTGCCGGCGCGGACGTCGGCAGTGGCCTCGTTGATGGCCTGGTAGACCGCGTTCGACTTGGGGGCGATGGCGAGCGCGACCGTCGCCTGGGCGAGGTTCAGCCGGGCCTCCGGCATGCCGATCAGCTGTACCGCCTGCGCGGCCGCGACGGCCGTGGTGAGCGCCGTCGGGTCGGCGAGGCCGACATCCTCGCTGGCCAGGATCACCAGCCGCCGCGCGATGAAGCGCGGGTCCTCACCGGCCTCCATCATCCGGGCGAGGTAGTGCAGCGCGGCGTCGACGTCGGAGCCGCGCACCGACTTGATGAAGGCACTGATCACGTCGTAGTGCTGGTCGCCCTGCCGGTCGTAGCGCACGGCCGCCTGGTCGACGGCCGTCTCCGCGGTGGCGAGGTCGATCAGCGTGTTGCCCTGCGAGCGGGCCGCGCCGGCTGCCGCCTCGAGATAGGTCAACACCCGCCGGGCGTCACCGCCGGCTAGCCGGACGAGGTGGTCCTGCGCGTCCTCGTCGAGCTCGAACACGCCGGCAAGCCCCCGCTCGTCGACGAGCGCCAGCTCAACGACAGCGACGATGTCGTCGTCGGTCAGCGACTCCAGGCGCAGCAGCAGGCTGCGCGAGAGCAGCGGCGAGATCACCGAGAAGAACGGGTTCTCCGTGGTCGCGGCGACCAGCGTCACCCACCGGTTCTCGACTCCCGGCAGCAGCGCGTCCTGCTGCGCCTTGGTGAAGCGGTGCACCTCGTCGACGAAGAGCACCGTCTCGCTGCCGCCGCGGGCCAGCTCGGAACGGGCCGCGTCGATCGCCGCCCGTACCTCCTTGACGCCCGCCGCCACGGCAGAGACCTCGACGAACCGCCGCTGCGTCTGCTGGCTGACGATCGAGGCGATGGTCGTCTTGCCGGTGCCGGGCGGTCCCCACAACAACAGCGACATCGACTGGTCGCCCTCGATCAGCTGCCGCAGCGGCGAGCCCGCCGCCCGCAGCTGCGCCTGCCCGACCAGCTCGTCGAGCGTGCGCGGGCGCATGCGTACGGCGAGGGGCGCCGACGCATGGGTGTTCGCGCCGAGCGACCCCCCGCCGGGCACGCCCGTGCCGGCGTGCTCAGGGATGTCGAAGAGGGAGTCCACTCAGGCGGAGGTGAGCTGCTTGGACTTGAGGTCGAACCACTCGTCCTCGTAGCCCGGCCCGGTGATGAGCGGGGTCGCCGTCACCTTGCTGGAGGGGCTGCCCTGGTCGTCGACGCCAAGCAGGTCGGCCGTGACCGGCGTGGCCGGGTGGGCACCGAGCTCGCCGGCGAAGTGGCATGCGACCTTGTGCCGCTTGCCGATCTGCAGCAGCGGCGGCTCGACCTTGGCGCAGATCTCCTGGGCGTACTGGCACCGCGTGCGGAACCGGCAGCCCGAGGGCGGGTTGATCGGGCTCGGCACGTCACCCTCGAGGCGGATGCGCTCGCGCCGACCACCGAGTGCTGCCTGCTTGACGTCGGGGACGGCCGAGAGCAGCGCCTGGGTGTAGGGGTGGTGCGAGTGGCTGTAGATGGTGTCGCGGTCGGCGATCTCGACGATCTTGCCGAGGTACATCACCGCCACCTCCGGGCAGAAGTGCCGCACGATCGCGAGGTCGTGGGCGATGAACAGGAACGCGATGTCGAATTCCTTCTGCAGGTCCTGCAGGAGGTTGATCACCTGGGCCTGGATGGACACGTCGAGCGCCGACACGGGCTCGTCGGCCACCAGCAGCTTGGGGTTGAGCGTCAGCGCGCGGGCGATGCCGATGCGCTGGCGCTGGCCGCCGGAGAACTCGTTGGGGTAGCGGTTGTAGTGCTCCGGATTGAGGCCGACGACCTCGAGCAGCTCCTGCACGCGCGACAGGATCTGCTTCTTCGGCACGACGTTGTGCACCGAGAGCGGCGCTCCCACGATGGTGCCGACCGTGTGCCGCGGGTTCAGCGAGGTGTAGGGGTCCTGGAAGATCATCTGCACGTCTCGGCGCAGCGGCTTCATCTCGCGGTTGGAGAGCTTGGCCAGGTCGTGTCCCTCGAACTGCATCGAGCCGCCGGTGGGCTTGTAGAGGCGGGTGATGAGCCGGCCCGTCGTGGACTTGCCACAACCCGACTCCCCCACCAGGCCCAGCGATCCGCCCTTCGGCACCTGGAACGAGATCCCGTCGACGGCCTGGACGTGTCCGATCGTACGGCGCACCAGACCCCCCGACTTGAGCGGGAAGTACATCTTGAGGTCCTCGACGGAGAGCACCGGCGGGGCATCCGGGTCGAGCCGGCTGGCGACGTGGGCTGCCGAGTCGCTCGGGAGGGCGACCTCGTGGTCGAGGTAACCGTCGTGCTCCTCGTGCAGGCTGGCGGTGGATTCGTCGGTCATCTGTTGTCCTTCACCAGGTCGGGGGCGATCTCCGGCAGCACGACGTCCTGGTAGATCGCGTCGGGATCGGGCAGGTGGCAGCGCTTGACGTGTGCCGCGTTCGCCTTGGCGGGCGAGAGCTCCGGCATGTCGGTGAAGCACAGGTCGCCGGGCACCTTGTCGCGGTGGGTGCACCTCGGGTGGAACGCGCAACCCGTCGGCGGGTTGAGCAGGCTCGGCGGCGTGCCCGGGATCGGGATCAGGCGCGCGTCGGTGCTCGCGGTCACGTCGGGGACGCTGGAGAGCAGGCCCCACGTGTACGGCATCTCGGGGTGGGTCAGGATCTCCTTGGTGGTGCCGTACTCCACGCACCGGCCGGCATACATGACCAGCACGTCGTCAGCCATCTCGGCGATCACGCCGAGGTCGTGGGTGATGATGATGACCGCGGAGTTGAACTCGCGCTGCAACTCCTGGAGCAAGTCGAGGATCTGTGCCTGCACCGTGACGTCCAGCGCGGTCGTCGGC
Source organism: Nocardioides allogilvus (assembly GCF_003047285.1). Taxonomy (GTDB): domain Bacteria; phylum Actinomycetota; class Actinomycetes; order Propionibacteriales; family Nocardioidaceae; genus Nocardioides; species Nocardioides allogilvus. The sequence continues at coordinate 141,890 of NZ_PZYX01000010.1, read as the reverse complement.
TCGTCGGCGATCAGCAGCGACGGGTCGTTGATGAGACCCATCGCGATCATCGCGCGCTGGCGCATGCCGCCGGAGAACTGGTGCGGGAAGTCGTTGATGCGTTGATCGGGCTGCGGGATGCCGACCCGGTCGAGCATCTCGATCGACTTGCGCCGCGCGTCGCGGTCGCTGGCGCTCGAGTGGTGCACCTGGTAGGCCTCGGCGAGCTGGTCGCCGACCTTGTAGAAGGGGTGCAGCGCGGCGAGCGCGTCCTGGAAGATCATCGCGGCCTCGGCGCCGCGGAGCTTGCGCATCTTGTTCTCGGGGAGCCCGACGATCTCGCGGCCGCGGATCCGGATGGAACCGGAGATCTTGGCGCTGCGCTCGTCGTGCAGACCGAGGACGGCCATGCTGGAGACGGACTTGCCGGAGCCGGACTCGCCCACGATGCCGAGGGTCTTGCCGAGCTCCACGGAGTAGGAGAGGTTCTGCACGGCGGCGACCTCTCCGTCCTGGGTCGGGAAGCGCACGGTGAGGTCCTCCACGACGAGCAGCGGCTCGTCGTGGTCCAGGTCAGGGCTGGTGCCGGGGCGCAGTGGTGCGGTTGTCACGAGAGCCTCACTCGGGGGTCGAGGATGCTGTAGATCACGTCTACAAGGATGTTGGCCACGATCAGCACGACGGCTCCGAAGAGCGCGGTGGCGGCCACGACGGGCAGGTCACGCTGGAAGACGGCCTGCAGTGCCCACAAACCGATCCCGTCGATGTCGAAGATCCGCTCGGTGAAGATGGTCCCGGCGAGGAGCGTGCCGAAGTCGATGCCGAAGATCGTGATCACGGGCACGAGCGCAGCTCGCAACCCATGCTTGTAGACGACAGTGTTGGCGCCCAACCCCTTGGCCTTGGCGGTGCGGATGTAGTCCTCACCGAGCACCTCGACCATCGAACCGCGCGTGTAGCGGGTGTACTGCGTGCAGCCGAAGGCGCCCAGGGCGCACCACGCCAGCAGCATCCCGCTGAACCACTTCGCTGGGTTGTCGGTGACCGGGAAGTAACCGGTATCGGCGAAGAGCGGAATCTCCCAGCTGATGGTGAGGAACAGCCACGTCAGCAGGGCGAAGAGGTAGTAAGGGATCGAGGAGATCACCAGGAACCCCGACACCAGCGCCTTGTCCGCCAAGGTCCCTCGTCGTCGAGCCGCGGCGACACCGATCGGGACGCCGAGCGCCAGGTAGAGCAGCCCGCCGCCGATCGCGACCGAGAAGGTCGCCGGCATGCGGGTCTTCATCTCCTCGAACACCGGAGCCTTGGTGCGGTAGGAGTAGCCCAGGCATGGAGCCTTGCACTCGAAGACCGTGGTGCTGCCGAACTGGATGTCGCGACCGACCGCGATCCCCTTCATGAAGGTGCCGTATTCCTCGTACCACGGGTTGTTGAAGCCGAGGTTCTCTCGGAAGACCTCCAACCTGGCCGGCGTGCACCGGTTGCTGGTGTCGTTGTCGCAGATGGTCTGGGCGGGCTCCGAGGGGCCGAACCAGAACAGCAGGAAGACGCTCATGGAGATCAAGAACAGCACCACGACACCCGACAGCAGGCGTTTGATGACATAGGCGAACACGAGAAGTTTCCTCCGGGGTCAGGAGATGATGCCGACCTTAGCGGCACGGTGGTGTGGGGCCCCGGGTCCCGGAGCCCCACACCGTGTGGAGATGAGGGTCGACGTCAGCCGACCCCAGGATCACTGAGTGACGTAGAGATCCTTGTAGTTCGGCGCGCCGAGCGCACCGTCACCCGTCGGGTTCCCGATCTTCGACCCGAAGGCGAAGAGGTCGTTGCGGAACGCGGTCGGGATGAGGGGGTAGTACTCGGTAGCGATCTGCTCGTCGAGCTCGCCCCAGGCAGCAGCCTGCTCATCCTGCGGCAGGGTGGGGATCTCCTTCATGCGCGCGTCCATCGACTCCTCGGAGAAGAAGGCGGTGTTGTAGGTCGCGTCCGTGCGGAGCAGGGACGGGATCATGGTGAGGCCCGACGGCCAGTCGGAGCACCAGTTGACGCCACGCAGGTTGAGCTTCTTGTTGATCTTGTTGTTCGGGTCGGTCCAGATGACGTAGAGCGACGTCTCGATCGGCACCGGGTAGGACTTGACCTTGAAGCCGGAGTCGGTCAGACCCTTCTCGATCTGCTTCTGCGCGGCCTCGGTGGTCGGAGAACCCGTGGCGTAGGCCATGTGGATCTCGTAGCCCTCGGCGCCGGCCTCGGCCAGCAGCTCCTTGGCCTTCTCCGGGTTGAAGGTGATCTGCTCACCGTCGACCTGGTAGTCGGACTTGCCCGCCATGCCGGGAGGCATGACCGAGTTGGCCGGGACACGGGTCACGCCGGGCACCTCGCCCGAGGCCTGCCACACGCTCTCGTACGGGTAGGCGTAGGCAAGTGCCTTGCGGACGTTGAGGTCGGTGATCTTGGTGTAGTCAGGCGCCCAGAAGCTGGTGCACTGCGACGACTGCTGCACCAGGCGCTCGCCCAGCGTCGAGGTGAACTTGCTGTAGTTCTCCGAGGTCACCGCGGCGGAGATCGACGTCTGCGACTCGGTGTTGTCGCTGAGCATCAGCTCGTCGGTCTGCGTCGGGTCGGCAGCGAACTTGAAGACCCACTTGTCGACGTACTGGTGACGCGCCGGGTCGGACTCGGGAGTCCAGGCGTCGTTCTTGACGAGGACGAGCTCCTCGCTCGGGCGGAAGGACTCGACCTTGTAGGGGCCGTTGGAGAGCGGGTTGCGGCCGTACTCCGGCGGGTCGGAGACCTTGCCGAGCGGAGCCGGGCCCATCGCCATGAAGGCGCCCCAGTAGTCCATGTCCGGGAACGGCGTCTCCATCTTGATGGTGACGCTGTTGGCGGCCTCGTCGAAGGTGATCGCGTCGTACTTCTTGCCCTTGTCGGTGTAGGGACCCTTGTAGTCCTCAGCACCAGCGAAGAAGTGCACGGAGTACTCGGTGCCGGGACCCGACGGGAACGCCTCGGAGTCGAGGGAGCGCTGGATGCCCCAGGCGACCTCTTCGGCGGTGATCGGCTTGCCGTCCTCCCACGTCGCGTCCTCACGCAGCGTGAAGGTCCACTCGGTGAAGTCCTCGTTGGGCGTGCCCAGGTCGACGGCGAGGTCGGGGACCAGCACCATCTCGCCGGTCTCGTCGTCGCGGGAGTACTGGGTCAGCGCACGGTGCGTGAGCGCCTGCTGGATCGAGTTGCCCGTCACCGACCAGCCGTTGGTCGGGTCGAGGTCCTCGGGGCCCGGGTCGTCGGGGAGGTAGACGGTGACGGTGCCACCCTCGGTCGCGCCCTCGACGTCCGCCGCGGGAGCCTGACGCTCTGCGTCCTTGGCAATGGTCTCGGCAGCGCCCTTGAATCCGTCCCCTGCAGCACCTTCGCCCGTCTCAGTGCCATCGCCACCACAGGCAGCGAGGCTCACGAGGACAGCACTGGTAGCGAGCGTTGCGATCGCCTTAGTACGTCTCATTGTCCAGCCTTTCTCTTTCTGGTTCGCACACCCGGTAGCCCGGGGTGACAACTTGGGTTGTGACGCGCCTCAGCGGCGGGTCTTCGGGTCGAACGCGTCGCGTACCGCGTCGCCCAACAGGTTGAGTGAGAGGACCAGCGCCACCACGCCCACCATGGGGGCCCAGAGGTAGAGCGAGTAGTTGCTCCAGTAGGGCACTGCGTTGGCGATCGTCTGGCCCCACGAGGCACTGCCCGTGACACCGATCCCCAGGAACGCCAGCCCCGCCTCGGCCGCCACGAAGGCCGGCAGCATCAGCGAGATGCTGATCACGATCGGGGCCATGAGGTTGGGAAGGAGCTCACGGAAGAGGATCCGGTGGGTGGGCATGCCCAGGACCCGGGCCGCGTGCACGAACTCACGCTCACGCAGCGAGAGCACCTCGCCACGAATGAGGCGAGCCACCGTCATCCAGCCGAACATCGACAAGATGCCGATCAGGGAGAGGATCTGGATGGTCTCGTAGCTGTCGCTGGTGCCGAACCGGTCGATGATGATCGGCGCGATGATCAGGGCCGCCAGCAGGAACGGGATGGTCAGGAAGAAGTCGATGATGAACGAGAGGACCTTGTCGACCACGCCACCCACGAAGCCGGCGACGAGCCCGACGACGATGCCGACGACCGACGCGAACAAGGTCGCGGCGCCGGCGATGATCAGCGAGGTCCGGCAGCCGTAGATCCAGTGGGCCAGGTTGTCCGCGCCGGTGCGCGGCGCGATGCCGAGCGGGTGGCTGGGGTCGAACCCGTGGTACGGCGGACCGGTCTTGGGGTAGCCGACGCCGGACGAGGCGAAGTTGCACTCGAGGACCTCACACGAGCTGACCGTCTCGAGGTCGACCCCGAACGCCTTGGCGATCAGGTCGGCGAAGACGGCGACCAGGATGAAGAACAGCACCACGAGCGCGCAGACCACCGCGATCTTGTCGCGGCGCAGGCGCCCGAAGGCGATCTGCAGCGGCGACTTGCCGGTGACCTCCTGGGCCCGCTTGCTGTTGGGGTCGACGGGCGTCTCGTCCGTCAGTGTGCCCAAGGTCTCCGGTGCAGTCGGCTGCGACATGCTCTCCCTTTAACTGGTCCGGGGTTGCTGGTCCGTGATGCTGGTGAGGCGCCGGGGTTCGCCCGGTGGGACTGCCGAGAACACCCTCGATGTGCAGGGGTTCCCGCCAGCGCCGAACGGGACTCTATGTGACGCGGGCCTCACAGACGATCACTGACGCGTAACGATCCGGACACGACCGTCCGTCCAACGGCCGCAGATCTTGGGGAGAGCTCACCCCTCAGGCGGGACATCCTTCGTCGCCTTGGCGTCCACACCGGCTTCCTTCCGCTGCTCGGCGGAGATGGGTGCGGGCGCCGCTGTCAAGGGGTCGAAGCCGCCACCGGACTTGGGGAAGGCGATGACGTCGCGGATGGACTCGGTGCCCGCGAGCAGGGCGACGATCCGGTCCCAGCCGAAGGCGATGCCGCCGTGCGGCGGGGCGCCGTACTTGAACGCCTCGAGCAGGAAGCCGAACTTCTCCTGCGCCTCAGCCTCGTCGAGGCCCATGATCGCGAAGACGCGCTTCTGGATGTCCTCGCGGTGGATACGGATCGATCCCCCACCAATCTCGTTGCCGTTGCAGACGATGTCGTAGGCCCACGCCAGGGCGTTGCCCGGGTCGGCGTCGAACACGTCGAGGTCCTTGGGCGAGGTGAACGCGTGGTGCACGGCCGTCCAGGCACCGCTCCCGACGGCGACGTCACCGGCCGCGGTCGCGTCGCCGGCCGGCTCGAACAGGGGGGCGTCGACGACCCACAGGAAGTTCCAGGCGCTCTCGTCGATCAGGCCACCGCGGCGGCCGATCTCGAGGCGGGCCGCGCCCAGCAGCGCGCGGCTGCTCTTGGCGGGGCCGGCGGCGAAGAAGATGCAGTCGCCCGGCTCCGCGCCCACATGGGCGGCGAGACCGGCCTTCTCCGAGTCGCTGAGGTTCTTGGCGACCGGTCCCCCGAGCTCACCGTCCTCGCCGACCAGGACGTAGGCCAGGCCCTTGGCCCCGCGCTGCTTGGCCCACTCCTGCCAGGCGTCGAGCTTCTTGCGCGGCTGGCTCGCACCACCGGGCATCACCACGGCACCGACGTAGTCGGCCAGGAAGACCCTGAACGTGGTGTCCTTGAAGTAGTCGGTGCACTCGACGAGCTCCTGGCCCATCCGCAGGTCGGGCTTGTCGCTGCCGAAGCGCGCCATCGCCTCGGCGTACGTCATCCGCGGCAGCGGGGTGGGGATCTCGTAGCCGATCAGCTTCCACAGCGCGACCAGGATCTCCTCGGCGACGGCCAGGACGTCGTCCTGCTCGACGAAGCTCATCTCGATGTCGAGCTGGGTGAACTCGGGCTGGCGGTCGGCGCGGAAGTCCTCGTCGCGGTAGCAGCGCGCGATCTGGAAGTAGCGCTCCATGCCCGCGACCATCAGCAGCTGCTTGAACAGCTGGGGGCTCTGCGGCAGGGCATACCAGCTGCCGGGCTGCAGGCGGGCCGGCACGAGGAAGTCGCGTGCGCCCTCAGGCGTGCTGCGGGTCAGGGTCGGGGTCTCGATCTCGACGAAGTCGTGGCGGTCGAGGACGTCGCGCGCCGCCTTGTTGACCTTGCTGCGCAGGCGCAGGGCGTTGTTGGGACCGCTGCGGCGCAGGTCGAGGTAGCGGTGCTTGAGGCGGGCCTCCTCCCCCACGTCGCCGCCCTTGGCGGTGCCGGCCTCGTCGATCGGGAACGGCAGCGGAGCGCTCGCCGCGAGGACCTCGACCTCGGTCGCGACGACCTCGATGTCGCCCGTCGGCAGGTTGGGGTTCTCGTTGCCGGGCTTGCGCGCGACGACCTCACCGGTGACCTTCAGGCAGAACTCGCTGCGGAGGCTGTGCGCCACCTCCTCGTCGCGCACGACGACCTGGACCACACCGCTTGCCTCGCGCAGGTCGAGGAACGCCACCCCGCCGTGGTCACGGCGGCGCGCGACCCATCCCGCGAGGACGACGGTCTGTCCGACGTGCTCGGCGCGCAGGGCGCCGGCGTCATGGGTGCGAATCACTGGTTCTCCTCGAGGGTGGTGGTGCGAGTCGTGACGACCTGCGGTCGCAGGTCTTCTTCGGGTGGGCTCCACGTCGAGGGATCAGCCTCGACCTGGTCACCGGAACGGATGTCCTTGACCTGGTGGGTGCCGTCGGCCTGGCTGAACCAGACGAACGGGATGCCGCGGCGCTCGGCCGCGCGGATCTGCTTGCCGAACTTGGCTGCGTCGGCGGAGACCTCGCAGGCCACGCCGCGGGCGCGGAGGGCGGTCGCGATCGCCGTACTCGCCTCGCGGGCGTCCTCGTCGGTGACGGCCACCAGGACCGCGCTCGGCACCTTGCGGCTGCCCGCGAGCACGCCGTCGGAGATGAGCGGGATGAGGGTGCGGGAGACACCGAACGAGACGCCGACGCCGGGGTAGGTCGTCTTCCCGTCACTGGCGAGCGCGTCGTAGCGACCGCCGCCGCCGACGGACTTGAGCCGCTCGTAGCCGGCCATGAAGACCTCGAGGACAGTGCCGGTGTAGTAGTCGAGGCCGCGGGCGATGCGCAGGTTGGCCTCGACCGAGACACGCTCGGAGGTGGCGCTCGCGCACCCGTCGATGACCGCGGCGAGCTCGACCAGACCCGTCTCCAGCAGCTCGTCCTCGACGCCGAGGGCGCGGACCTGCTCGACGAACGAGGTGTCGGGGACGCGGATGGTCGCCAGCCGCAGGCACAGCTCGGCCTGTTCGGGCGTGGCGCCGGCCTGCTCGACGAGCTGCTCGGCGACGGTCTCCGCGGGGAGCTTGTCGAGCTTGTCGATGACCTTGATCGCGGTGGTGACGTCACTGATGCCGAGGCCGCGGTAGAAGCCCTGGATCAGCTTGCGGTTGTTGACCTGGAACGACAGCGGCGGCAACGGCAGCGCGCCCAGCGCCTCGACCATGACTCGCACGACCTCGACGTCGTGGTGGAAGCCGAGGGTGTCGCGCCCGACGATGTCGATGTCGGCCTGGGTGAACTGGCGGTAGCGACCCTCCTGGGGACGCTCGCCACGCCACGCGGGCTGGATCTGGAAGCGACGGAACGGGAACTCGAGCTTGCCGGCGTTCTCCAGCACGTAGCGCGCGAAGGGCACGGTGAGGTCGAAGTGCATGCCGAGCTCGGCCTTCGCGTCCGGCTCCGCGGCCAGGCGCTGGAGGACGTAGATCTCCTTGTCGATCTCGCCACCCTTGGCCAAGCGGTCGATCGGCTCGACGACGCGGGTCTCGATGTTGGCGAAGCCGTGCAGCTCGAAGGTGCGGGCGAGCGAGGCGATGATCTCGCGCTCGACGACGCGCTGCTCAGGCAGGAGCTCGGGGAATCCGCTGAGCGGGGCGATCTTGGCCATGTCAGAGTCCTCGCGTCACGCGGCCCGCGTCGCCGCGGTCGATCAGGTCGAGCAGATAGGGGTTGGTCGCGCGCTCGCGGCCGATCGAGGTCTGCTCGCCGTGTCCGGGCAGGACGACGATGTCGTCGGCGAGCGGCAGCACCTTGGAGGCGAGGCTCGTCAGCATCGTCGCGTGGTCCCCGCCGGGCAGGTCGGTGCGACCGATCGAGCCCGCGAACAGCAGGTCGCCGGAGAACATGACCTCGGAGATGTCCGCGTCGGCGTACGGCGTGCGGAAGGTGACCGATCCCTCGGTGTGTCCGGGCGTGTGGTCGACGACGAACCGCAGGCCGGCCAGCTCGAGCTCCTGCAGGTCGGTGAGCTCTCGCACGTCGTCGGGCTCGGCCCACTCGTAGCTGCCGCCGAGCAGCATCTGCGTGGTCTCGCGACTCATCCCCGCCATCGGGTCGGTCAGCAGGTGCCGGTCGCTCGGGTGGATCCACGCGGTGGCGTCGTAGGTGCCTGCCACGGGCGCCACGCACCACATGTGGTCGACGTGCCCGTGCGTCACCAGCACCGACACGGGCTTGAGCTTGTGCTCGCGCACGACGTCGGCGACACCGGCGGCGGCGTCCTTGCCGGGGTCGACGACGACGCACTCGCTGCCGGGTCCGGTGGCGATGACGTAGCAGTTGGTGCCCCAGGGTCCAGCGGGGAAGCCGGCAATGAACACGTGTGTGAAGTCCTAGTCGGGTGGCAGGGTCGGGACGGGCGTCAGCCTACCGAGGTGGCTCGTGACTACGATGGGCGACCATGAGCGCCGACAAGCAGTCCGACTGGGGCCGAGTGGCCGAGGACGGCACCGTCTATGTCAAGACCCCCGACGGGGAACGCACTGTGGGGCAGTACCCCGTGGGGACCCCCGAGGAGGCGCTGAAGTTCTACACCGACCGCTTCGATGCGCTCTCCTTCGAGGTGCACCTGCTCGAGCAGCGGATCGCGGCCGGCAAGCTCAGCCCCGAGGAAGCGACCTCGACGGTCAAGATGCTGCGTGAGCAGGTCGTCGAGGCCAACGCCGTCGGCGACCTCACCGGCCTGGCCGCACGTCTCGACGCGACGGGCCCGGTCATCGCCAGCCAGCGTGAGGCCAAGCGGGTCGAGAAGGCCCAGCGGACCGCTGAGTCGAAGGTCGAGAAGGACAAGATCGTCGCCGAGGCGGAGAAGCTCGCCCAGGGCAACGACTGGCGCAACGGTGCCAACCGGCTGCGCGACCTCCTCGACCAGTGGAAGGTCCTTCCCCGCCTCGACAAGGCCACCGACGACGTCCTGTGGAAGCGCTTCAGCAGCGCGCGCACGACGTACACCCGGCGCCGCAAGGCGCACTTCGCCGAGGAGCACGAGAAGCGTGACAGCGCCCGGGTGATCAAGGAGCGGCTCGCCACCGAGGCCGAGTCGCTGTCGACGTCCACCGAGTGGGGCCCGACCGCCGGCCGCTACCGCGACCTGATGCGCGACTGGAAGGCCGCCGGCCCGGCGCCGCGCGACATCGACGACGAGCTGTGGAAGCGCTTCCGCGGTGCGCAGGACGCCTTCTTCGGCGCCCGCGACGCCGCCAACGCCGAGCTCGACAAGGAGTTCGCCGCCAACGCCGAGGTCAAGGAGGAGATCCTCCTCGAGGCCGAGAAGCTCGTCCCCGTGACCGATCTCGACGCCGCGAAGCGCGCCTTCCGCGACCTCGCCGACCGCTGGGACGCCGCCGGCAAGGTCCCGCGCGACCGGATGAAGGACCTCGAGGGCCGGATGCGCAAGGTCGAGCAGACCATCCGCTCGGTCGAGGACGACCAGTGGAAGCGCAGCGACCCGGAGAAGTCCGCCCGCGCCGACGACATCGTCTCCAAGCTCGAGGCCGGCATCGCCGAGGAGCAGGCCAAGCTCGACAAGGCGAAGACCGCCGGTGACGACAAGCGGGTCAAGCAGCTCGAGGACTCGCTCGCCAACAAGCAGGCGTTCCTCGACATGGCGCGCAAGGCCGCCGAGGACTTCAGCTAGTTCGTGACCCGGTAGGCGTCGAAGACGCCGGGCACGCTGCGCACGGCGCGGAGCACGTTGTCGAGGTGGGAGGCGTCTGCCATCTCGAAGGTGAAGCGACTCTTGGCGACCCGGTCGCGGCTGGTCGAGAGCGTCGCACTGAGGATGTTCACGTGGGCGTCCGAGAGGGTGATCGTGATGTCGGAGAGCAGGCGTGCCCGGTCGAGTGCCTCGACCTGGATGTTCACCAGGAACGTGGACTGTGAGCTCGGCGCCCAGTCGACCTCGATCAGCCGCTCCGGCTGGGTCTCGAGCTCGGCGGCGTTGGTGCAGTTGCGCCGGTGCACCGAGACTCCGCCGCCCTTGGTGACGAAACCCAGGATCGGGTCGGGCGGCACGGGCGTGCAGCACTTGGCGAGCTTGACCCATACGTCGTCGACGCCCTTGACGACGACGCCCGAGTCGGTGCTTCCGGTCGTGGCCCGCGAGCGGCGGGTGATGGTCACGCCCTCGGACAGGTCCTCGGCAGCACCGTCGTCTCCGCCGTGCAGGTCGATCACGCGGCGAACGACGGCCTGTGCGCTCAGGTTGTTCTCACCGACGGCGGCGTAGAGCGCCGAGACGTCGGCGTGGTTGAAGTGCTCGGCCGCCTGCATGAGCGACTCGTGGGTCATCAACCGCTTGAGGGGCAGGCCCTCCTTGCGCATCAGCTTGGCGATCTGCTCCTTGCCGCGCTCGATCGCCTCCTCGCGGCGCTCCTTGGTGAACCACTGGCGGATCTTCGATCGCGCCCGGGGGGACTTGACGAAGTTCAGCCAGTCGCGCGAGGGGCCGGCGTTGGCCGACTTGGAGGTGAAGACCTCCACGACGTCGCCGTTGTCGAGCGACGACTCCAGCGGTACGAGGCGGCCGTTGACCCGGGCACCGATCGTGTGGTGCCCGACCTCGGTGTGCACGGCGTAGGCGAAGTCGACCGGGGTGGCTGCGACCGGCAGCGGGATGACGTCACCGCGCGGCGTGAAGACGTAGACCTGCGCCTGGTTCATCTCGAAGCGCAGCGACTCCAGGAACTCGCCCGGGTCCTCGACCTCCTGCTGCCAGTCGAGGAGCTGCTGCAGCCACGACATGTCGTCGCCGATCTGGGAGGAGCCGGCGCGGGCGTCGGTGTCGAGCCCGGCCTTGGTGTCCTCCTTGTACTTCCAGTGCGCCGCCACGCCGTACTCCGCACGACGGTGCATCGCGAAGGTGCGGATCTGCAGCTCGACGGGCTTGCCCTGCGGTCCGATGACCGTGGTGTGCAGCGACTGGTACATGTTGAACTTCGGCATCGCGACGTAGTCCTTGAACCGCCCCAGCACCGGGTTCCAGCGCGAGTGCAGCACCCCGAGGACGGAGTAGCAGTCGCGGACGTCGTCGACGAGGATGCGGATGCCGACCAGGTCGTAGATGTCGGAGAACTCGCGACCACCGACGATCATCTTCTGGTAGATCGAGTAGTAGTGCTTGGGTCGTCCGGTGACCTTGCCCTTGATCTTCGCCTCGCGCAGGTCGCCGTCGACGCGGGCGATGACCTCGGCCAGGAACTGGTCGCGCGACGGCGCACGGTCGGCGACCAGGCGCACGATCTCGTCGTACATCTTCGGGTGCAGCGTCGCGAAGGCGAGGTCCTCGAGCTCCCACTTGAGGGTGTTCATGCCGAGCCTGTGCGCGAGCGGGGCGTAGATGTCGAGGGTCTCGCGGGCCTTGCGCTCCTGCGTCTCGGCCTTGAGGTAGCGCAGCGTGCGCATGTTGTGGAGCCGGTCGGCGAGCTTGATGACCAGCACGCGGATGTCGCGCGACATCGCCACGATCATCTTGCGGATCGTCTCGGCCTGCGCCGAGTCGCCGTACTGCACCTTGTCGAGCTTGGTCACGCCGTCGACGAGGATGGCGACCTCGTCACCGAAATCCTTGCGGAGCTCCTCGAGGGTGTACGGCGTGTCCTCGACCGTGTCGTGGAGCAGCGCCGCCACCAGGGTCGGCTCGGTCATGCCGATGTCGGCCAGGATCGTGGTCACGGCCAGCGGGTGGGTGATGTAGCGGTCCCCGCTCTTGCGCATCTGCGAGCCGTGCATCTTCTCGGCGACGAGATAGGCACGCTCCAGCAGCGCCAGGTCGGCCTTGGGGTGGTTGGCCCGCACGGAGCGGAACAGCGGCTCCAGGACCGGGTTGCCGGTCGGCGCCTTGGCGCCGATGCGAGCCAGCCGTGCGCGCATGCTCCGGGCCGAGACAGGCACCTCGGAGGCGCGCTCCTGCGCCACGGGGGTGCTGGTCTCTTCGCTCATCGCGCCAGTCTAGTGACCGGTCACCGACGGGTGGAGTCAGACGGACGTGATGGCGCTGATCGGCAGGTCGCCGGCTGCGGCGCGCCCCGGCAGGAACGTCAGCTCCATGAGCACCGAGACTCCGACGCAGGTGCCGCCGCACGCCTCGACGAGCTGGCGGGTGGCCGCGACGGTGCCGCCGGTGGCCAGCACGTCGTCGATCAGCAACACTCGCTCCCCCGGCGCTATCGCGTCCTGGTGCAGCTCGAGCGTGGCCTCGCCGTACTCCAGGGAGTAGGAGACGGCGTGGGTGGCGCGCGGCAGCTTGCCGGCCTTGCGGACGGGCACGAAGCCGACCCCGAGCGCGAGCGCGACCGGCGCGGCCAGGATGAAGCCGCGGGCCTCCATGCCGACGACCTTGTCCACCACGACGTTGCCGGCCGCGTCGCGAGCCGTCGCCGCCAGGGCCTCGACGACGGCGGTGAATCCCGCGTGGTCGGCGAGCAGCGGGGTGATGTCCTTGAACATCACGCCGGGCAGCGGATGGTCGGGGACGTCGAGGACGAGGCGCGACATCGCGTCGCGGGCCGCCTCGAGCGCCTGCCGGCTCACTTCTTGCCCCGCTTCGAGCGCGGCTGGCGGGTGGGCTGGACACGGCCGGCCGACGGGCTCGGCTTGACCGGACCGTGTGGCTTGGGGGCGACGCGGCCCTTGTTGATCGCCTCGGTCTGTCGCGGCGGTGCCTTCGCGGGGCGCGTGGCCACCGTCCCGTCCGCGCGCACCCGCCGGGGGTCCGGCGGCGGAGCAGCGTTGCGGTCGGCCGCGGACACCCGCGCGTAGACGTCGGCCGAGGCCTCGCGGCGTCGGGCAGCGGCCCGACGCTCGTCGTGGTCGACGTCCTTCTCGCGCGCCTTGAGCTGCACGAGCAGGGGCGTGGCGATGAAGATCGAGGAGTAGACACCGACCGCCATGCCGACGAACAGGGCGAGGGCGAGGTCCTTGAGCGAGCCCGATCCCAGCTGCACGACGCCGACGTACAAGATCGCGGCGACCGGGATGAGCGCGACGAGCGAGGTGTTGATCGAGCGGACCAGGGTCTGGTTGACGGCGAGGTTGGCCGCCTCGGCGTAGGTCAGGCGCGAGCGCTTCAGCTGGTGGGTGTTCTCGCGGACCTTGTCGAAGACGACGACGGTGTCGTAGAGCGAGAAACCTAGGATCGTCAGCACACCGGTCACCGTGGCCGGGGACACCTCGAAGCCCGACAGCGCATAGATCCCGATGGTGATGAGGATGTCGTGGGCCAGCGCGACGATCGCTGCGACCGACATCTTCCACTCGCGGAAGTAGGCCCAGATGAAGAGCACGACCAGGACCAGGAAGACCACGAGCCCGATCAGGGACCGCTCGGCGACCTCCTTGCCCCAGCTGGGGCCGATCTCCGTCTGGGAGATGTCCGCCTGGGTCGCACCGGTCACCTCCAGGATCGTGGCGACCAGATCGGCGCTCTCCTCGTCGTCGACCGGCTCGGTCTGGACGATGATCGCCTCGCTGCCCGAGGTCGTGACGACGGGGGCCGACGCGCTCTCGATGCCGGTGCCGGCGACCGCCGTCCGCAGGTCGTCGGCCGTGTCCTGGGTGGCCTTGTCGGCCGAGACCGTGACGCGGTACTCGGCGCCGCCGGTGAACTCGATGCCCATGTTGAGGCCCTTGGACACCAGCCCGAAGGCCGCCACCGCGATGAGCACCGCCGAGAGGGCGTACCAGACCCACGTGCGACCGACGAAGTCGATCGAGCGGCGCCCGGAGTAGAGGTCGTTGCCGAGTCGTGAGAACGCGCCCATCAGGCCTTGCCTCCAGCGGTCGAGGTCGCGATGGCGTCCATGCCGAGGGTGTCGGCACTGAGCCCCGACAGGGCGTGGCCACGGTTGAAGAACGAGAAGCGCGCCAGCCACGACACGAGCGGGTGGGTGAACCAGAAGAAGACCACCAGGTCGATGAGCGTGGACAGGCCGAGCGCGAACGCGAAGCCCTTCACCACACCGGCGGCGAAGATGTAGAGGACCACCGCGGCCAGCAGCGAGACGGTGTCGGCCGCCAGGCAGGTGTTGCGGGCCCGCGCCCAGCCCGCCTCGACGGCGACGCGCATCGACTTGCCGTCGCGCATCTCGTCGCGGATGCGTTCGAAGTAGACGATGAAGGAGTCGGCGGTGATGCCGACCGCGACGATCAGCCCGGCGATCCCGGGCAGGGACAGCGTGAAGCCGACGCCCTCACTGAGCAGCACCACGAACGAGTAGATCAGGGCCGCCGCCATGAGCAGCGATGCGATCACGACCAGGCCGAGGCCGCGGTAGTAGAGCAGGCAGTAGAGCATCACCAGGACCAGCCCGACGAGACCGGCGGTGATGCCGGCCGAGAGCTGGTTGCCGGCCAGCGACGGGCCGACCAGCTCGACCGGCGGGTCCTTCTCGAAGGAGATCGGCAAGGCGCCGTACTTGAGGCTGGTCGCGAGGCTCTTGGCCTCGGCCTCGGTGAACTGCCCGGTGATCTGGGCGTTGCCGTCGGTGATCAGCCCCTCCATCGTCGGCGCCGAGATGACTCGGCCGTCGAGCACGATGGCGAACTGCTTGTCGGTGTTGACCAGGGCCTGCGAGATGCGGGCGAACTCGAGGGTGCCGGCGCGGTTGAAGTTGAGGTCGACTCCCCACTCCACGCTCTGCTGGCTGGGCGGCAAGGTGGAGGCCGAGCTGAGGTCGGTGCCCTCGATCAGGGTCTTCGACAACAGCATCTTCGAGCCGAACTGGTCGCAGGTGATCAGCGGCTTGTCCGGGTCGTCGTCGATGTCCGCGACCGCACCGTCGGCCGGGCAGCTGAACTTGTTGAACGCCGCCACGGACTCGGCGTCCGGGTTGTCCATCCACACCAACGGGTCGTCGTCCCCCGCGGCCGGCTGCTCGGTGGCCGGCGACGGTGACTGGGACGGGGACGGGGACTTGGTCGGCTTCTTCTTGTCCTTCTCGTCCGCCCAGGCGTACGGCGCCCGCTTGCTGCCCGGAACGCCCGTGCCGGGCACGGAGCTGGGCAGGGGGCCGGAGCCGGTGGCGCCGGCCACGCCGTTGGCGACGGCAGCGACGACGCGGAAGCGGAGCTGGGCCTGGCGCTTGACGGTCTCGACGAGGTCGCGCCGGCTCTCGCCGGGGATCTCCACGACGATGTACTGGTTGCCCTGCGTGGAGACCTCGGCCTCGGCGACGCCCGAGCCGTTGACCCGGTCCTCGATGATGCCGCGGGCCTCGGCCAGGCTCTCGCTGGACACGTCACCCTCGGCGACCAGCGTGATCCGGGTGCCGCCCTGGAGGTCGAGCCCCAGCTTGGGCTTCCAGACCCCGGCGAGCGCGACCAGCCCGTAGGTCAGTGCGGTGACGAGGAAGAAGACGACGAGGGTGCGACCCGGGTTGGGCTTCCGAGCGGCCACGTCAGCGTGCCTGGTCGTCCGGTCCAGTGCTCGGGTCGGTCGGGTCGGTCGGGTCGGTGGGCGCGACCTGGTTGTCGACGACGCTGATCGCGGCACGCGCGACCTCGATCTCGGTGCCGGGTGCGATCTCGATCCGGACGCGGTCGTCGCCCAGGGACCGGACGGTGCCGAAGATCCCCGCCGACAGCATGACCCGCTGTCCGGGCTGGAGGTCCGCCTGGAGCTTGGCGATGGCCTTCTGGCGACGGGATGCGGGGCGCACCACCATGACCCAGAAGAGCAGCGCGATGGCTACCAGCGGAAGAAGGGAAGCGAACTGCTCCACGAAATTACCTCAAGCGTCTCGGTGGGATGGGGGTGGTGCGGCGCAGGCGCGGATGCGCCCGAGCGACCAACGCTGGAGTGTACGCGGGCGCTGCGACGCCCGGTCGTCACGCGTCGTCGAACAGGGGCGAGTCGACACCGGCCGGCTGCGCGGGCGGTGTCAGGCCGAGGTGGTGCCACGCGGCGGCGGTGGCGATCCGTCCTCGCGGGGTGCGCGCCAGCAGGCCGAGCCGGACCAGGAACGGCTCGGCGACCTCCTCGACCGTCTCGCGCTCCTCACCGACCGCGACGGCGAGCGTCGAGATGCCGACCGGGCCGCCGCCGAAGCGGCGGCACAGCGCGTCCAGGACGCCGCGGTCGAGCCGGTCGAGGCCGGACTCGTCGACCTCGTAGAGCTCGAGGGCATCGCGCGCGACCTCGAGGGTCACCACGCCGTCCGCGCGGACCTGGGCGAAGTCGCGCACGCGGCGCAGCAGCCGGTTGGCGATGCGCGGGGTCCCCCGCGAGCGACCCGCGATCTCGGCCGAGCCCTCGTCGGTCAGCTCGACGCCGAGCAGCCCGGCGGAGCGGTGCACGATCAGGTCGAGCTCGTGGGGCTCGTAGAACTCCAGGTGTGCGGTGAAGCCGAAGCGATCGCGCAGCGGCCCCGGCAGCAGGCCGGCGCGGGTGGTGGCTCCGACGAGGGTGAAGGGCGGGATCTCCAACGGGATCGCGGTCGCACCCGGGCCCTTGCCGATGACGACGTCGACGCGGAAGTCCTCCATCGCCATGTAGAGGAGCTCCTCGGCCGGGCGCGACATGCGGTGGATCTCGTCGACGAACAGGACGTCGCCCTCGTTGAGGCCCGACAGGATCGCGGCGAGGTCGCCGGCGTGGGTGATCGCCGGGCCACTGGTGAGCCGCAGGGGCGCGGACATCTCGCCGGCGATGATCATGGCGAGGGTGGTCTTGCCGAGCCCGGGCGGTCCGGAGAGCAGCACGTGGTCCGGCGCCCTCCCCCGGCGTCGGGCAGCCTCCAGCACCAGCCCGAGCTGGTCGCGCACCCGCACCTGGCCGACGACCTCGTCCAGGCTGCGCGGTCGCAGCGCTGCCTCGACCGCGCGGTCGTCGCCGTCGGCGTCCGCGGACGTGAGCCGCTGGAGGTGCGCGGACTCGGCGGGCGTGAGCTCGTCCTCGGTGTCGGCTTCCCAGTTCACGTCGTCACGCCTTGCTCAGCGCGCGCAGGGCGGCGCGCAGGAGGGAGGGGACGTCAGGGCTGGCACCCGCATCGGGCGCGACGATCTCGACGGCCTGCTCGGCCTCCTTGCTCGACCAGCCGAGCCCGACGAGCCCCTGGTGCACCTGGTCGCGCCAGGGGGCACCGGGCGTGGTCGCCTGGCCGGCGAGCCGGGCGCCCGTCGGCGCGCCGATGCGGTCCTTGAGCTCGAGGATGATCCGCTGCGCGCCCTTCTGGCCGATGCCGGGGACGCGGGTCAGGGTCTTGACGTCCTCCCCCGCCACCGCGGCGCGCAGGTCGTCGGGCGAGAGCACCGCGACCATCGCCTGGGCCACCTTGGGCCCGACCCCGGAGGCGGTCTGGACGAGCTCGAAGATCTGCTTCTCGTCGTCGTCGAGGAAGCCGAAGACGGTCAGCGAGTCCTCGCGCACCACCATGCTCGTGGGCAGGGTCGCGGTCGACCCGATGCGCAGCGTGGCGAGGGTGCCGGGCGTGCACATCAGCTCGAGGCCGATCCCGCCGACCTCGAGGACGGCGCTGGTGAGGGTGAGGGCGGCGACTTCGCCGCGGACGAACGCGATCACGATCTGCTCCTAGCGGCGGCCTGCGCCTGCACCGCCGCGTCGATTCTTGCCTGGGCGCCACCGCGCCAGATGTGGGTGATGGCCAGCGCCAGGGCGTCGGCCGCGTCCGCGGGCTTGGGCGGTGCGTCCAGGCGCAGGATGCGGGTCACCATCGCGGTGACCTGGGCCTTGTTGGCCCGCCCGCTGCCGGAGACAGCGGCCTTGACCTCGCTCGGCGTGTGCAGGGCGATCGGCAGGCCGCGGCGCGCGGCGACCACGAGGGCGATGCCGCTGGCCTGGGCGGTGCCCATGATGGTGCTGGAGTCGGAGCGGGCGAAGACCCGCTCGACGGCCACCGCGTCGGGCTGGAACTCGTCGAGCCAGGCGTCGAGCCCGCGCTCGATCGTCACCAGCCGCTGCGCGATCGGCTCGGTGTGGCTCGTGCGGATCACGTTGACGTCGACCAGCGTGAGCGGTCGACCCACGGAGCCCTCGACCACCCCGACGCCGCAGCGCGTCAGGCCGGGGTCGATCCCGAGCACCCGCATGAAGTCAGCCTTTCGTCCGAACGTCTGTTCGGGCCAACGCTAACCTGCAGCGCCGACGCGGCGGCGTACGACACGCGCGGAGCGGGGAAGCTCAGTCCTCGTCCTCGTCGAGCTGGGCCAGCACCTCGTCGGGGATGTCGACGTTGGTGAAGACGTTCTGCACGTCGTCGAGGTCCTCGAGGGCGTCGGCCAGCTTGAGCACCTTGACCGCGGCGTCCTTGTCGACGGGGATCTCCATGCTCGGCACGAACTCGACGTCGGCGGAGTCGTAGTCGATCGCCGCGGTCTGCAGGGCGGTGCGCACGGCGACCATGTCGGTGGCCTCGGAGATGACCCGGAACGAGTCGTCCTGGTCGTTGACGTCCTCGGCGCCGGCGTCGAGGGTCGCCTCGAGCACCATGTCCTCGGTGACCTCGGTGGTCGCTCCGTCCTTCTCCTGCGACTTCAGCAGCACGATGACGCCCTTGCGGGTGAACAGGCGCGAGACCGAGCCGGGGTCGGCGAGCGTGCCGCCGTTGCGGGTCACGGCGGTGCGCACCTCCATCGCCGCGCGGTTCTTGTTGTCGGTGAGGCACTCGACGAGGAAGGCCACGCCGGCGGGGCCGTAGACCTCGTACATGATCGTCTCGTAGTTGACGCCGGTGCCTTCGAGACCGCCGCCACGCTTGACCGCGGAGTCGATGTTCTTGTTGGGGACCGACTGCTTCTTGGCCTTCTGCACCGCGTCGAAGAGCGTCGGGTTGCCGGTGAGGTCGGGGCCGCCCATCTTCGCCGCGATCTCGATGTTCTTGATCAGCTTGGCGAACAGCTTGCCGCGCTTGGCGTCGATCGCGGCCTTCTTGTGCTTCGTGGTCGCCCACTTGGAGTGGCCAGACATCAGTCCCTCTTCGTCTCGTGATCGGTGGGGCGTTCGGCGCGGGCTCGGCGCACCAGGTCAACGAACAGCTCGTGGACCCGGGCGTCACCGCCGACCTCCGGATGGAAGGAGGTCGCCATCAGCGAACCCTGGCGAACGGCCACGATCCTACCGGCGGCCGCCC
The DNA here is from genome assembly GCF_003047285.1 of Nocardioides allogilvus. Lineage (GTDB taxonomy): Bacteria > Actinomycetota > Actinomycetes > Propionibacteriales > Nocardioidaceae > Nocardioides > Nocardioides allogilvus. Next base: position 122,473 of record NZ_PZYX01000010.1, on the reverse strand, counting down.
CCCGCGCGGGATCGGCCGGCACGCGGGCCAGCACCTCCACGCCGTCACCGACCGCCTCGACCCACGGCGCACGGATGAAGACCGCGTGCACCGGCTCGTCGAGACCGGTCAACGGGAGGTCGCCCTCGAAGCTGTCGACCTGGCGGCCGAACGCGTTGCGGCGCACGGTGATGTCGAGCCCGCCGAGGGTCTCCTGACCGACCGCACCGCCCTCGATCCGGTCGGCGAGCAGGATCATGCCGGCGCACGTGCCGAACGTCGGCAGCCCGTCGCGGATGCGCGCCCGCAGCGGCTCGTAGAGCTCGAAGATCTTCGCCAGCTTGATCATCGTGGTCGACTCCCCGCCGGGGATGATGAGCCCGTCCACCGAGGCCAGCTCCGCCGGGCGGCGTACGGCGATGGCCCGCTCGCCGAGTCGGGTGAGCACGGCGAGGTGTTCGCGCACGTCGCCCTGGAGGGCGAGCACGCCGATGGTGTGGTCCACGTCGGCAGATCCTAGAGGCGGCCGGCCGAGCGGTCGGCGCGAGTGTCCCGCACCCGCGTGCGAGGGCGGCGGTGGAGGGCCGCCTGCGCGAGCTGCCAGGCGGCGTAGCCGAGGAGGCCGCCCGCGAGCACGACGATCCCGGTGTCCTTCTTCTCCTGGGTGAGGGCCGTCGCGACGTAGCCGGCGTAGGGCACGTGGTACCGCGCCCTGCCCCTGATCTGCTGCTCGGTCAGCTCCCACGCGTCGTCGGTGTCGTTGGCGTCGCCCCGGGTGGTGAACACGGCCACCCCGTCCTGTCGCCACTGCTTCCGCACGATCCGGTGGGTCGTGAGGCTCGGGTCGTCCGGCCGCGGCAGGAACGTGATGATGTCGCCGACCTCGAGGTCGTTGGCGTCCTCCGCGCCATTGACACGCTCCACCACCACCTGGCTGCCGACCGGGTAGGTGGGGGTCATCGAGCCCGACAGCACCGTGAGCGGCACCCAGCCGCAGGCCCGCGGGACGACCACGAGCGCGGCGAGCAGGGCCACGGCGACGATCAGGACGAGGGACATCGCGGTGCGCAGGAGCACCCTCACCCGACGCATCTCAGCCGAGCCCGACCGGCGTGGAGCCGGCGTTGGCCACGCCGGCGCTCGTCACGGTGGCCACCCCACCGGTCCGGCACGTGAAGTAGTCGTCGAGCTGCGCGTTCCCCTCGCTCACGAGCACCATCCAGTCGGCGTCGACGTACACGCTGGAACCGGCGTAGGGGTAGGCGCGCACCGAGAGGTAGACGGGGGTGGGAGCGTCGGCAGCGAGCCAGCTGCTGTTGATGTTGGCCGACATCCTGACTGCGCCGGCGTACTGGTCGATGGGACCCGCGGTCTGGTCGGTGCCGCTGCGCAGGGGCGCCCAGGTGGTGCCGTCCGTGGAGCGGATGACGGTGAACCGGTCGACGGCAGGGGTCGGGACGCTCGCCGAGCTCCCGGCGAACGGCCACGCCCAGTAGAGGCGCCCGTAGACACCGATCGGGGATCGTGCGCCGAGCACCGAGGTCCGTGCGCACACCACGTTGTCGACCGAGGGCCTGGTGGCAGGAGGGAGCTTCACCTGGTAGCGGCTGGTCAGCGTCGCCGTCGTGGACGACCACGTTCCCGGCGCCTCCGACCGCTGCCGGACCTTGGTCTGGATGTCGAGCTGCCGACCAGCGTGGGCGAGCAGGAACTCGGCGTTGGTGCCGGTCCGCTCCACCAGCGGACACACGGACTTCGTCTGCCCGGGCGTGAGCACGTCTCCGGTGACCTTGGCCGAGGCACGGGGATACTCGGTGCCGCTGGCGAGCGCGTTCGCGCCGTTCACCGCCCAGTAGGGCGCTCCGGACGCGCCGGCCAGGCAGCCGGTGGTCGTGGGGTCGTAGTTGAGGCGCACGTTGCCGAGCAGGGTCGAGGTCGTGTTGCTGGCCGGCACCGTCGCGCGTGCGCTGACCACGTCGATCCACGACGCATGGGTCTGGGAGAGGTTCTGGACCGTCATGGCCGGCTCGTTGGCGATGTCGTCCGGTGCTGACTGGCCGTGGTCGACGGTGTTGGTCGTGCCGGCTGTTGCCAGGCCGAAGGTGTCGCTCCGGGCATCGGCGAGCGTGACGACGAGCTCCTCGCGCCAGCCGGCCTGCGTCGAGTGCGACGAGGTGAGGAGCGCAGGCGCGAGCACGACGACGAGGACAGCCGCCACGGCTGCCACGAATCGTTTCGTGCTCATGGTGCTCCTCGGGAAGGTCAGCTGGTCTGGTCGAAGGTGGCCCGGATCGAGCCGAGGTCGAGGACCTGGGTCCACAGCGCCTCGTTCCACGGGGCTCCCGCGTCGTCGAGCGGGGTCTGGATGGTCGCGACCGCCTGGTAGGTGCCGAAGTCGCCGGCGGCACGTGAGACCTGGGTGGTCGAGACCAGCCCGCTCACCGGAGCCGCGGCCCCGCCCGGGCGGGTGACACCCAGGGTGACCGCCGACGACCGGGCCAGCAGCGACGCCGTCGGTGCCCGGTCGAGCAGCGCCGATGCGTCGACGACGAGGGCTCCGCGCAGGTTGTCGCCGTTCCCGGCGAGGGTGACGTCGCGGACCACGCGCACTGCGTCACCCGGGATGAGCCGTTCCGCGGCCAGGGACGACGTCACCACCCTGCACTCGACGAACGGTGCCGTGGGCGCGCAGGTGGTGGAGGACGAGAACGAGCGGCTCCCCACCGGCTGGCGCGAGTGCAGCTGCACCTGCAGCGTGCCGCTCAGGGAGACCGAGCCGGCCTGGATGTTCCCCAGCGCGCGCTGACCCTGGTCGTGCCACTCACTCCAGGTGCCGAGACCGCTGGTGAGCAGCAGCAGCCCGAGCACGGTGGCCAGCGTCGCGCCGGCCACCCTGCCGGGACCCTGCCGGCCGTCGGCACGGTGCCGGGGCCGGACCGCGCTCGCCGGAACAGCAGGCACGACGATCAGTCCTAGACCACGACCGGGTTGGCGTTCTGGACCAGGTTCACGGTCAGGGCCGCCAGGCTGAGCACCTCGTCCTCACCCACGGTGGTCGTGAACGGCATCGTGACCGTGACGGTGACCGGGATGGCCGTGTCGTCGTTGGCCTCAGTGATCTGGCGGGTCGCCGTCCCGGAACCGTCAAACTCCGCGACGACGGTGACGTCGTTGGCGAGGGCGCCAGAGCCGGCCGGGAGGGTCGCCGTCAGGGTGGCGGTCAGGTTGTCGCCCAGCAGATCGGGGGTGACAGTGGTGGTGTACTCCACGACGTCGCCCGGAACCATGCGGAACAGCGAGATGTCGGAGATGAGCTTCGGTGTGGCGGCGGTGATGTCGGTCCACTCGCCGGAGGCGACCGTCAGCGTGAGGTGACCAGCGGTCACGGAGCCGGGCGCCGCGGTGCGGCTCTCCGACCAGTTGGCGAACGTGCCGCCGACGCCGGTGAGGAGCGTGACGCCGGCGACGGCGGCGATGACGCCCTTGGTGGACTTGTTCATGAGGGTTCTCCAGGTGTGAGGGCTCCCCGAGAACCGACGCCAGTGAAGCAACTCCCCACCCCAGCCGTGGGCGAGTTCGTCAAAACCCCCCGCATGGACCATTTACGCGCCGTATCCCGTCACCGATGGGGCCATCCCCTTCGGCCCGTCGGCGGGTTGGAGCATCGTCCGCGATGGCCACGCGAACAAGGCGTCGACGACGGAGTGTCCTCGGGCGTGCACCAGCATCGTGCCGACCACGAGCGGCACTGCCACGGCCAGCACGAAGAGCAGCGCGGCCGAGCCCACCCCGAGCCACGCCCCCAGGTCGGTCACGAAGATGATGACGATCAGGTGGCTGACGTAGAACACGAGGGAGTTGCGCCCTACGAAGCCCAGCACGTCGCGCGGTGGCACCGGTGCCGGGCGCAGCCAGCGGCGTACGACCCGACCGAGGGTGTCGCCGACCAGGAACCAGCCGAGCAGCCAGGCGAGCTTGTGCCAGTCAGCGGTCGGGTCGGCCTGCCAGGCGAGCGCGAGGACGAGCGGACCGCCGGCGATCCGCAGCCACGACGGCAGCGCGAGGCTGACGACGTAGAAGACGAAGAGGTAGGCCAGGAACCACAGGTAGGTCTTCGGGTCGTAGGCGAGGTGCGCGACGTAGTCCCAGCCGAGGCCGCCCGCACGCGCTGCGACGTAGGCCGTGTCGAGCGTGACCCACACGAGGTAGGGCCACAGCAGCGCGCGGACCTTGCCGCGCAGGTAGCTCCGCCACGGCTTGGCCAGCGCCGGCGTGAGCAGGACGCCGGAGAGGGCGACCAGCAGCGGCATGCGGTACGGCGCCAACAGCCCGTTGACCGCGTGCACGAGCGGCAGGTCGTGGCCGCTGGCGGCGCGAACGCTCAGCTCGGCGTGGAGGACGACCACGGCAATCATCGCCGCACCACGGAGTCGGTCCATCCACAGGAGGCGCAGCATCCGGGCAGGATGCCCGTCCCAGTGGTCGCGACGGCAACGCCGCCGCGACCACCAGGCAAACTCGGGAGCGGACTACCAGCCGCGCTCGGAGAGGCGGTGCGGCTGCGGGATCTCGTCGACGTTGATGCCGACCATCGCCTCGCCCAGACCGCGGCTGACCTTGGCCACCACGTCGGGGTCGTCGAAGAACGTCGTCGCCTTGACGATCGCCTCGGCGCGCTGCTCGGGGTTGCCGGACTTGAAGATGCCCGAGCCGACGAACACGCCCTCGGCACCGAGCTGCATCATCATCGCGGCGTCGGCCGGGGTGGCGATGCCGCCCGCGGTGAACAGCACCACCGGGAGCTTCCCGGCCTCGGCGACCTCCTTGACCAGGTCGTACGGCGCCTGCAGCTCCTTCGCCGCGACGTAGAGCTCGTCGGGCTCCAGGCCCTGGAGGCGGCGCAGCTCGGCGCGGATCGTGCGCATGTGGGTGACGGCGTTGGACACGTCACCGGTGCCGGCCTCGCCCTTGGAGCGGATCATCGCCGCGCCCTCGGTGATGCGGCGCAGCGCCTCGCCGAGGTTGGTCGCACCACAGACGAAGGGGACCGTGAAGTTCCACTTGTCGATGTGGTTGGCGTAGTCGGCCGGGGTCAGGACCTCGGACTCGTCGATGTAGTCGACACCGAGCGACTGCAGGATCTGCGCCTCGGCGAAGTGGCCGATGCGGGCCTTGGCCATGACCGGGATCGAGACGGCCTCGATGATCGAGTCGATCATGTCGGGGTCGCTCATGCGGCTGACGCCACCCTGGGCGCGGATGTCGGCGGGGACCCGCTCGAGGGCCATCACGGCGACGGCGCCGGCGTCCTCGGCGATCTTCGCCTGCTCGGCGGTGACGACGTCCATGATGACGCCGCCCTTGAGCATTTCGGCCATGCCGCGCTTGACGCGCGAGGTGCCGGTTTCGGTCGTGGTTGCAGGGGTTTCAGCCATGGGCCAATCCTACGGCGCTGCGGCGTACATGCCGATTCGGGATCAGCCCTCCGGGCGGACCTCGGCGAGCGCCTGTCGCCGTACGAGCAGGATCCGCTGGAGGACGGTCACCGTGCTGGCCACGGCGAGCAGCCACAGGGTGACTTCGTAGAGGATCGGCAGGTCGAGGACGTCGCCGAAGAAGGTCAGCACGAGGATCGCGACGAGGCGATCGGCCCGCTCGGCGATGCCGGTCTTGGCGTTGAAGCCCAGGCCTTCACCGCGGCAGCGGGCATAGGAGGTGACCGAGCCCATCACCAGGCACACGAGCGCCAGGCAGAGGTAGAGCCGGTCCTCGGCCACCCAGGCGAAGTAGAGCGCCAGGCCGGCGAAGATCGCGCCGTCGGCGATCCGGTCGAGGGTCGAGTCGAGGAACGCGCCGAACGTGTCCTTGCGGCCGACGGCTCGCGCCATCGCCCCGTCGATCAGGTCGCTGAACACGAAGGCGGTGATGAACAGCACTCCCTGCCACAGCATCCCCTGCGGGAAGAAGATCAGCGCGCCCGCGCAGACACCGATCGTGCCGACGAGCGTGACCGCGTCGGGGCTGATCCCGAGCTTGATGAACAGCTTGATGAAGGGCTGCAGCACCACGCCCTGCCAGAAGCCCTTGAAGCGGTCGAGCACGGAGCTGGTCAGCACATTTCCCTCAGGCACGGCCGCAGGCTACCTGTCGAGGAGCCGGTCGCAGATCTCGGCGACCGCGCTCGGGACCCCGGCCACGTGCCAGTCGACCCCGGCGGCGTGCACGACGCGGGACTCGCCGCCCACCCCGCGGATGATCGCTGCGCCCGGCAGCCGGTCCCAGTCGGGCACCGAGTGCTGGAAGAGCACGTCGCAGCGGCCCTGGGCGATGGCGACCGCGTCCATCGTCCCCGAACCCATCATCCGCAGGGTCGCGACGCCCTCGACAGCGCGGACGAACGCCGCACCGATCTCGCCCTCGTAGAACGGCGGGTGCAGATAGGTCGTGGCGCAGCTGTCGCGCAGCGGGCGGTCCGTGAGCGGGCTGATCGCTCGCGCGTTGTGGCTGCTCGGCAGGGCCGGCCCGCCGACGTACGTCGAGCCGCTGGACGCGTGGTGCACCGCACCGAGGACGAGCTCCTCGCGGTCGACCAGGGCCAGGGCGCTGCACCACCAGTCGAGTCCGCGGTGGAAGTTGTAGGTGCCGTCGACGGGGTCGATCACCCAGGTCCGACCACTGGTGCCGACCTGGTCGGCGCCCTCCTCCCCCACGATCGAGTCGTCGGGGCGCTCGCGGCGCAGCGTCTCGACCACCTGCGCCTCGGCCGCGTGGTCGGCGGCCGTCACGACGTCGGAGACGTGGGTCTTGGTCTCGGCGTCGAGCCCGCGGGCCAGCATGCCGGCCGCGAGGGCGCCGGCGTCGCGGACGAGGAGTGCGGCCAGCTCTGCGTCATCCACGGCGGGCACGCTACCCGGGAACGAGGTCGTCGTGGTGAAGCGTCGGTGGACGCGCAACGTACTGTGGCAAGACGGAGCAATCTTGCTCCGCCAACCAGGGAGTCCCGATGGCCGACAAGTCGCCACGGCAAGGCATGACCAAGAAGTCCAAGTCCATCAAGGAGAAGCGGGCCGACAAGCAGGCCAAGGCTGCGGGCGGCAGCGCCGCCGTGGAGAGCTTGGGCAGCAAGAAGAAGTGACGCTCCTCAGCCTCGGCATCGTCGGCACCTCCACCAAGGAGAACGAGCACCGACTGCCTCTCCACCCCGACCACCTCGTCCGCCTGGACCCGCGCATCGCTGCGCGCACCACCCTCGAGCACGGGTACGGCGAACGCTTCGGTCGCAGTGACGCCGACCTGGCCCCGCTCGTCGCCGGGTTCGCGACCCGCGAGGAGATCATCACCGGCTCCGACGTCGTGGTGCTCCCGAAGCCCCAGCACGAGGACGTCGCGGCCATGCACGCCGGCCAGGTCCTGTGGGGCTGGCCGCACTGCGTGCAGGACCCGACGATGACGCAGCTCGCGATCGACCGCGAGCTCACCCTGATCGCCTTCGAGGCGATGAACCACTGGACTCGCGACGGCTCGGTCGGCCTGCACGTCTTCCACAAGAACAACGAGCTCGCGGGCTACTGCTCGGTGCTGCAGGCGATGGAGCTCGTCGGCATCACCGGCGACTACGGTCGCCGGCTCAGCGCCGTGGTCATCGGCTTCGGCGCGACCGCGCGTGGGGCGGTCACCGCCCTCAAGGCCCACGGGGTCAGCGACGTCGCCGTGCTCACCACGCGGGGCGTGGCCGCGGTCGGCTCACCGATCCACTCCGTGCAGATCCGCCAGTTCGACCACGACCCGGACGACCCGGCCAACACCCAGGTCATCACCGACCGGGGCCGGGTCCCGCTGGCGCCGTACCTCGCGGAGAACGACATCGTCGTCAACTGCACGCTGCAGGACACCGCAGCCCCGTTGACCTACCTCGCCACCGAGGACCTCGCCGCGTTCCGCCAGGGCAGCCTGATCGTGGACGTGTCGTGCGACGAGGCGATGGGCTTCACCTGGGCCACGCCGACGACCTTCGACGATCCGATGTTCACCGTCGGTGGCCGCGTGCACTACTACGCGGTCGACCACAGCCCGTCCTACCTCTGGAACTCCGCGACCTGGGAGAACAGCGAGGCGCTGATGCCGTTCGTCGAGACGGTGCTCTCCGGCCCCGCCGCGTGGGCGGCCGACGAGACCATCACGCGCGCCATCGAGATCCAGGACGGCCGGGTGCGCAATCCTGCGATCCTGTCGTTCCAGGGACGCGCGGAGGCCCACCCGCACCCGGTCGCCTAGCGGCGATCAGCCCCAGGCGTCCGCGAGCAGGCGGCGGGTGTCCTCCAGCAGCTGCGGCAAGATCTTGGTGTCGCTGATGACGGTGATGAAGTTGGCGTCGCCCGACCAGCGCGGAACGACGTGCTGGTGCAGGTGCGACGCCAACGACCCGCCCGCGGGACCGCCGAGGTTGAGCCCGACGTTGAAGGCGTGCGGCGTGCTGACCTTGCGGATCACCCGGATCGCCTGCTGGGTCATGGCCATCAGCTCGCCCGACTCGTCGGGCGTGAGGTCCTCGAGCTCGGCGACGTGGCGGTAGGGCAGCACCATGAGGTGGCCGGGGTTGTAGGGGTGCAGGTTGAGCACGGCATAGGCGGCGTCGCCGCGCGCGACGATCAGGTTGACCTCGTCGTCGCCCTGCGGGATCCGGCAGAACGGGCAGCCGTCGGCCGTCATGTCCGAGCGGACATAGGCCATGCGGTACGGCGTCCAGAGCCGTTCGAGGTCACTCACTGCGCGGCCTCGGGACCCGGGCCGGCGAGCAGCTCCTCGATCGGCTGGTCCGCGCGCAGCTCGAGCCCGAGCGCGTCGGCGTGGCCGTGGAGCTGGAACCACACGGAGGCCGTCGTGAGCTCCGCCAGCACCTCGGCGCTGGGCTCGCGCTCCGGCCTGGCCAGCCACCGCCGTACGACTCCGAAGGCACCGCCGACGAAGCCGTGGACGAGGGGGTCGATCGCTGCTCGTTCGTCGGCGCTGAGCTCGAGCCCGAGGATCTCGAGGGCGGTCCCGATCAGCTCGACGACGCGGCCGGCGATCACCGCGACCCCCTCGTCGAGGGGGTTGCCGCCACCGGGTTCGCTGGTGACCGCGACGCCGTGCAGCGCGGGATGGGCCGCGGCCCAGTTGACGTACTCCGCCACGGCGCGCTCGATGATCTGCGGGATCGTGCCCTCCAGCGTGAGCACGGGCAACAGGTGGGCCCACACGTCGTTGAGGATCGCGGCCCGGATCGCCCGGTCCAGCTCGGCGCGGTCGGTGAAGTGACGGTAGATCACCGTGCGGCCGACGCCTGCGCGCTCGGCGATGTGGGCGACGTTGACCTCGTCACCGGGCGGCGTCGCCTCGATGACCTCGAGCGCGGCGGCCAGGATGGCGGCGCGGCGCTCGATGTTGTGCTGCTCCCAGCGGACCTGGCGGCCATCTGTGGGCCCGACGCTCATCGCCCCTCCGCATGTTCGGCTACACGGTCTCGCGGAGCCTACTCGTCGGGGTCGTCGCCGGGCCCGGCGGCTCAGGCGGCAGCAGAGGCGGGCTCGCCGCGGAACCTGGCCGAGCGGCCGTCGATCTTGAGCAGCCGCCAGACCCGGCGCGAGACGGGATTCATCAGGCCGATGTCCTCGCTGAGCATCCGGACGTCGCCGAACAGGTCGCGCAGCACCTTCCGCGAGCTCGGCTGGGCCCAGTAGACCTCCTTGAACACGTCGTCCGGGAGGCCGATGTCGCGGCGCGCGCGCTTGCTCGGCTTGATGATCTCGTCGCACAGCCAGCGCATGACGACCGGTGTGAGCACGGCGACCAGCTGGCGCTCGATCGGGCCGAGCCTCGGTGCGTTGAAGGTGAGGTACTGGTGGGCGAAGCCGATGTGGCGGGCCTCCTCGGCGACGTGGATCTGCATGATCCGCTGCAGCAGAGGGTGCATGTCGTCGCCAGCACGCAGCACGGCCTTCTGCATGTGGTCGATGGGCTCCTCCCCCGCCAGCACTCCGATGAAGAAGCCGAACGGCACGATGCTGGCGGCGAGCGGCAGGATCGGGGCCACACCGCGGAAGAACCTCGACCCGCCGGCGACGTCGGCACCGGAGCGATTGACGAACTCCTGGAACATCTGGGTGTGGTGGCACTCCTCGGTCGCCTCGTGGGTGGCGTAGCGGAACTCCGGGGAGCCGTTGGGCAGGCGGTGCAGGTAGTTCATGATGCCGGCGATCAGGACCTGCTCGAACTGCAGGCCGACCTTGGTGACGTTGGCCTGGAGGTAGAGACCGACTCGGACCTGCTCCTCCTCGGGCAGCCCGAGGTACCACTCGTGCGACCCGAGCACGTGCTCGCGCGGCAGCTTCCAGCGTGGGTCTGCCGGGTCGACCGCGAAGTCCGGGTGGTCCCAGTCGATGTCGACGAAGGCGTCGAAGTGCTGCTCGACCGAGGCTTGCGAGAGCGTGCGAAGGCTGTCGTGGAACTCCTGCTTCGTGGTCATACCCCGAAGTTAGCGTGACGTCGTGTCGGTGTAAATGGATACACGCGACACGACGTCACATATATTTCGGGCTCAGACCTGCTCGCGGCTCGCCACGGCGCTCGCGACCCTGGCGATGGCCTCCTCGAGGGGCACGCCGTTGTCCTGGCGGCCGTCGCGGTAGCGGAAGCTCACAGCGCCCTTCTCGATGTCGTCGTCGCCGGCGATCATCATGAACGGCACCTTCTGCAGCTGGGCGTTGCGGATCTTCTTCTGCATCCGGTCGTCGGAGTCGTCGACCTCGACCCGCAGCCCGGCCACCTTCATCTGCCGCGCGACGTCGTGGAGGTAGTCGTTGTGCTTGTCCGCGATCGGGATCGCCTGCACCTGGACCGGCGCGAGCCAGGGCGGGAACGCTCCGGCGTAGTGCTCGACCAGGACGCCGAAGAAGCGCTCGAGCGAGCCGAACTTCGCCGAGTGGATCATCACCGGCTGGTGCTTGGCGCCGTCGGCGCCGTTGTACTCGAGCTCGAAGCCCTTGGGCTGGTTGAAGTCGTACTGGATCGTCGACATCTGCCAGGTGCGGCCGATGGCGTCGCGTGCCTGCACGGAGATCTTGGGACCGTAGAACGCCGCGCCACCCGGGTCGGGCACGAGCTCCAGGCCGGAGTCGATCGCGACGTCCTCGAGCACCTTGGTGGCCACCGCCCACTCCTCCTCGGTGCCGACGAACTTGTCGGGCTTGGCGTCGTCGCGCGTCGAGAGCTCGAGGTAGAAGTCGTCGATGCCGAAGTCGCGCAGCAGGCCGAGGACGAACTCCAGGAGGTGCTTGACCTCGGCGGGCGCCTGCTCAGGGGTGACGTAGGAGTGGCTGTCGTCCTGGGTCAGCCCCCGGACGCGGGTGAGGCCGTGCACGACGCCGGACTTCTCGTAGCGGTAGACCGAGCCGAACTCGAACAGCCGCAGCGGCAGCTCGCGGTAGGACCGTCCGCGCGAGCGGAAGATCAGGTTGTGCATCGGGCAGTTCATCGCCTTGAGGTAGTAGTCCGACCCCTCGAACTCCATCGGCGGGAACATCGTGTCCTTGTAGTAGGGCAGGTGTCCGGAGGTGTGGAACAGCCCCTCCTTGCTGATGTGGGGGGTGCCGACGTAGTCGAAGCCCTCCTCGATGTGGCGCTGGCGGACGTAGTCCTCCATCACCCGCTTGATGACGCCGCCCTTGGGGTGGAACACCGCGAGGCCGGAGCCGATCTCGTCGGGGAAGCTGAACAGGTCGAGGTCGCGCCCGAGCTTGCGGTGGTCGCGGCGCTCGGCCTCCTCGATGCGGTGGAGGTGCTCGTCGAGTGCCTCCTTCGTCTCCCAGGCGGTGCCGTAGATGCGCTGGAGCATCTTGTTCTTCTCGTCGCCGCGCCAGTACGCCGCTGCGGTCCGCATCAGCTTGAAGGCGGGGATCCGCTTGGTGGTCGGGAGGTGCGGACCGCGGCACAGGTCGGACCACTTGGCCTCGCCGTTGCGACCGATGTTGTCGTAGATCGTCAGCTCGGCACCTTCACCGCTGTCCACCTCGACGCTCGCACCCTCGGTGTCGTCGGCCCCGGCGCCGCCCTTGAGCCCGATCAGCTCGAGCTTGTAGGGCTCGTCCTGGAGTTCGTTGATCGCGTCGGCGTCGGTGGTGACCCGGCGCTCGAAGCGCTGGTTCTCCTTGATGATCTTGCGCATCGCGGACTCGATCTTGGTGACGTCCTCCGGCACGAACGGGGTCTCGACGTCGAAGTCGTAGTAGAAGCCGTTCTCCACCGGCGGCCCGATGCCGAGCTTGGCCTCGGGCCAGAGCTGCTGGACGGCCTGGGCCATCACGTGGGCGGTCGAGTGGCGCAGGATGTCGCGGCCGTCGTTGCTGGCGATGTCGACGCCCTCGACCTCGTCACCGTCCCGGAGCTCGTAGGCGAGGTCCTTGAGGTCTCCCCCCACCCGGGCGGCGATGACGTCGGCGTCGTCCTTGAAGAGCTCCCAGGCCTTGGTGCCCGTCGTGGTCGAGTGCTCCTGACGCTGGCCAGCGTGGATGCGGACGACCTTGATGTCGGACACGTGGTGCTCCTTGAGTGGTGCGAGAAACGGACGGTGCCGATGCTATCGGCCGGTCTCGTCCCGACTCACCCCAGTTTGCCGCTGGGGCCGACGACGTCTCAAAACGCGCAGGAGCCCTCGACACGGTGTGACGCGCACCACCATGCTCACGCGCACCAACTATCGCTAGGAGACACACCCCCGATGCGTCACACTCCCCTGCGCAACACCCTTGCACTCCTCGTGGCGGGTGCCACGGCACTCGTCGCGCTCGCCACCCCCGGCGCCCAGGCTGCCAAGGCGGCAACCCCCGACGGCTACGTCGCCCTCGGCGACTCCTACTCCTCCGGCAACGGCGCCAACTCGACCAACCTCGACTTCTTCTGCAACCGCAACACCTACGCCTACCCCTACCTCGTGGCCCAGCAGCGCCCCAACACGGCCCTGACGTTCGTCGCGTGCGGCGGTGCCACCACCACCGACGTCAACAACAACCAGATCAGCGCGCTGACCTCGACGACGAAGTTCGTCACGATCACGATCGGTGGCAACGACATCGGCTTCGTCAACCTGCTGACGAGCTGCTGGGCCTACAACGACGACGCCCAGTGCCAGGCGGCGGCGGACACCGCGAACGGCAAGATCGCCAACCAGCTGGGAGCCGCCCTCGACGGCACCTACGCCCGGATCAAGGCTGCGTCCCCCACCGCCACCGTCGTGGTCCTGGGCTACCCCAACCCGCTGGGCACCAACCTCTCGTGCCTGGCCGCGGACGGCATCAGCACCGCCAACCGCACCTCGATCAGCTCCGTGGTGACCAACCTGGAGTCGAAGATCTCGAACCGGGTCGCCGCCGCCGGGTTCACCTACAAGTCGGCGATCTCCCCGTTCGGCGGGCACGACATCTGCGCCAGCGACCCCTGGGTCAACGGCAAGGCCTGGAACCTGGGCGACGCCTACCACCCGTCGCGCAGCGGCTACGCCAACGGCTACGCCCCGCTGGTGCGCGCGGTCATCGGCTGATCGAGCTGGACCACCGGCTGCAAACCGCCACCGGATCGTCGGACGTTGATCCCAACGTCCGACGATCCGGTCGCCCCGGCAGCCACCTCGTCGGACGTCCCGGCGGACGTCCGACAGCTCAGCGGGCGGCGAGCTCGCCCGTCTGCACCCGCCACAGGGCGGCGTAGGCACCGTCGAGCGCGAGCAGCTCGTCGTGGGTTCCGCCCTCGATGACCCGGCCGGCGTCGAGCACCCAGATGCGGTGCGCGTGCCGGACGGTCGAGAGCCGGTGGGCCACGACGATCGCGGTGCACTGGGCCGTCGCGCGGCGCAGCGAGCGCTGGATCGCGGCCTCGGTCTCGTTGTCGACCGCACTGGTCGCCTCGTCCAGCACCAGCACGGCCGGGTCGCGCAGCAGGGCCCGCGCCAGGGCGAGGCGTTGGCGCTGGCCGCCGGAGAGGGTGACGCCACGCTCCCCCACCCACGCGTCGAGCCCGCCGGGCAGTGCCTCGATGAAGTCGAGCGCGGCGGCTGCCTCGGCGGCCGCGCGGATCTGCTCGCGCGTCGCGTCAGGCCGGCCGTAGGCGATGTTGTCGGCGATCGAGCCGGCGAACATGAACACGTCCTGCGCGACATAGCCCATCGATCCGCGCAGCGAGTCCCAGTCGAGCTCGCGGACGTCCTGGCCGTCGAGGAGCACCTGGCCCGAGCGCGCGTCGTCGAAGCGGAGCACGAGGCGCAGCAGCGACGACTTGCCCGAGCCCGTCGCGCCGACGATCGCGTGGGTCTCGCCGGCGGGGACGACGAGGTCGATGTCGTGCAGCACGTCCGGCCCGTCGCCGTACCCCGAATGCACGCCGCGCAGCTCGATCCGCCCCGCCACAGGTCGCGCGAGGGCGGTCGCGCCCGCGGGCACGGTCACGGGCTCCTCGAGCAGGCCGAGGATGCGGCTGGCCGAGGCCCGGCCGCGCTGGTAGAGGTCGAGCACCTCGGCCACGCCCGTGAGCGGCCACAGCAGGCGCTGGGTCATGAACACCAGCACGGAGTAGAGGCCGACCTCGAGGTCACCGCGCAGCGCCGCCCAGCCCCCGAGCAGGAGGGTGCAGGTGAAGCCGGCGAGGATCGCCATCCGGACGAGCGGGACGAACGCAGCGGACGAGCGGATGGCAACGGTGTTGGCGTCGCGGTAGGCCATGGACACGGCTGCCACCCGGTCGCGCTCGCGGTCCTCGGCCGTGAACGCCTTGATCGTGGCGATGCCCGCGAGGTTGGCGCTGAGCGTCCCAGACAGGTCGGCCACGGCGGACCGCACCCGGACGTAGAGCGGCTCGAGGCGTCGCTGGAACACCAGCGAGCCCAGCACGATGACGGGGATCGGCAAGAACGCCAGCACCAGCAGCTGGCCGGACGCGACGGCGAAGACGCCGCCGACGAGCAGGATGTTGAGCGCGGTCTGGAGGATCGCGGGCGCACCGATGTCGAGGAAGCGCTCGAGCTGGTTGACGTCGTCGTTCAGCGTCGCCAGCGTCGAGCCGGCCGGGCGTGACTCGTGCCAGCCGAGGTCGAGGTGCTGCACGTGGTCGTAGGCCTCGACCCGCAGGTCGTGCTCGACACCCTGGGCGAGACCTCGCCACAGCACGTCGGCGACGTACTGCGTGGCGGACTCGATGACCCAGACGACGACGTTGATGACCGCCAGCCAGCCCAGCTGCGCGTAGCGCGACTCGACGCCGAGCAGGTCGCCGATGAAGGAGGCGTCGCCGCGTACGACGACGTCGACCGCTGCGCCGATGAGCAGCTCGGGCATGACGTCGGCGACCTTGTTGACCGTCGAGGCGACGACGGCGCCGATGAAGCGGCCGCGGTAGGCGCGATAGCGCTTCCAGAGCGCGCGCAGGGGCTGGTCGGCGTCATGGGTGACTGCCTGGGACACGCGGTCCTCCATCAAAACGTCGGGGTTGGGCGGCAGCAACCGTAGGCTCGACGGTATGCAGCGCCGCGTGGTGGGTACGGCAAGTGGCAGCAGCCACCTGCGCCATCCGCGGCGCACAACTCCCCACAGATAGAAGGTGCGTCATGACAACACTTCTCTTCATCATCGCCGCGATCCTGGTCATCGCCGGAATCGTCTCCCTGGTGCGCGGACAACTGGTGATGGGAGCCGTGCTCATCGTCGTAGGCCTGCTCGTCGGCCCGGGTGGCTACAGCATCTTCAGGTGACGACCGAGAGCCTGGCCTTCGGATCGCTGGCGATCGCGTTCGACCACCGGGTCCTGCGCCCGCGCGAGTGGACGGTGGCGCAGTCCGAGTGGGCTGCCCAGATCCTGCGTACGGCGCCGGACGGACCGGTGCTCGAGCTGTGCTCGGGGGCCGGGCAGATCGGGTTGCTGGCCGTCGCCGGCTCCGGGCGTCCGCTGGTCTGCGTGGACGCGAGCGACGTGGCCTGCGAGTTCGCCCGCACGAACGCGCTCGCGGCCGGGTTGGCCGAGCAGGTCGACGTGCGCCACGCTCCGCTGGAGAGCGCCGTGGGTCCGACCGAGGTGTTCGCGCTCGTCATCGCGGACCCGCCGTGGGTGCCGCGTCTCGACACCGGACGCTTTCCCGAGGACCCGCTGTCGGCGATCGACGGCGGTCCTGACGGCCTCGACGTCGCGCGCGCCTGCCTCCAGGTGATTCGCCGGCACCTCGCGCCCGGCGGTTCGGCGTTGCTCCAGCTCGGCACCACGGAGCAGGCCGACGTGCTCGCGGACGAGGAGCTGCACCTCGCCGACGCACTGACGCTGAGCGAGGTGCGTCAGCAGGAGCGCGGGGTGCTGGTGCGGATCGACCGGGACGCCGCCAGCGCGGAGTAGCGGCTCAGTCGCCCCTGCGGGCGATCACCTTGTGCGTGCCGTCGCACCACGGCAACCGGCTCGACTTCTCGCAGCGGCACAGCGCGACGACCGGTCGCTCGACGGCGTGGACGCGACCGTCGGCGTCCTCGACGCTGCGCACTCCCCGGACCAGCATCGGCCCGTCCGGGACGAGGACCACCTCGGAGTGCTCGAACGCCTGGGGACTCATGACGCGACTCCCCAGCGGTCGAGCATCGCCGTGGCGAACCGCGCCTCGAGGTCCAGGCAGGTGAAGGCGCCGAACAGGATGTCGCCCGCCTGCTCCGGCTGCTCCTCGGCCAGGGTGCCGCAGATGTCGCGGAGGGCCGTCTGCTCGTGGATCGCGTCCGCCTCCACGTGCTCGTCGTAGTAGCGCACCATCTCCTTCGGCAGCCCCAGCCGGGCGAATCCCTGCACCATGCGGCGGGACGGCAGGGAGCTGGTCGCCTCGAAGGCGGCGAGGTGTCCCATGGCAGCGCCCCGGAGCCGGCGCTGCATGCCGAACATGCTCGCGGCGTTGTTCATCTCGAACACCTCGGGCAGCGCGTCGTCGACGTACGCGCCGTAGTCGGACCGCAGGCCGACCGCCTCCAGCCCCTGGGCGAACAGGTGGGCGTGCAGGCGGTTGGGGTCGCCGTCGCCGTACTCGTCGAAGAGCAGCTCCACGAGGGCTGTCTTGGCCCGGACCGGGAGCCGGGGCACCACCCAGGCGGACTGGTCCGCCTCCTTGAGGTGGTAGACGGAGCGCTGCCGCAGCAGCTCCATCACCTGGTCGAGGTCTGCGCGCCGGTGGACGTGCTCGGCGAGGGACGGACCGTCGTGCTCCGCGACCAGGCGCACGAGCTCCGCAGGGACGTCGGCCGGCGCCGGCTGGGCGCCGGTCCAGCGGCCGCGGAGCCGGGCCTCCAGGTCGGTCTCGAGCCGCGCGCGCAGCAACAGCACGGGCGGGCTGGTCTCGGCCTGCTCGTGGACGTCCTCGAACCCGCCGTACGACAGCTCGTGCACCGCCCAGAGCGTGAGGTCGGCGTCCTCGGTGCTGTCCGGCTGGACGCCCACTCCTGTCTCGGAAGCCTGGTCGTCGGGCAAGGAGCGCAAGAGGTCGAACGCCGCTTCACTGAGGCTTCCGCGTGGCTTGGGGAGATACATGGATGAAGTTGTACCCCGAAATCGACAGATCAGGCGTGACCTCGGGCGACTGGTCACCGCTTTGTCGGGTACCGGCCATCGCAAGGACACCCCGACCCCGGACCTCCAAGGAGCTGTGATGGCCGAGAACACCCGACGCATGCACGCCACCCCCGAGCAGATGTGGGAGACCCTGAGCGACGGCTGGCTCTTCCCCGTGTGGGTGGTGGGCGCCTCGCGGATGCGGGAGGTGGACGACGACTGGCCCGCCGCCGGCAGCAGGCTGCACCACTCCGTCGGTGTCTGGCCCGCGCTGATCAACGACTACACGGAGGTCGTCGAGTGCCGGGCGCACCACAGCCTGACGTTGCGCGCTCGCGCCTGGCCGATGGGCGAGGCCCGGGTGGTCATCTCGCTGAGCCCGGTCGGCGCGGAGACCGAGGTCAGCATCGTCGAGGACCCCGTCTCCGGGCCGGGCGTGCTCGTGCCGCGGCCCGCGCGCTCGCTGGGCCTGAAGTGGCGCAACACCGAGACCCTCCGGCGCCTGGCGTTCGTCGCCGAAGGACGTCGATGACCTGGGACGCGGTGGTGGTCGGGGCCGGGCCCAACGGCCTGGTCGCAGCCAACAGGCTGCTCGATGCCGGGTGGTCGGTGCTCCTGCTGGAGGCCCAGCCCGAGGTCGGCGGTGCCGTGCGCAGCGACCGGGAGGTGCACCCGGGCTTCGTGCACGACACGTTCAGCGCGTTCTACCCGCTCGCCGCCATCTCCCCCACCATCGCGTCCTTCGACCTGGAGGACCACGGGCTGGTGTGGCAGCACGCGCCCGCCGTGCTCGGCCACCCCTTCGAGGACGGCAGCTGGGCGGTGCTGCACCGCGACCGCGAGCTCACGGCGGCGGGGCTCGACGACCTCCACCCCGGCGACGGCCGGGCGTGGCTGGAGCTCTGCGAGCAGTGGGACCGCGTCGGTCCGCACCTCATCGGCGCCCTGCTCACGCCCTTCCCACCCGTGCGCCACGGGGTCGGGCTGCTGGCCGCGCTCCGGCACGTCGGCGGCCTCGACTTCGTCAAGACCCTGCTCACCCCGGCCACGACCCTGGTCCGGCAGCGCTTCGGTGGCGAGGGCGCGCGCCTGCTGCTCGCCGGCAACTCCGCGCATGCGGACATCCCCCTCGACTCGCCGGGCTCCGGCCTGATGGGGCTGCTGCTGGCGATGCTCGGGCAGACGGTCGGCTTCCCCGTCCCCGAGGGCGGTGCCGGCGGGCTCTCGCGGTCGCTGGCCCGACGGTTCCTGGCCGGTGGCGGTGAGATCCGCACCGACGCCGAGGTCGAGCACGTCGAGGTCACGCGCGGTCGCGCCGTCGCGGTCCGCACGATCGGTGGGGAGCGGTACGCCGCTGGGCGAGCCGTCATCGCCGACGTGCTCGCGCCCACGCTCTACACGCGCCTGCTGGAGCGCTCCGACGTGCCGGAACGGGTCTTCAGGTCCCTCGAGACGTTCGAGCTCGACCCCGGGACGGTGAAGGTCGACTGGGCGCTGGCCCGCCCGGTCCCGTGGCAGGTGGCGCCGGACACGGCGTGCGGCACCGTGCACGTCGCCGACTCGGTGGCCGACATGGCGCTCGCCATGTCGCAGGTGCAGGCAGGCGCCGTACCCGCCTCTCCGTTCATGCTCTCCGGCCAGATGACCACCGCCGACGCCACCCGCTCCCCCGCCGGGACCGAGTCCTTCTGGGCCTACGCGCACGTCCCGCAGCACACCCGCAGCGACGCCGGGGACGGCGGGATCCGTGGGGTGTGGGACCGCGATGACTGCGAGCGCTTCGCCGATCGCATGCAGGCCCGGCTCGAACGGCTGGCGCCCGGCTTCGGCGACGCTGCGCTCGCGCGACGGATCCTGGGTCCGCGGGAGCTGGAGGCGCGCAACGCCAACCTGGTGGGCGGCTCCCTCAACGGCGGCAGCGCCCAGCTCCACCAGCAGCTGGTGCTGCGGCCACTGCCGGGGCTCGGACGGGCCGAGACGCCGGTGCGGGGTCTCTTCCTCGGCTCCGCCTCCGCCCATCCGGGCGGAGGGGTCCACGGCGCCTGCGGGGACAACGCCGCCCGGGCCGCGCTCGCGCACGACCGGCTGCGGCGGGTGCTTCCCGGACGTGTGGCGAGCCCCTAAGGGTCCGGCCACCAGGAGGAGGGGCAGCCGGGGGCGTTCCCCGATGCGCCGTTCCGCCAGCAGGGCAGAGAGTCAGCAGATGACCATGACGACCCGCCTTGCCGCGCTGATCGCCCCCTCGGGACTGTTGGTCTACAGCGTCCTGCGCTGGCTCGACGGCCGCGACGGACACCACGGCCCCGGCCTGGCCTGGGACCTCGGCCACTCTGCGTTCCTCATCGCGTTCATCGCGTTCGCGACTCTGACCGTCGCGATCGGTCGCACCGTCGCGACGAGGATCGCCTTGATGACCACGGCCACGACCGTGCTCGGTGCCGCTCTCTTCGTCTGGGTCATCGTCGGCGACCTGTCGCCCGACTTCAAGGACTGGGCGAGCATGCCGGACGTCCTGAAGTTGATCGGCCCGCCCGCGTTCGTCCTGGGCTTCGTCGCCACGCTCCATCTCGCCGGTCGATCCGGGGTCGCGCCGCGCTCCAGCGCCTGGCTCGCGCTCGTCGGGTTCGTGCTGATCATCGTGGAACTCGATCTGCTCCCGCTCGCGGCGTCGTGCTCCTGGTCGCGCTCAGTCCGCTCGTGAGTCGGCAGCGCCGGCCGGTCCCCCTCTAGCCCTTCGAGCGGTGCGGCATCTGTTCGGCGAGGGCGCTATCGGAGCTAATGGAGGACGCCGCTCTCGACACAGGGCAGAGCGTTGCGCATGTCAAGAAGACCGCGCAGGTCGGCCGCGCCTTCGCTGAGACCGCGAAGCAGTACGTCGCGTGCAACCGGGCCCATGGGCGCGGTCATCGCAGTGAGCTTTCGGCCCAACGAGACGGTCTCTCCGTCAGCCAGCGGATGGCTCGTGAGCGGTTTCATCAAGCACTGAGAGCTGCTCGGTGAGGAGGTGTCGCATCTGGCTGCGATGGCGCCTGTCCATCTCACGCAGCGTGGCGATCTGTGTCTCAAGGGTTGTCTTCTCATCGCTCAGATCGGCCAGTGCCGTGACGCGCTCGCGGTCGAGCGCGGCGGCCTGCTCCGACTTGCGGCTGGCCAGTTCGGCTGCGACCCGATCCGCCTCGTTGCGACTGGCCTCCAGGATCGCGTCAGCCTTGGCCTGTGCGGCGCTCACCAGCGATTCGGCCTCCGTCCCCGCGTCGATGACGAGCCGGTCGGCGGTGAGGCCAGCCAGCTCGAGCATCCGCTCAACGGCACTCGTTGGGGTCTCCTGGGCCGCGATCGGCGTCTGGACCGGGCGTAGGTCTTGATCGGAGCTCGGCGACATGTTTCTCCCAAGAGTTGGTCGTGTGCTGGTCTGCCACGTGGGCGGTTGATTCGGCGACAGATGGGCTGTTGCGCCCAGCCCGGGCGGGCCGGGCTGGGCGCCGAGCCGACTTACCTGGGAGGGGTGGAGCAGCCCGGATGCGGGTTTACAGCGTTCTCAACCTGCATCAAGGCCGCAAGTTACGGACACTTCCATGACTACCCGCGGGTAGGTGAGGCGGATCACGCCAAGCACCGGGTTACCGCCCAGTTTGCGAGATGCAGGCGCTTCGACATGGCCGCTGCCCATGCGGTCGCGGGGGCGCCCCCAGACACGAAGTCACTCGAGCCGAACGGGGCTCGCCAGATGCACGAGAGGCTGAACCGCCCCGGGATGTCCGGAGAGTTGATTCGTTGGAAGGATCTCTCTCATGGCACGTCCCTCGAAGTACCCGACCGAGCTGCGTGAGCGCGCGGTGCGGATGGTGATCGAGTCCCGTCAGGACTACGAGAACGAAACAGCAGCGATGCGATCAGTGGCCGCCAAGCTGGGCATCACGTCACTGGAGTCGCTGCGCAAGTGGGTCCGGCGCGCTGAGATCGACGGTGGTGTCCGCCAAGGCAAGACCACCGAGGAGATCGCCGAGATCAAGGCGCTGCGCAAGGAAGTCACCGAGCTACGGCGGGCGAACGAGATCTTGAAGGCGGCCTCGGCTTTCTTCGCGGCGGAGCTCGACCGCCCCAACCGGTACTGATCGACTTCATCGAGAACCACAAGGACGAGTTCGGGGTCGAGCCGATCTGCCGGGTGCTCAGCGAGCACGGCGCCAAGATCGCCCCGTCGACTTTCTATGAGGTGAGGTCGCGGCGTCCGTCGCGCCGTCAGGTCCGTGACGCCGAGTTGGTGGCGTTGATCGAGGCCGAGCGGGAGCGGCAGAAGTTCATCCGCCGCTTCGGGGCACGGAAGATGTGGCTTCACTTGCGCGGCCAGGGCCACGACGTCGCCCGGTGCACGATCGAGCGGATCTACCGGCAGCAGGGCTGGGTCGGGGCGCTGCGGCAGCGGCACTTCAAGCCGCATCCGTCCGACGGTTCGCCGCGACCGGTGGACTTGGTGGACCGTGAGTTCTGGGCAGCGCGCCCAAACCAGTTGTGGGTCGCGGACTTCACCTACGTCCCGACCTGGTCGGGGATGGTCTACGTCGCGTTCGTCTTCGACGTCTTCTCCCGGCGCATCGTCGGCTGGCGGGCCGCCACCCGGATGACGACCGACCTGGTGCTCGACACCCTCGAGCACGCAATCTGGACCAGGCAGCAGGCAGGTGTCACCGACCTGACCGGGCTGGTCCACCACACCGATGCAGGGTCCCAATACGTCAGCTTCGCGTTCACCGAGCGGCTCGTCGAAGCCGGCGTCGACCCGTCCGTCGGGTCGGTCGGTGATGCCTACGACAACGCGCTGGCGGAGTCCCAGATCGGGCTCTACAAAGCCGAGCTGATCCGACCCGAAGGCCCCTGGCGCGGTGTCGAGCACGTCGAACTGGAGACCCTGAACTGGGTCGACTTCTTCAACAACGAGCGCCCCCACCAGGCCCTTGCCGACCTAACCCCGATGGCAGCCGAAGAACTTCACTACGCTGCCAAGAACGACCTCATGCCGACCGGCTGAGCCCACAAAAACAGTCTCCGGAAACTCCGGGGCGGTTCAGGCCGCCTCCCCGACGGGAAACGGCCTCTGATGTGCACGAACGTGGGTGGGCGATACTGGGTTCGAACCAGTGACCTCTTCGGTGTGAACGAAGCGCGCTACCACTGCGCCAATCGCCCGTGTGGTGCGGCGGGAACTCTACAGGCCCTCGCGCTCACTCACGAAACCGGTGCCTCGTCATCGATATTCTCGATCGCCTCCGTCAGCTCCTCGACCGCCTCGGGGTGGCCGTGGAAGCGCTTGTAGGAGTAGGCGATCAGCGCCAGCGCGATCACCGCTGAGGCGATCTGGGTGATGCCGGTCCACAGCCCACCGGGCAACCAGAGGACCTCCGGGAACTGCCACCAGGACGGCGCGGGGGGCGACATGATCCACAGCACCCCGCACGCAGCGAGGATCAGTGCACCGAGGACCGAGGCCACGATCCGGGGCCAGGTCTCGACGCCCTCGGCCGCGCCGCGCAGGGCGCGGAGGCGGACCGGCTCGACCCGCCGCTCGGCCCAGTCGTACTGCTGGGAGAGCAGCGCCAGCCCGGCAAAGATGCCGAGCAGGCCCGGTCCGGGCAGGAAGATCGCGGCCACTCCGGCGACCAGGAGCACCCAGCCGAGGGTCTCCAGCACGACACGCTTGGCGGCACTGCCTCCGGGCACTCCCATCAGGCCTGCACCGCATCTCGACAGGCCCGTCGGGTCCCCGTGGTGATCACCCGACGAGCGTATCCGGTGGGCCCTGACGGCCGCCTCCGAAAAAAGGCACCGGAATCGCGTCATGGCCCCCGAGCAGGGGCGTCCCTGCTGATGTACAGACCAGCACCACGCCGGTTCCCCCCGACCGGCGGCCCCCGAAGGAGCCCCCATGAGTCAGCAGCCGGTTGTCGCGGACGTGGCGTTGGACGTCACGCTGGAATGCCTCGACGACAGCGGTCGCAGCCACCGCATCGACACGGTGCTCGGCTACACGCGACCGGATCCCTACGCCGTCACGATGACCTTCCTGACCGCCGACGAGCCGCTGACGTGGACCTTCGCGCGTGAGCTGCTGGTGCAGGGCGTGGCGGCATCGGCCGGCGAGGGCGACGTCCACATCTCCCCGTCGAGCAACGACGCGGGCCGAGCGATCATCCTGATCATGCTGAGCTCCCCGGACGGGCACCTGCTCCTCGAGGCGCCCACCGACGAGGTCACCGACTTCCTCGACCGCACGCTCGCCCTCGTGCCCAGCGGCACCGAGAGCCCGCACCTCGACCTCGACGACCTGATCTCGCAGATCCTCAGCGTCTGAGCGACTCGCCGCTCAGCCTGTGTGCTGGGCGATCCACGAGTTGTGCAGACCCGCGTAGACGCTCCCCGACTGGGTGACCAGCTCGGAGTGCGGTCCACGCTGCACCACCCTCCCCCGATCGACCACCACCACCTCGTCGGCGTTCTCGGCCGTCGAGAGCCGGTGGGCGATCGTCACCGACGTGCGCGACTGCATCAGGCGCTCCAGGGCCCGTCCGATCCTCATCTCGAGCTGCGGATCCACGGCACTGGTCGCCTCGTCGAGCACCAGGAGATCGGGGTCGGCCAGGTGCGCTCGCAGCAGTGCCACCAGCTGGCGCTCCCCTGCTGAGAGTGACTCCCCACGCTGGCCGACCCTGGTCTCCAAGCCGTTCGGCAGCGCGTCGATCCAGTCGCGCAGGCCGAGCTCGTCGGCCGAGGCCAGGATCTCCGCCTCCGTCGCGTCGAGCTTGCCGTAGCGCACGTTGGCCGTGATCGTGTCGTCGAACAGGAAGCCCTCCTGCGGCACCAGCACGACGCTGGTGCGCAGCGAGTGCTGCGCGATCTGGCGTACGTCGATGCCGTCGAGCAGCACGGCGCCGGACCCCGGGTCCATCAACCGCGTCAGCAGCTTGGCGAAGGTCGACTTGCCCGATCCGGTCTCCCCCACGATCGCCACCCGCGTCCCGGCATCGATGTGCATCGACACGTCGGAGAGCACGTCGGGCCCGTCGGGATAGGCGAAGGTCACGTCGTCGAAGGTGACGTCCAGCGGACCTCGCGGCAGCTCCTGCCCGTCAGGCCCGGGGTCGACGAGGTCGGCCGGCGTCTCCAGGATGCCGATGACGCGGCGCCAGCTCACGATGGCGTTCTGCGCGTCGGTGAGGATCTGCGTGCCCATCTGCACCGGCCCGACGAACAGCGTCACCAGGAACGCGAAGGCCAGCACCTTGCCGGCGGTCATGTCGGTCGTGAAGCCGAGCAGCACCCCCACGATCAGCACGCCGGCGTTGGCCAGCCCGGCCGAGATGCCGCCCAGCGAGAACGACACCACGGTGAACTTCTGCGCCCGGACGCTCGCACCCTGGAAGTCGGTGATCGCGGTGTCGATGCGGTGTTGGGTGCGGTCCTCGACGGCGTACGAACGGACGACCGCCGCGCCCACGACGGGCTCGCTGATCGCCCCGAGCAGCACGCCGACCTGGTGGCGGACCACGCCGTAGGCCTCGGACAGCTTGCGCTGGAAGTAGCGGATCGACATGAACAGGGGCGCGAAGCACAGCCACACGACGAGCGCGAGCTCCCAGCTGTAGATCACCATGATCACGGTCGCCACGAGGATCTGCCCGACGCTGACCACGAAGATCAGCCCGCCGAACACCAGGAACTGACTGACCTGGTCGACGTCGCTGGTCACGCGGGAGACGAGCGCGCCGCGGCGCTCGGTGTTCTGCGTCAGCAGTGGCAGGTCGTGCACGTGCCGGAAGGCCTTGATCCGCAGCGTCGCGAGCCCGCGCTCCGACGTCGTGAAGAGCCGCTTGGTCATGAAGTAGGACGCGAGGCTGGTCACCACGATCGCCAGCGCAGCAGCGATGCCGAGCCACACGACGTACGACAACCGCGGCCCGTCGGGACCGTTCAGTCCCTTGTCCAGCGTCTGTTGTACGGCGATGGGCACGACGACCTGACCACAGGAAGCCACGACGGCGAGCAGGAGAGTGACGCCCAGTCCCTCGCGCAGCTCGGGCGAGATCGCGACACCGCGCCGGATCGTGTCCATGGCGCCGATGTCGGCGCCGGAGTCCATCGCGGTCGCGGCACTGGTGGACCGGGTGGTTGCGGTCGTGCTCACAGCGACTCCTCGTGGGCGGCCTGCTCGTAGGCGTTGACGAGCCGTGCGTAGGCCCGGCTGCGGCCCAGCAGCTCGGTGTGGGTGCCGCGGTCGGCGACGGCGCCGTTCTCGAGGTGGATGACCTCGTCGGCGAGGCCGATCGTGGCCTTGCGGTAGGCGACCACGACCAGGGTCGTGTCGGTGGAGCCGGCGCGCAGGCTGGCCAGGATCCGGGCCTCGACCTCCGGGTCGACCGCGGAGGTCGCGTCGTCGAGGATCAGCAGCCGCGGACGCCGTACGAGCGCCCGGGCCAGGGAGATGCGTTGTCGCTGGCCACCGGACAGCGACGTGCCGCGCTCCCCCAGCCGCGTGCTCAGGCCGTCACCCAACGCGGCGACGAAGCCGTCGGCCTGCGCGGCGCGCAGCGCGGCCCACACCTCCTCGTCGGGGATGTCGGCGCCGAGGGTGACGTTGCCGCGGACGGTGTCGTCGAAGAGGAAGGCGGTCTGCGGCACCAGCGCGACCGAGCCGGCGAGCGCTCCCCGCTCGAGGTCGCGCAGGTCGGCGCCGTCGATGGCGATCCGCCCGGCGTCGGGGTCGACGAGCCGGGTCAGCAGGCTGGTCAGCGTGCTCTTGCCCGAGGCGGTGGCACCGACGAGCGCGACGGTGCGGCCCGGCGCGACGTCGAAGGAAACTCCCTTCAACAGGGGCGCAGCAGGGTCGTAGGCGTAGTGCAGGCCCTCGACCGCCAGGTGCGCACCGCTCTCGAGTGCGGGGATGCGCGCGGCGCCGTACTCCATGGAACCGGTCGCCGCGAGGACGGCCTGGGTGCGGCGGAAGCCGACCACGCTGCGCGGGAACTCCCCCAGCAGCCAGCCGATCGCGCGGATCGGAAAGGACACGATGGTCAGGAGGTAGGCGACCGTCACCACGTCGCCGGCGTCGGTCGCGCCGCTCGTCACCCGCGAGACACCGACCGCGAGCACGACGAGGACGCCGACGTTGGGCAGGGAGGCCAGGGTCGGGTCGAAGGCGGCGCGGATGCGACCGGCGCGGATGTTGACGTCGCGCAGCATCTCG
Organism: Nocardioides allogilvus; assembly: GCF_003047285.1. Classification (GTDB taxonomy): domain Bacteria; phylum Actinomycetota; class Actinomycetes; order Propionibacteriales; family Nocardioidaceae; genus Nocardioides; species Nocardioides allogilvus. Next base: position 95,664 of record NZ_PZYX01000010.1, on the reverse strand, counting down.
GCCTTGTGCGCGAAGCGGGCCGTCTCCTCGCTCTCGCGGCCCAGCGTCTTGACCACCATCGCGCCGTCGAAGGACTCGTGCGCGATCTCGCTGACCTCCGCGCGCAGTCCCTGGGCGTGGGTCATCAGCGGCGAGGCGAGCCGCTGGTAGGCGAGGTTGGCGATCACGACGGCCGGGAAGACGAGCAACCCGACGACGGCCAGCACGACGTCCGCGAGCAGCATCTGGATGACTGCGATCACCATCATCACGACGGTGCCGAGCGCCATCGGCAGCGGCGCGATCGGTCCCCACGCGGCCTCGACGTCGGAGTAGGCGTTGGAGAGGAGCTGGCCGGTCGGGTGCCGCTGGTGCCACTCCATCGGCAGCGTGAGGTACTGCCTGGTCACCGCGCGGCGGGTGTGCGCCTGCATGCGGTACTGCATGATGCCGGCCCCGAGCCGGCGCGCGACGATGCCGACGGCGCGCAGGATCGCTACGCCGAGGAACAGCGCCAGCACCGTCCAGAGCAGGCCGGTGCCGATCTCGCCGGTCTCGAAGGCGGGGATGACGACGTTGTCCGTGGACCAGCCGAGGACCCACGCATCGGCGACGGTGAGCACGGCGAAGAGCACCGACCCCAGGGTCGAGAGCACGAAGATCCCGGGCTCGCGCCGGATCGCGTGACCCAGCACAGCGAAGCCCTCACGGGTCGTCGTTCCCTGCAGTGTTGCCCCCTCGTCACTCACCACCGCAGGCTACCTGTGGCCCCATGACGCCCGACGTCAGGCGCGGATCCGCGACAGGAACGCCCGGGTGCGCTCCTGCTGCGGGTCGCCGATCACCTGCGCCGGGGTGCCGGACTCGTGGATGACGCCGTCGTGCAGGAAGCAGACCGTGTCGGCAACGTCGCGGGCGAAGCCCATCTCGTGCGTGTTCAGCACCATCGTCACGCCCTCGGACTTGAGGTCGGAGAGGAGGTCGAGCACCTCGCCCACCAGCTCGGGGTCGAGCGCGGAGGTGACCTCGTCGAGCAGCATCAGCCGTGGGTTGGTGACGAGGGCACGGGCGATCGCGACGCGCTGCTGCTGGCCGCCGGAGAGGTCGTCGGGCCGGGCCCTCGCCTTCTCCGCGAGCCCCACCCGGTCGAGCATCGCGAGCCCGCGCTGCTCGGCCTCGGCCGCCGCGACGCCGTGCACCTTGCGCAGCGCGAGCGTCACGTTGCCGAGCACGGTGAGGTGCGGGAACAGGTTGTAGGACTGGAAGACCAGCCCCATCCGGGAGCGAACCTCGTCGCCGTTGACCCGCGGGTCGGTGATGTCCTCGCCCTCGAACGTGATCACCCCGTCGTCCACGGTCTCGAGCAGGTTGGCGCACCGCAGCAGCGTCGACTTGCCCGACCCGGAAGCCCCGATCAGCACGACGCACTCGCCGCGGTTGACCGTGAAGTCGACGCCGTCGAGCACCACGTTGGACCCGAACGCCTTCCGGACGCCGCTCATCTCGAGAACGCTCACATCAGGCTCCCCGCGCCGGCGAAGCCCTGCTTGCGGGCATACCAGTCAGTCAGTCGCGCCATCGGCACGGTCAGGCAGATGAAGAGGAAACCCGCGACGACGTACGGCGTGTAGTTGAAGTCCTTCGCCGTCTCGATCTGCGCCGCCCGGATCGCGTCGATGACCGTGCCCAGCACGGCGATCAGCCCGGAGTCCTTCTGCAGCGAGACGAGGTCGTTCATCAGCGCGGGCAGCACGCGGCGCCAGGCCTGCGGGAGCACGACGTGGCGCAGCGTCTGCGCATAGGTCAGCCCGAGCGCGCGGCCGGCGAGGCGCTGCGACTGGTGCACCGACTCGATGCCCGCCCGGAAGACCTCTGCGACGTACGCCGAGTAGGACAGCACCAGGGACGCGCAGCCCCAGAACAGGGCGCTGCGCGGCAGCCCCGACAGGTCGAGGGCCGGCCCGCCGAACCCGAGCAGGAAGATGACGAGCAGCAGCGGGAGGCCACGGAACACGTCGACGTACACCGTGCCGAGCAGCCGCAGCGGGAACGCGATCGGGCCTCGTGTGGTGCGCATGACCGCGATGGTGAGGCTGACGACCACGATGGCGATCGCCGAGACCACCATGATCTTGACGTTCATCCAGAGGCCGGCGAGCACCGCCGGGAACGAATCGACCGCCTTGTCCCAGTCGAAGTAGGTCTCGTGGACCCGCTCCCACCCGGGTGAGCTGACGACCAGCACGCCGACGACGCCGAGCACCAGCGCCGTGCTGGCCGCGGCGATGGCCGTGCTGCGTGCGGCCTGGCGGCGGCGATAGCTCTCGCGCTCGAGCTGGATCGCGGAGGGCTGCCAGTCCGTGACGGCAGGTCGCATCAGGAGAGCTCGGGAGCGCCCTGCTGCTCCAGCCACTCGGAGGCGATCTGGTCGAGGGTGCCGTCCTCACGCAGTGCGTCGACGGCCTGGCTGACGCAGTCGGTGAGCGGGCTGTCCTTGTCGAGCACGGCGCCGAACTGCTCGACGTCGCCCTCGGGCAGCGGCAGCTGGCCGACGATCATGCCGTCGTCGAGCTGGACGGCCGTCATGTAGTAGGCCGTCGGCAGGTCGACCACGATGCCGTCGATCTGGCCGTTCTTCAGCGACTGGACGGCCTGGTCGTTGGTGTCGAACGCGGCCGGCTGCTCGGAGGTGCCGATCGTCTCGGTGATCGCGGTGTAGCTCGTGGTGCCGACCTGGGCGCCGAGGCGGGCGTCGGCGAGGTCGGCGATCGACGTCGCACCGTCGATGGCGCTGCCCTTGTTGGTGATGACGGTCTGGCGCACGTCGTAGTAGCCGCTGGAGAAGTCGACGGCCTTGCGGCGCTGCTCGGTGATGGAGACCTGGTTGACGTCGAAGTCGAACTTCTTCTCGCCCGGGCTGACCACGGCGTTGAACGGCACGGTGACCCACTCGACCTCGTCGGTCGAGTAGCCCAGCTCCTCGGCGACGGCGTAGGCCACCGCGGACTCGTAGCCCTGGCCGTTGGTCGGGTCGTCGCCGACGAACCACGGCTCGTAGGCCGGGGAGTCGGTGCCGATCGTCAGGGTGCCGGCGGTCAGCGTCTCCAGGCTGTCGGGCGTGCACTCCTCCGCGGCCGTCTCGGTGGAGGTGTCGGTCGCTGTGTCCCCGGCCTCGTCGCGCGGCGCACCGCAGGCGGTCAGGGCCAGGAGCACGGCGAGCGGAGCGGTGGCGGCGAAGGTGCGGAAGATCGTGCGCATGCCCCGAATCGTAGGACCGATCTCAGCGGACCGGGTGACCGGCCGCCGACAACCCGTCCTTTACCTCACCGATCCGCAGCGTCCCGAAGTGGAACACCGTGGCGGCGAGCACCGCGTCGGCACCGGCGTCGACGGCGGGCGCGAAGTGCTCCACGGCACCCGCTCCCCCGCTGGCGATGACGGGGATGGTGACCTCGCGGCGTACGGCGCGGATCAGCTCGAGGTCGAAGCCGTCCTGCGTGCCGTCGGCGTCCATCGCGTTGAGCAGGATCTCGCCGGCGCCCAGCTGGGCTGCTCGTGCGGCCCACTCGACGGCGTCGAGGCCGGCGCTCTTGCGGCCGCCGTGGGTGGTGACCTCGAAGCGGCCCTCGGAGACCCGACGCGCGTCGACCGAGAGCACGAGCACCTGGTTGCCGAACCGGTCGGCGACCTCGGCGATCAGCTCGGGGCGGTGGATGGCGGCGGTGTTCATCGCGACCTTGTCGGCGCCGGCGCGCAGCAGGCGGTCGACGTCCGCGACGCTGCTCACTCCCCCGCCCACGGTCAGCGGGATGAAGACCTCCTCCGCGCAGCGCGACACGACCTCCATCGTCGTCGCGCGGCCCTCGTGGGAGGCGGAGATGTCGAGGAAGGTGAGCTCGTCGGCGCCCTCCGCGTCATAGGTCTTGGCCAGCTCGACCGGGTCCCCGGCGTCGCGGAGCTCCTTGAAGTTGATGCCCTTGACGACGCGCCCGCCGTCGACGTCGAGGCAGGGGATGACGCGTACGGCGAGGCTCACGAGACCGGCTTCGGCAGGGTCAGGGCCAGCGCGTCCTCGAGCGTGAAGCGACCCTCGTAGAGCGCCGTGCCGGCGATCGCGCCCTCGACGCCCTCGGCCACGAGTCCCATCAGGGCCTCGATGTCGGCCAGCGTGGTGACGCCGCCGCTGGCCACGACCGGCTTGTCCGTCACCGCGCAGACGTCGCGCAGGAGCTGGAGGTTGGGGCCCTGCAGCATGCCGTCCTTGTTGACGTCGGTGACGACGTAGCGCGCACAGCCCTCGGAGTCGAGGCGGGTGAGCACGTCGTAGAGGTCGCCGCCCTCGCGGGTCCAGCCACGCGCGGCCAGCGTGCGACCACGCACGTCGAGGCCGACGGCCACGCGGTCGCCGTACTCAGCGATGGCGCGGGCGCACCACTCGGGGTTCTCGAGCGCGGCGGTGCCGATGTTGACCCGGCGACACCCGGCGTCCATGGCGGCCTTGAGCGACTCGTCGTCGCGGATGCCGCCGCTTATCTCGACCTTGATGTCCAGCGTGCCGACGATCTTGGCCTGCAGCTCGCGGTTGTGGCCGTGACCGAAGGCGGCGTCGAGGTCGACGAGGTGGATCCACTCCGCCCCCGCCTCCTGCCAGCGCAGGGCGGCCTCGATCGGGTCGCCGAAGCGCTTCTCCGAGCCGTCGACCCCCTGGACGAGCTGGACGGCCTGGCCGCCCTTGATGTCCACCGCGGGCAGGAGTTCGAGGTAGTCGCTCATGGTGTCGATCCTAGGAGCCGTGGGACGCCGGACCGTGCCCGTCCCGCCCTCTGACAGGATCACGCCGACCAACTGCAACATGTTCTACTCGGAGGCCCGTGTGCACACCCGTCGTTCCGTCCTGTCCGTCGCCGCTGCTGGGGCCGTCGGGCTGGCGCTGCCGACACCGGCGCGGGCCCGCATCCCGCTGACCCGGGAGGAGCACCGGGTCGTGGTCATCGGCTCCGGCTTCGGCGGTGGTGTGACGGCGCTGCGGCTGGCGCGGGCCGGGGTCCGGGTGACGGTGCTCGAGCGCGGGCGGCGCTGGCGGACCGGGCCGAACGCCGAGACCTTCCCGCACGTGGCGCGCCCCGACAAGCGGCTGCTGTGGCACGGCACGACGCCCAGCGCACTGCACCCCGCGCAGCAGCTGCTGGGCGCTCCCCTGGACTTCGGTCCCTACGTCGGGCTGGTCGAGCCTGTGCAGGGACGCAACATGCTGGTGATGTGCCCGGCCGGTGTCGGCGGCGGGTCGCTGGTCTACCAGGGCATGACCCTGCAGCCGTCTCGCGAGGTGTTCGAGAGCTCCCTGCCCAGCGGCCTCGACTACGACCTGATGGACCGCGTGCACTATCCCCGGGTCGCGAGGATGCTCAGGCTGGCAACGGCGCCGGACACGCTCGTCGACACCCCCAACTACCTCGCCGCCCGGACCTTCAAGTCGCGCGCCGAGCTCGCCGGCTTCGCGGTCGAGAAGATCCCGATGCCGATCGACTGGTCCTACGCCGAGGCTGAGCTGCGCGGGGAGATGAAGCCGTCCTACACCAACGGCGACGCCGCGATGGGCGTCAACAACGGCGGCAAGCACTCGGTGGACGTGACCTACCTGCGCGCCGCCGAGGCGACCGGCCGGGTCCGGGTGCGGACCCACCACGACGTCACCTCGATCGAGCAGCGGCCGAACGGCCGGTGGCTGGTCCGGGTCAACCGCACCGACGACACCGGCAAGGTCCTGGAGCACAAGGTCATCCGGACCCGGGCGCTGGTGCTGGCCGCCGGAAGCGTCAACACCACCAAGCTGCTCGTGCGGGCCGGCGCCACCGGCGTCATCGCGGACCTGCCCGACGGCCTCGGCCGCGGCTGGGGCACCAACGGCGACCGGATCTATGCCTGGACCAACCTGCAGACCGACTTCGGAACCCAGGGCGGACCGGTCGTGTTCGGCAGCAAGGACTGGGCCGATCCCGCCACCGCCAACACGATCATCCAGGCCTCGATGCCCCCCGTCGGCCTCAACCTGCGGACCACGATGCTGGTCGGCTTCGGGGCCAGCCCGGACCGCGGGCACTTCGCCTACGACGGCGCCACCGACACCGTCGGCCTGCACTGGCCGGCGGACGGCGACCGGGCGGTGCACGACGAGATCGGCGCGCGGATGCGCGCCGTGGTCGGCTCGACCGGGGTGCTGACCGACAGCCACCTCATCGCACCCAGCACTTGGCACCCCTTGGGCGGCGCCCCCATGGGCTCGGTGTGCGACCTCGAGGGGCGGGTCCACGGCGCCCGCGGGCTCTACGTGCTCGACGGCGCGCTCATCCCCGGCACCACCGCGGCCTGCAACCCCTCGATGACCATCGCTGCCGTCGCCGAGCGGGCGCTGGAGCGCATCGTCGCCGAGGACGTCGGCAGCATCATCTGAGCGGCGAGGGCCCGTGGCAGAGTTGGCCCATGACGAGTGACGCCCACGACCGGGACGCCTGGGAGCAGCGCTGGGAGCAGGTGCTGCGCGACCATCCGGACAAGCTGGTGAGCCGCCCTCCCAGCGACCTGCTCGTCGACGTCGCACGCGAGCTGCGGCCGGGCCGCGCCCTCGACGCCGGCTGCGGGCACGGCGCCGAGGCGATCTGGCTGGCCGCGGCCGGCTGGACGGTCACCGCGGTCGACTTCTCACGCGCAGCCCTCGAGCACGGCCAGGCGACCGCCCAGGGCTTCGACCCGGACGTCGCCGCCCGCATCGCCTGGGTGGAGGGCGACCTCGGGGCGTGGACCCCGGACGAGGGCTACTTCGACCTCGTGAGCTGCCTCTACGTCCACGTCGCCGGGCCGCTCGGCTCGGTCGGCGAGATGGTCTCGCGCCTCGCCGCCGGCGTCGCCCCCGACGGCACGCTGCTACTGGTCGGCCATCGTCCCGTGGACCCGGCGACGGGTGAGCCGACCCCGGCGGCCAGCCAGGTGCAGGTCTCGGTCGAGGAGGCGCTCGAGGTGCTGGACCCGCAGGAGTGGGAGATCCAGGTCGCCGAGGAGCGACCGCGCGCCGTCCTCGGATCGGGCGTCGACGCGGTGGTCCGGGCGGTTCGCCAGCGATAGCGGCGTCACGCCCGCACCGCGCCGTACGATCTCCGCGATGCCCCCACCCTCCTCCGACCCGAGCGCGCGCAAGCTCCTCCTCGTCGTCGACGCCCCCTCGCTGCTGCACCGCAACCACCACGCGCGGGCGCACACGCGGATCATGGACCGGGCCGGGCGACCGGTGTGGGCGCTGCACGGGATGCTGCGCCAGATCATCGAGTCGATCGACGGGTTCGCGCCCGACGCGGTCATCTTCGGGCTCGACGACCGCACCTCCTCGATCCGCCGGGAGCGCTACCCCGACTACAAGGCCGGGCGCGCGGAGAAGCACCCCGAGCTGATCGACCAGCTCGAGCGGGCGGGCGCGCTGCTCGACGCGCTCGGGCTGGCGACGCTGACTCCCCCGGGGCTCGAGGCAGACGACGTCAACGCGACCGGCGCGACGTGGGCAGCTGCCAACGGCTGGAACTGCGTCATCATCACCTCCGACCGCGACGCCTTCGCCCACATCAGCGACCACACGCAGGTGCTGCGGTTGATCGACGGCGGCATCAACGGCTCGCCGCTGCTCAACCCCCGGCGCCTGCACGCGATGTACGGCGTCGCCGCGGAGAACTACCTGGCCTATGCCGCCCTGCGGGGCGACGCGAGCGACAACCTGCCCGGCGTCACCGGCATCGGCGAGAAGACTGCCGCGATCCTGCTCGACGTCGCCGGCTCGATGGACGCCGTGTGGGCCGACCTCGACCACGACGACGGCCGGTCGCTGGTCCAGGCGCTCGACGGCTGGGCCGCCGAGGTCGGCGCCCGCCGGCTCGGCGCCACCGTCGTCCGCCGCCTGAGCGCCGCCGGCGCGCGGGAGCGCTACGACTTCAACGTGGCCATGATGTCGGGCTGCGACGACCTCGACCTCGGGCTCACGCCCGACGTCCCCGGCAGCCCCGGCCTGCTGCCGCTCGACATCGATCGGGTCAGCCGCGTGGTGGGCTACCTCAACGTCGAGGCCACCACGGACCTCGCGGTCCGCGTGCTCACGGGGGCTCCTGCCTCCGTGAGCACGCGGGGCTGACCGCTAGAGGAGCGCCCCGGTCTTCTTCCGCCCGGGGTAGGACGAGGCGTCGTAGGGATCGGTGCCCTGCGCCCGCTCCTTGGAGTTGGCGTGCCCGTCGCCGTCGATGTCGGAGTCACAGGCATCACCCAGTCCGTCGCGGTCCAGGTCGGCCTGGTCGGCGTTGGCCTGGCGCACGCAGTTGTCGCGGGCGTCCGCGACACCGTCGCCGTCCCGGTCGACGCCGGCGGCCGTGTGCACGACCGTGCGGACGTCGGTCGCGAGGACCTCGCCGTCCTGGGTCCACACCGTGCGCACCTCGTGGGTGCCGGTCGGCACCGTCACGTCGATCGCGAAGGCATCGGCGCCATGGCTGGACTCGACGTCCTCGCTCGCGACGGGCGTGCCGTCGACGTGCACGGTCACCTTCTCGTCGGAGGGCACGGGGCAACCCGTGCTGCCGACGCCCGCCACGGCCGGGCAGGCATCGGCGTCGTCGACGACGCCGTCACCGTCGGTGTCGGTGAGGTCGCCGCCCCCGGTGCTCGTGGGGACCACGGTCGCCTGCAGGGTGTAGGTCGTCGAGGGCACGCCCACCACGAGGTAGGGGTCGATCGCGATGTCCAGGGTCCCCTGGACGTCGGTCAGGACGAGGTGCTCCGGCTGGCTGGTGGTCGCTGCCGACCCGGCAGCGGCGCCGGTGACGTCCATGTCGAGGTCACTGCCGTCCGGCCAGGACAGCAGCAGCTCGACGGTGCTGGTCTCGGGCACCGCCAGCTTGAACGTGTGCCCGGCTCCGCCGGTGACACCGAGCGTGCTGTCGGTGACCGTGAACGTGTTCCCGCCGGGCTGCTCGAGCAGCACGGGGTCCAGGAGGCCGGCGACGGTCGAGTCGCCGTTCGAGCTGCCGGTCGACGACGAGCCCGACGTCGAGGTGCCCGCGGGCGTCTCGCCGGCCGGAGCCGCGACGCCGATCGCACCCGCGTCGGGTGCGCGGTCGTCGGCCACGACCGTCCACAGCCGCGTGGGCGCGCGATAGCTCGTCAGTGCGAAGACGTCGTACGGCGCCTCGACCCGCTGCTGCGCGAGGTAGCTGCGCGGGATGCGGAACGTGACGGTGTTGGCCACAGTGTCCCACTGGGACCACTCGCTGGGCAGGGTCGTCTCGCTGGAGTGGTCGCGGGTGACGACCTCCGAGGAGTCCGGCTCGGTGACGAAGGACTCGATCTCGCGCCCGCCGATGCTGACGCCGTACTTCGGCAGGCTGACCATGTCGTCGGGCCACAGCCGGCTCACCTTGACGGTGGTCACGACGTCGAGCGGGGTCACCTCGACCTGGACGTTGGTGATGTCGGTCAGCGGAGTGAGCGAGTCACTGTCGGGGTCGTCGTGCGAGGCCGTCGGCGAGGTGGGCGCGGCATCCTTCGGGCGACGCTCGACCGTGCCGGCGACATGCACGTGGCCGTCAGCGGTCTCGGCGCCGTGGGCCGGGGTGCTGATGCTCAGCACCGGGTCGGTGGTGTCCACCGGCTCCGGGGTCCAGTCGGTCGGGGTGCCGGGAACCGTCCCGAGGTCGGGCTGGGGGCAGTCCTCGACCGCGCCGGTGGAGGAGGCGTGCTGGTGGTCGTCGGGGTGCTGGACCTGGAAGAAGTTGCTGCCGTCGCCGGCCACGTCGTTGGGGTCCAGGTGGTCGGCCTCGGTGACCGCGCCATCGGCGTTGACGTCGAGGTAGTGGCTCATCCGGGTGGCGAAGACCTCGACGTTGAGGGTCGAGACGCACTTGTTCAGGCCGGGCGGGTCGGCGCTGTAGGCCATGATGTCGGTGGTCGGGACCTTGCCCCAGGCGCCCTCGGCGCCGTCGCCCACGTGGCCCAGCGTCAGGCAGTGTCCGGTCTCGTGCAGGACCAGGTCGAAGAGGGAGAAGGTGTCGGTCGTGCCCGGGACCGGGTCGATGGCACCGTTGACCGAGAAGCAGACGTTGCCGCCGGCGCCGCCGCAGTCCTCGACGAACACGCCACCGCCGTCACCGTGGTGGCCGTCGTAGCCGGGCATGCCTTCCCAGGTCTCCATGGAGAACGGGTTCTCGATGTTGTGGCAGGGGACGCCGTTCTCGTCGAAGATGCCCAGCTCGTCGGTGAGGTAGACCGGGTCCACCCCGATGCCGATGCCGCCGACCGGGTTGGTGGCCACGATGACGATCTCGGGGTCGTAGAGCGGGAAGGTGCTGACCTCGTCGCCCTCGGTGAGGCCGACGACGTCGGGCGTGATGTGGAAGTCGACGCCGTCACGCAGCCAGTCGAACCCCATCTCGTCGGAGAGGTAGTCGATCCCGCCCTCCCAGGCCTCGGCGGCCTGGCGCATGATCCGCAGGTCCCGCTCGGCCGTCGGCGAGGCGGGCACCAGGACGGCGACGTCGATCTTCGGGGAGTCCAGGGCGTTGAGCCCGCCCTTGCCGTGGAAGCACTGGTTGGCCGGATTGTCCGCGCTCCGGTCGCGGATGCACCCCGGCGGGAAGTTCCCGTCACCGAAGTAGGGCCCGACGTAGTCGTCACCCGGGCTGGCTGAGGCGGTGCTGATCGCGCCGACTCCCGCCCAGCCGAAGACGCTGACGAGGAGGACGGTGAGCAGGACTCCCAGACGCTGTTGCATGTGATGTTCCTTCGGGACATGAGCCCGCCCTCCGGATCGCGGAGAACGTGGCTGCAACTGATGGACGCTCCCCCGAGCACTACGTGACTGGTAACTGCGTCCGCTTCCCTTGGTTACGCGCGTCTGTGGAGCCGTTCTCCGCTCAGGTGATCTCGTCCTGGTCGACGATGTGCACGGCCCCCTCCTCGGCGCTGGCCCCGGCGCCGTCGATGCCGATGTCCTCGGCGGCCAGGTCCTTCTCGGTGTCCTCGCGCACGCCTTCGTCCTGGGCCACCAACCGGCCCGAGCGCTCGTCACCGACCTCACCGTCCGGCTGGTCGTCGATGATGTCGCCCTGCTCGCCGCGCAGTGGCTCGTTCTCCGCCTGGGCATAGGGGTCGGGCTCCGGCACCTCCTGCGGCAGGCGCTGGTCGATGGTCTCGCCGAGCTCCTCCTCCAGGGGCGTGGCGCCCCAGCCCTGGCCAGCCGACCACTTCTCGGGCGGCGAGTAGCCCTCGTCGAGCGGTTCCGCGAGCCCCCGGTTGTCGGTGAGGCTGTCTCCCTCGCCCTGCGGCTGGTCCTCGTCGTCCACGGAGTAGCCGTGGTAGGACTCGCCGGCCTGGGTGTCGCTGGTCGGATCGGTCCCGGGGTTCTCGCTCATCTCGGTGCTCCTTCGCTCGCTCGGGGTGTTCCAGCGGCTGTACCCACGGCGGCTGGGTGCATTCGCCGTACGGCGGGCATGCAGTCGAGTCCGCCGGGTACCGGACCAGGAACGTGACATCCGGCGTGATCACCCAGTCAGGAGGCCAGCCATGCACTTGACCCGACTTCGTCCCGTGTTCGAGAGTCCCGGACCCTTCGTGTCCCTGCACCTGGAGGTCGGCGGCGCCAGCGAGGACGCCCTGTCCCAGCGCGAGGCGCGCTGGACCACGACCAGGCGCGAGCTCGAGGACGCGGGCATCGACACCGCGCTGCTCGAGGACATCGGCCGCCGGGTCCTGGAGAACACCCACCTGCCCGGTGAGGTGCGGCGCACGATCGTCACCGACAGCGAACGTGTCCTGCTCGACGACGTGCAGGTGGGGCACAACCCGCGGCCCGAGGTGATCGAGCACTCGGCGCTGCCCGACCTGTCGGGTTGGTTGTCGAGCGAGGACCTGGCAATCCCCTTCGTGCTGGCGGTCGTCGATCGCGAGGGTGCCGACATCGACGCCTTCACGGCGATCAGCCGGCCCCCGGACGAGAGCGAGACCGTCACCGGCGAGACGTTCTACATCACCAAGGTCGCACCCGGGGACTGGGCGCAGAAGAAGTTCCAGCAGACGGCCGAGAACACCTGGCAGCACAACGCCGAGCTGGTCGCCGACGCGATCCGCAGCCTGGCCCGCTCGCACCGCCCGCGCGTGGTGCTGGTCGCCGGCGAGGTCCGGGCCCGCGCCGAAGTGACGAGGGCGCTGGAGTCGTCAGGGACCGAGGAGCTGGGACGGCTGGTGCAGGTCGAGTCAGGTGGGCGGGCTGCCGGGGCGTCGGTCGAGGCCCTCTGGCAGGAGGTCGACACCCACCTCCGGGAAGTCTCCGCCGAGCTCGACGCCGACGTCCAGGCGCGGGTGGAGGAGGCGCGAGGTCGTGGTGAGGCTGCCGCCACCGGGATCGACGAGGTTCTCGAAGCCCTCGCCAAGTCCCAGGTCGATCGGCTGGTCGTCGACCTCGATGCCGTCCACGACAAGAGCATCACACCGGCCCAGCACGAGGGGTTGCCCGTGCCGGCGGCCGCGGCCGCCGACGAGCAGCCCGCCGACCGCGTGCTCGTCGCTGCCGCGGCGCTCACCGGCGCCGAGCTCACGCTGCTGCCCAGCGCCATGGCCCGTGGGGGCGGCGTCTCGGCGCTGCTGCGGTGGGACGACTGAGTCCCACCGCCTGCGGCTACCGGTCCGTCGCCACGTCGGTGATCGGCGTGATCCAGGACTGGTGGGTCGCGCTGTTCTTGGTGATCGCGAGCAGCTCGTCCATGTGCGGTTCGAGACCGGTCACCTTGTCGAGCGGGACGCCGATGATGAGCTGGAAGCCCAGTCCCCGCCACGCCTGCACCGCGCGCCCGGCGAACTCCGAGTCGGCCTTGACGAAGCCCTCGTCGAGGAAGACCGGGGCGAAACGCGGCCGTGAGCGCAGCTCGTCACCGAGCCGGAACCGCAGGGCCGATCCGACGATGAAGGCGACCAGCTCCTGGCTCTCGCCACCGCTCTTCTCGCCGAGCGTGCGATAGGTCGCGCGCAGCTCCCCCGTGAGGTGGTCGTAGCGCTCGGCGCTGATCTCCACATGACGGCGTACGTCGAGGAGCCGGTCGCGATCGGTCGTGCCCTCGCCGACGTGGGACGGCTTGCGGAGCTGGGTCATGAAACGGCTCAGGTCGGTGAACCGCTTGTCCAGGTCGTCCTCGCCCAGCTCGCTGGTCGCGCCGGCCGACAGGGCGCGCAGGTCCTTCATGAACACCTGCACGTGCGCCGGCGCGAGCCGACGCAACCGGATCCGCAGCCGGTCGCCGGAGGCGCCGAAGGTGAGGCGCCGCAGGATCGCGTTGATCGGCTCGAGCCGGTCCTCGATGTCCTCGATCGAGGCCGCCATCGCGCCCACCAGCGGGACGAGGTCCTGACCGCTCCACTCGGTCAGGCGACGCCGCCACTCCGAACGCCGCTGCGCCAGCCCCTTGCCGCGGATCTCGTCGAGGATGCGGGCGTAGTCGGCGTACGAGTCGACCGTCACGCCCAGGTTGGGCGAGTCCCACTGGAGCTTGTAGAGCCGGAAGATCCCGGCGAGCTCCTCCTCGACGCGCCTCATCTCGGCCTCCGCGTCGCCGACCGCGGCGCGCAGGCGCTCCTCCAACCGCTGGGAGTTCTCGCTGAAGCGGTCGAGCTCCTCGGGATCGGCCGGTGCGGCCGCCGCGGCGAACTCCGCGCCCAGCGCCGCGTGCTGCTCCACGGACGGGGCCGCCGTCCCGGCGCGCTCCATGGCGTCCAGCCGGTCCTTGACGAGGTCCTCGGAGTCGACCAGCTCACCGTGGGCGTTGTTGAGCTCACGCTGGCGCTGCTCCAGGCCGAAGCGCTTCTTGCGCGCCTCCTCCAGCTCGAGCCCGAGCTGCTCGATCTGGCCCTGCAGCACCTGGAGCTGGTCGTCGGAGCCGAGGATCTCGACCCGTCTCCGTTCGAGCTCGGCGATGCGCTGGTCGCTGCCCTCCACGTCGAGGTCGTCGAAGCGTGCGGCCGCGACCGCGTCGTAGGCGGTGCGCTGCCGCTCGGAGACCCGCAGCTGCCGGTCCAGCTCGGCAACCTGTCCGTCGACCTCACCCAGCTGGTCGACGATCGAGGCCAGCTCCTGGTCGATCTCGGCGAGGGCGTCCTCGTTGGAGAAGCCGATGATGCTGCGGGCGCTGCTGCGGCCGTGGGCACCGCGCCGTCCGCTGCGCGTCTGGCCGGCCAACGTGACCCGCAGGCCGCTGCCCGTCAGCCCGGCGGTGGTCTCGACGCACAGGGCGTTGCGCGACGGCTCACACACGTGGGCCTGGACCCAGCCGGCGAAGGCCGAGTCCTTGAACACCAGCTTGCCGGCGATGCACTCGGGATCGGCGGGGCCGAGGTCGGGCAGGTCGAGGGGCACGCCCTCGAAGGTCAGGCGACCGCGCAGGTGGAGGCCGTCGATGGCTGCGGAGAAGTCCTCGAGCCGGTCGAGCGGGACCAGCAGCACCCGGGCGGTGCCGCCGAGCACGGTCTCGATCGCGGTGCGCCAGCGTGCCTCCTCGGGTGCGACGTCGACCAGCTCGGCCACGAACGGCAGCTCGTCGATGCCCAGCCCGCTCGCCGCGGCGACCTCGGCGCGCATCTCGTGCAGGGGCCCGGGCACCCGGCTCGCGCGCCCCTCCAGCGAGGCGCGCTCGGTGCGCAGCTCGCTCTGCCGCTGCTGCAGCGGATAGCCGCGGCGCAGCACGGCGTCGCGCTCCCGCTTCAGGCGCTCGTGGTCGGACTCGCGCCCGCTCAGCCACTGGCGGGCGTGCTCCTGGAGCGTCGCGAACGCCGCTGCCGAGGACAGGGCGCCATCGACGCCGGGAGCCTGGGCGTCCGACGCGTCGATCAGCGGGAGCAGCCGCTCCTGCAGGACCGATCGCCGGCCGAGCCGGTCCTCGCGCACGACCTGTTCCTGCTCCAGCGACAGCCCGAGGGCCTGGAGGGTCGAGCCGCCGGCGGCGCGGTGTGCCTCCTTGGCGTCCTCGAGGTCCTTGTGGCGCGCCACCTCCGCGGAGGTCGTCGCGGCGAGCTCGTCGCCGGTCGCCGTACGCGCATCGCGGTTGGCGGCCACCGCCGCCTCGAGCAGGCGCAGGTGGGTGCGCAGCAGCCACAGCCGCAGCGGGGTGTCGCCGGTCAGGGTGACGCCGTAGGAGTCGAGCTCGGCCTGGCGCCGTCGGGCGGTGTCGCGACGCTCGTGCAGCGCGGTGATCGGCTCGAGCAGCTCGAGCTTCTGCTCCTCGGTGCGCATCGCGGAGTGGGCGGCGTCGAGGTCGTCGAAGTGCTCGATGGCGCGATCGGCGGCGGCATAGGTCGAGGGACGCTCGAGCACCATCTCCTTGTAGAGCTCGTCGACGCTGCGCACCTGGTTGCCGGCCTGGATGCGCGAGAGCAGCCGCAGCGCCTTCGCACCGTCGCCGTTGGCGCCGATGCCCAACCGGGCGTGCAGGACGGCGGAGTATTCAGCGTAGGTGCGGTGCACCCGGACGCCCGGGAACAGCTTCTTGAGGGTGCTGGCGTGGAAGCGCTCGGGTACGGCGACCTCGAGCGTCTCGAGGCTGAGCGACCCCTCGTGCGTGGCGAGCTGCATCTGCACGTCGCCGGACCGGACCGCACGGCGCGGGACGTAGTAGGTGCGCAGGGCCGTGAACCTGCCGCCCTGGTCGTTGACGAAGGTCATCGCCACCGCGCCCCAGGTGTCGGTGCCCTTGCCGCGCAGCAGCTTTTCCACCGGTCGACCGGTGCGGGGGTCGTCGATGACGTCGACCGCACCGCGCAGGTAGGACAGCAGGTTGCGCTGGCCGACTCCACGGGCGCGACCGGCCACCGCGTCGTTGGAGGCGCCGTTGAACTTGGTGTCCGACGGCATCATCAGCGCGGTGTAGGCGTCCAGGATCGTGCTCTTGCCGACCCCGGAGCCGCCGGAGATCATCGTGGCCTCGCCCCGGAGCGGGACCGTCGTCAGGCCGCCGAAGCCGCCCCAGTTGACCAGCTGCAGGAGCGCGGCACGCCACTGCACGGTGTCGTCGGCGGGGGTCGCGACCACGCCGCGGTCGAAGAGCCCCTCGACGGTCCCGTCGTCCTCGATCTGCTCGATCTCGTCGATGGACATCGTCACTCCCCCTCGGTGTGGTCGTGGAGCTCGGGCTCGTCGTCGTCGAACAGGCTGTCGTCCTCCGGCTCGAGCGGGACCCCGTTGGCACGCTGGAGGGCCTCGAGCAGCTCCTGGAGCAGCTCGAGCGGGAGCAGCGGCTCGACGGCCTCGCAGATCTCGAAGCGCTCCTCGCTGGCGGTCGCGATCAGCAGCCCGGCCTTCGCCACGCTGAGCACGGCGTTGCGGGCGCGCTTCTCGTCGCCCGCCTCGTCGGTGGCGTGGGGCGGGCGGAAGCTCGCGACGTATTCAACGATGTCCTCCCGGTCGATGAAGACCCGTGCGTCACCGCCGGCCTGGCCGGCGCGCAGCCGGTCGCGCAGGTGGACGAGCACCAGCGTCTCCTCGCGCGACCACGCGGCGTCGTACAACAAGGTCGGGAAGCGGCTGCCGGTCTCGGAGACCGCCTGCCGCTTCCAGGCGACCTCGCGGCCGCGGTCGATCTGGAGGTCGAGGAAGAGGTCGTTGAGCCGCGAGCGCAGTACCCGCTCGTGCTCGACCAACACCCGCCAGTCGCGCGGGTGGGTGCGGGCGCTGATGAAGCGCTGCTTGAGCAGCGTGACCAGGGCGAGTCGCTGGGCGTGCTCGAGGCCACCCTCGTCGCCCTCCCACAGGGACACGGACGCGTCGTCGAGGTCGAGGTCGAAGTCCTCGCCGTCGGGTGCCTCGATGTCGCTGTGCTCGCTCATGCTGGGGTCTCCTGCTGGTTGTCGTGCCCGAGGTCGGGGTCGGGCAGGGGCATGCGGGGCAGTGCGAAGGTGCGGCGCGAGCCGTCGTGACGGACCGCGGAGTAGGACTCGAGGGCCTCCTCGGCCTCCCAGCCGCGGTCGGCCGCGAGGTGCAGCAGCCCGAAGATCTCGACCGGGCGACGCATCGACGGCTCGAGGCCCTCGAAGAGCTCGCCGAGCGTCGCCACCGGCAGCAGGTCGCCCAGCACCTGCTCGAGGCGCTCGCGCAGCGACGTCAGCCGCGGCCCGCCCTGGGCCATCAGCGACGCGAGCGAGACGGCCGGCGCCGCGTCGGGGTCGGCGACGGTGATCCGGTCGGGCAGCACGTCGTCGGCCGGGTCGTGGAAACGCTCGCGGAGGTGGTCGACGGTGGTGCGGGCGGGCAGCAACGGCACGTCGTGGGTCGCGCGCGGCCCGGTCGTCGCCATCCACGTCATCAGCTCGGACTCCACCTGGCGCAGGGTCTGCTCCAGCTCCCGGTCGCGGACGTCGTCGTGGGAGACGATGTATTCCTTCAGGGTCGCGGTGACCCGGGAGCGCTGGGCGAGGACGCGGTCCAGGCCGTCGCGCACCAGCCGCACCGTCCCGCGGAGCTCCGCGCGGTCGGCCTCGCCCAGGATGGCGTCGGAGAGCGGGTGCTCCAGCAGGGCGGTGAGGTCCTCCCGCAGCTGGGTCACCAGGGCGTCGTCGCGCAGCAGCGCGAAGGCGCCCTCGAAGGCGCGTCCCTCGTGGGTCGCCGTCATCAGGGCGTCGGCCCGGGCGAGGTAGTCGTCGATCACCTCACCGGCCGGTCGGTCCTCGGCGCGGAACGCGGCCAAGATCTCGGCCCGGATGGTGGCGAAGCGCTCCTCCACGCGGGCGAAGTCGCTCGGCAGCGCGGAGATCAGCGAGAGCAGCTCGGTGAACCCCTCGAGCATGAAGTCCTCGGTCGCACTCACGATCTCGGCGCCCTCGACCAGCCGGTCGCGCTCGGCCTGCAGCCGCGCGATCTCGGTGTTGAGGATGGTGACGCGGGCGGTGCGGTCGGGATTGGCCTCGGCGTTGAACCGGCGGATGGTGCCGAGGATGGTGGCGATGCGGTGCTCGCTGAGGGTGGCGCGATCGCGCGCGAGGTTCTTCACCAGCTCGAGCGCCTGCTGCGCGTGGGAGGTGAGCGAGTAGACCTCGCGGCCGGACTCGTCGAGCGAGCGGACCAGCCACTGCCCGCGCATCCATCGGTGGCAGATCTCGCGCCCGGTGCCGTTGGGGACCTCGGTCTCCCCCGCCAGCCGGATCTGGGCGAGGTGCTCCTCGACCTGGGTGTGCAGCCGGGCCGTCGCGATCGGCTTGTTGTTGCGGCCGAACGCGGCGCGGAAGATGGTGATGACGACGGGTGCCTGGCGCTGGTGGAGCAGCGTGAGGGTCGGCTGCGCGAAGGCAGAGCGCACCCGCGCCAGCTCGCCGGCGATCTCGCTCATCTCGACCGTCCTCCCGGTGTCGCTGCTCCAGCTCGTGCCCTGATCGGGCGTCAGCATCCCAGAAGCCACCGACGGCCCTGCCGCACGGGCCGGGTCAGCGGCCCTGGTGGGACCGCACGGCCCTCGCGACGAGCTCGCGTGCCGGGCCGGCCGGGGGCTGGGCGCTGTCGCGCCACACGGCGTTCAGCCTCCGGGTCAGGTCGAGACCGGCCACAGTGATCGCGACGAGCCGACCGGTCGCCAGGTCGTCGCGCACCGCGTGCGCCCCGAGCACCGCCGGTCCGGCGCCGGCGGCCACGGCGGCGCGGACGGCCGCCGTGCTCGACAGCTCGAGGACCGGTGCTGCGACCGGGAGCCCTGCGAGCGCCCGCTCGAGCACGGTGCGGGTGCCGGAGCCGGCCTCGCGCACGACCAGCGGCGTCGCCGCCAGCGTGCTGGCCGCGACCCGGCGCCGTGCTCGCCGGGCCCACTCGTGGTCCTTCGCGACGACGACCACCAGCTCGTCGCGCCCCACCAGCCGGTGGTGCAGCCCGGACGGGGCGTCCGGGCCCTCGACGAACCCGAGGTCGACCTCGCCGGCCGTCACGAGCGCGACGACCCGCTCGCTGTTGGTCGCGGTCATCGTGAAGTCGGTGGGCTCGTGACCCGCGCGCACCTGATCGGCGCGTACGGCGACCAGCCAGCCCGGCAGGAGGTGCTCGGCGATCGTCAGGCTGGCCGCGATGCGCAGGTGGCCGCGCCGGTCCGAGCGGAGCGCCGCGATCCCGGCGTCGAGCTGGGCCGCCTCCTCCAGCACCCGGCCGGCCCACTGGACCACGAGGTCGCCGGTCGGAGTGAGGGCCGAGCCACGGCGGGTCCGGACCAGCAGGGACGCGCCCACGAGGGACTCCATGGTGCGGATCCGCGACGACGCGGCCTGCTGGGTGATGCCCAGGAGCTCGGCGGCCGAGCTCAGGCTGCCGGAGCGTGCGACCTCCACGAGCAGCTCCAGAGCACGCAGCTCCGGCACATGGGGTCCCAGCACGATCGCGAGAGTACCGTGCCACAAGTCACTCTTGTGGTCTCACAACCACAACTTCGTTCTGTGACCGCTCGGGCATCAGCGAGAATTCCCACCATGACTCTTCGTGTAGCCATCGTCGGCGGCGGCCCGGCCGGCATCTACGCCGCGGACATCCTCACCAAGTCCGACGTCGACGTCTCGGTCGACATCCTCGAGCGGCTGCCCGCGCCCTTCGGCCTGGTCCGCTACGGCGTCGCTCCCGACCACCCGCGAATCAAGGAGATCATCAAGGCGCTGGACCGGGTCCTGGCCAAGGACGAGATCCGTTTCCTCGGCAACATCGACTTCGGCTCGGACGTCAAGCTCGAGGATCTCCACGCGTACTACGACGCCGTCATCTTCTCGACCGGCGCGAAGGCCGACCGCGACCTCGGCATCGCCGGCGAGGAGCTGTCGCTCGGTGCCGCCGACTTCGTCTCCTGGTATGACGCCCACCCCGACGACGCCCCGACGTGGGACTTCGAGGACGCCACTTCGGTCGCCGTCGTCGGTGTCGGCAACGTGGCCCTCGACGTGGCCCGGGTGCTGGCCAAGACCGCGGACGAGATGCTGGTGACCGACATCCCGGCGCAGGTCTACCAGGGTCTCGCTGCCAAGAAGATCACCGACGTGCACGTCTTCGCCCGGCGTGGCCCCGCCTACGCGAAGTTCTCGCCGCTCGAGCTCCGCGAGCTCAACCACTCGCCCAACGTCGAGGTGATCGTCCACCCCGAGGGCTTCGACGTCGACGCCCACGCCATGGAGCACATCGGCAAGCACAAGGCCCAGAAGATGGTGCTCGACACACTCGCCAACTGGGTCGGACGCGACGAGGTCGGCAAGCCCCACCGCATCCACCTGCACTTCTGCGAGGCGCCGACCGAGATCCTCGGCGTGGACGGCAAGGTCACCGCCTTCCGCACCGAGCGCACGCACTCGCCCCTCGAGGACGGCAACGTCGAGGGCACCGGCGAGTTCACCGACTGGGAGGTGCAGCAGGTCTACCGCGCCATCGGCTACCGCAGCGAGGCACTGCCCGGCCTCCCGTGGGACCAGCGCAACGCCGTGATCCCCAACGACGAGGGCAAGGTCCTCGACCTCGACGGCAACCCGATCCCCGGCACCTTCGTGACCGGCTGGATCAAGCGTGGCCCGGTCGGCCTCATCGGCCACACCAAGAGCGACGCCGCCCAGACGGTGGCCCACCTGCTCGCGACCACGACCGAGACCGCTCCGCAGCGCTCCCCCGAGGCTGTCGACACCTACTTCGCCGAGCGCGGCGTCGAGGTGTTCGACCACACGAACTGGGTCAAGCTCGACCAGCACGAGATCTCGCTCGGCGAGCCCGCGGGCCGGATCCGGGTCAAGGTCCCCACGCGCGACGAGATGCTCGCCGCCGGTCGCTGAGGCCGGCTCAGCCGGCGGTGGGCTCGACGGCGTCCAGGGTGCGACGCAGGCCCAGGACCAGCGAGCCCGCCGTGAACCGGTCCTCCAGCTCTGCGGCCGGTACGGCGGGCACGGCCCTCGCCAGCGCGTCGACGAGGTCGCGCGCCTCGTCGTAGCGCTGCCTGCCCTCCGGCTGGTCGACGGCACGCAGCACCTCCGCGGTCGCCCGCAGCGCCCGGGCAGTTGGCTCCCCCAGCGGTGAGCGCCAGGGCGCACGCACCTCGTGGGGTCCGGCCTGCCGGTCGAGGGTGTCGACGATCCCGCCGACAGCCAGGGCGAGCGCCGCGAGGGCGCTGCCGCGCTCCTGGACCCGGTTCGCGCGCTCCTGCCGGCGCAGCAGCCGCCAGTTGACCCGCGGTCCACCGAGGGCCTGCGCCGCCAGGTCCTCGACGGCGAGACCGCGGCGTCGGAGCCGTTCCGGCGTCTCGAGCACCGTGGCGTCGTCCGCCGGCGACTGCTCGTCAAGCCTCTCGGCGAGCACGTCCAGCTGGGTGACCAGCGCCTCCCGCAGGGACTCCTGCGCGCGCTCGGTGGCCACGAAGTGCAGCGGCGGCATGAGCAGGTTGACGGCCGTGCCGACCATGGCCCCCAGCGACGTCAGCCCGAGGTAGCCGGCCACGAAGTTCTCCGGCTGGCCTGCGCCGAGGATCAGCACGAACAGGGCCGAGATCGGCGCCCAGGACCCCATGGCGCCCAGCCAGCGCAGCGGGGACAGCAGGGTGCCGATGCCGACGACGAGGCCCACCGCCAGTGGGCTCGGGAGCGACAGCGCCTGGACGACCAGGCCGAGGGACGCGCCGACGGTCAGGGCCAGGAAGACCTCCGCGGACGTGCGCAGCGAGCCCATCACCGTCGTCGACACGACGACCACTGCCCCGAACGGTGCGTAATAGGCGTACTGGTCGGCGACGCCGTCGAAGGGCGCGACGATCACCCACGCCAGCACCGCCGCCAGCGCCGCCCTCGCCGCGAGGGCGAGAGCGAGCACCGGTCGTGTCGTGAATGCCTCTCCCAGGGCGCGCACAGCAACAACTCCCTCCGACCCGAGACTCCACCACCCGTCCGCCGACGTCCACCCCCGCACGGGTGATCGGCCAAAGAAGGCGGCCCGGCCGTCCGGGGAGGGACGGCCGGGCCTGACCCGCTGTCCTGCGGGGGAACAGGTGGGGCACAGCGGGTGGATCGTGGTGCGTCAGCCGGCCTGGCCGGCCAACCCGAGCGCCTCGTCCTCGGATGCGCCGGGGATGCGCATCTCGAAGGTGTCGCTCACCACGGCGTAGTCGTAGTAGCCCATCCGCGCGATCGGGCGGATCTTCGGGATGTCGAGCTTGCCCTCCGGCGTGATGACGCTCTCGTCGATGTGGATGCGCTCGACCTTGGCGAAGACGATGTCGATGGTCCCGACGTTGGAGTCGCCGACCATGCGGTGCGTGGAGAGATAGCGGCACTCGAAGTGCACAGGGCTCTCCGCCACCATCGGCACCGGCGCGAGGTCGGCATAGCGCTTGGTCACGCCGGCGCGGTCGAACTCGCTCTCCTCCGGAGGCAAGGCCATCGCACTGATGTTGACGGCCTCGCGCAGGTCCCAGGTCGCCATGTTCCAGACGAACCAGCCCGACTGCTCGGCGTTGAGCACGGTGTCCTTGCGGCGCCCGTCGGGATACTGGTTGGCGGAGAACATCACCATCGGCGGGTCGAAGGTGAGGTTCTGCCACTGGCTGTACGGCGCCAGGTTCTCGACGCCGTCCGGGCTGACGCTCGAGAGCCAACCGATCGGGCGGGGCACCGTGCAGCTCTTGAACGGGGAGAAGGGCAGCGGGCTCTTCTCGGAGGCGGGGTCGTACTTCATGGCTGGTCCTCGAGTCCTGGGTCTGGGCGATCAGCGGTGGGCGTGGATGCGGCGCTGGTCGCGCATGGTCGTGTGCGACCGGGTGGCGAACAGGTAGTAGAGGCCGCCGGAGACGACCAGGCCGATGACCCAGGCGACCTCGGCGCCACCGAGCCAGTTGGAGATCGGACCTGTGTAGAGCGGGCTGTGCATGAAGGGGATCTGGATCAGCACGCCAGTGGCGTAGGCGACGAAAGCACCCTTGTTGAACTTCCCGTAGATGCCGTCCGCGTCGAAGAGCGCGGCGACGTCGTACTTCTCGCGTCGCACCCAGTAGTAGTCGACGAGGTTGACCGCCGACCACGGGGTCATGAAGTAGAGGAGGAAGAGCAGGAAGTCGGTGAAGGAGCCGAGGAAGTTGTCGGTCGCGGCCAGCGCGATGGCCAGGGCGACGGCCGAGATCACGCCGACGTAGATCGCGCGGTGGCGCGGCTCGATCCGGGACTGGCGCGTCAGGCTGGTCACGATGGTGGCGACCGACATGTAGCCGCCGTACGAGCTCAAGGTGTTGCCCGTCAGCTTGCCGGCGATGACGGCGAGCAGGACCACGGGTCCGAGGACCCCGCCGAAGTCAGCGAGATAACCCACCTGGTTGGCGAGGAACGCGTCTCCGCCGAGGGCGGCGACGAAGGCGCCGAGCGTCATCGCGAGCGACGCACCGACGACGCTGCCGAGGAACGTCCAGCCGATGGTGGCCGACTTGGGCGTGTCCGCGGGCAGGTAGCGCGAGTAGTCGGCGATGTAGGGACCGAACGTCAGCTGCCACGACGCGGCCAGCGAGATGCCCAGGATGAAGGGAGCGAGCGCGAAGGCGCCGTTGTCCAGCACGTCGCCCAGCGCGGGGTCGCCGAGGATCTTGAAGAACAGCCCGAGGAAGACCAGGCCGCTGAGCACCGCTGCGAAGTGCGAGAAGCGGTGGATGTGGCGGTAGCCGAAGATCGCCAGCGTCGTCGACATCAGTGCGAAGACGACCGAGCCGACCTGCTGCGAGACGTGCAGGAGGTCCGCGATCGCCTGCCCGCCGAGCACCAGGCCAGTGGCGTAGAAGCCGAGGAAGATCATCAGGGCCAGCACCAGCGGCAGGATCGCGCCGAAGTAGCCGAACTGCGCGCGGCTCTGGATCATCTGCGGGACGCCCAGCCGCGGGCCCTGCGCGGAGTGCAGGGACGTGAAGAAGCCGCCCGCGATGTTGCCGATCACGATCGCCGGGATCGACCACAGCGCGGAGTTGCCCAGGATGACGAACAGGGCGCCGGTGACCACCGCGGTGATCGAGGTGTTGGCCGCGAACCAGACGAACAGCAGGCTGCGTGCGCTGCCGTGCCGCTCCTCGGCGGGGATGAAGTCGATCGAACGCTGCTCGATGACGGATGTCTTGCTCATGACATCCCTTTCGCTCGGAGGGCGATGCCGACTCGCGACATGTGACCCAGGTCTCGGGGGTGGACTTCCCGTATACAACCAATATATTGGTTACATATCAAGGGTTCGGCGGGAAAACTTTTCTGGAGACCGTCGGCACCGCCGGTCCCCCGGACCGGCGCGACGCCTAGGATCAGCACGAAGAGAGGGGGCTCGATGACCACGCCGGGCAAGGCAGCACAGGCCTATCACGACCTCGAGCGGATGATCGTCTTCCAGGAGCTCGAGCCGGGCTCACTGGTGTCCGAGGCACTCCTGATGGAGCGCACCGGCCTCGGTCGCACGCCCGTGCGCGAGGCCCTCCAGCAGCTGTCGCGCAACCGCATGGTGGAGATCCACCCCAACAAGGGCGTGCTGATCCCGCCCACCTCGGTCGAGGCCCAGCTCCGGATGCTCGAGCTGCGCCGCGTCCTCGAGGCGCTGGCCGTGCGGCTGGCGTGCGAGCGCGCCACGGCCGACGAGCGCGCCGCGATGGAGGTCATGGCGGGCCGGCTCGACCACGGCACCTTCACGCTGCGTGAGTACGCCGAGACCGTCCGCGGCACCCACGAGCTGATCGCAGCCGGGTCCCACAACGACTACCTCGCCGACGCCATGGCTCCCCTGCAGGGTCTCTCGCGCCGGTTCTGGTTCACCCACGTCGTCGCGGAGGACGCCGAGATCAAGGCCGGCGCCACGCTGCACTCGACGCTGCTGGTGTCGATCGTGTCCGGCGACGTCGACGGGGCCGAGGCCGCGTCCCACGCGCTGAACGACTACCTCGTCGACTTCGCCTACGCCACGTTGTCGCGGTCGAGCGGTCGCCGCTGACTCAGGCGTCAGCCAGGACGACGTCGCGCCCGTCGGCGGTCGCCGGGGCGTCCTCGTTGATCGCCTCGACGGCCTCGGTCAGCTCGGGCTCGACGCCCGGACGGCGATCGAGGTGGACGCCGGCGATCATGCAGCGCACGGACCCACCGGCCAGCTCGATCGTCGGGATGTCGACCGCGACGATCTCGCAGGACTCCTCAATCGCCGCCACCTGGTCGGGCCGCAGGCTGCGGCGCGCCCGGGCGGACATCGCCATGATGTAGCGGCGCCGGCCCTCCGCCGTACGACCACAGAGCTCGACGGCGTTGCCGGCGAACTCGCGGACCTGCTCCTCGGTGATCTCGACGACGGTGCGGCCGTTGACGGAGAGCCGCTCGCGGACCTGTTCACGCCGGACCTCGTCGGGGATCATCTCCAGGGCGATCAGCGCGACGTCCGTGCCGACGCAGGCGATGACGTTGGTGTGGTAGACCGGCACGCCGTGGGCGTCGACCGCGTCAAAGGCCATCGGCTCGTAGTTGAAGTCGGTGCAGAAGCGCTCCAGCACCGCAGAGTCGGCCCGGTGGCTGCGGGCGGTGTAGGCCACCCGCGAGACGTGGTCGAGCACCATCGCGCCGGTGCCCTCGAGGAAGATGCCGTCGGGCTCGAGGCCGGAGTAGTCGATGATCGACTGCACCCGATAGCTCGACTTGAGCATCTCCAGCACGTCGTGTCGGCGCTCGTGACGGCGGTTGGAGGCATACATCGGGTAGACCGCGACCGAGCCGCCCGCGTGCGTGGAGAGCCAGTTGTTGGGGAAGACGCTGTCGGGGCGGGTGTGGTCCTCGTCGGCGAACACGTGCACCCGCACGCCCGCGTCACGCAGGGCGTCGGCGAGCGCATCCATCTCGGCCAGCGCCTTGACGGAGGTGTCGAGGTCCGACTGCCCCGGTGGGGGCTCGGCCTGGAAGGCGTTGTCGGCAGCGGTCGCGGGGTTGGGGGTGAACCGTTCGGCGCGGATCAAGATGACAGCAGAAGGGGCCTGAGCACTCACGGTGCGGAATCTAGACCATGGCGCCGCATGGCCGGGTGCTCGATGGGTACTCCCCCGGGTGTCGACACCCGAGTCCGGGATTGGAGCTGACATGACGCAGCACGAGCGACCACAGGACGAGACCGCCGCCGACGCGCGCGCGGACGAGGACCGCGAGGCAGGCGAGCCGGCCACGCAGGACGACACCGAGTCCGACCCGGCGCTCGACGCCGGCAACAGCGAGTGGACCGCCGAAGGAGGCGCGACCCCTCTGGGGCCTGCAACGAGCTCGCCCGGCGACGAGTGAAAGCCGGGGGCATGGAGCCGGCACCGTCTGGGTACGGGACCGGCATGTACCCCGACGATGATCGCCCGGTCCCCGGAGACGCTCCCCGTGACGAGCGCGGTGGCATGCACGACCACGGTCCAGGACACCTCGACCCCGAGCACGACGGACGCCCCGCGATGGTCAGCACGTTCGTGATCGTGCTCCTCGTGGTCCTCGCAGTGATGCTCGTGGTCGGGTTGACGCTGGTCTAGTCCCCCGCAACACGCCGGGGCCGCCTTGGGCATTGTCGGTCCCGTGGTGTTGGGTAGCGGCTGTAACAACCACGAACTGTTGAGGAGAACCAGTGAACAAGTCCGACCTCCGCGACGCCGTCGCGCAGCACGCCGAGCTGACCAACGCCCAGGCCGACAAGGCCATCGAGGCCGTCCTGTCGTCGATCACCAGCGCCGTCGCCGGTGGCGACAAGGTCACGCTGCCCGGCTTCGGCACGTTCGAGGCGCGTCAGCGCAACGCCCGCACGGGCCGCAACCCGCAGACCGGCGAGACCCTCGAGATCGCCGCGAGCACCGCCCCCGCCTTCAAGGCCGGCGCCGCTTTCAAGTCGGCCGTCAACAAGGGCTGACCCACGCACCACGCGCCGGACGGCGTGACCCCCTCGCGGGGTCACGCCGTCCGTTGCATTTCGGCAGGCTCGGCTCAGGACGCGTTGAGGCGCGCGGCGAGCCACGGCACCCGGCGGACGACGAGCAGGTCGAGCAGCAGCACCACCAGCACGGACAGCCCGAAGAACGGCAGCAGGACGCCCAGGGCGACCAGCCCCGCCAGCAACGCCGGGCTCCCGCGCAGCGGCAGCCGCCCCCGCGGCGCAGCGAGCGAGCCCGACGGTCGGCGCTGCCACCACATCAGCGGGCCGGTCACGCACGACGCGATCACCAGCAGGCACAGCAGCGTCGAGCCGGCCATCGACCAGGCGCCCAACGAGCGCCCCTCGTGCAACCCGATCCCCTGGGCCACGACCTTCGCCAGGGTCGGATAGTCCTCGAAGCCGTACGTCGACACGACCCCACCGCCGTACTGGTCGACGTGCACCGTCCGCTCGTCGCTCGGAGCGTCGAAGGCGAAGCCGATCACCGAGAACACCCCGTCGCCGGCGACGGGCAGCGCGACGGTCATCGGGTGCCGCAGCCCGGCCTCGGCCGCGACGGCGACAGCGGTGTCGACGTTGGCGATCGACCTCTCGCCTGGCTCGCCCGAGGGCCGTGACGAGCGCGGCACCGGCGACGCGCCCTGCGCCCACGGGACGTCGCTCGCGTGGCTGTGCGGCAGTGACTCGTCCAGCGTCGAGGCCGGATCGGAGACGGCACCGTGGTCCAGGCTCCACAGCGAGCTCCCCTGCCCCGTGGCGAGGCGCTGGGCCTGCTCGCCCCAGAACCCCGTCCAGGGCAGCCCCGAGACGAGCAGGAACAGCAGCCCGATGCCGCCCGCCAGCCCGATCCGCGCATGCCGTGAGCGCAGCGACCGCGGCCTGCGCGCCCGGGCGCGCCTGCCCTTGAAGAACAGGTAGTAGCCGGTGATCGCCATGACGATCGCCCAGCAGGCCGCGAGCTCGATCACCCGCTCGCCCCACACGCCGGCCATCAGCTCACTGTGCAGCCGCACGGCACGCCCGGACAGCGTGGTGTCGGGGTCGAGCGAGCCGAGCACGTCGGCGCCGTACGGACTGACGAACACGTCGCGTGTCGACTCGTCGGGCAGGGCGAGCGAGAAGACGGTGCTGCGCTCCTCCGACCGCGGTTCGGTCATCGAGAGGACGGTGGCGTCGGGGAAGGACCGCTCCACCGCGGCGAGCTGGTTGGCGTAGGGCTGCCGGATCGAGTCGGCCGACGGCGCCGACACCTCCATGAGGTCGGCGTGCAGGAGCGGTTCGAGCTGGAAGCGGAACAGGTAGATCAGGCCGGTGCCGGCCAGGACCAGCAGCACCGGTGCCACCAGGAAGGCGGCGTAGAAGTGCCAGCGCCAGAAGGCGCGGAACAGGCCCGTGCCGGAGGCGGAGGTGCGGGTGCGCAGGCGCGCAGGATGCAGGTCGGTGGTCATGTCTCTCCTCGACGTGACGAGATGCGCGAGGACGCGCGGGCGCCCTGCGGCCGAGGAAGGACGCAGGCGCCCGCGCTCGCGCGGGAAGGGAAGGTCAGGCGGCGAGGAGAGCCGGTGGACCGCGGCGTACGACGGTGCGCGCGACACGCGCGAGTGGCGGCGGGGTCGCCGGACGACGTCGCAGCGGGGCCGGGCGCAGCACGGCCAGCGGCACTGTTGGCGGGACCACGAGGAGCGAGACCACGGCGGCGAACACGAGCGCCAGCAGTGACCAGAGCGCCCGCTCACCCGCGGCGAGCCACAGCCCGACGAGCACGGCGACCGCCGTGTGCGCCAGGAACATCGGCAGGTGGTCGAGCAGGGCGACCGGGTCGGGCAGGGTCAGCGCGGACCCCGCCGAGGTGGTGGCAACCGTCGCCTCGTAGTGGTCCTGCAACGACCCCACGCGCGCCCCGTCGCGCAGGGGCAGGGTGCGGGGTGACACAGCCACGGCCGCCGGCGCGGCGTCGCCACCGTGGCCGGCCGTGAGGCTGAACAGCCCGTGGCAGGCCGTCTGGCCCAGGACCACGAGCGCCACGATGCGGCGCGCCGAGGCGGGCCGGGCGAGGACGACGGCACTGGTCGCCGTACCGACACCGAGCATCGCGGCGAGCGCGAACCACGACGGCAGCAGCCCGCCGGTGCTGACGTGACCGACGGCGCCGAGCAGGAAGGCCATCGCCGACACCAGTCCGGCGCGCCACCACAGCAGCGGGTCGGGATGGCCGGGCACGGGTCGATCCTCCCATGCGCCAGCCGCCCATCTGAATCGCAACCGGTGTTCACGTCGACGTCACCTGCGCGTCGGTCGGTGCCGGTTGGGTCGCCCCATGACCCTCACTCCTCAGCGTCGTGCCCTCCCGATGGCAGATCTCGTCCACAGCAACCGCAGCCCCGTGACCTGTCACCTCAGGTGCGGCGACGCGTGCTTCCAGGAGGTCCCGAACACCACGAAGACCTCCTACTTCCGCGACGTCGCGGCCACCGCCCTCTCGCGCCGCAGCGTCCTCGGTGCCGCCGCCGTCACCACCGCCGGCGTCGCGCTGAGCAGCCAGCCGGCTGCCGCGGTGTTCCGCAGCCCGATCTCCACCGGCCAGGCCGTCACGCCGGCGGCGGGCGCCCTCGAGTTCACGCCGATCGCACCGGTGCCGAACAACATCGACACCGTCACTGTGCCCGCGGGCTACCGCTGGGACCCGATCATCCGCTGGGGTGACCCGATCTTCGACGGCGCACCGGTCTTCGACGCCGCCAACCAGACCGCGGCGGCCCAGGCCCTGCAGTTCGGCTACAACTGCGACTACGTCGACGTCATCGTGACCGACCGCAAGGGCACCCGCGCGCTGCTGGTCGCCAACCACGAGTACACCAACGAGAACATCATGTTCCCGCCGGACATGGACTCCGACGAGCTGATCCGCACCGCCTGGGCGGCCCACGGCCTCAGCGTCGTCGAGCTGCGCCGCAGGTCAGCCGGCTCGACCTGGACCTACGTCCCCAACGGCGCTCGCAACCGCCGGATCACCCTCGACACCGCGTTCACCGTCGACGGGCCGGCCGCCGGCTCGGACCTGCTCAAGACCGCCGCCGACCCGTCGGGCACCCGCGTGCTGGGCACCCTGAACAACTGCGCCGGCGGCACCACCCCGTGGGGCACCGTCCTGTCCGGCGAGGAGAACTTCAACCAGTACTTCCGCGCCGCGGGCACCAGCGCCCAGGAGAAGCGCTACGGGCTGTCGGCCACCGGCGACTCGCGCAACTGGCGTGGGCTGGACACCCGCTTCGATGCGGTCGCCAACCCCAACGAGCCCCACCGCTTCGGCTGGATCGTCGAGGTCGACCCGGAGGACCCGAAGTCCACCCCCGTCAAGCACACCGCGATGGGCCGCTTCAAGCACGAGGGCGCCAACGTCATCGTCAACGGTGACGGCAAGGTCGTGGCCTACATGGGCGACGACGAGCGCTTCGACTACGTCTACCGCTTCGTCTCCCGCGACACCTTCCGCCCGGGCGGCAGGGCCAGTGACCGCAAGCACAACCTCACGCTGCTCTCCCACGGCGACCTGTCCGTGGCCCGCTTCATCGGCGACGGCCTCGAGGACGGCGTCAGCGACGGCACCGGCGAGTGGCTCCCGCTGACGGTCGACGGCCAGTCCGTCGTCCCCGGCTTCACCACCGAGCAGGTGCTGGTCTTCACCCGCCTCGCCGCGGACGTTGTGCAGCCCACCAAGATGGACCGCCCCGAGGACGTCGAGCCCAACTACGTCAACGGCTTCATCTACGTCGCGTGCACCAACAACACCGACCGCGGCAAGGTCGGCAAGGAGGGCGCGACCGAGCCCAACCCGCGCAACGCCAACAAGAACGGCCACGTGGTGGAGATGCAGCCGACCGGCGGCGACCACACGGCGTCGACGTTCGCCTGGAACCTCATCCTCATCTGCGGCGACGCCGCCACCGCCGGCACCTACTTCGGCGGCTGGACCGGGCCCGTCTCGCCGATCTCGTGTCCCGACAACGTGGCCTTCGACTCGGTGGGCAACCTGTGGGTCTCCACGGACGGCCAGCCCGGCTCGATCGGCCTCAACGACGGCCTGTTCAAGGTGCCGGTCGCCGGCCCCGAGCGCGGACGCGTGCAGCAGTTCCTGGCGGTCCCGATCGACGCCGAGACCTGTGGCCCGCTCATCCACGACAAGGACGGCTCGGTCTTCGTCGCCGTCCAGCACCCCGGCGAGGACGGCACGTGGGCGGCGCAGAGCTCGCGCTTCCCCGACTACGTGCCGTCGACCGGCACCGCTGGCCCCGGCCAGTTCGCCGGCCCCCGCCCGAGCGTCGTCCAGGTGACGCGCGGCTGATCGGCTCTCATCCTCGACGAGGCTCCGGACACGCTCCGGGGCCTCGTCGGCACTTCACTGGCGCAGCAGCACCAGCGAGCTCAGCGCGACCAGCCAGGAGACGAAGCTGCCGACGAGGAAGTATTCCGTCAGCAGGTGGATCCGCTCCTGGTCACGCTTCGACGACAGCTCGGGGAAGCGCAGCAGCCCCTTGGCCGCCACCACGATGCTGGCGGCTGTCACCTGACCGGCGAGCGCCAGACCGAGGATGAAGACCCGCTCCATCGGCCCGAGCAGCCGGCCACCCTTGAGCTGCATCTCCGGATCGTCGACCTGGCCGTGCCGGGCCGGGTTGACGGTGCCGGTCGCCGCCAGCACGAGCCGCACCACGACGTTTCCGGTGCTGAGCTGTACGGCGAACGCGCCGGCCAGCAACAACGCGCGGTCGGCCTCCATGCCCTGCAGCGCGGGCAGTGGCGTCGAGCGCAGCCAGTCGCCCACCAGCCCGTCGGCCTCGCCCGCCAGGCCGCCCAGCCCGATGGCCAGCAGCACCGACACCGCGAGCACCGCGAGCGGCACCGCTGCGGGCAGCCGGCCCGCGAAGCCGCTCGTCACGGTCTGGCCCCATGCGACGACCACCACCGCGATGACCACCAGGGCCGCGACGTCGCGCGCCTGCGTCAGCCCGGCCGCCAGCCCGACCAGCACCGCGCCGATGGCACCCACGCACTGCGGGACGACCCGCACCGGCCGCACCGAGTGGGCCAGGTCGGCCATCGCCAGACCCAGCAGCAACACAGCGAGCCAGCTCACGACAGTCCTCCCATCAGCTCGTGCGCAGCCAGGATCGTCCCCAGCCCGTCGGCGCGCACCCGCTGGGAGACCGCCGAGGGACTGATGCCCAGCTCGTCGGCCAGGTCACGCTGCGTCTGTCCGGCCAGCAGACCACGCAGCACCGACAACGACCGCTCCGACAGCGCGGTGACCAGCTCGTCGCGCAGCAGCAGGCTGGCGTTGACGAGCGGCTCGTCCGAGGCAGGGCCCGGGCCTGGCCCCTGGGACGAGAGGTCGGCGACGTAGGCCGTGCGCAGCGTGCGGGTCGCGGCCTTGCCCTCGGCCTCCTGCACCCGCTCGATCGCGGCGCGCGCCGCCCACCAGCCTGGCCCGTCCTCGACCCGGGGCGAGGTGCCGAGCACCTGGACCTCGCCGCGGCCGATCCCGTGGCGGATGTCGCCCTCCGGGAGCAGGGCCAGCCGCACGGCCAGGGAGGCGGTCAGGGCGTCGCCGAGGCTGGCGAACACGCCTTGGTACTCGTCGCCGACGGTGATCCGCATCGGGGTGGGCGGGGACAGCTGCTCGTTGACCTCGTCGAGGGCGCGCTCGAAGCGGGCGTGCAGTGCACGCCGGTCGCCGGAGACCCGCGACCCGATCAGGTCGCCGATCACGGTGGTTGCTGTCATGCCTTCACCTCACGAGAAAGAAGAGTAACACTTCATTCATTCTCCAATGAAGTTGTGCCCTTCACTCCTGCCAGAAGATCTTCTCCACCACCGCGTGCGCACGCCGGGTGGTGCGGAGGTAGTCGTTGACCATCCGGTCCGAGTCGCCCGCGACGTGGCCCAGCACCTGGGCCACGGCCGCCCGCTCGGTCGCGTCGCGCGGCACCTGGTCCGACGGCTTGCCGCGCACCAGCGTGACCGCGTTGCGCATCCGGCTCACCAGCCGCCAGGCCTCGGTCAGGATCTCGGCGTCCTCCGCCTCGATCAGCCCCGCGCCCACCGCCGCGTCGAGCGCCGCGAGCGTCTGGGTCGTGCGCAGCTCCGGCACCGCACCCGCGTGCCGCATCTGCAGCAGCTGGACGGTCCACTCGACGTCGGCCAGCCCGCCGCGACCGAGCTTGAGGTGGGTGTTGGGGTCGGCCCCGCGAGGCAGCCGCTCGGCCTCCACCCGCGCCTTGATCCGCCGCACCTCGACGATGTCGTCCGGCGCGATCCCGTCTGCGGGGAAACGCAGCGGATCGATGAGCGCCGTGAAGCGCTCGCGCAGCTCCGGATCGCCGACGACAGGCTCGGCGCGCAGCAGCGCCTGGAACTCCCACACGTGCGACCACTTGGCGTAGTAGGCCTCGAAGGAGGCCAGCGTGCGCACCATCGGACCCTGCTTGCCCTCGGGCCTCAGGTCGGCGTCCACCACGAGCGGCGGATCGGTGGCGGGCAGCGACAGCAGTCGCCGCAGCTCCCCCACGACGGCCTGGGCGTACGCCGCCGCGACCTGTGGCTGCGCACCGTCGGTCGGCTCGTGCACGAACATGACGTCGGCGTCACTGCCGTAGGACAGCTCGAACCCGCCGTACCTCCCCATCGCGATGATCGCGATCCGGCTGGGCGCGGTGTCGAGCCCGCGCGTCACGCGCACCGAGTCCATCGCCACCGCCAGCGTCGCCTCCAAGGTGGCGTCCGTGAGCCGCGACAGGCCCGCGCCGACCAGCGCCACGTCGGTCTCGCCCACGAGGTCGCCGCAGGCGATGCGCAGGAGCTCGCGGCGGCGTACGGCCCGGATCGCCCGCACCGCCTCCTCGGGGTCGCCCTGGCGGGACGCGACGGACCGCATCTCGGTGGTGAGCGCCTCGGCCGACAGCGGGGTGAGGTCGTTGCCCAGCATCCGCACGCCCTGCGGCTCGCGCTCGAGCAGGTCGGTCGCATAGCGGGAGGTGCCGAGCAGGAAGGCGAGCCGCTCGGCGACCTGGCCCTCGTCGCGCAGCATCTTGAGGTACCACGACGAGCGACCCAGGCTCTCGCTGAGCCGACGGAAGCCGAAGAGCCCGGCGTCCGGATCGGGCGAGTCGCCGAACCACGACAGCATCACCGGCAGCAGGGTGCGCTGGATGTCGGAGGTGCGCGACACCCCGGCGGTCAGCGCCTCGAGATGCCGCAACGCGCCCTTGGGGTCGTCGTAGCCGAGCGCCGAGAGCCGCGCCTCCGCGGCGTCCAGCGACAGCCGGGCGTCGGTGCCGGCGAGCTTGGCGACGGCAGCGAGCAGCGGGCGGTAGAAGATCTTCTCGTGCAGGCGCCGCACCTCGCGGCGGTGGTACTTCCACTGCTTGTCGAGCTCGGCGATCGGCTCGGAGTAGAGCCCCAGCGACCGCCCCAGCCGGCGCAGCGACGCCTCGTCCTCGGGCAGGACGTGCGTGCGCCGCAGCCGGTGCAGCTGGATGCGGTGCTCGAGCGTGCGCAGGAAGGCATAGGCGTCGTGCAGCGCCTCGCCGTCCTCGCGACCGACATACCCGCCCCGCGTCAGCTCGGCGAGCGCGCTCAGGGTCGTCGCGGAGCGCACCGAGGCGTCCGCGCGCCCGTGCACGAGCTGCAGGAGCTGTACGGCGAACTCGACGTCGCGCAGGCCGCCCGACCCGAGCTTCAGCTGCCGTCCGGCCTCGTGGGCGGGGATGTGCTCGAGCACGCGGCGACGCATCGCCTGCACGTCGTGCACGAACCCGTCCCGCTCGGCCGCGCTCCACACCATCGGCTCGATCATCTCGACGTAGCTGCGCCCCAGCTCGAGGTCGCCGGCCACCGGCCTGGCCTTGAGCAGCGCCTGGAACTCCCAGGTCTTCGCCCACTTCTCGTAGTAGCCGCGGTGGCTGGCGAGCGTGCGCACCAGCGGCCCGGCCGACCCCTCGGGCCGCAGGTTGGCGTCGACCGGCCAGATCGTCCCCTCGCCCGTGTGGTCCGAGCAGACCTGGATGAGGTTCGAGGCCAGCTGCGTGGCCGCGCGCAGGGCCACCCCCTCGTCGGCTCCCTCCGTCGGCTCGAAGACGAAGATCACGTCGACGTCGGAGACGTAGTTGAGCTCGTGGCCGCCGCACTTGCCCATCGCGATCACGGCCAGGGTCGCGGCTGCCGCCGTCTCGCCGACGCGGGCGCGGGCGACGGCCAGCGCCGCCTCGAGGGTGCCGGCCGCGAGGTCGGCGATCTCGGCGGCCGCGTCGTCGATGGCGAGGTCGTGGGCCAGGTCGCGGGCGACCAGGCGCAGGAGGATCCGCCGGTAGTGCACCCGCAACGCGTCGACCGCCTCCGCGTCGGGCACCGTGGCGACGGGCCGCTCGGCGAGCGGATCGGCGCCGACGCACTCGAGCAGCGCGGCCCGCATCGCGAAGGCCGGGGACCGGGTGGTGCCGAGGGTCGGGTCGCTCAGCTCGCGCCACTGCTCCGGGTGTCGCGCCAGGTGGGCGGCGAGGGCCTCGCTCGCGCCCAGGACCGAGCACAGGCGCATCGCCGTACCCTCGTCGTCGGCGAGCTCGGCCAGCATCGCCTCGCGGTCCTCGACCGCATCGGCGAGCCGCAGCAGTGCCTCGATCGCCGCATCCGGATCGGCCGAGGCCGCCAGCGGGCTCATCAGCTGCGGGCCGGCCGCCCCGAGCTGCTCGATGCCCGCGCGAGCGGCGGCACCGTCGAGGAAGCCGAGCCGGACGAGGGAGCCGGCGGTGGGGGTCACCTCAGATGACCGGGAGCATCCGGTCACGCTCGTAGGCGGAGACCTGGCCGCGGTACTCGTCCCACTCCGCCCGCTTGTTGCGCAGGAAGAAGTCGTAGACGTGCTCGCCCAGGGTCTCGGCCAGCAGCTCGGAGTCCTCGGCGATGCTGATGGCCTCCGAGAGGCTCTTCGGCAGCGGCTGGATGCCCAGGGCCGTGCGCTCGCGCTCGGTGAGCGACCAGACGTCGTCCTCGGCCTCGCGCGGCAGCGTGAGCTCCTCCTCGATGCCCTTCATCCCGGCGGCCAGGACGACGGCGAACGCGAGGTAGGGGTTGCAGGCGGCGTCGATGGTGCGCAGCTCGATGCGGGTCGACTGGCCCTTGTTGGGCTTGTACATCGGGACCCGGACCATCGCGCTGCGGTTGTTGTGGCCCCACGAGACGTAGGAGGGGGCCTCGCCGCCGCCGATCAGCCGCTTGTAGGAGTTGACCCACTGGTTGGTGACGCAGGTGATCTCGCTGGCGTGGCGCAGGACGCCGGCGATGAACTGACGACCAGTGGTGGAGAGCTGGTATTCGGCGCCGGCCTCGTAGAAGGCGTTGCGGTCGCCCTCGAAGAGCGAGACGTGCGTGTGCATGCCCGAGCCGGGGTGGGTGGTGAAGGGCTTGGGCATGAAGGAGGCCCAGATGCCCTGGCTGAGCGCGACCTCGCGCACGACCGTGCGGAACGTCATGATGTTGTCGGCCGTGGAGAGCGCGTCGGCGTAGCGCAGGTCGATCTCGTTCTGGCCCGGGCCGCCCTCGTGGTGGCTGAACTCCACGGAGATGCCCATCGCCTCGAGCATCGAGATGGCCTCGC
Organism: Nocardioides allogilvus; assembly: GCF_003047285.1. GTDB lineage: Bacteria > Actinomycetota > Actinomycetes > Propionibacteriales > Nocardioidaceae > Nocardioides > Nocardioides allogilvus. Next base: position 59,095 of record NZ_PZYX01000010.1, on the reverse strand, counting down.
GGCGGAAGTCGGAGCCCATCGACTGCGCGGTGTGGTCGAAGTAGCCGCTGCGGTCGACCGGACGCGGCTCCTCGCCGGCCACCGGGTGGTCCTTGAAGAGGTAGAACTCGATCTCGGGGTGCGTGTAGAACGTGAACCCCTTGTCCGCCGCGGCGGACAGGGTGCGCTTGAGGACGTGGCGCGGATCGGCGTACGACGGACTGCCGTCAGGCATCACGATGTCGCAGAACATCCGGGCCGTGGCGGGGCCCTCACCGCGCCACGGGAGGATCTGGAACGTCGCGGGGTCGGGCTTGGCCAGCATGTCGGACTCGTAGACCCGGGCGAAGCCCTCGATCGCGGAGCCGTCGAAGCCGATGCCCTCGTCGAAGGCTCCCTCGAGCTCGGCCGGGGCCACCGCCACGGACTTCAAGAAGCCCAGGACGTCGGTGAACCACAACCGCACGAAGCGGACGTCGCGCTCTTCGAGTGCGCGGAGTACGAAGTCTTCCTGCTTGCCCATGGACACATCATGTCGCACGGTCGTGCCGGCGCGTCGGGGCGTCTGCGCGGGAGCCGGTCGCGCCCGTCAGCGGCGGATGTTGCAGGACAGGACGTCGTCGCTGACCAGCACACCGCGACGAGTGGTCTCCATCGGCGGCACATAGCTCTCGGTCACCGGCGCCCACGCGATCGCCCCGGGGCGACCCCGGTAGGGGACCTTGCGCACCTTGACGGTGAGGGTGACGGCCTCGTTGACGGTGCCGGCCCAGCAACCGCTGGCACGGCGCTTGGTGCGTGCCTTCCGGAAGCCGATGCGGTCGCCGATCTCGGTGCCGTTGTAGCGCCACGCGACGTTGGTGTCCGTGGCGACGGCCGTGACCCACGGGGGCTGGATGCGCACGCTCATGCCGGCAGTGCGCGCCGAGGGCAACGTGATCGTCACCGAGCCGTCCGTGACCGTGGCGGGACCGTAGGAGTCGATGGGGTTGACCCCGTCGTAGGAGAACAACGTGACCACACAGTCCTCGCACCTGGCGATCTCGAGGGTCAGGTCGGTGTCGAACTCGATGGAGGTGGCCGCGACGCGCGCGGCAGCCGACTCGTCGCCCGCGGGGAGGGCGTTGACGGGCGCGCTGCCGAGCAGGGAGGTCGTCGCGATCACCAGGGCGCTGATAAGCGCGCCGGTCAGGGGGCGGACCGGGAGACGGAGCACTGGCAAACCTTTCCAGTTGCAGGGGTAGTCGTCAGGTACGACGCGTGGTTCGGCGGGTTAGTTGTCGCGGGATTGCGTCGGTACGGCGGCGAGGTCGGCCAGCCACGCTGTCGCGGTCGCGTCGCTCGGCATCCGCCAGTCGCCGCGCGGGCTCATCGTCCCGCCGGCGCTGACCTTGGGGCCGTTGGGCAGGGCGCTGCGCTTGAACTGGTTGGCGAAGAAGCGCTTGAGGAAGACCTCGAGCCAGGCGCGGACCTCGGCCAGGTCGTAGGCCACGTGGGCCTTCTCGGGGAAGCCGGGCGGCCACTCCCCCACGCTGACGTCGCGCCACGCGTGCCAAGCCAGGAACGCGATCTTGCGCGGGCGGTAGCCGCGGCGGACCACGTGGAAGAGCGAGAAGTCCTGGAGGTTGTAGGGACCGACCGAGTCCTCGGTCGCCTGCGGCTTCTTGCCCTCCTCGATCGGGATCAGCTCGGGGGTGATCTCCTGCTCGAGGATCTCGGTGAGGACCTCGTTGGTCTCCTCGCCGAACTCGCCGTTGCTGACCACCCACCGGATGAGGTGCTGGACCAGCGTCTTCGGCACCCCAGCGTTGACCGTGTAGTGCGACATCTGGTCGCCGACGCCGTACGTGCACCAGCCGAGCGCGAGCTCGGACAGGTCGCCGGTGCCGACGACGATTCCGCTGCGGTGGTTGGCCAGCCGGAAGAGGTAGTCGTAGCGCAGCCCTGCCTGGACGTTCTCGAAGGTGACGTCGTAGACCTTCTGGCCGTCGGCGTAGGGGTGGTCGAGGTCCTTGAGCATCTGCTCGGCGGCGGGCCTGATGTCGAGCGTCTCGAAGGTCACGCCGAGCGCCTCGCTGAGTCGCGTGGCATAGCTCTTCGTCTTCTCGCCGGTCGCGAAGCCGGGCATCGTGAAGGCGTGGATGTCGGTCCTCGGTCGACCGAGCCGGTCCATGGCCTTGGCCGCCACGATCAGGGCGTGCGTCGAGTCGAGACCACCGCTGACGCCGATGATCGCCTTCGGCGTGCCGATCGCCTCCAGGCGGCGCTCCAGGCCGGACACCTGGATGTTGTAGGCCTCGTAGCAGTCGAGCGCGAGCCGCTCGGCGTCGTCGGGCACGAACGGGAAACGGTCGACCTTGCGGCGCAGGCCGATGTCGCCCTCGGGCGGGTCGAGCGCGAACTCGATGACGCGGAACTCGTCCTCGCCGCCCGCACCGCGCCGGTTGTCGTCGAAGCTGCCCATCCGCAGGCGCTCCTGGCGCAGCCGGTCGAGGTCGACGTCGACGACCGTGCGCACGGCGCCCTCGGCGAAGCGTTCGCCCTCGGCGAGCAGGTCACCGCACTCGTAGATGAGCGTCTGCCCGTCCCAGCTCAGGTCGGTGGTCGACTCCCCCTGGCCTGCGGCCGCATAGAGGTACGCCGCGTTGCACCGTGCGCTCGCACTGCGCACGAGCAGGCGACGGTCCTCCGCGCGGGCGACGGTGATCGGGCTGCCGCTGAGGTTGACGAGCACGGTCGCGCCGTTCAGCGCGGCCTCCGCGCTCGGCGGGATCGGCACCCACATGTCCTCGCAGACCTCCGCGTGCAGCAGGAGCCCGTCCACGTCGGCGGCCGAGAAGATGAGGTCGGGCCCGAACGGGATCTCCTCGCCGGCCAGGGTCAGGAACTGCCCGTGCTGGTCGTCGCCGGGGGCGAACCAGCGGCGCTCGTAAAACTCGCGGTAGTTGGGCAGGTAGGCCTTCGGCGCGATGCCGAGGATCTCCCCGCGGTGGATCACGACGGCACAGTTGTAGACCCGGTTGCCCTTGACGAGCGGCGCCCCGACGACCAGGAGTGAGAGCAGGTCGGCGGTCGCCTCCACGATCTCGTCGAGTGCCGCACGCACCGCGTCGAGCAGGGGGTCCTGGAGGAAGAGGTCGTCGATCGAGTAGCCGCTCAGCGCGAGCTCCGGGAAGACCGCGACCGCGACGTGCTCGTCCGCGGCAGCCCTGGCCTGCTCGATGATGCGCGCGGCATTGGTGGCGGGATCGCCGATCGCCACCGGCAACGTGATCGCGGCGACGCGCACGAAGCCCTGGGCGTAGGCCGAGTAGAAGTCCACGGCGCCACTCTAGGGGGCCCGCTGGGTGCAGTTCCCGTCCACAGGCTTTCGCCGAACAGGTTTCACCGACACCGTTGGGGAGCACTCTGTCTGGCATGGACCCCGAAGACCTCGTCGCCGCTGATCCGATGATGCGGACGCTGCGCGAGCGGCACCCCGATGTGAACATCGTGCTGCTCCCCCCGGTCGAGCCGATCCTCGACCGGCCGAGCGCGACCCCCGCGCAGTGCCGTGCCCTCCAGCAGCACGCCGACACCGTCCTCGCCACCCTGAGCCGCGACGTCGGGCACGAGCCGGCGACGCGGGTGGACTACTGGTGGAGCCAGAGCCATCCGGAGGTACGCCGATGGGTAACCGCAGCGAGCTACACCGACCTGGGCGACGGGGCTCTCCCGATCCTGAGGTCCCTGGGCAACCTGCTGGTGCGACTCGGCTGGGAGCCGAGGCCCGCGGCCGACGGCAGTCCACGACTGAGGGGCGTCGCCGGTCCCTTCGAGCTGATCGCCAGCGCGGTCGGTGACGCCGTCTCGATCAACATCACCAGCGAGCCGCTCTACATCCCGGCGGACCTCTACGACGACCTGCGAGTCGACGCATGAGCCTCTACGTCTATCTCGCCGCCCTGAACACGTCGGCCCAGGCCTGGGAGGACACCGGCGAGACCATCCGTGGCTCGCGCACGTCCTTGGCCGACATCGACGCCAGCCTGCTCGGCCCTCGGGTCGCGACCGCAGCCCAAGGCTTCATCGACACGTGGCTGTCGGGGATCAAGTCGCTGCAGACGAAGGCCACCGATCACGGCGATGCGCTTCGCGAGGCGGCCATGCTGGTCCGCCAGGCAGACGAGGACACCATTGCGCGCAGCCAGCAGCTCATGGCGTGGACCGACCGCAACGCCTCTCCGACGGCTGGCCCGTCATGACCGTGATCATGGTGCCCGCCCACGTCGCGGCCATCGACGAGCTCGAGGCGACCTCGGCCGCCACGACCGTCACCAGCTCGCTGCGCTCGACCGCCACCTCGATGTCCGACGTGTCGGAGTGGATGACCGCCCACGGCGCACCCGCCGACTGGACGGGTGACGCCTCCGAGGCCGCCGATCACGCCATGACGCGGATGGCGACCCAGACCGATGGCGTCCGGGCAGCCTTCACCCGGGTGGCCGTCGCCTGCGACACGTACGTCACCCGGATCGTCGAGCTCACGGCCACGCGCGTCGAGCTCGTCGGTCGACGCAACACCCTGAACGGCGAGATCGACGCGCTGACCACGAAGATCGAGCAGTCCACCGCCGACGACATCGCGAGCCTGCAGGGCCAGGCCGAGACGTTGCAGGGCAAGGTCGACCGGCTCGTCGACGACATCACGAAGCTCTGGGACGACGTGGAGTCGGCCGAGGACACACTGATCACCGCCTTCCAGGCGGTCGACAGCGTGACCGAGGGGCAGGATGCCGCCGATCGCGACACCACCGACATCGCTGCATTGCGGGCCGAGCTGACGAGGCTGGGCGGCGACCCCGAGGCGATCAACGACTGGTGGAACGAGCTGACGCCGGCCGAACGCGAAGCGCTCAAGATCGCCGACCCCGACCTGATCGGCAACACCAACGGCATCCCGACCGGTGATCGCGACGACGCCAACCGCACCTCGCTGGAGCGCGACCTCGACGACCTCCAGGCCAAGCAGGACGCCGGGGAGGACCTGAGCAAGGAGGAGCAGAAGCTGCTCGACCGGGCGAAGGCGGCCCAGGAGTCCCTCGACGTGCCGGCGGCGGAAGGCCTGCCGGACGCGAACAGGGACGGGATCCCCGACGCGGTCGACGTCAACCTCCTCGTCTACCAGCCCGGCGCCTTCGGTGGCGACGGCGCGGTCGCCGTCAGCTACGGCGATCCCGACACCGCGGACAACACGGCCGTCATCGTGCCCGGGATCACGAATGACGGCAGCAACATCGCCGGCCAGGGCAAGGACGCCTACACGCTCTACAAGGAGGCGATCGCCAATGGCGAGTCCGCCGCGACGATCGCGTGGATGGGCTACGACGCCCCGAGCTGGAACCCCGAGAACGCCCTGGACTGGCCGGGCGACGGCCTCGACATGGGCAGCGTGATCAACGAGGGCAAGGCAGAGGCCGGCGGCGCGCTGCTGGCCGACTTCGTCGACGGCCTGCGTGCCAGCGACCAGCGGCCGGAGTCGTCGGACTCCAACCTGACCGTGATCGGCCACAGCTACGGCTCGACCACGGCCGCCCACGCCGCACACGACCACGGCCTGGATGCCGACGCGCTGACCCTCATCGGAAGTCCCGGCGCCGGCGGGGACAGCGTCAACAGCGCGAGCGACCTCGGCATGCCGCAGGGCAAGGTCTACGCCGGTGCTGCCGACAACGACTTCGTCTCCTGGCTGGGCCGCGATGGCGACCTGGGGATGGGCAAGGATCCGACGCAGGCCGACTTCGGAGCCAACGTCTTCCCGGTCGATCCCGGAGAGGAGTTCCACGCCGACAGCCTCAACAAGGGCATCGAGAACCACACGTCCTACTTCGACCCCCATTCGCAGAGCTTGTCGAACATCACCGACATCGTGCAGGGCGACGAGCCGGACCTGACCGGCGGTCGCACGCAGGACGCCAACGACATGGCCCTCGACTGGGCCAAGGACGAGGTCGTCCACCAGGTGGAGAAGGAGTTCGACACCACCGTCCAGGAGGCCAAGGACACCTACAACGACGGCAAGGACTGGGTCGAGGACCGGGTCGACGACTTCACGGATCTGTGGCCGTGACGCCGCGGCCTAGGGTGAGCCGCATGACTCGGATCCTGCTCGTCGTCCTCCTCGTGGCGTTCGCCGCTGCCTGCACCAGCCCCGGTGCGACGGACTCCGGAGACGACATGCCCGATGCGAAGACCTTCAAGAAGGAGATGGACGCGGAGGCGGCGAGCCTGTTGCCCGACCTGATGACAGCGTTCGGCGGTCAGCTGAACGGCATGCAGGCGACGTTCCACGAGCGCGGCGGCTTCGGCATCTGGGACTACACCGCGAAGGGCACCGTCTACGCCCTGCCGGGCACCGACGACCAGGCTCTGGCCGCTGGTTCGCGTGCGCTCGAGGACCACGGATTCACGGTGGAGACCGACAAGGAGAAGGTGCGGCTCCGGGCCAGCAAGGGCAACATCAGCGTCCTCGTCGACTCAGCATTTCCCGGTGACGACAAGGGTGTCGCATCGCTCAACCTGTCGATGAGCAGCGCCGCCACCATCAGCGAGGGCGACGACTTCGCAGAGAGCGCCCCCGCCGAGGACTATCTGGACTACCTGAAGTGAAGCCGCGCCCCAGGATCAACCCGCTGGTCGGGTTGCTGGTCGCGGTGCTCGTTGCCGCACTGGCGGCAACCTGCAGCGGCAGGGACTCCGCCGACGAGCCGAGCGAGGCCGAGACCTTCAAGGCGGAGATGGACACCGAAGCAGCACGTCTGTTGCCCGACCTCATGGATGCCGTCGGGGGGCGGCTCGGCGGGATGCAGGCGACGTACTACGAGCGCGGCGGCTTCGGCATCTGGGACTACACCGCGTCGGGCGGCATCGTCGACACGGCTGCCTCGACGACTGATTCGCTCGCGGCGTCCGCGGCCGTGCTCGCGCACCACGGCTACGCCGTGGAGACCGACGATGAGCAACGGCGGGTCCGGGGCGACAAGGGCGAGATCGTCGTCCTGGTGGGCGCCTCCCTCCTGAAGGGCGAGGCGACCGGGCTCAACATCAGCATGGGCAACCTCGGCACCGTCAGCGAGGGAGACGACTACGCCGAGAACGCGCCGCCTGCGGACTATCTCGCGTTCGTCGATCCCCAGCATGCGAGCCGCTGAGACCATCCACGTCAGCGCGCGACCGTGACCACGGCCACAGCGCGCAGACCATCCCGGGGTCTAGCCTGACCACGTCCGTGGACTCCGACCGGGAGCCGCGAGATGTCCGGAGGAGAGATCACCCATGACCGAAGAGACCGCGCCGTACGGCGCCGGCAGCAAGCCCGCAGACGCGCAGGCCGCTGCGCCCGCGCCGATCAAGAAGATCCGCACCCATCACCTCCGGGAGATGAAGGAGCGTGGCGAGAAGATCACCATGCTCACGGCCTACGACATGTACACCGCGCAGACCTTCGACGAGGCCGGCATCGAGCTCCTCCTGGTCGGCGACTCCGCGTCCAACAACGTCTACGGCAACGAGACCTCCCTGCCGGTGACGGTCGACGAGCTGCTCCCCCTGACCCGCGCCGTGGCCCGCAGCGTCACCCGCGCGATGGTCGTCGGCGACCTGCCCTTCGGCAGCTACCAGGCCTCGCCCGAGCAGGGTTACCTCACCGCCGTGCGCTTCATGAAGGAAGCCGGCGCCCACTGCGTCAAGCTCGAGGGCGGCGCCGAGATGGCGCCCGTCATCACCAAGTGCGTCCAGGGCGGCATCCCGGTCATGGCCCACATCGGCTTCACCCCCCAGTCCGAGCACACCCTCGGCGGCTACCGCGTCCAGGGCCGCGGCGAGAGCAGCGACCGGATCATCGCCGACGCGCACGCCGTGCAGGACGCGGGCGCGTTCGCCGTCGTGATGGAGATGGTCCCCGGTGACGTCGCCGAGCGCATCTCCAAGGAGCTCACCATCCCCACCATCGGGATCGGTGCCGGCAACGGCTGCGACGGCCAGGTGCTCGTCTGGCAGGACGCCTTCGGACTGCGCACCGGTCGCATGGCCAAGTTCGTCAAGCAGTACGCCGACGTGCACACCGTGCTCCTCGAGGGTGCCAAGGCCTATGCCGACGACGTGCGCTCGGGCGCCTTCCCCGGCCCGGAGCACACCTTCTAGGTCTCGAGACGCGCACCTCGGGGCGGCGTAGCGTGTCGCAATGTCGTCACGCCACGCCGCTCTCGTGCTGTCCGGCCTCCTCGGCCTCGGCGCCCTCACCGCGCTGTCCCCCGCTCCTGCCGCGGACCGCCTGCGGGTCAGCGCCAGCACTGACCCGCAGCTACGGGTCCGCACGGTCGTCGCCGGGCTCGAGAACCCGTGGGACGTCCAGCCGATCGGCAACGGCGACCTGCTGGTCACCGAACGTGACCGGGCCCGCCTCAGCGTCGTGCGGGACGGGAGACGGCGGACGGTCCGCTTCCCGAGCAGACGCGTGTGGGTGTCGGGCGAGACGGGCCTCATGTCGATGGCGGTCGATCCGCGGTTCGAGCAGACCCGCCGCTTCTGGACGTGCCAGGGCTGGCGGTCCGGGGGCCGGCACGACATCCGGGTCTCCCTGTGGCGGCTCGATGGCGACGTACGGCGTGCGCGGCTGGTCCGGCACGTGCTGACCGGGCTGCCGACGACGAGCGGTCGCCACGGTGGCTGCCGGCTGCTCCTAGATACCGGCTCTCGCGCGCTCTTCGTCGGCACCGGTGATGCCGCCGACCCGGCCAACCCCCGCAACCTGTCCTCGCTCGGAGGCAAGGTGCTGCGGGTGCATCGCAGCACCGGTGCGGCGATGGCCGACAACCCGTACGCCGACGCGCCCGACCGCCGCCAGCGGCTGGTGTTCACCTACGGCCATCGCAACGTGCAGGGCCTGGCCCAGCGGCCCTCCGACGGCGCGGTGGTGAGCGTCGAGCACGGCTCCTTCCGTGACGACGAGGTCAACGCGCTCTCCCCCGGCGCCGACTTCGGCTGGAACCCCGGTCCGGGCTACGACGAGAGCGTGCCGATGACCGACCAGTCCCTGCCCGGCGCGCAGACCGAGGCCATCTGGACCTCGGGCACCCCCACGATCGCCACGTCCGGAGCGGCCTGGACCACAGGCTCGAGTTGGGGGGCGTACGGCGAGGCGCTGGCCGTCGCCGCGCTCGCCGGCGAGCGGCTGCTGCTCATCCGCTTCGACGCAGGACTCAGGCAGGTCGACGTGAGCACGCCCGAGGTCATGCGGCGCTACGGGCGACTGCGGTCCGTGACGTCGTTGCCCGACGGCGACCTGCTGGTGACGACCAGCAACGGGAGCAACGACCGGATCCTGCGCGTGTCGCCCCGGTGAGACCTCAGGCAGAGGTCCAGCCGAGCCAGCGCGCGCCCGCCATCACGACGGCGAACCAGCCGATCCCGAGCACGACAGCCAGCACGAGCACGGCCACGGGGCGGCGGACGAACCAGCGACATCCCTGCACCAGCGCGACCGCCCAGACCACCATCAGCAGCGCGACGACCCACCACGGCACCTTGACGACCGTGGGCGTCGCGGCGAACAGGAAGAAGGCCGAGGCCAGTCCGATCATCCCGGCGAAGGCCCACGGAGAGGCGTCGTCACGACGCCCGGGGGACGGCTCGAGCGGCTGCTGGTGTGACACGCGGCGCACCGTACACGAGTGACATCGTGTGGGCACCCGGGCAGGATCAAGGCTCAGCCATCCACGGTTCTGAGGAGAAGCACCCATGAGTGAGACCCCGACCACCACCAGCGCCACGACGGCGACCCCGGCGGCCCCCGCCACCAGCAGCCCGGCGACCACGTCTCCGGCAGCGGAGAAGGCCCCGGTCGCGAAGGCGCCGGCGAAGACGTCGGCGGCCACTCCGACGGCCAAGAAGGCACCGGCCAAGAAGGCCCCCGCGAAGAAGGCGAGCACCGCGAAGACCACGACCGCCGCCGCGAAGAAGTCCGCCCCGGCCAAGAAGTCGGCTCCGGCGGTGAAGGCGCCCGCCAAGAAGACCAGCACCGCCAAGACCACGACCGCCGCCGCGAAGAAGTCCGCCCCGGCCAAGAAGTCGGCTCCGGCGGCCAAGGCGCCCGCCAAGAAGACCAGCGCCGCGGCCAAGGCGCCCGCGAAGAAGGCACCGGCCAAGAAGGCAGCCCCCGCCGCCGCGCCCACCAAGGTCGCAGCCGCCACTCCCCCGGCGAGCACCAAGCGGCGTACGCCCGTCGGCCGCGCCACGGCCGTCGGCGCTCAGGCAGTCGACTCCGCGGTCGCCGTGCAGAAGATCGCCCAGGACACCGCCGAGCGCGTCGCGCGCGACGTCGCGACCCGGATCGCCGACGAGGTCCGCAAGGCGATCACCGACGTGAGCGCCACCGTGGAGAAGAACTCGCGCAAGGCCGCCGCGGCGACTCAGGCCGTCGTCGACCAGGCTGCCAAGGCGACCGGCAAGGGCAAGGACAAGTCGGGCGCCAAGACCAAGAAGGTCAAGTCCAGCAAGAAGAAGTCGAAGAAGTAACCGACGTCAGTTGTCCGGGGTCCCGTCGGTCATGCCGTCGCCGGACCCCGGACCGTCGTCGTTCCACGCGGGGTCGTTGTCCCACTCCTCGTTGCGCTCCTCGACCTTGTCCAGGGCACGGCCGGCTTCTTCAGCCGACGCGTAGGGCCCGAGACGGTCCTGGTTGCGGCATCCGTCTTCACCTTCGACGGCGCGGTGGGTGAGGCAGAACCAGTACTCGCTGTCACTCATGCAGGAGAAACTACACTCGCCGACGTGAGTCCAGTAGCCCCCGCCGTCATCTCCCCGCGTCGAGCAGTGCCGGCGGGCATCGTCCGCCCGGAATACGTCGACAAGCCTGCCCCGGCCCCGTTCACCGGTTCGGAGGTCAAGGACGCGGAGACGATCGAGAAGATGCGGATCGCCTCTCGCCTGGCCGCGCAGGCCCGCGAGCTCGTGGGCGCGGCAGTGGCGCCCGGGATCACCACCGACGAGCTCGACCGCCTCGGCCACGAGTTCCTCTGCGACCACGGCGCCTATCCCTCGACCCTCGGCTACCGCGGCTTCCCCAAGTCGCTGTGCTCCAGCATCAACGAGGTCATCTGCCACGGCATCCCGGACAGCACGGTCGTGCAGGACGGCGACATCGTGAACATCGACATCACCGCCTTCCTCAACGGCGTGCACGGCGACACCAACGCCACCTTCCTCGCCGGCGACGTGGACGAGGAGTCGCAGTTGCTGGTGCAGCGCACCAAGGAGTCCCTCGACCGCGCGATCAAGGCCGTCAAGCCCGGACGACGCGTCAACGTCATCGGTCGCGTCATCGAGGCCTACGCCGCCCGCTTCGGGTACGGCGTGGTGCGGGACTTCACCGGGCACGGCATCGGCACCAGCTTCCACTCCGGCCTGGTCATCCCGCACTTCGACTCCGACTACCACGCGGAGGAGATCCAGGTCGGGATGACGTTCACGATCGAGCCGATGCTCAACCTCGGCACCCACGAGTGGACGATGTGGGACGACGAGTGGACCGTCGTGACGCGTGACCTGAGGCGGAGCGCGCAGTTCGAGCACACCCTCCTCGTCACCGCCGACGGCGCCGAGGTGCTCACGAACCCCTGACGGGCGTTCCCACCGCACGCGCGACGAGTGCGGCGCGGCTGCGGACGCCGGTCTTGAGGAAGATCGACTTCAGGTGCTCCTGCACCGTCGACTCGGCGATGGACAACGCGTGCGCGACCTCCCGGGTGTCGTGGCCCACCGCCAGCTGGTCGAGCACCCGGGACTCCTGCTGGGAGAAGCCGTGGCTCCTGGTGAAGAGCTCGATCCGGTCCTCCGGGGTGGTCCTCGAGATCGTGACGGCGATGCCCGTGTCGAACCACGCCGCCTCGAGGGTCAACCAGCATCCCTCCCCCAGGTGCACCCGGGCACGAGCGGGTGCGAGGTCGCCGGCTGCGCGCGCGAGCAGCTGCGCGGCCACGTTGTAGGCCGCAGCCGGCACGGGTCGCCCCGCGCCGGGCAGCAGGCGAGCCAGGAACTCCTCGGTCGCGGGCGTCGTCCGCTGCACGACCAGCGAGCGGTCGAGGATGAGGACCGCCGGCCCCTCCGGCCCCGGCCCGGCACCCGGCACGAAGCCCTGGGCCGAGAGCTCCCTGGCCATGCGGGTCAGCCTGGCCGCGCTCGCGGTCAGGGCGCCCACCTCCTCCTCGCGGAAGCTGCCGCCCGTCCGCCACAGGTCGGCGAACGCCCAGAGGCCGTACCGGTCCTCGAGCACGATCGAGGCGACGTCCGTGACGCCGTACGACGCCAGCATCGACACCCACGGATCGTTCCGCTCGTCGTCGCACCCGGTCCACGTGCTCACCGGGCGGGGCATGGTCCGCCAGTGGTTGCAGCGGCTGAGGTACTTGCTCCGGATCAGGGCGGGGAGCCGGGAGGGGTCCGGGACCTCCGCCAGGGGGTCCGCCCCGACACCGGTCGCCGGGTCCGTGACGACCCACGCATAGGCGTCGAACGGCACCGCTCGGCGTACCGCAGCGAGGATCGCGACCCGGCGCTCGCGCCCCAGGCTGGTCCCGCGCTCCACCGTGTCCAGAGCACGTTCGAGAGCCCGGTCCACGCGCTCACGCTATCCCTCGCAGGCGCCCCCGGAGATCACCAGATTCCTGGTATGACGGCGCGGCAGCGCAGTCCCTAGCGTCGAGGCATGACAGCGACCCTGCACATCGAGCACCCGATCAGCGACCTGGCGACGTGGTCAGCCGCCTTCTCCCGCTTCGCCGAGCACCGCCGCCAGGCGGGCGTGCTGGCGGAGCGGATCCTCCAGCCCGAGGAGGACCCGGCCTACGTCGTGGTCGACCTCGACTTCGCGGACGCGGCAGCCGCCCGGGCCTTCAGGAGCTTCCTGGAGCAGCGCGTGTGGAGCGACCCGGCGTCCTCCCCAGCACTGCGCGGCGCCCCGCTCGCGCGGGTGCTGGTGAAAATCTGACACACTGGCCACGCGAATGGGCTGGCCGGGCGACCGCGTTCCGCCACACGGCAACGTGCGGTGGGCCGAGGAAGGTCCGGGCTCCACAGGGCAGGGTGATGGTTAACGGCCATCCGGGGCAACCCGCGGGACAGTGCCACAGAAAACAGACCGCCACTCGGTGCTTCGGCACCGAGCGGTAAGGGTGAAACGGTGGGGTAAGAGCCCACCAGTGCACCGGGCGACCGGTACAGCTAGGTAAACCCCACCCGGAGCAAGATCAGACAGTGTGCGTTCGAGGGCGGCCCGCCCGAGTGCACGGGTAGATCGCTGGAGGGAGTCGGCAACGGCTCTCGTAGATGGATGGTCGCCCCGCCCCGGTTTCGGCCGGTGCGGACAGAACCCGGCCTACAGGTCAGCCCATTCGCGCCCCAGGTCACGGCCGTTCGAGATCAGCGTGCTCCTCGTCCGACATCAGCCGCGACCTGATCAGGAACCGCACCCCTTCGGGAGCCTCGAGGGAGAAGCCGGCCCCGCGCCCCTTGACCACGTCGACGGTCAGGTGGGTGTGGCTCCAGTACTCGAACTGCGACTTCGACATCCACATCGGCACGTCGCGCTCGAGGCCGACATCGAGGTCGCCCAGATGGATGTCGGAGTCGCCGGTGCGGAACTCGCCGTCGGGGTAGCACATCGGGGACGAGCCGTCGCAGCAACCGCCGGACTGGTGGAACATGACGGGACCGTGCGCCTCGGTGAGGCGGCGGATCATTTCCGCCGCCTCACCGGTGACCGCTACGCGCTCGATGGAACTCATGTTTCGCCTCTCACCGGGTTTCGACACGCTCGGTCGCGGCTTCGTGCCTCAGCCGCGCTCGCTGCTCAACCACCAACGATCGAGTCCGCTCCGCGTCCTCGATCAGAAGAACCCGAGCTTGTCGGGGCTGTAGGAGACCAAGAGGTTCTTGGTCTGCTGGTAGTGGTCGAGCATCATCTTGTGGTTCTCGCGGCCGATGCCCGACTGCTTGTATCCGCCGAACGCCGCGTGCGCGGGGTAGGCGTGGTAGCAGTTGGTCCAGACACGCCCGGCCTGGATCGCCTTGCCGGCGCGGAAGGCACGCGAGCCGTCGCGGGTCCACAGGCCGGCACCGAGGCCGTACAACGTGTCGTTGGCGATCTTGAGAGCGTCGGCCTCGTCGTCGAAGCTGGTCAGCGAGACGACCGGGCCGAAGATCTCCTCCTGGAAGATCCGCATCGAGTTGTCACCCTCGAAGACGGTCGGCTGGACGTAGTAGCCCTCGGCCAGGTCGCCCTCGAGGACGTTGCGCTCGCCGCCGGTGAGCACCTTGGCGCCCTCCTGCTTGCCGATGTCGAGGTAGGACAGGATCTTCTCGAGCTGGTCGTTGGAGGCCTGGGCGCCCATCATCGTGCTGACGTCGAGCGGGTTGCCCTGGGTGATGGCCTCGACCCGCGCGATCGCGTCCGGCACGAAGTCGGAGTACATCGAGCGCTGCACGAGCGCGCGCGACGGACACGTGCAGACCTCGCCCTGGTTGAGCGCGAACATCGTGAAGCCTTCGAGCGCCTTGTCGTAGAAGGCGTCCTTCTCGGCCGCGACGTCGTCGAAGAAGATGTTCGGGCTCTTGCCGCCGAGCTCGAGCGTGACCGGGATGATGTTCTCCGAGGCGTACTGCATGATCAGGCGCCCGGTCGTGGTCTCGCCGGTGAAGGCGATCTTGCGGATGCGGCTGTTGCTGGCCAGCGGCTTGCCGGCCTCGACGCCGAAGCCGTTGACGACGTTGAGCACGCCCGCGGGCAGCAGGTCGCCGATCAGCTCCATCAGCTTGAGGATCGACCACGGCGTCTGCTCGGCGGGCTTGAGCACCACCGCGTTGCCGGCGGCGAGGGCGGGCGCGAGCTTCCAGACCGCCATCAGGATCGGGAAGTTCCACGGGATGATCTGACCGACGACGCCCAGCGGCTCGTGGAAGTGGTAGGCGATCGTGTTCTCGTCGATCTCGGAGATGCCGCCCTCCTGGGCGCGCAGGGCACCGGCGAAGTAGCGGAAGTGGTCGATGGCCAGCGGCATGTCCGCGTTGAGCGTCTCGCGCACGGCCTTGCCGTTGTCCCACGTCTCGATCACAGCGAGGGACTCGAGGTTCGCCTCCATCCGGTCGGCGATCTTGAGCAGGACGTTGGAGCGCTCGGTGCTCGACGTACGACCCCAGGCGTCGGCGGCGTTCCAGGCTGCGTCGATGGCAGCCTCGATGTCCTCGGCGGTGCCGCGGGCGACCTCGGTGAAGGGCTTGCCGTTGACCGGGGAGATGTTCTCGAAGTAGCCGCCCTTGATCGGGTCGACCCACTCGCCGCCGATGTAGTGGCCGTAGCGGCTCTTGACCTCGATGTCCGAACCGTCGGTTCCGGGCTGGGCGTAGACAGTCATGTGTTGCTCCAGAGAGTGAGGGAGTGTGTGACGACCGTCACGCTAGGAGCGGGCACGTTGCATGAACGTTGCGAACCTCAGGCTCACCCTCAGGCCAGGTCGCGGTCGAGGCGCGCGAGCTGCCCGTCGACCAGCGAACGCATCGGCGACACGGCGCCCATGGCGTCACGCTGCGCCACCCACATGTCGTAGTCGTCCGCACCCCACCGTGAGCGCGTCCACGTCGACATCAGGTCGGGTTCCTTGCTCGCCAGCACCGCGGCACGCAGGGAGTGGTGGAGCTGGTCGCGAAGCCGGACGACACCGGGCGCGGTCGACCGCGGAAGGATCGGGCCGCGATAGTCGCGAAGCGCTCGGCGTACGTCGCCTGCCGCCAGCTGCGCCTCGAGCGCCAGCCAGTCGCCGGCGACCCGGGCGCCGAGCCGGTAGGGGCGGGAGGCGAGCAGGTCGTCGCCGAGGAGGTTGCGCAGCCGGTTGAGCTCGGCGCGCAGGGTGGAGGACGCGCCGTCGTCCTCGTAGACCAGGACGGCGAGCTCGTCGCCGGAGAGCCCGTGCGGGGCCGAGGCGAGCAGGAGCAGGATCTCGCTGTGGCGCGGGGAGAGCCGCAGCGAGTGGCGCGCATCGATCGTGAGCAGCGCCTCGTGGCGTCCGAGCAGCTCGACCACGACGTGCGGCCCCGCCTTGGACTCGAGCGGCCGGGCGGCGCGCGTGAGCAGGTCACGGGCGAGCTCCGCCTCGGCCATCCGGGCCGCCGCTCGCACCATCGCCATCGTCTGCGGCACCGCGATGTCGTCGTTGCCGGTGATGTCGAGGACCCCGAGCAGGGTGCTGGACGTCGGGTCGTGGATCGGGGAGGCCGCACAGCTCCACTGCTGCACGGAGTGCCGGAAGTGCTCGGACCGGCGCACCTGGACCGGCTGGCCCAGCCGCAGCGCGAGACCGGGAGCGTTGGTGCCGGCGAGCCGTTCGTCCCAGTTGGACCCCTCGACGAAGGCGATCTTCTCGGCCTCGCGCAGGGTCGAGGGCGAACCGCACACCCAGAGCAGCTGGCCAGCCGCGTCGGAGACGGCCATGATCGCGCCGCAGTCGCGCGCGGCCTGGCCGAGCACGTCGTCGAGCAGCGGGAAAACCTGGGCGAGCGGGTGCGCCTCACGGTGGTCGCGCAGGTCGGCTCCGTCGAGCGTGATCGGCACCTGGACGCTCGCGGCGTCCACCCCCGCCGCGGCAGACAGGTGCCAGGAATCTGCCACCTCCGCGCGCATGCCGTCGCGACTCATGGGCTCAGTGGACACGGTCATCCGTCACCTCTCCGAAGTTCGATCGCCACTCTCTCGCGTCCCAGGTTGCGAAGTGGTTGCAACGCCCTCATCGGCGACGAGTCAGGCGTACGTCGGGGCGCAACGCGAGCAGGGAACGCGCCCGTGCAGCGCCGAGCCAGACACCGGCCCCGTAGGCCAGGTCGTCCAGCCGTCGAGCCACCACGTAGCGGATCGGGTCCAGGTCCGCCCCGACCCGTCGCCGGTCGACCACTCCGTCGACCACCGCGGCCACGACCAGGGCGCGCCGGGCGCGCTGTGAGCGGGTCGCGGCCAGGACCGCGAGCGGCCAGTAGTGGCGGGTCAGCGCGGCTCCGGTCTGCCACAGCACGGCGACACTGCCCTCCAGCGTGAGGATCGCCGCCGCCCGAACGGGCCGCTCACTACGGACGAGCCGTCGCGAGGTCCCGGCGGTGGCGACGGCAGCCGAGGCGAGCGCCACCGGGACGGACCAGCGGCGCTGGGCGAGCAGGGCGGCCGCGAACACCGCCGACCAGGGCGAGATCACGAGGGGGGCGACCGCCGACCCGTGGCGCTGCGCCAGCGGTGCCGCGGACGTGCCGTAGAAGGCCTTGCGCCCCAGCCACTCCCCCAGCCTCACGCGATGCCGGTGCCGCACGGTGGCCGCCGGCTCGTAGCGCACCCCTGCGCCCGTGGCGAGCAGCCGCCACACCAGGTCGACGTCCTCGCCGCAACGCAACGCCTCGTCGAAGGGGCCGGACCCGAGCCGGGCGAGCACGGCGACGCGTGCCACCACGCAGGCACTCGGCAGGTAGGCAACGGTGCCCTGCTGGCGCACGGCTGCCGCCTCCGGGCCGAGATCCAGGGAGGACCGCGCCTGTTCGTAGCGCTCGACCCAGCTGTCGCCGGGGCGCCGCTCGGGACCCAGCACACGCGGCGCCACCATCGCCAGCGCGGGATCGTCGAGATGTCGGCGCAGGGTCGCCAGCCAGCCGGGGTCGGGGACGATGTCGGAGTCACAGAAGGCGACGAATGGCGTGCTCACGTGCCGCAGGCCGGAGTTGCGGGCGGCCGCGGGGCCGCGGTTGACGTCGTGGACGACCAGCGCGGCGCCGTACGCACGAGCGACCTCGGCCACGGGCTCGGGATCGCGCGACCCGTCGTCGACCACCACGACCGGCACCGACGGCGGCAGCGACGAGAGCAACGAGGTCAGGTCGTGCGCCAGGTCCCGCACCGGCACCACGACCGTGACGTCGACGGCGTCGCTGTCGGGCCCGGCCGGCTCCGGCCACCACGGGTCCGCGAACCCGCGGTCCAACAGCGACCTGGCCAGCGTGGCGGCGTCGCCCGTCTGCGTCCGCAGGACCGATCCCCCGTGGAGCAGGTCGGCGGCCACCTCGCTGAGGTAGAGCACCGAACCACGGCTGCCGCCCACCAGAGACCGGCCGCCGTCGCAGACCTTCGTCCGCGACGAGAGGCGGACGCCGAAGCCGGCCGGCAGGTTCACGAGCCGACCCTGCTGCGCTCGGGCCGTCGCAGCCTGCCGTCGCTGCCGACGTCGAGATCCGTCAGCTCGCGGTACAGCCGGTTGACCAGCACCTCGAAGAGTCGTCGGCCCTCCCCGGGACAGCTCCCGGCCGGGTCGCCCAGGACTCCATTGGGCGACACGGTGCGCACTCCGACACTCCGCAACCGCGGCATCAGCTGGTCGATGGGCTCGGTGGGCCCCGCCTCCGCGAGGTCCATGCGCACGGTCCACGGGGCCAGGTTGCGCAGCAGCGACGTCTCCGTGCGGCCGGCGTGCGCGTCACCGCCCAGCACCCCGAACCCGGTCCAGGCGGCTGGCCGACCCTCGTCGCGGAGGGTGCTCACGGCGCTCACCACCGTGGGCACGTTGCCGCCGTGGCCGTTGACGAACACCAGGCCCGTGGCCCACCGGCAGGCCGACCTGCCGAGCTCGACCAGCAGCAGGTAGAGCGCCTCGTGGCCGATCGAGATGGTCCCGGGGAAGTCCTCGTGCTCGCCGCTGGCGCCATAGGCCAGAGCAGGCGCGACCAGCACGCGCACACCCGCAGCATCCAGTCGTACGGCGACCTCGCGGGTCGCCGCACACGCGAGCATCGAGTCCGTGGCCAGCGGGAGGTGCGGCCCGTGCTGCTCGAGCGATCCGATGGGCACGAGCACCAGCGGCGGGTCGCCCTCGATCGTGGGCCAGCGCGCCCCGCCGAGGCCGAGGCGTCGACTGGGCTCGCCGGCCGAGCTCGCACCCATCTCAGACCATCCCCGCGACCGGACTCTCGTCGCACGCGCTCGTCGGGCGCGTCCGGGTCGCTCCGAGCGTGAGCCCGACGGGTGCGTTGCGCACCGTGCCGGTGTGGGAGTGGTCCTGGCTCGATCCCGGCAGCTGACCACGGTCCAGGCTCGCCAGTGCCTCCTCGGCGTTGCCCTTGACGCACTCCGGGTCGGGGCCGTCCAACGGCAACCCGGTGAAGAACTTGGCCGCCATGCAACCACCGCGACAGCTGTCGTAGGCCGAGCACTTCGCGCAGGCACCGCCGGTCTGCGGGCTGCGCAGCTCCTCGAAGAGCGGCGCGTGCTTCCAGACGTGGTCGAAGCCGAGGTCACGGATGTTGCCGGCCTTGAACCTGTCGTGGATCGCGAACGGGCACGCGTAGACGTCCCCGACCGGGTCCACCAGGCAGACCACGCGGCCGGCGCCGCACAGGTTGAGGCCGGGCAGCGGATCGCCGTACGCCGCAAGGTGGAAGAAGGAGTCGCCGGTGAGCACCTTCTCGCCGTTGAGGACCAGCCAGTCGTAGAGCTGGCGCTGCTGGTGCGGCAGCGGGTGCAGCTCGTCCCATACGTCCGCACCGCGACCCGACGGCCGCAGCCGCGTCAACCGCAGCTGGGCGCCGTAGCTGTCCGCGATCGCCTTGAACTCGTCGAGCTGGTCGATGTTGTGGCGGGTGCACACCACCGAGATCTTGAAGTCCGTCATCCCGGCCGCCTGGAGGTTGGCGAGTGCCTTCATGGCGGCGTCGTAGGTGCCCTGGCCGCGGACCGCGTCGTTGACCTCGGCAGTCGCGCCGTCGAGCGAGATCTGTACGTCGATGTAGTCCGTCGCTGCCAGCTTCTCGGCCCGCTCCTTGGTGATCCGGAAGCCGTTGGTCGAGAACTTGACGCCCACGTGGTGCTCGACCGCGTAGTCGAGGAGCTCCCAGAAGTCGGGGCGCACCGTCGGCTCACCGCCGCCGATGTTGACGTAGAAGATCTGCATCCGCTCGAACTCGCGGATGAGCGCCTTGGCGTCCTCCGTGTCCAGCTCGTCGGGGTCGCGCCGGCCCGACGATGACAGGCAGTGCAGGCACGCGAGGTTGCAGGCGTAGGTCAGCTCCCAGGTGAGGCAGATCGGCGCGTCCAGGCCGAGCTCGAACTGGTCGACCAGCCGGCCCACGCGTGGCGGCGGCGCCAGCGCGGTCGCAGTCATGACGCCTCCTTGCAGAGGACACCGGTTGCAGCGAGCTCGTCGAGCGCGCTCAGGTAGCCCTGCCACTCGACGTCGTCGACGCCGGCCGCGCGCATGGCCGCCTCGACCTCGGTCGCGCCGTCCAGGCGCCGGACGACATCGAGGAGGCGCAGGGTCTTGAGGAAGCTGAGCCGCCGTGTCGAGAAGTCATAGACCAGGGCCCCGAAGGGCTCGGGTCGCAACGACACCGACGGGCTCAGCCGCCAGTCGTCGCCGGCCAGCATCAGTAGACGCCGCACATGCCGTCGATGGAGACCTCTTCGACGAGCTCCCCCTCGGCGAGGGGTGCGGTGTCGGCCTCGGTGTCCGTGAGCGTGGGAGCGGCGGCGGTGTTCTGGGTGGGGTCGGTCATGACGTTCCTCCTGTGACGAGGTGTGGCGAATGGCGTTGGTGGAGCGACTTCCACGCTAGGAGCGCGCTTGGCTCCGCACACCCGTCAGCCAGTGGGCCGCACCTGCCCTGACGGTCAGGTCGGCCCCTGCCCCACCGACCCGTATGCGGATCCTCGTCTGGCCGCGGCCTCCTGCCGGACCTAGCGTCCGGAGCCATCAGATACCCGCCCCAGGAGGTCATCCATGCAGGTCGACGAACTGCTCAAACCGTTCCCCATCAAGGAGTTCCACCCGTTCCCGCGGGCCCTGATGGGACCCGGCGCGCACGAGATGATCGGGCCTGAGGCACTCAAGCTCGGCTTCCGCAAGACGTTGGTCATGACATCGGGCCTGCGCGGCACCGACATCGTGCACAAGATCGTCGAGTCGATGAAGTACCACGGCCTCGAGGTCGTGGTCTACGACAAGGTCGAGTCCAACCCGAAGGACTACAACGTCATGGACTCCGTGGCGATGTACCAGGAGAACGAGTGCGACTCATTCGTCTCCATCGGTGGCGGTTCGTCCCACGACGCCTGCAAGGGCGCTCGTGTCTCGGTGGCCCACGACGGTCGCAACGTGAACGAGTTCGAGGGCTTCAACATGTCCGAGAACCCGAAGAACCCGCCGCACATCGCGGTCTCCACCACGGCCGGAACCGGTTCGGAGACCTCGTGGGCCTACGTCATCACCGACACCACGACCGACCCGGACAACCCGCACAAGTACGTCGCCTTCGACGACGCCTCGGTCACCTCTCTGGCGATCGACGACCCGGTGCTCTACTTCGACTGCCCGGTCGACTACACCGCGCAGTGCGGCTTCGACGTGCTCGCGCACGCCAGTGAGCCGTACGTCTCCCGGATCAACTTCCAGCCGTCGCTCGGCAACGCACTGCACGCCATCAAGCTGACGTCGGAGCACCTCCGGGCAGCGGTGTGGAACGGCCAGGACCTCGCAGGACGCGAGGGCATGATGTACGCGCAGTACATCGCCGCCCAGGCGTTCAACTCCGGCGGTCTCGGCATCATCCACTCGACGTCGCACGCGGTGAGCGCGTTCTACGACACCCACCACGGGCTGAACAACGCCATCGCGTTGCCCCGCGTGTGGGCGTTCAACATGTCGGCGGCCTACGGCCGCTTCGCCGACATCGCCGAGGCGATGGGCATCGACACCCACGGCATGACCAAGCCGCAGGCAGCCGACGCGGCGCTCGCCGCGTCGATCCGGTTGCTGCGCGACGTGGGCATCCCGGAGAAGTTCACCGACATCACCGCCGACAGCTACTCGAAGAACCGGCTGGGCCAGGGCCCGACGAAGTTCTACGAGAACGCCAAGGTGATCACCGGTGACAAGGAGGACGTGGACCGCATCACCAACCACGTCCTCGGCGACGCCTGCACCCCGGGCAACGCCAAGGAGTGCACCTTCGAGACGGTTCGCCCCGTCATCGAGCACTGCATGAACGGTGACCTGGACGACCTCCTTTCCTGAGGCCGGGTTCACCCCTGTACGCCGGACCGGGCAGCGATCGCCGTGCTGCCCGGTCCGGACCCCATCCCCACCACGTTCGAGGGAGCGCCAGTGAACACGGATCCGCGCAATGCCGCCGGCGAAGGCGAGTTCGACCACGTCGCACATGCCCTGGAGCGGTTCCGCGAAGCCGGCTACCTCGCGGACGACCGGCTCGCCACGACGGTGTTCCTCCAAACCCGCCTGGGCAAACCGGTCCTGCTCGAGGGCCCGGCCGGCGTCGGCAAGACCCAGTTCGCGACCAGCCTCGCCGCCGTCACCGGCCGGCGGCTGATCCGGCTGCAGTGCTACGAGGGCCAGGACGAGACCAAGGCCCTCTACGAGTGGGACTACGGCAAGCAGATGCTCTACACCCAGATCCTGCGCGAGAAGATCGGCCAGGTCGTCGAGGACGCCGCCGACCTCAGCGAGGCGGTGGAGCGGATTGCCAAGCAGGACAGCGTCTTCTTCTCGGAGCGCTTCCTCGCGCCCCGCCCGTTGCTGGAGGCGATCGACTCCGACGAGCCCGTCGTGCTGCTGATCGACGAGGTCGACCGCGCCGACGAGGCCCTCGAGGCCGTGCTGCTCGAGCTGTTGTCGGAGTTCCAGATCTCCATCCCCGAGGTTGGCACAGTGACGGCCAAGCAGCTGCCGTACGTCGTGCTCACCTCCAACAACACCCGCGACCTGTCCGCGGCGCTCAAGCGCCGCTGCCTGCACCTGTTCCTCGACTATCCCGAGGCGCAGCGCGAGCTGGAGATCATCAACTCCAAGGACACCGGGCTCAGCGAGGCGCTCGCCGTCCGACTCATCGAGATCGTCCGCGGGCTGCGCGAGCTCGAGCTCCGCAAGGCACCGAGCATCTCCGAGACCATCGACTGGGCCCGCACGCTCGCCGTGCTCGGGGTCAGCGAGCTGAGTGCCGATGTGCTGTCGCAGACCATCAACGTGGTCGTGAAGTACGAACGCGACCTCAAGAAGGCACTGGCCGCGATCCCCACCCTCGTCGACCCGAACGCGACCGTGCCGAGCAGGCACGACCACGGCCACGGTCACGGGCACGGACATGGGCACGGTGCCGACGGCGACCACAGCCACGGCGACGGGGGCGCCGACGTGGACGGCAAGGAGGTCCGCGCCGCCAAGGACAAGCCGGGTCGCCACGGCGACAACTACGGCGGTCCCGGGAAGCCCGACGAGCCGCCCCCGGTCAAGACGGTCACGGCCAGCCAGGGCGAGCGCTCGTTCGCCGCGCGCTCCGCTCGCAAGCGTCCGGTCTGATCCGGTGGAGGGGGCAGTCCACCGCTTCATCCGGTTCCTCCGCCTCAACGGGGTCCGGGTGAGTACGGCGGAGGCGATCGACGCCATGCACGCGGTCGCTCAGGCCGGCGTGCTCGGTGAGCGCGAGGTACTTCGCTCCGCGCTGATGGTCAGCCTGATCAAGGACCGCCGCGACCTGGACACCTTCGACCGCGTCTTCGACGTGTTCTTCGGGCTGCGAGCGGTCTTCGAGGACGAGGACGAGCACGGACACAGCCACGACGACCTGACCGATGACGGCGAGCTCGAGCAGTTCACGCTCTCCGACGAGCCCGGCGACATCCCCGAGGACGGGCACTCCCACGGCAAGCCCGACGACATCAAGGAGTTCTTCAAGCCGGAGGACATGGCGCAGCAGTACAACCTCCACCAGGAGGCGAACAAGATCGACATCGCTGCCCTGACCGACGAGATCGTGCTCTCCAACGACACCGAGGGCAGCGCCGGCGAGGCCGCCCGGGTGCAGATCTCCACGCACCGGATGCACAACCCGGGCTCCCCCGGCGACCTGGTCCGCAGCCCCGGCATGGAGCTCGACGTCGAGCTCACCGTGGCCCAGGAGATGGCGCTGCTCAGCTGGCTCGAGGATGCGCTGCCTGATGACGACGAGGACCGCGGCGCGACCCTCGAAGCCCTGCGCGCGGCACTCGCCCCGTTCCTGGTCGGGCTGCCCGAGCGCCTCAAGCAACACCTCGAGAAGCTGATGGCGGTCGAGCACGAGATCGAGAGACGTGAGATCCAGGCGGCCCAGGCCGAGCGGATCCACGAGCACGAGCGGGCCGAGCTCGAGGAGGCCTTGCGCCGCCTGCTCCGGTCACTGCGTGGCGCGCCGCGCCCGCGACGCAAGGCCGCCGCACGCGGCGTCGTCGACGGCGCCCGCACGATGCGCGCCAACATGAAGTACGACGGTGTCCCGTTCCGTCCGGTCACCGTCAGCAAGGTGGAGGACCGGCCCAAGCTGCTGGTGCTCTGCGACGTCTCGCTCTCGGTGCGATCGGCCGCGCGCTTCACCCTGCAACTCGTGCACAGCCTGCAGTCGCTGGCCTCCTCGGTGCGCACCTTCGCGTTCGTCAAGGACCTCGTCGAGATCACCGACCTGTTCGCCGAGCACCATCCCGAGGAGGCGCTCTCGCTCGTGATGTCCGGGCTGCCGGCCGGTGGGGTGCTCGACGTCGATGCCGACTCCGACTACGGCTCTGCGTTCGATTCCTTCCTGGAGCAGTTCGGCTCCGCCGTCACCCGCCGAACGACAGTCATCGTCCTCGGCGACGGGCGTGGCAATGGCAACGACCCGCGACTGTCGGTCTTCGAGGAGATCACCCGACGGGCCCGAGAGACCGTGTGGCTCACGCCCGAACCACGCTATTCGTGGGGACTGGGTCGCTGCGATCTCCCTGCGTATGCGGAGTACTGCAGCCGCGTCCAGGTGGTGCGCAACCTGACTGGTCTCGACCAGGTCACCACGTCGATGTCAGGGGTCGGCTGATGACCGAGGTCACGACCTCGGCCCCCATCGACCCGCTCCAGGCGTGTGTCGACGGGGCCTACGTCGACGAGGTCGTGGAGGTCCGCGCGCAGGGTCCGGTCCCGCCGCGGCGCGCGCTGCACACCATCCGCACCGAGCACTTCGACGTACACAACGACGGCGACCTGCTCCACGTCGGCCACCGGGTGCCGCCCGAGCTCGTCGACGACGACCTGGCCGGGCTACTCGCGGACGAGCTCTTCGGACCCGGCTGGCTGCGAGGGCCCGAGCTCTTCGAGCGCATCTTCACCGGCACCGTGCGCACGTCCCGCTCCGGGGCACTCGACAGCTGGGAGCTGTTCTACCGCAACACGATGGCGCGCATCGAGCAACGCATCGACGGCCGCCGCTGGCCCGAGTCCGGCACCGACCGACACGGCACCATCGCCGACTACGCGCCGATCTATGCCCGGGCCGAACAGCTGCTCGCCGCCGGCAGCGTGCTCGAGCTGGGCTGCTGCTTCGGCTTCCTCTCGCTGCGCATCGCGGCCGGCGGACGGCGCACGACAGCCAGCGACCTGTCCCCCGGCACCAGCCAGCTGCTCGCCGCCGTGGCGCCGCGCCTCGGCATCCCCCTGACCGCGGTCGCGGCCGACGCCGGGCACTTCCCGGCACCGGACGCGAGTGCCGACACGGTGCTGGCCATCCACCTGCTCGAGCACCTCGACGCCGAGCACGGCGATCGCGTGGTCGCCGAGGCGACGCGGCTGGCCGCACGCCGGGTCGTCATCGCCGTACCCCTCGAGGACGAGGCCGACGAGACCTGGGGCCACGTCCGCACGATCAGCCTTGACGACCTCACCGCGTGGGGCCGCGCGACGGGTCTGCCGTTCGAGGTGAGCGAGCACCACGGCGGCTGGCTGGTCATCGACAAGCCTGTGTCTAGATGAGTCCCAGCTTCGTCGCTTCGTAGACGGCCTCGGCACGCCGGGAGACGCCCAGCTTGCGCAGGATGTTGCCGACGTGGAACTTCGCGGTGGTCTCGGAGATGTAGAGCTTGACGCCGATGTCGCGGTTGGAGAGCCCGCGGGCCAGCAGCCGCAGCACCTCGCGCTCGCGGGCCGTGAGCTGCTGGGACTCCTCGGGGTCCGGAGCGTTGAGCCCGCGCACCATCGCGGCCGCTGACCGCGCGTCGAACGCGCTCTCGCCACGGCTGACGTCGCGGATCGCCCGGACGAGGCCGGACGTGTCGACGTCCTTGAGGACATAGCCGCGCGCACCGGCGCGGATCGCCTTGAGCACCAGCTGCTCGTCGAGGAAGGTGGTCAGCACCAGCACCCCGATCGCGGGGTGGCTACTCGTGAGCTCGGCGCACAGGTCGAGTCCCTCGGTGTCCGACGCGGTCGACAGCTTGAGGTCGAGCAGCACGATGTGCGGCGCGGAGCGGCCGATCACGGTGAGCGCCTCGTCGGGAGTGGATGCCTCGGCGACCACGATCAGGTCACGCTCCCGCTCGAGGATCGAGCGCAGGCCCTGGCGAACGATGGCGTGGTCGTCGACGAGCATAATCCGCACCGTTTCCACGTCGTTGCCGTGCTGGGGTGGTGTCAGCGTCGTCACGAAAGGTCCTCTGTTCGGTGGGTCAGGTCGGCCGGCTGCCGCGTCCCGGTCGCGACCAGGTGGTCGATGATGCCCGGCCGGTCGGGCGCTTTGAGGGGAAGTGGGATGCGCATCTCGACGCGCACTCCACCGATGCGGGCGCGACGGAAGGCGACACTGCCGCCCAGCTCGACCACGCGGCTCTCGATGTTGGCGAGGCCGCGGTGCGACCCGTCGCCGGATCGACCACGCTCCAGGCGCAGCAGCCGGCTCAGCTCCTTCGGGTCGCCCCGCCCGTCGTCCGCGACCGAGACGAGCACCTGGTCGGGCCGATAGCGCAGACGCACCACGGCCCGCTCCGCCTGTGCGTGTACGGCGACGTTGAACATCGCCTCGCCGACGGCCCTGGCCACCTCGTGCCCCGCCTCGGCGGGGAGCAGGACGGCCTCGCCCTCGACCCTGACCTGAACGACGAGCTGGGGCCGGTGGTGGGCGGCCACCTCGCGCAGCAGCTCGGGGAGCTCGACCACGGTGTCGCTCGGGGTGCGGTGCAGGGCATAGATCGCGCGCCGCAGCTGGTCGACCGCCTGCTGGGACAGGTCCTTGGCCGTGCCGAGTCGATGGGAGATGCCGACCCCGGACTCACCCAGGGACTCCGCCTCACCGCGGGCCACCTCGACGGCCATGCCGGCCGAGAGGACGTACTGCGCCACGGAGTCGTGCAGCTCACGAGCGATCCGCTGCCGTTCGGTGTCGATGAGCTCACGCTGGTGCGCCAGCACCAACCGGTTCTCAGCCAGCCGGAGCTCGGAGGTGCGCACCTCGAGATCGCGCTCGTGTGCGCGCGCCTCGTCGTGCAGGAGCTGGGCTCGTCGGTGCAGGGCCATGCTGGCCTGGTACTGCTCCGACGTGTGCAGTGAGACCGCCGCCTGGTTGGCGAGGATGCGCAGCACCGAGAGGTCGCCGGGCTCGGGGTCCACAGCAAGCTGGTGCAGGCCCACGAGGCAGCCGATGGGCCGCCCCTCGAGCGTCATCGGCACGCGCACCCACCGGTCGTCGTCGTGGCTGCGAACCGCATGACCGGCCCGGATCGCACCCAGCTCACGCTGCACCATCAGGGGCAGGCCGGAGTCGTCCGCGGTCGGCTGCCCGTGCGGCCCGTCGGCCGGACCCAGCACGAGGAAGCGGGGCCGGGCGCCCCTGAGGTGCCCGTCGGACAGGGCCAGCAACGTCCACTCTGCGTGCAGGTGCTCGGCCGCGGCCCGCACCACTTCCTCCAGCAGCCCGCGAGGCCCCTCATGGGTGCGCACCAGCGCTCGCGAGATCGAGTCCATCGCGCGTACGGCGCGTTGCATCCGCTCGTCGGAGTTGACGTAGGCGCGGTAGTAGGAGCCCTTGCCGGACCTGACCCCCGTGAGGGTGGTCAGGTCCGGTGGAGACGGCTTCGGCCGCGTCGTCACGGTGCGCACCTCATCACAGGGCGTCCCTGAACAGCTGCTGGATCTCGGCCTCGGACGCCGTGCGCGGGTTGGTGGTCAGGCACGCGTCGTCGAGCGTGGTGTGCGCCATCGTGTCGATGTCGGTGTCGGACACCCCGAGCTCTCGCAGCCCGCGCGGGACGCCCACGTCGTCGGCCAGACGGCGGACGTGCTGGGCGAGGAGCTCGGCGGCCTCCTCGCCGGGCATGCCGTAGACGGCGATGCCCGCCGACCGGGCCAGGTCGATGAAGCGGTCGGGGCTGGCACGGGCGTTGTAGCGGATCACGTGCGGCAGCAGGACGCCGTTGACCACGCCGTGCGGCGCGTCCAGCAGACCACCGACCTGATGGCTCATGGCGTGCGTGGCGCCGAGGATCGCGTTGGTGAAGGCCAGGCCCGCCTGCAGGCTGGCCTGCGCCATCTTCGCCCGCGCCGCCATCTCGGCCGGCTGGGTGATCGTCGTGCGCAGGTTGCCGCAGACGAGGCCGACGGCGTTCAGCGCATGAGTGTCGGCGAGCGGGTTGTGCGCCAGCGACACGAAGGCCTCGATGCCGTGGGTGAGGGCGTCCAGGCCGGTGGCGGCGTTGAGGTCCTCGGGCATGGTCGTGAGCAACCGCGGATCGGTGATCGAGACGTCCGGCACCAGGGCCCGGCCCATGATGGTCAGCTTCACGTGCCGGTCGGTGTCGGTGACGATGCAGAACTGCGACACGTCGGCGCCGGTGCCGGAGGTCGTGGGGATCATCAGCAGCGGCGGGATGGGTCGCGTCACCTGGTCGACGCCGGCGTAGTCGCGGATGTCGCCGCCGTTGCCGGAGAGGATCGCTACGCCCTTGGCCGCATCGATCACCGAGCCGCCGCCCAGCGCGATGATGACGTCGCACTCGCTCTCGGCATACAGCTCGTAGGCCCGGCGCACCTCGTGGTCCTTGGGATTGGGCGTGACGTCGGTCCACAGCACCGGCGTGAGCCCCTCCGCCCTGAGCAGGGTGAGCAGCGTCGCCAGCCAGCCCGCCTCCACGATGCCGGGGTCCGTGACCAGGAACGGCCGGCGCGCGCCGAGCCGGATGGCCGCAAAGCCTGCCTCCCCCAGCGAGTCGGCGCCGAACACCACCTCCGGCGCATGGAACTTCGCCAGGGCGGGAGGATCCGGGGGACGTGAGGGGGTGAGTGCGGACACCACACGACCTCCTCACCCGGTTCGGCTCCACGGTAGTCCCACGTAAGCAGGCCGGGAACCCGTGGGACGCCCTCACCCTAGGGGCCGACCCGATGGGTTCCGCCCCTCACTGTGCGGGGGTCGACCTGCCCGATCGGGCAGGCACAACCAGATGCGCGATCAGTTGCCGAGGTCGACGACCGAGCCGTTGAGCAGTCCGCCCGCCGCGGAGCAGCAGTGCGCGATCGTTGCGGCCACCTCGGCCGGCTCGTGCAGGCGACGGGTGAGCTGGTCGTCGGCGAGCTCGGCCGGATCCTCGAGCCCGTAGAGCCGAGCCGTCGCGTCGAGCATGGCGGTGCGGGTGGCTCCGGGTGAGACGGCCACCGCGGTGGCTCCGGTGCCGACCAGGTCGGCCGCCAGACCTCGCACCAGCCCGATCACCGCGTGCTTGGCCGCGGTGTAGCCCGTGAGGTGGAACAGCCCCCGGCTGCCCGCGGCGGAGGCGATCGCGACGAACCGGCAGCCTGCCGGGTCCGGGCCCGCCAGCATGTGGGGTACGGCGACGAAGGCGGTGTTCCACACGCCGAGCACGTCGATCGCCCACAGCGTCTTGAGCTCGGCGGCCGTCGTCTCCCACGCGGGCCGACCTCCGGCCATCACGGCGGCGCCGGCCACGGCCACGTCCAGCCTCCCCCAGCGTTCGATCGCGAGGTCGGCCGCAGCGCTCAGTCCAGCCGGGTCGCGGACGTCGGCGACGTGCGTGACGATCGCGTCGCCGTACGACCCGAGCCGGTCCAGGTCGTCGTGCGTCGCCAGGGCGTGGTCGACACCGGGCAGTCCGTGGTCCGCACCCAGGCAGGCATCGACAGCGACGACGCGGCAGCCGTCGTCGACGAGGGCGCGGACCGTGGCGGCGCCGATCCCCCGCGCGGCACCGGTGACGAGCGCGACGCGGGGCTGTGTCATGACCGAATCACCACCGCGGGACGCCCAGGGTGCGGGTGAACCCGTCGGGGACGATCACGTCGTCGGGCGTGAGGTCGTGGATCGACGAGTGGCCCAGCCCGAGCAGCGCGGAGTCGATGCCGCCGCGCAGGATGTCGAGGACGTTCTCGACGCCCGGCTGGCCGCCGGCGGCGAGCCCCCAGAGGTAGGCGCGACCGATCATCACGGCCTTGGCACCGAGGGCCACCGCCTTCACGACGTCGCTGCCGCGTCGGATGCCGGAGTCGAGCAGCACCTCGACGTCGTCACCGACGGCGGCCGCGATCGACGGCAGCACCCTGATCGGGGCCGGGGTGCCGTCCAGGTTGTTGCCGCCGTGGTTGGAGACGGAGATCGCGGTGACCCCCGCGTCGCGGGCGCGGAGCGCGTCGTCGACCCGGCAGATCCCCTTGAGCATGAACGGGCCACCCCACTCCTCGCGGAGCCAGGCCACGTCCTCCCACGACGGCGGCGGCGTGGTCATCCACTCGCCGTACGCCCCGAAGAAGGTCGGCGCCTGCCCACCCGGCTCGGCCAGGTTGGGTGCGCTCAGGTCGGGCAGGGCTCCGGAGCGCAGGAAGTCCGCGAGCCACCATGGGCGACGCAGCACCTCGGGGGCGAACTTCGCCATCGCCTTGAGATCGAGCTTCTCCGGGATCTGCGGGCTGCCCCAGTCGCGGCCGTGCGAGAACGACCAGTCGAGGGTGGCGATCAGCCCGACCGCGCCCGCCTCGCGCGCCCGGTCCATCCGGCGGACCATCGCGTCGCGGTCGCCCATCCAGTAGGTCTGGAAGAAGGTCTGCGAGTTCGCCGCGATCACCTCGGTGAGCGGCTTGCTCGCGAAGGAGCTCAGGCCCATCGCCGTACCCCGCGCCGCGGCGGCACGCGCCACGGCCACCTCACCGTCGGGGTGCACGGCCTGCACCCCGGTCGGCGAGATGATCACCGGCATCGAGATGTCCTGACCCATCACCCGGGTGGCGAGCTCGCGCTTGGCCGAGAGGCCGGCCACGTGCGGCGCCAGGCCCAGCTGGCCGAACGCCCGGGTGTTGTCGTCGTAGGAGATCCCGCGCTCGGACCCGGCGAGCAGGGCGGAGTAGACCGACGGCGGCAGCCGCTTCTTCGCCCGTCGTTGCGCCTCGTTGACTGTCTCGAACCATTGACCCATCGCAAGCCTCCTCGTGTCGTCGGTTCGACGCTAGGCGGCGCATGCGGTGCTGATAACTGCCCGTCCGGAGGGGGCGTGAGCACCGCTCGGCGGGGGCGGGACGGCCGCGCCTCACTCCAGGGTGAACTCGACCTTGCGGGTCGTCACGTCGGCGGTCGTCAGCTTCACGGTGACGTCCTGCCCGACGGGCAGCGACGCCGATCCCGCGACGACGGCCTCGATGGCCGGGTCCTGCACGGTGACCTCTCCGCGGCGGTCGTCCTTCTCGTCGGCCTCGACGATGACGCCCTGGAACGACTCCCCCACACGCGGCGCGAGGACGGCGGCCTCGACGAGGTTGAGCACCGAGTTCTCGTACTGGTTGGCCCGGCGACCCGACTCGCGCATGGTGTCGGGCAGGTCCGCGAGCTTGGTGAGCACCCAGTCGGGCACCTCCTCACCGGCGCACAGCGCGACGCAGATCTCGAGGGCGTAGCGGTCGACGAGGCGTCGCAGCGGCGCCGTCACGTGGGCGTACTCCGAGGCCAGGGCCGAGTGCTGGGCCTGCTCGGGCAGCTCACCGTTGAAGCCGACGTAGCCGCTGCCGCGGAGCAGCCGGGTGCACGCGACCACCATCGCCGCGTGGTTGGGCAAGGACACGTCGAGCGAGCGGATGAAGTCGGGGTAGAGCACCTCGGCCGGCCACTCGATCTTCAGCGCGCGGGCCGTGCGGTGCAGACGCTGTACGTCGCGGGGGTCGGCCGGCGGCAGCGTGCGGAGCAGTCCCACGCGGGCGTAGACCATCAGCGAGGCAGCGGCGAAGCCGGTGAGCAGCGAGATCTGCGCGTTCCAGTTCTCGACCGGGAGCATCTGGCGGAACTCGAGGTGCCAGGTGCCGTCCTCGTCGACGATCTCCTGCTCGGGCAACGGCAGCGAGATGCCGCCCCTGGCCGCCTCCCTCGCGAGTCGCAGCTCGCCGAGCTCGCGCAGGATCGTGAACATCTCGTCGGCCTTGCCGGCGTCGAGGTCGGCCTGCACGTCGGCGTACGACAGCTTGGCCCGCGACTTCACCAGGGCCCGCTCGACGGTGACGTCGGTGCCCTCGCCGCTCGCGTCGACGTTGATCCGCCAGACGAGGGCGGGACGCACCTGGTCGGGCAGCAGCGAGCCGGCGTCCTCGGAGATCACCTTGGGGTGCAGCGGCACCTTCGAGTCGGCGCCGTAGAGCGTCTCGCCGCGCCGGTTGGCCTCCACGTCGACGGGGTCACCGGGCGTGATGAACGCCGAGAGGTCGGCGATGGCGTAGTGCACGACGAAGCCGTCGCCGGCGCGCTCGAGGAACATCGCCTGGTCGAGGTCCATCGCCGTCTCCGGGTCGATGGTCACGAAGGGCAGGTCGGTCAGGTCGAGCTCGGGCAGCCGCGGGTTGGCCGCTGCCTCGGCAGCCGCCTTCTCGACGGCGGCCGGAAACTCGGCGGAGACCTTCATCTCGCCCTGGATCGCCTCGATGCCCCTGCGCAGGGTCTCGCCGGCGACGGAGTCGGCGGTGCGGACGGTGATCACACGGTTGCTGGCCATGCCCAAGACCCTAGCCACATCGGTCGCCGGGTCGGCCCCCTACTCTTGCGCGCGTGCTGATCCTGCTGCCGCCCAGCGAGGGCAAGTCCGCTCCACGCCGGGGTCGCCCGCTCGACACGGGCACCCTCTCCTCGCCCACGCTCACCGCCACCCGCGAGCAGGTCCTCGACGCCCTGGTCGACCTGGCCGAGCGACCGGACGCAGCCGAGGTGCTCGGGCTCGGCGGCACCCAGGCCGACCTCGTCGCGCTGAACGCGCGGGTGCGCACCGCCCCGACCGCTCGCGCGGACGCCGTCTACACCGGCGTCCTCTACGACGCACTCGGCTTCGACACCCTCTCCAGCGCCGCGAAGCGACGCGCCACCAGCCGGGTCGCGATCACCAGCTCCGTCTTCGGCCTGGTCCGACCCGGCGACCGGATCCCGGCCTACCGCCTCTCCGGCGACGTCTCGCTCCCCGGCCTCGGCCCGGTCGCCGGCCTGTGGCGCGACGTGCTGGGCTCGGCCGTCGAGGACGCCGTCGGCTCCGGCCTGCTGATGGACCTGCGGTCCACGATGTACGCCGCGTTCTGGCGACCTCCGACCACGAGCCCGATCCGGGTGGCGACCGTGCGGGTGCTCCACGAGGTCGCCGGGACCCGCAAGGTGGTCAGCCACTTCAACAAGGCCACCAAGGGCCGGATC
This sequence comes from Nocardioides allogilvus, assembly GCF_003047285.1. GTDB lineage: Bacteria > Actinomycetota > Actinomycetes > Propionibacteriales > Nocardioidaceae > Nocardioides > Nocardioides allogilvus. Next base: position 25,565 of record NZ_PZYX01000010.1, on the reverse strand, counting down.
ATCCACGACCTGCTGGAGAGCGGCGCCAACCCGCGCACCCCCAAGGCGCTCGCGAGCGCGATCGCCGACCTGGGCTGGCACGTCGAGCTGGGCGAGCCGACGCTGCGTGGCAGCCAGCTCGACGTGGTCGTGCGCGAGGTCTGAGCCTCGGGTCAGATGCCGGACTCAGAGGTGCGGACCAGGATCCGGGTGCACTCCTCGCAGCGCACGACCTCGTCGGCCGCCTTCGCCCGGATCACACCGAGCTCGGCGGGGTCGATCGTGAGCTGGCAGCCGCCGCACTGGCGCGCGCGCAGCGCAGCCGCGCCGACGCCACCCTTCTGGGCGCGCAGTCGTTCGTAGAGCGCCAGCAGGTCCTCGGGCAGGCCCTCGACCGTCGCTGCGCGAGCCGTCTCGCACTCCGCGAGCGACGCGTCGATCTCGACCCACCGGGCGTCGCGGGCGACCTTCAGCTCGGCGATCTGGCTGTCGGTCTCGGCCAGCTGCGCGGCGAGGGTGTCAGCCGTGCGCTGCGCCTCCTCGAGCCGCTCCATGATCTCCAGCTCGGAGTCCTCCAGCGAGTTGATCCGCCGCTCGAGCGACTCCAGCTCGTGCTGCATCCGCTCCAGGTCCTTGGGGTTGGTGATCAGCCCCTGGTCCATGCGGTCGCGGTCGCGGGTGCGCCGCGTCTTGACCTGCTCGACGTCGGCGTCGGCCTTCTTCTGCTCCACCGTGAGGTCGTCGACGACGATGCGCGCGTCGCGCAGGCGGTCGTCGACGTCACCACGGCCGGTCTCCAGCTCGGTGATGCGGACGATCTCGGGCAGGTTCGCCCGCTGGTGACGGAGCTGGTCGGCACGCGAGTCCAGCTCCTGTACGGCGAGGAGCTGCTGCTGCGCGGACGGGTCGGCCTTCAAGACGGGGGACTCCTCGGGTCGGACTTCTTCAGATGGGGGTGCTCAGACGCGGAACTGCCACGGATCGGTGGACAGGGCGCTGACGCGAGTGCCCACCGTATCGCCCATCGCGGCGCGGAGCTTCCTCTCCACCACCGGCAGCCACGTCGACTCGGCCGCCCAGTGCGCGACGTCCACCAGCGCCGGGCCCGCGTGCTCGCGGAACTCACCGGCCCGGTGGTGCCTGAGGTCGCTGGTGACGTAGGCGTCCACGTCGGCCGAGGACAGCTCGTCGAGGAGGAAGTCCCCCGCGCCTCCGCAGACCGCCACCCGCCGTACGACCCGGTCGGGGTCGCCCGCGACCCGCACCCCGTGGGCGGTGGCCGGCAGCGCAGCCGCGACCTGTGCGGCGAAGTCGCGCAGCGACATCTCGGGGACCGTGCCGATCCGGCCGGTGCCGGTGGCGGCGGTGCGGGGGTCGGCCAGCTCGAGGACGTCGAAGGCGGGCTCCTCGTAGGGATGCGCCGCCAGGAGGGCGCGCACGACGCGGGCCCGGTGGGTGCGCGGCAGCACCGACTCCACCCGCGTCTCGGGCACGACCTCCAGGGAGCCGACCTCACCGATCACCGGCGCCGCCCCGTCGAGCGGGCGGAAGCGCCCCTCGCCCGGTGTGGAGAAGGTGCAGGAGTCGTAGTCGCCGAGCGTGCCGGCACCGGCAGCGGCCAGGGCAGCTCGCACCGACTCGGCGTGCTCGTGCGGGACGAACGTGACGACCTTGTCCAACGCGACACCGGGAGCCGGGCGGATCGGGGTCAGGTCGCTGAGGCCCAGCGCGCTGGCGAGCGCCTCGGAGACCCCGTCGAGCGCCTGGTCGGCGTTGGTGTGGGCCGTCAGCAGGGCGCAGCCGCCCTGCGTCAGCGTGTGCAGGGTGCGCCCCTTCGGCGTGGTCGCCGCGACGCTGTGCACCCCGCTCAGGAAGAGCGGGTGGTGCACGACCAGCAGGTCGGCACCCCACTCGACCGCCTCCCGCGCGACCTCCAGGGTGGGGTCGACGGCGAACATCACCTTGGCGACCTCGGCCGCGGGGTCGCCCGCGACCAGCCCGACCGCGTCCCACGAGTCGGCCGTGGCCGGCGGGTACCAGCCGTGGATCAGGTCGACGACGTCGCGGAGCCGGGGCGGGGTGAGTGGCATGGCGTCAATCTAGCCAGCCACCTCAGTTGACCTGGCGGTCCTGCCCGTCCCAGTAGGGCTGGCGCAGCTTGAACTTCTGCAGCTTGCCGGTCGCCGTACGCGCCAGCTCGTCGCGGAACTCGATCGAGGTCGGCGCCTTGTAGCCCGCCGCCTTGTCCTTGCACCACGCGATCAGCTCGGCCTCGTCGGCCTGCTCCCCCGGCCCCAGCACGACGAGCGCCTTGATCGTCTCGCCCCACTTCTCGCTGGGGACGCCGATCACCGCCACCTCGGCCACGGCCGGGTGGGAGAACAGCACGTCCTCGACCTCGATCGAGGAGACGTTCTCACCACCGGTGATGATCACGTCCTTCTTCCGGTCGCTGATCGTGAGATAGCCGTCGTCGCCGATCACGCCGCCGTCGCCGGTGTGGAACCAGCCGTCGGCCAACGCCTTCGCGGACTCCTCGGGCTGCTCCCAGTAGCCCTCGAGCACCACGTTGGATCGCGCGAGCACCTCGCCCTCCGCATCGGTCGCGAGGCGTACGCCGATGGCCGGGGCGCCGGCGCGCACGAGCCTGCTCGCCCGCTCCTCGGGCGCGAGGTCGTCCCATTCGGCGCGCGAGCGGTTGATCGTGAGCAGTGGCGAGGTCTCGGTGAGGCCGTAGATCTGGATGAACTCCCAGCCGAGCTCCTCCTCCACCCGCACGATCGTCTTCGTCGGGGGCGGCGCACCGGCCACGATGATCCGCACCTTGTCGCGGCCGGGGATCTCGCCGTCCCAGTCGGCGGCCGCCTCGAGGACGGCCGCGACCACGGCAGGGGCCGCGCACATGACCGTGACGCCGTGCTTCTCGACCCGGCGCAGGATCTCGGCTCCGTCGATCTTGCGGATGACCACCTGCGGGACACCGAGCCCGGTCATGGCGAAGGGCATCCCCCAGCCGTTGGCGTGGAACATCGGCAGCGTGTGCAGGTAGACGTCACGATCGGTGACGCCGGCGTGCATGCCGAACGTGACCGCGTTGGTCCAGATGTTGCGGTGGGTGATCTGCACGCCCTTGGGCCGTGCCGTGGTCCCGGACGTGTAGTTGATGCAGGCCGTGGCCGACTCGTCAGGCTCCCACTCGCGCGGCTCCACGCCCTCGGCGGCGTAGAGCGCCTCGTCGTCGCCGAGCACGAAGCGGTGCTCCGCGGTGACGCCCGCGAGGGCCTCGTCGAGCTCGGGGTCGACGTACAGGACCCGCGCCCCGGAGTGCTCGACGATGTAGGACACCTCGTCGGGGCGCAGGCGGAAGTTGATCGGCACCAGCACGCGACCGGAGCCGGAGACCCCGAAGAACGACGTCAGCAGGCGGGCGCTGTTGTGGGAGACGACGGCCACGCGGTCGCCGACCGCGATGCCGAGCTCGTCGAGCCTGGCCGCCTGGCGGCGAGCGAGCGCCGCCACCTGGCCGTAGGTCAGGTCGCCGAGCGGCGATGCAGGCTGGTCGGGTTCGTCGATCACCCCCACTCGATCGGCGTAGACGACGCGGGCGCGGTCGAGGAAATCGGTCACGGAGAATGGCACGAACATGCGCATACTGTGACACGCAGCACCACTCGTCCGCCCCCTTCGATGAGAGAGTTCTCATCCTCTTCTCACCTCGTCGCCACGCTGCCGGTGCATCATCGCGGCATGACCCCGTGGCTGAAGGCGCTGATCGCCCTGGCGCTCGTCGTGCCGATGACGGCGTACGTCGCCGTGTCGCTCTCCTCCTCGGGCGCGGGCGAGCCCGCCGACCGCGGGCCGGTCATCATCCACGACCCGCCCTCCCCCACGGCCCCTGCGAGCAGGCGGCCGCGCCGTACCCCCGGACCGACCGCACCGGGCTCGGAGTCACCCGCGCCGACGAGCCCGCCGCCCGCCACCGCCCGCGTGGTCACCCCGCAGCCGACCGCCGTGGACGACGCAGACGACGCGGACGACGGCAGCGGCGATGATGGGGGCGATGACGACTCGAGGGGCGGAGACGACTCGAGGGGCGGAGACGACGCTGACGACCGGGACGACTGATCGCGGGCGCCGGCTCGCGCAGGTCTCGGTCCGCACCCGCATCACCGTCGTCATCGCGTTGCTCACCGCCCTCGCGATGTCGGGTGCGGGGCTGCTGGTGCACACGCTCGAGTCGTCACGCATCGAGCGTGCGGTGAACGACCAGATCGACCAGGAGATCGCGGAGTTCCGCGAGCTGCGCATCGACCCCCGCACCGGTGAGCGCTTCGACGACGTCGGGCGGTTGCTGCACGTCTTCCTGACCCGCAACGTGCCCGACGACGACGAGATGCTGGTGGGCTACGTGGAGGGCACCAAGCCGCTGCGTACCAAGAACCGGTACGGCCAGGAGATCCTCGACGAGCCGGCCTACCAGGCCGCGGTCGACCGGACGTCGCGCGACGGCGGCACCAGCGTCATCGACTCCGAGCGGTTCGGGGAGGTGTGGGTGACGCTGGTCCCGGTCAGCAACGCCGGGGGCGACGGCGCCCTGGTGCTCGTCAACTTCCTCGCCGACGAGCACACCGAGCTCGACCGGACCCTGCGCACCTACACGCTGGTCGCGTTGATGTCGCTGGGGCTGATCACCGCCATCGCCGGACTCCAGTCGGGCCGCTTGCTCGCTCCCCTGCGCACCCTGGAGGAGACCGCGCGCGACATCACCACCACCGACCTGTCGCGGCGGATCCCGGAGCAGGGAAACGACGACATCACGGCCCTGACCCGGACGATCAACCTCATGCTGGAACGGCTCGATGCCGGGTTCACCGACCAGCGCCGGTTCCTCGACGACGCCGGCCATGAGCTGAAGACGCCCTTGACGGTGATGCGCGGCCACCTCGAGCTCCTCGACCTCGGCGACCCGCAGGAGGTCGCAGAGACACGCGACCTGCTGCTCGACGAGGTCGACCGGATGTCGCGGCTCGTGGGCGACCTGATCGTCCTGGCCAAGACCCGACGACCCGACTTCCTCACCACGGCGCCCGTCGACCTCGGCCAGCTCACCACCGACCTCCTCGCCAAGGCACGCGTCCTGGGCGACCGCGAGTGGGTGCTCGACGCGGCTGCCGACGGCAGCGTCGTGGTCGACGAGCAGCGCATCACCCAAGCGGTGCTCCAGCTCACCGACAACGCCGTCAAGCACACCGACCCGGGCGACACCGTCGCCATCGGGTCCGCGCTCACCGACACCACGGCGACCATCTGGGTGCGCGACACCGGCCCGTCCGTTCCCGAGGAGATCCGCGAGCGGATCTTCGAGCGCTTCGGACGCGGCCAGGTCCGTCCCGGCGACGAGGGCTTCGGCCTCGGGCTCTCCATCGTCCGCGCGATCGCGGAGGCCCACCAGGGCACGGTGTCGCTCGCCGACACCTCGCCCGGGGATCGGCCCACGGGCGCCCGGTTCGAGATCACCCTGCCGACCGAGGAGGTCACGCCATGGCCCAGATCCTGATCGTCGAGGACGAGCAGCGCATCGCGTCGTTCGTCGCCAAGGGCCTCCGGTCCGAGGGACACCAGCCGACGGTGGTCGGCGACGGTCCTGCGGGGCTCGACGAGGCGCTGTCCGGCCGCTACGACCTGATGGTGCTCGACATCGGGCTCCCCGACCTCGACGGCTTCGAGGTGCTCGACCGGCTGCGCTCCCAGGGCAGCCGGATGCCGGTGATCATCCTGACCGCGCGCGACTCCGTCACCGACACGGTCACCGCGCTCGACAGCGGCGCCGACGACTACATGGCCAAGCCCTTCCGCTTCGCCGAGCTGATGGCCCGGGTTCGACTGCGGCTGCGCACCGCCGACAACACCGAGGCCCGCCCGCACGAGGAGATCCTCCAGGTGGCCGGCGTCGTGCTCGACCGGCGGACCCGTCGGGTGTCGGTGCACGGGGAGGTGCTCGACCTGTCGGCCCGCGAGTTCGCCCTGGCCGAGATCTTCATGCTCAACCCCGGCCAGGTGCTGACCCGCGAACAGCTGCTCGACCACGTCTGGGGCTATGACTTCGACCCGGGCTCCAACGTCGTCGACGTCTACGTCGGCTACCTGCGCAAGAAGGTCGGCAGCGACGCCGTCGAGACCGTGCGCGGGGTGGGCTACCGGTTCAAGCCGTCCTGATCAGCGACGGACCTTGAAGCCGGCGAGGTTGCCGCGCGGCAGCCGCGCCAGCACCGGCGCCAGGGCGTCGACGATCTCGTACGGCGCTGGGCGGGCCTCCGGGTCGCGCGCGAGCATGGCCCCGATCACCGACACGACCTCGCGTGGCACGCCGTCCGGCAGCGCCCCGGGCTCCGTCCCGAGCTGCGGGAACCGCTCCTCCAGGGCCTCCGCCCGCGGCTGCGGGTCGGCGAACGCGCGACGGCCGGCCACGGCCTCGAACAGGGTCGCTCCCAGGCCCCACACGTCACTGGCGCCGCAGGGTCGCACCGTGCCGGGGTCGCACTGCTCGGGCGCCATGTAGGCGTCGGTCCCGATCAGGTGCCGAAGCTCCCGCGCGTCCTGCAGGGGTCGGGCGACCGACAGGTCGATCAGGCGAGCAGGAGCGCCCATGATGATGTTGCTCGGCTTGATGTCGAGGTGGGTCCAGCCGATGCGGCCCAGGTAGTGCAGGGCCGCGGCCACGTCGATCGCCAGCGGGAGGTACTGCTGCTCCTGCAGCGGCCCGTAGCGGCGTACGAGTGAGGACAGGCGTGGCCCGTCGATGTGCTCGAGGACGACGTGCGGACGGGGTCCGTCGAGGTCGTGGCGAAGACCGCGCACCACGACGGGGTGGTTGACCGCGGCCAGTGCCGCCACCTCCCGACGCAGCCCGCGACGGGAGGAGGCGCTGTCCAGCTGGTCAGGGCGCAGCAGCTTGACCACGACCGGTGAGTAGGTCACCTCGTCGAAGGCGAGCCACGCTTCGTAGGCCGCTCCGCCCCCGAGCTTGCGGACAGCCGTCAGCTCGGGGGTGATCGCGTCCCCGTCGGCGAGCCGCCAGCTCGACCCGACGGCCTCGGCGAGCTCCGTCATGACGCTCAACGACGCGTGTCGTTGCGGCTGCGGTCGTTGGTGCTGTTCGCCGACCAGTCGCGCTTCTTGTCGCCCGCACCATCGGTGGTCCAGTCGCGGGTCAGGTCGCCGCGGCTGAGGTCGCGGTCGCGGCTGACCGCGCTGAAGCGGCTGTTGGTGTTGTCGTTGGTCTCACGGCTCCGCGAGCGCGTGTCGTCGCCGCCGTCCGTGTCGCCGTCGGCGGTGTCGTCGTCATCGTCGTCGGCGACCAGCACCAGCTCGACGGCACCGTCCTCGCGCTTCAAGGCCTCGTCGGCGTTGACGGCCGGGGCCTGCATGGCGACCAGGCCGATCGCCGTGGCGCCGGCGACGCCGAGCAGGGCAGTCGGGAGAAGGTTCTTCATCGTGGATCCTCTCGTCGGGAGCCATCGGCTCCGGTGGGTGGATCCACCTTGGACGCGAGGCGTGAGGAGGCGATGAGGTCTCGATGAGAGGACTCTCATGGAGCTGGGTGCGTCGGGACGGTTTCGAACCGCCGACCGCTCGGGTGTAAACCGAGTGCTCTACCGCTGAGCTACCGACGCGCAGGGCAACACCCTATGAAATGAGCTGAACCGCTGGCGTCTCGGGTCACCAGCGGTTCAACAAGAGGAAGATTACGGGGGCCGTTCAAGACCTGTCAGCCGTTTTGCGGAAAACAGGCTGAAATTTCTTCCAACTGGTTCAGACCAGTGCCTGCAGCTGCGCCAGGTGCTCGTCGAGGTCGCGGCCCTCCGGGTTGGCGTTGTGGACCGCCCACGCCAGCTGGCCGTCGCGGTCGATGACGTAGGAGGAGCGCCGCGGGGTGCCCTTGACGTCGTCGAACACGTCGAAGGCCTTCGCGATCTCGCCGTGCGGCCAGAAGTCGGAGAGCAGCGGGAAGTTGAGACCCTCGGCGTCGGCGAAGGCACGCAGCGAGTAGACCGGGTCGCACGAGATCGCGAGCACCTCGGTGTCGAAGGTCATGAACTCGTCGAGGCGCTCGCGGATGCCGGCCATCTCGCCGGTGCACACACCCGAGAAGGCGTATGGGTAGAACAGGATCACCACGGCCTTGGTGCCGCGATAGCTGCTCAGCGTGACGTCCTGCCCGAACTGGTCGCGCAGGGTGAAGTCGGGCGCCGGGCCTCCCAGTTGCAGACCCGTCATGCCTCCTCGTCCCAGGACACGAGCTCACGCTTGAGGATCTTGCCGGTGGCGTTGCGGGGCAGCTCGGGGATGACCACGATCTCCTTGGGCACCTTGAACCGCGCCAGGTTGGCCTTGACGTGGTCCTTGAGCTCGTCCTCGGTGACCTCGCCGCTGACCGCGACGAAGGCGCGCAGGCGCTTTCCGAACTCCGCGTCGTCGATGCCGACGGCCGCCGCCTCCACCACGCACGCGTGGCCGACCAGGCAGTCCTCGACCTCCTTGGGGAAGACGTTCTCGCCGCCCGAGACGATCATCTCGTCATCGCGCCCCTCGACGTACAACCGACCGTCGGCGTCGAAGCGACCGACGTCGCCGCTGGACATCAGGCCCTCGACCATGGCCTTCGAGCCGCCGCCGGTGTAGCCCTCGAAGAGGAGGCTGTTGCCGACGAAGATGCGACCGGTGGCGCCGGTGGGCACGGGCCGGTCGGCGTCGTCGAAGAGACGCACGACGGTGTTGTGCGGCGGCTTGCCGGCCGACGAGGGCGCCGCACGCAGGTCCTCGGGGGTCGCGATGGTCGCCCACGCCACCTCGGTCGAACCGTAGATGTTGTAGAGGTTGTCGCCGAAGCGGTCCATCCACGTCAGCGCGAGCTCGCCCGGCAGCGCGGAGCCCGACGACGCGACGACCTGCAGGGTCGGCAGCGAGTAGCGCGACAGCACGTCCTCGTCGAGGCCAAGGATGCGCTGGAGCATGACGGGGATGACGACCAGCGACTCGCAGTCGTTGTCCTCGACGACGCGCAGGACGTCCTCGGGGTCGAAGCGCCGGCGCAGCACGACGGTCGAGCCGAGCAGCATCGACAGCGCGAAGTGGGCGAAGCCCCACGTGTGGAACAGCGGGGCCGCGATGTGGGTGCGCCAGCCGAAGTGCAGCGGCATCCGCGAGAGCAGGGACACGGCGGCCGGGATCCCGGCCTCCTTGCGCGGCGCACCCTTGGGCGTGCCGGTCGTCCCCGACGTGAGGATCACGATGCGGGCGTGCCGGGTGGGCGGCGTGAGGTCGCCGTGGTCGTTGGCGGCGATCAGCGACTCCAAGGTGGCGACGCAGTCGGTCGCCCCGTCGCTCCAGCCCACGACGCGCGTGGCGACGTCGGCGCCGGCGAGCAGGTCGGTGAACTCCTCGTCGTGCACCACGACGGCCGGCTTCTCGCGTGCGATCACGTCGACGAGCTGCGGGCCGGCGAACGCGGTGTTGAGGTAGAGGATGTCGGCGCCGAGCTTGGCCACGGCGATCGTGGCGTCCACGAACCCGCGGTGGTTGCGACACATGACGGCGACGGAGTCGCCCTCCTTGACCCCCAGGGCGGCGAGGCCACGGGCCAGGGCGTTGCTGCGCCCGTGCATCTCGCCGAACGTGAGCTCACCGAGCTCGTCGACGAGTCCCACGCGGTCCGGGTGGCGCACGGCGAGCGTCATGAAGCCACCCGCGGGACCGGTCCCCCAGCGGATGACGGTCCGGCCCAGACCCGCCAGGGTGCGGGGGCCGTAGGGCCGGATGATGCCCGCGCCCCCCAGCACCTTCAACGACGTGGACACGTTGGCTGCGCGGTCGGTCAGCTTGCTCAAGTCAGTTCCTGGGGTCGTCGGCGGTCGCGGGGGCGCGTCACGCAGGGGTCTTCGGCGTGACCAGTCGCGTGGCCTGCCAGTCCTTGCTGACTGCGGCCGTCGTGGTCTGCGCGAGTCCGGCCACCGGGGCCGCCTCCGCGATGTCTGCGGCATCCACCGAGTTGGGACGGCCGACCTTGGGGGTGAGCAGCCAGATGACGCCACCTCCGACCAGGTCGGTCAGCGAGTCGACGAGACCGTCGACGAGATCGCCGTCCTCCTCGCGCCACCAGAGCAGGACCGCGTCGACGACGTTGCCGTAGTCGGCGTCGACCATGTCCGCGTCGATGGCGTCCTCGATCGCGACCCTGAGCTCGTCGTCGGTGTCGTTGTCCCAGCCGAGTTCCTGGATGACCATGCCGGGCGTCATGCCCAGCCGCTCTGCGGCACCTGTTGCCTGGGCAGCTCCGCCACCCATCGTCGAGCTCACGCCACGCCTCCGTTCGTCGAGGTCCGCCTGTACTGGCGGCTTTCGGTTCTCCGCCGGCAAATGGCCGACGGAGTGGGGGTAGTCCACCGGAGTTGGCGCAGCGACGCAACCCTGTCCCGCAACGTGGCCCCCACTTGTGCAACTCGTCAGTAGATTTCATGAGGGCATTTGGCGTGACACGATGCTCGGGTGAGTGATGAGTCGAACAACACAATGACCCCCACACCGGCACCGGCGCCGACCGCGCGAGCCGTGATCCACGAGGGCCTGCCCACCCAGCTGCCCGACATCGATCCCGACGAGACACTCGAGTGGCTCGACTCGTTCGACGCGATGCTGGACGGACGCGGCCGCGAGCGCGCTCGCTACGTCATGCTGCGGCTCCTGGAGCGTGCGCGGGAGAAGCAGGTCGGCGTCCCGGCGCTGCGCAGCACCGACTACATCAACACCATCCCGCCCGAGCGCGAGCCGTGGTTCCCCGGCGACGAGGACATCGAGCGGCGCATCCGCGCCTTCATCCGCTGGAACGCCGCGGTCATGGTCTCCAGCGCCAACCGCAAGGGCCTCGAGGTCGGCGGGCACATCGCGACGTACCAGTCCGCAGCGAGCCTCTACGAGGTCGGCTTCAACCACTTCTTCCGCGGCAAGGACCACCCCGGCGGCGGCGACCAGATCTACATCCAGGGCCACGGCTCGCCGGGCATCTACGCCCGCGCGTTCCTCGAGGGCCGACTGACCCAGGAGCAGCTCTACCGCTTCCGCCAGGAGGTCCAGCACGGCGTCGGTGCCGGCCTGCCCTCCTACCCGCACCCCCGCCTGATGCCGGACTTCTGGGAGTTCCCCACCGTCTCCATGGGCCTCACCGGCATCAACTCGATCTACCAGGCGCGGTTCAACCGCTACCTGTCCAACCGTGGCATCAAGGACACCAGCGACCAGCGCGTCTGGGCCTTCCTCGGCGACGGGGAGATGGCCGAGCCCGAGTCGCTGGGCGCGATCCGCATCGCCGCCCGAGAGGAGCTCGACAACCTCACCTGGGTCATCAACTGCAACCTGCAGCAGCTCGACGGACCGGTGACCGGCAACGGCAAGATCATCCAGGAGCTCGAGGCCAACTTCCGTGGCGCCGGCTGGAACGTCATCAAGGTGATCTGGGGTCGCGAGTGGGACGCCCTGCTCGCCAAGGACGTCGACGGCGTGCTGGTCAACCAGATGAACACCACGCCCGACGGCCAGTTCCAGACCTACTCCACCGAGGACGGCGGCTACGTCCGCGACCACTTCTTCGGCGGGGACACCCGGCTCAAGGCCATGGTCGAGCACATGACCGACAGCCAGATCGAGAAGCTGCCGCGCGGTGGCCACGACTACCGCAAGGTCTACTCCGCCTTCGACGCCGCCTCGAAGCACGCCGGCCAGCCCACGGTGATCCTGGCCCACACCATCAAGGGCTGGACGATCGACGCCCTCGAGGGCAAGAACGCGACCCACCAGATGAAGAAGCTGACGCCGGCCGACCTGAAGAAGTACCGCGACCGGCTCTACCTCCCGATCAGCGACCGCGAGCTCGAGGAGTCCTACGAGAAGACCGGTGGCGCGCCGTTCTTCCACCCCGGCACCGACTCCCCCGAGATCGAGTACATGCTGGAGCGCCGCAAGGCCCTGGGCGGTTCACTGCCCAAGCGCGTCAAGCGCGCCGCCGACCTCAAGCTGCCCGGCAACGAGATGTACGCCGAGCTCAAGCAGGGCTCGGGCAAGAACAAGATCGCCACCACCATGGCCCTCGTCCGGCTCCTCAAGGACTGGATGAAGGACCCCGAGATCGGCGACCGCATCGTCCCGATCGCGCCCGACGAGTACCGCACGTTCGGCATGGACTCGATGTTCCCGAGCGCGAAGGTCTACAACCCCGGCGGTCAGCAGTACGAGTCCGTCGACCGCAAGCTGCTGCTCGCCTACAAGGAGTCGGCCCAGGGCCAGATGCTGCACGAGGGCATCTCCGAGGCGGGTGCCGTCGCCTCTGCCACGGCCGCCGGATCGACGTACTCCACCCACGGCGAGCACATGATCCCGTTCTACATCTTCTACTCGATGTTCGGCTTCCAGCGCACGGCCGACTCGATCTGGGCGATGGCCGACCAGCTCGCCCGGGGCTTCCTCATCGGCGCCACCGCGGGCCGCACGACACTGACCGGTGAGGGACTGCAGCACGCCGACGGCCACTCGCCGCTGATCGCCGCGACCAACCCCGCGGTGGTGCACTACGACCCGGCCTACGCCTACGAGGTCAGCCACATCATGCAGGCGGGGCTCGAGCGGATGTACGGCGCCGACGCCGAGGACGTCATCTACTACATCACCGTCTACAACGAGCCCGTCTCGATGCCGGCGCAGCCCGAGGACGTCGACGTCGACGGCATCCTGCGCGGCATCCACCGGGTCGGGGTCGCCGAGGGCGACGGCCCGCGCGTGCAGCTGATGGCGTCGGGCGTGGCGATGCCCTGGGCGACCGAGGCGGCGCAGATCCTCGCCGACGAGTGGGGCGTACGTGCCGACACCTGGTCGGTCACCTCGTGGAACGAGCTCGCCCGCGACGCCGTCTCCGCCGAGTCGTGGAACCTCCTGCACCCCGGGGAGCCCAAGCACACCGCCTACGTCTCCGACAAGCTCGCCGACGTGGCGGGTCCGGTGGTGGCCGTGTCCGACTTCATGTGTGCGGTGCCGTTGCAGATCGCGCGCTGGGTCCCTGCGGACTTCCGCGTGCTGGGCACCGACGGCTTCGGCTTCGCCGACACCCGACCGGCCGCGCGACGCTTCTTCAACGTCGATGCCCACAGCGTCGTCGTGCAGGCGCTGCAGGCCCTCGCCGACGCCGGCGAGCTGCCGATGGACAAGGCCGTCGAGGCAGCCGCGAAGTACCGCATCGACGACCCCACTGCCGTCCGCGACGTCAAGCAGGAGGGCGGCGACGCCTGAGGCTGCGACGCCCGAGGTCAGGCGCCGGTGCTCAGGACGTGCACCGGCGCGACCGGCGCCTCGGCCGCCTCGGCCTGGAGCGGCACGATGCGCGGTCCGGCCTCCAGCAGCTCACGCCAGTTCTCCCGGTCGTACGTCGCCGGCTCGGTCGTGCGGATGAAGTCGTTGATGATCCGCACGAACCGCTGGGGGTGATCCTTGTGCGGGAAGTGCGCCGAGTTGGGGAGCACTTCGACGCGCGCCGAGGGTGCGAGCGCGGCGGCGTTGCTGGCGTGCCGGACCGGGATGAGCTGGTCGTTGCGTCCCCAGATGACGCACATCGGCATCTTCTCGGTGAGGTAGGCCCGGTCGGCCATGGTGACGATCTGGCCCTTCCAGTCCACGACGGCCCGCACGACGTGCCGGATGGCGGTGCGGGTGTGGGGGTCCTTGAACGACTCGTAGATGTCGGCCACCTCGGCCAGGTCGCGCAGGGACCGGCTGCCGGTCGCGGCGAGCGCCCGCAGGCCTGTCCTGCCGATGTGCCGGATGCCGGGCAGCGTGAGCAGGCCCATGACCTGGTGGAAGCCCGGGGTGGTGATCGCCCGGATCGCCGGCGACACCTCCGGGCCGAGGCCGCCGCTGGAGACCAGGACCAGCCGGTCGCAGCGCTCGGGGAACTGGTAGGCGAACTGCATCGCGACGCCGCCACCGAAGCTGTGGCCGACCACGGTGACCGACTCGATGCCGAGCACGGTGAGCAGGTCGCGCATGCCGTTGGCGTAGCCGCCGACGCTGTAGTCGGCGCGCGGCTTGGCCGACTCCCCGTGACCGAGGAGGTCGGGTGTGATCACCGTGTAGCGCTTGGCCAGCGACTCGATCACCGGGGCCCAGGTGGTGTGGTCGCACCCGAGGCCGTGGAGCAGGAGCAGGGCGGGGCCGGAGCCGGTCTTGACGAATGCACGCCGATGTCCGTGGATCTCCACGAACTGAAGCTCAGGCAGGTCGCTCACAAGCACTCCCGGGGGTCGAATGATTTTCGCGATTCAACCAGAACACGTTCCATGTCGGGAGCTTTGACCACGTCGAGTGTCGCTTCTGGACCGATTTGTTACCTCCGCACAGCATCTGCGTGACGGAAGTGACCCTTGGGACTAGATTCGACGGGTGTCGACGCCCGAGCCCTCCCGCCGCCGGGCCGCTGCGGCGCTGCAGCGCTCCACCGGCGCGCTCAGCACGGCCGCGATGGCCAGGATGGCCAGCGACCTCGAGTGGTTCGAGGAGCTCAGCGCCCAGGACCGCTCCTGGGTCGGACTCGTCGTGCAGGGCGGCATCAAGGGCTTCATCGACTGGTTCGGTCACGACACCGAGATGGATGGCCTGCACCCCGGCGACACTCCCCCGCTCGCCGCCGCAGTCTTCGGCGCCGCACCACGTGAGCTCACCGGCGTCATCGACCTCAAGCAGACGGTCGACCTCGTCCGGCTCAGCATCTCGGTGGTCGAGGCCAACATCGACGCCTTCCTCGATCCCGCCGACGCCTTCGAGGTGCACCAGGCGATCCTGCGCTACGGCCGCGAGGTCGCCTTCGCCACTGCCGAGGTGTACGCCCGCGCCGCCGAGGTCCGCGGTGCCTGGGACGCACGCCTCGAGGCCCTCGTCGTGGACGCGGTGCTGAGGTCGGAGGCCGACGAGGCCGTGCTCTCGCGCGCGAGCGCACTCGGCTGGGGCGCACGCGGCGATGTGGCAGTCGTGCTGGGGGCTGTGCCTGCCCAGCGCACGGAGACGGACATCTTCGAGCACGTGCGCCGCGCGTCGCAGGCAGCCGGGATGGATGCGCTCTGCGCCACGCAGGGCGACCGGCTCGTCGTGGTCCTCGGCGGCGTCAACGACCCGCACAAGGCCGCGGGCCGCATCGTCGACCACTTCGGTCCCGGCCCGGTCGTGGTGGGACCGGTGACCGGCGACCTCGGCCACGCACACGCCTCGGCGCGCGCCGCGATGTCGGCCTACCGCTCGGCGCCGGGCTGGCCGGAGGCTCCGCGACCGGTCCGCAGCGACGAGCTGTTGCCCGAGCGAGCGCTCGCGGGCGACGGTCACGCGCGCCGCCACCTCGTGGACCAGGTCTACCTGCCGCTCCTGGGTGCGCGCGGCACCCTGATCGAGACGCTGGCTGCCTACTTCGAGCACGGGTGCGCGATCGAGGCCGCGGCTCGCCATCTCTTCGTGCACCCCAACACGGTCCGCTACCGCCTCCGCCAGGCCACCGAGGTGACCGGCCTGGCGCCCACCTCCGCACGCGACGCCTTCACCTTGCAGATCGCGCTCGTGCTGGGGCGGCAGTCCGGTCGTGGCACCCCCGACAGTTCTTTGTAGGAACCCTACAAAGAACTGCCACCGAGATTCGTGCGGGTCCGAGGCGAACACAGTGCCTGTCAAGCGGCAGGCTGGGCGTGTGCTCGTCATCGTCGCTCCCGGCCAAGGGGCCCAGACCCCCGGCTTCCTCGTTCCGTGGCTCGAGGACCCCGTCTTCGCCTCGCGGCTCCAGTGGCTCTCGACCGTCGCCGGGCTCGACCTGGCCGACTACGGCGCCAACGCCGACGCGGAGACGATCCGCGACACCCGGATCGCCCAGCCGTTGCTGGTGGCGACCGGTCTGGTCGCCGCGCTCGACCTGTTCCCGCACCCGGCCGACGCGTTCGCCCGGATCGGCGCGGTGGCAGGCCACAGCGTCGGCGAGCTGACCGCCGCAGCCGGTGCCCGCGCCATCACCGCCGAGCAGGCCATGGTGCTCGTGCGCGAGCGCGGCGCCGCCATGGCGACTGCCTCCGCCGCGACCCCGACCGGCATGACGGCGGTGCTCGGGGGTGACCGCGAGGAGGTGCTGGCCGCACTCGCGGAGCACGGCCTCACCGCCGCCAACGACAATGGTCCGGGTCAGATCGTGGCAGCCGGCACGCTCGAGCAGCTGGCGGCCTTCGCCGCCGAGCCGCCCGCGAAGGCTCGCCTGATGCCGCTCTCAGTGGCCGGTGCGTTCCACACCTCCCACATGCAGCCGGCCGTCAGTCACCTGGCGGCGCTGGCCCGCTCGGTCTCCACGCACGACCCCCGCACGCCGGTGATCTCCAACCGCGACGGCCAGGTCGTGCACGACGGTCGCGACGTCGTGGCACGCATCGTCGGCCAGATCGCCTCCCCCGTCCGCTGGGACCTGTGCATGGAGGCCATGCTCGACCTCGGCGTCACCGGCATCTTGGAGATGCCGCCGGCGGGCACCCTGACCGGCATCGCCAAGCGCGCCATGAAGGGTGTCGAGACCTTCGCCCTCAAGACCCCCGACCAGCTCGACGACGCCCGCGCCTTCGCCGACAAGCACGGTGAGGCGTCGATGATCGAGACCTCGCCGACCTGGCGGATGGTCGTCTCCCCGGGCAAGGGCACCTTCCACCGTTCCGCGGAGGCGGCCGACCTGGCCGTGCTCCCCGCCGGCTGCACCATCGGAGAGGTCGCCAGCACCCGCGACAGCACCCGCGTCTCGGCCCGCCACGGCGGCAGCGTCGTCGAGTGGCTCGTCGAGGACGGCGACCTCGTCTCCCCCGGTCAGCCGCTGCTGCGCCTGCACCCCGAGGGAGTCTCCTGATGACCGGCACGCTCTCCGCCGTCACCGGCGCTCCGCACGCCGCGATCCTCGGGATCGGCGCCTACCGCCCCGTGCGCTCGGTGCCCAACGCCGAGGTCGTCGAGGCGATCGACTCCAGCGACGAGTGGATCCAGCAGCGCTCCGGCATCAAGTCGCGCCGATGGGCCGGGCCCGAGGAGTCGGTGCAGATGATGTCCGTCGCCGCCTCCCGGATCGCGATCGAGCGGGCCGGCCTCGATGCCAAGCAGATCGACTGCGTCGTCGTGGCGACGGTCAGCCACCTGCTCCAGACCCCGGCCGTGGCCACCGCGATCGCGCACGAGCTCGGCACCGAGCAGGCCGCGGCCTTCGACATCTCCGCGGCGTGCTCCGGTTTCTGCCACGGCATCTCGCTCGCCTCCGACTTCGTCCGCGCCGGCAGCGCCCGTCACGTCCTGGTCATCGGCGTCGAGCGCCTCACCGACATCCTCGACCTCAACGACCGCGGCACGGCGTTCATCTTCGCCGACGGTGCGGGAGCTGCGGTCGTCGGACCCAGCGACACCCCGGGCATCGGGCCGGTCGTGTGGGGCTCGGACGGCGAGCAGTTCGACCTGATCCGACAGCGCGAGGACTGGCGCGACGTCGTCGGCACCGTCGACGAGCCCGGCAGCGGCATGATGCCGCACCTGACGATGCAGGGCAGCGCTGTCTTCCGCTGGGCAGCCTTTGCCATGGCCAAGGTCGGCCAGCAGGCCCTCGACAAGGCCGGCATCACTCTCGACGAGCTCGACGTCTTCGTGCCCCACCAGGCCAACATGCGCATCATCGACACGATGGCCCGCTCGATGAAGCTGCCCGACCGGGTGCGGATCGCCCGCGACATCGCCGACCAGGGCAACACCTCCGCGGCGTCGGTGCCGCTGGCGCTCGACCGGATGATCGCCGAGGGTGACGCCAAGTCGGGCGACACCGCCCTGCTCATCGCCTTCGGCGCCGGGCTGTCCTACGCCGCCCAGGTCGTCACCGTCCCCTGACCCGCTCCAGCCCGTGCACCACCCCGATTTTTCACACCCACCACAGCACCACCCCTCCTGAAAGGAAGGCCCATGGCCACCACTGAAGAGATCCGCGCCGACCTCGCCGAGATCGTCAACGAGGTCGCCGGCATCGATGCCGACGACGTTCAGCTCGACAAGTCCTTCGTGGACGACCTCGACGTCGACTCGCTCTCCATGGTCGAGGTGGTCGTGGCCGCCGAGGAGAAGTTCGGCGTGACCATCCCCGACGACGAGGTCAAGAACCTCAAGACCGTCGGCGACGCCGTCGCCTTCATCGAGCGCTCGCAGGACTGAGCCCACGGCGGCCGGGCACCCACCCGATGCCCGGCCGCCCCTCTGCTTCCCCCAGCCAGCACTCCCACCAGAACGGACACAGCCACATGACCTCGACTCGCGTAGTCGTCACCGGACTCGGAGCCACCTCCCCGGTCGGCGGTGACGTCACCTCCACCTGGGACGCCCTGCTCGCGGGTCGGTCCGGCATCCGGCACCTCGACGACGAGTGGGTCGAGCAGCTCCCGGTCAAGATCGGTGGCCGTGTTGCCGTCGAGCCGTCCGAGGTCCTCGAGCGCGTCAAGGCGCGCCGTCTCGACCGGGCCAGCCAGTTCGCCATGGTCGCCGCCGACCAGGCCTGGGCCGACGCCGGCCTGGAGGGCTCGGGACTCGAGCCCGAACGTCTCGCCGTGTCCTTGGCCTCCGGCATCGGTGGCGTGACCACGCTGCTGACCAACTACGACACCCTGCTCGAGAAGGGTGCGCGTCGCGTCTCCCCCCTCGCCGTACCCATGCTCATGCCCAACGCCCCGGCGGCCAACGTGAGCCTCAAGTACGGCGCACGCGGCGCCGTGCACGCCCCGACCTCGGCCTGCGCGTCCGGCAACGAGGCGATCGCGATGGCCATCGACCTGATCCGCCTGGGCCGCGCCGACGTGGTGCTGGCCGGTGGCACCGAGGCCGCGATCCACCCGCTGCCCATGGCGGCCTTCGCCAACATGATGGCGCTCTCCAAGAACGAGGGCGACCCGACGACCGTCTCCCGCCCGTGGGACACGGCCCGCGACGGGTTCGTCCTCGGCGAGGGCGGTGCCGTCCTCGTCCTCGAGTCCGAGGAGCACGCCCGCGCCCGCGGCGCCCACATCTACGCCTACGCCCTCGGTGCCGGCATCAGCAACGACGCCCACGACATCGCCCAGCCCGACCCCGAGGGCCGCGGCGGCACCCGCGCCATCCAGATGGCGCTGCGCGAGGGTGACGTCGACCCGGCCACCGTGGTGCACGTCAACGCCCACGCGACCTCCACCCCCAAGGGAGACATCGCCGAGGGCCTGATGCTGCACACCGTCCTCGGCAAGCACGTCGAGCAGTGCGTCGTCACGAGCACCAAGTCGATGACCGGTCACCTCCTCGGTGGCGCCGGCGCACTGGAGGCGGTCGCCACCGTGCTCGCGCTCACGAACCGCACGAGCCCGCCGACCATCAACCTGGACGACAAGGATCCGGAGGTCGACCTCGACATCCCGACCTCGGCTCGTGCCCTGCCGGACGGCGACATCGTGGCCCTCAACAACTCCTTCGGCTTCGGCGGCGCCAACGTCGCCGTGGCGTTCGGCAGCGCCTGATGACCGCCACCGCAGCCAAGCCCGCCAAGCTGCCCCGCGACCAGGACCCGCGCAACCCGGTCCACCGCCTCACCGCGCTCTTCGACGAGGGCAGCCTCGAGCTGCTCACCGAGGACGACGACTCGGGCATGCTGGCCGCCATCGGCCGGGTGCACGGCACCACGGCGGTCGCCTTCTGCAGCGACGCCACCGTCATGGGCGGCGCCATGGGTGACCTCGGCTGTCGGGTCGTGGTCGACGCCTACCACCGCGCCATCACCGACGGCGTCCCCATCATCGGCCTGTGGCACTCCGGTGGCGCACGGCTCGCCGAGGGCGTCCTGTCCCTGCACGCCGTCGGCCGGATCTTCCAGGTGATGACCCAGGCGTCCGGCAAGATCCCGCAGATCTCGGTGGTGCTCGGCCCGGCCGCCGGTGGCGCCGCCTACGGCCCCGCGCTCACCGACGTGGTGATCCTCGGGCCCGAGGGCCGGATCTTCGTCACCGGCCCCGACGTGGTCCGCTCGGTCACCGGCGAGGACGTCGACATGCTGCGTCTCGGTGGTCCCGAGCCGCACGGCCGCAGGTCCGGCGTCGTCCACATCCTCACCGAGTCCGAGCACGAGGCGCTCGACCGGGCGCGCATCGTCGCCTCGCTGCTGGGCGCGCAGGGCAGCCTCGACCAGGACTCGGTCGAGGACCGCGACCTCGAAGCCATCCTCCCGGAGTCCAAGAAGCGCGCCTACGACGTGCACCCGCTCGTCGAGGCGGTGCTCGACGACGACACCATGCAGGAGCTGCACGCCCGCTGGGCCCCCAACATCGTCACGGCGCTGGGCCGGTTCGGCGGTCGCACCGTCGGTGTGGTCGCCAACAACCCGCTCCGGCTGGGTGGCTGCCTCGACTCGCTGTCCGCCGAGAAGGCGTCCCGCTTCGTGCGGATGTGCGACGCGTTCGCCATCCCCCTCATCGTGCTCGTCGACGTCCCGGGCTACCTCCCGGGTGTCGGCCAGGAGTGGGACGGTGTCGTACGCCGCGGCGCGAAGCTGCTGCACGCGTTCGGCGAGTGCGTGGTCCCGCGCGTGACGCTGGTGACGCGCAAGACGTACGGCGGCGCCTACATCGCCATGAACGCGCGCTCGCTCGGAGCCACCCGCGTCCTGGCGTGGCCGGGTGCGGAGGTGGCGGTGATGGGCTCGGTGGCCGCCATCCGGATCCTGCACCGGCGCAAGCTCGCCGAGGTGTCCCCCGAGATCCGCCCGCGCGTCGAGGCCGAGCTGGCCGCCGAGCACGAGCGCATCGCCGGTGGCGTCGACAAGGCCGTCGAGATCGGCGTCGTCGACGAGGTCGTCGACCCGTCCCGCACACGCAGCGCCATCGCCGCGGCCTTCCGTCACGAGATCGACACCGCGGGCGTGCGCCGCGGCCAGCACGGCAACATCCCCCTGTGAGGCTGCGGAAGTCCTCCGCGGCATAACGCCGGCGCCAGCCACGCGTTGTGCCTGTGTTCATGGTCACGTCGACAAGGAGCTCCTGATGTCCCGCCGTCCCGCCGTCCACGTCGTCTCGCTGCTGGCGAGCGCCGCGATCGTGCTGACGTTCTCGACTCCCGCCCAAGCGCTCACGAGCGACCCGCTCAGCGACCTCCTCCACGGCCTGACCGGCGACACGGAGCAGGCGGAGCAGCCGGCGTCAGGGGAGGTCGTCGAGCGCGCCACCATCACGGCCCGCGACCAGAAGCTGCGCAGGGGCTGCCACACCTACTCCATCACCTACGACGTCGAGGTCCCGACCGATGACTGGACCCTCGAGTCGTCCATCGTCGACCGGCGCGGCAAGAGCGTCGCGTCGTTCGCGGTCATCAGCCCCAACGACGACGCCATCGACACGTTGACCTACCGGTTGTGCCGGGGCGCCACCGTGCCCGGCACGTTCCGCATCCGCTCGGTCCTCAACTGGTACGACGACCCGTCCACGGCCAACCAGGTCGACGTCCCGGTCACGCGGTTCCGGCTGAGTCGTCCCTGACCGCTGGCGCCACGGTCGCGGCTGCGATCGCGGTGGTCACCGGCACGGCCAGCACCAGGCCGATGGCCGAGGCAAGCGTCCGCGCGACCTCCTCCGCGATGGCCTCGTCGCTGAGGATGTCGATCAACGGCCGGTCGTAGAGCGAGATGAGCAGCATCGTGGCCACGGCCGTGCCTGCATAGGCGAAGACGATCGTGTAGATCGTCGAGGCGATGTGGTCGCGCCCGATGCGCATGCCGGACGTGAAGAGCTGACGCCTGGTGAGCTGCGGCGCGGCCTCGCGCAGCTCCCACACCGACGAGCTCTGGGTGATGGTCACGTCGTTGAGCACACCGAGACCGGCGACGATCACGGCGCAGGTGAGCAGCCCACGGAAGTCCAGCTGGTCGGCCTGGTTGCGCAGCAGCAGGCTCGACTCGTCGCCCAGCCCGCTCAGCCGCGCCGTGCTGATGGCCACCAGTCCGATGCCGGCGGTGATGAGCAGGCCGACCAGGGTGCCGGCCAGCGCCGTCGACGTACGCACCGACGGGCCGTGGGCGAGGTAGAGGACGACGAACATGATCGCCGTCGAGCCGACGAGGGCGACGGCCAGGCCGGACTCCCCCGCCAGCAGCGCAGGGAGCATGAAGTAGCCCATGACCAGCCCGGCGAAGACCAGGCCGAGGATCGCCAGCAGGCCACGGACCCGCGCGATCACCGCGACGACGAGCAGGAAGGCCAGCGCCAGCCAGCCCAGCGGCGGCTTGCGGTCCACGCCCACCCAGCCGTAGTCGGGCGTGTCAGCGCCCTCCTTCGGGATGGCGACGAGCGTGACACGGTCTCCGACACGGACGGCGTCCGCGACGCCGGGCGGCACCCGCAGCCCGGTCACCTCACCGGCGTCGTCGAGGTGTACGTCGACGTCGTCGCAGACGTCGGGGAACTCGGTGGACTCCTCGGTGACGACGGGACAGGGATCGCCCACGCGGAGCACCTCACCGTCGGGATAGCTCACGCCTGCTGCGGAGTACGGCGTGGTCGGCCGTTCGCCGCTCGGCCACAGCACGCCCAGGCCGATCACCGTCGCGACCGCCGTCAGGGCGAGCAGGATCAGCAGCAGTCGCGTGACCGGCGCGGACGTGCGCACGTCGACGGCGCGATGCGAGTGCGAGTGGCCGTGACCCACGGATGCTCAGACGACCTGGTGCAGCCAACGGACGGGGGCACCGTCGCCGGCGTGCCGGAAGGTCTCGAGCTCGTCGTCCCACGGCTTGCCCAACAGCTTGTCGATCTCGTTGAGCAGCGTGGTGTCGCCGAGGGCGGCCTTCACGACCGCGGCCTTGAGCCGGTCCTCGGGGATCATGATGTCGCCGTGCAGGCCGGTCACCGCGTGGAAGACACCCAGCTCGGGCGTGTAGGAGAAGCGCGTGCCCTCGCTGGCACTGCTCGGCTCCTCGGTGATCTCGAAGCGGAGGTGGTTCCAGCCACGCAGCGCGGAGGCGACGGAGGCCGCGGAGCCCACCGAGCCCACCCACGACAGCTCAGCGCGGTAGCTGCCCGGCTGTGCGGGCTGCGGGATCCAGTCAAGGCTCACGGCAACGCCGAGCACTCCGCCCACGGCCCACTCGATGTGAGGGCAGAGAGCAGAGGGCGCTGAGTGCACGTAAAGAATGCCCCGGGTCCCGGCAACATCCGGGCGGGCGTGAGTGCTTGTGGTCACCGTGACCTCCTTGAAGTTCCGACGCTGAGATGCGCCTTCCCCAGCGGTCTGTGCGACGGTTTCAAGGAGTGGGAGTGACACGTGTGTGATTAGACCCCCATTGTGACCCATGGGGCATGAGTTTGCCAATGGGACAGGCCAGAACGACTGCGTGTCGCGCGCGGCTCACGCGTCCAGGATCGAGGTGATCACGTCGCGGGTGATGCCCAGCCCGCCGAGGTGGCTCTCCCCGTCGATCACCGTCATGGTGGCATCGGGCAACCGGCCCACGCAGTGCTGGCCGTGGGCGAAGGGCACGATGTGGTCGGCGTCGCCGTGCCACCAGCGCACCGGCACCCGCACGTCGGCCAGGGCGAAGCCCCACTCGCGTGTGAACAGGATCAGGTCGGCCAGCGGAGCGCTCATCTGGGTGCGGGAGCCGTTGAGCAGGTCGTCGAGGAACATCGCCTTGAACTCAGGGCGTGCGAGCAGGTTCCTGTCCCCCGCGGGCTGCACCGCGCCGTACAGGTCGAGAACGGGGCCCGCCAAGGGGCGCACGAGGCGGATGCCCTGGGAGATGGCGAACCCCGCGGGCAGGCGCATCGGACCGAGCAGCGGCGCGCAGCGCACCGCGAGCTGGATCAGCCCGCCCGGCGCCGCATCGACACCACGCGTCGGAGCGACCCCGCCGAGCACCGCGGCCGCGAGCACCCGATCCGGCATGGCAGCGCCGGCCGCCAGCACGTAGGGACCGCCGCCGGACAGGCCGACCAGACGGAACGTCTCGACGCCGAGGGCGTCCAGCAGCAGCCGGAGGTCCTCGGTCCACTCCAGGACGTCCTTGTAGAGGTACGGCGAGGACCCGCCGATGCCCGGCCGGTCGATCCCGATGATGCGGACTCCGAGCTCGGCCGCGAACGCGCGGGCCTCGATCGGGATCTGGCGGCGGGCGCCCGGTGTGCCGTGCATCCACACGATCGGTCGCCCGTCCGCCGGGCCGTACTCCGCGAAGCTGAGCTGGCGACCGCCACGCACGGCAGCGGTCCCCTCGAGGGTGGGTGGATCTACGCGCATGGGCGAATCGTGGCAGATCGCCCGCTCAGACGTTCCGCTTCTCCAACAGCTCGGCCCGCTCGGCCGCGTCCGTCAGCTGCTCGCTGTCGATGGCGTTGGTCCGGTGGAACCAGGCCAGCGCGTCGGCCTCGCGGCCGGCCACCTCGAGCGTGTCGGCATAGGCGTAACGAAGGCGCACCACCCACGGCGAGCGGCTCTTCGACATCAGCGGGGCCAGCTCCAGGGTGCGCAGCGCGGCATCCAGCTGACCCATGTCACGACGGGCACCCGCCTCGACGAGCGTCATCTCGGCCTTGGCGTCGGGCGCGAAGTTGGCGACCGAGGGGCTCTTGGCGAGCTTGAGCGACTGCTCGGGGTTGCCGAGTGCACGGTGGCAGTCGGCCATCATCGGCAGGTAGGCGGTGGCACCGTTCATCCGCTTGGCAGCGCGCAGCTCAGCCAGCGCCACGGAGTAGTGACCGGCGGCGTAGGCCGCCTCGCCCACGGCTTCGCGCACGATGGCAATGCGTGAGGCGCGCGCCCTCGCAGCGAGGGTGTGCCGGTAGGCCGTCTCCGCGTCGTCGTCGATCATCATCCCGGCAGCCGCCAGGTGCCGCGCGACGCGCGCGGCCAGCTTCTCGGGCAGGCCCTTCAGCTGGTTGATCACGGCGCGGTCGAGCTCTTGCCCGGTGAGCTCCTCGGGCAGCGGCGGACCGTCGTACTCAGCCTGGTCGACCGTGCGTGGACGCTGTTCCTCACGGGGACGCTTCCAGTCGCCTTCGCGCTTGCGATCGGCACCGCCACGGGTGTCGCGCGACGTCGGCTTGCCGCCACGCGCGTCAGGACGACCGCCGCGGGAGTCGGGCTTGCCGCCGCGGGTGTCCGGCTTTCCGCCCCGGCTGGAGGAGGTGCCACCGCGCGCCGGCGGCTTGGAGCCGCCTCGAGCGGGTGGACGCTGGCTACGACGTTCCTCGGCCACGACAGAAACCTTTCGGGGGTGCTAGCTCACTGTGCAGATGTAAGTCAGATGGGGCGTGCGATGACACGGTACTGGTGATGGCGCCAAGATGCAGCCACCAAATGCAGCAGAGGCCACCTGTCACCAGGTGGCCTCTGCCCAATTGTTGTCCGGCGGCGTCCTACTCTCCCACAACCTCTCGGTTGCAGTACCATCGGCGCTGAAAGGCTTAACTTCCGGGTTCGGTATGGGACCGGGTGTTTCCCTTTCGCTATGGCCG
>NZ_PZYX01000009.1 GCF_003047285.1 Nocardioides allogilvus | reverse complement strand
GACTCGAAGGATCGCGCGGTGGCCGCGTCTGCGTTTGGCGTACACGCCGGTGACGAACTCAGCGACCGCGCTACACCACTATCGGGGACTCAACTGGATCCTGCTGCGGGACGGCGCGAATCCGTCCGGCTCCCCGAGGTGGACGTCGCCGTGCGTCGTTCGGCCTACGGGACGTCCGGACATGTCGAATTGCGGCGAAGCCCAGAGCAGGCGCTGAGAGACTTAGCCATGTTCCGGAGAACAGGCCCCGAGCCGCCGACCGAGCCAACGGTCACCCCGGCCGCACGTGACGTGCTCGGGTATGCAACAACGGAGGCCGTGGCGCTGAACCATCACTACGTCGGCACCGAACACGTCCTCCTAGGGTTGCTGCGGGAGACCAATAGCGACGCGGCGCAGATCCTGGCGTCCCACACCGACCTCAAGACTGTCCGTGCCCACGTCCGGCAGATTGTCGGTGTCGGAGCCGAATCCCCGCACGAAGAGTTGCCGCTCACCCCGCGCGCGGCCCAAGTACTCGTCTTTGCCAGGCGAGAGGCCGACATGTACCGCGAGTCGCTCATCGCACCCGAGCACCTCCTGCTTGGGATTCTGCGCGAGGGAGAGGGCATCGCCACCCAGGTGCTCCTGGAGCTCCGAGTCGATTTCGGCATGGTCCGAGCGGCGACCTCTCGGTCCTTGCGGCAGGCTCAAGCCCCGGGGACCCTCCCGCCAGATGAGCCGCAGAACGGCTGAGCGGCCGAGAGAGCGCTTGACGCCTTGAACCGGACACGGTCATCCGCGTGGACCGCCATCCGCGCTCCTGGGATGACCGGACACGGTCATCCGCGTGGACCGCCATCCGCGCTCCTGGGATACGACGGAGAAGCAACATGTTGGTGTGGCGTGTCGTGGAACGTTCGGCTCACGGGACATCCGCTCATGCCGATGTGCGGTAGCAACTGCCGGGTGTCGTCCAGCGAGCGAGCCTGTGCCAGGCGTGCAGCCGAGTTGGCGGCAACACTCGCGGACCCATCGAGTCAACCGTCGCCTTAGGCGAGTGTCGTGATCTTGTCGGGTGCCAAGGAAGGCGCCGGTAGGTCGAGAACCTTTGAGCGGCGCAGTCGGTGGCCCAGGTAGGCCAAGCCGAGGCGGGCGCGACCGAATCCGTCGAGTGGGTCGAAGCCCAACGTCGCAGAGATGACTTCTATCCGGGTGCTCATGGTGCTGTGGTGGACGCCGGACTGACGCGCGGCCTCCCGCACAGACTGGGTGGTCACGATGGC
This sequence comes from Nocardioides allogilvus, assembly GCF_003047285.1. GTDB lineage: Bacteria > Actinomycetota > Actinomycetes > Propionibacteriales > Nocardioidaceae > Nocardioides > Nocardioides allogilvus. The sequence goes on along the minus strand of NZ_PZYX01000009.1, from coordinate 163,719 downwards.
GCCCACCGTCGCCAAGCCCCAGGCGTACGTGGCAATCTCGTCCATCCGCTCCACGTCAGGCTGGTGCCTGCCCTCGGGGGTGTCCGCCAACATATCGACCAGTCCGCCGTAGACGTCGGCACAGACCAGGCCGTCTTCGGGTGGCGAACAGAGTCGCAACGCGACCATCGCGGTCCGAAATGAGTGGTGGAGATCGTCGACCGAGGTGGCGACCCCGACCCCACAGGGAGTCGCGTCGAAAGCGTCGTACGACTCAGCTAGGACAATGGCGTGGATGGGACCGTGCCGTGTCGGGATAACGTCCTCCGGGCCGTCCGGATGACGCAGCCAGACAGCGAACAGCGGGGCTGCGGCGACTCGATAGCGGCCGGTGGTCGTAAGACCGAGCGCAGCCCCGGCGGCGATCCGGTCGTCCGCTGCGACGTCGAGGTCCGTGAGCAGTCCGAGGTGGCGCCGGTTGTCGTGGTCTCGGCGACCTCGTCCATGTCGGATCCGGACTGCCAGCGCGAGCCGTTCAAGGGTGATCGCGTCGTTGGGAAATGCTGGCCCCTCGCGCTCCAGCCAGACGGCGAGTCCGTCGGAGGCGGGGGCGACGAAGACAGAGTCGAGTTCGGGTGGTTCGCCGTCCACCACGGTGCCGCGGGGGCTCACCCGGAGCAGTCGCCGCGGGTGCTCTTGCTGGAAGCCGGCCGGGCACCCGGCCAGCGACGCGGCGGCCGCAAGCAGAGCGCGTGTGTTGACGTTGCCGACAACCAACTCGTCAAAGCAAGCGATCACGCGCAGCCCCAGGCTCGCGCTGGGGTCCAGACGGGCAATCCTGCCCAACAACTCCTGCACTTTTAGGGCTCCTGCCTCTCAGTCGCCAAGGATTTTCTCCACCCATGTGTCGCGCGCGTGAATCATCGAGCGCCCGACGGCGGTGTGCGGAGCGAAGATGTCGCAGGCGTGGAACGCCCCCGACCACACATGCAGTTCGGCATCGCCGCCTGCTCTCCAGATCGCGTCTGCATAGGCGATTGCCTCGTCCCGGAAAATCTCGGCGGCCCCGACGTCGATGAACGCTGGAGGCAGTCCAGACAGGTCCGCGGCCCGCGATGGCGCGGCGTACGGCGATACTGACCCGGCTCCGCGCTCCGTCCCGAGCAGGGCGTCCCAGCCGGTCTCGTTGCTGACCCGGTCCCAGACTCCGACGCCGTCAAACTGCGACGTGGACGCGGTGGTTCCGCGGTCGTCGAGCATCGGATAGTCGAGCACCTGCCCGCAGAGCCGTGGTCCACCGCGGTCGCGGGCGGCTAGGGCAAGACCGGCGGCCAGCCCGCCACCGGCGCTCGCCCCAGCCACCATAAGCCGGTCGGGCCGGATCCCGAGGGCCTCGCAGTGGGCTGCAGTCCACTCCAGGGCGGCGTACATGTCCTCGCGCGGGTAGGGGTCGGGGTACTCCGGCGCGAGACGGTAGTCGACGGTCACCATCACTGCACCCAGACGGTCGACCCAGTCGAGAACCAGGTCGATGCCACTGAACCGGTCGCCGAACATCAGCCCACCCGAGTGCGCGTAGAGCACCCCGGGCCGGTCCGACTCGGCGCCTGATGCTCGGAGGACCGAGACGGTCAGGCTTGCGCCTTCGTGGCCGGGCACCTCCGTGTCGACGCGTTCGATCCCGCGCTCGGCGAAGAGGTCGTCGAGCGGGGCCGAGGCGTAGGACACCCGCATGAAGTCGATGAGGTCTGGCGTGATGGTCGGCGGGAACATCCCACCCACCACGGCCAGCCCGGCCTTCAACTCGGGGTCGAACTCAGGGCGCACGACGCTCGTCACCCGCGTCACGCTAGACCCGGGGGCCCGGTGACGACAGGCCCTTACCCGACAAATGTGGTGGTCCCAGCGATCTACCCGCCATATGGCGGGTCGGTCCTGTCGAACTGCGTCGCGGCGTCGGTTCCCGCAATCCTCACGCGGGGAGCACGGTGGTCGGCAACAGCCGGAGCCCCGGCACATCATCAGGAGGCGCACCATGACCAGGTCAATCGAAGGCACTGCGATCGACGCCGTGCTCCAGCAGGGTGTCGACAGCGGCGCAGTGCCGCACGTCGCGGCCATCGCCGCAGACGCCGACGGCGTGTTCTACGAAGGCGGTGCCGGGGTGCGGATCACAGGTGAGTCCGACGACCCGGTCGGCACGTCCACGCACTTCCGCATCATGTCGATGACGAAGATGGTGTGCACGGCGGCCGCGCTGCAAGCAAAGGAACGCGGCGAACTGGACTTCGGCGCGCCCATCGAGGAATACCTTCCGGAGTTCGCCGACGTGAAGGTCCTGGAGGGTTTTGACGGCGACGAGCCCATTCTGGTCGAGCCCCGCACGAAGGCCACCGTGCACCAATTGGTGACCCACACCAGCGGCTTGGGCTACTGGTTCTGGAACGACCAGTTGGTGAAGTACGAGTCAGCCACCGGCATCCCCAACGTGGTCCCCGGCTCGATGGACGCGTTCAAGGCGCCGATGACTGCGCACCCGGGCGAAGCGTTCGTTTACGGCATCAACACTGATTGGCTCGGCCGTGTGGTCGAGGCCGTGGCTGGCAAGAAACTCGATGCCGTAATCGAGGAAGGCATCGCCGGACCGTTGGGCATGAGCAACACCACCTTCCACCCCAGCGACGCACAGCGGGACAACGCCGTCATGGTCCACGTCAAGGGTGAGGACGGCTCGTGGGGATCGGCTGGCAGCATCCTCAATCCCGAACCCGACTGGTGGGCCGGTGGGCACGGCCTTTACTCCACCCCGCGGGACTACATCCGCTTTGAACGCGCACTGCTGCGCGGCGGCGAACTGGACGGCACACGCATCCTTCAAGAGTCCACCGTGGACGCGGCGTTCTCGAACCAGATCGGCGACATCGACTTTCCCGCCGAGATCACGACGGCCGACCCTCCCATTACGGACACCCTGCGCGCCGGTCCCGGCTGGAAGTGGGGCTACGGACTTATGCTCAACAGCACCGACTCACCTGGTGGCCGCAAGGCGGGAACCGGTGCATGGGCCGGATTGTTCAACACGCACTTCTTCGTCGACCGGACCACCGGGATCTGCGCCTCGATCTACACCAACTCGCTGCCCTTCATCACCGAGCATGAGGCGTGGAAGTTGTACGGCGACTTCGAAAAGGCGTTGTACGCGGCACTCTGATCACCGGACGGGGACGCCACCGCCGGGGTCGTGAGCCAAGCGCGTCCGACTGAGCGTCGTCGCTCCGGGCCCGCGGTGTCGTTCCGTGCATGAACGTAATGCGCGGTCGAACATCCGGATCTGGCTCCCCTCTGTGTCAAGGAGCGCTTGGGGCGAGGCTCTTCCGGGTGGCTGTTGGTCGGCGTAGCGTCGGTGCCGCGGATCCGGGAAGTGGCTGATCCGAAGTGTCGATGAGCGGGTGTGAGTCGGCCGCGCTGGATTGAAGTGTCGCCCCGCAGTGCCCTCCCGGATCCGCTCCATCCTGCCTTGCGCTGTCGCTCCATGGCGTGGCGACGTGACCCAGAACTCGCCCGGGGTCGCGCCTCAGGCCGCCCTGAGGACGTCGACCAGCGTTGTGGTGGGCCGGCCGATGAGCTGGCCCAGAATCGGGTCGACCAGGTCGAGCGTGCCTTCGGCGATACTGGTGTCGATCGCCGCGACGAAGCCCGCGGTCTCCTCGTCGAGGCCGGCTTGCACCATCGCGGCAACCACGTCGGCCGCCGCAACCGGCTGGTAGACGACCTCGCTGCCAGTGACCTGCCCGAACGCGTCGGCGATGTCGGCGTAGGACAACGCAGTGTCGCCGGTGAACTCGTAGACCTTGCCCTCGTGGCCGTCGGTGGTGAGCACCTTGGCGGTGCCATCGGCGAAGTCCTTGCGAGAGGCGGCGGCGACCTTACCGTCGCCGACAGCAGCAGCGAGTGCGCCGGACTCGGCGATCGCCGGCAGCTGGGCCTGGTAGTTCTCGTGGTACCAGTTGTTGCGGAGCACGGTGTGGGCGAGGCCACTGGCTGCGAGGTACTCCTCGGTCTGCTGGTGCTCCGGGGCGAGCGGATTGCTGCTCTCGGTGGCCTTGGTCAGGCTGGTGTAGGCAAGGTAGGGAACCCCGGCGGAGGTGGCGGCGTCGATGACGTTGCGGTGCTGGGCGAACCGTTGGCCGACCTCGTTGGACGAGATCAGCAGCACCTTGTCGACGCCGACGAGGGCCTTGCCGAGCGCGTCGGTGTCGGCGTAGTCGGCCACCCGGACCTCGACACCCTTGGCAGCGAGATCGGCGGCCTTGTCGGCGTCGCGGACGACAGCGACGACGTCACTGGGTGCTTGCGTGGTGAGCAGAGAGTCGACGACGAGGCGTCCGAGGGCGCCGGTAGCGCCGGTCACGGCAATGGTCATGAGAGTTCCTTCCACGGGTTCGGTGAGCATGGTCTTTAGGCTTCGTATGTACTTGAACCGTCAACCATCAACGTCTATTCCGGCGGACCGAAAAGGCGCGCCCGTCACTGACCAGTCAGCAACTGCATGCGCGACTCATCGATGCCGACGTCGCGTGCGGCCTTGAGAGGTGGTTCCAACCGGGCGCTAGGACACCGGCTACAGGCATGGCGATAGGTCAGGAACGGCGTCGCTCCCTGCGCAGGAGGGAGCGCAGAGTCTCGGCGTTCGCGTAGCCGACCCGTAGCGCGATCTCGGCGGAGGTGAGGTCCGTGGTTGCTGAGAGGTGCCGAGCTCGTTCGATGCGAAGCCGTTGGACGAAGCCGAGCGGAGTGAGGTTGAGCGCCGCACGGACTCGTCGTTCGAGGGTGCGCCGGCTGGTGCCGAGCGACTGCGCGACGAAGGCGACGTTGAACGGTTCGTCCAGGCGGGCGCGCACGAAGCGTTCGAACTCGACGACGATCGGGTCCTCGTGCCGGAGATGTTCGTAGGCGACGAAGGCCGCCTGCGACGGACGCTCGTCGATGATGAGGAGCTTGGCGACATGTTGGGCCAGGTCGGGGCTGATCGATCGCACGAGTGAGAGCGCGAGGTCGATGTGGGCGAACGCGGCGCCGGCGGTGACGAGGTTCCCGTCCACGACGACCATGGTGTCGAGATCGAGGGCGACGGTCGGATAGCGCTTCAGGAACTCCGGCCCCAGGAACCAGCTGGTCGTCGCCCGCCGATGATGCATCCGTCCGGTTTCGGCGACGGCGAACACGCCGGTGCACGCCGCGGCGATCCGGGTGGTCGCGTCGTCGAGGCGCCCGAGCGAGGCGATGACCGAACGAGCATCTCGGCTCTGGAGGGCGTCGTTGGTAGCGGCGGCCGTGAGGGTTCCAAGCGCAGGGACGACGACCACGTCGAACTCTCCGGACTCCGACAGCGGGTGGTCAACCGACAGGGTCATCGATGCCGTCGTGGTCACTCGCCGTTTCGGTCCGAGGATGGCGAGTTCGATCGGGTCGATCCGCGGGTCGATATCGCCGCGGGCTCCGTCGGCCACCCGCACGATGTCGATGACCGACGCGACAGCCGAACCGAAGCAGCCGTCGATCGCGATCAGTCCGATACGCATGGCGCGAACAATAGCAATACTGTCGTATACGCCACTCCCCATCGGCCCTCGCTCGTCATACGCTGAACTCGCCCCACGAAGAACCCCGACTTCAAGGAGAACCCCTCATGTCCACACCCGCATCACTTCCGTATGCCTTCGTCGCCAAGATCGTCGCGGCCGATGGACAGCACGACGCGCTCGCCGATCTGCTCGCCGGCGCTGTCGCACTCGCCAACGAAGAAGTGGGAACGATTGTCTGGTTCGCGGCTAGAACCCACGCCGACACCTTTTGGATCTTCGATGCATTCCCCGACGAGGCCGCTCGCGACGCCCACGCCAACGGCGCCATCGTCGCAGCCCTGATGGCCAACCAGCACCTCCTCGGCGCAGCACCCGAGATCCTGGCGGCCGACGTCCTCGCGTCCAAGCTCCCGTAGTCCGCCAACGCACGAGACGATCGCGCCCCGCCGAGCCGTCGGACCCGACCGCCTCGACACCCGCACCACGTTGACGATCCCCGACGGGCCGATCACGAGGGGGGCCAGGCAACACCAGGCGCAAGCCTGGAGCGGCACTGGTTCACCGGTGGTCATCGAGAGAGCCAGCGCGGTTCCATGGCAGCGCAACTGTGTCAACTTGCCCTCCGTCCCGCTAGGCGCCGTGGGCGGGTCTTGGTTGCGATCCGTTGCCGTGACGGGAGACGCGTTGCGCGTCGCAGCGATGACGGGTCGTTGGCGTTCCGGGGCGTTGCGTTCGTGCGCGTCGCCCGTGCGGCATGGAACATCTCGCTGCGCACACAACGATCGCTGCGCCGACGCACCGTTGACACCTCGCACGTCCAGGTCGCGACACAACGCCACGCCGCCTTGCCGAGCGGAGCGAGGCCTATCGGCACACGGACAGGATGCCGGCCGCGAGCGCTCAGCCGGCGAGGGGTCCGTCGCAGAGGAGAGCGACGTCGGTGTCGGGCAGAGCCGTGAGGCCAGCGCATCGCGCGACCACCAGAACCGAACCGCCCCTGCCCTGCGTTTCCGCAGGTCAGGGGCTGTTCGCCAGAGCCGCCTGTCGGAATCGAACCGACGACCTAATCACGTCGGCTTTGCGTCTATCGCTTGATGCGCCCACTGGGCGAACGAGCCGCTGACCTGCGCAAACGCCGAGAGTGGGGGGCGCCGCCATCCGGTGGTGACCGACGACGACCGACCAGTACCGACCGTTTCACCGGAGCTTGCGGCGGCGGCGAAGCCGAGCAAGCTCCATTCTTTTAGCTCACCGCGCCCTCCTCCTAGTCGGTCCCGTCGTCGTCGAAGACGTTTCAGGGGTCTTCCCAGATGACGGTGTAGGTCGGCCGGGCGCGTCGGTCCGCAGATAGACGTCGAGGTCTCCCGACGACGGAGGTTCCTACGCCATCCATCCGAAAGACCTCGACGTGACCGACGCTACCCCGCCGGCCGGCCTCGGCCGCCCTGACCTGACCGCCTTCGCTCGACTCGACGGCCTCGGTCTGAGCGTGACCGGGCAACGACTTGAACCGGATCGTGCGGTCCTCGCGTGCCGCGTGGTGGAACCAGATCAGTGGTGCCGACGGTGCGGCAGCGAAGGCGCTGCTCGTGACACCGTGATCCGGCGGTTGGCCCACGAGCCGCTGGGCTGGCGACCGACCGTGCTGGAAGTTGTAGTGCGCCGCTACCGCTGTGCCGACTGCGGACACGTGTGGCGCCAAGACACCAGCGCCGCGGCGGAGCCACGCGCGAAGCTCTCGCGCACCGGGCTGCGGTGGGCGCTGGAAGGGATCGTGGTCGCACACCTCACCGTCGCCCGTGTCGCCGAGGGACTCGGGGTCGCGTGGGACACCGCCAACAACGCGGTCCTGGCCGAAGGCAAGCGGCTGCTGATCAACGACCCCACGCGGTTCGAGGGCGTGAAGGTCATTGGCGTCGATGAGCACGTCTGGCGCCACACCAGGCGTGGCGACAAGTACGTCACCGTGATCATCGACCTCACCCCCGCGATGGCGCCGGCCCAGCAAGGCTGCTGGACATGGTCGAGGGCCGGTCGAAGGCGGCGTTCAAGACCTGGTTCGCCGACCGCGACGACGCCTTCCGTGACGCGGTCGAGGTGGTCGCGATGGACGGCTTCACCGGGTTCAAGACCGCCGCTGCAGAGGAGATCCCGGACGCGGTCACGGTGATGGATCCCTTCCACGTCGTGCGCTTGGCCGGTGACGCCCTCGACAGGTGCCGGCGCCGGGTCCAACTCGCGATCCACGGGCACCGTGGGTTCAGGGACGACCCGCTCTACAAGTCGCGGCGCACGCTGCACACCGGCGCGGACCTGCTCACCGACAAGCAGAGCGACAGGCTACGCGCGCTGTTCGTTGATGACGCTCACGTCGAGGTCGAGGCGACCTGGGGTGTCTACCAGCGCATGATCGCCGCCTATCGCCACGAGGACCGGCAACGTGGCCGCGAGCTCATGGAGAAGCTGATCACCGACCTCAGCGCCGGCGTCCCCAAGGTGCTCACCGAGCTCACCACCCTGGGCCGGACCCTGAAGAAGCGAGCCGCTGACGTGCTCGCCTACTTCGAACGACCCGGCACCAGCAACGGGCCGACCGAGGCGCTCAACGGACGGCTCGAACACCTGCGCGGCTCCGCACTCGGGTTCCGCAACCTGACCAACTACATCGCCCGAAGCCTGCTCGAGACCGGCGGCTTCAGACCCCAACTTCTACACCCCCGATTGGGATGAGCCTCTTTGGTGGCGATGTCGAATGCTCGCGCCGTGAAGGCCTTGTTGATCGAGATGTCGACGCTGCCCAGCCACGCGTTGTCCATGCGAATGTGGGAGACGAGGTTGCCGGCCGCGTCGACCACGGCGATGTTGCTCGGCGACTCGATGTCGGCCGCCTTGTCCTGACCGGCGGCCATCACGCGCTGCGCGTCCTCGAGCGATACGGATGTGAGTGTGATGGGCATGTGCGCTTCTCCGTTGCGTCGTGATGGTGGTTCCGGCTTCTGACCATCGCAACGGGTCGCCGGGAAGTCACGGGCACAGCAGGTCGAAGTCACAGGGCGCGACTTGGGTGCAGAGCACAACTCCCGCCCGCATGGGCCCCCGCTGTTCAACGGGGTACCGGCGGTTGTAACACTGGCCGCCTGCACAGTTGGCGAGGTCCGTTGAACTTCCAGGCATTCGAACTCGCGCCCGGCACACACCTGTGCGCCATGTGCCGAGGCGTCGCTCAGCGCGACGAAGTGCTCGGCCCCTACGTCTCGGAGGGCCTGTCGGACATGTCGCCGAGTGCACCCCGACGAGCTCGACAAGGCCTCGAGAAGACGTGCGAGCAGGTTCGCCGAGGCATTCCTTGATGTGGCGAGATCGCTGGTGACGCATGTTCGACCGAGACCCGATCATGAGCCCTCCCCGATGGGAGGCGACGCGTTGACCGATCCGGCGCGGACATCCCCGACTGCGAAGACGCCGGGGATGGAGGTCTCCAAGGGCCCCGCGTTGCTGTCGGTCAACACCGACGCGGCCGGCGTCGGCGAGGCGGTCCGGGCCGCGGCGAACACACGTCGCGCACCACGCCACGGCGTACCCTCCCGCCAGTCGTGGATCTCGTCGCGTCCCTCGCTCGCGTCCCTCGTCGATGACTGCGGCGCGGATCGAGCAGCAGGCGATGAGGCAGGCGACGTCGCCGGCGTCGGACGCTGCGTAATTAGTCGCTGATGATGCTCGGGATCTGGCTCATGAGTCTGCTCGTGGTCGATGAGTCAGCCGGCGCGCAAGGTACGGCGCCGTGGCACTGCCCTCGGCCGAGGCGACGTCGGTCGGGGTGCCGGTAGCGACCACCCTTCCACCCGCGTCGCCACCGCCCGGACCGAGGTCGATGACCCAGTCTGCGGTGGCGATCGTGTCGAGGTCGTGCTCGACGAGGACGACGGTGTTGCCGGCCTCGACGAGCAGGTGCAGCTGTCGCAGCAGCAGGGCGATGTCGGCAGGGTGGAGGCCCGCCGTCGGTTCGTCGAGCAGGTACAGCGCGTGGCCGCGGCGAGCGCGCTGCAGCTCGGTGGCCAGCTTGATGCGCTGCGCCTCACCGCCGCTGAGCTCCGTCGCGGGTTGGCCCAGCCGCAAGTACCCCAGCCCCACCTCGCGCAGCGTCTCGAGGCTCCGGGAGGCCGCGGGGATGTCCGCAAGGAACCTCGCCGCGTCGTCGACCGTCATCGCCAGCACGTCGGCGATGGTCTTGCCCTCGTAGGTCACCTCCAGCGTCTCGGCGTTGTAGCGGGAGCTATGACAGGTCGGGCACGCCGCGTAGGTGCCTGGCAGGAACAACAGCTCGACAGCAACGAAGCCCTCGCCCTGACAGGTCTCGCACCGGCCCTCGGTGACGTTGAACGAGAACCGGCCGGCGCCATAGCCGCGGGCCTTCGCCTCGTCCGTCGCTGCATACAGCTTGCGCACCGCGTCGAACATCCCCGTGTACGTCGCCAGGTTGGACCGCGGCGTACGCCCGATGGGGCGCTGGTCGACCAGGACGAGACGGTCGAACGACTCGAGTCCCGACGCGTCCTCCACGTCGACCTCGAGGTCGGCCTGGTCGGGGTCCTCGGGCGCCAGGCCCAGATGGCAGCGCACGAGCTCGGCGAGCACCTGCGTGACCAGCGTCGACTTCCCCGACCCGGAGACGCCGGTGACCGCCGTCAGCACGCGGAGCGGGATGTCGACCGAGACGTCGGTGAGGTTGTGGCGGGAGACGCCGCGCAGGTGCAGGTGGCCGTGCGGGGACCGCGGCGTGTGGTCGAGGGGCTCGGCGCGCCCGAACAGGTACTTGCTCGTGGCGGACTCCTCGACGTCCTCCAGGCCGGCCACCGGGCCGCTGTAGAGCACCCGACCGCCGCCCTCCCCGGCGCCCGGCCCGATGTCGATGACCCAGTCCGCGCGGCGTACGACGTCCATGTCGTGCTCGACCACGAAGAGTGAGTTGCCCGACGCCTTGAGCCGGGCCAGCACGTCGAGCAGGGGCTCGGCATCGGCCGGGTGCAGGCCGGCCGAGGGCTCGTCCAGCACGTAGATGACCCCGAACAGGCCGGACCGCAGCTGGGTCGCGATGCGCAGGCGCTGGGCCTCGCCGGGCGACAGGGTCGTCGAGGAGCGCCCGAGGCTGAGGTAGCCCAGGCCGAGGTCGAGCAGCACCTCGATGCGCGCGACCAGGTCGGCGCAGATCCGTACCGCCACCTCGTTGGTCTCCTCGGGCAGCTCGGCGACGGGCCGCAGGACAGCGACCACGTCGGCGAACGACATCGCGTTGACCTCGGCGATGGAGCACCCGGCAACGGTGACCGCGAGCGCCTCCGGCCGCAGCCCGCTGCCGTGACACTCAGGACAGGCCACGCTGCGCACGAACCGCAGCGCCCGTTCGCGCATCCGCTCGCTCGTGGAGTCGGAGAGCACGTGCATGACGTGCTTGCGGGCGCTCCAGAACTTCCCGTAGTAGCCGTGGTCGATGCGGTCCCGTTGGGGTTTGATCAGCACCGATGGCTGCTCGTCGGTGAAGAGCAGCCAGTCCCGGTCCTGCTTCCTCAGCCTGCTCCAGGGCTTCTCGATGTCGATGTCGAGACCACTCACGATGCTGCGTAGGTTGGCGCCTTGCCAGGCACCGGGCCAAGCCGCGATCGCGCCGTCGCGGATGCTCAGCGACGGGTCCGGGACGAGGAGCTCCTCGGCCACGTCGTGCACGACGCCGAGCCCGTGGCAGCGCAGGCAGGCACCGGCGGCGGTGTTCGGCGAGAAGGCTTCGGCGGCCATGTGCGCGGCACCCGACGGGTAGGTCCCCGCTCGTGAGTAGAGCATCCGGAGCAGGTTCGACAGCGTCGTGATCGTGCCGACCGTCGACCGGGAGCTGGGCGCACCACGCCGCTGCTGGAGGGCCACGGCCGGCGGGAGTCCGGTGATCTCCTGCACGTGCGGCGCACCGACCTGTTGAAGCAGCCGGCGGGCGTACGGCGCGACCGACTCGAAGTAGCGGCGCTGCGCCTCGGCGTACAGCGTGCCGAACGCGAGCGACGACTTGCCGGATCCGGAGACCCCGGTGAAGGCGACCATGGCGTCGCGCGGGATGTCGACGTCGACGTCGCGCAGGTTGTGCTCGCTGGCGCCACGCACGTGCACGAAGGTGTCGCTCGGGTCGTAGGTCACGATCCATCTTGACCCGCGGCGCGCGGGGAGGAGAATCCCGGGACATGACCTTCTACCGGTTCCTGGACGCCATGGGTGACGTCGTCGAGGAGGGCGACTTCGAGGACCACGCCGCCGCGCTCGCCTGGGCGAGGGACGGCGACCACGACGAGGACGTGCAGCGGGTCGAGTACCTCGGGCCGCAGGACGACTGGCGCTGGGCGGGTCCGCTGCTCGACTGACAACGTTCGCCATCGAGGGCGCCGAGGGAATGTATGCGTACGGCGACGCGCTACGCCGCATCTCTTGACCGAGTCGAGAAAGGATCGGTGGGCAAGACTGCGTGGGTCACTGGCCGAGATGCGCTGGCTCCCGGCGCGTGTGCCTTGCGGTTGGAGCAACATGGTGATCGTCTGCGGGCAACGACGCCGCTGCGCCGTCCAATCCGTCGGGAGGGCATCAATGGATGTCAATGCCTCTGAGCCACGCACCGAGACCGACGACCGGACCACAGACACCCTCGAGCTGTTCTTCGACCTGGTCTTCGTGTTCGCGCTGTCCCAGGTGACCCACTTGATGCTCACCGAGGGCTCGTGGCTGGGACTCGGTCGAGGCGCGTTGGCGTTGACCGCGGTGTGGTGGGCCTGGGTCTGCTTTGCCTGGTTGACCAACACCACCGCCGATGCCGGAGTGGCGGCACGGATTCTGACTATTGCCGCGATGGCAGCGATGCTGGTCGCCGCTATCGCGTAACCCGACGCGTTCGCCGATCGGGCTCTGGTTTTCGCGGTGGCCTACTTGTGTGTGCGGCTCGTGCATCTGGTGCTCCTGGTTCTCGAGACAGGGCAGAGCCGCGAGCAGCGGTCAGCGGCCATGCATCTGGTGCCCAGTCTGTTGGCCGGACCCTGCCTCGTCCTGATCGCCGCGTTCCTCGACGCGCCGTACCGGGAGTTGGTGTGGATCCTCGCCGCGCTGATCGACCTCGGCGGCCCGCTCGTTGTCGGAGTCGGGGGACTTCGCGTGCTGCCCCGCTACTTCGTCGACCGGCATGGGTTGATCATCATCATCGCCCTTGGCGAGAGCATCGCCTTGGTCGGGACCGGTGCCGAGGGAGACCTGAGCCAACCGGGTGTACTTGCAGCGGTGGTCCTGGCGGTGCTCATCGCCGGTCAGCTCTGGTGGTCCTATTTCGGCCTCGCCGACGCTGCCCAGGCACGACTGCTGTCCACCCCCGCCGAAGAGCGGACCCGGCTGGCCCGCGACGCCTACAGCTACCTGCACCTGCTCATCGTGGCCGGCATCGTCTTCTTCGCACTCGGTGTTCACGTGGCAATCGACAACGTTGTCGACCCGCTCCACCTGCTGCCCGCCGTCGCCCTGACCGGTGGAGTGGCCCTGGCCTACGCCGGCGACGTCGCCTACCGCTGGCGCGACCACCACCGGCTAGCCACCGATCGACTCGCCGCCGCCGCAGCCTCGGCGCCCTCGTCATTCCCGCGCTGTTCGCACCGGCTCTGCTCACCCTCGCCGTATTGGTGGGCATCGGTGCGACGCACATCGTATGGGAGACCCGACACGACCCCACGGGCGCAGCCGAACCCCAAGCGAAGTGAATACACGCCGCTGCTGAGTCGCGAAACCGTCCCAGTAGCGGATCGGCTTGCGGGACGTTCTGACATGCCGGGATCCCCGCATCTCGGGCGGACGCTCCGTGGGGTGACTACGATGCGGCAAGTGCCGCTCCTGATGATCGACCTGGACAACACGCTGGTAGATCGTGCCGCCGCATTCCTCGCGTGGGCGGAGGCGTTTTGCCGGGACCATGTTCCCGATGATGAAGGGGCCGTTGCTTGGCTCGTCGAGGCGGACGCAGACGGCTACACGCCCCGCGACCGTTTGGCCCAGACAGCACGGGACAGGTTCCGGTTGGCCCCGAACGCATACGCCGGCCTAGTGAACGATCTGCGTGGGGGGATGGCGGACTATCTCGAACTCGACCCGCGTGTCATTGACGCATTGCGGCGCGCGCGTACCGCTGGCTGGGCGGTAGTCATCGTCACGAATGGGACGGTGGAGCAGCAGCACCGCAAGCTTCAGTTGACAGGACTGGACGCAGAAGTCGACGCATGTGTCGTCTCGGAAGCGGCGGGGGTCAAGAAGCCTTCGCCGGAGATCTTCCAACTTGCAGCCCGCAGCGCAGCTGAGACGCTCAAGGGAGCTTGGATGGTCGGTGACTCGGCGCGCGCAGACATCGCAGGCGCCCACAACCTCTCGCTCCACAGTGTCTGGCTCCATCGGGGGAGGCCGTGGCTCGAGGAAGGCTTCGCCCCGACCCGGAAGGCAGACAACTGCCAGCAGGCAATCGACCTGGCCACCGCCCCACGTCCCGTGTAGAGAGCACTCAAATGCCGCAAACACGGCGTGCGCTCAAGCGGGCACGTGCGTCCCGCAGGAGGCGTTATCCCTACGCGGACTCACCAAGCGCGATTACAGCACGCTGAGCCAGGAACGGCGGGGGTCCATCGCGAGTTGAGTCCAGGGACGTGGTGCACGACGGCCCGAACTGAGCGCCAGATGACCGCAAGCCGAACCGCTACCGGCGGAAGACTGGCCGGCTCCGAGACGTAGATCGAGAGCACGCTGGATGTTCCGAAGGGGATCCCGCTGCGGGACAAGACCATGCCGAGTGTGTTCGCTGCCCTGGACCAGACGTTCCGCCGGCTCGGCGGGGTGCCGACCTATGTGCTGACCGACAACGAGAAGACCGTCACGGTCGAGCACATCGCCGGGATCCCTGTGCGGAATCCGCAGCTGGTTGCGTTCGCCGATCATTACTCGGTCGTGGTCCACACCTGTGTTCCGGCTGATCCTGCGTCCAAGGGCGGCACCGAGTCGTCGGTGAAGATCAGCAAGGCCGACCTGGTCCCGAAGGACACGAATCTTCGCGAGTCCTATGCCAGCTTCGCTGAGCTCGAGGCGGCGTGCGAGGAGTTCTGTCAGAAGGTCAACACCCGTGCCCACCGGGTGACGAAGCGGCCCCCGGTCGAGATGCTCGCCGAGGAACGGGCCCGGCTGCACCCGGTACCGGTCGCCCCGCACACGGTCGCGTTCGGGACCACGAGGGTGGTCCCGGGCAACACGCCGATGGTCGCCTTTGAGTCTGGCCAGTACTCGGTGCCCGCCCAACTGCTCGGATCCACGGTGTGGGTGCGGGTGCATGGCCGCGGCGCCGATGAGCAGGTCGTGATCACCCACGTCGGCGCCGACGGTCCGGTCGAGGTGGCCCGCCACGATCGGGCCACGCCGGGCAATCCGCGGCTGCTCGATGAGCACTTCGGGCCCCAGCCGGCCGGGCCGCTGGAGCGTCGGCCGCGGGCACGGAATCCAGCCGAGGTCGAGTTTCTGGGCCTGGGCGAGGGAGCCCGGCTTTGGCTGATCGAAGCAGCTGCCGCGGGCACCACGAAGATGCGGGTCAAGATGACCGAAGCGTTGGCGTTGGCCAAGCTGTTCGACCCTGTCGAGGTCGACTGGGCATTGGGGCACGCCGCGGTCCACGGCCGGTTCGCCGAGGCCGACCTGTCCTCGATCCTGGACCACCATCACGGTCGGGGAGCCACCGGCCCTGCCGCCGGTGAGCACCGTGCCGGCGAGGACTCCTCGCTGACCCAAGGCACCGCAGCCTGGGCCCGACTCGGCCAACCCGGCCCAGATCAGCGCAGCCCGGATCAGGGCAGCCAGCACGACGGGGATGAGGTGACTCGATGACGACCAAGACCACAGCACCGTCGATGGGGTCCGCACCGCCGTTGCCCGCGGAGTTGGAGGACCTGCTGCGCCGGCTTCGCCTACCGCACATCCGTCGCCACGCGCCCGAGGTCGTCGCCACCGCCAAGGCACAGCGCTGGGAACCGGCCGAGGTCCTCAAGGCGCTGTTCGCTGAGGAGGTCGCTGGCCGGGAGCGCTCCGCACTCGCCACCCGTCGGGCAGCTGCGGGGTTCCCGACCGGGAAGACGTTCGACGCGTGGCAGCCCGAGGCGTCCTCGATCCCGGCACCGACCCAGCAGGCGCTACGGACCCTGGAATGGGTGCATCGCCGCGAGAACCTGGTGGTGTGCGGCCCGTCGGGCACCGGGAAGACGTTCCTGCTGGAAGCACTGGGCCAGCAAGCCGTCGAACAGGGACTGAAGGTCGCCTGGTTCACCCTGGAAGATCTCGGCGTGCTGCTACGCCGGCACCGTGCGGACGACACCGTCACCAAGGCCATCGCCCGGATCCTGCGCGCCGACGTCGTTGTCGTCGATGACATTGGCCTCTTGCCGGTGGCCGCCGACGCAGCCGAGGGGCTCTACCGGCTCGTCGACGCGGCCTATGAGAAGCGGTCGGTGGCGATCAGCTCGAACCTGCACCCATCCGGGTTCGACGAGCTGATGCCCAAGACGTTGGCCACTGCCACCGTCGACAGGTTGCTCCACCATGCCCACGTCTGCCAGACCAGCGGGGACAGCGTGCGGCTCACGCAGGCACTCGCCGGTCAAGGGGTGAGCCCGTTGAACTGAGCGCCTGGTCGGTGGTGGCCGGCAGCCCCCTTGGGCAGATCCCATGGCCACCACCGGGCAGTTCTCGTGACCGTCAGCGGGCAGGTTTCATGTCCGTCACTGGGCAGTTCCTACTGTCCCTTGACACATGTTTGAGCCGGCGCGCGCAAATGAGTGCATGTGCTCAAGCCGTGGGACGGTCAGCGCGGGAGTGTCAGTCACATGACGCCCGCCCCTACGAAACCGACACTTCGAACCGCGGTCGCACGACTTGCAGTCGTCGCGTCGCAGAAGCCGTGGCGCTCGCGGTGGACCTTGCCCATCCCGGTGCTGTCGGCAGTGGTTGTCGTCGGCGAACCGGACGAGGCGTCCGCATGAGCAAGAGCTCGCACGACACGGTCGCGGGCTACGTCGTAGCCCTGAGCTTCGGCGTGCCGATGACGCTCCTGATGCTGACTCTCACCGTGCGCGGGCTCCTCGGTGACAACTGGGAACTCACCGCGCTCGGACTCTCGGTCACGCTCGGCACTTCGGCCGCGATCGGGAGCGCGCTCGCCGTGATCGGCATGCAGTCGCGGCCGCGACGGTTTCGCACCGCCGCACTGCTGTTGACGACCCTACCCGCGCTCGCGGCTGTCGCCGGGACAGCTCTCACCACTGCGTACATGGTCATGTTCATGTTCACCTGACGGAACCGCACCCGGATCACGGAGTTCGCGGGGTTAGCCACGGCGACGGTGAAGTCCGGCCCGGATGGGAGCACGCTGTCGCCAGAGGCGGATCCGCTTGCGGGACTCCTCCTTCACAACTCGAGCCACCGGCTAAGGAACTTCTTTGAAGTTTCGGGGGGACGCTGCATGACCTGCGTAAACACTGCGTGGGGTGCCGCGTCCCCCCGCCGTTCGACGGTTCGGGGGGACGGATGCGGGGGGTCGAGTCCACGGTCGTGGTGGATGAAGGCGCCACCACGTGATCCGGTGGCAGCACTCTAAGCAGTGAGTGCGGCGGGTGTCAGGTCCTCCTTCTGGTCAGCGGTCTTGTCGGTGGTGATCAGGGCGATCCGGGACCGGGCGAGGACGTCGAGTCCGAGGTAGCGGCGGCCTTCAGCCCAGTCGTCGTGCTGCTCGGCCAGGACCGCGCCGATGAGCCGGATCGCGGAGTTGCGGTCGGGGAAGATCCCGACGACATCGGTGCGGCGACGGATCTCTCGGTTGAGCCGCTCGTTCGGGTTGTTCGACCAGATCTGGCGCCAGATCTCCTTCGGGAACGCGGTGAAGGCGAGGATGTCGGCGCGGGCTTCCTCGAGGTGCTCAGCCACCGCCGGGAGCTTCTCGGCCAGGGTGTCGATGACGCGGTCGAACTGGGCGTGCACAGCCTTCGCGTCGGGCTGGTCGTAGATCGAGTGCAGCAT
Source organism: Nocardioides allogilvus (assembly GCF_003047285.1). Taxonomy (GTDB): domain Bacteria; phylum Actinomycetota; class Actinomycetes; order Propionibacteriales; family Nocardioidaceae; genus Nocardioides; species Nocardioides allogilvus. The sequence goes on along the minus strand of NZ_PZYX01000009.1, from coordinate 146,050 downwards.
CGCCTTGACCCAGCCCCACGACGACTTCGGGGTGGCCGACATCAAGTTCGCTGCGTAGTGGGTGCGGCAGCGTTGCCAGGCGGCACCGTCCAGAGTCGCCGTCATCGCAGCGACCAGACCACTGTGGGCGTCTGAGGTGACGAGCTTGACCCCGGTCAGACCGCGGGCGTTCAGTCCGCGGAACAGGGTCAGCCAGCCGGCCTCGGACTCGGCCGAGCAGATGTCCACGCCGAGGATCTCGCGGTGACCGTCGGTGTTGACGCCGGTCGCGACCAGGACGTGGGTGTTGACGACCCGGCCGCCCTTGCGGACCTTCATCGTCCTGCGCATCGAGGACGGCACGCCGAAGGCGGAGCTGGCCACGGAGTGGCGCTGGGACGACAGCCGCACGGTGCTCTCGCTCACGCTGCGTGACGACGTCGCCTTCCACTCGGGCCGTCCGATGACCGCCGACGACGTCGTGTTCACCATGGAGAAGGTCAAGGACCCGGCCAACGGCTCGCAGCTCGCCGGCGTGGCGGCGGGGATCACCTCCGTCGAGGCGGTCGACGACACCCACGTCGAGATCACGCTCGCAGCTCCCAACGACAGCATGTTCGACCTGCTGGACCTGACGCCGATCGTCGACAAGGACACGTTCGCTGGCCTCGCCGACGGCTCCGAGGTCGTCGGGACCGGCCCCTTCCTCTGGAAGTCCTGGCAGCCCGGCGCGTCGATCGTGCTGAGCCCCAACGACGAGTATCGCGTGCCCGACCGTCCCTACCTCGACGAGGTCGACATCTCGATCGTCACCGACCCCGCCGCGCTCAGCTCGGCCGTGCGTGGCGGCTCCGCCGACATCGGGATCGGCATGACGCAAAGCGACGTGACCGCGCTGAAGTCCGACGACAACTACGCGGTCGAGGATGCAGGCGGCGTGTTCTACCCGTTCGGCGTCGACGTGACCCAGGCGCCGTTCGACAAGCCGGAGGCGCGGCAGGCGGTCGTGAGCGACTGGTCGAAGGACTCGTCACCAACGACGATGCCGTTCACCATCGTCCGCAGCCCGGGCGCTGTCAGGAGGAGTTGGCAGTAGTCGCGCCGTGTCGCCGCGCTGGGCTCGATGCCTTGGTCGGAGAGTCGTCGGGACATGGTTTCGATCGACTCGGCGGCAGCCAAGATCCCCGGCCACCGCTCGTCAGGCGCCTGGCAATGGAAGCGGTCCGGGCCTGCCCGTGCGGGAGGTCGAGGACCGCTGGTGCGCCGTGGTGCTCATGGACACGGTCTGTCCTCCTTGTCTGCGATGAGTGACCGGTGTCGACACATGGCCCTCGCTGGCTCACCCCGGTGGGAGATCAGGGGTGTGAAATGCCGCCGCCTTCGCGACGAACGCAGGCCACGGGCAGGAGCGTGAGAGCGGCCTCATGCGAGCGACCCGACCAGTGCCGGGTCGAAGCGGGCGCGGATATGAGCGGAGGCGGCCGCGGCGGCGACGATCATGTCCGCGTCGGCCACTTTGCCCGAGCGGATCTCGACCGCCCCCGAGTCGGGGCCGTCACGGTGGGCCATGATCCAGTCGAAGAGCAGCCAGTCGAGCGCGCCACTCGCCTGCATCGGCTCCGCAGCCGGGTCGGTCACGGCGTCCGTGACCTGAATCAGCGCCTCGCGGTGCTCGGTCAGGGTCGCGTCCTTGTCGACACCGGACGCGTCGAACAGCAGCATCGTCAGCGTTGCCGGGAGTCGCAGACCGTCGTCGGTGACGACCAGCCAGCGGGCTCCCGGCCACGCGGTCTCGGGGGTCACCCAGTGCAGGCCCGCCCGGCCGCCGATGACGCCCAGGCCGGGCTCGTCGAGGTCGCCGGCGAAGGGTGGCGCGCCCATCATCGAGATGGCCTCGCGGGTCCGGATGCTCATCAACGCAGCCGTGCCGATGATCTGCCCCGCGCGCACCGACCCGGGAAGCTCGGTCGCTGCGTGCGCGTCGGCATATTCCCAGCACAGCCGGTCCAGGGTCGCATAGACCTCGACCAGCGCGTCCCGCTCGGTTGTGGTGGGTCGCCGGCCTCCGCCGAGCACCTCGCCGTACGTCCCGGCGACCTCGATCAGTACGTCGTCGAGGGCCTCCAGGTGAGTGGGTAGCCAGCGGTCGGGCTCGGCCCCAGGCAAGGCGATGACCTCGCGGAGGGGAAGCACGCTGCCTTCGGAGGAGAGCCACCTGAAGCCGATCTGGTCATCGGTGGCATCGATCTGGGGGAGCCTCACACCGAGACCATCGCCGTCAGGTGCTCGTGCCACGCGTGGAGGCCGTCGCCGGTGCGGGCGCTGACCTCGAAAACCTCGGCCACGGGATTGATCTGTGCCAAGTTGCGTCGGAACAGCGCGAGGTCGAAGTCGAGGTGGGGGAGCAGGTCCAGTTTGTTGACCAGCACCACGTCGCAGGCGCGGAACATGACGGGATACTTCAGCGGCTTCTCCTCGCCCTCCGTGATGGCGTAGACCATCGCGGACGTGTGGGCCCCGACGTCGAACTCGGCCGGGCAGACCAGATTGCCGACGTTTTCCACGACGAGTAGATCGAGGCTGCCCAGGTCCAGCCCGGCCACGGCCTTGCGCACCATCGGCGCGTCCAGATGGCACTCGCCGCCGAAACCGTCGCCGGTGTTGAGCAGGACCACCTGTGCGCCGTATCCGGCAAGTCGGTCCGCGTCGATCGAGGTCTCGATGTCGCCCTCCACGACCCCTGCGCGAACCCCGCTCGCCTGCAGGTACGCGAGCGTGCGTTCGAGAAGCGTGGTCTTGCCGGCGCCGGGGGACGACATCAGGTTGAGACAGTGCACGCCGTTCTCGGCGAAGGCAGCGCGGTTGGCATCGGCAGCGGCGTCGTTCTCACTGAAGATGCGCTCCAGAACGCTGATCCGCTCCGGCCCTGTCTCGTACGACGTGTGGTCCCCGAGGTCCTCATGCGAGTGGGAATGGGAGTGCTCCGGTCCGTCGTGAGCGTGCTCGGTGCCGTCGTCATGTCGGTGGAATCGGCCCATGGGTTGCCTCCTCGGTCGGTGGACTGGTGACTCGTGCGGGAGCCAGGTCGAGCGAGGTGACCATGAACTCCTCGCCTCGGATGGGCTGGGTGTTGCCACCGCCGCACGCGGAACAGGTCAGCACCAGCGCATGCTCCACAGTGGTCTCCGCCCCACAGGTGTGGCAGGAGAGGACCACCGGGATGTGGTCGATCTCGAGCCTCGCCCCCGCCAGCGGACCGTCGGCGGTGACCAGGTCCCAGCAGTAGACGAGGGTCTCCGGGATCACCTGGCGCAAGTGCCCGACCTGGAGGTGCACGGTGAGGACCCGTCGCTCCTGGCGGGCGCCGTCCACGATCTGGTGAATGCTGCGGCACAGCGAGAGCTCATGCACTGCGCGTCCCTCGCAGCGTTGCCGAGGGCGATTCGCCGAATCGGTTGCGATAGATGCCGGAGAAGCTCCCCAGGTGGTTGAAGCCCCACCGGACGGCGACGTCGGTCACCGTGATGCCCTCACGCGGCATCGCCGAGAGGAGGTCCCGGCGTACGGCGTCGAGCCGCCGATCCCGGATGAACGTAATCGGGGTGGTGCCGAGGTCCTCGCGAAAGCCGGCCTGGATCGAGCGGGGGCTCATCCGGGCGTAGCGGGCGATGTCATTGAGAGTGATGGGCTCGGCCAGGTGCAACTCGATGAACTCGATGGAGCGGGTGACCGCCGGCTTCCCCGACGTGGTCGGGCGCGACTTGAGGGCGTGGCTGTAGTTGTTCTCCTGGACGAGCAGCAGGGTGGAGATCACCATCTCCTCCAGCGGCGCGGCGCCGATGCCCTGCTGGATCAGCGAGCGCGGCGACATCACCTCGTTGGAGAAGATCTGCAGTGCGCCGTGCCAGCGGGCGGCCTCGTCAGTGGTGAGGTCGCCGACCGCATCGAAGACCAGTGGCTCGCGGAGTTGGCGGCCGAGCAGTCGGGAGAGCTGTCGCTCGACGGCCTCGCGCTCGATCCGGATGATGTTCTGGGGGGAGTCGCGGTCCATGCTCAGCGTGTACGTCGTGCGGGGGGAGATGACCAACGCGAAGAATGGTGTGAGGTGGTGTTCTTGGCCTTCGATGTGCGCGGTCCCGTGCCCGGCGCTGGTCATGTGGACCGTGTAGCAGTCGGCGGACTCGGCCACTTTGATGCTGGTTGCGGCGGCGTAGTCGAGGTAGGTCATCGACACGTCGATCAGCTGCACGGCATGCAGCCGGCAATGGAAGTCGTCGAGCTCCGTCCGCGCTGGCGTGACCTGACATTCGCCAAGCAGTTGCCGGGTCATGTCTAGTGCCAGGGCTCGGTCGTCGGTGTCGACGACGGGGTGGTCCTGCAGTGCGTTGGGCACGCCCCGTGGCCGGATCCGGCGTCGGACCGGGTCGCGTGTGCGGTCCACGTTCATGAATCTCAAGCGAGACAGCCGCTCCATGGACACTCCCTCCGACTCCATCGGACGCTGCCCACTATCGATGGTCTGCGTCATTGCATCAAGAATTTTGCGCGATCGTGATAGTGCGTTCGCAAAGTCGATAGTGGCCGAATGTGAGCCCGCTTACATTCGGCACTCCACGGATCAGGGTCGCTAGGAGGTCATGGGATGACGTTGTCACCACCAAGTGAACGCACCACGGACGCAGTTCTGGAGAAGCTCCAGGACCCTCAGGTAGCCGCGGCTGTCGCAAGTCTGCTGGACCACGCTGACTTGGTGGCCGTGCTCCTAGAGGGACTGGATGGGCTGGTCGCGCGCAGCGAGACGGTCGGCGAGAGTCTCTTCGCCAGCGTCGACGAGCTGCGCACCACCGTCAACGGCAACCCTGCACTCGCCTCAACGCTGGGCACCCTTGGCGCGGTGGATGTGGCAGGCCTGGTCGCGAGTGCCAAGCGGCTCGCGGCCTCCGACGTGGTGAGCCCCCAGGCTGTCGACTCAGTGGCCACTGTCGCGCGCGGTCTCGTGGCCGGCGGCCAGCAGTTCAAGGAGTCCCCGGTCGCGATCACCGGGCTGCTGAGCCTGGCGCGGCTGCTCAAGGATCCCGACATCCGACGCGCCCTCAGCTATGGCGCCACCGTCGCGAAGTCCATCGGCCAGGAGCTCGAACCAGCGCCTTCGGCCACCATCACCCACGCAGGGAACTAGGAAGGTCATCAGATGTCGTCAGTGCTGTGGTTTCAAGCGGGCGCGTGTTCGGGCAACACGATGTCCTTTCTCAACGCCGAGGAGCCCAATGTCGTCGACCTGATCGTCGACTTCGGGCTTGAGCTCCTGTGGCACCCCAGCCTCGGGATGGAGCTCGGGGACAACGCCACCAAGATCTTCAACGACTGTGCCTCCGGAGCACGGCCGCTCGACATCTTCGTGCTGGAGGGAACGGTCATCCAGGGCCCGGACGGGTCGGGGCGGATGGACATGTTCGCGGACCGACCCATGATCGAGTGGGTCACCGAGCTGTGCGAGGCCGCGAGCATCGTCGTCGCGATCGGCGACTGCGCCTGCTGGGGCGGCATCCCCGCAATGGAGCCCAACCCCAGCGACTCGACCGGTCTGCAGTTCCACAAGCGTGATCGAGGAGGCTTCCTGGGACCCGACTGGCGCAGCAAGTCCGGTCTCCCCGTCATCAACATTCCGGGTTGCCCTGCCCACCCCGACTGGATCACCCAGATCCTGGTCGCGCTGGCCACCGGTCGCGCCGGCGACATCGCGCTGGATGATCTGCACCGTCCTCAGACGTTCTTCAAGACGTTCACGCAGACGGGGTGTACCCGGGTGCAGTTCTTCGAGTACAAGCAGTCCACGACGAGCTTCGGCGAGGGGACCCGCACAGGTTGTCTGTTCTACGAGTTCGGCTGTCGCGGCCCGATGACGCACAGCCCGTGCAACCGCATCTTGTGGAATCGCCAGAGCTCCAAGACGCGCGCCGGCATGCCATGTCTGGGCTGTACGGAGCCGGAGTTCCCGTTCTTCGACCTGGCGAAGGGAACCGTCTTCAAGACCCAGAAGGTCTCCGGAACCATCCCCAAGGAAGTCCCCGAGGGTGCCGACCACATCACCTACATGGCACACGCCGCCGCCGCTCGGATCGCTGCTCCGCAGTGGTCCAAGGAGGACATGTTCGTCGTCTGACGGACATGTCGGAACAGGAACGAGGAACCCATGACTGCAGTTGACAACCCGGTTGCTGGTGCCGACTCCATCGACCTCTTCGTCAGCCCGATGGGCCGCGTCGAGGGCGACCTGGACGTGCGGGTCACGATCCAGGATGGCGTGGTCACCTCCGCGTGGACCGAGGCCGCCATGTTCCGCGGCTTCGAGATCATCCTGCGCGGCAAGGACCCGCAGGCCGGGCTCATCGTGACGCCCCGCATCTGCGGCATCTGCGGCGGCTCCCATCTGTACAAGGCCTGCTACGCCCTCGACACGGCGTGGGCCACGCACGTCCCGCAGAACGCCACGTTGATCCGCAACATCGCGCAGGCCTGCGAGACGCTCCAGTCGATTCCCCGCTACTTCTACGCGCTCTTCGCAGTCGACCTGGTGAACAAGAACTACGCCAACTCGCCTCTCTACGACGAGGCGGTACGCCGTTTTGCGCCGTACGTCGGAACCGCCTACCAGAAGGGCGTGGTCCTCTCCGGCAAGCCGGTCGAGGTCTACGCGATCTTCGGTGGTCAGTGGCCGCACAGCTCGTTCATGGTTCCGGGCGGTGTGATGAGTGCGCCGAACCTCTCCGACATCACGCGCGCTACCGCGATCCTCCACCACTGGAAGGACAACTGGCTGGAGAAGGAGTGGCTCGGCTGCTCCATCGAACGTTGGATGGAGATCAAGACATGGGACGACATGCAGGCGTGGGTCGAGGAGAACGAGTCGCAGTACAACTCCGACTGTGGCTTCTTCATCCGTTACGCCCTGGACGTCGGCCTGGACAAGTACGGCGCCGGGTGCGGCAACTTCCTCGCCACCGGGACCTACCTCGAGCCGTCGATGTACGAGAACCCCACGGTTGACGCCCGAAACGACGCACTGCGGGGTCGCTCGGGTGTCTATGCGGACGGCCGGTGGCACGACTTCGATCACCTGCGGGTCACCGAGGACGTCACCCACTCCTTCTTCACAGGCGACCGTCCCCTGCACCCGTGGGAGGGCGAGACCAACCCGATCGACCCGCTCCAGGGCCGCAAGGACGGCAAGTACTCCTGGGCCAAGTCGCCGCGCTATGACGTGCCGGACCTCGGCCGGATCCCGCTCGAAGCCGGGCCGCTGGCGCGACGGATCGCGGCTGGTGCTCCGGGCGCGGCCGCGCACCAGGACGACGACCCCTTGTTCGTGGACATGTTGGAGAAGCTCGGCCCGTCGGTGTTCACTCGTCAGATGGCCCGCATGCACGAGGCGCCGAAGTATCTGAGTTGGGTGATGGAGTGGCTCAGCGAGATCGACCTGCACGGGTCGTTCTACACCAAGCCCGAAGAGCCCTCCTCGGGCAAGGGCTTCGGTGCTACCGAGGCGGCCCGCGGCGCATTGGCCGACTGGATCGTGCTCGAGGACGGCAAGATCGCGAACTATCAGGTCGTCACTCCGACGGCATGGAACATCGGGCCGCGAGACTCCGAGGGGACCAACGGACCCATCGAGGCCGCTCTGGTCGGCACGCCGGTCAAGGACATGTCCGACCCCGTGGAGCTCGGGCACGTCGCCCGCTCCTTCGACTCCTGTCTGGTCTGCACCGTGCATGCCTACGACGGCAAGACCGGCAAGGAACTGAACAAGTTCGTGATCAATGGCATGGTCTGAGCCCGGTCCCGGTCTCGGGGCCGGGACGACCCACCCGGCCCCACCTCCGCACGCCCTCCTCGATGACGGGTTCGCGCCGGAGGCCTGCGACCTGCTGGTCATCGGCTGCGGCAACATCCTGCGGGGTGACGACGCCGTCGGGCCCGTCCTGATCCGGACGCTGTTCACCCGGGGGGTGCCCGACGGCGTACGCATCGTGGATGGTGGTACGTCGGGGATGGACGTCGCCTTTGGCATGCGCGGCGCTCGGCGGGTGGTGATCGTCGACGCGGCACACACCGGCGCCGAGGCGGGCACCATCTACCAGGTGCCGGCGGCCGAGCTCGAGGAGCTGCCGCCGATCGACGGGTTGCACACCCACAACTTCAGGTGGGACCACGCGCTGGCGTTCTCCGAGTGGCTGCTCGGTCCGGAGCGACCAACTGACATCACCGTGTTCCTGGTCGAGGTCGCCACCATCGACTTCGGGGCGCCACTTACCCGTGAGGTGGACGAGGCCATGCACCAGGTGATCAGACTGATCGACCGCGACTTCTACCCCCGGTCAGGAACCTCGACCGTCGAGATCACCGACGACGGCTACCTCCACCTGGGAGCCGAGCTCGCGAACGCCCGGTTCCCGGCTGACGTGTGCGTCGCCAGCTTCGACGGTGCGGTCCTCGAGCTGATCCCACTCATCGGCGCCGCCAACGGGGGCCTGGTCCTCCGCCAACGCAACGCCGCAGGCGACCGGACCGTCCTCATCCACGAGGTGCTGGGCTTTCGACCGGTGGCGGGCCGGTTCTCAGCGAGCTGGGATGACGCGAAGGGCGTGCTCTCCGTGCAGCTGGTCGGTGACGACTCCGGAGAGGAGGACCGCCATGGGACTCGAGGTGACGACAGAGGTGATCCAGGAGTCCGGCCAGTGGACGGTCTACCTCTTGGTGATCAGCGACCAGGGAGTCGAGCGACGAGCCGTCTCGACCCACAGGTCGTCGGCGCTCGCGAACCTGGCGGCCGACGTGATTCGCCGAACAGCAACCCGGCGTCGCGCGCCGGTGGAGGACAACGATGACGACCACCGCTGAGACCGGCACGGTCTGGGGGCTGGGCGCCTTTGCCTTCCCCCAGGGCCTGCTGCTCGTCGAGGGGCACGACGACGTGCGGGCAGACCTCGCCGCGGGAATCCTGCCTCTGGTCTGGCCGGAGGGGCTCCGTGCCCACGCCCTGGCCCATGCCGGTGAGCTGCTCGCGGCGTCGGCCGCTTGTGCGGGTGACGACCCCGTCAGCGCCTACAACCGCTGGGTGCTCGACCCCGAGACAGCCGACCCCGCCACCATCCGGGCCGGGCTACCCGCCGAGCTGGCGCCTTTGGTCGACGTGGTGGCCTACTCGACCGGGCAAGGCGTGCTGCCGGCTATGCCGCCTCCGATGGCTGCTAGTGAGGTCACGGCGCTCGTATGGGCGGCTCTGGCAACCGAACGCCTGGAGTCCGGCGATGGTGGCACTGCCATCGACCTGCTCGACCGGGCTGCGCGGGCGGCCGCTCCTGCTGCGGGACTTGCCGGAGTCCTCCGCGGGCACCACGGCACCCTGCTGAGGGAGGCCGGTCAGCGTGACGAGGCCAGAGCCTCGCTGAGCGAGGCCACCGCGCTCCTCGCCGGGAGCAGCGACCTGCGCGAGTCGCGCGCCGAGCTCCTGCACCACCTGGGCAGCCTGTCCCACGAGGACGCCGCCAGCGGCCGGGGCGACGCGCGCGCACTGCTCCACGAGGCGATGCGCTGCTACTACGACGCACTCCAGCTCGTGACCGAGGAGTCCTCACCACAGCTGTGGGCCGGGCTGCAGCTCGACCTGGCCACCGCCCACCTGGCGACCCCGATGACCACGGCCTCGGACCAGCTGCGACTCGGTGTCGCGACCCAGGCCCTGCGCGCCTGTCGGCGGGTCTTCACACCCGAAGCGGCGCCGGAGACCTGGTCGACGGCGACCCTCAACCTCGCCAACGCGCTCGTCTACACCCCCTCGACCCACCAGGGCGACAACCTGGTCGAGGCGGTCGAGCTCTACGAGGAGATCCTGGTCAGCGGTATCCGCCAGTCCGACCCGTCAGCCATGGCCCGGCTGCTCGCCAACCAGGGCAACGTGCTGGCGCATCTGGGCATCCCCGACCAGGCCAAGGCCAAGCTCGTCGAAGCCCGCTACCTCTTCGAGACCCAGCTCGACCACGAGTCGGTGATGGCCGTACGCGGGGTGCTCGACGAGATCGCGAAGGCCGGAGTCGAGGACCCCGACGAGTCGCTGACGGACCTGGTCCGGCAAGCCGATCGGCTGGGCCGGATGCCGCAGCCGGAGACGTTCACCTCCGGCATGGGGGTCCGCACGCAGTCCGCGGCGCTGGGCATCGACGCCGTCACACCGCCGAAGCCCAGGGTCACCGTGCTGCGGCCAGGTCAGGACCGGCCATGAGTACTCAGGCCCAGCCGGTCCACGAGGACACCGACCGGTCCATCGAGCAGCTGGCCGGCGCCCTCGACGAGGCCATGGGCCGGCTGTCCGGCCTCGAGCCAGACTCCCGCGCCGTCATCACCGACGCGCTGGACGCGCTCAACGCGCTGCACAAGCAGGCGCTGACGACCGTCGTCCGGCGACTCCGTGACGACCCGCGCGGGAAGCAGCTCCTCTTCGAGCTGGTCGATGAGCCCGACGTGCTGATGGTCCTCACGATGCACGGCCTCGTGCGGCCGGACCAGCTGACCCTGGCGCGCCGCGTCCTTGACTCGGTGCGCCCCGGGCTCGAGTCCCACGGCGGCGGCGTCGAGCTCGACCGGATCGACGGGAGCACCGCGTTCGTGCGCCTCCAGGGAGCGTGCAACGGCTGCTCGATGGCATCGGTCACGATGCGCAACGGCGTCGAGGCCGCACTGGTCGAGGGCGTGCCCGGGCTGACCTCCGTCGAGGTGCTTCCCAACGACCCCACCCCGACCCTGATCCCCTTGAGCTCGATCACCGTGGGCTCACCGGACGCAGCTGCCGAGGACCTCGCCCGGGCCGAGCGCGAGCTTGAGGAAGCCGGTTGGTCCTCAGCCGTGGCAGCCGAGGCGGTCGGTGTCGGCGAGGTCTGTGCGGTGACGCTCACTCCACGCGACGCACCGTCACTCGAGGTCATCGTGGTCAACGCCGCCGGCCAGATGTCGGCCTTCGTCAACGAGTGCGCCCACCTGGGGCGCCGACTCGACGACGCGCTCATCGATGCAGGCCAGGGCACGATCACCTGCGCGGGCCACGGATTCTGCTACGACTCGACCAACGGCGAGTGCATGTCGATGCCCGGCGCGCAGCTCCAGCAGCTGCCGCTGCGTCTCGAGCACGGCCAGGTCTGGGTTCGCTGCGGCGGAGACCTCGGGGGCTGACCGTGCGGGTTCAGGTGATCGCAACGGGCTCCGTGCACACCGGGGTGCTGCCGGGGCACGGGCTGCGCGGTCTCGACGATGCCGCGCCGGCGTCGTACGCCGGTTGGCGGCCGCGAGCGATCCTGGGCGCCGACTCGCCCGGCGGCCTGCAGCTTCCTGCCGCCGCACCGGCGGCCGGCCAGCTCTACGCGCCCCGGGCGGCCTGGACCGACGGACAGATCGTGGTCGCTGCCGACACCGGCAACCATCGCGTGATGATCTGGCACGGCGTCCCCACCCGCGACGGAATGCCGGCCGATGTGATCCTGGGCCAGGCCGACGAGCACACCGAGGGCCCGGCCGCCGGCGGCCGCGGCCCGGCATTCGGGATGCACCTGCCCACCGGAGTGCTCGTCCACGGTGGCCGCCTAGTCGTCGCCGACGCGTGGCACCACCGCATCCTGGTGTGGAACGCGGTCCCGACGGTGACCGGAACGCCGCCGGACCAGGTGCTGGGGCAGGTCGACCAGCGCCACGTCGACCCCAATCGTGGTGGCGAGGTGGACGCCGGCTCGTTGTACTGGCCGTTCGGGATCGCGGTCATCGGCGGCCGCTTCTACGTCGCCGACACCGGCAACCGCCGCGTGCTCGTGTGGCGTGACGGCATCCCCACCACGGACCGGCCCGCAGACGTCGTCCTGGGACAGCCCGGACCCACCGACCGCGAAGAGAACCGTGGCGGTGATGCGCGCGCCGACTCCTTCCGCTGGCCACACGGCATCGCCGCGGCCGGCGACGGGATCGTCGTCGCCGACGCGGGCAACCACCGCGTGCTCCGCTGGTCCCGGCACCCGGAGACAGACTGCGCGGCCGATGCCGTACTCGGTCAACCCGACATGACCGCCTCGATGGAGTTCCCGTACGTCTCCCAGGCGGGGCGCTTCCGGTTTCCCTACGCTGTCTCCACCGCACCGGATGGCGCCATGGCCGTCGCCGACACGGCCAACAACCGGGTGCTGCTCTACGGCTCGGCCGAGGCCAGACACGACGACCCGCCGGATGCCGTGCTGGGGCAGCCCACGTTTGCCGCCAACGGGGAGAACCGCTGGGAGCAGGTTGCCCCCGACACGCTGTGCTGGCCCTACGGCGTGCACTGGCATCCGGGCGGAGACACTCCGGATCTGCTGCTGGTCGCCGACAGCGGCAACAACCGCATCGCCATCTGGGAGCGGCCATGACGTCGCTGAGGAGCTGGACCGAGACGACGGTCCGGCAACGGGTCGTGGTCCGCGGCGTGGTGCAGGGTGTCGGGTTCCGGCCACACGTCGCCCGGCTCGCGGAGGAGCTCGGGCTGGACGGCCTGTGCCGCAATGACGCGACCAGCGTCCTGATCGAGGTCGAGGGGCAGTCAGACCAGGTCGACGACTTCCTGATCCGGCTCGTCGGCCAGGCGCCGCCGATGGCGCGCATCGTCTCGGTCGACTCCGCCCGTCTGAACCCCACCGGTCAGGCCGGCTTCACCATCGAGACCTCGTCGGTATCGGTCGGCGCCCGCACGCTGGTCGCGCCGGACGCGGCGGTCTGCGACGACTGCCTGACCGAGCTGTACGCCCCCGGCGATCGCCGATACCGGCACCCCTTCATCACCTGCACCAACTGCGGTCCGCGCTTCACGATCACCCGCGACCTGCCCTACGACCGGCCGCAGACCTCGATGGCGCCGTTCCCGCTGTGCGCATCGTGCGAGAGGGAGTACGCCGATCCGCAGGACCGCCGCCACCACGCGCAGCCCATCGGCTGCCACGACTGCGGCCCGCGGGTCGTTCTGCGCTCGCCGGATGGCGTCGAGCTGGCCACCGACACCGAGCAGGTACTGCGCGCCACTGTGGCGGCCCTGCGCGGCGGGGCGATCGTGGCTGTCAAGGGGATCGGCGGCTATCACCTCGCCTGCGATGCGACCTCCTGCACCGCGGTGGAGGTGCTCCGGGGGCGCAAGCGCCGCCCGGACCAGCCGTTCGCACTGATGGCCCGTGACCTCGAGACCGCGGCGACCCTGGTCGACCTCCGTGGCGGCGAGGCCCTGCTGACCTCACCGGCCCGACCGATCGTGCTGCTGCCCTCGCGCCCTGCGGCGCCGGTGGCCGTCTGCGTCGCGCCCGGCTACGACGAGCTCGGCGTGATGCTGCCCTACACCCCGCTGCACCACCTGCTCTTCGCGGACCTGCCTGACGGAGCACCTGGAGCGCCGAGCGTGCTGGTCATGACGTCGGGCAACGCCTCCGGCGAGCCGATCGCCTTCACTGATGCCGACGCGCTCGACCGCCTGGCCGGGATCGCCGACCTGTTCCTCACCCACGACCGCGAGATCGTGGTGCCGTGCGAGGACTCCGTCGTCGCGGTGGGTCCTCGCGGACCGGTGCCGGTCCGACGCTCGCGTGGCTTCGCGCCGTTGCCGGTGGCGTTGGCGGGCGATGCGGTCGTGCTCGCCGCCGGGGCCGAGGTCAAGAACACTTTCGCCCTGACCCGTGACGGCCAGGCCTTCCTCTCCGCACACGTGGGCGACCTCGGGTCGCTCGAGGCCCGGCGCGCCCATGACGCGGCGACGGCAACGATGCTGCGCTTCCACCGGGCCAGTCCCGAGGCCGTGGTCGTCGACCCGCACCCGGCGTACGCCTCGACGGCCTGGGGACTGCGCCTGGCCGACGAGCTCGACGTACCCGTGGTCGAGGTTCAGCACCACCACGCGCATCTCGCTGCCCTGGCTGCCGAGCACGGCCGCCTCGACCAGACCATTCTCGGCGTCGTCTTCGATGGCACCGGCTACGGCTGCGACCGCACGGTGTGGGGTGGCGAGTTTCTCGTCCTCGGTGACCGCGGAACGACCGCCGAGCGGGTGGGCCATCTCGGCGCCGTACGTCTCCCCGGCGGCGACGCGGGTGTGCGCAACCCCGTCCGCACGGCCGCTCTCGCGGTGCTCGCCGCAGGGGGGTCGCTCGAGGACCTGCCGCTCGAGCTCACGACGGAGGAGCGCCAGGTCCTGCCCGGTCTTCTCGAGCACGGCACCGGCTGGGTCACCACCAGCTCCGTTGGTCGACTCTTCGACGTCGTCTCGGCGCTGCTGGGCATCCGGGGCCGCGTCACCTACGAGGCGCAGGCCGCGATCGAGCTCGAGATGGTCGCCCGGGGTGCGCAGCGATCGTTGTCCCACGACCTGGTGGCTCCAGCGTGGCTGCCGGTGCGTACCCCTGCCGGCGGTGTCCCCTTCCTGGATCCCGAGCCGCTGGTGCTGGCCTTGTGTCGGCCCGAGGCCCGCGCCGACGTGGGCCACTCGGCGCTGCTCTTCCACCACGTGCTCGCGGATGCGACGGCCACCCTTGCCAGCGTCCAGGCGGTGGCCGCGGAGACGCGGACCATCGGGCTCACCGGGGGTGTCTTCTGCAACCGCCTGCTCGCCGACGCCGTCGCGCGACGCCTCGAGGCTTCCGGCTTCGAGGTCCTCATGCACCGTGAGGTGCCACCCAACGACGGTGGCCTGGCGCTCGGTCAGGCCGCGGTGGCGGCCGCGATGCTGGCGGCGACCCCCACCCGGACGATCGTGGAGACCTCGACGAAGGAGCAGACCTGATGTGCCTCGGAGTGCCCGGCCAGATCCGGGAAAGGTGGACCGACGAGGAGGGTGCGTTGCTCGCGCGTACCGACTTCGTCGGAGAGGAGCGCGTGATCCGGCTCAACTACCTGCCCGACCTCGACGTCGGCGACTGGACCATCGTGCACGCCGGCTTCGCACTCACCCGGCTCGATGAGGCCGAGGCCCACAAGACCATCGCGATGATGCGCGATGTCGGACTACTGGAGGAGACGGTATGACGGTTCAGACCGATCACTACCAGATCGCCGACGAGCTGATCGGCACCGACCTCTCCATGGACCTGGCCCAGGCCTCCCTGTCCCTGGCCAGGGCCTTCCATCGAGGTGCCACCTTGTGGGTGGTCAGCCCGCAGTGGGAGCCGCACGCCCACCACGTCGCCGTGGAGTTCGTGCACCCGGTGATCATGGGCAAGCGCGCACTGCCGTCGGTGGCCCTCGTGGGCGCTGACCCGGTGGCACAGACCCGGGTCGCCGTGCGGGCCGGCGACGTCGTGCTCGCGGTGGCGGCTGCCGATGACCCCGCTACCCGCAGCCTGATGCAGCGGGCGCCGGCGTGGGGGGTCTCCACGATCTGGGTCGGCTTCGGCCAGAAACCGCCCGATGGTGCCGCCGACCACGTGCTCTGGGTGGCCTCCGACGACCCGATGGTCCCGGCGACCGGGCGCTTCGTGCTGATGTACCACCTGCTTTGGGAGCTCACCCACGTCTGCTTCGAGCACCCCGGACTGCTCACGGTCGACGACGAGGAGTGCACCGACGAGGTCTGCGTCACCTGCTCCGACGAGGGGCGCCTCGCCGAGGTCGTAGAAGCACCGCTGGAGCTCGCCGGTCCGGCCGCCGTACGCACTGCCACGGGTGAGGAGGACGTCGACGTGACCCTCGTCGGCGAGGTCGCTCCCGGTGACCTGATCCTGATCCATGCCGGTCTGGCCCTGACCAAGGTGGAGCCCTCATGACCGACGACAGCACTGGATTCCTCTATCCCTTCATCGAGGCCGACGAGAAGGATCCGCAGGCCCTGTTGGTCGATCTCGCCTCCTCGGCTCGAGACAAGGCGACCATCTCCCGGGACCTGCAGCGCTCGTCGCTCGCGCGGATGGAGGGCGACATCGTGGCTGCGGGCCGCGCGATGGGCGAGCGGTTCGTGGCCGGCGGCAGGCTCTATACGTTCGGCAACGGTGGCTCCTCCACCGATGCCGCGACCCTGGCCGGCCTCTTCTGCAACCCGCCCGCTGGCCGGCCCGTGGCGGCGTGGTCGCTCACGGACGACCAGGCGGTCGTCACCGCCCTGGGCAACGACGTCGGCTTCGAGCTCATCTTCAGCCGTCAGATCATCGCGCACTCCACACCGGGGGACATCGCGATCGCCCTGTCCACGAGCGGTAACTCGGATGACCTGCTCCGCGGTCTGGGGGAGGCCCGCAAGCGCGGCCTGCTGACCATCGGCTTCGCCGGGTACGACGGCGGTCAGATGCAGGCCAGCGACGAGCTCGACCACTGTTTCACCGTCGACTCCCAGTCCATCCACCGGATTCAGGAGTCGCACGCGATGATCGGCCACCGGCTGTGGGCCGTCGCGCAGGAGACCATGCGGGAGCTGCGCGCCGTCCGCCGCGCGACGCCCCCCGCTACCCAAACACCTACTCGGGAAGAGGTCGGCCGATGACGGTCACACCACGCGCCCAATCGCCGCGCGAGCTGCAAGTGCTCTCGCGGATCGAAGCCTTCCGGCAGCGGCGGCCGCGGTTGCTCGAGGACGTCATCACGCTGGCCCACGGTGCCGGTGGGAAGTCATCGGCAGCGCTGACCGACGCCGTCTTCCTGGAGGCCTTCGGCAACCCGACCCTCGCCGCTCTCGGCGACTCGGCTGGGTTGACCTTGCCGAGTGGCGAACGGGTGGCCTTCTCCACCGACTCCTACGTGGTCCAGCCGATCCAGTTCCCCGGCGGTTCCATCGGCCACCTCGCCGTACACGGCACGGTCAACGACCTAGCCGTCTCCGGTGCGGTCCCGAAGTGGCTCTCGGCCGGATTCGTGATCGAGGAGGGCCTCTCCATCGAGGTGCTGCGCGAGATCGTGGCCGACATGACCGAGGCAGCGGCACTCGCCGGCGTCGAGATCGTGACCGGCGACACCAAGGTGGTGCCCCGAGGTGCCGCCGACCGCCTCTTCATCAACACCGCCGGCATCGGCATCGTCCCGACCGACCGCGTGCTCGGACCGGAGCGGGTCGCACCCACCGACCGCATCCTGGTCTCCGGCACCATGGGCGACCACGGGATGGCGGTGATGCTCGCGCGCGGCGAGCTCAACATCGAGGCCGACATCTCCTCCGACACCGCCGCCCTCGGCGGCATCGTCAGCGAGCTGTTGGCCGCAGCACCGGGCACCCGCTGGATGCGTGACGCCACCCGCGGTGGAGTCGGCACGGTGCTCAACGAGCTGGCCAAGTCCGCAAACGTCGGGGTGATCATCGAGGAGGCGCGGCTGCCGGTCCGACCGATCGTCAACGGCGCGTGTGACCTGCTCGGCATCGACCCGCTGTACGTCGCCAACGAAGGAAAGTTTGTCGCGGTGGTGCCGGTCGAGGAGTCGGAGGCCGCGCTGGCGGCCCTGCGTGCGCACCCGCTGGGCGAGGACGCCGCCATCATCGCGGAGGTGGTCGCAGAACCTCCAGGCATCGTGGCGCTGCGCACCCCGTTCGGCGGAAGCCGGATCGTCGACATGCTCGTCGGTGACCCGTTGCCCCGTATCTGCTGACCCGTTTCTGCTCGCCGAGTTTGTTGATCGAGAGGAAGAGCCATGTGTCTGGGAATACCAGGACAAGTCGTCGAGACGGTCGACGCGGAGAACTATCTGGCAAAGGTCGACGTGTCGGGGGTACGCCGCACCATCAGCGTCCGGCTGCTGGCTGACACCGGTCTCAAAGACGGTGACTGGGTGCTGGTCCACGTCGGGTTCGCCATGGCCAGGATCGACGAGGAAGAGGCGGCGACCACGCTCGCGCAGCTCCAGAAGATGGGCAGCGAGTACGACAACGAGCTGGAGCAGTTCAGCTCCACGAGCCTGTAGGAGACGCGAGATGAAGTTCGTCGACGAGTTCCGCGACCCGGCCGCCGCGCGCGCCCTGGTCAGAACGATCACCGAGCTGGCCACCGAGGATGAGTACAAGTTCATGGAGGTGTGTGGTGGCCACACCCACACCATCTACCGACACGGTCTCGAGCACATCCTCCCCGACAACATCGAGCTGGTGCACGGCCCCGGCTGCCCCGTCTGCGTGATCCCCATGGGACGCATCGACGACGCGATCTGGCTGGCCCAGCAGGAAGGCGTCATCTTCACGACGTTCGGCGACATGATGCGGGTGCCCGGGTCAACGGGCTCCTTGCTGGACGCCAAGGCGCGCGGCGCGGACTGCCGGTTCGTGTACTCACCGCTCGACGCGCTCAAGATCGCGATGGAGAACCCGACCAAGCACGTCGTCTTCTTCGCGGTCGGTTTCGAGACGACTGCTCCGTCCACCGCGGTCACCCTGGTGCGCGCGAAGCAGCTGGGGGTCACCAACTTCAGTGTCTTCGCCAACCACGTGACGATCGTGCCGCCGATCAAGGCGATCCTCGACTCGCCAGACCTGCGGCTCTCCGGCTTCCTGGGTCCCGGCCACGTCTCCACGGTGGTCGGCACCCGGCCTTACCGGTTCGTCCCCGAGGTCTACGGCAAGCCGATGGTGGTGGCCGGCTTCGAACCGCTCGACATCCTCCAGTCGGTGCAGATGCTGCTCAAGCAGATGGCGGAGGACCGCTGTGAGGTCGAGAACCAGTACTCCCGCGTCGTACGTCCCGAGGGCAACCCGCAGGCGCTCCAGTTGCTCAACGAGACCATGGAGCTGCGTCCCCACTTCGAGTGGCGCGGTCTTGGGTTCATCTCGCAGAGCGCACTGAAGGTCCACCGCGACTTCGCCGAATGGGACGCCGAGGAACGGTTCTCGATGCCCGGCATACGGGTCGCCGACCCCAAGGCCTGCCAGTGCGGCGAGGTGCTCAAGGGTGTCATCAAGCCGTGGGAGTGCAAGGTCTTCGGCACTGCCTGCACCCCCGAGACCCCCATCGGCACCTGTATGGTCTCGCCGGAGGGCGCTTGCGCCGCCTACTACAACTTCGGTCGCCTGCACCGCGACACGGCCATCATGGTGGGAGAGCGCGCGGCACTGTGAGGGAGCGGGACCAGTCGGGCGATCCGGGCGAGCGGTTGTTCGCGCGCTACGCGCACGCCCCCAACGCGCTGGGCTACTGCGGACCGACGGCTGCGGCGGTCCTCCAACAGGCGGCCTGTGGGCTGCCGACGGAGGCCGGTGCCGTACGCCGGGTGGCTCGTCAGTTCTCCGGCGTCTGGCCCTACCAGGTCCTGATGGGTGAGCAGCTGGGCCTCGATCCGCTGTCCGAGGGGGTCGGCCGGGCTTACTGGACCGGCTCCGAGGACACCGACCGGGTGGACTCGCGGGTGCTCGGGGAGCGGCTCATCGAGCGCTTCGCCGCACAGGCAGGGCACTACTGGTCGCATCTCGACGCGGAGCTGCTGTCAGAGGTGAGCCCCACCCACGTCTTCCACGTGCTCGGCGTCTATCCATGGACGCGGCTGCTCGCGACAGGACTGCCCGAGCCCCTTCACGTCTTGGACTCGTGTCGGATCCGGGCCGGCCGGGTCCTCGACGTCGATGAAGACTCGGTGCTGGTGGAGGTCGACGTCCTGGCCTACGACCAGCGACTCGTCGTGGATGAGCCTCGACCGGAGCGAGTGACGCGGCGTACCGAGGACGGCGTGATGGCGGACTTCGACGAGGGCGACTGGGCTGCGCTCCACTGGTCCTTCGCCTGTGACCGCCTGACCGCCGCGCAGGCCGCGACCCTGATCGCGTCCTCCGCCGAGCAGGTGACCCTCACCAACGTCCGGTTGACCCTGCCCAAGACGTGACCGATCGACTCAGCTGAATTTCTCGGCTGCTGGAGCGCAACGTCCCTCGAAGGTGTCCCAGAGGGCGTCGGTGCGCGAGACGATCGCGCGGCTGACGGAGCCCAGGCGCCCCCGATGGGGGAGATGCGGGTGCGGGCGGGTAGGTGCGGTCTCCTCTATCCGGTGCAGCCGCAACGCGATGTGGAGCAGCTCGGTGTGGTCGTGGCATTGGTCGAGATCGGCCAGCGCGACGTTCTCGAGGTCGACGATCGCCTTGACCTCCAGCTCCAGCCCGGTCACCAGATCAGCGAAGGAGCAGTGAGCCATCGCCGAGCTGCCGTAGAGCCGAGCCTTGACCCAGACCGCGGTTCGCTCGACCCGATGACAGGCGTCGCGGAGTGCGATCGCGGTGTCACCGTTGTCAACGGCCCGAAGCTCGTCGACAACGACGGCTCGAACCGCGTTGACGTGTCGCGTGAGGTCGGTGAGCATCGCGTCAGCGCGACACTGGAGGTCGCGTGCCTGTCGTGGCCACGCCACGACGTGGAGGTCCTCGAACCGTCTTGCCAGGCGCTGGTGTGCTCGCCGGATGACCTCGTGGATCGGCTGCTCCTGGGTGGACAGATGTGCGGCGGCCAGGGACGACGGGGTGCTGTTGTTTGCGCTTGACGTCATGATCCTTCGGCTCCTTCGAGGACGGGACGTGTCGTTCCTCGACGATCGCTGCGCGCGCCCGCAAGCGGATCCGCTTGCGGCGATCGACGTGCGCCGCGCCGTCAGCACTGCGGAGCGCCGCACGTCGTTCCCGCTGCGGTCACGCTCCGCGTGACGATCCTGCGCTGGCGCGCTCCGCGAGCCAATCCTGCTGCGGTGGCGCTCTGTGTGACCAGTAGTTTGTGGCGCGTTGACCAGCTCGCGCGAGTCACGGTAGCGCCAGCGATCCTCAACGAACTCGCGCTCTGCTCCGGGGTAGACGCCGGGCTCGTGGCCTCTCGGGGACTGCAAGCCGAAGCAGGTCCTCTGCCGGGCCGACCGGTCGCTGGCCGGTGAGCCAGACGGCACGTAGCGAGCGGTCGAGGTCGACTCCGTGAATGGGGACCTGGACTAGGCGGCCGGCTGCGACGTCGTCGTGCACTGCCAGGTCGGAGAGCACGGCCGGGCCGGCTCCGGCGATGACTGCGGAGCGGACGCCGCTGCTGGTCGACACCTCGAGCAGGGGTTGGGTGGGGGTACCGAACGGGGTCAGGGCTCGGTCCAGCGCGGTGCGGGTCCCCGACCCGGCTTCGCGGTGCACCAGCCGCGTTCCGGCCAGCTCCTCAGCCTCTACCGATCTACGGCGGTGGGCCCACGGGTGAGCGGGCGCGACGACGACCACGAGCCGGTCGGTCGCCACGACCTGAGCGGACAGGCCGGAGGGAAGGTCGGGGCCCTCGATGAAGCCGAGGTCGGCGTCGCCCGCGAGAACCGCGGCCGCCGTGGTGTCGCTGTTGCCTGCGGTCAGGCTGACGGCGGTGTCCGGATGCGTTGCGGCCAGCACGACGAGCCAGCCCGGCAGTAGATGCTCGGCCACGGTCAAGCTCGCCGCGACCCGCAGCCGCGCGATGCGGTCGCCGCGCAGGGACGCGATGCCCGCCTCGAGGACGTCCGCAGCAGCGAGGACCCCACGTGCCCACTCGGCCAGCAGTGCACCGTTTGGGGTGAGGTTCGAGCCACGGGCCGAGCGAGTGAGGACCGCGAACCCGACCAGCCGTTCGAGTCCGCGCACCCGTGCGCTCACGGCAGGCTGGCTTAGCCCGCGGGAGGCACCGGCCTTGCTCAGGCTGCCGCTGGCAACGATCTCGAGGAGCAGCGACAGGGTGTCGAGGTCGGGCACCCGGGTGAGAGTCATCGACCCACTCTAGAGCCCGCCATCAGTCCGGTGGATGACGTCATCGATCCAGGATGTCTACCGAGCGCCCGTCTGCCGGCGCAGGCTGGAAGTACCGACGAAGGAGAATGCCTGTGACCACGGCCCACGAAGCCCCTGTCCACCGACACCGCACCGGCAGCCGCTGCCGCCCGTCCTGCCCGCCCACTCCCGAGCCCGGGCACCGCAGTCCGGTACCTGGGTTGCTCGCCGTCGCAACCGCCACCGGCGTCGCGTTCGGCGTGCATGCCTTGGTCCCAGCGGTGAACCCCTCCACCGTCGCTGTGGTCATCGGCGCGCTCGCGGTCAACATCGGGCTGCACCACCCCTCCCTGCACGTCGGCACCCACGTCGCCTCACACCGGTTCCTGCGCCTGGCCGTCGTGCTGCTTGGCCTGCAGCTGGGGCTGCAACAGCTGCTCGACCTGGGGCCGCGCGGTGCCCTCGTCGTGGTCACCACCGTCACGGTCACGTTCACCGGAACGCGCCTGCTTGGGCGGCTGCTGGGTGTGCCGCCGGCCCGGTCCCTGCTCGTCGCCACCGGCTTCTCGATCTGCGGCGCCTCCGCCGTCGCCGCGATGGAGGAGGTCGCCGGCGGGGACGAGGACGACACGGCGGTCGCAATCGCGCTCGTCACGTTGTGCGGGAGCCTGGCCATCGTGCTGCTCCCGCTGCTTCGTGAGCCCCTCGGGCTCGACCCTGCTGCGTTCGGCAGCTGGGTCGGCGCAAGCGTGCACGACGTGGGCCAGACCGTCGCGACAGCCGACCGCGTACCGGGAGCCCTGACGACCGCGGTCGTCGTCAAGCTCAGCCGCGTCGTGCTCCTCGCCCCGCTGGTCGCCGGGACCGCCGTTGCGCTGCGGCGTCGCACTCCCGCGGCGGCGACGGGGCGCCGCCCACCGCTGCTTCCCCTGTTCGTCGCCGGCTTCCTGGCAGCGATCGCCGTCGCGAGCACCGGGCTCCTGCCCGACCCGGTCCTGCACGGCGCGAAGGTCCTCCAGGAGGTCTTGCTCGCCGCAGCCCTGGTCGGTCTGGGCACCGGGATCCACCTCCCGGTGCTGCGGCGCACCGGAGGCCGCGCGCTGGTGCTCGGCCTCATGTCATGGGTCCTCGTCGCGGGGGTCGCCTACGCCGGCGTACAGCTCACCGGCGCATGACGGGCAAGGGGTGGTGGTCGGTTCGACCAACCCCGCGGTGGGTGGGTCGTGTGGTTCGGGCACTCCTGCGCCCAACCTGGCCCAACATGGCCCGACCCTTCGGCGTGATCGTCGGGGATCCCAAACGCTGGGCGGTCCGCGCTGATGTGTTCGGGGTGTCCGGGTTCGCCGGTGAGTGTCGCAGTTGGTTAGCATGAGCGCACACGATGGCGGTGGGGCTCGCCGACAACCGTGGCGGCAGGCCACCAACAGTCCCTACCTGAGACAGGTAGGAGTTCGTGTGCCCGAAAATAGTGACCCCGACGTCGGCGATCTGCCGATCGATCCCGATACGTCCGGTGACAGGCTCACCGGCACGGTCCACCGGTTGCCTTCCTTATTCACGTCGCAGTGGGACGTGCTGCTCGCCATCAGCGCCGGCGGTGCACTGGGGAGCCTGGCACGTTGGGGTGTCGGTGAGCTCCTCCCATGGTCCGGGACCGAGTTCGCGTGGGGGACCTTCGTTGAGAACGTCTCTGGTGGGTTCGCGCTCGGCGTGCTGATGGTGTTCGTGCTGGACGTGTGGCCGTCGCAGCGGTACGTGCGCCCGTTCCTGGGCGTCGGCCTCCTCGGTGGCTACACCACCTTTTCGACCTACATGCTCGACGCACGCCTCCTGCTCGGCGAAGGACAGGTCCTCACCGCGTTCGCATATCTAGGAGGGTCCCTCCTGGCCGGCCTGCTCGCCGTCTGGGCCGGGATCGCCTCCGCACGGTTGATCGCACTCAGGCCGAGACGGTCACGACCCCGACATCCAGCACCTCCCGAGTCTTCCATGTTCGCGCACGACGATGACGAGGTGAGGAACCGATGACGCTGCGGGGTCCAGCGAGCAGGCTGACGATCATGGTGGGGGAGTCCGACCAGGTGCACCACCATCCCGTTTACACCGAGATCGTGCATTTGGCGCACCGGGCCGGGCTGGACGGGGCCAGCGCCTTTCGTGGCATCGAGGGGTTCGGCAAGTCGAACCACATCCACACCCCCAGGTGTGGTCGCTCCGCAAGGACCCGCCTGTCGCGGTGGTCATCGTGGACACCGACGAGCAGATTCGTGGCTTCCCCGAGCTGGAGCGGCTGGAGCTCGAGGGCATGGTGATCGTGGAGCCGGTCGAGGTCATCCGCTACGCGGGCAGAGGACCAGCCGGCCCGGCCGGCCCGGGGGAGGACCGGCGATGACAGTTGCGATGGTGCTGCTGGGTGGCGCTATCGGCGCTCCGTTGCGCTACCTCACCGACCTGGTCGTCCAGTCCCGCCACGACAGCGTCTTCCCGTGGGGAACCTTCACCGTCAACATGACCGGCTCGCTGGTCTTGGGCGTCACGGCGGCTGCGGTGACCGGCGCTGGGGTGCCGTCGTGGGTGTTGGCCTTGGTCGGCACCGGGTTCTGCGGTGCCCTCACCACGTTCTCCACCTTCGGGTTCGAGACCGTCCGGTTGCTCGAGGAAGGCTCGGTCCTCGCCGCGGGGTTGAACTGCCTCGCGAGCCTGGCGATCGGTCTGGGCGCGTGCGCCGGCGGGTACGCCATGACGGCCGCGCTCCTGTGAGCGAGGTGACGCCGGTCCGAGGACCGCGGCCGCGCTGGGTGAGATGGCTGCTGGCTGTCGCGGCCGTCCTGCTGTGCGTGCTGACCATCGCGTTGGCCGTGGGCTCGGAGCAGCTCGCGCGGCTCGACCAGACGGTCGCTGACTGGGGCTACCACTCCACCTGGGGCCACGCCGGTCGAAGCTCGTTCTGGGTCGCGGTGGCGACCTACGGGCAGCCGATGGTCCTGCGTGCGGTGCTGGTGCTTCTCGCGCTGGTGCTTCTCCCGCTGCTGCTGGCCCGGAAGCGCAACTGGTGCTTGGCGGCGTGGCTCGTCGCCGTCACCGTGACCGAGAACGTCATCGCCCCCTCGACCAAGCTCCTGCTCAGCCGCCCGCGCCCGGAGTGGCTCGAGCCGATCGCGGTCGAGCACAGTTTGTCCTACCCCTCGGGGCATGCCGCGATGGCAGGGACCTTCGCGGCCGCGGTGATCCTCGTGGCGCTGGCGATGATGGGTCCGGGATGGAGTCGGCAGCTGGTCGTGCTGCTCGCTCTGCTGGTCTACCTTGTGATCTCGGTGGACCGGATCTTCTTGGGTGTCCACTACCTCAGCGATGTCGTCGCCGGAAACCTGCTGGGGCTGTGCATCGCTCTGGCGGGGTGGCTGCTGCTCCTCCGGGTCACGTCCTCCGGGAGCGGGTGGTGAACTTGTGGGAGGCGGTGCTGCTGGGCATCGTCGAGGGGGTCACGGAGTTCCTGCCGATCTCGAGCACCGGCCATCTCACGATCGCCGAGGAGCTGCTCGGGTTGCCGGTTGATGACCCCGGCGTCACCGCCTTCACCGCTCTCATTCAGGTCGGGGCAATCGCTGCGGTTCTCGTCTACTTTCGCACCGACATCCGCACACTGGCGGTGGCGTGGTGTCGGGGACTTGTCGTGCCCGGGGAGCGGCACCGACCCGAGTACCGGATGGCCTGGTGCGTCATTGCGGGGTCCGTCCCGATCGGTGTCGTGGGCTTGCTCGCCAAGGACCTGGTCGCCGGCCCCCTACGCTCCCTGTGGGTCGTGGCCGTCGCACTCGTGGCGTGGAGCTTCGTCATGGTCTTGGCGGAGCGGTCTTCCCCGCGGCGCGGGCAAGCGGGCCGCGACCTCACCGTGCGCGATGCGGTGGTGATCGGGATTGTCCAGTGCGTGGCGCTGGTGCCGGGGGTTTCTCGTTCCGGAGCCACCATCAGCGCAGGGCTCTTTCTTGGACTGGACAGGGTCACTGCCACCCGGGTGTCGTTTTTCTTGTCCATTCCAGCGCTGGTCGCGGCCGGCGCCTACGAGGGGCTAATCACGGCCTCGCAGATCTCCACCACCGTCGGCTGGTGGCCCACCGTGGTGGCGACGGCGGTGAGCTTCGTCGTGGCCTACGTATCAATTGCGTGGCTACTCCGCCTCGTGGCCGGACACCCGATCACCGTCTTCGTCCCCTACCGGTTGGGATTGGCAGCGGTGCTCGTCGGGGGACTGCTGACAGGCCTGGTCAGCGCCACGTGACTCGTCCTTGGTCCGGAATCTTCAAACCGAGGAGGGTGGCACCGAGCGGCACGGCCCTCGTGGCGTTTGGGCTCAGGGTTGGGGTGACCTCGCCGTAACGGCTCGTCGCTCCGCGCGCCCATCCCGCATCGGGTCGCTCCGCGAGCCCATCCCGCATCGGGTCGCTCCGCGAGCCCATCGGCTACCGGCACGCTCCCCATGCCCAGGGGCCGATCGGGACGTCATGAGGGCGGCGTCCCCAGTGCGCCGCAGAAGCGCTGCTGCCGCGCTCCGGCGCCCATGAAGGTGGAGCCCAGTGCAGCCCGAGTCTTCGGAACTGCCCAGGCTCCAGGGAGCAGGGAGCACCAACATCCTCGGATGAGTCGGCCTTGCGGGTCGAAACCGACGCGCGAGACCTCGGGGGCGTTGGCGTGCAGCGATGACCGGCTGCCGCCCCGGGTGGGGTGGCGGCCTGCCATTCGCTCGCTGCAGGTCCCGCTCAGCGGAGGGCCGTCAGGATCTGCTCGGCCAGCGGCCCGGACGACGCCGGGTTCTGGCCGGTGTAGAGGTTGCGGTCGGTCACCACGTGCGGGGCCCAGGCCTCGCCCTCCTGGAAGTCGGCGCCGAGCGCGATCAGGCGGTCCTGAAGAAGCCAGGGTGCGCCATCGGCCAGGCCGGCCTGGGACTCCTCGGTGTTGGTGAACCCGGTCAGGCGGTAGCCGGCGAAGGGGGACCCGCCCTCGGAGTCTTCGGTGGCCAACAGTGCGGCGGGCGCGTGACAGACGATGCCCAGCGGCTTGCCCGACGCCAGCGTGCTGGTCAGCACGCGCGCGGACGTCTCATCAGAGCTGAGGTCCTCCATGGGCCCGTGGCCGCCGGGGTAGAAGACCGCGTCGTAGGCGTCGGGGTCCACGTCCTCGAGCCGGAGCGGCTGCGCGAGCTGAGCGATGCGTCCGATCTCGGCCTCGAGCTCGTCGGCGCGCTCCTGCCCCCCGTTCATCTCGGCGGCGAGGCTGCCTGCGTCGACTACCGGCTGCACCCCACCTGGGGTCGCGATGCTGACCTCGTGTCCCTCACCGGTGAAGGTGCGGAATGGGACGACGAGCTCCTCGGCCCAGTAGCCCGTGGGGTGCTTCGTGCCGTCCTTGAGCGTCCAGTGGTCCGATCCGGTTACCACAAACAGGATGTTGCTCATGTGTCTCTCCTTCGTCGTCGTCCGCCGGGGATTGCCCGACGGGGGGTGAAACACGCACCCGGGCGGCGCCATTCCGAGGCAGCAGGCAATGCGGGGCGACTCACCCCTGATACCGGTCGAATCTGGGCTCATCATTACGTGGGTTCCGGGTCGCGACGCCACGCGAGATGCGGGCCGAACCGGCAGGGTCCTCGATGGCGCGAGCACCATGCCTCTGTCATCGCCGCGCATCCGGGACGGCACGCGGCGGCGGCACCCACCGGGTTCCCCAAACTTGGCGCGACTCCGGTGCGCCCGACGATCCGGACGGAACGTGGCCACAAGCCCATCGGCTCGCGGAGCGTGCCAGTGACCGATCCGTCATCGGTACGCGCACTCAACGCCAGCCGGACTTACAACCCGCCCCAGCACGCCGACACCTAACACGACTTCGCATCACGATCACACGCATCGAGGACTACGCGGCGGCCGGAGCGGCACCGTTGTGCTTCGACCGCCGCGCTCGCTCCGGCTACCCCACGACTCCAGCGGTGGCGTGACTCAGCCGGTGGTCAGAGTGCCGTGTACAACGCCTTCTCGAAGTCGCCGTAGAGCTTCCAGGCCTCATGCTCAGTGATGAAGGGCAGCGAGTTGGTGTAGATCGAGGCGCAGATCCCGGTGCTCCGGTCGATGAAGAAGTGGGTGTTGAACAGACCGGCCCAGGCGCCGCTGCCTGCCTTGCGGCCGCCGGGTGAGTCGGCGCCGTTGAGCATCAGGCCGTAGCCCCACTTCCAGCCGGGACCGGCGTGGAGCGTGTCGGTGATCGCCGGGTCGGCGGTTGCGATCTCGGCGGGGAAGTCGAGGTCGCCGATCTGGTTGCTGAACGCCGCGTCGACGGTGCCCTCCTCGAGGATGCGGGTGCCGTCGAGCTCCCCGCCGCGGAGCAGGGCGCGCTCGAAGCGGATGTAGTCGCGCGGGGTGGAGTAGAGGCCGTGGCCGCCGGCCCACCAGTCGGGCTCGGGGTTGAGGATGCTGCCGGCCGAGCCCCACGACCCGTCCTCGCCCTTGACGTGGACCGTCACCGCGTTGTCGCGCTGGGCGTCGCTGGGGTGGAAGGTCGTGTTGCTCATGCCCAGGGGGCCGGCGATGCCCTCCTCGATCACCGCATCGAGCTGCTTCCCAGCCACCGCCTCGACGACCCGGCCGAGCCAGTCGGTGTTGATCCCGTAGACGAACTTCTCGCCGGGGTGCGCGGTCATGGGCGCCTTGAAGGCGTCCATCGAGCCCGGCACCACGTTGGGGATCCCGGTCGCCGCTTCGTACTTCACGAGGTCGTCGTTCCAGAACCAGTAGCCCAAGCCGCTGGTGTGGGTCACAAGCTGGTGGACGGTCGGCGGAGTACGTGGAGCGACCAGGATCGGCTCGTCGCCGTCCCAGCCTTCAAGGACCCTCACGTCCGCGAAGTCCGGCACGTAGTCCGCGACGGGGGCGTCGAAGTCGAGGTCGCCCCGCTCCTTCTGCTGCAGGGCGGCGGTGGTGCACACCATCTTGGTCATGGACATGATCCGGAACTGGGTAGACGTCCCGACCGGGTCGTCGGACTCGCCGGCGATCCGCACGCCAGCCCCACCCTCGTAGAAGACGCCGTCGGCATCCGCGGCGATGGCGGCGACGTGCGGCACCGCCCCGTTGTCCACGCCCTGCCGAAGCACGGCGTCGATCGCCGCGCCGTCGATGGTCCTCGTCATGATGCGTCCTCCTCGTGGTGGGCGCCGGCGTTACCGGTCGCTGTGGCTCACCGTGCTCCTCCGGCGGCGCGCAGGGAACCGCCGTCGCGACGCAGTTCGGTGTGCTCGGACCGCCATCTGGCGGGTCGCATCTCGCGAGTTGCACATTCGTCGGGTCGACCCCTGTCGCGGACGTCCGTCCGGGGCTAGCGTGACGAGGGTGACGAACGTCGTACGCCCCGAGTTCGACCCCGAGCTCAAGGCCGGACTGGCCATCGTGGGGGGCATGTTCCCGCCCACGATCACGCCCGACCTCATCGACTTCATGCGGGTGTCCTACGCCTCGGCCCCACTCGACGACCTCCTCGCCGAGCGCGGGATCGGACGGGTCGACCTGGAGGTGCCGGGGCACGAGGGGACTGCCTTGGCCGTCTCGGTGCTGCGACCGGCCGGGGCCACCTCCGGTCGCCCCGGAGTCCTCTACGCCCACTCCGGCGGGCTGATGTTCGGCGACCGGTTCAGCGGCATCGACCTGGTCCTCGACTGGGTGGACCGGCTGGGCGTGGTCATGGTGACCGTCGAATACCGCCTCGCCCCCGAGTTCCCCGATCCCTATCCCCGCGAGGACATGTACGCCGCCCTCGAGTGGACCGCTTCCCACTGCGAGGACCTCGGGATCCGCTCCGACCGGCTGCTCGTGGCCGGAGCGAGTGCCGGTGGCGGGCTGGCCGCCGGCCTCGCCCTCGCTGCACGCGACCGTGGGGGACCGCGGCTGTGCGGCCAGGTGCTCGACTACCCGATGCTCGACGACCGGGGCACCACAGCGTCGACAGGTCAGTTCGACGGGATCGGCGTGTGGGACCGGGTGAGCAACGAGACCGGCTGGGGCGCCCTGCTCGGGGCGCAGCGAGGAGGCGATCAGGTGTCGCCGTACGCCGCACCGTCGCGGGCCGACGACCTGTCGGGGCTCCCGCCGGCCTTCATCGACGTCGGGGCCGCCGAGATCTTCCGCGACGAGGCCATCGACTATGCCGACGCCATCTGGCGGGCCGGCGGCAACGCCGAGCTGCACGTGTGGGCAGGCGCGTTCCACGCCTGCGACATCTTCGCCCCGCACACAGCAGTCGGGCGCTCGATGATCCAGGCGCGCGACACGTGGGTGGAGAAGATCCTCGGTGACTGAGCGGGAGAAGAGCTGACGTGCAGGAGCTGTTGGGCCGCATCGCGCGTCTCGATCCCAGCGCCAGTCTGGGGTTGCGGGTGATCGCCTGTTTCGACGAGCTGGTCGTCGGCAACGTCAACACGCGTGGCCTCCTCGCCGCCGCTGCATCGCTGGCCGGGTGCTCGGCCGGCTTCCGCCAGGAGCACCCGCGTCGGGTGCTGCGCGTGAGTCCGCGCGGGAGCGTGGTGGACGGTGATCCGCCCGAGCTCGACGCCGAGTTCATGGCCCCCGCCTCGGACGGCCTGGTCGTCTGGCTCGAGCGCGAGGGTGAGGCGCTGCCCAACGACGCGATCACACTTGAACGGCTCGCGCTGGCTGTCCGGATTCGGCACGGTCGCGGTCGGCGCGACCACGACAACCGGCGCCACCTCGGGCTGCTCACCGACCTCGACGTGGCCGCGGAGGAGAGGATCGCCGCGGCGGTCGCCCTCGGTCTCAGCGCCACCGGTCGCTACCGCGTGGCGGCCGCGCCGCTGTTCGCCGTGTGGGTGCGCCACCCGGACGGTCCGGAGGACGTCATTCCCACCCGGCACGGGCCCATCCACGCGATCGTCCTGCCCGAGTCCTACGACGCGTTCGAGGCCAGTCCCTGCGGGGTCGGGATGGTCAGCTCGGTCGACGAGCTCCACCACTCGTTCCGCACCGCGATGGTCGCGCTCCGGTTGTGCGCACCACCGGACGACGGCCTCGTCTGCGCCGACGTCTACGGCGGACTGATCGACATGCTGGCCGACACCCCGGAGGACGCTCACCAGCCCGATGTCGCGCGGATGGATGACGTGGCGAAGCACCCGTGGGGTCTCACGACGGTGGCTGCCATCTTGGCGACCCAGTCGGTGCGCGAGGCAGCGCGCCGGGCTGGAGTACACCACAGCACGCTGAGCACCCGGGTGGATGTCATCTCCGCTGCCCTGGGCTTCGACCCGCTCGACGGGTTCGGTCGTGCCCGCCTCGGCCTGGCCTACCTCAGCCACCGCCTGCGCCGCTCGAAGGTGCTCGATCTACCTGCGCCACCCTTCGGCACCTGACGAAATCGCGACACCGGCCGAGGCGACGCCGGTCGACACGATTGGTCAATCGGTTGATAAGCCACGTTACGGGCACTGACCGAGCGAGGGCCCATTCTCGCTGCGACGACATCCTGGCTGCTCCCGCTCGCCGGCATGTCTAGACGTCCCCGTTTGGCGAACGCCAAACGAGACGACCTGATGCGACGGGTGATCGCGCGTCAGGAGAGCCGAACCGTCTGAACTCCGGCCAACTGTTCAAGGGGTATTCGGATGCTGCTCCTGCCCGCTCGCCGTACGGTCATGCGATGGTGAGCGTGAGCGTGAGCGAGTTGCAGGTTCTGGTCGAGGCGGAGTACGGGCGTCTCGAATTGCCCTCGTGGCCCAACCCGCATGCCGGGATGTTCCCGCCGGACGAGAATGAGTACTCCCGTGTGACCGATCCCGAGCGATACCGCATCGTGCATGCGCGGGCGTCCGTGTGGGCCGCAGTGCTTGAGGACGCTCTCGACGTTAGTTCGGAGACCCTCGCCGCCGCCGGTGGTGCTGAGCGCCCGCATGGGTTCGATCGAGGCGTCGGCCTCATCCCGTGCCAGCCCGGGACGCTGCCCCTGTTCCTGCTCGAACGCGACGTTCCAACGCAGACGCCGACCGGCGAGGGGACCTTGGCCTTGTTGGACATCGGGGTTGGCCGCCCTGACATCGTGGTGTCGATGCAGCCTGACTGCGGATGCGACGCCTGCGATTCGGGTTCCAGCGACCTGCTCGAGGCCATCGACGCGCGGATCCGTCACGTGGTGGGCGGGCCGTTCGTCGTGCTGCGCGGCACCACTTGGCGCGCCGAGTGGCATCCGGGCGGCGGGAGTGCGGGAGGTGAGGGATGTAGGCCCGACTTTCGTCAGGTGATGGAGTTGTGCCGTCGCCTCGCGGCGAGCGATATCGTCCATCTGCCCGAGGACACCGAGGCCCTCGTCGGGCAGTCTTGGCTCAGCTGAGACGTTCGAAGACCCGAATGCAGATCGGCTCGCGGAGCGTGCCAGTGCGGGATCGCTCAATCGGCGACGGACTGTGGCGGTTGTCGCCGTTGGGCTGGGACTGGCCGGGCGCACGTAGACCTGAACATCGCGCCCGCCGTGGCCACTCACGGCCAGACCGCTGCCTTGGGGGAGTGAGGGCGGACGACAGGGGACCGCCACGACCCAGGAGGTCACCATGCCCGCCACCATCACCCGCCGGCTCGTCTCTATCAACGACGCCGCCGATGCACTCGCCGTTTCGACGCGAACAGTCCGCCGCTACATCGCGGACGGCCAGCTCGACGCCGTACGGCTCGGCCGCAAGACGCTCCGGATCAAGGTCGACTCGATCGAGCGATTCATCGACGCCCGGCCGGTTGGAAACTGGCGGTGAGCCGTGACAGAACGAGCCAGATGTGCCAGTTCCTTGTTCCACGCATGTTCCCCGAAACGGAAAGAGCCCCTCGAAAGGGGCTCTGACCTGCAGTTTCTCTGTGGGCGATACTGGGTTTGAACCAGTGACCTCTTCCGTGTCAGGGAAGCGCGCTACCGCTGCGCCAATCGCCCGAGGTCGTGCTCTTCACTTGTGGAGCGTGGAGGTGGGTACGGGATTTGAACCCGTGTACACGGATTTGCAGTCCGTTGCCTCGCCTCTCGGCCAACCCACCACGGAGGCCTTCCCAGGAAACAAGAAGGCACGGGGAGAGACCTCTCCGAGCGGACAACGAGACTCGAACTCGCGACCTCAACCTTGGCAAGGTTGCGCTCTACCAACTGAGCTATGTCCGCACGCATTTTCACCCGGCGAACCGGCTTCAAGTGCGAGCAGAACAGTAGCCGATGGGTAGACGGCTGCCAAAATCGGGTGGGTGATCGCGTGTCCCGGGGCCGGTTCCCGGGGGTTTGCATGCCTACAGTGGCGGCATGCGCGCCTGGCTCAACGGACAGCTCCTCGACGACCCGACGGGGGCAACCCTGAGCGTCACCGACCACGGCTTCACCGTCGGAGACGGGGTCTTCGAGTCGATCAAGACCCTCGACGGCGAACCCTTCGCCCTGACCCGCCACCTCACCCGGCTGGCCAGGTCCGCGACGGGCCTGGGACTCGAGGCACCTGACGAGACGGACGTACGCCGCGGTGTGGCCGCGGTCCTCGACGGCACCGACGACCCGCTCGGCCGGCTGCGCATCACCTACTCCGCCGGTCCTGCACCCATGGGCTCCGGCCGGGGCGACGGGCCGGCCACCCTGGTCGTCGCCTACTCCGCCATCGAGCCGATGGGGGCCAGCACCACGGTCAGCACCGTGCCCTGGCCCCGCAACGAGCGGGGTGCGACCGCCGGCCTCAAGACCACGTCGTACGCCGAGAACGTCATCGCCCTCGCGCACGCGGCCGAGCAGGGTGCGACGGAGGCGATCTTCGCCAACACCGTCGGCAACCTCTGCGAGGGCACCGGCTCCAACGTCTTCTACGTCGTGGACGGCGAGCTGCGCACGCCGACGCTCGCCAGCGGCTGCCTCGCCGGTGTCACCCGGGCGCTGGTGCTCGAGTGGTGCGGGGGAGTGGAGCTCGACGAACCCATGGCCGAGGTGGCCGAGCGGATGAGCGAGGCCTTCCTCGTGTCCACCACGCGCGACGTCCAGGCGATCAGCCGCTGGGACGACCGCGAGCTGCCCACACCGGGCCCGGTGACCGAGGAGTGCGTGCGCACGTGGGCGCGACGCGAGGCCGAGCACCTCGACCCCTGATACTGGACGGGTGACCGATCTCGATCCCGCCATCGCCGCACGACTCAAGCGCACCCCCGACGGGCTGGTGCCGGCGATCGCGCAGCAGTTCGACTCCGGTGAGGTGCTGATGCTCGGCTGGATGGACGACGAGGCGCTCGCGCGCACGCTGAGCACCGGCCGGGCGACGTACTGGAGCCGCTCGCGCCAGGAGTACTGGGCCAAGGGCGACACCAGCGGCCACGTCCAGCACGTCCACGAGGTCCGCCTCGACTGTGACGGCGACACGATCCTGGTCAAGGTCGACCAGGTCGGCGCGGCCTGCCACACCGGCGAGCGCACCTGCTTCGACGCGGACCGGCTCGATGGCTGAGGGGACCGAGCAGCGCAGGACCTTCGGCCCCGTCATCCTGCTCGGTCTCGCGAGCGGAGCCCTCGCGGCGGTCGCCGGATCGAAGCCTTGGATCAGCGCCACGGGCTCGAGCAGCTTCCCCGGAGGTGCGCGGCTGGCCCTCGCCGACGTGACGTCCATGCCGCTCGCAGCGGCGCTGAGCCTCGTCGTGCTCGCCTGCTGGGGGGTCGTCCTCGTCACCCGTGGCTGGGTGCGCCGATCCGTGGCCGTCCTCGGCGCCGTCGCGGCCCTCGGGCTGCTCGTCACCACGGTGGTCGGCTTCTGGACCCTGCCCGACCAGCTGCGCGCTGCCATGGAGCAGTTCGTCGCCGACGGCGACCACGACATCACCTTCACCGGGTGGTACGCCGCAGCGCTGGTCGGCGCGGTCGGCAGCGTCGTCGCCACGGCGCTGGCGGTGGTGAAGATCCCGTCCTGGCCGGAGATGGGCACGCGCTACGACTCGCCCACGGGCGAGTCCGCGCCCTTCGAGCCGGAGGGCAACATCGAGATCTGGAAGGCTCTCGACGAGGGTCATGACCCGACCGCGCCGGAGCGCCCCCTAGACTGACCGCCGCACCAGGTAGCCACGATCAGGGAGCTCTTCACATGGCGGACAACCACGGCAACACCCCCGCAGCTTGGACTGCCGTCGGGGTCGCCATGCTCGGATTCCTCGTCGGCGGCATCGCGCTGATGCTGACGCCGGTGAACATGCCGATCTTCTGGGTCGGGATCGCACTCGGCGTCATCGCCCTCCCGCTCTTCCTGATCCTGGCGAAGCTCGGCTTCCACACCGACCACCACTGATCGTCGGCCCGGGCCGATGAGCGAGCGAGCCCGACAGCTCGCCTCGCCGCTCGCGATCGGCGGCATCGCCGCGGCCGCGACGCTTGCGCTGCGCCTGCGGGACCCGCACGTCCCGGGTGCCTGGGGGCTGTGCCCCACCAAGGCGCTGACCGACCTCGACTGCCCGCTGTGCGGGTCGCTGCGCGCGGTCAACGACCTGACGCACCTCGACGTGGGCGCAGCCTTGTCGAGCAACCTCGTCCTCGTGCTCGCGGTCCCGCTGATCGTGTTCCTGTGGGGACGCCGGCTCGTCGCCTGCTGGCGCGGCGGCGAGGCGATGCGACCACTCACCGCCCCCGCCTGGGTGTGGGGTGCGGGGCTCGTCGCCCTCGGCGTCTTCACCGTCGTGCGCAACCTGCCCGGGTCCTGGCTCGCTGCCTGAACCACCCGCTCATCGGTTGGCGCCGCAGTGAGAGGGTAGGGCCATGTCCGTGCTCGATGAGATCATCGCTGGCGTCCGCGAGGATCTCGCGACCCGTGAGGCCGCCGTGCCCCTCGCCGAGGTGCGTGCTGCCCTCGCCGACGCAGACCCGGCCCGCGACCCGATGCCACACTTCCGCGCCGCTGGCTCGAGCGTGATCGCCGAGGTGAAGCGCAAGAGCCCGAGCAAGGGCGCGCTGGCCGACATCCCCGACCCGGCGGTGCTGGCGGCGGCCTACGCCCGAGGCGGCGCGGCCGCGATCTCGGTGCTCACCGAGCAGCGCCGCTTCAACGGCACCCTCGACGACCTCCGCGCCGTGCGCGCGGCCGTCGAGACGCCGATCCTGCGCAAGGACTTCATCGTCTCCAGCTACCAGCTCGTCGAGGCGCGGGCAGCCGGGGCCGACCTTGCCCTGCTGATCGTCGCGGCGCTCGACGACGACGAGCTGCGCCGGCTGTACGCCGAGGCGCGCGAGCTCGGCCTGACGGTGCTCGTCGAGGTCCACGACGAGCCGGAGACCGAGCGCGCGGTCGAGCTCGGCGCCGAGCTGATCGGCGTCAACGCCCGCAACCTCAAGACGCTGGCCGTCGACAACGACACGTTCGGAAGGCTCGCGAAGCTGATCCCGGACGACCGGGTCAAGGTGGCCGAGTCGGGCATCAGCGGCCCAGAAGACGTGCAGCGATTCGTCGAGGAGGGCGCCCGCGCGGTGCTCGTCGGCGAGGCGCTGGTCAAGGACGGCGACCCCGAGTCGGCCGTGCGTGCGATGACAGGAGTGCGATGAGTTCGCAGTACGACGCAGATGAGCTCGGCTACTTCGGTGAGTCCTGGGGCGGCCGCTTCATGCCCGAGGCGCTCGTCGCGGCGCTGGACGAGCTGACCGAGGCCTGGCAGCAGGCCATGGCCGACCCGGAGTTCGTCGCGTCCTTCGAGAAGATCTGCAGCGAGTACGCCGGCACCCCGAGCCTGCTCTACCACGCAGAACGCCTCTCGAAGCAGGTCGGCGCCCGCGTGCTGCTCAAGCGCGAGGACCTCAACCACACCGGCGCCCACAAGGTCCGCAACGTGCTCGGCCAGGCGCTGCTGACCAAGCGGATGGGCAAGACCCGGGTCATCGCCGAGACCGGCGCCGGCCAGCACGGCGTCGCCTCCGCCACCGCCGCGGCCTACTTCGACCTCGACTGCACCGTCTACATGGGCGCCGTAGATACCCGCCGCCAGGCGCTCAACGTCGCTCGCATGCAGCTCCTCGGCGCCAAGGTCATCCCCGTCGACTCCGGCAGCGCGACGCTCAAGGACGCGATCAACGAGGCGCTGCGCGACTGGGTCGCCAGCGTCGACCACACGGCCTACCTCTTCGGCACCGCGGCCGGACCACACCCGTTCCCGAGCATGGTGCGCGACTTCACGCGCGGTATCGGCGACGAGGCGCGGGCCCAGTGCCTCGAGCAGTACGGCGCCCTGCCGGACGCCATCGCGGCGTGCGTCGGCGGCGGCTCCAACGCGATCGGTCTGTTCACCGCGTTCCTCGAGGACGAGTCGGTGCAGATCTACGGCTTCGAGCCCGGCGGCGACGGGGTCGAGACCGGTCGGCACGCGGCGACCATCCATGCGGGGGAGTCCGGCGTGCTCCACGGTGCGCGCACCTACGTCCTCCAGGACGAGGACGGGCAGACGATCGAGTCCCACTCGATCTCGGCGGGCCTCGACTACCCCGGCGTCGGGCCGCAGCACGCGCACCTCGCTGCGACCGGCCGGGCGACGTACCTCCCGGTCACGGACGCCGAGGCGATGGACGCGCTCGCGCTGCTCAGCCGCACCGAGGGCATCATCCCGGCCATCGAGTCGGCACACGCGCTCCACGGCGGCCTCGAGCTCGCCCGCCGGTTGGGCGAGGAGAAGGGACCGGACGCGACGGTGATCATCAACCTCTCGGGTCGCGGTGACAAGGACATGGGTACGGCGATCGAGTGGTTCGGTCTCGGAGAAGCGGAGATCGACCAGTGAGCGCCAGCACCGCCTTCGCGAAGGCCCGCGCCGAGGGCCGCGCCGCGCTGGTCGGCTACCTCCCAGCCGGCTTCCCGTCCGTCGAGGGCTCGATCGAGGCCATGCGCGTCATGGTCGAGGCCGGCTGCGACGTGATCGAGATCGGCCTGCCCTACAGCGACCCCGTGATGGACGGCCCGACGATCCAGGCCGCCGCCCAGCAGGCGCTCGAGGGCGGCATCCGGACCAAGGACGTGCTCCGCGTGGTGGAGGCCGTCGCGGCCACCGGCACACCGACACTGGTGATGACCTACTGGAACCCCGTCGAGCGCTATGGGGTGGAGCGGTTCGCCGCCGACCTCGCGAGTGCCGGGGGCGCCGGCCTGATCACGCCCGACCTGACGCCCGACTCGGCCGCCGGGTGGATCGCGGCAGCCGACCAGCACGACCTCGACAAGGTCTTCCTGGTCGCGCCCAGCTCCACCCCCGAACGGATCGCGATGACCACGGCCGCGTGCCGCGGGTTCGTCTACGCCACCGCCGTCATGGGCGTCACCGGGGCCAGGACCTCCACCAGCGACCTCGCCGGTCCGCTGGTCGAGCGCACCCGCGCAGCGACCGAGCTGCCCATCGGTGTCGGCCTGGGCGTCAGCAACGGCGACCAGGCGGCGGAGATCGCTGCGTACGCCGACGGCGTGATCGTCGGCTCCGCCTTCGTCCGCACCCTGCTCGACCACGAGGGCGACCTCGCGGCCGGACTGGCTGCCCTGCGGACCCTCACCGAGGACCTGGCCGGGGGAGTGCGCCGTGGCTGACCGCCGGCGCTGGTTCGCGGTCGTCCTCGCCTCGGCGCTGGCCGGTGGACTGCTGTCCGGTTGCGGCGCGACGAGCGACGCCGGCGGGGAGCACCAGATGACGGGGACGCTGCTCGACCCGCCGTTCGCCGTCGCCGGTGACGCCCTCGTCGACGGGTCGCGGGCGCCGTACAGCCTGGTCGAGGACACCGACAAGCAGCTGACGCTGGTCTTCTTCGGCTACACCCACTGTCCCGACATCTGCGGGATCGTGATGTCGACGATGGCCTCGGCCATGACCCGGCTCAGCGACGAGGAACGCGCGGAGGTGGATGTCGTGTTCGTCACGACCGACCCGACCCGCGACACCCCTGAGGTGACGGCCGACTACGCCACCAACTTCGACCCGGGCTTCATCGGCGTCACCGGTCCGATCAGGACCATCATCGACGTCGCCAAGCCCCTCGGCATCTCCGTCGACCGGGGCGAGAAGCTGCCGAGCGGCGGCTTCGACGTCGCCCACGGCACCCAGATCGTCGCGATCGACGCTGCAGACGACGGCATCGCCTACTGGAGCGAGGACGTCTCGTCCGCCCAGCTGGCCGCCGACCTCCAACACCTCCTGAGCGAGTGAGCCTGATGCTGCCCCTGATCACTGTCCTGAGCATCCCCAGCCCGAGCCAGGGCACCTGGGAGATCGGGCCGTTCCCGCTGCGCGCCTATGCCCTGTGCATCATCGCCGGGATCATGGTGGCGATCTGGATCGGTGAGCGCCGCTGGGTGGCTCGTGGAGGCACTGCCGGCGAGATCGCCGACCTCGCGGTGTGGGGTGTCCCGTTCGGGCTCGTCGGCGGTCGGATCTACCACGTCCTGACCGACTGGCAGCTCTACTTCGGCGAGGACCGCAATCCCGTCACGGCGCTCTACATCTGGCGCGGTGGCCTGGGCGTGTGGGGCGCGATCGCCCTCGGCGCGCTCGGTGTCGTCATCGGTGCGCGGCTGCGCGGCATCCGGCTGCTGCCGGTGCTCGACGCGATGGCGCCCGGGGTGCTGATCGCGCAGGCGCTGGGCCGCTGGGGCAACTGGTTCAACCAGGAGCTCTTCGGCCGCCCGACGGACCTGCCGTGGGCGCTGGAGATCGACGAGGCGCACCGCCCGCTCGGCTACCTCGACGCCACGACGTTCCACCCGACCTTCCTCTACGAGTTCCTCTGGTGCGTGGCGGCCTTCGTGGTCGTGGTCTGGGCGGACCGGCGCTTCCAGCTGGGACACGGCCGGGTGGTCGCGCTCTACGTGATGACCTACACACTCGGCCGCTTCTGGATCGAGGGCCTGCGGATCGACGACGTGCAGCTCTCGGACGTCTTCGGCCTCCGGTTCAACGAGTGGACCTCGATCGTGCTGTTCGCCCTGGCTGCTGCCTACTTCCTCTGGGCGGGGCGCAAGCACGCCGGCAGGGAGGCCACGGTCTACCTCCGGCCGCCTGTGACGCAGCCCGCAGCGGAGTCTGCGGACTGAGATCGCTGTCTCACGGCATGGGCCGGCCGGTGATAGATTTCCCCTCGCGCGGGCCAACGCCGTCCCCTGCCGATCGCCATCACCTCCGTTCACGCCCGTCCCAGACGACCGCGTGAGCGCACGACGACGGGAGAAGCCCCAGATGCACGCCTTCTCGCCGCCTGCAGACCGAACCAGTTCGGGACTACTTGCAGGCCCCCAGGCACAAGGGCTCTACGACCCTCGCCATGAGCACGATGCCTGCGGCGTGGCCTTTGTCGCCACGCTGACCGGCGTCGCCAGCCACGACATCGTGGCCAAGGCCCTGACTGCTCTGCGCAACCTCGACCACCGCGGCGCCGCCGGCGCCGAGACCAACTCGGGAGACGGCGCGGGCATCCTGATGCAGGTCCCCGACGCGTTCCTGCGCGACGTGGTCGACTTCGAGCTCCCCGGCGCCGGCAGCTATGCCGTCGGAACGGCGTTCATCGCCGACGCCGACTCGCTGGCCAAGACCCAGGCCCAGATCGAGCAGATCGCGACCGAGGAGGGCCTGTCCGTCCTCGGCTGGCGCGAGGTGCCGATCAACCCCGACGTGCTGGGTGCCACCGCCAAGAGCGTGATGCCGAGCTTCCTCCAGCTGTTCGTCGCCGGCGCCGGCAAGCGCGTGGCCGGCATGGCGCTCGAGCGCCTCGCCTTCTGCCTGCGCAAGCGCGCCGAGCACGAGGCCGACGTCTACTTCCCGTCGCTGTCCGGTCGCACGCTCGCCTACAAGGGCATGCTGACGACCGACCAGCTCGACAACTTCTTCCCCGACCTGCGCGACGAGCGGGTCGCCTCCGCGCTGGCCGTCGTGCACTCGCGGTTCTCGACCAACACGTTCCCGAGCTGGCCGCTGGCCCACCCGTTCCGGTTCATCGCCCACAACGGTGAGATCAACACCGTCATGGGCAACCGCAACTGGATGCGGGCGCGCGAGGCCCTGCTCGACAGCGTCGTCATCCCCGGTGACCTCAACCGGCTCTACCCGATCTGCACCCCCGGGCACTCCGACTCCGCGTCCTTCGACGAGGTGCTCGAGCTGCTGCACATGGGTGGTCGCTCGCTGCCGCACTCCGTGCTGATGATGATCCCCGAGGCGTGGGAGAACCACGCCGAGATGGACGCCAAGCGCCGCGCGTTCTACGAGTTCCACTCCTCGATGATGGAGCCGTGGGACGGCCCGGCCTGTGTCGTGTTCACCGACGGCAGCCAGATCGGCGCCGTGCTCGACCGCAACGGCCTCCGCCCCAGCCGCTACTGGGTCACCGACGACGGCCTCGTCGTGCTCGCGTCCGAGGTCGGCGTGCTCGACCTCGACCCCGCGACCGTCGTGCGCAAGGGCCGGCTCCAGCCGGGCCGGATGTTCCTGGTCGACACCGACGAGCACCGCATCGTCGAGGACGAGGAGATCAAGTCCGAGCTCGCCGGCGAGCACCCCTATGACGAGTGGCTGCACGCCGGCCTCATCCACCTCGACGACATCGTCGAGCGCGAGCACATCGTGCACACGCACGCCTCGGTCACCCGTCGCCAGCAGATCTTCGGCTACACCGAGGAGGAGCTGCGGGTCCTGCTCACCCCGATGGCCAACACCGGGGGAGAGGCGCTCGGCTCGATGGGCACCGACACGCCCATCGCCGCCCTGAGCGACAAGCCGCGCCTGCTGTTCGACTACTTCGCGCAGCTCTTCGCGCAGGTCACCAACCCGCCGCTCGACGCGATCCGCGAAGAGCTGGTCACCTCGCTCAACGGCACGATCGGCCCCGAGGCCAACCTGCTCGAGCCGGCGCCTGCGTCGTGCAGGCAGGTCGTGCTGCCGTTCCCGGTGATCTCCAACGACGACCTGGCCAAGATCCGCCACATCAACCGTGACGGCGACATGCCCGGCTTCATCACCCACGTCTCCCGTGGGCTCTACGAGGTCGACGGCGGCGGAGCCGCGCTGGCCAAGCGCATCGACGAGATCTGCGTCGAGGTCTCCGAGGCGATCGCCGACGGCGCGCGCGTCATCGTGCTCTCCGACCGGCACTCGACGGCCGACCTGGCCCCGATCCCGTCCCTGCTCCTCACCGGAGCGGTCCACCACCACCTCGTCCGCGAGAAGACCCGCACCCAGGTCGGTCTCCTCGTCGAGGCCGGCGACGTGCGCGAGGTGCACCACGTCGCGCTGCTCGTGGGGTACGGCGCAGCGGCGGTCAACCCCTATCTCGCGATGGAGTCCGTGGAGGACCTCGCGCGCGAGGGCTACTACGTCAAGGTCGACCCCGAGAAGGCCGTCGCCAACCTGATCAAGGGCCTCGGCAAGGGCGTCCTCAAGGTGATGTCGAAGATGGGCGTCTCCACGGTCGCCTCCTACACCGGCGCGCAGATCTTCGAGGCCGTCGGGCTCTCGCAGTCCGTCGTCGACAAGTACTTCACCGGCACCACGTCCAAGCTGGGCGGCATCGAGCTGGAGACGATCGCCGAGGAGGTGTCGCGGCGCCACGCCTCGGCCTACCCCCGCGGTGGCATCGCCCCTGCTCACCGCGAGCTGCAGATCGGTGGCGAGTACCAGTGGCGTCGCGAGGGCGAGCCGCACCTGTTCGACCCGGAGACGGTCTTCCGCCTCCAGCACTCGACCCGCACCGGCAGCTACGACATCTTCAAGCAGTACACCTCGCGCGTGGACGAGCAGTCCGAGCGCCTGATGACGCTGCGCGGCCTCTTCCGCTTCAAGGACGGCGAGGCGACCGGTCGCACCCCGATCAGCATCGACGAGGTCGAGCCGGTCAGCGAGATCGTCAAGCGCTTCTCGACCGGGGCCATGTCCTACGGCTCGATCAGCCAGGAGTCGCACGAGACCCTCGCCATCGCGATGAACCGCCTCGGCGGCAAGTCGAACACCGGTGAGGGTGGCGAGGACGCCGAGCGCCTCTACGACCCCGAGCGCCGCAGCTCGATCAAGCAGGTCGCGTCCGGCCGGTTCGGCGTCACGAGCGAATACCTCACCAACGCCGACGACATCCAGATCAAGATGGCGCAGGGCGCCAAGCCCGGTGAGGGCGGCCAGCTGCCCGGCCACAAGGTCTACCCGTGGGTGGCCAAGACCCGTCACTCGACGCCCGGTGTGGGCCTGATCAGCCCGCCGCCGCACCACGACATCTACTCGATCGAGGACCTGGCTCAGCTGATCCACGACCTCAAGAACGCCAACCCGTCGGCCCGCGTGCACGTCAAGCTGGTCTCCGAGGTCGGCGTCGGCACGGTCGCGGCGGGTGTCTCCAAGGCGCACGCCGACGTCGTGCTCATCTCCGGTCACGACGGTGGCACGGGCGCCTCGCCCCTGACGTCGCTCAAGCACGCCGGTGGTCCGTGGGAGCTCGGCCTGGCCGAGACCCAGCAGACACTGCTCCTCAACGGGCTGCGCGACCGGATCGTGGTGCAGGCCGACGGCCAGCTCAAGACCGGCCGTGACGTCGTCATCGCCGCGTTGCTCGGTGCCGAGGAGTTCGGCTTCGCGACGGCTCCGCTCGTCGTGTCGGGCTGCATCATGATGCGGGTCTGCCACCTCGACACCTGCCCGGTGGGCGTCGCGACGCAGAACCCCGTGCTGCGCGAGCGCTACAGCGGCAAGGCCGAGTACATCGTCAACTTCTTCACCTACATCGCCGAGGAGGTGCGTGAGCTCCTCGCCGAGCTCGGCTTCCGCACCCTCGACGAGGCCATCGGCCAGGTCGGTTCGCTCGACATCGAGCGAGCGGTCGGCCACTGGAAGGCGGCCGGGCTCGACCTGACGCCGATCCTGCACCAGGCCTCGGCACACGGTGAGTTCGGCCAGTTCGCCGACCAGGACCTGCGCAACACCAAGACGCAGGACCACGGCCTCGACAAGGCGCTCGACAACGAGCTGATCAAGCTCGCCGCCCCGGCGCTCGAGAACGGCGAGCCGGTCCGGGCACAGGTCGCCGTACGCAACGTCAACCGCACGGTCGGCACCATGCTCGGCCACGAGGTGACCAAGCGCTACCGCGGCGAGGGCCTGCCCGACGGCACCATCGACATCACCTTCACCGGCTCCGCGGGCCAGTCGTTCGGCGCCTTCGTGCCGCGCGGTGTCACGCTGCGCCTCGAGGGCGACGCCAACGACTACGTCGGCAAGGGCCTGTCGGGCGGACGCATCGTCGTACGCCCCGACCGCAGCGCGACCTTCGACGCCAGCGAGCAGGTCATCGCCGGCAACACGATCGCGTACGGCGCCACGTCGGGCCAGATCTTCCTGCGCGGCAAGGCCGGCGAGCGCTTCTGCGTCCGCAACTCCGGCGCCACCGCGGTCGTCGAGGGCGTGGGCGACCACGGCTGCGAATACATGACCGGGGGAGTGGTGGTCGTGCTCGGCCAGACCGGACGCAACTTCGCGGCCGGCATGTCGGGCGGCCACGCGTTCGTGCTCGACCTCGACGAGCG
This sequence comes from Nocardioides allogilvus, assembly GCF_003047285.1. Taxonomy (GTDB): domain Bacteria; phylum Actinomycetota; class Actinomycetes; order Propionibacteriales; family Nocardioidaceae; genus Nocardioides; species Nocardioides allogilvus. The sequence goes on along the minus strand of NZ_PZYX01000009.1, from coordinate 101,825 downwards.
CCGGGTCAACCCCGAGCTCGTCGCCCTCGGACCCGTCACCGGCGACGCGGCCGAGCAGCTCAAGACCCTGGTCACCCAGCACGGCGAGGAGACCGGATCCACGGTTGCCGCCGCCCTGCTGGCCGACTGGGACACCGCGCTGGGCCGCTTCACCGAGGTGATGCCCCGCGACTACAAGCGAGTTCTCGACGCTCGGGCGGAGGCCCTCTCGGAGGGCCTCACCGAGGACGAGGCCAACGCGCGCATCATGGAGGTGCTGCATGGCTGACCCGAAGGGTTTTCTCAAGGAGGGCCGCCAGGTCGCCACGCGCCGGATGGTCGAGGAGCGGGTCAACGACTGGAACGAGGTCTACCCCGACGGGATCGGCCGCGCGCTGCTCCCGATCATCACGCCCCAGGCCGGACGCTGCATGGACTGCGGCATCCCGTTCTGCCACCAGGGCTGCCCGCTCGGCAACATCATCCCCGAGTGGAACGACCTGGTCTGGCGTGACGATTGGGAGGGTGCGATCGAGCGGTTGCACGCGACCAACAACTTCCCGGAGTTCACCGGTCGGTTGTGCCCGGCGCCCTGCGAGACCGCCTGCGTGCTGGGCATCAACCAGGACCCCGTCACGATCAAGAACGTCGAGGTCGCGATCATCGACAAGGCGTGGGAGTCCGGTCATGTCCGGCCCCAGCCGCCGGAGTGGCTCTCGGGCAAGACCGTCGCCGTCATCGGGTCGGGCCCCGCGGGCCTGGCCGCTGCCCAGCAGCTGACCCGCGCCGGCCACACGGTCGCCGTCTACGAGCGCGCCGACAAGATCGGCGGGCTGCTGCGCTACGGCATCCCCGAGTTCAAGATGGAGAAGAAGCATCTCGACCGTCGACTCGAGCAGATGAAGCGCGAGGGCACCGTCTTCCGCGCCGGCGTCAACGTGGGCGAGACGCTCACGGGTCCCCAGCTGACCGATCGCTACGACGCCGTGGTGCTCGCGATGGGCGCGACCGAGGCCCGCGACCTGCCGGCTCCGGGGCGTGAGCTCGCCGGCATCCACCAGGCCATGGAGTTCCTGCCGCAGGCCAACCGCGTCTCCACCGGCGAAGAGGTCGAGGACCAGATCCTGGCCACCGACAAGGACGTCGTCATCATCGGTGGCGGTGACACCGGTGCCGACTGCCTCGGCACCTCCATCCGCCAGGGCGCCCGCTCGATCACCCAGCTCGAGATCATGGCGCAGCCGCCCGAGGTCCGTCCCGGCAGCCAGCCGTGGCCGACCTACCCGATGACGTTCCGCGTCTCCTCCGCACACGAGGAGGGCGGCGACCGCGTCTACGCGGTCTCCACCCAGGAGTTCCTCGGTGACGAGTCCGGCCACGTGTCGGGCCTGCGCCTGGTCGAGGTGGACGAGAAGTTCCAGCCCGTCGAGGGCACCGAGCGGGTCATCCCGGCGCAGCTGGTGCTGTTCGCCATGGGCTTCACCGGCCCGGAGAAGCCGGGGATCATCGAGCAGCTGGGCGTGGAGCTCGACCAGCGTGGCAACGTGGTGCGCGACGCGACGTACGCCTCGAGCGTCGAGGGCGTCTTCGTGGCCGGCGACGTGGGTCGTGGCCAGTCGCTGATCGTGTGGGCGATCGCCGAGGGCCGCGCTGCCGCGGCTGCGGTGGACACCTACCTCACCGGAGCCTCGACGCTGCCCGTTCCGGTCAAGCCGACGGATCGTCCGCTCGTCGTCTGACGTTCGCGGGTCGGGCATTTGGATCGATCAAAGATCCGCTAGGGTCGAGTGGTGCGAAGAGCGAAGATTGTCTGCACCCTCGGCCCTGCGGTGTCCACCCCGGAGGCCATCCGTGAGCTCGTCGACGCGGGGATGGACGTCGCCCGGCTCAACATGAGCCACGGCGAGCACGCCGACCACGAGCGCAGCTATCACCTCGTGCGCCGGGCCAGCGACGAGTCCGGCCACGGGGTCGGCATCTTCGCGGACCTCCAGGGCCCCAAGATCCGGCTCGGCATGTTCGCCGACGGGCCGGTGCGGCTGGAGCCGGGCGCCACGTTCACGATCACCACCCGCGACGTCCTGGGCGACCAGCACCAGTGCGGCACCACCTACGCCGGGCTCCCGGGCGACGTGAAGACCGGCGACCCGCTGCTCATCGACGACGGCAAGGTGCGCCTGCGGGTGACGGCGGTGCAGGGCACCGACGTCGTGACCGAGGTGATCGTCGGCGGCAAGGTCTCCAACCACAAGGGCATCAACCTGCCCGGCGTCGCCGTGTCCGTGCCCGCACTGTCGGAGAAGGACACCGCCGACCTGCGCTGGGCGCTCAACCTCGGGGTCGACTTCATCGCGCTCAGCTTCGTGCGCAACGCGGCTGATGCGGAGGACGTGCGCGCGATCATGCGCGAGGAGGACATCTTCGTCCCGATCATCGCCAAGATCGAGAAGCCGCAGGCGATCGAGAACATCGACGAGATCGTGGACGCCTTCGACGGCATCATGGTCGCCCGCGGCGACCTGGGCGTCGAGTGCCCGCTCGAGGACGTGCCGATCCACCAGAAGCGGATCATCGACAAGGCCCGTCGCAACGCCAAGCCCGTCATCGTCGCCACGCAGATGCTCGAGTCCATGATCACGGCCCCTGCGCCGACGCGCGCGGAGGCCAGCGACGTCGCCAACGCCGTGCTCGACGGGGCTGACGCGGTGATGCTTTCCGGCGAGACCAGCGTGGGGGACTACCCCGTCATCGCCGTGCAGACGATGGCCCGGATCGTCACCTCCACCGAGCGGCACGGCCTCGGCCACATGGCTGCAGTGACCTGGCAACCCCACACGCGCGGCGGCATCATCGCCAAGGCGGCGGCCGAGGTCGCCGAGTCGGTGGGTGCGGCCTTCCTGGTGGCGTTCACAGTGAGCGGTGACTCCGCCAAGCGGCTCTCGCGCTACCGCGGACCGATCCCGATCCTGGCCTTCACCCCCGAGGCCCGCACCCGGTCCCAGCTCTCGCTGACCTGGGGGGTCGAGACCTTCCAGGGCGCCGAGGTCGAGCACACCGACGAGATGGTGCGCCAGGTCGACGAGGCCCTGATCCACATCGGGCGCGTCAAGGAGGGTGACCTCGTGGTCATCATCGCCGGCAGCCCGCCCGGGATCCCGGGCTCGACGAACGCCCTGCGCATCCACCGCATGGGTGATGCGATCAACGGAGCCGCGCCGGCCTATCGACGTACGTCGTGAGCTAGGTCTTCGGGCCGATCAGCGCGTCGAGGCGACCGACTGCCTCCCGGCGCGACACGGAGATGGTCCACGGACCTGACCTGCGCCAGGCGACGTCGACCAGGTCGAGCGCCCAGCAGCAGAGGTCGCGGATGTCGTCGGAGCGGTTGCTGAACTGCCAGCGGGGATAGTCGTAGCGACGCTTCTCCCCACCCACCATCCGCGTCGCCCAGTTGTGCACCCGTGCGCCGTCGGAGTGGAAGAGACCTCGCAGGAAGTCGGCCGGGAACGCTGTCACGATCTCCGCCTGCCACTCCTCGAGCACGATGGGTCGGTCGTGCTTGCGGCCGGGACCGTGCTGGGGGAAGAGGCAGGGCCAGTGCTTCCACGAAACGGTGGAGACGACGCATCCGGGCACAATCCTGGTGTGGGGTCGCGAGCCGGGCTTGACCGCGCGCATCAGCATCAAGATCTCTGCATTGAGACGCTCGTACGTCAGATCGTTGTAGACGTGCAGGTTGTAGACGTTGCGACGTCCCTTCGAGATGTAGCCATCGCCGAGATACCAACCGAGCAGTTCTGAGTATGCCGCCGGATCCAGCGGGCCCTCGTCGCACCGAGGACACGGCGGAGCGAGGTGCTGCTGTCCGCGCTCCTGCCCGCGACGTTGGTAGAGCCGGCGCCAACGTCGGATCGTCTTGACTGCCACGCCGTGGAGCTGTGCATTGTCGGCGTCGCGCATGCCAGCCGACGACGCAGCGAGGGCGCTGTCGACGACGGACTGAGGGCGGACGTGGGGCACAGCCTCATGTAAGAGGTCGCCACCGACATCAGGGTGCCGGGTGTGGGATTCGAACCCACACGCCCTTTCGGACAATGGTGTTTGAGACCATCGCGTCTGCCATTCCGCCAACCCGGCTGGGGAGCGAGGAAACCGTACCCGACTAGCCTTGGCGTCGTGACCGACCCCGCCGCCACGAGCATCCCGAGCCCCGCCGTACCCCGTCGCGTCGTCATCGCCGAGGACGAGGCGCTGATCCGGATGGATCTCGCCGAGATGCTGGGGGAGGAGGGCTACGACGTCGTCGGCCAGGCCGGCGACGGCCAGAAGGCGATCGAGCTCGCCCAGGAGCTCAGGCCCGACCTGGTCATCCTCGACGTGAAGATGCCGATCCTCGACGGCATCGCGGCCGCCGAGCAGATCGCCGGCGAGCGGATCGCGCCGGTCGTCATCCTCACCGCCTTCTCGCAGCGCGACCTGGTGGAGCGGGCGCGGGACGCGGGTGCCATGGCCTACCTCGTCAAGCCGTTCACCCGCACCGACCTGGTGCCGGCCATCGAGATGGCCGTGAGCCGCTTCGAGGAGGTCACGGTCCTCGAGCGCGAGGTCGCCGATCTCCAGGACTCCTTGGCGACCCGCAAGGCCGTCGAGCGGGCCAAGAGCATCCTGCAGGCGCAGCTCGGACTCAGCGAGCCCGAGGCATTCCGGTGGATCCAGAAGACCGCCATGGACCTCCGCCTGTCCATGCGCCAGGTGGCCGAGGGCGTCGTCGAACACGGCCCGGGACGGGATTGATCCCCGTTCTGCGGGACCTGGCCCCAAACTCTTCAGTCACAAATGCATCACGGCCGGAGGAAGTTGGTGCCTGAAGGGTGATTCAGGGCACATCGATGATGCTAGGTTTCGCTCCACCCGACCCGTGCAGGACCCCTGCATGGCCCCAAGTAAGACGGAGGACCAATGTTGCGAACCACGAGGCCCAAGCGCGCAGTGATCGCGCTCATCGCCACGGCGGGGCTGACTCTGAGTGCCTGTGGCACCACCGACTCGGGCGACGGTGGCGACAACGAGGCAAGCAGCGGCGGCGCGGCGTGTGACCTGACGCTGGCTTTCTTCGGCCCCCAGACCGGCCCCGCGGCCGGACTCGGCGAGCCCATCATCAACGGGGCCCAGCTGGCCATCGACCAGTACAACGAGGACGCCGAGTGCGAGGTGGCCTACGAGCAGATCGACTCGCAGGGCAGCCCCGACCAGGCGCCGTCGCTGGCCACCGAGGCCGCCGGCAACGAGGCCATCATCGGCATCGTCGGTCCCGCGTTCTCCGGTGAGTCTGCGGCCGCCGGTCCGATCTTCGCCGAGGCCGGTCTCCCGACCGTCAGCCCGTCGGCCACCAACCCGGCCCTGGCCGAGAACGGCTGGGACACCTTCCACCGGGCGCTCGGCAACGACGCCACGCAGGGTCCGGCCGCCGCGAAGTACATCCAGGACACCGTCGGTGCCAAGGCTGTCTTCGTCGTCGACGACGCCTCCGAGTACGGCGCCGGCCTGGCCGACATCGTCAAGGAGAACCTGGGCGACCTGGTCGTCGACGACGACACCATCCAGGCTGCGCAGACCGACTTCAGCGCCACCGTGACCAAGGTGCGCTCGTCCAAGGCCGACGCGGTCTTCTTCGGCGGCTACTACGCCGAGGCGGCGCTGATCGTGCGCCAGCTGCGTGACTCGGGCTACAAGGGCGAGTTCATCGTGGCCGACGGCGTCAAGGACCCGGGCTACCTCGACGGTGCCGGCGACTCCGCCGAGGGCACCATCATCACCTGCCCGTGCATCCCGGCCGAGGACCCGGCGGTCGCCGAGTTCGCGTCCGCCTACGAGGCCGAGTTCGGTGGTGCTCCGGGCACCTACGCCGCGGAGGCCTACGACGCCGCCCAGATCTTCCTGGACGGCATCGCCGAGGGCATCGACAACCGCGAGGACATGCTGGCGTTCGTCAACGACTACGACGCAGCCGGCGTGACCAAGCAGCTCTCCTTCGACGAGACCGGTGAGCCTGCCGACGTCCACGTCTACGCCTACACGGTCAAGGGCGGCGAGATCGTCTCCGACCAGGAGATCAAGTAGTCCGAGACGCATTGACATCGGTGTAAGAAACTGCGGCCGGGGGGTCCTCCTCCCGGCCGCAACCTTGCTCAACCTTGCTCAACCTGTGGCCGAGGAGGCCTGGTGAACTTCGACTTCCTGTTCAACAACTTTGCCGAGCTGACCGTGACCGGACTGGCGTTCGGCGCCATCTACGCCCTCATCGCCCTGGGCTACACGATGGTCTACGGCGTCCTACAGCTCATCAACTTCGCTCACTCCGAAGTCTTCATGTACGGCACCTTCGCGGCCCTGTGGACCACGATGCTGCTCGTCGGTGACAGCAGCGTCAGCACGATGAAGGGCATCGGCGTCCTGTTGCTCGCACTGGTGGCCGCGATGGCCATGTCGGCCACCATCGCCCTGGTGCTCGAGCGCGTCGCCTACCGTCGGCTGGTCAAGAACAACTCTCCCCGTCTCATCGCGCTGATCTCAGCGATCGGTGCCTCGTTCGTGCTGGCCGAGCTGATGGGCCTGCGTGATCGCATCGCCGGCTGGTTCGGGCTCGAGGACGACCTCCAGCGCTACGTCGCCGGCGCCCGGATCAACCGGAGCATGCCCAACGTCCTGGACAACAAGCAGCTCTTCCCGATCGGTGACTACCAGGTCACCTCGATCGACGTGCTGGTGATCGTGTCCGCCATCGTGATGATGGTGGTCCTCGACCAGTTCGTACGCCGCTCGCGGCTCGGCCGCGGCATCCGCGCCACCGCACAGGACCCCGAGACCGCGGCCCTGATGGGCGTCAACTCCACCCGCGCGGTGCAGATGACCTTCCTGCTCGGCGGGCTCATGGCCGGTGCGGCGGCCTTCCTGTACATGTTGAAGATCGAGACGACGAAGTTCGACGTCGGTTTCACCCTCGGCGTCAAGGCCTTCACCGCCGCCGTCCTCGGTGGCATCGGCAACCTGCGTGGCGCCCTGGTCGGCGGCCTGATCCTCGGTGTGGCCGAGAACTGGGGCTCCGCGCTGTTCGGGTCGGAGTGGCGAGACGTGGTGGCCTTCGTGATCCTGGTCGTCATCTTGTTGTTCCGCCCGACCGGAATCCTGGGTGAGTCGCTCGGAAAGGCACGCGCATGAGCAAGACACCTGCAGTGAAGAAGCTCACCGGCAGCCTCGGTGAGCGAGTGGCAAGCCTCCCCAAGCCGGTGAAGATCGGCCTGTGGGTCGCGTTCGCTGTCCTCGCCTACGCCCTGCCCCTCCTCGAGCCGCCGTTCATCTCGCCGCCCGGCACCGACTTCGGCGGCGTGCTGTTCACCGTCACCATCTACTGCCTGGTCGCGCTCGGGCTCAACATCGTGGTCGGCTATGCCGGCCTGCTCGACCTGGGCTATGTCGGCTTCTACGCCGTCGGCGCCTACACCGCCGCGATCCTGACCACGTTCCACGCCAACTGGCCGCTCCTGCTGGCGCTGCCGATGGCGGTCCTGGCCTCCACGATCTCCGGTGTGCTGCTCGGCTGGCCGACGCTGCGCGTGCGCGGCGACTACCTGGCGATCGTGACCCTGGGCTTCGGCGAGATCATCCGGCTGGTCGCGGTCAACACCGAGTGGCTGGGTGCCTCCAAGGGCATCAACGACATTGCCCGCCCGCCGGGCAAGGCGCTGTTCGAGATCCCGCACCTGAACTGGGAGAGCGGTGTCCCGCTGCTGGACTTCAACGACACCACGAAGTTCATCGAGTTCGGGGTGCTCGACCAGATCCCCTACTACTGGATGGGCCTGACGGTCGTCATCCTGGTGCTCTTCGCCGACCGGTTGATCAAGGACAGCCGGGTCGGCCGCGCCTGGGAGGCGACCCGCGAGGACGAGGACGCCGCCGAGCTGATGGGCGTCCCGACCTTCCGGTTCAAGCTGCTGGCGTTCGCGACCGGTGCCTTCATCGGTGGTCTCGCCGGAGCCCTCTACGCCAGCCGGCAGTCGTTCATCAACCCGCTGTCGTTCCTGCTGCTGTTCTCGATCATGTTCCTGGCCGCTGTCGTCATCGGTGGCCAGGGCAACCGCTGGGGTGTGCTCGTGGGCGCCGTGGTGGTGGCCTACCTGCCCGAACGGTTCCGCGAGTTCACCGACTTCCGGGTGCTGGTCTTCGGCGCCGCCCTGATGGCGCTGGCCATCTTCCGTCCCGAAGGCTTGTTGCCCCCGCGCCGCACGGTGCGGGCCAAGCAGTCCGAGGCTGAGATCGAGGCGCTCGAAGAGGGCGCCGAAGGAGAGGAGACGTCCCGTGTCTGACGACACCACGCAGAGCCCGGGCCGACGCGTCCTGGAGATCAAGGATCTGACCTTGAAGTTCGGTGGCCTGACGGCCCTCGACGAGGTGACGTTCCACATCAACGAGGGCGAGATCCTCGGCCTGATCGGTCCCAACGGCGCGGGCAAGACCACGTGCTTCAACGCGGTCACCGGCATCTACGCGCCCACGAGCGGCGACATCGTCTTCGAGGGCTCCTCGATCGCAGGCCGCAAGCGCTACCAGATCGCGCGCCTCGGCATCGCCCGGACCTTCCAGAACATCCGCCTCTTCAAGTCGATGACGGCGCTGGAGAACGTCCTGGTCGGCGCCGACGCCCAGCACTCCACCGGCATGGCGAGTGCGCTGTTCCGACTCCCCAAGCACCGTCGTGAGGAGCGGCACGGACACGACCGGGCGATGGAGGTGCTGAAGTTCATGGGTCTGCACCGCAACCCCGACGAGCTCGCGGCCAACCTGTCCTACGGCGACCAGCGGCGCCTGGAGATCGCCCGGGCCATGGCCACCGGTCCCAAGCTGATCTGCCTCGACGAGCCGGCCGCGGGGTTCAACCCGGCGGAGAAGGTCCAGCTGATGGAGCTGATCAAGCGGGTCCGCGACGAGGGCTACACCGTGCTGCTGATCGAGCACGACATGAAGCTCGTCATGGGCGTGACCGACCGGATCGTGGTGCTCGAGTTCGGGCGCAAGATCGCCGAGGGCAAGCCGTCGGAGATCCGTGACAACCCGGCGGTCATCGCCGCCTACCTGGGAGTGGATGAAGAAGATGCTTCTTGAGGTCGAGAACCTGTGCGTCAACTACGGGCACATCGAGGCCATCCGTGACATCTCGTTCGGGGTCAAGGAAGGCAGCATCACCAGCCTGATCGGCGCCAACGGCGCCGGCAAGACGACGACGCTGAAGACGATCTCGGGGCTGCGCAAGGTGCGGCAGGGCAAGGTCGTCTTCGACGGCAAGGACATCACCCACCTGCCTCCCTACGAGCGGGTCAAGCTCGGCATCTCGCAGTCGCCCGAAGGTCGCGGCTGCTTCCCGGGCATGACCGTGCGCGAGAACCTCGACATGGGGGCCTACGTCCGCAACGACCGACGCAGCGCCGCCTACCTGAGCGACCTGGACCGGGTCTTCGAGCTCTTCCCCCGGCTGAAGGAGCGCATCAGCCAGACCGCCGGCACCATGTCCGGTGGCGAGCAGCAGATGCTGGCCATCGGTCGGGCCCTGATGGCCAAGCCGCGGCTGATCCTGCTGGACGAGCCGTCGATGGGCCTCGCGCCCAAGTTCATCCAGCAGATCTTCTCGATCATCACCGAGATCAACCACCAGGGCACCACGGTGCTGCTCGTCGAGCAGAACGCCGCCCAGGCGTTGAAGCGCTCGGACTCGGCTCACATCCTGGAGACGGGCGCGATCGTCCGCTCCGGCACCGGACGCGAGCTCGCGGGGGACGACTCCGTGCGGGCGGCCTACCTCGGTGGCGACGTCTGAGCCGGAGCTTCAGCACACTCCGGCGTGGGCGCCGAACACGGCGCTCGCGGCGGACACCTCACCTGACACGGGTCATCAGGTCAGCGTAAGGTCATCGCACATGGCCGAGAACCTTCTCGGCACGGGGGACGCAGTATCACGGGGCTGATCCTATGGAGTTGAGCATGAGCAGGACCTCGGTCCAGGTGCGGGCAGCCGCGACGGCTGACGCGCCGGCGCTGCGTGAGTTGTGGACGGACATCCTGCGTCGCGGCAGCGCGGCGGAGCAGGAGGCCGACGTCCTCAGCGTCATCGAGGGATGCGCCGACCGCGACGACCGCTGCATCGCCGTGGCCGAGCTCGACGGGCGGGTGGCGGGCGCGGTCTTCCTCGAGGCGACCACCCTCACGCCGCTCAACCTCGACTCCGCCGTGCTGGCCGTCTCGCCGCACGTGCTGCCCGAGTTCCGTCGCCGCGGTGTCGGTACGGCGCTGATGGATGCCGCAACCCGGTTCGCCGAGGCCCACGGCATCGCCACGGTGGCGACTGCTGCGATGGCCAACTCCCGCGACGCCAACCGCTTCATGGCCCGGCTCTCGCTGACGCCGCAGGCGACGCTGCGTGCCGCCAGCACCTCCGCCGTACGCTCCAAGTTGTCGGGGCGACGCTCCGCGACCCGCAACCGCGGATCACGCCAGGTCGACAAGGTCCTGGCTGCTCGGCGACTGGGCCGCGAGCACGTCGCCTCCTGAGCGACCTCAGGGCTTGTCGAGGAGGGCGCAGGTGATGCGCGACGTGCAGACGCGCTTGCCCTCCTCGTTGGTGATGACGACCTCGAAGGCAGCCATGCTGCGACCGAGGTGGATCGGTGTGGCGGTGCCGGTGACCGTGCCCGACGTCGCCGCGCGGTGATGGGTGGCGTTGATGTCGACGCCCACGGCGATCTTGTCGGGAGCGGCATGGATCGCGGACCCGATGGAGCCGAGGGTCTCGGCCAGCACCACGGACGCGCCGCCGTGCAGGAGGCCGTAGGGCTGGGTGTTGCCCTCGACGGGCATCGTCGCCACGATGCGCTCGGCCGAGATCTCCGTGATCACCAGGCCCATCTTCTCGTTCAGGGCACCCATGCCCTGCGGCATCATCGCCACGAACTCGTCGATGGTGAGGCCCGTGGTCGGCAGCTTGAGGTCGCTCATGGAGGCATTGTGGCCGACCCCCGGTCGCTCGGCGTCGTCGGTGCCGGCGGATAGAGTCGCGTCGTGTCCGACACGAGCGCCGCCCCCACCACGACTCCCGCCCGCCTGCTCCTCCTCGACGGTCACTCGCTGGCCTACCGCGCGTTCTTCGCGCTGCCGGTGGAGAACTTCTCGACAGCTTCGGGCCAGCACACCAACGCCGTCTACGGGTTCACCTCGATGCTGGTCAACGTGCTGCGCGACGAGGTGCCGACCCACGTCGCCGTGGCGTTCGACAAGTCGCGCCAGACGTTCCGGCTCGAGGAATACCCGGAATACAAGGCGAAGCGCAACAAGACCCCCGGCGAGTTCAGCAGCCAGCTCCCGCTGATCCAGCGGGTCCTCGACTCGCTGCGCATCCAGCACCTCGAGCTCGAGGGCTACGAGGCCGACGACATCATCGCCACCCTCGCCACCCAGGCCCTCGCCGAGGGCATGGAGGTCCTGATCCTCACCGGTGACCGCGATTCCATCCAGCTCGTCACCGAGAACTCCACGGTGCTCTATCCCATGCGCGGGGTCAGCGACCTCGCCCGGCTCACCCCCAACTACGTCGAGGACAAGTACGGCGTCCCGCCCTACCGCTATCCCGAGCTCGCGGCCATCGTGGGGGAGACCTCCGACAACCTGCCGGGCGTGCCCGGCGTCGGCCAGGGCTATGCCGCGAAGTGGATCAACCAGTTCGACGGGCTCGACAACGTGATCGCCCGCGCCGACGAGATCACCGGCAAGAAGGGCGAGGCGCTGCGCGCCCACCTCGGCGACGTGATCCGCAACCGCCACCTCAACGCGCTGATCCGCGACCTGACCCTGCCCGTGCGCCCCGGCGAGACGGTGCGCCAGCCGTGGGACCGCACTGCTGCTCTCGAGCTGCTCGACGAGCTGGAGTTCCGCGGCGAGCTGCGCACGCGGCTGATGGACACCATCGACCCGGCCGCCGGCGACGAGATCGACGAGTCCGGCTTCGAGCTCGACGGTCAGCGGCTGGCGTCCGGCGGCGTTGCCGCGTGGTTGGCGGAGCACGCCAGCGACGCGAAGCGGGTCGGCGTCGCCGTACAAGGCAGCTGGCGGGCCGGCACGGGCGACGTCGTCTCGGTCGCCCTGGCGGCCGGTGCCAGTGCCGGGGCCTGGATCGATGTCACCGAGATCTCGCCCGAGGACGACGCAGCGCTGGCCGGCTGGCTGGCCGACGCGGCCCTGCCCAAGGTCATGCACGACGCCAAGGGCCCCACGCTCGCCCTCGCGGCGCGCGGCTGGGAGCTGTACGGGCTGGCCGTCGACACCGCGCTCGCGGCCTACCTCGTCCAGCCCGACCAGCGGTCCTACGACCTCGCGGACCTGACGTTGCGCTACCTCAAGCGCGAGCTGCGCCAGGACACCGGCGACGCCGACCAGCTGAGCTTCGACACCCTCGACGACACCGGCGCCAGCGACGTCGCGATGCTGACGGCGCGCGCGATCCTCGACCTGGCCGATGCCCTCGACGACACGGTCGAGGAACACGGCGGGACCACGCTGCTCGCCGACGTCGAGCTGCCGCTGGTCGCCACGCTGGTGCGGATGGAGCAGACCGGCATCGCGGTCGACACCGACTACCTCGAGGGGCTCGAGTCCGAGTTCGGCGACCAGGTCAAGGCGGCCGCCGCCGACGCCTACGACGTCATCGGCAAGGAGATCAACCTCGGCTCGCCCAAGCAGCTGCAGGTGGTGCTCTTCGACGAGCTCGACATGCCGAAGACCAAGCGCACCAAGACCGGCTACACCACCGACGCCGACGCCCTGCAGTCGCTCTACGAGAAGACCGAGCACCCGTTCCTGCAACACCTGCTGCGTCACCGCGACGTCATCCGGCTGCGCCAGACCGTCGAGGGGCTGCTCAAGACGGTCGCCTCCGACGGGCGGATCCACACGACGTACAACCAGATCATCGCCGCCACGGGGCGCCTGTCCAGCACCGACCCCAACCTGCAGAACATCCCGATCCGCACCGAGGCCGGTCGTCGCATCCGCGAGGGGTTCGTGGTCGGCGACGGCTACGAGTCGCTGATGACGGCCGACTACAGCCAGGTCGAGATGCGGATCATGGCCCACCTCTCCGAGGACGCACTGCTGATCGAGGCGTTCCGCTCCGGTCACGACTTCCACTCGATCACTGCAGCGCGGGTCTTCGACATGGACGCCGACGCGGTCGGCACCGAGGAGCGCGCCAAGATCAAGGCGATGAACTACGGCCTGGCCTACGGCCTGTCGGCGTTCGGGCTCTCGCAGCAGCTGCGCATCGAGCCGTCCGAGGCCCGCGGGCTCATGGACGAGTACTTCGAGACCTTCGGCGGCATCCGCGACTACCTCGGCGGGATCGTCGACGAGGCGCGCCGATCCGGCTTCACAGAGACGATCCTGGGCCGGCGTCGCTATCTCCCCGACCTCACCAGCGACAACCGGATGCGGCGTGAGACGGCTGAGCGGATGGCGCTCAACGCGCCGATCCAGGGCTCGGCAGCCGACCTGATCAAGGTCGCCATGCTGAACGTGGAGAGGGCGATCCTCGAGCAGGGCCTGTCGTCACGGATGCTGCTGCAGGTCCACGACGAGCTCGTGTTCGAGGTGGCGCCGGGGGAGAGCGACGCGCTGGCCACGCTCGTGCGCGAGCAGATGGGCCGCGCGGCCGACCTCGCCGTGCCGCTCGACGTGTCGGTCGGGACCGGTCGCAGCTGGCACGACGCCGCGCACTAGGACTGGAGCGTCGTGGCGGCGGGTTCCTCGGGGGCGGGCGCGCCGTCGCGCAGGAACCACGCGCTGACTCCCAGCAGGACGAGCAGCAGCGCGACGTCGACCAGCACGACGGTCGTCACCAGGCCGAGCACGGTCTCGGTCGTGAGGCCCACCGCGACCAGGGTCACCAGGGCCAGCCACACGACGTAGACCGAGCGCTTGCCCTGGCGGGCGAGCACCGAGTAGACGAGCAGCTGGATCATCGAGAGCAGTGTGCCGAGGATGGCGAAGATCCACAGGCGGGGCTCGACCTCGGCGTACTTCACGCCGCCGGCGAAGCGGATGGCGATGCCCGAGAGCAGCCAGGCGGCGAGCGTGCCGACCGTGCCGAGCGCGGCGACGAGGGACAGGCTCACGACCAGGGCCTTGCGGCGCCCGCTGCCGGTGGCCATCGTCGGGAAGGCGACGATCACCACGAACTGCGGCAGGAACAGCATCGCCTTCGCGAGGATGAGCCCGCCGGCGTAGAGCCCGGACTCGTGGTTGGACAAGACGTTGCGCGCCACGACGATGTCGACGCTGCTGAGCGCGAAGAACGCGAACAGCGCCTGGCCGTTGCTGATGCTCTCCTTGAGCATGGCCATGCCGGTGTGCCCGGCGGCCTCGTCGCTCGGGTGGCGCCTGTTGCGCAGCGCCCACCAGCCGACCAGCACCGGCGCCCAGAAGCTGACGGCGATCCCGGCGAGGGCCCAGAGCTCCGTCGGGCGCCAGGCGATGAAGGCGGTGCCGATCACCAGTCGGGGGACACCGGATGCGATGTAGAGCAGGCCGAGCGCCGCCCAGCGCCGCTCGCCCTGCAGGATCCCGGCGAAGCCGCCCACGATCGTCAGCGGCACGGTCGAGATCGCGATGAGCAGGGCGACGCCGATGTGGTCGAGGTTGAGCAGGCGCTGGATGGCCGGGCTCAGTACGAGCATGATGACGCCGAGCGCGGCGGCGGCGCGGTAGGTGACGCGCAGGATCGAGTGCTCGATCTGGGCGACGTGCTGCGGGTCCGCGGAGATGCGTCGAGCCGCGGTCGCCTGCAGCCCGAGCGCGCCGACGCTGATGACGAGCAGCACGTTGAGCGAGGCCGCGACGGCGCCGTACGTCTCGGTGCCGAGCAGGTCGGAGCCGAGCAGCACGAAGCCGTAGGTCGCGACGTTCATGATCGCCATCGACACCGCGATGCCGGAGCTGCTGTTGGCGATGCGTTCGACCGCGACTCTCATTCCCACGCGGGCGAGCCTAGATGGTGCTTCGCTCCGAGTTGTCATGCGGCGTGCGCGGCCGGTCAAGGTCACTGACACAAACATTGCGTGCGCATAGCTACTGAAGGGTATATTCGTGCGATCGCCCGTCTGGGGTGATCACGTGGTCAGGGAGGCCACGGCACTGGGAGGACTGTTATTCGCATGCGCAAAACTTTGTTTGCCGGGGTGTTGCTGGCTGCATCAACCGGCCTCACGATCATCGTGGGGGAGACATTCGACCTCGAACTCGAGGCGGTCGCCCTGCTCGGGATGACGGCAGGCGCCATCGTCGCGCTGGTGCCGGACGCCACCCCGCCCCGGCGCCTGGGCGCTTACGCGCTCGGCTTCGTCGCGGGCCTAGTGTCATATCTGGTTCGCGCCGGCCTGATGCCGGACACCTCGACGGGGCGTGCTGGGGCGGCTTTCCTGGCTGTTCTCCTGTGTGTCGGCCTCGTCGCTCTGAGCGCTGGGCGGCTCCCATTGTGGGCAGCCCTTCTGGGCGCGGGCAGCTTTGCCGGTGCATACGAGTTCACGTACGCCGCAGCACCGCCACAGGTCCTCGACACGTCGATCAGCACCGGCACGGCTCTGGGGCTGTGCGTAGCTGTGGGATTCCTCGTGACTGCCTGGCTGTCGGACACAGCTGAGCCTTCGCCGCCGACCCGCGACGCAGAAGACGAGAGCCGGACCCGGATCGACGACACGATGGAGATCGCAAAGTGAGCGCGAACATGTACGGCGGAGCCGGGCCCCGACGAGCGGGCGCCGTGGTCGCAGGACTGACGACCCTCGCGTTGATGACGCTCTCATCCGCACCTGCTGCCTTCGCGGCCGATGGTGACGTCGAAGTGGTCAACACCGAGACCGTGCAGGTCTACCTCGACTCACATGGTCAGATCCAGAGCCAGCGCGTCTATGAGCAGCTCACGTTGACTGGCCAAGGCAGCGTCGATGTTCTGAACCCGATCGAGGAATCCGGTCTCCGTAACCTCGATGGATTCTCGGGCTACGACGTCGAGGATGGGCTCCAGCAGGTCAGCGTCGATGTCGACGGAGTCGAGCGCCTTCGCTCCGTCAGTGACTACGACGGTGACCTTCCCCTTCAAGTGTCGGTGGAGTATCGCCTCGACGGCGAACGGATCGACCCTGACAACCTCGTGGGCGCTGACGGTGCACTGGAGGTCGAGTACACGGTCCGCAACGTGACGTCCAGCCCACAGGAGATCAGCTACCCGGACGGCAAGGGTGGCACCGTCACCGAGACCGCCGAAGTGCCGATTCCGATGGTGGGTTCGTTGAGCACCGTCGCTCCCGCGAACTTCACCGAGGTGACCTCGGGGCAAGCCAACATGGCTGGCGACGGCAAGGGCGGCACTCGCCTCTCGTTCACGATGACTCTGTTCCCGCCCCTCGGCTCCGACGAGGTGTCGTTCGGCTACACAGCCAACGTCACTGATGGTGTCGTGCCGGGCGCCTCCATCTCCGCGCTCCCGGTGAACCCGCTCGAGAGCCCCACGTTCCGGACGGCGGGTGACAGCTACAAGTCGGGATCTGACACCGGCGTCAAGCTCGCCGATGGCGCGACGGAGATCGACACCAACCTGCTGCGTCTGCGCGATGGTGCTGGAGAGCTCCTGGCCGGGTTGATCCAGCTCAGCGACGGCGCGGACCAGCTCAATGCCGGTCTCGCCGGCGAGGCCGCGCCGGGCGCGGCGCGGTTGGCGTCCGGTGCGCTGGAGCTTGACGGCGGCCTCGGCAAGATTGACGAGGGCGCCGGGAAGCTGGCTGACGGTGCACAGCGACTGCGCGTCGGTGCGGGCAAGCTGGACGACGGTGCGGGCAAGCTGTCCGCGGGAGCGGGCGAGCTGAACGCCGGTGCCAGGAAGCTCAACACCGGCGCAGGCCAGCTTGCCACGGGCACGGGCGCGGCGCTCACGGGAAGCGAGAAGCTCGAGGACGGGCTGAAGCAGATCAGCGGTGGGCTGGGAACTCTCGCCGACAACAGCACCGGTCTGCCGACGGCCGTCGCCGGAGTCGACACACTGCGCACAGGCGTGAACCAGATGCTCGCCGGATTCGGGTCCACGACGCAGGACGGCACTCTGCTCTTCGGGCTGAACAGCCTGGAGGCCGGTCTCACGGTGCTGGAGGGCGGCGCCACCCAGCTCGCGGGTGGGCTCGGTCAGCTGCGCGGCGATGCCGGCGTGCTCGCCGACCCGACCGACGGGAGCGGTCTCGCCAAGGCGCAGAACGCCACGGACGCGATCAAGGCAGGACTCGACTTGGCCCTGGCGCCCGCCAACGGGCCGATGCAGCCGGGCGGCGGACTGGAGGAACTGCGCATGGGGCTGGAAAGCGTGCGCACGACCTTCTGCGCCACGCATCCGACCCTCGCACCACAGTGCACTGGCACCGTCAATGCGTTGATCGATGGAGTAGCTGCCAGTCGGACCGACCTCGGGCAGGCTTCGGGAGGGCTCGGGCAGGTCTCGGTCGGTCTTGGCGATGCGCTGGCCGGACTCGACACGAAGCTGATCCCCGGCGCCCGGCAGATCGCGGGTGGATTGACGGCGGCCAAGGCTGGTGCCACGAAGACGAAGGCTGGCGCGATCGCCCTCCGGGACGGCACGGCGAAGGTCGGCGGTGGACTCGATCAGCTCAAGATCGGCCTGACCAAGGCCGTGGCGGGTGTCCTGCAGCTTTCGTCCGGGGCGACAACGGCCTACACCGGTTCGGGTGCGCTGACCGACGGCCTCGTCAAGATCGACGGTGGAGCCGGTCAGCTCGCTGATGGCAGTGGCCTCCTGGCTACAGGCGCGGGCAAGCTCGCTACTGGTGCGGGCAAGCTGGCGGACGGCACCGGCCAGCTGCGCGCGGGCTCGGGCGAGCTCGCCGCCGGTGCAGGTCAGCTCGCCGACGGCACGGGCAAGGCCAAGGACGGCTCGGGTCAGCTCGCCGCTGGAGCCGGCCAGCTGTCTGAGGGGCTGGGCGACGCGGCCGATGGGTCGGGTCGACTGTCGGACGGTCTGCACCGGGCGGCCAGCGGTGCCCCTGCCCTCCGGGACGGTGCGACACGCCTTTCCACGGAAGGGATGTCGCAGCTGATCGAGGCGGGTCGGGCGACAGCTCAGGACTACGGCAAGCTCTACGCCGTGATCGGGGCCGGTGCCGAGCGTGCCGACACCGAGCGAATGGCCTACGGCGCACCCGAAGAGGCTTCGGGCATGACGGCCTACTCGTTCGAGCTGCTGGGTGACGACGGTGAGGGTGGACGCAACATCCAGCGAGGCGCGGCGGGTCTGCTGCTCCTCGGTTTGGGGCTGGGGGCGCTCGGCCTGCGCCGCCGCTTCGCCTGACGGATCAACCGACGGCGGTGTCGCTCTGTGAGCGGCACCGCCGTTCGGTGTGCTCAGACCAGGTCAGCCACGAAGATCGCGGTTCCCGGTGTCAGCATTCCGCGTGTCCGTGACCAGCCGCCCCAGACACGGTCGTGGTCGGCAGGCCACTCGGGCTCCACCAGGTTGATGAGCACGAACCCGCGGGCGGCCAGGAGCCGCACCCAGTCACCGAGGGTGCGGTGGTGCTCGACGTACGACACGACGCCGGACGCGTCGTCGATCTCGACGTAGGGGGTGCGGTCCCAGTAGGACTGCGAGGCGGTCAGGCCGCCGACCCCCGGGTCGTCAGGGAACATCCACCGCGTCGGGTGGGTGATGGAGAAGGCGAACCGGCCGCCTGGGCGCAGCACGCGGGCGGTCTCGTCGAGCGCCTGCTCGATGTCGGCGACGAACTGCAGGGCTCCGAACGAGCAGAAGACGATGTCGAAGGAGTCGTCCGCGAAGGGGAGGTGGGTGGCGGTCGCCAGCACCGAGGGCACCGGGACACCGGTGTTCTCGTCGAGGCGACGACTGTGCTGGAGCTGGCGGTGCGAGAGGTCGAGGCCGATGGCCCGCCCGCCATGGGTGCGGACCCAGCGCGAGCACTGGCCGGCACCCGATCCGACCTCGAGCACGTCCCGGTCGGCCACCGGGCCGAGGACCTGCAGGTCGGCCTCGGTCTGGCCCTCGGGCCCCCACACGAACCCGGCGTCGCCGAGGAAACCCCCGTGGGTGGCTTGGTACTCGTCGGCGTAGCGGTCCCAGTCGGGGCCGTTGGCCCTGCGCGACTCGTCCTCGTCCACGGACCGGCGCTCGACCCGGACGGACTGCGGCAGATGATCCACGGGCTGACGGTATCCCTTGCTCGGCAGCGACGTGCGAGGACCGCCCATCGGGGTTCGATGGGCGGTCCGTCGGCACACGTGCGGTTCGGCTGTCAGCCGCGGGTGTCGTCAGGCCCGGACTTGATGCGGGTCGGGTCGGACCCGAAGCGCACCTCGCGGCCGTCGCTGGTCCCACCGGTGTCGGTGTCGCACAGCATCGGGCTGGTCTTGCGACGCTTCCACTTCTTGTTGCGACGGCCCGTGCGCTCGTCACCGTCGGTGAGCTTGTCGCGGTCGGTGTCGGCCTTGGCCGGGTTGCTGCGGACACGGCCGATGTTGACCGTCTTGCCGTTGCGCTTGACGACGACGCGCTGCTTGATCCGATAGCCCTTGGCCTCGACGCGGTCGTTGATCTTGTCGCCGTCGGTGTCCTTGGAGAGGGGGTTGGTCTTCACGAAGATCGATCCCCTCGTGCGCGTGCGGCACGCCTTGAAGGGGCCCTTGATCCGGATGCCGCTGACCTCCTGG
The DNA here is from genome assembly GCF_003047285.1 of Nocardioides allogilvus. Lineage (GTDB taxonomy): Bacteria > Actinomycetota > Actinomycetes > Propionibacteriales > Nocardioidaceae > Nocardioides > Nocardioides allogilvus. The sequence goes on along the minus strand of NZ_PZYX01000009.1, from coordinate 82,028 downwards.
CCGTCGGTGAGCCCGTCGCCGTCGGTGTCGGGGTTGTTGGCCTTCGTGCCCAGGTCCTTCTCGGTCTCGTTGGACAGGCCGTCACCGTCGTCGTCGGGGTCGCACAGCACGCCGCCGGCAGGAGCAGCGGCACGCACCGACATGGGCGCGATCGAGATCTGCAGGTCGGCGATGGGCGTGGTTGCGGCCATCACGTCGACGTCGACGCGCAGGAGGGCCTGCGAGCCGCCGGCCGCGAGCGCACCAGCGCTCTGGTCGGTGAAGTTGAAACCCGTCACCGTGACGCTCGTGTTGAGGCCGGGGACCACGATCGGGATCGACACCGGCGTCCCGTTGAGGGGTACGGCGATGGCCTGCCCCGAAGCCGGCACGACCTGGATCGTGGGCGGCGAGTCGTAGGCGACCTTGCCCTTCGTGCCGTCGGTGTGGGCACGCAGCACCACGGGACTGGTCACCTTGACGACGGCCTGGCCACCGAACAGGGAGACGTCACCCACGGAGGTGGTCGTCACGGACTCGACGTCCGACCCGCCGATCTTGTCGTCGACGAGCTGGGTGGTCGCGCGAGTGCGCGAGGCGCCGATCGAGGCGATGTGGGCGGGCGCACCGGGCACCGCGGAGAGGTCGCCGACCACAGCCGACGCGAGGGTCGTCAGCGCGTCCGAGTAGGTGCGGATCCCCTTGACCGCGGCGGGGCAGCTCGATCCGGTGCCGTAGTCGGCCGACACGGTGCCGACGAGGAGGCCGGGGGTGATGAGCGGGTTGGCCGGCACCGGGAGGAGGTTGCGACTCGTGGGCCCCGAGCGCGGGGCGGCGGTCGCCGTCACCCGGTCGATCGGGAGCGGGACCCGGCCGAGCAGCAGCTCGGCGTCGAGGTTGGCCGAGGTGGCGCGGACGTTGTCGCGCGGCAGGGTCGGGTCGACCGCGCCGCTCGAGCGGCCGACGGCGAGCTTGGCCGGTGAACCTGCGGTCCCCAGCTCGCTGCCGACGGCCACGACGTCGGAGGAGGCCGAGGCTGTGAACGCGGGTGGCTTGGCGTCCGGTGGGGCGGCGGTGCTCGGTGCGGTGCTGACGACAGCACCGAGGGCCGGGACCAGCAACAGGCTGGAACAGATGGCAAGGCTGGAACGACGCGTGCGCATGAGATGTCCTTTCGTCCGGAGACGGCACCGCCTCGTCGACTCTGTCGGTCGTGGTGGGTCCCCGGTTTGTTGCAAACGACCCCGATGATCGTCCGACCCCTCCAACGACGGAGAGCGATCGGTGTCACGCCTGCACGAGCAGGGTCGAGGGGTGGGTGGAAACTGAGCGCTGGGCGCCGGACCTGTGTCCGACGCCCAGCGTTGGTGCGGAGAGGAGCCGAGGATCAGCCGCCCAGGGGGAAGCCCCTGCCGGCCATCCGCGAATTGAGGTCGTTCGGGCCCGACATGATGCGGGTCGGGTCCGATCCGAGCTTGACCTCACGGCCGTCACTGACACCGCCGCCGTCGGTGTCGCACTTGGTCGGGTCGGTCTTGCGGCGCTTCCACTTCTTGTTCGCCGAACCGGTCTTCTCGGCCTTGTCCGACAGCCCGTCCTTGTCGGTGTCGGCCTTGGTCGGGTTGGAGCGGGTCTTGCCGATCGTGATCGTGTCGCCCGAGCGGGTGACGAAGACGACCTGCTTGATCCGGTAGCCGTTGACCTCGCGGCCGTCGGTCAGCCCGTCCTTGTCGGTGTCCTTGACCAACGGGTTGGTCGTGACCCGCATCTTGTTCTTGACCCGCTTGCCGCAGACCTCGAAGCGCTCCTTGAGGGTCATGCCGAGGACCTCGGGACCGTCCTTGAGCCCGTCGTTGTCGGTGTCGGGGTCCAGCGGGTCGGTCTTGGTCGTGTTCACTTCCTGACCGTCCTTGAGCCCGTCACCATCGGTGTCCGCCTTCAGCGGGTCGGTGCCCGTGCCCTTGTCCGGACCGGCGCCGTCGTGGTCGACCTCCTGGCCGTCGGTGAGGCCGTCCTTGTCGGTGTCGGGATCGTCCGGGTTGGTGCCGGCCGCAGTCTCGATGCCGTTGGGCAGACCGTCGCCGTCACGGTCCGGGTTGCCCGGAGCCGCGATCGTGAACGTCACCGTGTCAGCAGGCGAGGTGTTGCCCGCTGCGTCGGTAGCAGTGGCGCCCAGGGTGTGCGAACCAGCTGTGAGCGGCGTGGTCGGGGTGCAGCTCCAGGTGCCGTCGGCAGCCACGGTCGCGGTGCAGATCGTGGTGCCGCCTTCCGTCACCGTGATCGTCGCTCCCGGCTCGCCGGTGCCGGTGACCGTGGGAGTCGTGTCGGTGGTCGACGTGCCCTCAGCCGGACCGGTGATCACCGGGGCTGCGGGTGCGGTGGTGTCCGCGGCTGCGGCGATGGTGAAGTCGGCCTGGGCTGAGGCGGGTGAGACGTTGCCCGCGGCGTCGGTCGCGGTTGCGGTGGCGGTGTGCGGACCTTCGGCCAGAGGTGTGACCGGGGTGCAGGTCCAGCTGCCGTCAGCGGCGGCCACGATCGGCTCACCGACGCATGCGATGACCACGCCGTCGACGGTGACCGTGACGGTCGAGCCCGCCTCGGCGGTGCCGACGATGTCCGGCGTCGTGTCGCTCACGGTCCCGGTCGGACCGGTGATCACCGGGGCTGCGGGTGCGGTGGTGTCCGCGGGTGCGGCGATGGTGAAGTCGGCCTGGGCTGAGGCGGGTGAGACGTTGCCCGCGGCGTCGGTCGCGGTTGCGGTGGCGGTGTGCGGACCTTCGGCCAGAGGTGTGACCGGGGTGCAGGTCCAGCTGCCGTCAGCGGCGGCCACGATCGGCTCACCGACACATGCGATGACCACGCCGTCGACGGTGACCGTGACGGTCGAGCCCGCCTCGGCGGTGCCGACGATGTCCGGCGTCGTGTCGCTCACGGTCCCGGTCGGACCGGTGATCACCGGGGCTGCGGGTGCGGTGGTGTCAGGTGCGACGCACTCGACTCCACCCGTGGGTGCGGTCGCGTCGGCGGTGAGCGGCAGCAGGCCGATGTGCACGTCAGCGAGCGCGGTGCCGAGCACCAGGGCGTCGATGGTGACGTCGATCGAGAGCACGGCGGGAATCGTCGCGCCGGTGGCGGTCGTCGTCGGAGCGTCGAGGACGCTCACGTTGATCTCCGCTGTCGCGACGCCGGGGATCGTGATCGGACCACTGCCGTCGCTGCCACCATTGCCACCGCTGGAGATGATGAGCGGGGCCTGACCGGCCACGGTGAGTGTCACGTCGGGCGCCGTGTAGTCCACGGTGCGGGTCGCGCCGTCGTGGGTCACCACGAGCTTCGTCGGGTTGGTGACGGTCACGGTCGCGGTGGGAACTCCCGCGACTGTCAGCAGGTCGATGTCTCCGACGGTGCCTTCGGCCGTGGCGCGCACGCTGTTCGTGCTGCCGCTGGGATCAGCTCGACCGTGCCGGTGGTCGTGATCACGCCGAGCTCGGCGGCCGTGAGGGTGGGCACCACGTTGTCGGCAACCGTGGTCGCGTCCACCTGGGTGAACGACTGCGCGAGGGGTGTGCCGGCCGGAACGCAGGCGAGGTCGCCCGCCCAAGCGGCAGACGTCGCGCCCGACCCTGCCTCCAGCGAGACCGCCGGTGCCAGCTCGGTCACCGGCAGGAACGTACCCGAGTCGGCGGCAGGCCCGGCGGGCTGCTCGGAGTGGTATTCCTCGATCGGGATCGAGGTGCCGAGCACCGCCGGATCGAGGTTGGATGCGGTCGCCGCGCTCTTCACGGTGGCGTCGCTGTCGACCGCCGTGGTCGCGTGACCGGAGATGACGTGGGTCTCGTTGGCGCCGCCCAGCAGGACCGTGATGTCTTCGATGTCGCTGTGGGTGGAGCCGGAGTACGAGGCGGGCAGCTGTTCGGCGGCGGCCGGAGCGGCCAGCGAAACCGCTGCGAGTCCCGGCACCAGCGCCAGGGTCGTGAGCGAGGCCAAGACACTTCTGAAGCGAGGTTTCGCCACGATGGTTCCTCTCGGTTGTGCAGCCGTCCCGATGAGAGCTGCTTATTGAACAAACGGCTTCTCGGCGGTCCCGTGATGTCGTCCACCGCAAATATCTGGGCAAACGTCCAAGAACGGGGGCAGATCTCGCGTGTTGGCGAATATCGGACGGACTGGTCTAGACCGATCGGGTCTGCGGTCCACCCCGCCTGGGTCAGAAGTCGTGTGAGAGGAGTGGGGGCCGAGGGGCCTCCCAGTTGGACGTGCCTCGCGGCACCCGCGTAGTCTCGGGCGTGCGCCAGAGGTCTGCCTGCGTCCCATACGGAGCGGACTCTCGCTCGTCATCTCTCATCGGTGGTGAAACCGGCTTCTGCGCGTGTCCGAACGACTTCTATCCATCCAAGGAATCACTTCCCTTATGACGAGTACCATCTCCGCTCTTCCCGATTACGACGCGCCCCAGGTCGCGATCAACGACATCGGTTCTGAAGAGGACTTCCTCGCGGCCATTGACGCGACCATCAAGTACTTCAACGACGGCGACATCGTCGAAGGCACCATCGTCAAGGTGGACCGTGACGAGGTCCTCCTCGACATCGGTTACAAGACCGAAGGTGTCATCCCGTCCCGCGAGCTCTCGATCAAGCACGACGTCGACCCCTCAGAGGTCGTTTCCGTGGGCGATGTGGTCGAGGCCCTCGTTCTCCAGAAGGAGGACAAGGAAGGCCGGCTGATCCTGTCCAAGAAGCGCGCACAGTACGAGCGCGCCTGGGGCACCATCGAGCAGGTCAAGGAAGAGGACGGCGTCGTCGAGGGCACCGTCATCGAGGTCGTCAAGGGCGGCCTCATCATCGACATCGGTCTGCGCGGCTTCCTGCCTGCGTCGCTGGTCGAGATGCGTCGCGTCCGCGACCTGCAGCCCTACGTCGGCCAGGTCCTCGAGGCCAAGATCATCGAGCTCGACAAGAACCGCAACAACGTGGTCCTGTCGCGCCGTGCCTGGCTCGAGCAGACCCAGTCCGAGGTTCGCCACGGCTTCTTGACCCAGCTCCAGAAGGGTCAGATCCGCAAGGGTGTCGTCTCCTCCATCGTCAACTTCGGTGCGTTCGTGGACCTCGGCGGCGTCGACGGCCTCGTGCACGTCTCCGAGCTGTCGTGGAAGCACATCGACCACCCGTCCGAGGTCGTCACCGTCGGTGACGAGGTCACCGTCGAGGTCCTCGACGTGGACATGGACCGCGAGCGCGTCTCCCTGTCGCTCAAGGCCACCCAGGAAGACCCGTGGCAGCACTTCGCCCGCACCCACCAGATCGGTCAGATCGTGCCCGGCAAGGTCACCAAGCTGGTGCCCTTCGGTTCGTTCGTCCGCGTCGAAGAGGGCATCGAGGGCCTCGTGCACATCTCCGAGCTGGCTGAGCGCCACGTGGAGATCCCCGAGCAGGTCGTCCAGGTCAACGACGACGTCATGGTCAAGATCATCGACATCGACCTCGAGCGTCGCCGGATCTCGCTGTCGCTCAAGCAGGCCAACGAGACGGCCACGGCCGCTGACGTGGAGGAGTTCGACCCGACCCTCTACGGCATGACCGCGACCTACGACGAGCAGGGCAACTACGTCTACCCCGAGGGCTTCGACCCGGAGACCGGCGAGTGGCTCGAGGGCTTCGACGACCAGCGCGCCGTCTGGGAAGAGCAGTACGCCAAGGCTCACACCCGCTGGGAGGCGCACGTCAAGCAGCAGGCCGAGGCGAAGGTTGCCGAGGCCGAGGCCAGCGAGGCGACGTCCTACTCCTCCGGTGGCGACGACCTCGCCGAGACCGGTGGCGACACCGGCACCGGTGGCGGCTCGCTCGCGTCGGACGAGGCGCTCCAGGCGCTTCGCGAGAAGCTCACGGGCGGCCAGGCCTGACGGTCTGACGCTCCACTTCGAACGGCCCACCGGCTCGCCGGTGGGCCGTTCGGCATTTCCGACGCGGATCAGGCCAGGAGTGCGGGCAGCTGGTCGCGACGAACCTTCCCGGTGGCGGTGAGCGGCAGCTCGGCCACGTGCACGTACGTCTTCGGTCGCTTCGCCGGAGCCAGTACGGCGACCGCGTGCTCGCGCAGGTCGGCCTCGGTCGCCGTACCCACGACCGCGGCGCAGACGCGCTGGCCCCAGGCGGGATCGGGCATCGCGAAGACACCCACGTCCTCGACGCCGGGCACCTCGCGCAGTGCGTTCTCGACCTCGAGCGGATAGACGTTGACGCCGCCACTGATGACCAGGTCGTCGCGGCGCCCGTCGAGATGGACGTAGCCGTCGGCGTCGATGCGACCGACGTCGCCGACGGTGAAGGCCGGACCGGCGGGGGTCTCGCGCCAGGCCTGCGCGGTCTTCTGGGGATCGCCGAGGTAGGTGAAGCGGGCGTGCGCAGGCACCACGCACCAGAGCCGGCCCTCGTCGTCGACGGTGATCGAGCGACCGGGGCGGGCGCGGCCCACGCTGCCGGGGTGGGTGAGCCACTCCTCGGACCGGCAGGCGGTGAACTGTCCTTCGGTGGACCCGTAGAACTCCCAGGTCGACCCGGCCGGGAACGTCTCGATCAGGCGGTGCTTCACCGCCACCGGGCAGGGGGCGCCGGCGTGCGCGACGAGCCGGAACGACGACAGGTCGGGAGTGCCGAACTCGTCCCAGTGGGCGAAGAGTCGCTGGAGGTGGGTCGGCACGCAGAACATCGTGGTCGGTCGTTCGGTGCGGATGGCGTCCGTGACGCGCTCGGGGTCGAAGCGTCCCGGCACCACGATCCGGCCACCGGCAAGCAGCGTGCCCATCGCGAACCGCAGCGGCGCGGAGTGGTGGAGCGGGCTGAGCACGAGGTTGACGTCGTCGGGGGAGAAGCCCCACAGGTCGCGTTCCTCGGCGAGGAGGGCCTGGGCGTCCGAGCGGGGCAGCAGGCCGGAGAACACTCCCTTGGGTGTGCCGGTCGTGCCACTCGTGCAGTGGATAGGCCTCCCGAGCGGCAGACCGCGACGGAGGTGGTCGGGAGCGCTGGCCACCATGGTGGCGACCTGCTCGGTCGTGGTCACCACCAGGTCGGGGGCGATCGGTGCCAGGACCCGCTCGCGCTCCGCGGGCGTCAGCGCGGGGTCGAGGGGCACCGGGAAGATGCCGGCCGCCAGCAGCGAGATGACGAGGTCCACGTAGTCGTGGGAGCCGGGCACCAGCAGGGCGACCCGGGATCCCTCGCGCAGGTCGACGTGGTCCATGGCGCCATCCAAGCAAAGCCCGGACGGCGCGGGCTCAGTGGCGGGGGACGAGGTGGTGGCGGAGCTCGACCGGACCGAGCTCGTCGAGGTCGTCGGCGCGGGTGGCCGGACCGGCGAACAGGTCGTGGCGTGCGTAGCTGACGAGCAGTGCTGCGATGGCGGTGGTCACGAGGATGAAGAGGAAAGTGGTCATGGCAGAAAGTTTGCGCTCGTTCCATTGCTGCCACCAGTGGCAGGAATGACAGGGTAGGTTGATTTACTGCCATCGGTGCGGCAGGGTGTTCCCATGCACAAGGTCGCGGTCGTGGTCCAGGACGGTGCCGAGCCCTTCGGGCTGGGCGCGATGTGCGAGGTGTGGGCTGAGCCCTACCACCCCGAGGACGACAACCCGGTCTTCGACTTCGTGGTCACCACCCCCCGCCCGGGGCGGGTCCAGGGCAGCGTGTTCGACCTGCACGTCGACCTCGGCCTGGAGGCGGCGGCCGATGCCGACCTGGTCTGCGTCATCCCCAAGCGCGGCTATCTCGACCCTTCGCCCGAGGTCGTCGAGCTCGTCCGGCACGCCCACGACCGTGGCGCCTTCGTCTTCGCCCACTGCACGGCCGCGTTCGTGCTCGGCGAGGCCGGGCTGCTCGACGGCAAGCGGTGCACCACCCACTGGCGACACGTCGACGAGCTCGCCGCCCGCCACCCGCTCGCCCAGGTCGACGGCAACGTGCTCTACGTCCAGGAGGGCACCGTGGTCACCGGCGCGGGCTCTGCGGCCGGGCTCGACGCGGCCCTGCACCTGATGCGCCAGCAGTTCGGCTCCCGCGTCGCCGCGTCGGCTGCTCGGCGCATCGTCGTGCCCCCGCACCGCGACGGCGGCCAGGCGCAGTTCATCGCGCGGCCGGTCCCGGTCTGCGAGTCCGAGGCCCTGTCACCGCTGCTCGCCTGGATCTCGGCCAACCTCGCCGAGGAGCTCACCGTCGAGGCGCTGGCGCGGCAGATGCACATGTCGCCGCGGACCTTCGCGCGCCGCTTCAAGGACGAGACCGGCACGACGCCGTACAGCTGGGTGCTGGCCCAGCGCGTGCAGGCGGCCGAGGAGCTGCTCGAGCAGACGGATCACTCCATCGACTGGATCGCGGGCGAGGTCGGCTTCGGCAACGCGGCGACCCTGCGCCACCACTTCGGCCGCTCGCGCGGCGTGAGCCCGGTCGAATATCGCCGTACGTTCAGCCAGACGGCCTGAGCCCCGGGCGTTCCATCCCTGAGCCTGCACCGCGCGGACGAACCGGCGCTCGGTAGCCTTGCGCGTGTGACGCACCAGCCGCTCTCCGCCATGTCCCGTGACGACCTCGCCAGCCTGCTCCAGGAGCAGCAGGCGGCCTACGCCGAGCTGAAGGCCAAGGGCCTCAAGCTCGACCTCACGCGGGGCAAGCCGTCGGCGGCCCAGCTCGACCTCGCGGACGAGCTGCTCAACCTGCCGCGAGGCTTCAAGGACAGCAGCGGCACCGACGTGCGCAACTACGGCGGCCTCACCGGCCTGACCGAGCTGCGCGAGATGTTCGCCGAGCTGTTGTGGGTCGAGCCCGAGCAGGTCGTCGCCGGCGGCAACTCCAGCCTCACCATGATGCGCGACTGCCTGATCTACATGCTGCTCTTCGGTGCCCGCGACAGCGACCGTGCGTGGAGCAAGGAAGACACGATCAAGTTCATCTGCCCGGTCCCCGGCTATGACCGGCACTTCACGCTGCTCGAGTCGCTGGGCATCGAGATGATCACCGTGCCGATGAACGACGACGGGCCCGACGCCGAGGCCGTGGCCGCGCTGGTCAAGGCAGACCGGTCCATCAAGGGCATGTGGGTCGTGCCGACCTATGCCAACCCGGCCGGCTCGATCTGCAGCCAGGAGGTCGCCGAGCGTCTCGCCTCGATGGAGACCGCGGCTACCGACTTCAAGATCTTCTGGGACAACGCCTACGCCCTGCACCACCTCACCGAGGAGGAGGCCAAGAGCGCCGACATCCTCACCCTGGCGGCCGCGGCCGGTCACCCGGACCGCCCGATCATGTTCGCCTCGACCTCCAAGATCACCTTCGCCGGTGCGGGCGTCGCGTTCCTCGCGGCCTCCGTGGGCAACATCGCGTGGTACCTCGCCCACCTCGGCAACGGCTCCATCGGCCCGGACAAGGTCAACCACCTCCGCCACGTGCAGTTCTTCGGCTCCGCCCAGGGTGTGCGCGACCACATGGCCAAGCACCGCGCGATCATCGCGCCGAAGTTCGACGAGGTCGACCGGGTCTTCTCCGAGCGCCTCGGTGCCTACGACGTCGCGACCTGGAACAAGCCCGCCGGCGGCTACTTCGTCAACCTCGACGTGGTCCCCGGCACGGCGGCGCGCGTGGTGGCGCTGGCGAAGGAGGCCGGCATCGCCCTGACGCCCGCCGGCTCGTCCTTCCCCCACGGTGACGACCCCAACGACGCCAACATCCGGATCGCGCCGACGATGCCGCCGCTCGACGAGGTGACCGAGGCCATCGACGCCGTGGCCACCTGCGTGCTGCTCGCGGCGGCCGAGCAGCTCGCCGGGCAGGCGCAGGGCTGAGGCGTGCCGTTCCTGCCCTTCACCTTCTCCATCGTCGGCGTGCAGAAGGCGGGCACGTCGACGCTGCAGTGGATGCTCAACCAGCATCCCGAGGTGGCGCGACCTCCGCGCAAGGAGATGGGCTGGTTCGACGTGGACGGCGCGACCTGGCGCGACGTCGACCACTCGGCGTACGGCATCGAGCACGCGCGTCCGGTCCACATCGCGCTGGGCGACGCCACCCCGCGCTACCTGCTGATGCCGGGATCACTGGAGCGGATGCGTGAGCAGCGACCGGACATGCGCCTGATCGCGGTGTTCCGTGACCCGATCGACCGGCTGGTGAGCCAGTGGGTGATGGTGCGCGACCGCCAGCCCGACAAGGCCCCGGACTGGCCGGAGATGATGGCGTGGCGCCCCGAGGACTTCCCGACCGAGATGCCGCCGCAGTTCGAGGGGCCGGGCGGGCGCGCGCGCTTCATGCGCGCGTCGGGGGTGATCCGCGGCTACTACGGCGGCCAGGTGCGCCACGGGCTGAGCGTCTTCCCACGTGAGCAGTGGCTCTTCCTCGACTTCGCCACCCTGCTGGCCGAGCCCAACCCGACGCTCGACCGGGTGACCCGCCACATCGGCGTGGGCAGGTTCAAGCCCTACCCGCCGCTGAAGCGGCTGATGGCCGGTTCGCCGACCATCGTCGGCACCCCGCCCACGGGCGAGGACCTGATGACGCTCGCCCGCGCCCTGGAGCCCGAGCTGGCGGAGTACGTCGCGCTCACGGGGCTGTCCGTGGACCACTGGACGACCGAGCGCCTGCTCACCGGCGAGCTGGACGCCGACGAGCAGGCAGAGGCCTACGCCCGGAAGGCCGGCCTGGCCTGAGGCTCCCTCGGCGCCGTACGGCGACCAGCGATGCTCAGGCAGCCGCGACGAGGCTGCCGCGGACCAGCGCGGCGTAGTGGCCGCCGCGGAGCAGCAGCTCCTCGTGGGTGCCGAGCTCCACTATCCGCCCGTGGTCGAGCACCGCGATCCGGTCGGCGTTGCGCACGGTCGAGAGCCGGTGGGCGATGGTGATCGTGGTGCGGCCCCGGGCGAGGACGTCGAGGGACTCCTGGATCGCACGCTCGGTCTCGTTGTCCAGGGCGCTGGTGGCCTCGTCGAGGACGAGGATCGCCGGATCGCGCAGCAGCGTGCGGGCGATGGCGAGGCGCTGCTTCTCACCGCCGGAGAACCGGTGGCCGCGGGAGCCGACGACGGTGTCGTAGCCGTGGGGGAGGCTCGCGACCAGGTCGTGGATCCGGGCACGGCGGCAGGCCGCCTCGATCTCTGCGTCGCTCGCGCCGGGCCGGGCGTGCAGGAGGTTCTCGCGGATGCTGGTGTGCATCAGGTAGGTCTCCTGGGTGACCATGCCGATCCTGCTCGCGAGGTCGGTGGCGGCCGCGTCGCGCACGTCGACGCTGTCGATGAGCACGCGGCCCGAGGTCGGGTCGTGGAGGCGGGCCACCAGCCCGGCGAGGGTCGACTTGCCGCTGCCGGTCGTGCCGACGAGCGCGAGGCTGGACCCGGCGGCCACGGTGAGGTGGATGTCGGTGAGGACGTCGCGGTCTTCGTCGTAGCCGAAGCCGACGTGCTCGAAGCGGACCTCGCCGCCGAGCCGGGGGAGCGGCGTGGGGTCGACCGGCTCCGGGAGGTCGATCGGCAGGTCGGCGTACTCGAAGATCCGGGAGAACAACGCCATCGAGGCCGTGATCTCGACGCCGACGTTGAGGAGTCCCATCAGTGGGCGGAACAGCGTGCCCTGTAGGGCGATGAAGGCGACGAGGGTGCCGATGGTCATGCCGCCGGACGTCGCGGGAAGGCCCGCGGCGAGGTAGATCGCGGCCGGGATGGCGGCGAAGACGACGTTCATCGTGGCCATCCGCCAGCGACCGGCGAGGCGGGAGCGGATCTCGAGGTCGACCAGGTCGGCCGAGGTCTCCTCGAAGCGCGTGCTGAGGGCGCCGCCGACACCGAGCGTCTTGGTGAGGAGCACGCCGCTGACGGAGAGTCCCTCCTCGATCTGCACGTGCAGGTCGGCGAGCCGGCGCTGCCGCTGGGCGGTGATCGTGTGGCGCATGCGAGCGACCTGGCGGGTGAGGAGGACCGCCGGCGGCAGGACGACCAGCGACAGCAGTGCCAGCCGCCAGCTCAGCGCCGCCATGGCGACGGCCGTGCCGACGACGACGGTGACGTTGGCCGCGATCGAGGTGGCGGTGCTGGTGACGACGCTCTGCATGCTGCCGATGTCGTTGACGAGGCGCGACTGGACGTCGCCGCCGCGGGTGCGGGTGAAGAAGCCGAGCGACTGACGCTGGAGGTGGGCGAAGAGGTCGCTGCGCAGGCGGTGCATGACGCGCTGGCCGACGGAGGTCGAGAGCCAGGTCTGCACGACGCCGATGGCGGCGGTGGCGATCGCGACGCCGAGCATGGCGAGCACGAGCAGGACGAGCAGGCGCACGTCCTGTCGCGGCAGGGCCTCGTCGATGACGTGGCGCACCAGGAAGGGCTGTGCGAGGCCGATGGTCGAGCTGACCATGATCAGTGCGATGACCAGGGCGAGGGTGCCGCGGTGCGGCGCGAACAGGCGCGCGATCCGGGCGAGGGGCACGGGGTGGTCCGCGAGCTGCCGCTTGTCGGCGGGGTCGGGACGGCCGCTGCGGGAGCGGCGGGAGCCTGAGTGGTCATCCACGCGACCAGCTCCTCTCTGATTCGGGAAAAGTATTCGTGAGGTAACCTCACTATGAGGCTACAACGCAGATGCCACTACAGTTGTTCCCATGGATTCGCCCGCGTCCGACTCGACCGGAGACCTGCTGATGGCAGCCGCCCGGATGATCCGTCGCGAGACGGCCCAGGAACTCGACGCGTGGGGGATCACCCCGGCGCAGTCGAGAGCGCTGAAGGTGATCGCCTCCTCCGAGCCGGTGCGCCCCTCCGTGCTCGCCACGTGGCTGCGGATCACGCCACGCTCGGCGACCGAGGTCGCCGACGCGCTGGAGGGGCACGGTTGGATCGCCCGTGCCGCCGACCCCACCGACCGGCGGGCGACGACCTTGGCGCTGACCCCCGCGGGCCGGCTCCTGCTGCGGCGCATCGAGGACGTCCGCGGGCAGGCCGCGGAACGCGTGCTCGACGTCCTGAGCGAGCGCGATCGCCGTACCCTTGACCGGATCCTCACGAAGTTGGGAGAGCAGGCGTGACGTTGCGGGTGGGACTGACCGGGGGCATCGCCTCCGGCAAGAGCACGGTCTCGACGATGCTGGGCGAGCTGGGCGCGGTGGTCATCGATGCCGACGCGCTCGCCCGCGAGGTCGTGGAGCGGGGCACGCCCGGGCTGGACGCGGTCGTGGCGGAGTTCGGTCCGGGGCTGCTGACGCCCGAGGGCGACCTCGACCGGGCCGCCATGGGGTCGCTGGTGTTCGGCGACGCCGCCGCCCGCAAGCGCCTCGAGGCGATCGTGCACCCGCTGGTCTTCGAGCGCATGGTGGCGCTCGAGCAGGCCGCGGGCGACGACGACGTGGTCGTCCACGACATCCCGCTGCTGGCCGAGGGCGGCCGCGCCGACACCTTCGACGCCGTCATCGTCGTCGACTGCCCGCCGGAGCTGCAGATCGCCCGCATGGTGTCGGACCGTGGCTGGAGCCGGGAGGACGCCGAGTCGCGGATCGCGGCCCAGGCCTCCCGCGAGCAGCGACTGGCGATCGCGACCCACGTCATCGAGAACACCGGCACCATCGACGAGCTCCGTGACCGGGTCGTCGCGGTGTTCGTGTCGCTGCGGTCCGAGGCCTGAAGACATCCCCGCGGGCCTGTTGCCTACGCGGGAAGTGTGCTCGACTGGCTGGATGCTGTTGCGTGCGCAGTCAGTGAGCAGGGCCGAACAGGCCGTCCGACGCATCGAGCGTGCCGAAGGGATCGATGCCCTGGCCGACCGCGTCCGCGCGGGTGCCCAGGACGCGCTGGTCGCCCCACCCGGCCTCGACCGCCTGCTCGGCGGTGACTGGCTGGGCCACCGGGTCCACCCGGTCGCGGCGCAGGTGCCCCTCGGCGCCTGGCTGATGGCCACCCTGCTCGACGTCACCGGCTCGGAGAAGCACGCGGCTGCGGTCGACGCCCTCCTGCTCACGGGTTGCCTGTCCGCGCTGCCGACGGCCATCACCGGCGCCCACGACCTGGCCACCACGTCCGGGAGCGAGACGCGGGTGGCGCTGGTGCACGCGATCGCGATGGACGCCACCTTGGCGCTCTTCGTGACGGCGTTGGTCAAGCGCCGCCGCGGGGACCGGCGCGCCGCGCGTCGCCTCGCGCTCGCCGGGACCGCCCTGGCCGGCGCGGGCGCCTACCTCGGAGGACACCTGGTCTTCCGGATGGGGGTCGGCGTCGAGCCGTGACCGGGGAGACGGCGGGTTTCGGGCGCGTACGGCGACGCGGGTAGCCTTCGCGCCGTGCGTACCCACCGAGCCGCGATCGTCCTGACCGTCGTGGCCTTCCTGTTCGCCGGGTGCACGTCGCAGGCCGAGGCTCCCGACGCCCCGGTGAACGGACCGGCGACGTCGTCGGCGCCGAGCGAGACGCCCGTTGACCCGGCGACGCCGCTCGGCTGGGGTCCCACCGTCGGTGAGCTCGACGAGGCACGCGCCCTCGTCGCCGACATGTCGAGCGAGCAGCTCGCCGGTCAGGTCATCGTGGGTCGCTACCTCGGCACCGATCCCGCCGAGGTCGCCACGATGCTGCGCGAGCACCACCTCGCCGGCATCTCCATCACCAACGGCAACATCGTCGACGAGGCGCAGGTGCGGGAGATGACCGCCGCGCTGACCCAGGCGTCGCTCGACGACGGGCGGGACTACCCGCCGGTGCTCGGGGTCGACCAGGAGGGCGGCTACGTGTCGCACCTGCGCGGCATCGCGACCGAGTTCCCCGCCTTCGACGCCGCCGGGGAAGCGATCGAGGCGGACGGTCCCAGCGGCCGGGAGGTGGTGCGCCACGCGGCGTACGCCACCGGGCTCGAGCTGCGCGACCTCGGCTTCACCTGGGTCTTCGCCCCGGTGGCCGACGTGACCATCGGTGCGGCCGACCCGACGATCGGCACCCGCTCCGCCAGCGAGGACCCCGCGATCGCCGCCAAGGCGACCGCCGCCGCCGTACGCGGCTTCGACGCCTCCGGCGTCGTCTCGACGGTCAAGCACTTCCCGGGCCACGGTGCCGCCACCAGCGACAGCCACGACACCTTGCCGGTGCTGGAGTCGTCGCTGGCCGAGATCGAGGCGCACGACCTGCCGCCGTTCGAGGCGGCCATCGACACCCACGCGCCGGCGGTGATGCTCAGCCACCTCGACCTCACGGCGATCGCCCCGGGCGTGCCTGCGTCGCTGGCGCCGGAGGTCTACCGGATGCTGCGCGAGGACCTCGGGTTCGAGGGGGTCGCGATCACGGACTCCCTGGGCATGGGCGCGGTGGCCTCCAGCTTCAAGCCGGCCGTGGCCGCGCTCAACGCCGGGGCCGACCTGCTGCTGATGCCGGTCGACACGGTCGAGACGCACCGCGTGGTCACCAAGGCCCTCGAGGCCGGGGAGATCTCCCGCGAGCGGATCGAGGAGGCCGCGGCCCGGGTCGTGGCCGTGCAGCTGTGGCAGCAGCGTGCTGCCGCCCAGGAGCCGGTGCCGGCCGACGTGTCGACGCTGACCCAGGACGCCGCTGCCGCGCTGAGCGCTGCGGCGTACTGAGCGAAATCACCAAGACCCGCCCCGATGCGTGATCTGGGCGGGTCTGCTGCCTGGGAGGAAGGCTGGTGGAGCGGTCCTATGCGGCGGTGCTGCCGGTCGCGAGGTCCGGGTCGCCGATGCGGCGCAGCTTCTGCAGGGCCTCCCGCTCGAGCTGGCGGACCCGCTCGGCGGAGATGCCGTGCTTGGCACCGATGTCGGCCAGCTTGTGCTGGCGGCCGTCGTTGAGGCCGTAGCGCGCCCGGATGATGTCGGCTGCCCGCTCGTCGAGGTGGGAGACGAGGTCCTCGAGCCGCTGGCGCGCCTCGACGTCGAGGAACTCCAGGTCGGGCCCGGGCGCGGTCTCCTGCGCCATCAGGTCACCGAGCGAGGTGTCGCCGTCCTCGTCGACCGGGGTGTCGAGCGAGACGTGGTCGCGTCCCCACGACATGAGGTCGAGGACCCGGTCGACGTCCATGTCGAGCTCGGTGGCGATCTCGTGGGGCTCCGGGTCGCGGCCGAGCTGGCGCTCGAGGGTGCGACGGGCACCGGAGACCTGGTTGAGCTCCTCGACGACGTGCACGGGCAGGCGCACGACGCGGGCCTGCTGCGCGATGCCGCGCGTGATGGCCTGTCGCACCCACCACGTGGCATACGTCGAGAACTTGTAGCCCTTGGAGTAGTCGAACTTCTCGACCGCCCGGATCAGGCCGGTGTTGCCCTCCTGGATCAGGTCGAGCATCGGCATCTGCGAACGGCCGTACTTGCGGGCGATCGACACGACGAGGCGCAGGTTGGCGGAGATGAACTGGTCGACGGCCTTGCGGCCCTCCTCGGCCAGCCACTCCAGCTCCTCCTCGGTGGCGCGGCCCGGGGCGCCGCCCTTCTTGCGACCGACGCGGCCCTCCTCGAGCAGCTTCTCGGCCAGCAGGCCGGCCTCGATGGTCTTCGACAGCTCCACCTCGGTGATGGCGTCGAGCAAGGGCGTGCGGGCGATCTCGTCGAGGTAGAGCCCGACGCTGTCGCGACCTTCGATCTCGCGGGTCGCGCCGCGCGTGCCCCGGCCCGCCGCGCTGCGCGCCGGTGCGTTCTTGGTGATCTGTGTTGTGGTCATGGTCGCCTCCTCCGTGTGACGCGTTTCCCCGTTTGCATCACGTCGTGTTCAACGGCCCACGGTGCCCGGAGATTCCCGGTCGGTGTGGTCGCCCTTCATCTGCACTGACGTTCGGCAGTTCCGCAGAGTTGCAAGGACCGGCAACTCTCAGGGACTTCTCAGGGCTGTTCGGAGCGAACACGGATCCGGATCGCCCGGAGGGGTGGAGCACGCGGGCCGTCCACAGGGTGATCCACATCTGTGTGGAGAAGTGACTGTGTTCTGTGGAGCACAGGAGAACTTCTGTGGACACGCCTGTGGGACCGAAGGTTTGTTCGTCCAACCCCTTGCGCAGCCGGTGCGTGACGGCATAGAACTCTCTCTACCGGCACCGCTTGCGGAGCCGGGGATCAGACCGAAACGCAGAACTCTTCACGGCGAGCTTGCTCGCTGCGGGGGCCCGGTGACGGGGACCTCGGAGGTCGGCGGAGGTCGTGATCGATCGGACGTCACCGCAACCGGTCAAATCTGAGGGGCTCCTGACGCTCATACCGCCAGGAGCCCCTCACCCATTTCCGGCGAGCCACGCTCACCGGCCGGTGCTCAGTCCTCGGCGGGTCGGGCCGCGGGTGCGAGAGCGGGATCGTCGACGGAGAAGGACCGCACGGGCCCCGGCGGGGTCTCGGCCGTCTCGAAGCGCACCGTCACCACGCCCTTGCCGGACCCCCAGACCCAGCCCGCGCCCATCTCGGTGTGCTCGACGTCCATCCCGGGCGCGTAGCCGCGCCGGGCGGGCTCGACGGCCGGGAGCTCGATGTCGGGCTCGTCGGGCTCGGTGTCGCCGAAGAGGTTTTCCTGGATCCAGTCGGCGAGCCCGGAGACCCCCACCCCCAGCAACCGGACGCCGCCCGAGGTGTCCAGGTCGGTGAGCAGGCTCTTGGCCACGCGGGCGATGGTCGGGCCGCTGTCCGTGGGGGAGGGCAGCGTGGAGGAGCGGCTCACGGTGGTGAAGTCGTGCAGCCGCACTTTGATCGTCACCGTGCGCCCGGACAGGCCGTGCTTGCGCAGGCGCTCGCCGACGTGGCTTGCCTGCCGCGCCAGCAGGCCCTCCATCAGCCGGCGATCGGTCAGGTCGGTGTCGTAGGTGCCCTCCGAGCTCACCGACTTCGTCTCGCGGTCGGGCACCACCGGGCGGTCGTCCTGCGCCCGCGCGAGCCGGAAGAGGCCGTGGCCGTGCGCCTTCCCGAGCAGCCGGACGAGCTCCTCCTCGCTGACGGCCTCGAGGTTGGCGATGGTGTGGATGCCGGCTCGCCGCAGCCGCTCGGCGGTCGCGGGGCCGACACCGGGGATCACGGTCACCTTCATCGGTCGCAGGAGGTCGCGCTCGGTGCCGGGCGGCACCACGGTCAGGCCGTCGGGCTTGTCCAGCTCGCTGGCGATCTTGGCGATGAACTTCGAGGAGCCGATGCCCACGCTCCCGGTCAGCCCGCCGGTGACCTCGGCGACCTGCGCACGCAGCGCTTCGCCGTACGCCACGACCGTGGGGACCTCGAGGTCGGGAAGGCCGGCCTGCGCGAGGTCGACGAACGCCTCGTCGAGGGAGAGCGGCTCCACGAGCGGCGAGGCGGCACGCAGCACCGCCATCACCCGGCTGCTGGTCTCGCGGTAGGCGTGGAAGCGCCCGCTGAGGAAGGCGGCGTGGGGGCAGCGGGCGCGCGCCTCGCGGCTGGACATGGCCGAGCGAACGCCGAAGGCGCGGGCCTCGTAGGAGGCCGTGGCGACGACGCCCCGGCCACCGACGCCGCCGACGATCACGGGCTTGCCCCGCAAGGACGGCTTGTCACGCTGCTCGACGGCGGCGAAGAACGCATCGAGGTCGAGGTGCAGGACGGAAGCGGTGCTCCTCACAGGCTCACCGGTCGTCCCACGTCACCCCGGCATTCTCGCAGTCGCGTCCGCCTGCGCACCGCGCCGCTCCGCCCGACCCCCGGTTTTCCACAGGACGAAACCGGCCGGCATCCACCCGGCGGTGCCGGGGAAGCGTGTCGAGCATGACCACACCAGATCCCGTCTCCCGCCAGATGAAGGCCACCTGTCCCGAGGACCTGCTCGCCTTCGTGCCCGTCGCCATCGGCTTCGCGCCCACGAGCTCGGTCGTGCTGCTGAGCATCGAGGGCGCCCGGCCGTTCCATGCCCGCATCGACCTGCCCGCGGACGAGTCGGACGTCGACGACGTCCTCGAGGCGCTCCTGCGCCCGGCCTGCCGCAACCAGGTCACCAAGGTCGTCCTGGTCGTCTACGACGACGACACCGCCGTCGCCGACGAGACTGCCTGGTGCCTGCACGAGGGCTTCACCGAGGCCGGCATCGAGGTCTTCGAGCTGCTCCGCGTCCACGACGGCCACTACTTCGCAGTCCTGCCCGGCCGGAGCCCGGAGGCCTACCGCGGGATTCCCTTCGACGTCGGACACCACCGGTTCGCCGTCGAGTCGGTGTTCGGTGGGCGGGTGACGCATCCCTCGCGCGAGGCACTGGCCGCAACCGTGGCCTGCGACCCGGTCGGATCGGGGATCGTCGCCGGGCTGGTGCCCGAGGCCGTCCCCCTGCCCCCGGCGGCGGTGCGCCGGCTCATCGCCACCCACGCCGTGTCCGGCGCGACGGCACCGGCCGAGGAGGTCGCGGTGCTGGCCGTCTCGCTGGCGCTCCCCGACGTGCGGGACGAGGCCTGGCGCTGGCTGCGCCGGGAGAGCGCACGGTCGTACGTCGAGTTCTGGAGCGACGTCGTCCGGCGCACGCCGGAGGAGCTGGTCGCGGGACCGGCCGCGGTGCTCGCGTTCACCTGCTGGCTGGCGGGAGAAGGAGCGCTCGCGTGGTGCGCGGTCGACCGCGCCCGTGCGGTGGCTCCTGCGCACTCCCTGGCCGGCCTGGTGGCGGAGATGCTGACGTCCGCCACCTCGCCGGAGCTGTGGGAGGAGACCGCCCGGCGGATGGGCGAACGGGCGGACGGGGCTGCCTGATCGCTGCGCGGGTCCCCACGGCGCCCCGCGCATGGCTATCGTCTCGACATGGGCGAAGAAGTGGAGCAGCAGGAGTTCTCACGGGCCGACCGCACCGCGTACCGGGAGAAGGTGCGACGCAACCTCGACGTGTTCGCCCGGATGCTGCGCGAGGCCCGCTTCGACACCGATGACCCGATGACCGGGCTGGAGGTCGAGCTCAACCTCGTCGACGACGAGGGCAACCCCGCGCTGAAGAACGCCGAGGTGCTGGACGCGATCGCCTCACCCGAGTTCCAGACCGAGCTGGGCCAGTTCAACATCGAGATCAACGTCGCGCCCGCCACCCTGCGCGAGGGCGGGTTGACCATCTTCGAGGACAGTCTGCGGCGATCGCTCAACGAGGCCGAGTCCAAGGCCGCCCGGTCCGGTGCCCACCAGGTGATGATCGGCATCCTGCCCACCCTGGACGAGGGCCACATGACGGTGCACAGCCTCAGCTCCAACCCCCGCTACAAGCTGCTGAGCGAGCAGATCCTGTCCGCGCGGGGCGAGGACATCACCATCAACATCTCCGGTCGCGACCGGCTCTCGACGACGGCCGACTCGATCGTGCCGGAGGCGGCCTGCACCAGCACCCAGTTCCACGTGCAGACCTCGCCCGACGACTTCGCCGCCTACTGGAACGCCTCGCAGGCGATCGCCGGCGTGCAGCTCGCGGTGGGCGCCAACTCGCCGTACCTCCTCGGCAAGGAGCTGTGGCGCGAGACCCGGATCCCGCTCTTCGAGCAGGCGACCGACACCCGCAGCGACGAGCTCAAGGTGCAGGGGGTCCGGCCCCGGGTGTGGTTCGGCGAGCGCTGGATCACGTCGGTGTTCGACCTGTTCGAGGAGAATGTCCGCTACTTCCCGGCGCTGCTGCCCATCACCGACGACGAGGACCCGCTCGAGGTGCTGGAGGCGGGCGACACCCCCACCCTGTCGGAGCTGCGACTGCACAACGGCACGATCTACCGCTGGAACCGGCCGGTCTACGACATCGCCGGGGGAGTGCCGCACCTGCGCGTGGAGAACCGGCTGCTGGCCGCCGGGCCGACCGTGGCCGACACGATCGCCAACGCGGCCTTCTACTTCGGGCTCGTCCGCTCCCTGGCGGAGAGCGAGCGGCCGCTGTGGTCGCAGATGTCCTTCTCGGCCGCCGAGGAGAACTTCCACGTCGCCGCCCAGCAGGGTGTGGACGCGCAGATCTACTGGCCGGGCATCGGCCAGGTGCGCGCGACCGAGCTGGTCCTGCGCCGCCTGCTGCCGATGGCGCACGAAGGGCTCGATGCCTGGGGCGTCGAGGCCTCGGTGCGCGACCGGCTGCTGGGCATCATCGAGCAGCGGTGCCTGACGGGCACCAACGGTGCGGAGTGGTTCGTCGCCCGGATGCAGGCCCGCGAGGGCGAGGAGCGGTTCGACGCCTTGCGGGCCACGCTGCAGGACTATCGCGAGCGGATGCACACCAACGAGCCCGTGCACACCTGGGACTAGTCAGCTGCCCGGCGCGCCCGAGCGTCGGCGCAGCCGGCTCCACTCGCGCAGCACCTCGCTGCGGGGGTCGCGCCAGCCGGTGCGGGTGACCACGACGAACGGCACGTCCACCTCGGACTCCGCGCAGGCGGCGTACCACGCTGCGGACCAGGCGACGTCGGCGTCGTGCAGCGACAGCGAGCCGCTGCGGCTCAGCCACGCCCACCGGTGAGGGGCGGCGGCTCCTGTGCGCTGGAGGAGGGCGGCGCAGATGTCGGTGCGCAGGGCCTGGTCGAGGAGCTGTCCTCGCTCCACCACGTGTCGCGCGACGGCCAGGCCGGGGGCTCCCACCTGCACCGACACCGGCGCGCGCCCACGCGGTGCGGACTCCTTGAAGTCGATCACCGCCGCTCGCAGCACGGCGTGCTGGATGCGGGTGATCGGCGCGGACAGGGGCATGGGTCCACCATGCCCCGAGTGGACCGGTCGTGCGTCGCGTCGTCCACAGGCTCCCGCCGGGACCGCGGATTGGGTACGGTGCCGGGGAAGCCGGACGCAACGACGCGTGCGGCACCGCGAAGAGGAGACGCCATGGGCACCGTTGTCGTCGGATATGTTCCCAAGCCTGAGGGCGAGGCCGCCCTGGCCACCGCCATCTCGGAGGCCAAGCTCCGCGGCAGCAAGCTCGTCGTGGTCAACTCCCACCGCGGCGGGAACGACTTCGACCAGGGCAAGGCTCGCGCGGCCGAGGACGACATGGACGCCGTGCGCAAGACGCTGGACGCGGCCGGGGTCGAGTACGACATCCGTCAGCTCGTCCGCGGCTTCGAGCCGGCCGAGGACCTCATCAGCCTGGCCGAGGCCAACTCCGCAGAGCTGCTCGTGATCGGGCTGCGCCGCCGCTCGCCCGTCGGCAAGCTGATCCTGGGCTCCAACGCGCAGCGCATCCTGCTCGACGCGCACTGCCCGGTCCTGGCGGTCAAGGCCGACTGAGCCGGGCACGGTGGACGTCGTCGGGCAAGATGTGCGCATGGCCATCCAGATCACCGGCGACGCGAGTGCCGACAAGATCCTCGACGAGTCCCCCTTCGCCCTGCTGGCGGGGATGATGCTCGACCAGCAGTATCCGATGGAGCACGCGTTCCGCGGCCCGGCGAAGGTCACCGACCGCTTCGGGTCCTTCGACCCGGCGGCGATCGCTGCTGCCGACCCCGAGGAGTTCGCCGCGATGGCAGCCACGACGCCGGCGATCCACCGGTTCCCCGGCTCGATGGCCACCAAGCTCCAGGAGCTCGCCCGCATCGTCACCGACGACTACGACGGCGACGCCTCGCGGCTGTGGACCGAGGCGGCTGACGGCAAGGACCTGCTCAAGCGGGTGATGGCCCTGCCGGGCTTCGGAAAGCAGAAGGCGCAGATCTTCGTCGCCCTGCTGGCCAAGCAGCTCGGGGTGCGGCCCGACGGCTGGGAGCAGGCCGTGGGCGACTACGCGCTCGAGGGCTTCCGGTCCGTGGCCGACGTCGTCGATCCCGCCTCCTTGCAGAAGGTGCGCGACTACAAGAAGCAGAAGAAGGCGGCCGCCAAGGTCGCCTCGTCGGCCTGACGAGCACCGCGTGGAAACGCTGTGGAGGCGCCGTTGCCGGGCCTTGACCAAGACCGTGGCAGAATGACAACGCGGCTCTTGACTTGACCGGGCCTTGCCGCGCCCCGATGCCGTTTGACGAGAGGTGTTCGTGTCCCCGCACGCACGCAAGTTGCTCCCCGCAGAGGTGCTCACGCACCCGTCCATCGTTGCGCTGATCGAGCGCGGTTCCCCGGCCGGGAGTGTGACGCCCGAGGAAGTTCGACAAGCCAGTGACGACGCGGCCGTCGAACCCCGACACCTCAAGGCTCTGCTGGTCCACATCAGTGGCCTGGGCATCACCGTGAACGTCGATGCGGCGAGCACCCGGGCGGTGGCAGCCACGTCGAGCACCCGCAAGACGACCACGGCGGCCGCCAAGAAGACCGCGGCCAAGGCTCCGGCCAAGAAGGCCGCCGCCACCAAGGCCACCGCGGCGAAGCCGGCTCCGGTCGACGACGTCGAGGCGCCCGCCAAGAAGGCGCCCGCCAAGAAGGCCCCGGCGAAGAAGGCCGCGGCCAAGAAGGCTGACACGGTCGACGTCGCCGTCGACCTCGTGCCGGCCGTCGTCGGCCCCGACGGCAAGAAGCTGCTCCCTGACCTCCCGGACGAGCAGTTCGAGAAGGACGTCAAGGTCGACCCGACGATCAAGGAGGACGAGAAGCAGGCCTTCACCGTCTCCGCGTCGGACGACACGGACGAGCCCGAGCAGCAGGTCATGGTCGCCGGTGCGACCGCCGACCCGGTCAAGGACTACCTCAAGCAGATCGGCAAGGTGCCCCTCCTCAACGCCGAGATGGAGGTCGAGCTCGCCAAGCGGATCGAGGCCGGCCTCTTCTCCGAGGAGAAGCTCAACAAGGGCGGCAAGATCACCCCGAAGGTCCTCGAGGAGCTCGAGTGGATCTCCGAGGACGGCCGCCGCGCCAAGAACCACCTCCTCGAGGCCAACCTGCGTCTGGTCGTCTCGCTGGCCAAGCGCTACACCGGTCGCGGCATGCTCTTCCTGGACCTCATCCAGGAGGGCAACCTCGGCCTGATCCGCGCGGTCGAGAAGTTCGACTACACCAAGGGCTACAAGTTCTCGACCTACGCCACGTGGTGGATCCGTCAGGCCATCACCCGCGCGATGGCCGACCAGGCGCGCACCATCCGCATCCCGGTGCACATGGTCGAGGTCATCAACAAGCTCGCTCGCGTCCAGCGGCAGATGCTCCAGGACCTGGGCCGCGAGCCCACGCCCGAGGAGCTCGCCAAGGAGCTCGACATGACCCCCGAGAAGGTCATCGAGGTCCAGAAGTACGGCCGCGAGCCCATCTCGCTGCACACGCCCCTGGGTGAGGACGGCGACTCCGAGTTCGGCGACCTGATCGAGGACTCCGAGGCCATCGTGCCCGCCGACGCGGTCAGCTTCACGCTGCTGCAGGAGCAGCTGCACGCCGTGCTCGACACCCTCTCCGAGCGTGAGGCGGGTGTCGTGTCGATGCGCTTCGGTCTCACCGACGGCCAGCCCAAGACGCTCGACGAGATCGGCAAGGTCTACGGCGTGACGCGCGAGCGCATCCGTCAGATCGAGTCGAAGACGATGAGCAAGCTGCGCCACCCGTCGCGCTCGCAGGTGCTCCGGGACTACCTGGACTGATCGAGACCTCTCGTGCGAACCGCGGTCGCCCTGCTCTGTGCGGGGTCGGCCGCGGTTGCATTTGGCTGTACGGCGCCAGCAGACGAGCCCCGCGACCCGCCCGTCCAGCTGCCGTCCGTGGGCTTCGTGCTCTTCGACCCCGAGCTCGACGGCGCGCAGCCGGTCACGACCACCGTCGACCCCGACCACGTCTCCACGACCTACGAGTGGGCCGAGCACCAGGGGTTCACGCTCTCGCAGCAGCCTGACCCCGGCAGCGACCTGTGCGAGGCGCTGGCCGCTCGCCGGATGGCGGGGGACTCCTGCACGGTCACCGACGGGGTGATGGTGACGCGGATGGAGGAGATGAGTGGCGTCGCGCTGGTGCGCGGCGCGACCCTGCTCTTCGCCAGCGGGCTGGTCACCGAGGCCGACGCTGGGTTGCTCGACCGCGCGACGGAGGCGCTGCGGGCCGCCCCGGAGACGACCCTCGACGACCTGGGCGACGTGCGTGCGGGCACAGCGGCACCGGCCGAGCCCGTCACCGCACCGGTGGTCCCGGACGACTTCGAGGTCGCGACCGCGATGAAGGCGGTCCGGCACCTGGCCGGCACCATCGGTCCGCGGGAGGCGACGAGCCCGGCCTACGCGCGCGCGGCCCGCTGGGTGGGCAGGCAGTTCGACCGGCTCGGCTACACCGTGCAGCGGCAGCGCATCGCCGTACCCGCCGGAAGCTCGTGGGGCGTGCCCGTCGACGCGGGACGGTCGCTGAACGTCGTCGCCCGGCCGCCCGGGTTCGAGCCGGAGCAGCCCCACCTCGTCGTCGGGGCCCACCTCGACACCGTGCCGCAGGCGCCCGGGGCCGAGGACAATGCGTCGGGCATCGGCGTCATGCTGGCCGTCGCCGAGGCGACGGCGCTGCGCCACACCCGGCTGCCGGTCGTCTTCGTCGCCTTCGGGGCGGAGGAGCCGCGGAGCGGGACCGATCCCGAGCAGCACCACTTCGGGTCACGGGCCTACGTGCGGACGCTGTCGCCGGGGGAGCGCGACGCGATTCGCGGCATGGTCTCGCTCGATCGCGTCGGGGTCGGCGCGCGGGTGCCGGTGGGTTCGGCCGACGACACCGACCCGGTCCAGCGGCAGCTGCTCGCGGCCGCTCGACATGCCGGTGTGCCGACGACTCCCGACCCCGACCAACGCAGCAGCGACCACTGGTCCTTCGTGCGTACCGGGCTGCCGGGAGCGCGCTTGGGCAGCACGCCGTACGTCGGCTACCACTCGGCGCAGGACGTGGTGTCCGTCGTCGAGCCTGCCCAGGTCGAGCGGGTGGGCCGGCTGCTGCTGGCCTGGCTGGCCCCGCGCTGACGCGTCAGAAGCCTGCGCAGCGTCGGAGCGCTGCCAGGTCTGCCTCGAAGCCGGCCGCACTCGTGAGCTCTTGCGGCAGGCCGTCGGTGCCGATCCGGGCCGGCGCCCACTCGCGGTCGACCACTCGCGCGCGACCGGAGGGATCGGCCGGCGGCCGGACGGTGAGGGTGAGCACGCCGGTGGTCGCAGTGGGGGTGTACCAGGCGTAGTTGCCCAGGCCGTAGGCCACGTAGCCGGGTCCGAGCCGTCCGTCGCCCTGGAGCTGGTGCGCGTGGCTGCCGACGACCACGTCGGCGCCTCGATCCACCAGGTCGGCGGCGAGGGTGCGCTGGTCGTCGGTGGGGCAGTCCTCGCCCTGGATGCCCCAGTGCAGGTAGACGACGACCACGTCGGCGGTCTCGTCGGCAGCGGCGACGGCGCGCAGCAGCCGCCGCGGGTCGACGGCGTCGGCGGTGCCGGGGGAGCCGTCGGTCGCGGCCCAGTGCCCGGTGGGGTCCGCGGTCGGGTCGGTGGCGGCGAGCGTGGCCCCGATGGTCGCGACGGTGGTGCCCCGGATCTCGGTGAGGGCCGGTGCGAAGGCGTCGTCGCGGTTGCGGCCGATCCCGACGACCGTCAACGAAGGCTCGGTCTCGTCGAACGTCTCCTTCAGGAGTGCGAGGCCGAAGTCGAGCGCATGGTTGTTGGCCATCGAGGCCACGTCGATCCCGGCCTCGGCCAGCGCCCGGAAGGCTGTGGGCGGCGCCTGGAAGGTGAACCTCTTGGCCGGGTCGGGGCGGCCGCCGGTCCCGACCGAGGTCTCCAGGTTGACGATCGCCAGGTCAGCGGCCGCGAGCGTGCCGGTGACCGGCGCCAGCGCCGTGGCCGGGTCGTCGAGCCGCGCGCGCAGCGCGCCCTCGAAGTGGATGTCGCCGGCCACCGCGATCGTCAGCGTGCGCGGGGTGCTGGGGGCTGCCGTGGCGGGGCTGGTGGTCCCGGTCGTCGCTGCGTGCACCTCGGGGGCCTCGTCGGCTGGTGGCGTCGCCGTACAGGCAGGCAGCGCGAGCATCGCGACGACGAGCGGCCACCTCATGGCCTCACAGTAGGGGTCAGCCGGCCGCGACCAGGGCGACGCACAGGCCGCAGAACCCCAGGCCGAGCGCCTGGCCGCGATGGATGTGCTCGCGCAGGACGGTCGCCGCCAGCAGGATCGTGAAGGCGGGGTAGAGCGAGGTGAGCACGGCGGCCACCGTCAGCAGGCCGGACTGGGTGGCGAGCAGGAAGGCGAGCGCGGCAGCGCTGGCCAGCACGCCGGCCAGCAGGCCGCCGGTGACCTCGGACCGTGCGGTCGGGCGCCAGGGGGCCCTGAGCATGGTCGCGGTGAGGACCACGGCGACCAGGGCCGCCGCCTGGGCGACAGCGAGCGGCCAGAAGCCGGCACCGTCGGGGACCTGGCCGATGGCGGCGAAGAGCAGGCCGAAGCCGAGGCCGGCGAGGATGCCGTCGACCAGACCTGCGGCCAGGCTGCCGTCACCACCCGGCTCGCGGCTGACCAGCCAGATGCCGGGGACGGCGGCGGCGATGCCGAGCCAGACGAGCAGCTCGGGCCGCTCACCGGCAGAAACGCCCACCGCGACGGGCAGGATGGCCGCGCCAACGGCCGAGATCGGCGCCACGACGCCCATCCGGCCGGCGGCGAAGCCGCGGTAGAGGAAGGCGCCGCCGAGGCCCGACCCGACACCGCCCAGGGCGCCCCAGGCGAGGTCGGTGCCGCTGGCGTGGCCGGCGGTGCCGAGCGCGATCAGGACCGAGCAGGCGAAGGCGCCGATCGCGCACATGAACGCCACCGGCCAGGCGGAGGTGCGACGTGATGCGAGGCCACCGGCGAAGTCAGACAGGCCGTAGGCCAGCGCAGCGGCCAGGGCCAGCACGATGCCCATCAGCCGGTCACCACGATGCCGACGATCCAGGTGGCGACGGCCAGCAGCGACGCCGTGAGCTCGATCACGATGGAGAGGCCGACCGCACGGAGGGCGTGCCGGGTCGCCGGGCCGGCGGCTGCCGCACCGAGGCGGCGGCGCTCGGCGGCGTACACCCCGAGGACGAAGCCGATGAACAGCCCGACGACCGGGACCACGAAGAAGCCGACGATGCCAACCACGCCGCCCACCACGAGCGTGGAGCGCGGGACGCCGGCTGCCTTGAGGCGGCGGCCGGGGACGACGTACTTCACGATCGTCCCGATGGCCAGGAACCCCAGCGCGATCGCGACGACGACCCAGCCGGTGGAGGTGTTGAGGTCGATTGCCCAGAGCAGCAGCCCGCCGACGAGCAGGAGCAGCCCCGGGATCACCGGGACGATGATGCCGGCGATGCCGACCGCGAGCAGCGCGGCCACGACGAGTTCGGTGAAGGTCACGGGGGGAGCCTTCCACAACGACGACGGCCCCCGACCGGATGGTCGGGGGCCGTCGTGGCGTAGGTGGGTGGCGGCTCAGTCGCTGTCGCGAGCACCGGCCGGCGTGGGCTCGAGCTTGTGCGTCTCGTCGTGCACGTGGGACGCGATCGAACGGAGCTTGTCTCCGTGCTCCCGGGCGTGGTGGGCACAGAAGAGCAACTCACCGCCGGTCTGCAGCTCGACACGCAGGTAGGCCTGGGCACCGCAGCGGTCGCAGCGGTCAGCTGCCGTCAGGGCGGCAGGCTGGGGGGCAATGGCTGTAGTCACATCGGCCTCATTTCTCTCCATCGGTGTCTGGCCCAACGTAGTCACCGGGTCAAAGATTCCCGGCTGGTGCAATCGGGGTGGGACGTGGCCATCCAATCATTGATACGTGTACCCCGTTGGGCGTATCCCCAACCGTGGGACGTGCCTGGTGTTCGTTGCGTTGCGGTCGAACGGATTGCGTGATGCGAATGTGATCACGCTAGACCTGTCATGTCCTCGAGGGCGGCAAGCGTGCCCTGCGCCGCTCCACGGCGTGTCGCGGGTAGGTTTTCTCCTTGTGGCAGCACCGGCAGACAACACGTACAACGCGGCACACCTCCTCGTCCTCGAGGGGCTCGATGCGGTTCGCAAGCGCCCCGGCATGTACATCGGCTCGACGGACACCCGCGGGCTGATGCACTGCCTGTGGGAGATCATCGACAACGGTGTCGACGAGGCGCTCGCGGGCGTCGCCCACCGCGTCGAGATCACCCTGCACCCCGACGACTCGGTCGAGGTCTACGACGACGGTCGCGGCATCCCGACGGACAAGGAGCCCAAGACCGGGCTCCCCGGCGTCGAGGTGGTCGCCACCAAGCTGCACGCCGGCGGCAAGTTCGGCGGCGGCTCCTACGTCGCGACCGGTGGCCTGCACGGCGTCGGACTATCGGTGGTCAACGCGCTGTCATCGCGGATGGACATCGACGTCGATCGTTCGCCCACCCAGCAGGGCCTGTCGTTCCAGCGCGGCGTGCCCGGCGTCTTCGACGGCGAGGGCCCCACGGCTTCCTTCAAGCCGCAGTCGGGCCTGACCCGCAAGGGCAAGCGGGTCGCGAAGGACAAGACCGGCACCCGCATCCACTTCTGGCCGGACCGGCAGATCTTCACCAAGGACGCCGGCGTCGAGATCGAGGGCCTGCTGGGCCGCGCCCGCCAGACGTCGTACATCGTCCCCGGCCTCGAGCTGGTCATCAACGACCAGCGCGGTCCGGAGCCCGTCTGCGAGAAGTTCCTGCACGAGGGCGGCATCAGCGAGTTCGCCGACTTCCTCTCCCAGGGGGAGCCAGTCACCGACATCCTGCGCCTGCAGGGCATGGACACCTTCACCGAGACCGTGCCGTTGCTCGACGACAAGGGGCACATGACGCCGCAGGAGGTCGAGCGCGAGCTGACCGTCGACGTCGCGCTGCGCTGGTCCAACACCTACGACACCCAGGTCCGCTCCTTCGTCAACGTGATCGCGACGCCCAAGGGCGGCACGCACGTCAGCGGCTTCGAGTCGGCGATCACCTCGACGTTCAACGACGTGATGCGCTCGGCCAAGGTGCTCAAGGTCAACGACGACAACGTGATCAAGGACGACGTGCTCGAGGGCATGACCGGCGTCGTGACGGTCCGGCTGGCCGAGCCGCAGTTCGAGGGCCAGACCAAGGAGATCCTCGGCACCCCGGCGGCTCGCAACGTCGTGCGCAAGGTCGTCGCCGCCGAGCTCAAAAACTTCCTCACCTCCACCAAGCGGGCCGAGAAGGCCCAGGCCAAGCTGGTCATGGAGAAGGTCGTCGGCGCCTCCAAGACCCGGATCGCGGCCAAGCAGCACAAGGAGACCCAGCGCCGGAAGAACGCGCTCGAGTCCTCCGCGCTGCCGGCCAAGCTCGCAGACTGCCGCTCGGCCGACAACGAGCGCACCGAGCTGTTCATCGTCGAGGGTGACTCGGCGTTGGGTACGGCGAAGTTCGCGCGTGACTCCGAGTACCAGGCGCTGCTCCCGATCCGCGGGAAGATCCTCAACGTCCAGAAGGCCTCGGTGGGCGACATGCTCAAGAACACCGAGTGCGCCTCGATCATCCAGGTCGTCGGCGCCGGCTCGGGGCGTACCTTCGACCTCGAGTCCGCCCGCTACGGGCGGATCATCTTCATGGCCGACGCGGACTCCGACGGCTCGCACATCCGCTGCCTGCTCGCCACCCTGTTCTTCAAGTACATGCCCGAGCTGCTCAAGGAAGGGCGGGTCTACACCGCCGTACCCCCGCTGCACCGCATCGAGCTGACCAACCCCAAGAAGGGGATGGACAAGTACGTCTACACCTACTCCGACGACGAGCTGCACCGCCGCCTCGCCGAGCTGAAGAAGAAGAACGTGCGCTGGAAGGAACCCCCGCAGCGCTACAAGGGCCTCGGTGAGATGGACGCCGACCAGCTGTCCGAGACGACCATGGACCCCCGCCACCGCACCCTGCGCCGGCTGACCGTCGACGACGCCGAGGTCGCTGCCCAGGTCTTCGAGCTGCTGATGGGCTCCGACGTCGCGCCGCGCAAAGAGTTCATCGTGCAGGGCGCCTATGAGGTCGACGTCGAGACCCTCGACGCCTAGGACGCGTGAAGCGCACGCGTTCTGACGCGTGGAAACGCACGCGTTCGCTGCGTCGTCACTACGCTGCTCGCCATGATGAGAGCTGCAGAAGATGTCGCCCTGGGAACGCAGATGGCTGTTGGTGGTCTGGAGTTCCTGGCCCTCAGCCTGGTGATGTGGGCAGTCGCGGCATACGTCGCCTACTGGGTGCTGCGGAAGGCGATCGCGCACGGGATCCAGGACGCACAGCGACATGGCGAGAACCGGAGCGACGACGAGTTGCGCGCCCCGGACGCACCCCTCGATCGCTAGGTGCCCGACTGTGTGGCTTCGGTGTCACATGGAGACACCGAAGCCACACGGTCGTCGCGTCAGGGGAGGAGGGTGCGCAGCGACGCGTGCGCCTCGACCAGGGACGGGCCGTACCACGTGATCAGCCGGCCCGACACGAGCTCGGTGGGCGTCGTGAAGGCCTCCGGGCCGTCGTCGGCGGTGAAGACGTAGGGCTCGTCGGGCAGCAGCACCGCGTCGGCTCCGGCGCCGTCGATGACGGCCAGGTCGAGGCTCGGATAGCGGTCGGGCTGGTCGGTGAAGACGTTGACAAGGCCCGCGCGGGCGAGCAGGTCACCGGTGAAGGTGTTGCGGCCGACCACCATCCACGGATCCCGCCAGATGGGTACGGCGACGCGCGCACGCGCCACCATCGGCTCCCCGCACCACAGCTCACGAGCCTGGGCGAGCCAGGCAGGTCGCTGCCAGCGCAGCACGTCGTCGAAGAGCTCCTCCATGGCGTCGATCGCCTGAGGGACGGTCTCGATGACGCTGACCCACACCTCGACGCCAGCATCGCGCAGACGGCGTACGTCGAGCTCGCGGTTCTCCTCCTTGTTCGTGATCACCACGTCCGGAGCCAGGGCGATGATCGCCTTGGTGTCGGGATTCTTGGTGCCCCGCACTCGCCGTACGTCGAGGTCGGCCGGGTGGGTGCACCAGTCGGTCACGCCGACCAGGGCACCCGCGTCGACGCTGGCGATCGCCTCCGTCAGCGACGGGACGAGGCTGACCACCCGGCGCAGGCCGCCGTGGCCACTCTCGGGCTCGGTTTCGTCCCGCCCGTCGCCCGGGCTCGCAGGCTCGCCCGGGCGGGGCTTGCTCAACCCCTTCGCCTTCGCGTGCTCGCTTCGCGAGTCCGCGCGCTCAGACATTGCGCCGGTACTGCCCGCCCACCTCGAAGAACGCCTCGGTGACCTGCTGCAGCGAGCACACCCGTGCGGCGTCCATCAGCACGGCGAAGACGTTGTCGCCGTTGACCGCGGCCTCCTTGAGGCGCGCGAGCGCCTCGGCCGCCTCGTCGGCGTGCGCGGACTGGAAGGCGCGGACCCGCGAGAGCTGCGACTCCTTCTCGGCCTCGGTGGCGCGGGCGAGCTCGACCTCGGGCGGGGAGACATCGGAGTCGGGCTTCACGAACGTGTTGACGCCGACGATCGGCAGCGAGCCGTCGTGCTTGCGGTGCTCGTAGAGCATCGACTCGTCCTGGATGCGACCACGCTGGTAGCCGGTCTCCATGGCGCCCAGCACGCCGCCGCGCTCGTTGATGGAGTCGAACTCGGCCAGCACCGCCTTCTCGACCAGGTCGGTGAGCTCGTCGATGATGAAGGAGCCCTGGAGCGGGTTCTCGTTCATCGCGAGGCCCCACTCGCGGTTGATGATCAGCTGGATCGCCAGGGCCCGGCGCACGGATTCCTCGGTGGGCGTGGTGACGGCCTCGTCGTAGGCGTTGGTGTGCAGCGAGTTGGCGTTGTCGTAGATCGCGATCAGGGCCTGCAGCGTGGTGCGGATGTCGTTGAAGTCCATCTCCTGCGCGTGCAGCGAGCGGCCGCTCGTCTGCACGTGGTACTTCAGCTTCTGCGAGCGCTCGTTGGCGCCGTACTTCTCCTTCATCGTGACCGCCCAGATGCGGCGGGCGACGCGACCGATGACGCTGTACTCGGGGTCCATGCCGTTGGAGAAGAAGAAGGACAGGTTGGGCGCGAAGTCGTCGATGTCCATGCCGCGCGCGAGGTAGGACTCGACGTAGGTGAAGCCGTTGGACAGCGTGAAGGCGAGCTGGCTGATCGGGTTCGCCCCGGCCTCGGCGATGTGATAGCCGGAGATCGACACGGAGTAGAAGTTCTGGACCTCGTTGTCGATGAAGTACTGCTGGATGTCGCCCATCATCCGCAGCGAGAACTCGGTGGAGAACAGCGCGGTGTTCTGGCCCTGGTCCTCCTTGAGGATGTCGGCCTGCACCGTGCCGCGCACCTGCTTGAGCGCGTCGGCGGCGGAGATGCCGCGCTCGGCGGCCTGGTCGATGGCGGTGTTGAGGAAGAAGGCCAGCACCGTCGGCGCCGGGCCGTTGATGGTCAGCGACACCGACGTCGAGGGCGCGATCAGGTCGAAGCCGTCGAACAGGACCTTCATGTCGTCGAGCGTCGCGACGGAGACGCCCGAGGTGCCGACCTTGCCGTAGACGTCGGGACGCGGGTCGGGGTCGCGGCCGTAGAGCGTGACCGAGTCGAAGGCGGTCGACAGGCGCGTGGCCTCGCCCTCGTGGCTGAGGATCTTGAAGCGGCGGTTGGTGCGCGCCGGGTCACCCTCGCCGGCGAACATCCGGGCCGGGTCCTCGCCGTCGCGCTTGAACACGAAGACACCGGCGGTGTAGGGGAAGTAGCCCGGGAGGTTCTCGTTGCGCCAGAACTTCACCAGCTCGCCGTGGTCGGTGAACCGGGGGAGGGCGACGCGGGGGATCTTGTTGCCGGACAGCGACTCGCGGGTCAGCTTGGTGTGGATCTCCTTGCCGCGTACGACGACGACCTGCTCGTCTCCGGAGTAGGACTGCACGACAGCGGGCCACGCGGCGATCTGGTCGGAGACCTCGTGGGGAAGCTGGCGCTGGGCGGACTCGAGCAGGTCCTCCACGCCGCTGGTGTCCTTGTCGGCGGACACCAGCTCGCCCTGCACGATGTCGAGCCGCTGCACCCGACGCGCTGCCTCGGCGAGGCGGTCGGTCTGTGCGTGGTAGCCGCGCACGGTCTCGGTGATCTCGGCGAGGTAGCGCACGCGATCGGTCGGGACGACCTGGCGGATTCCGGACGAGTGGCGTACGTCGACGTGGGGGAGCGTGCCCTCCTCGATCGGCAGCCCGCTGGCCCCGAGGGTGTCGCGCAGGTGCTGGTAGAGCGCCGTGACGCCGTCGTCGTTGAAGGTGGCCGCGCTGGTGCCGAAGACCGGCATCTCGTGGGGCTGCTTGCCGAAGGCGCCACGGTTGCGGACCAGCTGCCGACCGACGTCACGCAGCGCGTCCTTGGCGCCACGGCGCTCGAACTTGTTGATCGCGACGGTGTCGGCGAAGTCGAGCATGTCGATCTTCTCGAGCTGCGAGGCGGCGCCGAACTCCGGCGTCATGACGTAGAGCGAGTGGTCGACGAAGGGCACGATCGCCGCGTCACCCTGGCCGATGCCGGGTGTCTCGACGATCACCAGGTCGAAGCCGGCGGCCTTCATCACCGCGATGACGGTGTCGAGGTGCTCGGGGACCTCGTGGGCGCCACGGGTGGCGAGCGAGCGGAAGAAGATCCGGTCGCCGTCGAGCGAGTTGGCGCGGATGCGGTCACCCAGGAGGGCGCCCCCACCCTTGCGGCGCGTCGGGTCGACCGCGATCACGGCGACGCGGAGCTTGTCCTGCTGGTCGACGCGGAAGCGCCGCACGAGCTCATCGGTCAGCGACGACTTGCCCGAGCCGCCGGTGCCGGTGATGCCGAGCACGGGGGCGGTGTGGGCGGCAGCCGCCTGGTTGATGCGGGCGAGCATGTCGTCGCTCAGCTGGCCGGTCTCGGCGCCGGTCAGCGCGCGCGCGATGGCGTGCCGGTCGCCGGCCAGGACACCGTCGATGTCGGCGGGCGCGGTCTGCCACGGGTCGAAGTCGCAGTCGGCGACGACCGAGTTGATCATCCCGACGAGGCCCATCCGCTGGCCGTCCTCGGGGGAGAAGATGATGACCCCGGACTCGCGGAGACGCTTGATCTCGGCTGGCACGATGACGCCGCCACCACCGCCGACGACCTTCACGTGGTCGGCACCGGCCGCCTTCAGCGACTCGACGAGGTACTCGAAGTACTCGACATGGCCGCCCTGGTAGGACGACACAGCGATGCCCTGGGCGTCCTCCTCGAGCGCCGCGTCGACGACCTCCTGGACGGAGCGGTTGTGACCGAGGTGGATCACCTCGCAGCCCTGGCTCATGAAGATCCGCCGCATGATGTTGATCGAGGCGTCGTGCCCGTCGAACAGGGCTGACGCCGTGACGAGGCGGACCGGGTGCTGGGGCTGGTGGAGCTCGACCATGAGGATCCTTGCGAGAGTAGTTGGATGTCCTACTACCGCAATAGTAGGACATCCAACTAACTACTGTGAAGTAGCCGACGCCGTCACGTGGTCGCCGGCAGCCTCACGCAGCTCGCCGAGCAGATCGGTGAGCTGCAGGACCCCCGCGGTGGGGAGTCCGGGCTGCTCGAACACCTGGGTGTTGAGGCCGAGGGTGGCGCGGTCGACGACGTCGCGACCTGCGTCGGTCAGGGAGGCCAGGATCACGCGACGGTCGTCGTCGCGGCGCAGGCGTTCGACGTAGCCCTGCTTGACCAGTCGCTCGACCGCGCTGGTGACGCTGGTGGGGTGCACCTGGAGCAGGGACCCGAGCCGGGTCATCGGCATCGCGCCGGACTGGGCGAAGGACAGCAGGCGCAGCACCTCGTAGCGGGCGAAGGTCAGCTCGAGCGGGCGCAGGACCGCGTCGATGCGCTCCATCAGCAGCTGCTGCACGCGCACGATCGAGGTGACCATCGCCATGCCGTCGGCAGCGTCGTCCCAGCCGTGCCGGATCCACTGGCCGCGCGCCTCGTGGATCGGGTCCCTGTCTCGTGCCATGCGAACAGGCTACGGGAGATTCCTAGGACGTCCTAGGAACTGCCTTCGCGCCGAGCGGGCGCGTCAGAACTTCTGGTCGATCAACCCGGAGTCCACGTTGTAGAGGAACCCGCCGATGGCGACCGACTCGGGGATCAGCGGGTGCGAGCGCACCATCTGGACGTCCTCCTGCAGGGCCGCCACCTGGTCGGAGATGACGTGGAACTGCTGCCAGGAGGCGTCGACGCCCGCCGACCTGCCGACCTTGACGCGCAGGTCGGCCTCGGTGTTGGAGGCCATCGCGCACTTGGTGTGGGGCACGATCAGGATGCGGTTGACCCCGAGCAGGTGGACGCCGAGGACGAGCGCCTCAAGCGCCGCGCTGGTCACGCGGCCGCCGGGGTTGCGGAAGATCTTGGCATCGCCGTGGTGGAGGCCGAGCATACGCAGTGGGTCGATCCGGCTGTCCATGCACGTGACGATGGCGACGCCCGCATGGGCAACACCGTCGAAGTCGCCGAGCTCGAAGCTCTCCGCGAACTCCTGGTTGGCAGTGATCAGGTCGCTGAAGTCGTCCACGATCGCGAGATTAGCCGAGGTCAGGAGTCGGGATGTGCGAGGGCCACAGTGTGGACGCCTCGCCCGGGTCGAGCACCGTCGCGCGCACCGACGACGCGATGCGATAGGGCTGGGCCTCCAGCAGGGAGCCGAGCGCACGCCGCAGCCGCGACATCTCCGCCCGCACGGTGACGACCCGCGTCTCGTCGGCGAACAGGTCCTCGGCGAGCTGGGCGGCCGTGCGCCCCTGCGGCGAGCGGATGAGCGCCAACAGGATCTGGGTGTGCCGCGGGCTCGGGTGGTGCTGCCACGAGTGGCTGGCGGAGCTGACCCGCAGCTCCGGTCGTCCGCGCAGGTCCAGCACCAGCTCGGTGGCCTCGAGGTCGTCGTTGCCGAGG
Source organism: Nocardioides allogilvus (assembly GCF_003047285.1). GTDB lineage: Bacteria > Actinomycetota > Actinomycetes > Propionibacteriales > Nocardioidaceae > Nocardioides > Nocardioides allogilvus. Next base: position 45,371 of record NZ_PZYX01000009.1, on the reverse strand, counting down.
CGCAGCAGCCACCCTCCCGGCAGCGGCTGGACCGTCACGGCGCCCAGGGCGGGCAGCCAGGTCGACCCCGACGACAGGTCGGGGGGCAGCACCAGCCGGTCGGGGGCCGTGAAACCGGTGACCGCGGCGACGTGTCCACCCGGGTCGACCGCCAGTGCGCGCCCACCGACGCGAGCCACGACGGGAGCGGCATAGGCGCGGAGCCGTTCGAGTGCGATGGCGTGGTCGGTGCGGAGCTCTGCCTCGGCCAGGCGCGCGGTCACGCCGACGAGGGCGAGCACGGATCGGCGTACGGCGAAGCCCGGGCCGCTGATGTCCACCGCGCCCAGGCTCTCGCCCGACCACGGGTCACGCACGGGCGCAGCGGCGCAGCTCCAGCGGGTGTGGGACTGGACGTAGTGCTCCGGGCCCTGGATGTGCACGGGCTGGCCGAGCACCAGGCAGGTGCCGATGGCGTTGGTGCCGACATTGGCCTCGGTCCACGCGGACCCGGGCACGAAGCCGAGCCCGTCAGCCAGGCGGCGTACGCCCGAGCCGCCCCGACGCCACAGCACGCGCCCATCGGTGTCGGTCACCACGACCAGCAGGCCGTCATCGACGGCGGGCGACAGGGAGCCGGTGATGCCCGGCAGCAGCGGCACCATGGCGCTGGTGCTGCGTCGGGACTCGACCTCGCTCTCCGTCAGGGGAGCGACGGCGGGCTCGGCGCCCGGCGCGAGCCCGCTGGCCCGGACCCGGCGCCACGACGCGCTGATCTCGGGGCGGACCTCCTGGGGCGATCCATCGCCCGACAGCACCCGCTCACGGGCGCGCCATGGCTCGAGCTGGTCGCCCATGGCACCTCCGATCCCTTGCAACCCGGCTGCAACCCTCCCGCCGATGCTACGTCTCGGTGTGTCGTGGGTCACGTCGGAAGGAGACATCATGACCGAGACCCTCAACGCCCCCGTCGTCACCTCAGAGCAGGACCCGAGCGCCACCGCCACCGCCTGGCTCGACAGCTTCGAGGCGGCCCTGGCCGCCCGGGACGTGCCCGCCGCGGCCGCGCTGTTCGCCACCGAGTCCTACTGGCGAGACCTGGTGTCCTTCACCTGGAACATCACGACCGTGGAGGGGAGGGAGGGGATCACCGACCTCCTGGAGAACACCCTCGCCGGCACCGATCCCTCCGGCTTCACGCTGGAGGAGCCCGCGGACGAGGCGGACGGCATGATCACCGCCTGGATCCTGTTCGAGACGGGGGCCGGCCGGGGCCGTGGGCTGCTGCGGCTGGTCGAGGAGGACGGTGAGCGCAAGGCCTTCACCTTCCTGACCACGCTCTACGAGCTCAAGGGCTTCGAGGAGCCGAGGAACGAGCACCGGCCCCGCGGGGCCGAGCACGGCGCCGACAAGCAGCGCCAGACCTGGCTCGAGCGCAGGCAGGCCGAGGCCGAGAGCCTCGGCAGCACCACCCAGCCCTACGTGCTGGTCATCGGCGGCGGGCAGGGCGGGATCGCGCTCGGAGCCCGCCTGCGCCAGCTCGGTGTGCCCAGCCTGGTGATCGACAAGCACCCGCGACCCGGCGACCAGTGGCGCAACCGCTACAAGTCGCTGTGCCTGCACGACCCGGTCTGGTACGACCACCTGCCCTACCTGAAGTTCCCGGACAACTGGCCGGTCTTCGCGCCCAAGGACAAGATCGGCGACTGGCTCGAGTCCTACACGAAGATCATGGAGGTGCCCTACTGGTCGAGCACGACGGCGACGAGCGCCACCTGGTCCGAGGAGACCGGGGAGTGGACCGTCGAGGTCGAGCGGGAGGGCAAGCCGCTCACCCTGCGCCCGACGCAGCTGGTGTTCGCCACCGGGATGTCCGGCAAGCCCAACGTCCCTGACGTGCCGGGCACGGACGTCTTCGAGGGCGACCTGCACCACTCCTCGGCGCACCCCGGGCCGGATCCCTACCGGGGCAAGAAGGTCGTCGTGATCGGGAGCAACAACTCCGCCTTCGACATCTGCGGCGCACTGTGGGAGAACGACGTCGACGTCACGATGGTGCAGCGCAGCTCGACGCACATCGTCAAGAGCGACAGCCTGATGGAGATCGGGCTCGGTGACCTCTACTCCGAGCGGGCGGTCGCTGCGGGTGTCACGACGGAGAAGGCGGACCTGATCTTCGCGTCCCTGCCCTACCGGATCCTGCACACCTTCCAGATCCCGGCCTACGAGGCGATGGCGGAGAAGGACAAGGACTTCTACGAGCGGCTGGAGGCGGCCGGCTTCGAGCACGACTGGGGCGACGACGGCTCCGGCCTGTTCATGAAGTACCTGCGTCGCGGCTCGGGCTACTACATCGACGTCGGTGCGGCCGACCTCGTCGCCAACGGCGACGTGAAGCTGGTCCGCGGCCAGATCGACCACCTCACCGCGAACGCGGTGGTGCTGGCCGACAGCACCGAGCTGCCCGCCGACGTCGTCGTGTTCGCCACCGGCTACGGATCCATGAACGGCTGGGTGGCCGACCTGATCGACCAGGAGACCGCCGACCGGCTCGGCAAGGTGTGGGGCCTCGGCTCGGACACGACCAAGGACCCGGGGCCGTGGGAGGGCGAGCAGCGCAACATGTGGAAGCCCACCCAGATCGAGAACCTCTGGATGCACGGTGGCAACCTGCACCAGTCGCGGCACTACTCGCTCTACCTCGCGCTCCAGCTCAAGGCGAGGTTCGAGGGCATCGACACCCCGGTGCACGGACTGCAGGAGGTGCACCACACGGGCTGAAGCCCGCGGCAGGTCTCAGTGGATCGACAGGGCGTCCCTCGTGGAGAGGGGTGTCGCTGTCGCCGTACGGAACAGGACGAGGGCCAGGACGGCGGCGACGACCGCGCAGACGGCCGCACCGTAGAACACGGTGTGCTCCTGGGCGATGCCGGCGACGCGGAGCAGGTCTGAGAACTCCTTGCAGCGGGTCCTGCCGTCGCAGACTTCGCGCACGGGCGGGATGACGCCCTGCTCGGAGTAGTAGCGGCGCAGGCCGATCGTGGTGAGCGCGGAGATGCCGACGAGCATGCCGACCATCCGCGAGACCACGACGAAGGCGCTCGCGACGCCGTGCACGTCGTCGTCGGTGAAGGCGAGCAGGGCGGCGTTGACGGGCGCCAGCGCCAGCCCGAAGCCGAGCCCGCCGGTGATCAGCCCGAGGTTGGCGATCGGCTCCTCGACGGTCGTCAGCCCCCACTGCGCCATCAGCACGAAGCCGGCCGCGGCCAGCAGCATGCCGGCGGCGGTGACCACGCCGGGGGAGAGGCGTCGGATGAGGTAGCCGCCGATCACGGCCCCGACGGGCAGTGCGACGAGGAAACGCACGAGCACCAGCGCGGCGGCGAGCTGGGAGTCGGGATAGACCGTGGTGCGCGCGAAGAGCGGGATGTCGATCAGGGCAGCGATCAGCGCGGCCCCGATGAAGAAGCTGACCAGCAGCGCTCCCCACGCGGGGGTACGCCGCAGCGCACCGCGCGGAAGCAGGGGTGCCGCGGCCCGGCGCAGGTGCGCGACGAACAGCACGCTCGCAACCGCCGACCCGAGCAGGAACCACCAGCCGCGGTCGGAGAACACCTGGATCTTCGGATCGGCCGTCGCGAAGGCGAGGATCACGCCCGCGAGCGCGACCGCCAGCAGCAGGGCGCCGACCAGGTCGGCCTCGACGAGGCTGGCGCCCCAGCGGCGCAGGTCGAGCAGCGGCCGCTTCGCGACGAGGCAGCGCGCGACGAGCAGGAGCGCGGCACCGATCGCGATCAGGCCGATCGGGGTCAGCCAGCGACCGGACCCGACGTAGGGGATGAAGAGCTGACCCCACGTGAGGTCGCGCAGGAGCTCGGCGGGGCGGACGAAGACGAGGGCTCCGGCGACCAGGGTCGCCACGAGGAGGAGTGCGCCGAGGAGGTCGGGGCGTTTCACCTTGGTCTCGACACGGCGCTGGCGCGCCTGCTCAACCAGCGGTGAGTCGGCCGGCAGCTCAGCCAGCGGCGAGGCGATGGAGCGCAGGGCGGCCGCCAGCAGCAGGCCCACCGCGAGGTTGATCAGGAAGATCGCCCGCCAGTCGGCGAAGGCCAGCACCACCGCACCGAAGAGCGGGCCGATGACCGAGCCGATCTCCTGCACGGCCGAGACGATGCCGAGCGGGACGCCGCGGCGCTCCTTGGGATAGAGGTCGGCGACGAGTGCCAGCGTCGCCGGCACCAGCCCGCCACCACCGACGCCCTGGAGGAACCTGCCGATCACCATCGAGGGCATGTCGTAGGCCAGCGCGGTGACGAGCGAGCCCAGCGCGAAGAGCACGAGCGAGAAGACCAGCACCGGCACGCGACCGCGGAGGTCGGCGATCCTGCCGATGAGCGGGAGCATGGCGACGTACCCCAGCAGGAAGCCGGAGATGATCGGCGCTGCTCGCTGGAGCTGGTCGATCGGGACGCCGACGCTCGTCATCATGTCCGGCAACGCCAGCACGACGACATAGGTGTCGGCGGCGGCGAAGGCGACCGCGACGGCCGCGAGGCTCAGCAGCGCCCGGGTCGGAGCCGACCCGGTCACCTCGCTCACGGGGCGACGATGTCCTTGCTCGTGCCGTAGTCGGCGAAGTCGACGGTGTAGGTCATCGCATCGCTCTTGGCGTAGAACACCCCGGTCAGGACGGCCTGGCGGAGCTCGCCGTCGTCGGAGACGAGGTATTCCGCCTCGAAGGTGTCACCCGACGAGCTGGGGATGACCTTCTTCATCGCGTCGCCCGGGACCGTGCCGGTGTAGGTGGTGAGGACCTCGGAGTTGTCGGCTCCGCCGCGGACGCTCTCGCCCTCCTCGAGGTCGGTGGTGACACCGAGCAGGGAGGCGAAGCCGGTCTCGGAGTTGACGAGCTGGGCCGGGTCGGGCGCGCCGTAGTCGCCGGGGTCGACGTCCTGCCAGCCCTCCGTGAACGGGATCTGGGCGTAGACGGTGCCGTCGACGGCCACCACCGGCACGTCGACGCTCTGGCCGGAGATGACCACGGTGATGGTGCCCTCGAAGGCGGGTGCGTTGGTGGCCACACCGGCGGCCCTGGTGATGCCGGTGACGCCCGCGGGCAGGTCCTCGGTCGACAGCGTGAGGTCGACGCCGCTCGTGTCACCGAGGGTGGTCGCGGCCGCGGCCAGCACCTCCTCGGGCGACGTGTCCTCGGAGGCCTTCTGCTCACCGTCACCGGTGCACGAGGTCAGGGCGAGAGCGGCGAGGAGGGACAGCGCAGCGGCGCGAGCAATCATGCGTTCAGCCTTGCACATCAGGCCCCGTCAGCAGGGGCACTCGCGACCGCGTCCACCGTCCGGTCCTTCAGGAGTACGGCGACCGGCCCTGCGACAGCGGCGATGGCCTGCGACCCCGGGATGCCCGAGCCGTCGCGGCGACCGGTCGCGGCCGGAAGCTCGATCGGTGCGCCGCTGGCAGCGGCTGCGCGCGCGGGCGCGGAGCCGGCCCAGGCGGTGACGAGGGTGTCCTCGCCCTTGAGGAAGCGGTGGCAGCGCACACCACCGGTGGCGCGGCCCTTGGCGGGGTACTCGCTGAACGGCGTCACCTTGACCGCGCCGGCCTCGGTGCCCGGCAGGGCGGTCGAGGCACCGGAGGCGGTCACGACGACGGAGTCCTCCGCGTCGACCACACCGAACCAGGCCACCCGCTCGCCGGGCGTCAGCCGGACCCCGGCGATGCCGCCCCCGGAGCGACCCTGCGGGCGCACGCCGTCGGCACCGAAGTGCAGCAGCTGGGCATCGGTGGTGATGAAGCACAGCGTCTCGTCGCCGGTGGTCAGCTCGATGGCACCGACGACCTCGTCGTCGTCCTTGAGCGAGATGACGTCCCAGTCGTCCTTGCCGAGCACCTCGGGGTTGACCCGCTTGACCACGCCGTCGCGGGTGCCGAGCGCGAGTCCGGGCCCCTCGGTCGCCAGGGACGTGAGGGCGAGCGCACGCTCGCCGCTGTCCAGTGAGAGCACCTCGCTGAGCGGCAGCCCGCCCTGGAGGTTGGGGTCGTTGGCGGAGTCGGGGAGGCCGGGCATGTCCAGCACGCCGACCTTGATCAGCCGACCGCGCGACGTCAGCACGCCCACCTCGCCCCGGACCGTGGTGCGCACCGCGGAGGTGATGACGTCGTGGTTGGCCCGGGACTCGCCCTGTCCGGGCAGGGTCGCGTTCGCCGTTCGCGCGACGAGGCCGCTGGAGGACAGGAAGACGAAGCACGGGTCGTCGGCCACCTCGAGGCTCGCGGCGGTGACCGTGGTGCCGGCGGAGGCGAGCAGGACGGTACGGCGCGGGGTGCCGTAGGTCTTGGCGACCTCGGCCAGCTCGTCGGAGACGACCTTCCGCAGCAGCTTCTCGTCGTTGATGATCGCGTCGAGCTGCTCGATCTCGCGCTCGAGCTCGGCCTTCTCCTTGTCCAGCTCGAGCCGGGAGAACTTCGTCAGCCGGCGCAGCGGCATGTCCAGGATCCAGTCGGCCTGGATCTGGCTCAGCTCGAAGATGTCGATCAACCGCTCCTTGGCCTGCGACGCGTTGTCGGAGGAGCGGATGACCTGGATGACCTCGTCGATGTCGAGGATCGCGATGAGCAGTCCCTCGACCAGGTGCAGCCGGTCGGCGGCCTTGGTGCGGCGGAACACCGAGCGGCGGCGTACGACGTCGAAGCGGTGCTGGAGGAAGACCTCCAGCAGCTCCTTGAGCCCGAGCGTGCGCGGCTGGCCGTCGACGAGCGCGACAGTGTTGATGCCGAAGGAGTCCTCCATCGGCGTCATCTTGTAGAGCTGCTCGAGCAGCGCCTCGGGGACGAAGCCGTTCTTCACCTCGATGACCAGGCGCAGCCCGTGGCTGCGGTCGGTGAGGTCCTTGAGGTCGGCGATGCCCTGGATCTTCTTGGACAGCACGAGCGCCTTGATCCGCTCGATCACCCGCTCGGTGCCGACGCCGTAGGGGAGCTCGGTCACGACGATGCCCTTGCGGCGCGGCGTCACGGACTCGATCCGGGCGGTGGCGCGCATCTTGAAGGTGCCGCGCCCGGTCTCGTAGGCGTCGCGGACGCCGTCGAGGCCGACGATCTTGCCGCCGGTCGGCAGGTCGGGGCCGGGGATGAAGCGCATCAGGTCGTCGAGGCCGGCCTTGGGGTGGGTGATGAGGTGGCGCAGCGCCTGCACGACCTCGACCAGGTTGTGCGGCGCGATGTTGGTCGCCATGCCGACCGCGATGCCGGTCGTGCCGTTGACGATGAGGTTGGGGATGGCCGCGGGCAGGACCGTCGGCTCGGTCTCGCGCGAGTCGTAGTTGGGCTTGAAGTCGACCGTGTCCTCGTCGATCGAGGCGGTCATCGCCACCGCGGAGGGCAGCATCCGGCACTCGGTGTAGCGCATGGCGGCGGGGGAATCGTCGGGCGAGCCGAAGTTGCCGTGGCCGTCGATGAACGGCACCCGCATCGACCACGGCTGGGCCAGGCGCACGAGCGCGTCGTAGATGGCGTTGTCGCCGTGGGGGTGCAGCTTGCCCATCACCTCGCCGACGACGCGGGCGCTCTTGACGTGGCCGCGGTCGGGCCGCAGGTTCATCTCGTCCATCGTGTAGAGGATCCGCCGCTGGACGGGCTTGAGCCCGTCGCGGGCGTCGGGCAGCGCGCGCGAGTAGATTACGCTGTAGGCGTACTCGAGGAACGAGGAGCGCATCTCGTCACCGACGTCGATGTCGAGGATGTGCTCCTCGAAGTCGTCGGGGAGTGGTTGCTTGGTGGTACGTCGAGCCATGCGGGCATTGTCCCGGTCCGCGAGTCGTTCCGTGACTGGGGCACGCCGGTGGGCTGTCGGTATCAACGCAGGTTGACCCCGCGTCCGTGGCCGCACGGCGTCCCGTCACCGGGAATCACTGCGGACGGGTCATCCGGGACGCCGCGGCGGTGGTGGCGGATATGCCCGTATTCGTCCCCCAGGAGGTACGGCTTGCGGGACGTCCAGACTTCGCAGAATCCCGGAACGAGCAAAGTCGTGAATCGGCAGGCACGGTGCGGTCCAGGGCCTGGATCTGAGACTTCTCATCGACGCAGAGCACGATCGCGGACCCGCGGTATCAGTGAGTTCCAGCGTCATTCGGTGACCCTTGGATCCCTTTCTCAAGGCGGTAGCGCCGGTTCGAATCCGGTCGGGGGTACAGCACCACGAAGGGCCCGGTCAGCAGACCGGGCCCTTCGTCGTCCTCAGACCACGAGGCAGAACGGGTGGCCCGCTGGGTCGGCAAGCACGTACAGGGGGGCGTCCGTCACGTCGGTCCGGTCGTGGAGCAGGCGGGCTCCCAGGGCGATGGCGCGGTCGCGGTGCCGTTCCAGCTCGATGACGTCACGCACTGCGAAGTCCATGGGCATCTGCATGGGGACCGCCTCGGAGGGCCACGTCGGGGGGACGGTGTCGTCCTTGCGCTGGATGGTCACGACCCGGCGACCCGCCTCGTCGAGCAGGACGATCCACGTGGGCGCGTCGTGGCTCCCGTCGACGGGCGGCAGGTCGCGGTCCCGGTAGTGCAGCCCGAGCAGCTCACGGTAGAACTCGGCCAGGGCTCGCGGGTCGCGAGCGTCGATCGCCGTGTGGACCAGGGTGGGGTAGGCGGAGTCAGTCACCGGTGGGGATCCGGTCGACGATCTGGATCAGGTTGCCGCAGGTGTCGTCGAAGACGGCGACGGATCCCACGCCGATGGCTGTCGGCGGCTGCGTGAACACCACTCCCAGTCGGGACAGCCGCTCGTGCTCGGCGGCGACGTCGTCGACGGCGAGCTGCGCGAGCGGGATGCCGTCGCTGACGAGAGCGTCGCGGTACGGCTTGACCGCCGGGTGGTCCGCGGGCTCCAGCAGGAGCTCGGGCCCCTCGGTGTCGTCAGGTGACACCACGGTCAGCCAGGAGTTGTCTCCCAGCGGGACGTCGTGCTTCGTGATGAATCCCAGGATGTCCGTGTAGAACGCCAACGCCGCGCGCTGGTCGTCGACGTAGATGCTGGTGAGGCGGATCTTCATGGCGGTTTCTCCTCGGTGAGGGGCCAGCGTCGGGCGATGGCCGCGAGCGGTTCACGGTTGAAGTGGTGCACCTTGGTGCGGCCGCGTCGTTCACTGGCGACCAGGCCGGCATCCTCGAGCACCGCGAGGTGTTGCGAGATCGCCTGACGCGAGGACCCCACGCCGTGGCGGGTGGTGAGCATGGTGCAGATCTCGAACAGGGTCTGACCGTCCCGCTCGGCCAGTCCGTCGAGGATGAGCCGGCGAGTCTCATCGTCGAGCGCCCTGAACACGTCGACCATGTCTGGACTATAGGCAAGTGAACACTTGCCTGTCAATGGTCGCGTGGTGGTGTGCCGGCTCAGGAGGAGCCGGGCGGAGCGGGAGCGCGCGACAGCAGCAGCGTGGCCCGCGGGCCCGTGGGCGTCGCGTCGACCTCGACGCGACCGTCATGGGCGAGGGCGACGGCCTCCGCGAGCGCCAGGCCGAGACCGGTGGGGACCGACCGGAAGGCCTCGACGTTGTCCGAGCCTACGGCGCACTCTGCTGCGCGCTGCTATCACGACACCTCTTACTGCACCCGATGCGATCTGCTCGTCGGCCTCGGCGACCTGCACGTGACCGCGGTCGAGTACGACCACGACGTCGGACTGCTCACCGTTGGCGTTGAGTCGACGCGTGCGCCGATGGGCTGCACGACCTGTGGCGTGATCGCGCACAGCCACGGTCGCAGCGACGTCACGCTGGTCGACGCACCGTGCTTCGACCGGCCGGTGAGGTTGGTGTGGCGCAAGCGGACCTGGCGCTGCGAAGAGACTGCCTGCGCCACGAGGGTCTTCACTGAGCAAGACGAGCAGGTGGCCCGGCCGCGAGCGTTGCTGACCACGCGGGCATGCTGGTGGGCGATCAACCAGATGCGTCGCGAGCACGCCTCGATCAGCGGGATTGCACGCCAGCTCGGCACGACGTGGAACACCGTGTGGACCTCGATCCGCCCACTGTTGCAGGAGATGGCTGACGACGAGACACGGTTCGGCGGCGTGAAGCGCCCCAGCGTCGATGAGCACGTGTGGCACCACGTCAGCGAGTTCCCGATCGCCGACGGCGGTCGTGGGCCGAAGCTGCTGACCGGGATGGTCGACCTCACCCCCCGACAAGGACGGCCACGCCCGCTGAGGAGGGCGTCTGCCGACCTCCTGCCGTTGACGGAGCTTGCGGGCGTGACAGCCTCCGCTCGTGTGGGCGCTCACCCAGCCGACTCGGGCACGGGATGCCGTCCGTGCCGGATGCGCTACGGTGCGATCCATCCATTGGATCCATCGAACGGTGACGAGCATGAGCGGTCTGAGTCTCGGGATCCCCGGGGTCGACGCTGTGAGTTCGGGAACTCATTTCTGCGCGCTCTACTCGGGTCCGGCCGAGCGCGACCGGTTGTTGTACCCCTTCCTCGAGGAGGGGCTGAGGCACGGCGACAAGTGTTTGTGCCTGATCGACGACGTCGACCCGGCGCTGGTCCGGGAGCGCCTCGTCGGGCAGCCCGGCGCCGACTACTCGCGACGCTCGGCGCAGCTCGACGTTGAACGCTCGTCAGACGCATACCTCCGCTCGGGGGAGTTCAGCGTCGAGGCCATGGTGAGCTTCCTGACTGGCAGGGTGGACAAGGCGATCGCCGACAACTTCGACCTCATCAGAGCCGCCGGCGAGATGTCGTGGGTGCTGCCCGGCGTTCCGGGCTGGGACGACCTGTTCGTCTACGAGTCGTCCCTCAACCGCATGGTCGAGGAGATGCCCGCCATCCTCATCTGTCTCTACGACCTCGAGAAGTTCGGGGCGCAGATGCTCGTCCAGGTGCTCCAGACGCACCCCAAGGTCCTGCTAGACGGCATGGTGATCGACAACCCTCACTACCTGCGGCCGGACGAGTACCCCGCGGCCCGCCTCACCGAGGCGAGGCGGTACCCCATGGTCAGGGTGGGTTCGCACGGCGACGAGGACCTGGACCGAGGGTGGGGTTCGCTCACCGACGGCGAACTGCGCGTCGTGGCCGGTGTCGCTGCGGGCATGACCAACCGCGCTATCGCCACGGAGCTCCACCTCTCGCGCCACACCGTGGACGCCCACCTGAAGCACGTGTACCTCAAGCTCGACATCCACACGCGAGTCGAGCTGACCGTGCTGGCGCTGCAGCATCACCTTCCCATGAGATAGCCGGAGACCTGCCCCTCAAAGGTCACCCGTTCACGGGATGCCGGTGACGTGGCCCCTGAGGAGCATGGTCACACACGAGCTTCCGGCGAATGGAGTGGTCATGGGCAGGGCAGTCGGCATCGACCTGGGAACGACGAACTCGGTGATCGCAGCGATGGAGGGTGGGCAGGCGCAGGTGATCCCGAACGCGGAGGGCAACCGGACGACGCCGTCCGTGGTGGCTTTCCTGGAGAACGGTGAGCGCCTGGTCGGCCAGATGGCGAGGCGGCAGTCGATCCTGAATCCGAAGGGGACTATCTACTCCGCGAAGAGATTCATCGGTCATAAGTACGACGAGGTCAGCAGCGAGATGAACACCGTCTCGTTCGATGTGGTTGCGGGGTCCGACGGTGCGGTGCGCTTCAAGGTCAACGACAAGATGTACGCCCCGGAGGAGATCTCCGCCCAGGTGCTGCGCAAGCTGGTCGACGACGCCGGGAAGTTCCTCGGTGAGCGGGTCACCGAGGCGGTCATCACCGTCCCGGCGCACTTCAACGACGCGCAGCGTCAGGCCACGAAGGACGCCGGCCGGATCGCGGGGCTCGAGGTCCTCCGGATCATCAACGAACCGACGGCCGCTGCCCTCGCCTACGGGATGGACAAGCTCGAGAACGAGACCGTGCTGGTCTTCGACCTCGGGGGCGGCACCTTCGACGTCAGCGTCCTCACCGTGGGGGACGGCGTGGTGGAGGTCCGGTCGACAGCGGGAGACACCCATCTCGGCGGCGATGACTTCGATCGCCGGATCGTGGACTACCTGGCGGACGAGTTCAAGAAGTCCAATGGCATCGACCTGCGCGACGACTCCCAGGCATTGCAGCGACTGTTCGAGGCTGCCGAGAAGGCCAAGGTCGACCTATCGGCCGTCAGTCAGACCGCGGTCAACCTCCCGTTCGTCACCGCGGATGCCTCCGGACCGAAGCATCTCAACGTGAACCTGATGAGGTCGTCGTTCGAGCAACTGACCGCCGACCTCGTCGAGCGCTGCCTCGGCCCGGTCAGGCAGGCGATGGAGGACGCCAAGGTCACCACCGACGACATCGACGAGGTCATTCTCGTCGGCGGCTCGACGCGGATTCCGGCCGTACAGGCATTGGTGCGCCGCCTGACCGGGGGCAAGGAGCCCAACATGACCGTCAACCCGGACGAGGTCGTGGCCGTCGGTGCAGCCGTCCAAGCGGCGATCATCAAGGGCGACGTGAAGGATGTGCTGCTGCTTGACGTCACGCCCCTGTCGTTGGGGCTGGAGACGATGGGCGGGGTGATGACCAAGGTCATCGAGCGCAACACGACAATTCCGGCCCGGCGGACCGAGATTTTCAGCACCGCGGAGGACAACCAGTCCGCCGTCGACGTCGTCGTGCTCCAGGGCGAGCGGGAGAGGGCGGCCGACAACCGGGTGCTGGCACGGTTCCGTCTGGAGGACATCCGTCCCGCCCCGCGTGGGGTGCCCCAGATCGAGGTGACCTTCGACATCGATGCCAACGGCATCCTGCACGTCTCGGCGCGGGACAAGGACACCGGTGCCGAGCAGGAGGTGACCATCAGCGAGTCCTCCACGCTGAGCCAGGAGGAGGTCGAGCGGATGGTCAGGGACGCCGAGACCCATCGCGGTGAGGATGCTGCCCTGCGTGAGCGGGTCGATGCTCGCAACCAACTCGACTCCGTGGCCTACCAGGTGCGCAAGACCCTCGACGAAGCCGGCGCGTCCGTGCCCGAGCACGACCGCGCTCGTGCCGAGATGCTGGTCGAGGAGGCGCGCCAGGCCGTGGAGGGCGACGAACCGGTGGACCGCCTCCGCGCCTTGACAGGGGAGCTCCACCAGCTGAGCCAGGCGCTCGGCGCCGCCGCCCGGGATGGCGGGCCGTCGAGCGGGTCGGCGAGCTCCGCCGCCGAGCCGTCCGACAGCGGCGACGACGACGTCATCGACGCCGAGTTCACCTCCCACTGACCGCCATGTCCGACCACGAGGCACCCACGACCGAGACCCCCTCGACCGAGACCCCCACGACCGAGGCCCGGTCGGGCGACGCGCCGGACGATGCCACGCCCGAGACTGTCGGCCAGTCGCGCCAGGTCGCCGAGCTCGAAGACGCGTGGCGGCGCACAGCTGCCGAGCTCGACAACTTCCGCAAGCGGTGCGCACGCGACGTGGTGCGCGCCCGCGAGCAGGAACGGGCGGCCGTGGCCACCAGGTGGCTGCCCGTCCTGGACAACCTCGAGCGAGCGCTCGAGCACGCGTCGGCCGACCCCAGCTCGGTGGCCGAGGGCCTGCGAGCAGTGCTCGCGCAGGCGGTCGGCGTCCTGGCCGACCTCGGCTACCCGCGTCGTGAGGACGACGGCCGGGCCTTCGACCCCGCCGTGCACGAGGCGGTCAGCACCGTGTCCGGTGAGGGGCTGACGCCCGGCACCGTGGCCCAGGTCGTCCGCCCCGGATACGGACCCGACGACAAGCTCCTGCGTCCGGCTGCTGTCGTGGTGGCAACCAGGGCTTCCTGATGGCCAAGGACTTCTACGAGGTCCTCGGTGTCTCTCGCGATGCCGACCCGGCCGAGATCCAACGCGCCTACCGCAGGCTTGCGCGCCAGAACCACCCCGACGTCAACAAGCAGGCTGGGGCCGAGGAGAGGTTCAAGGACATCGCCGAGGCCTACGACGTGCTGTCGGACCCCGAGCAACGGCGGCGCTACGACGCCTTCGGCGAGGACTTCCGACGTGTGCCACCCGACGCGGACCCGGCCGCCTGGCGCCAGGGCCGCGCCTATGCCGATGCGGCGGCAGGCGCACGCGGCCGATGGTCGGGGGGCGGGCCGTCCGGCGGCTTCGGCGGGGCCGACTTCGGTGACGAGATCGACATCGAGGACCTGCTCGGGGGGATCTTCGGTGGGCGAGGGCGGGGCGGCCGGGGCCGGGCCGGCTGGGGACCCGGCCCGGTCCCGGGCGCCGACCACGAGGCGGAGGTGGAGATCTCGGTCGAGGAGGCCTACCGCGGCACCGAGCGCAGCCTCACGATCACGGGTCCGGACGGCCCCCGCACGCTCGACGTCACCATCCCGCCGGGAGTCGTCGACGGCCAACGGATCCGACTGCGGGGCCAGGGCGGACCTGGCAGCGGCGACGCGGCGGCCGGAGACCTCTACCTGGTGGTCCGGATCGCCGACCACCCGCGCTACCGGGTCGAGGGTCGTGACGTGCACGCACTCCTGCCGGTCGCTCCCTGGGAAGCCGCTCTCGGGGCGTCGGTGTCCGTCGACACGCCCGGAGGAGCGGCCACGGTCAAGGTCCCGGCCGGGTCGTCCAGCCACCGCCGCCTGCGGCTCAAGGGCCGTGGGCTCCCTCACCCGAAGGGCACGCCCGGGGACTTCTACGCGGAGCTGCAGGTGCGCGTGCCCCGCACCCTGTCCGACGACGAGCGGCGGCACTTCGAGGAGCTCGCGAAGGTGTCCCGCTTCGACGCGAGGAGTAGACGATGACCGCGACCACGCGCTTCGAGCTGGCCCGACCCCACCGGCTGAGCCTGGAGAGTTATGCGCAGGTCACCGGCGTACACCCGGAGCTGGTGCGCCGCCTGGTCGCGCTCGGGCTGCTGCAGGTCACCCGCGACGCGCAGGGTCGCCTGTGGTTCGACCCGTCCCAGGTGAAGGAGATGGCCAGGATCCAGCGGCTGCGGATGAGCCTGAACCTCGGCTACAGCGCCACCGGGCTGGTGGTCCAGCTGCTCGACCGGATCGCGGAACTGGAGAACGCACAACGGCGCACGACACGACGAGGAGGCGCTCCATGGACATGAATAGACTGACCCAGAAGTCGCAGGAGGCGCTGCACGACGCGCAGACCAAGGCGCTGCGCTTCGGCCACACCGAGGTGGACGGCGAGCACCTGCTGCTCGCGCTGCTCGACCAAGCCGAGGGGCTCGTCGCGCCGCTGCTCGCACGCGCCGGGGCCGACCCGGACCGACTGCGTGAGGAGCTCGAGGCCGAGCTCGGCCGGCGCCCGCGGGTCAGCGGGCCGGGCGTGACGCCTGGGCAGGTGCACGTCACGCAGCGGCTCTCGCGGCTCCTCGACGCTGCCGACGGCGAGGCGCGCAGGCTCAAGGACGAATATGTCTCGGTCGAGCACCTCGTGATCGCGCTGGTGGAGGAGGGCTCGCAGTCAGCCGCCGGGCGGCTCCTGCGGGACCAGGGCCTGACCCGCGACACGTTCCTGGCTGCGCTGACCGAGGTGCGCGGCCACCAACGAGTCACCTCGGCGACGCCCGAGGGGACCTACGAGGCGCTGGGCAAGTACGGCCGTGACCTCGTCGAGGCCGCGAAGGCGGGAAAGCTCGAGCCGGTGATCGGCCGGGACTCCGAGATCCGCCGGACCGTCCAGATCCTGTCCCGCAAGACCAAGAACAACCCGGTCCTCATCGGCGAGCCCGGAGTGGGCAAGACGGCGATCGTCGAAGGCCTCGCCCAGCGGATCGCCGACGGGGACGTCCCCGAGGGCCTGCGGGACAAGACCGTCTTCGCCCTCGACATGGGTGCCCTGATCGCCGGCGCGAAGTACCGCGGCGAGTTCGAGGAGCGGCTCAAGGCCGTGCTCAACGAGGTGCAGAGCGCCGAGGGCCACATCCTGCTGTTCGTCGACGAGCTCCACACCGTCGTGGGCGCAGGCGCCGGCGAGGGTGCGATGGACGCCGGCAACATGCTCAAGCCGTTGCTCGCACGTGGCGAGCTGCACATGATCGGCGCGACCACGCTGGACGAGTACCGCACGCACATCGAGAAGGACGCCGCCCTCGAGCGCCGGTTCCAGCCCGTGCTGGTCGACGAGCCCAGCGAGGAGGACGCTCTCTCGATCCTGCGCGGGCTCCGCGAGCGGCTCGAGGTCTTCCACGGCGTGAAGATCCACGACGGAGCCCTCGTGGCAGCGGTGACCCTGAGCCACCGCTACATCTCCGACCGATACCTGCCCGACAAGGCCATCGACCTCGTCGACGAGGCCTGCGCCATGCTGCGTACCGAGATCGACTCGATGCCGGCCGAGCTCGACGAGCTCACCAGGCGCGTGACTCGGATGGAGATCGAGGAGGCAGCGCTGTCGCAGGAGGAGGACGCCGCGAGCAAGGCCCGGCTCGAGGAACTCCGCAAGGAGCTGGCCGATGCCCGGGCCGAGGCCGACGCGCTGCGCGCACAGTGGGAGGCAGAACGGTCGGCGCTCCGCGAGGTGCAGTCCCTGCGTCAGGAGCTCGAACAGGTACGGCTGGAGAGCGAGCGGGCCGAGCGCGAGTACGACCTCAACCGGGCAGCGTCCCTGCGGCACGGCCGGTTGCCGGAGATTCAGCGGCGGCTGGAGGCGGCCGAGTCCCGGCTCGCCGGCAAGCAGGGCGGTCGCCGGCTGCTGCGCGAGGTCGTGACCGCCGACGAGATCGCCGACATCGTGTCACGCTGGACCGGGATCCCGGTCACCCGCCTGCAGGAGGGAGAGCGCGACAAGCTGCTCCGCCTCGACGAAGTGCTCCACGAACGTGTGATCGGCCAGGACGAGGCCGTCCAGCTGGTGGCCGACGCGGTCGTCCGCGCCCGCTCCGGCATCAAGAACCCCCAGCGCCCCATCGGGTCCTTCATCTTCCTCGGCCCCACAGGCGTCGGGAAGACCGAGCTGGCCAAGACCCTGGCCGCTGCCCTGTTCGACACCGAGGAGAACATGGTCCGGATCGACATGAGCGAGTACCAGGAGCGGCACACCGTCAGCCGGCTGGTCGGAGCACCCCCGGGCTACGTCGGCTACGAGGAAGGCGGTCAGCTCACCGAGGCCGTGCGCCGCAAGCCCTACTCCGTCGTCCTGCTCGACGAGATCGAGAAGGCCCACGTTGACGTCTTCAACACGCTGCTGCAGGTGCTCGACGACGGCCGCCTGACCGACTCCCACGGCCGCACCGTCGACTTCCGCAACACCGTGCTGATCATGACCTCCAACATCGGCTCCGAGCACCTCCTCGAGGGGATCACCGCGGACGGCGAGGTCAATGACGAGGCCCGCTCGATGGTGATGCGCACCCTGCAGTCGCACTTCCGCCCCGAGTTCCTCAACCGCGTCGACGAGATCGTGATGTTCAAGCCACTGACGCTCGCGGAGATCGAACGCATCGTCGACCTCCAGCTCGAGGAGCTGCGGGTCCGGCTGGCCGGCATGCGGATCAACCTCGAGGTCACGGACGCCGCACGCCGGTTCATCGCCGACCAGGGCTTCGACCCGGCGTACGGCGCCCGCCCGCTGCGACGGTACATCTCCCGTGAGGTGGAGACCCAGGTCGGCCGAGCGCTGATCCGCGGCGACGCGGCCGACGGGGGCACGATCTGGGTGGACGTGGCCGACGGGGAGCTCGTGGTGACCGCGTCCAGCAGTCCGACAGAGGGGCAGACAGTGGCATGACCGCGACCACGGAGAGGACGACGACGGTCGTGTGCGGGAACTGCGGAGCCAGGAACCGCGTCCCAGCGGTTGCCGAGGGCACGCCACGCTGCGGGAGGTGCAGCACTCCGTTGCCCTGGGTGGTGGACGCGAACGACGCTGACTTCCACGCGGTCGTGGACGAGTCGAGCATCCCGGTGCTGGTCGACGTGTGGGCTCCGTGGTGCGGCCCATGCCGGACGGTCAGCCCGGCCCTGGAGAAGCTGGCTGGGGAGCTGGCCGGCAACCTCAAGCTGGTCAAGGTCGACGCTGACGAGAACCCGATCGTGAGCCGTAGGTTCGCGGTCCAGTCGATCCCGACGCTGGTCCTCCTCGACCACGGAGAGGTGGTCGACACCCAGATCGGCGCCCTTCCGGAGCACCTACTGCGCTCGTGGCTCGAGTCGAGGCTGCCGAAAGGGGAGCGATGACCGCGCACCCGAGGGGCCTCGGCGCCGACCCGCACATCCGCGTCATCCGGCCCGTGCCGCCACCCACCCAGCACGCCTGCGCGGAGTGCGTGCAGCTCGGCACCCCCTGGGTGCACCTGCGCCAGTGCCTGACCTGTGGCCAGATCGGGTGCTGCGACTCCTCACCGATGCGACACGCGCGCGCTCACGCCGCCACGACGGGTCACGTCATCGTGCGCTCGATCGAGCCGGGAGAGAACTGGAGATGGTGCTATGTCGACGAACAGTTCGTCTGAGCTCGAAATGGCGGACCTGCCCGAGACCCCCGACACCACCGGCGCCTATCCCCGGCTCAATGACGAGCAGATCCTGCTGCTCACGCAGCACGGCGAGCGGAAGGCGCTGGCCGAGGGCACCACGCTGTTCTGCGCGGGAGACCGCGACTGCGGCGTGTTCGTCGTCCTGGACGGCAAGGTCCGGGTCGTGCAGGAGGAAGGTCCCGGAGGGGAGGCGCGAGTGATCGCCGTCCACGGGCGAGGCCGCTTCGTGGGTGACCTGTCGATGCTGACCGGCCACGCGGTCTACGTCACCGCCGTCGCCCAGACCGACGTGGAGGTCCTCGAGGTTCTCTATGACGGCCTCAAAGAGGCGGTCACCCAGGACCAGGCGCTCGGAGATCTGATCCTGCGAGCCTTCATGCTCCGACGCAACATCCACGCCGGCCTCGGCGCGGGCTTGAGGATCATCGGCTCCCGCTACTCAGCCGACACCCGCCGGTTGAGGGACTTCGCGAGCCGCAATCGCATCCCGTCCCGGTGGGAGGACCTGGAGGATGACCTGGATGCCGAGGCGACCCTGCGAGCCCTCGACATCCCGCCCGACCAGACACCCGTCGTGATCTGGAAGGCGCGTACGGTCCTGCGGAACCCCAGCAACACGGAGCTGGCCGAACTCCTCGGTCTTCGCGCGGCGCCGAGCCGGTCGGCGTACGACCTGATCGTGGTCGGCGCAGGCCCGGGTGGTCTCGCCGCGGCGGTGTACGCCGCCTCCGAAGGACTCTCGACGGTGGTCGTGGACGCGCTCGCCACCGGCGGGCAGGCAGCCACGTCGTCCCAGATCGAGAACTACCTGGGGTTCCCCGCCGGTATCTCCGGGGCGGAGCTGGCCGACCGGGCCGTGGTGCAGGCGCGCAAGTTCGGCGCCGCCTTCAGCATCCCCGGCGAGGCGACCTCCCTCACACACGCAGACGGCTACCACATGGTGGGGTTGGCGGAGGGGGAGGATCTGGTCGCGCACGCCGTCGTCGTCGCGACGGGTGTGCGCTACCGGCGTCTCGACGTCCCCGGGTTGGATCGACTCGAGCGCAGCAGCGTCTACTACGCCGCTACGGAGTTCGAGGCCCGGCTGTGCCAACAGGACCCCGTCACCGTCGTCGGGGGTGGCAACTCGGCGGGCCAGGCGGCCTGCTTCCTGGCCCGCCGTTCACCGGTGGTCAACCTGGTCATCCGCCACGACGACCTGGGAAGGGACATGTCCCGCTACCTGGCCGACCGCGTCGAGCAGTCACCACGCATCAAGATCTGGCGCCGCAGCGAGGTGAGCGAGCTCCTCGGACACGAAGCGCTCGAGGAGGTGGTGTTGCACGACCTCCGCACCGACGCGAAGCAGCGCGTCGCGACCACGGCCATGTTCGTGCTGATCGGAGCGACCCCGTACACGAGCTGGCTCGAGGGGCAGATCGCGCTGGACGCGAAGGGGTTCATCCTCACCGGGCCCGTGGCCGACGGCTCCGACGGCTCCGACGGGGGCATGTTCGAGACCAGCCGTCCGGGCGTCTTCGCCGTAGGCGACGTACGCAGTGGGTCGCTCAAGCGCGTCGCCTCCGCCGTCGGCGAAGGCTCGGTCGCGATCCGCCAGGTGCACGGTTTCCTGGAAGCCGAGGGTCGCCGGTGAGCAGGGGCAGACCCGTAGAGCCCTCAGCGTCATGGAGGAGCGGGAGCTCGAGACCAAGGTGATGCGGTTCGTCCGTGAGATCGGCATCGCCCCCGGCGGGCAAGGTGCACACCGTGGCCTTCGACGTGGTGTAAGGCGAGGTCGGCACCCGGTAGATGTCTGTCACCCGTTCCGCAGGACCTCGCCCGGCTCCTGCCGGTACGTGTACGCGGCGGCCCGGACCGCCTCGTCGCTCTCCAGGCCCGCACCCATGGCTCCGCCGACCGTCGCCAGGGCGCTGGCCAGCAGCGCCAGCTTGAGGTAGTCGCCGACTCGAACCGCGTGTCCGAGGTTCTCCTCAAGCAAATGCACAGGCACCAGGAGTGGGGTGATCAGAAGTGCGAGGAGCAGGAGCGCTGCATACAGGAAGAACACGCCCAGCACGACCGTTCCCGTCGTGGCCAGGTTGAACAGGGTGACGTGCTTCCCACCCGCCGGATTCGAACCGCGCTCCCACAGGCCCGCTCCCAGGATCAGGGCGGCCGTGATCGCCGTGACGGCGCCAACCCCGATCGCCGCGAGCCTGGTCCAGCTGAGCGCGTCGCCCAGCTGCCAGATATCGGATGTGACCAACGCGAAGACTCCGGCTGCCAGAGCGGCGGTCAGAGCCTTGGAGAGTCCCATGGCAAGCCGCCAGGGCTGGTTTGCTCGGATCATCCCGACCAGGAGTCGCACGTTCCCGCTCAGGACCCTCGCCGTGAACATGACGCTGCCGTCTCCCGCTTCCTGCTGACTCCCGAGCTCGCGAGCGCGGCGCCGCAGGGCGGCCTCCGAGCTGGAGGGCGCGTGATCCTCGGCCTCCCCGAGCAAGGTGCGCACGAGACCGACGACTACGTCACGGGCGCGTCGACGCAGTCCCACCACCCCGAGCGCCGGCAGGCACACGACAGCCACTCCGTGCAGCGGGCTGGCATGGGCGACCACCGGCCGGCGACGAACCCTGAGCGGCAGATCCGTGAGGCAGACGATGAGGTCCCAGGCCTCCGCCAGGAGCCGCTCCCGCGCCGCGCCGACGAGCACGGCGTCGTCAGCAGGTGGGTGGACGAGGGCATCTACCACCGTTGGCACCCGCCATCGGACGGTCGGCATCAGCACACTCAACTCTGCGCGCAGGTCCTCGGCGAGATCAGCCGCGACCTCGGCGGCCGTGCCCGGAGCCGAGATGAGCCCGATCACCACCTCACCGGCACTCATGGGCAGCCGGCCGGGCTGCACGAATGGGCCCGAACGTTGTACGTCATGCACACGAGTGTCGCCCAGATCGACAGATCGTGGGACCCGCGCCAGCATGCTCAGGCCGACTGTGAGCATCCACTCACTGGCCGCACCCTCGGCGAACACGCGGGACAGGCGCCGGTCGTAGTGGGGGCACTGCGGACTTAAAGGCCCAGCCTCGTGAGGCTGTCCAAGTGGCGTCGTCAACGTCGAGTGCTCGTCGGAGAGCTTGTCGCCCGGACGTGACCACGGAGCGTGCGGCTCCGCTTGAGCGCGGCTACCGGCGAGAGGCAAGCAGGAACACAGCGCGATCGGGCTATGGGGCGTCTGGGAGGTCGCGTCGCCGGGCGACGTGTAGGACGGCTCCCCAGCCGCGGCGGAGTAGCCCGTCTGCGCGCTCGTCCATTCGGCGCCGGATTTCCGAGTACAAGCGCCGCCGCTTCCACGGCTCCATCGCGATATGGCCCGAGAACGTGTCGAGCAGCCGGGTGTAGCCGTCGGCGTCGTAGGCGACCTCCCAGTCGAAGTGGCGCACCAGGACCGGTTCGAACAGTCCGCTCGCCTCGATGTCCTCGCGCTGGTCGGGTAGCTCTCCGGGCCGGGGGCACGTCACCCCGTCGGGCAGCCCTTCGCCGATTTCGTCGTAGATCTCCTGTAGGTCGACGAAGAAGCTGTCTCCGCCCTCCGGAAAGACGTGGGTGGCACTCCAGAACGCCAAGTGGCCTCCCGGGCGCAGCAACTCCCACGTGCGCCGGTAGCGAACCGCTGGATCGAGCCAGTGCCAGGCGGTGGCCGCGAACACTAGATCGAACCGCTCGTGCGCCGAGGGGTCTATGTCTTCGAACATGCTCTGGACGACCTCGACGTCGGGGAATCTCGCCAGGTTTCGCCGCGCCGCGGCGGCCAGCGCTGGGCCAGGCTCGACGCAAGTGATGCGAAAACCTCGGCGCACTAGGGGCAATGTCGCCTTGCCGGAGGCGCTCCCAATCTCCAACAGCCGGTTGTCCGCACTGAGCCCAGCGGCGGCGATCATCGCCTCGTAGAGATGCTCGGGGTACTCGGGCCGGGCCTGCTGGTAGAGATCAGCGGCCGAGTCGAAGGTCATCCGCAGCCCGCACTGATCAGTCATGCAGCGATCATCCCCTTTCCCCGTTGCCGTCAGCGATCCGCAACCGGAACGCAGTCAATGCGGCTCAGGCGGCCCCTTGGCGCACACAACTCTTCGTATTACGATGAGTTCATGAAGCGAACGATTCAGGGCCAAGAGGTCGACGAAACTCAAGTCGATGATTGGGTCGCCGAAGCCGAAGTGGGCTACGACGTAGATGAGTTGCGGGCTCGCTGGGGCCGTGCCCCGCGGGGGACCGCAGCCGCGCAGGTAGTGCCTGTTCGACTCACTGCGGAAGAGCTTGCGGCAGTGATGGCGCGCGCCGAACGCGAGGGCTTGAACCGCTCCGAGGCCATCCGAGCGGCTCTCGAAGCGTGGTCGCACGTCGCGTGATCGTCCGTCCCTCAGCACGCAAGCACGGAATTGACGACGCAGACATTGTCGTCGTGGCGCTTTCTCCGCTGGCCTCAGGTCCCTTGGACGAGGAGGTGCCACAGCGTCAACTGCGCATCGGTTTCGACACCCGTGCGCGGCTACTTGAGATCGTGGTGCTCGTGTGGGACGACGGCACCGAAGAAGCCATCCATGCAATGAAGTGCCGCCCGATGTACCTGCACCTGCTCGATTGACGCCGCCGCCAAAGCACTCAACTCAAGCATGTCCGGACGTCCCGTTCGGCGATCCGCTTGCGGTGATCGATCGTGAGATTCAGCGGCAGCCTGGTGGCCGCCCTACGCGGTTCGGCTGACGGGACGTCCGGACATGCCGCTGACGGGTGCGCGGAACAGCCGGTGTGAGCCCGAGCAGGGTGCCGCCGGGTCAGTGGTGGCTACGCTCGTCGAGTGGGACCCACTCCCGAAATGCCGGACTCAAAACGACAGGTCATCGCAGCGTCAGAGGCTCGCGCGCAGGCCCTCGTAGAGCGTGACGTAGATGCGTTGTCCCAGCTGCTGCACCCTGACTTCGTCTGGACCACGCACACAGGAGAGGTGATGGACCGCGTCCGCTACCTCGCTAACAAGGACTCGAGCCGAAGCCGGTGGGTGTCACAAACCTTGGCGGACCCCGTGGTCGTCGTGGTTGGTGACGCTGCGGTCCTACGCGCCCTGGTGACCGATGTTGTGCGCGGACCTGAGGGAACCGTGAAGTTCCGTATGCCGATGACTCAGGTGTGGGTGCGGGGCGATCCGGGATGGCGGTGCCTCGCCGGCCACGCGGGTCCTCGAATGACTGCCGAACCGTGACGACCATCAAGCAGGGATATGTACTCGTCGGCGGGTGGCCGGGCTCCGGCAAGACCACCCTCGCGCGGGCGCTGGCCACCGAGCTGGACTGGCCGTACCTGGCCAAGGACGAGATCAAGGAGGCCCTCATGGACGAGCTGGGCGCACCCTCGACCGTCGAGGAGTCACAACGACTGGGACGCGCAGCCGTCAATGCCGTCCTCAGGGTCGCGCAGGGCCACCACAGCGCGGTGATCGACAGCACCTGGTTCGCGCGGACCCTGCCTCTTGTGAACGCACTCGGCGGTCCGTTCGTGGAGGTGCGATGCACAACCACCCTCGACATCGCCCGACGTCGCTACCAGACCCGGGCGCGAGACAGTCGACACCTCGACCACCAACGTAGTCCCGACGAGCTATGGGGCTCCGAGGTCCTTCCGCTGGGAGTCGGCCCGCTCCTCGAAGTCGACACCAGTCGCCCCATAGACGCTCCGTGGATAGCGTCTGAGATCACGCACCTGCTGACCAGCCAAATCTGAGCGTGCATCCTGGCGTCCCGAAAACCGATCCCGTTACGGCGCCGGCGCGGCACGGAGCGGGTGCCGGCCGGTTGGGCGGGAATGCCGGGTGGCGGTCACCAGCCGGCAGCCTCGACCGCTGGTCGTTCATGCCCGGCAGGACGACCGGACCGGTGGCAATGGAAGCGGCCCCGTCACCTCGGTGGGGAGGTGGCGGGGCCGCTTGGCTACGGCATGACCCCTGTTGGGGTGGCGCCGGTGCCGGGCGCGGAGAGGGTCATGCGTACAGCTGGATCTCCTCCAGGGTGCCGGTCTCGTCGTCGAGCTCGATCTCGGCGACCTGTGTGCCGGGCAGGAGGTCGGCGGTGGTGCCATCGCGGTCCTCCTGCTCCTCGGCGGACTCATCCGAGCCGGTGGCGGTGCCCGGGGCCGGGTCGCCTTCGATTTCGATCTCGGTGTCCGCGGTGACCTCCACGCTCAGGAGGTCACCGGCCGCGGACTGGAGAGTGAGTACGCCGCTGGCCTGGTCGAACGAGACGATCGAGCCGAAGAGGTCCTCGCTGTCCTCGTCGGCCTCACCGTCACCGTCGAAGTCACCGTCGCACCGGTCCACCGCGGCGTCATCCTCGTCCTCGTTGGCCTCGCCGTCCTCGTCGGTGTCCTCGTCACCGTCGACCACGCCGTCACCGTCGGAGTCGGCGGCGCGGACCCCCGTGCCCAGCTCGTTCTCGTCCTCGTCATCGACGTGGTCGCTGTCGCGGTCGTCGTCATCTCGACCACACGCCTCGCGGGCGTCGTCCTCGTCCTCATTGTCGATGCCGTCGCGGTCGGCGTCCTCGTCACCATCGAGGCGGCCGTCATTGTCGGTGTCGGGGTCAGTGACGCGGGTGCTCTTGAAGCCGTCCAGGATTTCGTCACCGTCGTCGTGGCCGTCGTTGTCGCTGTCCTCGTCGCGGATCAGGCTCTTGAGTCGGTACTCGACCAGGTTGCTCAGCGCGTCGCGGTCGAAGTCGGCCTTCGCATCGGCGGCCTTGCTCGGGTTCATCCCGTGGGTGCGCTCCCAGCGGTCCGGGATGCCGTCCCCATCCCGGTCGCCGGTAGCGGCGTGGGCGGGGCTCAGTGCGACAGTGGCGGGAAGACTCAGGGCGAAGACGGTGCCGGTGACGGCAGCCACCACGCGAGCGCCCACGTTGGATCGTGACATGTTGGTTCCTCTCAGGGTTGGCCAGCTCTGCTGGCTCCGGGTGTATCGAGCCGCTCGACACCGTGTCGTTGGCCGGAGTTGGGAGCTGGGTCGATCCCTCTCGTTAGGTCTAATCGGCGGAAGTGGCCGCAGGGGTACGGGTTTCTTGTTACTTTCTTAACAAATTCTCCAAGATGGTGACCCCGACGTGTCGGCGCCCCGGGAAGAGGAATCGGTGTTCTGGCTCCAGTCGGCACCTGGATCTGCCGACAAAGACGACGTGAAAGTAGCCGTGCCATTCGAGGAGGTGCTGGCGGCTGCCCAGACCGACGCTCCTTGGGCATGCACAGAGATCTGGGTCAAGTGGTCTCCCCGGGTGGCCGGCTATCTGCGTGCTCGTGGTTCAAGCGATCCCGAGGACCTGACCAGCGAGGTCTTCTTGACCGTGTTCTCCAAACTGCCGTCGTTCGTCGGTGACGAGAAGGCGTTCAGGGCATTCGTCTTCACGGTGGCGCACCGGCGACTCGTCGACGAGCTGCGCGCGCGATCACGCCGGGGAACGCACGTGGAGTGGACGAGTGAGGAAGACCCACGTCAGGCCAGCAGTGCCGAAGACGATGCCCTCCGATACCTCGGTGACACCGACGCCAGGACTCTGCTCGACGGTCTATCCGGCAACCAGCGTGAGGTCCTGGTCTTGCGGATCTTCGCCGACCTGACCATCGAGCAGATCGCTGACATGCTCGGCAAGCGCCCCGGTGCGGTCAAAGCCTTGCAACGGCGGGGCCTTCAGGCGATGCGCAACAAGCTGGATCAACCGCGTACCCCTATAGGGGTCTCGAACGATGAACCACAGTGAGATGAACAGCCAGCCTCTGTCCCACGACGACGCGATGGCCCTGACGGGAGGTTCGCTGCCCCCCGACCGTCCGGACCTCGTGGCCCTGGCCGTGGCGATCGACGACTTTCGAAAGACGTTCACCGAGCCGGCGCCACAGCCATCGGCGACGTTGGTCGGCTGGATGACCGGCGCTCCAGCGCGCCCACCGCACGCCATCGGGACGACAGTGACGGTTGCGACACCTGCGCACACACGCACAGGTTCCCTAAGGCGGTGGGTCCGGACGGCTACCAGCGCACTGACGGGTTTGGGTGTGACTGCCACGATCGCTCTGGGTGGAACGGCGGCGGTGGCTGCCGTCACGACAGCCGGAGCGATGGGGGTGCTGCCCGCGGGGCCCCAGGCCGTGTTCGACCGAATCCTCAACGACGACCGGACCGACGCGCCGCCCCCCGGTCCACCATCGACCCCCGCCACCCCACCTGACGACGCCGGCTCCGGTGCCCGACACCACCACGAGCACCGCTTTCCGATCGCAGACACCACGGAACCACAAGGTGGTGGCGGCGTCGACACATCCCAGGACGTGACCAGTGAACCGGCGCCCGACCTGAACGCCCCCACCCCTGAGCGGGAGGAGGAGAATTACCCCGAGACTGACGACGAACGCCTGGAAAACCCCGACCCTGACTCCAACGACGAGCCCGACGAGTCCGACGAGGGGCTGTCCGCTCAGGACTCCGACGATGAGCCCGAGCGCAGTCAGGATGAGGATGCGGAACAGACTGACGGCTCCAGTGAGGACGCCGTCGACGTGAGCGGCTCGGGAACCGACAGCCATGACACGGATGACGGTGATGCCGCGACCGAAGGGGAGGATTCAACGAGCGGAATCGCGACCGCTGAAGTCAACTAATATGACCACGGCCCGCCTCACGACACGTGTGCAGCTTGCAGCTATGGCGTAACGCCCCCGGCCGTCGGCTGGATTGCGTCGCCAGTCCCTCAGGTCGACCGCGCTGCTGTCGGCAAGCTTCGTACGCCCCGCGGCAACTCAGACGGCTACCACTCAGCGTCGACGCGACGCCTACAGGTTTTCCACTTGATCCGCCAGGTGAGCGTCCGAACTAACCACCTCACGGACGCAACCGAGGGTCTCGCCGGGACGCACGTTGCAGGAATAGCACGTGGTCCCGGCGAGCCGTTCGGTACCGCCGACCTTCCTCCGCACGACTCGGGCCGCGGAAGAGCGGCCAGGGGGATGGCGGTGACCTTGCGCAGAATCTGGCAGATGGGGCGTTGATTACGGGCAAGTACGACGTAATGTGACGTCGATCACAATGGCCGGCCTGCCAACGAATGGTGCGGGGGCGCTTGGCCTACTGGTTGCACCCCAGCCCCTTGAACCCTGCCGCTCCGTCCACTGGAGGAGCGCGACATCTAACGGAAACCTCGCTCGCCAGTCAGCGCAGGTTCACCGGACGCATCGGCCGTGCAAGCTTGAGCGGACGACTCGAGCGGACGACAGTCGTGGCCACCCGAGCCATCACGCACTGCGCTACCGTGAGAACGGCAACGAGAGCCGTGTGCGTAGAACAGCCAGGCGAATTCTCACTGACTCCCGCATCGGCCCCGAAGAGGCGACCCCAACGCAGTCCATGCCACGCAGGGAGCCACGAGCGACACTTCGACTGCTCGCTCGCCAATGAGGTCCGCGTCGAGGCCGCCGACGAACAGCGCGGGAACTGTGACCAGGCCCACCCCCAACGGCGCAGATGTGCTCCCAGGCGACCCACGCATGCTCAGCCCGGCGGCAACAAGGCCGACAAGGATCCAAGAGACTCGCGCCGGCCTCCCAGCGAAGTGGGCGCATCGCCGACGGCAGCTCCGGTCAGAGAACCTGCTCCGGCAACGTCGCAAGGTCACGCGTCACTACCGACCGCTCGTGTCCCGCAAGACCCGTCCGAAGACCTTCCCGGGAACGGCGCGCTTAACGGACTGGCGCCTCCGCCACGCTTTCCATCAGTCTCACGGAACTCGGGGAGCCACGGCTCCATGTCGCGATCGCGATCCAGGAGTTCTCAGTTCGGACTGTGCTGGCTAATGCTGAACGTCTCGGATTGTCCCTGAACGTCTTGTGCTGTCCCTCGGCCGCCGAACCGGGCCTTGACGAGCACGATTGTCCCGTTCACGCTAGAAGGTCCCTGCTGATCGTCGGGGCAGGGATGTCCCTCGGGAGCACACCATGTCCGTTGCTGGTTGCCTTGGCCTCCTGGACTGCGACGGTGCACTCATGTGCGAGGCACGAGAGGCCTGGCGCCGGTGGGCTCGGGAGAGGCCGGAGATTGCCGTCGTGGAGGACTTGGTCGATATGCCCGAGTGGGCACTGGCGGCGCCGAACGATGCGAATGCCGTCCTCGGCGTTCTGGCATCCATGACTGAGTTCGAGCCGGAGGCGATCACTGCGCTCGTGTGGGCGCTGCTCCCCGGAGCCGAGAAGGTAGCCAGGCAGGCGACCGACCTCTCGGACGACATCGACGGCCTGGTGGCGAGCCAGCTGTGGGTCGAGGCGTCTGCGGCGTACCGACTTGCAACGCCGAACATCGCGGGCGCCATCGTCGGGCAGACCAGGCGCGAGGTTCTGGCGGACCTTGGAGTCGGTAACTTCGCGAGACGTCGCGACCGGGCCATGACATGCGCCACCGGCGATCCGGACCTGCTCAACGAGGTCCCATGCGTCGAGCCTGAGGCCGACCCCGGCCCGGTCCTCACCGAGCTCTTCCAGACCGGCTTGGCGGAAGGGGCGATCAACGGCCTCGACTATTGGCTGCTGTGGGCGCTCGCCGCCGAAGCAGATCGACAGAATGTGCCGGCGCACCGCGGGCGGCTGGGTTTGACCGCGCCGGCCGTCGTGGAGGCGGTCGCGGATGAGGCCAATCTTGCCCCGAGGTCGCTGAGGAAGCGGGCGGCGAGGGCACTGGATCGGCTCATTGAATACGTCGACGCTCGAGACGACTCAAAGCAGTACGCGGAGTGGAAGGCGCAGCATCGTCGTCGCGAGTTGACGGTCTGGGATGAGATGGAGCTCTCGCTCGTCGAGGCCGAACTTGAGCGGTTCCGCTTGGACCATTCGGAGATGACACCGAAGCAACTGCGTGTCGCTTTCAACGTTGTGCTGGGGACCAGGCAGCGGAGTCGTTCGGCGCGGGAATGGCAGGCGCTCCTAGAGTCCGATGCCGGGTGACCGTCGACCCGATTGATGGCGCTCAGGCCGGTGCGCGGCGTCGTTGGCCGCCATGCGCTCGATCCGGTAGGCGAGCGCTTCAACCTTGCGGTCCTCAGGAAGCGGGCGCCGCAGATGGGCCGCCCGGCGGAGGATCTGCGCCGGATTGAGGCCGCTGACCTGCAGCCGGTCGAGTTCGCGGGCCAAGTCGAGGATGTGGCCGTCGCGGTGCTGCGGATCGCCGATCGCCATGGCGATCTCGGACTCCCAGCGGCGTACGGACGCCGGGTAATGGGAGTCGACCTGGCGTTGCAGGTGACGGGCGTAGCGGGCGGCGGCCAGATCATTGGCTTCCGGGACGGAGCCCAGCAGGCTGCGGTCGGCATCGGGGATGCCGTTGGCCGCCCGCCAGGTCAGGATCTCGCTGCGAAGTTCGGCCGTCAGGACGTCATCGAAGCGGCGCAATGCCGGCGGAAGTTCGACATCGTGTCGCATGGCCTCGACGAGATCGGCGACCCGGTCCCCGCGCGCTTTCAGGTAGACGGCCCACTCTCGGTGCTCGTGGAGCTCGCCGGGGATACCGGGCAACCACGGGAGCGGTCCTGGTCCAGCGGTTTCGAGCGCATCATCGGCTTCGCCGCGCAGGAGCTGGTGAGTGGCGGTGGTGACGGAGTCGACATATCTGCCGACCGCTTCGTGGAGGCGGGTCGCGGGGCTGGTGGCGCGCGCGAACTCCGTGGTCGCTGAGACCGCGGCGCCATCGCGGCCAACGATGCGATCGAAGGTATCGACGGCGGTGAGCTGTTCTTCGATGCCGGGCAGGAAGTCCTCCTCGGCGTCGGGCTGTTCGGTGATGAGGTGGAGGTGGTTGGCGGCGCGGCCACGGGTGAGCATCGTGTAGAGCAGCTGTCGGTCTTCGTGACCCGTGACGATGCCGTGCATGACGTCGGCCGTGCTGCCCTGGGCGGCATGGACCGTGGTGGCGTAACCGAGCTCGACGTGCTCGCCGACGTAGGCCGGCGGAAGGGTCGCCTGCAGCCCGGACCGCAGGTGGCGCACACGGATCGCGCCGCTCATGTCGACCGCGGTGACCGTCCAGCGGTCGCCGTTCTTGACCCAGTCAGTGCCGGTGATCCCGAGGCGGCGGTCATTTCGGCGGGTGAGGATGACGTCTCCCGCCGACGCGTTGTTGCCGTCCGCCAGCGCCACCTGGTCCTTCGGTTCGGCTCCGTTGAGGCGGGTGTTGCGCGCCGCCTTGTTCAGGCGGCCAACGAGGTCGCGAGTGGGGGCGAGCATCAGGCACTCGCGTCCAGCCTCCGTCTCGTCCTGCCAGGCAACCAGGACCTCGGTGAGACTGGTGAGTTCGTCGCCCGAATGGATTCGGTCGTGGTCGAGGTAGAACCCAATCGCCGACTTGTCCCCGTCCCGGAGCGCGAGGGACGCGGAGGCTTCGATGGCGTCGTCGAAGCGCACCACCTCACTGAGCCGGACGGCGCCGTGGGTGCTGGCGATGTCCCTGAGGACCCCACCGGCGCCGACAGCAGCGAGTTGTTGGTCGTCCCCGATCAGCCGCACACGTGCGCCCATCCCGGTGCAGGCCGAGATGATCCGGTCCAGCGTCAGGGTGTCGGCCATCCCCGCCTCGTCGATCACGACGATCGTGTGCGGCCCGAATCCGGGATCAAGACCGGCGCCGAAGGTGTGGTCGAGCTTCGCGAGCGTGTCGGCGGGGATACCGGTCGCCTCGGTGAGCACGGCTGCGGCGGCTGCGGACGGCGCGAGACCCACCACCTCGTAGCCGAGGTCGTGGGCTGTGCCGGCGAGGACGCTCATCGCGGTCGTCTTCCCGGCACCTGCCGGAGCCAGCGCGAGGGCGACCTGTCGAGAGTCGGCGACGAGCGCCAAGACGAGTGCGCGTTGCCCCTCGTTCAGCGAGGGTTGCTCCAGGTTGGCGGCCATGAGCGCCAGTTCGACGTCCACTGGGTCCGGAGCCCGCGGGCCGACGGTGCCCGCGGCCTCCACAATGCGCTGTTCGGCGGCGAGCATCGCGTGGCTGGTGAAGTGGTCGGCGCCGGTGTGTCGGTAGACGCTCATCCCGTCCGAGCGCCGCAACGCGGTGGGCTCGGTGATCGGGTCGAGATCCGGTGTCAGGTTGATGAGCCGGGCAGTGACGGCGTCGACGAGATGCTCCACCGCCTCAGCAACCCGATCGGGAGGAACGTCGAGGTCGCGCACCTGGCGTTGCGCTTCGGCGTACATGTGCCAGGACTGCCAGGTCGCACGGTGCGACTCGAGTTGGCCGATGACCTGATCGGCGGCCTGCGCGAGCCAGAGGGAGGTGAACTCTGGTCGTGACCGCTGGTCCGGGGTCAGGGCAGAGTCGAGCATGATTCGGATGCCTCCTTCGCCGAGGAGGTCCGCGGCTTGGTGGTGCCAGCCCTGGCGTTGCTCCGCCTCCGACCGCGGATCGTGCTTCGCCTCGCGGGTTTCGAGGTTCGCCCGCTGCGCCAGTCCGATTGATTCCTTGTCGGTTGGCGAACGGCCGTGGACCTCGGTGAACTCGCGCGTGAGCACGGCGACCCTGTCCTCGATGTCGGCACGACGGCTCGACCACCGCCTCATCAACTCCGGATCCACTCCGGAGATCTCCCGCACCGGCCGCTTCCCACCCGGACGAGCGACGTCCACGAATCGCAACCCCAGCTGACTGTGGAGGTGGGCTTCGAGTGCGGTGTTGTACGCCTCGGACGCGGCGACGACGTGCTCATGAAGGATCGTGCCGTAGATCGACAGCCACTTGCCCTGCCTGGTCTGAACCTTGTTCGCGACCGCGACGTGGGTGTGGAGGTCAGGATCGCCGGCACGCGAGTCGCGATGCAGGAACGCGGCCGCGATCAGCCCACGTGTCTCGACCTGGCGTGCACCGCCGGCGCCCTCGCGGGTGAAGATCGCGTGCGTCTCCAAGAAGTCGAGGGCGTCGAGGACGGCCGCGTTGTGCGCCATCTTGATCTGCCTCGCGACGTCGGGCGACGCGACAGCCCAGAGGGTTGAGACCGACTTCGCGGGACTGAAGGTGAGGTCGAACCCGGCCACCGACCCCTTGCCGAACCTTCTTCCCAAAGCGGTGCCGGTGACCGGATGGCAGCCCTCGCCGAACAAGTGCTGCATCTGCTCTGCCGTCACGATGTCGCCGTAATCGATGCCGCCGACCTCGGCCGGGCAAGAGCCAACCCAGCGACCAGGGGCCTCGCCCTTCGCCTCGTAGTAGTCCGACAGTGGCATTCCTCGGAGCTCGGTCGAGTCCGCCGCTGCAACTTGCCGGGTCAGGTACTCATAGCCCGAGCCAGCGGCGAGCTTCTTCAACGACATCGTCATACCCCTCAAGGCCGGGACCGGGCCCTGAGTGGCCACCCCGAATGGAGTGAAAGAGGTGTGTCCGGGAAGGGATGGGACTGAGAGATGTCGAGGGGAGGCGGAGGAGGCGCTTGCTGGGAGGAGTGGGGGCTGGGAGGTGAGCTGGTGAACGGGCGAGGAGGGGCAGGGCGCAAGCGTCAGGAGGGGCGACGGGAGACGGGGCGAAAATGGGGTGGCCACTGGATGACAGATCCGGGCCTTGTGGGATGAAGGCGGCCAATCGGGTCGCCCCGACACAGGAGTCGTCATGACCACGACCGCCACGACCCACCGCCGCCTGATCTCGCTGACCGAGGCCGCCGACGCGCTCGCTGTCTCGACCAAGACCGTGCGCCGCTACATCGCCGCCGGCGAGCTCGATGCCGTACGCCTCGGTCGGCGAACCATCCGGATCAAGGTCGAGTCACTCGACCGGCTGGTCGACGCGCACCCGGTAAACACGTGGCACAACAGAAGCGCGTGATCGGGTGTGCCCTACCAGCCGGACTCATCAAGCGACGGCGTGGAACTCGAGCTTCAGCCCGAGGGCGCGGCTCACCCTGTAGATCGTGGCAAAGCTGGGGTTGCCCTCATTGGACAACGCCTTGTAGAGGCCCTCGCGGCTCATCCCCACCTTGCGGGCGAGCTCGCTGAAATTCTGGGAGCGGGCGATGACGCCGATCGCGTGGGTGATGAAGGCAGGATCGTCGCCGGCCTCCTCAAGTGCGGCCTCGAGGTAGTAGGCGATGTCCTCAAGCGAGTTGAGGTAATCCGCCGAGTCGTAGGGTGAGAACTTCTCAGCCATGGTCCTTCCACTCCTTCGCTATCTCGTGGGCCTTCTCGATGTCCTTCGTCTGTGTTGACTTGTCGCCACCGCAGAGGAGGACGATGAGCACGTCATCGTGGTGTTGGTAGTACACCCGGTAGCCGGGACCGACATCGATCCGCAGCTCGGAGATTCCGTGGCCAACCGGCTTGGCGTCCCCTGGGTTGCCGTTGGCGAGGCGATCGAGCCGGACTTGGATTCGCGCGGCCCCACGCCTGTCCTTGAGGCTTCTCATCCATCTGTCGAAAGTCTCGCTTCGAACGATCCCTATCGTTGTCAACTGTAGTTCACACTCCCGAGATTGCCAATGGCGTTCTGCCGGAAGGCACCGACAGCTCTGTTCACCGCGTCACCCCGCCGAAGTCGAGACCGTCGAACGCGAGTGCGGTCAGGTCGTCCATGCGGGTTTGGGTGGCGCGCACGTAGCGTTCAGCGGCATCTGAGGAGGAGTCGCCCAGAAACGTCTGGACCTCAGCGACGTGGGCACCACGTTGCGCCAGTCGGGTTGCGCCAGTTGCGCGAAGGTCGTGGAAGTTGATGTTGCGCCCGACCGCCTCGCGCACGTCGGTCCACCCGCCCGACAGATCCCGAAACCGAGTCGGCTGCAGCCAGTTGCCAGATGGCCCCGGGAACGCGAGCCCGTCGCGGCCTGTGACGTAGCTGTTGAGGTGTTCACTCAAGACGGTGACCACGGAGGCGGGGACACGTTGGTCCCTGATGCCAGCCTTTGACTTCGGTTCCTTCTCGTATCGTTTGCCACCCGGCCCGGTGCCGATGGCGCGACGGATGTGCAGCACCGGCACCTTTGCCTTGAGATCGATGTCAGATCGGCGCAGCGCAACGAGTTCACCGAACCGCAGACCGCAGCCCAGCGCCAGGGCGACCATTGCTCTCCACTCGGGGCGGATCGTCGCCATGATGATCGCCAGGTCCTCGTCCTCGATCACTTCGGTTCGCTTGTCGGATTTGCTGCCGATGGTGCCGGCCCCGTCGATGGTGAACGGGTTGACGGCACCCGGCAGGATGCCGTCCGCTGCGGTCGCTGATTTCATGATCCCTTTGGCGAGTGAATAGGCCTCGCGGACCGTCTTGGGCTTGTCGTGGGGGAGTGAGTCGTACCAAGCCAGCACGTGGGTCGCGGTGATCGTGTTCAGCGGCATCTCACCGAACGTCGGCAACAGATACTTTCGCAACCAGATCAGATAGCCGCGCCGGGTCGACTCCTGCAGCGGTTTGCCGCCCTTGACCTTGCGCGCCTGTAGCCAGATCTTCGCGTACTCCTCGAACGTCGCCACGCGCGCGGCCTCAAGTACCGCCCGCTCGGCCTCGGCCTTCTCGGCAATGGTCTTCCATTCGGCGCCCTCGACCTGCAGACGCTTCTCCTCGTCGCGCAGCCAGTCTCCAGCCGCCTCCTTGCCGTAGGCGCCTGGCTCAAACGTGTGGGGCGCCGTCACGATGTGTCCACCGCGGCCGGACTCGTGAGCCAGCGGCACTGCGTAGCGGGCCTGCCAGCGACCCGACCGCATCTTGGTGATCTGACCGAACCGGCGCCGATCTGCCGTGCGTGCCATGCCGTTCTCGCCCTTCGTCGCTACCGATGTGGACGGATTCTGCATCGGCTATGCATCGGAGCGTACGTCATAATTCGTCCAAATGTGGACTGTTGGACCTGCATCGGTTGGACATGTTTCCGCAGGTCAGAGCCTTGTTATGACTCGTTGTGTCCACGGGTGTCCAACAGTCGTCCTTGTTGGTTCGAGTCCAATCGGGGGAGCAAACGAAGGGCCCGACGTCCATGACGTCGGGCCCTTCGCTCTGTCCGGGGAACTCACTCACCGAAGCCCAGGGAGTAGACCTCGAACGACGCGGCGAAGGGGACCCCGAGCCGCTGGCCGCTCTGCCGGGCGAACCCCTCGAGGAACTCTCGCGGGTCCCAGTTCTCCCAGCCGAGCCCGTCGATGTAGGCCCCGTGCGCCTCAAGAGATGCGACCCCGAGGTCGAACGTGTCGGTCGTGTCGACGCCGTGCTTCGCCTCGGGGGAGCCGGAGGCCCAGACGGCGCGGACCCCGCCCCAGGGCTCCAGCGTGGAGGACAGCTGTTCGGGGAAGATCCAGCGGTTGCCGGCGTCGCGTGCCGCGTCCAGCACTGCTCTGCCGACGGCGATGTGGTCGGCCTGGTTGAGCGACGTCCCGCCCCACGAGTCGCGGAAGTTGCCGGTGATGACGATCTCGGGCCGGTGTCGGCGGATCACCTCCGCGAGGACGCGCCTCAGAGCGACGCCGTACTCCACGATGCCGTCCGGCTCCCGCAGGAAGTCGACCTTGTGCACGCCGACGACTCGCGCGGAGGCGATCTGCTCGGCCTCGCGCAGCGGGGCGCACTCGTCGGGGTGCAGGCCGTCGATGCCCGCCTCACCGCTGGTCACCATGCAGTAGGCGACGTCCTTGCCATGCCCGGTCCAGCGGGCGACGGCCGCGGCCGCGCCGAACTCCAGGTCGTCGGGGTGCGCGACGATGCACAGCGCGCGCTCCCAGTCCTCGGGCAGTGCTTCCAGCGGAGGTGGAGTCTGGGTCATGCTCCGAGCATCGCAGGGTTCAAGTCACCAGCACAGGGCCCAGGATCCGCGCAGCAGGTTGTGCGCGATCTTCTCGGTGCGCTGGTAGGCGCGGGTCCGCCGGAACGGGTCGTTGCGATAGACGTACGTGCGCGCCAGTCCGCGACGGATCTGCTCGCGCCCGACGTCGAGCCCCCGACGGGAGACGTAGCGCAGCCAGCGGCCGTAGCGGTCGCGGTCGGCCTGGCTGGGGTCGGACTCCAGTCGCACGCGGGAGCCGACCGGCGCCAGCTGCTCCATGTGGGACGAGGCGGCGCCGCCGCCGCACTCGCGTCCGCCGTACACCTCAGGGGTGTCGATGCCGAGGATGCGCACGGACCGCACGCCGACACCGTTGATGCGGATCTTCAAGGTGTCGCCGTCGGTCACCTTGACGACGTTGCCCGTGTGCCTGCGGACCGGACCGGAGCTGCCCGAGCCGTTCGGGTCGGTGTCGCTGTCCTGCGTCGGCGCCGGCGGCGACGTCTGGGTGACCAGCGGCACGGGCTGCCCGCTGCCGATGCACGGGCAGGGGTTGGACTCGCAGACCACCCGGTCCCCGTCGGCGTCGAGCCGGTGCGGGTCCCCGGCGCCGGCGTTGAGGAAGAAGGTCTGCGCAGCCGCCTGCGTGGGGAAGTCGGCGCAGTCCATGTCGGCCGCCGCTGCGGCCGGCGAGACCGTCGCCAGGCCGGTGACCAGCAGGGCGAGCAGGACGAGTGGTGACAGCAGGCGTCTCATCGGCCCATGCTCGCCCTCGCCGGCCGCGGTGTCCGGCGAATGGAGTGATTGCGTAGGCTGCGGCCCGTTCGGGGGCGGTAGCTCAGTCGGTCAGAGCAGAGGACTCATAATCCTTGGGTCGTGGGTTCGAGCCCCACCCGCCCCACCTGAGGCCAAGCGTCGCTCCGCCCGGCCTGTCTGTGATTGCAGACTCGAGGTGGTCGTGAGGCCTATCTCCTGCCCGGTCGCGCTGCTGTGCTTCACCACACCCCCGCAGACCAACAGGAGACACCATGGCCCAGACCCTCGTCCAAGGCCTTGAGTCCGGGACCGCCAGCCCCCGGCGACGACCCGGAGTCCGGCCAGCCGTGGCGGCCGCGCACAGGTGGACCTCGATCGTCGTCGCCGGGTTCCTGATCGTGATCATGACCTCGGGCGTGCCGCTGCTGTTCGGCTCCGAGATCTTCCGCGTCTCCAACCCGGAGATCTACCAGGCCACCTCCAGTGACAGTCCGCTCACGCCGCAGCAGGCGCTCGAGGTCGTCAACGAGGCACACCCGGAGTTCGTCGCGGGCAACGTCATCGACGACGAGGGCGTCTACCTCGTCACGGACTCGCGGCTCAACCAGGTCTACGGGGTGGATGCCGGCAGCGGCGAGATCACGGGCGAAGGCTCCTACTACGGCGGGTTCCCGGGCCTGATGGAGAACCTGCACGCGTTCGGGCTCTCCAGCCCGAGGTTCCCCGGCTACGTCCCCTGGCTCGGCGAACCGATCCCGACGCTCGGGGTCGACAGCCTCGAGGGCACGACCCGCGGCGTCGCGATCGTCGGCGTTGTCGGCATCCTGGCGGTGCTGCTCGTCATCTCGGGCGTCTACCTGTGGTGGCCGGGGCTGCGGCGCATCGGCAGCGGGTTCCGCATCCGGCGCTCCTCGGCGCGCTACGTGCGTCACCGCGAGGTGCACAAGGTGGTCGGCATCATCTCGGTCCCGTTCATGCTCATGTGGGCCTTCACCGGCGCCGCAGCTCAGTTCCCCCAGCTCCAGCAGGGGTTGATGACGATCACCGGCGGCGAGCCCGACCAGCTGCGGCGGGTCAGCTGGGACTTCGCGAGCGTGCCGGGCGCGGAGACGATCGGCCTGGACGAGGCACGCGCCGCCGCGCTCACGGTCGTCCCGGGCGACATCAGCAACCACACCCTTCCCGATCCCGAGGACCCGGCGGCCGCCTACCTGTTCGAGATCAGCGGAGCCGGTGGCGTCGATCCGTACGACAACGCGATCCTGCACGGCAACGACTGGGTCTACGTCGACAAGTACGACCCCTCCCACACCAAGGTCGTCTACAGCGGTGACGGCGTCCCGGTGCAGAACCGGTTCTACGAGGAGGCCGTCTACCCCAGCCACTTCGGCTGGTACGTCCCGACGTGGGCGCGCGTCCTGTGGGCGGTCTTCGGTCTCGCACCGGCAGTGCTGTTCACCACCGGTCTGATCAGCTGGGGAATCCGCGCGCGCAAGCGTCGTGCCCGCCGGGCGCGGGCGACGGCATGACCGGGGTCGCGGCCGGAGCAGCGACCTTCGCTGTGCTGGTCGCGGGATGGTCGTTGCTGGTCGCGATCCGTGGCACGAGCGGCGGTTCGCTGGGCTGGGGGCTGCTCGCCCTCGAGCTGGCCATGCTGGCGCTGGTCGGGACCCGGCTGCTCGCCCTCGACGGATCACCGACCGCGGTGCAGGTCGGCTACCTCGCGGCCGGGGCCCTGCTCCTGCCAGCGCTGATGCTCGGTGCCGGCGACGACCCGCGGGGCCGTCCCCTGACCGCGGCCGTCGCGAGCGCGGCGCTCGTGGTCCTCGTGCTGCGCATCGAGTCTGTGCTGTGAGGACTGGGACCCGCGCTCAGTCCTGACGTCGACCGATCCGACGGCTGAGCTCGTCCGCAGTCCGGCGGGCCTGCTCCACGAGCACGGGCACCTCGGCCGACTGCTCGGTCGGGAACGTGATCGCCACACTGGCGATCGGGTGCTGCTGATGATCGGTG
The DNA here is from genome assembly GCF_003047285.1 of Nocardioides allogilvus. Classification (GTDB taxonomy): domain Bacteria; phylum Actinomycetota; class Actinomycetes; order Propionibacteriales; family Nocardioidaceae; genus Nocardioides; species Nocardioides allogilvus. The sequence goes on along the minus strand of NZ_PZYX01000009.1, from coordinate 6,394 downwards.
ACCGCCACCGCGACCGACGACAGGTCGGGCGTCACCTCTCCGTCCTCGACGGCATAGCCGTCCTGACGCACCTTGCGCAGCAGCTCGCGCAGCTCCGCCAGACGAGCCCGTCCCTCGCCACGGTCCAGGCCGGGATGGGCCGTGAGCAGTGCCCTGACCTGGGCAGCGGACATCCGTGCCAACATCGATCGCCCGCTGGCAGTGCGCACCGCCGGCAGCCGCACGCCCACGCCCGTCACCAGCGGGCGCTTCTCCGGACCCTGTTCCTCCAGGACGTAGACCACGTCGCGGCCGTGGATCACCGAGAGGTGCACCGTGTGCCCGACGAGGTCGCGCAGCGCCGCCACCGGCAGTCGGGCCACGCGCTGCAGGGGAAGCTGTCGGGTGTAGCCCGCGCCCAGCTCGTAGGCAGCGACTCCCAGGCCGAAGCGGCGTTCCTCGAGATAGTGGACGACGAAGCCCTGAGCCTCCATGGTGGCGAGCAGCTGATAGGTCGTGGACCTGGGCAGCCCCGTCCTCGTGGCGAGCGTCGCCGCCGAGACCGGGCTCGGCTGGGAAGCCAGGTAGCGCAGGATGGCCAGGGTGTGGGCCGCGGCCGGGACCTCTCTCATGTGACCTGAACCTACGGGCGGCTCCCCGTGCGCCAGTGGCCGCCCGACGGGGAAGTGTCTGCCATCCCAGACCCTGACCTGCGCGTGGGCGTGGCGGACCAGGGCGGTGTGGGGTGCCATGGACGAACACCCACTTCACCAACCGGAAGGACGCCCGATGAGGTTCGCCATCGATCTGCGCCAGTGCCAGGACCACGGACACTGCGCCTTCACCTCCTCGGCGTTCGACCTCGACGGTCGAGGACGGTTGGCCGTGCGCAAGCCCGGCCTGCAGCAGTTCGTCTCCGAGCCCCTCCCCGCGTCACTCCGCGACGAGATCGAGGAGGCGGTCTTCGCCTGCCCGGCGCAGGCCATCGACCTGCTCGACGACGATGCCTGACGACCCCGTCGTGGTCGTCGGCGCCGGCCTCGCGGGCCTGCGTGCCGTCGAAGGACTGCTGCGGGAGGACCACCCGGGGCGGGTCCTGGTCTTCGGCGACGAGCCGCACCCGCCGTACAACCGTCCGGCGCTCTCCAAGGACCTCCTCGACGACGGCGATGTCGCGCGGCTGGGCTATCGGGTGGCGGAGGACCCGCGCGTCGTCTGGCGCACCGCGAGCCGCGTCGCTGCCGCCCACCTGACCGACCGGACGCTGCGGCTGGAGGACGGGGACGCCTTCGCCTACACCGGTCTGGTGATCGCGAGCGGCATCCGCCCCCGGCGCCTGCTCGTCCCCGGCCCGACGGCTGGCCGGTTCACGGTCCGGACGATGGACGACGTGCTGGCTGTACGGCGAGCGCTCGGTGCTGCGTCGCGGGTGACCGTGGTGGGCGGCGGTGTCCTCGGCTGCGAGCTGTCCTCGACGCTGTGCCGGCTTGGAGCCCACGTCGACCTGGTGCTCGGACCCGAACCCGTGCCGCTGCGGGCTGTCGCCGGCGAGACCGTCGGCACCGAGCTGATGCGGCGCCATCGCGCCGAGGGCACCCGGGTGCACCCGGACGAGAGCGTGTGCGCCTACACGGGGATCGGTCGGGTCGACGGGCTGCTGCTCAGCTCCGGTCGGCACCTGGCGGCGGACCTGGTGATCGAGGCGGTCGGAAGCGTGCCCGACCTCGGCTGGCTCGTGGGCCACCGTCTCGACGTGGCCGACGGCGTTCCCTGCGAGGCCGACCTGTTCGTCCAGGGTCACCCGGAGGCGGTGGCGTGCGGTGACGTCGCGCGCCTCCCCGACGGACGGGCCGAGCACTGGGCGCGCGCGAGCGAGACCGGCCGGCACGCCGGTCGTGCTCTCGCACGCCGGCTCCGAGGGACCACCCCGCTCCACGCGTTCCGACACGTGCCGACCTGGTGGAGCGACCAGGTCGGCGTCAGGCTGCACGGGCTCGGTCGTCTCTCGCCGACCGCCGACCTGCGCGTCCTCGAAGGTTCGCTCCACGAGTCAGCCGTCGTCGGCTACCACGACGCGGAAGGCCTCAGCGGCGTGCTGCTCATCGATGCGCCCGGACGGCTGCCGCACTATCGTCGGCTGCTCTCGCAACAACCCGAGCGGGTGGCGTCGGCGTGACCCGCGTCAGCTCTCGCCGGCGATGAGGTAGCCGTCCCCCGAGCGCTGGAGCCGGAGGTTCACCGAGTCGCTGGTGTCGTCACCGTCGGTCGTGCGATAGGCGACGTCGTAGGAGACGGTCAGCGCCTCCGGGTCCACCTCGATGTCGCTCGGGGTGGCCGACTCGATGGTCCGCCAGAAGCCTGAGTAGCTCCCGAACCCGCCCGAGTCGGCCTGGAAGCCGGGCGTCAGCATCGCGAAGGCAGCCCGTCGGTCGGTGGTCACGGTGGCGAGGTAGGTCGTGATGAAGTCCGTGACCTCCGCGCGGGTGTCGACGGTCGGGCTCGTGGTGGTGGGCGAGTCGCTCGTCGGGCGGCTGGATGGCGAGTCGCTCGTCGGCTCGCCGGCGGTCGGCTCCGGCGTGTCGTCCCCGGTCAGCGTCAGCGCCAGGACGACCGCGACCAGGGCCGCGCCGAGCCCCGCCAGCCACAGCCAGGGCGCGCCGCGCTTGTCGTCCGTGGGTTCCGCCGGCCCCGCTGGCCCCGCCGGGGCGATGGGCGCCAGCACCTCGGTCGCCGGCGCCTGCTCGCCGGCCAGCACCTGGGTCGATGTCACGCCGACGGCAGCAGGGTCCCTGCGGATCTGGGCCAGCCGGTCCCGGACGCGTTCCATCGGCCAGCGCTGCGCCGGGTCCTTGGCCATCGTCACGCGCAGCAGCTCCTCGAACGCACCTGCGTCGGCCAGCCGCGGCGGCTCCTCGTGCACGATCTTGTAGAGCCCGCCGATCATGTTGGCGCTCACGTCGTACGGCGGCCTGCCGGTCAGCACGTGGAAGAGCGTCGCTCCCAGCGACCAGACGTCGCTGGCCGCGCCGGCGCCGCTGCCCGAGGCGACCTCCGGTGCGAGGTAGGCCGGTGAGCCGGTGACCAGACCGGTCTGGGTGAGGCTGACGTCTGCCTGCGACCGGGCGATGCCGAAGTCGGTCAGCTTCGCCTGCCCGTCGGTGGTGAGGAGGATGTTGGAGGGCTTGACGTCGCGGTGCGTGATGCCCGCCTGGTGCGCGGAGGCGAGGCCGTCGGCCACCTGCCACATGACCTGGGCCGCTTCGGCGTGGTCGAGCCCGCCACCCGTGCGGATCCTCTCGGCGAGCGACTCGCCCTCGACGTACTCCATCACCAGCCACTGGTGGTCCTGGTCCGCGACCACGTCGAAGACCGAGACCACGTGCGGGTGGTTGAGCATGGCCGCCAGTCGGGCCTCGCGTTCGGCGCGGGCGAGGTCGGGACTGCTCTCGCCGGGCAGCATGCCGATGCGCTTGAGAGCGACCTCCCGGCCGAGCACCTCGTCGCGCGCGAGGTAGACGGCGCCCATCCCGCCGCGACCCAGCTCGCGACCGAGCGTGTACCTGCCTGCGATCAACGTCGTGCCTTTCGGTCGGGTGGATCCCCGCGTCGGGAGATCTCACATGCTAGGCGCGGTGGCCATCTGGCAGGCTTGGGCCGCCAGCGCACTCGGCAGATCCCCACCGGAAGGACCAGCGTGTCAACCCCGAACGTTCTCGACGAACTCGTGTGGCGCGGCCTCGTCGCCCACTCGACCGACCCGGCCGAGCTCCGCGAAGCCCTGGGTGCCGGGAGTGTTCGCTTCTATGTCGGCTTCGACCCGACCGCGCCGAGCCTGCACATGGGCAACCTCGTCCAGCTGATCACCGCCCGCCGCCTGCAGGACGCCGGCCACACGCCGTACATCCTCGTCGGCGGCGCCACCGGGATGATCGGCGATCCGAAGGACTCCGGGGAGCGCTCCCTCAACAGCCTCGACATCGTCAAGGACTGGACCGAGCGCGTACGCCGCCAGGTGTCCGGCTTCGTCGTGTTCGACGGCGCCAACGCGGCCACGGTGGTCAACAACTACGACTGGACCGCGTCCATGTCGGTCATCGACTTCTTGCGCGACATCGGCAAGCACTTCCCGGTCAACCGCATGCTCGCGCGCGACACCGTCAAGCGCCGCCTCGAGTCGGGCATCAGCTACACCGAGTTCTCCTACGTCCTGCTGCAGTCGATGGACTTCCTCTCGCTGCACCGCGAGCACGGCGTGACGCTGCAGTTCGGCGGATCCGACCAGTGGGGCAACATCACTGGCGGCGCCGAGCTGATCCGGCGCGCGACCAGCGGCCAGGCACACGCGTTCGCGACGCCGCTCGTCACCAAGGCCGACGGCACCAAGTACGGCAAGACCGAGGGCGGGGCCCTGTGGCTCGACCCGGAGATGATGTCGCCCTACGCCTTCCACCAGTTCTGGCTCAACGTCGAGGACGAGAAGGTCGTGGAGATGCTCAAGATCTTCACCTTCCTGACGCGCGACGAGATCGAGGACCTCGAGGCCCAGACGGCGGAGAAGCCGTTCCTGCGGGCCGCCCAGAAGCGGCTGGCCGACGAGGTCACGACGCTGGTGCACGGGGCCGACGAGACCGAGCAGGCCAAGGCCGCGGCCAGCGCGCTGTTCGGGGGCGGCGACCTGCACGCGCTGAGCGCCTCCACGCTCGCCGCAGCCCTCGGCGAGGCCGGCAGCGCGTCGCTCAAGCGTGACGAGCTGCCGTCGGTGGTCGACCTGTTCGTCGAGGCCGGGCTCGCCAAGAGCAAGGGCGAGGCCCGCCGGACCGTCTCGGAGGGCGGCGCCTACCTCAACAACACCCGCATCGAGGACCCCGACCTCGTGCCCACCGAGGGCGACCTGCTCGGCGGGTCGTGGCTCGTGCTGCGCCGCGGCAAGAAGAACTTCGCGGGCGTCGAGGTCAGCTGACGCCGATGACGCGCTGGCTGGACGGACTCGAGGAGCGAGCGCGGCACCACGTGCCCGCGCACATCCTCGAGTACGTCCTGCAGGGCGCGGGCGCCTCGGTGTCCACCGCGGAGGCGCCGCACGCCTGGGCCGGTGTCCGGCTCGTCCCGCGCGTGCTGCGCGACGTCACGCACATCGACCTGACGACGCGGCTGCTCGACACCACCTACCAGGTGCCGTGGGGAGTGGCGCCGACGACGCTGCAGCGCTCGGTCCATCCCGACGGCGAGGTGGCGATGGCGCGCGCGTGTGCGGAGGCCGGCTCCCTGCTGGTGGTCTCGAGCAATGCCGGCACCAGGTTCGAGGAGATCGGTGCCACCGGGGTCGACTGGTGGCTGCAGGCCTACCTCCCCAGCGACCGTCGTCTCGCGGAACCCCTGCTGGAGCGAGCCGTCGAGGCCGGCGCCAGGGCAGTGGTGCTGACCGTCGACACACCAGTGGTCGGCACCAAGATCACCGAGAGTGGCCGCTCGATCTTCGAGCTGGTGCCGAGCGAGCACCTGCGCGTCAACTTCGATGCGGACTACGCCGACCAGCCGGGTGCGGAGAAGGCGACCGACCTCGGCCCCGCCGACCTCGCCCACCTCGGAGAGCTGACCGGCCTGCCCGTCGTGGTCAAGGGAGTCCTCAGGGGAGCGGACGCGCGGATGTGCGTCGACGCCGGCGCCGCCGCCGTCTGGGTCTCCAACCACGGGGGGCGCCAGCTCGACCGGGTCGTCTCCACGGCGACGGCACTCCCACGGGTGCGAGAGGCAGTGGGGGAGTCGGTCCAGGTCTACGTCGACGGGGGAGTCCGCTCGGGCCTCGACGTGCTGGCCGCCCTGGCCCTGGGTGCCGACGCGGTCCTCCTCGGGCGCCAGCCCCTGCTCGCGCTGGCAGAGGGAGACGGGGGCGTACGCCGCTGGCACGCCGAGCTCCGCACCGAGCTGAGCGAGGCGATGCGCCTGGCCGGCGCCGTGACACCGGGCGACACGCACGGGCTGGCCACGCCCTGAAAGTCGCTCGCAGGCCGCTGACCTGCACAAACAGCGTTTCGCAACCCTCTGTGGCCGCCGTCACACCATTTGGATTTGCAAGATCGCCGGCATCTGCCTAATGTTCTCTTTGTCGCCGGGTGCGGCGGGAAGCAAGGCCAGAAGGCCGGGCTTCCGGCTCCCGAGTCGGCCACTCTCTCTCACCACTTCGAGCCTTGCAGGTTCGAGACGCTGAGAGGGGCGAGGTGCGAAAGGCCCAGGACTTGCTCCTGAGGAAACACGCCTCATACAGTACGACCATCAGCTGCCGCAGCGAAGTCACGAAAGTGAATTAGCGCGGTGTGCGCCTGATGTTTGAGAACTCAACAGTGTGTCATAGTCGACGAATTAGTTTGTTTTGCCCCGTCACCGTGACTTGATTCTGGCCTTTTGGTTGGGGTTG
>NZ_PZYX01000008.1 GCF_003047285.1 Nocardioides allogilvus | reverse complement strand
GGCGCTGGTCCTGCTCGGCCCGCAGCGCGACCAGCACCTGCGCCGGGGTCTCCGGCAAGGTGTCGGTGCTGCTGCGGGTCGTGGTCGCCATACGAGAAGCCAAGCAGGGACCACCGACAACCAGAGCCCGAAAACAGCCGATTCCGGGGGCCTGGGGAAAAGAATCTCAGAAAGTTTTCGGGCCGCCCCGACCACCGAGGCAACCTCTGTCCTGGGCCTTGATGACGTCGTCGACTCTCGCCGCGGTGCTCGAGGCTGCAGGGGCCGCCGAGCTGGCGTCAGGTCATGGTCTTCATGGTCGTGACCTCCGTTGGGGCGGGGTGACACCTGCTTGACGAGCGCGACGCGCGAGTCGTGACAGCTAGGATCGCCGGGTGCTGAGACTCACCGATTTCATCATCGACTGCCCCGACACGATGAAGTTGGCGGCGTTCTACTCCGAGGTGACGGGCCTCCCGGTCAAGGCTGGCAGCAACGAGCACTGGGCCGGCATTCAGCTCGCCGAGATCGAGCTGGCCTTCATCCAGGTGGAGGTCTACCGCGCGCCGCAGTGGCCCGACAATGAGCACCCCAAGCAGTTCCACCTCGACTTCGAGGTCGACGACATCGAGGCCGAGCAGCGCCGTGTCCTGGCCCTCGGCGCGACCGTGCAGCGGGACAGCACGGATCCCGACGGCTACGGCTTCCGCGTCTACACCGACCCGGTCGGTCACCCCTTCTGCCTGTGCCGCAACAAGGGCGTCGTGTGGACCGATGGCAGCCCCGTCTGGCCCACGCGCGACTAGTCGATCGCCCAGATGTCCAAGCGGGCGCCGGCGGCCTCGGGGACCGTAGATCCATCCGCACCGAGATCTCCGGGTTCTGTCCCCAGCAGATGCCTACCGAGCGTCAGCGGGAGAGAGAACGCCGGGCCCGCCGCGCGCCGCGCGACGACCAGAACGGATCCGTCGGAGTGCTCGCGCACGAACGCGATGGTGTCGTCGTCGACGTACGCCCATCGCTGTCCGCCGCGGCGGAGGGCGGCGCGACTGCGGCGCACGCGCGCGAGCGATGCATAGACGTCGAGGGTTGCCCGGTCCCACGACGACGAGGACGACCACGGCATCGGGCGACGCGAGTCCTCACCGTTGACGCCCTCCAGGCCGAGCTCGTCGCCGGCGAAGAGCATCGGCACGCCGGGCATCGTGAACTGCAGCCCGGCCGCCACGCGGTGCAGCGAGGGCGAGCCGACCATCGTGCGGATGCGGGCGGAGTCGTGGGAGCCGAGGATGTTCCAGCTCGCGGTCGTGGCCTGCCAGCCGAGGGCGCCCTGCCAGGCGCGGAACGTGTCCACGACGGCCGGCCCAGACCGCCGGGCGACCTGGACAGGTCGCCCGAACGCTCGCGCGGGCGTGTCCGGGGACCGCAGCCACGACCACACCGGCCACGAGAAGCCGGAGTAGTTCATGGTGCCGTGCCAGCCGTCACCGTCGACGTCGCCTGACGCGTCGTGGTTGTGCTCGCCGATGACGAGCGGGTCCTCGCGGAGCGAGTCCGCCGTGCGGCGTACGGCGCGGGCGACCTCGTGAGCGACATCGAGCGCGCCGAGGCGTCCGGTCATGTTGGCGACGTCGATGCGCCAGCCGTCGACGTCGAAGGGCGGCTGCAGCCAGCGCCCGACGATCGAGTCGGGCCCCTCGACCATCGCCGCGCGCAGGTCGGGATCACCGTGGTTGACCTTCGGCAGCGTGCCGTGGCCCATCCAGTTGGCGTAGGAACCGTCGTCCTCGAAGTAGTAGTAGGTCCGGGTCGCCGACTCCGGGTCGGCCTGCGCCGAGCGGAACCACTCGTGCGTGTCGCCCGTGTGGTTGGTCGTCAGGTCGCCGAGGATGCGCCAGCCGCGCGCGTGCACCGCGCTGCTGAGTCGTTCGTACGCCGCGTCGCCGCCCAGCAACGGATCGACCTCGCTGAACGTGGTGGCGTTGTAGCGGTGGTTGCTCTCGCCGGGGAAGACCGGGGTCGTGTAGACGATGTCGGCGCCCACCTGCTCGACGTGGTCGAGGTGGTCGGTGATGCCGTCGAGGTCGCCGCCGAAGAACTGCACCGGGGTGCGCGGATCCGAGCCCTCGAAGACGACGGTGTCGTCCCAGGCAGCCGGGACCGCCCAGGCGGGCGTCGGGCGCTCGTCGGCGGCCGCCGAGCGAGCGAAGCGGTCGGGGAAGATCTGGTAGACGACGCCGTCGCGGGCCCAGTCCGGGGCGGGGGCGTAGGACGTGAGCTTGAAGTCTGCCGCGTCGGGCGCATCGATGTCGACCAGACCGTTGCCCGCCAGCCACTCCTGCCCGTCCGGGCGCGCGATCAGGAAGCGGTAGTGCGTCACCGGGTTGTGCACGAGCAGTGCGCACTCCCACCACACGGCCTCGCCCTCGGTGGTGCGCGTCGCCGGCACGTAGACCGGCTCCGCGTCGTACGTCGTGCGCAGCCAGACACCCTCGATCGGGTCCTCGACGTGGCTGCACATCCGCACCGTGACCGTGTCGCCGAGCCGGGGCGCCTCGTCGTCGACGTAGGTCGGCGAGCCGTCGTGGTGGGGTTGGTGGAGCAGGGTCATGGGTCAAGTCTCGCAGCCGCTCCGACTAGGATTGCGCCGCTGCATGCAGCGCCGCCGCGTTAGCTCAGGGGTAGAGCACCAATCTTGTAAATTGGGTTGCGAGAGTTCGAATCTCTCACGCGGCTCGATGTCGGTGCGCCGCCGTACCTTCCCGGCATGACATGTCTCGGATGCGGTGTCGAGCTGACGAAGCGACACCAGAAGGTCTTCTGCAGCAATCGCTGCCAGCGCGCGATGGAGCGATCCCAGAACGTCGCTCGCTGGCTCGCCACCGGGATCGGCACGCCGGCATCGGGGATCGGCCACTACATCCGGACCTACCTCCTGGCTGACCAGGGCGGCCGCTGCGCCATCTGCGCGGGCGGCACCGAGTGGAACAACCTCGAGCTGCGATTCGTCCTCGATCACATCGACGGCGACTCAGAGAACAACCATCGCGAGAACCTGAGACTCATCTGCCCCAATTGCGATTCTCAGCTCCCCACCTTCAAGGCGCGCAACCGGGGCAGGGGACGAGCCTCGCGTCGTCAGCGCTACGCGGAGGGCAAGTCCTACTGAACGTCACCGCACCTGCCGGACCTCGAACTCACACTCCGGGTGCGCGATCGCGTCCTGTGCGGCGATCAGGCGCAGCTCGCGCTCGCCCGACTCGAGCGTGGCCTTGAGCACCGCGAAGACGGACGACGCCGTGCGGGCCAGGGCGGAAGCAGCTGACCCGGTCTCGTGCAGGTGGGCGGTGAAGAGGGCGGCGGTGATGTCGCCGGACCCGTTGGCCTTCATCGGCAGCCGCGGGGTCTCGACCAGCCACGCGCCGTCGCCGTCCACGGCCAGCATCCCGATGGAGCCTTCGGTGAAGAGGACCGACGTGACGAGCACGGTCGAGGGCCCCATCGCCAGTGCGAGGTCCGCCGACTCCAGGGTCGACGCGAGCGACACCGGTGAGGTGTCGGTGAGGAACCCGAGCTCGAACTGGTTGGGCGTGATGATGTCCGCCCGCGGCACGACGAGCTCACGGATGATCGGCGGGATCGCCGGGTCCACGAAGCAGCCGGACGTCGCGTTGCCCATCACCGGATCACACGTGTACGTCGCCGCGGGGTTCGCCGCCTTGACCTGCTCGACCGCATCCAGGATCACGGACGCGATCCCGGCACCGCCCTGGTAGCCGGAGAGGACCGCGTCGCACGAGCCGAGCACGCCCCGCTCGGCGATCCCGGTGACCACCGCCGCGACGTCGTCCGGCTTGAGCAGCGGGCCGCGCCAGGCGCCGTACCCCGTGTGGTTGGAGAAGACCACGGTCGACACCGGCCAGACCTCGTGGCCCAGCCGCTGGAGCGGGAAGACGGCGGCGGAGTTGCCGACGTGGCCGTAGGCGACCGAGGACTGGATCGACAAGATCTTCACGGGCACAGGTTAGGCCGGGGTTTCGTGACGGCGCTGGCGAGCCTCCTCAACCGCCGGACCCCTTCCCGGCGAAACTAGAACGAGTTACAGTTTCGGTTGACGCACGCCCAGCCAGTGCCCGTAGTGAAGGTGGATCCGACATGGCCAAGTCCCAGCCGCAGGTCAGCGAGGCCGAGTACGTCGTGGTGGGGGCGGGCAGCGCCGGGTGCGCGGTCGCGGGGCGGCTCGCGGACGCGGGTCACAGCGTGGTGCTGCTCGAGGCGGGCGGTCCGGACACGTCGATGATGTTCAAGACGCCCGGCATGATCGCGATGATCCACGCGGAGCCGAAGCTGAAGGCGAGGTTCGACTGGGGTTTCTACCACGTCCCTCAAGCCAACTTGAACAACCGCAAGGTGCCCGCCACGCGCGGCCGGCTGATGGGCGGCTCGTCCTCGGTCAACGGGATGATCTTCGTCCGCGGCAACCGTGCCGACTTCGACTCCTGGGCCGACGAGGGCAACAAGGGCTGGTCCTACGACGACGTGCTGGCGACGTACAAGAAGCTGGAGAGCTGGGAGGGCGGGGCCAGCGACTACCGCGGCTCCGGGGGACCGGTGCAGGTGATCGAGAACCACCACATCACCGACGCGGCGAAGGCGTTCGTCACCGCCGGGCAGGAGGCGCTCGGTGTCGACCGGACGCCGGACTACAACGGCGCCGAGCAGTCCGGCATGCACGTCATCCAGGAGAACACCAGCAACGGGGTGCGCTTCTCCGCCAGCAGGGCCTACGTCACCGAGAACACTTCGCCCGGCCTCAGCATCACGACCGGTGCGACCGCCGCTCGCGTCGTCATCGAGGGCGGCCGCGCGACCGGCGTCGAGGTGATCGAGGGCGGCGCCCGGCGCACGATCCGCGCCACCAAGGAGGTCATCGTCAGTGCCGGTGCCTACGGCTCGCCGCACCTCCTGCAGCTCTCGGGCATCGGTCACCCCGAGCACCTTTCCGGCTTCGGCATCGAGGTCCACGCCGACCTGCCCGTGGGCGACAACCTCCACGACCACCTCTTCGTGCCGACGACCTGGCACGTCGACAACTCGCCCAACAAGGGCAACGCCTTCTACTTCGGCAAGGGCATCGTCAAGGAGCGGCTGCAGAAGGGGCGCACCTTCATGGCCCACTCGGTCTTCGAGTCGGGTGCCTTCGTGAGTACGTCGCACGCGCCGGCCGGGCTCCCGGACATGCAGCTGCTCGCGCTGCCCTGGAGCTATCCCGCTCCCAACCAGGACGCGCCGGTGCGGATGAAGTCCGACCAGCGCCCGTCGTGGTCGGTCTTCTCGACGCTGATCCAGCCGAAGTCGCGCGGCACCCTGCGCCTGGCGAGCGCCGACCCCATGGTCGCGCCGCTGATCGACCCGCAGTTCCTCGCCGAGCCCGACGACCTGGCCGTGCTCCGCGAGGGCCTCGACATGATCCGCGAGACGATGAGCCACCCCTCGATCGCCCGCCACGTGAAGGGCGAGTACGAGCCCGGCCCGGCCTACTCCGGCGACCGGCTCACCGACGAGATCCGCAACCGCGCGACCACCGTCTACCACCCCGTCGGGTCCTGCCGGATGGGCGTCGACGAGCGCGCGGTGGTCGACCCCGAGCTCAAGGTGCGCGGCATCGACGGCCTCCGCGTCGCCGACGCCAGCATCATGCCGACGATCATCCGCGGCAACACCAACGCACCCTCGATCATGATCGGCGAGAAGTGCGCCGAGCTGATCCTCCAGAAGGACTGATCCCATGCGTCCCGCTTCGCTGACCGACGACTTCCTGCAGGGCCTCGTGGCGCGCGTGCCGTCCACCAGCGGCGGCACCTGGAAGCTCACCGAGGTCTACACCGGCGAGGTGCTCGTCGAGCTCCCGCAGTCGACGCCGGAGGACATCGCGGCGGCGTTCGGCCGGGCCCGCGCCGTACAGGCCGAGTGGTCGCAGTGGCCGTTGCGCAAGCGGCTCAAGGTGTTCAAGAAGTTCCACTCGCTCGTCATCGACGCGCAGGAGCAGCTCGCCGACGTCATCCAGGCCGAGTCGGGCAAGAACCGCCGGATGGCGGTCGAGGAGACCTGCGACATCCCGATGGTGACCGCCCACTACCTCCGCCGCGCGCCCAAGCTGCTCGCCGACAAGTCGCGACCCGGGCCGGTGCCGGTCATCTCCGGGTCGACGGAGATCCGCCAGCCCAAGGGCGTCGTCGGCATCATCGCGCCCTGGAACTTCCCCTTCGCCACGGCCATCTCCGACGCGATCCCGGCGCTCATCGCCGGCAACGGCGTCGTGGTCAAGCCCGACAACAAGACGGCTCTCTCCGGCCTGTACGGCGTCGAGCTGCTCGAGCAGGCCGGGCTGCCCGCCGGCCTCGTGCAGGTCGTGTGCGGCGAGGGCGCCGACGTCGGGCCGACGCTGATCGACAACGCCAACTACGTCATGTTCACCGGCTCGACCGCCACGGGACGGGTCGTCGGCGAGCGCGCCGGGCGCAACCTGATCGGCTGCTGCCTCGAGCTCGGCGGCAAGAACCCGATGATCGTGCTGCCCGACGCCGACCTCGACGACGTGGTCAAGGCGTCCCTGTTCGCCGCCTTCGGCAACACCGGCCAGATCTGCATGCACATCGAGCGGATGTACATCCACGACTCGTTGTACGACGACTTCCGCGCGCGCTTCGTCGAGGCGACCGAGTCCCTGGTGATCGGCGCGACCTACGACTACACGCCCGAGCTCGGCTCGCTCGTCTCGGTCGACCACCTGGAGCGCGTGCGCTCCCATGTCGACGACGCGGTGGCCAAGGGCGCGACCGTGCTGACCGGCGGCCACCCGCTGCCCGACATCGGCCCCGCGTTCTTCGCGCCGACGATCCTCGAGGGCGTCACCGCCGACATGCTGACCGGCTCGTGCGAGACCTTCGGCCCGGTGGTCGCGCTGCACCGCTACTCCGACATCGAGGACGCGATCCGGCTCGCCAACGACACCGACTACGGCCTGAACGCGTCGGTGTGGGGGACCGACCTCGACGCCGCGATGGCAGTCGCACGCCGCATCGAGTCGGGCAACGTCAACATCAACGACATCCTCGCGACGGCCTATGCGTCCAAGGGCACGCCGTCGGGCGGAGTGAAGCAGTCCGGTGTCGGCGGGCGGCACGGTGACCAGGGGCTGCTGAAGTACACCGATTGCCAGAACATCGGGGTGCTCAAGAAGCAGGTCATGGGCCCGCAGCCCGGGCAGGACTACGCCGCCTACGCCAGGCAGACCCGGATCTCGCTGAAGATCATGCGGCGACTTCCCTTCGGCGGTTGAGGAGGCGCGCCAGCGCCGTCACGAAACCTCACGCGACCTGCAGCGACCTCTTCGACAACCCCATCCAGAACCCGTCGATGACCTGGATCCCCGGCTCGTCGGGGGTGGTCGCCGCGCCCAGCGTGACGAACAGCGGGATGTAGTGCTCGACGGTCGGGTGCGCGTAGGGCATGCCGGGGGCGCTGGCGGTGTAGTTGGCCAGCGCGTCGACGTCGCCACGGGCCAGCGCCTCGCCCGCCCAGGCGTCGAAGTCCTGGGACCAGCCCGGGGCCTTGGCGTTGATGCTCCAGTCCTTGAGGAACGGCAGTCCGTGGGTGAGGAAGCCGGACCCGATGATCAGCACACCCTCGTCGCGCAGCGGCTTGAGCCGCTCGCCGAGCTTCATCAGCTTGACCGGGTCGGAGGTGGGCAGCGACATCTGCAGCACCGGGATGTCGGCCCGGGGATACATGATCTTGAGCGGCACCCATGCGCCGTGGTCGAGGCCGCGGCTGGTGTGCTGGTGGACGGGCTCGTCCTTCGGCATCATCGCGGCGACCCGTTGCGCGAGCGCGGAGGCGTCGGGGGTCTCGTAGGTCATCTGGTAGTACTTCGGCGCGAAACCGCCGAAGTCGTAGACCAACGGTGCGTAGTTCGCGGTCAGGCTGACCGGCGCCGACTCCCAGTGGGCGCTGACGATCAGGATCGCCTTGGGCCTCGGTAGGTCCTTGGCCAACGTCGCCAGCTGTCCCGACCACACCGGGTCGTCGAGCAGTGGCGGCGCGCCGTGGCCGATGTAGAGGGCAGGCATCCGGTCGGTCATGCCACGAGAATAGTTGAATCCCGGACTATTCTCAAGGTCGGCCATCTGCGGGCGGTAGTTGAGTGCGACTTTGTGGAGATCTGGCCGTCAGCCGACAAGTTCTCACTCAACTACCGGGGGGGAGGGGAGGAGAGGGGGCCGCCGGCGGGAGCGACCAGTCGACCGGGGGCGCGCCCTGGTCGGCGAGCAGCTTGTTCACGCGGGAGAACGGCCGGGAGCCGAAGAAGCCGCGCGACGCCGAGAGCGGGGAGGGGTGGGCCGACTCGACCCACGGGATCGGGCCGAGCAACGGCTTGAGGGACTGCGCGTCGCGGCCCCACAGGATCGCCGCGCACGGCCCGCCGCGCTCGGCGAGGGCCGTGATCGCGCACTCGGTGACGGCCTCCCAGCCGCGGCCGCGGTGCGACGCCGCGGCACCCGGGGCGACCGTGAGCACCCGGTTGAGCAGCATCACGCCCTGGTCGGCCCAGGCCGACAGGTCGCCGTGGGCGACCGGCGCCAGGCCGAGGTCCGAGCTGAGCTCGGCATAGATGTTGGCCAGCGACCGCGGCACCGGTCGCACGTCCGGCGCGACCGCGAACGACAGCCCGATCGGGTGTCCCG
Organism: Nocardioides allogilvus; assembly: GCF_003047285.1. Taxonomy (GTDB): domain Bacteria; phylum Actinomycetota; class Actinomycetes; order Propionibacteriales; family Nocardioidaceae; genus Nocardioides; species Nocardioides allogilvus. Next base: position 168,500 of record NZ_PZYX01000008.1, on the reverse strand, counting down.
GGGTCGGATAGGGGTCCTGCCCGACGATCAGCACGCGTACGTCGCCCAGTGGCCGCGCGAAGGCCCGCATCACGTGGTCCCCGGCCGGGAGGTAGTCCCGCCCGGCGGCGATCTCGGCCCGCAGGAACTGCCCGAGCACCGCGATCCTGTCGTCCACCGGCGCCAGTGCGGCCGCCCAGTCGGGCGCCATCAGCCCGCGCTCGACCAGGCCCTGCAGTGCACTCACGGCGGCGGTCAGCGACCGAGCGAGCGCGAGCCGGCGGACCCGTAGCGACGGTGGGGGTTGGCCCCGATCGCGTCAGGGTCGGCCGTCTTCTTCTTCGCGGTGGCGGCCTTCTTCCTCGCGGGGGCCTTCCGGGTCGGGGTGGACCACTGCTCGATCCACTCGTCCATCACCCGCCACGTGGTGCCCCGGGCGGCTCGGCCGGTGAGCATCCCGAGGTGGCCACCGGGGACGATCTCGAAGCGGACGTCGACCGATCCGGTGAGGAGCGCGACCACGGGCTTGACCGCCTTGACCGGTGCGATGCCGTCGGTCGCGCCGCCGAACACCAGCACCGGCGCCGTGATCGAGGAGAGCTCGATCGTCCGGTCGCCGAAGGGCATCGAGCCCCTGGCGAGCGCGTTGCCCTTGACCATCCGGTGGTAGAGCTGGCCGAAGGTGCGGCCCGGGTAGGCGATCATGTTGGCCGAGAAGCGGTCCACCGCCTCGATCTGCGCGAGGAAGTCGGCGTCGTCGAGGTTGGTCAGCAGGGCGAGCGGCTTGGTGATGACCTTCTGCGCGGAGGCAGCCGTGAAGGCCCAGTTGACGAGCGGCTTCGGGATGCCGCCCATCGCCTGGTAGCCGCGGGTGACGAGGCCGTTGCCCTCCATGAAGTTGAGGTTGAGCAGGGGCCGCACCGGCGCCATCAGCGGCACCTTCTTCACGTCGACCGGCGAACCGACGACCGTGAGCGAGGCGATCGGCAGCGCGGGCTGGTCGGCCGCGGTCAGCAGCGCGAAGATGCCGCCGAGGCTCCAGCCGATCACGTGCACCGGGCGTCCGCCGGCGTGCTCGGAAACAGCCTTGATCGCCTCGGGCAGCACCTCGTCGACCCAGTGCTCCATGCCGAGGTTGCGGTTCTTGAACGACACCTCGCCGTACTCCACGAGGTAGGTCCGGCGCCCCTCGGTGACGAGGTGCTCGACGAGCGAGCAACCGCGGCGCAGGTCGAAGCAGATGGCGGGCGCGGCCAGCGGCGTCACCAGCAGGACCGGATCGCCCGTCTCGACGACTCCCGCGGCCGGCCGGTAGTGGTAGACCTCGCGCAGCTCCCCGTCGTCGATCAGCGTGCGCGGCATCGGCCTCAGGTCCGCCAGTCCGCCGTAGAACACCTTGTGGGCGACGTTGCTGGCAGCCGAGACCACTTGAGCAGGCTTGGGAGGCAGGAGATCCATGTGCCTGAAGATACGCCCGCCCGACTCGGGCCGAGCAGGTTGCTTGGAGGTCGGACGCAGGACTAGACACGACCCATGAAGAAGACGCTCGCCGCCCTCGGGGCGGCCGCTGTCGGTGCGCTCGCCGCTCACGACCTGCGCCAGAAGCAGCACGCCATCACCCGCAACTTCCCGGTCCTGGGCCACGCGCGCTTCGCGCTGGAGCGGATCGGCCCCGAGCTGCGGCAGTACATCGTGGCGGGCAACGACGAGGAGCGCCCCTTCAGCCGCGACCAGCGGCGCTGGGTCTATGCCAGCTCCAAGCTGCAGAACAACTACTTCGGCTTCGGCACCGACAACGACATCGAGGGCCACGTCGGCTACCCGATCATCAAGCAGCGCACCTTCGCCGACGTCGCGCCCTCGACCAGCGCCCACTCCGGCGAGGAGACCCCGCTGCCCTGCGCCAAGGTCGTCGGCCTGGCGCGCGGGAGGGCCAAGGCCTTCCGGCCGCAGTCGGTCGTGAACATCTCCGGCATGAGCTACGGCTCGCTGAGCAGCAACGCGATCACGGCGCTCAACCGTGGGGCCGAGCTCGCGGGCTGCCTGCAGAACACGGGGGAGGGCGCGCTGTCGCCGTACCACCGTGAAGGCGGCGACCTGGTCTTCCAGATCGGTACGTCGTACTTCGGCTGTCGCGACGAGGACGGGGTCTTCGACCTCGACCGCCTGGTCGCGCTGTGCGCCGGAGCGCCGGTGCGGATGATCGAGATCAAGCTGTCGCAGGGCGCCAAGCCCGGTCTCGGCGGGATGCTGCCGGGCGTCAAGGTCACCGACGAGATCGCGGAGATCCGGGGCATCCAGGCCGGCGTGGACTGCGCCTCCCCGAGCCGGCACGCGATGTTCAACGACGTGGACTCGCTGCTCGACTTCGTCGAGACGGTCGCGCAGGCGACCGGCCTGCCGGTCGGGATCAAGAGCGCCGTCGGCAACATGGACTTCTGGGACGACCTGATCGCGGCGATGTCCCCCGAGCGGATGGTCGACTTCGTCAACATCGACGGCGGCGAGGGCGGCACCGGCGCGGCGCCGCTGGTCTTCGCCGACTCGGTCGCCTTCCCGTTCCGGGTGGGCTTCTCGAAGGTCTACAAGCGCTTCGCCGAGGCCGGCATGACCGACGACATCACCTTCATCGGGGCCGGCAAGCTCGGCCTGCCCGACAACGCGCTGGTCGCCTTCGCGCTCGGCTGCGACATGGTCAACGTCGGTCGCGAGGCGATGCTCGCCATCGGCTGCATCCAGGCGCAGAAGTGCCACACCGACGAGTGCCCGACCGGCGTCGCCACCCAGCGGCCGTGGCTGATGCACGGGCTCGACCCGACCCTGAAGTCGGCGCGCGCCGCCAACTACGTCAAGACCCTGCGCCGCGACCTGCTCAAGGTCTCCGAGGCCGTCGGGGTCGCGCACCCCGCGCTGATCACCGCCGACGACATCGACCTGATCGACGGGCTGCTGTCCTCACGACCGCTGCGCGACGTCTACGGCTACGGCCGCCACTGGGGCACGGTCGGGCCCGCCCTGGCCGAGGAGATCACCGCGATCATGGCCGAGCAGACGGCCGCCCACGGCGGCTGAGGGCGTACGGCGCTCAGCGCCGACGAGCGGGGCGGACCGTCTTGTCGTGGTCGGGGCGGGTGTCGGCCAGCGCGGCGAGGAAGTTGTTGGCCCACGCGGTGACGTCGTTGTCGACGACCTGCTTGCGCATCGCCCGCATCCGGCGAGTCGTCTCCTTCGGCTCGGCGTGGAACGCCTCCATCAGCGCAGCCTTCATGCCGTTGATGTCGTAGGGGTTGACGAGGTAGGCCTGCCGGAGCTCGTCGGCGGCTCCGGCGAACTCGGAGAGCACCAGCGCTCCGTCGTCGTCGTAGCGGCAGGCGACGTACTCCTTGGCGACGAGGTTCATGCCGTCGCGGTAGGGCGTGACGACCATGATGTCGGCGGCGCGGTAGAGGGCGGCCATCTCCTCACGCGGGTAGGACGAGTGGAGGTAGGAGATGGCGGGTCGTCCGATGCGGCCGAGGTCGCCGTTGATCCGCCCGACCAGCCGGTCGATGTCGTCGCGGATGATGCGATATTGCTCGACCCGCTCGCGAGACGGCGTGGCGACCTGCACGAAGACGGCGTCCTCGACGTCGAGGAGGCCCTCGGCGATCAGCTCGGAGAAGGCGCGCAGCCGGGCGTAGATGCCCTTGGTGTAGTCGAGTCGGTCGATGCCGAGGAAGACCTTGCGCGGGTTGCCGAGCGCGGTGCGGATCTCGGTGGCTCGCTGCTGGACCGCCTCGGTGTGGGCGAGCTCGATGAAGCCGGCGGCGTCGATGGAGATGGGGAAGGCGGCCGCCTTCACGGTGCGGCCGTCGGGGAGGTAGACGAGGTCGCGGTGCGTCTTGTGGCCGACCCGCCCGCGGACCAGACGGACGAAGTTGGCGGCGCCGCCGGCGAGCTGGAAGCCGATCAGGTCGGCACCGAGCATGCCCTCGAGGATCTGGCGGCGCCACGGCAGCTGGCTGAACAGCTCGGCGGGCGGGAACGGGATGTGGAGGTAGAAGCCGATGCGCAGGTCGGGTCGCAGCTCGCGCAGCATCTGCGGCACCAGCTGGAGCTGGTAGTCCTGCACCCACACCGTGGCGCCCTTCGCGGCGATCTCCGCGGCGCGCTCGGCGAAGCGCTGGTTGACCTGGACGTAGGAGTCCCACCACTCACGGTGGAACTCCGGCTTGGCCACGAGGTCGTGGTAGAGCGGCCACAGGGTGCCGTTGGCGAAGCCCTCGTAGAACTCCTCGACCTCGTCAGCGGTCAGGTGGACCGGCACGAGCTGGAGGCCGTCCTCGACGAAGGGCTCGAGGTCGAGGTCGTCGGTCGAGCCGGGCCAGCCGATCCACGCGCCGTCGTTGGCTCGCATGACGGGCTCGAGGGCGGACACCAGGCCGCCCGGCGAGCGACGCCAGCCGGCGCTGCCGTCGGGCAGCGTCACCCGGTCGACGGGGAGCCGGTTGGCCACGATCACGAGGTCGGCCAGGTGGTCGGGCTGGCCTTGTGTGGTCACGGATCCACCCTAGCGGCCCGCATCGCCGTACAGCCCGCGAGTGGTCCTTCCAACGCGACTCGCCGCAAGCGAATGACATCGGTGTTGTTCGTCGCCTACAGTGGGGCCCACACGGACGCCGACTCAGGAGTTAGAAATGGACGCCGCGAACGCATTCGTCGCTCACGAGGGTGACGGCACACCCGGTCTGAGCCAGCGCGACCGCGACATCCTCGAGTTCGAGCGCCACTGGTGGAAGTTCGCCGGCGCCAAGGAGCAGGCGGTCCGCGAGAAGTTCGACATGGGCTCGACCCGCTACTACCAGGTCCTGAACGCCCTCATCGACCGTCCCGAGGCCCTCGAGGCCGACCCGCTGCTCGTGCGCCGCCTTCGCCGGCTGCGCGCCTCGCGCCAGCGTCAGCGCTCCGCGCGCCGTCTCGGCTTCGAAGTCTGATCCACGCCTTGTCCGCGCCTACTTCCCCCAGTGAGGCACCCATGAACATGTCGCGCACCCGCCGATCGCGCTCCGAGCGCGGCGTCGCCTTCCCGTCCCCGCTGGTGATGCTCAGCATCATCGCCGTCGCGATGGCCGGCTTCGCCTTCATCGCCACCCGCGACGCCGACCTCGTCGAGCGCAAGGTCACCCCGGCCGCGGCGACCTCCACCCCGACCGTCGCGCCGACGGCGGTGGAGCCGATGAAGAAGCCCAAGCCGAAGCCCGCGCTCAAGCGCGGCGAGGTCTACGTCGAGGTCTTCAACAACTCCGGCATCCAGGGACTGGCCGCCTCGACCGCAGCCAAGGCCACGCAGGTCGGCTGGCAGGTCGTCGGCGAGGACAACTGGGTCGGCTCCATCCCGACCACCACGGTCTACTACCCCGAGCGCCTCAAGGCCGCCGCCAAGCAGCTCGCGCTCGACCTCGGCGTCGGTCGCACCCAGCCGGCGGTCGAGCCGATGAAGATGGACCGCCTGACGATCATCCTCACCGCCGACGCGGCTTCGTGACGGCGCCGGGGCGCCTCCTCAACCACCGATAACGTCCGCGTGGTTGGCTTTCCACATGGAGTTCACCTCCGCACGAGCCAGCCAGCGCTACTCCGAGATCGTCGCGCGCGTCGATGAGGTCGTCGTCGGACTCGACTTCGACGGTGTCCTCTCCCCGATCGTCGAGGACCCCACCCAGGCGCTGATCCACGCCGACGCGCCCCAGGTGCTCATCGACCTCAGCGACCTGGTGCGAGCCGTCGCGGTCGTCACCGGTCGGCCCGCCCGGCAGGTCCTGGCCCTCGGTGGCCTGGACGAGGTCGGCGACGCGATCGGCGACCACGGCAAGGAGCTGTTCGTCTTCGGGCAGTACGGCAACGAGCGCTGGTCGTCCACGCAGCGGCGGGTCATCTCACCGCGCCCCCCGCACGGCCTGTCCACCTTCGAACGCGAGCTCCCCGCGTTGCTGCGGCGCAGTGGCGCGAGCGAGGCCTTCGTCGAGGAGAAGGGGCTGGCGGTCGCCGTACACACCCGACGGCTGCCGGACGCCAACGAGGCGTTCTCGCGACTGCTGGAGCCGATGTCGGAGCTCGCGCACGCCCATGGCCTGATCGTCGAGCCCGGGCGCAACGTGATCGAGGTCCGCTCCGACGGGCAGCACAAGGGCCATGCCGTGCAGACGCTGGTGAAGGAGCAGGCCGCCGGCGGCTTCGTGTTCGCCGGTGACGACCTCGGTGACATCGAGGCCTTCGAGGCGGTCGCCGAGCTGCGCGAGCAGGGGCTGGCGACGCTGCTGGTCTGCGCCGCCTCGGACGAGCAGTCGGCGCTGCTGCCGCTCGCCGACGTGATCGTGCCGGGCCCCGACGGAGTGCTCGACCTGCTGCGCCAGCTCACCGCCGACGCACGAGGCTGACCCATGGGCGCCGGTCACGGACACGGACACCCGCCCTCGCACCCGGGAGCGCGGCACCGCTGGCGCCTCGCGGTCGCGTGCGCACTGGTCGGCTCGTTCTTCGTCGTCGAGCTCGTCGTCGGCTGGCTGGCGCAGTCGCTGGCGCTGCTCTCGGACGCCGGCCACATGGCAGCCGACGTCGTCGCGCTCTCCTCGGCGCTGGTCGCGACCCGGATCGCCACCCGGGCCGACCGCACGGGCATGCGGACGTTCGGCTCCTACCGCGCCGAGGTCTTCGCCTCCGGCCTGACCGTGCTGCTCATGCTGGCCGCCGCGGCCTACGTCACGCTCGAGGCGCTGCGTCGCCTCGGCGACGCTCCCGACGTCGACGCGGGCCCGATGCTGCTCGTCGGTGCGCTCGGCCTCGTCGTCAACGTGGTCGCGCTGCTCCTCCTGCGCGGGGGAGCGGCCGAGAGCCTCAACGTCAAGGGCGCCTACCTCGAGGTGGTCGCCGACACCGTCGGCTCGGTCGGCGTCATCGTGGCCGGGGTGCTCGTCGCACGGACCGGCGACGGCTGGTGGGACACGGTCGTCGCGCTGGCGATCGCGGCGTTCGTCGCCGTACGCGCCCTGCTGCTCGGCCGCGAGGTCCTCGCCGTCCTCGGTCAGCACGCGCCGGCCGGGTTGTCGCCCGCGGCCCTCGAGACGTCGCTCCTCGGCGTGCCCGGGGTCGAGGGCGTCCACGACCTCCACGTCTGGACCCTCACCTCCGGCATGCACGTCGCCACCGCACACCTGCTGGCCGCCGAGGGGCAGGTGGGCGAGGTGCTCGCGACCGCGCGCGTGCTGCTGCGGGAGGAGTACGGCGTCGAGCACGCCACGCTCCAGGTCGAGTCACCGTCCTCGGCGTGCGACCAGACGTCCTGGTGAGACAGGTGCGTGCCAGCATGTGGACTCGATGTGCACATGCTGAGACGGCCTGTCTAACCTAGAGCCCTCATCACGAGGGACTGAGGGAACGGCCCGACGAAGTCCCGGCAACCGCCACGAACCTCCTTCTCGCTCTGCGGGAAGTCGCGGAAACGGTGCCAATTCCGTCCCGGAGCGAAAGTCGCGCCGGGGTAGATGAGAAGGAGGATTTCGACATGTCTGTTGTTGCAGAGAACGCGCCCGCGAAGACGCTTCGAGAGGGTGCCTTCGGTCATGCCCGTGTGCTCGTCTGTCGCGAGTGCAGCCACGAGGTCGAGCTCGGCCCGCACTACGCGTGCCCGGAGTGCTTCGGCCCGCTCGAGGTGGCCTACGACTTCCCGGTCGTGACGCGCGAGGAGATCGCCGCCGGCCCCGCCAACATCTGGCGCTACAAGGCCCTGCTGCCCGTGCCCAGCGACATCGAGCAGAGCCCCAACATGGAGCCCGGCTTCACCCGCCTCCTGAAGGCCCACAACCTGGGTCGCGAGCTCGGCATCGACAACCTGTGGGTCAAGGACGACTCGACCAACCCCACCAACTCCTTCAAGGACCGCGTCGTCGCCTGCGCGCTCAGCGCTGCCCGCGAGCTCGACGCCAAGGTCTTCGCCTGCCCCTCGACCGGCAACCTCGCCAACGCGGTCGCCGCGGCCGGTGCTCGGGCCGGGATCAAGACCGTGGTCTTCATCCCGAGCAACCTCGAGCAGCCCAAGCAGGTCAACTCGGCCATCTTCACCGACCGGCTGGTCGCCGTGAACGGCAACTACGACGACGTCAACAAGCTCGCCTCCGAGATCGCCGGCGAGGAGGAGGGCTGGGCGTTCGTCAACGTCAACGTCCGCCCGTTCTACGCCGAGGGCTCCAAGACGCTGGGCTACGAGATCGCCGAGCAGCTCGGCTGGCGCCTGCCCGACCAGATCGTCATCCCGGTCGCCTCCGGCTCCCAGCTGACGAAGGTCGACAAGTCGTTCCAGGAGCTGATCAAGCTCGGCCTCGTCGAGGACAAGCCCTACAAGGTCTTCGGCGCGCAGGCGACCGGCTGCTCGCCGGTCAGCGTCGCCTACAAGGCCAACACCGACGCCATCCGCCCGGTGAAGCCCGACACGATCGCCAAGAGCCTCGCGATCGGCAACCCCGCCGACGGCATCTACGTCCTCGACGTCTGCCGCCGCACCGGTGGTGCCGTCGAGGACATCACCGACGACGAGGTCCGCGAGGGCATCGTCCTGCTTGCCCGCACCGAGGGCATCTTCACCGAGACCGCCGGTGGCACGACCGTCGGCGTCCTGAAGAAGCTCGTCGAGACGGGCCAGCTCGACACCTCCCTCGAGACGGTGGTCATCAACACCGGCCACGGCCTCAAGACGCTCGATGCCATCTCCGACCGGGTGGGCGCCGCGGCGACCATCGAGCCGACCTACTCTGCTTTCACTGCCGCCAACCTCGTCTAAGGAACTTCCATGAGCGTCTCGGTCCGCATCCCGACCATCCTGCGCACCTACACCAACGGTGAGTCCGAGGTGAGCGCCAGCGGCGCGACCCTGGCAGCCGTGCTCGACGACCTCGACGCCAACTACGCCGGCATCAAGGGTCGTGTCCTCGACGAGGCGGGCAACCTGCGCCGGTTCGTCAACGTCTACGTCGGCAACGACGACGTGCGCTTCCTGGACAACCTGGAGACCGCGACGCCCGACGGCACCCAGATCTCGGTCATCCCCGCCGTCGCCGGCGGCTGACCAGCCGCCCCTGAGGCCTCACTTGGGAGCGCGTACGTCGATGAGCGCGGCGTGTCCGCGTCCGTCGATCTTCACCTCGGCGATCGCTCCGTCGCGCAACATGTCCTCCATGGCCGCGGCCTCGTCCTGCGGCAGGAAGAAGCTGTCGATCCCGCACTCGACGCTCCAGTCCCGGTCGTCGCAGGCGAGGTAGGGCTGCTCGCCCGAGGGGCGCTCGCGCAGGAACTCGTCGGCGACCATGACGCCGCCGTCGTCGACCAGGGTGATGTAGAGCGGCCCGCCGTCGGAGTCGCCCTGCCGGTCGTGCTGGAGGTCGGGGTAGTCGAGCGTGACGTAGGCCCCGCGGAACGGGTCGATCGGATCGAGCGGGGCGACCCGCAGCTGGTAGGTGTCACCGGTGGCCCGGGCCGAGAGCTGGGGTGCCACCGCGACGCCCACGAGTGCTGCCTGGGCGACCACCACGGCCGCGAGGGTGACGAGCCTGTTCATCGTCCCGCTCCTTCCTGGTCGGTGTCCGCATGGTCCTCGAGCGAGGCCGCGATCTCGCGCCTGGCGCGGTCGAAGAGGAAGCCGGTCGCGAGGAAGATCAGGCCGAGCACCAGGAACAGCCAGGCCCCCTGCACGATCGCGGCGAACACCGCGAAGCTCTGGAAGGTCGTGAAGGCGACCAGCCCGACCATCGCGAGCGCGGTCAGCACGGGGTTGTCGCGCAGCGTGCCGATCGCGACGAGTGCCACCGCGAGGGCGACGAAGGCGACCACGCCCACGGCCGCATGGGCCCAGTCGGCGAGGTCGACCTGCGAGGTGTCGGTGCCGGTGTCCCAGCGGACCATCAGGGCGGCGACGGCGAGCACCCCGACGGCGACGACGGGTTCGAGGCGGGCCCGGCCCCGTGCGACGACCAGCGCTGCGGCGGCGGCCACCGTGGCGACGACCAGCGAGGCGACCAGCCAACCGTCCCACTCGAAGGCGTCGGTGTTCGTGTAGGGCACGGCGGCGATGAACAGGCTGACCATCCCGAGCAGGGCGCCGACCGAGCGCCACACCTGGCCGAAGCGGGTGAGCCCGCGGTCGTGGATGACGGCCAGTGAGATCGCGGCGACCCCCGCCGTACCGAACCCGACGACCGCACCGGCGACGCTGCCGTCGTCCCAGAGCGGCTGCGCGATCCACCAGCCGACCCCGGTGACGACACCGACCACGAGCGGCATCAGCGCCCGGAACCCGTAGGCGTGGGCGAGAGCGCCGGCCGCCCACAGTCCGATCAGCGCGGGCGAGAAGGCGGGCACCTGGAGGGACTGCGCTGCCTGGAAGATCACCGCGCCAAAGGCCAGCGACGCCATCAGGCGCAGGGCTCCTCGTACGGCGCCTGCCGCCCGCGACAGCTCGGCGCCCGCCATCAGGGCCAGCCAGATCGCGGCGACAGCGGCGAAGCGCAGCAGGGGCGGCAGCTGGTCCAGGTTGGCGGCCACCAGCCAGATCAGCCCGACCCCGACGAACGCGGCGCCGAGGACGAGGAGGATCCGGCCGAGCGAGACGCGGCGATGAGCCGCGACACCGCGGTAGCGGGAGCCGATCGCCGCCGCCTGCGCGGCATCGACGAGCCCGGCGCGCTGCCAGTCGTCGAGCTCACGGCGCAGCCAGGCGGCGCGTTCCTCGGGGATGGGGCTGGGGCCTGCGCTGTCGATCGAGGCGTTCATCTGCACAGCGTGCACCCGTCCGGCAGCCCGGCGAGTGAGTATTCGCGCTCAACCGCCATGGTTACGCCGGCGTAACCCACCCTGCCGGTCCTCGTTGTCGGGTGTGACCCACCTCACGCGTGGGGCAACGCCCGGGCCGCGAGGCCCCGTCGGAAAGGCTCAGTCCGTGGTGGAACGCGCAGCCCGACCCCAGATCTCCCAAGTGCGGAGGACGCTCGTCAAGGTGGGGCGCACGCTGACCACACCGCTGGTGCCCGACGACTACCTCGAGCTGCTCAACCCCCGGTGGTCGATGCGCGAGCTGCGCGGGCACGTCGTCTCGATCACCCCCGAGACGCCCAGCTGCAGCACCATCGCGATCCGGCCCTCCGCTCCCTGGCGCGGGCACCGCGCCGGGCAGTACCTGCGTGTGGGCGTCGAGATCGACGGCATCCGGCACTGGCGCGCCTACACACTGACCTCGGACCCGGACCACCCCGACGGACTGCTCTCGATCACCGTCAAGCACGTCGACGAGGGCGCGGTGTCCCCGTGGTTCACCGAGCTGTGCCAGCCCGGCGAGATCGTCTTCCTGGGTGACGCGGAGGGGAGCTTCGCGGTCCCGGAGCCGGTGCCCGCCAAGCTGCTGATGATCACCGCCGGCAGCGGGATCACCCCGGTGTGGAGCCTCCTGCGGGGACTGGCGGCGCGCGACGGGCTGGGCGACGTGGTGCACGTGCACTGCTGCCACGACGAGGACGACTTCATCTTCGGCCGCGCCCTGACGGCCGCGGACGAGCGGGAGCCGGGCTACACCTTGGTGACCCACTACCGCCGCGACCACGACCGCCTGGCGCCCGACGGCCTGGATCGGCTGTGCCCCGACTGGCGCGAGCGGACGACGTTCCTGTCCGGCCCGGGCGAGCTCATCGACACCTTCGTCGCCCACTGGGACGAGCACGGCGACCGCGACCTGCTCCACCTCGAGCGGTTCCAGCCGGTCATCGGCGGGGACGCGACGGTGGCCGCCGGGGAGGGAGGCGTCATCCGGTTCCGGGTGACCGACTTCGAGGCCACGAGCGACGGCCGCACCTCCATTCTCGAGGCGGGGGAGCAGGCCGGCGGCACGCTGCCCCACGGCTGCCGCATGGGCGTGTGCCACACGTGCAAGTGCACGTTGATCCACGGTCGCGTGCGCGACCTCCGCACCGGCGAGGTGAGCGGCATCCCCGGCGAGTCGATCCGCACCTGCATCAACGCACCCGAAGGTCCCATCGAGCTGGACGAGGGCCACGTGGTCATCAAGGGAACCAACGCGAGGAGTCAACGATGAATCCCACCCCGGTCGCTGCCGACAAGCAAGGCACGATGGAGGACCCGAACCATCCGCTCAACCGGCTCACGCCCGAGCAGGTGGAGGAGCTGGGCCGCGAGCTGCAGGCCATCCACGACGAGGTGTTCGCCGAGCTGGGCGCCACCGACGCCGCCTACATCCGGCGCCTCGTCAAGGTGCACCGACGCCTGGCGGCGCTGTCGCGGATCGCGCTGATGAACTCCCGCTTCACCCCGATGCTGGTCGCGGGCACCGCGGGCCTCTCCGTGGCGAAGATCCTCGAGAACATGGAGCTGGGCCACAACATCCTGCACGGCCAGTGGGACTGGATGAACGACCCCAAGATCCACTCCTCGACCTGGGACTGGGACAACGTCACGCCCTCGAGCGCGTGGAAGCACTCCCACAACTTCGTGCACCACACCTACACCAACGTCCTGGGCAAGGACCGCGACGTCGGCTACGACACGATCCGCATCGACCACCGCCAGCGGTGGAAGCCGGCCTACCTCGCCCAGCCGGCCTACAACGTGCTGCTCGCGATGTTCTTCGAGTGGGGCATCGCGATCTACGACCTCGACTTCCCCGCGGTCAAGAAGGGACGCAAGTCCAAGGAGCAGCTCCACGACGAGGTGCGTGCCATCGGCCGCAAGGCCGGTCGGCAGGTGTTCAAGGACTACATCGCCTTCCCGCTGCTGAGCGGGCGCGGCTGGAAGCGCACCCTGGCGGCCAACCTCACCGCCAACGTGGCGCGCAACGTCTGGACCAACGCGATCATCTACTGCGGTCACTTCCCCGACCAGGCCTACGTCTTCACCAAGTCCGAGGCCGAGGACGAGTCGCAGGGTGCGTGGTACCTCCGCCAGCTCATCGGAGCGGCCAACATCGAGGGCAGCGACCTGTTCCACCTGATGAGCGGCAACCTCAGCTTCCAGGTCGAGCACCACCTGTTCCCCGACATGCCCTCCTCGCGCTACAAGGAGATCGCGCCGCGGGTCAAGGAGATCTGCGAGGCCTACGAGCTGCCCTACAACACGGGGCCGTTCCTCCAGCAGTGGTGGTCGGTGCCACGCAAGATCCTGCGACTCGCGCTGCCGGGAGGTGGCCCGAGGCCCAAGCCGGGCCCCTACGTCGCGCCGCCGGTGCCGGCGCACGCGTCGGGCGGTGACGCCCTGCGGGCGCCCTTCCCCTCGGCCGTCTGACTCCGGCCACCTCCTGTTGGCCCGCGGTTCCGATGGGTGTGGTTGAAAGCGCCCATGGACGCGAAGGTGTGGGCACGACTGGGAGTGGCAGCAGGAGTGCTGGGCGGGATCTCCGGCGCTTCGGCGTACGGCGCCCGGGAGATGCTGAGCCGACAGGCGGCGGTCGCCCGGAGCCGGATCGGCGACCCGCTCGGGCACGTCGCGCCGAGCGCGGACAAGACCTACAAGAAGCGCTACGGCGACCCCGTCGAGCTCGTGGTGCTGGGTGACTCCATCGCCGCGGGTCTGGGGGCCGACCATCCCAAGCACACCCTCGGCGGCGGCCTGGCGCGGCGCGTCGCGAAGCGCACCGGCCGGGCCGTGCGGCTGCGGACGGCCGCGGTCGTGGGCTCCGAGTCGAGCGTGCTGGCCGAGCAGATCGAGGGGTTGCCGGCGACGTACAGGCCGGACGTCGCCGTCATCGTCGTCGGCGGCAACGACGTGACCCACCGGATCCCGACGGCCGACTCGATCCGGCACCTCACGGAGGCGATCGGCGCCCTGCAGGAGCTCGGCGCCGAGGTCGTGGTGGGCACGTGTCCCGACCTCGGTGCGCTGCGTCCGGTGCCCCAGCCGTTGCGGGCCCTGGGGTCGCGGGCCTCACGCCAGCTGGCCGCCGCCCAGCGCGAGGCCGCGCTGACCCACGGCGCGCGTGCGGTGTCGCTGGCGCACGTCGTCGGGCCGTTCTTCATCACCAACCCCGACGAGATGTTCAGCCTCGACCGCTTCCACCCCAGCACCCACGGCTACAAGCGCACGGCGAAGGCGATGCTGCCGTCGGTCCTCGCCGCGCTGGGGTACGCCGACGACCTGCCCTTCGGCCACCACGCGCCGTCGGCAGGGTGACCTCAGGCCGCCGCGGCCAGCAGCGACCCCTAGCCTCGGGTCGTGCCCACCACCCTGCTCGCCGGCTTGGGCAGCGGTCTCTCGCTGATCATCGCCATCGGCGCGCAGAACGCGTTCGTGCTCCGCCAGGGCATCCGGCGCGAGCACGTCGGCGCGGTCGCGCTGCTGTGCGCCCTCGCCGACGCGTTGCTGATCGGGGCCGGGGTGCTCGGGATCGGCACCCTCGTCGAGCAGGCGCCGGTCGTGCTGGAGGTCGTCAAGTGGGGCGGGGTGGCCTTCCTGCTCTGCTATGCCGTGCTCGCGCTGCGCCGCGCCGTACACCCCGAGACGCTGCGGGCCGGGGAGACGGCGACCGGGGCGTCGCTCAGGGCGGCGCTGACCACCGCCGCTGCCCTGACCTTCCTCAACCCGCACGTCTACCTCGACACCGTGCTGCTGCTCGGCTCGATCGCCAACCAGCACGGCGCCGACGGCCGCTGGGTGTTCGCGGTCGGCGCCACGCTGGGCAGCTTCGTGTGGTTCTTCGCCCTGGCGTACGGCGCCCGCCGGCTCGCGCCACTGTTCGCGAAGCCGATGGCGTGGCGGGTCCTCGACGGGTCGATCGCGGTCGTGATGACCCTGATCGCGCTCAGCCTCGCCCTCGACTGATCGCCCCTAGACTCGTCGGCTGTGACCCAGGACGAAGCGCACCGTGTGACGCGGATGAGCGGACGCGACCCGCACGAGACCCACCGCACCGCGACCCCGCTCGAGCTGCTCTACGACCTGACGTTCGTGATCGCCTTCGGGCTCGCGGCCGACGAGCTGGCGCACGCACTGGCGGCCGACCACCTCGCCGTCGGGTTGGGCGGCTTCGCCTTCGCGATGTTCGCGGTCACGTGGGCCTGGATCCAGTACACGTGGTTCGCCAGCGCCTACGACACCGACGACTGGTTGTGCCGGTTGATGGTGCTGGTGCAGATGCTCGGCGTCCTGGTCCTCGCACTCGGGCTGCCCGCGATGTTCGCCTCGCTCGAGCACGGCGAGCACCTCGACAACCGGGTGATGGTGCTCGGCTACGTCGTCATGCGCGTGCCGATGGTGGCGATGTGGCTGCGCGCCCACCGGGGCGACGCCTCGCGCTCCCGCGCGCCCCTCGTCTACGTCGCCACGATCGTGGTCTCGCAGCTCATCTGGTGCTGGATCGCGCTCGCCGACCTGAGCATCCGCGAGACCCTGGTCGCGATGGTCGTGCCGTTGCTGATCGAGCTCGGTGGCCCGGTCTTCGGGGAGCGGCTCGCGACCCAGCACCGCATCCCGTGGCACGCCCACCACCTGGCCGAGCGCTACGGCCTGCTCGTCATCATCGCGCTCGGCGAGGGACTGCTCGGCACGGTCGCTGCGCTGAGCGCGATCGTCGGGCCGGACGGGCCGGGCTGGACGTGGGACGTCGCGGTGCTGGGCTTCGCAGGCGTCGCGATGACCTTCGGCATGTGGTGGATCTATTTCGTGCTGCCCAACGGCGAGCTGCTCCACCGGCACCGCGAGCGGGCGCTGCCGTGGGCCTACAGCCACTTCGCCATCATGGCCGCCCTCGTCGCCGTGGGTGCCGGGCTGCACGTGGCGGCCTTCTTCGTCGAGCACCACAGCGAGCTCGGCAGCTTCGCGACCGTCCTCACGGTGGCGGTGCCGCTGGCGGCGTACGTCCTGGGCACCTTCGGCCTCTACACGCTGCTCACGCGCACCTTCGAGCCCTTCCACGTGGTGCTGCTCGGCGGGACCACAGGCGTGGTGGTCGCCGCCGTGCTGATGGCCCGCTCCGGTGTCCCGCTCGAGTGGTGCCTGCTCGTGCTCGCGGCCACGCCGTGGGTCACGGTCGTCGGCTACGAGACCATCGGCCACCGCCGCACGGAGGACGTCCTGGCCGCGGGCTAGGGTTCCCCGGTGACTCTTCGCCACTCCGCTTCCTCCGTCGTACGCCGCGTGGCGGGCCGCGTCCGGACCGTGGAGGACGCTCCTGCCGCCGACCCGAAGGCGGAGCGCCGGCAGCGGCTGATGGGCCTCGACCTCACCGAGCTGGCCGTCGAGTTCGGCACCGACAAGTGGGGCGTGCACCGCTACACCCCGCACTACCAGCGCCACCTCGAGCACCTGCGCCAGCAGAAGTTCGTGCTGCTTGAGATCGGCATCGGCGGCTACACCCGCAAGCGCCGCAGTGGCGCCTCGCTGAAGATGTGGCGCTGGTTCTTCCCGAGGGCGCGGATCGTCGGCCTGGACATCGAGGACAAGTCGTTCCTCGACGGCGGCCACATCCAGACCTACCTCGGCGACCAGACCGACCCCGGGATCCTGCAGCGCATCATCGCCGAGGAGGGCGCCCCGCTCGTCGTGATCGACGACGGCAGCCACATCCCCGAGCACGTGCGGGCCACCTTCGCGATCCTCTTCCCGTTGCTGCCCGACGGCGCGATCTACTGCATCGAGGACATCCAGACGTCCTACTGGCCGGCCTGGGGTGGCGCCGTCGATCCGCGTGCGACGGGCACCTCGATGGATCTCGTCAAGAGCCTCGTCGACGGGCTGAACCACGAGGAGCTCCTCGTCGAGGACTACGAGTCGAGCTACACCGACAAGCATGTGAGGGCCGTTCACTGCTACCACAACCTCGTCGTCATCGAGAAAGGTGACAACGTCGAGGGCAGCAACCGCGACACCGCGGCGCACACCTTCCACGGCAGCAACGACGACCCTGCGGAGACCCCTTGACCGTCCTGATCGCGACCTTCGCCGGCATGCCCGAGGGCGAGCCCGGCTTCGAGGCCCTCGACAAGGCGCTGGTCGCCCGCGGGGTCGACTTCGCGTGGGCGGTGTGGGACGACCCGTCGGTCGACTGGGCCGCGGCCGACCTCGTGGTGGTCCGGTCCACGTGGGACTACGCCGTGCGCGCCGGGGAGTTCCTGGCCTGGGCCAGGTCGCTCGACCAGTCGCGCCTGCTCAACGGCGCCGACGTCTTCGAGTGGAACCACGACAAGTCCTACCTCCTGGAGCTCGGCCCCCTCCCGACCGTGCCCACCCGCCTCGCGGCGACCTCGGCCGAGTTCGGCTCCGCGATCGCCGAGTTCGGCACGGCCGTGGTCAAGCCCCGCGTCAGCGCCGGCGGTGCCGGGCTGATCGTCGTCAGTGACCCCCTCGACGGGCGGCTCGGCCAGACGCTGCGCAGCCACCCGACGTACCCACCCGTCGGCGGCCCGTGGATCGCGCAACCGCTCGTGGAGTCGGTGCGCACCCGCGGCGAGGTGTCGGTGTTCGTGCTCGCCGGACAGGTGATCTCGCAGGTCGACAAGCTGCCGGTGGGCGACGAGGTGCGCGTGCACGAGCAGTTCGGCGGCGGCTCGCTGCCGGTGCCGATCGACGAGACGATCGCGGCCGTCGCGCTGGCGGCCAACGACTGGCTGACCGGGCGCTTCGGGCGCGAGCTCGACTACGTCCGCGTCGACCTCTTGTCGTACGGCGACCAGTGGGTCGTGTCCGAGCTTGAGCTGATCGAGCCGGGGCTCTACCTCGACATCGTCCCCGGCAACGCCGAGCCGTTCGCCGACCTGATCGCCTCGCGGCTGTCGTGACGCGACTTGAGCGGCCATATGGACGCTCAACACGCGGCATTCGGCGCGCCCACCGTCCAAATACCTGCTCAGGTGCTCCAACCTTTCGTTGCACGATGGCGTTGAGGTGGACATGGAACAACAACCGGACGATCGCGAGTCGTTCACGGCCTGGGCGACGACTCGTCGGCCACGGCTGCTGCGCACCGCGACCTTCCTGACCGGCGACCGCGGCCGCGCCGAGGACCTCGTCCAGGAGGCGCTGACCAAGGTCGCGCAGCGCTGGCCGCGGTTGCGCGACGGCAGTCCCGACGCCTACGCCCGCCAGATCCTCGTGCGCGACAACATCTCCTGGTGGCGCCGCAACCGGCTCGAGCTCGTCTCCGACGTCCCCGATCCGGGTCGTACGGCGCCGGGTGACACCGGGGTCGAGCGCCGGCTCCTGCTCCTCGATGCCCTGCGTCGACTGACCGAACGGCAGCGGGCCGTGCTGGTGCTGCGCTACTTCGACGACCTCTCCGAGGCCGAGATCGCGCTCGTCCTCGGCGTCTCCGCCGGCACCGTCAAGAGCACCGCCCACCTGGCCCTGCGCCGGCTGCGCGAGCTCGCGCCCGAGCTCAGCGACCTGCTCTCCCTGGAGACCTCATGACCGACTCCGCCCTCCGCGACCTCTTCCACGACGCGGCTCCCTCGTTGGATGGACCCGGCCCCGCCGCCATCGACCGCGCCTGGCGGGACGGAACCCGCCGCCGCGTCGGTGCTCGGGTTGCCGTGGTCGGCTCGGTCGCGGCGACCGTTGCCGTCGTCACCGGCGTGGCGCTGGTCGGCGGGTCCGACGGTCGGGTCGCTCCGGACCCGTCTGTGGACGCGCCGACGTCGACTCCCACCCCGCCGGTGACGGGGCCGCCGGTGGCCGAACAGGTCGGGAAGTACGCCGGCGCGGACGTGTGGTGGGCTCCGTCGGTGACGGACGAGTCGTCCCTGCCGCCGCTGTCCGTCGCGCAGCTTCCGCCGGTTGTCGACCTCGACGCGGCGCAGGAGGAAGCGGTCGGCGAGCCCGTGGTCGGGCTGTTCTCCGGCCGGGGTGAGCGGGCATTCGCGCTCACCGCGAGCCAGCGCGTCATCGAGATCGACACGTCCCGACTCGAGACGCTCACCGACGAGGCCGGGAATCGACGGAATCCGCTGTCCTCCTACTCACTGTCTGCAGACCGGCAGAGCGCGTTCTTCATCCAGAAGAGCTCGCTCGAGGTGCTCGACTTCGTGACGGGGGAGTGGACCACCATCGACACCCCGGACTGGCTGGCCGAGGAGGCGCGCTGGATGATGCCGGACCAGATCTGGCTGCCATCGCGATTGGGCGACGACTCTGGAGGGACCATCCATCCGGTGGGGCCCGGGGTGACGACGACGGCCACGATCGACTGGGTCCGCGGTTGGTCGGGCCCCGACGACCAGCCGTGGGGGCCGGTCGTCTTCGGACGAGGTGGCACCGCCCAGGCGGCGTTCGCCGGTCTCGACCTGGTCAGCCCCACCCGCTTCGCGGCACCGGAGGTCATCTTCGTGGACCAGCGCGGGGAGCGGAGCGTGCTGGCCTTCGACCGCGGCCCGGGCGAGGAGGGCACCCGCGTCAAGGGCTGCTGCATCCCGCGCGCCTGGATCGACGAGGACACGGTCCTCTTCTCGTCCGTGAGCACGGAAGGCCAACGGATCCTCGCCTGGGACGTCGGTACGCCGACCGTCCACCTCGTCAGCGACATCCGCGGACCGGCGAGCCTCACCGCGCTCGCGGACCTCTCCTGACGTTTGCACTCTCCTAGGCCGAGTGCTAAACATGAGGCTGGCACTCTCGGCATGAGAGTGACAACACGGCAGGTGACGCTGAGGTCGTCGGCGCTGACGGGAAGGGTCCGTCGGAGGCTGGGGATCGTCCGTCGCGGGCAGCCCACCAGCGCCGTACACAGACTCGACTCATGACGAAGGAAGCTCACGAGTTATGGCAAAGTTGATTGCTTTCAATGAGGAAGCCCGCCGCGGACTCGAGCGGGGAATGAACACCCTCGCCGACGCGGTGAAGGTGACCCTCGGTCCCAAGGGCCGCAATGTCGTCCTGGAGAAGAAGTGGGGCGCCCCCACGATCACCAACGATGGTGTGTCCATCGCCAAGGAGATCGACCTCGAGGACCCCTACGAGCGCATCGGCGCCGAGCTGGTCAAGGAGGTCGCGAAGAAGACCGACGACGTCGCCGGTGACGGAACCACCACCGCGACCGTGCTCGCCCAGGCGATGGTCCGCGAGGGCCTGCGCAACGTCGCCGCGGGTGCCAACCCGATGAGCCTCAAGCGCGGCATCGAGGCGGCTGTCTCGGCGCTGTCCGACCAGCTGCTCTCCATGGCCAAGGAGGTCGAGACGCGCGAGCAGATCGCCGCCACGGCCACGATCTCCGCCGGTGGCGACACCACCGTCGGTGACGCCATCGCCGAGGCGATGGACAAGGTCGGCAAGGAAGGCGTCATCACGGTCGAGGAGTCGAACACGTTCGGCATCGACCTCGAGCTGACCGAGGGCATGCGCTTCGACAAGGGCTACATCTCGGCCTACTTCGCCACCGACCTCGAGCGGATGGAAGCGGTCCTGGAGGACCCCTACATCCTGATCGCCAACTCGAAGGTCTCCACGGTCAAGGACCTCCTCCCGCTGCTGGAGAAGGTCATGCAGTCCGGCAAGCCCCTGCTGATCATCGCCGAGGACGTCGACGGCGAAGCGCTGTCGACCCTGGTCGTCAACAAGATCAAGGGCACCTTCAAGTCGGTCGCCGTCAAGGCTCCCGGCTTCGGTGACCGTCGCAAGGCCATGCTCCAGGACATCGCCATCCTCACGGGCGGCCAGGTCATCTCCGAGGAGGTCGGCCTCAAGCTCGAGTCGGCCGGCATCGAGCTCCTCGGCCAGGCCCGCAAGGTCGTCATCACCAAGGACGAGACCACCATCGTCGAGGGCGCTGGCGACCAGGGCCAGATCGAGGGCCGGGTCAACCAGATCCGCGCCGAGATCGAGAAGTCCGACTCCGACTACGACCGCGAGAAGCTGCAGGAGCGCCTGGCCAAGCTGGCCGGCGGCGTTGCGGTCATCAAGGTCGGCGCGGCCACCGAGGTCGAGCTCAAGGAGCGCAAGCACCGCATCGAGGACGCCGTTCGCAACGCGAAGGCTGCCGTCGAGGAGGGCATCGTCGCCGGAGGTGGCGTCGCGCTGGTCCAGGCCGGCACCGAGGCGTTCGCCAAGCTCGACCTCGAGGGTGACGAGGCCACGGGTGCCAACATCGTGCGCGTCGCGATCGAGGCCCCGCTCAAGCAGATCGCGATCAACGCCGGTCTCGAGGGTGGCGTCGTCTCCGAGAAGGTCCGCAACCTGACGCCCGGTCACGGGCTCAACGCGGCCACGGGCGACTACGTCGACATGATCGCCGAGGGCATCATCGACCCGGCCAAGGTCACGCGCTCTGCCCTGCAGAACGCTGCCTCGATCGCGGCGCTGTTCCTCACCACCGAGGCTGTCGTGGCCGACAAGCCCGAGAAGGCTGCGGCCATGGGCGGCGGCGACGGCGGCATGGGCGGCATGGGCGGCATGGACTTCTGATCCGCCCCGTTCCACCAGCACCATTCGGCAGGGCCCTCGTCTTCGGACGGGGGCCCTGCTCCATTTCCCGGGCGCCGCGGTCCGAATCGTCCGAGTGGACGAAGCTGCACGGGCGGTACGGCGCAGGGCCGGCGCTGCGACGTACCGAATCGTCCACGTGGACGGTCCTGCTCGGCAGCCCACGACCTCACCTAGTCTCGACCCACCGACCACGAGGAGACCGATGACCCGCGAGATGCAGGTGAGCGACAGCGTCGTCATCGACGCCGATGCCGAGACGATCTGGGCGCAGGTCGCCGATCCGACGCAGATGCCTCGGTGGAGCCGGGAGAACACCGGGGCGACGACGCCCGAGGCTGGTCGTCCGCTCACGGTCGACGAGCGGTTCGACGGCACCAACAAGCGTGGCCGGGCGCGCTGGATCACCGGGTGCGTGGTCACGGCCTCCGAGCCGGGGCAGCGGTTCGCCTTCGACGTACGCAAGATCGGTGCGCGCACGCCCCGCGTCAAGGGCCGCATCGCCACCTGGGCCTACGACTTCGAGACGGTCGAGGGCGGCACCCGGGTCACCGAGACCTGGACGGACCAGCGCACCTGGCCCGACTGGGCGGCCGCCGCCTTCGACCGCACCGTCACGGGCGGCCAGCTCTTCGCGGACTTCCAGCGCCGCAACATCCGGCGCACGCTGGCCGCGATGAAGGCCGACTTCGAGAGCACCGACCGCACCTCGTGACGGGCACGACCGGACTCCTCCTCGCCGCCGGGGCAGGTCGGCGGATGGGCACCCCCAAGGCGCTGGTCGACGACTGGCTGCGCCGGTCGGTGCAGGTGCTCACCGAGGGCGGCTGCGAGCGGGTGTACGTCGTGCTCGGTGCCGCGGCAGGAGAGGCGCGGACCCTGCTCGAGGACCTGCCGGTCGAGGTCGTCGTCGCCGAGGACTGGTCCGACGGGATGGGCGCGAGCCTGCGCGCTGGCCTCTCGCAGGTCCCGCCGGAGTGCGACGTGCTGATCACCCTCGTCGACCTGCCCGACGTCGGCGCGGACGTCGTGGCGCGGGTGCTGGCGACCGGAGCGACGCTGGCGCGCGCGGCGTACGACGGCAGGCCCGGACACCCGGTGCTGATCGGCAGCGACCACGTCGGTCCCCTCATCGCGACGCTGCACGGCGACGAGGGCGGCCGGGCCTACCTCGGGGCGCACGACGTGACGATCGTCGAGTGCGGCGACCTCGCGACCGGCGCGGACGTCGACCGGCGCTGAGACCAACCAGGAAGCCAACGTCCTGCCAACGTCCCTGGTCGTAGCCTGACCAGCATGGACCCGGTCATGCACGATGCCGCCGACGTCGCAGCGCGCCTCGGGGCGACCGGCTACCTCGCCGACGACGAGCTGGCGACGGTGCTGTTCCTGACGATGCGGATGCAGCGCCCGCTGCTGCTCGAGGGCGAGCCCGGCACCGGCAAGACCGCGCTGGCCGAGGCGCTCGCGGAGTCGCTCGACCTGCCGCTGATCCGGCTGCAGTGCTACGAGGGCATCGACGCGACCCAGGCCCTCTACGACTGGGACTTCCCGCGCCAGATCCTGCACCTGCGTGCGCTGGAGGCCGCCGGCACCGATGCCACGGCGGAGGAGGCGGAGAAGAGCCTGTACGACGAGCGGTTCCTGCTCGCCCGACCGGTGCTGGCCGCACTGCAGCAGTCGCCGGCCGTGCTGCTCATCGACGAGGTCGACCGCGCCGATGACGAGTTCGAGGCGTTCCTGCTGGAGGTGCTCTCGACGTGGCAGGTCACGATCCCTGAGCTCGGGACGGTCAGCGCCGCGACGCCGCCGCACGTCGTGCTGACCTCCAACCGCACCCGCGAGCTGCACGACGCGCTCAAGCGGCGCTGTCTCTACCACTGGATCGACCACCCCGGCCTGGACCGCGAGGTCGCGATCGTCCGCTCCCGTGCACCCGAGGTGGCCGAGGCGCTGGCGCGCCAGGTCGTGGGCGTCGTCCAGCAGTTGCGCGACCGCGACGACCTGCTCAAGCCGCCGGGCGTGGCCGAGACGCTCGACTGGGCTCGGGCGCTGACCCACCTCGGCACCACCCACCTCGACCTCGCCACCGCGGCGGCCACGCTCGGTGCGCTGGTGAAGTACCGCGAGGACGCCGACCGGGTGCGCCAGGCGCTGGACCGGATGCTCACCACATGACTCATGCAGCCATCGATCCGCTGCCGGTGCTGCTGGGGTTCACCAGGGCGCTGAAGGCGGCCGGCGTGCCCGTGACACCCGATCGCGCCCACGGGTTCGTCGAGGCGACGGCGCTCGTCGGGCTGGGCGACCAGCAGGCGACGTACTGGGCTGGACGGGCGACGCTGTGCGCCGGTCCCGACGACCTCGCACGCTACGACCAGGTCTTCGAGGCGTGGTTCGACCCGCGCGGGGAGCTGCCGCGGCGCCGCGAGTCCGGCCTGCCGATGCCGGCGGCGCCCGCGCTGCCCACCGTCGACGCGCAGGAGGGCGGCGACGGCGGGGAGGAGGGCGAGGCGCTGCGCGCGGCCGCCACGACGACCGACGTGCTCCGGCACCGCGACGTCGCGACCCTGGATGCGGCGGAACGGCAGCGACTGGCCGCGTTGTTCGCCGGGCTGCGGCCGACCGCCCCGGTGCGGCGCACGGCCCGCCACGAGCGCTGGCACCGCGGACGCCTCGACGCCTCCCGCACGATGCGCGACTCGCTGCGCCGGATGGGGGAGCCCGGCGAGCTGGCCTGGCGGCGTCGGCGGCTTCGCCCGCGCCGGGTGGTGCTGCTCGTCGACGTGAGCGGCTCGATGAGTGCGTACGCCGATGCGCTGCTGAGGCTCTCGCACCGGTTCGTCGCCACGCAGCCGAGGGCGGAGGTGTTCACGCTCGGCACCCGTCTGACCCACGTCACCCGCGCCCTGCGGCACCGCGACCCCGACCGGGCGCTCATCGCCGCGGGCGATGCCGTGCCGGACTGGTCGGGGGGCACCCGGCTCGGCGAGACGCTGCGCGTCTTCCTGGACCGGTGGGGCCAGCGCGGGATGGCCCGCGGCTCGGTCGTCGTCGTCTTCAGCGACGGGTGGGAGCGCGGCGACGCCGCACTGCTCGGCGAGCAGATGGCGCGGCTGCACCGCATCGCGCACCACGTCGTCTGGGTCAACCCGCACCGCGGGAAGCCCGGCTACGCGCCCGTGCAGCAGGGGATCGCGGCCGCGCTGCCGCACGTCGATGACTTTGTCGCAGGCCACTCGTTGGCCACGTTCGAGGAGCTGGTGGAGGTGGTCGGGCGTGCGTGAGGTGCTGGACGAGCTGGTGGCGTGGTGGGAGGCCGGCGAGACCGTTGGTGTGGGCACCGTCGTGGCGACCTTCCAGTCGGCGCCGCGACCGGCCGGCGCCTCGATGCTGGTCGGCCCCGACGGCACGGCCGTCGGCTCGGTCTCCGGCGGCTGCGTCGAGGGCGCCGTCTACGAGGAGGCCCAGGACGTCGTCGGCTCCGGGGAACCGGTGCTGCGCCGCTACGGCGTCTCCGACGACGACGCCTTCGCGGTCGGGCTGACCTGCGGCGGCATCCTCGACGTCTTCGTCGAGAGGGTGTCGCAGCAGACCTTCCCGCAGCTGGGCGAGATCGCCGCCGACGTGCGCGCGGGCCGGCCGGTCGCCGTCGCCACCGTCATCGAGCACCCCGACCCCACCTGGCTCGGCCGCCGGATGGTCGCGCGGCCGGACACCGACGCCGTCGGGTCGATCGGGTCGCCGCGCGCCGACGACGCGGTGCATGACGACGCGCTCGGCCTGCTCGCGACCGGCAGCAACGCGACTCTGACCTACGGCCCCGACGGCGAGCGCCGCGGCGAGGGGATGCGGGTGTTCGTCTGGGGGTTCGCGCCGAAGCCGCGGATGCTGGTCTTCGGCGCCATCGACTTCGCCGCCGCCGTCGCCCGGGTCGGCTCCTTCCTCGGTTACCACGTGACGGTGTGCGACGCCCGGCCCGTGTTCGCGACCACCAGCCGCTTCCCCGAGGCCGACGAGGTCGTCGTGGACTGGCCGCACCGCTACCTCCGCGCCGAGGTCGAGGGCGGCCGCCTCGACCGGCGCACCGTGCTGGCCGTGCTGACCCACGACCCCAAGTTCGACGTCCCTCTTCTCGAGGTCGCGCTGCGGCTGCCCGACGACGCCCGCCCTGCCTACATCGGCGCCATGGGCTCGCGCCGCACCCACGACGACCGGATGGCCCGGCTCCGCGAGGCCGGGCTGGCCGACGACGAGCTCGCGCTGCTGTCGTCGCCGATCGGGCTCGACCTCGGCGCGCGGACCCCCGAGGAGACGGCGATCTCGATCGCCGCCGAGATCATCGCCGGACGCTGGGGCGGGACCGGTGAGCGCCTCGCCGGCACCGCCGGGAAGATCCACCACGACCGCTGACGAAGCGGCCCCCGCGGGGCTACGGTGGGGCTCGACCCCTCTGGAGACCCCCGATGACCACCGACGACCTGCACTCGCGCCGCGTCGACGCCGTGCGCGCCTGGACCAGCTTCGTCACGCTCGGTGACGTCGCGGAGCCGACCGTCCGACCGGAGATCCGGCGCAGCTGGGAGCTCTCGGGAGTCGTCTCCCCGACCGTGACCCAGGCGCCGCTCGCCGACGAGGCGACCACCGCCGAGTTCTGGCGGGACTCACCGCTGCAGACCGCGGTCGCGCGGGTCCAGGACGAGCTGCGCCGCACCGCCGAGGACGGCGACCTCGTGATCGCGGTGACCGACGAGGAGACGCGCATCCTGTGGACGTACGGCGGTCGCGTCATGCGTCGCAAGGCCGAGTCGGTCAACTTCGTCCCGGGCGGGCGGTGGGACGAGGCAAGCGTCGGCACCAACGCGCTCGCCATCGCCGGGCGCACCGACGCGCCGTCGATGGTCTTCAGCGCGGAGCACTACGCCCAGGTGGTCCACAACTGGGTGTGCTGGGCGGCGCCGGTGCACGACCCGACCACGGGCCGACCGCTCGGGGTCATCGACCTCTCGACCACGTGGGACCGCACCCACCCGATCGGGCTCGCGACGGCCCGGGTGATGGCACGGCTGATCGAGACGGCCCTGCCGGCCTCGCGTCGCTCTCCCGTGACCGGCATGGCGGCGCCCGACGAGCCCGGGCTGACGCTGACCCTGCTGGGCACCGCCCAGGTGTGGCTCGACGGCGAGCGGTTGCTCCTCAACCGTCGGCAGACCGAGATTCTCGCCCTCCTGGCGCTGCACCCCGCGGGGCTCTCGGTCGAGCAGCTGCACTCACTGCTCTACGGCGACTCCTCGGTGACCACCTCCACGCTCAAGGCGGAGGTCTCCCACCTCCGCGCGGCTCTTCGGGGCCAGCTGTCGTCTCGCCCCTACCGCCTCACCCTGCCGGTCACCACCGACATCGACGAGGTGCAGCGACGGCTGCGCGTCGGGGACGTCCGTGAGGCGCTCGCGGCCTACGGCGGAGACCTGCTGCCCGGCACCGAGGCCCCCGCCCTCGTCGAGATGGCCGACTACCTCGCCGTCAGCGTGCGCGAGGCCCTGCTCGTCAACCCCGATCCCGATGCGGTGCTTCGCTACATCGAGCTGGCGCCGTACGACACCTATGTGATCGAGCGGTGCCTGGCCGAGCTCGGGCACCGCAGCCACCCCGCGGTGCCGCTCCTCAAGGGCCGGCTCGCCGCCGCGAGACCCTGAGCCGGCGGCGCAACCTTTCGCCAACCACGCCTTCCTAGGGTGATCGCCATCACAGCGCCACTCAAAGCGAAGGCGGAACCGATGGCCAGGATCGAACTCACCGTCGACGGAGCAAAGGTCTCCGACGACGTCGAGCCCCGGATGCTGCTGGTGCAGTATCTCCGCGAGAAGCTCGGCAAGACCGGCACCGTGATCGGGTGCGACACCAGCAACTGCGGTGCGTGCACGGTGCACCTCGACGGCCGCAGCGTGAAGAGCTGCAACGTGCTCGCCGTGCAGGCCAACGGCCGCGAGGTGACCACGATCGAGGGGCTCGCCGACGGCGACCAGCTGCACCCCGTGCAGGAGGCGTTCCGCGAGTGCCACGGCCTCCAGTGCGGCTTCTGCACGCCCGGGATGATCATGCAGGCCGTCGACCTGCTGGGGGAGAACCCGAGCCCCACCGAGGCCGAGGTGCGTGAGGGCATGGAGGGCAACCTCTGCCGCTGCACCGGTTACCACAACATCGTGAAGTCCGTCCTGCACGCGGCGGGAGGTGCGAAATGACCGCCGTGGCCGACAAGCCCGACCTCGAGATCGGCCGCGACCGCCGGCGCAAGGAGGACCAGCGCCTCATCACCGGCCGCACCCGCTGGACCGACAACCTCGTGCTGCCGGGGATGCTCCACCTCGCGATGGTCCGCAGCCCGTTCGCGCACGCCAAGATCGTCAGCATCGACACCGAGGCGGCCAAGCAGTCGCCCAACGTCGTCGGCGTCTTCACCGGCGCCGACCTGGGCGAGGCGCAGGGCGCGTGCATCAACGCCTGGGCCATCACGCCCGACCAGGTCACTCCGCCGCACGTGCCGATGCCGTCCGACCGGGTCGCCTTCGCCGGCGAGACCGTCGCGGTCGTCGTCGCGCGCACCGCGGCCGAGGCCCGCGACGCCGCCGAGCTCGTCGACGTGGAGTACGACGAGCTGCCGGCCGCGCTCGACCTCAAGGAATCGGCCGCGGACACCGTCCTCGCGCACCCCGACCTCGGGACCAACAAGAGCGCCCTGTGGGTCTTCGACTCCGCCGAGGCCGGCACCGGCTCCAGCGCCGACGCGGCGATCGAGAAGGCACGTGGCGACGGCATCGTGATCGAGCGCGAATATCGCCAGCAGCGCCTCATCCCGGCCTTCATGGAACCGCGCTCGACGGTCGTCGACCCGACCGGTGAGCAGATCACCGTGTGGAGCGCCACCCAGATCCCGCACATCCTGCGGTTCGCGATCGCCGCCACGACCGGGGTGCCCGAGTCGAAGATCCGCGTCATCGCCCCCGACGTCGGCGGCGGCTTCGGCGGCAAGCTGCAGCAGACGCCGGAGGAGATGATCACCTTCGCGGTGGCCCGCAAGCTCGGCAAGCCGGTGAAGTACACCGAGACCCGCTCCGAGTCGCTGATGACCGCCCACCACGGTCGCGACCAGTGGCAGAAGCTGACGCTGAGCGCGGAGAAGGACGGCACGGTCACCGGCCTCAAGGTCGAGCTGACGGCTGACCTCGGTGCCTACATCGCCATCGTCGGCGGCGGCGTGCCGGTGCTGGGCGCGTTCATGTTCAACGCGATCTACAAGTTCCCGGCCTACCACTTCTCCTGCCAGACGGTGCTCACCAACAAGACCTGGACCGACGCCTATCGCGGCGCCGGCCGGCCCGAGGCGACCTATGCGATCGAGCGGCTGATGGACGAGCTCGCGATCGAGGTCGGCGTCGACCCGCTGGAGATCCGCGAGAAGAACTGGATCAAGCACGAGGAGTTCCCCTTCACCACGGTCGCCGGCCTGGAGTACGACTCCGGCAACTACGAGGCCGCGACCGCCAAGGCCAAGGAGGCGTTCGGGTACGACGAGCTGCGGGCCGAGCAGAAGCAGCGTCGGGAGTCCGGTGACCGCATCCAGCTCGGCATCGGCATCTCCACCTTCACCGAGATGTGCGGGCTCGCGCCGTCACGCGTGCTCGGCTCGCTCAACTACGGCGCCGGCGGCTGGGAGCACGCGAGCGTGCGGATGCTCGCGACCGGGAAGGTCGAGGTCATCACCGGCGCCTCTGCCCACGGCCAGGGCCACGAGACGGCGTTCAGCCAGATCGTCGCCGACCGGCTCGGCGTCGCCTTCGAGGACGTCGAGGTGCTGCACGGCGACACCCAGATCGCCCACAAGGGACTGGACACCTACGGCTCGCGCTCCCTCGTCGTCGGTGGCGAGGCGCTGGTCAAGGCTGCCGACAAGGTGATCGAGAAGGCCAAGCCGATCGCGGCGCACCTCCTCGAGGCGAGCGTCGACGACATCGAGTTCAGTGCGGGCCGCTTCAGCGTCCGCGGCACCGACCAGGGGCTGGCGATGGCCGAGATCGCGATGGCGACCTTCGCGGCCCACAACCTGCCCGACGGGATCGAGCCGAGCATCGACAGCGACGCGACGTACGACCCGGTCAACTTCAACTATCCGCACGGCACCCACCTGTGCGCGATGGAGGTCGACACCGAGACCGGCGGGGTGCTGATGCGCAAGTACGTCTGCGTCGATGACATCGGCAACATCATCAACCCGATGATCGTCGAGGGCCAGGTGCACGGTGGGCTGGCGCAGGGGATCGCGCAGGCGCTGTGGGAGGAAGCGGTCTACGACGACTCCGGGACCCTCGTCTCGGGCTCCTTCGTCGACTACCTGCTGCCCACCTCCGCCGACACGATCAGCTTCGAGGTCGACCACACCACGACCGCCTCGACGACCAACACGCTCGGAACGAAGGGCGTCGGCGAGGCCGGCACCATCGCCTCGACCCCGGCCGTCGTCAACGCGGTCGTCGACGCCGTACGCCAGTTCGGGGTCAACGACATCCAGATGCCCTGCACCCCGGAGCGTGTGTGGCGCGCGATCCACAGCGGTGACGGCGGCGACGAGACGGAAGGCGCCGCGGCGCCGCACTTCACGGAGGAGACCGGGATGCAAGGGCAGACCGACCGCACGGACGGGGCGAACCAGTGATCCCCGTCCAGTTCGACTACCTGGCGCCGACCAGCGTCGAGGAGGCGCTGGCCGCCCTGGCCGAGCACGGCGACGACGCCAAGGTCATCGCCGGCGGCCAGAGCTTGCTG
Organism: Nocardioides allogilvus; assembly: GCF_003047285.1. Classification (GTDB taxonomy): domain Bacteria; phylum Actinomycetota; class Actinomycetes; order Propionibacteriales; family Nocardioidaceae; genus Nocardioides; species Nocardioides allogilvus. The sequence goes on along the minus strand of NZ_PZYX01000008.1, from coordinate 138,272 downwards.
CCGGTGCTGCGGATGCGCCTCAACGCCCCGGAGGTCGTCATCGACCTCGGTGGCATCGCCGAGCTGCGCGGCATCCGCGAGGACGGCGACTCGCTCGTGATCGGCGCGATGACCACCCACCACGACGTGCTCAACGACGCGCTGGTCAAGGAGCACGCGCTGCTCCTCGTGCGCGCCGAGCACCAGCTGGCCGACGCGCAGATCCGGCACCGCGGCACCTTCGGCGGCGCGCTCGCGCACGCAGATCCCGCGGGTGACCTCGGGGCCCCGGCGCTGGCGCTGGGCGCGGAGTTCGTCATCGCCGGTCCCGGTGGGTCGCGCACGGTGGCGGCCGACGACTTCTTCGTGGACCTCTTCGAGACCGCGATCGCCGAGGGCGAGCTGCTGACCGGGATCCGGGTGCCCAAGCACACGGGCTGGGGCGCGCACTACGAGAAGTTCGTCCGCGTCGCCCACCAGTGGCCGATCGTGGCCGTCGCAGCCGCGGTCAAGGTCGACGGCGGCACCATCAGCGAGGCCCGGGTCGGGCTGACCAACATGGGCTCCACCCCGATCCGCGCCCGTGCGGTCGAGGAGGCGCTGGTCGGCCAGCCCGCGACCGAGGACGCGGTGCGTACGGCGGCCGCGCTCGCGACCGAGGGCACCAACCCGCCCTCCGACCTCAACGGCGCGGCCGACTACCGCAGCCACCTCGCGCAGGTGCTGACCCGGCGGGCCGTGCTGGCCGCCGCGGGGGCGTGAGCGCATGGAGCTGAGCCACCGCTTCACCGTGCCGACCGGCGTCGAGGAGACCTGGGCCCACTTCGAGGACATCGCCTCGGTCGCCGAGTGCTTCCCGGGCGCCCAGGTGACCTCGGCCGAGGGCGACACCTTCGCCGGCACGGTCAAGGTCAAGCTCGGCCCGATCGCGCTGGTCTACAGCGGCAGCGGCACCTTCGTGGAGAAGGACGAGTCGGCCAAGCGCTTCGTCGTGGACGCCAAGGGCAAGGACAAGCGCGGCAACGGCACGGCCGGCGCGCACGTCACGGTCACCATGACCGACGCCGGTGGTTCGACCGACGTCTCGGTCGACACCGACCTCGCGATCACCGGCAAGCCGGCCCAGTTCGGTCGCGGCGTCATGCAGGACGTCTCGGACAAGCTGCTCGGCCAGTTCGTCGACTGCCTGGAGGCACGGCTGACCGGTCCCGCTGAGTCCGCGGGCGCCGTACCGGGCGGTGCGCCAGCAACCGTTCCCGACGGCGAGACGGTTGCAGAGCCACCGCCCGGGACGACGCCTCCCCGTCCGACGCCGATCCGCCCGCCCGAGCCGGAGGCACTCGACCTCGGGAGCGCCGTGCTGCCGGTGCTGGCGAAGAGCTACTGGAAGCAGGCCCTCGGCGCACTCGCAGCCCTCGCCCTCGTGTGGCGACGCATCCGGCGCTGAGTGGAACTCGCCGGCGCCGCCGGGCGTCTGATCGGTTGTGGAACAGTTGGTTCCACACCCGATCGTGGAGGACCCACCATGTCTCGCTCGGCCACCGCCGCAACCCTCGTCGTGACCGCCGTGCTGCTCGCCGGCTGCGGAGGCGGCGAGGCGACGGACGCGAGCGACGGCACGACGCCGACCGATGCTCCGAACATCGAGCTCACCGTCCCCGCCGCCCAGACCGGGCGCTGCATGCCGCCCAACGTCGACAACCTGCGCGCCCAGGACGCGGCCTTCGAGGGCGTCGTCGACGAGGTGTCCGACGGAACCGCGACGCTCGACGTGACCGAGACCTTCAAGGGGCAGGACGCCGAGGTGGCCCACGTGTCCGCCCCCAGCCAGGACCTGCAGGACCTGCTGCTCGCCGTCGACTTCCGGGTGGGCGAGACCTACCTCGTCAGCAGCCTCGACGGACAGGTCTCCGTCTGCGGGCTGAGCGGGCCGAAGGACGACCTGCTCGCAGACCTCTACCAGCAGGCCTACACCAGCTGAGCCGGCTCTACCCCTAGGCTCCACGACCATGAAGCGACTGGTCGTCACGCTGCTCGCGCTCGGCCTGCTGGCCTTCGGCATCGTCACGCCCGCCCTCCTGTGGGACCGCGCCACCGCGCAGGCCACCTACGAGCCGACCAGCATCTCGTCCTACCTCGCCGACTTCACCCTGGAGGAGGACGGCGACCTCAAAGTGATCGAGACGATCACGGTGGAGTTCCCGCTGTACGGCGACCGCCACGGCATCTTCCGGTTCTGGGACCGCCACGACGCGAACGCGCCGCGACTGCGCCGGGAGCCGCAGGACGTGAGCGTGCTGCGCGACGGCCGCGAGGAGCCGTTCGTCCTGGAGAGCCGGGAGCGCGGGCGCTTCGACGTGGCGCGGATCGGGTCGGCGTACTCCACGGTCCAGGGGCCGCACACCTACCAGATCTCCTACGTCATCGAGGACGCGCTGCTGCCCGCCGGCGACGGGTCCCGCTTCTACTGGAACCTCGTCCCCGGTGGCTGGCTCCAGGACATCGCCAGCGCCCGGCTGCTCGTCCACCTGCCGGCCGCGGCCACCGGCGTGCTGTGCGCGCGCGGCACGGGCGAGACCGGTGGGTGCGAGGCGACGGGCGAGGGCACGCGCACGCTCCGCGTCGACGTCGCCGACCTGCCGGCGCAGACGCCGATCACCGTCTCGGCGGACCTGCCGATCGCGGCACCGACGCCGGACGACCAGCGGCTGTGGTCGCAGAAGTGGGACGCGGTCCTCGGCCCCCACATCCTGGGCGTGCTCTTCCTCCTCGGTGCCGGGCTCGCCTCCGCGCTCGTCGCGCTCCGTGCGGTTCGCAACGCGCACGAGCCGAAGCCGCCCTACCCGCTGCTCTACGCGCCGCCGCGAGGCGTCGGCCCTGCCCAGGGGCAGTACGTCCTGACCGAGCAGGTGCACGACACCGCCTTCGTCGCGACCCTGATGGAAGCGGCCGAGAAGGGTGCGATCGACCTGGACCGACGCGGCAACGGCTGGCAGATCCAGGGACGTGGTCTCGCCTCCACCACACCGCTCGACGCGGTGACGACGGCGACGACCACGAGCCTGGGCGTTGCGGGCGACGGGTCCTTCACCGCCGACCGCGACAGCATCGAGGCCGGCAAGGTGCTGCAGTCGGCCAAGGCCCAGTCGACGGCGAGCATCAAGGAGTGGGCCCGCAACGAGGGCCTGATGACCTCTGCCGGCCTCGGCAGCCTGGGCGGCGTCTCGGTGATCGCGGCGGCGGTGGTCACCGTCCTCGTCGTCGTCCTCAACCCGCTCGACATCTCCCTCCTCGCGCTCGTGCCCGGCGCGTACGCCGCCTGCGGACTGTGGCTGCTGGCACCCGGCTCGGGCACCAAGCGCACCGCAAGCGGCCGCGAGCTCTGGTCGCAGCTCGGTGGCTTCCACCGGGTGCTGTCCATGCCCTCGAGCCAGCTGCGCTTCGACTTCTCCGGGCGCAAGGAGCTCTACACCGCCTACCTCCCGTGGGCCGTCGCCTTCGGGGTCGCCGACCAGTGGGCCGACAAGTACCGCACCGAGATCGGCACGGAACCGCCCGCGCCCGCCTACTTCGCGACCGGCTACACCGGCACCCACACCGGCAACCACGTCAACCAGATGGTCAACGACTTCGACCGCACGGTCGACGGCGCCATCTCCTCCTACCAGGCCAGCCAGCGTCCGCAGTCCTCCGGCAGCGGCGGCGGCTTCTCCGGCGGCGGCTTCTCCGGCGGTGGCGGCGGAGGCGGCGGCGGTGGTGGCTCGTGGTGACGCTCTGCGCCAGACTCCTCATGTCCTCCAACGAAAGGCCAGCCCCATGTCCCTCGCCCTGATCCTCGTCGCAGTGGTCCTCGCGGTCGCCGTGGCGCTCGTCGCCTTCGTGATCGCCGGCTTCAACAAGCTGCGTCGCGCCGACATCGCCGCCCAGGAGGCCATCGGCGGCATCGACGTGCAGCTCACCCGTCGCGCGGAGCTCGTGCCCAACCTCGTCGAGACCGTCAAGGGCTATGCCGCCCACGAGAAGGGCGTGCTGGAGGAGGTCACCCGGGCCCGGGCCGGGGTGCAGGCCGCTGCTGACGGCAACGACGTCGCCGCCAAGGCCGCCGCCGATGCCGCCCTGACCAGTGCGCTGGTGAAGCTGAACGCCGTGGCCGAGGCCTACCCCGACCTGAAGGCCAACGCCAACTTCCTCGACCTCCAGCGCCAGCTCGCCGAGATCGAGAACCAGCTGGCCTTCGCCCGGCAGTACTACAACGACGCCGTGGCCACCCTCAACAACCTCACCCAGACGATCCCGTGGATGTTCTTCACCGGCATCGCGGGCGTCAGCAAGCGCGAGTTCTACGACGCTCCCGAGGCCCAGGAGGCCGCACCGCGCGTCGAGTTCTGAAACCTCAGAACACGTTCAGCGGCCGGAACTGCACGCTGATCCGCGGGCCGGCCGCGGCGACCTTGGGGATCGCGTGCTCCCAGGTGCGCTGGCACGAGCCACCCATCACGACGAGGTCGCCGTGGCCCAGCGTCACGCCGATGGAGTCGCCGCCGCCGCGGGGTCGCAGCGCGAGCTTGCGCGGGTCGCCGAGCGACACGATCGCGACCATCGTGTCCTGCGTCTTGCCGCGTCCGATGGTGTCGCCGTGCCACGCCACCGAGTCCCGGCCGTCGCGGTAGTAGCAGCAGCCGGCGCTCACGAAGCGCTCACCGAGCTCGGGGAGGTAGTGCGCGCTCAGGGCGTCGCGCGCGTCGTCGAGCGCCGGGTGGGGGAGCTCCTCGCCGAGGACGTAGGTGTGCACGAGGCGGGGTACGTCGACGATGCGGTCATACATCTGGCGGCGCTCCGCGCGCCACGGCACCTGCGCGACCATGGTGGCGAAGACGTCGTCGGCACCCGCCAGCCAGTTGCGCTGGACGTCGAGCCAGGCGCCGTGTGCCAGCGTGGTCCGCTCCGGGGACAGCGGCGCGACGACCTCGTGACCGGCGGGGGCGTCGGGGGCGAAGAGGGTCGACTGGAAGTCCACAGCGCGAGCCTAGATCGAACACGCGTTCGACACAACCCTGAGGGGCGGATCAGGGTCGATCCCGGTGGCGGTGCTTGGTCGCGTGCGGGAGTGTGGGCGCATGACGACGACTGACGGGGGAGCGGGCACGTCCGCGAGGGTGGCCGCGCGGGTGCGGGACCTGACGAAGACCTACGGCAAGGGCGATGCGATGGTGCGCGCGCTCGACGGCGTCAGCCTCGACCTGGTCGCCGGCGAGTTCACCGCGATCATGGGCCCCAGCGGGTCGGGCAAGTCGACGCTCATGCACTGCTGCGCGGCCCTCGACACCGCGACCTCGGGCGAGGTGTTCCTCGGGGATCGCGAGCTGGGCAGGCTCAAGGACAAGGAGCTGACCCGGCTGCGCCGTGACGAGATCGGCTTCGTCTTCCAGTCCTTCAACCTGGTCCCGACGCTCAGCGCCGAGGAGAACATCGTCCTCCCGCAGTCGATCGCCCGCCGCAAGCCCGACCGCGAGTGGTTCGACACCGTGATCGAGACCGTCGGCATCCGCGACCGCCTCTCCCACCGCCCCAACCAGCTCTCCGGTGGCCAGCAGCAGCGGGTCGCGATCGCCCGCGCGCTCGTCGGCCGGCCCACGATCGTCTTCGCCGACGAGCCGACCGGCAACCTCGACTCCCAGTCGGGGGCGGAGGTGCTCGACCTGCTCCGTCGCAGCGCGGCCGACCACGGGCAGACCATCGTGATGGTCACGCACGACCCGGTGGCGGCGTCCTACACCGACCGCGTCGTGTTCCTCGCCGACGGCCGGATCGTCGACGAGCTGCGCCGCCCCGACCGCGAGGGCGTGCTCGAGGTGATGGCGCGCATGTCCGCGCCGCTCGCGGCAGACGCGGAGCGCTGATGTTCCGCGCCGCCCTCAAGAGCCTGCTCGGGCGCAAGGTGCGCCTGCTGATGAGCACGTTCGCGATCGTCATCGGGGTCTCGTTCGTCGTCGGCACCCTCGTCTTCAGCGACACCCTCAGTCGCAGCTTCACCGCGCTGATGGCCTCCACGGTCGGCGACGTCGTCGTACGACCCGAGCACACCGATGCCGCGGCCGAGCCGACCACCCGCACCGTCGACTCCGGGCTCGTCGACGCGCTCGAGGGCGTCGAGGGTGCTGCCAGGGTCGACGGCAACGTCACATCGTTCGGCGTCTACGTCGTCGGCCAGGACGGCAAGCTGATCGGCGGCAGCGGCCCGCCCAGCATCGGTGGCAACTGGACCGAGGCGCCCGCGGGCCACGACCTCGAGGGCATGGACGTCATCGCCGGCCGCGCGCCCGAGAAGGCCGGCGAGGTGATGCTCGACTCGAACACCGCGGGCGAGGGCGGCTACGTCATCGGCCAGGAGGTCACCATCGTCACCGCCACCGACCGTGGCAGCCTGACCGCCGAGCTGGTCGGGGTCATCGGCTTCCCCGAGGGCGGCTCCCTCAACGGTGCGACCTTCACCGCCTTCGACACGCGTACGGCGCAGGACCTCTTCCTCGACGGGAGGGACGCGTTCAGCGACATCTGGGTGACGGCCGAGCCCGGCACCAGCCAGGAGGACCTCGCCGCCGCGGTGGGGGAGGTGCTGCCCGACGGGGTCGAGGCCGTCACCGGCGACGAGGCGGCCGACGAGGCGGCCAGCGCGATCCAGGAGGCGGTCGGGTTCCTGACGACCTTCCTGCTCATCTTCGCCGGCATCTCGCTGGTGGTCGGCGCGTTCCTGATCGTCAACACGTTCTCGATCCTGGTCGCCCAGCGCAGCCGCGAGCTCGCCCTGCTGCGCGCCCTCGGCGCCAGCAAGAAGCAGGTCACCCGCTCGGTGCTGCTCGAGGCCCTGGTCCTCGGCCTGCTGGGCTCGACGATCGGGCTGGGGCTCGGCGTCCTGCTGGCCATCGGCATCCGCACGCTGTTCGCGCAGTTCGGCCTCGACCTCTCCGGGCAGCCGCTGATCATGGCCCCGAGGACCGTGCTGGCTGCCTACGCCGTCGGCGTGGTCGTGACGATGGGCGCGGCGTTCTTCCCGGCCCGTCGCACCTCCAAGATCGCGCCCGTCCAGGCGATGCGCGACGACATCGCGATGCCCGAGTCCTCGCTGCGGCGCAGGATGCTGGTCGGGGTCGTGCTGATCGTCGGTGGTGGAGTTGCGCTGGCGGCCGGGCTCACCGAGTCCGTCCCGCGTCCGCTCTACTTCGTCGGCGGCGGCATCCTCGCGATCCTGCTCGGCGTCGCCTCCGCCAGCCCGGTGATCAGCCATCCGCTGCTGGCCGCCGCGGCCTGGACCTACTCCCGCCTCTTCGGGTCGATCGGAGCGCTGGCCGGGCAGAACTCGCTGCGCAACCCTCGCCGTACGACCGCGACGTCCTCGGCGCTGATGATCGGGCTGTCGCTGGCCTGCACGATGGCGATCGTGGGCGACTCGGCCAAGGCGAGCGTCGACAAGACCATCGAGGAGAACTTCGTCGGCGACTACGTCGTCAGCAGCCTCGTCGGGCAGAGCTTCTCGACGCAGGTGGGCCGGCAGATGGCCGAGGTGCCCGGGGTGGAGAGCGTGTGGGCGCAGCGGTTCGCGATCTCCCAGATGGGCGGGGAGGGGCAGGGCATCGGTGCGGCCGAGCCTGCGACCATGCGCGACGGCTTCGCCATCGACATGGTCGAGGGCGACCTCGCCGACCTCGTCGACGACACGGTCGTGGTGGACGAGTCCCATGCCGAGGAGGAGGGCTTGTCGCTCGGCGAGGACGTCACCGTCAGGCTCGCCGACGGCGAGCACGAGATGGAGGTCGTCGGGATCTATGCCGAGAACCCCATCCTGTTCTTCCCGATCGTCACGACACCTCAGACCCTGGTCGACGCCGGCCACCAGGACTCCGACAACTTCCTGATCATCGACACCGACGACCGCGCCGGCGTGCAGGCCGCCCTGGACGCCGTGGTGGAGAAGTCGCCGGTGGTCACGGTCAAGGACCAGCGGGGCTTCGCCGCCGAGCAGCGTGAGCCGATCGACCAGCTCGTGCTGATGATCTTCGCGCTGCTGGGGCTGGCGCTGCTGATCGCCGTCCTGGGCATCGTCAACACGCTCGCCCTGTCGATCATCGAGCGCACCCGAGAGGTCGGGCTGCTGCGGGCGATCGGGGTGAGCCGGGCGCAGCTGCGGCGGATGGTGACGCTGGAGTCCGTGGTGATCGCGGTGCTCGGGGCGGTGCTCGGTGTGGTGCTGGGCATCGGGTTCGGGATCGCGCTCATGCACTCGCTGCGGGAGGAGGGGCTGGAGGTGATCTCGGTGCCGGTCGGGCAGCTGGCGGTGTTCCTCGTGGTCTCCGTCGTGATCGGCGTCCTGGCCGCGCTGCTCCCCGCACGACGGGCCGCGAAGCTCGATGTCCTGCGCGCCATCGGTGCCGAATGATGTCACTGAACTGTGGATGTCCCTTTACTGTGCGCTTCGACAAAACCGGTGCGCGACCCGGACACCCGTCCTAGTCTCATGCGGTGGACACAGTGGACGTGAGGCTCGCCGAGAGCGGGCTCAAGCACGTCCAGGTCCGCGAATACGTCCGGTCACTGGTGGCCGAGGCCACTCCCGGTTCCGCCGCTCCCTCCGAGCGCGAGCTGGTCGCACGGTTCGGGGTCGCCCGGATGACGGTCCGCCAGGCGCTCGACGTGCTGGTCACCGAGGGGCTCCTCGAGCGGGTGCCCGGTCGCGGCACCTTCGTCGCGCACCCGCGTCGCCGGGTGGGTCGGCTGTCGTCGTACACCGAGGACATGAAGGTGCGCGGGCTGCTGCCGGAGTCGCAGACGCTGTTGGCCCGTCGCGAGCAGGCCGGTCCCGGCGTGGCCCGGGCCCTCGACATCTCACCGGGCGATGCCGTCATCCACTGGAAGCGGCTGCGGCGCGCGGACCAGCAGGTGGTGTGCATCGAGGACGCCTACCTCAACGAGGTCCTGCTGCCGGGCTTCCTGCAGAGCGGGATGCCCACCAGTCTCTACGACGCCCTCGACGAGCGTGGCCTGCGCCCGACGTGGGCCGAGGACGCGATCTCCGCCGACGGCGCCACCGCCGACGAGGCGGCGTTGCTGGAGCTCCAGCCCGGTGCGCCGGTGCTCCACCTCTCCCGCCGCGCGCTGTGCGGCGACAAGGTCGTCAACGTCTCCCGGACCGCCTTCCGGCCCGACCGCTTCACGATGTTCGTCCAGCTCGGCGACCTGGTCTAGGTCTGCGGCCAGGCGCCGGTCAGCCGCTCGATCTCCGCGAGCACGTTGGCTCGCGCCCGGTCCTCCCACAGGTCCCGGCCCTGCGGGGTGCGGAAGAGCGACGGACCGGCCAGCAGGTCGGTCAGCACGGCCGCCCGCCCGGCCCGGAAGTCGGCGTCCGGGACGTGCGCATACTCGATGCGTACGTCGCTCGCGTAGCGCTCGTAGCGGTCCGGGTCGGCCGCGAGGATCGCGAGGTCGGCATCGCTCAGGGCCGCGGCGTTGAGGTCGTCGGGGAAGGCCTGGTGGTGCTCGGTCATCCGCACCAGCCGGGCGACCTCCGCCGCCGGTGGGTCAGGCAGGGAGGCCGACGCGAGCAGCGCGGAGCGCTCCTCCGCCCCGGGCTGCCCGTCGTAGACCGCGTCGTGGAACCACGCCGCGAGCACGACCGGCACCTTGTCGAACGCGGCGCCCGCCCGGTCGAGGTCCTCGAGCCGGTCGAGGACCTCGACCAGGTGTCGCAGGTCGTGGTAGCCCGGGCGGTCCCACGCGACCAGCAGGTCGTCGCGGACGTCGAGGATCGTCCGCAGCGGCCAGCGCTCAGCGAGTGGTGTCGAGGTCGGCGGCATCGATGATCCGGTAGGCGTAGCCCTGCTCCGCGAGGAACCGCTGCCGGTTCTGGGCGAAGTCGGCGTCGACGGTGTCGCGCGAGACGACGGTGTAGAAGTGGGCGGACTTGCCCTCGCCCTTCGGTCGCAGCAGCCGGCCGAGGCGCTGCGCCTCTTCCTGGCGGGAGCCGAAGGATCCGCTGACCTGGATCGCCACCTCTGCCGACGGCAGGTCGATGGAGAAGTTGGCGACCTTGGAGACCACGAGCAGGGGTTCCTCGCCGGAGCGGAAGGCGTCGAAGAGCCGCTGCCGCTCCTTGACGGGGGTCTCGCCCTTGATCACGGGCGCCCCGAGCAGCTCCGCGAGCTCGTCGAGCTGGTCGAGGTACTGGCCGATCACGAGAGTCGGCTGGCCCTCGTGCTGGTCCACCAGTCGCCGTACGACATCGATCTTGGCGTGCGTGCAGGACGCCAGCCGGTAGCGCTCCTCCGGCTCGGCGACGGCGTAGGCGAGGCGCTGCCCCTCGGGCAGGGTGACCCGGACCTCGACGCAGTCGGCGGGCGCGATCCAGCCCTGCGCCTCGATGTCCTTCCACGGGGCGTCGTAGCGCTTGGGGCCGATCAGCGAGAAGACCTCGCCCTCGCGACCGTCCTCGCGCACGAGCGTCGCGGTCAGGCCGATCCGGCGGCGGGCCTGAAGGTTGGCGGTCATCCGGAAGATCGGCGCCGGCAGCAGGTGCACCTCGTCGTAGACGATGAGGCCCCAGTCGCGGGCGTCGAGCAGCTCGAGGTGCGTGTAGACGCCCTTGCGGCGGGTGGTGAGCACCTGGTACGTCGCGATGGTGACCGGTCGGACCTCCTTGACGGATCCGGAGTACTCCCCGATCTCGTCGGCGGTCAGGGACGTGCGCTTGACCAGCTCGTCCTTCCACTGCCGGGCGCTGACGGTGTTGGTGACGAGGATCAGTGTGGTCGCCTGGGCCTGGGCCATCGCGGCCGCGCCGACGATGGTCTTGCCGGCGCCACAGGGCAGGACGACGACGCCGGAGCCACCGTGCCAGAACGACTCGGCCGCCTCCTGCTGGTACTTCCTGAGCTCCCAGCCGTCCTGGTCGAGCGCGATCGGGTGGGCCTCGCCGTCGACGTAGCCGGCGAAGTCCTCCGCCGGCCAGCCGAGCTTGAGCAGCGCCTGCTTGAGGTTGCCGCGCTCACTGGAGTGCACGACGACCGAGTCGTCGTCGATGCGGTTGCCGAGCATGCCCGCGATCTTCTTGGCGCGCAGCACCTCCTCGAGCACGGGGCGATCAGTGCTGCTGAGGACGAGGCCGTGGGTCGGGTGCTTCTCCAGCCGCAATCGGCCGTAGCGGCCCATCGTCTCGGCGATGTCGACGAGCAGCGCGTGGGGCACGGCGTAGCGGCTGAACGACAGCAGCGCGTCGACCACCTGCTCGGCGTCGTGGCCCGCGGCGCGCGCGTTCCACAGCCCCAGCGGTGTCAGCCGATAGGTGTGGATGTGCTCCGGAGAGCGCTCGAGCTCGGCGAAGGGCGCAATGGCCTTGCGAGCGTCGCTCGCGCGCGGGTGGTCGATCTCCAGCAGCAGCGTCTTGTCGCTCTGGACGATCAGGGGTCCGTCATTCACGAGGCGGCAGCCTTCTGTCGCGCGCGGTACGCCGCAACGTTGGCCCGCGAGGAACACCGCTCCGAGCAGTAACGGCGGGACTGGTTGGGGGAGGTGTCGACGAAGACGTGATCGCACTTCACGGCCTGGCAGATCCCGAGGCGGGTCGCGCCGAGGTCACAGACGAGGTTGGCCAAGCCCATCAGCGACTCGCTGATCAGCAGCTCGGAGACCGACGCGGCACGGTTGGCGACGTGCATGTGCAGGTCGTCCGGGTCGTGGTCGCTGATCATCGGCGTCACGGGGTGCTCGATCAGCAGCGCGTTGATGGTGGACACGACGGAGCCGACGTCACCGCGGTCGGAGGCCTCGAAGACCGGCCGCAGTGCCGACTGGAAGCCGTGCAGCGCGGTCACGTCGTCCTCGACCACCGTCGGGTGCAGCCACTCACGCCGGGAGAGGTGGTCCAGCAGCGCGTCGACGTCGGGCAGGTCGGCGTTGAGGAGCGCCGCCGCCGACTCGGCGTACCGGATGAAGTCCACCTGACCACCTTACGGTTGCGGTGCGGACAGCGGCGTGACGGTCGTGATGCGGTGTACGGCGAAGAGTCGCTCGTCGTCGCTGCGGTGGTCGTGCGCCATCAGCTGGCCACCCTCGAGCCGCAGCGGGTCGACTACGCGGTCGGAGCTGGCGCCGTGGTTGTCGACGTAGCCGATCACGACGGTCTCGCGGCTCTCGATCGCCTCGCGCAGCGCTGCGAGCGCACTGGACGGGGTGGTGGCGATCGTGGGTGACGTCGGCCGGCTCGCCGTCGCGCGGTCGCCGCTGCGGATGGCGGTGACGACGGAGGCGACGGTGGCCTGGGCGCGGGCCTGCGCGGCGCCGCGCGTGCGCGAGGAGCGCGGTCGGCGAGCACGCAGCAGGTCGCGGCGCGCGACGCGCACGGTCCCGTCGGGTGCCTCCACGACGGGTGCGGCGCCGAGCCCGCGCAGCCTCGGGAGGAGCACGTCGACGGGCACGCTCGAGATCAGCACCGTCGGCGCGATCCGGCGCAGCCCGAGGGTGCTGGCCTTCGGGTGGTGCAGCAGCTCGGTCAGCGCGGCCTCGTCGTCGGCGCGCAGGAACGCCTCGGCGTGCCCGACCCGGACCGTGCCGAAGGTCCGCGCCACGTCGTCGACGAGGTAGGTCAGCGGTTGGGGGATCGGGGTGCGCGACACCGACCCGACGAACTCGTGCACCTCGAGCGCCGACCAGCCGGCGTCGAAGGCGCGCCGCACCGAGCCGTTGGTGAACCGGTAGACGGTCGCGCCGCCGCGGGACTCGACGTCGGCGAGGAGGTGGAGCGTGCGGGCGAGCTCGGTCTCCAGCGGTCCTGGGGCGACCGCGGTCAGGTCGGCCTGCAGGAGGACGTGGTCGACGGGGTGCGGCAGGTGCGGGGTGATCGCCGCCAGCGCCGCGTCGTGGTCGTGGGCGAGGACGGCCCGGCCGGCCGTCGAGAGTCCGCCGGCCCCGACCAGCCCGAGGAGACCGGCCTCGTGGACGGCTGCCGCGACGAGGTCGCGGTGCACCGAGGGACGCCGCGGCCGCAGCCACGCCACCCGCTCGACGAGCGAGGGCACGCCCGTGCCGGTCGCCAGGACGAGTCCCGGCGCGAGGTCGGCCAGCTGGGCCAGCGCGAGGGCGCGTGCCTCGGGGGCCATCACGCTCGACAGGTCGGGAGCCAGCGCGTTCCACGTCTTGCCGCCGGGGTCCTTGGCGCCGATCAGGCTCGGCAGCCGGGTGGTGTCGAGCCAGGCCAGCGCCAGCGTCGCCCACCGCTCGGCGGTCGAGCCAGCGGCCCAGGTGTCGAAGGCGTCGGTCGGTAGCCAGACCTCGCTGCCGTCCGGGTCGGCGGCGGAAGTGAGCAGCCCGGCCGCCGACGCGACCTCGATGAGCAGCCCGGCCTCGGGCTCGCTGACCTGCAGCTCGGAGGCGGTCGCCTTCAGGTCGCGCACGGCGAGGCCGCCGCTGCGCAAGGTCGCCGGAGGCTCCAGGCCCCAGTGGTCGAGGAGCAGCTCCGTTCGCCGTACGACGTCGAAGGCGGCACCGCCGGCGGTCCGGTCGACCAGGGCGGGGTCGCGCTCGCTGGTCGCCAGCTCGGGCACCTCGTCACGGGGCGACGTCGTCGTGTAACCGCCGCGCAGCGCGATCCCGACCTCCCCGGGGAGGACCAGCACGCCCCCGTCGCGGGGGATGAGCAGCCGGTGGGCGATGAGCTCCTCGACCGGGGTCGCGGCGTCGGCGGCAGACACGGTGCGCCGGGCGTTGCCCGTGGTGCCCTCGCCGCCGTTGGCGAGCACGTGCTCGAGCAGGGCGCGGGCACGCGGACTGATCGCCTCCAGCCGCGCCGCCACCACCTCGGGGGTCCCGGGCTCGGCGGACATCGGCCGCAGGCCGCTGACGCCCGCGGACTCGTCGCCCCGCAGCGCCTCGCCGACACCGCTCAGCGGACGCAGCCCTCCGGGCGACTCCCAGACGAGGGCGAGGTCGACCAGTCGCTCGGTCGCGGCCTCCGTGGCGGCAGGATCGGCGTGAACGATCCGGAGAAGTTCGGATTGGGTGGTTTGGTTGGCAACCACGAGGGCATCAAGCACGGAGAGCTCGAGCCGGCTGAGGTTGTCGAGCGCCCTGAGGACGGACGAGCGAGTTGCGGCGCGAGACGCGAGCTGCGCGGAATCATGAGGTGCAGGAGTGGCGAGATCCGGACGCATCCGCAACAGCGCCGCCAGCCGCTCATCGGGCCATCGGCGCAATTGGTCTGCCAGCGTCCGCGGGGGCGCCTGCTCCTGGGTAGACATCCCTTCTACGCTACTCGCCGAGCCCTTGCCGCGGCTCATCGTCGACGAGCGTGAGGGCTGGGCATGAAGCCGGTTGATCTGCACCACGGGTCCGCCTCCGAGGTCGGGCACGTGCGCAAGATCAACGAGGACTCCTTCCTCGTCGCGCCGCCGGTGTTCGTGGTGGCCGACGGGATGGGCGGACACTCGGGCGGCGACGTCGCCAGCCGGATCGTGGTCGAGGAGTTCGCCCGCCTCGCCGAGGAGGGCTACGACCCGCAGCGCGGTGCCGAGGTCGTCGCCGAGACGCTCTCGCGCGCACAGGTCCGGATCCTGCAGTACGCCGAGGCGCAGCGCGGCACGCACCCGCGCTGGCACGCCGGCACGACCTGTGTCGCGGCCGTCCTCGTCGAGGACCAGCAGCACACGCTGTGGATGCTGGTGAACCTCGGCGACTCCCGGATCTACCGCTTCAACGACGGCACGCTCGACCAGGTCAGCGTCGACCACTCGGTGGTCCAGGAGCTGATCGAGGCGGGGGAGATCACCCCCGAGGAGGCGGCCGTCCACCCCGAGCGCCACGTCATCACCCGGGCGCTCGGCAGCCCCGAGGGCGTGGCCCCCGACTTCTTCCTGCTGCCGCTCGCGGCGGCCGAACGACTCCTCCTGTGCAGCGACGGCATCAGCGGCATGATCGAGGACGCGGTGATCGAGGACATCCTCGAGCGCATCCACGACCCACGCGATGCCGCCGACGCACTGGTGCAGGCCGCCCTCGACGCCGGGGGCCGCGACAACGCGACGGCCGTCGTCGTGGATGTGGTGGGATTGGTGCACGACGATTCCTACGACTCCGAGCGCCAGCTCGCGAGTCTCGAAGACAAGCTGGGGGCCCGACCGTGACCGAGGACGCCGCACGCACGAGGACTTTCGCCGCCGGTGACTGGTATGCCGTCGTGGGTGAGCAGGTCACGGCCCTGATCCCCGCCGACGCCCGTGCGCGAGTGGCCGGCCTGTGGGACCTCGCCGACAGTGGTGCCACCTTCGAGGCGGTGCTCGACGGTCTCGTGGCCGGCGGCCTGAGCGGTCTGTCCGGCTTCGCCCTCGTCGGCCACGGCGACCGCACCCGCGTGCTGGTCCGCGGCGACGTCACGGCCACCTTCCACACTCCCAGCGGCGAGGTCGCCGTCGCGCACGAAACCGACCTGCTGTGGACCGAGCGCACGCTCGACGGCGTCACCGGGGGGCGCATCAGCGTCGGCGCCACGAGCGAGCAGTCCGACCTCGCACTGGTCGCCGGTGTCGCGCGCGCCTCCGCGGTGCAGTTCGGCGAGGCCGGCGCCGCGAGCGCGCCCGTTGAGCCGACGCAGCCCGAGCCGGAACCGACGCCCGAGCCCGAGCCGGAACCGACGCCCGAGCTGACGCCCGAGCCCGAGGAGCCCGCGCAGGCGCCCCTCACCTTCGGTGCCCCCAGCGGCGACGACCCCACCCCGACCGGCGAGCAGCCGGCCGTCGACCATGACGGCCAGACGACGATCGGCACCCCGGTCCAGGAGTTCGAGCGGCCCCAGATCGGGATCCCCGGTCAGGAGGTGGCGCCGGCGGTCGTCGCTCGCCCCGTCGCCAAGCTGGTCTTCTCCACCGGCGACGTCGTCGACGTCGACCGCGTCATCCTGGTCGGACGGGCGCCGGAGGCTCGCCGCTTCGCATCCAGCGACCAGCCGCACCTCGTGACGGTGCCCAGCCCCCACCACGAGATCTCCTCGACCCACCTCGAGATCCGCCCCGGTGCGGGCGCCGACCACGGCATGGCCGTGGTCACCGACATGGGCTCGACCAACGGCACCGTGCTGGTGCAGCCCGGCCTGCCGCCCGAGGACCTCCAGGCCGGCATCGCCGTCTCCCTCATCCCGGGCGCGATCCTCGACCTCGGTGACGGGGTCACCATCCAGACGACCAACGCGTGAATGCAGCAGGACCGACGATGACCGAGCACCGGGCAGCCGAGATGTATCCGATCGCCGAGCTCGAGCGACGGTTCCATGCCTTCTTCATCGACCGGCTGATCGGCTGGGTCGTGGTGGGTGCGGCGGGTCTCGGCACGTGGGTGCTCGCCGACGACGGGTGGACGGCGGTGGGAGCGGGCGCCGTGGTGATGGCCCTCATGTGGGTCGCCGGCGCCGTCGTCCTCGGTGTCAGCGGCAACACGCCGGGCAAGGCGATGGTCGGCCTCCGGGTGGTCCACCACGGAACCGGCACCCCCATCGGTGTCGGTCGTGCCCTGCTGCGATCCCTCGTCCTCGCGGTCGCGTCCGTCCCGACGTTCGCCCTGGGCCTGGCGACGCTGGCCTGGACGGCCGTCGAGGACCGGGGCCGGCAGCGCCGCGGCTGGCACGACCACCTCGCGCACTCCGTCGTCGTGGACGTGCGCCCGGTCGATCCCTTCGTCGAGGAGGTGGACGAGGGCCCGCGCCACGTGGTCAACCTGACTGCCATGCGGTTGATCCCGGCCCCGCCGGTCGAGCCGCCGGCGCCCCCGCGCCGGGTCAACCCGGAGCTCTCCACGCGCCGCACGGCACTCCCGCCCCAGGTCCTGGCGCCCCAGGTCCCGGTGCAGCAGCCGCCGGCTCCGCCCGCTCCGCCTGCCCGACGCCCGCCCGCCCAGCGCCCGCCGGGCGACGACGGCCGCACGGCCGTCCGGACGATCCCGGGCGTCGCACCGGCCGGCCCGCGCTGGCGGGTCACCTTCGACAACGGCGAGTCCTTCGTGGTGGAGGGCCTTGCGCTGGTCGGACGGCGTCCCGAGCCGCGCTCGGGTGAACAGGTCCACCACCTCGTGCCGCTCACCTCGGCCGACATGTCGGTCTCCAAGACCCATGCCCAGTTCGGGCCGGCCCCCGACGGCGTGCTCGTCGTGATGGACCGTGGCTCGACCAACGGGTCGGTGCTCATGCGCCAGGGCGTGTCCCGGCCGTTGACGGCCGGCAAGCCCGCCACCCTCGTCGACGGTGACGTCGTCTCGTTCGGCGACCGCCAGATGTCGGTGCGCCGCGAGGCCTGAGTGCCCTAGCGGGTGATCGCGACCGGGAGGCGCGTCTCGGAGCCGCGGGCGCCGCGCCACACGATCCAGCCGTCGTCGAGCCTGGTCGGTCCGCTCGGACCAGTGACGGTGATGCGCACCGTGGCCGTCTCGCCCGGGGCGAGGCGCAGCGCGACCGGCGTCGTCCGGACGCTGTGCCCGGCGAACCCCTGGACCTGCGCGGAGAAGTACTCGGCGCGCGAGCCGAGGTTGGTGACGCGCCGAACGGCCGTGCCGCCGCGGCGGATGACGAGGGAGGAGACGTTGAGGTCACGCCACGACGTGCCGTCGAGGGCCCGCCGGTAGTCGCCGGAGCGGACGTCGAGGGCGAGCCCGGCCCGGCGCAGTGACCCCACCTGTCCGGCCCCCTGCTTCAGGGTCGGGGCGCCGGCGAGCGGTCGGGCAGTCGTGGTCAGCACGGAGCGGACGACCGGAGCCGACCAGTCGTGCTCGGAGCGCAGCAGGGCGGCGAGGCCGCTGGCGCGCGCGGTCGCGGCGGACGTGCCGGAGAACAGCGCCCACGAGCCGGGTACGGCGCCGAGCACCCCCTCACCGACGGCGACGATGTCGGGCTTGAGCAGCGTGGATCGGGAGTCACCGGAGGCTGACCAACCGGCGGCCCGAGCAGCGGCACGCTCGGGGGCGACGCCGGCGAGGCGCACCACCGTGCGGTCGTGCCGGCGGACCCAGCGGGTGAGCCGCTGGCCGTCGCCCTGGGTCAGCTGGACCGTCGGGACACTGTGGAAGTCGTCGATCACGCCGCCGGGGCGGTCGTTGACCAGCACCATCGCGACGCCGTCGGCCAGTGCGACGGCCTCGGACTTGTCGACGCGGCCGATGCCGCCGCGCACGCACAGGACGGCACGGTCGGCGACCTGGCGGGCGTCGAGCGAACCGGGCCGGCACTGCCGTGCGTCGCGGCGACGCGCACCTGCGGCTACCGCGTCGGCGCCGAGCACCAGACGCACCGGGCCGACGGCGCGGCGAGAGCGGCTGGCTCCGGTGAGGCGGGGGCCGCGCACGACCGAGACCTGGCCGCGCAGCGTGCTGCCGCGGGTGGCGCCGACCGTGGTGACCCACGGGGAGGTGTGGCCGGCGAACGCCGAGCGCCCGGCGTTGCCGGCGGCACCGATGACGACGACGTCGGCCTCGGCAGCACCCAGCAGCGCCCGCTCGACGGTGTCGATCGAGGAGGGGCCGGCCACGGCGATGTTGAGGACGTCGACGCCGTCGGCGGTGGCGCGGTCGATCGCGGAGACGACGTCGGCGGTCGCGCACCCGTCGTCAGCAGGGTCGGGCGCTGCCCAGCACGCCTTGTAGGGCGCGATCCGGGCGCGGGGAGCCACGCCGCCGAAGTTGCCCATGGTGCGGCCGTTCAGCCGGACCGAGACGTCGGAGTTGCCGGCCGCGACGGAGGCGACCTGGGTGCCGTGGCCGATGACATCGAGCGCCGACAGGCTCTCCGACGAGCGGATGCGGTCGGCGCCGAAGCCGGCCACCCACCACCCGGCACCGACGACCTTGCGGTTGCACGACGAGGAGGACCATCCCTCGCCGGTCGTGCACTCCCCGGCATAGCTGGGCAGGTCGGCGCCCAGGCCCGGGACGTCGGTGAACAGCGGTGAGTCGGGCGCGAGGCCGGAGTCGACGAAGCCGATCACCACGCCCGAGCCGGCTCGACCGCTGACGCGCTCAGCCTGCGCGGACACGGCACCGGTCGAGGTGATCCGGCCGGCCATGGGCAGCACGGAGTTGGCCTCCACGGTCGCGACCTCGTCGTGGGCCTCGAGGGCCGTGACCTGTTCGGGCGTCAGCCGGGCGGCGAAGCCGTTGAGGGCCGTCGTCCAGCGGTAGGTCGTCTCGGGGGAGTCGATGCTCGCGAGCACGGCGTCCTGGCGGGCCGTCAGGACGGCGGCGTCGGCCGTCGAGGCGGAGGTGCCCGGCCCGGTCAACGTCACGAGCTGCAGGCTCGGGACCTCGCCCTCGCTCGCGAGGGAGGGCACGGACGTCATGGTGGCGGCGACGGTCACGGCCGCGACGAGGCCCGGCAACAGCACACGGGCTGCGCGGGCAACGGCACTCGGTGCGGTCGGTGTCACGTGGGTCCTTGCGTCGTTCGTGCAGGTCAGAGCACGCCATTGTGGCGCGGAACCCTCCATGGTGTCAGCCGGATGGTGGGGAATCAAAGCCTCGTGCACAGGGGATCTACGCTGGCTGCATGTCGTCTCGCGCCCCTTCACTCGTGGTGGGCTTCGACCTGGACATGACCCTGATCGACACCGTGCCCGGGTTCGCAGCCACGCTGGTCGCGCTGGGTCACGAGCTCGACGTCGAGTTCCCCGTCGTCGAGCTCACCCAGAACCTCGGCCCGCCGCTCGACCTCATCCTCACCCCGCACCTCGCGGCGGAGGCGATCGAGCCCGCCATCACCCGCTTCCGCGAGCTCTACGTCGACCACTCGATCCTCCCGGTGCCCGCCCTGGCCGGCGCCCACGAAGCCCTGGCAGCGGTCCGCCGCCACGGCGGCCGGGTCGTGGTCGTGACGGGCAAGTTCGCTCCCAATGCGCAGCGCCACGTCGACCACCTCGGGTTCGACATCGACCACCTCGAGGGGACGGTCTGGGGCGTCGGCAAGGCCGACGTGCTCCGCCAGGAGGGCGCGTCCGTCTACGTCGGTGACCACGTCCACGACGTCGAGGGCGCCCTGGCCGCGGGCGTCATCAGCGTCTCGGTGCTCACCGGCGGCAGCACCCGCGAGGCGCTGCTCGCGGCCGGCACCCACGTCGTCCTCGACAGCCTCGACGAGTTCCCCGCCTGGCTCGACGAGCACGTCCTCGACCTGCGGCTGGCCGCGCTCGAGGAGCGCCTGCGCGAGCTCGGCTCCGTGCTGGTCGCCTTCAGCGGGGGAGCGGACAGTGCCTTGCTGCTCGCCGCCGCCGCCCGGACCCTGGGGCCCGACAACGTCGTGGCCGGCACCGGCTACTCCGACTCGCTGCCTGCCGTCGAGCGCGACCCGGCCCGCGACTTCGCGACCTCACTGGGCGTCGAGCTGCTCACCCCCCGCACCCACGAGATGGACCGCGAGGGCTACCGCGCCAACGACGGCGAGCGATGCTACTTCTGCAAGGCCGAGCTGATCGAGACCCTCGGGCCCCTCGCCGCTGGGCGCGGCATCGCCCACGTCGCCACCGGCACCAACGCCGATGACGCGGTCGCCGGCTTCCGCCCGGGCATCCGCGCCGCGGCCGAGCGCGGGGCCGTGACGCCGCTCCTCGACGCGGGCCTGACCAAGGACGACGTCCGCCGCGCCTCACGCCGCTGGGGCCTCCCGACCTGGGACAAGCCCGCCGCCGCCTGCCTGTCCTCGCGCGTCGCCTATGGCATCGAGGTCACGCCCCACCGCCTCGCCCGGGTCGAGCGCGCCGAGGCGGGCGTCCGGTCCGCGCTGGCCGCGGCCGGCCTCGAGGCCCGCGACCTGCGCGTGCGGGACCTGGGTGAGCGGGCCTCGCTCGAGGTCGACGCGACGCTCGTCGCCGGCCCCCTCACCGACGATGCCGTACGCCGCACGGTGCTCGACGCCGTACACGCCGCCGGCTTCGATGCCGCCGAGCTCGACCCCCGTGGCTTCCGCTCGGGCTCGCTCAACGAGGCCCTGCGCCAATCGGTTGGCGAGTGATCGGCACGTCCGCCTAGGCTTTGCCCGCAATCGCGACCACCGTCGCGGTGATCGTTTGAGTAGAAGAGGTCAGACCGTGCCCAGTGGCAAGGTGAAGTGGTTCGACGCCGACAAGGGATTCGGGTTCCTGTCCCAGGACAGCGGCCCGGACGTCTACCTGCACGCCGACGCGCTGCCCGAGGGCATGACCACGATCAAGAACGGCACCCGTGTCGAGTTCGGCATCGCCCAGGGTCGACGCGGCGACCAGGCCCTCCAGGTCCGGGTCGTCGACGAGCCGGCATCGGTGAGCCGCAACAAGCGCACCTCGCAGCGCAAGGACCCCGAGCTGATGGTCACCATCGTCGAGGACATCATCCGGCTGCTGGACGGTGTCGGTGAGACCTACCGCCACGGCCGCGCGCCCGAGGCCAAGACCGCCAAGCCGACCGCGAAGCTGCTGCGCGCGCTGGCCGACGAGCTCGAGCTCTGACCCGACGGCTCAGGCGCCACCGGGCGACGTGCCCATCCGGCTCGGGCGGCTGACGAACACGAAGATCGCCCACGCCGCCAGCACGGCGCACGCGATGCCGAGCCCGAGTCGCGGCATCAGCGGCATCGCGATGCCGACGAAGCCGCCGACCACCCACGCCAGCTGCAGCGTGGTGTCGGAGCGCGCGAAGGCGCTGGCCTGAATGCGCTCGGGGACGTCGCGCTGGATGGTCGAGTCGAGCGAGAGCTTGGCCAGCGACTGCGCGAGCCCGGCCGTGAGGCCGAGGGCGACCAGCGGGACCAGGCCGTAGAACAGCGCCGCCACCAGCACGACCACCGCGTCGGCGACCAGCGCCAGCACCACGGTCAGCGCCGGGTCGATGCGCTTGAGCAGTGACCCGAGGGTGATGCCGAGCGTGTTGCCCAGGCCGGCCGCGCCGATGACGAGCCCCAGCAGCACCTCGGGCTTCCAGTCGCCGATCGGGTTGTCGCGCAGCAGGAAGGCCATGAACATCGTCAAGAAGCCCGAGAGCCACCGCGGGCCGCAGTTGGCCCGCAGGGCGAAGGCGACGGCCACCGGGATGCGGGTCCGCGGGCGCTTGCCCGGCGTCTCGGGTCGGCGGTCCCGCGCCGCCGGCATGAGGACCAGGGTCCCCTCACCGACGCTGGAGTCGACCCGCGACGGCAGCCGGATCGCCCACACGGTGGCGATCACGAAGACGACGAAGGCGTAGCGCAGCGACCACTCCGAGCCGGCGGTGGCGGCGAGGACGGCGATCGGGGCCGAGACGGCGGCCCCCACGATCCCCGCCAGCGAGACCCGCGCGTTGGCCTTGACCAGCGTCAGGGTCGGCGGGACGAGGCGGGGTACGGCGGCGGCCCGCGTCACGCCGTACGCCTTGGACGCCACCAGGACACCGAGAGCGGCGGGGAACAACCAGCGTGAGTCCGTCGCGACGGCCGTCGCCAGCACCCAGCACAGGAAGGCGCGGATCGCCATCGTGGAGCCGATGGCCCAGCGGCGGCCGTGGCTGAAGCGGTCCAGGAACGGCCCGATCAGGGGCGCGACGATCGCGAAGGGCAGCATCGTCAGGGCGAGGAAGAGCGCGACCTGGCCGCGCGCCTCGCCGGTCGGGACCTGGAAGAAGAGCGTGCCGGCGAGCGAGATCGCGACGGCCGCGTCGCCCGCCGCGTTGAAGGCGTGCAGCCCGATCAGTCGCGAGAGGCCGGACTCGCCGGCGCCCTCGGCCCGGGCCGCGCGCCGCGCCTGCTGGACGGTGTATCTCCCCGCGCGCCCGGAGACGCGGGTGGCGCCGGCGACGCCGCGACCGACACCCCGACCGGCTGCGCGGACACCCCGGCCCGCTCCGGCGAGCCGACCCGATGCGGTGGCGTCGGACGGCGGCTCGTGCTCGGAGGTCATGGGCCAATCCTGCCGTGTGGGTGGGCCCGGGACGTGCAGCAGGCGTCCGGATGGCAGGGCGAACTGACAGACCGGCCCGACGTTTGCGATGATGCGCGGGTGATTGACCTCGACGAGACCTCGCCCGACGCCATCTTGGCCGCGGCCGTCGAGGACGCGCGAGCCGTCCTTCTCGACCAAGCGGACCCCTCCGACGTCGGAGACCACCTCGACGTCCACCGCGAGGACGACCTCGTGGTGACCCACACGTTCGTCTGCAAGCGAGCCGGCTACCTCGGCTGGCACTGGTCGGTGACGCTGACCCGCGACGCCGACTCCAGCAAGCCCACGCTCAACGAGGCCGTGCTGCTGCCCGGTGCCGAGGCGATCGTCGCGCCGTCCTGGGTTCCCTACAAGGAGCGCCTCCAGCCGGGCGACCTCTCCCCGGGCGACCTGCTGCCCGTCGAGGACGAGGACGTGCGCCTGGTCCCCACCTACTCCTTCGGCGACGACCCGCTCGATGCCGACGCCAAGGCCCAGGTCCGCCAGGTCGCCAAGGACCTCGGCCTCGGCCGCGTCCGCACCCTGTCCGTCGAGGGCCGCGACCTGGCTGCCGAGCGCTGGTACGCCGGCGACGGCGGTCCCGAGTCGCTGCTGGCCAAGAGCGCGCCCGACACCTGCTGGTCGTGCGGCTTCCTGGTCCGGCTCGCCGGTCCGCTCTCCGACACGTTCGGCGTCTGCGCCAACGGCAACGCCAACGACGACGGCAAGGTCGTGACCTTCAACCACGGCTGCGGCGCCCACTCCGAGGTCAAGCTCGCCCGCAAGCAGCAGCCCGTCCCGGTGCCCGACCACGTCTTCGACACGCTCACCGACGACGAGTTCGTCTCGCTCTAGTCGGCGCTCAGCACCCACACGGCGTAGTCGTCGTTGGGTGCGTGCAGCTCATAGCTGCCGAACCGCCAGTCCACGGTGAGCCCGGCGGCCGACACGTCGGCGACGAACTCGTCAGCCGGGTAGGTCCGGCTGCCGCTCTTGATCCCGGTCAGGTGGAAGCCCGCCAGGATCCGACCGCCCGGCGCCAGCAGCGAGCGCAGGTGCGCGAGCACGGCGCGCTCGGTGCCCTCGCCGAGGTAGATGAACACGTTGCCCACCACGACGATCAGGTCGAAGGGCTCGAGTGCCGGGATCGCGAGGGCCTCGTGGGGCAGCACCGGCACATCGGCGTACGCCGCCTGCGACTGTGCGCGCAGGGCGGCATCGGGCTCCGTCGCGACCACGTCGTGGCCGCGGGCGGTCAGCGCCGCGGCGATCCGGCCCATCCCTGAGCCGACGTCGAGGATCCGGGCGTGACGAGCGACGAGTGCGTCGGCCAGGCGCGCCTCACCCGCGACGTCGGCACCCTCGCGCACCAGGGCGTCGAAGTGCAGGCCGTAGAAGCGGTTGTCCTCGCCGGCGAGCTCCCACCGGGTCGGGGGCAGGGTCACGGGTCGACCAGCTCGGCGCGGGCCTTGCGTCGACGGCGGCAGTACTCGAGGCCGAAGAGGCCGAGACCGAAGCCGGCCAGGCACGTCCACAGCCACCAGGTGCGCCCGCTGTCCTGCAGGGCGCCGTAGAACGGCAGCAGGGCGATGAACGCCACCAGCCACACGCCGACCCCGACCTCGACCGTGCGCACACCGTCGACGTCGAGCGGCTCGACGTCGGCCACGATGTAGGTGCGGTTGCCGATCTCGTGCTGCGTCGTCTGGTCGTCCCTCAGCTCCACACCGCCACGTTACCCCGAGGGTCTGCCAGACTCAGCCGCGTGACGGACAAGACCAGCACCAAGACCCCCACGACCACAGGCGGCCTCGACGGCTTCTTCCGGATCAGCGAGCGGGGCTCGACCGTCCCGCGCGAGATCCGCGGCGGCGTCGTGACGTTCCTGACGATGGCCTACATCATCGTGCTGAACCCGATCATCCTGCTCGCCGGCAAGGACATCAACGGCGACTCGATCGGCACCTTCGCCCAGGTCGCCGCCGCCACGGCGCTGGCCGCAGGCGTGCTGACGATCCTGATGGGGGTCGTGGCCAACTACCCGCTCGCCCTCGCGACCGGGCTCGGGCTCAACGCCTTCGTCACCTTCTCCGTCGCCAGCCAGATGACCTGGTCCGACGCGATGGGCCTGGTCGTGATCGAGGGCCTGATCATCCTGCTGCTGGTGCTCACCGGCTTCCGCGAAGCGGTCTTCCACGCCGTGCCCGCCCAGCTCAAGATCGCCATCTCCGTGGGCATCGGCCTGTTCATCGCCCTGATCGGCCTCGTCGACGCCGGGTTCGTCCGCCGCACCGGTGTCGGTCCCGTCCCCGTCGAGCTCGGCGTCGCCGGCCAGCTCGCCGGGTGGCCGGTCCTCGTGTTCGTGATCGGGCTGGTCCTGGTCGTCGCGCTCTACGTCCGTCAGGTCAAGGGCGCCATCCTGATCTCCATCGCGATCACCACCGTGATCGCGATCATCGTCGAGAAGGTGGCGAAGGTCGGCCCGACCTTCACCGACGACGGCGGGGTCAACCCCACCGGCTGGAACCTCAACGTTCCCGCGCTGCCGGACAAGGTCCTCGACGTCCCCGACTTCGCCCTCCTCGGCAACTTCAACCTGCTCGGCTCGTGGGAGAACGCCGGTGTCGTCACCGTCGTGCTGCTCGTCTTCACGCTGCTGCTCGCCGACTTCTTCGACACCATGGGCACGATGACCGCGATCGGCGCCGAGGCCGGGCTCCTCGACGAGGACGGCAACCCGCCGAACACCAAGCGGATCCTGATCGTGGACTCGATCGCCGCGGCGGCGGGTGGTGCTGTGAGCGTCTCCAGCAACACGTCGTACATCGAGAGCGCCACCGGCGTCGGCGAGGGCGCGCGCACCGGTCTCGCCTCGGTCGTCACCGGCGTGCTGTTCCTGCTGGCCACGGCGTTCGCCCCGCTGGTCGAGATCGTGCCCAACGAGGCGGCCGTCCCCGCGCTCGTGCTCGTCGGTTTCCTGATGATGCAGCAGGTCCGCGGCATCGACTGGGACGACCTCGAGATCGCGATCCCGGCCTTCTTGACCATCGTCCTGATGCCGTTCACCTACTCCATCTCCGCGGGCATCGGCGCCGGCTTCCTGGCCTTCGTCCTGATCAAGCTCGTGCGCGGCAAGGCCCGCGAGGTGCACCCGCTGATGTGGATCGTGGCCGCGATGTTCGTCCTCTACTTCGCGATCAGCCCGATCTCCTCCTGGGTCGGCTGAGACCCCGGCACGGCCCGGCGGGGCCGCTGCCACGCCGGAATAGTTAGCATGACTAATGAGCTATGCTAACGACATGCCAACTGTAGAAGCCGTCTCCCGCACCGACGCCGGTCTCGCCGCCGAGCTCCGCACGTCGGTCATGCGCCTGCGCCGGCGGCTCACTGTCGAGCGCCACCCGGACAACGAGCTGAGCATCGGCTCGATGGTCGTCCTGGGGCTGCTGCACCGCAGCGACGCGCAGACCGTGGGCGAGCTCGCCCGGGCGGAGAAGGTCCAGCCGCCGTCGATGACCCGGACGGTGAGCGGCCTGGAGGACGGCGGCTACGTCACCCGACGTCCGCACGAGACCGACGGTCGCCAGGTCGTCGTCCAGATCACCGCGCTGGGGCGCGCCACGCTGCTGGCCGACCGCAAGCGCCGCGACGCCTGGCTCGCCGTCCAGCTGAAGCACCTGACCGCCGACGAGCGCGACGTCCTGCGCCGCGCGGCCCCCATCCTCGATCGCCTGTCCCAGGCCGACTGACCCCCAGGAGCACGAACACCGTCTTGAGTCCCACCTTCCGTTCACTGCGCAATCCCAACTACCGCCTGTACGCCGCCGGCGGGGTCGTGTCCAACACCGGCACCTGGATGCAGCGAGTGGCCCAGGACTGGCTCGTGCTCCAGCTGACCGCCAACTCCGGCGCCGCCCTGGGCATCACGACGGGACTGCAGTTCCTGCCGTTCCTGCTGCTGGGCCCGCTCTCCGGCCTGGTCGCCGACCGCATGCCGAAGCGGCTGCTGCTGCAGATCACCAACGTCGCGATGGCCGTGCCGGCGCTGGTCCTCGGGCTGCTCGCCGTCACCGGCACGGCCCAGGTCTGGCACGTCTACGTGCTGGCCTTCGTCCTCGGCCTGGGAGCGGCCTTCGACGCGCCGGCGCGCCAGTCGTTCGTCTCCGAGATCGTCGAGCCGGCCGACCTCACCAACGCGGTGGGCCTCAACTCCGCGAGCTTCAACGCCGCCCGCCTGGTCGGCCCCGGCGTCGCCGGGCTGCTGATCGCGGCGTTCGGCGGGGGAGCGGCCGCCACCGGCTGGGTGATCCTGATCAATGCGGTGTCCTACGTCGCGCCGGTCCTCGCGCTGCGCGGCATGGACCCCAGCCAGCTGGACTCGCCCGCGCTCACCCACCGAGGCCCCGGGGCGATCCGGGAGGGCTTCGCCTACGTCCGCGCCCGGTCCGACCTCCTGCTGATCCTGGCCATCGTGTTCAGCGCGGGCACCTTCGGGCTCAACTTCCAGATGACCAGCGCCCTGATGGCGACCGAGGTCTTCGACAAGGGCCCCATGCAGTACGGCCTGCTCGGCACCTTCCTGGCGGTGGGCTCGCTCAGCGGCGCGCTGCTGGCTGCCCGGCGTGAGCTCGTGCGCCAGCGCCTGGTGATCTGGGCCGGGATCGTCTTCGGCGCCCTGGTCACGCTCTCGGGCCTGATGCCCTCCTACCTCACCTTCGCGCTGCTGACCCCGCTGATCGGCCTCTCGGCGCTCACCCTGATCACCAGTGCCAACGCCTACATGCAGGTGCACACCGACGCGGGCGTGCGCGGGCGCGTGATGGCGCTCTACATGATGATCTTCATGGGTGGCACCCCCGTCGGAGCGCCCGTGATCGGCTGGATCGGGGAGGCGTTCGGCGCCCGCTGGACCCTCATCCTCGGCGGCCTGCTGACGATCGCCGGGATCGGCGTGGCAAGTCTGCTGTTCGCCCGGTCGAAGGGCGCCACCATCGCCGGGCTGCACGCGCGGCCGGTGCCGCAGCCGGCGGCCCCCGGACAGCTCGCGTGAGTGCGGTCCGACGGCCTCCCGCGACGTTTTGACCGGGCTCTGGCACCCCGGTAGATTGACTCCTCGTGTTTGGCCTGCCTTCAGGCCTGCCCTGAATAGGCCCAGACACCAGCCGGGCACCTTCCGCCTCACGGCGGCTGTTCCCGACACGACCCGCCTCGGCAGAGTGCTGTTGCGAGAGATCAAAGAAAAGAAAGGGAACCACTCGGTGCCCACCATTCAGCAGTTGGTCCGCAAGGGCCGCCAGGACAAGGTGTCCAAGAGCAAGACACCTGCCCTCAAGGGATCCCCGCAGCGCCGTGGCGTCTGCACCCGCGTCTACACGACCACCCCGAAGAAGCCGAACTCCGCCCTCCGCAAGGTCGCCCGCGTGCGTCTGAGCTCCGGCGTCGAGGTCACGGCCTACATCCCGGGCGTCGGTCACAACCTGCAGGAGCACTCGATCGTGCTCGTGCGCGGCGGCCGTGTGAAGGACCTTCCCGGTGTCCGCTACAAGATCATCCGCGGCACGCTCGACACCCAGGGTGTCAAGAACCGCAAGCAGGCCCGCAGCCGCTACGGCGCGAAGAAGGAGAAGTAATGCCTCGCAAGGGTCCCGCCCCGAAGCGGCCTCTCGTCGTCGACCCGGTCTACGGTTCGCAGGTTGTCACCCAGCTCGTCAGCAAGGTCCTCCAGGACGGCAAGAAGGCTGTTGCCCAGCGCATCGTCTACACCGCCCTCGAGGGTTGCCGCGAGAAGACCGGTTCCGACCCGGTCGTCACGCTCAAGCGCGCGCTCGACAACGTCAAGCCCGCCATCGAGGTCAAGTCCCGCCGCGTCGGTGGCGCCACCTACCAGGTGCCGGTCGAGGTCAAGACCAACCGTCAGACCACGCTCGCCCTGCGCTGGCTCGTGGGCTACGCCGCCGACCGTCGTGAGAAGACGATGGCCGAGCGCCTGATGAACGAGATCCTCGACGCCTCCAACGGCCTCGGTGCCGCTGTGAAGAAGCGCGAGGACACGCACAAGATGGCCGAGTCCAACAAGGCCTTCGCCCACTACCGCTGGTGATTGCCACGGCGTACGGCGAGGCCAACGCCTCGCCGTACGCCGTGACCCACCGCACCCATCTACTTTCGAGGGACTGAGACACAGACGTGGCTGTCGAAATCACCACCGACCTGAACAAGGTCCGCAACATCGGCATCATGGCGCACATCGACGCCGGCAAGACCACCACCACCGAGCGCATCCTCTTCTACACCGGCATCAGCTACAAGATCGGTGAGGTCCACGACGGCGCAGCCACGATGGACTGGATGGAGCAGGAGCAGGAGCGTGGCATCACGATCACCTCTGCTGCGACGACGTGCTGGTGGAAGAACCACCAGATCAACATCATCGACACCCCCGGCCACGTGGACTTCACCGCCGAGGTCGAGCGCTCGCTGCGCGTCCTCGACGGCGCCGTGGCGGTCTTCGACGGTGTCGCCGGTGTCGAGCCGCAGACGATGACGGTGTGGCGCCAGGCCAACAAGTACTCCGTCCCCCGCATGTGCTTCGTCAACAAGCTCGACCGCACCGGTGCCGACTTCTTCCGCTGCGTCGACATGATGGTCGAGCGCCTCAACTCCACCCCGCTCGTGCTGCAGCTGCCGATCGGTGCGGAGTCCGAGTTCCTCGGTGTCGTCGACCTCATCGGCATGCGTGCCCTGACCTGGCGTGGCGAGACCACGATGGGTGAGGACTACGAGGTCGAGGAGATCCCGGCCGAGCTCGCCGAGCAGGCTGCCGAGTACCGCGAGAAGCTCCTCGAGACGCTGGCCGAGGCCGACGACGAGATCATGGAGAAGTTCCTGGACGAGGGCGAGTTCTCCGTCGAGGAGCTGGAGGCCGCGATCCGTCGCGCCACCCTCGCCGACAAGCTCAACCCGGTCCTGTGCGGCACCGCGTTCAAGAACAAGGGCGTCCAGCCCCTGCTCGACGCCGTCGTGAAGTTCCTGCCCTCGCCGCTCGACATCGACGGCATCCAGGGTCACTCGGTCAAGGACGAGAGCGAGGTCATCGTTCGCCAGCCGTCCGACGACGAGCCGTTCTCCGGCCTCGCCTACAAGATCGCGACCGACCCGCACCTCGGCAAGCTGATCTACGTCCGCGTCTACTCCGGCAAGCTCGAGGCCGGCTCGACCGTGATCAACTCGGTCAACGGCCGCAAGGAGCGGATCGGCAAGGTCTACCAGATGCACGCCAACAAGCGTGAGGAGATCGCGTCGGTCGGCGCCGGCCAGATCGTGGCCGTCATGGGCCTCAAGGACACCAAGACCGGCCACACCCTGTGTGACCCCCAGAACCAGGTCGTCCTCGAGTCGATGACGTTCCCGGCCCCGGTGATCGAGGTCGCCATCGAGCCGAAGACCAAGTCCGACCAGGAGAAGCTCGGCACCGCGATCCAGCGGCTGTCCGACGAGGACCCCACCTTCACGGTCAAGGCCGACGAAGAGACCGGTCAGACCATCATCGCCGGCATGGGCGAGCTCCACCTGGAGATCCTTGTCGACCGCATGAAGCGCGAGTTCCGCGTCGAGGCCACCGTCGGCAAGCCGCAGGTCGCCTACCGCGAGACCATCCGCAACAAGGTCGAGAAGCACTCCTACACCCACAAGAAGCAGACCGGTGGTTCGGGTCAGTTCGCCAAGGTCGTCATCGACCTCGAGCCGAACATCGACCCCGAGACCGGCACCGGTGCGGGCTACGAGTTCGTCAACGCCGTCAGCGGTGGTCGCATCCCGAAGGAGTACATCCCCTCGGTCGACCACGGTGGCCAGGACGCCATGGAGTTCGGCGTGCTCGCCGGCTACCCGATGGTGGACGTGAAGTTCACGCTCACCGACGGTGCCTACCACGACGTCGACTCCTCGGAGCTCGCGTTCAAGATCGCCGGCAACCAGGCCTTCAAGGAGGCCGCCCGCCGGGCCAAGCCGGTCCTGCTCGAGCCGATGTTCGCCGTCGAGGTGACCACCCCCGAGAGCTTCCTCGGCACGGTCATCGGTGACATCAACTCGCGCCGCGGCCAGATCCAGGCCCAGGAGGAGCGTCACGGCGACATGGTCGTCAACGCCCTTGTGCCGCTCTCAGAGATGTTCGGGTACGTTGGCGACCTGAGGTCGAAGACCTCCGGCCAGGCGTCGTACTCCATGGAGTTCGACTCGTACGCCGAGGTTCCCACGAACATCGCCGAAGAGATCGTCAAGAAGGTCCGCGGCGAGTAGTCGCCCCGGGCCGTCGACAAGGCAGCCCCAGCAGCACCAGTTCCACCACCCACGAATTCAGTACAAACCCAACCAGGAGGAGCCCCAGTGGCTAAGGCGAAGTTCGAGCGGACCAAGCCGCACGTCAACATCGGCACCATCGGTCACATCGACCATGGCAAGACGACGTTGACCGCAGCAATCACCAAGGTGCTGCACGACGCGTACCCGACCCTCAACGAGGCGTCGGCGTTCGACCAGATCGACAAGGCGCCCGAAGAGCGTCAGCGCGGTATCACCATCTCGATCGCGCACGTCGAGTACCAGACCGAGTCGCGCCACTACGCGCACGTCGACTGCCCTGGTCACGCCGACTACATCAAGAACATGATCACCGGTGCGGCCCAGATGGACGGCGCGATCCTCGTGGTTGCCGCCACCGACGGTCCCATGCCGCAGACGCGTGAGCACGTGCTGCTCGCCCGCCAGGTCGGCGTGCCGGCCCTGGTCGTGGCGCTCAACAAGTGCGACATGGTCGACGACGAGGAGCTCATCGAGCTCGTCGAGATGGAGGTGCGCGAGCTCCTCTCCGAGTACGAGTTCGACGGCGACAACATCCCCGTCGTGCGCGTTGCTGCTCACCCCGCCCTCATGGGTGACGAGAAGTGGGGCCAGTCGGTCCTCGAGCTCATGGCCGCGGTGGACGAGTCCATCCCGACCCCGGCTCGTGAGACGGACAAGCCGTTCCTCATGCCCGTCGAGGACGTCTTCACGATCACCGGTCGTGGCACCGTCATCACCGGTCGCATCGAGCGCGGCATCGTCAAGGTGAACGAGGAGGTCGAGATCATCGGCATCCGCGACACCGCCCAGAAGAGCACCGTCACCGGTGTCGAGATGTTCCGCAAGCTCCTCGACGAGGGCCAGGCTGGCGAGAACGTCGGTCTCCTGCTCCGTGGCACCAAGCGCGAGGACATCGAGCGCGGCATGGTCGTCATCAAGCCGGGCACCACCACGCCTCACACCAACTTCGAGGCGAACGTCTACATCCTCAGCAAGGACGAGGGCGGCCGTCACACGCCGTTCTTCAACAACTACCGTCCCCAGTTCTACTTCCGTACGACTGACGTGACCGGTGTTGTGACCCTGCCCGAGGGCACCGAGATGGTCATGCCGGGTGACAACACCGAGATGTCGGTCGAGCTCATCCAGCCCATCGCGATGGACGAGGGTCTGCGCTTCGCCATCCGCGAGGGTGGCCGCACGGTCGGCGCCGGCCGCGTCACCAAGATCACCAAGTGATCGCTGCTCGTCCCTGACGAGCGACTGATTCAGCTGCGAGGCCCCATTCCTTCGGGAGTGGGGCCTCGTGGCATTTCAGCCCAGCGCCCAGGCCAGGTGCTCCTCGAGCCGCGCGAGCTGCGCCGGGTCGTCGAACATGATCGTGCCACCGGGTGGCGGCAGGAAGCCGACGATGTCCATGACGTCCCAGTAGGGCTCGCGCTCGACCCCGGTCA
This sequence comes from Nocardioides allogilvus, assembly GCF_003047285.1. Lineage (GTDB taxonomy): Bacteria > Actinomycetota > Actinomycetes > Propionibacteriales > Nocardioidaceae > Nocardioides > Nocardioides allogilvus. Next base: position 105,568 of record NZ_PZYX01000008.1, on the reverse strand, counting down.
CCTGCGTGTACGCCGCCGCGAACCGTTCCCCGGCCGGTGACCCGTGCCGCAGCGCGAGGTTGCTGGAGCAGTGCGCCACGTCCAGCCAGGCCGGGCCGGTCGACGTCTCGACCCAGTCGACGATCCCGGTGATGGTGTCGTCGGCCCACAGCAGGTTGTGCGGCCCGAAGTCGCGGTGAAGGAAGGTCGGCTCGAAGGCGGGTGGCTCCGTGGCGAGCAGGTCGAACGCGGCGCGCCACAGAGCGGGACGAGACGCCCAGGGCGGGACGACCCACTTCGCCGGCCACGCCCAGGACTGGAAGTCGCGAGGCGCCGGAGCTGTGACGACTCCGTGGATCGACGCCAGCAGCGCGGCAACGGCCGCGAGGGAAGCCTCGTCGAAGCGGGCCTCGTCGGACGTGCCCGGCACGAGGGACATCAGGTGCGCCGGGTGCCCGGTCGCCTCGCCGGTCGGGTCGGTCGCGAGGCTGAGCGGCGCCGGGATGTCGGTGGCTGCCAGGGTGCGTTGGGTGACGGACTCGCGCGTCACCAGGTCGTGACCGTGCGAGCGCCACGGCTCCTGGGTGATCAGCCTGAGGACCGAGGCCCGGCCCGTCCGGTCGTGCAGCGCGAGCATCGCCGAGGTCCGGCCGCCCAGGAGCGGCACCACCTCGGTGACGTCGTGGTCGAGGTGGGACCGGGCCCAGGTGATCGCTGCGGCGTACACGCAGCGAAGTCTCACACGAGGGCTGAGACACTGTGCCCGTGAACGTTGCCCGCCCCCCGCGCCCCCACCACAAGCTGACCGAGGACGGTCGCCGGATGCAGGAGGTGCTGACCTACTCACGCCGTGGCAGCCGCTTCACCCCGCAGCAGGCCGAGGGCTGGGCCGCCCACCAGGCCGACTGGGTGATCCCCGACGAGGCGGTGGACAGGCCCGACTTCGATCTCATGGGCTGGTGGGGTCGGGAGGCGCCGCTGATCGTGGAGATCGGCTCCGGCATCGGCGAGGCCACCGCCGCCCTGGCGGCGTCGAGGCCCGAGGCCAACATCCTCGCGTTCGAGGTCTGGGTGCCGGGCATCGCCGACTCGCTCTGGCGCGTGGCGGAGGCCGGCGCGGACAACGTCCGCTTCCTGGGCGTCGATGCGGTCTGGTCGCTCGAGCACCTCATCGCGCCCGACAGCCTCAGCGAGCTCTGGACGTTCTTCCCCGACCCGTGGCACAAGACCCGGCACCACAAGCGCCGTCTCGTCACGCCGACCAACGCCGCGACGCTGGCGAGCCGGCTGCGCCCGGGCGGGGTGTGGCGCCTGGCCACCGACTGGGCCGACTACGCCGAGCAGATGGTCGAGGTGCTCGACGCCGAGCCGCTGCTCGAGGGTGGCCGGGTCGAGCGCTGGGCCGAGCGCCCGATCACCCGCTTCGAGCGCAAGGGCCTCGACAAGCACCGCGACATCGCCGACCTGGCCTACACGCGGATCGGCTGAGTCCTCACTCGCCCACGAGCCGCGCGCGCACCGCGGCCTCGCGGGTCAGCCGGGCGGTGTCGCGCTCGCGGCGTGCGGCGATGACCGCGGCCAGGAAGTCGTGCGGGTCGGTGCCGGGAGGCGGCTGCGGAGCGACGTACGGCGACAGCTCGGCCGCAAGCCTCGAACCCAGGTCGTGCCTCGTGGCGGGATCGAGGGTGGCGGCGCGGCCGAGGAACTGGCGCACCGCGAGCGCGAGCCCCGTCGGGAGGGACGCCAGGTCCGCCGACCGGGCCCACGCCGCCAAGTGGGGCGGCATCAGGGCCGGCGGCGCCAGGTCGAGGCGCACGCGTTCGCGGACGACGTAGGTGCCGGCGGCGTGGTCGCCGAGCCGCTTGCCCTTCGCCGAGAGCAGGGCGGAGGAGAACGCGGGGGCGCCGGTGAAGGCGTAGATCTCGACGAAGCCGACGAGCGCGCGCACGAAGGCGTGCTGGAAGGAGATCGGGCCGGCGTCGTCGCGCACCGTGCGCAGGCCGCACACGAGCTTGCCGAGCGAGCGGCCGCGGGTGAGCGTCTCGACGGTGGTCGGGACGACGAGGAAGACCGTGACCATGGTGGCGATCATCGCGACGTGGGCGAGCGCGGCATCGGTCTGCAGGACGGCGATCCCGAGCACGACGATCGTCGCGATCAGCAGCAGCACCGTGACGACGACGTCGATCAGCCCGCTCCCGATGCGTGAGCCGAGACTGGCCGGCGGCAGGTCGAGCGCGACGGCCTCGCCGGTGACGTGGTCATCGGCGGTGATGCTGGCGAAGGCAGGACCGGAGGCGGACATCGCCGCCAGCATAGGCTGGCCGCGTGGACCTCGACGCGTACGTGCTGGCGCACCGTGCCCACTGGCTGCGGCTCGAGGAGCTCACCTCGCAGCGCCGCCTCGACGGCGCCCAGAACGACGAGCTCGTCGACCTCTACCAGCGTGTGGCCACCCACCTCTCGGTCGTGCGCACCTCTGCCCCCGACGCTGCGCTGATCGCCTATCTCTCCTCGATCCTGGCCAAGGCCCGGCTGCGCACCGTCGGCACCCGCTCCACCACGTGGCGCAGCGTCGCGGGCTTCTTCACCGACCGGTTCCCGGCAGCGCTCTACCGGCTGCGGTGGTGGTGGCTGGCGACGCTGGCGGGCAACGTCGTGGTGACCGCCGTGATGATGTGGTGGCTGCTCCAGCACCCCGCGGTCGAGCAGAGCCTGCTCTCGCCCGCGGAGATCGACCAGCTGGTCCGGCACGACTTCGAGAACTACTACAGCGAGTACGCCGCCTCGCACTTCGCCGCCCAGGTGTGGGTCAACAACGCGTGGGTCGCGGCGCTGTGCATCGCCCTCGGCGTCCTGGGTGCGCCGGTGATCTACCTGCTGTTCCAGAACGTCGCCAACCTGGCGATCATCGGTTCGATCATGACCCGCCATGACCACGCCGGCCACTTCTGGGGACTGATCAGCCCGCACGGCCTGCTCGAGCTGACGGCCGTCTTCGTGGCCGGGGGAGCCGGGCTGCGCCTGTTCTGGTCGTGGATCGCCCCCGGCGACCGCACGCGCACCCAGTCGATGGCCCGCGAGGGACGCACCGCGGGGACCATCGCCCTCGGGCTCGTCGTGGTGCTGTTCATCAGCGGGATCATCGAGGCGTTCGTGACGCCCTCGGGCCTGCCCACCGAGGCGCGGGTCGGGATCGGCATCGTGGCCGAGCTCGCGTTCTTCGCCTACGTCTTCGTCGTGGGCCGTGGCGCCGTCACCCGTGGCCACACCGGCGACATCGACGCCAGCCTGCTCGAGGACCGGGTCGCGACGCAGGCGTGAGTCAGAGCAGTCCGCGGGCCTTCAGTGCGAGGTAGTGGTCGGCCAGCGCCGGGGGCAGTGCCTCGGCCCCGGCGTCCACCACGTCGACGCCGAGCGCGCGCAGGATCTCGCCGGCCCGGTGGCGCTGGTGCAGGACCTGGGCGGCCGCGGCAGCGCCGTACACGTCGCTGAGGGAGTCGTGCCGGTCCCGCAGCGCAGTGAGCGCCGGGTCCTGCACGGACCCGACGACGACGCGGTGGTGCTTGAGGAGTGCGGGCAGCACCGGCAGCAGGCTCTCGATCACCGATGAGGGTTCGAGTGGCGTCAGGAGGACGACGAGCGCGCGCTGGCGCCCGAGGTGGTTGACCGCGCCGGCGAGGGCGGCCCAGTCGGCCTCGGCGATGACCGGCTCGAGGTCGGCCATGGTGTCCTGCAGGGTGGCGGCGATGTCGCGGGCCCCGGCGGCCCGCACCCGGGCCCGCACCTGCCGGTCGCCGGCCAGGAAGTCGATCCGGTCACCGGCGCGCGCCGCGAGGGCGGCCAGCAGGAGCGCCGCGTCCATGGCCGAGTCGAGACGGGGCACGTCGCCGACCCGCGCGGCCGAGACGCGCGAGGTGTCCAGCACGATGACGACGCGGCGGTCGCGCTCGGGCTGCCAGGTGCGCACCACGACGTTGCGGTTGCGGGCGGTTGCTCGCCAGTCGATGGAGCGTACGTCGTCGCCGCGGACGTATTCGCGCAGCGAGTCGAACTCGGTGCCGGCGCCCCGGATGCGCACCGCCGAGCGGCCGTCGAGCTCGCGCAGGCGTGCCAGGCGCGACGGCAGGTGCTTGCGCGACTCGAACGGAGGCAGGGAGCGGACCGTGCCGGGCACCTCGAGGGTGGCCTGTCGTGCCGCCAGTCCGAGCGGCCCGGGGATCCGCACCGTCACCCCGACGGCCCGCAGGTCGCCACGGCGGCGCGGACGCAGCCCGGTGGTGACCACGGTGGAGTCGCCGGCACCCAGCCGGACCCGGTGCCGGTTGCCGGTGGCGCCCGCGGTGGGCTGCCAGCCGTCGCGGACCAGCGCCTGGACGGTCCGGCGGCCGGGGTTGGCGAGCGTGATCCTGGACGCGGCGTCGTCGCCGAGGCGGACGGTCCCGATCTCGTCGCGGCGCAGGGAGAGCGTCGCGGGCGGGACGGCCAGCCACCGGTCGACGAGCGTCACCAGGGCGACCAGCAGCAGCCAGCCCCAGACCGTGCCCATGGCAGGGCGCAGCACGACGGGCACCAGCCCGAGGGCGAGCAGCAGGGGGACGCGTCCGGTGATGACCATCGGCTCAGCGGGGGACCGGGACCGAGTTGAGGGCCGAGGTCAGGACGGCGGCCACGTCGACCCCCTCGAGCTCGGCCTCGGGGCGCAGCCCGAGGCGGTGGACCAGCGTGGCGTGCGCGAGCGCCTTGACGTCGTCGGGAGTCGCGAAGTCGCGCCCGGTCAGCCACGCCCAGGCACGCGAGGTGCGCATGAGTGCGGTCGCGCCCCGCGGGGAGACCCCGAGCGACAAGGACGGTGACTCCCGGGTGGCCCGGGCGATGTCGACGATGTAGCCGGTCACCTCCGGCGACACCTGCACGGTGCGTACGGCGGCCTGCCCCGCCTCGATGTCCGCCGGCCCGGCGACGGCGCGGACCCCGGCTGCCGCCACGTCGCGCGGGTCGAAGCCGGCAGCGTGCCGGGTGAGGATCTCCAGCTCGGCGTCCCGCTCGGGGATGGGCAGCACGATCTTGAGCAGGAAGCGGTCGAGCTGTGCCTCGGGCAGCGGGTAGGTGCCCTCGTACTCGACCGGGTTCTGGGTCGCCGCGACCAGGAACGGTCGCGGCAGGGGTCGCGAGACCCCGTCGACCGAGACCTGGCCCTCCTCCATCGCCTCCAGCAACGCCGACTGCGTCTTGGGTGGCGTCCGGTTGATCTCGTCGGCGAGGAGCAGGTGCGTGAACAGCGGCCCCTCCCGGAAGGAGAGCTCACCGGCCCGGCCGTCGATCACCATCGAGCCGGTGATGTCGCCGGGCATCAGGTCGGGGGTGAACTGCACCCGGCGCGTCTCCACGTCGAGCGAACCGGCGAGGGTGCGCACGAGCAGCGTCTTGGCCACCCCTGGCACACCCTCCATCAGCACGTGGCCGCCGCAGAGCAGGGCGACGAGCAGGCCGGACACCGCGGCGTCCTGGCCCACGACCGCCTTGGCGACCTCGGTGCGGACTGCGGCAAGTCGTTCGCGGGCGGCCTCGTGGGGACTGGTCATGTGCGGCGTACCTCTCTGTCGAGCTCGGCCAACGCGGTGGCCAGGCGGATGAGTTCGTCGTCGGTCGCGGGCGGGTTCGCCCGGTCGCCGATCAGGGCGTCGATCTCGCCCACTGGCCGGTCGAGGCGCAGGGCGACGTCGCGCACCAGCTCCCCGGTCGCGGTGGTGGGCAGTCGCAGGTGGGTGGACAGGTCGTCACGCGCGGTCCGGCGCAGCACGTCGGCAGCGTGCCCGCGCGCCGACGCCGAGCGGTAGAGCCGGCCGCGGGCGTCGGTGGTCTCGAGCGAGCGCACGGTGACGGGGAGCGGCTCGACCGCCAGGGCACCGAGCCTGCGCCCGCGCCACCAGATGACCGAGAGCACCACCAGGCCGAGCAGCCACACGGCGGGGACCAGCCAGGCCGGCAGCAACGAGCGGATCGAGACGCCGTCGTCGCCCACGAGGTCGTCGAGGCTCGGGACGTACCAGACGACACGCGGGTGCTGGCCGAGGAGTCGCAGCGCGACGGCTGCGTTGTCGGCGCGCAGGACCTGGTCGTTCTCCACGATGCCTGCCGCCCCCAGCAGCACCAGGCCGTCCCCAGCCGACGCGAGCGCCCACCCCGAGTCGCCGGGGAAGCAGCCAGCGGTCGTGGCATAGCTGGCCGTCGAGTCCACCGCGATGCTCAGCTCCGACAGGTCGCCGAGACCGGTGTCCGTGCACGCGCCGGGCTGGGGCCCGTCGAGCGGTCCTGAGGTGGTGGTGGCATCGACGCCGAGTGCCTCCACGGCTCCCGGTGCCGCCCCGACCACGACCGTGGTGCTGGCGCCTGCGACGTCGAGCAGTCGGTCGGCCGTGCTGCGGCCGAGGTTGTCCGGCGAGGAGACGACGACGGTGGTGCCCGGGCCGAGCGGCTGCTCCTCGAGGGCAGCGGCCGAGCGCACGATCTCCACCTCGACGCCCTCGTCGGCGAGCACCTGCGCCAGCGCTCGGGCGCCGCGCGACCCGGGGTTCTCGGGGTCGTGGTCGGCAGCCGTGCGCGGGCCGGTGCTGAGGGCCACGGCGACGACCAGCGCAGCGAGGGTCCCCAGGCCGATCACCAGCAGCGACCGGTTGCGCTCGAACCAGTCCCTCATCGGCTGCCCGCCAGCTCGTCGTCGAGCGCCAGGACGAACGTGGCCTGCTCCTGCGTGGCGTCGCGGTCGCCGTACAGCACGAGGTCGAAGAGCCGTGCGCCCTCGACCATCTCCGCAGCTTGGGAGGGGTACGCCGACCGCAGCACCTGCGTCACCTCGTGGGCCGTGGTCCCGGGGGAGGCGTCCAGGCGGCCGCGCTCGACCTGGCGGGCGACCATCGCGCGGAAGCCGTCGACCAGTGCGTCCGAGGGACGGTCCTCGGCGAGCGCCTGCTCGGCCCGGGCCCGCCACTGTGCCGCGCTCACGGAGGCGTCGGGCAGCAGGTCGGCGGCGACAGGCCGACCCCGGGGCGCGGTGCGGGCGCGTGTCGCCAGCCAGATCAGGGCGAGCACGAGCAGCAGCCCGACCGCCATCGCCGCGAAGGCCGAGAGCGGCGGGACCGCGGAGGCGGCGTCCAGGACGTCCGTCAGTCGACGGCCCAGCCAGTCGAGCAGCCGCTGCATCACGTCGTCCTGGTGGTAGTCGGGGTCGACGAGCTCGCGGCGCAGCAGGTCACGCCCCTGCTCCGGTGTCGGGACGAGGGGTGGCTCGGGAGGCGGCCGCCACGTCACGATCGGGTGATCCCCGAGCGCTGCATCAGCACCACGTCGAACGCCTCGGCGCGCATCCGGAGGTCGACGTACTGCAGCGTCGCCACCGAGGTGGTGAAGGGCGCGACGAAGGCCGCGGTGACCACCGACGCGACGGCCTGGCCGAGGACGAACAAGAACACGCCGGCCTCGCCGGGCAGGCCGCCGAGCAGCACTCCCTGGCTGAGCAGGCTGATCGGCGCGGTCAGCATGGTGCCGGCGAGCTGGGCGACGACGAACGTGAGCAGCGCGATGCCGAAGGTCCGCCAGAAGGCGCCGCGGGTGAGCCGGAAGCCGCGGCCGAGGGCATCGAGGACCCCGATCGGCTCGAGCATCAGCGCGGGGACGGGCAAGTAGTAGACGCGCACCCAGAACCAGAACAGGAACGCGAGGAACACGGGCACGCTGAGCACGCCGTAGACCACCGGGACCTGCCAGCCGCTGGCCGTCATGGCCACCACGACCCAGCTCAGGACGTAGAGGGTGATGATCAGGGTCGTCGCGAGGCCGAGCAGGAGGGTCAGGCCGATCAACCGCCACCGCTTGCCGCGGGTGGCGGCCCAGGCCTGCCCGAGCGAGAGCTTGTGACCGGTCGCGGCCGCGGCGACGACGTGCGCGATCATGCCGCCGACCAGGATCAGCCCGATGCCCTGCAGCACGCCGCCGACGGCCAGCGAGCCCAGGACGCCCATGAAGCCGGCGATGTCCTCGCCGCTCATCGAGGCCGGGTCATCGGAGGTCGTGAAGGCCCCGTCGGCCATCGACAGGTCCAGGGCCGCGCCCAGCGCAGCCGTCGCGAGCAGCGGGATGGTCATCGCGACAGCGGCCACGAGGATCGCCGACCCCACGGTGGCCCGCGGGTTGAACCGGATGATCTTGAACGCCGCGTCATACATGTCGCCGAGCGACAGCGGGCGCAGCGGGATCGCGCCCGGCTTGTGCGCCGCCCGGAGCGGGGGAGCGGGCGACCAGGACGCGGGGGTGGAGGAGTAGGGCTGCGTCGCGGGCCCCACGGGAGGCGGTGACCACCCCGGCGGTGGCGGCTGATGCTCCGACATGAGTTCCCCCTGGTGGTCGACGGCGACGCAATCCTGTCAGGTCGTCCCCGGCGTCGGTCGGCCCGTCGCTGGGCTAGGGAGGCCGATTTCCCGCCGGCCGGAGTGCTCACGGGCAGTGCCTGCCGAACCGATTTGGTGCGTGCCCCGATGTCTGCCAAGATAGTCCGGTTGCTCCGGCGAGTCGCTTACACGTGGCTGGCGGAGTGTGGCAGCACTTGACTTCTGAATCGCGTCTCCGAAGATCGATTGAGTTTGTTGCGTGCCCCGCACCTCACCAGATGGACGAGTAGGAGACCCGATCAGCCCGACGAACCCGTCGGGTGTCCCCCACACAACACATCGAGATCCAGGTCTCGTGTCGCAGAAATACCCGCGACACGCCCGACCGCGGGGGTCGGTGGTGGGGGCGGATGCACGGGCGGTACGGACTCACCCGAGGACGTGTCGTGAACCAGACCAGAACGCGGTACGACCCCAGCGGGGCGTACGAGATCGATAAGGACGAAGGACCTATGGCGGGACAGAAGATCCGCATCAGGCTCAAGGCCTATGACCACGAGGTGATCGACACCTCGGCGCGCAAGATCGTGGACACTGTCACCCGCACGGGTGCCAAGGTCGCCGGCCCCGTGCCGCTGCCGACCGAGAAGAACGTGTTCTGCGTCATCCGCTCGCCCCACAAGTACAAGGACTCCCGCGAGCACTTCGAGATGCGCACCCACAAGCGCCTCATCGACATCATCGACCCCACGCCGAAGACCGTCGACTCGCTCATGCGCCTCGACCTGCCTGCCGGTGTCGACATCGAGATCAAGCTCTGAGGTCTGATATGAGTACTTTGGAACGCAATGTGAAGGGCCTGCTGGGCACCAAGCTCGGCATGACCCAGTTCTGGGACGAGAACAACCAGGTCGTCCCCGTCACCGTGATCGCGGCTTCGACCAACGTCGTGACCCAGATCCGCCAGCCCGAGATCGATGGCTACAACGCCATCCAGGTCGGCTTCGGCGAGATCGAGGCACGCAAGGTCAACCAGCCCGACGCCGGACACTTCGCCAAGGCCGGGGTCACCCCCCGTCGCCACCTGGTCGAGATCCGCACCGCTGACGCCGCCTCCTACTCCATCGGCCAGGAGCTCAGCCCCGAGCTGTTCGCTGCCGGCGACGAGATCGACGTGACCGGCACCAGCAAGGGCAAGGGCTTCGCGGGTGTCATGAAGCGTCACGGCTTCCACGGTGTCGGTGCCTCGCACGGTGCCCACCGCAACCACCGCAAGCCCGGTTCCATCGGTGCCTGCGCCACGCCGGGTCGTGTCTTCAAGGGCACGCGCATGGCTGGTCGCATGGGTAGCGACACGGTCACCACGCAGAACATCACGGTGCACGCTGTCGACGCCGAGAAGGGCCTGATCATGGTCAAGGGCGCCGTTCCCGGCCCCAAGGGTGGTCTCGTGGTCCTCCGCTCGGCCGCCAAGTCCAGCCCCGTTTCCGGCAAGGAGGCCTGAGCATGGCTACCAAGACTGTCAAGGTCGACTTCCCGGCCGAGATCTTCGATGTCGAGGTCAACGTTCCGTTGATCCACCAGGTCGTCGTCGCCCAGCAGGCTGCTGCACGCCAGGGCACGCACTCCACCAAGCGTCGCGGCGAGGTCCGCGGTGGTGGACGCAAGCCCTACAAGCAGAAGGGCACCGGCCGCGCCCGTCAGGGCTCGACCCGCGCTCCGCAGTTCGCCGGCGGTGGCATCGTGCACGGCCCCAAGCCGCGCGACTACAGCGAGCGGACCCCCAAGAAGATGAAGGCCGCCGCCCTGCGCGGTGCCCTCTCCGACCGGGCCCGCAACGACCGCATCCACGTCGTCGACGGACTCATCTCCGCGGACAAGCCCTCCACCAAGGTCGCCCTGGCCGCGCTCACCGCTCTGAGTGACCGCGTCCGCTTCCTGGTGGTCCTCGAGCGCAGCGACGCCGTCACCTGGCTCTCGCTCCGCAACGCCCCCCAGGTGCACATCGTGGCGGTTGACCAGCTCAACACCTACGACGTGCTCGCCAGCGACGACGTCGTGTTCACCACGGGCTCCTACGAGGCCTTCGTGAGCGGCGCGGCCGCCAAGGCCAGCTCGCGCAAGTTCGTCGTCGTCGACGCGCCTGCCGAGACGAAGCCGGCCAAGGCTGCCAAGCCCGCCAAGGCTGCCAAGACCGAGGCGACCGAGACCGCGGCTCCCGCGGTCGCGTCCTTCGCCGCTGTCGAGGACGCCGACGTCAAGGGTGGCGCCAAGCCCGGCCCCGAGGGCGAAGCCCCCGAGGGCTACGAGATCAAGGGCAACAAGGACTCGATGAAGTTCCACGCCCCCGGTGGCCGTTGGTATGACGCCACGGTCGCGGAGGTCTGGTTCAAGACCGCTGCTGACGCTGAGGCTGCTGGCTTCGTCGAGGCCGGTACCAAGGCATCGATCGAGCAGAGCCACGAGGAGGACGACAAGTGAGCACCCTGCACAAGGACCACCGCGACATCCTGATCGCGCCGGTCGTCTCCGAGAAGAGCTACAGCCTCCTCGACGCCAACAAGTACACGTTCATCGTGCGCCCCGACGCCAACAAGACCGAGATCAAGATCGCGGTCGAGAAGGTGTTCAACGTCAAGGTGACGTCGGTCAACACGATCAATCGCCAGGGCAAGACGCGTCGTACGCGCACCGGCCTCGGCAAGCGTGCCAACACCAAGCGCGCCATCGTCAGCCTCGCTGAGGGTCACCGCATCGACATCTTCGGAGGTCCGGTCTCCTGACCGGACTGCTGAATAGGAACTGATATGGCTATCCGCAAGTACAAGCCGACCACCCCGGGCCGTCGTGGCTCCTCGGTGGCCGACTTCGTCGAGATCACTCGGACCACGCCCGAGAAGTCGCTGACGCGTCCGCTGCCCAAGAACGGCGGCCGCAACAACCAGGGCCGCATCACCACCCGGCACAAGGGTGGCGGTCACAAGCGCGCCTACCGCATCATCGACTTCCGTCGCTACGACAAGGACGGCGTGCCCGCCAAGGTCGCTCACATCGAGTACGACCCCAACCGCACGGCGCGCATCGCGCTCTTGCACTACGTCGACGGCGAGAAGCGCTACATCGTGGCGCCCAAGGGCCTCGAGCAGGGCACGCCCGTCGAGTCCGGCCCCAACGCCGACATCAAGCCCGGCAACAACCTGCCGCTGCGCAACATCCCGGTCGGTACCACCATCCACTGTGTGGAGCTTCGTCCGGGCGGCGGCGCCAAGATCGCCCGCTCGGCCGGCAACTCCGCCCAGCTGGTGGCCCGCGAGGGTAGCCGCGCCACGCTGCGCATGCCTTCGGGCGAGATGCGCTTCGTCGACGTGCGCTGCCGCGCGACGGTCGGCGAGGTCGGCAACGCCGAGCAGTCCAACATCAACTGGGGCAAGGCCGGCCGCATGCGCTGGAAGGGCGTTCGCCCGACCGTCCGCGGTGTCGTCATGAACCCGGTCGACCACCCGCACGGTGGTGGTGAGGGCAAGACGTCCGGTGGTCGTCACCCGGTGTCGCCCTGGGGCCAGAAGGAAGGCCGCACTCGCAAGAGCAAGGCCTCCGACTCCCAGATCATCCGTCGTCGCAAGTCCGGCAAGGGTAGGAAGTAACAGCTATGCCTCGCAGCCTGAAGAAGGGCCCCTTCATCGACGACCACCTTCAGAAGAAGGTGGACGCCGAGAACGACAAGGGCACCCACAACGTCATCAAGACCTGGTCGCGTCGGTCGATGATCGTGCCCGACATGATCGGTCACACCATCGCCGTACACGACGGTCGCAAGCACGTCCCCGTGTTTGTCACCGACTCGATGGTCGGCCACAAGCTGGGCGAGTTCGCCCCGACGCGCACCTACAAGGGGCACGTCAAGGAAGACCGGAAGGGAAAGCGTCGATGAGCGTCACCGAGCGCCAGCGCACCAGCGCCCGCCGCGTGACTCTGCTGGGTGACCAGCCGGGTTCCTACGCGTGCGCCCGTTACGTGCGCATCACCCCCATGAAGGCTCGCCGTGTCGTCGACATGGTCCGCGGCCTTCCCGTCGACGAGGCCCTGTCGCTGCTGCAGTTCGCGCCGCAGGCCGCCTCGGAGACCGTCTACAAGGTGCTGGAGAGCGCCATCGCCAACGCGGAGACCACCGAGGGCCTGTCCAAGGCCGACCTCGTCGTCTCCGTCGCGATGGTCGACGAGGGCCCGACGATGAAGCGTTGGCGTCCGCGTGCCCAGGGTCGTGCGACTCGCATCAACAAGCGCACCAGCCACATCACGCTCGTCGTGCAGCCGGCCGACGTCGCTGCCGCGAAGAAGAACGGAAGGGGTGCCTGATGGGCCAGAAGATCAACCCGAATGGGTTCCGCCTGGGCATCTCGACCGACCACAAGAGCCGTTGGTACGCCGACAAGCTCTACAAGTCCTACGTCGGTGAGGACGTCGCGATCCGTCGCCTGCTGTCCAAGGGCATGGAGCGCGCCGGCATCTCGAAGGTGGAGATCGAGCGCACCCGTGACCGCGTGCGGGTGGACATCCACACCGCGCGTCCGGGCATCGTCATCGGTCGCCGTGGCGCCGAGGCCGACCGCATCCGCGGCGAGCTCGAGAAGCTGACCGGCAAGCAGGTCCAGCTGAACATCCTCGAGGTCAAGAACCCCGAGATCGACGCCCAGCTCGTCGCCCAGGGAGTTGCCGAGCAGCTCTCCGGTCGCGTGCAGTTCCGTCGTGCGATGAAGAAGGCCATGCAGACCTCGATGCGCTCGGGTGCCAAGGGCATCCGGATCCAGTGCTCGGGTCGTCTCAACGGCGCCGAGATGTCGCGCACCGAGTTCTACCGCGAGGGTCGCGTTCCGCTGCACACGCTGCGTGCCGACATCGACTACGGCTTCTACGAGGCCAAGACCACCTTCGGCCGCATCGGCGTGAAGGTCTGGATCTACAAGGGTGAGGTTGCCGGCACGCGTGCCGAGCGCCAGGCGCAGGCTGCTGCTCGCGCCGGTGCTCCGGGTCGCGGTGGCGCAGGCGGCGCAGGCGGCCGTCCCACCCGTGGTGGCGAGCGCCCGAGCCGTGGCACCCGCACCGACCGACCGGCTCGCTCCGACGCGCCCGCCGAGGCTGCTGCTCCCGCGGCGACCGAGGCTCCGGCCGTGACGTCGGGCGAGGCCGCAGTCGCTTCCACCGGACAGGAGGGCTGAGCACCATGTTGATGCCCCGTCGCGTCAAGCACCGCAAGCAGCACCACCCCAAGCGGACCGGTGCGGCCAAGGGCGGCACGAAGCTCGCCTTCGGTGACTTCGGCATCCAGGCGATCGATGGTCACTACGTGACCAACCGACAGATCGAGTCGGCCCGTATCGCCATGACCCGCCACATCAAGCGAGGCGGAAAGGTCTGGATCAACATCTACCCGGACCGCCCGCTGACCAAGAAGCCTGCCGAGACCCGCATGGGTTCCGGTAAGGGTTCGCCCGAGTGGTGGGTGGCCAACGTCAAGCCCGGCCGCGTCATGTTCGAACTTTCCGGTGTCGACGAGGAGACCGCTCGCGAGGCCATGCGCCGCGCGATGCACAAGCTCCCCATGAAGTGCCGGTTCATTTCCCGCGAGGCAGGTGAATTCTGATGAGCAACAAGCTGAATGCCTTCGAGCTCGACGAGCTCAACGCTGTCGACCTCGAGTCGAAGCTCCGCGAGGCCAAGGAGGAGCTGTTCAACCTCCGCTTCCAGGCGGCCACCGGCCAGCTGGAGAGCCACGGTCGTCTCCGTACGGTCAAGAAGGACATCGCCCGGATCTACACCGTGGTGCGTGAGCGCGAGCTCGGTATCCGCAGCACCCCGGGAAGCACCAACACTGAAGAGGCCAGCGCATGAGCGACACCACTGAGACCAGCCAGGACGACAAGCGCAACCAGCGCAAGATCCGCGAGGGCCTGGTCGTGAGCGACAAGATGGACAAGACCATCGTCGTCACGGTCGAGGACCGCGTGAAGCACGCGCTCTACGGCAAGGTCATGCGCAGGACCTCGCGTCTGAAGGCGCACGACGAGACCAACGAGTGCGGCATCGGCGACCGGGTCCTCATCATGGAGACCCGTCCGCTGTCGGCCACCAAGCGCTGGCGCCTCGTCGAGGTCCTCGAGAAGGCCAAGTGACCTGAGGCCCTTTCGCCTCTGAGCTTCACCTCACCACACATCCGTTCGGCCAGGCTCGAGATCCCACTGAGATCTCGAGAACCAGCTCGACAACCAGGAGATATCAATGATCCAGCAGGAGTCGCGACTCAAGGTCGCCGACAACACCGGTGCAAAGGAGATCCTCTGCATCCGTGTTCTCGGTGGCTCGGGCCGTCGCTACGCCGGCATCGGTGACGTCATCGTCGCCACCGTCAAGGACGCGATCCCCGGTGGCAACGTCAAGAAGGGCGACGTCGTCAAGGCCGTCATCGTGCGCACCGTCAAGGAGCGTCGCCGTGCCGACGGTTCCTACATCCGCTTCGACGAGAACGCTGCCGTCATCCTCAAGGCCGACGGCGAGCCGCGAGGCACCCGCATCTTCGGCCCCGTGGGTCGCGAGCTGCGCGAGAAGCGCTTCATGAAGATCATCTCGCTCGCCCCCGAGGTGTTGTGAGAGATGGGTAAGGGCATGAACATCAAGAAGGGCGACACCGTCAAGGTGATCGCAGGCAAGGACAAGGGCGCCGAAGGCAAGGTCATCTCGGTCCTCCGCGAGGAGGAGCGCGTGATCGTCGAGGGTGTCAACCGCATCAAGCGGCACACCAAGGCGGTCCAGGGTGGCAACACCGGCGGCATCATCACCGCCGAGGCTCCCATCCACGTCAGCAACGTGATGCTCGTCGAGGGTGACGGCGTCACTCGCGTCGGCTTCCGTCGCGACGAGGTGACCAAGCGTCGCACCGACGGTTCGACGTACCCCGCCCAGCGCAGCGTTCGCGTGTCGCGCAAGACCGGTAAGGAGATCTGAGATGGCTGAGACCACCACCGAGATCCCGCGCCTGAAGGCTCGCTACCGCGCGGAGATCCTGCCGGCGCTGCAGGCCGAGTTCGACATCAAGAACGTCATGCAGGTCCCCGGCCTGACCAAGATCGTCGTCAACATGGGCGTGGGCGAGGCTGCTCGCGACTCCAAGCTGATCGAAGGCGCGATCAAGGACCTGACCGCGATCACCGGCCAGAAGCCGTCGGTGACCAAGGCTCGCAAGTCGATCGCCCAGTTCAAGCTGCGTGAGGGCATGCCCATCGGTGCCCACGTCACGCTGCGTGGCGACCGCATGTGGGAGTTCCTCGACCGCCTCCTGTCGCTGGCGCTGCCGCGCATCCGCGACTTCCGTGGACTCAGCAGCCTGCAGTTCGACGGCCGTGGCAACTACACCTTCGGTCTGACCGAGCAGGTCATGTTCCACGAGATCGACCAGGACAAGATCGACCGCTCGCGCGGTATGGACATCACGGTCGTCACCACCGCCACCAACGACGACGAGGGTCGCGCCCTGCTCAAGCAGCTCGGCTTCCCGTTCAAGGAGAACTGACATGGCGAAGACTTCGCTGAAGGTCAAGGCCGCCCGCAAGCCCAAGTTCGCGGTTCGTGGCTACACCCGTTGCCAGCGCTGCGGCCGCCCCAAGGCGGTCTACCGCAAGTTCGGCCTGTGCCGGATCTGCCTGCGCGAGATGGCACACCGTGGCGAGCTGCCCGGCGTGACCAAGTCCTCCTGGTAAGCCACCAGACTTCACCTCACAACCGCTGAAGGTCCGCCCCGTGCGGAAACCACAGAAGAGAGAGAACATCCAGCTATGACCATGACTGACCCGATCGCAGACATGCTGACGCGTCTGCGCAACGCCAACCAGGCGTACCACGACGAGGTGTCGATGCCCTTCAGCAAGATGAAGGAAGGCCTCGCCGAGATCCTCAAGCAGGAGGGCTACATCACGTCGTTCGACGTGAAGGAGCCGACCGAGGGTGAGGTCGGCAAGACGCTGATCGTCACGCTCAAGTACGGCCGCAACCGCGAGCGCTCCATTGCCGGGGTCCGCCGCATCAGCAAGCCCGGTCTCCGGGTCTACGCCAAGGCCACGGGTCTCCCCAAGGTCCTCGGCGGGCTCGGTGTCGCGATCATCTCGACGAGCCAGGGCCTCCTGACCGACCGCCAGGCCAACCAGAAGGGCGTGGGCGGCGAAGTCCTCGCCTACGTCTGGTAATCCGGACTACTAGACCAGAAGGAGAAACAAGCATGTCGCGTATTGGCAGGCTCCCCATCCCGGTCCCGTCCGGTGTCGATGTTGCCATCGACCAGGCGACGGTCACCGTCAAGGGCCCCAAGGGCACCCTGAGCCACACCGTGGCTTCGCCCATCGTGGTGGAGAAGGGTGAGGACGGCGTCCTCTCGGTCAACCGCCCGAACGACGAGCGCGAAAGCCGCTCGCTGCACGGTCTGACCCGCACCCTGATCAGCAACATGGTCGTCGGTGTCACCGAGGGCTACGAGAAGAAGCTCGAGATCGTGGGCGTGGGTTACCGCGTTCTGCCCAAGGGCCCCACGCAGCTCGAGTTCCAGCTCGGCTACTCACACCCGATCGTGTTCGACGCACCTGAGGGCATCACGTTCACGACCGAGGGCCCGACCAAGCTCGGCGTCGTCGGTATCGACAAGCAGCTTGTCGGCGAGGTCGCGGCCAAGATCCGCAAGCTGCGCAAGCCTGAGCCCTACAAGGGCAAGGGCGTGCGTTACTCCGGCGAGCACATCCGCCGCAAGGTCGGAAAGGCCGGTAAGTGACATGGCTATCTCACTGAGCAACAACAAGCACACCGCTGGTCGCGTCAAGTCGCGTCTGCGCCGTCAGGTCCGAGGCCGCAAGCGCGTCTCCGGCACTGCCGAGCGTCCGCGTCTCGTCGTCACCAAGTCGGCCAAGCACCTTTCTGTCCAGGTCGTCGATGACCTGCAGGGTGCGACGCTGGCCTACGCCTCCACCATGGAGGCCGACGTCCGCGCCGCCGCAGGTGACAAGACCGCCAAGGCCGTGAAGGTTGGTGAGCTCGTAGCCGAGCGCGCCAAGGCCGCAGGCATCGACGCAGTCGTCTTCGACCGCGCCGGCAACAAGTACCACGGCCGCATCGCGGCCCTTGCAGACGCCGCCCGTGAGGGCGGACTGTCGTTCTGATCGCCAACGCGGTAAGAGAGAGATCTTAGATATGGAGCACATCTCATGAGCGGAGCCCAGCGCGGACAGCGCAGCGGCGGCTCGGGCGACCGTCGTCAGCGTGACGACCGTCGCGGTGGCGGCGCTGAAAAGTCTGTCTACATCGAGCGAGTCGTAGCCATCAACCGAGTTGCCAAGGTCGTCAAGGGTGGTCGTCGCTTCAGCTTCACCGCCCTCGTGATCGTGGGCGACGGCGACGGTCTCGTCGGCGTCGGCTACGGCAAGGCCAAGGAAGTTCCCGCGGCGATCGCCAAGGGTGTCGAGGAAGCCAAGAAGTCCTTCTTCAAGGTTCCCCGCATCCAGGGCACCATCCCGCACCCGGTCCAGGGCGAGAAGGCTGCAGGCGTCGTCCTGCTCCGTCCCGCGTCCCCCGGTACCGGTGTCATCGCCGGTGGTCCGGTGCGCGCGGTTCTCGAGTGCGCCGGCATCCACGACGTCCTGAGCAAGTCGCTCGGTTCCTCCAACCAGATCAACATCGTCCACGCAACCGTGGCGGCGCTGAAGATGCTGGAAGAGCCCGAGCAGGTTGCCGCTCGTCGCGGTCTGACCGTCGAGCAGGTCACCCCGGCCGCCATCCTGCGTGCCCGCGAGACGGGTCGCGAAGAGGCAGCGGCTGCTGCCGCTGCGGGGGTGTCGTCCTGATGGCACAGCTCAAGGTCACGCAGAACAAGGGCCTCATCGGTCTCAAGCAGAACCAGCGCGACACTCTGCGCTCGCTGGGCCTGAAGCGGATCAACGATGTGGTCGTCAAGGAGGACCGCCCGGAGATCCGGGGCATGGTCCAGACCGTCCGTCACCTGGTGACGGTCGAGGAGGTCGACTGACATGGGTGCTCTCAAGCTGCATCACCTGCGCCCCGCACCGGGCGCGAAGACTGCCAAGACCCGCGTGGGTCGTGGTGAGGCTTCCAAGGGCAAGACCGCGGGCCGCGGTACCAAGGGCACCAAGGCTCGCTACAACGTCCCGGTCGCCTTCGAGGGTGGCCAGATGCCGATCCACATGCGTCTGCCGAAGCTGAAGGGGTTCAAGAACCCGTTCAAGGTGGAGTTCCAGGTCGTCAACCTCGACAAGCTCGCCGAGCTCTACCCGCAGGGTGGGGCCGTCTCGGTCGAGGACCTGATCGCCAAGGGTGCCGTCCGCAAGGGCTCGCCCGTCAAGGTGCTCGGCCAGGGCGACATCTCCGTCGCCGTCCAGGTCAGCGTCGACGCGTTCTCGGGCTCCGCCAAGGCGAAGATCGAGGCCGCTGGCGGCAGCGCCACGGTGGTTTGAGGACCATCAGCCCAGCTCAGTAGTACGCGGCCCGGCCGAACAGTGGGAACTGTGCGGCCGGGCTTGCGCGTTCACCGGGGCAACCAGGCAGTGACCTCACTGTTAGGCTCTCCCGGGCCCTCGCGGAGGCAGTCCCAGAAGTAGTTCATCGAGGGTTTCACCGGCCGAGGCAGGACACCTCCTGCGTCGGCAACGCATCAGAAAGAGGATCCTGTGCTCAGCGCGTTCGCCAACGCTTTCCGCACGCCGGACCTGCGGCGCAAGCTGCTGTTCGTCCTGCTGATTGTCATGATCTTCCGCCTCGGCTCCCAGGTGCCGACGCCAGGTGTCAACGTGGCGAACGTCGACGCCTGTCTCAACGACGTCGAGTCCAGCGGCCTCTACCAGCTCGTCAACCTGTTCTCCGGTGGTGCGCTGCTCCAGCTGACGGTCTTCGCGCTCGGGATCATGCCCTACATCACGGCCTCGATCATCCTGCAGCTGCTCGTCGTGGTCATCCCGCGACTGGAAGCGCTGAAGAAGGAAGGCCAGGCGGGGCAGACCAAGATCACGCAGTACACGCGCTACCTCACGCTCGGTCTCGCGCTGCTGCAAGCCACCGGCATCGTGGCGCTCGCCCGCTCCGGCAACCTGCTCCAGGGCTGTGAGCGCGAGCTGTTGCACAGCAACAGCACCTCGACCTTCCTGACCATGGTCATCACCATGACCGCCGGCACCGCCGTCATCATGTGGCTCGGCGAGCTCATCACCGACCGCGGCATCGGCAACGGCATGTCGATCCTCATCTTCTGCCAGGTCGTCGCGACTTTCCCGGCCTCGCTGTGGGCGGTCCAGTCCTCGCAGGGCTGGGTGGTCTTCGGCATCGTCATGATCATCGGCCTGCTGCTCGTCGCGGCCGTCATCTTCATCGAGCAGGCCCAGCGCCGCATCCCCGTGCAGTACGCCCGGCGCATGGTCGGACGCAAGATGTTCGGCGGCTCGTCGACGTACATCCCGCTCAAGGTCAACCAGGCCGGCATCATCCCCGTCATCTTCGCCTCGTCGCTGCTCTACCTGCCGGCGATGGCGGTGCAGTTCAACCAGGCCAGCACGTCACCCGTGCTGCAGTGGGTCAACAAGTATCTTGTGGGCGGTGACCACCCCATCTACATGGCGGTCTACTTCCTCTTGATCATCTTCTTCACGTACTTCTACGTCTCGATCACCTTCAACCCTGAAGAGGTCGCGGACAACATGAAGAAGTACGGCGGCTTCATCCCCGGGATCCGGGCGGGCAAGCCGACCGAGGACTACCTGTCCTACGTCCTGTCCCGCATCACGTTCCCTGGAGCTCTCTACCTCGGTCTCATCTCGCTGGTCCCGCTGATCGCCTTCGCGCTGATCAACGCCGACCAGAACTTCCCCTTCGGTGGGACCTCGATCCTGATCATGGTCGGCGTTGCGCTGGACACCGTGAAGCAGATCGAGAGCCAGCTCCAGCAGCGCAACTACGAAGGGTTCCTGCGTTAAATGAGACTCATCATCATGGGCCCGCCCGGTGCCGGCAAGGGTACGCAGGCGAAGTTCATCGCCGAGCACTTCGCGATCCCGGCGATCTCCACGGGCGACATCTTCCGTGCCAACGTCACCAGCGGCACGGAGCTCGGTGTCGAGGCGAAGCGCTACATGGACGCGGGTGAATACGTCCCCGACGAGGTCACCAACCAGATGGTGCGCAACCGCATCGACGAGCCCGACGCCGAGCCCGGCTTCCTGCTCGACGGCTACCCGCGCACCCTGGCCCAGGTCGAAGAGCTCGACGGCATGATCAAGCACACCGGCCACGCGCTCGACGCCGTGGTCGTGCTGACGGTCAACCAGGACGAGGTCGTGGACCGCCTCCTGCAGCGCGCCGAGACCGAGGGCCGCGCCGACGACACCGCTGAGGTCATCCGGCGCCGCCAGGAGATCTACGCCGAGGAGACGGCTCCACTCATCGAGGTCTACCGCGACCGCGGCCTGCTCATCGAGGTCGACGGCCTCGGCGAGATCGACGACGTCACCCAGCGCATCTTCGACGCGCTCGACGTCGTGCCCCAGAGCTGACCGGGTCCGTGGTGTTCGCCAACCGGGGCCTTGAGATCAAGACCCGCGACCAGATCGACAAGATGCGGGTCGCGGGACTCCTGGTCGGCGAGACGCTCGAGCTCCTGCGCTCCGCGGCCCGTCCCGGGATGTCCACCGGCGAGCTCGACGCCCTGGCGGAGGCCAACATCCGCGACCACGGCGGCATCCCGTCGTTCAAGGGCTACAGCCACCCGCCGTTCCCGGCGACGATCTGTGCGTCGGTCAACGACGAGGTGGTGCACGGCATCCCCGGGGCGCGCGTGCTGGGCGAGGGCGACATCATCTCCATCGACTGTGGCGCGATCGTCGACGGCTGGCACGGCGACGCCGCGATCACCGTCGCGATCGGTGAGGTCGCCCCCGAGGTGACCGAGCTGATGCGGGTCACCGAGGGCGCCCTGTGGGCCGGTCTGGCGGCCGCTCGCCTGGGCGGGCGGGTCACCGACATCTCGCACGCCGTCGAGCAGCACGTCCGCGCCCAGGGCCGCTACGGCATCCTGGAGGACTACACCGGCCACGGCATCGGCACCGAGATGCACATGGCGCCCAACGTCCCCAACTTCGGTCGCCCGGGCAAGGGCGCGACGCTGGTGGAGGGCCTGGCGCTGGCCGTCGAGCCCATGGTCACGCTCGGCAGCAAGGAAACCGACCTGCTCGAGGACGACTGGACCGTCGCCACCGTCGACGGGTCCATGGCCGCCCACTTCGAGCACACCTTCACCCTCACGCCCGAGGGCGCGTGGGTGCTGACGGCCATCGACGGCGGCGCTGCCCGCCTGGCCGAGCTCGGGGTCCCGTTCGGCGGTCGCTGAGTTCGCGTCGCCGTACACACGCATGACAGACTGACGGCCCAGGAGGGGAGTATTCCCCCGTGGTGGTGTCGTCAGTACGGCGCAGGCGCGAGCCCGCACCCGGTGCCATCGGTTCGTGTGCCCAGCACCGAGCGGAAGAGACCTCCGGAGCGTACGAATGCGCGCAGCCCACCGCTCGCACAATCCTGGTCCACTCCGGAGGAGAAGCACCACGTGAACTCACTGCTCGGCGACTCGGTCGCCTCACCCACTGTCTGGGCGATCACCCTGGTCGTCACCGTCGGCGTCCTGATGGTCGACCTGCTCGTGATCGCTCGTCGCCCGCACGAGCCGACGATGGGCGAGGTGTCCCGCCACCTCGCGTTCTTCGTCGGCCTGGCGATCGCCTTCGGCGTCGCGCTGCTGGTCTTCGCGCAGCCGCACGAGCTCTCTCCCAACCCGGGTGCTGAGTTCTTCGCCGGCTGGCTGACCGAGTACAGCCTGTCGGTCGACAACCTGTTCATCTTCATCATCATCATGAACAGCTTCGCGGTGCCGCGGAAGTACCAGCAGACGGCGCTGATGATCGGCATCGTGCTCGCGCTGGTGATGCGCGCGATCTTCATCGTGATCGGCGCGGCTGCGATCAACGAGTTCAGCTGGGTCTTCTACCTCTTCGGTCTGTTCCTCGTCTACACCGCCGTCAAGCTGGCCAAGGAGGGCGGCGAGGACGAGGACGAGTACGAGGAGAACCGGCTGGTGAAGTTCGCCGAGAACCACCTGCCGGCCACCAAGGAGTGGAACGGCACCAAGTTGTTCAGCGTCGAGAACGGCAAGCGCGTCATCACGCCGATGTTCCTGGTCATCCTCACCCTGGGCACCACGGACCTGCTGTTCGCGCTCGACTCGATCCCGGCGATCTACGGCCTGACGCAGGACCCCTACCTCGTCTTCACCGCGAACATCTTCGCGCTGATGGGCCTGCGCCAGCTCTACTTCCTCATCGGCGGCCTGCTGCAGCGCCTGATCTACCTCTCCTACGGCCTCGCGTTCCTGCTCGCCTTCATCGGCGTCAAGCTGATCCTGCACGCCCTGCACGAGAACGAGCTGGCGTTCATCAACGGCGGCGAGCACGTCAAGTGGGCCCCGGACATCCCGATCTGGCTCTCGCTGGTGGTCATCATCGGCACGCTGGCCATCACTGCAGTGGCCTCGCTGGTCGTCTCCGCCCGGATGAGTGCCGCCGAGCAGGACGCCGCCACCGGCCCCCGCCGCGACTGGGACAACGACTAGCTAGCAGTCGAGGCGACGGATGGTGGCCTCGTCGGCGCTGGTGATCGGCAGCCCCCAGGCCACCGCCACGCGGAGGTACTTCCGCACGTAGGTGCAGTGGTAGGCCCTCCGGGGCGGCAGCCACTCCGAGGGGCTCGAGGCCACCTTGTCGTCGTTGGCGCTGGCGGACACGGCCAGCAGCTCGCGGCGTACGTCGTTGGCGAACGCCACCCGGCGGCGCTGGCTCCACGCCCACGCGCCGCCGTGCCAGGCCTCGGCGAGTGGGTAGACGTGGTCGATCGCGATGTAGTAGCCGTCGGTGCGCCACGTCAGCCGCCGCCCGGTGTAGGGGTCTCGCAGGCGGGCGTCGTAGATGCGGCACCGCGATCCCCAGCGCATCTCGATGTCGCGCATCTGCCGGAGCAGGACGTCCTCGCGGGTGGTGCAGCCGTTGTGCGCGAACGGCCCGTCGTGATCGTCGGTCCACGGCTCGCCGAAGACGCAGGCGCCCGGGTCGCAGTCGCGGTCATAGCCCGGGTGGTACGGCGCCGTGTCGACGACCTCGACGGCGGCCAGCAGCCGATCGACCCGGGAGTCGTCGGCCGCGTGGACAGGAGTCGCCAGCGGCGTACAGGCCAGGGCGAGTGCCGCGAGGATGAGCCGACCACTTGCCGCACGTGGCTGCGGGGCTCGCGATCCGCTCAGGGCACGCACTCGTTGGCCGTGGGGGACTCGTCGGAGCCTCGCACCTGGCGCACCTCCAGGCACACCTGCTCGGTGCTGCTGACCCGGACCGAACGCTTGCTGGTGCGCTCGAACGCGTCGGTGCCGATCTCCTGCCAGATCCACTCGTCGCCGGCCTCCACGGAGTCCTGGCTGTCCCAGCGGAAGACGACGGAGCTTCCCGAGCGCTGCCCGCTGAGGTTGGGCGGCGAGGTGAGGGTGTCGGGGATGAGCGGCGACGGGGTGTCGGAGGTCGACGGTTGGGTCGGCGTGGGGGAGTCGCCGCGCCCACCTCCGGTGAGGATCAGCCCACCGATCAGGGCGACCGTGGCCAGCACGCCGATGACGGCCCAGACCAACCCGGAGACAGGACGCTCGTCGGTGTCGGGCTCGGTCTGCGCCGTCGCGATCCGGCGCGGACCGGACGCCGAGATGACCGTGACCGCCTTCATGACGGTGCGGTCCTCCTCGGGCTCCGGATCCGGCGTCCGCACCGACGTGTCGGGACGGTCACCCTCGACCGCGACCACGGTGCGGGGCCAGTTCGCGGCCGCCTCGATCTGCTGGAGGCTGCGGGCGAGGTCGAGCGCGCTCTGCGGGCGGTGTGCGGGGTTCTTGGCCAGGCACTGCTGCAGCAGCCGGTCGAGCGCGGGCGGCACGTCCGAGCGCTGGGTGGCGGGCGCGGCGGCGTGCAGGATGCGAGCGCTGAGGGCGCGCGTCGAGTTGTCGCCCGACGGGATGGAGAACGGCGACCGGCCCACCAGCAGGTGCCAGATCGTCGCGCCGAGGGAGTAGACGTCGGAGGCCACCGAGCCGTTGGACCGGCCGTCGAGCAGCTCCGGCGGCGACCACGGGTAGGAGATGCGGACGTCGCTCTCGCCCTCGACGTCGGCGATGTGGCCGGCGATCCCGAAGTCGGTGAGCGCGGGCTCGTGATAGGTCGTGACCAGCACGTTGCTGGGCTTGATGTCGCGGTGCAGGATCCCGGAGCGGTGGGCGGTCTCGATGGCGCTGGCCAGCTTGATGCCGGTGCTGACGGCGTCCACGACCGCCATCGGGTTGGAGCGCACCCGCACGCCGAGGTCAGGCGGCGGGCAGTAGCGCATCACGAGGTAGGGCCGGCCGCCCTCGACGGTGACCCCGGCGGTGATCACCGAGACGATGTAGGGGTGGTCGGCCAGCGTGGCCATCGCGTTGGCCTCGGCGGTGAAGAGCTGCTTCTCACGGTCGTTGAGGGGTACGTCGGGGCGCACGACCTTGACGGCGACCCGCTGCCGCGGCCAGTGCTGCTCGTAGAGGAAGACGTCGGCGAACCCGCCGCTGCCCAGGTGCTCGACGAACGTGAAGCCAGCGATGACAGGTGCACTCATCGGGCACTCACCGCGGCACCACCGGACCGACCTCGAAGCGGACCTCGTAGACCTCGGCGAGGTCGAGGCTGCAACCGGGCTCGAGGACATAGGCCTCACGGGCGCGCATTCGTTCCGGTTCGCGTCCGGGCATGGTGAGCATCGTGCCACCACGAGAGTCGAGGTCGCGCGCCAGCACGTTCCAGCCGTCCAGCTCGATGTGCAGGTGCATGCGCGACACGAACGTGTGGTCCGAGGGCAGGTGGACGAGGTGGGGCCAGTCGGTGCTGCCCTCCAGCGGGGCGGGCTTGCGGCCCAGCACGACGCCTCGATCGAGCGGCACGACCTCGCCCGTGGGGAGGCGCAGCCCGCCCAGGACCGGTCGCGGCACCCGTCGTGGCTCCTGCGGTGCGACCGGCTGGCGGCACACCCGGCACACCTTGCTGTCCGCCGGTGTGAGGTGACCGGTCTGGCAGCTCACCGCGAGCACCGTGTCGCTGGTGCCGTGGCGCAGGTGGGATGCGAGCTCGGGCCGGTGCACCGTCGACCCGTCGTGGTCGTCGTCCGCGTCGTCGACGTGGGGGTCGAGGAGCCCGGAGGCGACGTCGGCGGTCGCCGGCTGGATCGTGGTGTGCGCGCCCTCGGAGATGCGCTCCACGAACCCGGGTCCGGGCTCGGTCGTGTCGCCCAGGGGACCGGTGTCGTGCCCGGCTTCGTCGGTGGGCCGGCGGCGCGGGCGAGGGGGTGGTCCGTCGGGTCCGGTCGCGGCGAGGATCTCGTCGGGGATGCCGTCGATGAGCGGCCCCCCTGCGATCGGCGCCGGGGACGCGTGCACCCGGGGCGGCGAGACACGGTGGGCGAGCGGGCTGAGCGTCGCGCGCGACGCGGCCACAACCCCACCCGCGAGGCGACGCAGTCGCGGGACGGCCGCCGGATCCGCGCCGCCGTCGAGCGAGAGGATGCGGTCGGCACCGGAGACGCGGACGTGCCCGCGTCCGCGCGAGACGGAGGTGGAGCCGCCCTGGGCCAGGTCGACGATGGCCAGACCCGGAGGTTCGCCCGCGAACGCCTTGTCGACGATCGCCAGCACCTGCTCGGTGACGGAGGAGTCACTGGCGCGCGCTCCGGAGACCACGTCCCAGATCTCGTCCAGGACGTCGTCGTCCCCGGGGTCGGTCATGAGCACCCAGTGATCGCCCGCACCGAGGAGAACGCCGTCCCCTGCGGCGTACCTGGTCTCCACGACCACGACTGCCTCCTCACCCCATTGAGTGGCCACTGCTGTCCTACCCTGCCCCATGCCCGGGAGCGTGACCCTCACCATCGTCCCCGATGAGATGCCACTCTGTCTCAACTTGTCCTCGAGCGCACACCTACATACGCTCACGGTGCGACTTTCGGGTGGGTCGCACTTGTCGTGTAGGGGGACGCAGGTGGCACGCGCTGGTTTCATTCGTCGGCACAAGGTGGCCGTGGCGTCCAACACTGCCCTGGTGCTCGCGGCCGGCGCGGTCATCGGCTACGCCGTGGCCGCCGACGGATACCAGGCCCACGTCGCCCAGCTCAACGACGGTGGCATCTGGGTGGTCCACGGCGACCGCGGCATCTTCGGCCGGATCAACAAGCCGATCAACCAGCTCGACACGGTCGTCTTCGGTGAGAACGGCAGCGACCGCCGCCTCGACGTCGTCCAGGACGGAGCCGCGGTCGCAGCGATCGACCGCACGGCCAACACCGCGCAGGTCATCGACCCCTTGACCTCCAAGCTGGACCCGACCGGGAAGATCTCGCTGCCACCGGTCGGCGAACAGCGGATGGTGGCGGGGACGTTCGCCTCGGTCGATGGTGAGAACGGTGACCTCTGGGCGGTGCAGCTCGACCCCCAGCGTGGCAAGCCGTTGATCACGTCGCTGGACGTCCAGGCCAAGCCCCTGACGTCCGTCGGTGACGCGGCTGCCCTGACGATCACCCAGTCGGGCACGGTCGTCGCGAGCTCCGCGGACGAGGGGACGCTCACCTACGTCGTGCCCACGGGTGACACCTTCGAGAAGCCGCGCGAGACCGAGCTGCCCGCTCCTGCCGGCGAGCCCACGTCGCTCACCGCTGTCGGCGAGCACGTCGTCACGCTCGATGCGACGTCCGGGGAGCTCGCCGTGATCGACGGCGCCTCGGCCACGGTGCCTGCCGACAGCGTGCTCCAGCAGCCCGGTCCGGACGCGGACGCGGTGCTCGTGGCCTCGCCCGACGCCCTGCTCAGCATCGACCTCGAGTCCGGCACCAGCACCGTCGTGGACGAGGGGGGCGGCACCCCCATCGCGCCGGTCCGGCTGGGTGCCTGCTCCTACGCCGCCTGGTCCGGCGGCAACGGGGCGGTGACGGTCCAGTGCGGCGACGACGAGGCCACGTCCTCGACCCTGGTCGCCAGGTCCAGCCATCTCTCCTTCCGGGTCAACCGTGGCCAGATCGTCCTCAACGACGACCGGAGCGGCAACGTCTGGGACCTGGACTCGCCGGAACCGAAGGAGATCGACAACTGGACCGCCTTCACCACGAGCAAGGAATCGAAGGACGAGGACCAGAAGAACCAGCAGCAGACCACGGGCGATCGCACCCCGCCCGAGGCCAAGCCGGACCAGTACGGCGCCCGCGCGGGCCGCACCACGGTGCTGCACCCCCTCGACAACGACTCCGCCCCCGAGGGCCGGCTGCTGAGCATCATCGACGTCGAGCAGCCGACCGGAGGTGCCACGGCCGAGATCAGCCCGGACGGCCAGACCATCTTGTTGCAGCTGCCGCAGAAGGCGCGCGCCACCTCGTTCGACTACTTCATCGACGACGGGCGCAACAACTTCAGCGCCCACGCGACCGTGAGCGTGGACGTGCGAGGGAGCGCAGACAACGAGCAGCCCGCCCTGCGCAAGGGCTTCGAGCCCCGCACCTGGCGCACCGCCGCGAACAGCTCGGTGACCATCCCGGTGCTCGCCGACTGGCGAGACGACAGCGACGGTGACTCCCTCGTCCTGGACTCGGCCGTGGTGCTGGGAGCCGGCGACTCGGGCGCGGTGGCCCGGACGACGTCCGACGGCCGGGTCAGGTTCACCGGCTCGCGCGAGGGCGGCGAGACCTACCGGGTCGAGTACCTCGTCAGTGACGGACGTTCCGAGCCCGTCAAGGAGCTGCTGACCTTCGAGGTCCAAGAACGCCTCGACCGCCAGACGTTCCCGGCCGTCGCCCAGCCGGACGTCGTCCGTGGTGAGGAGGACCAGCCGATCAAGATCCGGCCACTGCTCAACGACCTGCCCGGGTCGGATCCAGGCACCCCCAACGCCGAGCTCGCGCTCGGCGGCAAGATCACCGACCAGACCGGCGCCACCATCAAGACCGATGTCGAGAACGGCGTCATCACGTTCATCGCCGACGATCCCGACACCTACTTCATCGAGTACGACGCCGCGTTCGGCAAGGCCCAGCTCGACGCGGCGACGGTGCGCATCGACGTACGCCCCCGGCCCAAGTCGCCCGGGGCCCCGATCACGATGCCGGACAACGTCACCGTCTACGACCAGGACGCCGGCATCGTCGATGTCCTGGCCAACGACCTCGATCCGGCGGGCGGCCTGCTCGTCGTGCAGAACGCGACGGCCGAGAACCCCAACCAGCTCGACGTGGCGATCATCGACGGCCGCTGGCTGCGGATCTCCTCGCGCCAGGGTGACCTCGCGCCCAACCCGCAGCTGGTGAACTACACCATCAGCAACGGCTCCATCTCGGGCATCGAGGGGGAGGTCTCGGTGAGCCAGCGACCGGCGCCGGCCGACAACACCCCGGTGACCACGACCGACCGGGTGCACGTGCGGGCCGGCACGTCGGTCACCGCACCGGTGCTGGACAACGACATCTCGCCCTCCGGCGACCGGCTCTCCCTGGTCGCGGACACCGCGCAGGAGGTGCCGGGCGAGCTCGAGATCGACGTGCCGGTCGACGTGAAGGGCGATGTCGGAACCGCGCTCGTGTCCGGTCGCAACGTCCGCTACATCGCCCCCGACCTCAAGGAGCGCGACTCCTTCGAGGTGCGCTACGTCGCGCAGTCGACGACCGGGGACAAGGCCCTCGGTCGCCTGATCGTGATCGTCACCCCGGCCGACGACCCCAACACCCCGCCCGAGCCGCCCACGCTGGAGGCCCGAGCGGTCTCCGGTGACGTCATCAAGGTGCGGCTGCCCGGCAGCGGGATCGACCCGGAGGGCGACCCGGTCACCATCGCGGGCATCACCTCGGCGCCGACGCGGGGCCGCGTGACGTCGTTCGGCGGCAACTACCTCACCTACCAGGCCTACCCGCGCACTGCCGGCACCGACGAGTTCGAGTACTCCGTTGTCGACAGCCGCGGTGCCGTGGCCACCGGGACCGTGCGCGTGGCCGTGGTGCCCCAGGGGGAGCCCCAGCCCCCGCTGGCCGTGGCCGACCAGGTCACTGTCGAACCCGGCCGCACGGCGGTCCTCGACCCGTTGGCCAACGACTACATCTCGCCCGGCGACGACGTCGCGATCCGGCTGATCGACCCGCCCGAGGGTGTCACCCACGACCCGGAGACCGACCTCGTCTCCGTCCCGGCGTCGAAAACCGCCCGGGGAGCGGCGCGGACGGTCTTCTACGAGATCAGCAACGGCGTCTTCTCCTCGATCGCCACCTTGCGCGTCGACACCGCGGACGCCTACAAGAACCCGCCGGTCGTCCATGACTCCTTCGGCCGCGCCGACGACAGCGGAAGCGTCTCGGTCAACGTCCTCGAGGACGCCTACGATCCCGACGGCACGCTGGGCGACCTGCACGTCACCGAGGTGATCGGCACCGAGGGCCGACCGAGTGTCAACCGTGCCGGCACCACCATCAAGGTCAACCGCGGTCTGAACCCGATCGTCGTCCCCTTCCGGGTCGAGGACGCCGATGGAGCGGCAGCGACCGCCTCGTTGTACGTCCCGCCGACCGGGACCGGGATTCCCTACGTCAAGCCCGATGCGCTGATCGAGCTCAAGGAGGGTGGCTCGGCGAAGGGCAGGCTCAAGGACTACGTCGTCAACCCGTCGGGAGGACAGCTCCGGTTGACCGGTCGCGGCTCCGTCTCGGCCTCACCGAGTGAGCTCGAGTCCACGCGCGTGGACGACGACTCGTTCGAGGTCACCGCCCGCGACGGCTACCGCGGTCCCGGTGCGCTGCTCGTCGAGGTGACCACGGCGACGAACGCAGCCGGCAACGAGGATCCCCAGGACCCCACCGACGGCTACACCGCCCTGCTGTCGGTGCCCGTCCAGGTCGGGGACGACAGGCCGGTCCTGGAGTGTCCGCAGGCCACCATCCCCATCTCGGCGGGGGAGAGCTACGACCTGGACGTCGAGTCCTTCTGCAACGTGTGGACCCTCGACCCCGCAGACGCCCCTGACCTGGACTACCGCGCCGAGTGGAGCAACAGCCTCGAGGGGCTGACGGTGTCGGGTGACGGGAGCCCGGTGCTGGAGATCTCAGCGGACGAGAACGCCGGCCGTGGCGGAGAGGCCACGCTCACGGTCACCGCCGGGGAGAGCCTGCCGGCGGAGATCCGCTTCCGGTTGACGAGCGCCCCACCGCCCAGCATGTTGCCCGTCCGTGCCCAGGAGATCGAGGCCGGCACCTCGCTCGACCTCGAGCTGGCTCGCTACCTCGAGTCCGGCGTCGCGGACCCGACACCCACGCTCGTGGACGTCGACCTGATCAGCGGCTCGGGCGTGAGCGCGAGCCCCGACGGCCGGTCGGGAGTCACCCTGCGTGCGGGCGCCGAGGCCCGCGGGAAGGTCGTCTTCCGCGTCGTCATGAGCGACATCGACGACTCGTCCGCAGGCCCCGCTCGCCGGGCGGAGGGCAGGATCGAGGTCGAGGTCGCCGGGGTGCCAGGTCAGCCGAGCAAGCCGTACTCCTACGAGAACGTGGAGAAGGGCTCCATCCGCCTCGGCTGGTTCGCACCCAAGGACGACGGTGGCTCCCCGATCACCGGCTACCGGATCATCGAGACGAGGTCCGGCGACCAGCGCACCTGTCGCACCAACGAGTGCGACTTCCCGGGACTCAAGGAGCAGAAGGACTACAACTTCCGCGTGCGCGCGGTGAACAAGGTGGGCCTGGGGCCGTGGAGCGAGCTGTCGGAGACGGCCTACGCCGACACCAAGCCGGGGCGTGTCGCCAACATCAAGATGGTCTCGCGCGGTGACCACACCATCACGCTGGGGTGGTCCAAGCCGCAGAGCACGACGCCGATCAAGCAGTACCTCGTGCGCTGGCAGGGACATGCGGTCCCCGTCGCCGGCAACACCCTGTCCGTGACCGACCTCGACAACAACAAGAAGTACACCTTCTCCGTCGAGTCGCAGAACGGTGCCGGCTGGTCGCTGCCGAGGGAGTCTGCCTTGATGCAGTCCCTCGGGACGCCGCTCGCCCCGGCGGGCCTGCGTGTCGTCGACCGCCAGTCCGGCCTGCAGGCCACGGACATCAGCGCGTCGTGGACGCCGACGGCACCGGAGGGTCCCGCGCCGACCTTCTACACCCTCTCCTACTCCGCCGACGGAGGGGCGCTCACGCCCGTGCCCGGCTGCACGCGCATCCAGGCCACGACGTGCACCCACAGCGGCGTGAAGTACGACGGCACGAAGTACAACTACGTCGTACAGGCCCACAACATCGAGAACAGCTCCCCGACCAGCGCACCGGTCGTCTTCGACGCGATCGGCAAGCCCGCCAACTGGGGCCCCTTCACGGCCACCCCCACCGGGGTGGACAACCAGGTGCAGGTCACGGGCACTGCCCCCGAGTCGCGGGGCAACCTCGCCCAGGCCGCCATCATCGTCGGTGGGGGAGTCGTCTGGGAGCGAGCGGTCACCCCGGGCGCCATCATCAACGAGCTCGTGTCCACGCCGGGCAACAACGCGCCGTACTCCGTCCAGATGCGGATGTGCAACGAGCACGCGGCCAGGGTCGGCTGCAGCACCTCCGAGCCGAAGTCGGTCCAGACCTACGGTCCGCTGACCCGGGCCCACCTCAACGACGTCAGCCCCAGTGTCAACGGGCTCACCGTCACCTGGACGATCAGCGGCACCTCCAACGGTGACGCGGCGGCCGTCGGGATCAAGGTCGACGGCGGTGTCGAGCAGGTGCGCCCGCAGAGCGGTCCCGGGCCGTTCTCGTTCACCCACGTCGTCACGGTCGACGACTACAACAAGCGCACCAGCATCGAGGTGCGGCTCTTCGACGACAGCCCGGCCAACCGCGGTCAGGCGGTGGTCTACGGACAGGTCGACTCCGGTGATCCGCCGCCGCCCAGCTTCACGATCAGCAAGGGCGCCCAGTGCTCCACGGCCGCGGACGCCGCGACGAACTGCCACAGCGTCGACAGCAGCGGCGGCTCGTGCGAGGAACCCAGCTGCGCCTTCGTGAACGTCGCCTACACCAACCAGGGCAAGGCCCTGAGCTGCTCGGTCGACGTCTGGTCCTTCAACCTCCTCGGCAACGGCTACTGGCAGACACGCAAGAACTTCACCGCGGAGGCGAAGACCACCACCTCATCGACGCCGATCACCTGGTGGGGCGAGACGAAGCGGGCGCTCCGGGTCAACTGCGGGCAGTACGCGTCCAACGAAATCGAATGGTAAATGCACACCCACACTGCGACAGGAGCACCATGACGATCAGCCACGAGCAGGCCGACTGGTTCAAGCAGACCTTCGACCAGCTGACCGACAACATGGAGATTGCGGTGCTGGGCAAGCGGCACGTCGTCCGCCTGGCGTTGACCTGCCTGTTGTCGGAGGGGCACATCCTCCTCGAGGACTTCCCCGGGACCGGCAAGACCATGCTGGCGCGCGCCCTGGCCAACACGGTCCAGGGCTCCAACGCCCGCATCCAGTTCACCCCCGACCTGCTGCCCTCCGACGTCATCGGCGTCACGGTCTACGACCAGCACAAGGGCACCTTCGACTTCCACCCCGGCCCGATCTTCCACACGATCGTCCTCGCCGACGAGATCAACCGTGCCTCGCCGAAGACCCAGTCGGCGCTGCTCGAGGTGATGGAGGAGAGCCGGGTCACCGTCGACGGCGTGGCGCACTCCGTCGGCCGGCCCTTCCTGGTGATCGCCACCCAGAACCCGATCGAGCAGGCGGGGACCTACCGCCTGCCCGAGGCACAGCTCGACCGCTTCCTGATGAAGACCTCGATGGGTTATCCCGACCGCGCTGCCACGATCGAGCTGCTCGTCAACGCGGCCGTGCGCGACCGGGCAGCGCTCGTCACGCCGGTCATCACGGCGGCCACGATCTCGCAGATGAGCGGTCTGGCCGACCAGGTCTACGTCGACCCCGCCGTGGTGGGCTATGTCGCCGAGCTCGCGGAGGAGTCGCGCCGCCAGCCGCACGTCAAGCTCGGCCTGTCGGCGCGCGGTTGCCTGGCCTTCATCCGCGTCGCCAAGACCTGGGCGGCCGCCGACGGTCGCGACCACGTCGTCCCCGACGACATCAAGGAGCTCGCCGAGCCCGTGCTGTCGCACCGCCTCCTCCTCGACGCCGAGGCTCAGTTCAGCGGCGTCAGCGTGCAGACGGTCATCGGCCGGCTGCTCGACTCGGTCGCGCCGCCGACCGACCGGGTGGCCTGAGCCGTTGATGGAGCGGGTCAAGGAGCTGCTGAGGATCGTCCGCCCGGTGGGGTGGCTGATCCTCGGCCTCGGCATGGGCGCGGCGTACGTCGCGGTCGTCGCCAACTGGCGCGAGCTGGCCGTCATCGCGGCAGCCTGCCTGCTGCTGCTCGCCCTCGCCGCGCCGTTCCTGATCGGTCGCACCAACGTCGCGGTCGACCTGCGGCTCGAGCCCGAGCGGGTGGCGGCGGGGGAGTCGGTCGCCGCCGGCGTGGTCGTCACGAACATCGCCAACGGCCGCCTCATCCCCACGACCCTCGAGGTTCCGGTCGGGTCGTCGATGCACCGCTACGGCATCGCGTCGCTGCCGGCCGGCGGTCGGCACGAGGAGTCGTTCACCATCCGCACCGAGCACCGCGGCGTGATCGCCGTGGGACCGGCCACGACCCGTCGTGGCGACCCGATCGGCATCTTCTCGCGCGACATGGTCTGGACCCCGGTGCGGGAGGTCCTGGTGCGTCCCCCGATGGTGCCGCTCGACTCGCTGGGCGCCGGTCTGCTGCGTGACCTCGAGGGGGTCTCGACCGACGCCCTGTCCCAGAGCGACCTGGCCTTCCATGCGCTGCGCGAGTACGTCCCCGGTGACGACCTGCGCCACATCCACTGGCGCTCGTCCGCCAAGGTGATGGCCTCCGGGGGCGACTCCAACCTGCTCGTGCGCCAGTACCTCGACACCCGCCGCAGCCACGCCGCGATCGTGGTCGACGACGTCGCGTCCTCGTGGGCCGATCCCGACGACTTCGAGTCGGCCATGTCGGTGGCGGCCTCGATCGCCGTACGCGCCGTGCTGGACGAGTTCGACGTCTCCTTCGTCTGCGGCGACACCGCCTCGACCGGCAACGACGGGCACCTGGCCCTCGACGCCGTCTGCCGCGCGGAGCACGGCCGCTCCGGCATCGTGAAGTCGGCGCGCCGCGCCACCCAGGTCGCGCCCGACTGCAGCCTGGTGTTCCTGATCGGCGGCCCCGGCACGGAGTTCACCGACCTGCTGCGCGGCGCTGCCGCGTTCCCCCCTGAAGTACGCCGCTACGCGATCCTCATCGACCCGTCGGGCACCAGCCGGGTGACCGAGACCGGCGGCCTGCCCGTGCTGCACCTCGCCGAGACGAACGACCTCGGCGGACTCCTCCTCTGGAGCGTCAAGTGAGCGCACCCCACTCGGGCGTCGACACCGTCACCCGCTCCCGCCGCAACCAGCTGCTGCCCGACCCGGCGACGTCGTTGGACCTGCTCTTCGTCCTGCTGCTGGGCGGACTCGCCCTGAGCGGCTTCGCGACGTCCTTCACCGGCTGGGGATTCCTGGTCGTGGGGCTCATCGGCGTGGCGCTGGGGATCGTGGTCACCCACACCACCCGCACCCTCGGCTGGCCGCTCATCGCACCGGTCATGATCGTGGCGGTGTTGTTCTTCCTGCTGGGCGGCCCGTTGTGCCTGCGGTCGGTGGGCGACACCGCCTTCCTGCCCGGTGGCTCGACGCTCGGGACGCTCGTCGACCAGGCGATCTTCGGCTGGAAGGACATGCTCACCACGCTGCCCCCGGTCGACGGCGACGGCCCGCTGCTCGTCCTGCCGTGGTTGCTGGGCCTGACGGCGGGCGTGCTCGGCACCGTGCTGAGCGGCGTGCGGCTGCCTCGTGCCTGGCTGAGCGCACTGCTGCCCGTGCTCGCGATGACGGGGGTCCTGGCCGCGGTCATCCTGCTCGGCGTGCGCCACCCGCAGTCGGTGCTGGTGCAGGGCTCGGTGTTCGCCGCCGCAGCGCTCGGCTGGCTGGCGATCCGGGCCCGCCGCGCCTCCGCCACGGTCCACGGCGGCACCTCCGGCTGGGGCCGCGTCGCGCTCGGGGGCGCCCTCGTGCTGCTGGCCTCGGCGCTGGCGCTGCCGGCCAGCGCGCTGGTCACCGGCGGCGACGACGAGGGTCGCACCGTGGTGCGCACCTGGGTCGAGCCGCCCTTCGACATCGGGCGCTACCCGTCGCCGCTGGCGGGGTTCCGCAAGTACATCGACCTCGGGAAGAACGAGGACCCGGCCAACGTCTACGACAAGACCCTCTTCACCGTCGAGGGTGTAGCCGGCCTGCGCATCCGCATCGCTGCCATGGACACCTACGACGGCCTGGTCTGGGGAGCCTCCAACGACGCGCTGCCCGGCGCCGGCGACGACTCCTTCCAGCGGGTCTCCTCGACCATCGACAACCCGGTCGAGGGCCGCGAGGTCGAGGCCACGGTGACCATCGGCGAGGGCTATGACGGCGTGTGGCTGCCGACGGTCGGTGCGCTGCAGGGCGTCGAGTTCCGCCAGGGCGACCCGGACGCCAAGGCCGAGTCCTTCCGCTACAACCTGGCCACGTCCACCGCGGTCGTGCCCTCCGGCATCCGCCGGGGGGACAGCTACTCGTTCACCGCGGTGCAGCCGGCCGACGACCTCACCCGGGAGACGCTCGCCTCCACCGCACTCGCAGCCTCGCCTCCCGGCACCGGCTTCCTCAAGGAGCCGGCCGCCGACTGGGCGGAGAAGGCCTCGACGCCGATCGAGCGGGTGCTCGCGATCGCCGAGCACCTGCGGACCGAGGGGAAGTACTCCGACGGCGTACGCAAGGCCGAGCAGGTCTACCACCCCGGTCACCACGTCCAGCGCCTCTCCGACGAGTTCGTCAACGACGAGCAGATGGTCGGCAACGATGAGCAGTACGCCGCTGTGATGGCCCTGCTCGCCAACGAGGTCGGCGTGCCGGCGCGGGTCGTGCTGGGAGCCTTGGTTCCCGAGGACGGCGTCGTCACCGGCGAGCAGGTGGAGGCCTGGGTCGAGCTGCGCGCGGCCGACGGCTCGTGGCGGACGCTGCCCACCGAGGAGTTCATGTCCAAGGAGCCGCCGGCCGAGGAGCTGCCCGAGAACAACACCCCGATGAGCGGCACGGTCGTCCCTCCGCCCGCGCCGATCCCGCCGCCCTCCGACGCCGGCGAGCAGAGCGATGCCGACCTGAGGGAGCGCAAGGGCACCAAGGACGACCAGGACGAGGAGGCTTCGCTCGTTGCACGCCTGCCCGCTTGGGTGGTGTTCGCCGGCAAGTACGTCGGTGGGCCGCTGCTGTTCCTGGGCGCTGTCCTGGCCGCCATCGTCGGGCTCAAGCTCCTCAGGCGCCGCCGGCGCCGCAGCGCTGCCAGTGTGTCCGCCCGCTTCGTCGGAGCCTGGCGCGAGCTGGTCGACCATGCTCGCGACCTGGGCCAGCCGGTGCCGCTCGGCCCCACCGTGACTCGGCGTGAGCAGTCGGGGGCGATCGGCTCGGAGTCCGCGCCTGCCCTCGCCCGTCGAGCCGACAGCTTCGTCTTCGGCCCGGTCGTGCCCGAGGCCGCGGCGGCCACGACGTACTGGGAATCGGTCGATTCCGAGCGCAGGGCCATGTCACGCTCGGTGGGTCGGCGTCGTCGGTGGTTGGCGGCGATCAACGTCGCATCGCTGCGACGTGGCAAGATGACCCCCGCGTCGCCTCGTTCGACGCCCGACGAGCAGGCCCAGGGCCTGCCCGCCCCACCCCGGCCGACCAGGCGGGTGCGCGGTGGCCGGCGCCGCTCGTCCTGATTGGTCTTT
The DNA here is from genome assembly GCF_003047285.1 of Nocardioides allogilvus. Taxonomy (GTDB): domain Bacteria; phylum Actinomycetota; class Actinomycetes; order Propionibacteriales; family Nocardioidaceae; genus Nocardioides; species Nocardioides allogilvus. Next base: position 68,161 of record NZ_PZYX01000008.1, on the reverse strand, counting down.
TGGTCCCGCGACTGACTAAACTGGCGTGTCGGCCCAACGTGGGTTGCGCTTCGTGGTGCCTCGCGGCTGCCCGAACACGGAACATTCGCTCGCAGGAGCGGGTCGTTGCGTGCCCGGGAAGAGTCACCAGGAACCACCGCACGAGGTCCACCGTCACGCGACGGAGGTTCCCGGGCCACCCGTTCCACGCCGTGGAGCGGAGCACCAAACGGTAGAAGACCGAACAACAGATTGTGGAGGACATGCCGAAGAAAGAAGGCGTGATCGAGATCGAGGGCACCGTCGTGGAAGCCCTGCCGAATGCCATGTTCCGGGTCGAGCTGACCAACGGACACAAGGTCCTCGCCCACATCAGCGGCAAGATGCGCCAGCACTACATCCGGATCCTCCCCGAGGACCGCGTGGTGGTGGAGTTGTCTCCCTACGACCTGACCCGAGGTCGGATCGTCTACCGATACAAGTAGCAGCCACTCACGAGCTAGAAAGGGCTGACATGAAGGTCAACCCGAGCGTCAAGGCGATGTGCGACAAGTGCAAGGTCATCCGTCGCCACGGCCGCGTCATGGTCATCTGCGAGAACCCGCGTCACAAGCAGAGGCAGGGCTGAGCCCAGGCTCAGCACAGACGTAGCAACAACTGAATCACCCACAACGTGATCGCTAGGTCAGGGAGCTCCGACTCCTTGGCCGAAACCACCTCCGGAGCATTGGCCGGAGCCCACCCGAGGCGGGATGGGACGCGACACGACCAGAAACCACTGCGAGAACAGACAAGGAAACGCCACATGGCACGCCTCGTTGGTGTGGACCTCCCGCGCGACAAGCGCATCGAGATCGCACTCACCTACATCTACGGCATCGGCCGTACCCGCTCCCAGCAGCTGCTCGCCGCGACCGGGGTTGACCCGAACGCCCGCGTGCACACCCTCGGTGACGAGGAGCTGGTCAAGCTTCGCGATGAGATCGAAGCCAACTTCAAGATCGAGGGTGACCTCCGACGCGAGGTCCAGGCGGACATCCGCCGCAAGATCGAGATCGGCAGCTACCAGGGTCGCCGCCACCGCATGGGCCTGCCGGTCCGCGGCCAGCGCACCAAGACCAACGCGCGCACCCGCAAGGGTCCCAAGCGCACTGTCGCCGGCAAGAAGAAGGCCAAGTGATCGCAACGCTCACGCGTTGATCACCGCCGATTCACGAAGCTTCCAGACCAGAAACTCATAGGAGAAATCTATGCCTCCCAAGAGCCGCGCCACCAAGGTGCGTCGCAAGGAGAAGAAGAACATTGCTCAGGGCGAAGCCCACATCAAGAGCACGTTCAACAACACCATCGTCACCATCACCGACCCCACCGGCGCCGTGATCTCGTGGGCCTCTGCCGGCACCGTCGGCTTCAAGGGCTCGCGCAAGTCCACGCCGTTCGCCGCGCAGATGGCTGCTGAGGCCGCTGGTCGTCGGGCCATGGACCACGGGATGAAGAAGATCGACGTCTTCGTCAAGGGTCCGGGTTCGGGTCGCGAGACCGCGATCCGCTCGCTGGGTGCCATCGGCCTCGAGGTCGGCACCATCCAGGACGTCACCCCCACCCCCCACAACGGTTGCCGCCCGCCCAAGCGCCGGCGCGTCTGACCCGAGACTGAGAAAGAGAGACTGACATGGCCCGTTACACCGGACCCATGAGCCGTAAGTCGCGCCGTCTCGGTGTCGACCTCGTCGGCGGCGACTCGGCATTCGAGAAGCGCCCCTACCCCCCCGGCCAGCACGGCCGCGGACGCATCAAGGAGAGCGAGTACCTCCTCCAGCTGCGTGAGAAGCAGAAGGCCCGTTTCACCTACGGCGTCATGGAGAAGCAGTTCCTTCGCTACTACAAGGAAGCGAACCGTCGCCAGGGCAAGACCGGCGAGAACCTGCTCCAGCTCCTCGAGTGCCGTCTCGACAACGTCGTCTACCGTGCCGGCTTCGCCCGCACCCGTCGCGCTGCTCGCCAGCTCGTCGTGCACGGTCACTTCCTGGTCAACGGCCACAAGGTCGACATCCCCAGCTTCCAGGTCTCCGCTCACGACATCATCGACGTGCGCGAGAAGTCGCTGGAGATGACGCCGTTCATCGTGGCTCGCGAGACCCACGCCGAGCGTCACGTCCCGGCGTGGCTGCAGGCGCTCCCCGGCCGGATGCGCATCCTCGTGCACCAGGTGCCGGTCCGTGCGCAGATCGACACGCAGGTCACCGAACAGCTGATCGTCGAGTACTACTCCAAGAAGTAATCCCTGGTCGGTGGCCGCTCGTCCGCGGGCGGCCCCCGACGCCTCCTTTTCACGTGAGATCGGGTCCATCAAATGGTGGTTGGATCCGGGAAGGAAAGAATCAGTGCTTATCGCTCAGCGCCCGACCCTGTCCGAAGAGACCGTGGACGAGTACCGCTCGCGCTTCGTCATCGAGCCCCTCGAGCCCGGCTTCGGCTACACCCTCGGCAACTCGCTGCGACGTACCCTCCTGTCCTCCATCCCGGGGGCCTCGGTCACGAGCATCAAGGTGGACACCGTCCTCCACGAGTTCTCGACCATTGAGGGTGTCACCGAGGACGTCACCGAGATCATCCTCAACCTGAAGGGCCTGGTCGTCTCCTCCGAGCACGACGAGCCCGTCACGATGTACCTCCGCAAGTCGGGCGCCGGTGCTGTCACCGCCGCCGACATCGCGCCGCCCGCCGGTGTCGAGGTGCACAACCCCGAGCTCCTGATCGCCACGCTGTCCGACAAGGGCAAGCTGGAGATGGAGCTCGTCGTCGAGCGTGGCCGTGGCTACGTCTCGGCCGTCCAGAACAAGGGTGCCGACAACGAGATCGGCCGCATGCCGGTCGACTCGATCTACAGCCCCGTGCTGAAGGTGACCTACAAGGTCGAGGCCACCCGTGTCGAGCAGCGCACCGACTTCGACAAGCTCGTCATCGACGTCGAGACCAAGCAGTCGATGCGTCCGCGTGACGCCATCGCCTCGGCCGGCAAGACGCTGGTCGAGCTGTTCGGTCTGGCTCGTGAGCTCAACGTCGAGGCCGAGGGCATCGACATCGGCCCGTCGCCCGTCGACGAGCAGCTCGCCGCCGACCTCGCCCTCCCGGTCGAGGACCTGCAGCTGACCGTCCGTTCCTACAACTGCCTCAAGCGCGAGGGCATCCACACCGTGGGTGAGCTCATCAGCCGCTCGGAGCAGGACCTGCTCGACATCCGCAACTTCGGTGCGAAGTCGATCGACGAGGTCAAGGCCAAGCTGGTCGAGATGGGTCTGTCCCTCAAGGACAGCGCGCCCGGCTTCGACCCGCACGCTGCGCTCGCGGCGTACGGCGATGACGACGACGACGCCTTCGTCGAGGACGAGCAGTACTAAATCGCACTGCTGGCGTGCGCCTCGCGGCGTTCTCGTCGGTCGGCGACCCGCTCCGCTCCAAGGTCGCCTTCCCTCCTCGGCCTTGCGAGGCACACGCCATCAGCACGATTACCCCAAACAGCACCATCTACTCGAGTACCTAGTACGGCCCGAGAGAATCGAGAAGAATCATGCCCAAGCCCAAGAAGGGCAAGCGCCTCGGCGGTAGCCCCGCCCACCAGCGCTTGATCCTTGCCAACCTGGTGACCGCGCTCTTCGAGCACGGTCGGATCACCACCACCGAGGCCAAGGCGCGCATGCTGCGCCCGTTCGCGGAGAAGCTGATCACCAAGGCCAAGCGTGGCGACCTGCACAACCGTCGTGAGGTCCTCAAGACCATCCGCGACAAGGGTGTCGTGCACGTTCTCTTCACCGAGATCGCGCCGACCTTCGCCGAGCGTCCCGGTGGCTACACCCGGATCACCAAGATCGGTCCGCGCAAGGGCGACAACGCCCCCATGGCGGTCATCGAGCTGGTGACCGAGGCCTACAGCCCGAAGGCTGCCTCGTCGAAGAAGACCGCTGCCACGGCCGCTCCGGTGGCCGAGGAGACCGAGGTCGCCGACACCGAGGTCAAGGGCTTCGCCGACGTGGACGGCTCGGACGAGCTGCCCGCCGGTGCGCACGCCCCGCTCGAGGACGCCGACCAGGCGCCCGAGGGCTTCCCGATCAAGGGCAACAAGGACTCGATGAAGTTCCACGAGCCGGACGGTCAGTGGTTCGCCGCGACCGTGGCCGAGCTGTGGTTCGACACCGCCGAGTCCGCTGAGGCCGCTGGCTTCACCCGCGCAGGCGAGTGAGCTAGCACCAGCCGCGACGCCGGGCCTGTCATCCCTCCGGGGATGGCGGGCCCGTCGTCATTTCCTCGCATGTCAGCCCTGCCACGCCGCCTCGACCAGGCGCACCGACTCCGGCAGGGTCAGCCCCTGGCGACGGCAGGCGGCGGCGTACGACGCGGCGGCATCGGAGACGGCAGCGCCGGCGTTCGTCGAGGTGACGAACGTGCCGCGCCGGCCCTCGGTGACGACGAGCCCGTCGGCCTCGAGCTCCTTGTAGACCCGGGCGACGGTGTTCACCGCCAGGCCCACCTCGGCGGCGAGGGCGCGCACCGTCGGGAGCCGGGTGCCGCTCGGTAGCACCCCGGCGGCGATCTGCCCCGCGATCTGGCTGCGCGCCTGCTCGAACGGCGGCACGTCGGCGTCGTGGTGGATCGGGTCCAGCTGCATGGCTCGAGCGTACGGCGGCCCGTCGCCGGCCGCGGAGTGGTAGACCAGCGTCATGGAACAGGTGGCCCTGGTCGTGGGTGAGGCGCTGGTCGATGTCGTGCACGGTCTCGACGGCACCGTGCGCGAGCACCCGGGTGGCAGTGCCGCCAACGCGGCCGTCGCGCTGGCACGACTGGGGCGTCCGGTGCGTTTCGTGACGGCGTACGGCGACGACGACCGCGGCCGGCTCCTGGCCGACCACTTGGGCGACAACGGGGTGCGACTGGGCAGTGACCCGCTGGTGCTCGACCGGACGGCGACGGCCGAGGCGACGCTGGCCGCGTCGGGGGCCGCGTCCTACGAGTTCGACATCGAGTGGCGTCTCGGGGCCGTGCAGCTGCCCGCCGACGTCGACCCGGTCGCCGTGCTCTACGGCTCGATCGGAGCGGCCATCGACCCGGGAGCACGGGACGTCGCTGTCCTGGCGCAGCAGCACCGGCCGACCGCGCTGACCGTGTTCGACCTCAACGCCCGACCCGCCATCACCGGGAGCGGGCCTGGGGTCGCCGCCCGGGCCCGGGCGATGGCGGCGAACGCCGACGTGGTCAAGGCCAGCGACGAGGACCTCGAGCTGCTCTGGCCCGGTCGGGAGCACGCCGAGCTGGCCGCGGAGTTCCTCGCCGGTGGCACCGGCGCCGTCGTCGTCACCAGGGGCGAGGGGGGACTGCGCTGGTTCGCGCCCGCGGGGGAGGGGGAGGTGCCGGCACCGACGGCCACCGTGGCCGACACCATCGGTGCCGGCGACACGGTGACCGCGGCGGTGGTCGACGCCCTCTGGCAGCTCGGTGTCGTCGGGCCGGCCGCACGCGAAGGGTTGTCGGTGCTGCGTGCAGCCGACTGGACCGCAGTGCTGGAGCACGCCGCCCGCGCCGCCGCGATCACGGTCAGTCGGCCGGGTGGCGACCCGCCGTGGCGCCACGAGCTGGAGTGACTCAGCCGGGCGGGGCCCACGCGGGATCGCGACCGATGAAACCCATCAGCCGGTCGGCCACGGGCGCGTCCGGTGCGACGGGCACGGCATCGCCGTACTGACCAGAGCTGCGCAGCAGCTCCTCGATCGGCCGCATGCCCTCGAGCAGGGCGGTGGCGAAGTCCTCGTCCAGCCCGGGCTGCTGGCCGGTGGCGCGTGCCAGGTCCCAGGTGTGCATGAAGACGTCGGCGGTGTAGAACCGGTCGACCGCATCGGCGAGCCGGTGGGTCCCGGCTCGGGGGTGCGTGAAGGGCTCCTCGCCGCGAGCCTCGAGCAGTTCTTGTACGGCGCCTGCCTGGTGCTGCCACGCGGCGACCGGGTCGTCCGCGACGGCCGGTCCGGGCGGCAGGCCGAAGCCACCCGCGGCCAGGAAGCCCGGGAACCAGCCGACGAGGTGGTCGACCACGTCGCGGGCCGTCCACCCCGCCACCGGTGCGGGGGCCTCCCAGTCCCGGGTCGCTGCGACCCGGTCGCCGAAGGCGCCCGCGACCGCGCGGTGGCGCTCGGCCGGCGACTCAGGCAACGCCATCGGCCAGGAGCCTGTCCAGCTTGGCGTAGCCCTCGTGGACTCCGACCTCCATGCCGCTCGAGAGCATGCCGTCGCGGCCCTCGAAGGAGTCGCACAGCGAGAAGCCGTGCAGGCGGGTGCGCCCGTCGCCGAGGTCCTCGAAGGTCATCGTCTCGAGCGCGATCGCGTCGGGCATGCCCTCCCAGGTGAAGGTCTGCACGAGCTTGTCGTCGCCGACGTGGGGGAAGGTGCCGCGGAAGGCGTACTCCTCGCCGTCGCGCTCGGCGACATAGCGGTAGGAGCCGAGGGTGCGGCAGTCCCACTGGTCGATCCTGGTCGTGAGCGAGTCGGGGCCGACCCACTGCTTGAACAGCTCGGGGTCGGTGTGCGCCCGCATGAGCTGCTCAGGGGTGGCGGCGAAGTCGCGCCAGATGTGCACCGCGGGGACGCGGGGGTCTGCCTCGATCGCGGCCTCGGTGTAGCGGGTGTCGGGGTTCTGCGTGGTGGTCATGATGCTGTTCCTTCCTGCTGCTGGGTTGCGTTGTCCGTGTCCATGGCGGCCAGCACCGAGTCGAGGCGGCTGAACCGCTCCTCGGCCTGCCGGCGGTATCGCTCGATCCACTTCGTCATCAGGTCGAACACCTCTGCTTCCAGGTGCACCGGTCGGCGCTGGGCCTCCCGGGTCCGGCTGACCAGCCCTGCTTCCTCGAGCACCTTGAGGTGCTTGGAGACGGCCTGCAGGCTGACGTCGTACGGCGCCGCCAGGTCGTTCACCGTCGCGTCGGCCCGCGTCAGTCGCGCGACCATGTCGCGCCGGGTCGGGTCGGCCAGGGCGGCGAAGACCTTGGAGAGCTGGTCGGTCATGCGAGGCACCTTCCTCAACTGATTGATTGAATAGACGGTAGGACGTTCAGGGCGCGTTGTCAACCGATAGGTTGAATGATCAGCGCCTAAGATCTGCGGGTGCGCATCCGGCTCGACCTGTCCTACGACGGCACCGATTTCAGGGGATGGGCGACCCAGCCCGACTTCCGGACGGTCCAGGGGGCGCTCGAGGACGCGATCGCCATGGCGCTGCGGATCCCGTTGGTGCGCGTCGTGTGCGCCGGGCGGACCGACACGGGCGTGCACGCCCGCGGGCAAGTGGTGCACTTCGATGTGGATCCGGCAGATGTCGCACGCTCTGCCGGGCGCTCGAAGGGGCCTGCCCTGGACGCGTTGGTGCGCCGGCTCAACGGCATCCTGGACGGCGACGTGCGCGTACGCCGCGCGGTCGAGGCCGAACCGGGGTTCGACGCGCGCTTCTCGGCGCTCTGGCGTCGCTACGCCTATCGCATCGCGGATCGCCCCGAGCTGATCGATCCCCTCACCCGTCGACACGTGCTCGCCTGGGAGCGGCCGTTGGACGTCGACCTGATGAATGCGGGTGCCCAGCACCTGATCGGGTTGCAGGACTTCGCGACCTTCTGCAAGCGGCGGGAAGGCGCGACGACCGTGCGCACGCTGCTCGAGTTCGAGTGGACCCGGACCCCAGCCGACCTGATCGAGGGCCGGGTCGTGGCGGACGCCTTCTGCCACACCATGGTGCGGTCGCTGGTGGGCTGCCTGCTCATCGTGGGGGAGGGCCGACAGCCACCGGGGTGGGCTGCCGAGATGCTCGCCGGGCGCAGCCGCGACCCCAGCATGACCGTCGTGCACCCGCGCGGCCTGACCCTCGAAGAGGTTGGTTATCCCGACGCCGAGGAGCTGGCTGCACAGGCCGTTCGGACGAGGGCGCGCCGTACCGCCGAGTAGGCGGTAGTACCCAAAGGGGTGAAGCTGCCCTAGTTTGTGTGGCGATTCAACGTCTCATCCGTCGACTACTCGGGAAGTCTGCCCATGAACGAACGACAGGATCGCGTGCCCACGGGCACGACCCACGACCGCCGCACCGATACCCGGTGGGGCCACAGAAACCTGGGTGGGCCCTGGTGGCTCGCCCTGCTGCTGGTGCCGCTGCTGCTGGCGGCGCTGCTGACCGCCGTACGCGGCGGCGACATCGGCGACGACCTCCGTGGTCGCGCCCTGACCGCCCTCAAGGGAGCCGGCTTCGACGGCGTCGACGTCGACGCGAGCGGTCGTGACCTGACGCTCAGCGCCGCCGACGGCTCCGCGCTGAGCGCCGCCGACGCCGACAAGGCCCGCGACCTCGTCGCCGACGTGGACGGCGTCCGCGTCGCCAGCCTCGGCGACGGCCTCGACGGTGCCGGTGATGGTGCCGGTGCCGCCGACGGCAACGGTGACGAGGGCGACCAGGGCGCCGGCGACTCGGAGTCCGCGGAGCCCACCACCGAGCCCACCGACACGCAGGAGGCGAGCCCGTCCGCGACGGAGTCGTCCAGCGCGGCTGCCGGTGGCGTCAAGTGCAACGGCCTCCAGGCCAGCATCGACAAGGCGCTCGGCGCGGACTTCGTGCAGTTCGACGAGCTCCACCGCATCCCCAACGAGGCCTCCAAGGCCGAGCTGGCGGCCGTGGCCGAGCTGATCGCGCCGTGCACCGACCTGAAGATCACGGTCACCGGCTACACCGACAAGTTCGGGAGCAAGCGACTCTCGATCGCGCGTGCCCTGAACGTGTCGCAGATCCTCGTCGACGGTGGAGTCACCGCCGACATCCGCAAGGTCGGTGGGCACTTCTCGCGAGAGCTCGGCGACAACGAAACCCAGGCGGGGCGCGACCAGAATCGCTTCGCCACCATCACGGTGAAGTGAGGCTGACGACATGGCTTGGTTGTTCGCACAGCTCTGGTTCCTGATCCTGCTCGCCTTCGTGCTCGGCTCCCTGATCGCCTGGCTTCTCGCCAAGGTCGCGCTGCCGCACGTCGATGAGCTCGAGGCCGAGTCCGGCCTCTCCACGAAAGGTGTCCTCTGATGGGATGGCTGCTCGGTGAAAATTGGCTTTGGTTGTTGCTCAGCTTCCTGCTGGGCCTGGGGATCACGCTCTTCCTGATCCTGCGCAAGGTCGAGGTCTCGACGGTGTCGTCGAAGACGACGTACGCCGCGGCGGGAACGGGCGCCGCGGCTGCCGGTGTGGGCGCGGCCTCCCTCGCCGGGTCGAAGACGAAGGCCCCCTCGACCCCGAAGGCCACCTCGACCCCGAAGGCCCAGTCGACGTCGTTCGGCTCGTCCCGGGTCGAGGAGCCGTCGACGCCGGCCGCCACGCCGGTCGGTGCCCACGTGGCCGACCCGGTGGTCGAGTCGGCGCCGGTCTACGACGAGGTCGAGGCCACCCAGGCCCGCGACACCTCGTGGACGGACACGTCCTCCAACGGCTCGCGCTCCAGTGACTCGCTGTCCGGTGGCACGGTCGCGGGTGGCGCCGTCGCCGGTGGCACGGTCGCCGGCGGCTCCGCAGCGCTGGCCGACGAGGACGGTGCCACCCAGGCACGCGGCTTCGCCGGGACCGGTGGCTCCGCAGCGCTGGCCGACGAGGACGGTGCCACCCAGGCACGCGGCTTCGCCGGGACCGGTGGCACGACGAGCAGCTTCGGTGCGGGTTCGCTCGTGCCGGCCGCGGACGGCTCGTCGCCCGACCCGGCGTACACGATCAAGGGCAACGAGGACTCGATGCTCTTCCACCCGCCGGCCTCGCCCTACTACGGCCGCACCCGGGCCGAGGTGTGGTTCGACTCGGAGGACCGTGCGCGGTCGGCCGGGTTCACGCGGTGGGACGAGAAGGACAACACGTCCAAGGTCGCCGGGTTCGCGTCGCTGCCTGCCGCGGGCGCCTTCGGTGAGGGCTCCGCCGACCCGCTCGCGGACGGTGCGTCGCCGCACGAGTCGTTCACGATCAAGGGCAACGCCGACTCGATGCTCTTCCACACCGCTGAGTCGCCCTACTACGGTCGCACCAGGGCCGAGGTCTGGTTCGACTCCGAGGACCGGGCCCGCGCGGCCGGCTTCACGCGCTGGGACCAGCGCTGATCCATCAGCACGGCGAGGCCGCACCCGTTCTGCAGGGTGCGGCCTCGCTGCATTTCGTCGCACGAGAGGATGGCCCCGTGACCGAGGACCACTACTTCTCCGCCGACCCCGCCGCGCCGTTCGAGCGCGAGTCGTTCACGGTGGAGGCCTGGGGCAACGCCTTCGAGCTGGACAGCGGTGCGGGGGTGTTCAGCCGCGGCCATCTGGACCACGCGACCGCGGTGCTCTTCCGGGAGCTCGAGCCTCCGGTGCAGGGGCAGTTCCTCGACCTGGGCTGTGGCTACGGCCCGATCGGGCTCGCGATCGCCCGCGCCGTACCCCTCGCGACCGTCACCGGTGTCGACGTCAACGAACGGGCGCTGCTGCTCGCCAACGAGAACGCCCGCGCGCTGGGCCTCGGCTCGCGCTTCGTCGCGGCGACGCCGGAGCAGATCCCCAGCGACATGACCTTCGACGAGATCTGGTCCAACCCGCCGATCCGGATCGGCAAGCCGGCGCTGCACGAGCTGCTGCTCACCTGGCTGCCTCGGTTGCGACCCGACGGACGCGCGGTCATGGTCGTGGGCAAGAACCTCGGTGCCGACTCGCTCCAGCGGTGGTTGGGCGAGCAGGGCTGGCCCACGGCGCGCCTTGCCAGCGTCAAGGGATTCCGGGTGCTGGAGACGCGCCGGGGCTAGAGCCCCGCCTCAGTCCTCGTCGCTCTCGATCTGCTCGATGAGGTCGTCGGCCCCCGCGTCGACCGCGAAGATCGGCAGGATGCTGACGACCCAGCTCGGGCGCTTGTCCTCGATCTCGTGCGCGAGGTCCCAGGCCTGCTGCGCGCCGACCGGGCCGAGCCGGACGTAGTCGCCCTCGTCCTCGTGCTCGTGGTCGGTGTCGATCTCGATCACCCAGGTCTGCGACCAGTCGTCGGCGAAGTCCTCGAAGGTGGTGTCTGCGTCGTCCGGGGTGTCTTCCGCGACGGGGTAGATCAGGGGCATGGTGAACTCCGTTCGGTGGTGGAGGGGTCGTGCTCGAGCGTGGCGGTGCCCATCGTTGCAGGCGCGGAAAGGCATTCGCCTCGATCGGTCTCAGCGGGGATGATGACTCGTTGTGGGTCACGTGGATGTCGCCGGAGTGCGCTATGAACTGCCAGACGGTCGGGTGCTGCTCGACGACGTCAGCTTCCGGGTCGGCGACGGCGCCAAGGTCGCGCTCGTCGGCGCCAACGGGGCGGGCAAGACGACGCTGCTGCGGATCATCACCGGCGACCTCGCCCCGCACGCCGGCGCGGTGACGCGCAGCGGCGGGCTGGGCGTGATGCGCCAGTTCGTCGGGCACGGCGGCGGTGACGAGACCGTCGCCGACCTGCTGCTCAGCGTGGCGCCGGAGGCGGTGCGCGCGGCGGCCGCCAGGGTCGACGCCTGCGAGCTGGTCCTGATGGAGACTGACGACGAGAAGGCGCAGATGGCCTATGCCGTCGCGCTCTCCGACTATGCCGACGCCGGTGGTTACGACGTCGAGGTCACCTGGGACGTCTGCACCACCGCCGCGATGGCGATGCCGTTCGACCGCGCGAAGCACCGGCTGCTGACCACCCTGTCCGGCGGCGAGCAGAAGCGGCTGGTGCTCGAGTACCTCCTGCGCGGGCCGGACCAGGTGCTGCTGCTCGACGAGCCCGACAACTACCTCGACGTTCCCGGGAAGATCTGGCTCGAGGAGCGCATCCGCGAGTCGGCCAAGACGATCCTGTTCATCAGCCACGACCGCGAGCTGCTCAACAACACCGCGACGCGCATCGTCACCGTCGAGCTCGGCAGCGCGGGCAACCGCGTCTGGACCCACCCCGGCAACTTCGCCAGCTACCACGAGGCCCGCACCGACAGGTTCGCGCGCTTCGAGGAGCTGCGCCGTCGTTGGGACGAGGAGCACGCCAAGCTCAAGGCGCTGGTGCTGCGGCTCAAGATCAAGGCGGAGTACAACGACGGCATGTCCTCGCAATATCGCGCGTCCCAGACCCGGCTGCGCAAGTTCGAGGAGGCCGGCCCGCCGACCGAGCAGCCACGCGAGCAACAGGTCACGATGCGGCTGCGCGGCGGTCGCACCGGCAAGCGCGCGGTCGTCTGCGAGGGCCTCGAGCTCACGGGACTGATGAAGCCCTTCGACCTCGAGGTCTGGTACGGCGAACGCGTGGCCGTCCTCGGCAGCAACGGGTCCGGCAAGTCCCACTTCCTGCGGCTGCTGGCCGCCGGCGGCACCGACCCCGACGTGGAGCACCGGCCTGTCGGCGACCCGCCCAGCGCCGTACCCCACACGGGGAAGGCGAAGCTCGGCGCGCGCGTGCGCCCGGGCTGGTTCGTCCAGACCCACGAGCACCCCGAGCTGGTGGGACGCACCCTGCTGGAGATCCTGCACCGCGGCGACGGCTCGCCCGGTGGCCGCGCGGGCATGGGGCGCGAAGCGGCTGCCCGCGTGCTCGACCGCTACGAGCTCGCGCACGCAGGTGAGCAGGGCTTCGAGTCCCTCAGCGGCGGCCAGCAGGCGCGCTTCCAGATCCTGCTGCTCGAGCTGTCCGGGGCCACGCTGCTGCTGCTGGACGAGCCGACCGACAACCTCGACGTGCAGAGCGCCGAGGCGCTCGAGGCCGGGCTCGAGGCGTTCGACGGCACGGTGCTCGCGGTGACCCACGACCGCTGGTTCGCCCGCGGCTTCGACCGGTTCCTGGTCTACGGCCAGGACGGCGAGGTCTACGAGTCCGACGGTCCGGTCTGGGACGAGGGGCGAGTGGTGCGGTCGCGCTAGGACTCAGCTCGCTTCTCTTTCTCGGCCAGCTTCCAAGGCCTTCAGCAGACCGAGCGCGACTGACTCATTGACGTCGCACCCCTCGAGGTCAGACGTCACCAACCGCGCGGCATCCATGTCGGGCGAGACGAGGAAGACGTTCGGGGAGATCGGATAGGGCTCCTCGCTCCAAGTCTTGTGAGCCAACCATGCCATCGTGAGTGCGGTGTGGATGGCCTCCTCATCCACCGGCACGTGCACCCAGAGCTCGAACTTGGTCGGAACCGCTACCAGGACTCCGTGGATCGGGAAGCCGGTGCCCAGGACGCGTCGCAGTACCTCCGGCAGCACTGTCACCCGCGCTGCGCCGTAAGCGTCGGGACTGTCGAGGAACTCGACCCATGAGCCCCCCACGCGTGGATCGACTCGGCGTCGGGTGTGACGTGGCAGGGGTAGTCCCGCAAGGTTGCTGAGGGCTGCGTCGTAAGCCTTGTCCCGGTCGCCGATGAGGGCGAGCTCGCCGAACTCATGGCTTGCCCCTTTGCCCTGCGCTGCCAGCACGGCGAAGAGCCCGGGCAGTGGCTCGAGTGCGTCGTAGGTGAGGAGTCGATCTGCTCGCTCCTTGGGCCACAGCTTCACCCGGAGGTCGGCGGGCGCCGGAGGCTGGTCCGGCCGTATGGCGATGAGGGTTGACAACTGGTCCCGAACGGCGCGTGGCCATCGCTTGCGCGGCATCAGGCTCAGCGTGCGCGCGAGGTTGTCGAGCCCCAGTTCGCGACCGTCCGTGAGCGTGAGCGCGACGCTGTCCAGCACGCTCGAGCTGTGGCCGAGGTCGGTGAGCACGCGTTGGGCCTCGCCGATCAGCCAGCGGGTGTCAGCGGCGCTGAGGCCGGGGAACTTCGGTTCGTGTGGCTGTGTCATGAACCGATCGAAGCAAAATCGAGGACGCGGCGTCGTCCGTCATCCACAGGCTGCTGATCATGGGCCACTTTCCGTCCACACCCCTTCCGAGGTTTGAGTTCTCCCCAGAAAATGGCGGCGTCGTCGGGAGTGTCCGTGCGCGCTCCTAGCGTTGCGGCATGACTTCGACGATGGTGGCGTTGATCCGCCCGAAGGTACAAGTTATCTTGGAAAGGCGATGAGCCTGCTGTTCATTGCTCAGTCGGCGCTCAAGCACGGAATGAGCGAAGAGGAGATTCTTCATGCGTACCACCACCCGATCCGGGCTTGGGATCTCGGCGATGGGTTCACCATGGTCCTCGGACCGAACCACGCCGGAATTCTCTGTGAAGTCGGTTATGTCGATGGCGGGGAGGCCTTCGTCATCGTTCACGCCATGAGGGCCCGCGAGAAGTTCCTGAGGTGACGAAGATGCCGCGCACAGTTGACGAGATTCTGAAACACGCCGAAGAGCTCACGCTTCGGTTCGAGTCCTATGAGCCAGATCCCGAACACGAACTCGATGCCAGCGCTGTGGTCGTGCTGCGAGATGCCGTCGTCGAACGTTCCGAGGCGGAGCGCCATCTAGTTGAGGCGGTGCGCATCGCACGCGAGGCCGGGATGACCTGGTCTGTGATCGGGTCGCTGGTCGGCACCAGCGGTGAGGCTGCGCGGCAGCGATACGGCAACAAGGTCGCGTGACAGGCGTGATCGCGGCATTGCTGGTCCAGTGCACTCATACGAACGCGCTGATGCCCGTCTCGGCGCGCCCGATCAGCAGCTTCTGGATCTGGCTGGTTCCTTCGTAGAGCGTCATCACCCGGGCGTCGCGGAGATACTTCGCGGCGGGGTACTCGTCGACGTAGCCCGAACCGCCGTGGATCTGGATGGCGAGGTTGGCCGCCCGGACCGCGGCCTCGGAGGCGAAGAGCTTGGCCTTGGACGCGGCCGTGCCGAAGGGCTCGCCGCGATCGACGAGGTCGGCGCAGCGCCACACGAGCAGGCGCGCGGCGTCGGCGTCGAGGGAGATGTCGGCGATCATGTCCTGCACCAGCTGGAAGGCCGCGATCGGCTTGCCGAACTGGGTGCGGGTGGTGGCGTAGTCCACCGACGTCTCCAGGCAGCCCTGGACGATGCCGACGCACCCCGCGGCGACGGCGAGCCGGCCCTTGTCGAGGGTGCTCATCGCGATCTTGAAACCACGGCCCACCTCGCCCACCACGGCCGAGGCCGGGACCCGCACGTCGGTGAGGAAGAGCTCGGCGGTCGCCTGGCCGCGCAGGCCGAGCTTGCCCTTGATCTCGCGGGCCTCGAACCCGGGAGTGTCGGTGGGCACGAGGAAGGCGGTGACCCCGCGGGGACCGTCGTCGCTGGTGCGGGCGAAGATCAGCGCCACGTCGGCCCAGGTGCCGTTGGTGATGAAGAGCTTCTGCCCGTTGAGCACCCAGTCGTCGCCGTCGCGCGTCGCGCGCGACGTCAGGTTGCCGGCGTCGGAGCCGGTGTCGGGCTCGGTCAGGCCGAAGCAGCCGAGCTTGCTGGCGGTCGCGAGCTGGGGGAGCCACTCCTGCTTCTGCTCCTCGGAGCCGAAGAAGAGGATCGACTTGCCGACCAGCCCGCTGCTCACCGACACGATCCCGCGCAGCGCCGAGTCGGCCCGGCCGAGCTCCTCCATGGCGAGCGCGTAGGTGACGTAGTCGCCCCCGAGACCGCCGTACTCCTCGGGGATGGTCAGGCCGAAGAACCCGATCTCGCCCATCTTGGGCACGATGGCCAGGTCGACGGCCTCGTCGCGGTCCCACTGGGTGCGGTGGGGGACCGCCTCGCGGTCGAGGAAGCTGCGGGCGAGGTCGCGGAAGGAACGTTGCTCCGGGGACAGGGAGAGGTCCATCAGGCCAGCGCCTCGACCTCGCCGTGGTCGGAGACCCTGTCGGCGAGCCGCGTGAGGTGGTGATGGGCGCCGCCCAGCCACATCTCGAGCACGGCGAGGTGTGCGGTCCCGACGCCGACGGAGTATTCGGCCGTCATCGCGATCCCGCCGTGGAGCTGGATGGCCTCCTGGCCGATGTGGCGGCTGGCGCGTGCGACCTGGAGGCCGACGCGATCGGCCGCGTCGGCGATGTCCTCCTGGCTCCCGGCCGCGACCACCATCGTCGCCCAGTCGACGAGGCTGTGAGCGAGCTCGAGCTCGACGTACATGTCGGCCGCCCGGAAGGTCAGCGCCTGGAAGGTGTTGAGGGTGACGCCGAACTGCTTGCGGCTCTTGAGGTAGGCGTTGGTCGCCGCGACCTGGGCCTGCATCACGCCGAGCGCCTGGTTGGCGCCCATGATCCGGGTGATGTCGCTGATGGTCGCGATGGTCGCCGTGAGGTCGCGCCCCGGCTCGCCCAGGGGAATCGCCGGAGTCTCGGACAGCTCGACGCGGGCCGCGCGGCTGCCGTCGAAGACGGCGTGGTCGGCCCGCGTGGCCGCCGACCCCTCGACCACGAACAGGCCCGTGCCGCCGTCGGGAAGGGACGCGTTCACCACGAGGTGGTCGGCCCGTGCGCCGTTGGGCACCGGGTCGCGCACCCCGGTCAGGGTCCAGGTGTCGCCGTCCCGGGCGGCTGTGACTCCTTCCGCTTCGGAGCTCCAGCGCCCACCGGGGGAGGTGTCGGCGGCAGCGAGCACGATCTCGCCCGCCGCGAGCCGGCCCAGCAGGTCGGCGCGCTGCTCGGGCGAACCGGCCGCCGCGACCAGGCCGCCGGCGTGCACGACCGAGGCCAGGAACGGCTCGGGTGCGAGCACCCGGCCGAGCTCCTGGCAGACGATCCCGATCTCCACCGGGCCCGCGCCGACACCGCCGTCGTCCTCGCTGAAGGGCAGCCCGAGCACGCCCATCTCCGCGAGCCGGGCCCACTGCCCCTCGTCGAAACCCGGAGCCTCGGCCACCGCCCGGCGCCGGTTCTCGAACTCGCCGTACGCCTTGGTCGTGAGCCCGCGGACGGCCTCGCGCAGCGCCTTCTGCTCGTCGTCATACGTGAAGTCCATGTCAGAGTCCCAAGATCGTGCGGGCGATGATCTGGCGCTGGATCTCGTTGGACCCGCCGTAGATCGAGGCCTTGCGGAGGTTGAGGTAGGTCGGGGCGGAGCGTCTCGCCCAGCCGGGCACCGGCGAGTCGTCGTCGGCGCCGGAGGCCAGCGCCCCCGGGCCGGCGAGGTCGAGCGCGAGCTCGCTGACCGCCTGCTGCAGCACGGTGCCCTTGAGCTTGAGCACGGACGAGGCGGGGTGGGGAGCGCCGTCGGTGGAGTGGGCCACGACGCGCAGCGCGGTCAGCTCGAGGGCCAGCAGCTCGTTCTCGAGCTCAGCCACCCGGGCCCGGGTGAGCGGGTCGTCGAGCAGGTCACCGGCGTTCTCCTTGAGCGTCGCCAGGGCACGCTTGGTCGCACCGACCGGGGCCACGCCGACGCGCTCGTTGCCGAGCAGGAACTTCGCGATCGTCCAGCCGCCGTTGAGCTCTCCGACCAGCAGGTCACCGGGGACGCGCACGTCGCTGAACCAGACCTCGTTGACCTCGTGGCCGCCGTCGATCATCTCGATCGGACGGACCTCGACCCCGTCCAGCGTCATGTCGATCAGCAGCATCGAGATGCCCGCCTGCTTCTTCACGTCGGGATCGGTCCGGACGAGGGTGAAGATCCAGTCGCCGTACTGCCCCAACGTGGTCCAGGTCTTCTGCCCGTTGACGATCCAGTCGTCGCCGTCGCGCACCGCGGTGGTGCGCAGGCTGGCGAGGTCGGAGCCGGCGTCGGGCTCCGAGAAGCCCTGCGACCACCAGATGTCGAGGTTGGCCGTCTTGGGCAGGAAGCGCTCCTTCTGCTCCTGGCTGCCGAACTGCGCGAGCACCGGGCCGATCATCGAGGCGTTGAACGCCAGCGGAGTCGGGACCCCGGCGCGTTGCATCTCCTCGTGCCACAGGTGTCGCTGCAGGGTGGTCCAGTCCTTGCCGCCCCACTCCACCGGCCAGTGCGGGACGGCGAGGCCGGCGGCGTTGAGCGCCTGCTGGCTGGCCACGATCTGCTCGCGGGTCAGGTGGCGTCCCGCGAGGACGGTGTCGCGGATGTCCTGGGGGAACTCGGTGGTGAAGAACGTCCGCATCTCGTCACGGAATGCTGCGTCCTCGGCGGACAGTTCCAGCTGCATGCTGCTCCTCGGCGTCGGGTCCCGGCGGGGGACCGCCCCATCATGTCCCGGCGCGCAAGGCTGCGACAGTCACTCGCCGTCGGAGTCCAGCACCAGTTCTGCGCTCTGCTCCTCCTCGCCGCGCAGCCAGCTGACCTCGACGGTGTCACCGGGGCGGTAGGACCGGATGGTTGCGACGAGTGAGTTGGCGTCGGTGATGCGGGTGTCGTCGATCCCGGTGATGACGTCGCCGCTCTCGAGGCCGGCCTCGTCGGCCGTCGACTCCGCGGTCACCTCGCGCACGATCGCGCCCTCGGCGCTGTCGGCGGTCGGGTTGCCGACCTGGATCCCGAGGCGGGCATGGGTCGGCGTCTCGCCGGCGCTCATCTGGTCGACGATCGGCATCACCTCGTCGATGGGGATGGCGAAGCCGAGGCCGATCGAGCCGGAGGCCGACTGCTCCCCGAAGCCCGACTGGGACGCCGCCGTACGGATGGAGGAGTTGATGCCCACCACGGCTCCCGTCATGTCGACCAGCGGACCACCGCTGTTGCCCGGGTTGATCGCCGCGTCCGTCTGGATCGCGGGGTACGTCGTGGAGTTGCCGCCCCCGTCGGAGCCGGCGTTGACCGGGCGGTCCAGCGCGCTGACGATCCCGCTGGTGACCGTGGCGTCGAGGCCGAACGGCGAGCCCACGGCCACGACCTCCTGGCCGACGGCGAGGTTGGCCGACTTGCCGATGGTCGCAGCGGTCAGGTCGTCGACCCCCTCAGCCTTGATCACCGCGGTGTCGGTCAGCGGGTCGGCGCCGAGGACGGTCGCATCGGCCGTGCTGCCGTCGGCGAAGTCGACGGTGATCCGACCGCTCTCGCCGGCGACGGCGATCACGTGGTTGTTCGTGAGGATGGTGCCGTCGGAGGTGAGGATGATGCCCGACCCGGAGCCCGACCCCTCCTGCCCGACGACGTCGATCTTGACGACGCTGGGCAGCACGTCGGCGGCGACCTGCTCGACGGAGCCGTCGGCTGCCGGCGCCTCGGCCTGCGCGACCGGGGACGCGCTCTCGGAGGGCTGGGACGCCGTCTGGCTCCGGGTGTCGTCGTGCGTCGCGTCCCACGCGGCCGCGCCCCCGAGCCCGGCGCCGCCGCCGACGACCAGCGAGGTCGCGACCACCGCCGCCGCGAGTCCGGCTCGGCGCTTCTTGGGCTGGACGGGTGCAGGACCGTAGGAGTAGGTGTCATCGCTCATGGCACCGACAGTGCCCGGCGAGGCTGTGAGCCGCCTGAGCGGACCTGAAGGGAAGATGAAGAAGTGTGAGGCGCCGTACGAACGACAACGGCCCGCATCCCTGCTCGAGGGGTGCGGGCCGCCGTTCGTCAGTGTGTCAGGCCCAGCGCTCGGACGCAGGCACGAAGGTGAGCTGGCGCTCGCCGGTGTAGATCTGCTTGGGGCGCGCGATCTTCTGGTCCTTGTCCTGGATCAGCTCGGACCACTGCGCGAGCCAGCCGGGCGTGCGGCCGATCGCGAAGAGGACCGTGAACATCTCCGGCGGGAACTGGAACGCCTCGTAGATGAGGCCGGAGTAGAAGTCGACGTTGGGGTAGAGCTTGCGCGAGATGAAGTATTCGTCCTCGAGGGCGATCTTCTCCAGCTCCTTGGCGATCTCGAGGAGCGGGTTGACCCCGGTGACCTCGAAGACGTCGTCGCAGGCCTTCTTGATGATCGTCGCGCGCGGGTCGAAGTTCTTGTAGACCCGGTGCCCGAAGCCCATCAGCTTCTCGTTGCCGTTCTTCACGCCCTCGATGAAGGAGGGGATGTTCTCCTTGGTGCCGATGCGCTTGAGCATGCGCAGCACCGCCTCGTTGGCACCGCCGTGCAGCGGGCCGAAGAGGGCACCGACGCCGGCCGAGACCGCGGAGTAGGGGTCGACCTGGCTGGAGCCGACCGAGCGGACCGCGTTGGTCGAGCAGTTCTGCTCGTGGTCGGCGTGCAGGATGAACAGCACGTCGAGGGCCTTGACCAGGCGCGGGTCGGCCTCGAACTTCTGCTCGCTCATCTTGAACAGCATCGACAAGAAGTTGGCGGTGTAGCCGAGGTCGTTGTCGGGGTAGATGAACGGCTTGCCCTGCGCGTGCCGGAAGGACCAGGCGCCCAGGGTCGGCATCTTCGCGATCATCCGCACCATCTGGATGTGCCGGTTGTCGGCGTCGCTGATGTTGCGGGCATCGGGGTAGAACGTCGACAGCGCACCCACGGAGGCCATCAGCATGCCCATCGGGTGGGCGTCGTAGCGGAAGCCCTCCATGAAGGACTTCACGTTCTCGTGCACGAACGTGTGGTAGGTGATCTCGTGCACCCAGGCGTCGAACTCGGCCTTGGTGGGCAGCTCACCGTGGATGAGGAGATAGGCCACCTCGAGGAACGAGGACGACTCGGCGAGCTGCTCGATCGGGTAGCCCCGGTATTCGAGGATGCCCTTGTCGCCGTCGATGAAGGTGACGGCGCTGCGGCACGAGGCGGTGTTGACGAACCCGGGGTCGTACGTCGCCAGGCCGGGCTCGCCCTCGGCGGTGCGGATCTGGCCGAGGTCCTTGGCGTTGATCGTCCCATCGGTGATGGGGATGTCGTACTCCTGGCCGGTGCGGTTGTCGCGAACGGTCAGGGAGTCCGTGGAGTTGGCCGCTACGTCGGTCACGTCGGCTCCTTGAGGCGGGATGTGAGATGTCCGTCCAACCTAGCGGCGACCCTCGCCGGGGCGCGAACTCGCCCCCATTTTGACCCCTCCTGCCCGCCCGCGTAATCTGGCTGGTCGCGACTCCTGCCGCGCCCAACTCCCTCTCCGGAGCGGTGCAGACCTGGATGCAATGAAGCCAGGCAGTGTTCGTCAGAAGTCGCGGTCACACCCCGGTTGGAACACCTTCCCGCCGGACCTACGAACGAGAACGGGATACAGCCGTGCGCACGTACAGCCCCAAGCCCGCTGACATCCAGCGAGAGTGGCTCATCATTGACGCCACCGATGTGGTCCTGGGACGCCTCGCCGTCCAGACCGCCAACCTTCTCCGCGGCAAGCACAAGCCGACCTTTGCTCCGCACATGGACATGGGCGACTTCGTGATCATCATCAACGCCGACAAGGTCGCCCTCTCGGGCAACAAGAAGGTCACCAAGCTTGCCTACCGCCACTCGGGTTACCCCGGTGGTCTCTCCTCGACGCCGTTCGGTGAGCTCCTCGAGAAGGACGCACGCAAGGCCATCGAGAAGGCTGTCTGGGGCATGCTCCCCAAGAACAAGCTCGGTCGCCAGGTCTTGAAGAAGCTCAAGGTCTACGGCGGTGCGGAGCACCCGCACGCCGCGCAGCAGGCCATCCCGTTCGAGATCTCCCAGGTCTCCCAGTAAGCGCATAGGACTGAACCGTGACTGAGAACATCGAGAACACCGCAGAGGTCGAGGAGACCTTCGAGACCGACGCCGACGGCGTCGCCTACAGCTCCGAGAGCGCCCCGTCCGCTGACGCCCCGCTGCGTCCCGCGACGATCGCCCCGGGTGCCGCCACCGGCCGCCGCAAGGAAGCCGTTGCACGCGTCCGGATCGTCCCGGGCACCGGCGAGTGGACGGTCAACGGCCGCACGCTCGACAGCTACTTCCCCAACAAGCTGCACCAGCAGATCGTCAACGAGCCCTTCGTTGCGCTGCAGCTTGAGGGTCGCTTCGACGTCCTGGCCCGCATCCACGGCGGCGGCATCGCCGGTCAGGCCGGCGCCCTGCGTCTCGGCGTGGCCCGCTCGCTCAACGCCATCGACGTCGACGCCAACCGCGCCGAGCTCAAGAAGCTCGGGCTGCTCACGCGTGACGCCCGCGCCGTCGAGCGCAAGAAGGCCGGTCTCAAGAAGGCCCGCAAGGCCTCGCAGTTCAGCAAGCGCTGACCTGCCTGCATGACACGCCTTTTCGGCACGGACGGGGTCCGGGGTCTGGCAAACGCCGCACTGACGGCGGAGCTGGCCCTGGACCTTTCCGTTGCCGCGGCACATGTCCTGGCCGACCGCGGTGACTTCGCGGGGCATCGCCCCGTGGCCGTGGTGGGCCGGGACACCCGCATTTCCGGGCAGTTCCTCGAGGCCGCCGTCGTGGCGGGGCTCGCGTCGGCCGGTGTCGACGTGCTCCTCCTCGGCGTCCTGCCGACCCCCGGCGTCGCCCACCTGACCGGGGCGCTCGGCGCCGACCTGGGCGTCATGTTGTCGGCCTCGCACAACCCGATGCCGGACAACGGCATCAAGTTCCTCGCACGCGGTGGCCACAAGCTCGACGACTCCGTCGAGGTCGCCATCGAGCGGCGCATGCGTGAGGAGTGGAACCGGCCGACCGGCGGTGCCGTCGGTCGCGTGTCGCCGTACGCCGATGCGGTGCGCGACTATGCCGCCCACCTCGTCGCCTCGACGACCCTGCCCCTGGCCGGCCTCAAGGTCGTGCTGGACTGCGCCGAGGGAGCCGCCTTCGAGGCCGGTCCCCAGGCACTGCGTGACGCGGGCGCCGACGTGATCGCCATCCACGCCGAGCCCGACGGGCTCAACATCAACGACAACTGCGGCTCGACCCACCTGGAGTCGTTGCAGCGCGCCGTCCTCGAGCACGGCGCGGACGCCGGCTTCGGCCTCGACGGCGACTCCGACCGCTGCCTGGCGGTCGACCACGAGGGCAACATCGTCGACGGCGACCAGATCCTCGCCGTGCTCGCGCTCGCGCTGCGCGACCAGGGCAAGCTCGTCAAGGACACCGTCGTGGCCACCGTGATGAGCAACCTCGGCTTCGTCCGCGCGATGAAGGCGGCCGGGGTCGGCGTACGCCAGACCAAGGTCGGCGACCGCTACGTCCTCGAGGCGATGAAGGTTTCCGGCTACTCCCTCGGCGGCGAGCAGTCCGGGCACGTGATCCTCTCCGACTACGCCACGACCGGCGACGGCATCCTCACCGCCCTCAAGGTGCTCGAGCGGATGGCCGCGACCGGCCAGTCGCTCCAGGAGCTCGCCGGCGTCATGACCCGTCTGCCGCAGGTGCTCGTCAACGTCCCCGACGTCGACAAGGCCCGCGCCGACGAGGACGCCGTGCTGGCCGCGGCTGTCGCCGAGGAGGAGGCAGCGCTCGGTGAGACCGGGCGCATCCTGCTGCGCCCGTCGGGCACCGAGGCGCTCGTGCGCGTGATGGTCGAGGCGCCCACCGCCGAGATCGCCCACGACGTCGCCCACCGCCTCGCCGACGTCGTCAAGGCCCAGCTCACCCTCTGACTCCGCTCAGAGCTTGCGCAGCCGCACGTAGCGCACGGAGTGGTCGGCGTCCTTGCGCAGCACGAGAGTCGCCCGGCCGCGGGTGGGAGCGACGTTCTCGGTGAGGTTGGGGCCGTTGATGGTGTCCCAGATGTGCGTGGCCATCTCGACGGCCTGGTCGTGGGTGAGGCCGGCGTACTTCGAGAAGTAGGAGGCCGGGTCCATGAAGGCGGTCTCGCGCAGGCGCAGGAAGCGTTCGATGTACCACTTGCGGATGTCGGCGAGCGCGGCGTCGACGTAGACGGAGAAGTCGAAGAAGTCGCTGACCGCGAGGCCGGCGCGACCGTCGTCGCGCACGCGTGCGGGCTGCAGCACGTTGAGGCCCTCGATGATCACGATGTCGGGACGCTTGATGACGACCTTCTCGTCGTGCACGACGTCGTAGACGAGGTGGGAGTAGGTCGGCGCCTCCACCTCGTCGCGCCCGGACTTGATGTCGATGACGAACCGCAGCAGCGCCTTGCGGTCGTAGGACTCGGGGAAGCCCTTGCGGTGCAGGATGCCGCGTCGTTCGAGCTCGGCGTTGGGGTAGAGGAAGCCGTCGGTCGTCACCAGCGCGACGTTGGGGTGCTCGGGCCAGTGCGCCAGCATCTGCTGGAGGACGCGGGCGGTGGTCGACTTGCCGACCGCCACCGATCCGGCCAGGCCGATGACGAACGGCGTGCGCGGCGGCTGCTGGCGGTGCAGGAACTCCTCCTGCTCGCGGTGGAGCCGGCTCGCGGCCTCGACGTACTTCGAGAGCAGACGCGAGAGCGGGAGGTAGACCTGCTCGACCTCGCGGAGGTCGAGCTCGTCACCGAGGCCGCGCAGGTGTCGCACCTCGTCGGGCGTGAGGGGGCTCTTGGTCTCCCGGGCCAGCGCGGCCCATGCCCCCCGATCGAGCTCCACATAAGGGGAGGACTCGCTCGAGATGGCCAACCCTGTGGCGTCCGACATGTCGAGGATTGTTGCACCGGCAGCGTGTCCGGGCACCGGGGGCCGCCCGCGTAGACTCCGGCTCATGTGCGGAATCGTGGGTTACGTCGGGGAGAAGCAGGCGCAGGACGTCGTGATCGAGGGGCTGAGGCGACTCGAGTACCGCGGCTACGACTCCGCCGGGATCGCCCTGATCGACACCAGCTCGGGTGCCGGCACGATCGCCTCCGACAAGCGTGCGGGCAAGCTCGCCAACCTGGAGAAGGCGATCGGCGAGGCACCGCTTCCCGCCGCCACCACCGGCATCGGCCACACCCGCTGGGCGACCCACGGCGCCCCCAACGACGTCAACGCCCACCCGCACCTCGGCCAGGTGCGCCGGGTCGCCGTCGTGCACAACGGCATCCTCGAGAACTTCGCCCAGCTGCGGGCCGAGCTGGAGACGGCAGGCCACGAGCTGGTCTCCGAGACCGACACCGAGGTGGCCGCCCACCTGCTCGAGCTCGAGGTGCAGTCGGGCGCCGACCTGACCACCGCCATGCAGCGCGTGTGCCAGCGACTCGAGGGCGCCTTCACCCTGGTCGCGATCGACGGCGAGGACCCGTCGCGCGTCGTCGCCGCACGCCGCAACTCCCCGCTCGTCGTCGGCCTGGGTGAGGGCGAGAACTTCATCGGCTCCGAC
The DNA here is from genome assembly GCF_003047285.1 of Nocardioides allogilvus. Classification (GTDB taxonomy): domain Bacteria; phylum Actinomycetota; class Actinomycetes; order Propionibacteriales; family Nocardioidaceae; genus Nocardioides; species Nocardioides allogilvus. The sequence continues at coordinate 43,260 of NZ_PZYX01000008.1, read as the reverse complement.
GTCGCCGCCTTCATCGAGCACACCCGCGAGGCGCTCGAGCTCGGTCAGGACGAGGTCGTGACCATCACCCGCGACGGCGTCGAGGTCACCGGTTTCGACGGCAGCCCGGCCGAGGGCAAGCGCTACCACGTCGACTGGGACCTCTCGGCTGCCGAGAAGGACGGCTACGACTGGTTCATGCGCAAGGAGATCTTCGAGCAGCCGCGCGCGGTCGCCGACGCGCTGCTCGGTCGTCACGACGGCAACGGCAAGCTCCAGCTCGACGAGGTGCGGGTGTCCGAGGACGAGCTGCGCTCGATCGACAAGATCATCATCGTCGCCTGCGGCACCTCCAACTACGCCGGGCTGGTCGCGAAGTACGCCATCGAGCACTGGACCCGGATCCCCTGCGAGGTCGAGCTCTCCCACGAGTTCCGCTACCGCGACCCGATCCTGACCCGGGACACGCTGGTCGTCGCCATGAGCCAGTCGGGCGAGACCGCCGACACCTTGATGGCGATCCGCCACGCCCGCGAGCAGGGTTCCCGGGTGCTGGCGATCTGCAACACCAACGGCTCCACCATCCCGCGCGAGTCCGACGCGGTGATCTACACCCACGCCGGCCCCGAGATCGGCGTCGCCTCGACCAAGGGCTTCCTGACCCAGCTGATCGCCTGCTACCTCCTCGGTCTCTACCTCGCCCAGGTGCGCGGCACGAAGTTCGGCGACGAGATCTCCCAGGTCCTCGACGAGCTGGCCAAGATGCCCGAGCACGTCCAGACGGTGCTCGACCGGTCGCAGGCCATCTACGACCTCGCCGCCAAGCACGCCGAGACCAAGTCGGTGCTGTTCCTCGGTCGCCACGCAGGCTTCCCGATCGCGCTCGAGGGCGCGCTCAAGCTCAAGGAGCTCGCCTACATCCACGCCGAGGGCTTCGCGGCCGGCGAGCTCAAGCACGGCCCGATCGCGCTGATCGAGGACGGGCTGCCGGTCTTCTGCATCGTGCCGCCCGAGGGTCGTGACGAGCTGCACCAGAAGATGGTCAGCGCGATCCAGGAGATCCGCGCCCGTGGCGCCCACACCATCGTGCTGGTCGAGGAGGGCGACGAGTCCATCACGCCGTACGCCGATGAGCTGATCCGGCTGCCGCGGGTGCCCACCCTCCTGCAGCCCGTCGTGGCGGTCGTGCCGCTCCAGCTCTTCGCCTGCGAACTGGCGACCCGCATGGGCCACGACGTCGACCAGCCGCGCAACCTCGCCAAGTCCGTCACGGTCGAATAGCCACCACCCCGGAAAGGAGCACCCGTGCCCGTCGTCGGCGTCGGCATCGACGTGGTGGACGTCGCGAGGTTCGCCGAGTCGCTCGAGCGGACCCCCGCGCTGCGCGAGCGACTCTTCACTCCCGCCGAGGCGAGTCGCCCGCTAGCGTCGCTGGCGGCACGCTTCGCGGCGAAGGAGGCCATCGCCAAGGCGCTGGGCGCTCCGGCCGGGCTGGCCTGGCACGACGCCGAGATCGTCTCGGAGGAAACCGGTCGCCCCCGCTTCGAGCTGCGCGGGACCGTCGCGGCCCGCGCCGAGGCCCTGGGAGCCAGCCACGTGCACGTGTCGCTGTCCCACGACGCGGGTATCGCGTCGGCGGTGGTCGTGCTCGAAGGCTGACTGGGCTAGCGTTGGCTCGCCGTCGACGACGGCCCCGAAATGCGAGTCACTCGGGTGACGATCACAAGTGAGGTAGTGACATGGGGTTCCTGGACAACGTCAAGGATGCGCTCAAGGACGCCGTCTCGACGCAGGCGTCGAAGGACGAAGAGGCCAAGGACGAGGCCGCCAAGAAGGACGACGTCGTCGTCGACAAGGCGGACACCACGACCGCTGACGACAAGGCGACGCCCGCGCCGCCGACCATCCCGGTCGACGCCGACAAGGCTGACACCACGACGGCCGAGCCGACCACCGAGCCGACCACCGGCCCGGTCCAGCCGGCCGACTCCGTCGTGCCTGCTCCCACCGAGACGGCCGAGGAGAAGGCCGCTCGCAAGGAGGCCAAGGAAGAGCGCCAGGAGGCCCGCGAGGACCGCCAGGAGCGCAAGGAGGACCGTCAGGAGGCCCGCGAGGACGCGCGCGAGAAGCGTGAGGACGCACGCGAGGCCGAGTTCGAGACCTACACGGTCAAGTCCGGCGACACGCTCTCCGAGATCGGCGCCCGCTTCGGCGTCTCCTACCAGGAGATCGCCCGGCTGAACAACATCGAGAACCCGGACCTCATCTTCCCGGGCCAGGTGTTCCGGATCCCGAAGAACTGATCCGACGCACCATCTCGACGACGCCCCGGCCATCGGCCGGGGCGTCGTCTGCGTCCACGAGCGGCGCGAAGTGAGTAGCGTGCCGGGCATGCGCCGAGCCCACACCGTCGCCCAGGTGCGTGCCGCCGAGGCCGCCCTGATGCGTGAGCTGCCCGACGGGGCCCTGATGCAGCGGGCCTCCTCGGGACTCGCACACGCCGTGCTGGACCTCCTCGGAGGCGGCTACGGGCGCCGCGTGCTGCTCCTGGTGGGCTCGGGTGACAACGGCGGCGACGCGGCGTACGCCGGAGCGCTGCTGTGCCGCCGCGGCGTGGCCGTCAGCGCGCTGCTGCTGGGGTCGAGCCACCACGTGGCCGCGATCGCCGCGTTGCGCGCGGCAGGCGGCCAGGTCGTGGACAGCCTCGAGGGACTGGCGCCGGACGTCGTGGTCGACGGCATCGTCGGCATCGGCGGACGTCCCGGGCTGCGCCCGGACGCCGCTGCCGCGGTGGCCGAGCTCGACGGCATCCCGGTGGTGGCCGTGGACGTCCCCTCCGGGGTGGACGTCGACACGGGCGAGGTCGAGGGGCCGCACGTCCGCGCCGACCTCACCGTCACCTTCGGCACCCACAAGGTGGCCCACCTCGTCGACCCGGCCGCCGACGCGAGCGGCGCGATCCACCTGGTCGACATCGGCCTGTCGCTGCCACCTGCCGAGGTCGAGGCGCTGCAGCAGCACGACGTGGCAGCTCTCCTGCCGCGGCCTGCCCGCAACGCCCAGAAGTACACCCGAGGAGTCGTCGGGGTCCAGGCGGGCAGCGACACCTATCCGGGCGCCGCGCTGCTGTGCGTCGCGGGTGCGTCGTGCGGGCTTGCCGGGATGGTGCGCTACGTCGGTCCCGACACCGTCGCCGACCGTGTCCGGGTCGTGCACCCCGAGGTGGTGGGGCCGGGTCGGGTCCAGGCCTGGGTCGTCGGACCCGGCGGTGGCGAGAGTGCGGGGGAGGCCCTGCGCGCTGCCCTGGCCGACGGCGTCCCGCTCGTGGTGGACGCCGATGCGCTGGCCGAGGTCGACGGGCCGTTCGCCGTACCGACCGTGCTGACGCCGCATGCAGGCGAGCTGGCCGCGATGCTCGGGGTGCCCCGCGAGACCGTCGAGGCCAGGCCGCTCGAGCACGCGCGGCTCGCTGCCGACCGCTACGACGCCGTCGTCCTGCTGAAGGGTCGGCACACCCTGGTCGCGCGGCCGGGCGGCCAGGTCCGGGTGACCACGACGGGGCTGCCGTGGCTGGCGACCGCAGGGGCGGGCGACGTGCTCGCCGGGCTGGTCGGAGCGTTGCTCGCGGCCGGGCTCGACGCCTGGGATGCGGCCTCCGTCGGCTCGTGGGTGCACGGCGCCGCAGCGACCGAGGCGTCGGGCGGCGGGCCGATCGTCGCGGGAGACGTCGCGCACGCTCTGGGCGGCGTGCTGCGGACCCTGGGTTGAGGGATGGAAGAATCCCCCGCATGACGTCGACCGCGCGCGCCGAGATCGTGGTCGACCTGGCCTCGATCCGGCACAACGTGCGCCGACTGCGCGAGCTGGTCGGCCCCGACGTCGCGATGATGACGGTGGTCAAGGCCGACGCCTACGGTCACGGCATGGTCGAGGTCGCGCGGGCCGCACGACAGGCCGGGGCGGACTGGCTCGGCGTGGCCACCCTGGACGAGGCGCTGGCCCTGCGGGCGGGCGGCGACACCGGTCGGGTGCTGTGCTGGCTCGCGGTGCCGGGGGAGGACTATGCCGCTGGGGTCGCCGCCGACATCGACCTGACGGCCTACTCACGAGCCGAGCTCGACGAGATCGCGCAGGCCGGCCCGCGACCGCGGGTGCAGCTGAAGGTCGACACCGGCCTGGCGCGCGGCGGCGCCGCCCGCGCCGACTGGCGCGACCTGTTCGCGCGCGCCGCCGAGCTCCAGCAGGCGGGACGCGTCGACATCACCGGCATCTGGTCCCACCTCGCGGCCAGCGACCAGCCCGACCACCCCGCGAACGACGCGCAGGAGACCGCCTTCCGCGAGGCGGTCGAGCTCGCGGATGTCCTCGGCGTGCGGCCCGGCCTGCGCCACCTCGCCAACTCGGCCGCCGCGGTGCTCCGGCCGTCCGCACGCTTCGACCTCGTGCGGTGCGGCATCGCGTCCTACGGCCTAGACCCGGCCCCGGGGGTGACCCAGGACCTCGACCTGGTGCCCGCGATGACGGTGCGTGCCGCGCTGGTGCTGAGCAAGCCCGTGGCCACCGGCGAGGGTGTGTCCTACGGCCACACCTGGGTCGCCGACCGCGACACCACCGTCGGCCTGGTGCCTGCGGGGTACGGCGAGGGCGTGCCCCGCGCCGCCGGCAACGTCGCCTCGGTCTGGGTCGGCGACCGGCTCCGCGCGATCCGCGGACGCGTCTGCATGGACCAGTTCATGATCGACCTCGACGGTGACCTGCCGCCGCCGGGCACCGAGGTTGTGCTCTTCGGGCCGGGCACCGGCGGGGAACCCACCGCGCAGGACTGGGCCGAGGCCCTCGAGACCATCAACTACGAGATCGTGACCCGGATCGGTGGTCGTTTCCGCCGCCGACACGTGCACCCGGACCCAGCATGAGAAGAGTCGCATGAGCATCACCCGCAGGCTGATCGGTGCTGCGGCCGGAATCGCCGCTGCCGGCATGGCCGTCGGCGTGGCCCAGCGCAGCCGGGTCATCGCGCGGCGCGGAGCCGGCGACGAGACCCCCTTCGGCTCGTTGCGCAGCGAGCCGCTGCACATCATCACCGACGACGCCACGGACCTGTATGCCGAGATCGACGAGGCCCCGTCGGAGCTGACCGTGATCTTCGCGCACGGATACTCCCTCAACCTCGACTGCTGGCACTTCCAGCGGGCGGGCTACCGCGGCCAGATCCGCACGGTGTTCTACGACCAGCGCTCGCACGGGCGCTCGGCCCGTTCGAGCGAGGCGGGCTCCACCATCGAGCAGCTCGGCAGCGACCTCAGGCGTGTCATCGAGCAGACCTCACCTGGTCCGTGCGTGCTGATCGGTCACTCGATGGGCGGGATGAGCATCGTCTCTCTCGCCGAGCAGCACCCAGAGCTCTTCGGTGACAAGGTCGTCGGGGTCGGCCTGATCTCCACCACGGCCGGTGGCCTGGACCCGGGTCGGATCCTGTTCCCGATGGTGCCGCTCGGGATCGGCGGCAAGGTGATGAGCCGGACCGTGCGCACGCTGCACCTCGGGCACCGCGCTGTCGACCTCGTGCGCAAGTGGGGCCACGCGTTCGCCGACGTGATCACGGAGCGCTACGCCTTCGGCGACGACGTGCCCGGGCACTACGTCGACTTCGTCTACGACATGCTCGACGCGACTCCCTTCTCCGTGGTCGCCGATTTCTATCCGGCCTTCGCCAGCCTCGACAAGTTCGACCACGTCGAGGTGCTGGGCCGGGTGCCCACCGCCGTCATCTGCGGGACCGAGGACAAGATCACCACCATCGGCCACGCCCGCAAGCTGCACGCGCAGATCCCGGGCTCGAGCCTGCTGGAGTGCGAGGGCGCCGGTCACATGGTGATCCTGGAGCGGCACGTCGACGTCAACGCCGAGCTCGACGACCTCATCGCGCTGGCCCAGCACGGGCCCGAGGCCTCGTGAGCCTCGACGTACGCCGTGTGGGAGCCGCCGCCGCCGCAGACGTGCTGCACGTCATCGGGACCGCGTTCGCCGCCCGGCCGGTGCTGGACCCGCCCGCCGACGCCCTGTCGGAGACCGAGGCCAGCGTGGCGGCCGAGCTGCGGGCCCACGGCGGGCTGCTGGCCACCCTCGACGGGGAACCGGTCGGCGCGTTGCTGTTCCGGCCCGACGGCGACGACATGGTGCTGCGCAGGTTCGGGGTCGTGCCGACTGCCCAGGGCAGGGGCGTGGCCCGCGCCCTGGTCCAGGCCGCGATCGAGCACACCCTCGGCCACTCCGCGCTCGCGGTCCTCGCGCGCGAGGAGCTGCCGGCCACCGTGGCGTTCTGGGAGGGACACGGCTTCCAGGAGACCGAGCGGCGAGCGCCGTACGTCGTCCTGCGTCGACCGCTGCCCACCTCGTGGGAGGCCGTGGACGCCGAGGAGATGCGCGCGCTGGGTGAGCGGCTCGGGCGCTCGCTGCACGCCGGCGACGTCGTCGTGCTCACCGGGGAGCTCGGGGCCGGCAAGACGACCCTGACGCAGGGCCTGGGCATCGGCCTGGGCGTGCGCGGGGCAGTCACCTCGCCGACCTTCGTGATCGCGCGCGTGCACCCGTCGCTGGTCGGCGGACCTGATCTGGTGCACGTCGATGCCTACCGTCTCGGCGGCATCGCCGAGCTCGACGACCTGGACCTCGACACCTCCCTCGACGACGCCGTCACGGTGGTGGAGTGGGGCGCGGGCCTCGCCGACGGGCTGGCGGACTCGCGGCTGGAGGTCACGATCACCCGGGCGCTGGCCGATGAGTCAGCCGACGCCGAGCTGGATCCACGGGTGGTCCACGCGCGCCGTGTGCGTGGCTGAGTAACCTCGCCATCGTGCTCCTCTCGTTCGACACCGCGACCTCACTGGTGACTGCTGCGCTCCACGACGGCCAGGACGTCGTGGACGAGCGGCTCTCCGAGCGCCCCATGAAGCACGGCGAGCACCTCGCTCCCTTGATCGAAGCACTGCTCACCGACAACGGGCTGGTCCGTCAGGACCTCACCGCGATCGCCGTGGGCGTCGGCCCCGGACCGTTCACCGGGCTGCGCGTCGGCCTCGTCACGGCCCGCACGCTGGCCCACGTCCTGGAGATCCCGGTCTATGGCGTCTGCACGCTCGACGTGGTCGCGATCGAGGCCATCGACACCGGTGCGGTGACGGGCGACTTCCTCGTGGCCACGGACGCACGCCGCAAGGAGGTCTACCTCGCGGCGTACGACGACCGCGGCCGTCGCACGGACGGTCCTGTGGTGGCCAGGCCGGCCGACCTGGCCAGCGACCTCCCCGTCGCGGGGGAGGGTGCCCTGCTCTACCCCGAGCACTTCCCCCGCGGGGTGGCACCGACGCGTCCCAGTGCAGGCTGGCTGGCCCGGGTGGTGGCCGAGGAACGTGCCGAGCTGCTGGACCCCGAGCCGCTCTACCTGCGCCGGCCAGACGCCGTCGTCAGCGGCCCCCGCAAGCCCGTGCTCCCGCCCGCATGATCCGGCCGGCCACCGAGGAGGACCTCCCGCAGGTTGCCGTCCTGGAGACGGAGCTCTTCGGCCCCGACGCCTGGGACGAGGTGGCCCTGCGTGCGGAGGTCCACGGCCCGGGCCGCCGGTTCGTGGTCGCTGTCGAGGAGGAACTGACCGGCTACGCCGTGTCCAGGTCGATCGGGGACGTCGTCGACCTGCAGCGCATCGCGGTGTCCCCGTCCCGCCAGCGCGAGGGGATCGCCGCGACCCTGCTCGCCGACCTGCTGGCCCACCCCGGCGACGCCGACCGGATGATGTTGGAGGTCAGCTCCCGCAACGACGCCGCGATCGCGTTCTACCTGCGCCACGGGTTCACCCGGTTGTCCGTCCGACCCCGCTACTACCGCGACGGCTCGGACGCGCTGGTGCTGGGCCGGGCCCTGCTCGTTGCCGACCAGGGATCGGGGAGGATGGGGACATGAGCGACGAACCCCTCGTGCTCGGCATCGAGACGTCCTGCGACGAGACCGGCGTCGGCATCGTGCGCGGACACACGCTGCTGGCCGACGCGGTGGCCAGCAGCGTCGAGGAGCACGCCCGCTTCGGCGGCGTCGTGCCCGAGGTCGCCAGCCGGGCCCACCTCGAGGCGATGGTGCCGACCATCGAGCGAGCCTGTGAGACCGCCGGCGTCAGCCTGCGTGACATCGATGCCATCGCGGTGACCTCCGGTCCGGGACTCGCCGGTGCCCTCCTGGTGGGGGTCGCCAGCGCCAAGGCGCTGTCGATCGGGCTCGGCAAGCCGTTGTACGGCGTCAACCACCTCGCCGCCCACGTCGCCGTCGACCAGCTCGAGCACGGGCCGCTCCCCGAGCCGTGCCTGGCGATGCTCGTCTCGGGCGGCCACTCCAGCCTGCTCAAGGTCGAGGACGTGACGGTCGGCGTGGACCCCCTCGGGTCCACCATCGACGACGCCGCGGGCGAGGCCTTCGACAAGGTCGCCCGGCTGCTCGGCCTGCCGTTCCCCGGTGGTCCGCACATCGACCGCGCCGCGGCCAGCGGCAACAGCGTCGCGATCGACTTCCCGCGAGGACTCACGGCGCGCAAGGACCTCGAGCGCCACCGCTTCGACTTCTCGTTCTCCGGGCTCAAGACCGCCGTCGCCCGGTGGGTGGAGGCGCAGCAGCGCGACGGGATCACCATCGACGTCGCCGACGTGGCTGCGTCCTTCCAGGAGGCGGTCTGCGACGTGCTCACCCGCAAGGCCCTCGACGCTGCCCAGTTCCACGGGATCGAGGACATCCTGATCGGCGGTGGGGTGGCCGCCAACAGTCGGCTGCGGGCGATGGCCACCGAGCGTGCCGAGGCCCGGGGCATCCGGGTCCGGGTCCCGCGGCCGGGCCTGTGCACCGACAACGGCGCGATGGTCGCGGCCCTGGGAGCAGAGCTCGTGAAGAGAGGTCGAGCGCCGTCGGCGCTCGACCTCCCAGCCGATTCCTCCCAGCCCATCACCACTGTCGTGGCCTGAGCCTGCTGCGTCAGTCCAGGACGCCCGGCGCGGTGGTGTCGTCGCCGAGCCAGTCCTGCTCGTAGACGAGGGCGTCACGCTGGGTGGAGCGCTCGTCGTTCTTCTTGTTCGAGCGACCGCCCGCGGTGGAGCCGTTGGCGCCCCGGCGGAACAGGCCCTTCATCTTGCCCTTGCCCGAGCCCTTGCCCGAGCTCTTGGAGCCGGTGGCACCGGCTGCGCCCGTGCGGTTGGCGCTGCCCTTGGTGCCAGCGCCTGATGCTCCGGCTGCCCCCGCACGACCGCCGGCACCGGCGCGCGAACCGGCGCCGGCTGAACGCGAGGAGCCGGCGGCTCCGGCTGCTCCGGCGCGGGTGCCTCCGGCTGCTCCGGCGCGGGTGGCGCCAGTGGCGGCACCGCGTGCTCCGGCGGCGGAACTGCGCGAGGTGGAAGCCGCGGTGGCGCCGCGGGTCAAAGAGCTGGCGCTGCCCGAACGGCCACCGGTGCCGATGCCACGCACGGACCCGCCCGTGGGCGCCTTGGCCGAACCGCTGAGCGGCGCGCCGCCCTTCATCATGCCCCCACCCAGGCCGGCTGCACCGGCCACGGCCGCGCCGCCGATGCCCGCGCTGGCACCGCCTGCACCTCCGCCCGTGGACGGGGCGCTGGGGTTGATGCCCTGGTAGGTGGTGCCGCCGTCGGTGGTGCCCTGGACGTTGCCCGTCGGCACGTCGACCGGGTTGAGACCGGTGGGCACCGGCGCTCCCGTCGGCCCGGGGTTCGGCGTGGGGTTGGGCGTCGGGTTGGGCGTCGGGTTGGGCGTCGGGTTGGGCGTCGGGTTGGGCGTCGGGTTCGGAGTGGGCGTGGGGGTCGGCGTCGGCGTGGGGGTCGGCGTCGGAGTAGGCGTCGGAGTAGGCGTCGGCGTCAGGGGGACGCCGGGACCACCCGGACCACCGGGACCACCCGGACCACCGGGACCACCGGGACCACCGGGACCGGACGGCTCCGGGTCGGACTCTCCGTGGATCTCCTGCATCACCACGGCTGCCTCGGCGTAGTCCTGGTCGAGCTTCGTCAGCGCGATCCGCGCCTTCTCCTCGGCCGCCGCTTCGTTCGCCTCGTACTGGGTGACTCCGGCGTTGTAGCTCGCCAGGGCTCGTGTCTCCGCCGGTGTGGGCTGCGCGCCGGGCAGTGGGCCCTCGGGCTTGGTGGGCATCTGGTTCATCGGGCCGGACAGCTGGATCCCGTTGCGAACCTTGATGGCCTCGAGCGCGGCGTCGTGCGCGACGGCCAGGGCTGCGGAGCCCTTCTCCATGTCTTTCGCGTCGGACTCGAGCTTGTCGCTGATCTGCCTGAACTTGGTGACCATCGCCCTGCCGGTTTCGCCCTCGATCTCGCTGTCGAGCGTCTTCGATCCCGTTCGGATGCTCTCGGCCACCCGGCTCAGGAGCAGGGCATTGGTGCGCCACTCGGTCGACGAGGAGCTGATGGACTCGTCGTTGGCGCTGCTCAGCGCCGCCTGGAGCTGGTCGCGGTAGTAGCGGCTTGCCATCAGTGATCACTCCCGGGTTCGTCGACCGGCGCAACGGGTGGGGTGTAGCGGTTGTCGTCCAGGCCGTCGACCGCGGCCTGGGTGCGGTTGAGCAGGGCGCGGGCAGCTGCCTCGGAGTCGGCGTCGGCGGACGACATCTCCTTGTCGAACTGCTTCATCGCGGTGCCGGTCGCCTGCAGGCTGGCCACGGCCTCGAGCACCGAGTTGGACAGGTGCTGGTGTGCCCTCGCGGTGTGCGACCCGAGGTTGCGGGCGCCGTACGTGCCACCGAAGACCTCGCCGTCCGGCTTCTTGAAGTGACCGTGCCCACCCTTGAGATTCAAGGAGTTTGACTCGAGGAGCGAGACGATGTTGTTGATGACGTCCGGCGGGACCGCAACGGCGTTGAGCGTGTTTCTGACACCGCTCAGGCCGCCGACGTCTGACAGCGTGATCATGGTGTGCCTCCCCTGTGGCTCCATGGTGCGGACAAGTATGAGTGGCGGCTGGCGCCGCGCTGGCGCTCATTCCCCGTCAGCGCGGGTCCCAAACCTGGCACCCGGATGTTCCCGACATAGTCTGCTCAACAGATTCTCATCGTCACCTCGGAAGGCGAAATCTCGTGACTTCACGCGTCAACTGCATGGTTCTCGGGTTGGCTCTCGCGCTTGCCCTTGCTGGCTGTGCGTCGGACCGGGGCGAAACCGCGCCCGATCCGCAGACGGCACCCACCACCAGCGGGTCCGCCGCTGAGACGCAGACAGCGACGGAGTCGCCGACCGAGGTCTCCACGACCGCGGCGGTCGACCCGGCCACGGGACCCAGGCTCGCCGTTCGCGGGCTCAGCGTGAACGCCCCCGCGGGCTGGCGTGCCACCCGCCCCTATGCGGTCATGGCGTCGGCGGTTCCGCCCGGGGCGACCGAGACGATCGCCTCCGTCTACCGCTTCCCCAACAGTGGCCTGTTCACCGTGGACGAGCTGGGCGACAGCTACCGCAGCCAGAGCCGTGCGAAGTTCAAGCTGAAGCGACTGGAGGACGTCGAGCTCGACGGGCAGACCTCCTTCCACGTCGCCGGGAAGGCCAACCCGGGCGAATACTTCGAGACGTTCGGCTCCATCGTCAACGACGACCACCTGTTGATCTTCTTCGAGTTCCACGACGGCGAGGACAAGGCGACGCGTGACGAGATCATTGCCAGTGTTCTCGCGACGGTCGACTATCGAGAGGTGAAGCAGTGACCAGTGCCCGGCTCGCCCTCGCCTCCCTCATGTGTGTTGCCGGTCTCGCGGCCTGTGGTGGCGACGACGATGCCGGGGCGGATCCAGCCGACCCGAGCACGACTTCCACCCAGTCGACCGAGGCGTCGACCCAGTCGGCTTCCGAGTCCCCGAGCCCGTCGGTGGCTCCCGCAACCGGGCCGAGGATCGCTGTGCGCGGGGTTCGGGCGAACGCCCCTGAGGGATGGGTGGCGACTCCCGCTTATGCGGTCATGTCCGGGGCTGCGCCACGAGATGCGATCGGGACGACGGTCTATGTGTTCCGCTTCCCCAACAGCGGCCAGCTGACGTTGGACGGGCTCGGGGAGGAATCGCGCAGGAGCGGAGGCTGGAAGTTTCCGCTGAAGCGTCTCGACGATCTCGAGCTGGACGGCCAGCCGGCCTTCCACGTGGCCGGTAAGTCGAATCCCGGGGAACACGTCGAGCGGTTCGGTGCGATCTTGAACGACGACCGACTGACGGTGACGTTCGAGTTCGTCAACGGCGAGGACAAGGCGACGCGTGACGAGATCATTGCCAGTGTTCTCGCGACGGTCGACTATCGAGAGGTGAAGCAGTGACCAGTGCCCGGCTCGCCCTCGCCTCCCTCATGTGTGTTGCCAGCCTTGCGGCCTGCGGCGGCGACGATGCGGGGGCTGATCCAGCCAGCCCGAGCACGACCTCCACCGAGTCGACCGCGGCGTCGGCCGAGACCCCGAGCCCGTCGGAGACGACACCGACCGTGGAGCCCGCCGACGGTCGCAAGCTCAAGCACGACCTCGCCGAGATCACCATGCCGAAGGGCTGGACGGAGCAGGACAACTTCGGTGTGCCGTTCATCCGGCAGGGCGCCGACACCTTCGGCGCGCTGACCTTCTCCGAGCTCGGCGGGGAGGACGACCAGGCCACCTCGCTGGACCGGATCGCCAAGCGCCAGCTCCGCATCGGGGCCGAGCCGGGAGTGAAGAGGATGGACGACGTCGTGCTCGGCGACGGCACCAGGGCCTACAGGTTGGCGGGTCGGGTCAACTCGGTCACCTACGACGAGACCTACGGCTCCCTGATCGGCAACATCGAGTACGTCCTGGAGTTCTCGTTCACGACGGAGTACGGCACCATCGCCGAGGCCAAGGAGATCATCGCCTCGATGCTCGCCACGTGGGACTTCAACCCCTGATCCGAAGGAGCACGACATGCAGCAGGTGAAGGGCGTCGTCGCCCGCGCCAAGGGCCAGCCGGTCACGGTCGAGACGATCAACATCCCCGACCCGGGTCCGGGTGAGGCGGTCGTCAAGGTCCAGGCCTGCGGGGTCTGCCACACCGACCTGCACTACCGCGAGGGCGGGATCAACGACGAGTTCCCGTTCCTGCTCGGCCATGAAGCGGCCGGCATCGTCGAGTCCGTCGGAGACGGTGTCACCGGGCTCGAGGCTGGGGACTTCGTCGTACTCAACTGGCGTGCCGTCTGTGGCAGCTGTCGTGCGTGCCACCGGGGCGAGCCGTGGTACTGCTTCGCGACGCACAACGCGACCCAGAAGATGACGCTCGAGGACGGCACCGAGCTGTCCCCGGCCCTGGGCATCGGATCCTTCGCCGAGAAGACGCTGGTCGCCGCTGGCCAGTGCACGAAGGTCGACCCGTCCGCCCGCGCGGCTGCCGTCGGCCTCCTCGGCTGCGGCGTGATGGCCGGCCTCGGTGCGGCCATCAACACCGGCAACGTGAGCCGCGGCAAGTCCGTCGCGGTGATCGGCTGCGGTGGTGTCGGGATGGCGGCCATCGCGGGCTCGGCGCTCGCGGGCGCCTCGAAGATCATCGCCGTCGACATCGACGACACGAAGCTCGAGTGGGCCCGCAGCATGGGTGCCACCGACACGATCAACTCGAAGGGCATCGACCCGGTGGCGGCGATCCAGGCCCTCACCGACGGCAACGGCGCCGACGTCGTGATCGACGCGGTCGGCCGCCCCGAGACCTGGAAGCAGGCCTTCTACGCCCGCGACCTGGCCGGCACCGTCGTGCTCGTCGGTGTGCCGACACCGGACATGAAGATCCCCGACATCCCTCTCATCGACGTCTTCGGCCGCGGAGGGGCGCTCAAGTCGAGCTGGTACGGCGACTGCCTCCCGTCCAGGGACTTCCCGATGCTCGTCGACCTCTACCAACAGGGACGCCTCGACCTCGACGCGTTCGTCACCGAGGAGATCGGCCTCGGCGACGTCGAGGCTGCGTTCGAGAAGATGCACGACGGCAGCGTGCTCCGCTCGGTGGTGGTGTTCTGATGACCGTCCGTGTCGACCACGGCGTCACCTCCGGCACGTTCTCGCTCGACGGCGAGATCCACGAGGTCGAGAACAACATCTGGGTGATCGGTGACGACACCGACTGCATCGTCATCGACGCGCCGCACTCGGTCGAGGACATCCTCGCGGTGGTGGACGGCCGCACCGTCAAGGCGATCCTGTGCACCCACGCCCACGACGACCACGTCCGCGTCGCCCCCGCCCTGCGCGTGGCCACCGGGGCGCCGATCCTGCTGCACCCCGACGACCGTCCGCTGTGGGAGCTCACCCATGCCGACGAGCTGTGGGACGTCGACATCACCGACGGCCAGTCGATCAAGGTCGGCGGCGCCGCGCTGACGGTCCTGCACACGCCGGGACACGCGCCGGGTGCGGTGTGCATCTACGTCCACGACCTCGGCTGCGTCTTCACCGGCGACACCCTGTTCCAGGGCGGGCCGGGCGCGACCGGCCGCTCGTTCAGCGACGCCCGCGTGATCGAGCAGTCCATCCGTCGTCGGCTCTTCGACCTGCCCGACGAGACCGTCGTCCACACCGGCCACGGCTCCGACACCACCATCGGCGCCGAGCGGGCCAACCTCGGCTGAGCCCGGCTGAGAGGATGGGCCGGTGCGCCGGTTCCTCCCCCTGATCGTTGCGCTGAGCCTGCTGGGCTCGGCGTGCTCGGGCGACCCCGAGGCAGGGGAGCCGACTCCGTCCGGATCGTCGGCGCCGACCGCCGAGGCGACGCAACCTCCGACACCTGCCGAGCGCCTCGGTCTCGTCGAGGGCTGGGGCCCGACGACCGCGGAGCTCGAGCGCGCAGCCCGCATCGTCGGCCGGATGCGGCTGCCCGACCTCGCCGGGCAGGTCATCGTCGCGGAGTGGCAAGGTACCGCGCCGCCGGTCGCGATGGTGCGTGACCTGCACCTCGGCGGGGTCATCGCCTTCGCCGACAACGTCTCGTCCACCCAGCAGATCCGTGACGTCAATGCCACGCTCGAGCGCGCCGTACGCCGCACGTGGCCGCTGTTCCTCTCCGTCGACCAGGAGGGCGGCATCGTCGAGCGGATCAAGAGCGACGCGACGCGGTTCCCGACGTTCATGAGCGCCGGCGCGGCCGGCGAGGTGCGGCTCACGAAGAACGCGGCCCGCGCCAGCGGGGCCGAGCTGCGCGGGCTCGGCTTCGACGTGGTCTTCGCTCCCGAGGCCGACGTCACCTCGGGTCCGGGTGATCCCACGATCGGCTCGCGCTCGGTCGGCTCCGACGTCACCACCGTGATCGAGCACGTCGGTGCGGCGGTCGACGGCTACACCGCCGCCGCGCTGGTGCCGGTGCTCAAGCACTTCCCGGGACACGGCTCGGTCCCGCAGGACAGCCACCTCACGCTGCCCGTGCAGACCCGGACGCGCAAGCAGCTCGGCGCGGTCGACCTGGCGCCCTTCGCCGCGGCCGTCGAGCAGGGCGTGCCGGCGATCATGGCCGGCCACATCGACGTGCGCGCCCTGGATCCGAAGGTGCCGGCCTCGATGTCCAAGGTCCTGGTCACCGACGTGCTGCGCGGCGAGCTCGGCTTCGACGGGCTGGTCGTCACCGACTCGCTCTCCATGGCAGGGGTGCGGGCGACGTACGACGCGGCGCGCTCGGCCGTGCAGGGGCTGCGCGCCGGCAACGACGTCCTGCTGATGCCGCCCTCGCCGGCGGCGGCCCGTGCCGGCATCGTGGCCGCGGTGAAGGCCGGGCGGCTGAAGCGGGCCCGTCTCGAGCAGGCCGCGGCCCGCCAGATCGCGCTGCTGCTGCACTACGAGGGGGACCGCCGAGACCAACGAGGTCGCCCGCCGGGCGCCGGTCGCGCGGCCTCCCGTGCGCTGAGCGCGGCGGCGCTGACGGTGGTGGCGGGCAGCTGCCGAGGCCGGTTGGTGGGCTCCTCGGTCACCCCGGTCGGCGACCCGGTCGCGGTTGCGAACTTCTCGAGCGCCGCGCGCGCAGCGGGCCTGACCGTGCTGGTGCGACAGGCCCCACCCGCGTCGCTGACCGACATCGAACCGGCGCCCGCGCGCAAGAAGAAGGAGAGCCGCAAGGCCTTCGCGCGGCGCAAGCAGGCCTGGCAGGCACGCGAGCGGCAACGCGCCTCGGCGCTCAGCCGGTTCGTCGCCGCCGAGGACACCCGGCTCGCCAGCGGCACCAACATCGGGTTCAGCGGCTACCAGGACGCGGCCCACGACGGCGAGATCGCGGTCGCGACCAACACGCCCTACGTGCTCGGCCAGCTGCAGGCGCCGGTGCGGATCGCGGCGTACGGCGACACACCGGGCGCCATGTCGGCGCTGGTCGACGTGCTGCTCGGGAAGGCGCGCGCGAAGGGCTCGCTGCCGGTGCCCGTGCCGGGCGTCGAGCGCAAGGGCTGCTAGAAGGGCTCGACGAGCAGGGCAGTGCCGGAGCCCGCGACGCGGGTCATCACCAGCGTCGCCGTGTTGTCGCCGCGCAGGTCGAGGCGCTTGCGCAGCTGTTCGGGCACGACCTCGACGCCACGCTTCTTGATCGTCAGGGAGCCGATGCTGCGCTCGCGCAACGCTGCCTTGAGCGGCTTCTCGCGATAGGGGACCTCCTCCAGGACCCGGTAGGACCGGGCGAAGGGGGTGCGGAACGACGAGTCGCTGGTGACGTAGGCGATGTGCTCGTCGAGCAGCCCGCCGTCGACGCCGGCCGCGACCGCGGTGACGAGACCCGCGCGGATCACGGCGCCGTCGGGCTCGTAGAGGAAACCGCCCAGCTCTCGGACCGGGCGCGCGAGCCCGGTGAAGGGATCGTCCTCGTCGGTGAGGGTGGCGAGCCCACCGTCGCCGATCACCGTCGCGCGGCGGTCGGTGGTGGCGAAGACCGGCGCCCACAACACCGCCTCCTTGACGTCGCCGCCGTCGCTGACCCACTCGGCCTCCACGCCCTCCGGGATCACGTCGTGGGGGATGCCGGGGGCGACCTTCACGACGCCGCGTCCGGCGAGCAGGTCGAGCACGAAGGGCCACGGCGGCGTCCAGCCGTCCACGTCGAAGACGCGGCCCCGGGCACCTCGTCGGGCGGGGTCGGCGAAGGCGGCCCCGAAACCGCTGGGGTCGATGGCGGCCACGTCCGCGACCTCGACCGCGCCGGGCAACCCGAGCGCGGCCAGGTTGGCGCGAGCCGCGGCCACGCGCACGGGGTCCAGGTCGACACCGGCCGCCGTGAGGCCCGCACGGGCGAACGCGATCAGGTCGCCGCCGATGCCGCACCCCAGGTCGATGACGCTGGTCGGCTGGGCCGCCGCCAGTCGGGCAGCGCGGTGGTCGGCCACCCGGAGTCGCGTCGCCTGCTCGAGCGCGTCCGGTGTGAAGAACATGTGGGGTGCCAGGTCGCCGAACTTCGCCACCGCGCGCGTCCGCAGCTCGGCCTGGGTCAGTGCCGCCGCGGCCCGCTCGGGGTCCGGCTCCGCCTTGCGCACAGCGGTCGCGGCGCGGACGGGATCGCCCGCCGCGTCGACGTACGCCCCCATCGCCACCTCGAGGAGGTCACGGCCCGCATCGGTGAGCAGCCATTCGAGCGTGGAGACGTCCATCCGCGCATCTTGTCAGGTGGTTCGTGGCGTCCCGACAGGGCGGAGATGGGAGGGTCTTCCTCGTGCGCAAGTCCCTCTGGCCCGTGGCCCTGGTCATCCTCATCGCCTCGCTCGCCGGAGGCGCCGTGTGGCTCTCCCAGCAGCAGCGGGACGGGCTGGAGGCGGGCACGCTGATCGCCGAGGACGCGGTCGACGCACTCGTGGGTCGCACCGCGGAGGTCAGGGTGCCTTGGGGGAGCCTGCAGGTGACCGTGTCCGAGCCGCTCGCGGAGACCGCCGAGGGCACGCAGGCCGGACATGACGCGAGCCTCGTCGGGGTCCAGGTCGCCCTGGACGGCCCCGAGGACCTGCTGGTGGCGGACCGGCTGCCCGACGGGGCGCTGGAGGACCCGACCTTCACGCTGGTCGCGGACGGGGAGGAGTTCCTCCTCGAGGGGCTCAACGGCTGGGTGAAGGACAATCAGGTCGCACAGGTCGCGCGGCGCCAGTACGTCGCGCTGAAGGGTGAGCCCGCCGAGATCGCCCTGCGGGTGGGCTACGACGGCGTCGACCAGGTCGTCGACGGACTCACCGGGACGCTCGACCGGTCCGCCGCCGAGCCGCTCTACCAGCTCGGCTTCGCCGCCGGTGCCCAGCCGTGCGGCGACCCCCTGTGGAGCCCCGAGGCCTCCGACGCTGGCAAGGCCGTCACCACTTGCCTGGTCTCCTCGTCGGCCCAGCGTCCCTACGTCGCCGGCCTGGGCTGGGCCCCGGAGGGCCGCAGCTGGCTGGTCGTCACGCTGCTGGGCGGCGCACCCACCGAGTTCGCAGGTCCGAACGGCACCTACGACGTGGCCGAGTCGGAGTCGACGTACCTCCTCGACGGGCAGGCGCCCGACGAGGCCTTCGCGCTCAACGACGCTCTGCCCGCCGGTGCGGTCGAGGACGCCAACGACCCGCAGGTCCTTGTCTTCGAGGTCGCCCCGGACCGCCCGACCGGCCAGTTCGAGGTCCGCACCAGCCTGACCGGTGAGACCGAGGTGGCGACCGCCAAGCAGGGCAAGGGCAAGGGGCGGACCAGGACGTTCGAGGCGCTGGTCGCGCTGGGGGCCTTCGTCTGAGTCTGCGCTAGCACTCGGAAGGGGGGAGTGCTAACGTCTGGGCTGGCACTCTCGCCATGAGGGTGCCAGCGCTTGCAATGACGTGCGATCCCCGCGACGGCGCGCATCACGGCAAGCCCAAGCGTGCGAGGAACATCCGTTTCTCGAGTCCCAGTTCAGCCCAACGTGGAAAGTGGAGGTCGACAAGTGTCGGTCAACATCAAGCCCCTCGAGGACCGCATCGTCGTCAAGCCGCTCGACGCCGAGCAGACCACGGCCTCTGGCCTGGTCATCCCGGACACCGCCAAGGAGAAGCCCCAGGAGGGCGAGGTCATGGCTGTCGGTCCGGGTCGCGTCGACGACAACGGCAACCGCGTGCCCGTCGATGTCGCTGTCGGTGACAAGGTCATCTACAGCAAGTACGGCGGCACCGAGGTCAAGTACGCCGGTGGCGAGTACCTCATCCTGAGCGCCCGCGACGTCCTCGCAGTCGTTTCCTGATCCATCCGCCCGGAGCGTCATGGGAAGCGGTCGTCTCGACGACCAGGCCCCATGACGTCCCGGGCGGTTTCTCTTTCACTAGGAGCATCTGAATGCCCAAGATTCTGGAATTCGACGAGAACGCCCGTCGCGCCCTCGAGCGCGGCGTCGACGCCCTCGCCAACGCCGTCAAGGTGACCCTCGGCCCGAAGGGTCGCTACGTCGTCCTCGACAAGAAGTGGGGCGCCCCCACGATCACCAACGACGGTGTGACCGTCGCGCGTGAGATCGAGCTGGACGACCCGTTCGAGAACCTCGGCGCACAGCTGTGCAAGGAGGTCGCCACCAAGACCAACGACGTCGCCGGTGACGGTACGACGACCGCGACCGTGCTCGCGCAGGCGATGGTCCACGAGGGCCTCCGCGCTGTCGCGGCCGGCGCCAACCCGATGGGCCTCAAGCGCGGCATGGACGCTGCGGCAGAGGCCGTCGGCGACGCTCTGCGCGAGGCCGCCCGCGAGGTGGAGTCCAAGGAGGACATGGCGTCCGTCGCCACGATCTCCTCGCGCGACTCCCACATCGGCGAGCTGCTCGCCGAGGCCTTCGACAAGGTCGGCAAGGACGGCGTGATCACGGTCGAGGAGTCCAACACCATGGGCACCGAGCTCGAGTTCACCGAGGGCATGCAGTTCGACAAGGGCTACATCTCGGCCTACTTCGTCACCGACCCCGAGCGCATGGAGGCCGTCCTCGACGACGCCTACATCCTCCTGCACCAGGGGAAGATCGGCTCGATCCAGGAGCTGCTGCCCCTGCTCGAGAAGGTCATCGCCGCCGGCAAGCCGCTCTTCATCCTCGCCGAGGACGTCGAGGGCGAGGCGCTCTCGACCCTGGTCGTCAACAAGATCCGCGGCACGTTCAACGCCGTCGCGGTCAAGGCGCCCGCGTTCGGTGACCGTCGCAAGGCGATGATGCAGGACATCGCCGTCCTCACCGGCGGCCAGGTCGTCGCTCCCGAGGTCGGCCTCAAGCTCGACCAGGTCGGTCTCGAGGTGCTGGGCCAGGCCCGTCGCGTCGTGATCACCAAGGACAACACCACGATCATCGAGGGTGCCGGCGACGCCAGCGCCGTCGAGGGCCGCGTCAACCAGATCAAGGCCGAGATCGAGTCCTCGGACTCCGACTGGGACCGCGAGAAGCTCCAGGAGCGCCTCGCCAAGCTCGCCGGCGGTGTCTGCGTGATCAAGGTCGGCGCCGCCACCGAGGTGGAGCTGAAGGAGAAGAAGCACCGCATCGAGGACGCCGTCTCCGCGACGCGCGCCGCGATCGAGGAGGGCATCGTCCCCGGCGGTGGCTCC
This sequence comes from Nocardioides allogilvus, assembly GCF_003047285.1. GTDB lineage: Bacteria > Actinomycetota > Actinomycetes > Propionibacteriales > Nocardioidaceae > Nocardioides > Nocardioides allogilvus. Next base: position 22,725 of record NZ_PZYX01000008.1, on the reverse strand, counting down.
GCGCTCATCCACGCGGTCTCCGTGCTCGAGGACAACCTCGGCCTGACCGGTGACGAGGCCGTCGGCGTGCGCATCGTGCGCAAGTCCGCCGACGAGCCGCTGCGCTGGATCGCCGAGAACGGTGGCGTCAACGGCTACGTCGTGACCACCAAGGTCCGCGAGCTCGGCCTCGGCAACGGCTACAACGCCGCGACCGACACGTACGGCGACCTGGTGGCCCAGGGCGTCCTCGACCCGGTCAAGGTCACCCGCTCCGCACTGGTCAACGCCACCTCGATCGCGGGCATGCTGCTCACGACCGAGACGCTGATCGTGGAGAAGCCCGAAGAAGAAGAGCCGGCTGCCGCCGGTGGTCACGGCCACGGCCACGGTCACTGATCGACCCAGCTCCACGACGACGCCCCGCCCGGTGATCCGGGCGGGGCGTCGTGCGTGTGCTCAGTCCTGCCACTCCGCAAGGACCTGGGTGGCGCCGTTGCCGCGGTTGGCGGAGGTGTCCCACATGACGTGGCCGGCCGGGGCCGCGCCGCCGAGCTCCCACTTCGACACCGACTCGCTGACGCGGACGAAGCTGTCGTCGGAGAGGTCGTAGACGTAGTAGCCCTCCGAGCCGCGCTGGAAGGCGCGCACCCGGACCAGGCCGGGCTCGCCCCCGCTGCCCAGGGAGCCGTCGATGTCGCTGTCCTGGATGGTGACGACCTGCTCACCCGTGGTCGAGAGCACCTGGACCCGGTCGTCGCGGACCCCGTCCTCGTAGGTGCCGCAGTACTGCCCCAGCACGATCCGGTCGTCGGTGGCGCCGAAGGCCAACAGGTTGCACTTCTCGCCCGACTGCGGATCGAACTCGGTCTCCTCGCCCGTGGCCAGGTCGCGCACGTGCACCAGCCCGCTGTCGCCGTTGGTGCGATCGGTCCACACCATCGACTCGTCGGTGAAGGCGAGGTCACCGAAGCGCACGCCCTCGTCGCGGACGTCATCGGGATCGGTGAGCGACACCGACCACAGGTCATGGCTGTCGCCCTGAGCATCGGCGTCCTCCGCGTCGCCGCCGGGCTGGATGGGCCACCCGCCGGGCGGGGGCTTCCCCTGCGTCGCCGGCACCCCGACGTACAACCGACCGTCGGGACCGAGCTGGGCCGAGGGGAACTCGAGCCGGGGCAGCCCGGGCCAGGACATGGTGGACCACTCGCGGCTCTGGCGGTCGAAGGTGAGCAGCCGCAGGTCGCCGCGGAGCTCGCCGCCGTCGCCCTCGTAGTGCATCGTGCTCCACAGCAGGCGGTCCGTGCCGAGGTCGACCGGACGGATCTGCTCGAGGCTCTCGGGTGGGGCTGGCAGCCAGTCCTTCTCGCCGGTGGCCGGGTCCATGAGCGCCAGCCGGTTGGTCCGGTCCTGGGCGTCCGGGGCGTCGCGGAAGAGCACCAGACCGTCGTCGGTCAGCCCGTCGAGGTACTGCCCGTTGTCCGAGTCGAGGTCCTCGTTGGTGTAGGTCGTGAGCACGCGGTAGTCGTCGCCCTCGACGGCCGGAGTCGCGTCGGCCAGGCGCAGCACGGTTCCCGCAGGAGTGGGGACGCCTGCGGAGGCGAGGTCCGGGGGAGAGCGGAAGCCGTCGAGCGCGAGGGTCGAGCCGACCACCACGGTCGCGGCCAGTCCTGTCGCGCCGATCACGGCCGCGCGGCGGCGCCGGACCCGTGAGCGCCCGGAGCGCAGCACGGCGGCGGCGTCGAAGGCGGCGTACGGCGGGTTGTCACTGGTCTCGTTGAGCAGGCTGCGGAGTTCGTTCACCATGACGAGGTCCCCTCGTTGAGAATCACGAGCTCGCCGGTCGGCGACTCGTCGAACATGGACCGCAACGAGTCCAGGGCACGCGAGGTCTGGCTCTTGACGGTTCCCTGGCTGCACCCGAGTGCGGCGGCCGTGGCGGCGACATCGAGGTCCTCGAAGTAGCGCAGCACGACGCAGGCTCGTTGTCGGGGTGGCAGCTTCTCGAGCGCGACGACCAGTGCCCTGCGGGCGGTCACCGCCTCCGCCACGTCCTCGCCGGTGGCCACCGAGGCATCGGCCTCGGTCGCATACTCCGTGCTCGAGCGCTTGCGGGCGGAGTCGAGGAAGGCGCTGACGACGGCCTTGCGGGCATAGGCGTGCTCACCACCCGAGCGCCGCATCTTCGGCCACGCGACGTAGACGCGGATGAGTCCCTCCTGCACGTGGTCCGCCGCCCGGTCCCAGTCCCCGCACAGGAGGTAGGCCGCGCGGCGCAGGCGTGGCTGGGTGGACTGCGCGAACTCGACGAAGGCCATCTCGTCAGCGGGCTTCATGCGAGGCCCTCCCGAGGGTGCTGGTGCGATCCATGCTGGGTGAACGAGGTGGACCGGGCAAACGGTTGCACCTACGGCAGCACCACTTCGTCGAAGGTCGCGTCGCAGTCGATGCTGAGCGTCGGGCGGTCCAGCTCCCGCCGGAGGTAGACGCGGTAGGCGCTGCAGGCGATGGCCACCAGCTGGTAGCCCTCGAGCAGGTCGAGGCGGACCTTGTCGGTGCCCGCCTCCGACCACTCGTCGAGCCGCTTGGACTGCACGAACCAGGCCGGCGCGCGCGGCCCGTCCAGCACGCTCGCGAGGTCGCTGAGGTCCGGGTCGAGCGTGCGCATGGGCAGTGACCACAGGTGCTCGTACGGCGACGGCAGCCCGCTCGCCCACTGGATGTCCGCGCGCCCGCCGTACACGACGAGGGTGTCGCCGGGCTCGGCCGCGACCGCGATGGCACGACCGGTGCGATATTCGGTCGGGGGATAGCTGCCGACGGTGCGCTTCCACTCGGCCAGCGACAGCACTGAGACGATCACGGTGAACACGATCACCGCCCGCGTGACGATCGCGGTCCAGTGCCGCCACTGCCGGGTCATCAGCGTCTCGTCGGCGAGCAGCAGGGCGAGGCAGAGCGCGGCGGGGGCGATCGGCACGAGGAGGTAGGTGCGCCAGTAGCTGCCGCTCAGGAACACCCCGGCGGTGTCCACGACCAGCATCGCCACGACCGCCGCCGCCGGGACGCTCGCACGGCGGAGCAGGCGGGGCAGGCGGAGCAGGAACCACACGCCCAGGGCCCCCAGGCCGGTGTCGAGGACGATCTGGAGCAGGGTGTCGATCCGGGCGTCGATCGTGCTCGACGGCTGGGTGGCCAGCACCGTGTTGGCATCGAGCCGGAAGCCGAGGGTCACGTAGGCCAGCGTGGACAGGTGGACGCCCGCGGCCAGGCACCAGACCACGGTGGCGAGGACAGGCAGCAGTGCTCCGGCAAGCGCGGCGCCCGCGAGCCGGAGGAAGTCGCGGCGCTCGAGGCGGGACGTGACCAGTGCGGCGACGAGCAGGACGCCACCGAAGACCAGCCCCCCGAACAGGTTCTGCTTCACCCCGATCGCGAGGGTGGCCAGCGCCCCCGCCGCGGCCGCGTGGAGCCAGGAACGGCGCAGGAGCGCGTCGGTCGCGAACCAGCACGACGCCATGACCACCGGCAGGCCGAGGATCTCGCCCTTGGCGGCGACCGAGTCGATGGCGGCATGGGACGTCAGCGCCGCCGTCGCGACGGCCACCCATGCGCCGATCCGCGCGGCGTCGCGCGCCCCGGCGTAGTCCGCGAGGCGGCGGGCCGTGCCGGCCGCGGCGAGGACGAACAGGGCCGCGGCCAGGGCGGCGACGACCCGGATGAAGTAGGGCCCGCCGATCCAGTCGCTGAGCTTGAAGAGCGCGATGATCGGCGGTGGCCGGTCGACCCAGTAGGTGCCGAACATGCTGTCCGGCTGCGGGCGCCAGGCGCGGGCCACGAGCAGGAAGCCGGCCTCGTCGGGGCGTAGCGGCCACTGCAGCGACGGCACCCGCCCGACCACGGCCGCGACCATCGCCAGCGCGACCACCACGCGGGGTGACGGTCGTGGCAGGGGCGGCATCGGCCCATTGTGCTGGGTGCACCAGTGGGCCGTTAGACTCTGGGGGGTGGAGATCCCCGAGAAGTTTGCCGCGCTGGGCCTCACCTACGACGACGTCCTGCTGTTGCCGGGTGAGTCCGACCTGGCCCCGGCCGACATCGACACGACGTCACGGCTGACGCGCGATATCTCGCTCAAGGTGCCGCTCGTCAGCGCCGCCATGGACACCGTCACCGAGTCGCGGATGGCCATCGCGATGGCTCGCGAGGGCGGCATCGGCGTGCTCCACCGCAACCTCTCCATCGAGGACCAGGCCTACCAGGTCGACCTCGTCAAGCGCACCCAGACCGGCATCATCTCCAACCCGGTCACCATCGGCCCCGACGCGACGTTGGAGGACCTCGACCGCATCTGCGGCGAATACCGCGTCTCCGGGCTGCCTGTCGTCGACGTGGACAACCGGTTGCTCGGCATCATCACCAACCGCGACCTGCGCTTCACGCCCGTCGCCGAGTGGGCCACCACGAAGGTCAACGAGGTGATGACCTCCGAGGGCCTGATCACCGGTCCGGTCGGGGTCTCCCGCGAGGAGGCGACCTCCCTGCTGCGCGCGCACAAGCGCGAGCGGCTCCCGCTCATCGAGCCGGACGGTCGCCTCGGCGGACTGATCACGGTCAAGGACTTCGTGAAGTCCGAGCAGTTCCCCCACGCCTCCAAGGACGACGACGGACGGTTGCTCGTCGGTGCCGCGATCGGCTACTTCGGCGACGCGTGGGAGCGCGCCACGACGCTGGTCGAGGCGGGCGTCGACGTACTCGTCGCAGACACCGCCCACGGGCACGTGCACCTCCTGCTCGACATGGTCCGCCGGCTCAAGACCGACCCCGCCACCAAGCACGTGCAGGTCATCGGCGGCAACGTCGCGACCCGCGCCGGTGCGCAGGCGTTCGTCGACGCCGGCGCCGACGCGGTCAAGGTCGGCGTCGGTCCGGGCTCGATCTGCACCACCCGCGTCGTCACCGGTGTCGGCGTCCCCCAGGTCACGGCGATCTACGAAGCCTCGCTGGCCTGCAAGCCCGCGGGCGTCCCGGTCATCGCCGACGGCGGCATGAAGCACTCCGGCGAGATCGCCAAGGCGCTCGTCGCCGGCGCCGACGCGGTCATGCTCGGCTCGCTGCTCGCCGGCTGCGAGGAGTCGCCCGGCGAGCTCGTCTTCGTCAACGGCAAGCAGTTCAAGTCCTACCGCGGCATGGGGTCGCTCGGCGCGATGTCCAGCCGCGGCAAGAAGTCCTACTCCAAGGACCGCTACTTCCAGGCCGAGGTCGCCAGCGACGACAAGATCGTGCCCGAGGGCATCGAGGGCCAGGTCGCCTACCGCGGCCCGCTCGGCGCTGTCGCCCACCAGCTCATCGGCGGGCTCAACCAGTCGATGTTCTACACCGGCGCGCGCACCGTGCCCGAGCTCCAGGACAAGGGCCGCTTCGTCCGGATCACGTCGGCCTCGCTCAAGGAGAGCCACCCCCACGGTGTGCAGATGACGGTCGAGGCGCCGAACTACTCGGGAGCCTGAGCCTTCAGCAGCTTGCGCTGGACGCGCGCGCCCTGCTTGACCACGAGGGGCACCGCGGCCAGCCCGAAGGACGGTACGGCGTCGCCGACCCTGGCGACGATCCCGCGCCAGCCCGGCACGGCGGTCACGAGGCGCGGCTTGTCGAGCACCTTGCGCACCGCGTCGACGACCTCCTCGGGCTGCAGCAGCTTGCCTGAGAACGACAGGGCCGAGCCCGGGTCGTCGAGCTTGTCGAACAGCATCGGCGTCCAGATGCCGTCGGGGCAGATGCACGAGATGTCGATGTCCTTGATCCCGGCCGCACGCAGGTCGGCCATCGTGCTCAGGCTGAAGCCCATGGCGGCGTGCTTGGACGCGGCGTAGACCGCCTCACCTGCGACTGCCGTCAGGCCGGCCAGCGACACGATGTTGACGACGTGGCCTCCGCCCCCGTCCCGCATGGCCCCGATCGCAGCGACCGTGCCGTTGATCGTGCCGAGGGCGTTGACCTCGAGCATCAGCCGGCGGGCGGCCGCGTCCTGCTCCCACGCCGGGCCGGTGATCAGGATGCCGGCGTTGTTGACCCAGACCTCGAGCCGGCCGGCGCGCTCGACGACCTCGTCGCGCGCGGCCTCGACCTGGGCGGGGTCACGCACGTCGACGACGCGGGCGAAGGCCCGCTCGCCGAGCTCGGCCGCGGTGGCGGTGGCGGCTCCCTCGTCGACGTCGGTGACCAGGACGGTGTGGCCGCGCTCGACGAGCAGGCGGGCGATCTCCTTGCCCAGGCCTCGCCCGGCTCCGGTGACGACCGCGCCGGAGCTGCTCATCGCAGGCCGGCCTGGATCTCGCCGTACGAGATGCCGCCGTGGCAGAAGGTCGGCACGACCGGCCAGAAGCGCTTCCACGGGACCAGCTCGGTCGACGGGAGGATCTGCAGCCAGCGCGGGTCGGCCTTGCACGGGTCGGCCATCGTCTTCTCCTTGATCATGGAGTCGTACTGGTCGAGCGAGTCCTCGAGCGTGTTGGCGTTGGGACAGATCTCGCGACCGAAGTGCTCGTGGTACTTCCGCACGCCGGGGATCTTGGAGAGCTCCGGCTGCCAGTTGTCCAGCGAGATGCCGTTCTCCGACGACACCCACACGCCGTCGGGGGTGTTGAGCACCAGCGAGTGGTTGCCGTCGGTGTGCCCGGGCGTCCACAGCAGCGCGATGCCGGGACCGAGCTCGATGTCGCCGTCGAAGGTCGCGAGCTTCGACGGGTCGACGCCGCCGAGCCCGCCGTCGACGTACCACGCCCACTGCATCGGGTGCAGCGACTGCAAGGTGGCGAGCTCGCGGCTGTGCACCAGCATCTTCGCGTCGCCGAACAGCGGCTGGCGCGGCTCGCTCTCACCGTCGATGACCTCGGTCGAGCCGAGGATCATCCGCGGGTCCTGCACGTGCAGGTGGTCGAAGGTGCAGAAGTCGATGTCCTCGGGGCGCAGGCCGAGCTGGTCGAGCACGTCGCCGGGCTCGTTGTAGTACTTCAGCATCAGCGTCTCGGCGAACTTGGTCGCGCCGGGGACCTTCGCCATCAGCGCCTGCAGGTTGGCGTAGAACGGTGCCTCGGCCGAGCCCTCAGGCATCGTGGGCTCGAAGACCAGCGTGCGGGCGCGGCCGTCGAAGTCGTCGTACTGCACCACGATCATCCGGTTGATCATCGAGATCAGCGGCAGCGTCGGCACCGAGACGGCGTCGTGGAAGGCGTAGTTGACCGGATAGGGCGCCGCGGCGATGTCGACCGACTTCACCGCGCGGATCTGGCCCTGGGCCTTGAAGCGCACCTTGTACGCCGCTGCTGCCTCGCGCACGGCTCGGAGCCGGTCCCCGCGCGGCCACACGTCGTGGACGCCGTCGAACTCGGGGATCGCTCGGGCGCCGATGTCGGACAGGGAGTTGGTCAGCGTCATGGCGACAAGGGTGCGACGCGCACCCCGGAAAGACTTGTCTCAGCGCGACAATCTCAGCTGGCGGGGCGTGACGCCGTGCCAGCGTCGCACCGCGTGCGCGAGGGTGGACTGCTCGGTGAAGCCGAGGAGGGCCGCGACCTGGCTGAGCGGAAGGTCGGTGGTCGTGATGAGTCGGTGGGCGGCGTCGCGGCGGACGTCGTCGAGGGTCGCCTCGAAGGAGGTGCCCTCGGCGGCCAGGCGTCGCTGGAGGGTGCGCGGGTGCAGGGAGAACAGCCGCGCGACGTGCGCCAGGCTCGGTGTGCGCAGGCCCAGGCTCTCCGCGAGCGCGCGGCGGACCTGCACGGCGACGCGCGAGGTCGGCTCGGGGTAGTGGCGCGCGAGGTAGTCGAGCGCCACCTCGCGGATGGTGTCGTCGGCGCCGGCGAATCGCGCGTCGAGCACCCGCCGCTCGATCCGCAGCGCGGCGGTGGGCGCGCCGAACCTGACGTCGACCCCGAAGAATTCGGTGTAGCGACGGATGGGGGAGAGCGGCTGGTGCGGGAACTCCACCGACCTGAGCCCGGTGATCCCGTCCATCATCTGGTCGGCCACGTGGTGGAACAGCCCGAGGCCCAGCTCCATCGCCTGCGGCGAGTAGGGCGACTCCAGGAGGTCCTTGCGGTAGGTCAGCGCGACCACACCGCGCGCCCCGCGCGGGTCCGGCTCGAGGGCCACGGTCAGCGCGGGGCTGTGCACGAACATGAACCGCGAGGCGCACTGCAGCGCGTCGGCGACCGTCGGTGACGACTCGATGGCGAGGGCCAGCGGACCGAGGATGGTGAGGTCCTGGGACGTGGCCAGCCGCAGGCCGAGATCACGGCAGTCCAGGTCGTCGGCGGCGGCATCGAGCATTCGGTCGTGCTCGGTGATGCCGATCAGGCCGTCGTCGGAGTCGAGGGCGTCCGCAGGGAGGTGGAACCGGGCGAGGAACGCTGCGGGGTCGCCGCCCAGCTCGCGGATGAGCGGTGCGAAGCCGCGCAGGCTCGCGGTCCGGATCATCGGCCCCATGCCGCACACGATAGGTGGCTGTTCTGCCGATAGGCTGCGGCAGTGACTGAGATCGAGATCGGCCGAGCCAAGCGCGCCCGTCGCGCCTACTCCTTCGACGACATCGCGATCGTGCCCTCGCGGCGCACCCGCGATCCCGAAGAGGTCAGCACCGCCTGGCAGATCGACGCCTACCGCTTCGAGCTGCCCGTGCTGGCCGCGCCGATGGACTCGGTGATGTCGCCCGCGACCGCGATCGCCTTCGGCAAGCTCGGCGGCCTGGGCGTCCTCAACCTCGAGGGCCTCTGGACGCGGTACGACGACCCGTCCGACCTGCTCGAGGAGGTGGCCGGGCTCCGGGGCAGCGACGCGACGCGACGCATGCAGGAGATCTACACCGAGCCGATCCGGGCCGAGCTCATCACCGCCCGACTCAAGGAGATGCGCGAGGCAGGCGTCACCGTCGCCGGCTCGCTGTCGCCCCAGCGGACCAAGGAGTTCGCCAAGGCCGTCGTCGACGCCGGCGTCGACATGTTCGTCATCCGCGGCACCACGGTCAGCGCCGAGCACGTCTCCTCGCAGTTCGAGCCGCTGAACCTCAAGGAGTTCATCTACGAGCTCGACGTGCCCGTCATCGTCGGTGGCTGCGCGACCTACCAGGCCGCGCTGCACCTCATGCGCACCGGCGCTGCCGGGGTGCTCGTCGGTTTCGGCGGGGGAGCGGCTCACACGACGAGGACGGTGCTGGGCGTCGCCGTACCCATGGCATCGGCGGTCGCCGACGTCGCCGCGGCCCGTCGCGACTACCTCGACGAGTCGGGCGGTCGCTACGTCCACGTGATCGCCGACGGCTCCATCGGCCGCTCGGGCGACGTCGCGAAGGCGATCGCCTGCGGCGCCGACGCCGTGATGGTCGGCTCGCCGCTGGCGCGTGCGACCGACGCCCCCGGCCACGGCTTCCACTGGGGCGGCGAGGCGCACCACCCCGAGCTGCCGCGCGGCGAGCGCGTCGAGTTCGAGCGGGTCGGCACGATCGAGGAGATCCTCTTCGGACCCTCGCGGGTCGCCGACGGCACCATGAACCTGATCGGCGCGCTGCGCCGCTCGATGGCCACGACGGGCTACACGGAGCTCAAGGAGTTCCAGCGCGTCGAGGTCGTCATCGGCTGATGACCAGGTGGAGACCCGACTGCTGAACCGGCCGTTCGTCCTGCTGGGAGTGGCCAACCTGGCGTACTTCACGGCAGTCGGCGTCGCCGTGCACACCCTGCCGCTCTACACGACCGGTCCGGTGGGCTCGGACGAGGCGGGCGCCGGGCTGGCGTTCGGCGCCTTCGGCGTGACGGCGCTGCTGTGCCGGCCCCATGTCGGGCGGCTGTCCGACAGCCGCGGCCGGATCCCACTGATGATCTTCGGCGCGGTGCTCGCGGGCGTCGGCATGCTGCTGATCCCGTTCGTCGCCTCGCTGGAGGCGCTGGTCGCGATCCGGTTGCTCCAGGGAGTCGCCGAGGCGGCGTTCTTCGTGGCGTCCTTCGCGCTGCTCGCCGACATCGCCCCGCCGGAGCGCATGGGCGAGGCGGTCTCCTACAACTCGCTCGGGCTCTACCTCGGGCTCGCGCTGGGGCCGCCGCTGGGCGAGGCGCTCCTCTCTCGATGGGGGTACGACGTCGCGTGGACCGGCGCCGCCGTGTTCTGCGCGGTCTCGGTCGGCCTGACGTTGCTGATCGGAGAACCCGCGCGCGATCGCTCCCTCGTCGGCCACGGGAAGCTGATCCACCGCCCGGGCATCCCAGCCTCGCTCGGGTTCTTCGCCTCGTTGGCCGCGGTCGGCGGCTTCCTCGCCTTCGCGTCCTTGCACAGCGCGCAGGTCGGCATGAGCAACACGTCGCTGGCGCTGCTGGTCTACGGCCTCGTCGTCGTGGTCTGCCGCATCGTGTTCGCGCGGGTACCGGACCGGCTGCCGGCGCTGCCCCTCGGCATGGCCTCGCTGCTGGCGATGGCGGTGGGGCTCGGTGTCATGTCGCTGTGGCTGACGCCCGTCGGGCTGATGGTCGGCGTGGTGATCACCGCGGTCGGGGTGACGTTCTCGACGCCGGCGTTCTTCTCCGCGATCTTCGCCACCGCCGCCCCCTCCGAGCGCGGCGCGGCCGCCGGGACCGCTTCCGCCTTCATCGACCTCGGGCTGGGCTTCGGCCCGATCTGCCTGGGCCTCGTCGCCCGGTCCGGGGGCATCCCCGCAGCGCTGATGACCGGCGCCGGGTTCGCCGTCGTCGGGGCCATCTGGGTGGGGTGGCTGAGCACCCGCCGTACGCCTGTGACGGCATGACTTCGGCACCCAGCACCGCAGATGCTGTGTCGGCGTCAGTCGCCTGCGCGCGAGCGCTGGGACTGCCCGCCGACGACCCGGAGGTGATCGCCGAGGGCCACAGCGTGCGGGTGCGGCTGCGGCCTGCCGCGGTGGTCACCCGCGTCGTCACCATCGGGCGTGAGCTGCGTCCTGACCCCTGGCCGTGGCTGGAGCGCGAGGTGTCCGTGGCGAACTACCTCGCGGCGACCGGGCTACCGGTCGTCGCCCCGTGGGCGGACGCGGGGCCGTACATGGCCGAAGGGTTGGAGGTGTCGTTGTGGCACTGGGCCGAGCACGACTCGACCGTGGTGTCGGCAGCTCAGTTCGGCGCGATGCTGGGACGACTGCACTCGGCGCTGGACGCCTACCCCGGCGACCTGCCGCCGCTGGTCGGCCCGCTCACGGACATCGCCACGGCGTTGACGGTGTCCTCGGATCCGATGCTGCACCGGGCCGCGGGCGAGCTGGTTCCACTGGCGCTGACCTGGCCGCAACGCCCGTTGCACGGAGACGCCCACACCGGCAACGTCCTCATGACCCCGGGCGGGCCGGTGTGGACGGACTTCGAAGACGTGTGCGTCGGGCCACTGGAGTGGGACTTGGCCTCGATGACGATCACGGACGACGCCGTGGCCGCCTATCCCGGTCCCATCGACCGACTCCGGTTGGCCGATTGCCGTGACCTACGTCGTCTCCAGATCTTGGCGAGCCTGCTGGTCGGCGGCTATGAGGAGCCTGCGCTCCATCAGGAGCTCGTGGCCCACCTGGGGCAACGCGACCGTTGAGTCGCGCAAGCGCCCCTCAGCCCACGGCCCTCCTCGCAGGCCACCAGCGGCCCTCGTGAGGCCCCACGCACCGCGAAAAGGACGACCGAAACCTCTTGACTCGAACAGATGTTCGAGGGAGAATGGGTTATGGCCACCGACACCGTCACTCCCACCGCGATGATCGCGGAGCTCCGGGAGACGACCGCAACGTTGCGGTCGGCGCAGACGCGGGTGTTCGTGCTGGCAGCGGAGTGGGCCGATGCCCACCCAGACGAGAAGGCGAGTGGTGCGTGCATCCACGGCTGCCCGACCACGGGTCTGCCGGGTGAGGACTTCGGCGGCGGCTGCGCGAATGGTTGTGTCGGTGACCCGGACGGGTTCGACGACCCGTTCATCCCCTCGGTGCGGTGGGACGCCCCGGCGGCGTTCGGTGGCGCGATCGGGCGGTCCACCAACGCCGCGTCGTGCCTGATCCGCGATGCGCTGATCGTGCGACACCGCCTGCCGCGGCTCTGGGACCGGGTGCTCGCCGGCCAGGTCGAGCCGACGAAGGCCAGGATGCTCGCGCGCTCGATCATGGGTCGCCCGCGTGACGTGTCGGACCACATCGACACCCACGTGGCTCACCTCGCGCACAAGATCGGTGAGGTCGCGCTGGAGAAGAAGATCGACGAGGCGATGCTGCGGCTCTACCCCGAGCAGCGCGAGGCCGACCAGCTCGAAGCGTTGGACCGGCGGTTCGTGCGCCTCGACGAGGCCTCGATCAACCACACCGGGATCGCCGACATGGCCATCCGTGGTGACTGGAAGGACCTGTTCGACTTCGACCGCGCCGCCACCCGGGTCGCGGCAGCGATCGCCGCGAGGGACGCGGCCCTGGGCCTGCCGGCGGAGTCCCTCGACGTACGCCGATCGCGTGCCATCGGGATCCTCGCCGACCCCGCCGCCGCGCTGGCCCTCCTCGCCGGCGACGACGCCCCCGCCCCAAGCAAGCGGACCGAGCTGGTGCTGCACATCACCGACACCAACCTCGTCGGCCTCGACCCCGTGGCCCGCAACCTCACCCGCGACCGCGCCGTGCTCGACCAGCTCGTCCGCGACTGGTGCAGCCGGACCGACACCCACCTGAGCATCCAGCCCGTGCTCGACCTCGCCGACCACGACCAGACGTCCGTGCACCAGATCAAGACCCGCACCCGCCTCCGCGCCGACCTGATCGCCGGGACCTGCGTCTTCCCGTGGTGCACCAGACCCGCCCGGGCCTGCGACCACGACCACATCGTCCCGTTCGACCACCACGACCCCACCACGGGCGGCACGTCGTGCGACTGCAACATCGCGCCCCTGTGTCGCCATCATCACCAGCTCAAGACCCACGCCGGGTGGCGTTACACGCCCCTCGAGAGGGGCACCTGGCTCTGGTCCGACCCCCACGGCCAACAGTTCCTCCGCGACCCCGACGGCACCACCGACGTCACCCCCACCGACCACCGCAGAGGCACAGGCTGCCGACACCAGGTCAACCGCCAATAGGCTGCCGCTGTGCCTGATCACTTGGCTGCCCGACTCGCCCGCCGGGACAGCGGATACCTGCTGTTCGGTCTCACCCCGCCGCGACGTTCGGTCGTTCCCGAGGAGGCGCAGCGGATCGCCGACGTCACCCTGGAACGCCTCGGCGCGCTCGACCTGGACGGGTTGTTGCTCTACGACATCGTCGACGAGAGCGACCGGACCGACCAGAGCCGTCCCTTCCCCTATCTCCCGACCATCGATCCTGCCGACTACCTCGCGAACCACCTGGGTGCGTGGGAGCGGTCGGTCGTCGTCTATCGCTGCGTCGGCAAGTACACCCAACCCCAGCTGGAGACCTGGCTGCGTGACCAGGACCCGGAGCGGGTGTCCACCGTCTTCGTCGGGGCTGCCTCACGAGAGCTCGCGGTGCAGACGACCCTGGCCGACGCCCAGGAGCTGCGGGGTCGTTCGAGACCGGAGGTCCTCCTGGGGGCCGTAGCGATCCCCGAGCGTCACGCGGCGGGAGCCGAGGAACACGCCAGGCTGCTCGCCAAGGCGGAGCGGGGCTGTTCGTTCTTCATCACCCAGGTCGTCTACGACGCGCAGGCCGCCCGCAACCTGGTCTCCGACTACTACTACGCGTGCCGGGACAGCGGGACCGAGCCGGCGCCCGTGATCTTCACGCTGTCCGTCTGCGGATCGCTCAGGACGCTCGAGTTCCTGCGCTGGCTGGGAGTGCAGGTGCCGCGATGGATGGAGAACTCCCTGCGTCACAGCGACGACACCCTCGAGGCGTCCTTGGCGCACTGCCTGGCCACGGCCCACGACCTCGCGGGGTTCTGCCGCTCGCTCGGGATGCCCTTCGGATTCAGCGTCGAGAGCGTCTCGATCCGCAAGGCCGAGATCGATGCCGCGGTCACCCTCGCGCACCGGGTGCGTGCCGAGGTCCTCTGACCGACCAGGGGCGTGATCAGCCCAGGGCGTCCGGCTCCGGCAGCAGCGGCAGTCGCCGAGAGCTGACGAACGACCGCTCGGTGCCGTCGACCGGGTCCGTGAACGCCAGCTCGCTCGCGAGCAGCTGGAGCGGTCGGGAGAAGTCGTCGATGTCGGTCTCGTGGACGACGGGATAGAGCGGGTCGTCGACAATCGGGATGCCGAGACCGTGGAGGTGCAGGCGCAGCTGGTGGGTGCGCCCGGTGCGGGGCGTCAACCGATAGACCGCGAGGTCGTCGCCCACCCGGGACTCCAGCTCGACGAGCGTCTCCGCGTTCACCGGAGCACCCTCGACGACAGCGGCCTGCCACTCACCGCGCGTCTTGCTGATGTGGTTGCGGACGGTCACCGGCAGCTCGAGGTCGGGGCGGAAGGGCGCGAGCGCGCGGTAGGTCTTGCGAACGGTGCCGTGCTCGAACATCACTTGGTAGGGCCCGCGCCAGCGCTTCTCGACGGCCAGCAGCAGCAGGCCCGAGGTCACCCGGTCGAGCCGGTGCAACGTCGAGACCTCGGGCAGTCCCAGCGAGTCCCGCAGCTTGACCACGACGCTCTGCAGGACGTGCTGGCCGCGGGGGATGGTGGACAGGAACGCCGGCTTGTCGACCACGATGATGCGCTCGTCGCGGTGCACGATCGTCAAGGAGCCGGGTACCTCGACCTCGTCGCGCAGGTCCCGGTGGAACCACACGAAGGTGTGCGGGCGGTAGGGATCGTCGGCGAGGACCGGGCTGCCGTCGCCGTACACGAAGCGCTCTGCGGCCAGGAAGGCGGAGACGTCGACGTGCGCCGGCAGCTTGTCCCTCAGCCAGGCGGCCATGGTCGGCCACGGTGGGGACGGCGCGGCCACCCGATCGGGAGTCCGCACCCACGCCGCGCTCAGGCCGTGGCGGGCGGGCAACGGCGAAAGAGGGGGCACCGTGGCGATGCTAGGGCCTGACAAGATGACGACGTGACCTACCAACTCAGTCCCGACCACCGCGCGAGTGCGATTTCGGCGATGATGACCACCGAGCTCGACGTGCTGGTCGTCGGCGGCGGCATCGTCGGCGCGGGCGCGGCGCTCGACGCCGTCACCCGCGGGCTGAGCGTCGGCCTGCTCGAGCAGCGAGACCTGGCCTCGGGCACGAGCTCGCGCAGCTCCAAGCTCGTCCACGGTGGGCTGCGCTACCTCGAGATGTTCGACTTCGCGCTGGTCAAGGAGGCCCTCGAGGAGCGCGGCCTGCTGCTCACGCAGCTCGCCCCCCACCTCGTGCGGCCGGTGCCGTTCCTCTACCCGCTCAAGCACGCGTGGGAGCGGCCCTACGTCGGCGCCGGCGTCGCGCTCTACGACGGTATGGCGATGACGGGCAAGTACGACATGGGCGTGCCCCGTCACAAGCACATCTTCCGCAAGCAGCTCTCGCGGATGGCGCCCGACATCAAGACCGAGGAGCTGCACGGCGCGATCCGCTACTACGACTGCCAGGTCGACGACGCGCGGCTCGTGATGACCATCGCGCGCACCGCGGCCAACAACGGCGCCCAGATCGCGACCCGCTGCAAGGTCACCGGCTTCCTGCGTGAGGGCGACCGCGTCGTCGGAGCGACCGCGCTCGACCTCGAGAACGACGTCGAGTTCGAGGTCCGCGCCAAGGTCGTCATCAACGCCGCCGGGGTGTGGACCGACGAGGTCCAGGTGCTCATCGGCGGCGACGCGACCCTCGACGTCGACGCGAGCAAGGGCATCCACCTGGTCGTCCCGCGCGACCGCATCCGCTCCGACTGCGGCTTCATCACGAAGACCGAGAAGTCGGTCCTGTTCGTCATCCCGTGGGGTGCCTTCTGGATCATCGGCACCACCGACACCCCTTGGGACCTCGACCTCGCGCACCCGTCAGCCAGCAAGACCGACATCGACTACGTCCTGGGCCACCTCAACGCGCTGCTGAAGGACCCGCTCGACCACCGCGACGTGGTCGGTGTCTATGCCGGCCTTCGGCCGCTCCTCAAGCCCGTCGTCAAGCGCCCCAAGGGCGACCTCGGCGAGACGACCAAGCTCTCGCGCGAGCACACCGTCGCCAACCCGGTGCCGGGCCTGGTCCTGATCGCGGGCGGCAAGCTCACGACCTACCGGGTCATGGCCAAGGACGCGGTCGACCACGCACTGCGTCCACAGGGAGGGGGCGACTTCCGGGTCGCGCCCCCCAGCATCACCGAGCGGGTTCCGCTCGTCGGCGCCTGGGGCTACGAGGCGCGCACCAACCAGCGCGTCGCCCTCTCCCGCGAGTCGGGCATCGAGATCGGCATGATCGACCACCTGCTCGGGCGCTACGGCGGCCTCGTCGACGAGGTGCTCGAGCTCATCCGGTCCCGTCCCGAGCTGGCCGAGCCGCTCGAGGGCGCCCCGCTCTACCTCGCTGCCGAGGTCGTCTACGCCGTCACCCACGAGGGCGCGCGTCACCTCGACGACGTGCTCACGCGGCGTACGCGCATCTCGATCGAGACCTTCGACCGCGGCATCGCCTCCGCACGCCCGGCGGCCGACCTGATGGCAGGCGAGCTCGGCTGGAGCATCGAGCGCGCCGACGAGGAGGTCGACCACTACCTGCGCCGCGTCGAGGCGGAGCGCCAGTCCCAGCTCAAGATCACCGACCAGGAGGCCGACGAGGCGCGCGTGCAGGCGCCCGACATCGTCTGAGGGGAGAGGCGCTCAGGCGCCCAGTGCAGTCGTGAGGTCGACGCGGCCGCCGTCGCGCTCCAGGCTCTCTTGGGTGCGCGCGATGGTGGCCGCGGACGGCACGACGTACGTCGCCAGCAGCCCCAGCGAGATCACGGCCCCCAGCAGGTAGAGCACGAGGCCGCCCTCGTCGGCGACGAAGGCGAGCGCGATCGAGGCGATCGCCGGAGTCTCGGCGATCGCCATCCGGCTGAAGGTGCCCGACTGGAACGCCTTCCGCGCCTGCTCGGCGGACTCCTCGCTCGTCGCACCCGGTGCGATGGCAGGAGCCCGGAAGCCCACGGACCGGATCAGCCTGGCCGCGCCGGCGCCGAGCGCCGCGACGACGGCGAGCCACAGCACGTCGGGCAGTTCGGTGCGGCGGGGCAGGACGAACCACAGGGCGACGGCCATGATCACCAGGGAGCTCATGACGGCGCTGACCACGGTGCGCAGGGACGAAAGCATGGCGCGACCCTAGTCGTTTACAAAGATCTTTGATATGTCAAATGGCGGGACAATGTGACTGACGGGTAGCAGTGAGTGGGAGTGCGGCCTACGCTCGACACATGAGCGAGCAGAATTCATCCTCCGGTCACCTCGTCGACGGTCCCGCAGACCCCGAGCACGACCCGCGGGCGTCCTACGCCCTCGAGCCTGACTACGTCGCCGCTCTGACCGAGCGCGTCCTGACGTCCACGGGTGCCGCGACCCCTCTCGACTCACCCCTCAACGGCCAGCCGCTGGCCGTGATCCCGCAGTCGAGCCCCGACGACGTGGCCGAGGCATTCGTGCGCGCCCGCAAGGCGCAGGCGGCCTGGGCGAAGACGTCCATCGACGAGCGCGCCGCCGTGCTGCTGCGCTACCACGACCTGCTGCTCGAGCGGCAGGAGGAGCTCCTCGACCTGGTGGGCCTGGAGTCCGCCAAGTCGCGCAAGGACGCCTTCCTCGAGGTCGCCCACCTCGCGCTGACCGCTCGCTACTACGCGCGCACCGCCCACGACCACCTCGACACCCGCCGCGTCCCGGGCATGTTCCCGACGCTGACGCGCGCCGAGATCAACCGGGTGCCCAAGGGCGTCGTCGGCATCATCTCGCCGTGGAACTATCCGCTCACGATGGCCGTGTGCGACGGGCTGCCGGCGATCCTCGCGGGCAACGCCGTGGTCGCGAAGCCCGACGCGCAGACCATGCTGACCGCGCTGCTGGCCATCAAGCTGCTCGAGGAGGCCGGCATGCCGCGCGACCTCTGGCAGGTCGTCGCCGGCCCCGGTCGCGAGCTCGGCACCCCGATCATCCAGGGCTCCGACTACATCTGCTTCACCGGCTCCACGGCCACGGGCAAGCTGATCGCCGCCCAGTGCGCCGAGCGCCTCATCGGCTGCTCGCTCGAGCTCGGCGGCAAGAACCCGATGCTCGTCCTGCGCGACGCCTCCGTCGAGAAGGCGGCCGAGGGCGCCGTACGCGCCGTCTTCTCCAACGCCGGACAGCTCTGCGTCTCGATGGAGCGCCTCTATGTCGCCGACCAGGTCTACGACCGCTTCGTCGACCGGTTCGTGGCACGCACGCAGGCCATGAGCCTGGGCGCCAGCCTCGAGTGGACCGTCGACATGGGCTCGCTCATCTCCCAGGACCAGCTCGACACCGTGCAGGCGCACGTCGACGACGCGGTCGCCAAGGGCGCGCGCGTGCTCACCGGCGGCAAGGCCCGTCCCGACCTCGGCCCGTTCTACTTCGAGCCGACCATCCTGGAGGGCGTCTCGCCCGACATGACCTGCTTCGGCCACGAGACCTTCGGGCCCGTCGTGTCGATCTACCGCTTCCACGACGAGGCCGACGCCGTCGCCCGCGCCAACGAGGGCACCTACGGCCTCAACGCCGCGATCTACACCCAGGACGGCAGCCGGGGGCGCGAGCTGGCCCGCCAGATCAAGTGCGGCACCGTCAACATCAACGAGGCCTACGGTGCGACCTTCGGCTCGCTCGCGGCGCCGATGGGCGGCATGCGCGAGTCCGGGATGGGCCGTCGCCAGGGCGCTGAGGGCATCCACCGCTACACCGAGGCCCAGTCGGTCGCGACCCAGCGGGTCATCCCGATCGCGCCCGTGTTCGGGATGTCGGAGAAGGCCAACGCCAAGGTGCTGACGGCCAGCCTGCGGGTGCTGAAGAAGCTGGGCCGGGCATGACCGAGCCGGTGCACTACGACGTCCTGGTCATCGGCTCCGGCTTCGGCGGCTCGGTCACCGCGCTGCGGCTGACCGAGAAGGGCTACAAGGTCGGCGTGCTCGAGGCCGGCGCCCGCTTCGAGGACGGCGACTTCCCCGCGACCTCCTTCGACGCCAAGCGCTTCCTCTTCGCGCCGGCGCTGGGGATGTACGGCATCCAGCGCATCGACATGGTCAAGGACTGCATGATCCTGGCCGGCGCGGGCGTCGGCGGCGGCTCCCTCGTCTACGCCAACACCCTCTACGAACCGCTCGATGCGTTCTACCGCGACCCGTCGTGGTCGCACATCACCGACTGGAAGTCCGAGCTGACTCCCTACTACGACCAGGCCAAGCGGATGCTCGGCGTCGTCGACACGCCGTGGCACACACCCTCCGACGAGGTGATGAAGCAGGTCGCCGAGGAAATGGGAGTGGCCGACACCTTCCACCCGACTCCGGTCGGGGTGTTCTTCGGTGGTCCCCAGGACCAGTCCGATCGTCAGGGCGTCTCGCACTCCGACCCCTACTTCGGTGGTGCCGGTCCCGAGCGCAACGCCTGCATCGGCTGCGGCGAGTGCATGACAGGTTGCCGCCACAACGCCAAGAACACCCTGGTGAAGAACTACCTCTACCTCGCCGAGCAGAACGGCGCCGTGGTGCATCCGCTGACCACGGTCACCCGCGTGGCCCCGCGCGCCGACGGCGGCTACACGATCGAGACGCGGTGGACCAAGGCCAAGCTCTCGCGGCGTACGGCGACCAAGACCTTCACCGCCGACCAGGTCGTCTTCGCGGCGGCCGCGCTCGGCACCCAGAAGCTCCTGCACAAGCTCAAGGGCGAGGGCGACCTGCCGCAGGTCAGCGACCGGCTCGGAGTGCTGACCCGCACCAACTCCGAGGCAATCCTCGGCGCGCTGGCGCCCGACCTCTCCACCGACTACACCGAGGGCGTGGCGATCACCTCGTCCTTCCACCCCGACGAGCACACCCACATCGAGCCGGTCCGCTACGGCAAGGGCTCCAACGCGATGGCCTTCATGCAGACCGTCCTCGCTGATGACGTGCCGGGGGAGGCCCGCCTCAAGACGTGGGGCAAGGAGCTGTGGAAGAAGCGACGCGAGGCCCTCGACCTCTACGACATGAAGCACTGGTCCGAGCGGACCATCGTCGCCCTCGTCATGCAGACCCTCGACAACTCGATCACCACCGTCGGGGTCAAGGGCCGCTTCGGCTGGCGGATGTCGTCCAAGCAGGGCCACGGCGAGCCCAACCCGACCTACATCCCGGTCGCCTACGACGCGGTCCGCCGGATGGCGAAGGTCATCAACGGCGAGCCGGGCGGCAACATCGGCGAGCCCTTCGAACGGCCCCTGACGGCGCACTTCATCGGCGGCTGCACGATCGGGGACAGCCCCGAGACCGGTGTGGTCGACGCCTACCAGCGCATGTACGGGCACCCGGGCGTCCACATCGCCGACGGCTCGGCGATCTCGGCCAACCTGGGCGTCAACCCGTCGCTGACGATCACGGCCCAGGCGGAGCGCGCCATGGCCTTCTGGCCCAACAAGGGCGAGGCCGACCCGAGGCCGGCCCTCGGCTCGGCCTACCAGCAGATCGCGCCCGTCGAGCCCAAGAACCCGGTCGTGCCCGTCGACGCGCCCGCCGCCCTGCGGCTGCCCATCGTCGGCGTCAGCTGAGCCATTTCGCGCGGAACTTTCCGCAATAACCGCGTAACCCACCGTGGTGGGGGTCGTTGCCAAGGAGAGAGACCCGGCAAGCAACGCTCCCTCCCAGTGGCCGGGTCTTTCGTTCCAGGCTCTGTCCAGCAGCGGCTCGGGACTACCCAGGGCCTGACCATCCTCCCTCCCCGGTCAGGCCCTGGTGCTATTTCTCCCGGTGGTTTGCGGCCCGGCCTGACGCTCAGCCGTCAATCCCCGGTCAGGCCCTGGTGCTATTTCCGAATAGACTCCGCGGGTGACCGCGAACCCAGACCACGACCTCGTCCTCGTCGTCGACTTCGGTGCCCAGTACGCCCAGCTGATCGCCCGCCGGGTGCGCGAGGCCAGGGTCTACTCCGAGATCGTTCCGCACTCGCTGCCGGTGGCCGACATGCTGGCCCGCAAGCCGAAGGCGATCATCCTCAGCGGCGGCCCGTCCTCGGTCTACGCCGACGGGGCGCCCGGCATCGACACCGCCATCTTCACGGCGGGGGTACCGGTCTTCGGCATGTGCTACGGCTTCCAGCTGATGGCCAGCGGCCTCGGCGGCGAGGTCGCCCACACGGGTGCGCGTGAGTACGGCCGCACGCCCGTCTCCGTCACGACCCCCGGCACGCTCCTGGCCGGCATCCCCGAGACCCACAACGTGTGGATGTCGCACGGTGACTCCGTCGCCAGCGCCCCCGAGGGCTTCACGGTCCTGGCCTCGACTGACGTCACCCCGGTCGCCGCGTTCGAGGACGTCGCCCGCGGCCTGGCCGGCGTCCAGTGGCACCCGGAGGTGCTGCACTCCGAGCACGGCCAGCAGGTGCTCGAGCACTTCCTGCACGAGATCGCCGGCTGTCGCCAGACCTGGACGATGGTCAACATCGTCGAGGAGCAGGTCGAGCGGATCCGCGAGCAGATCGGTGAGAACGGACGCGCCATCTGCGCCCTGTCCGGTGGTGTCGACTCCGCCGTCGCCGCCGCGATCGTGCAGCGCGCGATCGGCGACCGCCTCACCTGCGTCTACGTCGACCACGGGATGATGCGCAAGGGCGAGACCGAGCAGGTCAAGCGTGACTTCGAGGAGGTCTTCGACGCCCTCGACGTGGTCGACGCGGCCGACCAGTTCCTCGACGCGCTCGCCGGGGTCCACGACCCCGAGGAGAAGCGCAAGATCATCGGGCGCGAGTTCATCCGCACCTTCGAGGCGGCCGAGGTCCGCGTCTTCGGCGGCCTGGCCGGCGGCGACGCCACCGCCTGGCTCGTCCAGGGCACGCTCTACCCGGACGTCGTCGAGTCCGGCGGCGGCGCCGGCACCTCCACGATCAAGTCCCACCACAACGTCGGCGGCCTGCCCGACGACCTGCAGTTCGAGCTCGTCGAGCCGCTGCGCACGCTCTTCAAGGACGAGGTGCGCGCCGTCGGTGAGCAGCTCGGCCTGCCCTCCACGATGGTCTGGCGCCAGCCCTTCCCGGGCCCCGGCCTGGGCATCCGCATCATCGGCGAGGTGACCCGCGAGCGGCTCGACCTCCTCCGCGAGGCCGACGCGATCGCCCGCGAGGAGCTCACGCGTGCCGGGCTCGACCGCGAGATCTGGCAGATGCCGGTCGTGCTGCTGGCGGACGTCCGCTCCGTCGGCGTACAAGGCGATGGCCGCACCTACGGCCACCCCGTCGTCCTGCGGCCCGTCACCTCCGAGGACGCGATGACCGCCGACTGGGCGCGGCTGCCCTACGAGGTGATGGAGAAGATCTCCACCCGCATCACCAACGAGGTCGCCGACATCAACCGCGTCACCATCGACATCACCTCCAAGCCGCCGGGCACCATCGAGTGGGAGTGAGCCGGGCGGTCCACCACCTCGACCTCTGGGTCGCCGACCTCCCGGTCGCGCTGGCCGTGGAGTGATCCAGGCTTGGAACGGTTCCTGGCCGCCCTACCGAACAGTCAGGGGGTGTCCACGTGGCGGATTCATATGGTCGAAGCAACGCTTGAAGGAGCGTTGTATGCCGAAGACATTCCCGGTTGAAGTGCGTGAGGCGTTTGTGGAGTTGATCTG
>NZ_PZYX01000007.1 GCF_003047285.1 Nocardioides allogilvus | reverse complement strand
CACCCTGGACCTGCACACGCCGGCCCAGAGACTGAACGAGCTGCTGCGACAGGCAGCAGCCTGACCCAAATTGCTTCGACCGATTGACATTGCCCGTCTGGGGACCCCGCGACTGTTCGGTAACTCCAGGAGTGGGGGCTGCGGATACCCGGGACTCGGCCCGTCGGGCGGACTAGTGTCGGGCCATGGGGATCGTGTTGGGGCCCAACCAGTACGGCAAGGCGGAGAACCGTGTCGTGCGGATCGTGCGCGACACGGCTCGCCACGAGATCCGCGACCTGAACGTCACGACCTCGCTGCGCGGTGACTTCGCCGCGGCACACACCGACGGCGACCAGTCGCAGGTGCTGCCGACCGACACCCAGAAGAACACCGCGTTCGCCTTCGCCAAGAAGCACGGGGTCACCTCGCCCGAGGACTACGCCCTCGCCCTCGCGCGGCGGCTCGTCGAGGCGACCCCGGCAGCGACCGATGCCCGCGTGAGCGTCGAGGAGTTCGCCTGGGACCGGATCGAGGTCGACGGCCGGGGCCACGACCACGCGTTCGTACGCCGCGGGGCCGAGGTTCGCACCACGCAGGTCTCCCTCGACGACGGCGCGGCCGCGGTCGTGTCCGGGCTCAAGGACCTGACCGTGCTCAAGTCCACCGGCTCCGAGTTCAAGGGCTTCCTCAAGGACGAGTACACGACGCTGCCCGAGGCCGACGACCGCATCCTCGCGACCGCCCTCACGGCCCGCTGGCGCTACGCCCACGCTGCGGGGATCGACTGGAACGCGGCGTACGGCGACGTGCGGGCGCTGCTGCTGGCGACCTTCGCGTCGACCTACAGCCGGGCCCTCCAGGAAACCCTCTATGCCATGGGCCGGGCGGTGCTGGTGGCCCACGACGAGGTCGAGGAGATCTCGTTCGCAGCGCCCAACAAGCACCACTTCCTCGTCGACCTCGCGCCCTTCGGGCTGGACAACCCGGGGGAGGTGTTCATCGCCGCCGACCGGCCCTACGGCCTGATCGAGGTGACGGTGACCCGCGATGGATGAGCGGGCCCGTCTGTTGACGTGCCTCGACGTGCCGCGTTGGGCCGACGAGGTGCTGGCCGCCGGACCGTTCGACAGCCTCGAGGCGAT
Organism: Nocardioides allogilvus; assembly: GCF_003047285.1. Lineage (GTDB taxonomy): Bacteria > Actinomycetota > Actinomycetes > Propionibacteriales > Nocardioidaceae > Nocardioides > Nocardioides allogilvus. The sequence continues at coordinate 176,160 of NZ_PZYX01000007.1, read as the reverse complement.
GGAGAAGGCGATGGCCGAGATCGCAGCGGGCATCACCGACGAGGAGCTCGAGCAGGCGCTGGCCCGGCACCCGCGCATCGGGGAGCGGGCAGATGCCGCGACGCACGACGCGCGCCACTCGACCCGCGAGCAGGCGGGCGTGGACAGTGAGGACGCGGAGACTGCACGGCAGCTCGCGCAGGGCAACCGGGCCTACGAACAACGGTTCGGCCGCGTCTTCATCATCCGCGCCGCGGGACGCGACGGGCCCGAGGTCCTGGCCGAGCTGCGGCGCAGGCTGGGCACCACCGACGAGGTCGAGCGCGCCGAGACGATCAACCAGCTGACGCAGATCGCGTTGCTCCGCAACCGGGAGGCACTGAGTCGATGACCACCTTGAGCACCCACGTCCTCGACACCACCCTCGGCCGGCCGGCGTCCGGTGTCGCGGTCTCCCTCAGCGGCGAGGGCACGAGCGCCGAGGCCGTCACCGACTCCGACGGCCGGGTCGCGGACCTCGGCAGGGCACTGGAGCCCGGGACCTACACCCTGCGCTTCGACTCGGGGGCCTACTTCGCCCAGCGCGGCACCGACGGCTTCTACCCGGAGGTGCTGGTGACGTTCACGGTCTCCGGCGCCGGGCACGTGCACGTCCCGCTGCTGCTGAGCCCGTTCGGCTACTCGACGTACCGTGGCAGCTGAGGCCCCATGTCCGACCCGCACGTCACCGTCAACGGGCAACCACGCCCGCTGACGGGCGTGCCCGGGCACACCAACGCCCTCGACTTCCTGCGCGGTCTCGGGCTGACCGGCGCCAAGGAGGGCTGTGCGGAGGGCGAGTGCGGCGCCTGCGCCGTCCTGGTCTGCCGTCCCGCGGGCGAGCGCAGCCGCTGGACCCCGGTCAACGCGTGCCTGGTCCCGGCCGCCGCCCTCGACGGCCAGGAGGTCGTCACCGCCGAGGGCCTCGGCAGCCCGGAGCGGATGCACCCGGTGCAGGCCGAGATGGCGCGAGCGGGCGGCTCGCAGTGCGGCTACTGCACGCCGGGCTTCGTCTGCTCGATGGCCGCGGAGTACTACCGCCCGGACGCAGGCGAGTTCGACGTCGAGGCCATGAGCGGCAACCTGTGCCGCTGCACCGGCTACCGACCGATCCGCGACGCAGCCCTGGCGCTGGGCAGACCGACCACGGGCGACGCGTTGGCGGAACGGCAGTCACGACCGGCACCGGCTCCCGGCGCGACCCGTCCGGCCGACCTCGCCACCGCGCTGGGGCTGCTGCGTGACCATCCCGACGCCACGGTCGTCGCCGGGTCAACTGACTGGGGGGTGGAGGCCAACCTGCGCGGGCGCCGAGCGCCATACGTCGTGTACGTCGATCGCCTGCCCGAGCTCCGGACGCTGTCCACCGCACACACCATCGAGATCGGCGCGGGGCTCACGCTGAGCGAGGTGGAGGCCGGCCTCGCAGGAGCCGTGCCCCTGCTCGACCAGGTGTGGCCGCTCTTCGCGTCGCCGCTCATCCGCAACGGCGCGACCATCGGCGGCAACCTCGCCACCGCCTCCCCGATCGGCGACCTGCCGCCGGTGCTGCTCGCACTCGAGGCGAGCGTCGTGATCGCGTCGCCCGACGGGGAGCGCGAGGTCGCCCTGGCCGACTGGTTCACCGGCTATCGCGAGACAGTGCTGGGCCCGGGCGAGCTGATCACGTCGGTCCGGATCCCGCGACCGCTCGCCGGCCTGACGGCCTTCCACAAGATCGCGAAGCGACGGGCCGACGACATCTCCAGCGTCGCCGTCGGGTTCGCGCTCGACATCTCTGCCGGGGTGGTGGGGAAGGCCCGGATCGGCCTGGGCGGGGTGGCCGCGACCCCGATCAGGGCGCTGGCCACCGAGGCCGCGCTCGAGGGGCAGCCCTGGACCGCGGCGACCGTCGAGGTCGCGGCCGAGGTGCTGCGCAGCGAGGGCACGCCCATGGACGACCACCGCGCCAGCGCCGCCTACCGCGAGGCGATGCTCGGCAACGCGCTGCGCAAGCTCTGGGCGGAGGCGGGGACATGAGTGTCGGCCAGGCACTTCCCCACGAGAGCGCCGCCCTGCACGTCACCGGGCACGCGCTCTACACCGACGACCTGGTGCACCGCACCCACCACGTCCTGCACGCGCACCCCGTGTGCTCCCCGCATGCCCACGCCCGGGTCGCCCGCATCGACACCGGTCCGGCGCTCGAGGTCGAGGGGGTCGTGCGCGTCCTCACCGCCGACGACGTCCCCGGCGTCAACGACTCGGGGACCAAGCACGACGAGCCGCTCTTCCCCGACATGGTGATGTTCGTCGGGCACGCCGTGGCGTGGGTGCTGGGCGAGACGCTCGAGGCCGCGCGACTGGGTGCCGAGGCCGTCGAGGTCGACTACGAGCCGCTGCCCGCGATCGTCGCGCTGACCGAGGCGATCGAGGCCGAGAGCTTCCAGGGCAACCAGCCCGTCGTCGCGCGCGGCGACGTCGACCAGGGCCTGACCGGCGCGACGCACGTCTTCACGGGCGTCACCGAGATGGCCGGCCAGGAGCACTTCTACCTCGAGACCCACGCCTCGCTGGCGCTCGTCGACGAGGCCGGTCAGGTGTTCGTCCAGTGCAGCACCCAGCACCCGACCGAGACGCAGGAGATCGTCGCGCACGTGCTCGGCCTGCACAGCCACCACGTGACCGTCCAGTGCCTGCGGATGGGCGGCGGCTTCGGCGGCAAGGAGATGCAGCCGCACGGCTTCGCCGCGGTCGCGGCCCTCGGCGCGACGCTCACCGGGCGCCCGGTCCGGCTCCGGCTCAGTCGCACCCACGACCTGACGATGACCGGCAAGCGGCACGGGTTCCACGCGTCCTGGCGGGTCGGCTTCGACGACGACGGCTGCCTGCAGGCGCTGGAGGCGACGCTCACCTCCGACGGCGGGTGCAGCCTCGACCTGAGCGAACCGGTCCTCGCCCGCGCGCTGTGCCACGTCGACAACGCCTACTGGATCCCGCACGTCCGGCTCCACGGCCGGGTCGCGCGCACCCACAAGACCTCGCAGACCGCCTTCCGCGGCTTCGGCGGACCGCAGGGGATGCTGGTGATCGAGGACATCCTCGGCCGCTGCGCCCCGCTGCTCGGCATCGACCCGATCGCCCTGCGCAGCAGGAACTTCTACGTCGACGGGCAGGCGACGCCGTACGGACAGGTCGTCCGTCATCCCGAGCGGATCGCGCGGGCGTGGCAGCAGGTCCTCGACACGGGGCAGGTCGCGAGTCGGCAGGCGGAGATCACGGAGTTCAACGCCGCCCATGAGCACACGAAGCGCGGGCTCGCGGTGACGCCGGTGAAGTTCGGCATCTCCTTCAACTTCACCTCCTTCAACCAGGCCGGCGCGCTGGTGCACGTCTACAAGGACGGGTCGGTGCTGATCAACCACGGCGGCACCGAGATGGGCCAGGGCCTGCACACCAAGATGCTCCAGGTCGCGGCCACGACCCTCGGCATCCCGCTCGCGAAGGTGCGAATCGCTCCCACCCGCACCGACAAGGTGCCCAACACGTCCGCGACCGCGGCAAGCTCCAGCTCCGACCTCAACGGCGGCGCCGTCAAGGACGCGTGCGAGCAGATCCTCGCCCGCCTTCGTGCGTACGCCGATGGGCGCGACGTCGCCTGGGACGAGCTCGTGCGGGAGGCCTACCTCGCTCGCGTCCAGCTGTGGGCAGCGGGTTTCTACCGCACCGAGGGCATCCACTGGGACCCCGCGGCGATGCAGGGCCACCCGTTCAAGTACTTCGCCTACGGCGTCGCCGCTGCCGAGGTGGAGGTCGACGGGTTCACCGGCGCCCACCACACCCGGCGCGTGGACATCGTGCACGACGTCGGCGACAGCCTCTCCCCGCTGGTCGACCTCGGCCAGATCGAGGGTGGCTTCGTGCAGGGGATGGGCTGGCTGACCCTGGAGGACCTGCGCTGGGACGAGTCGGACGGGCCCGGTCGGGGGCGGCTGCTGACCCAGTCCGCGAGCACCTACAAGCTTCCGAGCCTCAGCGAGCTGCCCGACGAGCTCAACGTCGCGCTGCTCGAGCACGCGACCGAGGACGGCGTGGTGCACGGGTCGAAGGCCGTCGGCGAGCCGCCGCTGATGCTGGCCTTCTCCGTCCGCGAGGCGCTGCGCGCGGCCGTCGGCGCGTTCGGCAGGCCCGGTGCGAGCGTCGAGCTGGCCTCGCCGGCGACGCCCGAAGCCGTCTTCTGGGCGATCGAGCGAGGGAGGGGCTGACATGCACTGGACGGCAGTCGTCGAGAGGCTCCGGCGTGACCGCGAGGCAGCGGTGCTGGTCACGGTCGCCGACGTCCGCGGCCACGCGCCGCGCGAGGCGGGCGCCAAGATGGTCGTCGCCGCTGACCGGACGTGGGGGAGCGTCGGCGGTGGCAACCTCGAGGAGACCGCCGTGGCCAGGGCGAGGGCGATGCTCTCCGAACGCGGTGCAGGCACTGAACAGCTCACCCTCGGCCTGACCGACAAGGCCCGCACCGAGCACGGCCGCCAGTGCTGCGGGGGAGAGGTTACGCTCCTGCTCGAGCCGCTCCCGGTGGTGCCGTCCGTCGCGATCTTCGGGGTCGGTCACGTCGGCCTCGAGCTCGCCCGCATCGTGGTCCGCCACGACGTCGAGCTGCACCTCGTCGACTCCCGCGCTGCCCAGCTCACCGAGGAACGGCTGGGCTGCCTCGACGACGGGGCGGGCGCCGTACGCGTGCATCACTCGCCGGTGCCCGAGGTGGTGCTCGGCGCCGTCCCACGAGGAACGCACGTGCTGGTCATGACGCACGACCACGCCGAGGACTTCGCGATCTGCGACGCCGCCCTGCGGTGCCGCCACCTCGGCAGCACCGGGCTGATCGGCTCGGCCGCGAAGTGGGCTCGCTTCCGCTCCGGGCTGCTCGTCGAGGGTCACGACGAGGCGACGATCGGCCGGATCCGCAGCCCCATCGGCGATCCCGCGATCGTCGGCAAGGAGCCGGCCACCATCGCGGTCTCGGTGGCCGCCGACCTGCTCCGGGTCTTCGCGGCCGAGCGGGCGCGCGTATGAGGCCCACCGAGGTCGTCTACCGAGCGCGCGCCTTCGACACCCCTGACGACTCCGGCTTCCGCTACGACGACGACCTCGGGCTCGCGGTCTCGAGCGAGGGCGTGATCACCGCCAGGGGTGCGTTCGCGTCCGTGAGCGCCGATCACCCGGACGCCACGGTGATCGACCTGCGGTCGGGCATCCTGCTGCCCGGGCTCGTCGACACGCACGTCCACTTCCCGCAGGTCCGGGTCATCGGCGCGCTCGGGATGCCGTTGCTGGAGTGGCTGGAGCGTTGCGCGCTGCCGGAGGAGCAGCGGCTCGCCGACGCGGGCTATGCCGCGGCCATCGCGGGTGAGTTCGTGGCGAGCCTGATCGCGGCCGGCACCACCACGTCACTGGTCTTCGGATCCCACTTCGCGCCGGCCGTCGACGCGCTCTTCACCGAGGCGTCGCGCTTCGGGCTGCGGGTCACGAGCGGCCTGGTCGTCAGTGACCGGATGCTGCCGGAGCCGCTCCTCACGACACCGGAGCGGGCGCACTCCGAAGCCCTCGACCTCGCGTCCCGCTGGCACGGCAAGGACCGCGCGCGCTATGCCGTCACGCCGCGCTTCTCGCTCTCCGCGTCCGATCCGATCCTCGAAGCCTGTGCCGCGGTGATGGCCGACGTCGAGGGCGCCTTCTTCACCTCCCACGTCAACGAGAACCCCGCCGAGGTGGCCACGGTCGCCGGCCAGTTCCCCGACCGCAGCGGCTACGTCGACACCTACGACCACCACGGGCTGCTCGGAGTGCGGTCGGTCCTGGCGCACAACGTGCACCCGCAGGACTCCGAGCTCGCGGTCCTCGCTCATCGGCGTACGGCGATCGCGCACTGTCCCAGCAGCAACTCGGCGCTCGGCTCCGGACTCTTCCGGCTGCGCGAGCACGCCGCCGCAGGTGTGCCCGTGGCCCTCGGCTCCGACGTTGGCGCCGGCACCGGCTTCTCGTTGTTCAAGGAGGGGCTGCAGGCCTACTTCGTGCAACGGCTGCTGGGTGACGACGGCCTCGCGCTCACGCCGGCGCACCTGCTCCACCTCGCCACTGCGGCCGGCGCCGCGGCCCTCGGGCTGTCCGACGTCATCGGCACCTTCGACGTCGGCAAGGAGTTCGACGCGATCTGCCTGCGCCCGCCCGCCGGGACCGCGCTCGACATCGGCCTGCGGCACGCCGGCTCGCCCGACGAGGCGCTGGGCAAGGTGTTCGCCCTCGCCAGCGACGCCGACGTGGCCGACGTCTGGGTCGGTGGGACGCAGATCGCCTCGGGCGGGTTCCTGCGGGCGCTCAGTCCCCTGCGGCGAGGATGACGGCATAGGCCGGCAAGGTCAGGAAGTCGGGGAAGGTCTCGCTCAGGGCCGACTCGGCGAAGAGCCGACGCGCGTCGCCGAGGTGCTCGCCGTCGCCGAGTGCGGCGTGCTCCTCCGCCACGATCCGCTCGACCAGCTCGCGGGTGATGACCTCTCCGGTGTCCAGGGTGGCCGCGTTGTTGATCCACTGCCAGACCTGGGAGCGGGAGATCTCCGCGGTCGCGGCGTCCTCCATCAGGTTGTCGATGCCGGCGGCGCCGTTGCCCGACAGCCACGACTGGAGGTAGAGGGTCGCGATCCGGACGTTGCCGCGCAGCCCCGCCTCGGTGCGCTGGCCCGGTGTCCGGTCGACGGCGAGCAGGTCGGCGGCGGACACCGACACCTCCGGGCGCAGCACGTCGAGCTGGTTGACCCGGTCCCCGAAGATCTCGGCACACACCGGCACCAGGTCGGGGTGCGCCACCCAGGAGCCGTCGAAGCCGGCGGCGACCTCGCGGGTCTTGTCCTCGCGCACCTTGGCGAACGCGCGCTCGTTGATCTCGGCGTCCTTGCGCGAGGGGATGAACGCGGCCATGCCGCCGATCGCGGACGCCCCGCGCCGGTGGCAGGTCTGCACGAGCAGGTCGCTGTAGGCCTTCATCATCGGCGCGTCCATGGTCACGGCGCCGCGGTCGGGCAGCGTGAAGGCCGACCCGGCGTCGCGGAAGTTCTTGATGATGCTGAACAGGTAGTCCCAGCGACCGGCGTTGAGGCCGGCCATGTGGTCGCGCAGCTCGTAGAGGATCTCGTCCATCTCGAAGGCGGCCGTGATGGTCTCGATCAGGACCGTCGCGCGGATCGTGCCGCTCGGCACCTCGAGTGCCGCCTCGGCGTGCGTGAACACGTCGTTCCACAGCCGGGCCTCGAGCCGCGACTCCATCTTGGGCAGGTAGAAGTAGGCGCCGCTGCCGCGGGAGAGCTGCTCGCGGGCGTTGTGGAAGAAGTAGATGCCGAAGTCGAAGAGCGCCGCGACCACCGGCCGGCCGTCCGCGGTGACGTGCTCCTCGTCGAAGTGCCACCCGCGCGGCCGCGGCACGATGACGGGGACCTGGTCGGGATCGGTGAGCGCGTAGGACTTGCCCTCCGGAGAGGTGAACGAGAGCTGACGGCGCACCGCGTCGTACAGCGTGACCTGCCCACCGAGGACGTTGCGCCAGTGCGGTGTGTTGGCGTCCTCCAGGTCGGCCAGCCAGACCTTGGCGCCGGAGTTGAGCGCGTTGATCGCCATCTTGGGATCGGTGGGTCCGGTGATCTCCACGCGCCGGTCGAGGAGGTCGGTGGGGAGCGGGATGACGCTCCAGTCGGCCTCCCTGATCTCCGCGGTGCCGGGCAGGAAGCCGAGCGTGCCGGTGCGGGCGATCTCGGCGCGACGGGTCTGCCGGGCGGCAAGCAGCTCGTCGCGCCGCTCGTGGAAGCGGGCGTCGAGGTCGGCGACGAAGTCGAGCGCCTCCGGGGTGAGGATCTCCTCGGACCGCGCGACGGGCGGGGCGGTGATGTCCAGGGTGGCCATGCTCGCCACCGTAGACCCGATCTCAGTCGGTGAGCAGGGACGTGCGTTCCGCCGCGAGGAGTACGGCGCCCACGAGCGAGGCACGTTCGCCCAGCTCGGAGGCGACGACCGGGGTGGACGCGACCGCGTCGAGGGCATGGCGCCGGAGCCCGATGCGGGCCGACTCCAGCAGCAGCTCGCCGGCGCGGGCCATGTCGCCGCCGACCACGACGAGCGCGGGGTTGAGGAGGTTGACGACGCTCGCGAGCGCCCAGCCGAGGTGGAGGCCGGCGTCCTCGAGCGCCCGCAGCGCCGAGACGTTGCCGTCGCGGGCGGCACCGACGATGTCGTCGACCGTGGCGCCGGGGAGCTGGAGCCCCATCATCGCCTGCAGCGCGACGGTCGAGGTGTAGGCCTCGAGGCAGCCGCGGCTGCCGCAGCGGCACACCGGGCCGTTCTCGTCGAGGGTGAGGTGCCCGATCTCCCCGGCGGTGCCGCCGGCACCGTGGAACAGCTGGTCGTTGAGCACGATCCCGGCTCCGACACCGGAGGAGACCTTCACGAACACCGAGGTGTCGTGGCCGCGGGCCACGCCCTGGCGGTGCTCGGCCAGTGCGCCGAGGTTGGCGTCGTTCTCCGTGTGGACCACGGCGCCGAGTGCCTCGCGAGCCGCGTCCTGGGCGTTGACGCCGACCCAGCCCGGGAGGATCGCGGAGGTGCGCACCACCCCGTCGGTCATGGGCGCAGGCAGACCCATCCCGAGGGTGCGCACCTTGTCGCGGGCCAGTCCCTCGGCAGCCAGCAGGGAGTCGAGGATGGACTCGGCCTCGGCCAGCCCGTCGGCGTACGCATGACCGAAGTCGATCGGGCGGCGCTCCTCGGCGAGCAGCTGGCCGGTGAGGTCGCCGAGGGCGACCGCGACGTGGCTGTGGCCGAAGTCGATGCCGGCGACGAGGCCGGCGGTGCGGGCCAGCGCGACGGTGGTGCCGCGCCGGCCGCTGCCGGGCTCGGTGGCGACCAGCCCGGCGCCGGCGAGCTCGCGCACGATGTTGGACACGGTGGCCGGCGCGAGCCCGGTCTGGCGGGCGATGTCGGCCTGGCTGACCGTGCCGCCGGCACGGAGAACGTCGACCACGCGCTGTTGGTTTGCCGAGCGCAGCGACGCGGTCGAGCCGGGGGAGGACATGGTGGAACTGTGGAGGATCGGACCGTTTGCAGTCAAGAGTGGCGACAAAACCACCACGAATACACAATTGTCACGAGTTTGCATTCAAGTCTTGACGACAAGAATGTGACTCAGCACACTGAGAGTCTCGTTCCACCCCGGCTCGCCCCAGAGCCCCGGCCCCCAGGAGACTCCTCATGTCCCGACCGTCCCTCCGCATCGCCGCTGCCGGCGTTGTGCTCCTCCTCGGTGCCGGTGGCCTCTCGGCCTGTGGCGCCAACGACGCCCAGACCGGCGGCGACTCCGGTGACGGCGCCGAGAGCCCGGTGATCGCGCTGCTCCTGCCCGAGTCCAAGACGACGCGCTACGAGGCCTTCGACAGGCCGCTCTTCGAGGCCAAGGTCGGCGAGCTGTGCGCAGAGTGCGAGATCGTCTACTACAACGCCGACCAGGACGAGGCCAAGCAGAGCCAGCAGCTCGACACCGCCATCTCCGAGGGTGCCGGCGTGATCGTGCTCGACCCGGTCAACGGTGCCGGCGCGGGCGGCATGGTGCAGAGCGCCCACGACGCCGGGGCCGAGGTGATCGCCTACGACCGGCTGATCAAGGAGGCCGACTACTACATGTCCTTCGACAACGAGACGGTCGGCACGATGCAGGCCGAGGCGCTGGTCGAGGCGATGGGCGACAAGGGCAGCATCCTGATGCTCAACGGCGCTCCGAGCGACCCCAACGCCGCGCAGTTCAAGGCCGGCGCGCACAGCGTGCTCGACGAGTCCGGCGTGAAGATCCTCGAGGAGTACGACAACCCCGACTGGAGCCCGGAGAACGCGCAGACGTTCGTCACCGACATGCTCAGCAAGTACGACGCCGACGAGATCAACGGCGTCTACGCAGCCAACGACGGCCAGGCCGGCGGCGTCGTCGCCGCCCTCACCGGTGGCGGGGTGGCCGCCGACGCGCTGCCCCCGATCACCGGCCAGGACGCCGAGCTCGCCGCGATCCAGCGGATCCTCGCCGGCGAGCAGTCGATGACGATCTACAAGCCGATCCCGATCGAGGCCGAGACGGCCGCCGAGGTCGCGGTCGCGCTGGCCAACGGCGACGAGGTGGGCGAGACCAGCGAGACCGGCATCACCCAGAGCGACTACGAGGGCGTCACGTCCTACATCTTCGAGCCGATCGTCGTCACGAAGGACAACGTCGCCGACACCGTCATCGCGGACGGCTTCTACTCCGCCGACGACATCTGCACCGGCGAGTACGCCCAGGCGTGCGAGGCGGCTGGCATCTCCTGATGACCACCGCACCAGCAGCACCGCCGGCCGGGGACGTCGTCCTGTCCCTGGCCGGCGTCACCAAGCGCTTCGGTGCCGTCCAGGCCCTCTCGGACGTCCACCTGGACGTCCGGGCGGGCGAGGTCGTCGCCCTGGTCGGCGACAACGGCGCCGGCAAGTCCACGTTGGTCAAGGTCATCTCGGGCGTCTACACCCCCGACGAGGGCGACATCACCTTCGCCGGCCGCAAGATCACCGTCGGCGGCCCCTCCGAGGCCCAGGCGCTCGGGATCGCGACGGTCTTCCAGGACCTCGCGCTGTGCGACAACCTCGACGTCGTGGCGAACCTCTTCCTCGGCCAGGAGAAGCGCCGCGCCGGCGTCATCGACGAGGTGCACATGGAGAAGGAGGCGTGGCGCCTGCTGCGCACCCTGTCGGCCAAGATCCCCTCGGTGCGCATCCCGATCGCCTCGCTGTCGGGCGGCCAGCGCCAGACCGTCGCGATCGCCCGCTCGCTGGTGGGCAACCCCAAGATCGTCATGCTCGACGAGCCGACCGCCGCCCTCGGCGTCGCGCAGACCGCTGAGGTGCTCAACCTCGTCGAGCGGCTGCGCGAGCCCGGCCTCGGCGTGATCCTGATCAGCCACAACATGGCCGACGTGCAGGCTGTCGCCGATCGCATCGTGGTGCTCCGCCTCGGCCGCAACGCTGCCGAGTTCCGCGTCGAGGACGCCACCACCGAGGAGCTCGTCGCTGCGATCACCGGCGCCTCCGACAACGTCGTCTCCAAGCGCGCCACCAGGGGTGAGCACCATGAGTGACCCGTCCGCCTCCACGGTCGCCGCCGACCTCGCCGACGAGCGGCTGATCCGCACGCAGGGACTCGGCGGCTACGCCCACCTGTTCTGGAACCGGCTCCGCTCCGGCGAGCTCGGCAGCCTGCCGGTCGTCATCGGCCTGGTCATCATCTGCATCGGCTTCTACAGCCAGGAGCCGCGCTTCCTCTCCTCGCGCAGCCTGGTCTCGATCAGCCAGTTCGCCGCGCCCATCGGCATCATCGCGCTCGGCATCGTGCTGGTGCTGCTGCTCGGCGAGATCGACCTCTCGGTCGGCTCGGTCAGCGGCTTCACCGCGGCCACGATGGCCGTGCTGCTCGTCGACCACGGCCAGTCGATGCTGGTGGCGATCCTCGCCGCGATGGCGGTCGGCGTCGCGATCGGGGCGCTCTATGCCGTGCTCTACACCAAGCTCGGCGTGCCATCGTTCGTCTTCTCGCTCGCCGGCCTGCTCGGCTTCCAAGGAGCCCTGCTCTACGTCCTCGGCAAGAACGGCACCATCAACCTGCCGTCCGACTCGTTCCTCGTGCAGTTCACCCGGTTCGAGTTCCTCAGCCCCGCGATGTCCTACGTCCTCGTCGTGGCGATCGGCCTGTTGTACGTCGCCGCGCAGCTGCTCACGATCCGCCAGCGCACCGCCGCCGAGCTGAGCAGTCCACCCATCGCGCTCGTGCTGGTCAAGGGCGCCCTGCTCGTGGGTGGGCTCGGCGCGCTGACCTACTACGTCAACATCGACCGTGGCTGGAGCTATCTCTGGCTCTTCTTCGTGCTGCTGGTCGTGCTGATGGACCTCGCGCTGCGCCGTACGAGATGGGGACGGCACGTCTTCGCCGTCGGCGGCAACGAGGAGGCCGCGCGCCGCTCGGGGATCAAGGTCAGCCGGATCTACTTCTCGGTGTTCGCGCTGTGCTCGATGCTCGCCGCCGTCGGCGGGCTGCTCGCGGCGGGCCTCCAGACGAGCGTGTCGCAGGCCAGCGGCACCACCGACACCAACCTCACCGCCATCGCGGCCGCGGTCATCGGCGGGACCTCGCTCTTCGGCGGGCGTGGATCGGCCTACTCCGCGATGCTCGGCATCATCGTGCTGCAGGCGATCCAGACCGGGCTCAACCTGGTCGGCGTCGACTCGTCGGTGCGGTTCATGGTCACCGGTGCCGTGCTGCTGATCGCCGTGGCGATCGACTCCGTGTCGCGCCGCCTGCGCACGTCGAGTGGTCGGGGCTAGCCGCTGGGTGACACGATGTGCCCGTCATGCGATGCCTCCTGCTGGTCTGCTCCCTCGTCCTCACGAGCGCGCTCTCGGGCTGCGCGGCGACCGACTCGACCGTGATCGCGGTCCTGGTGGCCGACGAGACGGCGCAGGTCCAGCAGCCGATCGACGTCGAACGCCTCGAGCAGCGGGTCGCGGAGGTCTGCGACGGGTGCACGGTGCGGGTCCAGGACGCCGGCAGCGACGCCGACGTCCAGGCGAGCCAGTTCGAGCAGGCGCTGGAGGATGCCGACCTGGTGGTGCTCGACGCTGTCGACCCCGAGCTGGCCGAGTCACTGGTCCAGCAGGCGGGTGAGGTCCCGGTCATCGCGCTCGGCACCCTGGTGCCCGGCGCCGACTGGTTCGTCGGCCTGAGCGAGCCGGCAGCGCGGATGGACGGTGTCGACAGTGATCTCGAGGCCGCGCGCGAGGTCATCGGGGGCGACCGCAAGAGCTTCGTCCACCTCCCGGCGGCCGAGATGAGCATCCAGGCCGCCGACGTCGCCGTCGGCGAGCTGGCCGACGAGCCGGTCGGCGAGTCGGTCGAGCACGAGGGCGTTCCGTCCTGGCTCTTCGATCCGGTCACGGTGAGGATCGAGGACCTCACCAGTGTCGTCGTCGCCTCCGGAGCGATGACGATCGCCGAGCTGTGCTCCGGCAGTACGGCGAAGCGCTGCGCCAAGCTCGGGATCACCTGAGCCGAGTTCACCGCGCGGCCATGTCGCGAACCTACGGTGGGGGTCCGCCCACCCACCCGGAGGTTCGACGATGCACCGCCCGACCCTGATCGCCGCCGCACTGCTCGCGGCACTGCCCCTCGCGCTCGCGCCTGTCGCCCAGGCCGAGGAGGCCCCGGACCGCAAGGTCCGCTTCTCCACGTTCAACGCCTCGCTCAACCGCAACGTCGCCGGCCAGCTCGTGGCCGACCTCTCGATCCCCGACAACGTCCAGGCACAGAACGTCGCCGAGACCGTCCAGCGCGTGCGCCCCGACGTGCTGCTGGTCAACGAGTTCGACTACGCGCCCGAGGCCGTGGACCTGTTCCGCGACAACTACCTCGAGGTGTCGCACCACGGCTCCGAGCCGATCGACTACCCCTACGCCTACATCGCGCCGTCCAACACCGGGGTGCCGAGCGGTCACGACCTCGACAACAACGGCTCCGTCGGCGGCGGCAACGACGCCTTTGGGTTCGGGCTCTTCGAGGGCCAGTACGGCATGGTCGTCTACTCGAAGCACCCCATCGACACCGACGCCGTCCGCACCTTCCAGACCTTCCGGTGGGCCGACATGCCCGGTGCGATGCTGCCCGACGACCCGGCCACGCCGGAGCCGGCCGACTGGTACTCCGCGGCCGAGCTCGGCGACGTACGACTCTCGTCCAAGTCGCACTGGGACGTGCCGATCGACGTCGACGGCTCCACGATCCACTTCCTCGTCTCGCACCCGACGCCGCCCGTGTTCGACGGCGCCGAGGACCGCAACGGCACTCGCAACCACGACGAGATCCGCTTCTGGGCCGACTACGTGTCGTCCGACGCCGCCGACTCGGCCTACATCTACGACGACGCAGGTGTGTACGGCGGACTGCCGGCCAGCGAGCGCTTCGTGATCGCCGGGGACCAGAACTCCGACCCGCTCGACGGCGACTCGGTGCCCGGCTCGGCGCAGCAGCTGCTCGACCACCCCCGCGTCAACGACGCCAAGGCTCCCGCCTCGGTCGGCGGCACCTGGGCCGCCGAGCTGCAGGGCGCGGCCAACCTGGGCCACGAGTCGCACCCGCGGTTCGACACCGCGGACTTCGACGACCGCCTGTGCTGCGGGCCGGGCAACCTGCGGGCCGACTACGTGCTGCCCTCGACCGGTCTCAGGGTGCTCGGGTCGGGCATCTTCTGGCCCACCGAGGACCAGAAGTTCTACTACCTGACGGGCAGCTTCCCGTTCGTGCCCACCTCCGACCACCGCCAGGTGTGGGTGGACCTCCGCCCCTGAGGAGGGGGCCGCTCGGACCCGCGGCGGCGTAGCGTGGGCTCTGTGACCCCGGACAACGACCAGGCCACGGAGCCCTCCACGCCACGCGTCGCCCGACGTGACGTCCTCGTCGGAACTGTGGGCGTCGCCCTCGGAGCCGCCGCAGTCGGTTCGGGCTGGGCCCTCACCTCGGGTGGCGAGCCGGGCCCGGCGCCGGAGCCGGAGGCGGCCCCGGCGCCACCGCCGGCCGCCCCGGTCCGCACGTTCGTGTCGACCTCGCTCACGGCGCCCGAGGTGGTGCCGTGGCGCAAGGCCGGGGCGGTGCTGTCCGCGGGCCTGCTCCTGACCACGCCGCGCAACCCGACGTTCCGTGCCGTGATCTACGACAACGACGGGGAGCCCGTCTGGATCGAGCCCGACGGCAACGCCGCGACCGAGCTGCGGGTGCAGCGCTACCGCGGCCGGCCCGTGCTGACCTACTGGACCGGCCACATCGTCGAGGGGCTGGGCTACGGCAAGGGCGTGGTCCTCGACGAGCGCTATCTCCCCGTCGCGGAGGTGCGGGCCGGCAACGGGCTGCTGGTCGACCTCCACGAGTTCCAGCTCACCGAGGAGGGCACCGCGCTGGTGCTGTCCTATCCCGTGCGGCAGGCCGACCTCAGCGATGTCGGCGGGCCGGTCGAGGGCTGGGTCTACGGCGCGCAGGTGCAGGAGATCGACGTCGCCACCGGCAAGGTCCTCTTCGACTGGGACGGCCTCGAGCACATCGCCGTCTCCGAGACGGTGCGCGAGCCCGAGGACGGCGAGGGCGAGTCGGAGAAGAAGCCCTTCGACCCGGTGCACCTCAACTCGGTGGCCGCCGACGGCGACGCGCTGCTGCTGTCCGCGCGCCACACCTCGGCGGTCTATCGGATCGACCGGCGCTCTGGCGAGATCCGCTGGCGCTTCGGCGGCAAGCTGAGCGACATCGAGGTGCCCGCGGGCGGCGAGTTCGGCTGGCAGCACGACGCGCGGCGCCAGCCCGACGGCACGATCACGATCTACGACAACCACGAGCACGCCGAGAAGACCGACGCCGTCTCGGCGGCCCTGAAGTTCGAGATCGACGAGCAGGCGATGACCGCAACGCTCGTGCAGGCGCTCCGGTACGACGACCACTACGGCTACGCGATGGGCAACGCGCAGTACCTCGACGACGGGCACGTGCTGGTCGGCTGGGGCATGGACCCCGTGCTCACCGAGTTCGACGAGGCCGGTGAGCCCGTCTTCGAGCTGCGCGGCCTGGCGCTCGGCTCCTACCGGTCCTACCGCTCGTCGTGGCGCGGTCGCCCCGCCACCCCGCCCGACCTCGCCATCGGTCCCGACGGCCGGGCCTACGTCAGCTGGAACGGCGCGACCGAGGTGGCGCGCTGGCGGGTGCTCGCCGGCCGTCGACCTGATCGCCTGGCCGAAGCGGCCACCGTCGACCGGGCCGGGTTCGAGACGGCAGTGCCGCTCGACGCGAGCGCGGGCGTGGTGCGCGCCGAGGCGCTGGACGCCGACGGCCGGGTGCTCGGCCGCACGCGTGTCGTGACAGTCGGGACCTAGCGGGCGGGGCGGCCGTAGGTCGTCGTGCGCTCGACGACGGGGCGGTCGATCCCGGCCCCGATCTCGACGAGCTCGGCGACGGTCTTGGCGGAGCCGTGCTCGGAGCCGGCCATCCGGGAGATCGTCTCCTCCATCAGCGTGCCGCCGACGTCGTTGGCCCCGGCCTGCAGCATCGCGCGGGTGCCGTCGACGCCGAGCTTGACCCAGCTGGTCTGGATGTTGTCGATCGAGCCGTGCAGCATGATCCGCGCCAGCGCGTGCACGGCGAGGTTGTCGCGCAGCGTCGGGCCCGGCCTGGCCACGCCGGCCAGATAGATCGGTGAGCTCGTGTGCACGAAGGGCAGCGGCACGAACTCGGTGAAGCCGCCGGTCCGTTCCTGGATGCGGCGCAGCACCCGCAGGTGCTGCACCCAGTGCCGCGGGTTGTCGACGTGGCCGTACATCATCGTCGAGCTGGACCGCAGGCCCACCTCGTGTGCGGTGGTGACGACCTCGATCCAGGTCTTCGCGGGGAGCTTGCCCTTGGTCAGCACCCAGCGGATCTCGTCGTCGAGGATCTCCGCGGCCGTGCCCGGGATCGTGTCGAGTCCGGACTCGCGGGCCTTGATCAGGAAGTCCTCGATCGACAGCCCGGTGCGAGCCGCGCCGCTCACGATCTCCATCGGGCTGAAGGCGTGCACGTGCATGTCGGGCACCCGCTGCTTCACCGCGGAGACCAGGTCGAAGTAGGCCGACGCCGGCAGGTCCGGGTCGATCCCGCCCTGCATGCAGACCTCGGTCGCACCGAGCTCCCACGCTTCCTGCGCACGGTCGGCGACCTGCTCGAGGGAGAGCGAGAACGCGTCCGCGTCGGTCTTGCGCTGCGCGAAGGCGCAGAAGCGGCAGCCGACGTAGCAGATGTTGGTGAAGTTGATGTTGCGGTTGACGACGTAGGTGACGTCGTCGCCCACGGTGTCGCGGCGCAGGTCGTCGGCGAGGCGGCAGACCTCCGCGAGCAGGTCGCCCTCCGCCGTCATCAGGGCGAGGGCCTGGTCGTCATCGAGGCCGGCCGGGTCCCGCTCGGCGGCCCGCAGGGCGGCGTACCCCTCGGACCCCGCGTGGGTGCCGACGCTGAGGCCGGCGGCGCTCTCCGCGACGGCCGCCCAGTCGCCGTACACGCTGTCGAAGTCGTCGCGACGATCAGCCGTGCGGCCCTCGGTGTCGATGGTGGTGTGCAGGTCGGTGCGACCGCTGCCCTCGGAGGCATCGGGCTCCTGCCACGGCAGTCCGACGGGTCGTACGCCGATGCGCGCGAGTCCGTCGGGCAGCGCGAGCGCGTCGAGGTGGGCGTCGAGGCGCGGGTCGATCCAGGGCGTGCGCTGGCGGACGTAGTGGGGGTGGACCGTCAGGCGGGGCGCGAGCTCGAAGCCGGCCTCGGCGGTGATCGTGCGGAGGCGCTCGATCGAGGGCCAGGGTCGCTCGGGGTTGACGTGGTCCGGGGTCAGCGGCGACACACCGCCCCAGTCGTCGACGCCCGCGTCGAGCAGCGAGCGGCACTCGGCGGTGTCGACGAGGTTGGGCGGCGCCTGGATCCGCATCGTCGGGCCGAGCACGATCCGCGAGACCGCGATCGCGGCGCGGTAGTCGGCCAGCGCGAGGTCGTCGGTGTGGCGCATCGCGGTGTCGGGCTTGGCCCGGAAGTTCTGCACGATGACTTCCTGGACGGAGCCGTAGTGCTTCGCGATCCGGCGGAGCTCGAAGATCGTCTCCGCGCGCTCGGTCAGCGTCTCGCCGATGCCGACGAGCAGCCCGGTGGTGAAGGGGATCGACAGCCGGCCGGCGTCCTCCAGCACGCGCGAGCGGATCGCCGGGTCCTTGTCGGGGGAGCCGAAGTGCGCCTCACCGCGGGTCTCGAAGAGGCGGCGCGACGTCGTCTCCAGCATCATCCCCATCGACGGCGACACCGGCTTGAGGCGCGTCATCTCCTCCCACGACATGACGCCCGGGTTGAGGTGCGGCAGCAGGCCGGTCTCCTCCAGCACCCGGATCGCCATCGCGCGGACGTAGTCGAGCGTCGAGTCGTAGCCCTGCTCGTCGAGCCACACCCGCGCCTCGGGCCAGCGGTCCTCCGGCCGGTCGCCGAGGGTGAACAGCGCCTCCAGGCAGCCCAGCGCTGCGCCCTCGCGCGCGACGGCGAGGATCTCGTCCGGGGACAAGTACGGCGCCGACAGCTTGCCCGGCACGGTCACGAAGGTGCAGTAGTGGCACCGGTCGCGGCACAGCCGGGTGATCGGGATGAAGACCTTCGGGGAGTAGGTCACCACGCCCGGTCGGTCGGCGCTGACCAGGCCCGCGTCGCGCACTCGGGCGGCGACGGCGCAGAGACGGTCGAGCGACTCGTCCCGGGCGGCCAGCAGCGCGGCGGCCTCCTCGACGTCGAGCGCCGCACCGCGTTCCGCACGCACCAGCGCACGGCGGATCTGGGCGGGGGTCGGCTCCATGGGGCCATTGTCACAGCCGGGCGGACAACCGATCGGGTGCGGGCCGGGTTGAGTGTGCAGAATCAACCGCTGGAGGAAGGGGAGCTCGACGATGACACGCAACATCGACGACAGTTTCGTCGAGTTCGTCGCTGCCCATCGCGCCCGACTGTTCCGCACGGCCTACCTGCTCGTCGGTGACGCGCACCGCGCCGAGGACATCGTGCAGACCGCCCTGACCAAGCTGTACGTCGCCTGGTCGCGCGTCGCATCGGTCGACAACGTCGAGGCCTATGCCAGGCGGGCGGTCATCAACGCCCACCTCAGCGAGCACCGCCGGCCGTGGCGCCGCGAGCGGCTCGTCCTCGACGACATCGAGCCGCCGGCGGTGCACGACCCCGATCCCGGCGAGGGCGATGCGCTGTGGACCGCGCTGCGCGGACTGCCCATCGGCCAGCGCCGGATCGTGCTGCTGCGCCACTACTGGGGACTCTCGGTCGCCGAGACCGCGGCCGACCTCGGGATCGGCGAGGGCACCGTCAAGCGCCAGACCTGGACCGCGCTCAACAGCCTGCGGTCGGTCCTGGGCACCACTGAACTGAACGGGGGACACCGATGAGCACCGACGATCTTCACGCTTTCGACCTTCACGACGAGGACCTGCGCCGTCGCTTCGACGCCCTCGCCGCCCGTGCCGACATGCCCGTCGTCGATCCGCTCGCCGACGTCCGCCGAGCCCGGGAGGCGCGCCGCCGCAACCGGGTCGTCAAGACCGGCGTCGGGCTGGTGGCGGCTGCCGCCGTCTCGGCACTGGTCCTCGGCAACCTCGCCGACGGCGATGTCGACGCCGGGCAGCACATCGCGAACGACCCGACGCCCAGCGAGACCGCCACCACGAAGTGGGACCTGCCGGGAGTCCTCTCGCAGGGCACTCCCGATGCCGAGACCTTCGGCGACCAGGTCAGGCGCCTGCTCGACCGCCCGGACGACGACAGGACCATGGTGGACGCCTCCTACGTCCTGGGTGAAACGAGCGCGGTGTCCTACCGCACCCAGTGGGATACAGGTGACTTCGTCGTGGTCACCGCGGGTGTGAGCCGCGAGGCCGTCCGCTGGGACGGCTTCACTGACGTCACCAGCCATCCCCTCGGCAACGGCGAGGGTGTCGGCGAGCGGGGCACGTCCGCTGGGGGAGAGATCCGCGGCTACGTCTTCGACCAGCCAGACGGTGACGTGGTGGTGGTCCAGCTGGCTGCCCGGGGAGAGCCCAGCCTGTCCGCCGACCTGATCGACACCTTGCTCACCGAGCTCGACGTGCCGGCATCCACGCTCACCGCCGCTGAGGCCTGGGCCAACACCCTGCAGGTCATGGGGATCGATGGGCTGAACGGGCACGACCTCATGACCCGCGCGCCCATGGCACTCAGCGACGTCCCCTCGATGCACGGCCGGGTCTTCCAGGGGGACCGCAGGAGCAGGTTCGAGACCGGACGAGTCCAGTGGCACGCGCAGGCGCTGAGCGCCGACACCCCCGACTGCCCGTCTGCCTTCACTGACTGCCGCACCATGCAGATCGAGGGGGAGGCCTTCCTGGCCAAGACCGTCGCGGGCGGCGAGCGCGAGGGCTGGCTCTACCTCGAGCGCGATCACGGCGACGTACGCGCCCAGGTCGTCCTCGAGCCCTACGAGGACGGATGGTCCGTGCCCGTGGAAGCGGCCGCCGAGCTGTTGCTCGACGGCCGCTGGAGCAGCTTCGCCCCGGAGTCCTCGGTGCCCTACCCCGAGGGCTAGTGCCCGATCAGTGGACGGTCTCGATCGGTCCGGCGATCTCCTCGACCGTGAGCTCGTGGTCGTCGCGGTCGAGCTTGCTCGGCCACCAGATCTTGCCGCCGAGGTCCATGTTGATCGCGGTGACGAGCACCGAGCGGACGATCATCGTGTCGAGGATGACACCGAGGGCGACGGCGACACCGAGCTGGGCCAGGAACACCACCGGGATGGTCCCGAGCACCAGGAACGTCGCCGCGAGCACCAGGCCGGCGCTCGTGATCACGCCACCGGTCGAGGTCAGCGCCACCAGTGAGCCCTTGCGGGTGCCCAGGTGCATCGTCTCCTCGCGGACTCGCGTCATCAAGAAGATGTTGTAGTCGATGCCCAGCGCGACCAGGAACACGAAGGAGAACAGCGGGAACCCCGGGTCGGAGCCGGCGAAGCCGAAGACGTGCTTGAACAGCAGGGAGCTGATCCCGAGCGCGGCCCCGAAGGACAGCACGACTGTGCCCATCAGGATCAGCGGCGCCAGCACCGAGCGCAGCAGCGCCACCAGGATCAAGAACACCACCAGCAAGATGATCGGGATGATCAGCACGTTGTCGGCGTTGGCTGCCTCCTTGGTGTCGAGGTAGAACGCCGACCCGCCGCCCACCAGGGCGTCGGCGCCGTCCACCGCGTGCACGGCGTCGCGCACGGCCTGGACGGCCTCGAACGCGGCCGGTGACGACGGGTCGGAGTCGATCGTGGCCTCGATGAAGGCCACGCCGTCCTTGACGACCGGAGCCTGGGGCGCCTCGACGCCCGTGATGCCGGTCATCGCCTCGGCGACGGCGTCACCCTGCTCGGCGTTGGCGACGACGGCCACGGTGTTGGACTGGTCGACCAGACCGTGCTCCACCAGCGTCTTCTGGCCGGTGATCGACTCGAACTCCTTGGTGTAGGTGTCCTCGGTCGACAAGCCGTTGGTGTCGAGGGTGAAGAGCCCCAGGCAGCAGACGGCCAGGATGAGGCTCGTGCCGACCCAGACCCGGCGCGGCTTGGGCGCGATCTTGCGGCCGACCTTGGCCCAGACGCCGGTCTGCGTGGGCTCGGGCGAGCCGAACGCGGGGCGGCGCGGCCAGAAGATCCAGCGCCCCGTGATCACCAGCAGGGCGGGCAGCAGCGTCACCATGACGACGAACGTCACCGCGATGCCGATGGCGGCCACCGGACCGAGGCCGGCAGTGGAGTTCATCTCGGCGAACAGCAGGCACAGCATGCCCAGCACCACGGTCGCCGCACTGGCGAGGATGGCGGGCGCGGCACGGTGCAGCGCGAAGGCCATCGCCTCGTGCCGGTTGTCGTGGCGACGGAGCTCCTCTCGATAGCGCGCCACCAGGAGCAGGGCGTAGTCGGTGCCGGCGCCGATGACCAGGATCGTGAGGATCGCCTGGGACTGCCCGTTGACGGTCAGGTCGGCGTACTTCGCGAGGAGGTAGATCAGGGCCTGGGACGAGACGAGCGCGAACATCGCGCACAGGATCGGCAGCACCCACAGCACCGGGCTGCGGTAGGTGAACAGCAGGATCAGGATCACGACGCTCAACGTCGCGAAGAGCAGCGTGGTGTCGATGCCGCCGAAGGCCTCGGCCGCGTCCGCGGCCTGCCCGCCCATGCCGGCGACATAGACCTCGACGCCGTCGATCTGGGCAATGCCGCGCAGCTCGTCGGCTGCGTCGGGCAGGGCGTTCCACCCGTCCTTGCCGAAGTTGAACGTGACCTGGGTCTGGGCGACCTCGCCGTCCTCCGAAACGGCGGGGAACCCGAACTGCTCGGCCGTGGCCGGGCTGACGACGGGGGCCTGGGCGGCCTCGTCGATGCCCTCGAGCGCGGCGAACTCGGTCGCCTGCTCCTCGATGGCGGCGAGGTCGGCCTCGGTCAGGCCGCCCTCGCGCTCGTAGACGACGAGGGTGGGGATCGCGTTGACGTCCTGGAAGGCGCCGAGCTTGTCGAGCGCGCGGGTCGACTCAGCGCTCTCGGGCAGCCACGAGGACGCCTCGTTGTTCTGCACGTCGACGAGCTTGGAGGCGAACATGGAGGACCCGACGGCGATGGCCAGCCAGGCGATGAGAACGATCCACTTGGTGATGGGGCCGGTCAGCGAACCGGCGATCTGTCGATGCATGAGGACAAGTCAACCGGAGCCCACCGACGCCACGCATCCGGATTGACCCTGAGGCAGCCTCAGGGTCCCCGAGGTTTTACCCCACGTTGGGCACGCGGTCAGCGGACCTGCAGCCGGGACGGGGTCTCCATGTCCCCGTCGTCGGCGACCGGCGCGACGGCGTACTCCATCGAACCGTCGAGACCGAGCCGCACGATCGCCCACTCGGCGTCCTGGTAGGTGACGACCAGCAGGTGGGTCGAGTCCTCCCAGACCGCGTCGAAGTAGACCGCGCTGGTGCCCTTGCGGTCGCTCGCCCACGAGCGCTCGAGGGCGCCCGAGCGCAGGTCGAGCAGGTCGAGGTCGGAGGGACCGAAGCCGTCGGAGTAGGCCGGTTCACCGAGGACGTGCTGCTTGTCGGGCGAGATGTCGCCGAACTGGTTGTCGCAGGTGCGCCAGCGGTTGCGTTGGCCCCTCTTCATCACGCTGCACGAGCCGGCGTCCAGGATCTTGGTGAGGCCGCCGGTCCAGCGACCCTTCGCGGTGCTGACCCACTTCAGGCCGGTCTCGTCGACGATGCCGTGGGAGGTGACGTACCAGCTGGTCCGGCCGCGGCTCGAGTTCACGAGCACCGCGCAGCCGTTGCTGGTGGCGTCCTCCTTGCAGTAGCCGTTGGTGACGTGGGCCGGGGTCCCGAACTGCTTGCTCGGGATGGACGGCATCCGCAGCACCCGGTCGCCGTCCTGGTCGATGACGCGCACGCCGCCACGACGGACCGTGAAGGCGACCGCCTCGCCGTCGGGCGACGTCGCCAGGCCGTAGCCGGTGCGCCAGCTGGAGCGACCGGGCGAACCGCTCGCGCTGACCCAGCGGGTGGTGGGGCGGGCGGCGGTCGTGGTGTCGAACGACTGGACGACATAGCCCGATCCCATCGGCGCGAACGCGTTCATCCGACCCGCGACGGGGGTCGTGGTTCCCCCGGGTGCGTGGATGGTCGTCCTGGAGCCGGTCGTCTCGGACCAGGCGAGCCTGGGCGCGGCGCCGGTCTTGAGCGAGGAGACGTCGAAGATCGTCGTGGGCGGTGCGGGTGCAGTGGCCTGCGAGGCCGGGCCGACGAGGGCCAGGGCCAGCGGTGCGACGGCCAGGGTCGTGAGGAGTCGCTTCATGTCTGGTCTGACGTTTCGACCGTGCTCAAAGGTTGCGTGGCGGGAACGATTGCGGCAGCGAGAGTCCCTCGGCCTCGAGCACGGCGCGGAGCCGGTCGGGGTAGTTGGTGATCAGGCCGTCCACACCGAGCCGGACGAGCGCGGCCATCGTCGGCGGGTCGTCGACGACGTACGGAATGACCTGCAGGCCGGCGGCATGGGCGCCGTCGACGAGCTCGCCGTCGGCGAACGCGACGTAGGCCTCGTCGTCGACGCCGCCGAGGAAGGGGCTGCCGTGGATGGGGGAGACCGCGTCGAAGCCCTGCTCGGCCGCGGTGGTGAGGAACTCCTCGGCCACGTCGAGGCCGCCGAACCAGCGCGACGGGCCGTCCTTGTCGGGCTTGAGGTACTTCGGGGAGACGAGCAGGTTGCGGCGGACGCCCGGCTCCTCCTTGCCGACGAGGTCCAGGACGCCCCAGTCGAAGCACTGGACGGCAGTCCTGTCCACCAGGCCGTCGATGCGGATCGCGTCGAGGGTGACGGCGACGAATTCGGCTCGTGTCGTCAGCTCGGCGGCCGCCATCGCGTCGAACTTGATCTCGAGATTGAGGCGTACGCCGCGGGCCGCGCGCTCGTCGAGGAGGGCTGCGACGTCGCGGAGCAGGGGCATCGACGGCGGCAGGTCCGCGCGCGTGAGGCGGCGGATCAGCCGCGCGTCGGCGAGCGCCGGGTCGTGGCTGACGACCACGTCGTCCTCGCGGGTGAGGTGCACGTCGAGCTCGAGCGTGGAGACGCCGAGGGTCAGGGCGCCGCCGAAGGCCTCGAGGGTGTTCTCCGGGTGGAGTCCGGCACCACCGCGGTGGGCCTGCAGGTCGAAGGTCACGCGTCCTCCCTGGGTCGGGCTCTCGATCCTAGGAGGTCAGGCGGCGCGCCACGTCGCTCCGGGCATCACGACGGGCGCGCAGTCGCAGGCGTCGCTGCACGCGAGGTGCGTGTGCAGCGCGTGTCCGCACCGCGGGCACGGAAGGTCGTGCGACAGGTGGACGGTGTTGATCTGGACGGTGTCCCACATGGTCGTGCCTCCGAATCTTCCTTGGGTACTCTCATAAGGACCACGAACGGCACCCGCGGAATACGACAGAGGCGACACAACACATGGTGGCGAGCCGATCAGCTCGCGAACGGAAGGCCGCCGTCGAGGCCGGCCCGCTCGCGACGGCCAAGATCGACCTGGATGCGCAGCAGCAGTTCTCCTACAAGGTCGCCTGCACCGTGTGCCGCAACACGGCGTCACGGGGCACGCGCCCGCGGGCCTGGTCGACCTACCGTCCCGGCGGCGACAACGGCTACATGGCGGCGATGGACCGGTGGATCTTCCACCTGGTCGAGAAGCACCCGGGCGTCGAGGCGCCGTGCCTGGCCTATCTCGAGGCCGCCCAGCAGCGGCTCCACGAACGACGCGAGTAGCCGGTCACACTTCGGCGGCCGCTCACGTCATCCAGGTGAGAGTGTCACTTCGACGTGAGGAAGACCCATGAAGACCATGACCTGCAAGCAGCTCGGCGGCCCCTGCGACCTCGCCCTGGCGGGACAGACCGCCGACGAGGTGATCAAGGCCCAGGACAAGCACCTCAAGGACCTGGTGGCCCAGGGCGACGAGGCCCACGTGCCCGCCCGCAACGAGATGAAGGGCCGCTGGAAGCGGCCCGTCGCCGGGATGGGCTGGTACCGCGACGTGAAGCGCGCGTTTGCAGAGCTGCCTGAGGGGTGAGGGCGCGGCGGCCTGCCAAGATGCGCGGATGAGCCTTGCGATGGCCACCTGCCAGCCCACCGCCTCCTCCGATCCCCGTGCCAACGGCGCCGAGGTACGGCGGATGTTGCGGGTCGCTGCAGCGGCGGGCGCGCGGCTGGCCCACTTCCCCGAGGGGTTCCTGTCTGGCTACGCCGTGGCGGACGTGGCCGCCTGGGAGGACGTCGACTGGTCCGCCGTACGCCGCGAGCTCGAGGAAGTTGCCGCACTCGCCGGTGAGCTCGGGATCTGGGTGGTGCTCGGGTCCGCGCACCCGCTGACCCCGCCGCACTGGCCGCACAACAGCCTCTACGTGATCTCCGACCAGGGGGAGCTCGTCGACCGCTACGACAAGCGGAAGTGCTCGAACACCGAGCTCACCCGGTTCTACACGCCGGGGTTCGAGCCGGTGGTGGTCGACGTCGACGGCTTCCGCTTCGGCCTGGCGCTCTGCATCGAGGTGAACTTCGAGGACCTGTTCGCGGAGTACCGACGGCTCGGGGTCGACTGCGTGCTGCTGTCGGCATATCCGGTCGACTCGATCTTCGAGACCAAGGCCCGCGCCCACGCCGCGATCCACAACTACTGGCTGAGCCTGTCGGTGCCCGCGCAGAGAACGCACCTGTTCCACTCCGGACTCATCGGACCGCACGGCGAGGTGCTGGCCGACGTCGGCAGCGAGGCGGGGCTGGTGATCGGGACGCTGGACCGGGGCGACCCCGCACTCCACGTCGCGCTCGACCTCGCCAAGCCCTGGCGGGCGCTGGCGCGGGCGGGCGACATCTACGAGGAGCGCCGCGTCGATGACGAGCGGAGCCGCTTACGCACCGAGTCGGCCGAGGCAAGGGTCATCACGCTCTGCGGTTCGACCAGGTTCGAGGCCGAGTTCGCGGAGGTCAACCAGCGGCTCACGATGGACGGGTACGTCGTGATCAGCCTCGGGATGTTCGGGACAGTCGACGGCTCGGACCTGAAGGAGCGGCTGGGCGCGTTGCACTTCCAGAAGATCCGCATGGCCGACGAGGTGTACGTCGTGGATCCGGGTGGCTATCTGGGTGAGTCGACCCGACGGGAGATCGCCTACGCCGGGTCGCTCGGCAAGCCCGTCCGGTACCTGAGTCGCGAGCGCCCCGCCTGACGATTCGGCTCAGCGGCCGGCGAACTTCGCGACCAGCGTCCGGGCCTCCGGCGTGGTGACTGCCTGCGAGATGGTCTGCGCCTCGTCAGCGCCGGTCTCGGCCCGGGTCGCCGTCCACGAGGAGCGGATCAGCCGACGGGCCTGGCCGAGCGCGAACGGCGGCTTCGTCGCGAGCTTCGCGGCGAGCTCGGTCGCGGCGGCCTCCAGCTCGTCGTCCTCGACGACGGTGGTCACCAGACCCCAGTCGCGTGCCTCGGCCGCGGAGAGCACCCGGCCGGTGAGTGCCAGCTCGAGCGCCCGCTGCTGCCCGACCGCGCGCGGCAGCAGCCAGGACAGTCCGCAGTCCGGGGTCAGCCCCACGCCGGCGTAGGCCGTGAGGAACTTCGCCCCTGCTCCACTGACGACCACGTCGGCGCTCAGCACGACGGCGAGGCCGGCGCCGGCGGCAGCCCCCTGGACCGCAGCCACGACGGGCTTCTCCATCTGGCCCAGTCGCTGCAGTGCGCCGTCGAGCTCCTGCGCCAGCTCCAGGAGGTACGCCGCGGGGTCCTGCGAGGCGGCCATCGAGGAGACGTCACCGCCGGCGCAGAAACGTGCGCCGTCACCGGTCAGCAGCACCACGGCGACCGACGGGTCGGCACTCGCGCGGTCCACGGCAGCTCCCAACGACTGCGCGGTGGGCAGGTCGAACGAGTTCGACGCGTCGGGGCGGGCCAGTGCGATGGTGGCCACTCCGCCGTCGACGGAGTAGCGGATGCCGGTCAGCTCGGTCATGGGATCTCCTGGGTTGTTGGGGGTCAGTCAGAGGGGGTGGTGAAGAGCCAGGGCTTGTAGTCGGCGTACGCAGCGCGGAGCTCGTCGCCGGGCCACCCGTCGGGGAGCAGGTTGGTCGGCAGCACCGGGTCGGCCACCAGGTGGCGCACGGCGGCAGCAGTGGCGGTGAAGCGGGTGTTCGCGTCCTCGCTGCCTGTCGCGTCCAGCAACGCGCGCCCGCGCGTCGACCACGCGTCGAGGTCCCAGAGCTGACCGACGAGGTCAGCGGCGTCCTCGACAGGTCGCACCACCATCCGGCGGCACGTGGTGTCGAGGCGTTCGGGCCAAGGACGCTCCAGGTTGTCCGGGCGC
Organism: Nocardioides allogilvus; assembly: GCF_003047285.1. Taxonomy (GTDB): domain Bacteria; phylum Actinomycetota; class Actinomycetes; order Propionibacteriales; family Nocardioidaceae; genus Nocardioides; species Nocardioides allogilvus. The sequence goes on along the minus strand of NZ_PZYX01000007.1, from coordinate 148,577 downwards.
ATCCACACGCCTTCGCGCAGCTCGGCCAGGCCGAGCCCGGTCAGATCGCCGCGCAGGTCGGACCGGTCCGCCGGACTGCGGCCGACGGCAGTGATCACCACCAGCTCCCAGTCACCGGACCAGTCACGCAGTCGTGGGCTGACCGACGCGTCGACCCGGCGGCGGCGCTCCATCAGTCGGGGGGAGAGCGTGTAGCTCCTGTCCTCGCGGAGCATCTCGCCGGAGGAGACCATGCGCGAGGCAGCCACCCGTGCCGTGGCCTCGGCGTAGCCGACCCGGGTCGCCGCAGCGCAGATCTGGCTCGCGCTCAGGCTGGGCGGGTCCGCCGCGAGCAGGATGGTCAGGATCGCCGAGCGCGCGGAGACGGGCCGCAACAGCGGGGCGTCCTCCGTCGTCGTCACATGCGAACCTTACAGTCTTGGCACAGTCGTAGACAATCTGTAAGGTCGGTCGGGCAGTCCGTCCCACACCGACCCCCCCAGGAGCGACCATGACCGACCAGCGCCTCGACGGCCGCACGATGATCATGTCCGGCGGCAGCCGCGGGATCGGCCTGGCGATCGCCGTCGCCGCTGCCCGCGAGGGCGCCAACGTGGTGCTGCTCGCCAAGACCGACAAGCCGGACCCTCGGCTGCCCGGGACGATCCACACCGCCGCTGCCGAGATCGAGGCGGCCGGCGGGCAGGCGCTCGCCGTGGTCGGCGACGTCCGCGACGAGGCGTCCGTGGAGGACGCGGTGGCGCAAGCGGTCGAGCGGTTCGGCGGCATCGACATCGTGGTCAACAACGCGTCCGCGATCGCGCTGGACCCCACCGAGACGCTGCCGGTCAAGCGCTTCGACCTGATGGTCAGCATCCAGCTGCGGGGCACCTACCTGCTGTCCAGCAAGGCGCTCCCTCACCTCCGCGAAGGCACGAACCCGCACATCCTGTCGCTGTCGCCGCCGGTCAACCTGGACCCGAAGTGGCTCGGCGCGCACCCGGCGTACACGCTCGCGAAGTACGGCATGTCGATGCTCACCCTCGGCTGGGCCGCGGAGTACGCCGAGCACGGCGTCGCGGCGAACTGCCTCTGGCCCGAGACGATGATCGCCACGGCCGCGGTTCAGAACCTGCTCGGCGGCGACGACGTGATGAGCAAGACGCGGACGCCGGAGATCGTCGCCGACGCTGCCGTCGAGATCCTCTCCCGCCCGGCCCGCGAGTGCACCGGCAACACGTTCCTCGACGTCGACGTGCTCGCCGAGGCCGGCGTCACCGACCTCAGTCAGTACGGCGGCACCGGCGAGCTCGAGTGGGACATCTTCATCGACCGCTGATGCGGACTTCCCCGTCGAGGCGTCAACGATCAGCGGCGCTTGCGTCCCTTCTTGGCGCCAGTGGTCCCCGTAGCGGTCGTCGAGGTGATGAACGTGTGGATCGACGCGTTGTTGACCTCGCCGTAGACACCCGGGAAAGCGGGTACGGCGCAGCCGAGTCCGTAGCTGACGATGCCGACCTGGACCTGGCGACCGTCGGCGAGGGTGCCGAACAGCGGGCCACCCGAGTCGCCCTGGCAGGAGTCACCACCCAGCGTCTCGGCACAGATCTCGGACTCCGGCTGGAAACCCATCAGCCCGTTCGTCGTGCAGTTCTCGTCGGCGACCGCCTTGACATCGACCGCCTTCAGGTCCGCCGGAATGAGGGGCGAGCCGAAGAACTCGGTCCCCCAGCCGGCGACCGTGAGCGGCGCGCCGTCCTGCTCGAGACTGTTGTTGGTGAGCGGGACCAGGGGGATCGCCGGCGAGGCGATGTCGGAGGTGACGTGGATCAGCGCCGCGTCGAAGGTGCCGGTCTTTTCGTAGTCGGGGTGCACGATGATCCGGTCGACCGACAAGGTCTGCCCGGTCGAGAGATCGTCGATGTTGGTCCGGCCGACACCGACCTGGATGTCTCGCGGGTTGGTGTCCACCATGCAGTGGGCAGCTGTGAGCACCCACTGCTTCGCGACAACGGAACCACCACAGAAGTGGCCGTCAGTCCTGAGGAGCCCTTGTCCTGGATCGACGCCATGAACGGGAACTCGCCGTCCTGGGCTTGGTAGCCACCGACGATGGCGCCGGCCGGGCTGCTCGTGAGGCCTGAGGCGAGAGCGAGGCCGAGGCCGGTCAGGCCGACGGTCAGACGGGACGGGAGACGCATGGTGGTCCTTTCGGAGGTGGTCCAGACCTTTGCCCAACGAGCCGACCACCACTCGGGTTATCCCGCTCCGTCGTGCCGGAGCCGGCAAGGTCGTGGGGCTCAGGGTTGAGCGGTGGCAGGCTGCGCCAGCCCCAGATGGACCGCGAACCATGCGAGGAGTCCGCTAGCCGCGATGCGCACGATGTGATCAGCCCGGCGGCTACGAGCAAGGACGCTGGCCAGTGTTGCCGCCGCCACGACCCAACAGATGTTGACGAGCGTGGCCACGGCAATCTGCACGAGGCCCAGCTGCATCGTCTGCGCCCAGATGCTCGCGCCGTCGGGGTTGATCAACTGCGGCAGCAGCGCTGCATAGAACAGGGCGATCTTCGGATTGAGAAGGCACGTCGCGAGTCCCATTGCGTACAGCCTGCTGGCCGAGTGCCGCCGCCCATCGCCGGGCCGGAAGACAGAGCTGCCCTTGCGGATCATCGAGATCGCCAGCCAGAGCAGGTATGCGGCGCCCGCGACCTTTATTGCTACGAACAGCAGAGGAACCGTGGAAAAGAGGACCGCTAGTCCGACTGTGGTGGCGAGCAGGTAGGCCATGAACCCCGTGACGACGCCGCCCAATGAAACAAGGCCGGCGAGACGACCTTGAGTCAGCGACCTCGACACGAGGTACATCGAGTTCGGTCCGGGCGTGATGGCCAAACCGAACGTGATGAGCGCGATTCCGAGTGCCGCGGTCCAAGAGATCACGCGCCTGAGCCTCACTCAGGACGGGGGCAACGGCAACCCGATAGGCGCGTGGATCTCATCACGACAGCGCGTATCGCGGCATCGCAGACCCCTTGCGAATTCACCCTGACGCGCCTGGCTACCTAAACTGGAAGTGAGCCGAGAGGGCTCGCCCGGACGAGGGAGCCGTACCCGGAACGCCAAGACGGCCACCCGAGGAGTCCGTCATGGCGTGGTTGGTTCTGGTCCTTTCCGGTGTTCTCGAGGCCGTCTGGGCTGTGGCCCTCGGCAGGTCGGAAGGCTTCTCGCGACTGACCCCGACGCTGGTGTTCCTGGTCGGCCTCGGGCTCAGCATGGGCGGCTTGGCCTACGCGCTGCGCACCCTCCCCGTGGGGACGGGGTATGCGGTCTGGGTGGGCGTCGGAGCTTCGCTGACGGTCCTGTACGGTATGGCGTCGGGCGACGAGTCGGTCTCCGTCATCAAGGTGCTGTTGCTGATGGGTCTGCTCGGTTGCGTGATCGGTCTCAAGCTCGCCCACTGAGGTGCCCGATCCGCGGCAAACTCGGGCAGATCGTGGGGCTAGCACAATCCGTCGACCGCGGCATATCTTGACGTCAAGAGAGAGGGGTTGGCATGCCGATCATTGGGCTTGACCACGTACAAGTGGCGCTGCCGCCTGACAGCGAGCAAGTCGCCCGACGGTTCTACGGCGACGTACTGGGAATGATAGAGATTCCGAAGCCTGCGGCCTTGGCTGCTCGCGGTGGGTGCTGGTTCGAGTCCGGATCAGCCGTGCTGCACCTCGGGGTCGAGGAGCCCTTTGTCGCCGCCCGCAAAGCCCACCCGGCCTTCTTGGTAGATGACCTGGACGCACTTGAAGGCATGTTGGTCTCGGTCGGACACGAGTGCGTTCGGGCTGACGGCCAGATCCCCGGCGTCCTGCGATTCCACACCTACGATCCCTTTGGAAACCGAATCGAGTTCCAGCAGGCCTAGGACGGACCGCCACCACACTCACTCGCGGCACAACGGGACGACCGCACCCACGCGGTCTGCGGCAGATCCGATCGGATCAGTCGGTCGCCTCGGTGAGCGCATGCGCGTAGTTTGCAGCGGATCGCTGGTAGCGCGGCAGGTGCGGAACCAAGGCTTCGATGCACAGTCGAAGGGCTTCATCGTGGCGGCCGGCGTCCCGTAACGCGAGGGCAAGGAAGACGGCCCGTGCGTCGCCGATGCTGGGGTCCGGCGTCGTTGCCTCCAGCATTGCGATCGCCTCGTCGACGCGACCCAGGTTTCGAAGCGTCGATCCTTGCTGGATATTCAGCTGCGCGAGGCGTGCGCCCGCGAGGCCAAGTTCACGCGCTGCCGCGTAGTGCGCGTTCGCCTCAGCCTCATATCCGGTCGAGTCGTAGATCCCGCCAAGTTCGAACTGGGCGTCGGGGTCGTCTGGCCCGCGTTCGGCCGCGAGTTCCCGCATGGCCGCGACGGCGCGGGCACGGTAGTCAAGATCGACGGTGCTCCAGAAGTGAGCGACGCGTGGTTCCCAGTCTTCCGAATCTGCAGCCATGCCGGAACCATATTCGCGCCCCGCAAGGGAGCCTGGCGATCCGGCCTCAACTCGGCAGATCCGAGCATCCGCCGTGAGGCGTCATTGTCGGTGGTCCCTGCTTGAGTGGATCCATGCCGACGACGACCGCTCTCGAAGGCCTGACCGAGGACCAGCTCCTCGCTCACGCCGAGACGGTCGCGCGCGCACAGCGCGAGGCCGAGGCAGAGACGCTGCGCATCGCGGTCCAGCACGCGATCCTCAACAACGCCGACCGCCTCGACCGCGACGAGGCCCGACGACCCGGGCGCGAGCAGGCCAAGCGGCTCGGGGGAGCGGGGACGCCCGAAGTGCTCGAGTTCGCGCCGGCCGTCCTCGGCGCGCGGCTGCAGATGTCGACCGGGGCTGCCCACTCGCTGATGGCCGACGCCCTCGACATCGCTCACCGCCTGCCCCGGCTGTGGCGCCGCGTCGAGGCGCTCCAGGTGAAGGCGTCCTACGCCCGCTTCGTCGCCCGCAAGACCCGTGACCTCGGCGTCGAGCAGGCGGCGTACGTCGACAGGCGGGTCCACCAGGCTGCTGACGGCCGGATCCCGTGGACCCGGTTCGAGGCGCTGGTCGAAGGGGCCATCGCGGCCAGCGACCCCGCCGCCACGGCCGAGCGCGAGCGCGAGGCCGCGACCCGACAGTTCGCCAACCCCACCCGCTCCACCGACGCCGGCCTGCGCGGCTTCTACGTCCGCGCCCCGCTGCACGTCATCGCGCGCCTCGACGCGATGGTGACCCACATCGCGCGCATCCTGCTTGAGCTCGGCGACCCTGACCCCGAGGACCAGCGGCGCGTGAAGGCGGTGCTCATCCTCACCGACCCGGAGCGCGCCCGCGAGCTGCTGGCGCACTACGCCGCCTGGCAGCACCGGTCCGACGACCCAGCGGCGGCCGACCCCTGCGCCGAGCACGAGCCAGCCTCACCCCGCACCGGGCCGAAGCCCGAGGTCGACTGGGCAGCGCTCATGCCGACGGTGGTCCTGTTCCTCCACGCCTACGCAGGCGCACAGGAGACCGGCATCGTCCGCGTCGAGGGACACGGGCCCGTCACCGATGACTGGATCCGCCGCCACCTCGGACCCCACGCCACGATCACCGTCACCCCGGTCTGCGACCTCGACGGCCAGGCGCCCGTCGACGCCTACGAGATCCCCGACCGACATAGACGGGCCGTGCATCTGATGACGCCGGCCGACACCTTCCCCTGGGGAGCATGCCTCTCCCGCACCCAGCAGATCGACCACACCGTGCCGTTCCGACACGGTGCGGACGAGGGCGCCGGGCAGTCGAGGGTGGGCAACTACGGGCCGATGACCCGCTTCCACCACCGGATCAAGACCCACGGTGGCTGGCAGGTGCAGCAACCGTTCCCCGGCATCTACGTCTGGCGCGACCCCCACGGAGCGATCTACCTCGTCGACCACACCGGGACGAAGCGACTGGATCAGGCCGGCCAGCGGCAGCACCAAGCAGCGAGCCGGGCAGAGCTCTTCTTCCGAGATGCCCTGACGCTCGCCGCGTGAGGCGGCCGGGGCCTACAGCCCCAGCATCCGCCCGATGATCTCCTTCTGGATCTCGGTCGTGCCGCCGTAGATCGTCTGGATCCGGCTGTCGACGTAGGCCTTGGAGATCGGGTACTCCGACATGTAGCCGTAGCCGCCGTGCAGCTGGACGCCGGTGTCGACGACGCGCTTCTGCAGCTCGGTGGTCCACCACTTCGCCATCGCGGCGAGCGAGGTGTCGACGTCCCCGGCGTTGAGCCTGCGCACGCAGTCGTTGACGAAGACCCGCGCGATGTGGGCCTCGGTGGCCATCTCGGCGAGCACGAACCGGGTGTTCTGGAACTTCCCGATCGGGCGACCGAAGGCCTCCCGCTCCTTGGCGTAGGACAGGCACATGTCCAGCACGTGCTCGATCGCGGCCACCGCGATGACGGCGATGGAGATGCGCTCCTGGGGGAGGTTGACCATCAGCGAGATGAAGCCGGAACCCTCCTCGCCGAGCAGGTTGGCCTTGGGCACGATGACGTTGTCGAAGGACAGCTCGGCGGTGTCCTGCGCCTTGAGGCCCATCTTGTCCAGGTTGCGACCGCGCTCGAAGCCCTCCATGCCGCGCTCGACCACCAGCAGGCTGATGCCCTGGTGTCCGGCGTCGGGGTTGGTGCGCGCGACGACGATGACGAGGTCGGCCAGGATGCCGTTGCTGATGAAGGTCTTGGACCCGTCGAGGACGTAGTGGTCGCCCTTGTCGACCGCCGTCGTCCGGATGCCCTGGAGGTCGGAGCCGGCGCCCGGCTCGGTCATCGCGATGGCGGAGATGAGCGAGCCGTCCACCAGGCCCGGCAGCCAGCGCCGCTTCTGCTCGTCGTTGGCCAGCGAGCTGATGTAGGGAACGATGATGTCGGTGTGCACGGGGAAGCCGAGCCCGCTGGCACCGATCCGGCTGATCTCCTCGGCCATCACCATGTTGTAGCGGAAGTCCTTGATGCCGGGGCCGCCGAACTCCTCCTCCACGTCGAAGCAGAGCAGGCCCATCTCGCCGGCCTTGCGCCAGACGTCGCGATCGACCTGGCCGTCCTTCTCCCACTGCTCGTGGAACGGCTGCACCTCCTTCTCCATGAAGGCGCGCGCCGTGCGGCGGAAGTCCTCGTGCTCCTGCTCGAGGATGGTGGGGCGTTCAGGCATGGGCTTTCCCTTCGTCGTGCGCGTTGAGTCTGTGCAACATGGAGAGTGGTCCGAGATCGGTCAGGTGGTGGCCGTCGGGATAGGTGACGGCCCGGTGGACGTACGGCGCCTCGCGGGGCGCCGCGAACCGCAGCGCTCGTCCTCGCAGACGCAGCGAACGGCGTACGAGCGAGACGAACCAGCGGGGCTGCGCCGGCAGGCCGAGCGCGACCCGCAGCGGCTCGTCCATCAGCGCGATCGTCACGCGCCGCACGAGCGGGCGGGCCGGGGCCGGTGCGACGGTGCGCGCGATGTCGATCGAGGCCTCGGCGAGCGCGGTGTTGGCCGGGTCGGGGGAGAAGTGCGCGCGCTCGAAGTCGAGCAGCAGCTGCAGATAGCCGTCGTACGTCGACGGCAGCCCCTTGATCCCCATCAGCTCGCCGAAGCGGGTGGTGACCCGGGTGATCGCGACCAGCTCCTTCGGGTCGAGCGGGCGCCAGCCGTAGGCCGAGATCCAGCGGACCGGTCCGACGATGGTGGTCGCCAGGACATAGGCGAACTCGTCGTTGGGGATGTCGTAGTGGCCGTGGATCTTGTTCAGGCGTCGCACCGCCGCGTGCCCGCGAGACGAGTCGATGCCCTCGATCGTCGACTCCTCGCCGATCAGGATCGTGTCGTCGTAGCGCTTCACGCCGTCGCGCTCGAACTCGCCCGTGTGGTGCAGCAGCCGGGAGATCGACGGGACGCCGTAGTCGCGCATGAACGCGATCCCGGTGCCTTGCACGTAGTCCCACGGGAACTCGTGGCGCGCGGTCAGGTTGGTGATCTCGTCGTAGTCGACCTCCGGGTCGAGGCCCTGGATGCGGCGGAGGTTGTCGTAGCGACGAGGGTGGGCCAGGCGCCTGGTCAGGAGACCCACTCCTTCACCTGCGCAATCGCCGCCGCCGGGTCGTCGGTCACCGGGGTGAGCGACAGGTTGGTGACCCCGGACTCCTTGAACGCCTCGATCCGCTCGCGGACGTAGGACGCGGGGCCGACGAGGTTGGCGGCCTCCAGCCACTCGAGCGGCACCAGCGCCTCGGCCTCCTTCTTCTTGCCGGAGAGGTAGAGGTCCTGGATCTCGGTGGCCTCCTTCTCGTAGCCGTAGGCGCAGGCGACGTCGTTGTAGAAGTTCTTGCCCTTCGCGCCCATGCCGCCGACGTACAACGCGTAGAGGGGGCGCGCGAAGTCGAGCAGCGCCTTCGTCTCCGGGCCCTCGCCGATCGCGAGCATGCCGCCGGCGTTGACCTGGAGCGGGCCGAGGTCGGCCGAGCGCTTCGCGGCGCCGGCCGCAAGGGCGTCACCCCAGACGAGGTGGGCCTTCTCGGGGTGGAAGAGCATCGGGATCCAGCCGTCGGCGATCTCGGCGGTCTGCTCGACCGACTTCTCGCCCAGCGCGGCGATGTAGATCGGGATCGAGTCGCGCTCGGGGTGGGTGAGGATCTTCAGCGCCTTGCCGAGCCCGGTCACCGCGCCGTCCGCCTTGGTCAGCGGCAGCTTGATCAGGCCGTCGTTCTCGAGCCGTTCGCGCTTGAGGCCGCGGCGCACGATGTCGATGACCTCGGCGGTGCGGGCCAGCGGCTTGGAGTAGGGCACGCCGTGGAAGCCCTCGATCACCTGCGGCCCGCTGGCACCGAGCCCGAGGATCGCGCGACCGCCGGAGACGTTGTCGAGACCGGCCGCGGTCTGCAGCAGCGCGCCGGCGGTGCGGGAGTAGACGTTGAGGATCGCCGAGCCGATCTCGATCGTCTCGGTCCTCGCCGCGAGGTAGCCCATCAGCGTCGGCGCGTCGAAGCCGTAGGCCTCCGCGACCCACACGGTGTCGAGGCCGGCCTGCTCCAGCTGCGTCACCTGGTCGGCGGCCTCGCGAGGGTTGCCGGCATACATCAGCGGCATGGAGAGCTTCATGCGCCAACTGTGACACCATTACTGTCACAATCGCAACAGGGTCACGACTTCCCGTGCCAGGAGTCCCACAGCGCGGCGTACGAACCACCCGCGGCGACCAGCTCGTCGTGCGACCCGAACTCGCTGATCCGCCCGTCCTCGCACACCGCGACGCGGTCGGCGTCGTGCGCGGAGAAGAGCCGGTGCGCGATCGCGATCACGGTCCGTCCTTCGAGTACGGCGGCGAGCGAGCGCTCGAGGTGCCGGGCTGCTCGAGGGTCGATGAGCGAGGTCGCCTCGTCGAGGACCAGCGTGTGGGGGTCGGCGAGCACGAGCCGCGCCAGCGCGATCTGTTGGGCGTGCGCGGCGGTGACGGCCCGCCCGCCGGAGCCGATGACGGTGTCCAGACCGGCCGGTAGGGCAGCCACCCACTCCGCTGCGTCGACCGCCGAGAGGGCGGCGTGCACCTCCTCGTCGGAGGCGCCGGGCCGGGCGAGGACGAGGTTCTCGCGGAGTGTGCCGACGAAGACGTGGTGCTCCTGGGTGACGAGCGCGACGTGACCGCGCAGCTCGCCGAGCGGCAGCTCGACGAGCCCCACGTCACCGACGGTGACCGAGCCGGACCGCGGCGGGTGGATCCCCGCCAGCAGCCGCCCGAGGGTCGACTTGCCCGCACCTGACGGACCGACCATGGCGATCCGCTCGCCGATCCCGACGTCGAGGTCGACGCCGTGGAGCACGTCGCGCCCCTCGACGTACGCGAACCGGACGTTCTGGGCGTCGAGCTTCTCGGACGACGGGACGCGCCCGGAGACCGAGCGGTCGTCGGGCACCTGGGCCACGCCGAGCAGCCGCGCGAGCGCGGCGGCACCGAGCTGGAGCTCGTCGAGGATGGACACGATCCGGTCGACCGGATCGATGAGCATCTGCACGTAGAGCGTCGCCGTCGTGACCTCGGCCAGCGACACCGAGCCCTGGGTGTAGAGGTAGCCGCCGAAGAGCAGCGTGCCGACCACGGGCAGGAGATAGCTGAGCTCCATGCTCGGGAAGAACACGGTCCGCAGGTGCAGGGTGTACTTCTCGGCCGTGAACGAGTCGGCACAGTCCCGGTCGCACATGTCGACGCGCTTGGCGCCCAGTCCGAGGGCCTCCACCGTGCGCGAGCCCTCGACGGTCTCGGAGAGCGTCGTGGTGATCTGCGAGTAGGACGCGGTCTCGGCGAGGTAGCCGTCCTTCGCGCGGGCGAGGTACCACCGCAGGCCGATCACCAGCGGCAGCAGCGCGAGCAGGCACGGCAGGGCCACCCACCAGCCGACGCTGAGCGCGGCGGCGAAGGTCAGCACCGCCGAGACGACCGCGATCGTCCACTCGGGCAGGGCCCAGCGCACCGACCAGCCCAGCCGGTCGATGTCGGAGCCGGTGCGGGTCAGCAGGTCGCCGGAGCCGGCGGCCTCGACGGTGCCGACGGGCAGCGCGAGGGTGTTGGCGACGAAGTCCTCGCGGAGCTCGGCGAGCACCAGCTCGCCCATCACCTGCGAGCGGTAGCGCGCGAACCGGGTGAGCACCGACTGCAGCACCAGGAAGATCGCCAGCCAGATGACGATCTCGTCGACGTGCGACCGGGTCGTGCCCTCCTCCACCGACTCGACGAGCTCGCCGAGCAGGCGGGGGGCGGCCAGCGCGGTCAGCGCGGCGAGCACGTGCAGCCCGAGAGCGGTCCACAGGAGGCGGGGGTGCCGGTGCGCGACCTGGCCGACATAGCGGCGTACGGCGCGACCGTCGGCGATCGGAAGTCGGGTCGTGACACTCATACCGCTGCCTCCACGTCCCGCACGACGACGGTGCGGTACGCCGCCACGTCGGCCAGCAACGACGCGTGGGTGCCGACCGCGGCGACCCGCCCGTCGACCAGGAACGCCACCTCGTCGACGGCGTCCAGCAGGAGCGGGCTCACCGTCGTGACGACCGTGGTGCGACCCGCTCGGTGTGCCCGCAGCCGGGCCGCGATCCGCGCCTCTGTGTGGGCGTCGACGGCGCTGGTCGGCTCGACCAGCACCAGGATCTCGGGGTCGGCCGCGAGCGCGCGGGCCAGCACCAGGCGCTGGCGCTGGCCGCCGGAGAAGGAGCGCCCCTTCTCGGTGACGACGGACTCGAGCCCGTCGGGGAGCGCCTCGAGGATGTCCTCGGCGGAGGCGGTGAACAGGGCCTTCTCGACGTCGCCGCTGCCGCGCTCGTCGATGCGGTCGGCGAGGCGCCCCGCAAAGAGGGCGGCACCGGTGTCGGAGACCATGACCCGCTCGCGGACGTCCGCGTGGCGCAGCGACGTCAGCGCGATGCCACCGAGCGACACGTCGTCGTCCTGCTCGGCCGCGCACAGCCCCAGCCGGTCGGCGAGCAGCGCCGAGTCGTCGGGCTGGTCGCTGACGATCGCGGTGATGATGCCGGCCCGGACGTGCAGGCCGGAGCGAAGGTCGACCAGCTCCGAGCCCGGAGGCGGGGGAGCGACGGGGGACGACGGCTCGACCACGTCCGGCTCCAGTGCCAGCACCCGGCACACGCGCGACGCCGCGACCCGGCCGCGGATCAGCTTGTTGGCGAACTCCGTCGCCGTACGCAGCGGCAGCATCAGGAACGCGGAGTAGCCGTAGAACGCGACCAGCTCGCCGGCGGTGATCGCGCCGGTGACGGCCGAGCGGGCGCCGAGCCAGACCACGAGCACCACGAAGGTGCCGGGCAGGAAGACCTGGAGCGCGTCGAGCACCGACTGCAGCTTGGCGACGTTGACCGCGGCGGTGCGGGTGGCCTGCGACTCGCGGCGGTAGCGGGCGAGGAACACGCCCTCGCCGCCGATGCCGCGCAGCACCCGCAGGCCGCCGACGATGTCGGTGCCGGTGTTGGACAGGTCGGAGCGCATCTGCCGCTCGGTGGCGCTGCGGGCCTGCAGCGGCTTGAGGATCGGGCCCATCACCAGCATCAGCAGCGGCACCCCGATCAGCACGACCAGGCCGAGCTGGACCGAGGTGGACAGCAGGATCGCGGAGACGAGGAGGAAGGACACGATGGCGCCGGCGAAGCGCGCGGTCACGTCCATCACGTTGCCGATGTGGTCGAGGTCGGTGGTGCCGATCGCGATCACCTCACCGGTGCTGACCTTGCGGGGCAGCGAGCCGCCGAGGCGCACCGACTGACGGGTCGTGAGCTGCACGATCCGGTAGGACGCGGTCAGCCAGTTGGTCACCGCGAACCGGTGCCGCATGATGCCGGTGACGGCCTGCAGGAGGCCGATCGCGAGCATCACGCAGGCCCAGAGCACGAGCTGTCGCTGGTCCTTGTCGGCGACGCCGCGGTCGATCGCGCGGCCGAGCACGGCGGGCATCACGGCCTGGCACGACATCCAGATGATGCCGAACGTCATGCCGCCGGCGAGGGTGCGCCGCTGCTGCCGGGCGAGCCACCACAGGAACTTCCCGGGCCCGCGGTGATCGGCGATGCCGGGGTCGGGGACGGGGAGCTGACGCACTCGTCCGAGAGTACGGAGCGCGGGGCCGTCGCGGCGAATGCTTTTCGCCCTGATCTCCTCATGTCGCGTTCACTCCACGGTCGTCGTGACGACGCTCCTCGCGGCCAGCGTGGCCCCATGACCGTGACCTGGCAGGTGCCAGTTCGGGATCGCATCCCGAGCCTGGTCGTCACGCCCGCGATCGTGGGTCATCGCGGGGCCAGCGGGCACCGGCCCGAGCACACGCTCGAGGCCTACCGCACCGCCATCCGGATGGGCGTCGACGACATCGAGATCGACCTCGTCAGCACCCGCGACGGCGTGCTGGTCGCCCGGCACGAGTCGGAGCTGAGCGGCACCACCGACGTCACCGACCACCTCGAGTTCGCGAGCCGCCGCGACACACGCTGCATCGACGGGCACAAGGTCACCGGCTGGTTCACCGAGGACTTCACGCTCGCCGAGCTCAAGGCCCTCACCGCCCGCGAGCGCATGCCCGCGACCAGGCCCGCCAACGCGACCCACAACGGCACCGAGGGCATTGCCACGCTCACCGAGGTCCTGGCCATGGTGCACGCCGAGTCGATGCGTCGCGGGCGCAGCGTCGGGGTGATGATCGAGCTCAAGCATGCCGCCTACTTCGACTCGATCGGGCTGCCGCTCGACGATCCGCTGCTGGCCGCGCTGCACCGCCACGACCTCGACCGGCCGTGGGCGCGGATCAGCCTGATGTCCTTCGAGACCGACATCCTGCGCCGGCTGGCGCTGCGCACGAAGCTGCCGATCATCCAGCTGCTCGACGTGGGGGAGTCGCACGCCGCGCTGTGCACGCCCGAGGGTCTCGCCCGCATCGATGAGTACGCCGACGGCATCGGCCCGCACAAGGGCCTGGTGCTGCCCCGAGATGAGCGGGGCGCCATCGGCGAGCCGTCGAGCCTGGTGCGCGACGCCCACCGCCTGTGGCTGACGGTCCACGTCTGGACGGTGCGCGCCGAGAACCGCTTCCTGCCGACCAACCTGCGCCACGGTGAATCGCCCGACGCGCACGGCGACATGGCCGGCGAGGTCCGCGCGCTGCTCGACGCGGGGGCCGACGGTGTGATCACCGACCACCCCGAGCTGGCCGTCGCGGCTGCCCGCGAGCTCGACACCTGACGTTCATCCCGACCTCGCAGGGCGGCTGCTTGAGCCCGGTTGGGTCGGGGCCATGACAACCCGGAAGACCGTCGCCGCCGTCGCGGCCGCACTCACCCTGTCCACCCTGACCTGCCTGCCCGCCCAGGCAGCCGCACCCGCGGTCGCGGACGGCGAGCAGGCCACCCCGATCGTGATCGGTCACCGCGGTGCCTCGGGCTACCGGCCCGAGCACACGCTGGCGGCCTACAAGCTCGCCATCAAGCAGGGCGCCGCCTACATCGAGCCCGACCTGGTCTCGACCAGGGACGGCGTGCTGGTGGCTCGCCACGAGAACGAGATCTCCGGCACCACCGATGTCGCCGACCGCCCGGAGTTCGCCGACCGGCAGACCACGAAGGTGATCGACGGCGACCCGGTCACGGGCTGGTTCACCGAGGACTTCACCTACGCCGAGCTCAAGACGCTCAACGCCAAGGAGCGCCTGCCGCAGGTGCGTCCCGACAACACCGCCTTCGACGGCGAGCTCAAGGTCCCCACGTTCGACCAGGTCCTCGAGCTGGCGCGCAAGCGTGGCGTGGGCGTCTACCCCGAGACGAAGCACCCGACCTACTTCGACTCGATCGGGCTGTCCCTCGAGGAGCCGCTGGTCGCGGCCCTGCAGGCGCACGACCTCGACGACGCCGAGGACGAGGTGATCATCCAGTCCTTCGAGGTGGCCAACCTGGTCGAGCTCGACCAGGTCGTCGACGTCGACATCGCGCAGCTGGTGAGCTCCAGCGGGGCGCCGTACGACCAGGTCGCAGCGGGCACCGGCGTCACGTATGCCTCGATGCTGACCCCCGCCGGCATCGAGGCGATCGCCGCCTATGCCGACGGCATCGGCGCCAACAAGGACCTCGTGCTGCCGCGCACCGGTGGCGCCACCACGACGCCCTCCGCCCTCGTCGACGACGCCCACGCGGCCGGCCTGGTCGTGCACGTGTGGACGCTGCGTCGCGAGAACCAGTTCATGGCGACCAACTTCCGCGTCGGCACCGACCGCAACGCGCCCGGTGACATGTACGCCGAGACGCAGGCGTTCCTCGATGCCGGGGTCGACGGAGTGTTCTCCGACAACCCCGACATCGCCTCCGCCGCGTTGGCCGACTGGCTCGGCTGAGGGCTAGACCTGCTCGTCCCCGGCGCCGGTCGCGTCGGGCTCGGACCACATCGGCTCGGGCTCGGCGTAGACCGGCGCTTCGGCGTACCCGCCGTCGACATCTGGCTTCGCACGACGCCCGGTGAGCGCCACCGCCAGCAGCCCGGCCAGGCCGGCTGCGAGCCAGGGGAGCGGCAGGAACCAGCGCAGGTCGTCGTTGCCGATCGTGTCCGACTGGAACAGCAGCCAGATGGTGGCCAGCCCGAGGAAGGCGACGCCCATCACGAGGTGGCCGACGCTGACCGGGTGGCGTCCGGAGGTGTCTGCCTCGTGGGAGGACTGGGGGTAGGGGTAGTTGCTCATGGCTGACCTCACTGCTCGCGGACGGTGACCTGGCCGACGCCGAGGTCGATGGTGATGCGCATGTCGGGCACGTCGTTGCCGCCGTTGACGAATCCCTGCTGCGTGGTGTCGATCCCGTCGGACCGCTCCCCGAAGATGTTCAGCTCGCCGACCCCGGCCGACGCGTCGACCGAGACGTCCATGCCGTCGGGGATGACGATCTCGAGGTCGCCGATGCCGCCGTCGATCTCCAGCTCGCGACCGTCGAGGCCCTCGATGTCACGCACCTGGGAGAGGTCGACGGTGAGCTCGCCGGCTCCCATGTCGTAGGAGTCGCGGACCTCGGCCGAGGAGGTCGGGGTGTAGGCGAGGCGGTCGTTGTCGTAGTTGTTGCTCGCCGTGGCGCCGAGGGTGGCGGCGGCCGCGACCAGGCCGATGAAGATGAGCCCGCCGGCCCGGCCCCAGAAGGCACCGAGCAGCAGCATCGCGCCGGTGAGCGTCATCGCCAGGGCGGGATAGGCCGGGTCGGGCACCGCGGTGCCGGAGACGTCGATGAGCCCGAGCGTGCCGATGCCGGTCGCGATCAGCGCGAGGGTGAACCAGAACAGGATCGGGCCCTTCTTGCGCGGGTTGCGGGGCCGGATGTAGGCCGTGGCGGCATAGGGGTGGTACGGCGCCTGCTGGGCCGCCGAGACCTCGCCGGCCTGGTCCGCGGGCGGACCCCAGCCGTGCATCGTCGTCGAATAGCTCGCCGGCTGCCGGTCGCTGTGCTCCTTGCGGTTGAGGAACCAGACGACGAGCAGCCCGATGATCACCACCGGCCACGGGAACCAGAACGCGCCGGCGAAGTCGCCGACGGCGGCGATCGTCGCCAGCACGACGGTGCCGACCAGGGCGATGTTGCGGTTGCGGTCGTCGAGGCCGAGCGGCTGGGCGGGCGTGCCCTCCTCGGGCACGAGCAGCCACATGGCGCCGTACAGCAGGAGACCGGAGCCGCCGAAGAACACCAGCACCACGAGCGCCACGCGGACGATGATCGGGTCGATGTCGAGGTGGCGGGCCAGGCCGCCGGCGACGCCCGCGATGTGGCGGTCGTCGCTGGTACGGCGCAGCCGGCCCAGCTCGAGGACCTCGTTGCGGGAGGTGCGCGGGCCCTGGTGCTCCTCGGGCTCGACCGCCGGCGGTGGGGGAGGTGTGTTCGTCATGGCCCCAACTCAACGCCACCAGCGCGCTGCGCACCATCGGGGACGACCCTGATTGTGGCGCCGGGTCCGCCCGTGGGCCTCAGGGTCTGCTCGGGGTTGCTCCTCATGGTGACCGGCGCGCCAGCCTGCGACGATGGACGCACGATGAGCAGCACGACGACCCACTCCCACCCGACCGGCACCGGCCCGCGCCCCTATCGCCGGGCAGCCCGCGACACCGAGTCACCCATCGCCGGCGGTGTGTCCGGCGGGCTGGCCCGGCACTTCGGCGTGCCCGTGCTGTGGGTGCGGGTGGCCTTCGTGCTGCTCGCGGTCCTCGACGGCATCGGCCTGATGCTGTACGCCGGGCTGTGGATGTTCCTGCCGAGCGACTCGCACTTCGAGCAGTCCGCGCCGGGACTGGAGAGTGCCCGCCGTACGGGCAAGCGACCGCGCCGCGGCTCACGGCTGCGCGACGCCGGCCCGGGGATCGCGATCGGGGCGCTCCTGTTCGGTTCCGTGCTGGGCTTCGAGGCGGTGTTCGGCCAGGGGGCGCTGTTCTGGCCGGTCGTGATCGCCCTGGCCGGTGTCGCCCTGCTGTGGCGGCAGGCCGACGAGGCCCAGCGTGAGCGCTGGCTCGACTCGACCGGGCGCATCGACCCCTTCCGCGCGATCTTCGGCGGCGGCGGGTGGGCGGCCTACTTCCGGGTCTTCGCCGGCCTCTCGCTCGTCGTCACCGCGCTGATCCTCTTCGCCGTGTGGTCCGGCTCCTTCGAGTTCGCCGGGCCGGTGATCATCGCCGGCCTGCTGGGCGTGCTCGGGCTGGCCATCGTGGTCGGTCCGTGGGCGCTGCGGCTGGTGCACGACCTCGGCGCCGAGCGCGCGGAGCGGGTGCGCACCCAGGAGCGCGCCGACATGGCTGCTCACCTGCACGACTCGGTGCTGCAGACGCTCGCCCTCATCCAGAAGAACTCCACCGACGCGCCCATGGTGGCCCGGCTGGCCCGCTCCCAGGAGCGCGACCTGCGGGCGTGGCTCTTCGAGTCCGTCGGCACCGACGTCACCCTCGCCGGCGAGCTCCGGGCCCACGCCGCCATCGTCGAGGACACCTACGGCGTCGTCGTCGACGTCGTCGCGGTCGGCGACCTCGACATGACCGAGGCCCTCAAGCCGATCACCGACGCGACCCGCGAGGCGCTCACCAACGCCGCCAAGCACGCCGGCGTACCGCGCGTCGATGTGTACGCCGAGGTGTCGGCCGACGCCGTGGACGTCTTCGTCCGCGATCGCGGGACCGGCTTCGACCCGAGCGGCGTGGCCGAGGACCGGCAGGGCGTCCGTGGCAGCATCATCGACAGGATGGCCCGTCACGGCGGGCAGGGCGAGGTCCGCTCGGCCCCGGGCGAGGGCACCGAAGTGCGGCTCCACCTGCCGCTGAAGAACGAGGAGAAGTCATGAACCAGGCTGCCCCCGCGAGCCGCCCCGTCCGGGTCGTCATCGTCGACGACCACGCGATGTTCCGGGCGGGCGTCCGCGCCGAGCTCACCAGCGCCGGGGCCGGCGTGGTCGACATCGTCGCCGAGGCGGCCGACGTCGACTCGGCGGTCGCCCTGATCCGCGAGCACCAGCCCCACGTCGTGCTCCTCGACGTGCACCTTCCCGGCGGGGGTGGTGCCGAGGTCATGCGCCGCGTCCCGCACGCCGACGCGCGCTACCTCGCGCTGTCGGTCAGCGACGCGGCCGAGGACGTCATCGGCACGATCCGCGGGGGAGCGCGGGGCTATGTCACCAAGACCATCACCGGGCCCGAGCTGGTCGACGCCATCGGCCGGGTCGCCGACGGCGACGCGGTGTTCTCGCCGCGGCTCGCCGGCTTCGTGCTCGACGCCTTCGCCGGCTCGATCGACGTCGCCGCGGTCGACGAGGACCTCGACCGGCTGACCGAGCGCGAGCGCGAGGTGATGCGCCTGATCGCCCGCGGCTACGCCTACAAGGAGGTCGCCAAGGAGCTCTTCATCTCCGTGAAGACCGTCGAGACCCACATGTCCTCCACCCTGCGCAAGCTGCAGCTCTCGAGCCGCCACGAGCTCACCCGCTGGGCCACGGACCGACGCCTCCTTTAGGGGGGAACCGCGTTGACATCCGGCCGAGTTCGAGGTGAGGTCTAAGCCCATCTCTGACTCGGAAGAGAGCCCACATGACCCAGGCCGATGTTGTGACCGCCGACGACGAGGACAACGGGCTACGCCGCTCGATCACCGGGAAACAGCTGTTCTTCTACACCCTCGGTGACGTCCTCGGGTCCGGGATCTACGTCCTCATCGGACTCGTCGCCGCCGCGGTCGGCGGGGCGTTCTGGATCGCCTTCGCCCTCGGTGTGACGGTCGCCGCGATCACGGGATCGGCCTACGCCGAGCTGGTGACGAAGTATCCGCAGGCGGCCGGCGCCTCGCTCTACGTCAACAAGGCGTTCGGCAACAAGGCGCTGACGTTCTTGATCACCGTGTCGTTCCTCTCGGCGAGCATGGCCGCCACCGGCTCGCTGGCGACCGGGTTCTCGTCCTACTTCGCCACGTTGTTCGACGACGGCGGGCCGCCGGCGTTGCTGGTCTCGCTGGTCTTCCTGGCCCTGCTGGCGATCGTGAACTTCATCGGCATCACCGAGTCCGTGGTGATCAACATGGTGATGACCTTCGTCGAGGTCGCGGGGCTGCTCATCGTCCTCGTCATCGGCGTCTGGTTCGTCGCCCAGGGCAAGGCCGACTTCGGCACGCTCGTCGAGGTCGACGTCTCCGGCGACTTCGGCAGTCCCGCGCTCGCCGTGCTCGCCGGCATCGCCTTCTCCTTCTTCGCGATGACCGGGTTCGAGAACACCGCCAACGTCGCCGAGGAGACGATCGACCCGCACAAGGCGTTCCCGCGCTCGCTGGTCGGCGGCATGCTCGTCGCCGGCCTCGTCTACGTCCTGGTCTCCATGGCCGCCGCCCTGACGGTGCCGGTCGACACGCTCGCCGGGTCCGACGCGGCACTGCTCGAGGTGGTCAAGCAGGGGATCCTGCCCGTGTCGACCGGCTTCATGACGACGCTCTTCTCCGTGATCGCGCTGATCGCGATCACCAACACCACGCTCGTGACCGTGGTGACCCAGCCGCGCATCCTCTACGGCATGGCCCGCGAGGACGTCGTCCCCGGGGTCTTCGCCAAGGTCCACTCCACCCGGCGCAGCCCCTGGGTCGGACTCGTCTTCTGCGGAGCGGTGGTGGCGGGGCTGCTGGTGATCGGGACGCTCCTGACCGAGGCCGGCGCCGGTCTCGACCTGGTCAACCGGCTCGCCCTGGTCACCGTGGTGTTCCTGCTCGCGATCTATGCCCTGGTCATCGTCTCGTGCCTCAAGCTGCGCGGCCGGGACGAGACCGAGAAGACCTTCCGCGCCAACACGCCCCTGCTGTTCGTCGGGCTGGTCGGCAACCTGGCCATTCTCGGGTTCTCGATCTACGACGACCCCACGTCGCTGATCTGGTGCGCCGGGCTGGTGGCCGTCGGCGTGGTGCTCTTCCTGCTGGAGTACTTCTTCGGCAACCAGACCCGGCCATCGGGTGCCGAGCGAGGCGATCCCGAGGTCGTCGACGAGAAGGGAGCCTGACATGCACGTCATCGTCGCCACCGACGGGTCGAAGCAGTCGCTCGCCGCCGCCAAGAAGCTCAAGTCCTTCGCCGACCCGACCAAGATCACCGACATCTCGGTGATCGCGGTCATCCGTCCGCTCGCGTCGGTCGCGTTCGCCGACGAGCTGTCCGGCGGATCGACGTACGCCGCGGGGCCGGAGACCTCGTTCCGCAGGGCCGCCGAGGCGGCCAGCGAGGTCGTCGCCGCGGTCTTCGACGGCTGGGGCCCGACCGTGCACAAGCGGATCCGCTCCGGCTCCCCGGCCAACGAGCTGATCAAGGCCGCCAAGCAGCTGGACGCCGGGCTGGTGGTGGTCGCCAGCGGCGGCCGTGGCCTGAGCGACGCCGTCCTCGTCGGCAGCACCGCGCAGCGGGTCCAGCACTACGCACCCTGTCCGGTGCTGGTGGTGCGACCCAAGCCGCGGCAGCGCCGCTAGTCTGCGGCCATGGAGATCCTGCGCCTCGTCCTGTTGTTCGTGCACGTGCTCGGCTTCGCCGCGCTCTTCGGTGGCCTCGTGGTCCAGGCCAAGAGCGCCGAGAAGTCGGTCAACGCCGCCATGCGAGACGGAGTCGGCACCGCCTTCCTGGCCGGGCTGCTGCTGGTCGGCGTCCTCGAGGCTGGCGAGGACCCGGTCAACCACGCGAAGATCGCCGTGAAGTTCGTCATCGGCCTCGTGCTGCTGGTGCTGGTCATGGCCAACGTCCGCAAGCCGAGCATCCCGCAGGGCCTGTGGGCCGGGTTGCTGCTCCTGAGCGTCGCGAACGTCGCGGTGGCCATCTTCTGGTCACCTGCCCACGCTGCCTGAGCTGTCGGTCCCTGGCCGTAGGCTGGCCGGGAGATGAGTAGCCCCCACCTGATCCCCGGCCTCGAGCACATCGCCCCCGTCGAGGAGCCCCGCACCACCCGCCGCGGGCCGAGCCCCGACGAGCTGCTCGAGGGCCTCAACGAGCCCCAACGCGCCGCCGTCGTGCACGCCGGCGCGCCCCTGCTCGTCGTCGCCGGCGCCGGCTCGGGCAAGACCCGGGTCCTGACCCGGCGCATCGCCTGGCTGATCACCGAGCGCAAGGCCCACCCCGGCTCGATCCTGGCCATCACCTTCACCAACAAGGCCGCCGCCGAGATGAAGGAGCGGGTCGAGGAGCTCGTCGGCAAGCGCGCCCGGATCATGTGGGTCTCGACGTTCCACTCCGCGTGCGTGCGGATCCTGCGCAAGGAGATCGCCGCGCTCGACTTCGGCGGCGTCAGCTACAAGTCCAACTTCTCGATCTACGACGCGGCCGACTCCAAGCGGCTGATGACGCTGGTGCTCAAGGGGCTCGACCTCGATCCGAAGAAGTACCAGCCCGGCGCCGTGCTGCACTGGGTGAGCAACCAGAAGAACGAGCTGCGCGACCCCGAGGAGGCCGCCCAGGACACGCGCAACTCCTTCGAGGAGGCCTACGCAGCGGCGTACACGAACTACCAGCGACGGCTGCGCGAGGCCAACGCGCTCGACTTCGACGACCTCATCATGACCACGGTGCACCTCTTCCAGACGCTGCCCGACGTGCGGGAAAACTACCGCCGCCGCTTCCGGCACGTGCTCGTCGACGAGTACCAGGACACCAACCACGCGCAGTACGCCCTGATCCACCAGCTCTGCGGGCAGGACCTCGAATCGGGTCGACCGGCCGACGACGCCCCCAGCGAGCTGATGGTCGTCGGTGACGCCGACCAGTCGATCTATGCGTTCCGGGGCGCCAACATCCGCAACATCCTCGACTTCGAGCAGGACTTCCCCGACGCGACCTCGATCCTGCTGGAGCAGAACTACCGCTCCACGCAGACGATCCTCACCACAGCTAACTCGGTGATCAAGAACAACTCGAGCCGCAAGGACAAGCGCCTGTGGTCCGAGGCCGGCGACGGCGAGCGGATCGTGGGCTATGTCGCCGACGACGAGCACGACGAGGCGCGGTTCGTCTCCGAGGAGATCGACAAGCTCGTCGACACCGGCACGGTGCGAGCCGCCGACGTGGCGGTGTTCTACCGCACCAACGCCCAGTCGCGGGTGTTCGAGGAGATCTTCATCCGCACCGGCCAGCCCTACAAGGTCGTCGGCGGGGTGCGGTTCTACGAGCGCAAGGAGGTCCGCGACGCGCTGGCCTACCTCCGGCTGCTGGTCAACACTGCCGACGAGATCTCGCTGCGGCGGGTGCTCAACACCCCGAAGCGCGGCATCGGCGAGCGGGCCGAGGCGTGCGTCAACGCGCTGGCCCAGCGCGAGCGCATCTCCTTCTGGGAGGCGCTGGTCCTCGCCGACCAGGCGCCGGGCCTGGCGACCCGGTCGCTGAAGAACATCCAGCGCTTCGTGGCGATGATCCAGGAGCTGCAGTCGATGGTCGCCGCCGACGAGCGGGCCGACGTGATCCTGGAGTCGGTGCTCGAGCGCTCCGGCTACCTCACCGAGCTCGAGGAGAGCGACGACCCGCAGGACGCGACGCGCGTGGAGAACCTCGCCGAGCTCGTGGCCGTCGCCCGTGAGTTCTCCGACGACCCGCAGCCCGGCCCGTCGGCCGACCCGACCGAGGTCGAGGCGGGCACGGTCGCCGTCACGCTCGGCGACTTCCTCGAACGCGTCGCGCTGGTCGCCGACTCCGACCAGATCCCCGACGCCCCCGACGGCGAGGAGGGTGGCGACGACGGTGGTGTCGTCACGCTGATGACGCTGCACACCGCCAAGGGCCTGGAGTTCCCGGTCGTCTTCCTGACCGGCCTCGAGGACGGCGTCTTTCCCCACCAGCGCTCGCTGGGCGACCAGCCGGAGCTCGAGGAGGAGCGCCGGCTCGCCTACGTCGGCGTCACCCGTGCGCGCGAGCGGCTCTATGTCTCGCGCGCGATGGTGCGCTCTGCCTGGGGCGCGCCCTCGCACAACCCCGCGTCGAGGTTCATCGACGAGTTCCCCGTCGACCTCATCGACTGGCGGCGCACCGCCCAGGCGATGACGCGCTGGGGCCGCCCCGACCTGGCGGCCAACTCGGCCGCGCGCCTCGGTGCACCGACCGCGGCCGGGCGCCACAACTTCTCCGCGGCTGCTGCGCGCGCGGACGTCGCGGCCAAGTCGAAGCCCGCACGCGAGATCCCGTCACTCGAGCCCGGGGACCGGGTGCTGCACGACTCGTTCGGGATGGGCACGGTCGTCGCGCTCGAGGGGTCGGGCGACAAGTCCGTCGCGTCGATCGACTTCGGGTCGCAGGGCGTGAAGCGGTTGCTGCTGCGCTACGCGCCGGTGGAGAAGCTCTAGCGCCTCAGGTCAGGGCGCGATGCCGTGCTCGACGAGCGCGGTGAAGGGGTCGACCGGGTCGCCGCCGCCGGGACGGACCTCGATGTGGAGGTGCGGGCCGGTGCTGTTGCCGGTGGAGCCGACGGTGCCGATGGCGTCGCCGCCACGGACGGTGTCGCCGACGCTGACCAGGAACGAGGTCTGGTGGCAGTACCAGATCTCCGTGCCGTCATCGAGGGTGATGACGGTCTTGTTGCCGTAGGACCCGTCGTAGCCGGTCTCGGTCACGACGCCGTTGGCGACGGAGCGGATCGTGGAGCCGATGGAGGCCGACATGTCGAGGCCGGTGTGGACGCTGGACCAGAGGTAGCTCGAGGCGCCGAACGTCGCGGAGATGCGGTAGTTCTCCAGCGGGAGGACCCACTGGTTCTCCTTGATCTTGGCCGACTGCTGCTCGGCGGCCCGGGCCATCTCCTTGAGCGCGGCGTGCTGCTGCTCGGCCTGGGCCTCGGCCTGCGCGACCAGCTCTTCGTTGGCGGCGTCGGCGAGGGCGTCACGGCGCGAGTCACGCGACACGATGGCGTCGCGGTGGGCGATCGGGGCGACGTTGGCGAGGCCGGTGCTGCCCGCAGCGGCCATGGAGCCGGTCTGCGAGGTGACCTGGCCGACCAGGTCGGCATCGGCGGCGCTGACGGCACCGCCGGCAGAGACGGCGAGAGCCGCCACACCCACGATGATCGGGGCGGACGGCAGGGCACTGAGGAAGGGGTGGCGCGCAGGCGGCTTGCTCGCCTTGCGTCGACCCGCGACGGGTGCTGCCGAGAGGTCGCGGCGGGGGCCGCGGTGCGCTCGGTGGTTTCCCATAGAGAGTTCCTTTGTGCGGGGGGATTCGCCGGAAGGCGACGTCAGACTGTAACGGATTGGTCACGACCGCCGAAATCCGTGGTGACAGGATTGTGGATGACGACACCGGGCGCTCGCAGCGCTTCACCGTACTTGCTCCCAGATCGTCGTCACCCTGTGGGGTGGGTCACGTCGCTGGCTAGGCTGGCACCATGAGGATCATCGCCGGTGAACCGGGGCTTGCCCGCGCGCTGCGCGACCGCGGTCACGAGGTGATCTTCACCGGCGGGGAGCACACGGTGGAGCAGCTCGTCGCGACCGCCGTCCAGGAGGACGCCGACCTGGTCGCGCTCACCGGACCCGCAGCCGACGACGCCGACCGCGTGACGGCCCTGCTCGCCGAGCGCGAGGCCGACGACATCGAGGTCACCGTGTTCACGCCCGATGCCGCGGGCCTGTGGGGGTCGACTCAGCCCCTGGCGGATCGGTAGCGCTCGAGCGCTTCACGCCGCTCGTCGGCGTGGTCGACGATCCGCAACGGGTAGCCGCCCTCGTAGCCGGCCTCGGACCTCCACGGCTCGTGCGCCACGGCGCCGGCGAGGTGGGCGAGCTCAGGCACCCAGCGGCGTACATAGGTGCCGTCGGGGTCGAACTTCTTGCCCTGTGTCACGGGGTTGAAGACGCGGAAGTACGGCGACGCGTCGGTGCCCGTCCCGGCCACCCACTGCCAGCCGTGGTTGTTGGAGGCGACGTCCCCGTCGATCAGCAACGACAGGAAGTGCCGGGCGCCGATCGGCCACCACACGTGCAGGTCCTTGGTGAGGAAGGACGCGGTGATCATCCGGACCCGGTTGTGCATCCAGCCGGTCGCGAGCAGCTGCCGCATCCCGGCATCGACGATCGGATAGCCGGTCGTGCCGGTGCGCCAGGCGTCGATGGCGTCCTCGGGCTCGTCGTAGGTCATCGCCGACAGAGCCGGCTTGAGGTCGGACCAGGCCGACGCCGGGTGGTGCCACAGCACGTCGGCATAGAACTCGCGCCAGGCCAGCTCGGTCGCATAGGTCGAGCCCGGATCGAGGTCCGCGAGCAGCGAGCGCGGGTGCAGCACCCCGAGGTGGAGGTACGGCGAGAGCCTGGACGTGCCGTCGTGGTCGGGCCGGTCCCGCTCGATGGGGTAGTCGTCCAGGTGCTCGCTGCGGAAGGCGTGCCAGCGGCGGCGGGCCGCGTCCTCGCCGGCGGTCGGCAGGTCGAACGGAGCCTCGGCGACCGCCTCCTCGAGCAGGGCGACGGCCTCGGGGTCCGAGTCGGCGGGGGCGAGGTCGGGGGAGCGCGGTGTGGTGGCCGGCTCCGGCCAGCCCCGCTCGCGCCAGGCCCGGGCGAAGGCGCTGAACACCTGGTAGGGATCGCCGGTCCCGTTCGTGACCAGCCCCGGCCCCACGGCGTACGGCGACCCGGTGGCGACGAGGTCGACGCGCTGTCCGACGGCGCGGTCGCGGCGGCGGCCGTAGGGCGTGGTCTCGGCCGCGACGTGGACAGCCCGGTCGCCGGCGACGGCCGGGACGACGTCGAGCGGGTCGCCGTACCGGATGGTCAGGGGGATGCGCTCGGCGAGCTCGAGGACGGTGGCGGCGAGCCAGGCCCGGCGGGCCGGACCGGCGCCCGACCAGATGGCGGGATCGACGACGAACAGTGCGGTCACGGGACCGTCGTCGAGCGCTGCGAGGAGCGCCGGGTTGTCGCGCACGCGCAGGTCGCGGCGCAACCACAGGACAGAGGCCATGCACCTCAACGTAGCGACGGGGTGAGGAGGGCCACTCAACCCAGCCTCGATGTGACCCGCCCAACAGGTCTAGGGTGCCCAGTGGAAATCCCCGGACGCATTAGCACACAAAGGACTGGGTACGTCGTGGACTTGATGGAGTACCAGGCGAAGGAACTCTTCGCAAAGCATGGAGTGGCTGGCGCCCTCGGCATCACCGTTGAGACTCCGGAGGACGCTCGCGCGGCCGCGGAGAAGATCGGTGGCGTCGTCGTCGTCAAGGCCCAGGTCAAGGCCGGAGGCCGTGGCAAGGCAGGTGGCGTCAAGGTCGCCAAGACGCCCGAGGAGGCCGAGGAGCACGCCCGCGCGATCCTGGACCTCGAGATCAAGGGTCTCCCGGTCAACCGGGTGCTCGTGGTCCCCGGTGCGTCGATCGAGGAGGAGTACTACTTCTCCTTCCTGCTCGACCGCGCCAACCGTTCCTACCTCTGCATCGCGAGCGTCGAGGGCGGTGTGGAGATCGAAGAGGTCGCCAAGACCAACCCGGACGCCGTGAAGAAGATCCCGATCGACGCCGGCACCGGCGTCGACGAGGCGAAGGCGACCGCCATCGTCGACGAGGCCGGCTTCCCCGCCGAGCTGCGCGACCAGGCGATCCAGATGGTCCAGCAGCTGTGGACGGTCTTCACCGAGGAGGACGCCACGCTCGTCGAGGTCAACCCGCTCGCGCGGCTGACCGGTGACAAGCTCGAGGCGCTCGACGGCAAGGTCTCGCTCGACGAGAACGCCGAGTTCCGTCACCCCGAGCACGCCGCCTTCGAGATCCGCGAAGAGGCCGACCCGCTCGAGGCGAAGGCCAAGGACAAGGGCCTCAACTACGTCAAGCTCGACGGTGCTGTCGGCATCATCGGCAACGGCGCGGGCCTGGTCATGTCGACCCTCGACGTCGTCGCCTACGCCGGCGAGAACCACGGCGGCGTCAAGCCCGCCAACTTCCTCGACATCGGTGGCGGCGCCAACGCGCAGGTCATGGCCGACGGCCTCGACGTGATCCTCAACGACGAGCAGGTCAAGAGCGTGTTCGTCAACGTCTTCGGTGGCATCACCGCGTGTGACGAGGTCGCCAACGGCATCAAGGGTGCCCTGGAGATCCTCGGCGACGCGGCCACCAAGCCGCTCGTCGTCCGCCTCGACGGCAACAACGTCGAGGAGGGTCGCCGGATCCTCAACGAGCTGAACCACCCGTTGGTGACCCAGGTCGACACCATGGACGGCGCGGCCGACAAGGCCGCCGAGCTGGCGAACGCCTGAGGACGGAGAGAATCCCATGAGCATTTTTCTGAACAAGGACTCCAAGATCATCGTCCAGGGCATGACCGGCGGGATGGGTGCCAAGCACACCACCCTCATGGTCGAGTCCGGCGCCAACGTCGTGGGCGGCGTCAACGCCCGCAAGGCCGGCACCACGGTCGAGCTCGGCGGCAAGGAGCTGCCGGTCTTCGGCAGCGTCGCCGAGGCGATGAAGGAGACGGGCGCCGACGTGTCGGTCGCCTTCGTGCCGCCGGCGTTCACCAAGGACGCCGCGATCGAGGCCATCGACGCCGAGATCCCGCTGCTCGTCGTCATCACCGAGGGCGTGCCCGTCCAGGACACGGCCGAGGTCGTTGCCTACCTCGAGGGCAGGTCCACCCGGATGATCGGCCCCAACTGCCCCGGCATCATCACGCCGGACGAGTCGCTGGCCGGCATCACGCCGCACACCATCGCGGGCAAGGGCCCGGTCGGTCTCGTGTCGAAGTCGGGCACCCTGACCTACCAGATGATGTACGAGCTGCGTGACTTCGGCTTCTCCACGGCCATCGGCATCGGCGGCGACCCGATCGTGGGCACCACCCACATCGACGCGCTGCAGGCGTTCGAGGACGACCCGGAGACCAAGCTGATCGTGATGATCGGTGAGATCGGCGGCGACGCCGAGGAGCGTGCGGCCGACTACATCAAGGCCAACATCACCAAGCCGGTCGTCGGCTACGTCGCGGGCTTCACCGCCCCCGAGGGCAAGACCATGGGCCACGCCGGCGCCATCGTGTCCGGCTCCGCGGGCACCGCTGCCGCGAAGCAGGAAGCCCTCGAGGCCGTGGGCGTGAAGGTCGGCAAGACGCCGTCCGCCACCGCCGCCCTGGCGCGGGAGATCCTGCAGGGCCTCTGATCCACCTGTCTGTACCCACCCTGGAGCTCTCCAGGGTGGGTACAGCTGTCTTCAGGGCGTGGCAGCCGGGAGGGCGCCCTCGAAGGCCGCCATCGCCTCGACGGTCGCCGCGAGCAGGTCGGCGTCCTCGGTGATGCCCTCGTCGAGGTTCCTGGCCGGGTCCCACTCGCCGTACGTCGACGTCACCAGCAACGCGCGACCGACCTGCACGACCTCGATGACCTCGGCGCCGACGCCGACCTCGCCGTCCTGCTCGTAGGTGTGGACGACGGTCGCAGCCGCCGGGCCGAAGGACGACTCGCGGACCTCGGTCAGCAGGCGGGCGCCGGGCCCCACCTCCTCGGCCGGACAGGCGATCGCGGCTGCGCGGACGTCGCGCACCACGGCCTCGGGGCGAGCGGCGTCGTCGAAGAGCATCAGGTCGCGGGTGCTGGCGTACTCGTCGCCGCTGGCCTCCGCGGCCAGCCGGTCGGCGGGCGCGAGGCCGCGCAGCGGCTTGCGCCCGCAGAAGTCGAGGGATCGCATCCCGACGCTCTGGGCGGAGACGTGGACGTCGTCGTGCATCTCGTCGGCCAACGGGAAGTCCTCGGGGATCACGGTCGCCGGCGACGATGACACGGGTGGCTTCCCAGGCCCTGGCTCACGCTCCTGGCTGCATCCCGTGAGTGCGAGGGTCAGCAGGCCCAGCAGGAGGAGTCGTCGCATGCTCAGGAGACGCGCGGCTCCCAGCGATAGTTGTGACCGCTCAGCGCTGTGCGCTGGGCAGGTCGTCGAGGCGCTCCAGCGCGCGCTCGGCGATCGCGGTGAAGTCGTCACGCGCGATGGTCATGTCCCCGGCCGGCGTGAAGCCGACCTGGGAGACGGCGTTGCCGTCGCGCATGATCGCCATCCAGAACTGGATCGTGCGATTGTCGGAGATCTCCACGTCGAGGTCCCAGACCGTCATCTCGACGTCCTTGCCCGAGCGGTTGACCAGCGTGTTCACGGAGGTGCCGAGGTTGGCCTGGCCGCACCTGCGGATGCGGCTGCGCACCTCGCCGACGAAGTCGCGGGCCCGGTCGGCCCGCGTCGTGGCCACCGTCTGGGTGAGCCCGAAGGTGGTGTCCTTCTTCGTCGCCGGGAACAGGAAGGTCCGGGTCAGGGCCTGCTTGAGGCCCTTGCCGCGGAACGTGGTGTTGTCGCACCGCGTGGCGGCGTAGTTGTTCCGCGCACGGACGGGATCGGTGCCGACCCACGGACCGACGGCGCCGGAGACGGGCGGCAGGTCGACCGCGGCCAGCAGCCCCGACGGCTGGCCGATCGGGAACGGCTCGCTCGCGCGCAGCCGGGGCGGTCCGGCGCAGGCCCCGGCGCCCGGGGCGCCACAGGTGGCGTTGACGGCGGCGGCCAGCCCCGCGGCGGCCGTGCGGGCAGCCACCGGGGCACCGGTCGAGCGCACCATCGTCGTGACGGTGAGCTGGCCCGTGCGTGCGAGTCCCACGGCGATCCGGCTCGGGGTCTTGTTCCAGGTGCGCAGCATCAGCACCGTGGCCTCGTCGCCGACGCGCTGCACGGACTCGGTGGACAACAGCTGGGTGCGGGCGTCCAGGCAGTCGGCATACCACCCGCGCGTGGTCTCGAACGCGGCGCGGGCCTGCGCCTGGTCGGCCGAGAGCTCCACGAACTCGATCGCGGTGGCTCGCTCCTCGGTGACCTTGCGCTTCTTCGCGGACTTCTTCCCCGCCGGCTTCGTGACCTGGGCCGTCCCGCTGAACGAGCGCACCAGCGCTCCCGCGCCCGCCGGGTCGGCGAAGCGCGTCTGCTGGCACGGCATCACCAGGCCCGAGCCCGCCAGGTTGTCGGAGGTCTCGGCCTCGCGCCAGGTGAGGCCGCGGCCGTAGCGCTCGGTCTGCGCGGCGGCCAGGAGCGTGCCGTCGTCGAGGGCCGGGGCGGCCTCGGCCGAGGCCTCGCGCACCGTGATGCCGGGCAGGGCGTTCTCCTGGTCGAGGCTGCTCGGCTCGGCGCCGCCGGAGGAGACGACCGTGCCCGAGACGAGGAGGGCGAGACCGACGGTCGCTGAGCCGATCAGTGTGTGGGTACGGCGACGGGTGGTGCCCGTCCGGCGGATGATCGGGCCGCGTGGCCAGCGGGTGTCGATCAGCGGAGCCCGCAGCGCGTCGAGCCGGAGCCGCACGTCGGTGCTCGGAACGGAGCGTGCCAGCGCGAACCGGGTGGTCGCGCTCTGCAGCGCGCGCTCGGTCTCGGCACGGGGGAGGCCCACCTCGCGGGCGATGTCGGCGAGCGGCAGCGGGGACAGGACCGTCAGCACCAGGGCCTTGCGCTCGTGGCCGCTGAGCTTGCCGAGCGCGTCCAGCGTCGCCCGGACGTTGGCGTCGACACCCTTGTCGCGGTGCCACGGGCGGGCGGCGTGCCGGCGCAGGGCCCGGCTGTGGGCGTGCGGGCGCACCCACGCCTCGGGCTCCTCGAGCCGTCCCACCTTCGCCCAGTGGTGCCAGGCGACCGCGAACGCGTCGCGCACGGCGGTGCGCGCGGCGGGCAGGTCTCCGGTCAGTGCGTAGGTCTCGAGCAGGAGACGATCACGTGATCCGGCGTAAAAGGCGTCGAACGCTTCAGGGCTCCTCATGACCGCTCCACGGTACGGGGTCGCGGCGTGGCAGCGCGAACGCGCTCGGCGATCGGGTCATGATGGCGGAGCCATGACCTCCCTGCTTCTCGACCGCCGTGACCGCACCACCAGCCCCCGCGCGCAGCGACCGCTGGTCCTCGTCGCGACGCTGGGCGGGGCGGCGGCTGCCCTGGCACCGCTGCTGGTCTGCGTGGCGGTCGGCATCATCGGCTGGTTCGCCGCCGACGCCGGCGCCCACGGGGTCCCGCGCGACGGCATGCGGATGGGTGCGGTCGCCTGGTTGATGGCCCACGGCTCCGGGATCACCGTCTACGGCACCGCCGTGGGCATCGTGCCGCTCGGGCTGACCGCGATCTGCGCCTGGTCGATGTGGCGGCTGGGGCACCGTGTCGGGGAGGCCCTGTCGGGCCACGGCCCCGACTCCGACCGGATCTCCGACGGCGAGCGCGACCTGACCGTGCCCATGGGCTCTGGGCTGTTCTTCGTCGGCTACGCCCTCGTCGCGGTGGTGGTCGCAACCCTGACCGCGAGCGTCGAGACGACCCTGAGCGTGCCTCGGGTGGTGCTCTGGAGCCTGGGGATGTCGCTCGTCATCGCCGCGCCCGCCATTGCGATCGGCTCCGGTCGAGCAGCCATCTGGGCGACCTTCGTCCCGCCCGTCGTCCGGCAGGCCGCCGCCACGGCGGCGGTCGTCCTGACCGCCTTCCTCGCGCTCTCGACCGTCGTGTTCCTCGTCGCTCTGGCCTTCGGCGTCGGCGAGGCTGCCACGATGATGAGCCGCTTGCACCTCGGCGTGGGGGAGGGCGCGGTCTACGCCGTCGCCAACGCCGGCTTCGCGCCCAACGCCACCCTGTTCTCCGGCTCCTTCCTGCTCGGCCCGGGTTTCGCCGTGGGTGGCAACACCCTCGTCTCGCCCGGCACCGTCGTCCTGGGAGCGCTCCCGCTCTTCGCGCTGCTCGCCGCTCTGCCCGGCGTCGGTGCGCCCG
This sequence comes from Nocardioides allogilvus, assembly GCF_003047285.1. GTDB lineage: Bacteria > Actinomycetota > Actinomycetes > Propionibacteriales > Nocardioidaceae > Nocardioides > Nocardioides allogilvus. Next base: position 116,841 of record NZ_PZYX01000007.1, on the reverse strand, counting down.
GAGTCCTCCTGTCGTCGCTGGTGTGGCTGCCGCCGCTGGTGGCCGCGCTCGCGACCATGTGGTGGCAGCGCCGGCACCCGGCGCCGGGCTGGCGCGAGGCCGCCCTGCGCGGCTGCGGCGGCGGGATCGTGGCCGGTGTCGTCTTCGCCCTGCTCGCTTCGGTCGCCGGCGGTGCAGCCGGTCCGGGCCGGATGCGCCATGTCGGGCCCTTCGTGCCGGACGTGCTGGTCGCCGCGATCACGGCCTTCGGGCTCGGCGGCCTGGTCGGTGCCGTGGCCATGGCCTGGTACCAGCGCCGTGGCAGCGACGTCGCGCCCTAGAATCCGCCGCGTGACCTCTCGTCTTGTCGTCCTCGTCTCCGGTGCAGGCACCAACCTCCAGGCCCTGATCGACGCCTGCGCCGATCCGGCGTACGGCGCCCAGGTCGTCGCCGTCGGTGCCGACCGTGACGACATCGAGGGCCTGGCGCGGGCCGACCGCGCCGGCATCCCCACCTTCGTCAAGCAGGTGTCGCAGTTCACCAGCCGCGAGCACTGGGACCGGGCCATGGCGACCTCGGTCGCGGGCTTCGAACCCGACCTGATCGTGCTCGCGGGCTTCATGAAGCTGGTCAGTGACGACTTCCTGGCCCGGTTCGAGCACCGGGTCGTGAACACGCACCCGGCGCTGTCCCCGTCGTTCCCCGGCATGCACGGTCCGGCGGATGCCCTGGCCTACGGCGTCAAGGTCACCGGCGCGACGCTCTTCCTGGTCGACGGCGGCATCGACACCGGCCCGATCGTGGCCCAGACGGCCGTCCCGGTCGAGGACGACGACGACGTCGAGTCCCTGCACGAGCGGATCAAGGCGGCCGAGCGGGAGATGCTCGTCGACGCGGTCGGCCGGATCGCCCACGGCAGCCTGGTCGTCGAGGGACGCAAGGTGCACATCGGCCCCGCGGCCCCGTAGGCTGACCCCCACACGACTGGCGCAGGTGGGTGACCACCAGGGAGTGAAGCCGTGGAGCATCGAACGCCTGGGTGCTCCCCTCCGCAGCGACTTTTGGAGCAGCCCCGTGTCCCAACGCCCCCATGACCAGATCCCGATCAAGCGCGCGCTGGTCTCCGTCTACGACAAGGCCGGGCTCGACGAGCTCGTCCGCGGGCTGCACGACGCCGGTGTCGAGCTGGTCTCCACCGGTGGCTCCGCCAAGCTGATCGCCGACCTCGGCCTGCCCGTCACGAAGGTCGAGGACCTCACCGGCTTCCCCGAGTGCCTCGACGGCCGGGTCAAGACCCTCCACCCGCGCGTGCACGCCGGCATCCTGGCCGACCGTCGCCTCGACACCCACGTCCAGCAGCTGGCCGACCTCGGCGTCGAGCCCTTCGACCTGGTCGTGTCCAACCTCTACCCCTTCACCCAGACCGTCGCCTCGGGCGCGAGCCCCGACGAGTGCGTCGAGCAGATCGACATCGGCGGCCCCTCGATGGTGCGCGCTGCCGCGAAGAACCACCCCTCGGTCGCCATCGTCACCTCGCCTGCGCGGTACGCCGACGTGCTGGCCGCCGTCGCTGCCGGGGGCTTCACCCTGGACGCCCGCAAGGCGCTGGCCGCCGAGGCGTTCGTGCACACCGCGACGTACGACGTGCACGTGGCGTCCTGGATGGGCAACGTCCTGACCGACTCCAGCGACGACACGGGCTTCCCGGCGTGGATGGGCGCGACCTGGGAGAAGGACGCGGTGCTGCGCTACGGCGAGAACCCGCACCAGTCGGCCGCGATCTACTCCAACGGCCACCTCCCCGGCGGTCCCGGGCTCGCGCAGGCGACCCAGCACCACGGCAAGGAGATGTCCTACAACAACTACGTCGACGCCGACGCGGCCCGGCGCGCCGCCTACGACTTCGACCAGCCCGCGGTGGCGATCATCAAGCACGCCAACCCGTGCGGCATCGCGGTCGGCGCGGACGTCGCCGACGCCCACCGCAAGGCCCACGCCTGCGACCCGGTCTCGGCGTTCGGCGGCGTGATCGCCACCAACGTGCCCGTGTCGGTCGAGATGGCCAGGCAGGTCGCGGAGATCTTCACCGAGGTCGTCGTCGCCCCGGGCTACGAGGACGGCGCTGTCGAGATCCTCGCGGCGAAGAAGAACATCCGGATCCTCGAGTCGGCCCCGCTGCCGCGTGGCGGCACCGAGATCCGCGCGATCTCCGGCGGCCTGCTCGTGCAGCAGCGCGACGTCATCGACGCCGTCGTCGACGGTGGCGGCGACGACCCGTCGACCTGGACGCTCGCGACCGGCACGGCCGCCTCGGCCGAGGTGCTGGCCGACCTCGCCTTCGCCTGGCGCGCCTGCCGGGCCGTGAAGTCCAACGCGATCCTGCTCGCGGCCGACGGCGCCTCGGTCGGTGTCGGCATGGGCCAGGTCAACCGCGTCGACTCCTGCCGCCTCGCGGTCGAGCGCGCGGGGGAGCGGGCCGTCGGCTCGGTCGCGGCCTCCGACGCCTTCTTCCCCTTCGCCGACGGTGCCCAGGTGCTGATCGACGGTGGCGTGACGGCGATCGTCCAGCCCGGTGGCTCGGTGCGCGACAACGAGGTCATCGAGGCCGCCGAGAAGGCCGGCATCACGATGTACTTCACCGGCGCCAGGCACTTCTTCCACTGACCGGTGATATCTTGACGTCAAGATATCGGGGGAGGGTGATGTGGTGACGAGATGGCTGCGGGCGATCCTGCCGCCCACGAAGCTCGAACGGGACCTGGCGCTGCAGAGCGTGTTGTCGGCGTTCGCGACCGGCTCGTTCCTCACCGGCACGGCCGTGTTCTTCACCCAGATCGTCGGCCTCACCGGGGCGCAGATCGGTCTGGGCATGTCGGCCGCGGCCTTCGTCACCCTCGCGCTGTCGATCCCGCTCGGTCGCCTCGGCGACCGGGTCGGCGCCAAGCGGCTCTGGGTGATCAGTGCTCTCCTCGAGGCGCTGCTCTACCTCGCCTGGCCGCTCGCCTCGGGCTTCATCTCGTTCGTGGTCCTGCTCGCCGTGCTGGCGTCGGTCGAGACGGCGGGGCGCTCGGCGCGCAACGTCTACCGGATCGAGGTCTTCCCGCGCGACAAGCGGGTCGGCGCCATGGCCTACCAGCGGGCTGCACGCAACGTCGGCTACTCCCTGGGTGCCGGTACGGCGGGCGTGGCCCTCGGCATCGGGACCCGGGAAGCCATCATCGCCATCCCCCTCATCACCGCCGCCCTGTTGTCGATCAACGCGGTCATGGTCTCGTTCCTGCCCGCGATCAAGCGGAAGGTGGAGGTCTCGACCGGGCCCGACCTGCACATCACCCCGGCGGCGCTGAAGAACAAGGGCTTCCTGGTCCTGGGGGTGTGCAACGGGGTGCTCTCCTCCAACCAGATCCTGCTCAACGTCGTCGTGCCGCTCTGGCTGGTCGAGCGCACCGACGCGCCGCACACTCTGCTGGCGTGGCTGTTCGGGACCAATACGGTGCTGGCAGTCCTGCTCCAGGTCCGTGCCTCGCGGGGTGCCGACTCGGTGAACGGGTCGCTGCGCGCCGTACGCCGATCGGGCTGGGCGTTCGTGTTGTCGTGCCTGGTCCTGAGCGTGACCCACGAGACCGTCGGCTGGGTCTCCATCGTGCTGATCTGGATCGGCCACATCACCATCACTGGCGCCGAGCTCTGGCAGTCGGCCTCGGACTGGGGCTTCACCGCCGAGCTGTCCGACCCGCGCCGGATGGGCGACTACCAAGGTGTGTGGGGCCTCGGCTACCAGATCGAGCCGCTCGTCTTCCCCGCGCTCTACACCTTCCTCGCCCTCACCTGGGGCGCGCCAGGCTGGGCGGTGATCGCCCTCATCGGCATCACGGCCGCTGCCGTCTCCCACCCGGCGGCCCGGGCCGCCGAGCGGTACCTTGCCCACCACGGTTCACCCGTGGCCGACACCACCCCTTCGCCCACCCTGGAGACCACGTGACTGCCCAGACTCTCGACGGCGCCGCAACGCTGCGCACCATCAAGGCCGAGCTCACCGAGCGCGTGGCCGCCCTCAAGGCGCGCGGGATCACCCCCGGGCTCGGCACCGTGCTCGTCGGCAACGACCCCGGCTCGCAGTGGTACGTCGGCGCCAAGCACAAGGACTGCGCGGAGCTGGGGATCTCCTCGATCCGCCGTGACCTGCCCGCCAGCGCCACCCAGGCCGAGGTGGAGGCCGTCATCGACGAGCTCAACGCCGACCCCGCCTGCACCGGCTTCCTGGTCCAGCAGCCCACCGGCCTCGACGAGTTCGCCCTGCTCTCGCGCGTCGATCCCGCCAAGGACGTCGACGGCCTGCACCCGACCAACCTCGGCAAGCTCGTGCTCGGTGAGGCCGGTCCGCTGCCGTGCACGCCGGTCGGCGCGATCGAGCTGCTGCGCCGCCACGGCGTGCAGATCGCCGGCGCCGAGGTGGCGGTCGTGGGCCGCGGACTGACCGTCGGCCGCCCGCTGGGGCTGCTGCTGACCCGCCGCTCGGAGAACGCCACGGTCACCTTGTGCCACACCGGCACCGTCGACCTGGCCGCCCACGTGCGGCACGCCGACATCGTGGTCGCCGCCGCCGGCGTCCCCGGCATCATCACCGGCGACATGGTCAAGCCGGGTGCCGCCGTGCTCGACGTCGGGGTCTCCCGCGTCGACGGCAAGGTCACCGGTGACGTGGCGCCCGACGTGTGGGACGTCGCGGGCTGGGTCTCGCCCAACCCCAAGGGTGTCGGACCGATGACCCGCGCCATGCTGCTGACCAATATCGTGGAGATCGCCGAACAGTCCCACCCCCAATGACGGGAATCTCGTGACCGATCCGCTCGAGCCGCCGCCGGACGATCGCGCCATCCGCCCGCCGGAGGACGTGCCGGCGATCTCGGCCGAGGACCTCGTCGACGGCGACCACCCCGACGAGGCGCCCGGTGAGCGGCGCTATCCCTCCACCATCGGCGGTGCGTTCTACCTGCTCGTGCTGCTGGTCACCGGCACCGGCCTGTTGTTGGCGTCCTTCAGCGACTGGCGCCTCGGGGTCCGGACCATCGGCGGCGCGCTGCTGCTCGCCGCCACGGTGCGCACGGTGCTGGGGCCTCGCGACGCCGGCATGCTCGCCGTACGACACAAGGCGCTCGACGTCGCGCTGCTGGTCGCGCTCGGGGTGGCGCTGATCTTCCTGAGCACCTCGATCCCCAACCAGCCGGGGCCGTAGCCGAACGGCCCGCCCGCTCCGAGGAGCAGACGGGCCGTGCGTGGGTCGTGCTGGGTCAGATGAGGCCGAGCTCGGTGACCGCGTCGCGCTCCTCGGAGAGCTCCGCGACCGAGGCGTCGATGCGACCGCGCGAGAACTCGTCGATCTCGAGGCCCTGGACGATCTCCCAGTCGCCGTCCTTGGTGGTGACGGGGAAGGAGGAGATGAGGCCCTCGGGCACGCCGTAGGAGCCGTCGGAGACGACCGCCATCGAGACCCAGTCGTCGGCGGCGGAGCCGAGCAGCCAGTCGCGCGCGGCGTCGACCGTGGCCGAGGCGGCCGAGGCGGCCGAGGACGAGCCCCGCGCCTCGATGATCGCGGCGCCGCGCTTGGCGACGGTCGGGATGAAGTCGTTCTCGATCCAGGCCTGGTCGCCCACGACCTCGGCGGCGTTCTTGCCGCCGACCTCGGCGTGGAAGAGGTCGGGGTACTGCGTGGCGGAGTGGTTGCCCCAGATCGTCATCTTCTTGATGTCGGTCACCGCAGCGCCGGTCTTGGCGGCGAGCTGCGAGATCGCGCGGTTGTGGTCGAGGCGGGTGAGCGCCGAGAACCGCTCGCGCGGGATGTCGGGGGCGTTGGTCATCGCGATCAGGGCGTTGGTGTTGGCCGGGTTGCCGGTGACACCGATGCGCACGTCGTCAGCGGCGACCGCGTTGAGGGCCTTGCCCTGCGCGGTGAAGATGGCGCCGTTGGCGGAGAGCAGGTCGCCACGCTCCATGCCGGGACCGCGCGGGCGCGCGCCGACGAGCAGGGCGAGGTTGACGCCGTCGAAGATCTTCTCGGCCTCGTGGCCGATCTCGATGCCCGCGAGGTTGGGGAAGGCGCAGTCGTCGAGCTCCATCACGACGCCCTCGAGCGTCTTGAGGGCCGGCTCGATCTCGAGCAGGCGCAGCTCGATCGGGCGGTCGCCCAGCAGCGAACCACTGGCGAGGCGGAAGAGCAGGCTGTAGCCGATCTGACCGGCCGCGCCGGTGACGGCGACCTTCAAGGGAGTGGTGCTCACGGGGACTCCTGTACGCGAAGTTGAGTGGTGGTTGATCTGCCGGCGACGCTAGCAGCGCCGCTCGTTGTCCGGCCCGGGAGGGCTGGCTGGCATTCTCCTCCCATGCCGAGCCTCGCCCCCGCCGCCCGTCGCTTCGTCCGGATCGCGGTCATCGCCCTGATCGCCCCGGGTCTGCTGGCCGCGGCCGGCTGCGGCGCAGGTGAGCCGCGCTCGATCGACCCGGCTGGCGTGGACGGCCTGGAGATCCCGACCGCGACCCCCGAGCCCGCCGACTTCGTGCGCGGGATCGACAACCCGTTCCTGCCGCTGTCGGCCGGGAGCGAGTGGACCTACGAGGCCGACCGCGGTCCCGACGTCGTCGTGCGGGTCGCCGACGAGAGACGGCGCATCGCCGGCGTCACCACGACCGCCGTGACGACCAGCGTCCGGCGTCGCCGTGGCGAGGAGACCTCGACGCGCTACTACGCCCAGGACCGCGCCGGCAACGTGTGGTCCTTCGGTGCCGCCAGCGGTGGGACCGACACCTGGCAGGCGGGCATCGGCGGCGCGCAGGCGGGCCTGGTCATGCCGGCCAGGCCGCGGGTCGGCGACGGATTCGTCCAGCAGTACGCCGCTGGCGTGGCCGAGGACCGGTCGTGGGTGCTCGACGTGGCGGCCAGCGTGTCGACGCCGTACGGCTCGTGGACCGACGCGATCGAGATCCGCGAGACGACGGCACTCGATGCCACCGTCGAGGCCGTGCGCCACTACGTGCGCGGTGTCGGCCTGGTGCGGACCGAGTCGGACACCAGCACGCTCGCGCTGGTGTCCTTCTCGGCCGACAGCTGATCAGTCGGGTCGACGCACCTGGGTGCGGCCGTCCTCGCCATCGTCCTCGATCGGCTGGCCCCACTCCTGGGCCGGGGGCTGCCCGGCGGGCTGGCCCCAGTGCTGGGGAGCGGTCTGGGCCGGGGGAGCGGCCTGTGTCGGCGGCTGGGCCGGCGGCTGGGCCCACTGCTGGGCCGGCGTCTGCTGGCCCCAGCCCTGCTGCTGCGGGGGCGCAGCGGGCGCCTGCCACTGCTGCGGGGGCTGGCCCTGGTTCCACTGCTGCTCGTAGCCGGCCGGGGGAGCGTAGGTCGCCTGCTGGCCACGACCGCCACCGAAGCTGAGGCCGGAGCCGGAGACCGGCTCGCTGCCGTGGCCGAAGACGAGCGGGTAGGTCAGGCCGGCGATGGCCGCGCCGACGAGCGGCGCCAGGATGAAAAGCCACAGCTGGATGATCGCGTCGGTGCCGCCGAAGACGCCGACGCCGATGGAGCGGGCCGGGTTGACCGACGTGCCCGTGGCGCCCATGGAGGCGAAGTGGATCATCGAGAGCGCGAGGCCGATGGCGAGCGGGCCCATCAGGGCCTGGAGCTCGTTGCGCTCGTCGGTGACGGCGAGGATGACGTACAGGAAGACCATCGTGAGCAGTGCCTCGAGCGCGAAGGCCGCCCACATGGCGTAGTTGCTGGCGCTCTGGTCGCCGAACGCGTTGGCGCCGATGTTGCCCTCGGAGGTGTAGCCCTCGAAGCCGTGCATCAGGCCGAACAGCAGGGCGCCGGCGATCAGGCCGCCGACGAGCTGGGCGCCGACGTAGACCGGTACGGAGCTCCACGGCAGGCGACCGCCGAGGACGGCGCCGAGCGTGACGGCGGGGTTGAAGTGTCCTCCGGAGATGCGGCCGACGGCGTAGGCCATCACCACGACGGTCAGGCCGAAGGTGAGGCCCGTGGTGATGTAGTCCCCGCCGCTCATCAGGGCGGCGCCGACGCCGAAGAACACGAGCACGAAGGTGCCCAGGACCTCGGCGGCGAACTTCTGGCCAGTGGTGGGTGTGTCGTCAATGCTGCTTGCGTCTGTCATCAACGCCTGCCTTCCTGAGAGGTCGAGCGCCCACCCCCGTGGACCACGGGCACTCTAGCGAGCGGAGGACTCCGGGTGCGAGGCTAGGCGCACGCGGCGTCAGGTATCTTGACGTCAAGTTAGTTTTCACGCCTCGTCCCAAGGAGCGCCCCGTACCCATGGCCAAGATCATCTACACCCACACCGATGAAGCACCCATGCTGGCGACGTACTCGTTCCTGCCGATCGTCGCGGCCTACGCCCGGACCGCGGGCGTCGAGGTCGAGACCCGCGACATCTCGGTCGCAGCGCGGATCATCAGCCAGTTCCCCGAGCGGCTGACCGAGGACCAGCGCCTCCCCGACGCGCTCGCCGAGCTGGGTGAGCTGGCCACCAAGCCCGAGGCCAACATCATCAAGCTGCCCAACGTGTCCGCCTCCATCCCGCAGCTCAAGGCCGCGATCAAGGAGCTGCAGGACAAGGGCTACGACCTCCCGGACTACCCCGAGAACCCGCAGTCCGACGAGGACAAGGCGACGCGCGCGAAGTACGACAAGGTGAAGGGCTCCGCGGTCAACCCGGTCCTGCGCGAGGGCAACTCCGATCGTCGTGCGCCCGGCGCGGTCAAGAACTACGCCAAGTCGCACCCGCACTCGATGGGTGCCTGGAGCGCCGACTCGCGCACCAACGTCGCGACCATGGACTCCGACGACTTCCGCCACAACGAGAAGTCCGTCGTGATGGCTGCCGACGACACCCTGCGCATCGAGCACACCGCCAAGGACGGCACCGTGACCGTGCTCAAGGACGAGCTCGCAGTGCTCGCCGGTGAGGTCATCGACGCCACCGTGATGCGCGTCGACGCGCTCAACGAGTTCCTCAAGGCGTCGATCGAGCGCGCCAAGGCCGACGACGTCCTCTTCTCGGTGCACCTCAAGGCCACGATGATGAAGGTCTCCGACCCGATCATCTTCGGCCACGTCGTGCGCGCCTTCTTCCCCAAGACCTTCGCGGCGTACGGCGACGCGCTGGCCGGTGCCGGCCTCAGCCCCAACGACGGGCTGGGCGGCATCCTCGGCGGCATCGGCACGCTGGACCAGGCTGACGCGATCAAGGCGTCCTTCGAGGCCGAGCTGGCCGACGGCCCCACGCTGGCCATGGTCGACTCCGACAAGGGCATCACCAACCTGCACGTGCCCTCCGACGTCATCGTCGACGCGAGCATGCCCGCGATGATCCGCACCAGCGGCCACATGTGGGGACCGGACGGCCAGGAGGCCGACACCCTCGCGGTGATCCCGGACTCGTCCTACGCCGGCGTCTTCCAGACCGTGATCGACGACTGCCGCGCCCACGGCGCCTTCGACCCCTCGACCATGGGCTCGGTCTCCAACGTCGGCCTGATGGCGAAGGCGGCCGAGGAGTACGGCTCGCACGACAAGACGTTCGAGGTGACCGCCGACGGCACGATCGCGATCGTGGCGTCCAACGGCGACGAGCTGATCAGCCACGACGTCGAGACCGGTGACATCTGGCGCGCCTGCCAGACCAAGGACGCCTCGATCCAGGACTGGGTCAAGCTCGCCGTGACGCGCGCCCGGGCCACCGGCTCGCCGGCCATCTTCTGGCTGGACGAGACCCGCGCCCACGACGCCAACCTGATCCAGAAGGTCAACGCCTACCTCCCGCAGCACGACACCTCCGGGCTGGACATCACCATCGCCGCCCCGGCCGCCGCGTGCGCGACCTCGATCGAGCGGATCCGTCGCGGCGAGGACACCATCTCGGTGACCGGCAACGTGCTGCGCGACTACAACACCGACCTGTTCCCGATCCTCGAGCTGGGCACCAGCGCCAAGATGCTCTCGATCGTGCCGCTGATGAACGGCGGCGGCCTGTTCGAGACCGGCGCCGGCGGCTCGGCCCCCAAGCACGTCCAGCAGCTCGTCAAGGAGAACTACCTGCGGTGGGACAGCCTCGGCGAGTTCTTCGCCCTGGCGGCCTCGCTCGAGCACCTCGCGGCCTACGACGACAACGCGCGGGCCAAGATCCTCAGCGACACCCTGGACCGCGCGACCGAGACGTTCCTCAACGAGGACCGCTCGCCCGGTCGCAAGCTCGGCACCATCGACAACCGCGGCTCGCACTTCTACCTCGGCCTCTACTGGGCCGAGGAGCTCGCCCAGCAGACCGACGACGCCGAGCTGGCGGCGGCCTTCGCCGCTCTTGCCGGCACGCTGCGCGAGAACGAGGCGAAGATCGTCGAGGAGCTGGTCAGCGTCCAGGGCTCGCCCGCGGACATCGGTGGCTACTACGAGCCCGACGACAAGCTCGCCGACGCGGTCATGCGTCCCAGCACCACCTTCAACGAGGCCCTCGCCTCGCTGTGATCCGAGTGCGCGCCGCGGGTCCGCCCGCGGCGCGCACGGTCACCGTGGGCGGCAGCACGCGTCTGCGGCTCGGGAATTGGTGGTCGGCTCCGCGCCTTGGAGAATGAGTGCAGATGACGACGACTCCCGAGGCCCCAGAGATCGACCACACCCCGGTGGTCCGCGCCCGCCACTTCGGGCTCGCGATCCTGGCGCTGGCCATGGGCGGCTTCGCGATCGGCACCACCGAGTTCGTGACGATGGGGCTGCTGCCGCAGATCGCCCGGGGCGTCGACGTCTCGATCCCCACCGGCGGTCACGTCATCTCGGCCTATGCCCTCGGTGTCGTCGTCGGTGCTCCCGTGCTGGCCTTCCTGGGCGCCCGGCTGCCGCGGCGCGCCCTGCTGGTCGCGCTGATGGTCGCCTTCGCGCTGGGAAACGCCGCCAGCGCCCTCGCCACGTCGTACGGCGCCCTGATGGTCGCCCGCTTCGCCGCCGGCCTGCCCCACGGTGCCTACTTCGGTGTCGCGTCACTGCTGGCGGCCAGCATGGCGAGCCCGGCCCGCAAGGGCCGTGCCGTCGCGGCGGTCATGCTCGGACTGAGCGTGGCCAACGTCCTCGGCGTACCAGCGGCGACGTGGTTGGGACAGAACCTCGGTTGGCGCATCGCCTTCTGGGTCGTCACCGCGCTCGGCGTCATCACGCTGGCGCTGGTGCTGGCGTTCGTGCCCAGCTGTCCCGGCGACGGTGAGGCCAGCGGGCGCCGCGAGCTCGCGGCGTTCCGGCTGCCGCAGGTCTGGCTGACCCTGCTGGCCGGCGCCATCGGCTTCGGCGGCATGTTCGCGGTCTACACCTACATCGCCCCGACCGTCACCGAGGTCGGCGGGCTGGGGGAGTCGGCCGTGCCGGTCTTCCTGCTGTCGTTCGGCCTCGGCATGGTCGGCGGCACGTGGCTGGCGGGGGTGATGGCCGACTGGTCGATCTTCCGGTCGCTGCTGATCGGTGCTGCCGGCATGGGGGCCACGCTGATGCTCTTCTGGCTGACCGCTCCCGGCGGCTGGCTGGCGCTGCCCGTGGTCTTCGCGATCACGGCGCTCGGGTCGGTGCTCGTGGTCAACCTCCAGCTGCGGCTGATGGACGTCGCGGGCGAGGCCCAGACGCTGGGCGCCGCGATGAACCACGCCTCGCTCAACGTCGCCAACGCCCTCGGCGCCTGGCTGGGCGGGCTCGTCATCGCCGCCGGCTGGGGCTACCGCGCGCCGGCGCTCGTCGGTGTCGCGCTGAGCATCGGCGGCTTCGTCGTGCTGGTGCTCTCGGTCGCCGTGCACCGGCGTCACCGGATCGCAACCGTGCCGGCGTCCGAACTTACGAAGGCGTAACGCTGCGTCCATCGGTCGTTCGCACGCGTCGCGCACGCTGGGGCCATGAACGAGTACTCGTCCTCCGAGATCCCCGAAGCCGAGCTCGACCGCCGTCGTGCACTGCGCGATCGGCGTACGCACGACCTGGTGGAGCTGATCGCCCGTCGCCGTGAGCTGGCCGGCGTCAACCCATGGGCGGACCAGCTGATCGAGGGCGTGGCCTGGACCGCGTGAACGGTCCGGACCACGCCCTCGGCGCTGCTCGGTCAGTGCTGGGTCAGCGCTGGGTCACAGGGTCCAGCAGTTGCTCCACTGCGGCAGGCCCGCGAAGCGGCCCTCGAAGAACATCGCGGCCTCCGTGCCGAACGGCAGGTAGCCGCCGATGTGCGTCGGCAGGATGTTGGCCGAGAACCGGACGTTGGCGCCCTGGTCGCACCACGACGCGGCCATGTTCCTGCCGTTGGCGAAGGGGATGACGTCGTCGAGCCTCGAGTGGCTGACGAGCACGGGCACCGTGGGCTTGATGGTGCCGATCCGCTGGTCCTCGATCATGCGGGCGAACTGCGGCAGCCCGATCAGGTCGGACATGCCCTTGCCGTTGTGACTGAGCGTCTCCGACTTCACGAACGAGTGGCCGAACAGGTCGAAGACGCAGTCCTGCTCGACGGTCTGCATCGTCTTGACGCCCTCGGCGTTGAGGTAGGGCAGCAGGTCGACGCCGTAGCTGGCGGAGAGACCGCGCAGCGCGAAGAAGGCGAAGGCCGAGTAGAGGCCGCCGTCGAGGTGCTCGGCGACCGACTTGAGGTCGGCGGGGACGGCGCCGACCGCCGCGCCCTTGACGCGGAGCTCAGGGGCGTACGTCGACGCCAGCTCGACGGCAGCGGCGGCCGCGCCGCCACCTTGCGAATAGCCCTCGATGCCGACGGGGCTGGTTGAGGAGAGTCCGGTGCCCGAGATCCGCTGGGCGGCCCGGACGACGTCGAGGACGGCCCGGCCCTGCGAGACGCGGTCCATGTAGGTGTGGATGCCGGCGGTGCCGAGACCCTCGTAGTCGGTCACGGCCACGGCGTAGCCCCGGTTGAGCAGGGCCTGGATGCCGGCCGCTTCGTACTCGAGGCCCTCGCTGTACTGGCGAGACGGGGCGCACTTGTCACCCATGCCCTGGGTGCCGGCGGCGTAGCCGATCACCGGGCGCGAGCCGAAGCCGATCCAGCTGGCCTTGGGGACGAGGACGACGCCGGACACGGCGATCGCCTTGCCGGCGCGGTTGGTGGTCTTGTAGAGCACCCGCTTGGCATTGGTGACCAGGCTGGTGGCGTCGGCGGGGTCGAGCAGGAAGCTCATGGGCTCCGTGCGGATCACCGCGCCGTTGGTCGCCGGCAGCGTGGCAGGCGCCTCGTAGAACGCCGGACGCGGCGGCTCCTCGACGACGGCGTTGGCCACCGTCGGTGCGGAGACGACCACGACGGCGGACGCCATGAGTGTGGTGATGGACGCAACCAGTGTGCGTGCGCGCTTCATTCTTGTGTGCCCTCCCAAGCAACATCCCCCGATGTCGGTCCTCCCGACCACGGGTGATGTTACTCACGAGTTAACGCACAGCGCCATACTGATGAACAAATTTCTACGCAAGCGTAAGTTTGTCCGGACCGCTCAGGTGTAGACCATGCCCATCCGCTCGCGGACCTCCGCGAGGGTCGCCTCTGCCACCTCGTTGGCGCGCGCGTTGCCGGCACGCAGGATGTCGGCGACGTACGACGAGTCGCCCTCGAGCTCCTGCCGGCGGGCGCGCAACGGCGCGAGCTCGGTGTTGATCGCGTCGGTGAGCCGCTTCTTCAGGGCACCACCGCCGCCGTCGCCGATCTCGTCGGCGACCAGCTCCGGCTCGACGCCCTCGCACAGGGAGATGAGCAGGAGCAGGTTGGCGACCTCGGGCCGGGTCTCCGGCTCGTAGGTGATGACGCGGTCACTGTCGGTCTTGGCGCCCTTGAGCTTCTTGGCCGTCTCGTCGGCGGTCATCCGAAGCTCGATGACGTTGCCCTTGGACTTGCTCATCTTGGTGCCGTCGAGGCCGAGGATCAGGGTCGCCTCCGACAGCAGGGCGTCGGGCTCGGGGAAGGTGGCGCCGTAGCGCTCGTTGAAGCGGCGGGCCACGACGCGGGTCTGCTCGAGGTGGGGCAGCTGGTCGCGACCGACCGGCACGACGTTGGCCTTGCAGAAGAGGATGTCGGCGGCCTGGTGGACGGGGTAGGTGAGCAGCAGCCCGCCGATGCTGGTGATGCCGGCGGTCTTGGCCTCGTCCTTGACCGTGGGGTTGCGCTGCAGCTCGGCCACGCTCACCAGGCTCAGGAAGGGCAGCATCAGCTGGTTGAGCGCCGGGACGGCCGAGTGCGTGAAGATCGTGGCGCGCTCGGGATCGAGGCCGGCGGCGATGTTGTCGAGCGTGAGGCTGTGCACGCTGCCCCGGATGTCGCCGAGCATCTCGCGGTCGGTGATGACCTGGTAGTCGGCGATCAGCTGCCAGATCTCGGCGCCGCTCTGCTGGAGCTTGACGCGGTTGCGGATGGATCCGAAGTAGTGGCCGATGTGCAGGGAGCCGGTCGGGCGGTCACCCGTCAGCATCCGCAAGCTCGCGGGATTCTCCTCCAGTCGCTTCTCGATCGCGGCGCTGCGCGCCAGGGCTGCCTGATAGGAGTCGCTCACGAACAGGGATCCTACAAACCGCCTGCCGGACACCGCGACCCAGTTCGGTAGGGTCTCGGCGTGCCGACCATCGGAGTTGCCGTTGCGATTCCGGAGCCCTGGGCCACGGAGCTCCAGGACTACCGGACCTCCGTCGGCGACCTCACGGCCACCCAGATCCCCACGCACATCACGTTGATCCCTCCGGTGGAGGTCTCCGCGGACGACCTGCCGGGCGTCGAGGCCCACCTGGCGGCCGTTGCGGGCTCCGTGGACGCCTTCCGGATCCACCTGCGCGGCACCGGCACCTTCCGCCCCGTGTCGCCGGTCGTCTTCGTCTCCGTGGTCGAGGGGATCTCCCAGTGCGAGCAGCTCGCGCTCGCCGTACGCCGCGGACCGCTGGCCGTCGAGCTGGCCTTCCCCTACCACCCGCACGTGACCGTCGCCCACCACCTCGCCGACGCCCAGCTCGACCGCGCGTTCGCCGAGCTGGCCGACTTCGAGTGCGAGTTCGCGGCCGACCACTTCGCCCTCTACGTCCACGACGACGGCGCCGGCTGGCAGCCCACCCGCGAGTTCGCGCTGCTCGCCACCACCGCCTGATCTCGGGAGTCCCCATGTCGTTCATCGACACCACGAAGCAGCGCCTCGCCGTCATCCGCGAGCGGCGCCCCCTCATCGACCACGTCGTCCGCACCGTCGAGCACTACGGCGACGTCAACGGCAGTGCGCTCGCGGCCGCCGTCACCTACTTCGCGTTCCTGTCGTTCTTCCCGATCCTCGCGGTCGCGTTCGCCGTGATCGGCTTCGTGTCCAAGGCCTACGAGAAGGCCGACGACGACCTGATCGAGGCGCTCGGGCAGGTGCTGCCGGGGATCGTGGGCGGCAAGGACGGTCTGCAGCTCTCGACCTTCCAGGACAACGCGCCGGGCATCTTGAGCATCGGTCTCGTGCTCGCGCTCTACTCCGGCCTCGGGTGGCTCTCGGGCATGCGTACGGCGCTGATCGCGGTCTTCGAGGAGCCGGAGCGCGAGCGCCCCAACTTCGTCCTCGGCAAGGTCCGCGACGTGCTCGGCCTGCTGACCCTGGGTTCGGTGCTGGTGCTCAGCGTCGCCGTGTCCGGTGTCGTCACCAAGTTCGCCGAACCCATCCTCGACTTCCTCGGCCTCGGCGCCGGTGCCGAGCCGCTGCTGTGGCTGCTGGCCCTCGCGCTCGGGCTGGCCGCGAGCACCCTGCTGTTCTTCGCCTTCTTCAAGGTGCTCGCGCGGCCCAACGTCCCCAACGGGTCCCTGTGGTCGGGTGCGCTGCTCGGGGCGATCGCCTTCGAGCTGCTCAAGCAGCTCTCGACGTTCCTGCTCCAGGCGACCAAGGAGCAGCCGGCCGTGCAGGCGTTCGGGATCGCGCTCGTCCTCGTCGTGTGGATCAACTACTTCTCGCGGGTCGTGATGTACGCCGCCGCGTGGGCGCACACGTCAGCGGACGCCCGCGCTGCGCGGGCCTCGGTGCAGGCCGCCGACGGTGTCGTCCAGGGCCCGCCCATCGACCTCCCTGCGGCCGCGCGCGTGGCCGCACAGCCTGCTCCTGCCGCAGGGCTGGCCAAGGGCTCCTTTGCCGCAGGCGCGGGCGTGATGCTCGCGCTGGTCGCCGTACTCCGACGAAAGAAGCACTGACATGCAGATGCAGCGCAAGCACGGCCTGTTCCTCCTCGGCCTCGCCGCGTGGAACTTCCTCACCTGGGGCATGTTCACCAAGAACCTGTACGCCGCCCACGCCGCCGGCGAGGACCGCCCGGCCGGCTACTGGATCGCCCACACCGTGCTGATCGTGGTCAACCTGGTCCTCGGGGGCGTGTTCGCCGCCTGGGGTGCGAAGGTGCTGCGCTCGCGCGACTGAGCGGGCAGGACAACGAAACAGCGGTATCCACCAGCCACCAGGTGGCTGTGGGATACCGCTGTCTCGACGTTGGAGCTCAGAAACCGTGCTTGAGCGCGGTGCGCAGGTCCTTGTTGAGCTGCGAGATCACGTCGAGCGGGATCTCCTTGGGGCAGGCGGCGGTGCACTCACCGATGTTGGTGCAGCCACCGAAGCCCTCGTGGTCGTGCTGGGCGACCATGTTGACGACGCGGGAGTCGCGCTCGGGCTGGCCCTGCGGGAGCTCGCCGAGGTGGGTGATCTTGGCACCCATGAACAGCGACGCGGAGCCGTTGGGGCAGGCCGCGACGCAGGCGCCGCAACCGATGCAGGTGGCCACGCTGAAGGCGCGCATGGCGTCGTCGCGGGGGACCGGCACGGAGTGGGCCTCGGGAGCCGAACCCGTGTTGACCGAGATGTAGCCACCCTGCTGGATGATCCGGTCGAACGAGCTGCGGTCGACGACGAGGTCCTTGATCACCGGGAAGGCGGTGGCACGCCACGGCTCGATGGTGATGGTCTCGCCGTCGGTGAAGGAGCGCATGTGCAGCTGGCAGGTGGTGGTGACCTCGGGACCGTGCGCGTCACCGTTGATCATCAGGCCACACATGCCGCAGATGCCCTCGCGACAGTCGGAGTCGAACGCGATCGGGTCCTCGCCCTTGGCGTTGAGGTCCTCGTTGAGCACGTCGAGCATCTCCAGGAACGACATGTCCGGGGACACGTCGGTGACCTGGTAGGTGTGCATCGCGCCGGCCGAGACGGCATCGGGCTGACGCCAGATCTTGAGCGTCAGGCTCATGTTGCTGTTGCTGCTCACTTGTAGCTCCGCTGCTTCATCTCGATGGCTGTGTAGGTGAGTTCTTCCTTGTGCAGGACTGGCGGCTCACCGTCACCGGCGAACTCCCATGCTGCGACGTACGCGAACAGGTCGTCGTGGCGCAGGGCCTCGCCGTCCTCGGTCTGCGACTCGCCACGGAAGTGGCCACCGCAGGACTCGCGGCGGTTGAGGGCGTCGATGCACATCAGCTCGCCGAGCTCGATGAAGTCGGCGACCCGGCCGGCCTTCTCGAGCGACTGGTTGAGCGACTCGTTGGTGCCGAGCACCTTGACGTTGCGCCAGAAGTCGTCCTTGAGCGTGCGGATGAGGTCGATGGCCTTCTTCAGGCCGTCCTCGGTCCGCTCCATGCCGCAGTACTCCCACATGATGTTGCCGAGCTCGCGGTGGTAGGAGTCGACGCTGCGGGTGCCGTTGACGTTGAGGAAGTGGTTGATCCGCTCCTCGACCGACGTGCGCGCCTCGACGACGGCCGGGTGCGACTCGTCGACCTTCTCGAACGGGCCGTCCGCGAGGTAGTCGCGGATGGTGTGCGGCAGCACGAAGTAGCCGTCGGCCAGGCCCTGCATCAGCGCCGAGGCGCCGAGGCGGTTGGCGCCGTGGTCGGAGAAGTTGGCCTCACCGGTCACGAACAGGCCCGGGATGGTCGACATCAGGTCGTAGTCGACCCAGACGCCGCCCATGACGTAGTGCACGGCGGGGTAGATGCGCATCGGCACCTCGTAGGGGTTCTCACCCGTGATCCGCTCGTACATGTCGAGGAGGTTGTCGTACTTCTCCTCGATGCCGTCCTTGCCGAGGCGCTCGATGGCGGCTGCGAAGTCGAGGTAGACACCGCGGGCGACGCCGTCGACCTTCGGGCCGACACCGCGGCCCTCGTCGCAGACGTACTTGGCCGCACGCGACGCGATGTCGCGGGGGACCAGGTTGCCGAAGGAGGGGTAGATCCGCTCGAGGTAGTAGTCGCGGTCCTCCTCGGGGATGTCGCGCGGGTCCTTCTCGCAGTCGGCCGCGTTCTTCGGCACCCAGATCCGGCCGTCGTTGCGAAGCGACTCGCTCATCAGCGTCAGCTTGGACTGGTGCGAGCCCGAGACCGGGATGCAGGTCGGGTGGATCTGCGTGTAGCAGGGGTTGGCGAAGTAGGCGCCCTTGCGGTGCGCACGCCACGCGGCGGTGACGTTGCAGCCCATTGCGTTGGTCGAGAGGTAGAAGACGTTGCCGTAGCCACCGCTGGCGAGGACGACGACGTCGGCCAGATGGGTCTCGATCGCGCCGGTGACCATGTCGCGCGCGATGATGCCGCGGGCCTTGTCGTCGACGACGATCAGCTCGAGCATCTCGTGCCGGGTGAAGGTCTCGACGGTGCCGGCGGCGACCTGGCGCTCGAGCGCCTGGTAGGCGCCGATCAGCAGCTGCTGGCCGGTCTGGCCACGGGCGTAGAACGTCCGCGACACCTGGACGCCGCCGAACGAGCGGTTGTCCAGCAGGCCGCCGTACTCCCGGGCGAACGGGACGCCCTGGGCGACGCACTGGTCGATGATGTTGGTGCTGACCTCGGCCAGGCGGTAGACGTTCGACTCGCGCGAGCGGTAGTCGCCACCCTTGACGGTGTCGTAGAAGAGGCGGTGGACGGAGTCGCCGTCCTCCTTGTAGTTCTTCGCCGCGTTGATGCCGCCCTGGGCGGCGATCGAGTGGGCGCGACGCGGCGAGTCCTGGTAGCAGAAGGACTTCACGTTGTAGCCGGCCTCGCCGAGCGTGGCCGCCGCGGAGGCACCGGCCAGGCCGGTGCCGACGATGATGATGTTGAGCTTGCGGCGGTTGGACGGGTTGACCAGCCGGGCCTCGAACTTGCGGTCCTGCCAGCGGTCCGCGATCGGGCCCGTCGGTGCCTTGGCGTCGACGATCGGCTCACCGGGGCTGTAGTAGCCCGCGGCGTCGTCGGTCATCTCGGCCGGGGTGTCCTGGGAGGGATCGGCCGTCGTGGTGGTGTCCGGCATTTCGTAGTTCATTGAGATCCCTTACTTCGAGATGACGCCGGCGAGGACGAAGATCGGCACCAGCGAGAAGCCGACCGAGATGATCAGCGCAGTCACGAACGCGATCTTCTTCCAGGTGGCGCGGGCCTTGGCGTTGCCCGTCAGGCCGAGCGTCTGCGCGGCACTCCAGACACCGTGGTGCAGGTGCGCGCCGAGCGCGGCCATCGCGACGAGGTAGATCACCGTCAGCCACCACGTGTCGAACGTGTCGACCAGGAGGTTGTAGGGGTCGTTGGTCGGGCCGCCGGAGACGTTGACCTTCCCGATGGTGAAGTTGAGGAGGTGCCAGATGATGAACAGCAGCAGCGTGACGCCGCCCCAGCGCATCAGCCGGCTCGCGAACGTCGCCCCGGTGTGCTTCTTCACGGCGTACGGCGTGGTGCGCGCGCGCTGGGCACGACGCCACAGCGCGACGGCGGCATACACGTGCACGATGAGTGCACCGAGCAGCGTCACTCGGATGATCCAGAGCAACCCCTCGTGGGGCAGCATTGGCTCACCGAAGGTGCGCAGGTGGTGGGCGTACTCGTTGAAGGCATCATGGCCGGCGAAGGCCTTGAGATTTCCGTACATGTGCATCAGCACGAAGCCGATGAAGATGAGGCCGGAAATCGCCATCAGGAGCTTGAGCGCGATGGTCGAGCGCGATGCACGCGCCCCTTTGACCAGAGACGTGGTTGACACGAGCAGCACCGTACCGCGCTCGGGACCGTGCAAAAGGCGCGGGCCGTGTGACATATGTCCGGTTACCGGCCGGTCCGTGTGGCGCGCCCCCTTCCCCTGACGTGTGACAGCCGTCATAGTCGGAGCCGTTGTCCACCACGGAGGAGTAGCAGCTGTGGCATCCACCGATACCGGAGTGACAGGACCCACGCGGGCCAGCATCGAGGCGCGCACCCTGCGAACGGATCGGTGGTGGGTCGCGCCGCTGCTGACGTTCGTGGTGTTCTCGGCCTTCGTCGTCTACGCGACGATCCGCGCCTTCATGGGTCGCGACTACTACTCCTCGCCCTACCTCTCGCCGTTCTACTCGCCCTGCCTGGGCGACTGCGTCGAGGGCGCCTCGGACTTCGGGCAGCCGTTCAAGGGCTTCCCGTTCTCCGCGGCGCTGATCATCTTGATCTTCCCGCTGGGCTTCCGGATGACCTGCTACTACTACCGCAAGGCCTACTACCGCGCCTTCTGGCTCTCGCCGCCCGCGTGCGCCGTCGCGGAGCCGCACCAGGCCTACTCCGGTGAGTCGCGCTTCCCGCTGATCCTGCAGAACCTGCACCGCTGGTTCTGGTACGCCGCTGTGCTGGTCGCCCTGATCTTGAGCTTCGACGTCGTGCTGGCGTTCCGCAATGCCGAGCACGAGTGGGGCCACATGGGGCTGGGCACGCTCCTGATGTTGATCAACGTCGTCCTCATCTGGCTCTACACGCTCTCGTGCCACTCGTGCCGGCACACCGTGGGTGGACGGCTCCGGCACTTCTCCAAGCACCCGGTGCGCTACAAGCTGTGGACCTGGGTCTCGAAGCTGAACGTCCACCACGCGAAGTACGCGTGGTACTCCCTGTTCTCCGTCGCCCTGGTCGACCTCTACATCTGGTTGCTGGCGATGGGCACCTTCGACGACCCGAGGTTCTTCTGACATGGCTGAGACGACCCGACACCCCATGACCGGCAACGAGATGTCCGGGTCCGCCGAGGGCGGCATGGAGCGGCACACCTACGACGTCGTCGTGATCGGAGCCGGCGGGGCGGGGCTGCGTGCGGCCATCGCCGCCCACGACTCGGGCGCGCGCACCGCGATCGTGTGCAAGTCGCTCCTCGGCAAGGCCCACACGGTGATGGCCGAGGGCGGCATCGCCGCGGCGATGGGCAACCGCTGGCCGGAGGACAACTGGGAGGTCCACTTCCGCGACACCATGCGCGGCGGGAAGATGCTCAACAACTGGCGGATGGCGCAGTTGCACGCCCAGGAGGCGCCCGAGCGGGTCCAGGAGCTCGAGGACTGGGGCGCGCTGTTCGACCGCACCGACGACGGGCTGATCTCCCAGCGCGACTTCGGCGGGCACAAGTACGCCCGTCTCGCCCACGTCGGCGACCGGACCGGCCTGGAGATGATCCGCACGCTGCAGCAGCGGGCGGTGGCGCTCGGCATCGACGTGTTCATGGAGTGCACGGTCACCGACCTGTTCAAGGACGGCGACAAGGTCGCAGGCGCCTTCGCCTACTGGCGCGAGTCCGGCCGCTTCATCGTCTTCGACGCCCCCAGCGTCATCCTCGCCACCGGCGGGATCGGCAAGTCGTTCAAGGTCACCTCCAACTCCTGGGAGTACACCGGCGACGGCCACGCGCTGGCGATGCGGGCCGGCGCGAGCCTGATCAACATGGAGTTCGTCCAGTTCCACCCGACGGGCATGGTCTGGCCGCCCTCGGTGAAGGGGCTGCTGGTCACGGAGTCGGTGCGCGGCGACGGCGGCATCCTGAAGAACTCCGAGGGCGAGCGCTTCATGTTCGACTACATCCCGGAGTTCTTCAAAGCGGAGACGGCCGACACGGTCGAGGAGGCCGACCGCTGGTACGACGACAAGAAGAACAACCGCCGGCCCCCTGAGCTGCTGCCGCGCGACGAGGTGGCGCGGGCCATCAACTCCGAGATCAAGGCCGGGCGCGGCACGCCCCACGGCGGCATCTACCTCGACATCGCCTCGCGCCGTACACCCGAGTTCATCCGCAAGCGGCTGCCGTCGATGTACCACCAGTTCAAGGAGCTGGCCGACGTCGACATCACCGCGGAGCCGATGGAGATCGGGCCCACCTGCCACTACGTCATGGGCGGCGTCGAGGTCGACGCCGACACCCAGGAGAGCGCGGTGACGGGCCTGTACGCCGTGGGCGAGTGCTCGGGCGGCATGCACGGCTCCAACCGGCTCGGCGGCAACTCGCTCGGCGACCTGCTGGTCTTCGGCAAGCGGGCGGGCGAGGCCGCGACGGCCTACGCCGACTCGCTGGGCGAGCAGCGGCCCCGGGTCGACGAGGCAGACGTCAAGGCGGCGCAGGCCAGCGCGCTGGCGCCGTTCGAGGTCGAGGGCGGGGAGAACCCGTACACGATCCAGTCGGACCTGCAGCAGTCGATGAACGACCTGGTCGGCATCATCCGCACCGCCACCGAGCTCGAGGAGTCGCTGAGCGAGATCGAGGCCTTCAAGGAGCGGGCGCGGACGATGGTCGTCGAGGGGCACCGGCAGTACAACCCGGGCTGGCACCTCGCGCTCGACCTGCGCAACATGCTGATCGTCAGCGAGTGCATCGCGAAGGCGGCGCTCGCGCGCGAGGAGTCCCGCGGCGGTCACACCCGCGACGACTTCCCCGGCCCGAATCCCGAGTGGGGGACCAAGAACCTCGTGGTCAACCTCAACAGCACCGGCGACGGGGTCGACCTGCACGAGAAGCCGTTGCCCGAGATGCCCGACGAGCTGAAGGGGTACTTCGCATGACCAACTACCTGCTCAAGCTGCGGATCTGGCGTGGGGACAAGGACGGCGGCGAGATCAAGGACTATCCCGTCGAGGTCTCCGAGGGCGAGGTCGTGCTCGACGCGATCCACCGCGTCCAGGGCACGCAGGCCGGCGACCTCGCGGTGCGCTGGAACTGCAAGGCCGGGAAGTGCGGCTCCTGCAGCGCGGAGGTCAACGGCAAGCCGCGGCTGATGTGCATGTGCCGGCTCTCGGACTTCGAGGAGGACGAGGTCATCACGGTCACCCCGATGCGCAGCTTCCCGGTGATTCGCGACCTGGTCACCGACGTGTCCTACAACTACGAGAAGGCCAAGGAGCTGCCGGCGTTCGCACCGCCGCCGCGCGACGCCGACGGCAAGCGCCGGATGGCGCAGATCGACGTCGAGCGCGGGCAGGAGTTCCGCAAGTGCATCGAGTGCTTCCTGTGCCAGAACACCTGCCACGTCGTGCGCGACCACGAGGACAACAAGCCGGCCTTCGCCGGGCCGCGGTTCTTCCTGCGCTATGCCGAGCTCGACATGCACCCGCTCGACACCCACGACCGGCGTGAGCTCGCCCAGGGCGCCGCGGGGTTGTCGATGTGCAACATCACCAAGTGCTGCACCGAGGTCTGCCCGGAGGGCATCAAGATCACCGACAACGCGATCATCCCCATGAAGGAGCGCGTCGCCGACCGCAAGTACGACCCGCTCGTGTGGCTCGGCAACAAGATCGGGCTGCGGAGCAAGGACTACGAGGGGCGCACCGACGCCTGAGCGACGAGCTCGCGCGTGCCGAGCAGCGGCGCGTGGTGCTCGGCGACGAGCTCGGCGCAGGCGTCGGCCCACGACCGCGTGCTCAGCTCGCGACCGCGCGCCCCCATGAGCGCGCGGTGCCGATCACCCGCCACGGCCTCGACGGCGCGACGCAGCCCCGTCGGGGAGGCCGGGTCGTAGAGCAGGCCCGTCTCCAGCGTGCGCACGACGCCCGGTGCTCCGCCCGCCCGCGGGGCGACGACGGGGAGCCCGGTCGCGGCGGCCTCGCGCAGGGCGTGGCAGCACGACTCCTCCTCACCGGTGTGGACGAGCAGGTCGAGCGAGGCGAGGGCCGCGGCGAGGTCGCCGGTCGTCAGCGCACCGGTGAACTTCGCGTGGGGCAGGTGGCGCTCGAGCCAGACCCGTTGCGGGCCGTCGCCGATCACGACGAGGCGGACGCCCGCGAGACCTGCGAGCTCCGCGAGGCGGCGTACGCCGTGACGCTTGTGGAGACTGCCTGCGTAGCCGACCACGACCTGGCGGCCCTCGCGGGAGCGGGCACGCGACCACTTGTCGTGCAGCCACTGGTCGCGCAGGTCGGGGTTGAAGGCGCGGGTGTCGACGCCCGGCTCCCAGACCGGGGCGTCCACGTCGAGCTCGCGCAGCCGATCGGCGAGGAACGCGGAGGTCGCGACGACGCGGTCCGCCCGGGGAGCCAGCAACGGCACCGAGTGCTGCACGACGAGGGTGGGTACGGCGAGGCGACGCGCGTGCTTCAGGGCCTTGCGGCCGATCGTGGCCGGCGAGGTGACGTGCACCAGGTCGGGCTGGAACCGCTCGAGCGCCTCGCGCACCTGGCGACCCGGCTTGTCGAGCGGCCGGATCCGGGCGACCTGGCTGCGACGGTAGGTGCCCAGGCCCGGCCCGGGCGCGACGATCAGCACCTCGTGTCCCGCGTCGATGAGGTGGTCGGCGACCTGCTTGAGCGTGGTCGTCGTGCCGTCGACGGCGGGATAGAACTTCTCGGTGACCAGGGCGATCCGGCGCGTCTCCATGGCGGCAGGGTCCCGCCGTCAGGCGAACCCGCCGCACCAACCGGGTGGAGACTGGATGAACATCGCGCCCGTGATCGCCAGTCTGGGTGATGACGCGAGTGATCGCGGCGGGGATGCTGAGTGGTGGTTCTCGGGTCTCAACCCGCCCTGACGGAGGAACCCCCATGCGCAACCTGATCCGCCTCGCCTTCGCGGGGCTCGCCGCAGCCTCCCTCGTGGGAGTCGCAGCCCTGTCCGCCGCCCAGCCCGCCGGCAACGTCCCCGCGCACCACCACTACGTCAACGTCGGCGGCACGCTCGTGGAGGTGGGGCCGAACGTCTGCGACAGGCCGTCGCTGCAGCACGCGTTCAACCAGTTCCACGCCAACGTGCACGTCGGGAAACCCGGCACGTTCGCGATGGACCACGACCACAACCGGACGGACATCACCGCGGTCCGCCCCTGCTGAGCTCCCTGTGAGAGGTATGCCATAGGTCCACCCGCAGCGCGGTCGGGTGCGTCGGGCCTATCCTGCCCACCATGACCGACGTCCCCGCCAATGCCGAGGGTGGCCTCAACGAGCCCGAGGAGCTGGAGCCCGCTCAGGGTTCGCTCCGACTGGCCACGCCCGCCGACGACCACGACGCGGCAGCCTGGGAGGCGGCCACGGCCGCCGTCCTGCGCAAGAGTCGCAAGCTGTCCGACGACGACCCGGACTCGGCGGTGTGGGCGAAGCTCACGCGGACCACGCTCGACGGCATCGAGGTCGCGCCCATCGGCTCGGCTGCCGATCTCGAGGGCCTCACGACCTCCGGTCGCCCCACCCGCGCGAGCGACTGGGACATCCGAGCCCACATCAGCGGCCCCGACGCGGCGCTGGCCAACGAGGCCATGCTGGTCGACCTCGACAACGGCGCCACGTCGCTGTGGGTCGAGCTCGGTGCCGGTCTCGGCGTCGACGACCTGCCCCGCGCCCTGCAGGGGGTGCTGCTCGACCTCGCCCCGGTGATCCTGTCCGGCTCCTCGC
This sequence comes from Nocardioides allogilvus, assembly GCF_003047285.1. GTDB lineage: Bacteria > Actinomycetota > Actinomycetes > Propionibacteriales > Nocardioidaceae > Nocardioides > Nocardioides allogilvus. The sequence goes on along the minus strand of NZ_PZYX01000007.1, from coordinate 91,221 downwards.
TCGCCGCCGCGCAGGCGCTGGTCGCGCTCGCCGACGACACCGGTGTCGACCTGCACCCCGGCACCAACCTCGGCGCCGACCCGCTCGCTGACGACCTGGTCGAGATCGCGACCCTCGCTCGCGAGCACGGCGTGCTCGGCGTCGTCGCCTCCGGCCTGGCCGTGCACGAGCAGGGCGCCAGTGACGCCCAGGAGCTCGGCGTCGCCATCGCGGCCGCCGTCACCGCGCTGCGTGCCCTGACCGATGCCGGCTTCAGCGCCGACGAGGCCGCGGCCGTCATCGAGTTCCGCCTCGCCGTCACCGACGAGCAGTTCCCCTCGATCGCCAAGCTGCGCGCCGCGCGCCGGCTCTGGGCGCGGGTCCTCGAGCTCAGCGACGTCGCCGATCCCACGATGCGCCAGCACGCCGTCACCTCCCGCCCGCAGATGAGCAAGTACGACCCCTGGGTCAACATGCTCCGCGGCACGGTCGCTGCGTTCGCCGCCGGAGCCGGTGGCGCCGAGGCCGTCACGGTGATCCCCTTCGACGAGCCGCTCGGCCTCCCCGACGCGCTCGGTCGCCGGATCGCCCGCAACACCTCCTCGCTGCTGATCTCCGAGTCGCACGTCGCCCGGGTCGCCGACCCCGCCGGTGGCTCCTACGCCGTCGAGAAGTTGACCGACGACCTGGCCGCCGCCGGCTGGGCCGAGCTCCAGAAGATCGAGGCCGCCGGGGGACTGGCCGCCGACGACGGGCTCGTCGCCCGCATCGCCGAGGTGGCTGCCGTGCGCGACGAGCAGGTCGCACAGCGCAAGCGTCCGCTGACCGGCGTGAGCGAGTTCCCCAACCTCGGCGAGACGCTGCCGGAACGCCCGGCATCCCCCGTCGGGGAGGGCGTGCGCCGCTACGGCCACGCCTTCGAGGCGCTGCGCGACGAGCCCGCCGCCGCGCCGGTGTTCCTCGCGACCATGGGCACCGTCGCCGCGCACACCGCTCGCGCGACGTTCGCCACCAACCTGTTCGCCGCCGGTGGGGTCGCCGTCGAGGCGGCCGGGCCGACCGACGGGGTCGAGTCGGCGCTGGCGGCGTACAAGTCGAGCGGCGTCGCCTCCGGTGTTGTCTGTCTGGCCGGTCCGGATGCGGCGTACGCCGACTGGGGCACCGCCCTCGTCACGGCGCTGCGCGACGCGGGCGCCCAGCACGTGATCATCGCGGGCAAGCAGATCGATGGTGTGGACGACAGTTGTGCGATGGGCGTGGACGCGTTGGCGTTCCTCGCTCGGACGCGAGAGGCGCTGGCATGAGCATTCCGAATAACTTCGCCGACCTGCCACTGGCGGGCGGATCCACGACAGCGGCGGCCGCCTCCGGGGGCGAGCCGTGGGCATCGCCCGAGGGCATCGACATCCTCCCGACCTACGGCCCCGAGCACCTCGAGGGCCTCGACGCCCTCGACACGTGGCCCGGTCTCGCGCCGTTCCTGCGCGGGCCCTACCCGACGATGTACACCACGCAGCCGTGGACGATCCGGCAGTACGCCGGGTTCTCGACCGCCGAGGAGTCCAACGCGTTCTACCGGCGCAACCTCGCGGCCGGCCAGAAGGGCCTGAGCGTCGCCTTCGACCTCGCGACCCACCGCGGCTACGACTCCGACCACCCGCGGGTGCGTGGCGACGTCGGCATGGCCGGTGTCGCGATCGACTCGATCTACGACACCCGCACCCTCTTCGACGGCATCCCGCTCGACGAGATGTCGGTGTCGATGACCATGAACGGCGCCGTGCTGCCGGTGCTCGCGCTCTACATCGCGGCCGCCGAGGAGCAGGGGGTGAAGCCGGAGCAGCTCGCGGGGACGATCCAGAACGACATCCTCAAGGAGTTCATGGTCCGCAACACCTACATCTACCCGCCCGCGCCGAGCATGCGGATCATCAGCGACATCTTCGCCTTCACCTCGCAGAAGATGCCGCGCTTCAACTCGATCTCGATCTCCGGCTACCACATCCAGGAGGCCGGAGCCACGGCCGACCTGGAGCTCGCCTACACGCTGGCCGACGGTGTGGAGTACATCCGCGCCGGCCTGGGCACCGGCATGACGATCGACCAGTTCGCGCCGCGCCTGAGCTTCTTCTGGGCGATCGGCATGAACTTCTACATGGAGATCGCGAAGATGCGTGCGGCTCGCGCGCTGTGGGCGCGACTGGTCAGCGACTTCGACCCGAAGAACCCCAAGTCGCTGTCGCTGCGCACCCACTCGCAGACCTCCGGCTGGTCGCTGACCGCGCAGGACGTCTTCAACAACGTCGGGCGCACCTGCATCGAGGCGATGGCCGCGACCCAGGGCCACACCCAGTCGCTGCACACCAACGCCCTCGACGAGGCGATCGCGCTGCCGACCGACTTCTCGGCCCGGATCGCGCGCAACACCCAGCTGCTTCTGCAGCAGGAGTCGCGGACCACGGAGATCATCGACCCGTGGGCCGGCTCCTACTACGTCGAGCGGCTCACCCACGACCTCGCCGAGCGTGCGTGGGCGCACATCCTCGAGGCCGAGCGCGCCGGCGGCATGGCCAAGGCCATCGAGCAGGGCATCCCCAAGATGCGCATCGAGGAGGCGGCGGCCCGCACCCAGGCCCGCATCGACGCCGGCTCGCAGAAGGTCATCGGCGTCAACACCTACCGCCTGCCCGTCGAGGACAAGCTCGACGTGCTGCGCGTCGACAACGACGACGTCTACCGCCAGCAGATCGCGAAGCTGGAGCGGCTGCGCGCCGAGCGCAACGACGACGACGTACGCCGCACGCTGGACGCCCTCACCAGGTCGGCCGAGGCCGGCGCGGTCGGAGGCGGCTCGCTCGAGGGCAACCTGCTCGCGCTCGCGGTCGACGCGGCCCGCGCGAAGGCGACCGTCGGTGAGATCTCCGACGCGCTCGAGAAGGTCTACGGCCGCCACCAGGCCGTGATCCGTACGATCAGCGGCGTGTACCGCGACGAAGCCAACCTGTCGACCGACGGCGCCGCCGGCGGCAAGGTCGCCCAGGTGCTGGCTGCCACCGACGAGTTCGAGGCCGAGGAGGGGCGCCGCCCACGCATCCTCGTTGCCAAGATGGGCCAGGACGGCCACGACCGCGGTCAGAAGGTCGTCGTCACCGCCTTCGCCGACCTCGGCTTCGACGTCGACGTGGGCCCGCTGTTCTCCACGCCCGAGGAGGTCGCCCAGCAGGCGATCGACGCCGACGTGCACATCGTCGGGGTCTCCTCGCTGGCGGCCGGCCACCTCACGCTGCTGCCTGCCCTCAAGCAGGCACTGGCCGACCAGGGCCGCGAGGACATCATGGTGGTCATCGGCGGCGTCATCCCGCCGGACGACGTGCAGACGCTGAAGGACATGGGTGCCGCTGCGGTGTTCCTGCCGGGCACGGTGATCGCCGACTCGGCGCTCGACCTGCTGGCGCGACTTCGTGACGCCTGACGTCCCCAGCCTCCTCGAGGGCATCCGCGCCGGGCGCCGGGCCGCAGTCTCGCGGGCGATCACGCTCGTCGAGTCGTCCAAGCCCGCGCACCGGGTCCTGGCGCGGGAGCTGTTGTCCTCGCTCCCAGACACCGGGACCGCGATCCGGGTCGGCATCTCCGGCGTCCCGGGCGTCGGGAAGTCCACCTTCATCGAGGCCCTCGGCTCGCAGCTGACCGCTGCCGGCCATCGCGTCGGGGTGCTCGCGGTCGACCCGTCGTCGGTGCGCACCGGAGGCTCGGTGCTCGGTGACAAGACGCGGATGGCCCGCCTGTCGGTCGATCCCGCCGCCTTCATCCGGCCGTCCCCGTCCGCGGGCACGCTCGGCGGCGTCGCCCGCGCGACCACGCAGGCGATGCACGTCCTCGAGGCGGCCGGCTATGACGTCGTGCTCGTCGAGACCGTCGGCGTCGGCCAGTCCGAGGTCACCGTTGCCGGCATGGTCGACACCTTCCTCTTCCTCACGCTGGCCCGCACCGGGGACCAGCTGCAGGGCATCAAGAAGGGCATCCTCGAGATCGCCGACGTGATCACCGTCAACAAGGCTGACGGCGATCGCGAGCAGGAGGCCCGCGGCGCCGCCCGCGAGCTGGCCGGCGCGCTGCGCCTCGTGCGCGGGCACGGCGAGTGGGCGCCCCCGGTCGTGACCTGCTCGGCGCTCAACGACGTCGGCGTCGACGAGGTCTGGGCCCGCATCGAGGCCCACCGCGAGCACCTCGGAGCCGAGGGCCTGGCCCGCAAGCGCGCCGGCCAGCAGCTCGACTTCACCTGGGCGCTGGTGCGTGACGAGCTCGAGCAGCGACTGCGGCGCTCGCCGGGCGTCGCGGCGGTCCGCGACGCCGTACGCGCCGAGGTGCTGGCAGGCGAGCTGACCGCGCCGATGGCCGCCGACAAGATCCTCGCTGCCTACGACTCAACTACGCTGGACTGATCATGTCCGACACCACCGCAGGCGACTCGCCGACCACGCTGATCGCTGCTGTCGTCGAGAAGTACGCCGACCAGCTCATCGACTTCCGCCGCGACCTGCACGCCCACCCCGAGCTGGCGTGGACTGAGTCACGCACGACGCAGAAGGTCATCGAGGCGCTCGCCGACACCGACTGGCAGCTCCACCCGATCCCGGGCGGCGGCCTGATCGGCGAGCTCGGGACCGGCGAGCGGCTGGTCGCGCTGCGTGCCGACCTCGACGCGCTGCCGGTCGAGGACCTCGTCAAGGACCCCTGGGTCAGCACGGTCCCCGGCGTCGCGCACGCGTGCGGCCACGACGTGCACACCGCCGGCCTGGTGGGTGCCGCGCTGGCGCTCGACCAGGTGCAGGCCAGCGGGCTGCTGCACGGTCGCGTGCGGCTGCTCTTCCAGCCGGCCGAGGAGATCATGCCCGGGGGAGCGCTGCACCTCATCCAGGCCGGCGCCCTCGACGACGTGCACCAGGTCTTCGGGCTGCACTGCGACCCCAGCCTCGACGTCGGCCGGCTGGGCCTGCGCGAGGGGCCGTTGACCGGCGCCGCGGACTCGCTGTTCGTCCGCCTCGGCGGCAAGGGCGGGCACACCAGCCGCCCCCACCTCACCGAGGACCTCACCTTCGCCCTCGGCAAGCTGATCACCGAGCTGCCCGCGATCCTGAGCCGTCGCCTCGACCCGCGCGCCGGCGTCAGCCTCGTGTGGGGCATGGTCCAGGCCGGTGCCGCAGCCAACGTGATCCCCGGCCGGGGCACCCTCGCCGGCACCGTGCGGATGCTCGACGCGGTCGCCTGGGCCGACGCCGAGCACATCGTGCGCACCCTCGTCGGACAGATCGTGGCGCCGTACGGCGTGTCCGCGGAGGTCACCTACCAGCGCGGGGTGCCGCCGGTGGTCAACGACGCCGACGCGACGGCGGTCCTGGCCGGCGCGGTCGAGCGAGTGCTCGGCGACCACGGACATGTCTCCACCACGCAGAGCCTGGGCGGCGAGGACTTCGGGTGGTACCTCGACCGGATCCCCGGCTCGATGGCCCGGCTCGGAACCCGCACGCCCGGCGGCCCGACGTACGACCTCCACCAGGGCAACCTGCGCATCGACGAGCGCGCGACCGGCATCGGCGCGCGGGTGCTCGCCGAGGTCGCGACCGCCGCGCTGACGGCCTGAGCCCGCTACTCCTTCTGGTAGGGCACCCCGTCGGCCGCCGGCGGTCGTGAGCGACCGACCAGGCCGGCGACGGCGAAGATCGTGATGACGTAGGGCAGCATCAGCATGAACTGGCTGGGGACCGGGGAACCGAGCACCGCCAGCACGCCCTGCAGGTTGGACGCGAAGCCGAACAGCAGCGCCGCCAAGGTCGCGCGGACCGGGTCCCACTTGCCGAAGATCACCGCGGCGAGCGCGATGTAGCCGGCGCCGCCGGTCATCTCGCGGTTGAACTGCGGGACCGAGACCAAGGTGTAGAACGCGCCGCCCATGCCGGCGATCGCGCCGGCGAGCAGGATGGTGCGGTAGCGGGTGCGGTTGACCTTGATGCCGACCGTGTCGGCTGCCTTGGGGTGCTCGCCGACGGCGCGCACCCGCAGTCCCCAGCGCGTGCGGTAGAGGGCGAAGGTCACCAGCGCCACCGCGATGTAGAGGAGGTAGACGACGACGGTCTGGCGGAAGAAGATCGGTCCGACCAGGGGGATCTCGCCGAGCACCGGGATCGGCACCCGCGGGAAGCGCGGCGGGGAGTTGAGGGTGGCGGCGTTGGGCGCCAGCACCTGGCTGAACAAGAAGCTGGTCAGGCCGATCACCAGGACGTTGAGGACGACGCCGACGATCACCTGGTCGACGAGGTAGGTGATGGCGAAGACGCCCAGCACCAGCGCCACCAGGGCGCCTGCGAGCATCGCCGCGACGAGCCCAGCCCAGGGCGAGCCCGTCGACGAGGCCACGATCGCCGCTGCGAACGCCCCGAGCAGGAGCTGGCCGTCGATGGCGATGTTGACGACCCCGGCACGCTCGCCGAGCACGCCGCCGAGGGCGCCGAACACGAGCGGCACGGCCAGCGCGAGCGAGCCGGCCAACAGCCCCACGACCGGCACCGAGCCGCCGGCGGCGGCCCAGGTCAGGAAGCCGGCCATCCACGCCACGGCGAAGACCACCACGACCCACCCGGGGGTGGAGCGCTTGGTGAGGTAGCGGCGCAGCGACTCGGCCGTGAGCACGGCACAGACCGCGGCGAGCACCCAGGCCGTCGGGAGCGAGGGGACCGTCAGCTGCGGGAGCTGGAAGAAGTCGCTGTCGGCCGCGAGGCGGAAGGTCGTGTCACCGGCCTCGGCCGAGGTGGCCAGGATGAGCGCCAGGCCCGCGGTGAGTACGGCGAAGATCACGAGCGTCTTGCGGCTGGCCACCTTCACGGTGCCCACGACGGGGCCGCCGGTGTGGGGCGTGGGGGAGAGAGCGGTCGTGGTACTCACTTCGCCTCCTTGGCGGGGAGCCGGAAGATCGCGCGCACCAGGGGCGGCGCCGCGATGAACAGGACGATCAGGGACTGGACGACGAGCACGATGTCCACCGGGATGCCCTCGGAGGCCTGCATCGCGAAGCCGCCGGCCTTGAAGGCGCCGAAGAGCAGCCCGGCGCCCAGGATGCCCAGGGGCTTGGACCGGCCGAGCAACGCGACGGTGATGGCGTCGAAGCCGATGCCGGCGTCGAGGTCGGTGGTGACGCCGCTGGTGACGGTGCCGAGCACCTGGTTGGCGCCGGCGAGGCCGACGAGGGCTCCCGCGATCAGCATCACCACGGTGTAGGTGCGGCCCACGTTGATGCCGGCGGCGCGGGCGGCGTCGGGGTTCTCCCCGACCGCACGGATGCGGTAGCCGAGCGTCGACCGGTTGAGCAGCCACCACACGAGGGCGACGGCGACCAGGGCGAGGACGAAGCCGAGGTGCAGGTTGAACCGGTCGCCGAGGATCTTCGGCAGGATCGCCGAGTCGTGGGCCGGTGCGGACTTGGGGTTGGCCGAGCCCGGGGCCTGCAGGAGCCCCTGGCGCGAGAGCGCGAAGAAGACGAGGTAGTAGCCGACGTAGTTGAGCATGATCGTCACGATCACCTCGTGCGCGCCGGTGCGGGCCTTCAGCAGGCCCGCCAGTCCGGCCCACAGGGCGCCGGCCAGCATGCCCGCGAAGATGGCGAGCGGCAGGTGCACGACCATCGGCAGGTCGAACGTGAAGGACACCCAACCGGCGGCAGCACCGGCCAGCAACATCTGGCCGCGACCGCCGATGTTGAACAGGGACGCGCGGAACGCCAGGCCGACCCCGAGCCCGGCCGCGATCAGCGGCCCGGCGAACTTCAGGGTCTCGGTGAGCGGGCGGATCTGCGTGGCGAAGTCGTCGACCCGGTCGTTGTAGACCGCACCACGGAACAGCGCGGTGTAGGCGCCCCAGATCGCGTCCCAGCTCGCCTGGAAGAAGTCGCCCGGGCGGGCGAAGACGTAGGACGCCGACGCCCGCACCTCCTCGTCGGTGATGGCGATCATCAGCGAGCCGACGACGACGGCCAGGAACACCGCGAGCACGCCGGCCAGCGCGTTGCCGGAGGCGATCTCGCGGAGCACTGACTGTGAACGGCTGGGGCCCTCGGGCGGGGTGGCCCTCGGCTTCACTTCGGTGCCGCTCACGCGACCACGTCCTTCGGGCGCTCGCCGGTCATCATCAGTCCGAGTGTCTCGCGTGGGGTGTCGCCGGGCACGATGCCCACCACCTGCCCGCGGTAGAGCACCATGATCCGGTCGGCCAGGGCCACGACCTCGTCGAGCTCGGTCGACACGACCAGCACCGGGATCCCGCTGTCGCGGGTGGCGATGACCTGCTTGTGGATGAACTCGATGGAGCCGACGTCGACCCCGCGCGTCGGCTGGGCGGCCACCAGCAGGCGCAGGTCGCGCGAGAGCTCGCGGGCGACGACGACCTTCTGCTGGTTGCCACCGGAGAGCTTGCCGGCGTGGGTGTGGATGTCGGGCGCACGGACGTCGTAGTCCTGGAGCTTCTGCTCGGCGAACGTCTCGAGGGCGTCTCGTCGCAGCGCACCGCGCCGGACGAACGGCGAGCGGAAGCTGCGGTTGAGCATGAGGTTCTCGGCGATGGAGAAGCTACCGACCAGCCCGTCGGTCTGGCGGTCCTCCGGGATGAACCCGACGCCGGCGTCGAGCACCTTGCGCACCGAGCGGCCGACCAGCTCCTTGCCGTCCAGCGTGATCGAGCCCTCGACGTGGTCCTGGAGGCCGAGCAGGGCCTCGGTCAGCTGGGTCTGGCCGTTGCCCTGGACACCCGCGACGGCGAGCACCTCGCCCGCCTTGATCGTGAAGCTGATGCCGTCGAGGTGGACCTGTCCGAGGGCGTCGACCACGCGGAGGTCACGGACCACCAGCGCGTCGTCGCCGAGCTGGGGTGCGTCCTTGTGGACCGTCAGCTCGACCGGTCGCCCGACCATGAGGGCCGCGAGCTCGGCGTTGGTGGCGGTGGGTTCTGCCTCACCGACGACCGCGCCGCGGCGGATGACGGTGATGCGGTCGGCAACCGCACGCACCTCACGCAGCTTGTGGGTGATGAAGACGATGGCCTTCCCGGCCTCCTTGAGCTGGCGCATGATGTCCATCAGCTCGTCGGTCTCCTGCGGCGTGAGCACCGCGGTCGGCTCGTCGAAGACCAGCACCTCCGCGTCTCGCGACAGGGCCTTGATGATCTCGACGCGCTGTTGTACGCCGACCGGCAGGTCCTCCACGATCGCGTCGGGGTCGACGTGGAACCCGAAGCGGCTGGAGATCTCGCGGACCCGCTCGCGGGCGGCGTCGAGGTCGAGGGTGCCGGCGAAGCCGGTGGCCTCGTTGCCGAGCATGACGTTCTCCGTGACGGTGAACACCGGGATCAGCATGAAGTGCTGGTGGACCATGCCGATGCCGGCCGCCATGGCGTCGCCGGGACCGGAGAAGTGCTGCACGACGTCGTCGAGCACGATCTCGCCCTCGTCGGCCCGGTAGAGGCCGTAGAGGACGTTCATCAGGGTGGACTTCCCGGCGCCGTTCTCACCCAGCAGGCAGTGCACCTCGCCGGGCAACACCTCGAGCGAAATCCGGTCGTTGGCGACCAGCGACCCGAATCGCTTGGTGATGTCTCGAAGAACAAGCTTCATGGCAACGCATCCTATTCACGACGTGCCGAGGGGGAGACCGACGCGAGCGTCGGCCTCCCCCCGGGGACGGGATCGTCTACGTGACTCAGGGAGCCAGGTAGGAGGTGACCTCGATGGAGCCGTCGATGATGCCGGCCTTGACCTCTTCGAGGTCGGCGGCCAGGGACTCGGACACCTTGCTCTCGAAGTTGTGGAACGGCGCGAGGCCGACACCGTCGTTCTCGAGCGTGCCGACGTAGGACTCGAAGTCGAGGTCGCCCTCGCCCGCCTCCAGGACGGCTTCGTAGGTCGAGACCTTCATGTTCTTCAGGATCGAGGTGAGGATGACGTCCTGGGTGTTCGGGTCGGTCTCGTAGACGTCGGCGTCGACGCCGATCATCGCGACGTCCTTGCCGGAGTCGGCGATCGCGGTGAGCGCACCCTGGTAGATCGGGCCACCGACCGGCAGGATCACGTCGGCGTCCTGCTCGATGATGCGGCGAGCCGTGCTGGTCGCCGCCTCGTTGGCCTCGAAGCCACCGGTGAAGGAGCCGGTCTTGCCGTCCCAACCGACGACCTTGACCTTCTTGTCGTTCTCCTGGGCGTAGTAGTCAGCGCCCTGCTTGAAGCCGTCCATGAAGATCGTGACGGTCGGGAACTCCATGCCGCCGTAAGTCCCGATCACGCCGGTCTTGGTGTAGTCGGCAGCGGCGTAGCCGGCCAGGAACGCGGCCTCGGCCGTGTTGTAGAGGAGCGGCTTGACGTTCTCGGCGTCCTTGGTGCCGTCGAAGTCGTTGTCCGCGGCGTCGTCGATGAGGACGTACTCGATCTCCGGGTTGGCCGTGGCCGACTCGACCGTGGCGGCCGACAGTGCGAAGCCGACCGTGACGATTGTGTCGCAGCCCTCGGCGACGAGGCTCTCGAGGTTGGGGCCGTAGTCGTTCTCGCTGTTGGACTCGACCGGCTTCAGCTTGGTGCCCAGCTCCTCGGCGGCCTGCGTGGCGCCCTCGAAGCCCAGCTGGTTGAACGACTTGTCGTCGAAGCCACCCGCGTCGGAGACGATGCAGGGCAGGAAGTCGCTCGCGGTGGCCTCGCCGCCGGTGCCGTTGTCCTCCTCGGGAGCGTCGCCACAAGCGGCCAGGGTTGCGGACGCCAGCAGCGCCACGATGCCGCCGACGACGACCTTCTTCGTCTTCCTCACAGATGCCTCCAAAATCAGTCGGCCCCCGGAGTGGGACCGCTTGTCGGTGTGAATGATGCCTGCAAGTCGTCCGGCGTGGGAAGGCAATGAGTGAATCCGAAGCCGGTTCGAGACCTCCTCGCCGCAAGATGCGTCATAGTGAGGCCGATGGACTGGAACGAGCTCCGTGCCGAGGCGACGACCGTGATGCGGCGCGCCTATGCGCCCTACTCCCACTTCCCCGTCGGGGCGGCCGCCCTGGTCGACGACGGCCGGCTCGTCGTCGGCTGCAACGTCGAGAACGCGGCGTACGGCGCCACGCTCTGCGCGGAGTGCGGGCTGGTCTCCGAGCTGCACGTCACCGGCGGCGGCCGCCTGACCCACTTCGTGTGCGTCAACGGCGCAGCCGAGGTGATCATGCCGTGCGGACGGTGCCGCCAGCTGCTGTGGGAGCACGGCGGGGCGGACCTGCTCATCGAGACGCCCCTGGGTGTCCGCACCATGGCCGAGGTGCTGCCCCAGGCCTTCGGACCCGACGACCTCGACCTCGACCTGGAGGACCGCACGTGACCCACGACGCCGTTGAGGTGATCAGCGCCAAGCGCGATCGCCGCGAGCTGAGCGACAGCCAGATCGACTGGGTGATCGACGCCTACACCCGTGGCGACGTCGCCGACGAGCAGATGTCCGCGCTGGCCATGGCGATCCTGCTCAACGGCATGGTGCCGCGCGAGATCGCGCGCTGGACGGCCGCGATGATCGCCTCGGGCGAGCGGATGGACTTCTCCACCCTGTCCCGGCCGACCGCCGACAAGCACTCCACCGGCGGGGTCGGCGACAAGATCACCCTGCCGCTGGCGCCGCTCGTGGCGGCGTGCGGAGTCGCCGTACCCCAGCTGTCGGGGCGCGGCCTCGGCCACACCGGCGGCACCCTCGACAAGCTGGAGTCGATCCCGGGCTGGCGCGCGGCGCTGTCCAACGAGGAGATGTTCGCCCAGCTCGAGTCGGTCGGCGCTGTCATCTGCGCGGCCGGTGACGGGCTCGCTCCCGCCGACAAGAAGCTCTATGCCCTGCGCGACGTGACCGGCACGGTCGAGGCGATCCCGCTCATCGCCAGCTCGATCATGTCCAAGAAGATCGCCGAGGGCACAGGGGCGCTGGTCCTCGACGTCAAGGTCGGCACCGGCGCCTTCATGAAGGACGAGGCGCTGGCGCGCGAGCTGGCCGAGACGATGGTCGGGCTCGGCAAGGACGCCGGCGTGCACACCGTCGCGCTGCTGACCGACATGAGCACGCCGCTCGGCCTGACCGCCGGCAACGCGATCGAGGTCGCCGAGTCGGTCGAGGTGCTGGCCGGCGGCGGCCCGGCCGACGTGGTCGAGCTGACCATCGCCCTGGCCCGCGAGATGCTCGCCGGTGCCGGCGTGACCGGCGTCGACCCGGCCGACAAGCTGGCCGACGGTTCGGCGATGGACGCCTGGAAGAGGATGATCCGCGCCCAGGGCGGCGACCCCGACGCGACACTGCCCGTCGCGAAGGAGTCGCACGTCGTCAACGCGCCCGCAAGCGGCACCCTCACCCGCCTCGACGCGATGGCCGTCGGCCTCGCAGCCTGGCGGCTGGGCGCCGGCCGCGCCCGCAAGGAGGACCCGGTGCAGGACGGCGCCGGCGTCGTGTGGCACGCCCGCCCCGGCGACACCGTGACGCAGGGGCAGGCGCTGTTCACGCTGCTCACCGACGAGCCCGAACGCTTCGACCGGGCGCTCGCCTCGCTCGAGGGCGGCTACGACATCGGAGACGGTGCCTTCACGCCCCAGCCCCTGGTCATCGACCGGATCGGTTGATCGACCTGCGCACGATCTTCCCGCCGCGACGGTGCTGTTCCTGATCGCCTCGATCAGTGCCCTCGGGATCATCGGCGACGGCGGGCGCCCCGATCATGTGTACGCCGCCGTGCTGGCCGTCCTCGTGGTCGGGACCGTGCTCGCGCGGCTCCGGTTGCGCGCGATGGTGATGGCGTTGGGCGCCACGGCCGTGGCCCAGGCCCTCGTCGCCCTCGGCGCGCTGGTCGCCGTAGAGTTGAACATGTTCAAAAATCTGAATAGGCTTCGGGCATGAAGATCGTCATCCCCGGGGGAACGGGACAGGTCGGAGGAATCCTGCGGCGGGCACTCGCCGCCTCCGGACACGAGGTGGTCGTGCTGAGCCGACACGTCACACCACTCGAGCCCGTGATCCGGCACGTGCTCTGGGACGGCCGCACCGTCGGGGAGTGGGCCCACGAGGTGGACGGCGCCGACGCGGTGATCAACCTCGCGGGCCGCACGGTGAGCTGCCGCTACACCAAGGAGCACCTCGCCGAGATGATGGACTCCCGCGTCCACTCGACCCTTGCCGTGGGTCGTGCCGTCGAGCGCGCTGAGCGACCACCGACGGTGTGGCTGCAGGCGAGCACGGCCACGATCTACAGCCACCGCTTCGACGCAGCCAACGACGAGCACGACGGCGTCATCGGCGGCGAGGAGCACGACGTCCCGGCCTACTGGGCGTTCAGCACCGAGATCGCGCGGCGTTGGGAGGCCGCCCAGCAGGAGGCGGACACCCCGGCCACCAGGAAGGTCGCGCTCCGGTCGGCGATGGTGATGAGTCCCGACCGGGGTGGGGTGTTCGACGTGCTCCGGGTGCTGGCGCGAGTGGGCCTGGGCGGACCGGTCGACGGGGGACAGCAGTTCGTCTCCTGGATCCACGACAGCGACTTCGTCCGCGCCGTCGAGCTGCTGCTGGAGCGCGACGACCTCAGCGGGGCAGTCAACCTCGCTTCGCCCCATCCGCTGCCGCAGCGCGAGCTGATGCGCGTGCTGCGGCGAGCGGTCGGTCGCCGGTTCGGGCTGCCGGCGACCAGGTCGATGGCCGAGGTCGGTGCCTTCGTGCTGCGCAGCGACACGGAGCTGCTGCTCAAGAGTCGTCGTGTCGTCCCGGCCCGGCTGGTGGAGGCGGGGTTCGCCTTCGACTTCCCGACCTGGCCGGAGGCCGCCCGCGATCTCGCCGGACGCGCGGCCGGCGCACGCTAGGCGAGGAGCAGGACGACGAGCTCGGCGACGCAGGCGGGCTTGTCGACGCCCTCGATCTCGACGGTGTGCCGGATCGCCAGCTGCTTGCCGGTCGCGAGGTCGGTGACGTCGCCGAAGGAGACGTGCGAGCGGAGCCGCGAACCGACCGGGACGGGGTGCGGGAAGCGCACCTTGTTCAGCCCGTAGTTGAGGCGCGCACCCGGGGTCTCGAGTGCGAAGGACTCGGTGTTGAAGTGCGGCAGCAGGCTCACCGTCAAGAAGCCGTGGGCGATGGTCGCACCGAACGGTCCCGTCTTCGCCCGCTCCTCGTCGACGTGGATCCACTGGTGGTCGCCGGTGGCGTCGGCGAAGAGGTTGATTCGCTCCTGGTCGACGACCAGCCAGTCGGTGGTGCCGATCTCGGTGTTGGCCGACGCGGCGACCTCTTCCAGGGTGGTGAATGTGCGCATGGCTGGAAGGATAGGGGGGTGAGCACTCCCACCCGCGACGACGTCCGCCGTGCACCCAAGGTCCTGCTGCACGACCACCTCGACGGCGGCCTGCGACCGCAGACGATCATCGACCTCGCCGCGGAGCGTGGCCACGAGCTGCCGGCCGCCGACGCGGAGGGCCTGGCGCGCTGGTTCGTCGAGTCCGCCGACTCCGGCTCGCTCGAGCGCTATCTCGAGACCTTCGACCACACGGTCGCGGTGATGCAGACCGGACCGGCCATCACCCGGGTCGCGCGCGAGTGCGTGGAGGACATGGTCGCCGACGGTGTGGTCTACGCCGAGGTCCGCTATGCGCCGGAGCAGCACGTCGAGCAGGGCCTGACCCTCGACGAGGTCGTCGCTGCCGTGCAGGAGGGCTTCGACCAGGGCACTGCTGCGGCCGGCGGGCGCGTCGTCGTACGGCAGCTGCTGACCGCGATGCGCCACCAGGCCCGCTCGATGGAGATCGCGGAGCTCGCCATCGCCTGGCGCGACCGCGGGGTCGCCGGCTTCGACATCGCGGGTGCCGAGGCAGGGTTCCCGCCCACCCGTCACCTCGACGCGTTCGAGTACCTCCAGCGGGAGAACGCCCACTTCACGATCCACGCCGGGGAGGCCTTCGGCCTGCCCTCGATCTGGCAGGCGATCCAGTGGTGCGGCGCCGCGCGGCTCGGGCACGGCGTGCGCATCGTCGACGACATCACCGTCCACGACGACGGTTCGGTCGAGCTGGGGCGGCTGGCGGCGTACGTCCGCGACAGCCGAATTCCGCTCGAGATGTGCCCGCGGTCCAACATCCAGACCGGGGCCGCCGCCTCGATCGCGGAGCACCCGATCGGGCTGCTGACGAGACTGCGCTTCCGCGTCACCGTCAACACCGACAACCGGTTGATGAGCCAGACCTCGATGACCGACGAGATGTCCGGCCTCGTCGAGGCCTTCGACTACACCCTCGAGGACCTGCGGTGGTTCACCATCAACGCGATGAAGTCGGCGTTCCTGCCGTTCGACGAGCGGCTCGCGATCATCGACGAGGTCATCAAGCCGGGCTACGCAGCCCTCATCGCCGAGCGCTGACCACGAACCAGGGCTCGCGCCAGCCCCCGAGGAGCAGGCGTCCCTCGGTCCACTCCTCGCGGGTGGCGCGCACGAGCCGTCCGGAGCCGGGCTCATACATGCGTACGGCGTCCTCGAGCTGCTCGACGGCGAGCACGACATGGCGAGGGAGCCGGCGGTTTCCGACGTAGGCCGGGACCAGCTCCCCACGGGCGAGGCTGGCGGTCATCGCGGCCCAGGCGCTGCCCGGTCGGAACCGTGCTGGCACGACACGTCGCCCGTCGGACCTGCGAGCGAGTTGGCGAGCCAGCGCCCACGGGGGAGTGCCGACGATCCTCAGCCACGGGGCCTGGAGGGAGCCGGCCGCGTCGACCGGCCCGGTGAGGCGGCGGTGCATGGCGAAGACCTCGCGGTCGAACTCCTCGTCGCCTCCTGCCAGCAGGCGCCGCGCATAACCGTCGTTGCGCAGGGCCTCGGCCATCACGGCCACGGCTGCGCCGCAGCTGCGCTGGTCAGGTTGCTGGAGCTGTCGCCCCAGGAGCAGGCGGCCGGTCTCGGAGAGGCTCATCTGGGACTGCGTTCGGCGCTCAGGCGGGCGTAGGCCTCGTCCGGGGTGGCGACCTCGCAGCCGAGCCTGACCGCGTGGGCCACGACGCGGCGTTGGCCGCGCATCAGGTCCAGCCCGCGCCGCAGCAGCATCACCGGGGGCTTGCGCCGCTCGCGCAGGTCGCGGGTCAGTCGCCGCCAGAAGGTGACGACGGGTCGCTGGGTGATGCAGAACGCCGCCTCGAGCAGGCCGGCGCGGCGACACTCGGGGACGATCTCCGGCGCGAAGATGCCCTCGGCCACGAAGAGGGACGAGCGGCCCAGGTCGAGCGGTCGGCTGCCGCAGCGACCGTTGCGGGCGATCTCGTAGACCGGCACCTCGGTCGTGCCGTGGTGGCACAGGGCGGTGAGGGCTGTCAGCGCGTCGTCGTGCAGCCACGAGTCAGGATGGTCCCAGTCCACCAGCCCGGCATTGGCGCCTGTCGCGATCGTCGGCAGCGTGGGGTCGTCGCCGTCCTTGTAGAAGTCGTCGAGCCGCAGGACTGGCAGGCCCAGGCGCTGGGCCAGTCGCGACTTGCCGGCTCCGCTGGGACCGGCCAGGACGATCACACGGGCAGGCACGAGGAACATTGTGCCGCGCCGAGCCACGCAAACGTCGCCCGGGGCCACGTGCGGTGTGCGGGAGCAGTTTGTGGATTCGGGCCGTCCCCACGCGTGACAGCGCATATCGTCTGCCAAGCAAATCCCCTGTTTCGCTTCGAGAGGCACGTTCATGTTCGGCGCCCACGCCATCACCCCGCCCGAGCCCGACGAGACGCCCACGCACCCGGAGTCGGACCGCCGCAGCTGGGCCAGCATCGGTGTGGTGCTGGCCCTCGTGGCCGCGGTCGGCTGGTTCGGCGTGTCGCTGTTCGGCGACGACGACTCCGACGCCGCCGCGAGCTGCACGAGCGCCGCCACCACGACCGTCACGATGGTGGCCGCGCCGGCGATGGCCGACCTCGTCGACGAGGCCGTGGCCGACATGGAGGACACCGGTCAGTGCGTCGAGCTGGAGGTCAGCACCGCGACCGTGGCCGAGGTGGCGGCGGCCCAGCAAGAGGTCGGCGAGGGCGAGGAGGACGTGATCCCCGACCTCTGGGTCCCCGACTCCCCGGGGTGGCAGACGGTGCTGGCCGGCGCCGACCTGACCGGCAAGGTGCTCGTGCCGTCCCTCGCCAGCAGCCCCGTGGGCCTGGCCGGCGGCGGATCGGGGCCCCGGCCGACGACGTGGCTCGAGGCGCTCTCCTCGCCGCAGCTCGTGAAGACGGACCCGCTGTCGAGCGGAGCCTTCGCCCAGACCCTGCTCGCACCTCTCGCCGAGGCCGCCGAGCGCGGCGGCGACGTCGCTGCGGCGCAGGGCGCCCTGGTGCCGGTCGCGCAGAAGTTCGGCGCCAAGCTGGCCGCCGGGCAGGAGCGCCCCGTCACGCTCGACACCATCCCGGCCGGCAGCCGCCGGCTCATCCCGGCCACCGAGCGGGACTTCCTGATCGCCCGACGCGGCAACGAGTCGCTCACGTGGTCGACCCCGGCCACCGGCGCAGCCGTGCTCAACTTCCCGCTCGTGCAGCCGGACGCCGGCGAGGGAGGCATCGCCGTCAGCTCCGGCGCACTCGACGTCGCCGGGCGCACCGGCGAACGGCTCGCCGCGTGGTTCACCACCGAGGAGGGCCTCGCGGCCATCGCGGACGACAAGCTGCGCGCACCCGACGGCGCACCGCTTTCCGACGACGAGAGTGTCGAGGCGACGAAGCAGCTGCCCGCCGCGCAGCCCAGCCAGGTGGAATCGACCATGAAGAGCTGGGGAATCCTCACGGTGCCGTCCAGCGTCCTGGCCGTCTTCGACGCGTCGTCCTCGATGGACACCGTGGAGGGTTCCCTGTCCCGGATCGAGCTGGCCGCCGATGCGGCCGCCAGGGCTCTCGGTGCCTTCCCCGACCACGCCCGGATCGGGATTTGGTCCTACTCCATCAACCAGGGAGGTGTCGGTCAGGACTGGCGTGAGCTGGCTCCGCTGCGGCGCCTCGACGCACCGAACGTCGACGGTGGCACGCAGCTTGAGCTGCTGCTCGCGAAGGCCGCGATCCTGCCCAACCTGACGGGCGGCGGCGCGGGCACCTACGACACGATGCTGGAGGCCTACAAGGTCGCCAACCGCGAGTACAACCCTGCCTACTACAACAGCCTCGTGCTGCTGACCGACGGCGCCAACGACGACCCGGGCTCGATCAGCCTCGAGGAGCTGCTCGAGCAGGTTGAGGAGCTGCACAACCCGGACCGACCCGTGCGCATCATCCCGGTCGGCATCGGCACCGACGCCGACATGGCAGCCCTCGCCGCGATGGCGAAGGTCACCGGCGGTCAGGCCTATGAGGCACGCGACCCGCGCGACATCTTGACGGTGCTGGCGGGCGGTCTGCTGTCCCGCTGAGCCAGCCGGTTCCCGGTCGGGGTCTCAGACCCCGATCGGGTGCCAGACCGTCTTCGTCTCCAACCAGTCGGTCAGCCGGTCGATGCCGGGCGTCGCCAACCAGTCGACCGGTGCCTCGGGCGCTCGCCGGACCCGCTTGAGGTTGTCGGCGGCCGCCACCTCCAGCGAGGTCGCGAGGTCGGGGTCGGTGACACCGGTCAGGTCGATGCCGTTGACGTCCATGTGGGACGCCAGCCAGGGGGCGATCTCCGCGGCCGAGCCGGTGAGCAAGTTGACGACGCCGCCGGGCAGGTCGGAGGTGGCCATCACCTCGCCGAGCGTGATCGCGGTGAGCGGGTGTGCCTCGCTGGCGATCACGACGCAGGTGTTGCCGGTGACGATCGCCGGAGCGACGACGCTCACGAGCCCGAGCAGTGGACCGCTCGGGGCGACGACGGCGACGACGCCGGTCGGCTCGGGCGCGGAGATGTTGAAGAAGGGCCCGGCGACCGGGTTGGCGGAGCTGACGACCTGGGTGATCTTGTCGGCCCAGCCGGCGTACCAGACGAGCCGGTCGATGGCGGCGTCGACGAAGGTGTTGGCCTTGGCGGCGGTGACCCCTTCGCTGGCACGCAGCTCGGCCACGAACTGGTCGCGACGGCCCTCGAGCACCTCGGCGATGCGGTAGACCACCTGGCCGCGGTTGTAGGCCGTCCTCGACGACCAGCCGCCGAAGGCCTTGCGCGCGGCCACCACGGCATCGCGGGCGTCCTTGCGGCTGGCCTGGGCGGCGTTGGCCAGCAGGTTGCCCTGGGCGTCGTTGACGACGTAGGTCCGCCCGGACTCCGAGCGGGGGAACTCACCACCGATGTAGAGCTTGTAGGTCTTCTTCACGTCGATGCGCGCCATCAGTGGATTCCCTTCAGATAGGCGGCGAGGCCCGGGAGGCCGCCCTCGCGGCCGTAGCCCGACTCCTTGTAGCCGCCGAAGGGCGACGTCGGGTCGAACTTGTTGAACGTGTTGGCCCACACCACCCCGGCGCGGAGCTGGTTGGCCATCCAGAGGATGCGCGAGCCCTTGTCGGTCCAGACGCCGGCCGAGAGCCCGAACGGGGTGTTGTTGGCCTTCTCGACGGCCTCCGCGGGAGTGCGGAAGGTCAGCGTGGACAGCACCGGCCCGAAGATCTCCTCCCGGGCGATCCGGTGGGCCTGGGTGACGCCGGTGAACACCGTGGGCGGGAACCAGAAGCCGTTCTTGGGCAGGTCGCACGCGGGCGACCAGCGCTCGCCGCCCTCCGACTCGCCGATGTCGGACAGCTCGCGGATCTTCGCGAGCTGCTCGGCGGAGTTGATCGCCCCGATGTCGGTGTTCTTGTCGAGCGGGTCGCCGACGCGCAGGGTGGACATCCGGCGCTTGAGCCGCTCCATCACCTCGTCGGCGATCGACTCCTGCACGAGCAGGCGCGAGCCGGCACAGCAGACGTGGCCCTGGTTGAAGAAGATGCCGTTGACGATCCCCTCGACGGCCTGGTCGATGGGAGCGTCGTCGAAGACGATGTTGGCGGCCTTGCCGCCGAGCTCGAGGGTGACCTTCTTCCTCGTGCCGGCCGTGGCGCGTGCGATCGCCTTGCCGACGTCGGTGGAGCCGGTGAAGGCGACCTTGTCGACGTCCGGGTGGGCGACGATGGCCTGGCCGGTGGAACCGGCCCCGGTGACGATGTTGACGACGCCCGGCGGGAGGTCGGCCTGCTGGCAGATCTCGGCGAAGAGCAGGGCCGTGAGCGGCGTGGTCTCCGCCGGCTTGAGCACGACGGTGTTGCCGGCGGCCAGGGCAGGCGCGATCTTCCACGCCAGCATGAGCAGCGGGAAGTTCCACGGGATGATCTGGCCGGCCACGCCGAGCGGCCGCGGGTCGGTCCCGAGACCGGCGTGCTCGAGCTTGTCGGCCCAGCCGGCGTAGTAGAAGAAGTGGGCGGCGACGACGGGGATGTCGACGTCGCGCGACTCCTTGATCGGCTTGCCGTTGTCGATCGACTCGAGGACGGCGAGCTCGCGCCCGCGCTCCTGGATGATCCGGGCGATGCGGAAGAGGTACTTCGCGCGCTCGCTGCCGGGCATCCGACCCCACACGCGGGTGTAGGCGCGGCGGGCCGCCTTCACGGCGAGGTCGACGTCCGACTCGTCGGCCTCGGCGACCTCGGCCAGCACCTCCTCGGTGGCGGGGTTGATCGTCTTGAAGCTCTTGCCGTGGCCGTCGACGAACTCGCCGTCGATGAACAGCCCGTAGGAGGCCTTGATGTCGACGATCGAGCGCGACTCGGGTGCGGGGGCGTATTCGAAGAAGGCGGTGGCCTTCTCGGGGACCTTGACCATGTCTGTTTCCCTCAGTCCAGGGTGAAGTAGTCGGGGCCGGAGTAGCGGCCGGTGACCATCTTGGTGCGCTGCATCAGGAGGTCGTTGAGCAGCGTGGAGGCACCGAAGCGGAACCAGTCCGGGTCGAGCCAGTCGGGGCCGGCGATCTCGTTGACCATGACGAGGTACTTGATCGCGTCCTTCGTCGTCCGGATGCCGCCGGCGGGCTTCACGCCGACCATCTGGCCGGTCTGCTCCCGGAAGTCGCGAACGGCCTCGAGCATGACCAGCGTGACCGGCAGCGTGGCCGCGGGCTGCACTTTGCCGGTGGAGGTCTTGATGAAGTGGGCGCCGGCCATCATGGCCAGCCAGCTCGCGCGGCGGACGTTGTCGTAGGTCTGCAGCTCGCCGGTCTCGAAGATGACCTTGAGGTGGGCCGGCCCGCAGGCCTGCTTGACGGCCACGATCTCGTCGTGGACGTCGAGGTAGCGCCCGGACAGGAACGCGCCACGGTCGATGACCATGTCGATCTCGTCGGCGCCCGCCTCGACGGCGTCGCGGGTGTCGGCGAGCTTGATGTCGAGCGCGGCGCGCCCGCTCGGGAAGGCGGTCGCGACGGCAGCGACGTGCACGCCGGAGGTGCCGAGCGTCTGCTTGGCGGTGGCGACCATGTCGGGATAGACGCACACGGCGGCGGTCATCGGGCACGTCGGGTCGGCCGGGTCGGGGCGCATGGCCTTCGACGCCAGCGCCCGCACCTTGCCGTGGGTGTCGGCGCCCTCGAGGGTGGTCAGGTCGACCATCCGGATCGCGAGGTCGATGGCGAAGCTCTTGGCCGTGGTCTTGATCGACCGCGTCCCCAGGCCCGCGGCCCGCGCCTCGGCGCCGACCTGGTCGACACCGGGCAGGCCGTGCAGGAACCGGCGAAGGGATGACTCCGACGCTGTGATGTCGTCGAAGACTCCCGCGCTCGCCGTTGAGGCAGAAGTTGTCGTCACCGAGCCAGCATAGGGTTGGGACGGGCAACGCAGGCAAACCTGAAGGAGACCGATGCCGCAGGAGTTCGAGGACGAGATCCGGTTCCGTCCGACGGGCGGTCGGATCATGGGCAGCATCGCCGTGGTCGCAGGTCTGGGGGTCGTCGCGCTCGCCGTGGCGGACCCCGGGTCGGTGCCGGCACCGCTCGTCGCGGGGGTCGTCCTGTTCAGCGTGCTCGCGTGGGCCTCCATGCTGTGGCCACGGGTCTCGGTCACCGCCGACGAGCTCGTCCTGCGCACCATGGTCGAGCACCAGCGGCTCCCGCTGGCGGCGATCGAGGACCTCGCCGTACGACAGGTGATGGCCGTCCGGGTGGGCGACAAGCGCTACGTCTCGACAGCCGTCGGCAAGCCCTTCCGCAAGGTCGTCACGGCCAGGCCGACCAGCAGCACTGCCGTCCCCGACGTCTCCGACCCGGTGGCCGACATCGCCTACGCCGACTACGTCGAGCAGGAGATCCGCAGCCGGATGGAGCGCGCACGCGAGGCGGCCGGGGTCGCGCTGCTCTCCGACGAGCAGCTCGAGCTGGCCTCCGGCGTACGGCGCCGACCGGCGTGGCTGCCGGTCGGACTCATCGCCGTGTCGGTGCTGGGCCTGCTCGTCGCCGTCCTGGCCTGAGCAGGCCGCGGGTCACATTCCCGCGGCAGCCCTGAGGTCGCCCTTGATCGCGTCGAGGCGACCGGCTGCGGCGATCCGCGCGGCATCGACGCCGTCGTCGGGGTCGACCGGGATGACGACCTCGAGGTAGCACTTCACCTTGGGCTCGGTGCCGCTCGGGCGCACGATCACCCGCGCACCCTCGGCCAGCACGAAGCGCAGCCCGTCGGTGGGGGGCAGTGCGTCGCTGCCCAGCGCGAGGTCGTCGATCCGCTCGACCGCCAGGTCGCCGAGGGTCGTCGGCGGGGTGTCGCGCAGCCGCTGCATGGTGGCGGGGATCTGGGCGAGGTCCTCGAAGCGGACCGACAGCTGGTCGGTGGCGTGCAGGCCGTGCTCGGTCGCGATGTCGTCGAGGATGTCGTTGAGGCCGCGGCCCTCGGCCTTCGCCGTGGCGGCGATCTCGCACACGAGCAGCAGGGCGGAGACGCCGTCCTTGTCCTTCACGTGGTCCGGGTCGACGCAGTAGCCCAGCGCCTCCTCGTAGCCGAAGGCCAGCCCGGGCGCCCGGCTGATCCACTTGAAGCCCGTGAGGGTCTCCTCGTGGGGCTGACCCGCTGCCGCGGCCATCTTGCCCAGCAGGCTGGAGGAGACGATGGAGTTGGCGTAGGTGCCCTCGCGGCCGAGCCCGAGGAGGTGGTGCCCGAGGAGGGCGCCCACCTCGTCGCCGCGCAGCATCTGCCAGCCGTGCGGGCCGGGGACGGCGACGGCGCACCGGTCGGCGTCGGGGTCGTTGGCCACGACGATGTCGGCGTTCTTCTCGACCGCGAGCGCCATCGCGAGGTCCATCGCACCGGGCTCCTCGGGGTTGGGGAACGCAACGGTCGGGAACTCGGGGTCGGGCTCCTCCTGCAGCTCCACCACGTGGGGGGCGGAGAAGCCGGCCGTCTCCAGCACCTGCACCACGGTCGTCGCGCCCACGCCGTGCAGCGGGGTGTAGACGATGGTGAGGTCGCGCGGACCGTCGTCGGCGAGATCGGCCACCCGGTCGAGGTAGCGGTCGACGATCTCCTCGCCGACCACCGTGCCGGCGGTGCCCCGGGGGACGTCGGCCATCGGGCCCACGGCCGCGATCCGGGTCGCGATCTCGAGGTCGTACGGCGGCACGATCTGGCTGCCGTCACCGAGGTAGACCTTGTAGCCGTTGTCCTGTGGAGGGTTGTGGCTGGCCGTGACCATCACGCCGGCAGCGCACCCGAGCTCGCGGATGGCGAACGCCAGCAGGGGAGTGGGCAGCGGGCGCGGCATCACCAGCGCCTTGAGCCCGGCGCCGGTCATCACCTCGGCCGTGTCGCGGGCGAAGACGTCGCTGTTGTGGCGGGCATCGAAGCCGATGACGACGCTGCCGCCGCGGTGGCCGGTGTCGACGAGGTAGGCCGCCAGCCCGGCCGCGGCGCGGGTGACCACGACCCGGTTCATCCTCGTGGGGCCCGCACCCAGTGCGCCGCGCAGCCCCGCCGTACCGAACTCCAGGGTGCCTGCGAAGCGGTCGGCCAGGTCGGTGTCGAGGCCACCCGCCTCGACGGCCGCGATCGCCTGCTCCAGCTCGGCCCGCGTCTGCGGGTCCGGGTCCTCGGCGGCCCAGGCACGGGCGCGGGACAGGAGGTCGGCGGCGAAGCCGTCGGTCGGGGTGGTGTCGGTCATGGGCTGACGCTATCGCCTGCGGACTAGCCTCTCGGTGTGAGCGCCTTCCACTTCGAATCGACGTGGATGGTGGCCGCGCCGCCGGCCGAGGTGCACGCCGTGCTGGTCGACCTCGAGCACTATCCGGACTGGTGGCCGCAGGTCCTGGCCGTGGCCAAGATCGACGACGACACCGCCCGGGTGCTGTGCCGCTCGACGTTGCCCTACACGCTCGACCTGGTGCTGGGGGCCGTGCACCGCGAGCCCACTCTGCTGGAGACGACGATCAGCGGCGACCTGTCCGGGACGGTGCGCTGGCGGTTGTCGCCCGTCGTCGGTGGGACCCGGCTCGACCACGATCAGGACGTCGACGTGACGGGGAGGCTGCAGGCCCTGGTGGCGCGCCCGCTCGGGCCGGTGCTGCGGTGGAACCACGACCGGATGATGGCCGGGTGCCTGCGTGGCCTGCGCCGTCGGCTCGCGGGCTAGATTGCCGAGATGGCCTCAGCGAGCGCGCGCACCGACACGATCATCGAGGTGGTCCGCGAGGCGTTCGCGCCGCTGATGCGGGCCGACCCGGTGGCCTTCCGGGCGAAGTACCGCAAGATGGCGCTCGATCCGCACGCGTTCTACCGGGGATCGGCCTGCCTGTTCTACAACGACGTGACCGCCGAGCAGGACGACTGGGCGCGTCACGGGGCGGAACGGATCTGGATCCACGGCGACCTGCACGTGGAGAACTTCGGCACCTACCTCAACTCCGACGGCCGGCTGGTCTTCGACATCAACGACTTCGACGAGGCCTACCTCGGGCGCTTCACCTGGGACCTGCAGCGGTTCGCTGCCAGCCTCGCCCTCGTCGGCTGGCAGAAGGCGCTGCCCGAGGAGGCGGTCCGCAAGCTGATCGGCCGTTTCGTCCGCTCCTACCTCTCCCAGGTCAACCACTACGCCGCGACCGAGGACGACGACGACTTCGCGCTGACCCTCGACAACGCGACCGGTCCGGTCCTGACGGCGCTGGAGAGCGCACGCACGCTGCGGCGAGCCGACCTGCTCGACGAGATGACGGTGCTGACGCGTGGGCTCCGACGCTTCAGCGAGGACACCTCGGCCCGGCGTCTCGGCCGGGACGAGCGCACCCTGGTCGTGGCCGCCTTCCGTGACTACCTCGAGACGATCCCGCAGTCCAAGCGGTTCGACCGTGCGCTCTTCTACGACCTGCGCGACGTCGTCGGCAAGTCCGGCTTCGGCATCGGCAGCGCAGGGCTGCCCGCCTACAACATCCTGGTGGAGGGCTACAGCCAGGCGCTGGACAACGACGTGGTGCTCTCGGTGAAGCAGGCCAACATCCCGGCGCTGTCGCGGTTCGTGGACACCAGCGAGGTCGACGCCTACTTCGAGCACGAGGGCCACCGCACGGCGGTCAGCCAGCGGGCGCTCCAGGTGCACACCGACCCGCTCCTCGGCCACACCACCATCCGCGGGGTCGGCTATGTGGTCACCGAGGTGTCGCCGTACGAGGTGGACCTCGACTGGTCGAACATCAACGAGCCCTCCGACATGCGCAAGATCGTCGACCTGCTGGGCAGGGCGACGGCCAAGATCCACTGCGCGTCCGACGAGGACAGCGACCAGGACCTCGTCGACATCCAGGTCGAGGCGGCGATCGTGGACTCGCTGGTGGGGCGGCGCCAGGACTTCACGCAGTGGTTGTGCCAATGGGGCATCGACTACGCCCTGCGGGTGCGCGAGGACCACTCGCTGTTCGTCGACGCCTTCCGCGAGGGCCGGATGGGGATTGCCTCGACCTGAGGACACTCAGGCGTCGATGCTCGACATGTCGCCGTACCTGGCACCGACGACCGCTTCGCGGGGGACGGCCGCATCGAGGGCGGTGAGGTCGCCCGCGGTGAGCCCTACGTCGAGGGCGCCGACGTTTTCCTCGAGGTACTTCACCCGCCTCGTCCCGGGGATCGGCACCACGTCGTCACCCTGCGCGAGCACCCAGGCGAGAGCGAGCTGGCCGGGCGTGCAGCCCTTCTCCGACGCGATGGCGCGGACGCGATCGACGAGGACCAGGTTGGCGTCGAGGGCCTCGCCGTTGAGGCGAGGGAAGTAGGCGCTGGTGCGGGAGTCGTCCTGCTCGAGCGTCCCCTGCGTGATGGCACCGGTGAGGATGCCGCGACCCAGCGGCGAGTAGGGCACGAGGCCGATGCCGAGCTCGCGGATGACCGGAAGGATCTCGTCCTCGAGGTCGCGGGTGAACAGGGAGTACTCCGTCTGGAGTGCCGTGATCTGGTGTGTGGCGTTGGCGCGGCGGATCGTGTCGGGTGCGGCTTCGGACAGTCCGAGATGGCGGACCTTGCCGGCCGCCACCAGCTCGCCCATGGCACCGACGGTCTCCTCGATCGGGACGGACTGGTCCACCCGGTGCTGGTAGTAGAGGTCGATGTGGTCGACGCCGAGACGCTGGAGCGAGGCGTCACAGGCGGACCGGACGTACTCCGGGGAGCCGTTGATGCCGACCCGGCTGCCGTCCGGATTGCGCTCGTTGCCGAACTTGGTCGCGAGCTGCACCTGGTCGCGCCGGCCGGCGATCGCCTTGCCGACGAGCTGCTCGTTGGTGAAGGGGCCGTACATGTCGGCGGTGTCGAGGAAGGTGACGCCGATGTCCAGTGCGCGGTGGATGGTGTCGATGCCCTGCTGCTCGTCGGTCGAGCCGTAGAACTCGCTCATCCCCATGCAGCCGAGGCCGAGCGCGGAGACGGTCAGGTCACGAAGCTGTCGCTGTGGTGTCGTCATGGCTCGAGTCAACGCCTTGGAGCGCGCTCGAAGTCAACCCCTCGTAGAGGTCGATCTTGTGGTCGATGGCGCCCAGGTGGGAACGCATCTCGGCGAGCTGTCGGAGCACGTGCTCCCGGTGAGCCCTGAGCAGATCGAGCCGCTCGGCCTCGTTCCCGGTGCCAGTGCGGACGAGGGCGGCGTACTGCTTCACGACGCGAATCGGCATCCCCGTCGCGCGGAGCTTGGCGATCAGCGTGATCCAGCTCAGGTCGGCCTCGTCGTAGGCCCGGTGTCCCGACGCGGATCGGCGCACCGGCGTGCGCATCAGTCCGTCGCGCTCGTAGTAGCGCAGGGTGTGGGCCGTGAGTCCGGTCTGCTCGGCAGCCTCGGCGATGGTCAGGCTCATGGCGTCAGTGTCCGCCTCGGAGTGCACTCGAAGTCAAGCCTGGTTGCCGAGCGCAGGGCGGTAGAACTCCTCGCCCGCGAACGGTCCGCCCACGTGCGCCGCCTCGGCGTCGTCGACATCGCGTACGGCGATCCGGCCGGCGTGTGCCTCGGCGTCGTCGAGCGGCTCGTAGCCCAGCCTGCGACCGGGCTCGAGGTCCCACCAGGCGCGGGTGTTGTTGCTGATGCCGTAGAGCACGGCGAAGCCGGGCGAGGGAGCGGTGAGTGCCGCGTCGAACATCCTGACCGCGTCGTCGTGCGAGAGCCAGGTGGCCAGCGCTCGTGCGGTGGCGGGCTCGTCGAGGAAGGAACCGATGCGGCAGGCGATGGCGTCGATCGAGTGGCGATCGGCGTACAACCGGAGCAGGGCCTCCGCAGCGACCTTGCCGACGCCGTAGAACGTGTCGGGGCGGGGGAGGGCGTCGTCGGAGATGACGCCGCCGGGCAGGTCGCGGCGCGGGGTGCGGCCGACGGCGTGGTTGGAGCTGGCGTGGACGAAGCGGCTGACGCGGTGGGCGACGCAGGCGTCCAGCAGCGCGGCGGTGGTGATGACGTGGGAGGCCAGCGACGTCGGGAGGTCGGCCTCGTCGGGGTGCCCGGCCAGGTGCACGACGCCGTCGAGGCGCTCCTGCTCGAAGACCGCGTCGACCGCGTCGGCGTCGGTGCAGTCGACCGTGTGCCAGGGGCAGGTGCTGCCGTCGGGTGCCGGCACGAGGTCGAGCCCGACCACCTCGTGGCCGCGCTCGAGCAGTCCGGGGACGACGACGCGGCCGATGGACCCGGCTGCCCCCGTGACCAGGACCCGCATCAGAGCCGGGGGACGATCTGGCCGAGCAGGTCGCCCATCCGGCCGGCCGCGGCCTTGCCGGCCTCGAGGACCTCGTCGTGGTTGAGCGGCTCGCCGCTGATGCCGGCGGCGAGGTTGGTGACCAGGCTGATGCCGAGCACCTCCATGCCGGCCTCGCGGGCGGCGATCGCCTCGAGGGTGGTGCTCATGCCGACGAGGTGGCCGCCGATGGCGCGCACCATGGCGATCTCGGCCGGGGTCTCGTAGTGCGGGCCGGGGAACTGGACGTAGACGCCCTCGTCGAGCGTCGGGTCGATCTCCGTGCAGAGCGCCCGCAGCCGAGCGGAGTAAAGGTCGGTGAGGTCGACGAAGTTGGCGCCCTCGATCGGGCTGGTCGCCGTCAGGTTGATGTGGTCGGAGATCAGCACCGGCTGGCCGGGCTGGAAGGTCTCCTTGAGGCCACCGCAACCGTTGGTGAGCACGATCGTCGAGCAGCCCGCGGCGGCTGCGGTGCGGACCGGGTGGACGACGGCGGCGACGCCCTTGCCCTCGTAGAAGTGGGTGCGGCTGAGGAAGACCAGCACGTGCTTGTCCCCGACCGCGATGCTGCGGATCTTGCCGGAGTGGCCGACGACGCCGGCGACGTGGAAGCCCGGCAGGTCGGTGGTGTTGATCTCCGCGGTGGCGGTTCCGAGGGCGTCCGCGGCGGGCAGCCACCCGGAGCCCAGGACGAGGGCGACGTCGTGGCGCTCGATGCCGGTGAGCTGGGCCAGCTCGATCGCGGCCTGCTGGGCGAGAGTCTTGTGATCGGTCACGCGGGCGATCCTAATCCGGCCATGCGCGCCGAGGACCTGCCTCGGGCGCGGGGACCGTGGCCGTCTGCTCCCACACCCGGCGCCACTGCGCCGTGTCCGGGCCTGCCGGGTCGTGCGTGGCACCGTCCGCGGCGCGGCGCCGGGCCTCCCACCAGGTGCTCCGGTCCTCGTCGAGCAGGGCTGCCACCGCGTCGCGGATCCGGGGAGCGAACTCGCGCGGCGACTCGTCGCTGCCGGGTCGCAGCGGCTCGCCGAAGCGGACGGTGAGGCGACGGCGACCGGGGCTCGGCCAGCCCTGACCGCGTGGCATGGCGGCGAACGTGCCGCGGTGGGCGATGGGGATGACCGGCACCTGGTGCTGGGTGGCGAGGTAGGCCGCGCCGAACTGGAAGCGGCCGACGAAGCCGTCGGGCGACCGGGTGCCCTCGGGGAAGATCACCAGGCTCCAGCCGTCGGCCAGCACCTCGCCGGGCGTGGTCGCCATCGTCCCGCCCCGGCGCTCGATCGGGAACGTGTTGAACACGATCGAGGACCCGACCGCTCGCCACCAGGTGTCGAAGAAGTAGTCGGCTGCCGCCGCCACGGCAGTACGGCGCCGCCACCTCGTCGGCAGGGACAGCAGGATCAGCGGGGTGTCGAGGTGACTGGCGTGGTTGGCCGCGAAGATCACCGGGCCCTCGAGCCCGGCCAGCACGTCGAGGCCCTCGACGCTGGTGCGGACCTGCGAGCGGAACAACGGCTCCAGGGCACCCTTCTGCGCGACCTCGCGGGCGACTTGGGCGGCGCGGGTGCGCGCCCAGTCGGTGTGGAAGACGGTGCTCTGCCGGGCCGGGACGAAGGGCTCCGCCGAGCGCGGCACCTGGGAGCGACGGCCCCATCGCCAGCCGTCCGCCACTCGGCGTACGTCCTCGAGGCCCTCCTGTGCCCACTTCCTCATCGGACGTCCGCGATCAGGTGGGGCGGGTTGTGCAGGTAGGAGATCGTCGGGCTGGTGCCGACCGCGCCGGACGCCATCTCCAGCGCGTCGGACAGTGTCGACGCCGCGCGGAAGCCCAGGCGCTGCGCGACCCGCCGGTCGGCGCCGACCCAGATGACCTCCTCGACGTGGTCCATTGCGTGCGCCGCCCAGTACCACATGTAGAACGGGTGGACCCCGTGGTAGGCGTGCGAGGTGCGGTAGAGGTGGACGTACCAGGGATCGGTCGCGAACTGCTGCTCGTACTTCTCCGCGATCACCGCCGGATCGGTCGACTCGGCGAGGATCTCCTCGTAGAAGTCGACGTAGCTCGGGTGGTGCAGCTGGTTGAAGCCCTCGTCGAGCGGGTGGTAGAGGATCACGGCCCCACCGCGGCGTACGACCGGCTGGCCGCGGTAGGAGTTGAAGTAGTAGCCCAGCCCCATGCAGGTGGCGAGGATCGGGTTCATCGACGAGTTGACGTTGTAGGGCCCGAGGTAGGGCACGCCCATCACCAGCACGTCGGTCTGGCCCTGCACCTCGGTGAGCTGCTGGCGGTGCACCATCGCGATCGTGCGCTCGTGCACGGCCTCGGTGTCGCCCGCATTGATCCCGGTCAGGCCGTACGGCGAGCGCAGGTCGTGGAAGAGCTTGTGCCGCAGCCTGCGCGGAGCCGCGCCGAGCCCGCGACGCACGGCCAGCATCGAGGCCTGGTCGCGCACCGACCACTCCCACTCGCGCTTGAGCAGGAAGTCGTAGGGCGCCCCGAAGACGTCGTTGTTGAGCGTGGTCTCGATCTGGAAGATGTCGAGGTGGTCCTTGAGCAGCCGGCCCATCCGCCAGGCGGAGTGGTGTAGATGGCTCTTGGTGTGGTCCAT
Organism: Nocardioides allogilvus; assembly: GCF_003047285.1. Classification (GTDB taxonomy): domain Bacteria; phylum Actinomycetota; class Actinomycetes; order Propionibacteriales; family Nocardioidaceae; genus Nocardioides; species Nocardioides allogilvus. Next base: position 60,507 of record NZ_PZYX01000007.1, on the reverse strand, counting down.
GAAGGAGTGCGACGCGACCATCGTCGCGGGGTTGTGGTGCTGGCGGAGGCTCTTGTAGGACGCCAGCCCGATCGGCACCGACTTGTGCCCGCCGTCCATCGCGACGAGGTTGACGTTGACATAGACCAGCAGGTCGGACTCGGCGGCGCGGCGGTTGATCTCGACGTCCTCGCCCTTGTCGGTCATCCCGATGTGGAGCAGGTCGTCGCGGTCCTCGGCGTCGTGGTTGTAGAGGTCGCCCTGCGGGTGGAACGACCGGAAGACCCGCTCGCCGACGATCTGCTTGAGCTCGGCGGGGGTCATCCGCCGGTGCAGGGCGTTGGCGGCGATGATCTTGACGTCGTCGACCCCCGCGTCGGCGGCCATCGTCAGCACCGCCTCGATGATCCGCTGGCGGATGTCGGGGGCGCGCATCGGAGGCAGCGGCAGCGAGATGTCGTCGAAGGCGATGGTCAGGCGCATCCCGGCGAACAGCTTGGTGGGCAGCGGATCGGCGTCGACCGGGTTGAGCAGGGCCTCGCGGATCGCGGCGTCGACGTCGTCGATCGCGGGCAGCGACTCGGGCGGGTAGATGACGCGGGTGCCGGGCGGGAAGTCCTCCAGCCGGAAGCCCAGGCCCTCATGGACCACGAGCGGTGGTGTGCGGTCATCCACCTCGAGCACGAAACCGGGACGGCTCATGTCAACCCTTCCTCGACGGATCGAAGGCGACCTTGATGCTGCCGAGCCGCCCGGCGCCGTGGGCGTGGTCGAGCGCCTCGCGCCAGCGGTGCAGCGGATAGCTGGCGACGCCCTTGGCGAGCTGGGCGACGACGTCGCCGGTGACGAGCTCGGTCGCGATGTCGAAGGCGCTGCGATCGCCGGGTTCCCGGCGCGCCGAGGAGTAGGACCCGATCACCTGGAGCTCGCGGAACCACGCGGCCGACAGGTCGGCGGCGGCAGGCATGCCGGAGAGCACGACCCGACCACCGGCCCGGGTCGTGTTGAGCGCCGTCTCGAGCGAGCCCTTGCTGCCGACCGCGTCGACGGCGATGTCGACCCCGCCGAGGAGGTACGGCGCCGAGTGCTCCGGCAGCACCGCGAACGCCCCGGTCGAGCGGCGCAGCCGGCGCAGCACCTCGTCCGGCGACACCACCTCGGTCGCGCCGAGCTGGAGCGCGAGCTCGCGCTGGTGGGCGTACTTCGCGACGACCGTGATCTCGCCGGCGGGGGTCAGGCTGCGCAGCGCCATCGTCGTGAGCAGGCCGACCGACCCGGCGCCGCTCACCAGGACGCGAGCGTTGTCCTCGACCCGCGCGCGCAGGGCGGTGTGGACGGCGCAGGCGATGGGTTCGACCAGGATCGCCTGCTCGTCGGACAGCCCCTCGGGCACGGGGTGGAGCTGGCTGCGGTGGGCGGTCAGCGTCTCGCCCCAGCCGCCGCCGGTATCGGCGCAGAACCCGGTCTGGAGGCCGGGGGAGAGGTGCCCGACGGTGACCCGGCTGCACCGGTTGGTCAGCCCGTCGTCGCAGGCCTCGCACGGCTCGACGCCGCGGGCGGCGCACGCCAGCACCGGGTCGATCACCACCCGCGTCCCGGCGGCCAGGTCCTCGCAGTCGTCGAGGAGGTCGGCCACGACCTCGTGGCCCGGGACGAACGGCATCGACACCAGCCCGGAGAAGTAGCGGCTCGTGCGCCCGGAGAGCGCGCCCAGGTCGGAGCCGCAGACACCGGAGAGCCGCGTGCGCAGCCGCGCCCACCCGGGGCGCTCGACCGTGGGCTCCTCGATGGTGACCAGGCGCAGCGGGGCGGCATAGCCGGACAGGATCCCCGGCAGCCGGTCGCCGACCGCCCGCCCGGCGAGGTGCCGGGGGAGCGAGCGATACATCTGCAGCGCGAGCATCATCGCGGGATGCCTCGCGGTGCGGTGTCGGGGCTGGCCCAGTCGACGATCGTCCAGTGCTGGCGCCGGGCGTGCCGGGCCAGGAACACGTCGGGGCTCACCGCCACCGGCTGCCCGACCGCGCTGAGCAGCGGGAGGTCGGAGTGGCTGTCGGCATAGCCGTAGCTCCTCGCCAGGTCGAAGCCCTCCTCGGCCGCCCAGTGGCGCATCCACGCGGCGCGCGACTCGCCCACCAGCGGTGAGCTGGCCAGGAAGCCGGTGCAGATGCCGCGGGCGTCGGCGGCCAGGTCGGCCGCCTCGATGTGGTCGAAGAGGGGCGCGATCGGCCGGGTGAGCGGGCGGATCGCGCCGGTGATCAGGACGGTGGTGTGGCCGGCGGCGCGGTGTTCGCGGATGCGTCGTACAGCGCCGGGCGCGAGTCGCGACAGGACCAGGTCGGTGAGCACCTCGTCGACGACGGTGTCGAGGTCGGACAGCCGGGCACCGGTGTACTCCCGGTAGATCGAGCGCAGGAACGCGCTGCGCTCGCGGCGCTCGGCGCGCACCAGGCCGGGAAGCCTGGCAGCGATCCGGCCGAGCTCCCCGACGCGCTCGGCCGGGGAGAGGTCGTGCAGCCGCATCCACAAGTAGGTCTCGATCACGTTGGAGGACAGCAGCGTGCCGTCCATGTCGAAGAAGGCGGCGGTCGGCTCCTCGCGCGTTCGGACCGGGCGCAGCACCGGTGTGGCGCTGGGCGGCCGGCTGCGGCGAACGTCGTCGAGCGCGCGGATCGGCGCAGTGACCGCCGGGCAGTGCACCTCGCGGAGGTAGTGGTCCCAGTCGACCTCGTCGATGTCGAAGCCGAAGGCCGCACCGTCGTCGGGGTGGAGGGCGGCGAGCAGGCCGCGGGTGTGCGCGTCGTCGAAGCGCAGCTCGGCCTCGGCGTACTCGCGGTAGAGGTCGAGGTAGCGGCGCAGGAACTCCAGCCGGCGACCCTGCCGGTCGAGGTTGCGGGCGATCGCGCGGGTGCGGTCGCCGCGTGGGGCGTGACCGACGACGTAGTCGGCGAGCTTGTGCGCGCGCTCGCTGGTGGCCAGCAGCCGCTCGACGCTCTGTGCGCCCGGGAAGCGCCACTCGGGCAGCCGCGCCGCTCCTCGGTCGCCGTGGGTGAAGGGGTGCTCGTCGAAGTAGGCCCGCACGGCGCCGTACAGCTGCCGGAACGTGAGCGGGTTGCGGGCGCCGGAGACGACGTGGAAGTAGGCCGCCGCGCCGGCCTGCGGTGGAGACGCGAGCACCGCCGCGATCGCCGCGACGACGTGGTCGACCGGCACGATGTCGACGATCGTGTCGCCGGCGGCGGGGAACTCCGGGAGCTCGCCGCGGCCGTAGGCGAGGATCAGCGGCTCGGCCATCTTGAAGCCCTCGATCCAGCCGGGATGCGGCCTCCTGAGGGCGGACTCGATGATGCTGGGGCGCACGATCGTGGTCGGCGCGGTGCGCGCACGCTCCTCGACGACGCGCTCGCCGAGGGCCTTGGTGAAGGTGTAGCAGTCGGTCCAGCCGAGCGAGCGCGCGCGCTCGGTCCCGACGCGGACGAGCTCGCGGTCGACCCAGGCGCGCCGGTCGGCCTCCGCTGCGGCAGCCGCGGTCAGGAGGCCGGCGCGTCCGTGCTGGCGCTCGGCCTTCGAGCGGAGCTTCGTCAGCACGTCGGCCGAGCGCGACGCATGCTCGACGACCCGGCGCTGGGCCATGCCCCACTCGGTCTCCGCGTCGACGTCGACCGTGTGCTCGACCGGACCCTCGGGGATCGCGCCCCGGCGGCGCCCGGCGACGTAGGCCGTGGACACGTGGACGTAGTGGACGTGCGGGCCCACCTCGGTGATCCGCTCGAGCAGCCCGCGGGTGCCGAGCACGTTCGTGCGGAAGCCCTCGTCGACCGGCGGGTCGAAGGACACGTCGCCCGCACAGTGCACGACGGCGTCGAGCCCGGCGGGCAAGGCGGGTACGGCGCCGAGATCGCCCTCGAGGACACGCACGCGCGCGGCCAGGACGGCGTCGATGCCGCCGGCGTCGTCGACGGCCCGCGCGAAGATCGGCTTGCCCAACAGCGCTCGGACCCGGTCGGCCCCGGACGTCGATCCCCTGGGTCGGACCAGCAGGGTCAGCGTGGTGGCTGGCGTCTCGCTCAGCAGCAGCTCGAGCAGCGCCTCGCCGACGAAGCCGGTGACGCCGGTGAGCAGGAGGTGCCGGCCGGCCAGCCGCTCAGCGATCCGCCCGGCGCCAAGGTCGTCGTCCCGCTCGGACGTGTCCGGCACCAGGCTTGTCTATCAGCCCTTCCTCAGCGCGTCGACCGTCACGACGCCGGCGCGGACCCGCTGCGGGTGGTCGCCGACGGGCAGGAAGGCGAGCTCCTTCCCGGTGGCGAAGTCGATGACGGCGACGGCGTCGCTGCCGCTCAGGGAGACCCAGCAGGTGTTGTCGGGGCCCTCGGTCGTCCAGTAGGGCTTGAGGTAGTCGTGCCCGGTGGTCGCGCGGTCGAAGATCACGTGGTCGGTGGTGGTGCGGTCGACCAGGGCGACGTAGTCGTCCATGGTGCCCGCGGCACACAGCGTGGTGCCGGCGTGGTCGATCGCCAGGCCGTGGTGGGCGGAGTCGTTGACGTAGAGCTCGAGCGGCATCTCGGGCACCCGGTTGGGCAGCGGGATCACGCGGCGTACGGCGCCGGTCCGCGGCTCGGGACGGGCGCCGGTCGAGTAGTCCACCGCGCCGTTGAGGTCCTTCGCAGCCGTGTCGAACTCGACGATCCCGTGGAAGTAGGAGACCTGGAAGTAGATGAACCGCTCGCCCGGCGCGATCGCCATCGGGCGCACCGCCGCGCTCATGTCGGGGTGGCCCGCCTCGGCGAGCTCCTTGCCCATGTCCCAGCGTCGCGTGATCTTGAAGTCGGCGTTGCGGACGATCTCGAACCAGCGGTCGCCCTTGAGCGCGTCGTGCAGGGGGCCGATCTTGACCGGGCCGGCGGTGCTCGCGTCCCCGGGTGTGTAGACCTTGCCGATCGAGGCGTGGAAGACCTTCTTGCCGTCAGCCGAGTAGTTGTTCTCGTGCGGTGTCTCGCCCGACTCGAAGGTGCGCAGCCGGTCGCCCATCTTGATGGTCCGACCGTTGCGCCAGGTCTGGTCGACCATGGAGTACTCGATGACCTGGCGTTCGGTGGAGTCCGAGACGAGCAGTCGCTTGCCGTTGGGGGACAGGCCCATGTGGTCGGTGCGCCGACCGTCCATCTGCTGCTCGCGCACGATGGCGTCGGGGTCGCCGGCGATCGCCTTGGCGATGTCGACCCACACGACGTCGGCGAAGCTCGGGCGGCTGACGGCGAGGTAGCGGCCGTCCCGGGTGGAGAACATGTCGTCGACGAGCTGGTCGTGCCCCTCGCCCGGACCCTGCTGGATGGCGAGGTAGAGGGCGAGGTGGGCGGGGTTGCTCCGGATGTCCGCGAGCTCCTGCTCCTGGTCGGGGACCAGGTCGATCCCGGTCCTGAGGACCTTGTGCGTGTGGGCGTCGACGATCGTCGCCGTCCCCGCCCAGTTGTTGCCGACGAACATCACGTCCCGCAGGCCCTTGCTCGCGGCTGCTGCCGGGCTGTCGGTCTCGGTCAGGGCGAGGGTGGTGGTGAGCAGGGCGAGGGCCACGGCGGTGACGGCTGTACGGCGCATGGCTGGTCAACGACGGGTCCGCCGTTCAGGCTATGGGCGTGCTGACGAACGAACATGACATGCCTGCCGGCCTCGAGTTCCACGACTACGACACCCGCGTGGCGGCGTACGCGGTGATCGTCGAGGACGACAGGATCCTGCTTTCCTGGTGGAACGGCGAGGGCCACGGCGAGCCGGCGTGGTCGCTGCCCGGCGGCGGCGTCGACCTGCCGGAGACACCGGCCGAGGGCGTCGTCCGCGAGGTGAGCGAGGAGACGGGTCTCGACGTCGAGCTCACCGGGCTGCTGACGGTCGACTCCTTCGTCAAGGCTCCGGCGGAGCGCGTGATCGTCACCGACCGTTGGGTGCGGCACCTCCGCCTCGTCTTCACCGCGAGGGTCGTCGGCGGCACGCTCGGCACGCTCGAGGTGGGCGGTTCGACCGACTACGCCGAGTGGGTGCCGATCGCGTCGGTGCCCGAGGCGCCGCACGTCGGGCTCGTCGACGTGGCGCTGGGCGCCTGGCTGGACCGGCGCTGACCCCGGGTCAGAGGCCGGTCGAGCGGCAGGAGCGGCGGCGGAGCGCGGCGACGTAGTCGACCGGTGCGTCGGCCGCCTCGGCGGCGTCGGCGAGGATGCCGAGGTAGGAGGCCGAGGGCAGCCCGCCCTCGTAGGCGTCCAGGACGTAGGCCCACACGACGAGCTCGCCGCTCATCGTGGACACCCGCACCCGGGTCTTGCGGTAGAGGCCGGTGTCGGCGGAGTCCCAGCGGTCCAGCTCGGTCTCGTCCTCGGGGGTGACGTCGTAGACCGCGACGTAGACCTGCTCGATCGGGTCCTCGACGATGGTCGCGAGGGCTCCGTCCCAGCCGTGCTCCTCGCCGCCGAACGTCAGCCGCCAGCCCGTCAGCCAGCCCGTGCTGCGCAGCGGCGAGTGGGGGCAGCGCTCGCTCATGCGGCCCGGGTCCAGATTGGTCCCGTAGGCGGCATAGAGCGTCACGGGGCACAGGGTAGCGAGGTCGATGCCGACGGCTAGGGTGTGACCCGTGACCGACACGCATTTCGACACCCTTGTCCTCGGCGCCGGCCCCGGTGGCTACGTCGCCGCGATCCGCGCCTCACAGCTCGGCCAGAAGGTCGCCGTCGTGGAGGAGAAGTACTGGGGCGGTGTCTGCCTCAACGTCGGCTGCATCCCGTCCAAGGCGCTGCTCAAGAACGCCGAGCTGGCGCACACGCTCCAGCACGAGAAGGCGAAGTTCGGCATCGAGGGCGACGCGACGATGGCCTTCGGCCCCACGCACAAGCGCTCGCGCGACGTGAGCGCCGGCATCGTCAAGGGCGTCCACTTCCTGATGAAGAAGAACAAGATCACCGAGGTCGACGGCTGGGGCACCATCACCAGCCCCACGTCGGTCGACGTGAAGACGAAGGACGGTACGACGACGCCGTACACCTTCGACAACCTGATCATCGCCGCCGGCGCGACCGTCCGCCTCGTCCCCGGCGTGACGCTGTCGGACAACGTCGTGACCTACGAGGAGCAGATCCTCTCCGACCAGCTGCCCGAGTCGATCATCATCGGCGGCTCCGGCGCGATCGGCGTCGAGTTCGCCTACGTCATGGCCAACTTCGGCGTCGACGTCACCATCGTCGAGTTCCTCGACCGGATGGTGCCGACCGAGGACGCCGACGTGTCCAAGGAGCTCGCCAAGCACTACAAGAAGCTCGGCGTGAAGGTGCTGACCAGCACCGCCGTGAAGAACGTCGAGGACACCGGCTCCGGCGTGCGCGTCACGGTCGCCCCCGCCGCGGGTGGCGACGAGCAGGTGCTCGAGGCCGGCAAGTTCCTCGCCGCCTTCGGCTTCGCCCCGCGCGTCCAGGGCTTCGGCCTGGAGACCATCGGCGTCGCGGTCTCGGAGCGCGGTGCGATCGAGGTCGACGACTTCATGCGCACCAACGTCGCAGGCGTCTACGCCATCGGTGACTGCACCGGCAAGATGATGCTCGCCCACGTCGCCGAGGCCATGGGCATCGTCGCGGCCGAGACCATCAGCGGCGCCGAGACGATGCCGATCAACTACGACATGATCCCGCGGGCGACCTACTGCATGCCGCAGATCGGCTCGTTCGGCTACACCGAGGCGCAGGCGAAGGAGAAGGGCTACGACGTGAAGACGGCGACCTTCCCCTTCACCGCCAACGGCAAGGCGATGGGACTCGGCGAGGCCGTCGGCTTCGTCAAGGTCGTCGCAGACGGTGAGCACAACGAGATCATCGGCGCCCACATGATCGGCCCCGACGTCACCGAGCTGCTGCCGGTGCTGACCCTGGCGCAGCAGTGGGACCTCACCGCCGACGAGGTCTCGCGCAACGTGTTCGCCCACCCGACGCTCTCCGAGGCCGTCAAGGAAGCCGTCCACGGCATCACCGGCCACATGATCAACTTCTGATGCCCACCTCCTCCAACCGCGTCGTCATCATCGGCGGCGGTCCCGGCGGCTACGAAGCGGCACACGTCGCTGCGCAGCTGGGGGCCGACGTCACCGTCGTCGACTCCGACGGCGTGGGTGGCTCGGCCGTGCTCACCGACTGCGTCCCCAGCAAGACCCTGATCGCGACGGCCGAGCTGATGGCCGAGGTGACCAACTCCGCCGAGCTCGGCATCGACTTCACCGACCACGAGGGCGACACGGCCGCCACGATCCGCGTCGACCTCGCCAAGGTCAACACCCGGGTCAAGCAGCTCGCGAGCGACCAGTCCAGCGACATCGCCGCGCGGCTCGAGCGCGATGGGGTGCGGGTCATCAAGGGCCGCGGTCGGCTGGGTCCCGACCTCACCGTCACGGTCGGCGGCGAGACCCTCCAGGCCGACTCGATCCTCGTCTCGACCGGAGCTGCCCCGCGCACGCTCCCGAGCGCCCAGCCCGACGGCGAGCGCATCCTCACCTGGGAGCAGGTCTACGACCTGACCGAGGTGCCGGAGCGGCTCATCGTCGTCGGCTCGGGCGTCACCGGCCTCGAGTTCGCCAGCGCCTATCTCGCACTCGGCATCCCGGTCACCCTGGTCAGCTCGCGCGACCGGGTGCTGCCCGGTGAGGACGCCGACGCCAGCGCCGTGCTCGAAGAGGTGTCGATCCGCCGCGGCATGGAGGTGCTGGGCCGCTCGCGCATGGAGTCGGTGACGCGCGAGGGCGACGTCGTGACCGTGCGCCTCACCGACGGCCGCGAGGTCACCGGGTCGCACTGCATCCTCGCGCTCGGCTCGGTCCCCAACACCGCCGACCTCGGCCTCGAGGAGGCCGGCGTCGCGACCGACGAGGGCGGCTTCATCAAGGTCGACCGCGTCTCGCGCACGTCTGCTCGCGGGGTGTACGCCGCTGGCGACTGCACCGGTGTCCTGATGCTCGCCTCGGTGGCCGCGATGCAGGGCCGGATCGCCATGTGGCACTTCCTCGGCGACGCCGTGGCCCCGCTCGACCTGAAGAAGGTCTCCTCCAACGTCTTCACCGCCCCCGAGATCGCGACCGTCGGCTGGTCGCAACAGGCCGTCGACGCGGGCGAGATCAAGGCCGACGTCGTCATGCTGCCGCTCGCAGGCAACGCCCGCGCCAAGATGCAGGGCGTGCGCGACGGCTTCGTCAAGCTCTTCATCCGTCCCGGCACCGGCATCATCGTCGGGGGAGTGGTCGTCGGCCCGCGCGCCTCCGAGCTCATCCACGTCGTGTCGCTCGCCGTCGCCGAGTCGCTGACCGCCGACAAGCTCGCGCAGGCCTTCACGGTCTACCCGTCGCTGAGCGGTTCCATCGCGGAAGCAGCGCGCAGGCTGCACAAGGTCTGAGCGTTCTACGGCCGTGAGGCCCAACGTCGGCCAGACCTGGATCGCCCTCGGGTTGTCCCGCCCGGTTGGGTCTGCCGTCGGAACCGTCAGAACCACTCCTCGCCGCGTACACGCCGGGCGCAGTAGGGGCTCTCTTCGTGCTCTTTGACCAGTTCGTCGAACGAGGGCGGAGGGCTCGGGTAGCCCACGTCGCTGCACCCCCAGCCGCCCTCCCACATCGGAGGAACGTAGCCGCGAGATCCCGCCCACCAGACACCCATCGCTAGGACGATCGCCAAGACGAGAACGCCAAGGGCGATGCGCCCAGCCCCCGCCATGGGGGGTGGACGGTAGGGAGGTTGAACCTCTGTCGGGGTGCTCATCGTGCTTTGACGGTACGGGCGCCACCGGGGGTCCGGTAGTGGCATCGGGGTCCAACCGCTCGGCGGCTACTTGTTTCATTGATCTCAGGACCGGTGTCTGGCAAGGCTACGACTCCACTCAGACGAGCTTCTTGACACAGAGGGGAGCTAGATCCGGATGCACTCCACAGGGAGTCGACCTACACCTAGGCGGTGCCGAGTACACCTAGCCGCGCGAACAGCTGGTCAGCCGCCTCCGCCTCCACCGCCGCCGCCACCGTGAGTGGCCTCGCTGATGCGGGGAGTATCAATGCCGTGGTATCCCATGACGTCGGCTCGACTCCGCCTGAGATGAAGGAAGATCGCCACAAGAGCCCCAGGCACAAGCACTCCGACGAGCAACTCCACAGGGGCCTCCAATGCCACGGAGGCCAATCAGAGCACAAAATTGACGGGACGCATCCACCTACGCTGGACATTCGGTAGAGCAAGGGCGCGACCGCCTGACATCTACCGGCGCTCATCGGCAGTTCCGCGCACCATCAGCGGCAGAAGCGTGCGGGTGTTGTCGCGTCCGCTCAAGCGGTCCGTGCTTCCGCTGTAGCCGACGCGGAGGACAGCCGGGGCTCACGCCAGAACTGCATGAGCATGGTGGCAACGATCGCTCCCGCCGCCGCACCGGCTGCATTCAGCGGCAGGTCGTCAACGTCGCCGAATGACCCGGAGAGCATCTGCCAAACCTCGATGGCGACCGAGAACGCGAGGCCGGTGCACGTACCGACGAGGACTTCGAATCGTCGTCGAGCAAGGACGGCCACGAGCCAGCCGAAGGGAATGAACATGACGACGTTCCCGAAGACGTTCACCATCCCGAGGGAGCGGTTGATGCTGTTCCACTCGCTCTTGATCGACTCGCCAACGCGCCACGAAAACGCGCCATCCGTGTTCCCGAGCGCACCTCGGTTCGTGAACATGAGCACGACCAGAACGGTCCCGACCAGCGTGACGACGGCCAGGCTCCGCGCCCTGGGCGAAGTCGAAACCGCCGTGTAGACGAGGACTGCAGAGCCGATAAGGGCGAGCGCCATGCTCGGAACCGGGCCGATCGGAAGATATCGCCAAACGTCATCCTGGAACATGCTGGAACCCTAGGAGCAGTCGACCGGGTTCGACCTGCAACGCGCGCACTTAAACTCGGCAGTTGAGCGCACAACGTGAACCGCGCACTCTCCCGTCGGTCTACGTGCGCCTGGAGAAGCGATAGTCGCCATTGGGCAGTTGCTGCGTGAGGTAGCGGGTGTCGTGGGCGCGGTGGTGGTGATGGCAGCAGAGCAGGGCGGCGTTGTCGAGGTCGGTCTTCCCGCCGGTTGACCAAGCGTGGGGGTGGTGGGTCTCGCACCAGGCTGCGGGGACGCTGCACCCGTCTGCTTGGCACTGGCTCTGCTGGATGCGGAGTGCCTTGCGTTGCGCCGCGGAGTGGAGGCGGCGACTGCGGCCGAGGTCGAGGACTTCGGACTTGCCGCCGAGGACGGCGGGCAGGATCTTGGCCTGGCAGGCGAGGCGCCGGGCCTGTGACGCGGTGATGGTGTCGCCGGTGTCCAGGGTCGCGATGCCGGACCTCTCCAACGCCGCCGTGAGCTGGTCCAGGTCGAGGCGGACCGTCACGGTGGTGGCGGTGCCGCCGTGTGCGGGCAGCACCTGCGCCGGCAGTGACTCGAGGAGGTCGGTCAACGCCAAGCCCAGGAGGCGTGGCGTCGAGACGCGTTCCCCGTCGTGCTCGGACGCGGTGCGTCGAGGCGAGGCGAACGCTTCGAGGTAGGTCCGCAACCGGCCGGCGGCGGCATCGGAGATCCGGCCGCCGATCCGGGTGGTGCCGTCACCCAGCGGTGCCAGGGTCAGGCGCGTGTGTTCGGCGGCGAGCTGTTCCTCTCTCTCCAGGGCCTTGCGTTCGGCCTCTTCGCTGATCTCGGGGGCGATGACCTCGAGCACCTTGTGGGCGAGGCGCCGCAGTTGGGTGGGAGCGAAGTCCTCGGCGAGAGCGATCAGGTGGACCTCGGCGCGTTCGCGGATGTCATCGGTCACGAACTCGATGGGCAGCTCGTCGAGGGCGTGCACGATGACCCTGGCCTGGTCGAGGTTGACCCGACCGTCGAGCACCGCGGCCTGGAGGTGCACGTGGTCGGTGTCGAGGGACCGGGCGAGGTGGTCGAGGCCGATGCTGGGTCGGTGGTCGTGGCGAGTGGCGGTCGCGTACCAATCGCCGACGCGCTTGGCGCCCTGTTCGTCGGCGACGTCACCCGAGACGGCCATCACGGACAGCAGCAGGCCCTGGGCGCGGGTGATGACAGTGGACAGGTCGCGCATCGCAGCCGCTCTGTCGCGGGTGGGAACGAAGATCGGGTTGAACGTGGTGGCCTTGTCGAAGGCCTCGGAAATGCTCGCGACAACGTCCAGCAGCGGGTGCTGCGGAGGCTTGTCGTGAATGGTTTCCATGGCGTGATTCTACGCCCGAAAACTATAGATAGGAACAGGTGTTCGAGTTATCCACAGACCAATTGTGATGATTGGTTTTCCACAGGCAGATCGACCAGAAGTGGCCCGGGGCGGGAATGCTGGTTCTAGTCGATACGCACATTGCGAAACGGTGACACGACCAGCATGAGGGCAGAGATGGCGAAGATCGCCGCCGCAGCGCACAGCGTCTCGCCGTACCCGACGGCATCGCCCAACAGCCCGGCCACGGGTGAGATGAGCACCATGACGCCGCGGTTGAACGAGCGCAGCGTGGTGTTCGTGCGTGCCTGCAAGTCGTCAGGGGTGAGCGCCTGGCGGAAGGTCATCTCGTGGGAGTTGCTGGTGCCCATGGCCCAGCCGTGGCACAGCTGTCCTGCTGCCAGGACGGCTGCGGCAGTCCAGCCTGCGGGGACCGAGGTCGCTGCCAACATGATCAGCACTCCCAGTGCGGATACCACGCGCGAGCAGATGATCGCGCCGCCCGTGCCCAGGCGAAGACCGAGTCGCGTGCTGAGGGTCGCGCCGATGAGCGCACCAACGCCTGCGACAGCGAACACCAGACCCATCTGCAGCGCCGATAGGCCCAGCTGGCGATACCCGTAGGGGACGACCAGGACCAGCAGGACCGCCTGGCCGGCGAACCACACGTGGGTCGAGAGGGCGAGGCGACGCAGGCCGGATGCTCCGTAGGCCCATCGGGCGCCGTCCATCATCTCCGCGACCAGCCCACGCGCCCCGACCCCAGCGGGCTTGGCGCTGGGGGGCTCCGAGACATCCTTCATCGACGCGACCATCAGTGCCGAGAACAGGTAGGTGAAGGCATCGACGAGCACCGACAGTGGCGCTCCCAGGATCCGGATCAGCACACCCGCCACGGCGGGACCCGCGGTCTGGGCAACCGCGCTGGCGCCGTCCAGGCGCGCGTGTGCGCGCTGGAGGCGATCTCGCGGTACGAGCCTGGGGACGAATGACATGGACGCCGCATCGTTGACCAACGAGGCCGTGCCGAACAGGGCCACGACCACCAGCACCAGTGGGAAGGAGATGAAGTCGAATCCCCACGCAAGCGGGATCAGTCCCAGGAGGCCGGCGCGAACGACGTCGGTGATCACCATGACCGGCCGCCGACGGACGCGGTCGACGAGCGCCCCCACGACCACGCCGAGAAGCAAGTACGGCAGCAGGCGCGCGGAGTTGAGCCAACCCACCTGTGCCGCACCGCCGTGCAGGGTCACCAGCACGAGTGTCTGCAGTGCCAACGAGGTGATCGCGCTTCCAAGGCCGGAGACCGCCTCTGCCCAGAAGAAGCGCCTGAACGCTCCGGACGGCTCGGCACGCGGCAGGGAGCTCACGCTCACAGCCTCGCAGAAGCAGTTCCGGGTTGACCTTGCCCCAGCGGCAAGCACCAGTGTCGTCGCACCGGTGACCGACACCGGGGAGGATGGAGACGATGACCGACCCGCAGACCTTCATGACCATCGGCGACTTCGCCCGCGCTGCGGGGCTGACGTCGAAGGCGTTGAGGCTGTACGACGACCTGGGACTGCTGCCTCCTGCGGAGGTAGACCAGCACTCGGGCTACCGCCGCTACGGCGCGTGGCAGCTGGAGCCCGCCCGACTCGTGGCGACGCTGCGACTGCTGGGAATGCCGCTGGCGCGGATCAAGCAGGTCCTCGATCTCTCGAGTGCCGAGGCGGCGCAGGAGATCGAGACGTACTGGAGTCAGGTCGAGGCCGACACGGTGACTCGCCGTGACCTCGTCACCACCCTCGTCCATCAGTTGAGGAACGAGGCGCACACCATGACCACATCGACCGACACCCTCCACGCCGAGCTTGGCGCCAGTCTCCGACGGGGCCGGCGCGACCGGCAGCAGGACGCCCTGATCGCCACACCGGAGCTGGTGGCCGTGGCCGACGGCTTCGGCGGCCGCGACGACCTGGCTGCCGCGGCGCTCGCCGCCTTTGCTGCAGGCGGTCTCGACGCGGCCATCGCCGAGATCGCACCGGAGGTCAGCACAGCCCTGCCCGGCCAGCCCGACTCCGGCACCACCCTCACCGCAGTGGCGCTCGACGGCGCAACCGCGCGCATCACCCACATCGGTGACGCGCGGGTCTGGTTGGTGCGAGACCACGAGCTGCGACAGATCACCCACGACCACACGGTCGTCGCGGCGCTGCTCGAGGCCGGTCAGCTGAGCGTCGACGAGGCTCGCTCGCACGAACACCGGAACCTGCTCAACCGGGCGCTGGCGCCGGGGGTCGTGGCCGACGCCATCGTGGTGGACCTGCGCCCTGGTGACCGGTTGGTGCTGACCACTGACGGCGTCCACTCCTTCGTCGACGACCTCGCTCCGCTGCTCGCCGCAGCGACCGCGCCGCAGGGCGTCGCCGACGCGGTCGCGGCCGCCGTCGCCGATGCGGGTGAACCTGACAACCACGCGATCGTCGTGGTCGACCTGTCCTGAGGCGGACCGAGGAGCTACGCGGTGTGCACCGTCTCGTAGTGCTCGACGACCGGGAACGGGTCGTAGAAGTGGTGCAGCAAGGCCCGCCACTCCTGGTACTCCGGGGACCCGCGGAAGCCCTCCGTGTGGTCCTCCAGCGTCTCCCACTGCACCAGCAGCAGGTAGCCCGAGGGCCGCTCCAGGCAGCGCGACAGCGTCAGGCCGGCGAAGCCGGGCATCGAGGCGATGATCTGCTTCGCCCGGTCGAAGGCCTGCTCGAACTCCGCCTCGCGGCCGGGGATGACGGGCAGCAGGGCGTGTTCGAGGATCACGGCGTGATCTTGTCAGTCGCCGAAGCGAGCGCTGTCGTTGATACCGAGACTGTGACTCTGCCCGAGCGAACGGCCCGGTCGGCGCACGTGACGCGAGCCGATTCCCTTCTTGCCGTTGTGCGACGCGGCCTCGTCCTGGAAGAGGGAGTGGTGGTGTTCCAGGACGCCTCGATATCCACCGACCTCGTGCACGGGGACGTAGCGGTCGCCGACCCGGATCATCCGGGTCAGCGGTTCCGTTCCGGTCGAGAGACGCTCGGCATCGAGGGAGCAGACCGACACGCGTCGAGAGTCACCGACGGGCGGCGACCACAGCTCGTCGGTCGTGCTCGGGCCGTGGCACGGGTCGAAGAAGCAGGGCTCCCGGCGCTCGGGCACGGGCTCGCCTGCGGACAACGCGCGAGCGGCCGCGAGGTGGTAGCGCGCGTCGACGAGCAGCGGCTCGACGGTGAACACGTCCTCGGCCGTGGTCGAGGACCGCAGCGCCTCGCGCGCCCGTTCGTGGATCTCGAGGGCCGACGAGTGGTGGTGGGACGCCGCATGGCCCGCCGGTTCGCCCGCGAGCTGCTCCTCGAGATCGGTGAGGTCGGCGCCGGCCAGCTTGCGCGCCGTACGCCACCGATCGAGCGCCTCGAGCTCGCGGTCACGGGCCTTGCCGAACGGGTTCCACACCATGGCGGCGACCCTAGCCCCGAGGCGCCACAACTACAGGCTTGTAGTTATCGCCGCGCTGTTGTCCCCCCGGAAATGACGTGTTCTGATCAATCGTCACCCCAGTCACACCCGTCCCACACGCACCCCACAGTCACGGAGCCCGACGCCTCATGCGCCGCCTTTCCCGAGTCCTCACCACCGTCGCCCTCGCCGCCGTGGTCGCTGCCACGACCGTCGTCGCGCCCGCCGAGGCGCGGCGCAAGGTGGAGGTGTTCGCGGTCAGCGGCGCGGCCACGATCACCATCCACGGCCACGGCTACGGCCACGGCCACGGGCTTTCGCAGTACGGCGCCGAGGGGGCCGCCCAGCAGGGGCTCGGCTGGCAGCAGATCGTCGAGTTCTACTACCCGGGAACCTCATGGGGGGATCTTCGGGGCTCGATCAAGGTGCTGATCTCGGACGACACCTCGAGCGACGTGCAGGTGCTGGCCCAGCCCGGGCTCAAGGTGACGCGGCTCCGGCCACGCACCACGTGGGCGCTGCCGGCCAACGGTGCCAAGCGGTGGCGGCTGCAGCCCGCGGGTGCCAAGACCCTGGTGCAGTCCAAGAAGTCGGGTGGGTGGAAGACGTGGAAGTCGTTCCCCGGCGAGGCGGAGCTCTCGGCCGCCTCGAAGCGGGTCGACCTCGTGGCGGGCGGCACCACGTCGACGTACCGCGGTCGCCTGCGCTCGGCGATGCCCTCGTCGGGCCCGGGGACGCGTGACACGGTCAACATCCTCAGCCTCGAGGCCTACCTCAAGGGCGTCGTGCCGCTGGAGATCCCCGCGCTGTGGAGCAAGGACGCGGTGAGCGCGCAGTCGGTGGCTGCCAGGACCTATGCCGCGGCCGAGCGCTCGCACCCCAACGCCGCGCACTACGACCTCTGCGACACCACCCAGTGCCAGGTCTACGGCGGCTACGACGTCGAGCACCCGAACGCCACGGCCGCGATCAAGGCCACCGCGCGCCGGGGGCTGACCTACGACGGGCGGCCGGCCTTCACCCAGTTCTCCGCGAGCAGCGGCGGCTGGACCTCGGCCGGGTCGACGCCCTACCTCGTGGCGAAGGAGGACCCCTACGACGGCTGGGCCGGCAACAAGGTCCACACCTGGAGCGTCGAGGTGGACGACGCGGCCCTGGAGAAGCACTACCCGGCCATCGGTGACCTGACCTCCATCGAGGTCGCGACCCGCGACGGCAACGGCGAGTGGGGCGGGCGCGTGCAGTCGATGTCGCTCGTCGGCAACGCCGGGCGCGCCGACATCAGCGGTGACACCCTGCGCACCCTGCTGGGGCTGCGGTCGTCGTGGTTCACCTTCGCCGTCTCGCCGCTGACCCAGCGCGAGCAGCGCGGCCGCTAGTCCAGCACCAGCACCAGGTCGCCGCCTTCGACGGCCTGGGTTCCCGGTACGGCGATGCGCGCGACCGTGCCCGCACGCGGAGCCGTGATCGAGGCCTCCATCTTCATGGCCTCGATCGTCGCGACGGTCTGGCCGGCCTCGACGGTGTCGCCCTCGGCCACGCCGACGGTGACGACACCGTCGAACGGCGCCGCGACGTGGCCGGCGTTGCCGGTCTCGGCCTTCTCCGCAGCCGCCACGGCGGAGGCGACGGCGTGGTCGCGGATGCCGACCGGTCGGAGCTGGCCGTTCATCGTGCACATCACGGTGCGGATGCCGCGCTCGTCGGGCTCGCCGATCGCCTCGAGCCCGATCAGCAGGGTCTTCCCCTCGCCGAGCGAGACCGCGTGCTCCTCGCCACGGCGCAGGCCGTAGAGGTAGTCGAGGGTCCGCAGCACCGACACGTCGCCGTACGTCTCCCGCGATTCGAGGAAGTCCTTGGTCGGGCCGGGGAAGAGCAGCGCGTTGAGGGTCGCTCGACGGTCGGTGGCCAGCCCCGTCGACTGCGAGTCGGTCAGCGTGGATGCGGGCTCCTTCCAGCTGCGGCCCGCGAGCGCCTTGGTGCGGAACGGCTCGGGCCAGCCGCCGGGCGGGTCGCCGAGCTCGCCGTTGAGGAAGCCGATGACGGAGTCCGGTATGTCGAACGAACCCGGGTCCTCCTCGAACGCTCGCGGGTCGGCGCCGACCGCCACGAGGTGCAGCGCGAGGTCGCCGACGACCTTGGACGACGGCGTCACCTTCACGACGTTGCCGAGGATGTCGTTGGCCGCGGCATACATGTCCTCGACCTGCTCGAACTTCTCGCCGAGGCCGAGCGCGATCGCCTGCTGGCGCAGGTTGGACAGCTGACCGCCGGGGATCTCGTGGCGGTAGACGCGGCCGGTCGGGGCGGGCAGCCCCGACTCGAAGGGCGCGTAGACGCGGCGGGTCGCCTCCCAGTAGGGCTCGAGCGCATTGACGTGCGCCAGCGTCAGTCCGGTCTCACGCGGCCCGTGGTCGGTCGCCGCGACCAACGCCGAGAGCGGCGGCTGGGACGTGGTGCCCGCCATCGATGCGCAGGCGGCGTCGACGGCGTCCACGCCCGACTCGATGGCGGCCAGCAGGGTCGCGAGCTGGCCGCCGGTCGTGTCGTGGGTGTGCAGGTGCACCGGCAGGTCGAACTCCTGGCGCAGCGCGGTCACCAGCGTGCGCGCGGCCGGCGCTCGCAGCAGCCCGGCCATGTCCTTGATGGCGATGACGTGCGCGCCCGCGTCGACGATGCGCCCGGCCAGCTCGAGGTAGTAGTCGAGCGTGTAGAGCTTCTCGGCGGGGTTCGACAGGTCGCCGGTGTAGCAGAGCGCCACCTCGGCCACGGTGGTGCCGGTGGCGCGCACTGCCTCGATCGCCGGGCGCATCTGCTCGACGTCGTTGAGGGCGTCGAAGATCCGGAACACGTCGATGCCGGTCGCCGCGGCCTCCTGCACGAACGCCTCGGTGACCTCGGTCGGGTACGGCGTGTAGCCGACCGTGTTGCGGCCGCGCAGCAGCATCTGCAGGCAGATGTTCGGCACGGCCTGGCGCAGCTGGGCCAGCCGCTCCCACGGGTCCTCGGCGAGGAAGCGCAACGCGACGTCGTACGTCGCTCCACCCCACGCCTCGAGGGACCACAGCTCGGGCGTCGTGCGGGCCACGTGGCCGGCGACCGCGAGCAGGTCGCGGGTGCGGACCCGGGTCGCGAGCAACGACTGGTGCGCGTCGCGGAAGGTGGTGTCGGTGACCGCCACGGTGTCCTGGGCCCGCAGCCGGCGGGCGAACTCGTCGGGACCGAGGTGCAGGAGCTGCTGCCGGGTGCCGTCGGGAGCAGGCACGCCCAGGTCGAGGTCGGGCAGCTTGGTGACCGGGTCGATCGTGACCGGCGCCGGACCGTGCGGCTGGTTGACGGTGACGTCGGCGAGGTAGGTCAGCAGCTTGCTGCTGCGGTCGCCAGAGGCGCGTGCCGAGAGCAGGTGCGGGTGCTCCTCGATGAAGGCGGTCGTGACGTGGCCGGCGGCGAAGTCGGGGTCGTCGAGCACGGCCTGGAGGAACGCGATGTTGGTGGAGACACCCCGGATGCGGAACTCCGCGACCGCGCGCCGGGCCTTCTCGACGGCCTTGTCGAACGTGCGGCCCCGGCAGGTCAGCTTGGCGAGCATGGAGTCGAAGTGGGCGTTGACCTCGGCGCCGGTGTAGGTCGTGCCGCCGTCGATGCGGACCCCGGCACCACCGGGGGAGCGGTAGGTCGTGATCTTGCCGGTGTCGGGCCGGAAGCCGTTGGCCGGGTCCTCGGTGGTGATCCGGCACTGCAGCGCCGCGCCACGGACCGTGACCGTCTCCTGGGAGAGACCGAGGTCGGCCAGCGTCGCGCCGGCCGCGATCCGGATCTGCGACTGCACGAGGTCGACGTCGGTGATCTCCTCGGTGACGGTGTGCTCGACCTGGATGCGCGGGTTCATCTCGATGAAGACGTAATTGCCCGCCGGGTCGAGCAGGAACTCGA
Source organism: Nocardioides allogilvus (assembly GCF_003047285.1). Classification (GTDB taxonomy): domain Bacteria; phylum Actinomycetota; class Actinomycetes; order Propionibacteriales; family Nocardioidaceae; genus Nocardioides; species Nocardioides allogilvus. The sequence continues at coordinate 40,876 of NZ_PZYX01000007.1, read as the reverse complement.
CGGTGCCGGCGTTGCGGTAGCCGATCTCGGTGGCGAACCGCACGGCGTCGGCGCACATCCTCTTTCGGACCTCGGGGTCGAGGTTGGGCGCGGGCGCGATCTCGATGACCTTCTGGTGCCGACGCTGCACCGAGCAGTCGCGCTCGAAGAGGTGCATCACGTTGCCCTCGCCGTCGGCCAGGATCTGCACCTCGATGTGGCGCGGATCGACGACGGCCTGCTCGATGAAGACCGTCGGGTCGCCGAAGGCGGCCTCACCCTCGCGCATGCAGGTCTCGATCGCCTCCCGCAGCTGCGAGCGATCGTCGACCCGGCGCATGCCGCGCCCGCCGCCGCCGGCGACAGCCTTGACGAAGAGCGGGGCGGGAATCTCCTCCGCGGCGGCGATCAGGGCGTCCACGTCGGTGCCGGGCTCGACGCTGCGCAGGGTCGGCACGCCCGCCGCCTTGGCCGCGGCGATCGCGCGGGCCTTGTTGCCGGTGAGGGTCAGCACGTCGGCGGTCGGGCCGATGAAGGTGATGCCGGCGTTGGCGCACGCCTCGGCCAGTGCGGGGTTCTCCGACAGGAACCCGTAGCCCGGGTAGACCGCTTCCGCGCCTGCCTTCAGGGCGACCGCGACGATCGCGTCGGGATCGAGGTAGGCCCGGACCGGGTGGCCGCGCTCGCCGATCTCGTAGGCCTCGTCGGCCTTCAGGCGGTGCTCGGAGCCACGGTCCTCGTGGGGGAACACCGCGACAGTGCGCGCCCCGATCTCGTAGGCGGCACGGAAAGCACGGATCGCGATCTCGCCGCGGTTGGCGACGAGCACCTTGGTGAACATGGGCCGAAGGCTAACGAGACCTGGCTCACACGGCGTTGCTACTCGTCCGTACCGTGGCGAGACCGGTCGTTGGTGTCCGGTGACATGATCTGCCGATGCGCCTCATCGCCCTCGTGGCGTCACTCCTGCTGGCACTCACGGCCTGCTCCGGCGATGCCGGCGCCGACCTGCGCGAGTCGCGGGTGTTCGGCGACCTGCCCGCCGAGATCGACTACGTCGCACTCGGCGACTCCTACAGCGCAGGCCCGCTCATCACCACGATCCGGTCCGACCCGTCGGGCTGCGTCCGCTCCACCGACAACTACCCGGCCTTCCTGGCCGGCTGGCTCTCGGTCGAGTCCTACACCGACGTCACCTGCTCGGCGGCCGACACCCGCGACCTCACGCGCCGCCAGCGGCTGCTCGACGGCAAGCGGGTCGCTCCGCAGCTCGCCGCTGTGTCCGCCGACACCGACCTGGTCACCCTCGGCATGGGCGGCAACGACTTCGGCATCTTCGCCTCCCTGCTCGCCTGCATCGAGGGCTGCTCGCCGCAGCACGAGCGCGGGCTGCTGCGCGACGCCGGCCGGGTGGAGCAACGGGTGGCGGGCGCCGTACGCGCCATCGCGAAGCGGGCGCCCGACGCCGCGGTCTATGTCGTGGGCTATCCCCAGGTGCTCCCGCCGGAGGAGACCTGCCGGGCCGTACCGCTGGCGGCGGAGCAGCTGGCGGCAGCGGCCAGCATCGCCGACCGGCTCAACGCGTCGCTGCGGGCGGGCGCGGAGTCCGCGGGAGCGTCGTACGTCGATGTCGACCCGGCCTCGGAGGGCCACGACGTCTGCGCGGGCAGGTCTGCGTGGATCAACGGCCCGCAGATGCGGGTGGGCATCGCCGCGCCGTTCCACCCCGTGCTCGCCGGCATGCACGGCGTCGCGTCCGAGGTGTTCGTTGCGATCACCGGCGACACCGCGCCCGAGGTCGAGCGGGCAGCACCGCCTCGTGACGCGGTCGTGCGCAACCACGTGCCCCGGTGATCGCCCCGGGGACCGAGTCGATCAGTCCTTGAGCTCGCAGATGACCGCGCCGTTGGTGACGGTGGCGCCGACCTCGGCCACGAGGCCGGTGACGGTGCCGGCCTTGTGGGCCTTGAGCGGCTGCTCCATCTTCATCGCCTCGAGCACGACGACGACGTCGCCCTCGGCGAGGACCTGGCCGTCGGTGACGGCGACCTTGACGATGGTGCCCTGCATCGGCGAGGTGACCGAGTCGCCCGACGCCGCGGCGCCGGCCTTCTTGGCCGCGCGCTTCGGCTTCTTGGCCGAACCGCCTCCGCCGCCCGACGACAGGCCACCGAGGCCGGCCGGGAGCACGACCTCGAGGCGACGACCGCCGACCTCGACGGTGACGCGCTGGCGCTCCTCGGGCTCGTCGGCGTCGGCCGAGGCACCGGAGTAGGGCGTGATCTGGTTGTCGAAGTCGGTCTCGATCCAGGTCGTGTAGACCGTGAACTCACCCTCGCCGGACGGCGTCGAGGCGCCGACCCAAGCCGGGTCGTTGACGATGACCTCGTGGAAGGTGATGGCGGTCGGCATGCCGTCGACCTCGAACTCGGACAGCGCGCGGCGCGAACGCTCGATCGCCTGCGTGCGGTCCTTGCCGGTGACGATCAGCTTGGCGACGAGCGAGTCGAAGTTGCCCGGGATCGTCTCGCCGTTGATGTAGCCGGAGTCGACGCGGACACCGGGGCCGGCGGGCGGCTGCCAGGCGGTGAGGGTGCCGGGGGCGGGCATGAAGTTGTTGCCGCCGTCCTCGGCGTTGATGCGGTACTCGATCGAGTGGCCGCGGACCTCGGGGTCGTCGTAGCCGAGCTCCTCGCCGGCCGCGATGCGGAACATCTCGCGCACCAGGTCGATGCCGGTGACCTCTTCGGAGACGCAGTGCTCGACCTGGAGGCGGGTGTTGACCTCGAGGAAGGAGATCGTGCCGTCGGCCGCGACGAGGAACTCGCAGGTGCCGGCGCCGACGTAGCCGGCCTCCTTGAGGATGGCCTTGGAGGAGTCGTAGAGGCGCTTGTTCTGCTCGTCGGTGAGGAACGGCGCGGGCGCCTCCTCGACCAGCTTCTGGTGACGACGCTGCAGCGAGCAGTCGCGGGTCGAGATGACCACGACGTTGCCGTGCTGGTCGGCCAGGCACTGGGTCTCGACGTGGCGCGGCTTGTCGAGGAACTTCTCGACCAGGCACTCGCCGCGACCGAAGGCGCTGATCGCCTCGCGGACCGCCGACTCGTAGAGCTCGGGGATCTCCTCGAGGGTGCGCGCGACCTTGAGGCCGCGACCGCCGCCGCCGAAGACCGCCTTGATGGCGACCGGCAGGCCGTGCTCCTTCGCGAAGCCGACGATCTCGTCGGCGTCCTTGACCGCGTCCTTGAGGCCCGGGGCCAGGGGAGCGCCGGCCGCGAGGGCGATCTGCTTGGCCTTCGCCTTGTCGCCGAGGCCCTCGATCGCCTCGGGCGAGGGGCCGATCCAGATCAGCCCGGCGTCGATGACGGCCTGGGCGAAGACGGCGTTCTCGGCGAGGAAGCCGTAGCCGGGGTGCACGGAGTCGGCACCGGAGTCGGTCGCGACCTTGATGATCTTCTCGATGTCGAGGTAGGTCTCGGCCGGGGTCGCACCGCCGAGGGCGTGGGCCTCGTCGGCCAGGCGCACGAACTGGGCATCCCGGTCCGGGTCGGCGTAGACCGCGACGCTGCCGATGCCGGCGTCCTTGCAGGCGCGGATGACGCGCACTGCGATCTCGCCGCGATTGGCGATGAGGACCTTCTGCAACCCCTGGTTCTCGGGCACGAAATACTCCTGGCTTCCTCGATGACTTCCTTGCGGAGACTATCGTCCCCGCTCCTGCGTCCCGACCGAGGTCTCAGTCGCGGACGGGTGCGGGATAGGCGTGTACGGCGCCGCGCACGCTGATCCGCACGCTGTCACCGGCCGCCGGGGCGCTCGGTCCGGACACCCGGGCCACGAGAGCCGCGCCGCCCACGGTCAGCCGGATGGCCGCGTCGTGGCCGTAGAAGCTCACCTCGTCGACGTGGGCGTCGACCCCGGCCGTGTCCAGCACGACCTGGTCGGGCCGGATGACGAGCACGACGTCGTCGGCCGACGCGGGATGGGTCAGCGTGACCGTGCCGAGGGCGCACGTCGCCGTGCTCCCGGCGCCGGCACGGCCCTCGAGGGAGGTGGCGCCGCCGACGAAGCGGGCCAGCTCGGGGTCGTGCGGCGTGAGGTAGACGTCGGCGGGGGAGCCGGCCTGGATGAGCCGCCCCTCGCGCAAGACGGCGACCTGATCGGCCAGCGAGAGCGCCTCCGACTGGTCGTGGGTGACGAGCAGCCCGGTCGCGTGGGCCGCGCGCAGGGCGCGGGCGACGGCCCGGCCGGTCGACTCGCGCAGCGAGGCGTCGAGGGAGGAGAAGGGTTCGTCGAGCAGCACCACGGTGGGTCCGGGCGCGAGCGCCCGTGCCAGGGCGACGCGCTGCTGCTGGCCGCCGGAGAGCTCGTGGGGCTGACGGGAGCGGAAGGACCGGGGGAGCTCGACCAGGTCGAGCATCTCGTCGATCCGGTCGCCCACGCGCTCGGCCCGCGGCAGGCCGAAGCCGATGTTGCCGGCGACGTCGAGGTGGGGGAAGAGGGCCCCCTCCTGCGGGACGTAGCCGACCTTGCGGTCCTGGGGCGGCACCGGTCGGCCGGCGCCGGCGACGACACGGTCGTCGAAGGCGATGGTGCCGGCGTCGGGGGCCAGGAAGCCGGCGATCAGGCGGAGCAGGGTGGTCTTGCCACAGCCGCTCGGTCCGAGCACGGCCGTCAGCGAGCCGTGCGGCACGTGCAGGCTCACGTCGTCGAGGGCGACGGTGTCGGTGAATGCCTTGCGCACCTTGGTGATGGTCAGGGCGCTCATGGCGTCAGTCTCTCCTGACGCATCAGCAGCAACGTCGCGGGCACCGAGATGAGCACCAGCAGCAGGGCGTACGGCGCCGCGGCGCCGTACCGAAGCTCCGAGGACGCGGACCAGAACTCGGTGGCCAGCGTGCGGGTGCCGATGGGGCTGAGCATGAGCGTGGCGGTCAGCTCGGTCGAGATCGCGAGGAAGACGAGGGCGGCGCCGGCGCCGAGGCTGGGCGCGATGAGCGGCAGCGTGACCCGGCGGGCGGTGGTGATCGGGCCGGAGCCGAGGCTCTGCGCGACGTGGTCGAGCACGATCGGCGCCTGCTCGAGCCCGGAGCGCACCGTCACGACCGCGCGCGGGAGGAAGAGGATGGCGTAGGCGACGACGAGCAGCAGGGCGCTCTGGTAGATCACCGGGACCAGTCGCAGGCTCGCCACGACGAGGGCGAGGCCGACGACGATGCCGGGCAGCGCGTTGGCGATGTAGGTGCTGCGCTCGACGAGGGTGCTCACGCGGTTGCGGTGGCGCACCGCCAGCCAGGCGACGGGGAGCGCGGCCAGCGTCGTGGCGATCGCGCCCGCTCCGGCGAGCGCGACGGTGCTGCCGGTCGCGGCGAGCAGCTCGCCGAGGGGGAACTCGGTGGAGGAGCCGACGACGAGCCAGTGGACGAGGGCATAGGCCGGCACGCCGACGGCGAGGGCGACCAGTCCGGCGACCAGCGCCACCAGCGGCCAGCGGAGGGCGCGCAGGCGCGCGGGCTCGGAGAGGCGGGCGGCGCCGTGGCCGATGCGGGCGTAGTGGCGACTGCCGCGCAGGCGCAGCTCGGCAAGGAGCAGGAACAGGCAGAGCATGACCAGCACGCCGGCCATCGCGGTGGCCGCGGAGCCGTTGAAGGTGGAGCCGTACTGGTCGTAGATGGCCGTGGTGAAGGTGGGGAAGCGGAGCAGCGCGAGGGCGCCGAACTCGGCCAGCAGGTGCAGGCCGACGAGCAGCACGCCGCCGAGCAGGGCCGGTCGGAGCTGGGGCAGCACGACGCGGGCGAACGTCTGCCACCGGCTGTGGCCCAGCGACCACGACGCCTCCTCGAGCGCCGGGTCGAGACCTCGGAGCGCGGCCACGGCCGGGAGGTAGACGAGCGGGTAGTAGGAGAGCGTGATGACCAGGAAGGCACCGCCGAAGCCCTGGATCGAGCGGTCCAGCGAGATCCACGCATAGCCGTTGACGAAGGCCGGTACGGCGAGCGGCGCGACGAGCAGTCCGTGCCACAGCCGCCGTGCGGGCAGGTCGGTGCGCTCGACGAGGACGGCCAGCGCTACGCCGAGCAGCGCCGTCGCGGCCATGCAGGCGACAGCCAGCGTGACGGTGTTGCGGAGCAGCTCCAGGATCCGCGGCCGCACCACGAGCTGCCAGAGCTCGACCGGCCCGATGATGACGGTGTAGACGGCGACGTACACCAACGGGATGAGTGCCAGCAGCGCGACGACCACCCCGGCCGCGAGCAGCAGGGGTGGTGTCGGTGTGGTGTTCCTCTTGCTCAGAGCAGGCCGGCTTCGGTCATCAGCTCGGTGACCCGGGGACCGTTGAGGCTGGACACGTCGACGGTCGGCGGCTCGAGCTCGTCGAAGGGCTTGACGTCGGGGTTGAGGGTGGCCTCGGGGTTGAGGGGGTACTCGAGGGCGTAGGACTCGGCCATCGCCTGCTGGGCCTCGGTGCCGGTCAGCCACTCGACGAACTCCTCGGCGGCCGCGGCGTGCTCGGAGCTCTTGAGGATGCCGGCGCCGGAGACGGACAGGAAGGCGCCCGGGTCCTGGTCGCCGAAGAAGTGCAGCGCGGAGCTGTCGGAGTCGGCGCCACTCTCCTCCTGGTCGCGGTACCAGTAGTAGTGGTAGGCGATGCCGGCGTCGATCGCGCCCTCGTTGGCCTCCTGCATGACGACGAGGTTGTTCTGCAGGATGACGCCGTTGGCCTTGAGGCCCTCGAGCCAGGCGCGGGTGGCGTCCTCGCCCTCGAGCTCGAGGACGGCGCTGACGATCGCCTGGAAGTCGGCACCCGTGGGGGAGAAGCCGACGCGGCCCTCCCACTCGGGCTCGGCGAAGTCGAGGATGCTCTGCGGCAGGTCGGCCTCGGTGAGGCTGTCGGTGTTGTACATGACCACGGTCGAGCGGGCGAGGAAGCCGACCCAGTTCTTCGAGCTCGGCACGTAGGCCGCCGGGATCGTCTCCAGGGCGCCCGCCGGGACCGGGGCGAAGAGGTCGGCGTTGTCCACGATGCTCATGGCCGGGGAGTTCTCGGTCAGGAAGACGTCGGCGGGGGAGTCGGTGCCCTCCGCGACGATCTGGTTGGCCATCTCGAGGTCCTTGCCGCTGCGCAGCTCGACGTCGAGGCCCGACTCCTCCTCGAACAACGGGACGAGCTCGTCGAGGAGCTCCTCGTGCTGGGCGTTGTAGACGACCAGGTCGGGCGGGTTGAGGATGCTGCAGGCGCTCAGCGGCGCGACCAGCGCGGCGGCGGCGGCGATGCCGGCAAGGCGGCGCAGGGGCTTGGTGCTCACAGGGGACGTCCTCGACTCGGTCATTAGGGCCGCCTAACCTTACCCCGGGGAGTTGAGGTTAGCGATCGTTAACCTCTCGCGCTACGCTGCCGCCCATGACCTTCGAGTTGTCGCCCGAGCACGAGCAGTTCCGTCGCAGCGTCCGTGACTTTGCGCAGGCAGAGATCGCGCCCCATGCCGCGCAGTGGGACCGAGACCACCACTTCCCGACCGACGTCGTGCAGAAGATGGGGGCGCTCGGCCTGATGGGGCTCACCGCTCCGGAGGAGTACGGCGGGTCAGGGCTGGCCGGCGAGGACGGCGGCTTCACGTCGCTGTGCCTGGCGATCGAGGAGATCGGCCGGGTCGACCAGTCGATGGGCATCACGCTCGAGGCGGCCGTCGGGCTCGGCATCAATCCGATCCTGACCTACGGCACCGACGCGCAGAAGGCGGAGTACCTCCCCTCCCTGGTCGCCGGTGAGCAGCTCGCCGGCTTCGGCCTGACCGAGCCGGGCGCGGGCTCCGACGCGGGCGCGACCCGCACGAAGGCCGAGCTCGTCGACGGCGAGTGGGTCGTCAACGGCGCCAAGCAGTTCATCACCAACTCCGGTTCCTCGATCACCTCGCTGGTCACCGTCACCGCGAAGACCGGTGAGCGCGAGGGCGGCCGTCCCGAGATCTCCACCATCATCGTGCCGAGCGGCACGCCCGGCTTCACCGCCGAGAAGGCCTACGACAAGCTCGGCTGGCACGCCTCCGACACCCACCCGCTGTCCTTCGAGGACGTGCGCGTCCCCGAGGCCAACCTGCTCGGTGACCGTGGTCGCGGCTACGCCCAGTTCCTCGCCACCCTCGACGACGGCCGGGTCGCGATCGCGGCGCTCGCCGTCGGCTGCATCCAGGCCTGCCTGGACCTCTCCCTGGAGTACTCCCTCGACCGCCAGACCTTCGGCGGTCCGATCGGGCGCAAGCAGGGCGTCGCCTTCCAGGTCTCCGACCTCCAGGTGATGCTCGAGGCCTCGCGCCTGCTGACCTACAAGGCCGCCGCCATGAAGGACGCGATGGACGCCGGAGCCGGCGTCTCGACCAAGGACTTCAAGCAGGCTGCCGCCATCGCGAAGCTCTACTCCACCGAGTCGGCCGTCACCGCGACCCGGATCGCGACCCAGATCTTCGGCGGCTACGGCTTCATGGAGGAATACCCCGTCGTCCGGTTCTACCGCGACGCCAAGGTGCTCGAGATCGGCGAGGGCACCTCCGAGATCCAGCGCATGCTGATCGCCCGAGGCCTCGGCCTGCCGGTGGAGTAGACCGGGGCAACCTGCTGGGGCTGCGGCGCGTCTCTCTCGTGACGAGAGGGGCGCCCATGCCTGGTCTGTTCGTACGGCGCCTCGTGGCGCCGCTCCTTCCGCTGATGCTGCTGGCGGGGTGCACCCAGGCGGCTGATCCCACGCCCCCGCCCCCGGCTCCGACCCCCACGCCGACAGCGACCGGGAGCGTCGTTCTCGACCGACCGAGCCCCGAGGAGATCGTCGACGATCCTGCGTCCGTGCTGCGAGAGGTGCAGGTCGCCCCCGGTGACCCGGACACCCGGGTCGCCCTGTGGAGCACGTGCTTCGCTGACGGGTGCGGCCCCCGGCGGCTGGCCATCGCTGTGACGGCCGACGGCTTCAGGACCAGGACCCTGGCCGACGCCACCTGGCACCACGCGTTCGTCCGGCTCTCCGCCGGCGGTGAGGTCGTCGTCCTCGACTACCAGCGTGGCTTGAGCCTCGACGTGGTCCGGGCCGACGGGTCAGTGCTGCCCGTGGACATGGTCAAGGACGTCGCGCCGGTCGCGCGCGGCGAGGTGGTCGCCGGCATGGTCTTCCGGCCGGCGAGGAACCGGTTCTGGGCGACGGACCCGGCGACAGCGACGGCACACCTGGTGCCGGTGCCGGACGGAACCCATCAGCTCATCCAGACGGACACCGGTCAGCTGCGCGCGATCACCTCGGACTCTTCGTATGCGTGGTCAGACGACGGCGGCGCGACCTGGAACCGGCACTTCGATGCACTTGATCCGCACCTGTTGCCCGGCTTCGTCACCTCCACGGATGACAGGCACGTCGTCGTCGGAGGTGGGGACGGCGCCACCCTCTTCCCCTTCTCGCAGCTCCGCCGGCTCGAGGACGACGGGGACTGGTCGGTGGTCGAGCCCGTCGACGACCCCATGGCCTACCTCGGCCCCACGGCGGTCCTGCCCGACGGTCGCTTCGTTGCCAGCGTCCAGTCCTGGAGCGACAACGGCCTGGCCGGGGAGCAGCCGAGGGGCACCCCGCCGGGGATCTACGTCTCCGAGGGCGATGACTGGTCGACGTACGAACGCATCGAATCGGGCGCGCCCTTCAGGACTGCCGCACCGTTCGAGCCCATGGTGACCGACATCGACGTGACCGCGGACGCCGCGCTGATCACCGCGATCGGGCCGGACCAGACCACCGCGTGGACCTCCGATGACCTCGGCGCGACCTGGCGCGAGATGCGGGCCCGCTGAGCCGCGGGCCGTAGCCTTGCAGGCGTGACGCCGAGACGACGCCAGCTGGCGGGGGAGATCGGGCGCTACCTGGCCGTGGGCCTGGGCGCGACCATCGTGTCCTTCATCCTGTTCAACGGGCTCGTGCACGGCTTCAACATGGCGCACGTCGCACCCCTCAACGGGCACCCGATCCTGGGCTACCTCATCGCCAATCTCGTCGGTACGGCGATCAGCTACCGCGGCACGCGGTGGTGGGCGTTCCGGCACCGCTCGACCACGCACATCGACGGCGGCCGGACCGCGTTCGTGGCGATCAGCATCGGCACGATGATCATCCCGATCGGCTGCCTGTGGTTCAGCCGCAACATCCTGGGCCTCGACGACCCCTTCTCCGACAACATCTCGGCCAACGTCATCGGGCTCGCGCTCAGCAACGCGGCCCGGTTCGTGCTGACGCGACAGCTCGTGTTCGGCGTACGCGACGAGACCGACGGGCTCGAGCGCCTCAGGCGCTGACCGGGCGCCAGAGCTCGGTCCACTGGTGGCCGAGCTCGGCCACCAGGTCGCGCAGCAGCGGGAGGCTGACGCCGACCACGTTGTGGTGGTCGCCATCGATGCGGGTGACGAACGCACCCCCCAGGCCGTCGACGGTGAAGGCGCCGGCGACGTGCAGCGGCTCGCCGGTCGCGACGTAGGCCTCGATCTCCGCGTCGCTCAGGTCGGCGAAGTGCACCACCGTGCTGGCCGTCGCGGCCGCGACCCGGCCGGTCGAGGTGTCCCGCAGGCAGTGGCCGGTCTGGAGGACGCCCTGGTTGCCGCGCATCGCGCGCCAGCGCTCGACCGCGACTTCCGGCGACTCCGGCTTGCCGAGCGCCTCGCCGCCGAGCTCGAGCACCGAGTCGCACCCGAGCACGAGGGACCCCGCCGGCAGGTCGTCGCGCTCGGCGACCGCGGCGCACTTCAGCTCGGCCAGCTGGAGCGCCAGCTCGGCCGGCGGCAGTCCGTCGAGCTGGGACTCGTCGACGCCGCTGACGATGACCGTCGGGTCGATGCCCGCGCTCCTGAGGGTCGCGAGCCGGGCGGGGGAGGCGGAGGCGAGGACGAGCTGCATGCCGCCGACCCTATGCGGCGCTCTTGTCGCTGCGGCGGTGGCCGGACACCGCATGAGCGGCACCAGCACCGCAGTGCGGTCGTACGGCGCCCCGCCGGCCGATCACAGGCGGGCGAGCGCCGCCCTCAGCGGGTCCAGGCCGAGCGAGCCGAGGTCGAGGGCGGCACGGTGGAAGGCCTTCAGGTCGAAGGCGTCGCCGTGGCGCTGCTGCACCTCGGCGCGTGCATCGAGCCAGATGCGTTCGCCCACCTTGTACGACGGCGCCTGACCCGGCAGGCCGAGGTAGCGCTTCACCTCGAACTGGATCACCTCGTCGTCCATCCGGCAGTGCAGGCGCATGAACTCCAGGCCCAGCTCCGGCGTCCAGGTCTCCCCGGGGTGGAACGCGCTGCCGTCGGCGCCGAGGGTGTTGTCCGCCGGGATCTCCAGCTCGAGGTGCATGCCGATGTCGACGATGACCCGGGCCGCGCGCAGCGACTGGCCGTCGAGCATGCCGAGCCGGTCCGCGGGGTCGGCGAGGTGGCCGAGCTCCTCCATCAGCCTCTCGGCGTACAGCGCCCAGCCCTCGCCGTGGCCGCTGCACCAGCACATCAGCCGCTGCCAGCGGTTGAGGCTCTCCTTGCGGTAGGCGGTCTGGGCGACCTGCAGGTGGTGGCCGGGGACGCCCTCGTGGAAGACGGTCGTGACCTCGCGCCAGGGGTGGAAGTCCTCGATGCCGTCGGGCACCGACCACCACATGCGTCCCGGGCGGGAAAAGTCCTCGGAGGGGCCGGTGTAGTAGATGCCGCCGTCGTTGGTGGGGGCGAGCTTGCACTCGATGCGGCGGATCGGCTCGGGGATGTCGAAGTGGGTGTCGGCCAGGTCGGCGATGGTCCGGTCGGCGAGGTCCTGCATCCACTCGCGGAACGCCTCGCGGCCCTTGACGACCCGGGAGGCGTCGGCCTCGAGGTGGGCCACTGCCTCGTCGACGCTCGCGCCCGGCAGGATCTCCTCGGCGGTCCGCGCCATCAGGTCGGAGAGCCGCTGGAGCTCGGTCCAGCCCCAGGCGTAGGTCTCGTCGAGGTCGACCTCGGCGCCGAGGAAGTAGCGGCTGGCCAGGGCGTAGTGCTCGCGCCCGACGCCCTCCTTGTCGCGCCCCTGCGGCTCCAGCTCGTCGGACAGGAAGAGCCCGAAGCCGGCGAACGCCCGGCTCGCGGCCTTCGCCTGCTCGGTCAGCTTGGGTGCCTGCAGTCGCTCCACGAGGCCGGCGAAGAAGTCGCCGCCCTCACCTGCTTGGCCGGTCCAGCGGCGTACCTGCTCGGCGACCTCGGCGTACTGCCGGGCCGCGGCGACATGGCCCTTGCGCGCCTCGTCGGAGAGCGTGACGCGGAGGTCCTCGAGGGTGGCGGGCACGGCCGCCAGACGCGCGCCGATGTTCGCGACCGCCTCCGCGCCTTCGGTCGGCATCAGGTCGAAGACCTCGCGGATCTCGTGCAGCGCGCTCCACAGCACCGACATCCGCGATCGGCTCAGCCCGGCGGCCTCGAGCTCGAGCTCGAGACGGTTGCGCTCCAGGAACGAGTCACGCGCCGCAGCCTCGAGGTCGTCGACCGGGGTCGCGGCCTCGACGGCCTCGACAGCGGCCCGCACGAGCGCGATCCGGGCGTCGTAACCAGCCGGCGACAGGTCGGTCAGCCGGTCGTCGTGTCCGGGTACACCGAGGAAGGTCGCGGTGATCGGGTCGAGGGCCGCGTAGTCCTCGACGAACTGGTCACACAGGGCATCAATGGTGCGCGTCATCACGCGCACACCCTGCCACCCGTGCGCCGGCGACGGCCACGGAGTTGTTGCTCAGCGGGGCAGGCTGCTCGCGCGCCAGCCGCCGGGGCCGTGCGCGTGCGGGGTGCGCACGCGCCGGGCAGGCTGGGACCACTCGGGGGTACGCCGCGGGGCGACGTCCTCCGTCGCCGACCCGAGCGCGGAGAAGACCGCCACCAGGGCGGCGATCTCCTCCGGTGTCGCGTCGGCGTTGACGACCTTGAGGATCGGGGCGTCGGGCTGGTCGGCACTCATCAGAGCGGGATGTTCCCGTGCTTCTTCGCCGGCAGCGTGGCCCGCTTGGAGCGCAGCAGCCGCAGCGACCGGACGATCTCCGAGCGGGTCTCGTGCGGCATGATCACCGCGTCGATGTAGCCGCGCTCGGCCGCGATGTAGGGGTTGGCCAGCGTGTCGTCGTACTCCTGGACCAGCTCGGCCCGGCGCTCGGGCTCGTTGCCCGCCGCGACCGCCTCGGCGATCTCGCCGCGGTAGAGGATGTTGATCGCGCCCTGGGCGCCCATCACCGCGATCTGGCCGGTGGGCCAGGAGACGTTGATGTCGGCACCGAGGTGCTTGGAGCCCATCACGTCGTAGGCGCCGCCGTAGGCCTTGCGGGTGATGACGGTGACCAGCGGGACCGTCGCCTCGGCGTAGGCGTAGATCAGCTTCGCGCCGCGGCGGATGATGCCGTTGAACTCCTGGTCGGTGCCGGGCAGGAAGCCGGGCACGTCGACGAAGGTCAGCACCGGGATGTTGAAGGCGTCGCAGGTGCGCACGAAGCGCGCGGCCTTCTCCGAGGCATCGATGTCGAGGCAGCCGGCGAACTGCATCGGCTGGTTGGCCACGATGCCGACGGGGCGGCCCTCGACGCGGCCGTAGCCGACGATGATGTTGGGCGCGAACATCGCGTGCACCTCGAGGAACTCCTGGTCGTCCAGGACCGACTCGATGACCGTGTGCATGTCGTAGGGCTGGTTGGCCCCGTCGGGGATGAGCGTGTCGAGCTCCCGGTCGAGGTCGCTGACCTCGAGGTCGGCCGGCTCGTCGAACGTGAAGGGCTCGTCGAGGTTGTTCTGCGGGAGGTAGGACAGCAGCGCCTTGGTGTACTCGATGGCGTCCTCCTCGTCGGAGGCCATGTAGTGCGAGTTGCCCGACTTGGTGTTGTGCGTGCGGGCGCCGCCGAGCTCCTCCATCGTGACGTCCTCGCCGGTGACCGTCTTGATGACGTCGGGACCGGTGATGAACATCGCCGAGGTCTGGTCGACCATGATCGTGAAGTCGGTGACCGCGGGGGAGTAGACGTGGCCGCCCGCGCAGTTGCCCATGATCAGGCTGATCTGCGGGATGACGCCCGAGGCGTGCACGTTGCGCTTGAAGATCTCGCCGTACAGGCCGAGCGAGACGACGCCCTCCTGGATACGGGCGCCGGCGCCCTCGTTGATGCCGATGATCGGGCAGCCGGTCTTGATGGCGAGGTCCATCACCTTGGTGATCTTCTCGCCGTAGACCTCGCCCAGCGAGCCGCCGAAGACGGTGAAGTCCTGGGAGAAGACGCACACCTGGCGGCCGTCGACCGTGCCGTAGCCGGTGACGACGCCGTCGCCGTAGGGGCGGCGCTTCTCGAGGCCGAAGGCCACCGAACGGTGGCGCGCCAGCTCGTCGAGCTCGACGAACGAGCCCTCGTCGAAGAGCATCTCGATGCGCTCGCGGGCGGTCTTGCGACCCTTCGCGTGCTGCTTCTCGATCGCCTTGGCCGACCCGGCGTGCACGGCCTCGTCGAGACGACGCTCGAGGTCGGCGAGCTTGCCCGCGGTCGTGTGGATGTCGATGTCCGTGGGGACGTCTGTGCCCTCGCCGGGCTGCACCTGTGCACTCACTCCAGTGGCCTCCTGTTGTCTGCTGCGCCAATCTAGTGCCCATGACCTCCGTTCCCGCACCGCGCCCAGTCCTCGATCCCGACCGCCTCGTCACGCCGCAGGGCTGGCGGGTCGAGATCACCGAGGCCTCGCCCTCCACCAACGCGGTCGTCGCCGAGCGTGCCCGCGCCGGCGAGGACGAGGGCGTGGTCGTGGTCACCGAGCACCAGACCGCCGGTCGCGGGCGTCTCGACCGGGTGTGGGAGACGCCGGCCAGGTCGTCGCTGACGCTCTCCGTGCTGCTCCGACCCGACGCGCCCGCGCAGGACTGGCCGTGGCTCCCGCTGCTGACCGGCTATGCCGTGCAGGCGGCGCTCGCCGACCGGTTGCCGGACATCGCCCTGAAGTGGCCCAACGACGTGCTCGTCGAGGAGCGCAAGGTCGCCGGCATCCTGGTCGAGCGGATCGACACGCCCCTCGGCCCGGCGGCCGTGATCGGGATCGGGATCAACGTCTCCCAGACCCTCGAGGAGCTGCCGGTCGCACTGGCCACCTCCATCGAGCTCGAGACCGGCGAGCCCGTGGAGCGCACGGGCCTGCTCGGCCAGGTGCTCGGCTCCCTGCACGGGCTCCAGGGCCTGCTCCGCGACCCGGAGGCGCTGCGCGCGGCGTACGTCGACGTGTGCTCGACCCTTGGGCGCTCGGTCGACGTCCACCTGCCCGGAGGGGACGTCCGTCGGGGCGAGGCCCTCGACATCGACTCGCGTGGCGCCCTGGTCGTGAGCTCGGCCGAGGGGACGTTCACCGTCGGCGCCGGCGATGTGATTCACGTCCGCCCACAGCAGTGACATGATCGCGTCGTGGCCTACCCGACCAAGCTCCTCAACGACGGTGAGCACGTCGTCATCTCCACCCGCACGCACCCGAAGGCACTGCTCGCTCCCGCGCTGATCCTCGTGCTCGTCGTGGCGGCGGTGCTGTTCCTGGCGAGCCGCAGCGACTCGACGGTGCTGGGCGCCGTCGCCGGAGCGGTCGCGGCGGGCATCGTCGTGTGGTGGGTGCTGCGGCCGTTCATCGCGTGGCTGACGACGACCTACACGTTCACCAACCGTCGCTTCATCAAGCGCTCGGGGCTGATCGCCAAGGAGGGCCGCACGATCCCGCTCAACCGGATCAGCGGGGTCGACTTCGAGGTCGGCGTGATCGATCGCCTCTTCGGCTGCGGCACGCTCATCGTCTCCGACGCGAGCACCAACGGTCGGGTGCTGCTCGACGACATCCCGCGCGTCGAGCAAGTGCAGCTCAAGGTCGCCGAGGAGCTGCACTCCCTCTCCAGCAGCGACCGGGCCGACGATGGGACGTGAGGGTCGCCGCTCGTCCTCGGACAAGTCCGACGCTGCTGCCGAGGCCGAGCTGAGCGTGCCCGAGCGACTCGACCTCGCCGTGCTCAAGCAGTCTCCGACCCTGAACGCCGCCGAGGTGGCCGCCGAGACGGGCGTGACCATCGACCAGGCCCGGCGGCTGTGGCGCGCCCTCGGCTTCCCCGAGATGGGCGGCGAGCGCGCCTTCAGCGCGGCCGATGTCGAGGCGGTGTCGGCGATGATGTCGATCGTCGACTCCGGGGCCGTGGACTTCGACATGGCCGTGGGTCTCACCCGTGGCGCCGGCCAGACGATGGCGCGGCTGGCCGACTGGGAGGTCTCGACGCTGGCCAGCAGGGTCGAGGAGCTCGAGGCGGGCGAGCAGGCGACCGGCTCGCGCGTGGGCTCCGCGCTGCGACTGATCGAGGAGCTCAGCGAGCCCCTCGAGGAGATGCTGATCTATGCCTGGCGCCGCCACCTCGCCGCCGCCGTCGCGCGGATGGAGGCCATGGGCGCCGAGCACGAGGACCTGCACACCGTCGACGTGACCGTCGGCTTCGCCGACCTGGTCTCCTTCACGGCGCTGTCCAACCAGCTGGACCGCGAGCAGATCGGCGACCTCGTCGAGAAGTTCGAGACCCGCTGCCAGGACGTCGTCTCCGTGCACGGCGGCCGGATCATCAAGAGCCTCGGTGACTCGGTCCTGTTCGTGCTCAACGACGCGGTGCCGGCGATCGAGGTCGCCGAGGGGATCATCAACGTGATCGGTCGCGACCCGCGGATGCCCGACGTGCGCATCGGGCTGGCCTCGGGACCGGTCGTCCCCCGGCTCGGCGACGTCTTCGGACCGCCGGTCAACCTGGCGTCGCGGCTGACGGCGGTGGCCAGGCGGAACCGGTTGATCATCGACCAGGTCACCGCCGACCTGCTGCCGGAGGACGCCTTCGAGTCCCGGCGGCTCCCCGCGCGGCCGGTCCGCGGCTTCGGGCTGGTCGAGCCGGTCGCCGTACGCCGCCGCTGAGGGTCTAGACCAGTCCGGCGACTTTCGTCGAACGAGCCGCACGTCCGGCCGGGCGTTCCTACCTTGTCCGGGTGCTGTCCGTACAGGATGTTCTGGTGGACCCGCACGAGCGACGGGTGTGGCGGGGGGATCGGGAGCTGACGCTCTCACGCAAGGAGTTCGACCTCTTGCACGCGCTGATGAGCCGTGCGGGCGATGTCGTGACCCGCGCCGAGCTCATGCACGAGGTCTGGGACACGACCTTCTGGTCCTCGTCCAAGACGATCGACGTCCACCTCGGGTGGCTGCGCCGCAAGCTCGGGGACGATCCGCGCTCGCCCGGGCTGATCACCACCGTGCGCGGAGCGGGGCTGCGATTCGAGGTCGACCCGCCGCTGTCGTAGGGTGCCCGCGTGTCGATGCGAGCACCCACCCTTGCCGTGATCGGTGGCGGTCAGCTCGCCCGGATGATGGCGCAGCCCGCCATCGCGCTGGGGCTGCCGCTCCGGCTCCTGGCCGAGGCGCCCGGTGTCTCGGCCGCCCAGGTCATTCCCGACCACGTCGTCGGTGACTACACCGACCTCGACACGTTGCGTGCCGTCACCGCCGGCTGCCCGGTCGTGACCTTCGACCACGAGCACGTCCCGACGGCCCACCTGCACGCCCTCGAGGCCGACGGCATCGCCGTACGACCCGGACCGGACGCGCTCGTGCACGCCCAGGACAAGGCGGTCATGCGTGCGCGCCTCGCCGAGCTCGGCGTGCCCTGCCCGCGCAACGCCGTGGTCGCCTCCACCGCCGAGGTCGAGGCCTTCGGCCTGCCGTGCGTGCTGAAGACCACCCGCGGCGGCTACGACGGCAAGGGCGTCTGGGTCGTGCGCGACCTCGCCGACGCCGAGCCCGCGTTCGCGGCCGCCGACGCCGCTGGGGTGCAGATCCTGGCCGAGGAGCTCGTCGACTTCCGCCGCGAGCTCTCGGCGCTGGTGGCGCGTTCGCCAAGCGGTCAGGCCGCGGCCTACCCGGTGGTGGCGTCCACCCAGCTCGACGGCGTCTGCCACGAGGTCATCGCGCCGGCGCCGGACCTCTCGCCTGCCCTGGCCGGGGAGGCGCAGCAGATCGCGCTGCGCGTCGCCGGTGCGCTCGACGTCACGGGCATCCTCGCCGTCGAGCTCTTCGAGACCGCCGACGGTCGCATCCTGGTCAACGAGCTGGCCATGCGTCCCCACAACACCGGCCACTGGACCCAGGACGGCGCCGTGACGTCCCAGTTCGAGAATCATCTGCGCGCTGTCATGGACCTCCCGCTGGGCTCGCCCGCCCCGCGGTCGCGCTGGACGGTGATGGTGAACATCCTGGGGGGACCCACCGACACCGGCCGCCTCTACGACGGCTTCCCGCACGCCATGGCCCGCGACCCGCACCTGCGCGTACACCTCTACGGCAAGGACCTGCGTCCTGGCCGCAAGGTGGGACACGTCAACACCTACGGCGACGACCTCGATGATTGCCTGGAGCGGGCGCGGCACGCCGCCGCGTGGTTCCGCGGAGACCTAGGAGACACCAGTGAGTGACAGCGCCACCAGCCCTGGCCCGAGCGTCGGCATCGTGATGGGCTCGGACTCCGACTGGCCGGTGATGCAGGCGGCCGCCGACGTCCTCGACGAGTTCGGCATCGCGTGGGAGGCCGACGTCCAGTCCGCCCACCGCATGCCCCAGGAGATGCTCGACTACGGCAAGCAGGCCCACGGCCGCGGGCTGCGGGTGCTGATCGCGGGCGCCGGCGGTGCGGCCGCCCTGCCCGGCATGCTCGCCTCGGTCACGCCGCTCCCGGTCATCGGCGTGCCGGTCCCGCTGAAGTACCTCGACGGCCTCGACTCCCTGATGTCGATCGTCCAGATGCCCGCCGGCATCCCGGTCGCGACGGTGGCGATCGGCAATGCCCGCAACGCCGGCATCCTCGCCGCCCGGATCCTCGGCTCCTCCGACGAGGCGCTCCAGCAGAAGCTCGTCGAGTTCGAGGCGTCCCTGGTCGAGACCGCCCGGGCCAAGGGCCAGGTCGTGCGCGACGCGTCGCAGGGCATCCGCCGGACCGGCTTCTGAACCCATGACCACGCGCTGGGGGATCGCGGGCACCGGCGCCATGGCGGCGGCGTTCCTCGCCGACTTCGCCCACACGCCCGGTCACCGGGTCGTGGCCGTCGGCAGCCGCACCCAGCAACGGGCCGGCGAGTTCGCCGAGGTCCACGGCATCGACCACGCACACACCCATGCGGGGCTGCTGGCCGCCGACGTGGACGTGGTCTACGTCGCGACGCCGCACCCGCAGCACCGCGACCTGGCCCTGGCCGCGATCGCGGCGGGCAAGGCGGTGGTGGTGGAGAAGGCGTTCACCGCGACGCTGGCCGGCGCGCGCGAGGTCGTCTGGGCCGCCCGGTCGGCGCAGGTCTTCTGCATGGAGGCGATGTGGACCCGCTTCCAGCCCGCGGTCGTGCGGGCGCGGGAGCTGGTCGCGGCCGGCGAGATCGGCGAGGTGATCGGTGTGCAGGCCGACCTCGGTGCCTTCCGCGCCTATGACGAGGACAGCCGCCTCTTCGCCCCGGAGCTCGGCGGCGGCGCGACCCTCGACCTCGGGGTCTATGCCGTGTCGATCGCCCAGCACTTCCTCGGCACCCCGGTGAGCGTCACCGCCCACGGCACCCGCTATCCCAACGGGGCCGACGCCTCGGCCGCGATCCACCTGGCGTACGCCGACGGGCGGGCCGCCTCCCTGTGGTGCTCGCTCGCCGCGGAGACGCCCGGACGCGCGGTCGTCATCGGGACCGGCGGCTCGGTCGAGATCGCGCCCCGCTTCCACCACCCCGACACGATCGTCGTCCGTCGCAACGGCGAGGCGGCGGAGGCGGTCGCACTGCCTCCTGCCGGGCGGGGCTACAGCCACCAGGTCCTCGAGGTCGGCCGCTGCCTCGACGCCGGCCTGACCGAGAGCCCGGTCATGCCGCTCGAGGACACGCTCGGCGTCCAGTGGGTGCTGGAGGAGACGCTCACTCAGCTGGGCATCACGGCCGTCGAGGGACGCGTCGAGATCTAGTCGGTGACGCGCCCGCGCATCGACTTGAGGTGGCTGCGCTCCTTCTTGGACTTGAGCCGCCGCTCCTTCGAGCCCCGGGTCGGCTTCGTCGGACGCCGTGGTGGCGGCGGTGGGGCCAGCGCGGTCCGGAGCAGGTCGGCGAGGCGCTCGCGGGCCGCGGTCCGGTTGCGGTGCTGCGAGCGGTGCTCGGAGGCCGCGATCGCGATCACGCCGCCGGGCCAGCGCTGCAGGGCGCGTCGTCGCTGTGCCTCGGAGAGCGTCGTCGCCGTACGCACGTCGTACTCCAGCTCGACCCGGCTGTCGCTGGTGTTGACCGACTGGCCACCGGGGCCGGGGGAGCGGGAGAAGCGCTCGACGAGGTCGCTGTCGGGGATGGCGAGCCCGTCGGGCAGGCCGGGCCCGGGTGGGACCCGCATCGGGGGCGGCTTCACCGGCTGCGGTTGCGCCACTCGATCGCGGGACAGGTGTCCATCACCATCGGCACGCCGGCCGCGACGGTCCGCTCGAAGGCGGCCTCGTCGATGACCCCGAGCTGGAACCACACCCCCTTCGCACCGATCGCCACCGCCTGGTCGGCGAACGGGCCGGCGTCCTCGGAGCGCCGGAACACGTCGACGACGTCGATCGGGAACGGCACCTCGGCGAGGGTGGCGTAGCCCTGCTCGCCGTGCACGACGGGGGCGTCGGGGTGGATGGGCACGATCCGCTTGCCGCGCTCCTGCAGCATGGCTGCGATGGAGTAGGCAGTGCGGGCGGGGTTGTCGGAGAGGCCGACGATCGCCCAGGTCTCGCAGTCGTCGAGCATGAGGTCGATGTTCGCGCGTTCCTGCCACTGGCTCATGGGTCGAACCTACGACAGGACCTCACGGACCGCCGCGAGCGCGCGGTCGAGGTCGGCTCCCGGGCCGAGCACCACGACGTGGCCGCCACCGGGCTCGCGAGCAGCGAACAGCTGCTCGACCTCGGCCATCGCGGTGTCGAACTCGGCCTCAGGGGCATCGGTCGTGCCGCGCAGCCACCGGCGCAGGACGTGGTTGTGAGCGGTGACCACGGCGGCGGCGAGCAGCTCCGCACGCAGGTCAACCCGTCGCGCGGTCGCCGGGTCGGACCCGACGTCCCAGCTGCGGATGAAGGAGCGGAAGACCTCCTGGTAGCGCTGCATGCCGGCGATCTCACGCTCGCGCAACGCCGGCACGTTGCGGGTCAGCCGGTAGCGCGCCCGGGCGTGGTCGTCCTCGTCGAGGTAGTGGCGCAGGGCCAGGCGCGCGGCCTCGCGGACCGCGAGGAAGTGCTGGCCGGGGGTGGCCGCTTCGAGCCGCGCCTCGATCCGCGCGAGCACCGCGTCGTGGTCGGGGAAGATCACCGCTTCCTTGGTGGGGTAGGCGCGGAAGAAGGTGGAGCGGCCGACCCCGGCGCGCTCGGCGATCTGCTCCACGCTCGTCGCGTCGTAGCCCCGCTCGGCGAACAGGGAGAAGGCGGCCTCGCGCAGACGGTCGGCCACGGTGCGGTCTGGCACAGGTCCTCCTGGTGATGAAACGCAGTTCCGCTGTTATCGTACTCAGTATCAACCTGTCCCGATGACGCCCGAGGTGATCAGCGTGTCCGACTTCCCGCTCTACTCCCTCTCCGAGGAGCACCAGGCCATCCGCGAGGCCGTCCGCGCGGTCTGCGACGCCAAGGTCGCGCCGTACGCCGCTGCCGTCGACGAGGAGGCCCGCTACCCGCAGGAGGCGCACGACGCCCTGCAGGCCGCCGACTTCCACGCCCCGCACGTGCCCGAGGAGTACGGCGGTGCCGGTGCCGACGCGCTGGCGACCGTGATCGTGATCGAGGAGGTCGCGCGCGCGTGCGTCGCCTCGTCCCTGATCCCCGCCGTGAACAAGCTCGGCTCCCTGCCGGTCCAGATCGGCGGTGGCGAGGAGATCAAGAAGAAGTACCTCACCAAGCTCGCCGCGGGTGAGGGCGGCTTCTCCTACTGCCTCTCCGAGCCCGACGCCGGCTCCGACGCGGCCAACCAGAAGACCACCGCGGTCCGCGACGGCGACTTCTGGGTGCTCAACGGCGTCAAGCGCTGGATCACCAACGCCGGTGTCTCCGAGTTCTACACCGTGCTCGCGATGACCGACGCCTCCAAGCGCACCCGCGGCATCACCGCCTTCGTGGTCGAGAAGTCCGACGAGGGCGTCTCCTTCGGTGCGCCGGAGAAGAAGCTCGGCATCAAGGGCTCGCCCACGCGCGAGGTCTACTTCGACAACGTGCGCATCCCGGCCGACCGCATCATCGGCGAGGAGGGCCAGGGCTTCGACATCGCGATGCGGACCCTCGACCACACCCGCGTCACCATCGCCGCGCAGGCGGTCGGTGTCGCGCAGGGTGCGCTCGACTACGCGCTGGAGTACGCCAAGGAGCGGATCCAGTTCGGCAAGCCGATCGCCGAGCAGCAGGGCCTGCAGTTCATGCTCGCCGACATGGGCATGAAGGTCGAGGCTGCCCGCCAGATGACCTACGCGGCCGCCGGTCGCTCCGAGCGTGGCGACAAGGACCTCACGTTCTTCGGTGCCGCGGCCAAGTGCTTCGCCTCCGACGTCGCCATGGAGGTCACCGTCAACGCCGTGCAGGTGCTCGGTGGCTACGGCTACACCCGCGACTACCCGGTCGAGCGGATGATGCGCGACGCCAAGATCACCCAGATCTACGAGGGCACCAACCAGGTGCAGCGGATCGTCATGGCTCGCCAGCTCCTCGCAGGGATCCAGTCCGAGCTCTGAGCCCACGCATGCGCCGCGGGTGACCGCGGCGCATGCGACAGCCGGTTTCGGGTACGGCCGGTGCATGACGACCTCGTGCATGAACAAGCGCCCTGTCCGCGTCACCCTGGCTCGCGAGAGCGAGCTGGTGACGCGTGGTTTCAACGCGCTGATGGCGCCGTACGCCGACCGGGTCGCCGTGCTCCCCGCCCACGGCGGCACGCCCGCCGAAGGCGTGGACCTGACCCTCTTCGACTCGCTCGCCGACATCCAGGTGCTCCCCGGAGTGCTGGGCGACCCCGTCCCGCACGACGGGCGGCTGGTCACCTGGACCTGGAACGCGCGACCCGACCTGACCGAGATGGCGCTGGGCAGCGGTGCGTGCGGGGTGTTGTCGAAGGCGCTGCCGGGCGAGGTCCTCGTCCGCGCGCTGGAGGCCATCCACCACGGACGCGTCGTCGTCGATCTCGGCGAGGGACACACCTCGCCGCGGCGACAGCGCCCCGACCCGCTGACCCCGCGTGAGGCGGACGTGATCGCGATGATCACCAGCGGCCTGGACAACCAGAGCATCGCCGACACCGCGTGCATCAGCATCAACTCGGTCAAGTCCTACATCCGCTCGGCCTACCGCAAGATGGGCGTCACGTCCCGGTCCCAGGCGGTGCTGTGGGGAGTGCGTCACGGCTACCTCGGCCCTGCCCGGATGCGCGACGACTCGGGCACGCTCAGTGCCTGAGCCGTCGTCGGCCGACCGCGCATGGCGCCGCACGCTGCGGGGTACGGCGCTGCCATGAGCCAGCTGAGAGCACTTGTCCTCGTCTGCACCCTGAAGCCGTCGCCGGCTCCGTCCAGCTCCGAGCTGATCGGGCGGCAGCTGCTCGACGAGCTCGGCACGCACGGAGTCACCGGTGAGGTGATCCGCGTGGCCGACCACGACGTCCGGTTCGGTGTCTCCACCGACGAGGGGGACGGTGATGCCTGGCCGGGCATCCGGGCCCGCATCCTGGCTGCGGACGTGCTGGTGCTGGCCACGCCCATCTGGCTCGGTCAGCCAGCCTCCGTGGCCAAGGTGGTGCTGGAGCGACTCGACGCCGAGCTGTCGGAGACCGACGACCAGGGGCGGATGTCGATGACCGACAAGGTCGCCCTGGTCGGGGTCGTCGGCAACGAGGACGGCGCCCACCACGTCGTCGCCGAGTGCCTGCAGGCCCTCAACGACGTGGGCTTCACCATCCCCGCCACCGCCGGCGCCTACTGGGTGGGCGAGGCGATGCACAAGACCGACTACCAGGACCTCGACGAGCGTCCCGAGGCGACGGGCAAGGCGATCACCGCGGCCGCCGCGAGCGCGGCCCACCTCGCGAAGGTGCTGCGCGCGTCGCCGTACCCCGCACCCTGACCAGACGTGTCGGCCGGCGCCGGACTTACGCAGATCCCGGCGCTGACCGACCGTCTGACCGACTCAGCGCGGCAGGGACCGGGTGTCGATGAGGCGCTGGGCCACCGAGTGGAGCTTGAGGTTGTTGTCCTGGGAGTAGCGCCTGAGCACCTGGAAGGCCTGGTCGGCACCGATGTTGAAGCGCTCCATCAAGATGCCCTGGGCCTGGCCGATCAGGTTGCGCGCGTCGACGGCCCCGCGCAGGTGCTCGGTGCCCCGGGCGGACTCGAGAGCGACGGCCGCGTGCCGCGCCAGCATGTGGGCGACGTCGACGTCGACCTCGTCGAACCGATCGACCTCGAGGGCGTAGAGGTTGAGGCTGCCGAGCACCTGGCGGTTGGTGTGCAGGCGGGCCCCCAGCATGCTGCGGATGCCGGCCGCCTCGACGGCGGCGGTCCACTGCGGCCACCGCTGCTCCTGGCGCACGTCGCGCACCAGGACGCCGGGCCGGTCGGCGATGATCTCGATGTCGGGACCGGCCCCGGCCTCGAGCTGGATCTTGTCGAGGTGGGCGACGACCTCGTGGTTGCTGGCGACCGTCTCGACCCGGGACCCCGGGTGCACGAGGATCACGCCGGCGTAGGCGCAGTCGAACATCTTGCAGGCGAACTCGATGATGCGCTCGACGGTCTCGTCGAGGCTCGACGTCTCGTGCAGGTCGAGCACCAGGTCGGCGAACGACGCCGCGTCGGGGGACAGGGTCAACGCGATACCTCCGGAGCGGGCGGACGTCGGGACTCAGGCAGTTCGAGGCGGCGATTCTCTCATGCGCGTGAGCGGGTGACGTGGCTGTTGTGCCCATTCGCGGCGTTGAGGCAGTGGCCGTGGAGGCGGTGCCCGCGTGCCCAGGGTCGCTTCAGGAAGATCACCAGGGCGATCAGCCAGACCCACCAGTCGACGCCGAGCGCTGCCATCAGCAGTACGGCGCCGAGCGCGAGCGCCCACGCCGGGGTCCGCCAGTCGCGGGGGCGTCGCTGCACGACCGGGGGCGCGACCGGGGCCACGGCCCGGGGCAGGTCCCAGAACACCTGGTCGAGGTCCGCGCCGGTGCGTGCCGACCAGATGGCGTCCAGCCGCTCGTCGTACTCGTCGTGGTCGAGGCGACCGGCGGCGAAGTGGTCGCCCAGCCGGGCGGTCGCGACGTCCCGCTCGGCGTCGCCGATGCGCGGCTCCATCACAGGCTCCCGTCGTCGGGCTCGTCAGCGCCGTCGGGGCCACGACCGGTCGGCGCCGCTCCGTCCGCGAGGATGCCGTAGAGCGCTCGCCGGGTGTCGACGAGCACGCCGATCGCGGCCTTGCGCTGGGCGTCGGAGCCCTGGGTGACGATCTGCCACACCGCGCTCATCATCTGTCCGATCTCGGACTTGAGGTCGCCGGAGGTCCCGGTCGTGGCGCGCTGCGTGGCGCGTTCGTACGGCGCCCACACGGCCTCCAGGTCGGTGGTGTGCGCGGCGACGTACGCCTGACCCTCGGCCGTGAGCTGCAGGGTCCGGCGACCCCGGGCGTCGTCGGCCTCGACGAGGCCCTCGTCCTGGAGCTGCTGGATGGTCGGGTAGACCGAGCCGGGGCTGGGTCGCCACGCGCCGTCGCTGCGCTCGGCGATCTGCTGGATGACCTGGTAGCCGTTGATCGGCTCCTCCCGGCGGGCGGCCTCGGCGACCACGGAGAGGATCGCGAGGCGAACGTCGCCGCGCTTGGCTCGTGGACCGGGGCTGCTCGGCGTCGCGCCGGGTGCGCCGCCCCAGCCGAGGAGGCCCTGCACCCAGGGCGGGGGACCGCCGTGTCCGAACCGCTGGTCCCAAGGGCCGTGTCTGTGTCCCATGCTCGTCTCCCTCGTCACGTCAGTCGTCAGGATATCGCCAACCTATTGCGATATATCGCGATAGTAGACACGAGTGAACACGAGGTTCAAGAGGCAGAGCCTCAGAAGATCTCCGGCAGGTCGGACGCGCGGCCGGTGAACTCGGGCGCACGCTTCTCGCGGAAGGCGGCCACGCCCTCCTTGCCGTCCCCGATCGAGGTGTGGAACATCGCCAGTGAGTCGGCGATGTGGGCGTCGAGCGGATGGGGCGCGGCGGTGCCGGCGTAGATGAGGCGCTTGGCCAGGGCCAGCGCGACGGGGGAGCGGTCGACGACGAACGAGCGGGCCAGCGCGAGGGCGGCCGGGACGAGGTCGTCGGGCTCGTGGACCGAGCGCAGCAGGCGACCGGCCAGTGCCTGCTCGGCGGTCAGGATGTCGGCCGAGTAGACCCACTCCAGCGCTTGCTGGGTGCCGACGATGCGCGGCAGGAACCACGAGGAGCAGGCCTCGGGAACGATGCCGAGCCGGCCGAACACGAAGCCGATCCGGGCCCGGCTCGAGGCGAGCCGGATGTCCATCGCCAGCGTCATCGTCGCGCCGATGCCGACAGCGGCGCCGTTGATCGCCGCGATCACCGGCTTGGGGCAGGCGTGGATGGCCAGCGTGACCTTGCCGCCGGTGTCGCGGACCCCGGTCTGCCAGGGCTCCTCGCCGAGGTGCTCGCGCAGGTCGGCGGCCGTGGGGGAGAGGGACTCGTCGAGGCCGAAGACGTTGCCCTCGGCCGAGAGGTCCATGCCGGCACAGAACGCCTTGCCGGCCCCGGTCACCACGACGGCCTTGATCTCGTCGTCCGCGGCAGCGGCCAGGAAGAACGCCTCCAGCTCGCGGGCCATCGTGACCGTGAACGAGTTCATCGCCTCGGGCCGCGACAGCGTCAGCAGGGTGACGCCGTCGTCGTCGGTCTCGACGGTGAGGGTCTCGTAGGTCACTGGCGGGCCCTCCCGGTCGGGGTGCAGAGGGACTTGGGGACGGCGTCGTCGTTGATGATCGCCTTGAAGACCGCCGGCGCCCGGTCGGGATCGGCGACGATCCGGTTGGGGTCACTGGGTGCCGCCATGTTGGGCATGGTGCACGTGCGGCTGTCGCCGGTCATCGCCAGGGCGAAGCGGCCCAGCGAGATCGGGCCCATGTCCTCGTCGATGCGGATGGCCTTGGCCGAGGCGTCGGTGAGGCGCCAGTAGCGGACGGGGTTGAGGAAGGTCCACGGCGACTTGGCCTCGGCGCCCAGGGCGCCGATGACCTCACCCTGGCGACCGACGCGGTCGAGGTCGCTGAGCGCGCTGACGTAGCGCGAGCGGGAGTAGGCCAGCGCCGTCTCGCCGTCGACCTCCTGGCAGCCCTTCTTGATGTCGAGCCGGGCGCGGGGGTCGTCCATGTCGGTCTTGGGGCAGATCTCGATGCCGCCGAGGGCGTCGACGGTGTTGATGACGCTGCCGAAGCCGAGCTCGACGTAGTGGTCGATGTGGATGCCGGTCAGCTTCTCGACGCTGGCGACCAGCAGGGGAGCCTTGCCCAGGGAGAACGCCGCGTTGATCATCTGCGTCCCGTGTCCCGGCACCTCGGCCAGCGTGTCGCGGGGGATCGACATCCGGGTGTCGGCCCCGGAGCCGGTGTGCAGGACGATGATCGTGTCGGTGTTGGTGCCGCCCCGCGGCCCGGTCCCGAGCGCTTTCTGCTGCTCGGCGGTGAGGTCGTCGGCCTTGTCGGATCCGACGATGAGGTAGTTGGTGCCGGGCTGGTCGTCGGGCCGTGCGCCGCTGGGCTCCGCGTCGACCTTGTCGATGTTGGACCAGGCCCAGAAGGGTACGGCGACCATGAAGACCAGCCACAGCAGCAGGGCCAGCTTCACGAACCCGAAGCGGAAGCGTGGGCGTCGACGGGTGCGGGCGGGCTTCGGTGCCGGAGTAGCCGGCGGCGTACGCGGCGTCGCTCGCGGCTGTGCCGGCATGATGCGGGTCTCGTCGGGACGCTCTCCTGCTCGGTCCTGCTGGGGGACCATGCGGGTCGCGTCGTCAGGGCGCGCGGTGCCGCGGGAGCCGTAGAGCCAGTCGTATTCGGGGGTGCCCTCCTCGGGACCACCCTTCCCGGGGGGACGTTCAGCCATGCGCGAGACGCTACCGTGCCGGCATGAGTGAACCGCTCACCGCGCGTCCGGTGTCCTTCTCGCGAGTGTCCCTGGCCATCGTCGCCAGCTCCACGAACGCCAACGTGCTCGGCAACGTCCACGGTGGCGACATCATGAAGCTGGCCGACTCGACAGCGGGCGCGGTGGCGTTCCGGCACAGCGACGGTCCCGCGGTCACGGCGGCGATGGACGAGATGACCTTCCTGCGGCCCGTGCACGTCGGCGACATCATCAGGACGTACGCCGAGGTGAACTGGGCCGGCCGCTCGTCGATGGAGATCGGGGTGCGCGTGGAGGCTCAGCCCTTCGGCAACGCCACCGACGAACCGGTGCATGTCGCCAGCGCCTACTTCGTCTTCGTCGCGATCGACGAGTCCGGGGAGTCGCGGCCCGTGCCCGACCTGATCACCGAGACGCCGACCGAGGTCCGTCGCCAGCGCGAGGCCGAGATCCGCCGGGCCCACCGCCTCGCCCGCAAGATGGAGATCGAGCAGGGTCGCGACTCGTGACCTGAGGATCACGGCGCGTCGGACCCGCATGTAACGCGTGTGACTGGTGATACTGGCTCTGCTGACTTCCCCCAGCAGAGGAGCACCCTGATGCCGCCCGCATCTTCCCCCGGGTCGCAGGTCGCCCGGTTCACGACCCTGGACCGCGCGCAGCGCGTCCGCTTCCGCCGCGCCGTCGCGCTGATGGTCATGACCGTGCTGGTCCCCGGCTCCGCCCAGCTCGTCGCCGGCAACAGACGGGTGGGCCGCATCGCGATGCGCGTCTGGCTCGGACTGATCGCGACGGGGCTGCTGTCGGTCGTCATCTCCTACTTCTCGCACGGCTTCGCCTTCTGGGCGATCTCCAACACCTGGGTGCTCGGACTGGTGCGGATCGTGCTGATGGCGCTCGCCGTCGGCTGGGCGCTGCTGTTCATGGACGCCTGGCGACTCGGGCAGCCGCTCGGCCTGCAGCGCCAGCACCGGCTCGCCGTGGTCGGTGTCAACGGTGTCCTCTGCTTCTCCGTGGTCGCGGCGCTGCTCTTCGGTGCCCACATGGCCGGCGTGCAGCGAAACTTCATGATCACGATGTTCGGGGACGGCGACGTCGTCGGCGCCCACGACGGTCGCTTCAACGTGCTGCTGCTCGGCGGGGACGCCGGCGCGGGACGCTGGGGGCTGCGCCCCGACTCGCTGACCGTGGCCAGCATCGACGCGCGCACCGGCAAGACCGTGCTGGTCGGCCTGCCGCGCAACATGGCCAACTTCCCCTTCGCCGAGGGCTCGGTCATGGCCGAGCAGTTCCCGAAGGGCTTCGACTGCGACGACTGCTACCTCAACGGCGTCAGCACCTGGGCCGGCGACCACACCGACCTGTTCAAGGGCTCCAGGACACCCGGTGTCGACGCGACCGTGATGGCCGTGGAGGGCATCACCGGCCTGGAGATCAACTACTGGTCGATGGTCAACCTCGCCGGCTTCCGCAGCCTCGTCGACGCCGTCGGCGGCGTCACGCTGACCGTCCGCGACCGGATCCCCGTGGGGCTGCCCTCCGACGACTTCTACCGCTTCATCGAGCCCGGCACGCGCAAGCTCGACGGCATGGACACACTGTGGTTCGCCCGGGCCCGCGACGGCTCGGACGACTACTCGCGGATGGCGCGCCAGAAGTGCGTCATGAACGCCATGCTCCAGCAGATCAGCCCCCAGGACGCCCTGCGGAACTTCTCCAAGATCGCCGCGGCGTCGTCGCAGATGATCTCGACCAACGTGCCGAAGAGCGAGGTCGACCGCTTCCTCGACCTGGCGATCAAGGCCAAGTCGCAGAAGATCGGCACCGTCAGCCTCGTGCCGCCGAAGGTCGTCACGGCCGACCCCGACATCGACGTCGTGCACGCGATGGTGGCCGACGCGATCGACCGGGCCGAGGGTGAGACGCCGACACCGGCCACCGAGGACGTCGCTGCGGCGCCGGCCGAGGGCGGCGCCGGCACCAAGGCACCGGCAGCCACGCCGACCGCGACGCCGCCTGTCACGGGTGGTTCCCTGGGCTCGCTCAAGGAGGGCTACGCCGCGAACCAGGCCGACGACCTCGGATCGGTCTGCTGACCCTAGGGTGTACGGCGTGGCCCACGGACCGGATCGACGCGTCGTAGCGGTCGTCGTCACCTTCAACCGGCTCGCCCTCGTGCAACGGCTGGTCGAGCGGCTGGGCGAGGTCGCCGGGCTCGACGAGGTGCTGGTGATCGACAACGCCTCGACCGACGGCACGGGCGCCTGGCTGGCCGGCGTCCCGACGACGGGGGAGACCCCGGTGCTGGCGCGCACCCTCGAGCGCAACCGCGGCGGCGCGGGCGGCTTCCACGACGGCCTCGGCTGGGCCCTCGATCGCGATGCCGACCTGGTCTGGCTGATGGACGACGACGGCCTGCCCGACCGCGACTGCCTCGCACGGCTGCTCGAGCACGACTACGACTTCTGGGGCCCGCTCGTCGTGGACGAGGAGGACAGCGACACCCTCGTCTTCCCGGTCCGCCCGCCCGGCAGCCCGACCGCGCTGCGCACCGTGGCGCAGGTCCGGGCCAAGGACCGGGACGGCGTGCTGGCCGACATCGTCATCCCCTTCAACGGGGTGCTCGTCACCCGCGAGCTCGTCGACCGGATCGGGCTGCCCCGCGAGGAGTTCTTCATCTGGGGTGACGACGTCGAATACCTGTGGCGAGCCCGCGAGGCAGGCGCCCGCGTCGCGACGGTGACCGACGCGGTCGTGCGACACCCCAGCGTGGGCGAGCTCGGCACGCCGATGGCGTTCGGCCGCACGACCTACAACCACAGCCCGAGCGAGCTCAAGCACTACTGCATGGCTCGCAACAACCTCGTCAACCTCCGTGACTACCGGGGTCCGCTGCACGCGCTGGCGTTCGTGGCGAAGACCATCTGGTTCTACACGTTCACCAGGCCCAGCCTGGCCCGGCTCAAGCTCAGCGCCCGCGCGATGCGGGACGGGTTGGCGGGGGAGTACGACGGCCACGAGAGGTTCCTGACGTGACCAGCGAGACCGTGGCGGTCGTGATCGTCACCTACAACCGGGCCGACCTGCTGGTCGGCATGCTCGACGGGCTCGCTGCCCAGACGCACCTGCCCGATGCGGTGATCGTCATCGACAACGCCAGCACCGACCACACGCGCTCGGTGCTCGACGCCCGCACCGACCTGCCCCTCCACGTCACCACCACCGAGAGCAACCTCGGCGGCGCCGGCGGTTTCCATGTCGGGATGCGAGCGGCGTACGACGCCGGCTGGGACCGCATCTGGCTGATGGACGACGACGTGGTGCCCGACCCGGACTGCCTCGCGGTGCTGATGGCGACCGACGAGGCCTGCCTGATGGCGGTGCGCGACGACCTCGACGGCAACCTCGTGGAGAAGGCGGCCATTCGCTTCGACCTGGCCAACCCCCTGGCCATCCGGCCCAAGACGGCGAGTGTCGACTCGACGTACGCCACCCGGGCGGACCTGCCGGAGCGCGTCGAGGTCGAGAACGTCGCCTTCGAGGGCTTCATGGTGCGCCGCGAGGTGGTGACGGCCATCGGCTTCCCCGACCCGGAGTTCTTCATCTTCTACGACGACGTCGACTTCGCGATCCGCGCCCGCCGGGCCGGGTTCCGCATCTGGGCCGTGCGCGACGCGCGGCTCGTCCGCCAGCTCGACTTCAACCAGCAGCACGACATGGCTGGCTGGAAGGGCTTCTACATGTTCCGCAACCTGTTCGTCGTGCACTTCCGGTACGGCGACAACGTGCTCGTCCGCCTCAAGCCGTGGCTCATCATGGTCGTCGTCGTGCTGCTCAGCCCGGTCCGCGGCGGTCGCGGCGAGGCGGGCAACGTGATCCGGGCCATTCGGTCGGCACGGGGGATGCGCAGCCTTTCCGGATCCGCCGCACCTCCTCGCTAGACTCGCGGCGCCTGACTTTCCGGCACGTCCACACCTCAGGAGTAACCCCCTTGTCCCAGG
Source organism: Nocardioides allogilvus (assembly GCF_003047285.1). Lineage (GTDB taxonomy): Bacteria > Actinomycetota > Actinomycetes > Propionibacteriales > Nocardioidaceae > Nocardioides > Nocardioides allogilvus. The sequence goes on along the minus strand of NZ_PZYX01000007.1, from coordinate 8,702 downwards.
GCTCGATTTCCCAGCCAGACCTCGTCGTCGTCGGATCCGGTTTCTTCGGCCTCACCATCGCCGAACGCTGCGCCACCGAGCTCGGCCTCAAGGTCCTGGTGCTCGAGCGGCGCTACCACCTCGGTGGCAACGCCTACAGCGAGATCGACGAGGAGACCGGGATCGAGGTGCACAAGTACGGCACCCACCTCTTCCACACGTCGAACGAGCGGGTGTGGGCGTACGTCAACCGCTTCACGACGTTCACGAACTACCGGCACCGGGTCTTCGGCAAGTACAAGGGGCAGGTCTACTCGCTGCCGATGAACCTCGGCCTGATCAACCAGTTCTTCGGCAAGGCCCACACCCCCGACGAGGCGCGCGCCCTGATCGCCGAGCAGGCCAGCGAGTTCGACACCGCGACGGCCAGCAACCTCGAGGAGAAGGCGATCAGCCTGATCGGGCGCCCGCTCTACGAGGCGTTCATCAAGGGCTACACCGCCAAGCAGTGGCAGACCGACCCGACCGAGCTGAGTGCCGACATCATCACGCGCCTCCCGGTCCGCTACACGTTCGCCGACGGCTGGTTCAACGACACCTACGAGGGCCTGCCCACCGAGGGCTATGCCGCGTGGCTCAACAAGATGGCCGACCACCCCAACATCGAGGTGCGTGTCGACACCGACTGGTTCGACGTGCAGGACGAGTTCAAGGGCAAGGTGCCGGTCGTCTACACCGGCCCGGTCGACGAATACTTCGACAACTCCGAGGGCCGCCTGTCGTGGCGCACGGTCGACCTCGTGCAGGAGACCGTCGACGTCGACGACTACCAGGGCACCGGCGTCGTCAACGCCAACGACCCGGACGTCCCGTTCACCCGCGTGCTCGAGTTCAAGCACCTGCACCCCGAGCGCACCTACCTGCCCGGCAAGTCCATCGTGGTCCACGAGTACAGCCGGTTCGCCGAGGACGACGACGAGCCCTATTACCCGATCAACACCGCCGACGACCGCGCGAAGCTGCTGAAGTACCGCGACCTGGCCAAGAAGGAGCCGCTGGTGCTCTTCGGTGGTCGACTCGGCACCTACAAGTACCTCGACATGCACATGGCCATCGGGTCGGCGCTGTCGATGTTCGACAACAAGCTCAAGCCGCACTTCGTCGACGGAGTGCCGCTCACGAGCGGAGGAGTGGACGAATGACGACGACCGCCACCAAGCCCAAGCACAGCGCGGCAGCGACGGTGACCCGTCTGCTCCAGCGACAGGTCCTGCCGATCGACGGCGACACCGACGTCTTCCGGTTGTACGTCGACCCGGAGGCCGCGGTCCTCGACGCCGACAAGTACGAGGTCGGATCGAGCCGGGCGGCCCAGGACCTCAACAGCGCCCAGATGCGCCAGTCGACCTCGACCGGGGTGAGCATCCACCCCGACCAGATCCTCGACCGCGAGGCGCTGCACCTGCCGATGGAGCAGCGGATCTCCTTCGGGTCCTACTTCAACGCGTTCCCGGCGTCCTACTGGCGGCGCTACACCATCGTCACCGACGTCACGCTGACCCTGAAGATCGAGGGTGCCGGGGCGACCGTCACCGTCTACCGCTCGATGGCCAACGGCCGCTCGCAGCGCGTCGAGACCGTGACCACGGGCTCGGAGGAGAGCTCGACCTTCGTCTTCGAGCTGCCGCTCAAGCCCTTCGTGGACGGCGGCTGGTACTGGTACGACGTCGTCGCCGGCGAGCACGACGTGGTCGTCCGCTCGGCCGAGTGGACCGCCGAGGTCCCCGAGGACCGCGCCGATCACGGCACCGTCGACCTCTGCATCACCACCATGAACCGGCCCGACTTCGTGGCCAAGCTCATCGGTCAGCTGGGCAGCACCCCCGAGCTCCGTCCCTACCTCGACGAGGTGATGGTGATGGAGCAGGGCACCCAGCTGATGCAGGACTCCGAGTTCTACCCCGCGGCGGCCGAGGCGCTCGGCGACAAGCTGCGCGTGATCGTCCAGGGCAACCTCGGTGGTTCCGGCGGCTACGCCCGCGGCCAGCTCGAGTCGGTCCGCAAGGGCACCGCGACCTACGCGATGATGATGGACGACGACGTCATCTGCGAGCCCGAGGGCATCATCCGATCGATCACCTTCGGTGACCTCGCCCGCCGCCCCACGATCGTGGGCGGCCACATGTTCTCCATCTACGCCCGCACCCGCCTGCACAGCTTCGGCGAGGTCATCACGCCGTGGCGCTTCTGGTGGCTCTCGGCCCCCGGCGTGTTCCAGGACTGGGACTTCGGCGCCCGCAACCTGCGCTCGACGCGCTGGCTGCACAAGCGCGTCGACGTGGACTACAACGGCTGGTTCATGTGCCTGATCCCGCGCCAGGTGCTCGAGGAGATCGGGCTGAGCCTGCCACTGTTCCTCAAGTGGGACGACTCCGAGTACGGCCTGCGCGCCAAGGCCGCCGGCTACCCGACCGTCTCGCTCCCCGGTGCGGCCGTCTGGCACATCCCGTGGACCGACAAGAACGACGCCCTCGACTGGCAGGCCTACTTCCACCAGCGCAACCGGTTCGTGGCGGCGCTGCTCCATTCGGCCTACGAGCGGGGCGGCCGCATGGTGCGCGAGAGCCTCAACCACCAGGTCGCCCACCTGGTCTCGATGCAATATTCCACGGTCGAGCTCCGGCTGAAGGCGCTCGAGGACGTGCTGGCGGGTCCCTACGGCCTGCACGAGATGCTCCCCGGCAAGCTCGCCGAGGTCAACGCGTTCCGCAAGCAGTTCACCGATGCCCAGCTGCAGGCCGATCCCGACAGCTTCCCCGCCGTACGCCGCCACAAGCCCCCGCGCAAGGGCAAGGACGACTCCGGGGTGCCGAGCCGCAAGTCGCTACTGGTCCGCGCGGCCACGATGCCGCTGCGCCAGCTCAAGTCGGTGCGGCCGACCGCGCAGCGCAACCCCGAGGCCGAGATCCCGGCGATGGACGCGAAGTGGTACCGCATCGCTCGCTACGACTCGGCCGTCGTCTCGATGCCCGACGGCACCTCGGCCGCGCTCTACCAGCGCGACCCCGAGAAGTTCCGCGAGCTGATGAAGCGCACCGTCGAGATCCACGCGAAGTTCCAGCGGGAGTGGCCGCGCCTGGCCGCCGAATATCGCGCAGCCCTGGGCGACATCACTTCACCGGAGGCGTGGGAGAAGACCTTCGAGCCGTGGAAATGACCACAGGCTCACCGTCGCCGGTACGGCGTCGCAGCACCCCCGAGGAGCTGGAGGCGCTGCCGCTGGTGCCGCCGGCGGCGACGGGTCTGGCTGAGGTCGTCCGCCGCCGCTACCTGCTGCGGATGCTGGTGCGCAACACCATCCAGTCGCGCTACCAGGGCACGGTGCTGGGGTGGACCTGGAGCTACCTGCAGCCCGCGATCCGCTTCTGCCTGTTCTACTTCCTGTTCCAGGTGATGGTCGGTCGTGGTGCCGGCATGGAGAACTTCGCCGTGCACCTGTTCGCCGGCATGGTGATGGTGCACTTCTTCACCGAGACCTTCAACGGCGGCACCCAGTCGCTGGTGCAGAACCGGTCGCTGATCACCAAGCTCGCCGTACCCCGCGAGATGTTCCCGGTCGCCCGCATGCTCGTGGCGGCCTGGCACACCTTCCCGATGATGGTCATCCTGGTGTTCGTCTGCGTGCTGCTGGGCTGGCGGCCCGACGCTGCCGGCATGGCCGCGGCGCTGCTCGGCTTCTTGCTCGTGGCGCTCCTCGGGCTCGCGCTCGGCCTGGTGTTCAGCGTGGCCAACGTCTTCATGCGCGACTTCGGCAAGGTCGCCCAGACGCTGACCCAGTTCGTCACGTTCAGCGTGCCGATGATGTACCCCTACACGCTGGTGCAGGACCGCTTCGGCGAGCCGATCGCCTCCTACTACCTCTTCAACCCGATGGCGGAGGCCGTGCTGCTCATCCAGCGCGGGTTCTGGACCGGCACCACCAGCGACCCGACCTACACCCAGGCGCTGCACCTGCCGGGCGACCTCTACACCCGCGGCCTGGTGATGACGCTGATCGCCCTGGTCGGCGTCGTGCTCGCCCAGCGGCTCTTCTCGCGCCTCGAGGCCAAGGTCCCGGAGCGCCTCTGATGACGACGATGATCCAGGTGGAGAACGCCACCAAGTCGTTCACGATGTCCTACCACCGCTCGCTCAAGCAGCTCGCGCTCGCGAAGGCACGGGGACGCAAGACCCACGACGTCTTCAACGCCGTCGACGACGTCTCCTTCACCGTCCAGGAGGGCGAGGCGATCGGGCTGATGGGGCTCAACGGCTCCGGCAAGTCCACCCTGCTCAAGCTCGTCAGCGGCGTGATGCGTCCCGACGCCGGCTCGGTGCTGACCCGTGGCCGGATCGCCGGCCTGATCGCCACCGGCGCGGGCTTCGACCCGCAGCTGACCGGGCGCGACAACCTTTTCCTCAACGCCGCCATCCTCGGGATGTCGCGCAACGAGACGCTGCGCAAGTTCGACGAGATCGTCGACTTCGCCGACCTCGGCAAGTTCCTCGACACCGAGGTCGCCTACTACTCCTCGGGGATGAAGGCCCGCCTGGGCTTCGCGGTCGCGATCAACGTCGACGCCGACATCTTCATCGCCGACGAGGCCCTCGCCGTGGGGGACCGGCCGTTCAAGCGCAAGTGCAAGAAGCGCATGGACGAGATCGTGAAGTCCGGCGTGACGATGTTCTACGTCTCGCACGCCCCCGGCTCCGTGCGCAACCTGTGCAGCCGCGTGCTCGTCCTCGACCACGGCAAGCTCGCCTTCGACGGCGACGTCGAGGAGGGCATCGCGTTCCTGCACTACGACGACGATGACGACGAGGAGCGTGGCAAGGCCTCCTCCGACGACGGGCTCGGCGCCGACATCTGAGTCGCCGCGCCACGTCACCCCCGCGCGGGGTAGTTCAGTGAGAGTTCGTCGGATTTCGTCCTGACGGCCACCAACCCTCACTGAACTACCCCGCGCGGCGTCGTTGCGTGCGAATATCAGCGTCAAAACTTGACATTTCGCAAAGTCATCGGCGTGGCGAGTGGAAATTACAACGTTGTAGTTACTCACGAACTCTGGCGAACCAGAGTGACTGGTGTGATTGTTGCTTCCTGTGTGACCTTCCCCGCGCACTTGGAGTCGTTACTTATGCGTCCTGTTCAAGCCCGTTTCGTCACTGCGTGCCAGCAGCTGCTGGCCCTCGGTGTGGTCCTTGCTGTGCTCACCCCGGCAGCAGGTGTCCTGTCTCTCGACATCGTGGGAGCCCCCGCCCCGGGAGGCGCCCCGGCGCTGACCGGCGCGCTGGCGTCGGCCACCGTGCCGACGGCGGCCGTCCCCTCCGAGGTCACCGAGGTGCCGCTGACCACGCAGAGCGGCGATGCCCGCCCGCTGGCCGGATCGACGCTGATGCGCGGCTCGGTCGCCGCTGACCACGTGACCAGCCGGCCGCAGAGCGTCTCCGGCTACGGCGCGGTCGGTGTCACGTGGGCCCATGGCCAGGAGATCCCCGAGGGCGGCATCACCGTGCTCGTCCGCACGCGCCAGGACGGCACGTGGAGCGGCTGGAGCACGATCGACTACCACGACGACCACGCCCCCGACGCGGACACGGCAGAAGCCGCCGCTGCCCGCCCGGGCACCGACCCGGTGATCATCGGCGACGTCGACGACGTCCAGGTCAAGGCTGCGGTCGACGGCGAGACCGCCACCGCGCTGCCGGCCGACCTCAAGCTCGCGGTGGTGGAGCCCGGCACTGCCGAGGACACCGAGACCGAGGCGCCGGCCGAGTCCGGCACCCAGTCGGGCAGCCAGGCGCAGGGTTCCTACGACGAGGAGTTCGAGGACCGCAGCGAGGGCGCCATCTCGCTCCGCGCGGCGCGCACCGCTCCGGCCATGCCGACCATCTACAGCCGCGCCCAGTGGGGCGCCGACGAGTCGATCCGCAACAAGTCGTCGCTGCGCTACGGCACGGTCAGCGCCGGCTTCGTGCACCACACGGTCAACGCCAACGACTACACCGAGGCCCAGGTGCCGGCGATCATGCGCAGCATCTACGCCTACCACGTGAAGTCCCGGGGCTGGAGCGACATCGGCTACAACTTCCTCGTCGACCGGTTCGGTCGCATCTGGGAGGGCCGCTACGGCGGCGTCGACAAGAACGTTGTCGGCGCCCACACCCTCGGCTACAACGACTACTCCTTCGCGATGTCGGCGATCGGGAACTTCGACGTCGTCCAGCCCCCCGAGGTGATGCTGCAGTCCTACGGCGCGCTCTTCGCCTGGAAGCTCGCCATCAACGGCGTCAACCCCGCCTCGACCGCCCAGCAGGTCGGCAAGTCCACGTTCCAGGCGATCAGCGGTCACCGCGACGCCGGCAAGACCGCGTGCCCCGGCCGCTACCTCTACGCCAAGCTCCCCAACATCCGGGCCTACGCCTCCTCGGCCGCACCGGCAGCCCCGGCCCCGCCGCCGCCGCTCCAGATCACCGACCCGGCGCCGCAGTCCAACCTGGTCGGAGCCGCCTACCCCGACATGGTCGTGCGCAGCGCCGCCGACAACCGCGCGCTCATCCTGCCCACCGGTGGCCTGACGTCGTTCAGCAAGGCGTCGGTGACCTCCGCCAAGGGCTGGGCCAACCGTCCCGAGGTGCTGGTCTCGCCCGACGTCACCGGCGACGGCGTGCTCGACCTGGTCTCGACCAGCAAGCAGGGCGTGCTCCGGATCCGCCCCGGCAAGGGCAACGGCAAGTTCAAGGCCACCTCCAAGGTCGTCAAGACCACGAAGGACCACACGCTGATGACGGCGGTCGGCGATCTCAACAAGGACGGCCGCAACGACCTCGTCGCCCGGCACAAGGGCCGCATGGTCGCCCTCCTCGGGACGAAGAAGGGCGGTTTCCTCCGCTCGGTGCTCGGCAAGGGCCTGGGCAACTACACCCAGCTGATCGGTGTCGGTGACCAGAACAGTGACGGTGCGCCCGACGTGTTCGCCCGCGACGCCAAGGGCCGGCTCTTCTCGTACGCCGGCTCGGGAACGGGGAAGTTCGGCGACCGCTCCGCGGTGCCCGGGTCGTGGTCGGCGTACAACCGGATCACCGGCGGAGCCGACTTCAACGGCGACGGGCGCGGCGACCTGGTCGCGCGCAGCGCCAAGGGCAAGGTCTACATCCACCTCGCGCACGGTGACGGCACCTTCTCGCTGCCGCTGGGTCCCGCGGCCAACATGCGGTCCCTGCGCTCGCTGACGTCGGCCGGCAGCCTCGTCGGTGACGGCGCGCCCGACCTGGTGGGCGTGAAGGGCAACAGCCTGGTCGTCGTGCCGCACAAGGGCACCTTCGAGCTGGGCGCCCCGATCGACACCGGCGTGGTCATCGCCGACGCGGACATGATCATCAACGCCGGCGACTGGGACCGGGACGGTGCCGGTGACGTGATCACCCGCGGCACCGACGGCAGCCTGTGGCTCTACCGCGGCAACGGTGCAGGCCAGCTCGCCTCGCCGACGGCGATCGGGTCCGGCTTCGGTGGCATCGCCGGGATCACGGCCGTGGGCGACGTGACCGGCGACGGCTTCCCGGACCTGCTCGGCACGCCCCCGGGCGGCGCGCTGTCGGTCTTCGCCGGCACGGGCACGTCCATCAGCGCGGGCCGCGCGGTGGCAGGACGCTCGGTGGCCCGCACCGGGCTGCCCACCGACCTGACGCCCTTCGACTGGGTGATCCCGGTCAGCGACATCAAGGCCAAGGGGGCCGGCGACTACCTCGTGCGGCAGCCGAGCACCGGCTACCTCTACCTCTACTCCGGCACCCGTTCCGGGGTCGCGCGTCCGCGCTTCCTCGGTGAGGGGATGGGGGCCTACAACCTCGCCGGCTAGACCCGGTGGGTGGCGCGCTCAGCGTCGTACGTCGACTGCGACCGCTCGGCAGCGAGATGTCGCACCAGGACCAGCGAACCGCCGCGTGCGAGCGGTTCGGTGAGGGTGGCGATCCCCGGTGGGGAAGCCGGGTTCGTCCCCGAGAAGAGACGGCCGCCGTCGGTGAGGAGACTCCCGGCGGCGGCCGCCTCCATCAGTTCTCCCTGCGTCCGGCGCAGGCCCTCGAGGTCGCACGCGACGTCGTCGCCGGTCGGCGGGTCCCACGGCGAGAAGGCGTCGGGCTGGGTCCAGATCTCGATGCCGACGTCGTGCACGCCGGCCGGGACCGGCTCCGCGAACCGCACCCCGAGCGGGCGCAGGCTGCACGCGAGCACCGGCAGGTCGTCGGCCCGCTCGGCCCAGTCGGCCAGTGTGTCGGGATCGCACACGACGGCGTCCGGGTCGTCGTCGTCCGTGAGCGCCAGCCCGACCGTCCAGGCGGCGGCCATGAACACCGGGGCGAGCCAGTGGGTGGGCAGGTCGATGCGCAGCCGCATCCCGCGCTCGAGGTCGCCCTCCTCGACGAGCAGCCCCGCCGCCTTGGCCACCCAGTTGGCGTAGGTCGTCACCGACAGCTCGACCCGCTCGTCGGTGGCGTGGTCGTAGAACGTGATGAACGGGCGACCCGCGTCACCACGCAATTGTCGGGCCAGCTCGGCGGAGAACGTCGTCACGGGCACACCCTAGGTGTTCTGTCCACGGAGGTTAGGCAGCGGCTCTAGACACAGGTGAAGGCCTCCGGGTGAGGTGTGGAGCAGCGACGCATCTCACCGAACCGGAGGC
>NZ_PZYX01000006.1 GCF_003047285.1 Nocardioides allogilvus | reverse complement strand
AGCTCACCCCGGTCGAGTTTGAGATGATCTACGCAGCCGCAGACGCGGCCTGAGAACCACCCACCCCGAGTGTCAACCAAACCTGGGGCAGACCCAATCACCAGCGCCCGTCTGTCCGGGGCTGTTATGACCAGCGTGAGCTTTGAAAATGGAGGTCGGGTGTTGCGAATGGTGAAGGTTCCCTGAAGCGTGCGGCGCCGCCCAGGTGGCAGATGCTGCGTGACGTGATCCGGGGATCCCGCACGACTCTTGCCAATGGGTCCGACGAGACGGCAGGGCAACCGCTGAGGGCGGGGTTCGCCGGAAAGGATGTGTAGTGGCGCCGTGGCCCAGAGAGCTGGGCGACCAATCACGGCAACGCATCGTCTGTGGCTTGGGAAAGCCCCACTACGCTGCCTAGTAACGGTCCAATCCGTCCTACCTGCAAGCCCTGAGAGAAGCAATCATGAGCGAGGATCAGCAGGGGCACCCCAGCTCCGTCTCGTCCGTCAATGAACTGCCGGCCTACACCGGCATGCCGGGCTGGGTGAAGTGGTTCGTTGTGGGCGCCGTCGTACTGGTGATCGTGCTGCTGGCCGGGCTGCTTCTCGGTAGCGGTGAACACGGGCCCGGAAGACACATGTCGCACGGTCTCTCGCCCGACGTGCACGTGTTGGCCGTTTCCCAACCATGAGCGCGACCCCCCTCGCGCGCAAGGCGGGTCTGACCGTGCACGTGGTGTCCTCAGTCGGTTGGCTCGGAGCCGTTCTCATGTACCTCGGTCTCGGCCTGACAGCGGTGACAAGCGATGACGTCGCCCTGCTCAGCGCCGTCTACCTCGCGATGGACGCGGCTTCCTGGACCGTGCTTGTTCCTCTTGCTCTGGCCTCTCTGGTCACTGGCATCACTCAGTCACTGGTCTCCTCGTGGGGCCTGTCGCGTCACTACTGGGTGATCGTGAAGCTCGCCCTCACTGGTATCGCGACTGCGGTGTTGCTTTTGTATACGCAGACCTTGGCTGTCTTCGCTGACGTCGCGGGACGCGACGCGCTTGGAGCTGCAGAGCTCTCCCTCCTGCGAGGGTCGTCCGTAGTTCTGCACTCGGGCGGTGCCCTGCTGTTGTTGCTCATCACGACGGCGTTGGCGATGTACAAACCAGCGGGCCTGACGCGGCGCGGGCAACGATACCGGCACGAGGCCGGCCTGGCGCGTCTGGCACAGAGCGCCGGGTCAACGACATGAACATGTTCCGAAGCGCCCCACTGCGACGTACTGCGGCTTGCTTGGCAGCACTCTCGGCGGTGGCCCTTGTGTCCGCCTGCAGTGACCCGGTTGAGGAGACTCCAACGATCGGGCGCCGAGACGTTCCTCAAGATGCCGGCCTGGCGCTCGGGCACATTCACGGACTCGGCGTCGACCCTGGCGACGGAACTCTTTATGTGGCTTCGCATGTCGGTGTCTTCCGGGTGAGCGACGACGGGACCAGCGAGCGTGTGGCTGACCGGTGGCAAGACACGATGGGCTTCGCCGTTGTCGGACCCAGCCACTTCCTCGGCTCCGGCCATCCAGACTTGGAAGAGGAGGACCTCCCGACCAGCCTCGGCCTCATCGAGTCCACCGACGCAGCCCAGACGTGGGAGCCAGTGTCCCTCCTCGGCGATGCCGACCTGCACGCCATCGAAGCAGTGGGGGACCGGATCTACGCCTACGACTCGACAGCAGGCGCCTTGGTCATGACGGACAACCGAACGGACTGGAGAACGATCACGCAGCAACCGTTGTACGACCTCGCCGCGGAGCCCAAGACCCCCGACGTCGTGTACGCCACTACCGACCGCGGGCTCTTGATTACCTCCACCAACGGTTCAGCCCCTCAACCAGTGACGGCAGCACCGGTTCTCACAGCGATCGACTGGCAGCCGGACGGACCACTCGTCGGAATCGCACCTGACGGCGCAGTCATGGCGAGCACCGATGGCGTCGACTGGACGAAAGTCGGTGAGGTCGACGGCCCGGCCGAAGCGCTCGATGTTGTCGATGGTCGTTGGCACGCGGCCACCAGCACCGGCGTGTACGAGTCAACCGACGATGGAAAGACCTGGAAAATCGTCGTTCGCCACAGGATGTGACTGACAGGCATTGGGGCCCATGATGACAGTCGCAGTACGCCAGCGGCGCCTGTGCTTTTAGGGTTGGGCCCCGCGTTGGACCAAGGCCGTGTAGGGGTCGACGGGGTCTCCGCCCTCGGGACGCACTTCGAGGTGAAGGTGTGGGCCGGTCACGTTCCCGGTGCTTCCGACGAGTCCGACGACCTGACCTCGGCTCACCGCGGAGCCAACTGTGACAGAAATGCTCGACTGGTGGCAGTACCAGATCTCGGTGCCGTCCGCGAGAGTCACGATCGTCCTGTAACCGTACGACCCGGCGTACCCAGCTTCGGTCACCGTGCCCGCACCGACGGAGTAGATGGGAGTGCCTTCCGGGGCTGCAAAGTCCAGACCGGTGTGGACGGTGCTCCACAGGTAGCTGCTCTGACCGAAGAGGCCCGTGAGTCGGTACGAGGACACTGGCAGCGTCCACTGTCGCGCTAGCTGCTCACGTCGTCGCTGCTCGGCGGCTGCCTGCAGTTGCTGGATCTGCTGCTCTCGTCGATCGGCTGCTACTTCAAGTTGCTGCATGGTCGCTTCGCGGCGTTTGACGGCGATCAGGGCTCTGGAAGTCAGCGGCGACGCTGTGCGTGGCGCGGAGCGGCTCACCACGGGTTGGCGTCGGTCATCGGACCACGCATCGCTAACGGACCCGCCGGTGGTGGCGAACTCCGCGCGCACGGGGACGGGATCTGTATCCAGGTCGCCAGACAGTGCTCCACCGGCCGCACCGATGAGCGCAAGGGCGCCTAGCAACGCGTTGGCGGGGGGCAGCCTCCGCGGATGCTTGGACAAAGAATCCTTGTCATGGCGGCCCGGCTTTACAGCGCGTCGCTTCCCCGCACCCTCGTAGTTGGGCTGTGCAGGCGCTGCCCTGCTGCTGTGTCGACTCATGCATTGGCCTTGTGTGCTCTGTGGGCACGACTGCCGCGTACGTCTTGAAGCGGCGGGTGCCCGGATAGGGGAAGCCGGGCACCCGCCCGGCAACTACTATGCACCATAGTTCACTGGCTGTCTGAGTGCCAACGGGGCGGGTCGCGGCGGTTCTGCTTGCCTTGGCCGGCGCGCGTCGCTGGAAAAACCACGGAACTACTATGCAACGTAGTAGTGTCGACGCATGTCATCCGCCGCCTCACCCAGCCCCAGGTCGCCCGGAGTACAAGCAGCCGCGACGCTCCGTCCCATGGTGAAGGCGGACATCCCCTTCGTCACTGAGGAGCACCTCAAGTGCTTCCCGGAGAACGTCATGGGCCGTCTCGGCCGCCCTTTCTTGCGCCGCTACTACGCAACGTTTCTTGACACGCCATACGGCGTTGCCACCCTCGCAGAGAGCGAAGGACGGCCGTGCGGCTTCCTCGTTGGCATCCTCGACACACGGGCGCACCGGAAACTACTCCTACAGCGACACGTCGTGCCGCTAGCCGGCACCGTCCTGCTTGGGACGCTGCGCCACCCCCGGTTGGCCTATCGGCTCTTCGCGCGTCGCCTCAGTCTCTGGTTCCAGCGACGATGTCGAGGCCACCATCAGACGGAGTCGCAGGCAGGGCCCAAGAAGGTCGCGGTGCTTTCGCATGTTGCGACGGTTGAGAACAGGCGAGGGGCCGGGGTCGGACGCGCGTTGGTGACTGACTTCGTACAAGCAGCGAAGGCGACCGGAGCTGATCGGGTCAGTCTGGCTACGCTCGACGGAGCGAACGGCGCAGGACCGTTCTATGACCGTCAAGGATGGCTGCTGAAAGCCCGCCGCCAGACGTTCGACGGTCGGTGGATCCGCCTTTACGACCTGGAGCTGCACGACGATGCTTGAGACTAGGGTCAAAAGGAGTCTCGCAAGGTGCTCCCACATCGTGGTTCATGCGGTGCCAGTCACCCTGCTGGCGCTGTTGTTCGCCTCGTGCAGCATCCCAGCTGACGACAGTCGCCCATCACGAACCGAGGTTGCGAGCATCGAAACCCCGACCGGCGCACCCACGCCGCGTCAGCCCCAGGACGCGGTCATCCGCCGAGTTCCGCAGCGTCAATGGGACGCGATGGTCCAGGCTGGCATGGTGCGAGAGGGCTGCCCGGTGACCGAACGTTCCCAGCTCCGACGGGTCGAGGTGGACCACGTCGACTTCGAGGGCGTCCTTCGCCGGGGTCACCTGGTGGTCAACGCGGACACGGCCGAGACGGCTGCGCGCATCTTCACGCGGCTCTACGAAGAAGGCTTTCCGATACGGCGAATGCGAGGGGTGGAGAAGTACGGCGGCGACACCCTGCGCAGCCTCCAAGCCGACAACACCTCTGCATACAACTGCCGCCGCCCGGACCAGATCAACGCCCCCGTGCTCGAGTCCCCGCACGCCAACGGGCGCGCGATCGACATCAACCCACGCGAGAACCCATGGATGGACCTACGCTGCAAATGCTGGTCACCAGGACCTGAGAACGCACCGCGCACACCCGGCCCGGGCAAGATCCTTCGCCGTGACGTGGTTTGGCAGACCTTCATCGACGAGGGTTGGATCTGGCAGAACATCCCTGTCCCGGATTACATGCACTTCGACACCGGTTATCCCTCGACGCCGTACACTCAGCCTGGTTCCTGACCCCTGTGCACCGGTGCGGCTACGTGTTCCCTCGGGCACGTCATCGCGACGGCTCACTCGTGACGGACTGCGTCCCAGCTAGCCGTGTCTGGCCGCGGCATGCAGGCGGCGTACGACGAACGTGCCGACCTGGGTGATTTCGGCTACCCGGAGCAGCCAGGCGAGGCCGAGAAAAACGATCCCGTCTGCGGTCGCTACTGCGGCCACCCATAGAGCCGCAGTCAGTTGAGTGGGCTCTTCCACGGTGGCGTGAAGGACGTGCGCGAGCAGGTAGGCCATACCGGTCGCGCCGACTGTTGGCACCAGCATCCTGGCCAAGAATGCGAGGAGTCGGCGGGTGTCCAGCCCGCCGAGAGCGCGTCGCAATATCAAGTAGGACAGTGCGGAACCCACGGCGTAGGAGGCGCCGTACGCCGCCGCCAGCGAGGGGGCCGTCAGTCGAGCCTCTGTGACGCCAACCAGAGCCATGGCGGCCGCGACGTTCACGCCGGCGATGATGCACTGCACCCAGAAGACCGTCTGGGTGCGCTCGAGGGCGAAGAAGCCCCGCAGCATCAAGTAGTGAACGGTGAAGAACAGGATTCCCGGTCCGAAGAGGGCGATCGTCGGCCCGTAGTTTTCGGAGGTCGATCGGGCGGCCCCGAACGAGATAGCGTTAGCGACGTCGGCGGCGATGACGGGAATCAGGAAGGCGAAAGGCACGATCAGCGTCAAGGACGCCCGTAAGGTCCCGGCCACGGAGATGGCCAGATCAGGAAGGTTCCGGTCGGCCGCGAGCCTAGACAACCGGGGCAGAACCGCTGTCGCGATAGACACTGTCACGATCGAGTGCGGCACCATCACGATCAGGAACGCCGTGGAGTAGACGGTGTAGCCCGTGCCCTCCGCCGTCATGCCGACGCCGCATCCGTCGGTGGCTGACTGAGCGGTACCGCCGGAGGCGAGACGAACCACGACTGTGTAGGCAATCTGGTTGACGGCCACCACCAGGATCGTCCACGTCCCGAGTCGAAGAGTATGACCCAACCCTGAGTCGCGGAAGTCGAACTGGGGCCGATAGCGGATTCCAGCGCGCCTCAAATAGGGGAGCAGGATGAGGCACTGGACCACGATGCCCAGAGTGGACCCAAGCCCCAGCAACAGTTCCTGCCCTGGCTCGAAGCCCTGGCACCGTTCATCGCCGCGCGCAGGTCCGTACACGAGCAGGTACGCCGCAAGCACCAACACCGAGACGGCATTGTTGGCAATCGGCGCCCACATCATCGGCCCGAAACGACCGTGGGCGTTGAGGATCTGCCCGACCAACACGAACATGCCGTAGAAGAACACCTGTGGCAGACAGTATCGAGCGAAGTCGACGACCGAGGCACGCTGGGTCGCGAGCTGCGGGTCGTCGAAGACGGGATCTAGGAACACGCCCATCACCCAAGGTGCGGCGACCACCAATAAGAGAGTGATGGTGCCGAGGAACAGCGCCGCCAGGGTGATCACCCGGTTGGTGAAGGCCTCGCCACCGTCGGCATCCGTCTTTGTCGCTCGTACCAGTTGGGGGACGAGAACTGCGTTGAAGATGCCCCCGGCCAGCAGGATGTACAACATGTTGGGGATGGTGTTCGCGATGGAGAACAGGTCGCCGCTCAACAGGTTCCCGAGCGCTGCCGCCAGCAGGAACGCCCTGACGAAACCGCTGATGCGCGAGAACAGGGTGCCGGCCGCCATGAGGGCACTCGAGGCAACGAAACGGTCCTGCTCGACGGCCGGGACCGGGGGCGTCCGACGGCCACTAGGCATGCCGCGCAGCCTCACGCAATGGGCCACGGAACACAAACCAACTGCCCAACCCCACCGCGCGCCATCCGTCGGTGTGTGGCCGCGCAACGCACACGGAGATGCTCTGACCGTGGAGACCTGCGCCCGCGATCTCTGGTGAGGCAAGTTCGTTTGTGGTCCTGCGGGTTAGAAGAAGAACGGACAAGCATCCACGAAAATGGCGGAGAGGCCCGGTGTCAGCGCGATGATCCCGGGCGCCAGGACCATCGTCAACAGGGACAGCAGGATGCCTCCGCGGGCAACTTGTGAGATCGGTTTGACCGGTGCAGTGAGGCGGCGCACGCGAGACAACGCTGACCCGCCCGCGCCGAGGGCGCCGGTGGGGTGAGCTCCGCCGGCAAGCGCGATCACTGCCTCGGCGAGGTCTCTCCTGTTGTGCCGGCCGGCGGCATCATCGGCGTGCATTTCTACAAGTTCCGCAATACGGATCCGTGCCTGGGCTGAGCCGAGACGCCCCCGCAGGACCACCGCAAACGCGTCCGCCCACCGCAAGATCAAGTGATGGCGCGAGGCGAGGTGCGCCCGCTCATGGGCGAGAACCTGCTGCAGCTGAGACTCCGAGAGGCAATCCAAAGCCCCTCGACTGACGACAACGCTGGCTCCTCGGCCCCCGGGAAGACAAAACACGGAAGGCACGTGGTGCTCCAGCACCATCACGTCCGGCTCCGAGTGAGGTGCGCACACGACCTCCAAGAGGTCTCTCTTGCGCCGCAACTGAGATCGCTCGCGACGGCGAGCAATCTGTACGGCGCCAAAGAGTGCGCCCACGGCACCAAAAGACAGGGCGGCACCCAAGGCTGGAATCACCGGGCTCTGCTTCCAGACCCCTTCTTCCGACAACAGCACCGAGCACGCGTGAACCGCACTGCCGAGCCACCCGCCATCGGGCATCGCATGAGCGGCAACTGTCACGCCCGCCCACACGAAGGACACGAAAACCGTCAACGACAGCGTCAGCCAAGCAAGGATGCCCAGCAGAGGCGACCGCGTGAGCCAGCTCGACCGTTCCAGGCGACGGGGCCCCAGCACGCCGAGCCCCACCCCGAAGAGCAACAGTCCCAGCGTTGTCGTCATAGTTGCCGAGCCGTCTCCGACGCAGGCGACTTACTGGTGACACTGGGGTCCGGGCCGGTGGGGTCCAGGAGCTGACGCAGTTGCATCAGTTCGTCAGCCGGTAGCTTCTCGACGAAGTGCAACAACGCCGCGCCCCGATCTGGATTGCCGGCCAACGCCTCCTCCATCAACTCGGCGGTGTAGCTGGAGCGAGAGCCCACCGGGATGTACACCCATGCGCGACCAGCCTTGCTTCGGGCGACCATTCCCTTGCGGTGCAGGTTGTCCAACACCGTCATGACCGTGGTGTACGCAAGTTCGCGACTACCGTTGAGCTCAGTGAGCACCTCGCGCACCGGCATGGCCTCATCGTGCGCCCACAGGCACTCCATGACCGCCGCTTCTAGTTGACCCAAGTGGCTCACGATGGCGGCCCCCTTCTCTACGAACATGTCATCCGGATTCGACCGGGCAAGCCAGCCGAAATGCTGACGTATGCAGCGAAGCCTACGGTCACCAGCCCTGCCGCACTTGTACTGCTGGCAACGAGTTCATGCCCGCGGCGCCAGACTCACCGACCCGGGATCTACTATCCTACATAGTCGCTTCGGATAGCATGCCAGTGTGACTGGTGTTAAAGATGTGACTGAGAAGCCAACCGGGCGTCGCGCGCTGTTGAAGATCGCCGCCGGCAGCGCGGGTCTCACCGCGGTGGCGGCTGTGACGAGACGGAGCCTCGCGCCAGCAGGCGACGATGGGTCGGCCGGCGCCTTGATGCTGTCCACGCACGCCGGGTCGGACGTGCAGTCGTTGCACCTGCCATTGGATGAGAGGCACCTCCTTCCACTTGGTCCACAGCGCTGGGAGACGCAGCGACTCCCCACATCCACCCACTCGATGGTCGCGTTCCTCTGGGACGCCGGACAGACGGCCCCACGTCTGCATATCCGATCCCGCACCGCTGCGGGCTGGGGGTCCTGGCTATCGGTTACGACGCTCCACGATGTGGCCGACGCAGGTTCAGTCGAAAAGTCGGGCCTCGCGGGCACCGACGTGACCTGGATCGGGCGGGCGGACGGGGTACAGATACGCGTGCAGGGCCGCCGCCCAGCGGGCCTCACCCTCGTACTTCTGTACCCCGAGCGCAGGCCGGGAGATACGTCAGTGGGCTCATCTGGAACCGGCTTGCTGGAGCCGCGCGCTCGCCAATCTGCCGCGTTGGGCGCGGCACGCCCTCGACTGATCGGCCGACGCGCCTGGGGTGCCGACGAGTCGCTTCGAGACACCGATCCGGCCTACATCCACACGATCAAGCAGGTACACGTCCATCACACCGTGAACTCCAACAGCTATGCGCGAGAAGATGTCCCAGCACTGCTGCGGGGCATGTACGCCTATCACACGAAAAGCCTCGGCTGGTCTGACATCGGCTACAACTTCCTCGTCGACCGCTTCGGCCGCTGCTGGGTCGGTCGCGCGGGTGGGGCCGGACGTCTTGTGCGCGGTAGCCATACCCTCGGCTTCAATGCCGAGTCCACTGGCATCTCAGCGATTGGCAATTACGACACCCAGCGGCCCAGCAGCGCCATGCTGGGGGCCATCGCGGCCATCGCCGCGTGGAAGGTCGCCCCTTTCGAGCGTGATCCTGTCGGGTCGATTCGCGTCGAGTCCGAAGGCAGCGACAAGTTCGCTCGTGGCCAGGACGTTGCCCTGCCAGTCATTGACGGTCACCGAGACACCAACGACACGGCCTGTCCTGGACGCTACCTATATGAAGCGCTACCGGAGGTGAGGCGCCGTACGCAGGAGCTCGTAGCGGCAGGTACGCCGGCGCCAATCATCGTCGTCGAGGAAGCGGCCTCCGTCACTGGTGAGCCCCGTGTGGGCAACACGCTGTCCGCGAGCCCAGGACGCTTCACTCCTAGCGACGTCTCAGTCACCTACCAGTGGTTGAGGGCAGGACAACCCATTGTTGGAGCCAGCGTCCAGAGCTATCCCGTCACGCCGCAGGATGTTGGCGCCGTGCTGTCATGCCTGGTCACGTTGAACCGCGCGGGGCTGAGCCCGGTCGTACAGACGCCGTCCGCAACGGGACCGACGATCGCGGCACCGACGCTCCGCGTGATCGCCAGCAACAACCAGAAGGGCATCGCCAAGATTCGCGTTAAACTTGCGGGTCCGCCAGGCGCGCCAGTGGTGCCGACCGGCGTCGTGGCGGTGACCCTTGGCAAGCGCACCACGAAGTTCGCGCTGCTTGATGGCGTAGTGGTGGCCAAGTTCGGTGGGCGCCGGCGCCTGCGCGCCGGCACCTATGCGGTAGGGGTCGTGTACGCCGGCGACGACATTTTCACGGAAGCCACACGCAACACCACGCTCAGAATCGCATGAGTGGAGCATCACCCGGCGCGCGCTGGGTTGGTCGACTGTGCCCGTGTTCGGCGCTTGGGAGCTTCGAGACCGGGTCGGCTTGTTGTACGGAAGTGCGCACGAGCAGGACGCCTGCGGTACGCCAGGGCGATCGGCAAGCTTCACCCGTCTGTACTATGCGACTTAGTATTTCCGAGTGCAAGGAACCGTCTTGCCATCTAGTTCACCAGCCGTAGGCATTCGGACGGCCCGACATGAAGACTTGCCATTCGTCGTAGCTCAGCACCAGTCGTTCTTCCCCGACGGCTTCTTCGTTCGCCTTGGCGGCAGTTTCCTCTCGGAGTACTACAGGTCCTTCATGACCGATCAGGCCAGCTGCGTGCTGGTTGCAGAGGAGTCGGGGCGCCCCGTCGGGTACTTGGTGGGAACTCCAAACCCGGGTCTACACCGGCATCATGTGATGAGCCAGCACGGAAGGCGGCTGTGCCTGCTGGGACTGGGTGCTCTCCTTCGGCAACCGAGCCTGATCCTCATGTTCCTTCGGACTCGCGGTTGGAGGTACCTGCGGGCGGTCATCCGAGACAGGCGTGGAGCCCGAGTCCGAGGCGTCGCGACACGCACGGACACCACGGGAGTCCTCAACCACGTCGCGGTGCTCCCTGAACATCAAGGAGAGGGGGTCGGTTCACTCCTGATCCAAGCTCTGGAGGATGCGGCTCGGACTGCAGGGTGCGACCGCTTGGTGCTTGTCACGCGGTCGGACGGACTCGCCCCCGCGTATTGCCGTCTAACAGGATGGAGCTACGTAGGCGAGCGCTGCACGCCCGAGGGCTACTGGCTCACCACCTTCAGCCGAGGTCTTGACGGTCCGCGCCGACTGTCGGGGGAGAGAGCACCTGACTACATGCATTTCGACACCGGCTACCCCTCGCGCAGATACCGCCCCGTCAGCGGATGACGGTCACCAGCGGTCCCCCCACCAGCCTGCGGATCGCGCTCGAGCCGCAGGACGCAGAACACACTGCGCGAGGTTCCGCCCCCTGGCGTAGCCAGCTCCTTGCTGCAGTCGGCGGAGCCGGGTTGGCGTTTTCCTTTGACCCGATTGGCCTGGCCTGGCTGGCTCCCTTCGCCCTGACCGCCTTTGTCACTGCGACCGGCCCGCGGCGCCAGTCCTGGCGGAGAGCCGGCATGGCCGGGTTCTCGTTCGGAGCCGTCTTCTTCGCTGTTCACATCTGGTGGCTTGCCACGTCCATCAGTCCCGCGGCCTGGATTGCGGTGAGCCTGACTCAAGGATTGTGGTTCGCCGGGTTGGGCGCGCTAGTACGGCTTCTGTGGCGCCAGCGGATGCGAGTCCTCAGCATCCCCGCGTGCTGGACGGCGATTGAGCTGGCGCGATCCCAGTGGCCCTTCGGTGGGTTCCCTTGGGGGCAACTCGGATTCACCAGCATTGGAGGGCCGTGGGCTGGGACTCTG
This sequence comes from Nocardioides allogilvus, assembly GCF_003047285.1. GTDB lineage: Bacteria > Actinomycetota > Actinomycetes > Propionibacteriales > Nocardioidaceae > Nocardioides > Nocardioides allogilvus. The sequence goes on along the minus strand of NZ_PZYX01000006.1, from coordinate 200,842 downwards.
CCGTACGTCGGGGTCGAGGGGACGAGCTTCCTGATCGCGCTGGCAGGAACCGCAGGAGCCGCCGCCTGGGCCGCGAGGACGACTCCGAAGTGGCCGCGCATGGGTCGCATTGCTGCCCTGGCCTCGATCGTCTGCGCGGCGCCTGTCGGCGCGGTGCTGTTCCCCTATTCGGTGAGTGCGGACGGCACCCTGCGCATCGCGGCAGTCCAGGGCGGTATACCGGGCGGAAGCACAGACGTCATGGCCAGGCACCGACAAATCACCCGCGCCCACGCCGCAGCAACCGTGAAGATGTCCGATCGCATTCGCGCGGGCGATCAGGAGGCCGTTGATCTGCTGGTGTGGCCGGAGAGTTCGGTGATCGTCGATCCGACAACCGACGAAGTTGCACGCAGGCAGGTGGAACGGGCCGTCGCCGCGAGTGATGCTCCCATCCTGCTTGGCGCCATCGTCGACGGACCCTCCGAAGGGACCGCTCTCAACCAAGGACTCGTGTGGAGCATCGACGGTCCTTCCGATGAGCGCTACACGAAACGACACCCTGTTCCCTTTGGCGAGTACATCCCGTTCCGACCCTGGCTTTCGGGCTTCTCGCCGCGCTTCGACGAGATCCCGCGCGACATGCTCCCAGGTGAGCCAACCCCTCCCTTGAATGTGACAACGGACCAGGGTCGCCTCCTCGTCGCGAGTGCCATCTGTTTCGACGTCGCATTCACCGATGTCCTCGTCGACCAGGTGCGTGCGGGTGCGCATCTGGCGGTAATACAAAGCAGCAACGCCGCCTTCACCGGGAGCAGTCAGCCGGAGCAGCAGTTCACCATCTCCCGGGCTCGAGCGCTGGAGACGGGCCGGGCGGTCGTCGTTGCGTCCCTCAACGGAGTCAGCGGCATCGTGTTCCCTGACGGAACGGTAAGAACGCGAAGTCAGAGTCCGGATACGCAAGCCCTGACGTCAACAGTCCCTCTTGTCACAGCACTCACGCCGGCCGTCCGTTTCGCCGGTGCCCGCAACTCGATGATTGCCGTGATTGCGGTAGCTGCCAGTTCCGCGGCCTTCGGACGGTCAGTCCGGAGGAGAACTCGGCGCTTCCTGATGGTGACTTCACCCGGTTGGGGTTCTTGCGGCGCAGACAGCGCGGAGCGCAACTCCTCCCAGGGCGCGCTGAACTCCGCATCCCGGACGGATACCATCTACTAGGCTGCATAAGAGATGGCCGGGTGTTGCGAGCTGGCACTGCCGTTCAAGAGGGACGCGAGGCTGCACATGAAAGTTCGAATCGTGGGGCTGGCATGTGCCATCCTCCTCATCGCTGCGGGCGCGCTCTTGACCTTCTACGGTCTTGGTGGGGCCGACAGTAGGCAGACTTCCCGCTCGTGGGCGACCCTGGGCCCGGTTCTAGGGGGCTTCGGCGTTGCGCTCGTCATTGTGACGGTCGGCAAGTCCAGATAGCGCCGGTTGCCAGCGGCCCCTAGATTCGCCACCTTCGTATGGAGACGTCTCGCAGCGGACAGTCCGAGGGCGGGCAGAGCGAACTTCGCGCGGTGATCAGTCGCCGTACACCACCTGCGCGGCACTGATGCCGTCGCGACCGCACACTGCCGATAGAGCTCTCTGGGGAACATCATCCTGCCGTCCCGCGAGCCCGCCAGCCTCGACAGGCTGCCACGCCTCGAGTCTGGCGACCAAGGTGAACGCATCGACACTAGGCAGTTGCGGGAAAGTTGCACGCGTGTAGTTCGCGTGGGTCAAGCGCGACACGCCGTAACGCACGAGATTTTTGGGCATTTTGGTTGCTTCTGTGGCTTGTGTGACCCAAGGTGCTCCTCATGGCTACTAAGAAAGGTCGTACATGGCGGCGCACCCTGACGCTCGCTTTCGTACTGACGCTTCTCACCTCAGTGACGTCGATGGCACCCGCTCCGCAGGCGTCCGCGGCGAGTTCCTACCTCTGCAAGGGCTACGCGGCGTGCGAGCTCGCCGGCTACTCGTCGGCGGGTTACGCAACGGCTGGACGGACGATGTACTGGGGGATGTATGCAGGGCACAACTGCACCAACTACGTCGCCTATCGACTGGTGCAGAACGGGATGGCCAACACGCGCCCGTGGTCAGGAAGCGGCACCGCCTACAAGTGGGGACTCGTCAACGCCAGCATCACCGACCAGGTCCCCGAGGTCGGAGCCATAGCTTGGTGGAACAGCGGCGCAGCAGGGGTCAGTTCGAGTGGCCATCTCGCGTACGTCGAGCAAGTCGTGTCACCCACCGAGATCGTGGTGTCGGAGGACAGCTGGGGCGGAGACTTCTCTTGGCGAAGCATCACCACCGACGGGCGGGGTTGGCCCACAGGTTTCATCCACTTCATCGCCGCGCCCGCCACCACCCCTCTCCCTCCGGCTGCCCCGAGCCTTGCCAGCGTCACGCCGCCATCTGTCGTCGGAGAGGCGCGCGTGGGACAACCGCTGGTAGGGGACGTCGGACAGTGGACGGGCAACCCGACGGAGTTCGCTTTCCAGTGGTACGCGAACGGTGTTGCACTACCGGCGGCGACGTCAAGCACCTACATCCCCTCGGTGCGCAAGCTCGACGCCACCATCTCCTTGACGGTCACCGCCATCAGCCCGGGGCTGGCGTCGGCAAGCGCCTCGTCTGCGCCCGTAGGTCCCACTGCCAAGGGCACCTTCACGGTGGTGACACCAACCACCGTGAAGGGCCAGCCCATCCTCGGCAAGACGCTCACTGCGGCACCCGCGACCTTCGCCCCCGCACCACGAAGGCTGAGATTCCAGTGGCGTGCGAACGGGAAGATCCTGCATGGCGCCCGAGGGGCGACGATCACCGTTGGACGGTCTCTAGTCGGGAAGTCGCTCGCCGTCTCCACCATCGCGCTGTCCGGAGGACGCCTCGAGACCAAGTCCACCTCTTTCCGGCTCGCCCCCGTACGGAGGGCGCGCTGAACCGCTCACCTCGCCGCCAAGTGCGCTCCCGGTAGCCACGCGACGGGATCTGCCTGGCGCTCTGAACCGGTCCACGCGACGGCACGCTCGTCCACCACAGCCCCTCGGATGCATTCTAGCAAGGAGTTCACCCCTCAACTCCTATGTCCTATAGTAGGCGCTCGCAGGCAGGACGCAGTGTTCGCGTCGCGCTCGGGCGACTCGAGGGTCCTGCCGTGTGATGGACGAGTCCGAACGTTGCCCCGACCTGAACCGGTTGCTGGCTTGCGATCGACCAGCATGGCCTTGGGGTCGTGCGCGAACCGCAAAGGATTGACGCCGTGGCCGAATCTCGCCACCGGCGGGAAACCCCCGCCCGCCCACGACTACGCGGCGCCTTTGCAGCCGTGTCCCTGGCCGGAGTGGTCACCGGCTCGGCCGTCGTACTCGGAATCGCCGGCGCAGACCCCCGCGCTGTGCCGGCCGCGAGTGAAGTCCAAGCGACGGTCACCGGTTCACAACTTGGGAGACGACCGGTACCTACGATCGCGCGTAAGCGAGTTGTCTCACGGTCGGAATCCCGCGTGAAGGCGCTACCCGCACGAAGGAACCGGCTGCTTACCGCAGCCGTAACCGCTCAAGCCGTACGCGAGGCCAACACCAAGCGCTGGACCTCCGAGCTACTCAACGTGTGGAGCCAACCGGGGGAAACTGGGCGCAAGGTCGGGCTGCTGGACCCGCTGACCAGGGTCTTGGTGACCGGACGTTCGGCCTTCGGTCGTGACGAAATTGTTCTGGATGGACGCTCCCGCTGGGTCACCAGTGGTTTCCTGGCGCGGCACAAACCTCGTGAGGAAGAAGTCGAGCCTCTAAACGAAGCAGCAGATGCGGAAGCCTCACCCACCTGCTCGAACGGCAGCTCGGTGCCCGCCGGTGTGAGCCCGAACATCGTCGCGGTTCACGAAGCTGTGTGCGCTGCGTTTCCCGAGATCACGTCCTACGGGACGTTGCGTAGCGACGGGGAACATGCCCAAGGCATTGCGATCGACATCATGGTGAGCGGAGCCCGCGGGTGGGAGGTCGCCGATTTCGTGCGGGCCAACTATGCGGAGCTCGGAGTGTCGTATGCGATCCACGCTCAGAACATCTGGTCGGTCGAGCGGGCGGGAGAGGGCTGGCGCGGCATGGAGGATCGAGGCTCTGTGACGGCCAACCATTTCGACCACGTTCACGTGACCACCTACTAACGGCCCGGGTCCGTCTCCTCGTCGTACGCCGCTCGCTCGCAGGTCGGCACGCGGGTCGGCTGGCGCGCAACAGCCCGACGCACTCTGGCCGCGGCAGGACGCGAACCACGCCGTAGCTACCACGACGAGCAAGAGCAGGCTCAGAACTACTTACGGCATCAGCTCTCCGAGCTCAGCTTGCGGTGTAACTCGAGAGACGTCACTGGCGGGTGAAGCACTCGGCGTCGTGCTGCGCCAAACAGGGCTTCCCGCCGGCCGCATCGCGTGGCCTCGGCGGATCGATGAAGTACGCCGGATCGCTCGGCGCCCAGGTCTCGACCTCGTCGTTTCCCGCACTGGCCTTCGTGACCACGAAGCCGCCGCCGCGGTTTGCCTCACGCTAGCCCGTCGGAGATTCAACACGTCATCAGAAGATCATCAGAAACGATGGGCAATCATTCCGAGACGTTCCGATACAGTTGGAGAAGTCCTAAGGGGAATCTCCTCAAAAAACCGAGGTTTTCCAAGGGGACCCGAGAGTTGCAGTAGTCCGGGACAGGCCCTCCGATCTTGCCCAGAGGTCGCAGGTTCAAATCCTGCCCCCGCTACAAAGTTTCAGGCCCGGGATCTTCGGATCCCGGGCCTGAAAGCATTTCTGGAGATGCGCCCAACTCACCGGTGCCGCGTGGGCACGACGGCGGGGGCGCCGTCGACCGTGATCACCTCGGCCCGCAGCCCGAAGACCTCGGCGAGCAGCGCGCTGGTGACCACCTCGTCGGGGCTGCCGGTCGCCACGATCTGCCCGGCCGAGAGGACGACCATGTGGTCGGCGAAGCGCGCCGCCAGGGTGAGGTCGTGGAGCACGCCGACGACCGTGCGAGAGGACTCGTGGGCGATGTCGCGCGCGAGCGACATCACCTCGACCGCGTGGGCCAGGTCGAGGTAGGTCGTCGGCTCGTCGAGCAGCAGGTGGTCGGTGTCCTGGGCGAGCACCATGGCCAACCAGGCGCGCTGTCGCTGGCCGCCGGAGAGCTCCGAGACCTGGTCCGCGGAGCGGTCGAGGAGGTCCACGCGCGTGAGTGCGCGGCGTACGGCGTCATCGTCGGCGTCGCTCCATCGCTGGTACCAGGCACGGTGCGGGAACCGCCCCCGGGCCACGAGGTCGCCGACGGTCAGCCCCTGGGGAGTCACCGGTGCCTGGGGGAGCAAGGCCAGGCGGCGGGCCAGGTCGGTGCTGCTGACGTCGGCGATGTCGACGCCGTCGAGGTGGACCGTGCCCGCGCGCGGACGCAGCAGGCGGGACATGCCGCGCAGGAGTGTCGACTTGCCGGACCCGTTGGGGCCGACGATGACGGTCAGGCTTCCCTGCCGGATCTCCAGGTCGACGGAATCGACGATGAGACGTTCGCCGTAGCCCAGGCTGAGGCCGGTGATCTTCATGGCCGCCTTCCTTCGAGAGAGGTCGATCGGGTCCGCGAGACCACGAACAGCAGGTAGGGAGCGCCGAGGACGGCGGTGAAGACACCGACGGGGAGCTCGACGGGGCCGAAGCCGACCCAGGACAACAACATGCGCGCCGCCAGGTCGGCCCAGGTGAGTAGCGCTGCCCCGACGACTGCACTCGCCAGCAGTGGCGGTCGCGAGGTGCGGGAGAGGGCACGAGCCAGCTGCGGCGCGCAGAGGGCGAGGAACACGACAGCGCCGGCGGCCGAGGTCGCGACGCCGGCCAGGGCGGTCGCGAGCAGCAGGAGCAGCACCCGGGTGCGGTGCACGTCGATGCCCAGGCCACCGGCGGCATCGTCACCCAGGACGAGCACGTCGAGCCGCCGGGTCCACGCCAGGAGGAACGGCAGGACGACCGCGATGGTGAGCCCCACGCCGGCGACCGCGGGCCACGTGACGGCGTGCAGCGAGCCGGACAGCCACGCCAGGGCCGGTCCTACCACCATCACGTCGCCCAGGGTGAGCAGCCAGCTGACCAGCGACGTGCCGGCGGCGGCGATGCCGACGCCGACCACCACCATGCGGATCGGGTCGAGCTGCCGGTTGCGGATCGCCAGCAGGTACAGCGCCAGCCCGGAGACCATCGCACCGAGGAGGGCGGCGATCGGCAGGCCGACGGAGGCTGCGAGGCCGGAGACGCCGCCGTTGCCGCCGGCGAGGATGACGACGGCGACCGCTGCGACCGAGGCGCCGGCGTTGATGCCGAGCAGGTCGGGGCTGGCCAACGGGTTGCGGGCGACGGACTGAAGGATCGTGCCGGAGCAGGCAAGACTGGCGCCGACCAGGACCGCCGCAGCCACGCGCGGCCCGCGGAAGTCGCGCACCACGAGCTCGGTGAACGGGTCGCCCTGTCCGGCCAGGGTCCTCAGCACCTCGACAGGGGACAGGCCGATCTCTCCCGTGCCGAGGGAGAGCAGGATGCCGACAGCCAGGAGGAGGGTGGCGACGACCGTCGTGATGACGAGCGGCAGCGTCGAGGACCGGGTGGGCACGAGCGAGGTCACAAGATCAGCTCCCGTCGCCGGATCACCCAGATCAACAGAGGCGCGCCCAGCACGCCGGAGACGACCCCGACCTGGAGCTCGCCGGGGCCGGCGACCAGCCGGCCGATGACGTCCGAACCGACCAGCAGCACCGCCCCGGCGAGCGCTCCGACCAGGACGCCGCGGATCCAGCTCGCGCCGACGAGGGCGCGTGCCAGGGTGCCGGCGAGGAGTCCGATGAAGGCGATCGGTCCACAGGCGGCGACGCTCGCTGCGGTGAGCAGGGTGACGGCCGCGAGGCCGACCAGTCGGGCGCGGGTCACCTTGAGGCCCATGGAGGCAGCTACGTCGTTTCCGAGCGCCAGGAGGTCGAGCGACCGGGCGTTCATGGCGGCGAGCAGTAGGCCGACGATGACGAAGGGTGCGATGACGGCGGGTGTGTCCTGTCCGCGCTCGGCGAGCGAGCCGACCGCCCAGAAGCGGTAGGAGTCAAGGGTCTTGGCGTCGAGCAGGACGACTGCTGAGGTGAGGGCGCCGAGGAAGGCGGTCAGCGCGGCGCCGGCCACGACCAGGGCCGGGCCGCCCTCGTGGACGCTGTGGCGGGCCAGCGCGTAGACGGCTGTGGCGGCCAGTGCCGCTCCGATGCCGGCCGCGGCGACCATGCCGAGCATGGTGTCGACCGCGGCGAAGCGCAGGCTGAGGACGACCGCGAAGGCCGCCCCCGCGCTCACCCCGAGCAGACCCGGCTCGGCCAGGGCATTGCGGGTGTGGCCCTGCATGAGCACACCGGCGGCGCCGAGGGCGGCACCCACCAGCAGGCCCAGCATCGTCCGCGGGAAACGGAGGGACCACACGATGACGTCGCCCTCCTGGCCGTCGGGCCGCAGGACCGCGTGGGTGAGCTCGCCGGGTGAGAGTGCATTCGCACCGAGTGCGAGGGAGGCGATGGTCGCCACCGGGACCAGCAGGGCGAGCAGGGTGACTCCCCGGGGAAGGAGCCGGCCCGACCCGTTCCGGGACGCTCGGGGCATGACGTGGTCCAACTCGATCCAGGAGGGGGGATGGCAACTGCGAATGAGGTTAGCCTAACCTCATCTCAACAACCGGCCGTCCGGGCCGGACCCTGACTGAGGAGAACCGTGATTCGCACGATCATCCCCGGCGTGGTGGCCAGCCTGGCTCTCGCGCTCAGCGCCTGTGGCGCATCGGAGGCCGAGTCGACGGAGAAGGGCGCGGACGAGCGTACCGTCACCATCGAGCACGCCATGGGCAGCACGACCATCGTGGGCGAGCCCCAGCGGATCGTCGCCCTCGACTCCAGCCTGGCCGACGCGACGCTCATGCTCGACAAGGAGCTCGTCGGCATCGCGACGTACCGCGGCTACTCCACCGACCTGCCCGACTACCTGGGCGACGACCGCGAGAACGGCGCGGAGGTCATCTCCGTGGGCGACATCGCCGCTCCCAGCCTCGAGAAGATCGCCGCGCTGAAGCCCGACCTGATCCTCAGCATCAAGGTGCGCCACGAGGCGCTCTACGACCAGCTCTCGAAGATCGCCCCGACGGTCATGCCTGAGACCAGCGCCCACCTGTTCAAGGACAACCTGCGCCTGCTGGGCGAGGCCGTCGGCATGGAGGACAAGGCCGAGGAGGAGATCAGCGAGTTCGAGGAGGCCGCCGAGCAGGTCGGTGGAGCCATCAACGAGAAGGCCGGCAACCCGACCATCTCCGTGACCCGCTTCCTCGACGGCCCGACCCGCCTGTACCAGAAGCTGACCTATGCCGGCGTCATCCTGGACGACGCGGGCTTGGCCCGCCCGAAGTCCCAGGACGTCGACGACTTCGCCCTGGAGATCTCCGAGGAGAACATCAAGGCGGCCGACGCGGACAAGATCTTCGTCACCACCTACGAGGACGACGAGGGCCTCGCCGCCAAGACCAAGGCGGCGTTCGAGCGCAACCCGCTGTGGGGCGGGATCGCGCCCAAGGTCACCGAGGTCTCCGACACCACCTGGATGACCGCAGTCAGCCTGCAGGGTGCCTGGTACGTCCTGGCCGACCTTGCCGAGGCCTTCGGCGTGGATGCCCCCGAGGGCCACGACGAGCACTGACCGCCCGCTGCACACCTTCAGGCCCGGGATCCTCGGATCCCGGGCCTGAAAGCATTTCAGGGCGACCCGTCAACTGAGGTCAGCGCCGGGCGGGGTCAGTGCCTAGTGCCCGGTTTCCACGACCGCGGTCCAGGTGGCGCCCTGGTCCTCGGAGCCGTAGATGCCTGACTCGGTCGCGATGTGCCAGCCGTCCTTGGTCGCGTCCAGCGCGCTCGGCTGGCCCGGGACGGTGCCGCGCTGGCCCCATTCGCCGGTGGCGTCGTCTGCGGCGTACACCTCACCCTGGGGCCCGACCCCGACGACCGTGCCGTCGGGGGCGGCGTCGATCCAGACGAGCGTGGGCGCGCCTTCGACGGCGGTGGTCCGGCCGTCCAGGGTGATCTCGACGAGCTCGCCCTCACCCGTGGTGGCGAGGATGCGGTCGGTCCTGCTGGGCACTGGCGCGAGGTCGATGAACTGCCCCGCCGTGACGGTCTCCCAGGACGTGCGGTCGGTCGTGGTGAGGATCTGGCCGCTGGTGGAGTCGTAGCCGACGACCTGGTCGCCGACGACCTCGAGGGCATGGAAGTCCGCCTCGCCCTGGAGCGACAGCGGCTGCCAGGTCTTCGCCGCGTCGGTGGACTCGATCAGCCCGAGGTGGGGCGGCAGGTCCTCCTCCCGCAGGTCGGGATGCCCGCTGCCGAGGAAGGTGTGCGGGCCGGTGACCGTGAACGCCATCGTGTCCTGCCAGCGGTCCGCGATCCGGATGGCGACGCCGTCCTCGTCGATGCGGAAGACGCCGTAGTGCCCGGCCGCGTAGAGCGTGCCGTCGGCCGGGTCGACTCCGAGTCCGTGCACGTGGCCGATGAGGTGCTCGTCGTCGGCGCCGGTCGCGGGGGGCTTCGGCTGCTCGGAGGCGCAGCCGCTGACGAGCAGGACAGCCGCGATCGCCGGCCAGCAGGCTCGTGGTGGCGTGGTGCTCATGTCGGGGCTCCTCGGGTGACGACGACCTTGCCGTTGGCCCTGCCCTGCTCGACGTGGGCCATCGCCGCCATGGTGTCGGCGAACGGGAACGTGCGGTCGAGCACCGGCCGTAGGGTCCCGTCAGCGTAGAGCCCGGCCAACGTCGTCAGCTGGGCGCCGCTCGCCCGCATGAAGAGGAACGAGTAGCGCACGCCGAGCCGCTTCGCCCGGCGGCGGATCTTCCGACTCAGCAGGGCCATCACCGGCTTGAGGAGCGGCTTGCCGAGCTGGGTCGCGAACGCGGGGTCGGGCGGGCCGACCGCGCTGATCGCCAGTCCGCCGGGCCGCAGCACGGTGAGCGAACGCTCCAGGCTGTCCGCGCCCAGCGAGTCGAGGACGACGTCGTAGCCGGACAGGACCTCGGTGAAGTCCTGCGCGGTGTAGTCGACCACCACGTCGGCGCCGAGGGCGCGGACCTTCTCGACGTCCTTGCTGCTCGCGGTGGTCGCGACGTGTGCGCCGAGGTGCTTGGCGACCTGGATGACCGTGGAGCCGAGCCCGCCCGCGCCTGCGTGGACCAGGACCTTCTGGCCGGGCTTGACGTCGGCGACCTCGACCAGGGCCTGCCAGGCGGCCAGCGCCACGAGGGGTACGGCGCCGGCCTCTGCGAACGACAGCGAGCCCGGCTTCAGCGCCACGTCGTCGGCGTCGATGGCGATCTGCTCGGCGAAGGTGCCGATGCGCAGGTCCCGCGGGCGTGCGTAGATCTCGTCGCCCACCTAGAAGTCCCGGACGTCGGCACCGACCTGGGTGATGACCCCGGCCACGTCGTGGCCCAGCACGAAGGGCCGCTCGTACTTGAGGAGCTGCTTGAACTCACCGTTGCGGACCATCACGTCGAGCGGGTTGATGCTCGCCGCGCGCACCTCGACCAGGACGTCGTGCGGACCGATCGCAGGCACCGGGACGTCGGCTGCCTCCAGTCCGTCGGGGCCGTGGTGGGTGACGACGAAGGCCTTCATGACGATTCCTGACTCGACGAGGGACGCAGCGGTGCGGTGACGATCGTCATGGCGACGGTGTGGGCGGAGGCGAGCATGCGGTCGGACAGCCCGGGATCGCTCACGGCGCGCGCGCCCTGCAGGGAGCCGACCAGCAGGTTGACGAGTCCGGTCGCGCGCGCGTGGGCGACCTCGTCGCCGGTGTCCTCGGGTGCCAGGAGCCGTGCGACGGCATCGATGAGCCGGCACACGCCCTCGGTGTAGGCCTGGCGCGTCCCGTCGTCGCGGCGGCCGATCTCGTCCAGGAGCGCAGCTGACGGGCACCCGCCGGCCACGTCGTCGCGATGGGCGGGGGAGAGGTAGTCGCGGACGACGGCCTCGACCGACGCCAGTCCGGGCGGAAGGGCCTCGACGCGAGCCGCTTGGTCGGCGAGCTGTTGCGCGACCACGGACGCGATCAGGTCGTTCTTGGACGCGAAGTGCCCGTAGAACGCGCCGTTCGTCAGGCTGGCGTCGGCGACCAGCGTCGAGATGCCCGTACCGTCGAAGCCGTCGCTCTTGAAGCGCCTGCCCGCGGCGTCGATCATCCGCCGTCGGGTCGTCTCCTTGTGCTCGGGGGCGTACCTCGCCATGTCGCAGCTCCTCGTGTCGACGGTGGTGCGACCGTAGCATTACGGGCGTACTGCAATGACTGGAGAGGTAGCTACCCCGTCACCACGACGACGTGGTGATCCCCGGGAGCTCGCCGCGGTGGGCGAGCGTGCGCAGGTTGATCCGCGACAAGCCGACCTTGCCGACGTAGCCGCGGGGGCGCCCGTCGACCTGGTCGCGGTTGCGGACCCGCACGGGACTGGCGTCGCGAGGCAGTCGCCCCAGGGCGCGGACGGCGGCGGCGCGCGCCTCCGGGGTCGCCGCGGTGCGGACGGCCTCCTTGAGGGAGGCCCGCCGGTCGGCGTACTGCAGGACGATGCGCCGGCGTCGCTCGTTGGCGACGACCTTCGACTTCTTGGCCATCAGCGTTCCTCTCGGAAGTCGACGTGCTGGCGGACGCGCGGGTCGTACTTGCGCAGCACCATGCGGTCGGGGGTGTTGCGACGGTTCTTGCGGGTGACGTAGGTGTGACCGGTGCCGGCGGTGGAGCGGAGCTTCACGATCGGGCGCAGGTCGTTGCCGCGCTTGGCCATCAGACCCTCACCCCGCGGGCGAGGATCTCGGCGACGACCGCCTCGATGCCGCGCTGGTCGATGGTCTTGATGCCTCGGGCGCTGACGGTGATGCTGACGTGCCGGCTGAGGCTGGGCACCCAGTAGCGCTTGGACTGGACGTTGACGTCGAAGCGCCGCTTGGTGCGGCGGTGGGAGTGGGAGACGTGGTGGCCGAAGCCGGGCTGGGCTCCGGTGACCTGGCAGGTGCGTGACATGGGCGTCCTCTCTGGTCGGTCGGCTCAGCCCTGGCGGGTCTTGAGCCGGGGGTTGCGCTTGTTGATGACGTAGGTGCGGCCGCGGCGACGCACGACCTGGGATCCGGGCTGGTCCTTGACCGAGCGGATGGAGTTGCGGACCTTCACGATGCGTTCCTTCGGGGTCGGTGCCGCGTCAGCGGCTGGTGGAGGGGAGGAGGGCCACCTCGCGGGCGTTCTTGACGGCCCGGGCGACGACGCGCTGCCGCTGCGGGGTGAGGCCGGTGACCCGGCGGGCGCGGATCCGGCCCCGGTCGGAGACGAAGGTGCGCAGCAGCGTGACGTCCTGGAGGTCGACGTGCGTGACGCCGGGCGCGAGCAGGGGCTTCTTGCGAGCTCCGGGGTTTCGCGCCGGCGTCGGCCGGCGGGCCGTCACCGGTCACCTCGGGGCGCCGGGTCGACGTAGCCGCGCTCGATGGCGCGGACCAGGGAGCGCGGGACCCGGTGGGTCTCGCCCTCGACGGTGATCGGGACCAGGTCGGGCGGGGTCGCCTTCCACTGGGCGCGGCGGTGCCGGGTGTTGCTGCGCGAGGTCTTTCGCTTGGGTACGGCCATGGGGTGCTCCTGTCGGGAAGTGGGGGGAGAGGCGGGTCAGGCGACGTCGCGGATGTCGCCGAGCCAGGGCTCGAGGCCGTCCTCGAGGACGCTCCAGCTGTGGTGGTCGAGCTGGGCCTCCTGCGGCGTCAGCAAGATGTCCTCGAAGGCCGGGCCGAGGGTGCTGGGCGGCTGCCCGAGCCCGGTGAAGATCAATCGGGTCAGCGGCGTACGACGACCCCACGCGCTGTAGCTCCCGATGCTGAGCTGGCCGCCGGCGCCGGACCACTCCAGGAGCGCGCCGGGACGGGTGGGGAGCCAGAACGAGCCGCGCGAGCGGTGGGCACCGGTGCCGAGGAGCTCGATCCGGTCCAGCAGCCGCTCCGGATGGAAGGGGCGCGAGGAGGAGAGGTCCAGGCGCCAGGCACGGCTGCTGCCGAGCGCAGGCGCGGCGACGTTGGTCTCGGCGGCGCACCACTGGTGGGCCAGGGTGCTCTGGTGGCGTTGCGCCGTGAGGGCTGCTCCGTCGAGCTGGTCCGCTCCGGTGACCAGAGGGGCATCGGGTCGCGCCATGGCCCGCACCAGGTCGGTCGCCTCCGCGCCGGGGTCGGTGTCGAGCACGACGACGTCGGCGAACTCGATCTGGGCGCAGGCCACCTCGCCGACGCCTCGGTCGTCGTCGGGGTTGGTGTGCACGCACCGCTCCTGGAGCGTGTCGTCGCTGAGCAGGTCGCGAACGACGCCGCCGCCGCCGACGGCCGCCACCACGCTGCTCAGCTTGAGGTGCCGTGCCAGCCGACTGTTGGTGCCGAGGGCGTGCGAGAGCTGGCCCGCCTCGGTGGCGGTTGGGAGCCCGGAGACGATCGCGCTCCACCGGTCGTCACGGGCGAGGCGTTCGAGGGTGGGCAGGATGTCCTCGCGCAAGGCACAGCTCACGCAGGCGTGCTCGAGCTGGATGTGCTCCTTCTCCACGATGCCGTCCGCGTCGCTGACGACCCGGGTGAGGACCTGCGAGTGCGGGTCGATGTGGTGTCGCACCGACACCGCTCGCGGCAGGTCCCACGCGAGGCTCATCAGGGTGCTGTCCATCGCCATCGTGTCCACCCCGGTGACGACGACCAGCGGCGTCCTCATGAGGTCCTGCCGTAGCGGCGCTGGAACTTCTCCACCCGGCCCTCGCTGTCGAGGGTGCGGGCTGTGCCCGTCCAGAACGGGTGGCTGTCGCTGGAGATGTCGACGTCGACGACGGGGAGGGTGGTGCCGTCGATCTCGACGACCTGGTGGTGCTCCCTGCCCGCGAGCGTGGACCGGGTGATGGTCACCCAGCCGGTGGAGCGGTCCCGGAATGCCACCGGGCCGTACGGGGGATGGATGTCGTGCTTCATGGCGCCTCCTGAAAATGAGAATCGTTATCAGTATGGCACGACGACGATGCAGCCGTCACCCGAGCCTCGGACCGAGGGTCAGCTCGAGGTGGTGCGGCAGGGAGTGCAGGTGCCGGTCAGCTCCACGGTGTGCTCGACGTCGCTGAAGCCGTTCGCTCCGGCTGTCTTCTCGGCCCAGCGCTCGACGGCGAGTCCCTGGACCTCGACCGTCCGGCCGCACGAGCGACACACGAGGTGGTGGTGGTGCACCTGACCGCACACGCGGTAGACCGCTTGACCCGCAGGGCTGCGCAGGGAGTCGGCCGCGCCCGAGTCCGCGAGGGTCTGCAGCGCTCGGTAGACCGTGGCCAGCCCGACCGCCGTACCGCGTGCGCCGAGCGAGGCGTGGATGTCCTGCGCGCTGCGGAAGTCGTCGCCCCGCGCCAGCTCGTCCCGCACGGCCTCGAACTGCCGGGTCGAGCGCTCGCGCGCCCGCGGAGCGGCCGGAGTGCCGGGATCGGGGTCGGTGGCCACGCAACCTCACTCACGTCGGGTCTGCTCACCGTACAGCTGCCCGGGTCCTCCTTCTGGCCCTGTGAGGCGTCGCTAGGGTCGGCGCATGGACACCGACATGACGTCGATCACAGCCGGCGAGACCACCCCAGCGCTGCTGGAGGAGACGATCGGCGCGAACTTCGAGCGGACGGTGGCGACGTACGGCGAGAGGGAGGCGCTCGTCGAGGTCGCGACGGGCAGGCGCTGGACCTATGCCGAGCTGGACCGTGACGTGGACGTGCTCGCGATCGCGCTGCTCCGCTCCGGGATCACCAAGGGCGACCGGGTGGCGATCTGGGCGCCCAACTGCGCGGAGTGGACGCTGACGCAGTTCGCGACGGCCAAGATCGGCGCGATCCTGGTCAACGTCAACCCGGCCTACCGCACCCACGAGCTGGCCTTCGTGCTCAACCAGTCGGGCGCCAAGCTGCTGGTATCCGCCACCGAGTTCAAGGGCAGCGACTACCGCGCGATGGTCGAGGAGGTCAGGACCGAGACGGCGTTGCAGCAGGTGCTGTTCATCGGCACGCCCGAGTGGACCGACTTCAACGTCTCGGACCCGGGCGTGACGCTGCTGGACCTGCTCGACTACTCACTCGAGCCCGACGACGCCATCAACATCCAGTACACGAGCGGGACGACCGGCTTTCCCAAGGGTGCGACGCTGAGCCACCGCAACATCCTCAACAACGGCTTCTTCGTCACCGAGCTGATCAACTTCAGCGAGCAGGACCGGCTCTGCATCCCGGTGCCGTTCTACCACTGCTTCGGGATGGTGATGGGCAACCTCGGCTGCACCACCCACGGCGCGACGATGGTCATCCCGGCGCCCGGCTTCGACCCGGTGACGACGCTGCAGGCGATCCAGGACGAGCGCTGCACCGGGGTCTACGGCGTGCCGACGATGTTCATCGCGATGCAGAACGCGCCCGGCTTCGCCGACGTCGACCTCTCCACGCTGCGGACCGGGATCATGGCCGGCTCGCCGTGCCCGGTGGAGGTCATGAAGCGCTGCATCTCCGAGATGAACATGGCGGAGGTCTCGATCGCCTACGGCATGACCGAGACGTCGCCGGTGTCCACTCAGACCCGCAGCGACGACGACCTCGATCGCCGGACAGCCACGATCGGGCGGGTGCACCCGCACGTCGAGGTCAAGGTCGTCGACCCGCTGACCGGCGAGACCCTGCCGCGCGGCGAGACCGGTGAGTTCTGCACCCGCGGCTACTCCGTGATGCTCGGCTACTGGGACGACGAGGAGAAGACGCGCGAGGCGATCGACGAGGACGGCTGGATGCACACCGGCGACCTCGCGGTGATGCGCGAGGACGGCTACTGCGCGATCGTCGGGCGGATCAAGGACATGGTGATCCGCGGAGGCGAGAACATCTATCCCCGCGAGATCGAGGAGTTCCTCTTCACCCACCCCGACATCGAGGACGTGCAGGTCATCGGGGTCCCGGACGAGAAGTACGGCGAGGAGCTGTGCGCGTGGCTGCGGATGCGCGCCGGCACCGAGCCCCTCGACGCGGCCGCGGTCAAGGCGTTCGCCACGGGCAAGCTGGCCCACTACAAGATCCCGCGCTACATCGTCATCGCCGACGAGTTCCCGATGACCGTGACCGGCAAGATCCGCAAGGTCGAGATGCGTGAGGAGAGCGCGCGGCGCCTCCGCCTCAGCTGATCGTCGGGCCGACGGCGTACTGCAGGGCGACGAGCTCGGAGTCGTCCAGCCGCCGCGCGTCGAGCAACGAGAGCCGCTGCGACACGGGCTGGTTGAAGGTCGGCAGGCCGGCACCGATCGCGCCGGGGCCGACCATGACGTGCAGCTCGTCGACCAGGCCCTGGGCGAGCAGGTCGTTCCAGGCGGTCAGGCTGCCGAAGCAGACGATGTCGCCGCCGTCGCCGGACCTGAGCTCGGTGAGCCGGTCTGCGGCGTGGGCCCGACCCACGACCTCGGTGGTCCCGCTCCACGGCTCGGTGTCGGCCGGTGCGGTGCTGTCGGAGACGACGATCTTGTCCAGCGTGTTGTGCAGCCGCGAGATCTCACGCTCGACCGCAGGGGCGCTCTCGTCGTCGGCGAGCGGTGGCCAGTAGCCGCGCGCACCGTGGAACGAGGTGGCGCCGAAGACCATGGTCTCGGCGGCCTGCATCCGCTCGAGGTTGTAGCGGTCGAAGCCGAGGTCGATCGGCATCACGAAGACGTTGCCGCCCTCGCCTGCTGCATATCCGTCGAGGGTCGACAGGACGGTGACGATGAGCTTCCTCATGACTCCCGATCATCCAGCGTCGCGGGCGGTCTGTCGATGGGGTCGCGGGCCGCGATACCCTCGTCGCGCCAGTCGTACTCCAGCACGTGGAGTCAGGGAACCCGGTGAGACTCCGGGACTGACGCGCAGCGGTGAGGGTGACGGGCGGAGCACGCAGCCTCTGACGAGGCGGCAGCCACTGGAGCACGATTCCGGGAAGGCGCCCCGACCCGAAAGATCCCGAGTCCGAAGACCTGCTGGCCCTAGCGGCAATCGCCGCCAGGTCACACGGCCCCGCGCACGGGCCCGGACCCAGATTGGCCCCCATGTCCAGCACACGCAGCAGAGGCGACCTCTGCCCGGGCGCGCTGCGCCCGTGGTCGGCATCCGACGGGATGCTCGTGCGCCTGCGCCTGATCGGCGGGTGGGTGTCCGCGGAGTCGCTGCGCGCGCTGGCCGGCGTCGCGGGGGAGTACGGCGACGGGCGGGTGCACCTCACCTCGCGCGCCAACCTCCAGGTCCGCGCCCTGCCCAGCTCGGGCTGCGGCCTCGACCCGGCGGTGCTGGCCGCGATCGAGGCGACCGGGCTGCTGCCCACCCGCAGCCACGAGCTGGTCCGCAACGTCATGGTCTCCCCGCAGTCCGGGCTCGCCGAAGGGCGTGCCGACCTGCGGGTCGTGGCCGCGGACCTCGACGCGCGGCTGTGCGCCGATCCCGAGCTCGCGGCCCTGCCCGGGCGCTTCCTGTTCGTGCTCGACGACGGCCGGGGCGACCTGCTGACGCGCGGCTGCGACCTCGGCCTGGTGACGCTCGACTCCTCGTCGGCGCAGCTCCGGGTCGGGGACGGGTTCGGTCCGGTCGTCCCGCTGGCCGAGGCGGCGGCGCGGATCGCGGAGCTGGCCCACGCGTTCGCCGTACGCCGCGGCAACGGACCGTCGGCGCCCTGGCACGTGACGGAGCTGGACACACCGCTGCTCGACCCCGGCCCGCCCGACCCACGACTGCCTGCGCCTGCGCCTGCTCTGCCCTTCGGCGACGTGCCGGGCGGACGCCACGTCGAGGTCACCCGCGACGGGCTCGACCGCGCGGCCGTCGACGACCTGACTTCCCACACCGCCGCCCTCGTGGTCACCCCGTGGCGCGGCGTCCTGATCCCCGAGGAGACCCGATGACCGACCTGACCCAGCTGCCCGGCCTGCGCCGGCCGCAGCGGCACTACGACTACGTCGACGTCGGCCCGGACATCTATGTCGACTCGTTCGCGACCATCCGCCGCGAGTCGGACCTCAGCGGCGTGCCCGCCGACGCGGAGAAGCTCGCCGTCCGGATGATCCACGGCAGCGGGCAGGTCGACCTCGCCGCCGACCTGGTCATCCACCCCGGGCTGATCTCGGCCGCGCGGACGGCGCTGGAGGCCGGGGCGCCGATGCTGTGCGACGCCACGATGGTCGCGACCGGCGTGACCCGGGCGCGGCTGCCGCGCGACAACGAGGTGCTCTGCTTCCTCAACGACGAGCGCACGCCCGACCTGGCGCGGGAGTGGCGCACGACCCGCACCGCCGCCGCCGTCTCGCTGTGGGAGCCGCACCTCGAGGGCGCGGTCGTCGCGATCGGCAACGCGCCGACGGCGCTGTTCCACCTGCTCGAGATGGTCCTCGACGGAGGTCCGCGACCGGCCGCGATCGTCGGCTGCCCGGTCGGCTTCATCGGCGCCGCCGAGTCCAAGCAGGCCCTGGTCGACCTCAGCGGGGAGCACGGGATCGACATCCCGTTCGTCACCGTCCTGGGCCGCCGCGGTGGATCCGCGATGACCTCGTCCGCCCTCAACGCACTGGCCCAGGAGCAGGAATGACAGGCAGGTTCACGGTCGTGGGGATCGGCCCGGGTGACCCGGAGCTGATGACGATCAAGGCGGCCCGGCTCATCGCCGCCGCCGACGTCGTGGCCTACCACGCAGGTGTCCGCAAGCAGTCGCACGCTCGCCGCATCGCTGCCGACGTCATCCCGGCCGGCGCTGTCGAGGAGGAGCTCCGCTACCCGGTCACGACCGGGACCACCAACCACCCCGGCGGCTACGTCGGGGCGATGGCCGACTTCTACGAGTCCTGCGCCGTCCGACTGGCGCGGCACCTCGACGCCGGCCGCGACGTGGTCCTGCTCGCCGAGGGCGACCCGCTCTTCTACGGCTCGTCCATGTACCTCCACGACCGCTTCGGCGAGGTCTACGACACCGAGGTGGTGCCGGGGGTCCCTGCCTTCGCAGCGGCCACCGCCACGATCTCGACGCCGCTGGTGCGCCAGTCCGACGTGCTCACGGTCCTGCCCGGGACGCTGCCCGAGCCCGAGCTCGCGCGTCGGCTGGCCGACACGGACGCGGCCATCATCATGAAGCTCGGCCGCACCTTCCCGGCGGTGCGCTCGGCGCTCGAGCAGGCTGGTCGTCTCGACGGTGCGTGGTACGTCGAGCGGGCGTCCCAGCCGGAGGAACGATGGCTGCCCGTCGCGGACGTCGATCCGGAGTCCGTCCCCTACTTCTCGCTCGTGGTCGTGCCCGGCGACACGGCTCACGCCACGAGCCGCGTTCGCCTCCGGCACGGTCTCGACGAGGCCGTCGAGGTGGCCCCCGAGCCCGCCGCCGAGCTCCTCGTCGTCGGCCTCGGGCCCGGCCCGGACGGCTGGCTGACGCCCGAGGTCTCCGCGGCGCTCGCGGAGGTCGACCACGTCGTCGGCTACGGGCCCTACGTCGAGCGGGTGCCGCAGCGTGCCGGCCTGACCCGGCACGCCTCCGGCAACACGGTCGAGGTCGACCGCGCCCGCATCGCGCTCGACCTCGCACGCGCCGGCGAGCGGGTCGCGGTCGTGTCCGGCGGCGACGCCGGGGTCTTCGGGATGGCGGCTGCCGTCTTCGAGGCGGCCGACGACGCGGCGTACGCCGATGTGTCGATCCGCGTCCTGCCCGGACTCAGCGCCGTGCAGGCCGTGGCGGCGCGGGCCGGTGCCCCGATCGGCGGCGACTTCGCGGTCGTCTCGCTCTCCGACCGGCTCAAGCCGTGGGCGGTGGTCGAGCGCCGGTTGCGCGCGATCGCCGAGGCCGACCTGGTGCTGGCGATCTACAACCCCGCGTCGCGCTCGCGCACCTCCCAGGTCGCGACGGCCCAGGAGGTGCTGCTCGAGCACCGCAAGCCCGACACCGTCGTGGTCGTCGGTCGTGACGTCGGCCGGGCCGAGGAGTCGTTGACGGTGACCACGCTCGCCGAGCTCGACCCGGCGAGCATCGACATGAAGTGCCTGCTGATCATCGGGGCCTCGGGGACGCGGGTCAGTCCGGCCGGCGTCTGGACGCCGCGCTTCGTGGACGCCTGATGACCGTCCACTTCGTCGGGGCCGGCCCGGGGGTCGCCGACCTGCTGACCGTGCGCGCGACCCGGCTGCTGGGGGCCGCCGACGTCGTGCTGTTCCCGGGGTCCTACCTCGATCCCGAGGTGCTCGGCCACGTGAGCCCGGAGGCGACCCTGGTCGACACCCAGGACCTCGACCTCGACGAGATCGTCGAGCGCCTCGTCTCGGCCCACCACGAGGGCAAGGACGTCGTGCGGCTCGCCTCGGGCGACCTGTCGGTCTACTCAGCGCTCGCCGAGCAGACCCGCCGCCTCGACGCTGCCGGGGTGCCGTGGGACGTCACGCCCGGCGTGCCCGCCTACGCCGCGGCCGCCGCGCTCCTCGGCCGCGAGCTGACCGTGCCGCTCGTCGCGCAGTCGGTCGTGCTCACCCGGGTGCAGGCGCGCTCGACCGCGATGCCGTCGGGGGAGTCGCTCGCGGCCTTCGCCGCGACCGGCGCCACGCTGGTCCTGCACCTCGCGATCACCCGCACCCGTTCACTCATGGAGGAGCTCGAGGAGGAGTACGGCGCCGACTGCCCGGTCGCCGTCGTGCACCGCGCGAGCCAGCCGGACGAGCTGGTGCTGCGCGGCACGGTCGCCACCATCGCCGACCTGGTCGAGGAGGCCGGGCTGAGGATGGCGGCGGTGATCCTCGTCGGTCGCGCGCTGGCGCCGGCCGACGGCGGGGAGTCCTACCTCTACGCCCCCACGCGTGACCGGAGCTCCAAGCGGTGAACGACCTCTACGACGTCATCAACCGCCGCCGCGACACCCGCCGGGAGTTCACCGGCGAGCCGGTCGCGCCCGAGGTGCTCCAGCGGGTGCTGGCCGCGGCCCACTGCGCGCCGAGCGTCGGGATGAGCCAGCCGTGGGACTTCGTGCTGGTGCGCGCTGCATCGACGCTGGCGTCGTTCCGCTCCCATGTCGACGCCGAGCGATCGACGTACGCCGCAACGCTGGACGGTGAGCGGTCCGAGACCTTCGACAAGATCAAGGTCGAGGGGATCGTCGAGTCCGGGCTGGGGATCGTCGTCGGCTACGACCCGTCGCGCGGCGGGCCCAACGTGCTGGGCCGGCACGCCATCGCCGACGCGGGGCTCTACTCCGTCGTCTGCGCCATCCAGAACCTCTGGCTCGCCGCGACCGCCGAGGGCCTAGGCGTCGGCTGGGTCAGCTTCTACCGCGAGGAGTTCCTCCGCGACCTCGTCGGCTTCCCGGCCCACGTCCGCCCGGTCGCGTGGCTGTGCGTCGGCGCCGTCTCCGAGCTACCGGACGTGCCGGACCTCGAGCGGTTCGGGTGGCGGCACCGCTCGCCGCTCGAGGGCGTCGTGCACGCGGAGCGCTACTCGGCTCGGGAGTAGGCCTCAACGGCGCGTGGCCCGGACGACCACGTCGTGCAGCACCTTGTCGCTGCCGGGCACGGTCCGCTGCGACTCCTGAGCGGTCACGACCTCCCACGCGGCCGGGTCCAGCCGCGCCGTGATGGTGGCTGCGGTCGCCGACGCGGCGGCGGGAGGCTCGTGGCCGTGACCATGGCCGTGACCATGACCGTGGCCTCCGTGGTGGAGGTGGCCGACGATCAGCAGCGTGCCGCCGGGCGCCACCCACGTTGCGATCCGGTCGTAGAACTCCAGCTGCGGGATCGAGGGGTGCGCATAGTGCGTGGTCACCAGGTCGTACGGCGCCTCCGGCTCCCACACGGACAGGTCTGCCTCGACCCACTCCACCTGCACGCCGTTCGCGTCGGCACGTTCGGCTGCGCGTGCGAGTGCATCGGTGGCGATGTCGGCCGCGGTGACCTGCCAGCCGCACGAGGCGAGCCAGATCGCCTCGGCCCCGGCCCCGCAGCCGGCGTCGAGGGCGGTCCCGGGCGTGAGGTCAGCGACCTCCGTCAGCAAGTGCGGGTTGGGCTGGCTGGTGGCCATGGCCTGGGCGCGATCGCCCTGCCAGATCTGGTCCCAGTACTCGTTGTCGAACGTGTGCGTCACGCGGTCTCCTCGATCAAGGTGTGCTCGTCTCTTCGACAGTGACCGCCGGATGGCGGATTTGCAAACGTTGTTGCTGAACTGGCAAATTACGAGACATGTATGAGACGGACCGCACCCTCGACGGCGTGGGCCCGCGGCTGAAGCTGCTGCGTCAGCGCCGCGACAGCACGCTCAGTGAGGTGGCTCACGAGACCGGCATCTCGACCAGCACTCTGTCCCGGCTCGAGGCGGGTCTTCGTCGGCCCACCCTGGAGCAGCTGCTGCCGCTGGCACGCGCGTACGGCGTCACGCTGGACGAGCTCGTCGGCGCACCGCCCACGGGCGACCCGCGGGTGAACCTGCGCCCGATCGCCGGCAGCGGCGGCGCGACGATCCTGCCGCTGACCAACCGGCCCGGAGGCGTCCAGGCCTACAAGTTCGTGCTGCCCGCCGGTCGCGACGACGCCGAGCCCGAGCTGCGCACCCACGAGGGCTACGACTGGGCGTTCGTCCTCAACGGCCAGCTCCGCCTGGTGCTCGGCGAGCACGACCTGATCCTCGGACCGGGCGAGGCCGCCGAGTTCGACACCCGCACCCCGCACTGGTTCGGAGCCACCAGCTCAGGGCCGGTGGAGTTCCTCAGCCTCGTCGGCAAGCAGGGCGAGCGTGCGCACGTCCGGGCCGCGCCGCGAGGGAAGGGTTAGCCCGAGAACGCCCACTGGGTGACGCTGCGCGCAGGCGTCCAGCCCGTGAAGGTGCCGACGGGCGCGGCGGTCTCGACGCCGATGCGCGTCAGCTCGCCGCCGTGCTCGGTGTAGGCCTGGGCCAGGCGTTGCTCGGTCTCGAGCGTCACGCCGTGGACGACGAGCCGGCCGCCGGGCGACAGTGCGGCCAGGCAGGTGTCGAGGACACCCGGAGCGGTCGCGCCGCCGCCGATGAAGATCGCGTCGGGCCGGCGTAGGCCGGCGAGGGCGTCGGGCGCGCGGCCGGTCACCACGGACAGGCCGGGTACGCCGAGGCGCGAGGCGTTCCTCGCGATGCGGGCCGCTCGGTCGGGGTTGCCCTCGATCGCGGTGGTCGTGCAGGTCGGGTGGGCGCGCATCCACTCGATCCCGATCGAGCCGGCGCCGGCGCCGACGTCCCAGAGGTGCTCGCCGGGGACGGGCGCGAGCCGGGCCAGGGCGGAGGCGCGCAGGTCGCGCTTGGTCAGCTGGCCGTCGTGCTCGAAGGCGTCGTCGGGCAGCCCGGCTGTCCAGCCGAAGCGGGGCGGACCGACCAGCTCGAGGGCGAGGACGTGCAGCCGCGGCGACGTCTCGCGCCAGTCCTGTGCCACGCCGGTCGCGTGCGACTCCGACGGAGCGCCGAGCTCGCCGAGGACGTGCAGGGTGCTGGCGCCGTACCCCACGTCGGTCAGCAGGGCGGCGACCTGGCCGGGCGTGTGCTCGTCGGACGACAGCACGAGGACGCGCCGTCCGGGGGCGAGCTCGCGCAGCACCAGGGCGGGGTCGCGACCGACGAGGCTGACGACGGCGCACGACTCGGCCGGCCAGCCGAGCCGGGCCCGGGCGAGCGCCACCGAGGAGACAGCGGGGTGCAGGACGACGTGCTCGGCGCCGAGCACGTCGATCAGGGTCGTGCCGATGCCGGAGACGAGCGGGTCACCGGAGGCGAGGGCGACGAGGCCGGGGGACTCCGCGACCAGCTCGGCGAGCCCGGCGCGCAGTGGGGACGGCCAGGCCAGGCGCTGCTGACCGGGGACGTCCGGCAGCAGGTCGAGGTGGCGGGCGCCGCCGACGACGACGGGCGCGGCCAGGACCAGGTCGCGGAGATGGGCAGGCACCCCGGACCAGCCGTCGGCGCCGATCCCGACGACGGTCACGGCTGGCAGGGATGGACGGGGGGAGGGGGCCACGGGCCCGCACGCTATCGTCTCGGCAGGCACGAGGTGCCCTGACGGCCGGCTCATCGGAAACGTTGAGCATGCGTCGGAGGGGAGAATCTGGGAAGCCGGTGAAAGTCCGGCACAGGCCCGCTGCGGTGAATCAGGCCCCTCTCGAGGGGACCTGACAAGTCCGAAGACCGGCCTCGCGTCCGACCATTTTCTTGGCGAAGCGAGCGGGAGCCTCACATGCCACAGCACTACCCATTTTCTGCCGTCCTCGGTTGCGAGGCCGACGCGCTCGACGACATGGGCCTCGCCCTCGTCCTCACCACCATCGCGCCCGAGATCGGTGGGGTGCTGGTGCGCGGCGAGAAGGGCACGGCCAAGTCGACCACCGTCCGCGCGCTGGCGGCGGTGCTGCCGCCGGTCGACGTCTATGCCGACGACCGCTTCTCGATCGATCCGACCAACCCGTCCGCGACCTCGCCCGACGGCCCCTTCGCCGCCGACGCGTCGGTGCTCACGCGCCCGGTCCGCCTCGTCGAGCTGCCGGTGGGTGCCACCGAGGACCGCGTGCTCGGGTCGCTGCACCTCGAGCGGGCCCTGTCGCACGGCAAGGTCGAGTACGAGCCCGGACTCCTCGCCCGCGCCCACCGCGGCATCCTCTACGTCGACGAGGTCAACCTGCTCCACGACCACCTCGTCGACCTGCTGCTCGACGCTGCCGCGATGGGCCAGGTCACCATCGAGCGTGACGGTGTCTCGGTCGAGCACGCCGCCCGCTTCGTGCTGATCGGCACCATGAACCCCGAGGAGGGCGAGCTCCGCCCGCAGCTCCTCGACCGCTTCGGGCTGACCGTCGAGGTCGCCGCGCCGCGCGAGCCCACGCTGCGCGCCGAGGTCGTACGGCGACGGATGGCCTTCGACCTCGACGCGACCGCCTTCACCGAGCGCTACCGCGACCGCGACCGCTCCCTGACCGAGCGGATCTCGTCCGCTCGCGACCACCTGCCCAAGGTGCGGCTCACGGACGCCGCCCTGCTCAAGATCGCCGAGATCTGCGCCGCCTTCGAGGTCGACGGGCTGCGGGCCGACATCGTCACCGCCCGCACCGCCGTCGCGCACGCCGCCTGGGAGGGCCGCGACGAGGTCACCCGCGCCGACATCCGCCGGGCCGCGCTGCTGTCGCTGCCGCACCGCCGTCGCCGCAACCCGTTCGACGCCCCCGGCCTCGACGAGGACCTGCTCGACCAGCTGCTCGGCGACGACGAGCTGCCGCCCGAGCCGCCGGAGGGGCCGGAGGGGCCGGAGGGGCCCGACTCGCCGGAGGGCCCCGACTCGCCCGGCTCGCCCGACGACGATCCGGGACGTCATGAGGACGGGTCGTCCGAACAGCCAGATCCCATGACGTCCGAGGGGGACAGCG
The DNA here is from genome assembly GCF_003047285.1 of Nocardioides allogilvus. Taxonomy (GTDB): domain Bacteria; phylum Actinomycetota; class Actinomycetes; order Propionibacteriales; family Nocardioidaceae; genus Nocardioides; species Nocardioides allogilvus. The sequence continues at coordinate 175,327 of NZ_PZYX01000006.1, read as the reverse complement.
AGCCGCCCCTTGGACCTGAGTCTTCTCAAGACTCAGGTCCGAGCGCGGAGTCGGTGGTCGGTGCCGCGGCGGCCTACCGCCCCAAGCTCTTCACCGTCCAGGGCCTCGGTGACGGCGCCGCCGGCCGCCGCAGCCGTGCTCTCTCGCGCACCGGTCGGCGCGTGGGCGCCACGGCCGGCACGAGCGGTTCGCTGCACCTGGTCGAGACACTGCTGGCTGCAGCCGGCAAGCAACCCGCGCGGGGTCGCACGAGCGGTCGCGTCGACGTCCGGTCCGAAGACTTGAGGGTCGCCGTCCGCGAGGGCCGCGAGGCCAACCTCGTCCTCTTCTGCGTCGACGCCTCCGGCTCGATGGCCGCGCGCAAGCGGATGACCCAGGTCAAGACCGCCGTGCTGTCGCTGCTGATGGACGCCTACCGCCGCCGCGACAAGGTCGGGCTGATCACCTTCCGCGCCCAGGACGCCGAGCTCGCGCTGCCGCCGACCCACTCGGTCGAGATCGCCGCGCAGCGCCTGGACGAGCTTCCGGCCGGGGGGCGTACGCCGCTGGCCGCAGGTCTCCTCGAGGCCGCGACCGTGCTGCGGCGCGAGCGGCTGCGTGACCCGCGGCTCCGCCCGTTGCTGGTGGTGGTGACCGACGGTCGCGCCACCGACGGACCCGACGCCGTGGCCCGTTCCCTGCAGGCCGCGGAGCACCTCGCCGGCCTGCGTGTCACCACGATCGTCATCGACTCCGAGTCCGGCCCGCTGCGGCTCGGGCTCGCCGCCCGGCTGGCCGACGTGCTCGGCGCCGAGCACCTCCCGGTCGCCGAGGTCAGCGCCGAGTCGCTGGCCGGCACCGTCCGGACGCACACCGAGAGAGGGGTGGCCTGATGCCGAAGGGCCAGCCGATCGCCGTACCGGACGACGGGCTCACCACCCGGCAGCGCCGCAACCGCCCGCTGGTGATGGTGCACACGGGCGACGGGAAGGGGAAGTCGACTGCCGCTTTCGGGGTCGGCATCCGCGGCTGGAACCAGGGCTGGAAGGTCGGCGTCTTCCAGTTCGTGAAGTCCGCCAAGTGGCGCATCGGCGAGCAGACCGTGCTCGAGCGCCTGGGCAGCCTGCACGAGGAGACCGGCGAGGGCGGTCCCGTCGAGTGGCACAAGATGGGCTCGGGCTGGTCCTGGACCCGCAAGCACGGCGACGACGTCGACCACGCGGCCGCGGCCGTCGAGGGCTGGCAGGAGATCAAGCGCCGCCTCGCCGAGGAGACCCACGACCTGCTGATCCTCGACGAGTTCACCTATCCGATGAAGTGGGGCTGGGTCGATGTCGACGACGTCGTCGAGACGCTCCGCGACCGGCCGGGCTTCCAGCACGTCGTCATCACCGGCCGCAACGCGGACCCCAGGCTCGTCGAGGTCGCCGACCTGGTCACCGAGATGACCAAGGTCAAGCACCCGATGGACGCCGGCCAGAAGGGACAGAAGGGCATCGAGTGGTGACCCTGCCCGTGACCCTGCCGAGGCTGGTGATTGCCGCTCCCAGCACCGGGCAGGGCAAGACCACCATCGCGACGGGCCTCCTCGCGGCGCTTCGAAACGCCGGGCAGAGCGTCAGCGGGCACAAGGTCGGCCCCGACTACATCGATCCCGGCTACCACGCGCTCGCCTCCGGTCGTCCCGGTCGCAACCTCGACCCGCACCTCGTCGGCGAGGAGCGGGTCGTGCCGCTGCTGCTGCACGGCGCGCGGGGTGCCGATGTCGCGGTGATCGAGGGCGTGATGGGCCTGCACGACGGGCGGATCGGGACCGACGGCTTCGCCTCGACGGCCCACGTCGCCGCCCTCACGCAGTCACCGGTCGTGCTCGTCCTCGACATCGCCCGCCAGTCGCGCACGGTCGCGGCGATCGCGGCGGGTATGGCGACGTACGACCCGACCATCGAGATCGCCGGCGTCGTCCTCAACAACGCGGGCTCCGAGCGCAACATCGAGGAGATCCGGCGCGCCCTCTCGCTGCCCGTGCTCGGCGTGCTGCCGCGCGACGAGGACCTCGCCACCCCGTCGCGACACCTCGGGCTGGTGCCCGCGGCCGAGCGCGACGAATCGGTCGCGATGGTCGCGCGGCTGGGGGAGCAGGTCGCCAAGCACCTCGACCTCGACGCACTCCTCGACGTCGCGCGCTCGGCGCCCGACCTCGACGCAACGCCCTGGGACCCGGCGCTCCACATCAGCCCTGCGGGAGCCGGTCGTCCCGTCGTCGCCGTCGCCGGCGGACGCGCCTTCACGTTCCGCTACCCCGAGACCGAGGAGCTGCTCAGCGCGGCCGGGTGCGAGGTCGTCGCCTTCGACCCGCTGCGCGACCGCCGCCTGCCTGCGGGCACGCAGGCGATCTACCTCGGTGGCGGCTTCCCCGAGGTGTACGCCGCCGAGCTGGCCGCCAACCGGAGCCTGCTCGACGACCTGGGCGACGCGGTCCGGGCGGGCGTCCCCACGGTCGCGGAGTGTGCGGGGCTGCTCTACCTCGCCGCGACCCTCGACGGCGTGGCGATGGCAGGCGTCGTGCCGACCGACGCCGCGATGGGCAGCCGCCTGACGCTGCGCTACCCGACCGCGACCGCGCTCACCGACTCGCTGCTGACGCGGGTGGGAGAGCAGGTGACGGGGCACGAGTTCCACAAGACGTCGGTCACCTCGGACGGTGACGCGTGGGGGATCGACGGTGCCCCGACCGGGTTCGCGACCGACACCTGGCACGCGTCCTACCTGCACGTGCACTGGGCCGGGCACCCCGCGCTCGCGCAGCGGTTCGCGGACGCGGCGCACGCAGCCGTGCCGCACGTCTCCTCGCCCGTGGTCGAGCCCGACCCGGTCGACCCCTTGCGCCACCACGGCGACGTCGAGGCGGCTCCCGGCCTGCTCGACCTCGCCGTCAACGTCTTCGTGGGCGAGCGCCCGGTGTGGCTCGACGACGCCCTGCACGCCGCCATCGGTGACACCGCCTATCCCGACGCGGCGCCGGCGCTGGCTGCCCTCGCGCGGTTCGTGGAGCGGCCCGCCGATGAGGTGCTGCCCACCGCGGGAGCCGCGGAGGCGTTCACCCTGATCGCCCGCCAGCCGTGGCGGCACCCGGTCGTGGTGCACCCGCAGTTCACCGAGCCGCACGCCGCCCTGGAGCAGGCGGGCCACACGGTCGAGACCGTGCTCTGCCGGTCCGACTCCACCCTCGATCCGTCGACCGTCCCGGACGCGGCCGACCTGGTCGTCATCGGCAACCCGACCAACCCGACCGGGGTGCTGCATCCCGCGTCGCTGATCCGGGCGCTCCGGAGGCCGGGCCGGCTCGTCGTCGTCGACGAGGCGTTCATGGACGCCGTGCCCGGCGAGGTCGAGTCGCTGGTGCGCGAGCGCCTCGACGGTGTGGTGGTCATCCGCAGCCTCACCAAGCACTGGTCGATCCCCGGCATCCGCGCCGGCTACCTCACCGGCGACCCTGCGTTCGTCCGCGACCTCGCCCGCGCCCAGACCCCGTGGTCGGTCGCCGGGCCGGCGGTCGCCGCGCTCGTCGCGTGCAGCAACGATCGCGCCGCCGCCGAGTCGGCCGACCGTGCCCTGACGCTGGGCCGGTGGCGCGACCACCTCGTCGCGGGACTCACCGAGCGCGGCATCGAGCACGTGCCCTCGTCGGCCCCGTTCGTGCTGGCCCGCCTCGGAGGCGCCCGGCTGTCCCTGCGCGATGTCGGCATCGCCGTACGCCGATGCGACACGTTCCCCGGACTCGACCCCACCTGGGCGCGCATCGCCGTGCGCCCCGAACCCCTCACCGACCGCTTCCTCGTCGCGCTCGACCACCTCGACCCATGAAGGACCCCGCCATGGCCTACGTCGCCGCCCCCTCCGACATCGCCCGCACCCACGCCACCAAGCGGCTGGCCGCGCTCGCCACCCCGCCCGGTGCGCTCGGCCGGCTCGGCGACCTCGCCGTGTGGGTCGCGGCCTGCCAGGGCCAGGTGCCGCCGGTGCCGGTCGACAACGTCCGGCTCGTCATCTTCGCGGGTGACCACGGCGTTGCCGGCCACGGAGTGTCGGCCTTCCCGCCGGCGATCACCGGCGCGATGGTGCGGACCTTCCTGCTCGGCAAGGCGGGCGTCAACGCGCTGGCCGGCGCCCACGGCGTCGCCGTGCGCGTGCTCGACCTCGGCGTGGACGAGGACTTCGAGGACCTCGCGCCGGAGGTGCGCGACGCCCTGACCGCGCACAAGATCCGTCGTGGCAGCGGCGCCATCCACCTCGAGGACGCCCTGACCCTCGAGGAGACCCGGGCCGCCCTGGCCGCTGGTGCGGCGGTCGCCCGCGAGGAGATCGCCGCCGGCGCGCAGCTGCTGATCAGCGGCGACATGGGCATCGGCAACACCACCCCCGCCGCGGCCCTGGTCGCGGCCGGGCTCGGCCTGCCCGCCTCGGAGGTCGTGGGTCGCGGCACCGGCATCGACGACGCGGCGCTGCTGCACAAGACAGCGGTGATCGACGCCGCACTGGCCCGCGCCGGCGCCCGCACCGACGACCCGATCGAGACGCTCGCCGCCCTCGGCAGCGCCGACCTCGCCGCGAGCACCGGCTTCCTGCTCGCGGCCGCCCAGGAGGGCCGACCGGTGCTGCTCGACGGCCTGATGAGCGTCGCCTGCGCGCTCACCGCCGATCGCATCGAGCCCGGCGCTGCGGGGTGGTACGCCGCCGGCCACCGCTCCACCGAGCCGGCCCAGTCCCTCGCGCTGGCGAAGATGGGACTCGAGCCGCTCCTCGACCTCGGGCTGCGACTCGGCGAGGGCTCGGGCGCCGTCGCCGCCGTCCCGGTCGTGCGCAGTGCCGCCGCCCTGTTGCGCGACGTCGCGCTGCTCTCGGAGCTCATGCCCTGATGCTCATCGATGCATGGCGGCTCGCGGTCGGGACGCTGACCGCGATCCCGGTGCGTCCGCTGTCCCGCGTCGATCGCCGGCGGGCCGCGGCCGCGATGCTGCTCGCGCCGCTCGCGGTGCTGCCCCTCGGACTCGTGGTCGTCGGCGTCGTGCTGGCCGGCCAGTGGCTGGGGCTGCCGCCCCTCGTCACCGCGCTGCTCGCCGTCGGCGCCGTCGTCCTCGGCAACCGCGCCTTCCACCTCGACGGGCTCTCCGACACCGTCGACGGGCTGGCCGCGTCCTACGACCGCTCACGGTCGCTCGAGGTGATGAAGTCGGGCACGTCCGGTCCGGCCGGCGTCGTGGCGGTGGTGCTGGTGCTCGGACTCCAGGTCGCTGCGCTGGCCTCGGTGCTCTCCGTGTCGTGGCGCGGCGCCGTCCTCGCCGGTGTCGCCGTCTGCCTGTCGCGTGCGGCGCTGGTGGTGTGCTGCGCGCGGGGGGTCCCGGCTGCTCGTGCCGACGGGCTGGGGCTGACCTACACCCGGACCGTGCCGCGTGCGGTCGTCCTCCTCGTGTGGCTCGTCGTCGGCCTCCTGCTCGCGGTGACCTGTGCCTGGGCCGGCCTGCCGTGGTGGCGCGGCACGCTCGCGGCGGCCCTCGCGCTGGGGGTCGTGGTCGCGGTCATCGCCCGCACCACCCGTCGCTTCGGCGGGGTCACCGGTGACGTCTTCGGGGCCGCGATCGAGCTCGCCCTCGCCGCCCTCCTGGTGGGGCTCTCATGAGGGCCCGCGCCGCCGGGCTGCTGCTCGGCTGGGCCGCCGACCGAGCCTTCGGCGACCCGCAGCGCTTCCACCCCGTCGCCGGCTTCGGCACGACGGCGTCGTCCCTCGAGCGCATCCTGTACGCCGACTCGCGGGCGCGCGGAGTCGCGCACACCGGCATCCTCGTCGGTGGCGCGGTCGTGCTCGGCCTGCTCGCCGAGCGTCCCCGGGCGGCCCGTGTCCTCACCACGGCGGTCGCGACGTGGGCCGTGCTCGGCGGGCGGTCACTGGAACGCGAAGCGCTCGCCGTACACACCCGGCTCGTGGCCGCCGACCTGCCCGCGGCGCGGCAACGGCTCACCCACCTCGTCGGTCGCGACACGGCCGCGCTCGACGAGTCGGAGGTTGCGCGGGCGGTCGTCGAGTCGGTCGCGGAGAACACCTCCGACGCTGTCGTCGCCCCGCTGGTGTGGGGAGCGGTGTGCGGTGTGCCGGGTCTCCTCGGCTACCGCGCGGTCAACACCCTTGACGCGATGGTGGGTCACCACAACGCCCGCTACGAGAACTTCGGCTGGGCCTCGGCTTGCCTCGATGACGTCGCGAACCTGCCCGGTTCGCGGCTCTCGGGACTGCTGGTGATGGCCGCCGCACCCGGGCGGGCGAAGGTCGCCCTGCAGACCTGGCGCCGCGACGCGGCCGACCACCCGAGCCCCAACGGCGGCGTCGTCGAGTCGGCCTTCGCGGGCGCCCTGGGCATCCGGCTGGGCGGCACGAACACCTACTACGGCGAGCGGGTCGAGCATCGCGCGGTGATGGGGGACGGCCGCGACGCGCGGCCCGACGACATCACCCGATCCACAGTGCTGGCGCGGCGCGTGGGCCTTCTCGCGGCCCTGACGACGGCCGCGATTTCGGTCCGTGGCGGGTGGACCAAGCGGGTCCGCGGTCCGCTAGGGTGAGCGTCAACGACCACATGGAAGCCGGTGGAATTCCGGCACAGTCGCGCTACTGTGACATCGCCTCAGCCTTCGGGCCGGGTGGTGGAGTCAGACCCGCGTGGTCGTCCAACCCCAACAACCAGGGACGCACGCATCCCTGAGGAGGACACATGTCGCATTCTGTCGCGGCCCCGGTCACCGGTGCCCCCGCTCTCCCCACCGTCGAGCTCCGGGAGCTGGCCCCCTGGGCGCTCTTCTTCGGACTGCTCGGGTCGCTGGTCATCTTCTTCATCAGCGCCGACCAGGGCGCCGTCTCGATCCCCGCGGGCACCGCGATCCACGAGTGGGTCCACGACGCACGGCACCTCATGGGCTACCCCTGCCACTGATCAGTCACTGATCACCCGGTAGCACCACTTCTCCTCTCTTCTCGCCGCCCGGGCGAGCGCGCGCTGACGCGCGCCCCGGTGTCTGTCGGCGACCCCTGGAAACGGAAAACTCAATGAACGCACGCGCATTTCTTGTCCGCGGCCTGCTGGCCGGCCTGATCGCCGGCCTGGCCGCCTTCCTCGTGGCCAACGTGGTCGGCGAGCCCCACGTCGAGTCGGCGATCGCGCTGGAGGAAGCGGGAGCAGCGACCGCCTCCGACGGGCACAGCCACTCACACGACGAGGCCGACGCTGCCGGCGCCGAGGACGAGGTCTTCGAGGTCTCCCGCACCAACCAGTCGACCTGGGGACTGCTGACCGGCTCGCTCGCGATCGGCGTCGCCCTGGGCGGCCTGGTCTCGTTGGTCGCCGCTGGAACCCTCGGTCGCCTCGGCCGGCTGCTGCCCGGGCAGTCGACGGCTCTCGTCGCGCTGATCGGCTTCGTGGCGGTCGCGCTGGTGCCGTTCCTGAAGTACCCCGCCACCCCGCCTGCCGTCGGCAGCGGCGACACCATCGGGGACCGGACCGCTCTCTACTTCGGCTTCCTGCTGCTCTCGGTCGCGGCGGCCGCGCTGGCGACGTACGCCGCCTGCCGGCTGCGCACGAGGATCGGGACGTTCGGCGGCGTGGTCCTCGGTGCCGCCGCCTACCTCGTCGTGGTCGTCGTCGCCGCGCTGGTGTTCGCCCCCGTCAACGAGCTGGGCGACTTCCCCGCCGACACCCTGTGGTCCTTCCGGCTGTCGTCGGTGCTGACGCTGGCCACGCTCTGGGGCGTCCTCGGGGTGGCGCTGACCGGGCTGGTCATCCGGCTCTACGCGCAGGAGAGCGCCGTCGCGCAGCGGCGGGAGCTCGCCGCCAGCCTCTAGGGGTGTCCCGCGAAGTTCATTTACGTAAATGAACTTCGCGCGGCAGCCGGTGGCTCTCGAGGGGCACGCCCTCGACCAGGTGCGAGCGCACGATCGTCTCGGCGGCGGCAGGGTCGACGGCGCCGTACCAGACGTCGTCGGGCTGGACGCTGACGACGGGAGCCTGGTTGCAGGGGAACTGGCAGCCGGTGTGGGTGACGAGCACGTCGTCGTCGCCCAGCCCGGCCTGCGCCAGCCCGAGGACCAGCGCGCGCATGGACTCCTCCGACCCGACAGCGGTGCAGCGCGGCCCGCGGCAGATCAGCACCTGCCGCACATGGCCCGGGACGGACTCCCAGGCGGCGGACATGACGCCGGCTTCGGCCCCGGTGATCGGCTTCACCTCGAGCAGCACGTCGTCGACGGACGACAGTGACGTGACCAGCCGCGTCGCGACGGTGACGACCGGGCGGGCGCCCGCGCGCTCACGCCACCAGTGGCCGGCGATCCGCCGCAGCCACGAGTGCGCGGGCGCGAGCGGCCCGAGGTTGACCCCGACCAGCGTGATCGAGGAGGCCCCCAGATCCGCCAACCGGGTCAGCTCCAGCGACAGCGACGGGTCGCCCATCTGCAGGAAGGCCACGGAGGCTTGTCGGGAGGCGGCCTCAGCCAGCAACGACGAGCGGCGGTCCACGTCGGTGACCGACATCCCGACCAGCACCAGCGCGCTCACAGCCGCAGCACCCGACCGGCGACCACGAGGTGCACCTCGTCGCAGGCCGTCGCGAGCCGCTGGTTGACCAGCCCGAGCAGGTCGCGGAAGAGCCGTCCGGAGCGGTGGGACGGGATGACGCCCAGCCCGACCTCGTTGGTCACCAGCACCACGTCTCCCCGCGTGGCCAGCACCGCGACGACCTCGTCGAGCAGGCCGTCGACGACTGCGGTCACGGAGTCGGAGGGCGCGTCCCACAACGAGTGCGCGTCCAGCACGGCGGTCAGCCAGGTGCCGAGGCAGTCGACGAGGACCGGCCCGTCGACGGCCAGGGCGTCGCTCAGGTCGGACGTCTCGAGCGTCACCCACGATGAGGGCCGGCGCACCCGATGCGCGGCGATCCGCGCGACCCAGTCGGGATCGGTGTCGTCGCTCGGCCCGGGCGCGACGTAGGTGACCGTCGTGCACGACGACAGCAGCGACTCCGCGTGCCGCGACTTTCCCGAGCGCACGCCGCCGGTGACGAGGACCTTCATGCCAGCTCCCTGCATGACAAGGACTTCACCCAGGCGACCGCGTCGGCCACGTCGTGCACGGTCCGCACCCCTGCGGGGGCGGGCGGTCGGCGTACGACGACGACGGCGACGCCGAGCTCGGCCGCCGCGTCCAGCTTGGGCCGGGTGTAGGACCCGCCGGAGTCCTTGGTGACCAGCACGTCGGTGCGGTGCTCGCGCAGCACGTCGAGCTCGGCGGCCAGCGTGTAGGGCCCGCGGTCGGTGACCAGCTGCCAGGCAGGCGGGAGCTGGATCGTGGGTACGTCGACGACGCGCGCCAGCGCCGGGAGGCCCCCGAGCGCAGGGACGAAGCGGGCCAGCTCCTGCCGCCCGACGGTGAGGAACGGACGCGATCCCAGCGAGGCCGCCGCGGTCGCGGCCGCAGCGTGGGTGTCGACGTGGTGCCAGGCCGGGTCGGGCGCCCAGCCGGGACGTTCGAGGCGCAGCAGCGGGACGTCCGTGCACGCGGCGGCGGCGTTGGTGCTCATCCCGAGCGCGAACGGGTGGGTCGCGTCGACGACGGCGTCGTAGTCGGCCAGCGCCGCACGGAGCCCGAGAACACCGCCGAAGCCGCCGATGCGGACCTTCCCGACGGGCAGGCGCGGCCGGGCGACTCGTCCCGCGAGCGAGGAGGTGACGTCGATGCCGGCGTCGACGAGATCGGCGGCGAGCGCGCGGGCCTCGCTCGTGCCACCGAGCAGCAGCAACCTCATGCGGCACCTCCGGGAGGCAGGACCGGCAGCCCCGACGGGGCGCCGGAGCGGGCGAGCGCGAGCAAGGCGTCGACGTCGAGGTGCTCCTCGACGAGGTCGCCGAGCCGGTCGAGCCGGGCCGACCGGGCAGCGGGGAAGGAAACAGCGGACGGCTCCAGGCCGAGCGCAGAAGACAGGAACGCGCGCCGGAGGTCATCGCCCTCCAGGCTGCCGTGCCACATCGTGCCGAAGACCGAGCCGGACCGCACTCCGCCGAGGAACGCCTCGCCGGAGCCGACCGTGATCCGCCCGTGGTGGATCTCGTAGCCCGAGGCGTCGACGCCCAGCGCCGTACCGACCGGAAGGCGCAGGACCTTCTCGGGCGAGAACGAGGTGGTGACGTCGAGCAGCCCGAGCCCGTCGACCGTGACGCCTGGAGCGCCCTCGACACCGGACGGATCGCTGACCGACGCACCGAGCATCTGGAAGCCGCCGCAGATGCCGAGCACCGGCCGGCCACGAGCCGCGTGGGCGCGGATCGCGACGTCGAGCCCGCGCGAGCGCAGCCAGGCGAGGTCGCTGATCGTGGCGCGGGTGCCGGGCAGCACGATCAGGTCGGCGTCGGCGAGGTCGCGCGGGTCGGCGGCGAACACCACGTCGAGACCGGGCTCGAGCCCGAGCGCGTCGACGTCGGTGAAGTTGCTGATCCGCGGCAGTCGCACGACCGCCACGCGGCAGCGTGCGCCGGAGTCACTGCGCCGCCCGTCGAGGTCGAGCGCGTCCTCCGAGTCCAGCCACAGCGTCGGGTCCCACGGCAGCACGCCGTAGACCCGCCGCCCGGTCAGCGACGACAGCGAATCGAGCCCGGGGGAGAGCAGGTCGAGGTCGCCCCTGAACTTGTTGACGACGAACCCCGCGACCAGCGCCTGGTCCGCGGCGTCCAGCAGCGCGACCGTCCCGAACATCGCCGCGAACACCCCGCCCCGGTCGATGTCGCCGACCACCACGGTCGGGATCGACGCGTGCCGGGCGAGGCCCATGTTGACGTAGTCGCTGGCGCGCAGGTTGATCTCGGTCGGGCTGCCGGCGCCCTCGGCGACGACGACCTCGAAGCGCGCGGACAGGTCGTCGTACGCCGCGTGCGCGGCCTGCGCGAGGTGCCGCCGGCCGGTCTGCCAGTCGCTCGAGGAGACGTCGCCCGCGGGCTGCCCCATCAGCACGACGTGGCTGCGGCGGTCGGAGCCGGGCTTGAGCAGGACGGGGTTCATCGCGGGCTCGGGCGTCACCTTCGCGGCGAGCGCCTGCACCCACTGCGCGCGGCCGATCTCCGCGGTCGTGCCGTCGGCCGCCTCGCAGACCATCGAGTTGTTCGACATGTTCTGGGCCTTGTACGGCGCCACGCTCACCCCGCGCCGCGCGAAGGCGCGGCACAGGCCGGTCGTCACGACGCTCTTGCCGGCGTCGGAGGTGGTGCCGGCGACGAGCAGCCCGCTCATGAAGGTGCCCGCAGGAGGTAGGCGTCCATCACCCAGCCGGCCGCCTCGCGGGCGCGGTCCCGGGCAGCGACGACGTCGTCGCGCACCTCACCGACCCGGCCCGCCACCAGCTCCTCGGACGGCGTGCCCAGGTTGGCGCCCCACCAGATCGACCAGTCGTCGAGTCCGGTCAGGTCGAGCTGACCGGTGAGCATGACGACGAGGTTGGCCTGCCCCGCGTCGATGTCGTCGTGCAGCCGCCGGGCGGTGGTGACGTGCACCGGCTGGCCGACCTCGTGCAGCACCACCCGGTGGCGTGCGGCCAAGAGCTGCGGAGCGCTGATGCCGGGGAGCACGTCCCAGTGGAGGGGGAGCCGGGCGGCGAGCTGCTCGACGATGCGGATGGTCGAGTCGTAGAACGACGGGTCGCCCCACACCAGGAACGCCGCGCCGCCGCCGCGCTCGCGCAGCACCTGCTCGTAGGCAGCCACCCTCGCCTCGTGCCAGTCGCGCACGGCGGCCGGGTAGTCCGCCGGGTCGGCCCGGTCACGGGGAGGATCCGGGACCGCGACCACCTCGACGCCGTACGCCGATGCGATGGCGTGGCGAGCGGCGAGCAGGTCGTCGTCAGGGCCCTTGTCGGCGGCGATGACGTAGTCGCACGACCGCAGCGCGTCCGCGACCTCGAGGGTCACGTGCTGCGGTCCCATGCCCACGCCGAGGACCCGGAGCCTCACGCGCGGGAGTCCGCTCCGTCATCCTCGAGGTCACCCTCGACCTCGAGGTAGACCTGCTGCATCGCGGCCATGACGTCGGGATCCGGCGCCTCCCACAGCCCGCGCTCGGCGGCCTCGTGGAGCCGCTCGACGATGCCGCGCAGCGCCCACGGGTTCGACGTCCGCAGGAAGGCCTGGTTGGTCTCGTCGAGGACGTATTCAGTCGCGAGCTTCTCGTACATCCAGTCGTGCACGACCCCGGCGGTGGCGTCGAAGCCGTAGAGGTAGTCGACGGTGGCGGCCAGCTCGAAGGCGCCCTTGTAGCCGTGGCGCTGCATCGCGGCGATCCAGCGCGGGTTGACCACGCGGGAGCGGAAGACGCGCGCGGTCTCCTCGGCGAGCGTGCGGGTGCGGACCGCGTCGGGCGTGGTCGAGTCACCGACGTAGGCCTTCGGGTCGGATCCGGTCAGCGCACGGACCGTGGCGATCATGCCGCCGTGGTACTGGAAGTAGTCGTCGGAGTCGGCGATGTCGTGCTCGAGGCTGTCGACGTTCTTGGCCGCGACCTTGATCCGGCGGTAGTTGGCGCGCATGTCGTCGGCCGCCGGGGCGCCGTCGAGGCCCCGGCCGTAGGCGAAGCCGCCCCACGCGGTGTAGACCTCGGCGAGGTCCTTGTCGTCGCGCCACGAGCCGGACTCGACGACCTGCAGGATGCCGGCGCCGTAGGACCCCGGCTTGGAACCGAAGATGCGCGTCGTCGCCCGCCGCTCGTCGCCGTGCGACGCCAGGTCGGCCTGCGCGTGCGCCCGCACGTAGTTGTCCTCGTCCGACTCCTCCAACGAAGCCACCATCTGCACGGCGTCGTCGAGCATCGCCACGACGTGCGGGAAGGCGTCCCGGAAGAAGCCCGAGATGCGCACCGTGACGTCGATCCGGGGGCGACCCAGCTCCGCGAGCGGCACCACGATGAGCTCGCGCACGCGGCGCGACTCGGCATCCCACTCGGGGCGTACGCCGAGGAGCGCGAGCACCTCGGCGATGTCGTCGCCGGAGGTGCGCATCGCGGAGGTGCCCCACACCGAGAGCCCCACCGACGCGGGGTAGGACCCGGTCTCGTCGAGGTAGCGCTGCAGCAGCGAGTCGGCCATCGACTGGCCGGTCTGCCACGCCAGCCGCGACGGCACCGCGCGCGGGTCGACGGTGTAGAAGTTGCGCCCGGTCGGCAGCACGTTGACCAGCCCGCGCAACGGCGAGCCGCTGGGGCCGGCCGGCACGAAGCCGCCGTCGAGGGCGTGCAGCACGGCGGTCAGCTCGTCGGCCGTGCCGGCGAGCCGGGGCACGACCTCGGTGGCCGCGAAGGCCAGCACCCGCTGGACCTCCGCGTCCTCGTGGAGATCAACGGCAGCCGCAGGGTCCCAGCCGGCCTTCTCCATCTGCTCGACCAGACCACGGGCCTGGGCCTCGAAGACGTCGACAGCCGCCCCCGTGGCGGCGTCGACGTCGACGAGGCCCAGGGCCGCTCGCAGGCCGGGGACGGCGTTGCCGACCCCGCCCCACACCTGGGCGGCGCGCAGGATCGCGAGCACCAGGTTGACCCGGGGCTCACCGACCGGTGCCTCGCCGAGGATGTGCAGCCCGTCGCGGATCTGCGCGTCCTTGATCTCGCACAGCCAGCCGTCGACGTGCAGGATGAAGTCGTCGAAGTCGTCGTCGTCGGGGCGTTCCTCGAGACCGAGGTCCTTGTGCAGCTGGGCTGCCTGCATCAGGGTCCAGATCTCCCCGCGCACGGCCGGGAGCTTGGCCGGGTCCATCGCCGCGATGTTGCCGTACTCGTCGAGCAGCTGCTCGAGGCGCGCGATGTCGCCGTAGGCCTCGGCGCGGGCCATCGGCGGCACGAGGTGGTCGACGATCGTCGCGTGGGCGCGGCGCTTGGCCTGCGCTCCCTCGCCCGGGTCGTTGACGAGGAAGGGATAGATCAGCGGCAGGTCGCCGAGCGCGGCGTCGGTGCCGCACGACGCGGAGAGTGCGGCGTTCTTGCCCGGCAGCCACTCCAGCGAGCCGTGCTTGCCGAGGTGGACCACGGCGTCGGCCCCGAATCCCCGCTCGATCCAGCGATAGGCGCCGAGGTAGTGGTGGCTGGGTGCGAGGTCGGGGTCGTGGTAGATCGCGACCGGGTTCTCCCCGAAGCCGCGCGGCGGCTGGATCAGCAGCACGACGTTGCCGGCCTGCAGGGTGGCGAGCACCAGCTCGCCCGAGTCGTTGACGAACAGCTTGCCCGGGGCCGGGCCCCACGCCTCGACCATCGCGTCGCGCAGGTCGGCGGGCAGGTCACGAGTCCACTCGTCGTACGCCGCTGGGCTGATGCGCACGTGGGCGTCGGTCAGCTGCCCCGACGTCAGCCACTCCTCGTCCTGGCCGCCGGCGGCGATCAGGGCGTGGATGAGGGCGTCGCCGGACTCGGTGTCGGTGCCGCTGCCGTCGAGGATGTCGAGGATCGCGTTGTCGGAGCCGAGGTCGTAGCCCGCGTCCCGCAGGCGCCGCAGCAGCCGGACGGCCGACACCGGGGTGTCGAGGCCGACCGCGTTGCCGATCCGGGAGTGCTTGGTCGGGTAGGCCGAGAGCACCAGCGCCAGCTTCTTCTCGGCGTTGGGGACGGTGCGCAGCCGCGCGTGCCGCACGGCGATGCCGGCGACCCGGGCGCAGCGCTCGGGGTCGGCGACGTAGGACGGCAGTCCGTCGGCGTCGATCTCCTTGAAGGAGAACGGCGCGGTGATGATGCGGCCGTCGAACTCCGGGATCGCGATCTGGGTCGCGGAGTCGAGCGGGGTCACGCCGTCGTCGGAGGCCTCCCAGTCCGCCCGGCTGCTGGTCAGGCACAGCCCCTGCAGCACCGGGATGTCCAGCGCGGCGATCCGGGCGACGTCCCAGGCCTCGTCGTCGCCACCCGCGCTGGCGGTCGACGGCACGCTGCCGCCGGCGGCGAGCACGGTCACGACCAGTGCGTCGAGGGTGCCCAGCTCGGTGAAGAGCTCGTCGGGTGCGGCGCGCAGGGAGCCGGCGAAGATGGGGACGCCGACGGCCTGGCCGGTCGCGTCCACGGCGTCGGCGAGGGCGTGCGCGAAGGCGGTGTTGCCGCTCGCCTCGTGGGCGCGGTAGTAGAGCACCCCGATGCGCGGGAGCGTGTCCGAGACCGTCGGGCGGGCGGCGTACCCCCAGGACGGCAGGACGGCGGGCGGGTCGAAGCCCTCGCCGGTCAGCAGCACCGTGTCGGAGAGGAAGGCGTGCAGCTGGCGCAGGTTGTCCGGGCCGCCCTCGGCGAGGTAGCGGTGGGCCTCGGCGGCGACACCGATCGGCACCGACGAGAGCTCCATCAGCTCGGCGTTGGGCTGCTGCTCGCCGCCGAGCACGACGACCGGCGTCGTGGTCGCGGCGACCCGGGTGAAGCCCGAGCAGAGGTCCTGCGGGGAGCCGAGCAGCCGGCCGACGACCAGGTCGCAGCCCTCGATCACCTCGGCCATCGACTGGTGGCCCGGACGCGCCGGGTTGGCGACGACGTAGTCGGCCCCCGAGGCCCGCGCGGAGAGCAGGTCGGTGTCGGACGTGGAGAGCAGGGCGATGCGCACAGCCGGAGTTCCTCCTCCGGGGTTCTCGCCCCGGCTAACGGTCGGATGTGCCCGAGGTGAGTGTCTGGCTGAATCCCCTACGGGATTTCACAGTGGCGGAACCGCCCCGGAGTCTCACCGGGTTCCTCATGCCTAGGGCGCTGCCAGCGTACGGGAGACTGTCCGTCGTGCAGCAGCCGGTCTACCTCGTCAGGCACGGTCAGTCGGAGTGGAATGTCCTCCGCCTGACCCAGGGACAGACGACTCATCCGCCGTTGACGGCGCTGGGACGCGAGCAGGCGGCCGCAGCGGCCGAGGACCTCGCCGACGAGCTGACCGGGGGAGTGCGCCTGCTCACCAGCGACCTCGTGCGCGCCGTCGAGACCGCCCGCATCATCGGCGACCGGCTCGGTGTCGCTCCGGTGCTCGACGAGCGGCTCCGGGAGCAGCACCTCGGGTCCCTGGAGGGGCGCGGCTACGAGGAGACCTGGGCCGAGGCCGAGCGGCACGACTGGTCCGACCCCGAGCTCCCGCTCGCGGGCGGCGAGTCCGTCGCGGACGTACGGCGACGGATGGCCGCGGTCCTGGCCGACCTCGACCCGGCCATCCCTACGATCCTCGTCAGCCACGGCGACGCGATCCGCTCCGCCCTGGCCCACCTCCGCGGGCACTCGCTGACCGACGCGCCGTGGGTCGACGTGCCCAACGGATCGATCACCCGCCTCGAAGGAGTCCTGGCATGAACCGCCTGCGCCATCGGACGGGCGACGTCATCCCCCTCGGCGAGGCGACGCGGACCTGGTTCGCGATCTCGCTGCAGACCTTCGGCGGCCCGGCCGGCCAGATCGCCGTCATGCAGTACAAGCTCGTCGACGAGAAGCGCTGGATCGGCCAGCAGCGCTTCCTGCACGCCCTCAACTACTGCATGCTGCTGCCCGGCCCCGAGGCCCAGCAGCTCGCGATCTACACCGGCTGGCTGCTCAACGGCAGCCTCGGCGGCCTGATCGCCGGCATCCTGTTCGTGCTGCCCGGGGTGCTGGCGATGCTCGCCCTCTCCGCGGTCTACATCGGCGCCGGCGACACCTCGGTCGTGACCGGCCTGTTCGTCGGCCTTGCGCCCGCGGTGATCGCGATCGTCGTGCACGCGGTCCGGCGGGTGAGCGGTCGCGCCCTGCACCACCCCCTGCTGGTCGTGATGGCGGTGGCGTCGTTCGTCGCGCTGACCGCCTTCGGCGTCCCCTTCCCGGTGGTGATCGTCGTGGCGGGCGTGGTCGGGTGGCTGCTGCGGGGCCTCATCGGCACGGCACCGTCCGGGCACGGGGCGGCGGGCGACGTACCCCCACCGCTGATCAGCGACGAGGCGCTCCACCACGACCCGCCGTCGCGCCGTCGCTCGCTGACGATCCTGGGACTCGGCGTCGTGCTGTGGTTCACCCCGGTCGCCGCAGCGGCCCTCGTCTTCTCCCGCGACAGCGTCTTCGTGGACCAGGGGCTGTTCTTCTCCGGCGCCGCGGTCGTCACCTTCGGCGGCGCCTACGCCGTCCTGTCCTACGTCGCCCAGCAGGCCGTCACGGTCTACGGCTGGCTGGCGCCGGGGGAGATGGTCAAGGGCCTCGCGCTCGCCGAGACCACGCCGGGACCGCTGATCATGGTCGTGCAGTTCGTCGCTTTCGTCGGCGCCTACCGCAACCCCGCGTCGCTCGATCCGTGGGTCGCGGCCGTCCTCGCCTCGCTGCTCGTGACGTGGGTGACGTTCGTGCCGTGCTTCCTGTTCATCTTCCTGGGGGCGCCGTACGTCGAGCGCCTCCGCAGCAACACCCACCTCGGCGCCGCGCTCACCGGGGTCACCGCGGCCGTCGTCGGGGTGATCGCCAACCTCGCGGTGTTCTTCGCGCTGCACACCCTCTTCGAGCTGCAGCGCCGGATCGGCTGGGGCCCGGTCGACCTGTCGGTGCCGGTCCTGTCGTCGTGGGACCCGGTCGCGTTCGCGCTGACCGGCGTCGCGCTGGCGATGGTCTTCTGGCTCAAGTGGTCGACGTTGCGGGTCCTCGGGGTGTGCGCCGCGCTGGGGCTGCTGGTCACCCTCCTGTCCTGACCCTCAGTCCTCCGAGAGGTGTGGGTCAGCCAGGAGATATTGCGTGACCTTGCCCTGGTGCTCGCGGTCGTGGTGGCGGACCGGCTCGGGCACCATCCGCCCCTCCGCGCTGTCCCAGAACTGGTCGATGCGGCGAGCGACCATCCGTGCGACCCGACCCGGCACGCCCCGGTGGGGGATGAATGGGTGCGGCCGGGTCGGCGCCTTCACGGTGGCATGGTGGAGGCGGGTCGCGAGGTCCTCCTCCGCAGGCTCGTCGACCAGGGCGGCGACGAGCTGGTGCTCCAGGTCGACGACGGTGTCGAACTCGCGGCGCACGTCGGTCCAGATGGACGGCCAGCTGCGCCGTACGGCGTAGGTCGAGCCGTAGAGCTTGGCCTTCACCTGGGCGAGCGTCTCCTCGTAGCGGCGGCTCGCGTGCACGAAGTCGACGGCGAGGTCGTGGCCACCGGGGAGCCGGTGCACGAGCGGCGCGATCGCGTCGACCATCCCGGCGTTGTGCCGGCTGGCGACCGCCAGGAACGTGTCGATGGCGCCGTAGTGGTCACGAGGATGTCGCACGTCGGGCCGGGCCGCGGAAGCTTGGTCGAGCCGGTGCTCGAGGTCGCGGTGGATGCTGTCCAGGTCGTGCCCGAGAGTGATCACGGCGCTCATCTCCTTCGGCGGACCGTGTGCCTCCAGTGTCCTCCGATCTGGCAGAGAAACAAGGCGTCAGGCGGGCCAGGTCTTCGCGACCAGTGTCAGCACGTCGTACGTCGCCACGGGCTCTCCGGAGGCGTTGACGACCGTCGCGTCCCAGCGGACCTCGCCGTAGTCGGCATTGGATCGCGGGGTGATCTGCTTGACCGTCAAGGTGACCTGGATCGAGTCGTCGGCCTTGACCGGCGTCAGGAACCGCAGCCGGTCGACGCCGAAGTTGGCGAGCACCGGGCCCGGGTCGGGGTCGACGAAGAGGCCGGCCGCGAGCGAGACGACGAGGTAGCCGTGGGCCACGATCCCGCCGAACAGCGGGTTCTTGGCAGCCGCCTCCTCGTCGGTGTGGGCGTAGAACGTGTCGCCGGTGAACTCCGCGAAGTGCTCGATGTCGTCGAGCGTGACCGTGCGCGTCGCCGAGCTGATCGTGTCGCCGATCGCGAGGTCCGCGAGCGATTTGCGGAAGGGGTGGACGTCGGTCTCCGTGCGGGTGGAGCCGCTGATCCACTGCCCGGTGATCGCAGTGAGCATGTCGGGGGAGCCCTGGATTGCCGAGCGCTGCATGTGGTGCAGCACGGCCCGGATGCCGCCGAGCTCCTCGCCACCGCCGGCCCGGCCCGGCCCGCCGTGCACCAGGACAGGCAGGGGAGAGCCGTGTCCGGTCGACTCGGCCGCGCTGGTCCGGTCGAGCACGAGCAGCCGCCCGTGCCACGGCGCGAGGCCGAGGGTGACGGCGCGCGCGACGGCCGGGTCGTGGGTGACGATCGAACCCACGAGGCTGCCCTGTCCGCGCGCCGCCAGCCGGACGGCGTCGTCGAGGTCGGCGTACGAGATGACCGTCGCGACCGGGCCGAAGGGCTCGATGTCGTGCGGCTCGCTGGCGCCGGGGTGGGCGCGCAGCAGGACCGGTGACATGAAGGCGCCGGTCTCCGCGTCGGCGTCGACGACCTCGACGACGTCGGGGTTGCCGAAGACGATCTCGGCGGAGGCACGCAGCGCCTGGACTGCCTTGCGGACCTCGTCGCGCTGGGCGAGCGAGGCGAGGGCGCCCATGCGGACGCCGTCGCTGGTCGGGTGCCCGACGGTGATCTCCGCGAGTCGCGCGGAGATCGCGGCCACCACGTCGTCGGCGATGGTCTCCGGCACGAGCACCCGCCGGATGGCGGTGCACTTCTGGCCGGCCTTGACCGTCATCTCGGTGATGACGCCCTTGACGAACAACTCGAACTCGGGCTCGTCGACACCCACGTCGGTGCCGAGGATGGAGCAGTTCAGGGAGTCGGCCTCGATGCCGAGCTGCACGCCGCCGTGCAGCACCGACGGGTGCTGGCGCAGGTGGGCGCCGGTCGAGGCGGAGCCGGTGAAGGCGACCGAGTCCTGCGCACCGAGCTCGTCGAGCAACCCGGCCGGCGACCCGCACAGCAGCTGCAGGCTGCCCTCCGGCAAGAGTCCCGAGTCGATGATGCGGCGGACGACGGCCTCGGTCACGTAGGCCGTCTGGCTCGCGGGCTTGACGATCGTCGGGAGGCCGGCGAGGAAGGCCGGCGCGAGCTTCTCGAGCATGCCCCAGACCGGGAAGTTGAACGCATTGATCTGTACGGCGACGCCGGGGCGCGACGTGTAGAGGTGCTGCCCCAGGAAGGTGCCCTCGCGGCCGAGCCGTTCGGGCTGGCCGTCGAGGACGACGACGTCGTTGGGCAGCTCGCGGGTGCCCTTCGACGCGATCGAGAAGACCGTGCCGATGCCGCCGTCGATGTCGACCATCGAGTCCCGCTGCGTCGCGCCGGTGCGGGCGGACAGGGCGTAGAACTCGTCCTTGTGCTCCCCGAGCATCTTCGCCATCGCCTTGAGGGCGGCGGCGCGCTCGTGGAAGGTCAGGGCGCGGACCGCGGGCCCGCCGATCTCGCGCGCATGGGCGGTCATCGCGGCGAGGTCGAGGCCGGTCGAGGAGATCCGCGCGACCTCCTCCCCGGTGCTCGCGTCGAGGAGGGGCTCGCCCTCGTCGGTCGCGCGGAACCAGGTGCCGCAGGAGTAGCTGGCGAGCATTGCGGTGTCTGAGGTCACCGTGCCAGACTATTACCGACCGATCGGTCTGTAAATAAGGAAGGTCGCCGTGACGGACACCGTGCAAGCCGACAGGCAAGCCGACTTCGAGCGCACCATCGAGCGCCACGACCGCATCGAGCCGCGCGACTGGATGCCGGAGAAGTACCGCGCCACCGTCGTGCGCCAGGTCGCGCAGCACGCCCACTCCGAGATCATCGGCATGCAGCCCGAGGGCAACTGGCTCACCCGCGCCCCGAGCCTGCGTCGCAAGGCGATCCTGCTCGCCAAGGTGCAGGACGAGGCCGGACACGGGCTCTACCTCTACTCCGCCTGCGAGACGCTCGGCGTCACCCGCGGCGAGCTGACCCAGAAGCTGATCGACGGCCGGCAGAAGTACTCCTCGATCTTCAACTACCCCGCCCTGTCCTACGCCGACGTCGGCACCATCGGCTGGCTGGTCGACGGCGCAGCGATCTGCAACCAGGTGCCGCTGTGCCGCACCTCCTACGGCCCCTATGGCCGCGCGATGATCCGCATCTGCAAGGAGGAGTCCTTCCACCAGCGCCAGGGCTTCGAGCTGCTGATGACGATGATGAGCGGCACCGACGAGCAGCGCGCGATGGTGCAGGAGTCGGTCGACCGCTTCTGGTGGCCGGCGCTGATGATGTTCGGCCCGCCCGACGCCGAGTCGCCCAACACCGCGCAGTCGATGGCGTGGGGGATCAAGCGCGACACCAACGACGACCTGCGGCAGAAGTTCGTCGACATGTCCGTCCCACAGGCCAGGGCCCTCGGTGTCACGTTGCCCGACCCGGACCTCGCGTGGAACGAGGAGCGCGGCCACCACGACTTCGGCCAGCCCGACTGGCACGAGTTCGCGGCCGTCGTCGCCGGCTCCGGCCCCTGCAACGCCCAGCGCATCGCGCACCGCAAGCGCGCCCACGACGAAGGGGCCTGGGTGCGCGAAGCAGCCACCGCCTTCGCTGCCAAGGAGGCCTGATGACCGTCCAGCCCGAGTGGCCCCTCTACGAGATCTTCGTGCGCGGCAAGCGCGGCCTCAACCACGTCCACGTCGGCTCGCTGCACGCGGCCGACGACGAGATGGCGCTGCGCCACGCCCGCGACGTCTACACCCGCCGCAACGAGGGCGTCAGCATCTGGGCGGTCCGCGCCGACCTGATCGTCGCCTCCAGCCCCGACGAGAAGGACCCGCTCTTCGCGCCGGCCGGCGACAAGGTCTACCGGCACCCGACCTTCTACGCCATCCCCGACGACGTCCCCCACATGTGAACGCCATGGAATCCCACGACCTCGACCTCGACCACGACTCCGTCTACGACGGACTGCTCGGCGGCGACCCCTCGCAGTGGGCCTTCGGGACCGACTTCGAGGACCCGCTCGCGGGCGTCGACACGACGATCCCCGCGGGCGTCGACGGCGCGACGCTGGCGGCCTACTGCCTGATGCTCGGTGACGACGCGTTGGTCTACGCCCACCGGCTCTCGGAGTGGACCAGCAACGCGCCCGACCTCGAGGACGACATCGCGCTGGCCAACATCGCGCTCGACCTGCTCGGCCAGGCGCGACTCCTGCTCGCCCGGGCGGCGGCTGCCGACGCCGGCGTGGTGCCGGGCCTGCCCGAGGGCTCGCCCGTCCCGGCCGAGGACGCGCTCGCGTTCTTCCGCGACGAGCTGGCCTTCCGCAACGTCCGCTTCGTCGAGGCCGTCAACGGCGACTTCGCCGTCACGATCGCGCGCCTGCTGCTGTTCGCGACGCACCGGCTCGCGCTGCTGCAAGGCCTGGTCCCCAGCGTCGACCCGGTGCTGGCCGCCATCGCCGCGAAGGGCGTCAAGGAGGTCACCTACCACCGCGACTACGCCGCCCGCTGGTTCGTCACGCTCGCCCAGGGCACCGACGAGTCGCGTCGCCGGCTGCTCGCCGGGCTGCAGACGGTCTGGCCGACGTACGCCGAGCTGTTCCGCTGCTCCGACGTCGAGGCCGTGGCCGCGAGGCAGGCGTTCGGGGTCGACCCGCGAGTCCTGGAGCCCGAGGTCGACGCCGTCGTTGACCACGTCCTCGCCACGAGCGGCCTCGAGCGTCCCGACCTGCCGCCGTCGGGCACCCGCCCGCTCGGCCGCGAGGGCCAGCACACCGAGGCGATGGGACACCTGCTCGCCGAGCTGCAGGTCGTCGCCCGCGCCCACCCGATGGGGAAGTGGTGACGTCATGAGCGCGCTAGCGGTCGCGGCCACCGTCACCGACCCCGAGATGCCGATGCTGACCCTCGTCGACCTCGGCGTGCTGCGCGACGTCGCCGAGGACGGCGAGCACGTCACGGTCACCATCACGCCGACCTATTCCGGCTGCCCGGCGATGGCGACGATGCGGGACGACCTACGCCATGCCTTGCACACCGCCGGCTATGCCGACGTCGACGTGCGGGTCAGCCTCAGCCCCGCGTGGTCCAGCGACTGGATCACCGAGCGCGGGCGACGCAAACTGAAGGCCCACGGGCTCTCCGCGCCCGGCCCGGCGCCCACGGGCCCGATCCCGCTGACCCTCGTTCCGACCCGGCGGGCGATCGACTGCCCACGCTGCGGCAGTGCGGCCGTCCGGCTCACCTCCGAGTTCGGACCCACCGCCTGCAAGGCGCTCTACCAGTGCACTGACTGCCTCGAGCCGTTCGAGCACGTGAAGGAGATCTGAGGATGGCGCGCGGCACCTTCCACCCGCTCACCGTCGCCAAGGTCGAGCCCCTGACCGACGACTCGGCGGCCATCACCTTCGACGTGCCCGACGGCTTGGGCGATGAGTTCGACTTCGACGCCGGCCAGTCGCTCACGCTGCGGCGCATGATCGACGGCACCGAGCACCGACGCTCCTACTCCATCTGCGCTCCGGCGGGAGCGGCCCCGCGCATCGGCGTACGCGAGATCCCGGAGGGATTGTTCTCCCGCTGGCTGATCCGCGACGTGAAGCCGGGCGACGTGATCGAGGTGCAGACGCCGAGCGGCTCGTTCGCCGCGAGCGAGGACCTGCCCGGGCGCCACCTCTGCATCGCCGCCGGCTCGGGCATCACGCCGATGCTCTCGATCGCCTCGACCGTCCTGCGCAACCCCGATTCCCAGGTGACCTTGCTGTACGGCAACCGGCACACCAACACCGTGATGTTCGCCGAGGAGCTGGCGGACCTGAAGAACCGCTACCGCCACCGGCTCGAGCTCGTGCACGTGCTGTCGCGCGAGCCGCGCGACGTGGAGCTGTTCTCCGGCCGGCTCGACGCCGACCGGCTGCGGCGGCTGCTGACCACGCTGGTGCCGGTCGGGGGAGTGGACCACGTCTGGCTGTGCGGTCCCTTCGGGTTGATCGCCGATGCGCGCGAGGTGCTCGCCGAGCTCGGCGTCCCGGCCGAGCGCGTGCACTTCGAGCTGTTCTACGTCGACGAGCCGCCGCCCGAGCTCGAGCGGCTCGAACCCGTCGCGGAGGGCGACGTCAGCGACGTGACGATCTCCCTCGACGCTCGCACCACGACCGCGCCGATGCCGTGCGGGTCGACGATCCTCGACGGCGCCGCCGCGACGCGCAACGACCTGCCCTTCGCCTGCAAGGGCGGCGTGTGCGGCACCTGCCGGGCCAAGCTCGTCAGCGGCGAGGTGGACATGCGCCGCAACTACGCCCTCGACGACGACGAGGTCGCGCGCGGCTACGTCCTGACCTGCCAGACGTTCCCGGTCTCCGACGAGGTCAGTGTCGACTTCGACGCGTGAGCCCGTCGAAGGCGATCCCGGTGATCGCGTCGGCGAGCACCTCGGCGGCGACCTCGCCGTCCGGGTGGAACCACTCGACCAGGCCGTTCACCATCCCGAAGAGCAGCCGGCTGATCAGCTCCGGATCGATGTCGGTGCGCAGGCTGCCTTCGCGTACGGCGTCGCGCACCAGCTCGGCGAGCGCGTCGTCGATGGCCCGGCGCCGGTCGAGGGCGGCCTGCTCCACCTCGCTGTTGCCGCGGGCGCGCAGCAGCAGGGTCACCGCCGGGAGGTGATCGACCAGGATCTCGACCGAGGAGCGGATCGCGGTCCGCAGGCGGGCCTCAGCCGGTCGCTCGCTGGTGGCCGCGATGGCGGTCACGGTGCTGCTCAGCGCGTCCAGCGCCTCGTCGAGACCGGAGGCGAGGAGGTGCTCCTTGCTCGGCACGTGGTGGTAGATCGCCGACTTGGTCAGGCCGAGCTCGCGGGCGAGGTCGCCCATGCTGGTCGCGTCGTAGCCCTGCCGGTTGAAGAGGTCGATCGCGCGCCGGAGCACGGTCTCCTGGTCGTAGCCGGGCCGCCCGCGCCGTACCGCATCGGTCATGGGCTCAGCCTCGCACGCCCGCGTGTGCGGGGGTGCACGCTTTCAGATGGTGGGGAGGTAGTATGGGCACCGCCTTCGTCGCTCGATCAACCCGATCAGGTGACGGAGCCCCGGCTCATCCGGTGCCGCACGTGGCGCTCTGTCACGAGGCCCGAAGCGTCGCCCCGGGTCTCCTGCGACGCAGGTAGTGCTTGCCCGCCGTGGGGCGTGGCGAGCATCTCGAGGAGGAATTGAGTGGCTCAGCGAAGCCGACGCACATCCACCGCACGTCGCGGGGGCACCAAGGTGATCCGCAAGGACAACGAGGGCATCATCCCGGTGCTCGCGCGCTCCGTCCGTGAGGTCGAGCAGGCCGCCGAGCGCGGCAAGGTCGCCCCCCACGGCCGCGCGACCTTCCAGGTCGTGGCGCTGCTGGTGCGCGACGAGCGCAACCGCCTCAACGCCGAGACCGAGATCGGCGAGGCGCGCAAGGCCGAGCAGCTCAAGCGGCTCGACGGGATCGCCACGATCCTGGCCAAGACCGCCGCGCGCGACACCTCGCTGCTGCAGCTGCTGGCCGAGGACGCCGAGATCTCCGAGGGCGCCCGCGCCCTCAAGCGCCAGATGCTCAAGTCGGGCGGCATGGACGTCCCCGAGGAGGTCGAGCCGCCCAAGCCCGAGACGGCCGCGACCACGACCGGGCGCCGGGTCACCCCGCAGTCCGTGATCTCCCGCCAGCTCGCCAACCCGTTCCTGGCCCCCGACTTCTCCGCCGCCGACGCGCGCCGCGTCGAGGCGCGACGCCTCGCCAACTGGGAGCTGCTCGAGCCGCTCTTCAAGTCCTTCGAGTACGTCGGGGGCGGGGCCGCCGCCTGCATGCGGCTGCCCGACCCGGTGACCGTGCCCGGCGTGCCGCTCATGGCCCACCAGGCCCAGCTCGTGGCCGCCGCCGCAGCCGGCCACCGCACCTTCCTGCTCGCCGACGAGCCCGGTCTGGGCAAGACCGCCCAGGCGCTGCTCGCTGCGCAGGCCGCCCAGGCCTGGCCGCTGCTCGTCGTCGTACCCAACGTCGTCAAGGCCAACTGGGCCCACGAGGTCAGCCTGTGGACGCCCAACCGCTCCGTCACCGTGATCCACGGCGACGGCGAGGAGATGGACGGCTTCGCCGACATCGTGGTCGTCAACTACGAGGTCCTCGACCGCCACGTCGGCTGGCTCGGCAACCACGGCTTCCGCGGCATGGTCGTCGACGAGGCCCACTTCATCAAGAACAAGTCCTCGCAGCGCTCGCAGCACGTCCTCGAGCTCTCGCAGCGCATCCGCACCCGCATCGCGCGGCCGCTGCTGATGGCGCTGACCGGCACGCCGCTGATCAACGACATCGAGGACTTCCGCGCGATCTGGCAGTTCCTCGGCTGGATCGACGACCACAAGCCGCTGGCCGAGCTGATGAACAAGCTCGAGGACACCGGGCTGATGCCGGGTGAGCCGGGGTTCTACCCCAACGCGCGACGTTCCGTGATCGAGATGGGCATCGTCCGTCGCAAGAAGATCGACGTCGCCGCCGACATCCCTGCCCGCCGGGTGGCCGATCTCCCGGTCGAGCTCGAGGGTGCCGAGGGTCGCTCGATCCGCGACGCCGAGCGCGAGCTGTCGCGTCGTCTGGTGAAGCGCTACGACGCGGCTCTCGAGGCCCGCACCACCAACGTCGTGTTCGACGGCATCGACACCGAGCTCGTCCGCCGCGTCGCCAAGTGGGAGCGCGAGGACATGGAGTCGGCCAAGGACGGCGAGAACGTCTTCTCGATGATGCGCCGGATCGGCCAGGCCAAGGCCGGTCTCGCCGCCGACTACACCGCCCAGCTGGCGCGCAACGTCGGCAAGGTCGTCTTCTTCGCCAAGCACATCGACGTGATGGACGAGGCGCAGGCGAGCTTCGCCAAGCGCGGGATCAACTTCGTCTCCATCCGTGGCGACCAGACCGCCAAGGCCCGCGCCGCGGCCATCGAGTCGTTCACCAACGACCCCGAGACCTCGATCATCGTCTGCTCGCTCACCGCTGCCGGTGTCGGCCTGAACCTCCAGGTCGCCTCCAACATGGTGCTCGCGGAGCTGTCGTGGACCGACGCCGAGCAGACCCAGGCGATCGACCGGATCCACCGCATCGGTCAGTCCGAGCCGGTCACCGCGTGGCGGATCATCGCCGCGCAGACGATCGACTCCAAGATCGCCGAGCTGATCGACTCCAAGGCCGGACTCGCCGCCCGGGCGCTCGACGGCGCCGACGAGATCGCCTCGTCCGTCGACGTACAGCTCGAAGCGCTGGTCGGCCTGCTCACCGACGCCCTCGACGCCCGCGGCGGTCGCTGAGCCTCAGCCCATCAGCTTCCGCGCGAGCGGGAGGGGCAGGTGCTCGAGCGCGAACCCGACGGGCACCCACGGCCAGCTCGGGACACGGGCCGACGCCTTCTGCTTCTCGATCGCCGAGACCATGGCGCGCACGCCCTTCTCGGTCGAGGCGACGAGGGGAGTGGTCTTCGAGGTGGCACTCATCTCGGAGACGATGTAGCCCGGGTAGAGCACCGTCACCTTGATCGGGGTGCCCAGCACGTCGGCGCGGAAGCCCTCGGCCAGGTGCGCGACGGCGGCCTTCGTGGCGGCGTACGTGGTGATGTTCTTCGGCATCCCGCGCAGGGCGGAGATCGAGGAGATCATCACCAGCTGGCCGGCGTTCTGCTCGCGGAAGATCTTCGCCGCCGCCTCGGTCTGGGCGAGCGCGCCGATGAAGTTGGTCTGCGCGGTCTCGAGGTTGGCGTCGAATCGGCCGGTGCCGAGGGGCTGGCCCTTGCCGAGTCCGGCGTTGACGACGATCTTGTCGAGGGTGCCGAACTCCGCCTTGAACTCGTCGAAGACCCGGAAGACGGCGTCGTGGTCGTTGACGTCGAGCGCCTTCACGGACACCTTGACGTCGGTCAGCGAGGCGGCCAGCTCCTCGAGCCGGTCGGTGCGGCGCGCGCACAGCGCGAGGTCGTAGCCGAGCGCGGCGAACTGGCGCGCCATCTCGGCGCCGAGTCCTGCGGAAGCGCCGGTGATCAAGACGGTGGGCATGCGGGGGTCCTATCGGTAGGTCTGGTGCTCGGGGGAGAGATGCGTGTGCTCGTTGTAGGCGAGCATCGTGGCGCCGCGGGCGCCGACGACGAAGCTGGTGACGGAGGCGTTGATCGTCACCTGGTTGAGGCGCAGCCACAGGTGCGCGCCGCCGTCGAGGCGGGCTGCGGCCGCCCACGCGATCGGGCCGCCGCTGGTGAAGACGACGGCCGTGGCCTTCGGTTCGAGCGCGGCGACGGCCCGGTCGAGAGCGGCGGAGACGCGCGTGGAGAAGTCGGCGAAGGACTCGTCGTAGTCGTCGTGCTCGCCGCCGGTCCAGCGGGACGTGGCGCCCTCGAACCAGCGCTGGAACGCGCGCGGGTCGGAGGTGATGTCCACGCCCTCGGGGGCCGGGTGGCGTTCGAGGACCTGGAGGTGGTCGAACTCGTCCCAGCCGGTGTCGACGGTGACCGGCAGGTCCCATCCGGCTCCGTCGCACACCCCGGCGGCCGTCTGCGAGTGCCGCTTCATCCCACCCGAGACCAGCACGTCGGGCGTGATGCCCTGCGCTGCGAGGGCGGCGCCGAGCGTACGCGCTTGGGAAGCGCCGAGGTCGGACAGCTGGTCGTAGTCGGCCGCACCCCACGACGCCTGGCCGTGCCGCACCAGGAGGATCCGGCTCACGTGAGCAGCTCCGCGATCCGGCGGTCCAGGATCTGCACGCCCGGTCCGAAGAGCGCGAACATCTCGTTGCTCGTCTGCTTGTGGAAGTAGCGGTAGTAGATCTGCTGGGCGATCACGGCGTTGCGGAACAGTCCGAACACCTCGTAGAACCGCCACTGCTCGGGCGTGAGCGTGAAGCCCATCCGCTCGCAGTAGGCCTGCACGAACTCCTCACGCGTGATCATCCCCGGCAGATCGGTCGGCACCCGCTTGGTCAGCTTCAGCTCGTCGGAGTCGTCGGCCTGGATCCAGAACGCCAGTGCTCCGCCGACGTCCATCAACGGGTCGCCGAGCGTGGCCATCTCCCAGTCCAGGACGCCGATGACGCGCGTCGGGTCGTCGTGGGAGAAGACGATGTTGTCGACCTTGAAGTCGTTGTGGATCACGCAGTTGGCGATGTCCTCGGGCTGGTTCGCGTCCAGCCAGGCCATCACCTCGGTGAACTCCGGGTTGTCCGGCGTGTGCGCGTTGCGGTAGCGCGTCGACCAGCCCTCGACCTGCCGCCGGACGTAGCCGGTGCCCTTCCCGAGATCACTCAGACCGGCTGCCGAGGCGTCGACGGTGTGCAGCTCGGCGTACACCTCGACGACGTTGAGGCACAGCTGCAGGGCCTGCTCGGGCGACAGCGGGACGTCGGCGGGCCAGGTGCTGCGCGGGATCAGGCCGTCGATGCGGCCCATGGCGTAGAAGTCGCCGCCGATGACCGAAGAGTCGTCGCAGAAGCCGACCATCGGGGCGACGTAGGGGAAGACCGGCGCGAGCGCCGACTGGATCGTGAACTCGCGGCGCATGTCGTGCGCGCCCTTGGCCTTCGTCCCCTGCGGTGCGCGGCGCAGGATCAGCTCGCGCCCGGGGACCCGCAGCAGGTAGGTCAGGTTGGAGGCCCCGCCCGAGAACTGGCGGACCTCCTCGATCGGTCCCTCGACACCTTGCGCCTTCAGCCACTGCGCGACCGCGTCGACGTCGAAGGCGTCCTCGTCGCGTACGGCAGAGGTCATGACAGCTCCTCCAGTCGCGCGGCCTGGTGCCTCATCACTTCGTCGTACGCCGGTCGGTCGGCCCACTTCAGGAAGTAGGCCTGGCGAGCTGCCTCGTCGGGGACGATCACGTCCTCACCGGCATCCATGCCCGCCAGGACGGCCGAGGCGATGTCGTCCGCGCTCACCTTCGAGGTGGCCACGAGGTTGCCGATCACCTTGCCGACCGCCTCATCGGCGCCCTGCATGGAGTCGACGAGGTTGGTCCGGAAGTAGGACGGGCACACAGCGCTTGCCTTGACCCCGAACCCGGCGAGCTCGTGCCCGCAAGTCTCGGTGAACGCCACGACCGCGGCCTTGACCGCGTTGTAGGAGCCCATCCCACCCGGGTGCACCAGGCCGGCGAGCGAGGCGACGTTGACGATGTGGCCGGAGCGCTGGGCCTTGAGCATCGGCGTGAAGGTCTGCACGCCGCGGACCACCCCGAAGAGGTTGATCTCGGTGATCCAGCGCCAGTCGTCGATCGAGCACAGCTCGATCCGGCCGCCACCGGCGACGCCGGCGTTGTTGACCAGCACGTCGAGCCCGCCCCAGCGCTCCTCGACGGTCGTCCTGGCAGCAGCCCAGTCGTCGTCGGAGGTGATGTCGAGGACGAGGTCGATGCCGTCGCCGGTCACCCGGTCGGTGGCGAGCACCTCGTCGCCGCGAGCGCGGAACGCGGCGGTGAGCGCGGCACCGAGGCCGGACGCGGCGCCGGTGACCAGGACCCGCCGGCTCATCGGGTCTTGCCCAGCTCGATCTTGGCGATCACGTTGCGGTGCACCTCGTCGGGGCCGTCGGCCAGGCGCAGCGAGCGGGCTCCGACGTACGCCCCCGCAAGCGGGAAGTCGTCGGTCATGCCGCCGCCGCCGTGCAGCTGGATCGCCATGTCGATGACGTCGAGGGCCATGTTGGGCACCTCGACCTTGATCTCGCTGACGGCCGACAGTGCGGCCATCGACATCCCCTGGTCGAGCAGCCAGGCGGCGTGCATGACGAGGAGGCGCGAGCGGTTGATCGCGATCCGGGCGTCGGCGATGCGCTCGCGGTTGCCGCCGAGGTTGGCCAGCGGCTTGCCGAAGGCGGTGCGGCTCGTCGCCCGGGCGCAGGCGAGCTCGAGGGCGCGCTCGGCGAGGCCGACGGCGCGCATGCAGTGGTGGACGCGGCCGGGGCCGAGGCGGCCCTGGGCGATCTCGAACGCGCGGCCCTCACCGAGCAGGATGTTGGCGACCGGCACCCGCACGTTGTCGAAGGACACCTCGCCGTGGCCGAGCGGCTCGTCGTAGTAGCCCATCGTGCTGAGCATCCGCTCGACCTTGACGCCCGGAGCATCGCGAGGGACCAGCACCATCGTGTGCCGCGAGTGCCGGTCTGCGTCGGGGTTGGTCAGGCCCATGAAGACCAGGACCTTGCACTCCGGGTTGCCGATGCCGGTGGAGAACCACTTGCGTCCGTTGATGACGACCTCGTCGCCGTCGACGACCGCGGTGGCCTCCATGTTGGTCGCGTCGGAGGACGCGACGTCGGGCTCGGTCATGCAGAAGGCGCTGCGGATCTCCGCGCGCAGCAGTGGCTCGAGCCACTGCTTCTTCTGCTCGTCGGTGCCGTAGCGCAGCAGCACCTCCATGTTGCCGGTGTCGGGAGCGTTCGAGTTGAAGACCAGCGGGGCGAGGAACGACCTCCCCATCACCTCGGCGAGCGGTGCGTAGTCGACGTTGCTCAGTCCCTCGCCGCCGTCGGTGCCGAAGTCAGCGGCGTACGACCCGGCGTGCTCCGCAGGCAGGAAGAGGTTCCACAACCCCTGCTCGCGGGCCTTCGCCTGCAGCTCCTTGATCCGCGGGTCCGGCGTCCAGTTGTCGCCCCCACTCTCGCGCGCCTGCGTGATCCGCTGGTGCATGTCGGCCTCGAGCGGCTCGATCTCGGTGTCCAGGAAGGCGCGCACCCGGGACTGCAGGTCCGCTGCGCGCGGGGAGAGGGAGAAGTCCATGGGTTGACCATAACCACACTGTTGAGCAATGCTCAATAGCGTGTCCGATCCTGTACGTCGACGGCTGAGCGCCGACGACCGCCGCCGCCAGCTCGTGGGGATCGGGCTGAGCCGGATCATCGACACCCCCATCCAGGACC
The DNA here is from genome assembly GCF_003047285.1 of Nocardioides allogilvus. GTDB lineage: Bacteria > Actinomycetota > Actinomycetes > Propionibacteriales > Nocardioidaceae > Nocardioides > Nocardioides allogilvus. The sequence continues at coordinate 143,611 of NZ_PZYX01000006.1, read as the reverse complement.
TGTCGCTCGACCAGGTCGCGGCCGAGGCCGGCATCTCGCGGGGACTGCTGTTCCACTACTTCCCGACCAAGACCGACTTCTACCTCGCCTGCATCGCCGCGGCCGGGCGGCGGATCCTGCGCAACACGGCCCCCTCCGAGTCGGACCCGGGGGAGGTCCAGGTGCGCACCATGGTCACCGCGATGATCGAGCAGATCGACCGGCGCCGGGCGTTCTACCTCACGCTCGTGCACGGCAGCGGTGTCGCCGACCCCCGGTTGGCCGACGTGCACGAGAGCGTCCGCTCCGTCTCCACCGACCGGGTGGTCCGGGCGCTCGGCCTGGCTCCAGGCCTGCAACCCGTCGTGCATGCCTGGTGGGCGTACGTCGAGGACCGAGCGCTCACGTGGAGCGGCGTTGCCTCGGCTGAGCGCACCGAGACCCTCGGCGAGCTCGTGGCGCACTGTGAGCGCGCGCTCGCTGCGCTGTGCGGTCGGTCGAGCTGACCGCAACAACTGATAACCCTGCTGCCGCGAACCAGGCCAGCAGGCCCACGCCGGCACCAGCACGGTCACCATAAACTGGCCCGGTGACCCCGGAAGAGGTCGGCCGCTACGCGGAGTCGCTCCCGCAGGTCAAGCGCAAGGGAACCGAGTCGCGGCCGGCGTGGTACGTCCACGACCGCTTGGTCGTGCGTCTTCACGACGCCAACACGCTCGTGATCCGGGTCCCGCTGAGCCAGCGTGAGGCTCTCCTCGACAGCCACCCGGACACCTTCGGCGTGCCGCCTCGCATGGAGGCACACCACAAGGTCGAGGCCTATCTGGAACAAGCATCAACACCCGCGGTGTGCCGGGCCATCGAGCTCGCGTGGGAGATGCAGCACCGCTGACTCGATAGCGTGCTGCGCATGCCCATCACCCTCGAGAACGTCGGGATCGCCGTACGCGACATCGACGCTGCGATCGCCTTCTTCACCGACCTCGGCCTCACCGTGCTGGGCCGCGACACGGTCAGCGGGGAGTGGGCCGACACCGCCGTCGGCCTCGACGGCAACCACGCCAAGATCGCCATGCTCCAGACGCCGGACGGCAACGGTCGTCTCGAGCTCTTCGAGTACATCCATCCCGACGCGATCGAGACGGAGCCCACCCTGCCCCACGAGATCGGTATGCACCGCGTGGCCTTCTCGGTCGACGACCTCGACGAGGCCCTCGCGATCGCCGCGCGGCACGACTGCCATCCGTTGCGAGGAGTGGCGATCTATGGCGACGTCTACAAGCTCACCTATCTCCGTGGTCCGAGCGGCATCCTCGTCATGCTCGCCCAGGACCTGACGAGGAATAGCCCTCCACCGACAACGCCGCGTCGCTGAGGTAGATCTCGACGCCCTCCGGCGCGCTCAGCATGACCTCGGCGTCGTCGTCGCTGAGCCGCCTCGTGCCGGACCGGTCGACGAGGTAGGTCAGGTTGTTCGGCGTCTGCCAGAGATGGCGACCGGGACTCGCGACCCGGCAGCGATAGCCGCCGTGGGTCTTCCAACGATGGTGGCGTCTTCGCAGTGGCCCGGAGTTGTGCGGTCCGGTCTGGCCCGGCGGCCCGGTCGGGTCGTACGGCGACGAGTGGTCGAAGTCGACATCGGACCGGGTGGCCGTGCGGGGCGAGAAGGGGAAGACGTCGCCGCCGGCGAGTGACCAGACGTGGTCCTTGACGGCCTCGGAGTGCTCGTAGGCGTCGGACCTGGGGCGCGTCGACAGGTCGAGGACCGGAGTGACGGTCACGTCGGCGTGGCCCAGGACCTCGGCCAGCTGAGCCACGTCGATCGGGCCGACGCCCTCGATCCGCGCGACGCCGCGGCCCGACCGCAGGGCCGCGTCGGTGAGGTGCACGAACAGCCGACCGCGCCCGCGCAACGAGGCGAGACGCCTGGCGGGCAGGGCGCACAGCCGCTCGACCGTGTCGCGCGTGTGGTCGGGCGCCCATGCAGGCTGCTCGGCCGGGTCTGCACCCGGATCGGAATCCCTGTGCTCGAGCAGCAGCCTGAGCAGGTCGACCGGGCGGGCCAGCCAGCCCATCGCCAGCGAGCGGAGCTCGTCGTGGTTGTGGTCATGTCCCTGGGTCAGCGCAAGGATGTCGGCCACGTGGTCGACCATCGCGTCGATCCAGACGGCGTCGCCGGCGGTGACCCGGGCGATGATGCAGCGGTAGCCGAACTCGTCGGCCCGGGAGATCGAGACGTAGCGCTCGTGCCGCGACCGCTCGCGCTCCCCGGCATGGGTCTCCGGGTCGGCCTCGATCACCTTCGCCCGGGCGATCTCCAGCACGGTCGATGGTGCGTGGCCCGCGATCGCCCGGGCCACCGCACGATCGACGAGGCCGACGGCGTCGAGCAGCAGCCCGCGCGAGATGACCGCGACCTTGCGCGCGACCCACGGCTCGCAGGCACCGGCAGCCACGATCGCCCACGTGCGGGGGAGACGGTGCTGGAGGTCGAGCGCGTCGGCGATCAATGCGCGCGTCGTGGCGGGATGAGTCTCGCGGGCCATGGCGAGCTCGGGGACGGCGAGCTCGCGCACGGACGGCGTGCCGTCGCCGCCAGGAGTCGTCATGGGATCGCGCCCGTCGCGCGGGTGACCTGAACGGACTGCCCACTGCGCGGCGCGCACCAGCTCGGCGACCTCGGCCAGGCGGCGGGCGCGAAGATCGGCCGCTGCTGCCTCGAGGAAGTCCCGGTCCGACTGCTCATCACCGGCTGCCCGTGCGTCCGTCAGCGCCGCCGGAGCGGCGGTCTGGGGCGGAATGGGCGGGGCCATGTCCCATTGTCGCTCGAACAAATGTTCGAGTCAAGAGGTGTGCGTGACGCCGCTAAGGTCGCACGCATGCACACACGCACCCTCGGCAAGCACCAGGTCGGCGCGATCGGACTCGGCCTGATGACCTTCGACCAGAGCGGCACCCAGCCGCGCGAGCAGCTGCTCGACACCGTCCGCGCAGCGTTGGACGCGGGCATCACCCTCCTCGACACCGCGGACGCCTACGGGCCCGGTGACGAGCGCGGCGTCGACGCCCAGGGCGAGAACGAGCGGCTGATCGCATCCCTCCTCGACGAGCTGGGCGTGCGGGACCGGGTGCTGCTGGCGACCAAGGGCGGTCACGTCCGCACCGAGGGTGGCGGCTGGGCCCTCGACAGCCGACCGGAGCATCTCAGGAGCGCCGTCGACGCCAGCCTCGCTCGCCTCGGCGTCGAGCAGATCGAGCTGTGGCAGCACCACCGGCCGGATCCCGAGGTGCCCTACGACGAGGTCATCGGCACGCTGCACGAGATCGCGGGCAGCGGCAAGGTCGCCATGATCGGGCTGTCCAACGCGGACCCCGACCAGATCCGGGCGGCCCACGCCGTGCTCGGCGCCTCACTGGTGAGCGTGCAGAACCAGTTCAGCCCTCGGTTCCGCAGCAGCCGCCCGGAGATCGACGTCTGCGAGGAGCTCGGCCTGGCCTTCCTGCCCTGGAGCCCGCTGGGCGGACTGGGGGACGCGAAGGAGTTGGCGGACCAGCACCCGGCCTTCGCCCAGGTCGCGCAGGACCGTCAGGTCAGCGCCCAGCAGGTCGCGCTCGCGTGGGAGCTGGCGCAGTCGCCGTGCGTGATCCCGATCCCTGGCGCCAAGCGACCCACCTCGGTGCGCGACTCCGCGCAGGCGGCCGACCTGGTGCTGAGCGACGAGGAGCTGGCCAGCCTCAGCGGCGACGCTTCCGCTTCTTGACGGCCTTGGTCACGATCGCGAACTTCTTGTTCTCGTCGATCGCCCGGCCGTGACAGGCGAAGTTGGTGCCCTTGTTGCACCGGAAGCGGGTCGAGACGTTGGCGATCGAGACCGTCACCGCGGCGACCTTCGCCGAGCTGAACGGAACGAGTGCCTGAGCCCGGCCGCGCCGGTTGAAGCGCATCTTGCGGGTGCCGATCGTGCCGTCGGTCCGGTGGAGCACGAGGCGGGCAGCAGGACTGGTGGCGCGGCCGGGGCCGCGGACGATGACGCGCAGCCGCCACTTCTTGCCACCCAGGTCGGCGCCGGGACGCACGTGCATCGCGTCGGCCGAGAGGTGGTCGAGCTTGGCGCGCTGCGTGTGCCTCTTGTCGGCGCGCGTCAGCGTGACGTCGGCGAGCACGGACGGCGCGGCATACTCCGGCGCTCCGGCCGCCTCGGGGTAGGTGCTCGTGGGGTGGGTGTTCGCGGCCGCGAAGTCGGCGTACACGTCGGTGAAGGACTTCTTCTTCTTGCGCAGCACCGACGCGATCGCGTCGGTCGAGTAGCGACCGCCGTCGCGGCGCAGGCTGCCGGCCGACTCCCACGCCTTTTTCACGAACTTCGTGCCGAAGCGCGAAGTGAGGTATTCCCAGAAGATCCAGTTGCCGTACTGGAAGCCGTAGGTCGAGCTGAACGCGTCGAGGGGGACGAACGCTGCCTGCAGCTGGCTGTAGCGGAGGTACTGCCGGTTGTCGTTGATGTGGTCGGCGACCTGCTCCTCCATCCAGGTGGCCGTGGACTCGAGCATCCACGGGTCCTCGTTGTAGTCGTAGGAGTACTGCACCGCGTGGAAGAACTCGTGGGCGGCGGTCACCGTGAGGTTGTTCTCGGGCGTCTGGCTCGGGAACTGCGAAGCGGCGTAGTCGTTGTCGAGGACGCAGAAGCCGCTGGCCGTGCGGCCCTTCTTGCGGAACTCGGCCGCGCAGTAGCCGTAGAGGCCGGCGCCGAGGTCCTTGAGGTAGACGTCGAGCTTGCCGTCGCCCCCGGCGTTGCCGTCGCTGCGCGGCGCGCGGTAGCCGAGCTGGGTGACCTCGCGTTCGTAGACGGCCTCCATCGTGGCCAGGCTCAGCGCGACCCAGTCGACACTGGGCGGCGCGTCCGCGGTCGTCGGGACGTAGTGCACGCACACATGGGCGCCGCACTGCTTCTCCGACGGCACCGTGTAGCCGTTGCCGAACGGGTCGGCGGAGCCGTCGGTCGGCCGGGCGAGCAGGGCGTTGGCCTCGACCGCCTCCGAACCGCTGAGGTCGGGGCGCGCGACCCACAGGTCACGCAGCGCGATCGTCGCCGAGGGATCGGTCGGGCGGGCGTCGCCGGCCAGCACGCGTCCGGCGGTGTCGAGGGCGCTCAGCGCGACCCTCGCATGGGGATCGGGCGGCAGCATCGTGTCGTCGGCACTCGCCACGGGCATCGCACCGGGCAGGGGTGAGAGCAGCAGCCCCACCAGCACGGCAAGCATGGTTGACCTACGCACGCAGAACATCCCCTTCATCGCTGACCCCAGTTCGCGATCGAGGTTACGTCAACGGTGCGCGCGGAGCAGACTCGCGGTGAGGCCGAATCGCTGGGCCTCGTCGAGAGGCGTGCCCTGGCAGGCGAAGTGGGTGCGCTGACGGCAGTCGTAGCGTGTCGAGGCGTTGGCCAGCACCACGACGACACGCCGCACCCGCCTGTCGCTGAACTTCACGACCCGGTCGCCGTGGCCGCGCCGCAGCCGGATCGGCAGCGTGACGACCTTGCCGGACTCGAGGAACACGCGCGCCGTCGCCGCCGCACCGCTGGAGCGGGTCGTCGTCACGGACAGCCGCAGCCTGACCCGGCCCCGGAGCCCCGACTTCGGTCGGAGGGAGATCGCATGCCCCGTGAGGTGGGGTACGGCGATGCGCTCCTCTCGCCACGAACGGCGGGCCGGCCCCAGTCCCACCGAGTCGTCGACCGCGGGTCTGCGATAGGCCCGCCCCTCGTCGTACCCGTGCTGGGGCGTCAGGTTGGCGTGCACGAAGGAGGCGTAGACCGAGGGGAAGGAGCCGCCCCGGCTCTCGACGAACCGGCGGACCGCCTTGACCGAGAAGTCGTCGCGGCGACCGGGACCGGTGGCCGCGAGCTCCCAGACCTGCCGCACGGCATCGACGCCGTAGCGCTGGGCCAGGAACTGGAAGAAGATCCAGTTCCCGTAGAGGCCGAGGTCGGCGGCGGAGTGGTCGAGCGGGACGTGGCGTCGGCCGAGCTGGCCGGCGGAGAGGTACTGGCGGTTGTCGTCGACGTCGTCTGCGACCTGTTCCTCCATCCAGGTGGCCGTGGACTCGAGGAACCAGCGGTCCTCGTGCACGTCCATGCCGAACTGCACCGCGTGGAACAGCTCGTGAGCGGCGGTCACCCGCAGGCTGTCGTCGGCAGACTTGGGGAAGCCCGTGAAGTCGTCGTCGAACACGCAGTAGGACGAGGCCTGACCGGACGCGCCCAGCACCGGGGCCTCCGGCGCGCAGTAGCCGTAGAGCCCTGCCCGGCTGATGTCGGCGAGGTAGACGTCGAAGTGCGGGCTGCCGCCGCGACCGGCGTCGGAGGGCACGCCCGGATAGCCGAGCTCCGCCATCCGAGCGAGCGCGAGCTCGGTGACGTCCAGGCTGCGGCGTACCCAGTCAGGTGTCACGCCGTCGGAGGACGCCAGCGGAGGGGCGTCCGAGGTGGTGGTGACGTAGTGCACGCACGCGGCGGCGCCGCACACCTGGCCGCGGGGAGCCGCGGGGTCCCAGAAGAACTCACCGGAGCCGTCGGCGGGATCGCTCGGCCGTGCCGAGGTGCGGCCGCGCGCGGACCGGGCGGCGCCGTCGTGAGAGGCGTCGGAAGAGGCGTCGAGATAGGCGTCGCGCAGGTCGAGTGTGAGGTCGCGCGACGAGGGCGCGGCCTTGTCGGCTGTCGACGGCGCCTGGCCGACAGGCAGCAGGACCGCGAGGAGCGCCAGCACCAGGCCGGCAACGGCTCGCACTACATGTCCGCGATGTGTTCGATGATCGCGGTCGTGGAGATGGCAGGAGTGCGGGTGAGGTAGACGACCTTGCACACGTCGGAGAACTCGTCGAACTTGCCGGCCCAGTCGTCGCCCATCACCAGGACGTCGGCGCCGTGCTCGACGATGTAGTCGCGCTTGGCCTCCAGGCTCTCCTCGACGAAGACCTCGTCGACGACCCGGAGGGCGGCGACGATCGCCAGCCGCTCCTTCTCGCTGAAGACCGGGACCCGGCCCTTCTTCTTCATGTTCAGGGCATCGGCCGACACGCCCACGACCAACCGGTCGCCCAGCTCGGCGGCGCGCTCCAGGACCCGCAGGTGTCCGACGTGGAAGACGTCGAAGGTGCCGAAGGTGATGACGGTGCGGGACATGCGCGAAGAGTATCGGCACGCCTGAGAGGATCTCGGCGTGGCCATCCCCGCACCGATCTCGATCATCACCCCCGACCCCGCCGCCGACGAGGCACGGCGTCGAGGGCTCCGGCAGATGCGGACCGTCGCCGTCTCGCTGCTCGTGCTGGCCGCGATCGTCTACGTCGCCACGCTGGGGCGCGACGGCGCCTGGGGCTTCGTCAACGCCGGCGCAGAGGCGTCGATGGTCGGCGCCATCGCCGACTGGTTCGCGGTGACGGCGCTGTTCAAGCACCCGCTCGGCATCCCGATCCCGCACACTGCGCTGATCCCCAAGCGCAAGGACGAGCTCGGCAAGGGTCTCGAGGAGTTCGTGGGGGAGAACTTCCTCCAGGAGGACATCATCCGCGACCGCACGGCCGCGGCGCTGATCTCGGCCCGCGTCGGCGACTGGCTCTCCGACCCCGCCAATGCGCGGCGCGTGGTCGACGAGGTCTCTGACGTCGCCGCGATCGCGCTCGGCAAGGTCCGCGACGAGCACATCGCCGACCTCGTCACCGACGCCTTCGTGCCCCGCTTCCGCGAGGAGCCGATCGCGCCCATCCTGGGCAGCCTCATCACCGAGGCGGTGCGCGACGACCTGCACCACGGCGTCGTCGACCTCGCGCTGGAGGAGCTGCACCGCTGGCTGGTGCACAACGGCGAGACGTTCACCGAGGTGCTCAGCGAGCGCGCGCCGTGGTGGGCGCCACCGCGCCTCAACGAGGCCGTCACCCAGCGCCTCCACCTCGAGGCCATCCGCTGGATCGCCGACATCCGTGACACCCCCGGCCACCACGCCCGCGGCGCCATCGACTCGATGCTCGCCCAGCTGGGCCAGGACCTGCTCACCGATCCGCGGACCATGGAGCGCGCGGAGCGCTTCAAGGAGCGGTTGCTCGACCACCCGCAGGTCGTCAGCACCGCGATCTCGCTGTGGAAGGCGATGCGCGCGGCGCTGCTCTCATCGGTGCGCGACCCCCAGGGCGCGGTCCGCGAGCGGATGCTCCTCGAGCTCAGTGCCTTCGCCGAGCGACTGCGCACCGACGCCGAGCTGCGCGAGAAGCTCGACCGGACCGCGGCCGACATCGCGGTCTTCGCGGTCTCGCGGTACGGCGCCGAGCTGACCGCCGTCATCACCCACACCATCGAGCGCTGGGACGGCAAGGAGGCCGCGCGCCGCATCGAGCTGCACGTGGGCCGCGACCTGCAGTTCATCCGGATCAACGGCACGATCGTGGGTGGACTCGTGGGTGTGCTGATCCACGCGATCAGCCTGCTGGTTCACTGAGTCCCATGAGTGAACCCGTGGACGTGCCCATCCGTGACGAGAAGATCCGGCTCGGGCAGTTCCTCAAGCTCGCCAACCTGGTCGAGTCGGGATCCGACGCCAAGCCGGTGCTGGCCGACGGCCAGGTCAGGGTCAACGGCGAGGTCGAGATGCGACGTGGCCGCCAGCTCGTGGCGGGCGACGTCGTGACGCTCGCGGGCCAGTCGGCCCGAGTGGCCTCAGGGGACGCCGAGATCGACGTCCCCTGGTAGCACTCAGCTGACCTTGAGCAGGTCCACCACGAAGATCAGCGTCTCGCCGGGCTTGATGGCGCCGCCGGCTCCGCGGTCGCCGTAGCCGAGGTGCGGCGGGATCACGAGGCGACGACGACCGCCGACCTTCATGCCCTGCACGCCGGTGTCCCAGCCCTGGATGACCTGGCCGATGCCGAGGCGGAAGTTGAGCGCGTCGCCGCGGTTGTAGGAGGCGTCGAACTCCTCGCCGGTCGAGTGGGCCACGCCGACGTAGTGCACGGACACGGTCGAGCCGGAAGTGGCCTCCGCGCCGTCACCCTCGACGAGGTCGGTGATCTCCAGGTCGGCGGGGGCGTCTCCGATGTGCGGGTCGACGTCGGGCTTGTCCATGGTCATACCTTCCGGTTGGTGTGCTCAGGTCTGGTGGACGTAGTTGTCCAGCTGGTCGCGCTCGAACTCGAGCTCGCCGATGCGATTCTTCACCACGTCGCCGATGCTGATGATGCCGGTCAGCTTGCCGGCGGTCACGACGGGCACATGCCGGATGCGGTGCTCGGTCATGACCTGCATCAGCTCGGTGAGGGCTTCCTCGCCCTCGCAGGTCCGCACGGTCGTGGTCATGATCTCGGCCACGGCCGCGTCGAGGACGTCGTGGCGATCGTTGAGCCGGCGCACGACGTCGCGCTCGCTCACGATCCCCTCGACGGTCTCGCCGTCGGTGCTGACGATCAGGGCTCCGACGTTGTGCTCGGACAGAAGGGCGACCAGCTCCCGCACGCTGGCCTCGGGGCTGATGGTGATGACGTCGTGGCTGGGCTTGCCCTTGAGTACGTCGTTGATGCGCATGGCTTCCTCCGCGGGTCGTGTGTCTCCCGTCACGCTAGTCACTTGCGTCGTCGGGCGACAGTGGCCATCTCGCCCGCAGGTCGTGCACCGACCCCGAGCCGCTCGGACGCGAGTCCGGATCGGTGTCGTCGTGCGACATCGAACCGAGGAAGGACAGCGCCGCGTCGTGCAGGTGGCCGTTGCTGGCGATGGCGTTGCCGCCGTACGGCCCGTCCGTGCCGTCGAGGGCGGTGAACCGGCCGCCGGCCTCGCGCACGATCACGTCGAGGGCCGCCATGTCGTAGAGCTCCAGCTCCGGCTCGGCCGCCAGGTCGACGGTCCCCTCTGCCAGGAGCATGTAGGACCAGAAGTCGCCGTACGCCCGGGTGCGCCAGCAGCGCCGGGAGAGCGAGATGAAGTCCTGCAGCCGTTCGCGCTCGTCCCAGCCCGAGAGCGAGCTGTAGGACAAGGAGGCGTCCTCGAGCCGGCGGACGTCGGAGACCTCGCACTTCGTCGCCTTCATCAGCGAGCGCCCGGTCCATGCACCGCCGCCCTTGACGGCCCACCAGCGTCGCTGCAGGGCCGGCGCCGAGACGACCCCGACGACGACCTCGTCGTCGACGGCCAGCGCGATCAGGGTGGCCCAGACGGGCACCCCGCGGACGAAGTTCTTGGTGCCGTCGATCGGGTCGATGATCCACTGCCGCTGGCTGTGCCCGGAGGAGCCCTGCTCCTCGCCGAGGACCGCGTCACGGGACCGGGCGCGCGAGAGCGTACGGCGGATGCCCTCCTCCACCGCCTGGTCGGCGTCCGTCACGGGAGTGAGGTCGGGCTTGCTCATCACGTGCAGGTCCAGCGCCTTGAACCGTGACATCGTCAGCGAGTCGGCGTCGTCAGCCAGCACGTGCGCGAGGCGCAGGTCGTCGGTGTAGTCGGTGGGGCCGTTGATGGGCATGGTCCACAGGCTATTGCCACCCATGCCGACTACCGTGAACCCATGGAGATCAACGGCCTGCCGCTGCACCCCCTGGTCGTGCACGCGGTCGTGGTCCTCGGACCGCTCGCCGCCCTCGCCGGCCTCGCCTACGCCCTCCTCCCGAGGTGGCGCTGGCTGCTGCGCTGGCCGCTCGTCGCGCTCTCCGTCGCCGTCGCGATCAGCGCCGTGGTCGCGGTGCAGGCGGGGGAGTCGCTGCTCGACGCCCGGCCCGAGCTGGAGCCGCTGGTCGAGGACCACGAGGAGTGGGGCGAGCTGCTGCGCACCTGGTCGCTGACCTTCGTCGTCGACGCCCTGCTTGCCGCCTGGGCGCTGGGTGGCCCGTCCGCGCTGGCGTCGGGGCGCGGCGCCCGCGAGACGAAGGGCGTCCTCGGCTGGATCGCGATGGCGTTGCTCGTCGTCGGCGCGATCGGGCTGCTGGTGCTGGTGTTCCTGGCCGGCGACTCCGGGTCGCGGGCCGTCTGGGGTCAGTAGTCCGCCGCACCCTCGCGCGCGGCGAGGAGCCGGCGGAAGGACTCGACGCGATCGGGGTCGGCCTCGCCGTCGGTCACCGCGACGTCGAGCCCGCACTCGGGCTCGTCGGTGCCGTGGGTGCAGCCGCGGGGGCAGTCCTCGGTCATCTCCTCGAGGTCGGGGAACGCGCTGATCAGGTCCTCGGGCTGGACGTGCGCGAGCCCGAAGGAGCGGATGCCGGGGGTGTCGATGATCCAGCCGTCGCCGTCGGGCAGCTCGAGGAGGTAGGCCGACGTCGAGGTGTGGCGGCCGCGGCCGGTGACCGCGTTGACGATGCCGACGTCGCGGTTGGCGGTGGGGATCAACGCGTTGACCAGCGTCGACTTGCCGACGCCCGAGTGCCCGACGAAGACGCTGGTGCGCCCGCGCAGGCGGTCGCGCACCTCAGCGAGATCGCCGCCGCGCTCGGTGACGACCCACGGCACGCCGAGTGAGCGATAGGTGGAGAGCAGGACCTCCGGGTCGGCGAGGTCGGCCTTGGTGAGGCACAGGAGCGGCGCCATACCGGCATCGAAGGCAGCGACCAGTGCCCGGTCGATCAGCCGCGGCCGAGGCTCGGGATCGGCCAGCGCGGTGACGACGACGAGCTGGTCGGCGTTGGAGACGATGACCCGCTCGACCGGGTCGTCGTCATCGGCGGTACGGCGCAGCGTGGTCGTGCGCGGCACGACCTCGACGATCCGCGCGAGCGATCCGTCGACCCCGGACACGTCGCCGACGACGCGGACGCGATCGCCCACGACGACGCCCTTGCGGCCGAGCGGTCGCGACTTCATCGCCATCACGGTCCGGCCGTCGATCAGGAGCGTGAACCGGCCGCGGTCGACGGTCACGACGACTCCGGGAACGGCGTCGTCGTAGGTCGGGCGGTCCTTGGTGCGGGGGCGGGTGCGGCGGCGCGGTCGCTCGTAGTGCTCCTGGTCGTGATCGGTGTAGCGGTTGCTCACTGGTCCACCCGAGCGAGCCCCAGCAGGTCGAGCCAGGCGCCCGGGAAGTCGGGGAAGGTCTTGGAGGTGGTGGCGATGTCCTCCACCAGAACCCCGTCGACCGCCGAGCCGATGATCACGCCGGCGTGGGCCATGCGGTGGTCGGCATAGGTCCGGAAGACGCCGCCGTGCAGGGGTGCCGGCCGGATCGAGAGCCCGTCGGCGTGCTCGGTGACGTCGGCGCCGAGGTTGCCGAGCTCGGCGGCGAGCGCGGCCAGCCGGTCGGTCTCGTGGTGGCGGATGTGGCCGACGCCGCGCAGGTGGGACGGCGAGTCGGCCAGGGCGCAGAGCGCGGCGATCGCGGGTGTGAGCTCGCCGATGTCGTGCAGGTCGAGGTCGACGCCGTGGATCTCGCCGGTGCCCCGGACCGTGAGCCCGGTGTCGTCGAGCGACACGTCGCAGCCCATGCGCGTCAGCACCTCGCGCAGCTCGTCGCCGGGCTGGGTCGTGCTGGCGGGCCAGTCACGGATCGTGACCACACCACCGGTGGTCGCGGCCAGCGCCACGAAGGGCGCCGCGTTGGACAGGTCGGGCTCGATGGCCGCGTCGATGGCCGCGATCGGGCCGGGCGCGACCGCCCAGCGGTTGGCGTCGCTGTCGTCGACCTCGACGCCGCGGGCGCGGAGCATGGCGATGGTCATCTCGATGTGGGGGAGCGAGGGCACCGGCTTGCCGTCGTGGCGGATGTCGACGCCGGAGTCGTAGCGCGCACCGGCCAGCAGCAGCGCCGAGATGAACTGCGACGACGCGCTGGCGTCGATCACGACCGTGCCGCCCGGCACCGAGCCCTGGCCGCGGACCACGAAGGGCAGCGAGCCGCGGCCACCGTCGTCGATGTCCACGCCCAGTCCGGCGAGCGCCGTGAGCACCTCGCCGACGGGGCGCTGGCGCATGTGCGGGTCGCCGTCGAAGGCGATGGCGCCGCTCGAGAGACCGGCCACCGGCGGCATGAAACGCATCACCGTGCCGGCCAGGCCGCAGTCGACCTCGGCGTCGGCGGTCAGCAGGCCCGGAGTGATCCGCCAGTCGTCACCCTCGTCCGTCACTCCCACGCCCATCGCCCTCAGCCCGGCGACCATCAGCAGGGTGTCGCGCGAGCGCAGCGGTCGGCGCAGGACCGACGGGCCGTCGGCGAGCGCGGCCAGGACCAGCGCCCGGTTGGTCAGGGACTTGCTGCCCGGCAGCGACACGACCCGCTCGACGGGCGCGATCGGACGAGGGGCCGGCCACGGGTCAGCGAGAAGAGTCACCGGGGCACCCTATCGGGGCACGATCAGCCGATCTGGGCCTTCGCGAGCTTCGCCTCGCGGCGGGCATCCTTGGCCAGGCGCCGGGCCTCACGCTTGACGTCGGTCGCGGCGTGCCGCGCACGCCAGGCCACGCCGGGCTTGCCGTCGGTGTCGGCGCCGGCGATGAGCAGCCCGCCGAACATCGAGACGTTCTTGAAGAAGTGCACCTTCTGGTTGCCCTTGAGGGCCGGGTCGGTCTCCTCCCAGAAGCGGTGGCCGGCCAGCGTCGTCGGGACCAGGGTGGCCGCGAGGGCGGTCGAGGCCAGCCGCGGCGCGTGCCCGGTCGCGAGGGCCGCACCCGCCAGGATCTGCACCCCGGCGTTGAGGCGGACCAGCGTGGTCGCGTCGGTCGGGATCGGCGCCTGCGGCACGACCCGCTGCACCATCGGCACGAACCGGTCGGTGACGGGCTGGGCCTTGCCGGCGAGGGCGCCGGCGTTCTTGAGGGCGTTGACGCCGCCCACCACGAACATGGAAGCCAGCATCGGACGGGCGATCAGTCTCGTGACGGTCATGTCTCCTTCCTACACGATCCACGGGTGGTCGAGTCCACCCCTGCGTGTCAGTTGGAGTCGAGCACGAAGGAGCTGGAGTTGTCGGCCGGGTTGCTGTCCGGGCCGTCGTTGCTGGTCACCACGACGGTCACGCTGGCGTTGCCGTTGGGGATCCGCTGGGCCTGTACGGCGATCGGTGCCGAGCCCGACACCGTGCAGACGAGACGCCCGTCCTGCTTCTGGCAGCGCTCGTCGCTGCTGGTCAGGACCATGGCGTTGATGCCCGAGATGGTGACGGTGGCGCTCTCGCCGGCGGGGATCCCGGTGGTGGTCACGGCAAGGTCCTCGTAGAGCGCCTTGCGGCCGGTCGAGGCGATGGCGACCGAGAGGTCGCGCGTCGACGTGGTCGTCGGCGACGACGTGGGGGAGGGCGTCGGGGCAGCGGTGGGGGACTGCGTCGGGGCCCGCGTGGGCGTGGCCGTCGAGGTGGGCGCCGAGGGCGGCGACGGCTTCGTCGTCGGCGAGGCCGTCGGCGTGCTCGTGTGTGTGGGAGTCGCGGTGGGGCTGCTGCTGGTGGGCGTCGGCACCGTGCTCGTCGGCTGCGCGCTCGTTGGGTCGGACGTGGGTGCGGACGTCGGCTGGCTGCTGGGCGTCGACGTCGAGGAGGGCGAGCCGGCCGGCGCGCTGGTGGTCAGCGGCAGACCCGCGGTGATCGCGGGCGCAGTGGACGCGGCCGTGGTCGTCGAGCCCAGCGGCGTACGGCGCTCGGCTGCCGTCGTCTCGGACCTGGTCGGGGACGAGGTCGACCCGCCCGGTTCGCGGGTGGTGGAGATGACGGCGGCGTCGGCGGTTGCCAGCCGCTCGGTCGGATCGTCCTGGAGCGCGACGAAGACGCCGCCGGCGACCACCGCGGCGGCGGCGACCCCGCCGACGGCGGCGACGGGCGCATGCGCGGCGACGACGTCCTTGGCGCGGTCGAGGAGTCCGAGGAGGAGCCCGCCCGCGGTCACGGCCGAGGCCGTGCTGGCGAGGTAGGCGGTGGCCGCGGACCCCAGCAGGAGCGGCGCGAGGATCGCGCCGAGGTTGGAGTTGACCTCGACGAGCTCGAGGTAGATCGCGGCGCACGGCCGGCACTCCTGGAGGTGCTGGTCGACCTTGGTGACGTCGCGCCTGGACAGGCCGTTGCGGATGTAGGGACCCAGGTGGTCGTGCGTCCAGCGGCAGTCGTCGCCCTCGATCTCGGCCACGTGCTCGTTGAGGAATGCCTGGCGCAGGCCCTCACGGGCGCGGTAGGCGAGCGCCGACACCGAGTTGGCGGACATGCCGAGCAGGGGAGCGACGTCGGCGGGCTTCTGCTCCTCGACCTCGGTGTGCCACAGCACGAGCTGCCAGCGCTCGGGCAGCGAGGCGAAGGCGCGGGCAGCCGCGGCGTTCTCGAAGCCCTCGATCGTGGTGTCGCGGAAGGGGACCCCGGGGTCGAACATCTCCATGTCGTCGCTGCTGTGCAGCTTGGAGGTCGCCCTGATCCGGTCGACGCGCAGTCGCCGGACGGCCGTCAGGAGATAGGCCCGAAAAGCGACGTCGGGTCCGCCGCCGCGCTGCAGCACCGCGAGCACCTTGACGAAGGCCTCGGAGACGAGGTCGTCGGCGTCGCCCGGCGAGACCAGCTGGCGGGCGAGCCGCCGGGCCGCCATCGAGTGGCGCTCGAACAGCACGCCGTAGGCGTCGGCGTCGCCCCCGCGGACGGCCGAGATCAGCTCGGCGTCGGCGCGGGACTCTTCGATCGCAACCGTGGTCATGGGTTCTCGACGTTCGTTCGGGTGTGGAGCGTCAGTGGAAGTCACTCTAGGACCGTCCGGGCCCGTTGACTCCGATTCCGGGTCAGACGTCTCGCACGAATCTGTCGAGGCGCTGTCACTAGTCTGGGACGCATGTGCGGCCGCTATGCCTCATCCCGACGTCCCGAAGACCTCATCGAGGAGTTCGAGGTCGTCACCGACCGCACCCCCGCGCCCCTGGCCGCCGACTACAACGTGGCGCCGACCAAGGAGGTCTACGCCGTCGTCGAGCGGCCACCGGCCAAGGACAGCCCGGAGCCGCCCGAGCGCCAGCTGCGGGTCTTCACGTGGGGCCTGGTGCCGTCGTGGGCCAAGGACCCGAGCATCGGCAACCGGATGATCAACGCGCGGATGGAGACCGTCGCCGAGAAGCCCGCCTTCAAGCGCGCCTTCGCCGTTCGGCGCTGCCTGCTGCCCGCGGACGGCTACTTCGAGTGGTATCCCACCTCGCAGTCCAACGCCAAGGGCAAGCCCGTCAAGCAGCCCTACTTCATCCGGCCCGCCGACGGCGGCGTGCTGGCCATGGCGGGGCTCTACGAGATCTGGCGCGACCAGAGCCTGGCCGACGACGATCCCGACCGCTTCCGCTGGACCTGCACGGTGCTCACGACCGCGGCCGAGGACTCCCTGGGCCACATCCACGACCGGATGCCGCTGATGGTGGAGCGCGAGCGCTGGGGCGACTGGCTCGACCCGCGCGTCGGTGGCGAGGTGTCGTTGCTCGTGCCGGCCGCGCCCGGCAGGCTCGAGGCCTACCCCGTCCCGCCGCTGGTGAGCAACGTGCGCAACAACGGACCCGAGCTCGTCGAGCCACTCCCGCTGGAGGATGCACTCTCATGATGAAGGCCGAGATCCGCCCCATCGCCACGGCGTACGGCGAGGGCCGCCTGCACGTCCGGCGCGCCAAGAGCCCCATCGCGACCCTGCTGCTCAGCCACGGTGCGGGCCGCGGCGTCGACGCCCCCGACCTGATGGCGCTCGCTGCCGCGCTCCCTGGCCACGGCATCAGCGTGATGCTCTTCGAGCAGCCCTGGCACGTCGCCGGGCGCAAGGTCGCGACCCCGCCCGCCACCCTCGACGTCGGCCTGACGGCGGCTGCCAACGCGCTGCGGACCCAGACACCGCTCGTCGTCGGGGGTCGGTCCGCGGGTGCCCGCTCAGGTGCTCGCTGCGCGAAGGCGCTGGGGGCTCGCGGCGTGCTCGCCCTGTCGTTCCCGCTCCACCCGCCCGGGAAGCCGGAGAAGACCCGGGTCGAGGAATTGCGCGGTGCCGGCCTGCCGATGCTGGTCGTGCAGGGGGAGCGCGACCCGATGGGACGGCCGGAGGAGTTCCCCGCCGACGTCACGGGCCTCGACATGACGGTGATCCCGGAGGCCGACCACGGTCTGGCAGTGCCCAAGCGGGCCGCGGTCTCGCAGCAGGAGGCGCTCGGCATCGTCGTGGAGTCGGCGCTGGAGTGGCTGATCCGCGACATCGCCGGTTCGAGCCGGGCTCGGGAATCAAGACCGGAGAAGTCGCGTTGAGGACGACATGCTGGCAACCCGACCCCGCCCGATCGAATTGGGCGACGCCGAAGCGGCGGTAGTGTGGAAGACGATGACTGAATCACTCTCCGAAACTTCGGCTGCCGACGACCTGCTCGCGACCGAGACCGCCGAGGAACGCTCGGCGCGCTTCGAGCGCGACGCCTTGCCGTTCCTCGACCAGTTGTACGGCGCTGCGATGCGCATGACCCGCAACCCGGCTGATGCCGAGGACCTGGTGCAGGAGACCTTTGCGAAGGCCTACTCCGCGTTCCACCAGTTCAAGCCCGGCACCAACCTCAAGGCGTGGCTCTACCGCATCCTCACCAACACCTACATCAACACCTATCGCAAGAAGCAGCGCCAGCCGCAGCAGTCGATGGCCGAGGACGTCGAGGACTGGCAGCTGGCCCGTGCCGAGTCGCACACCTCCACCGGTCTGAAGTCCGCCGAGATGGAGGCGCTCGAGCACCTTCCCGACTCCGAGGTCAAGGACGCGCTGCAGCGCCTGCCCGAGGAGTTCCGTCTGGCGGTCTACCTGGCCGACGTCGAGGGCTTCCCGTACAAGGAGATCGCCGAGATCATGAACACCCCCATCGGCACCGTCATGTCCCGCCTGCACCGTGGCCGGCGCCAGCTGCGCGACATGCTCTCCCACCACGTGCGCGCCAACGACCTGCTGCCCAGCGGCGCGACGGAGGCGAAGTGATGAGCGAGCCCACGAGCGAACACAGCCACGGCAAGGACGAGTGTTCCGACTACCTCGAACGCATCGTCTTCTTCCTCGACAACGAGCTCGACGAGGCCGACTGCTCCGAGGTGCGCATGCACCTCGACGAGTGCGGCCCGTGCCTGGAGAAGTACGACCTGCAGCGGACGGTCAAGCAGATCGTCGCCCGATCGTGTTCCGAATCGGCTCCCGACGGCCTGCGCGAGCGGGTGCGGATCCAGATCCGCGAGGTCCAGGTCCGCATCAGCGAGGGCTGAATTCGCCCCGCTGGCCGACATTTGAGAGGATGACCCTCAGCCCTGTCACGGGCAACGAGCAGGGCTATCAATTTCTGGAGGAACACCATGGGCAAGACCGGACGCAAGCGCCGCGCTCGCAAGAAGAAGAAGGCGAACCACGGCAAGCGCCCCAACGCCTGAGCGCATTCCAAGCAGACCCCCGGCTCCTTCCATCGTGAAGGCCGGGGGTTCGCTGTTCTCAGACGCGTGACATGAACCGCTCGGCGTCGACGACCACCCGGGTCACCTCGCCGGCGCCGACCACGCGACCGCCGTCGACATGGCGGGCGGAGACCGTGAACCTGTGCAGCCGCCCATCGACGTACGCCGTCGTGGCGCTCACCTCCAGCACGGCGCCCACCGGGCTCGCCGCGAGGTGCTCCAGGGAGATCCGGGTGCCGACGCTGGTGCCGCCCGCGGGCAGTGAGCCCTCGAGGGCCGCGCAGGTCGCGGCCTCGCACCACGCCAGCAGCCGTGGGGTGCCGAGCACGGGCAGCGACCCGCTGCCGACGGCGATCGCGGTGTCGGACTCGGTCACGGTGAAGGTGAGTGTCGCCTGCTGCTCGGACATGCGCAGAGCCTACGGTGGCAAAGAAGTCGTGGCCTTGGAGCAACCTCGCGGCCGCGGCGGCGTCTATCAGGGTGTGAGCATCGACGTGGAGCGACCTGGCCAGGCAGTGGAGCTTGCCGAGCTCTATGCCGCGCACCGGCTCGCCCTGGTGCGGCTGGCCGTGCTGCTGGTGGACGACCTGGCCAGCGCCGAGGACGTCGTCCAGGACGCGTTCACCGCGCTGGCTCGCCGCCGCAACGGGCTGCGTGACCCGTCCGCGGCCGTCGGCTACCTGCGGGTCTCGGTCGTGAACGGCGCCCGGTCGATGCTGCGCCGGCGACGCACGGTACGCGGCTACACGCCGCCGCGCTCTGTCGAGACCGCCGGACCCGAGGACCGGGTCGTGGTCGCCGAGGAGCACCGTGAGGTGCTCGAGGCGGTCAGGTCCCTGGCCCCGCGCCAGCGCGAGGTGCTCACGCTGCGCTACTGGAGCGGCCTCTCCGAGGCCGAGATCGCCGAGACCCTCGAGATCAGTCCCGGCACCGTCAAGTCCACCGCCAGCCGCGCGCTCGACGCGTTGGAGCGGA
The DNA here is from genome assembly GCF_003047285.1 of Nocardioides allogilvus. GTDB lineage: Bacteria > Actinomycetota > Actinomycetes > Propionibacteriales > Nocardioidaceae > Nocardioides > Nocardioides allogilvus. The sequence continues at coordinate 124,299 of NZ_PZYX01000006.1, read as the reverse complement.
TCATCGAGGAGAAGGGTGGCCGGTCATGAACGAGCTCGAGACGCGTCTTGCCGAGGCGTTCGCGGCCCGCGCCGACCTGGTGCAGCCCGAGGACCTCCGCGACGAGCCCCTGCCCGCGCCGGTGGTGCAGCTGTGGCGCCGCACCTCGGTGCTGCTGGCGGTCGCAGCCTGCCTGGCCGTGGTGGCGGCCTCGGTCGCGCTGCTCGGCGACCGTGACCAGGATGGTCCGCAGCCTGCCGAGCCCCGCCCGACGCTCGAGCTCCCGGCCGACGTCGGCCGGGACTGGGACCGCGTCATGGACACACCCCCGGCCGAGCTGGACCTCGACGGTGACGGCAGGCCCGAGAAGGTGCACTTCCTCGCCGAGCCCAGTGAGGGCTACGACGGCCGGTTGCGGCTGCAGACGACGCTGAGCAGCGACGGCTCGAGCGCCCACGGCATCGTCGACCTCGACCAGACACTGAGCGTCATCGCCCTGGAGCCGATCGATGCGGACAGCGACGGCGACCAGGAGCTCGTGATCGTGAACGAGAACGCCGAAGGCGGCGGTCCCGCCGCCGCCGGCCCGCCGCCGACCCAGCTCGTCGTCCTCGACCTCCGAGACGGCCTCCTGGTCAGGGCGCCGGCGACGGAGCCGGACCTGCTGTGGAGCGGCAACCTGGTGGTGCCGGGGGCCACGCAGGACTACTACGAGCTCGTGCACATGCAGGGCTTCTGGATCGAGGACGGCTCGCTGTTCACGAGCCGCTCCGAGCGCAGCTACCCGGCGTACCTGATGAACCTCGTCATCCCGGAGGAGTATCGGGTCGACGTGGTCGAGTGGCGGCTGGCTGACGACGGCGTGCTGTCGCCGGTCCCCGCGGAGACGCCCTGCCTGATCGGGGTGCCCGAGGGTGCACATCCGTGTGCGGAGGGTGAGCAGGACATCCTGCCTCCGCTCGCGCCCTTCGCGGACGAACGCATCGGCATCGGTGAGCAGTTCAGCTCCGAGTTCCCCTTCCCGTTCACGGTCGGCCTCGAGGCCTTCGCGGACGTCTCGTTGGTCGTCGAGATGCCGGACGGGACTCGGATCAACCACGGTCTCGAGCTCGGTGACCCGCGAGTCCTCACCCTCGCTCCCAACCTCGCCTACGACGGGGTGGCGGTCGTGGTCACCTCCGGGGAGGCCGACCAGCCTGCGGACCTCCAGGTGCTCGGGCAGGTCCGCGACCGGATGGTCGCGCTCGAGGAGATCGGTGGCGTCACCTTGGGGAGCGGCGAGACCGAGGACGGCCGGGCGTTCCGGAGCTGGCTGACTGCGAACGGCGCCCTCTACACCGCCCAGACGACAACGTCCGGCGACGACGGACCGTGGCAGGTCTACACCTGGGCCCTGGTGGCCAAGGGCCAGCTCGGCGCCATCCCGGTCGAGCAGCTCTGCTTCGACGACATCGCCGACCCGGCCACCGCCCGCCGCTGCTGAGGCCCGGCTCGCTCAGATCCCGAACGTGCTGCGCGGGTAGGCGGCCTCGACGTCGGTGATGATGTTGACGAGGTAGGGCACGCCCGAGTCGAAGGCCCGGTCGAGCGCGGGGCCGATGTCCTTCGGGTCGGTGACCTTCTCCCCGGCACCGCCGAGCGCCTTGACGACCTCGTGGTAGGCCGTCTGCTGGGCCAGGTCGGCCGCGACGTCGTAGCCGTAGAGCATCTGCATCGGACCCTTCTCCAGGCCCCAGGCGGAGTTGTTGCCCATCACCATCACGACGGGGAGGTCGTGGCGGACCAGGGTGTCGACGTCCATCAGCGAGAAGCCGGCGGCGCCGTCGCCGAGCAGCAGCGCGACCTGTGCGGACGGCCGGGCGATGCGGGCCGCGATGGCGGCGCCGAGACCCGCCCCCAGGCAGCCGTAGGGACCGGGGTCGAGCCAGCCGCCGGGGCGCTGGGGCTCGACGAACTTGCCGGCGAAGCTGACGAAGTCACCGCCGTCCCCGATCACGACCGCGTCGTCCGCGAGCCGGGGGACCAGCTCGCCGTAGATGCGCGCCGGGTGGATCGGGTCGGCCTCGGCCGTCAGCAGCTCGTTGTCGCGCGCGGTCGCGGCCTTCACGACGTCGGCCAGCTCGGCTGCCCAACCGGACCAGTCACGCGTCCTTCCCTGTACGGCGACCACCAGCCCGTCGAGGACCGCGGACAGGTCACCGGCGACCGAGGCCGCCAGCTCGGCGTGCGTCGAGAGCTGGCCGGGGGAGTCGGCGACGTGCACGACCTTGGCGAAGGCGCCGCTGGGGCTCTTGTCGGGGCCACCGAAGATGCCGTAGCCGAGCCGGAAGTCGAGGGGGGTGCCGACCACGATGACCAGGTCGGCACCGTTGATCGCGGCGCCGCGGGCCTTCGTGACGAGCAGCGGGTGACCGCCAGGCAGCAGGCCGCGCCCCATGCCGTTGGTCAGCGTCGGGATGCCGAGCGACTCGACCAGCCGCAGGGCGGCGTCCTCCGCGTGGTCGGCCCAGACGTCGGTGCCCAGGATCAGCAGCGGGTGGTGCGACTCGGCCAGCAGGGCGGCGATCCGGGCGATGTCGTCGCCGTCGGGCTCGAGGACGGCCGCGGCCGACCCCGCGGACGCCGGTCCGGAGCCGGAGCTGAAGAACTCGTCCATCGGGATGTCGACGTACACCGGACCGCGGTGCGAGGAGCGGGCGACGCTGAAGGCGTCGTCGAAGCCCGCGGCCACGTCGGCGGCGGTGTGCAGGGTGCGAGCCTGCTTGGTGACGGGGGCGACGATCGGCAGGTGGTCGATCTCCTGCAGGGCGCCGCTGCCCCAGCGGTTGGCCGGGGCGCGACCGCCGACCACGACCATCGGGGAGCCGGCGAACTGCGCCTGCGCGATCGCGGAGATGCCGTTGGTGACGCCCGGGCCGGCGGTCAGCACGGCCAGCCCCGGCACCCGGGTCAGCTTGCCGGTGGCCTCGGCCGCGAAGGCCGCCGTCTGCTCGTGGCGCACGTCGAGCAGGCGCATCGGCGGCTCGGCCTTGACGGCCCCGTCGTACATCGGGAAGACGTGTGCCCCCGACAGCGTGAACATGGTCTGCACGCCGTGTGCCCGCGCGACGGAGACCGCCAGCTCGCCGCTGTGGCCCGCGATGTCTTCACTCATGCCCGCACGCTAGAGCATGCGCCCAACACGGACGCGGGTTTCAGGCGGAGGCGGTGGGCAGCGACAGGAACGGGAAGTTCGTCGCCTTCAGTGCCTCGACCAGGACCAGGATCAGGTCGGGGCGCACGCCGGGAGGGTTGCTCGCCAGCGTCAGCTGCACGTGCAGCGAGCGGAGGTAGGCCTGGGCGTTGCCCGCGAGCTGGTAGGGGTCGTGGTCGCCGCTGCTGCCGAACGGGTTGGCACCGGCGGCGATGCGGAACACCCACGGCTCGAGCACCTTCAGGCTGACGACGTTGCGGCGCAGGATCTGCATCGTGGCCGCGGCCATCCGGTCGGTCTCGCCCGCGACGAGGAGAGGGGTGTCGATCATCAGCAGCCGGTCGGCGATGACGTCGAGGAAGACCGTCAGCTCGTTGGTGGCGAAGTAGGGCGACTGGGCGAGGATCCCGATCGCGTCGGCACCGTGCGCGATCGCGTGCGCCCAGCCCTTGCCGGGCACGAAGCCGCGGGTGTCGCGCTCACGCAGGAACCACGACGCGACCCGGTCGCCCCAGTCGAAGACGCGGGCCCCCGGCAGCAGCAGCTTGGTGTTGTCGCGGGCCAGGCACTCGGCCAGCGCGAGCACCGAGAAGCTGCGACGGAAGACGGTGTCGGTGCCCCTCTCACCGAGCCCGACGACCAGGCCGGCAGCCATGCCGTCGCCGAGGCCGGAGAGCAGGTCGTCGTAGACACCGCGGTCGATCCAGGTCGCCAGCGCGGGGTAGGCGGTGCCGTCGCGCTGCTCCGGATCGGGGGAGCCGAGCATGGTCGTGAGCTCGGCCGTGAGGTCGTCCAGAGGCCTGTCATCGGGGACGGCGAGACCCTTCGAGAGGATCTCCTGCCAGTACCCAGTGGCCATGGCCACATCCTGCCAGCCGATCGTCCGTGGGGCGAACCGGGGACGCTCACTAGGGTGTGGTCGTGCCGTCTCTCCTCGAGCTCGTCCGAGCACACACCGATCTCGACGACGACGACGTCGCGTGGCTGCACCTGTTGATGGCCGACTGGCAGATCATCGCCGACCTCTCGTTCGCCGATCTGGTGATGTGGCTGCCCGACCGGGAGGGCCACGGTTTCTGGGCCTGCGGGCAGATGCGCCCGACGACCGGGCCCACGTCGCTGCCCGACGACGTCGTCGGCACCTTCGTCCCGGTCGGGCGCCGGCGGATGGTGGACGAGGCCTACCAGCACGGTCGCCTCGTGCGCGAGGGCGACCCGGAGTGGCGCGACGACGTCCCCGTCCGGGTCGAGGCGATTCCCGTACGGCGGGCAGGCCGGATCATCGCGGTGGTGGCCCGCAACACCAACCTGCTCGGCGTCCGCACCCCGAGCCGGCTCGAGCTGTCCTACCTGCAGACGGCCGCCGAGCTGACACAGATGATCGCGGGCGGCTGGTTCCCGCCGGCGGGCCAGCGCAGCGACCACGCCGACTCGCCGCGGGTCGGCGACGGGTTCCTGCGCCTCGACGCGGACGGGAAGGTCGCCTACGCCAGCCCCAACGCGCTGTCGGTCTATCGCCGCCTCGGCCTGCACGGCGACCTGACCAACCTCGTGCTGGCCGACCTGACCCGCGAGCTCGTGCCACCGCGGCGCCGTCCCGACGAGGAGTCGCTCAGCGCGGTGCTGAGCGGGCGCGCCGACCGCGACACGGAGATCGCCGCCGAGGACGTCGCCCTGATCGTGCGCAGCATCCCGCTGCGACCGCACGGCGACCGCATCGGTGCGGTGATCCTGCTCCGCGACGTCACCGACCTGCGCCGGCGCGACCGTGAGCTGGTCACCAAGGACGCCACCATCCGTGAGATCCACCACCGCGTGAAGAACAACCTGCAGACGGTCGCGGCGCTGTTGCGCCTCCAGGCCCGCCGGATCGGCCAGCCGGAGGCCAAGGCCGCGCTCGAGGAGGCGGTGCGGCGCGTGGGCTCGATCGCGATCGTGCACGAGATCTTGAGCCAAGCGGTCGAGGAGACCGTCGACTTCGACGAGATCGCCGACCGGCTCTCCCGGTTGGTGACCGACGTCAGTGCCGTGAGCGGACGCGTCCGTGTCGCGCGCGACGGATCCTTCGGCGTGCTCGCCTCGGAGACCGCCACGGCGCTGGCCATGGTGCTGACCGAGATCTTGCAGAACGCCGTCGAGCACGGCTATCCCGGGATGGCCGACCTCGCCGAGACCGATCCCGCGCGCACCGGCCTGATCCAGGTCAGTGCGCGCCGCATCGTCGGCCGGTTGCACCTCGCCGTACAGGACGACGGTGTGGGCCTGCCGGCCGACTTCGATCCGGACGCCACCAGCAGCCTGGGCCTCTCGATCGTGCGCACCCTGGTCGAGTCAGAGCTGGGCGGGATGATCGAGATGGGCCCGGCCAGCGACGGCACCGGGGCGCGGGTCCAGGTGGACGTACCCCTGGACTGACGGCTCGGAGGTGACCCTCAGGCGGTGCGGACGCGGGCGCGGGCGTTGCGGCGCTTGAGCGAGCGGCGCTCGTCCTCGCTGAGTCCGCCCCACACGCCGTGGTCCTGACCGGCCTCCAGCGCCCACGCGAGGCACTGTTCGCGCACCTCGCAGCGTCGGCACACCTGCTTGGCCTCCTCGATCTGGAGGATGGCCGGACCGGTGTTGCCGATCGGGAAGAACAGCTCCGGGTCCTCGTCGAGGCAGGCAGAGCGCGAGCGCCAATCCATGGAGTGGGGGTTCCTCTTTCATCATCTGCAGGCTGTGTGCGGGCGGTCAGCGGAGCCCGGGCGTCGTGGTGTGGGCACGAAAGTGTGAACGCATTCACGAGCGCGTGCCCAGCGTGGCAAGAAGTGGATCGATTAACAACCCCTGTCAGGGTCACTTCCGTCACAAAGTCACTACATCGGGCCGACGGCCACCCCGCCATGATGCCGCATAGGCTGCCCTCGTGAACAGCGAAATGCCGCCGACCGCGCCGCCGCCCCTCGTGACGGCAGCCTCCGTGACGGCCGTCGAAGGCCTCGTGCTGATGTGCCTGGCCGTGCTGGAGGTCGCCAGCCTCACCGGCGGCCGGCTCACCATGGGCCTGACCACGGCGGTGTTCTTCGCGGCGTTCGGGCTGCTGCTGCTGGCCTGCGGCTGGCTGATCACGCGCGGACACACCTGGACGCGGGGACCGATCCTGCTCGCGCAGCTGATCGCGCTGGGCCTGGCCTGGAACCTGCGCGGCGGCGAGACGACGCTCATCTCGGTGGCCATCGGCGTCGTCGCGCTGATCGTGATCGCCGGGATGCTGCACCCCGCGAGCATCGAGGCGATCAACGACGCGGACGGTCGCTGAGGTCAGTCCTGCTCGAGCGAGGTCCGCAGCTGCTTGAGGGTCTTGGTCAGCAACCGCGACACGTGCATCTGCGAGACCCCGATCTCCTCGGCGATCTGTGACTGCGTCATGTTCTTGAAGAACCGCAGGAGCAGGATCCGCTTCTCGCGCGGGTCGAGGCCCTCGAGGAGCGGCTTGATCGACTCGCGGATCTCGACGTGCTCGAGGTTGTGGTCGTCGACGCCGAGTGAGTCCAGCAGGCTCGGTGGCCCGTCGTCGGAGCTGTCGCCGCTGGCGTCGAGGCTGAGCGTGGAGTAGGCGTTGCTCGACTCCATCCCCTCGATGATCTCCTCCACCGTGCAACCGATCAGCTCGGCCAGCTCGCGCGGCGTGGGGGAGCGGCCCAGCTTCTGCGTCAGCTCCGCGGTGGCCGCGGTGATCTGCATCCGCAGCTCCTGCAGGCGCCGAGGCACGCGGATGGCCCAGCCCTTGTCGCGGAAGTAGCGCTTGATCTCGCCGATGATCGTCGGGGTGGCATAGGTCGAGAACTCGACGCCGCGGTCGGTCTCGAAGCGGTCCACGGCCTTGATCAGGCCGATGGTGCCGACCTGCACGAGGTCCTCGTGCGGCTCGCCGCGGTTGCGGAACCGGCGCGCGCAGTGCTCGACCAGCGGCAGGTGCAGGTGCACCAGGTCCTCGCGCGCGCCCGCGCGCACAGCCTCCGAGGAGTCCTCGTCGCGGAAGGTCACGAAGAACTCCGCGCTGCGCTGGCGCGTGATCTCGATCTTGGTGAGCTCGACCGGCGCGTCGTCGTAGACGGCCTCCGCACCGCCCACCACCGCGCCGTCCCCCGTCGCGTCCTGGGTCATCTCAGAGCTCGGCACCCGTCGGCTGGCCGGCCGCTCTCGCGGCCAGCTGGGACGCCATGGTGAACCGGACCCGGAACACGCCCTGCTCCGAGACGACCGTCGCGTCGCTGGCCAAGGTGTCGAGCACCTGCCACGCGAAGCTGTCGAGGTCGGGCTCGGGGTTGTCCATCGCGTCGGTCGAGACCTCGACGGTCATGGTGCCGCGGCCGAGGTGGAAACGCGCGACCAGGTCGGCGTCCGGGTCGGCCGCGGGCAGCACCATCGCACCGGCCTCGGCGACCGCGATCCGCAGGTCCTCGATGTCGTCGATGGTGAAGTCCAGGCGGGCCGCCAGCGCGGCCGTCGTCGTGCGGAGCACGGAGGCGTAGGCGCCGTCGGCGGGCAGCCGCAGCTCGACGTCTGCGCGGGTACGGTCGCCGGTCGCGCTGTCGTCGCTGGTGGGGGCACTCACAATCTGCGTCCCGTTCTCGAGATGGTTCGACCAGGTGGTCCGTCCAGGTGGCGGTGCGGACACACTAACCGGGGCCGGCTCCTCGGTGGAGGAACCGGCCCCGATCGTTTGCAGGAAGGGCTGAACGAAGCTCAGGCCTTCTTGAGCGGTCGCGACTTCGCGAGCTCAGTCGCGCTTCGGACCGCGAAGGCCTTCACTACGTTCAGGCCTTCTTGGTCTCCCAGAAGATTTCCGCGATCTCGTCGATCTTCGCGAGCAGCTCGTCGGCCTTGCCGGCGTCGAGCTCACCCTTGGTGCCGCCCGCGCCGGCCAGCTTGGTGGCCTCGTTGACGAGGGTGTGCAGCTGCGGGTACTTCTCGAAGTGCGGCGGCTTGAAGTAGTCGGTCCACAGCACCCAGAGGTGGTGCTTGACGAGCTCGGAGCGCTGCTCCTTGATCAGGACCGCGCGGGTGCGGAAGTCGGGGTCGTCGTTGTCGGCGACCTTGGCGATGATCGCCTTGATCGACTCGGCCTCGATGCGCGCCTGGGCGGGGTCGTAGACGCCGCACGGCAGGTCGCAGTGGGCGGAGACATCGATGGTGGGAGCGAAGAGCTGGGGGAACATCGCAGTCCTCTCAGGTAGGTGAGTTCTCACGTTCGCTGCGACACTACTCCGCGTGAAGGACCCAATTCATCGGGGTTCCACCCGGACGGGTGGCCGCTACGGCATGGCTGTCGTGCGCGGTCGCTCGATGGAGCCGACGCTGGGTGAGGGCGATCGCCTGGTCGTGTCGTACGGCGCCGTACCGACCGCCGGAGACCTGGTCGTGGCTCGCTTCCCGGACGGCACGGTGGCGGTGAAACGCGCCGCGGAGCGACGCTCCCACCGTTCCGCAGGGCAGGGCTGGTGGCTGCTCAGCGACAACCCCGACGAGGGAGTCGACTCCCGCCACCGGGGGCCGTTCGCGGACGACGCGGTGCTCGGCGTCGTGCGACTACGACTGTGGCCTTCCCCACGGCGGATGTGATGGTGCGTGGGACGCCGCCTGTCGCGGACCACGGCTGTGGAAGGATCGGGGCATGGAACCGGAGTCGCACCCCTTCGCCGGTGACCCCGTCTTCGACCTGCATCTCGGCGGCAAGATGGAGACCGTCTCGACCGTCGAGCTGACCGGTCGAGACGAGTTGTCACTGGCCTACACCCCCGGCGTCGCCCGCGTCTGTGAAGCAATCGCGGCAGACCCGGGCATGACCCAGCACTACACCTGGGTGCCCAACGTCGTCGCGATCGTCAGCGACGGCACCGCCGTGCTCGGCCTCGGCGACATCGGGCCCGCCGCCGCGATGCCGGTGATGGAGGGCAAGGCGGTGCTGTTCAAGCAGTTCGGCGGCGTCGACGCCGTGCCGATCTGCCTCGACACCACCGACGTCGAGGAGATCATCGAGACCGTCCAGCGGCTCGCTCCCAGCTTCGGCGGGATCAACCTCGAGGACATCTCCGCACCCCGGTGCTTCGAGATCGAGGACCGGCTCAAGGCCAGCCTCGACATCCCCGTCTTCCACGACGACCAGCACGGCACAGCCGTGGTCGCCCTGGCCGCGCTGACCAACGCGCTGCGCCTGACCGGTCGCACCCCTGAGGGCACCCGTGTCGTCATCTCCGGCGCCGGGGCTGCCGGCGTGGCCGTCGCCCGCATCCTGCTGGGTGCCGGCGTGCGCGACATCGCGGTCATCGACCGCCAGGGCGTGCTGAGCTCCACCCGCTCCGACCTCACGCCCGTCAAGGCCGCCCTTGCGAAGGAGACGGCCGACAACTTCGGTCGCAGCGGCACCCTCGCCGACGCGATGGACGGTGCGGACGTCTACATCGGTGTGTCCGGCGGCACCGTGCCCGAGGAGATCGTGGCGACGATGGCGCCCGACGCGATCATCTTCGGCCTGGCCAACCCGATGCCCGAGGTGCACCCCGACGTCGCGCACAAGTACGCCCGCGTCGTGGCCACGGGTCGCTCCGACTTCCCCAACCAGATCAACAACGTGCTGGCCTTCCCCGGGATCTTCCGCGGTGCCTTCGACGTGCACGCCACGGCGATCACCGAGAACATGAAGCTCGCCGCCGCGACTGCGCTCGCCGACCTCGTCGGCGACGGCCTGGCCGAGGACCTGATCATCCCGTCGCCGTTCGATCCGCGGGTTCCCGACGCCGTACGCACGGCGGTGGCCGAGGCCGCTCGTCGCGACGGGGTCGCTCGCCTCTGAACGTGGAGTCGAGCGTCCTCGCCGAGCTGGAGCGAGGCGTACGCCGCCGCGCCGGTCTCGTCATCGGCGTGCTGCGCGACGGGGAGACGTCGGTGCGTGGGCGTACGGCCGACGGCGGGCTCCTGGACGGCCAGTCGATCTTCGAGATCGGCTCGATCACCAAGACCTTCACGTCGTTGCTGCTGGCCGACGGGGTCGTGCGGGGGGAGTGGTCGCTGGACACGCCCGTGCGTGACCTCCTGCCGGCGGGCACGACGGTCCCGTCGAGCTCGGGTGTCGAGATCACGCTCGAGCACCTGGCGACGCACACCTCGGGTCTGCCCAACGCCCCGATCCCGGTGGTCGCCGGATCCGTCGAGATGCTGCGCGGTCGCGACCCCTACGCGCGCCTCACCTCCGAGGGCCTGCTCCGGGCACTGGGCGCGGCGACATTGAAGCGCACTCCCGGCACCGGCCCGGTCCACTACTCCAACCTCGGGGTCGGCGTGCTCGGCCTCGCCCTGGCGACCGCGACCGGGCGGACCTATGCCGACCTCGTGGTCGAGCGCATCTGTGCACCCCTCGGCCTGGTCGACACCGTGGTCGACGGCCACCTCGGTGTGGTCCAGCGGTCCCGGGTGGTGCCCGGGCACCGCGGTCGTGGCAGGCCGGCGGCGCCGTGGCCGCTCGAGGGCATGCCCGCCGCCGGCGCCCTGCGCTCGACGGCCGACGACATGCTGCGCTTCCTGGCGGCGCAGCTGGATCCCGACCACACGCCGCTGGGTGACGCGATCCGGCTGACCCACGTCCTGCGCGACGACCCCAAGCTGACCATCGGCCTCGGGTGGATGCGCATCGACAAGCCGCAGCGGCTCTGGTGGCACAACGGTGGCACCGGCGGCTACCGCTCCTTCGCGGGCTTCCGGCCTGATCGGCGCGACGCCGTCGTGGTGCTGGCCAACCAGTCGCGCAGCGTCGACCTGCTCGGCATCCGGGTCCTGCGCTCGCTCGACTGACTCGCACCCGCTGGTTCGCCGAGCACAGCGGTACTCCCCAGTCATCAGGTGGCTGCGGAACACCGCCATCTTGGGAGCCCATTAGGGTCGGACCCATGTTCGCTGTGTACGCCGATGCCTTCTCCTCCGACGACCCGCTGTCCGGCCTCGTGGTCGGTGAGCGCCCCGACCCGACGCCCCCTGAGGGCTGGACGACGATCACCGTCAAGGCCGCGAGCCTGAACCACCATGACCTGTGGTCGTTGCGTGGGGTGGGCCTCAAGCAGGAGTCGCTGCCGATGATCCTCGGCTGCGACGCGGCCGGCCTCGACGAGGACGGCAACGAGGTCGTCGTGCACGCCGTCATCAGCGACCCCGACTGGAGCGGCGACGAGACCCTGGACCCGAGGCGGTCGCTGCTCTCGGAGCGCCACCAGGGCACGTTCGCCGACAAGGTCGTCGTGCCGCGGGCCAACGTCGTGCCCAAGCCCGCCTCGATGAGCTTCGAGGAGGCCGCGTGCCTGCCGACGGCCTGGCTCACGGCCTACCGCATGCTCTTCACCCAGGGCGGGCTGAAGGCCGGCGACACCGTGCTGGTGCAGGGTGCCGGCGGTGGCGTCGCGACTGCTCTGATCACCCTCGCCCGGGCCGGCGGGCTCAAGGTGCTGGCCACCAGCCGTGACGAGTCCAAGCGCGCCCGCGCCCTCGAGATCGGCGCCCACGAGGTCTTCGAGTCCGGGGCCCGGCTGCCCGTCAAGGTCGACGCCGCGATGGAGACCGTCGGTCGCGCGACGTGGTCGCACTCCGTGCGGTCGCTGCGCCCCGGCGGCAAGATCGTGATCAGCGGCACGACGAGCGGGCCCAACCTCGACGACGCCGAGCTCACCCGGATCTTCTTCCTGCAGCTGCAGGTCATCGGCTCCACCATGGGCACCCGCAGCGAGCTCGCATCGCTGGTCAACCTGCTCGACGCCACCGGCACCCGGCCGCTGATCGACCGCGTGCTGCCGATGGAGCAGGCTCGCGACGGGTTCGCGGCGATGGCCGAGGGGGACGTGTTCGGGAAGATCGTCCTGACCCGATGAGGACGAGCCGATGAGGACCCATGTCCTGACCGGTGCCACCTCGGGCATCGGCGCCGCCCTCGCCCGGGCGCTCGCCGAGCGCGGCGACCGGCTCGTGCTGCTGGCGCGCGGCGACGAGGCGGTGGCAGCGCTCACGGCCGACTTCCCTCAGGCGCAGGTGCTGGTCGCCGACCTCGCCGACCCGGGGACGCTCAACGGTCTCGGCCGGCAGGTCGACGGCCCGGTCGACTCGCTGCTGCACGTCGCGGGCGTCGTCGAGCTCAGCCCGGTGTCGCGCCTTCGCCTGCACGACTGGGAGGAGCAGCTCGCCGTCAACCTGACGTCACCGGCGGTGCTCACCCGCGAGCTGCTCCCTCACCTGCGTGCGAGCCGGGGCATCGCGGTGTTCGTGAACTCGTCGGCTGGCCTCAGTGCGAGCGCCGGATGGTCGTCGTACGCCGCGTCCAAGTTCGGCCTCCGGGCCCTGGCCGACGCGCTGCGCGCCGAGGAGTCGGAGCACGGCGTCCGTGTCACCACCGTCTACCCGAGCCGCACCGCCACGCCGATGCAGGAGAAGGTGCACGAGCAGGAGGGGAGCGCCTACGACGCGTCGCGGTGGCTCCGCGCCGAGACGGTGGTGAGCACGGTGCTGCACGTGCTCGACCTGCCCGGGGACGCGACCATCCCCGACGTCACCGTGCGGCCGGCGCCGGCTCGAGCCTGAAGATCCGCACCCGGCGACCGCTGATGCGCTGCTGGTACTTCTCGTAGCCGCCGTAGATCGCGCGCGCACGCTCCATCACCTCGCGCACCTCGTCCGGCGACGCCGGGCGGGCCACGACCTCGACGGTGCGCTGCTGGTAGGTCACGACGGCGCGCGGGTCGGCTTCCAGGTTGAGCACCCACGCGGGGGTCCGGGGCTGGCCGAAGTTGGTGCCGAGCACGGCCAGGTCGTCACCGACGGGGACCGAGATGAGGTGGCTGGTGCGCGGCTGGCCGGACTTCCTGCCGGTGGTCGTCAGGTCCAGCACCGGCAGTCCCGCCAGCAGGCCGGGCGCGGTGTGCTGGCCGCGGGTCACGCGCAGGACGACCGCGTCGAGGTGTCGCAGCAGCTTCGAGAACACCCACGCGCCGGGTCGCGACGAGGCGAAGGCCTGGATCGCGCGCTGGAACGCGCCGGGGGAGCGGTGGTGGTAGCCGAGGTCGGTCGCGAGGCCCATGCCCGGAGCGTGCCACACCCTCAGCGTGCAGAGCGCCAGTTGATGGCGCCGACCATCAGCATCCGCAGCTGGGTGCGGGTGTCGGCCAGGATCCGCGCCTCCGCACCCGGGTCCTCGATCAGGCGCTCGGCCGTCGTGACGACGAAGGACACGATGAGGTCGGCGAGCAGGTTGAGGTGGTCGGTGGAGAACGCCTGCCCGTCGGGCAGCCGGGCGACGTCGGTGGCCAGCTCGCGGCTGATGAGCTCGATCTCGTGCCGGATGGCCTCGCGGACGCGCGGGGGACCAGCCGCCCGCTCGCGCGCGATGAAGGAGTAGTGGGCGCGGTGGGCGCGCACGTGCTCGGCCAGCACCGGCAGCGAGCCGTCGATGTAGTCCTGGAACTGCGGCGAGCGGAGCCAGACCTCGCGCAACAGGCCGCGCAGCGACTCGAAGCTCTCGTCGACCAGGGCGAGACCGAGCGACTCGACGGATTCGAAGTGCCGGTAGAAGGCGGTGGGGACGATCCCGACCTCCTTGGCGACCTGGCGCAGGGAGATCGCGACGAGGCTGCTGTCCTCGGTGAGCTGGAGCGCGGCGTCGAGGATGGCGCGGCGGGTGCGCTCCTTGCGCTCGCTGCGGCTCTCGATCACCTCGACCTGTGCTGCCATGCCTGCGATCCTAGTCCAGCCGTTGGGTGGACGCATGTGCACACGGTGGTCTGGATCACGCTCGGGCCTGGTTGACCGGGAGCCCCGGGCCCGCCAGAATCTGAGTGAACACACGTTCACTCAAACTTTGGAAGGAGGCCCCGGATGGCACTCGTCACGACCCTGTTGCGGTCCCGTGCGGCCGCCGCGCTCGCCTCACCGCACGGCGTCGACCACTACCTCGAGCAGCTGAACCCGATGTGGGCCGCTCACGACGTGCGGGCGCGTGTCGTCGCCATACACCGCGAGACGGACACGCCCGGCGCCTGCGTCGCCACCGTGACCCTGCAGCCGACCGGCACCTGGCGCGGGCACCGCGCCGGCCAGTACGTCCAGGTCGGCGTCGACCTGCCGGGCTCCGCACGCCGGATGACCCGCTGCTTCTCCATCTCCTCGGCCGCGTCGCTGCCGGGCGAGCAGATCACCCTCACCGTCCGTGCGCACGACGAGGGACAGGTCAGCAAGTTCCTCGTCCACGAGGCGCGCCCCGGCCAGATGGTGCACCTGAGCCAGGCGGCAGGGGACTTCACGCTGCACGAGAGTGCGGCCACCCCCACCAACAACCGCCTCCTGTTCATCACCGGTGGCTCCGGGATCACCCCGGCGATGTCGATCGTCCGGACCTTGTTGAGGGACGGGTACGACGACCGCGCCAACCGCAAGGTGACGTTCCTGCACTTCGCGCGCAGCGAGGCCGACCAGATCTTCGCCGCCGAGCTGGCCGAGATCGCCGCCGCCGACAACCACGTCGACGTGCACCTGCGCTACGGCGACCAGACGTTCAGCGAGTTCGAGCTGCGTCGGCTGGTGCCCGACTACCGCGGCACCGACACGTGGGTCTGCGGCCCCGGTGGGCTCGTGGACCTCGTCCAGGACGCCTACGACGGCGCGGACCGGTTGCGTGTCGAGTTCTTCAAGCCGCCGACGGTCTCCACCGGCACGGCCGAGGGTGAGGTCAGCTTCACCCGCGCGGGCACCGCCGCCGCCAACACGGGCGCGTCGCTGCTCGAGCAGGCCGAGGCGCTGGGCCTGCGCCCGGAGTTCGGCTGCCGCATGGGCATCTGCTTCTCCTGCACCGCCACCAAGACGGACGGCACCGTCCGCAACATCTTGACGGGCGAGGAATCCTCCCTGCCCGACGAAGACATCCGCATCTGCGTGAGCGCGCCCGTCGGCGACTGCTCCGTGGACCTCTGAAAGGAAGTCACATGACCACGACACTCACCCGTGACCAGCTCGACGAGTTCGGGCGCGAGCTCGACGCGATCCGCCAGCGGGTCATCGCCGACCTGGGCGAGGAGGACGCGGCCTACATCCGCGGCATCGTCAAGCGCCAGCAGCAGTTCGAGGTCGCCGGCCGCGCGCTCTTCTACGTCCCGCCGGCGTGGCCGCTCGCGGTCGCCGCGCTCTCCGTCTCCAAGATCCTGGAGAACATGGAGATCGGCCACAACGTGATGCACGGCCAGTACGACTGGATGGGCGATCCCAAGCTCAACTCGCGCATCTACGACTGGGACAACGTCTGCCCCGGCGAGCAGTGGAAGTACAGCCACAACTACATCCACCACACGTTCACCAACATCCTGGGCAAGGACCGCGACGTCGGCTACGGCATCCTGCGCATGGACGAGGACCAGCCCTGGCACCCCTACTACCTCGGCAACCCCGTCTACGCCCTCGCGCTGATGCTGTTCTTCGAATGGGGCGTCGCGATGCACGACCTCGAGGTCGAGAACCTCGTCAAGGGCACCCGTGAGTGGGAGCAGAACAAGGCCCTGCACGCGGGGATCATGCGCAAGGTCAAGCGCCAGGCGCTGAAGGACTACCTGCTGTTCCCGGCCCTGACCGGACCGCTGTTCCCGCTGACGCTGGCCGGCAACGCGAGCGCCAACCTGATCCGCAACATCTGGGCCTTCAACATCATCTTCTGCGGTCACTTCCCCGCGGGCGTCGCGACGTTCACCGAGGAGGAGTGCCTCGACATCGAGGGCCCGAACGGGCCCGAGGAGTCGCGTGGTCACTGGTACTACCGCCAGCTCCTCGGCTCGGCCAACATCTCCGGCTCCAAGCTGATGCACCTGATGAGCGGCAACCTCAGCCACCAGATCGAGCACCACCTCTTCCCGGACATCCCGGCTCGGCGCTACCCCGAGATCGCCGTCGAGGTGCGCGAGATCTGCGAGCGCTACGGCCTGGCGTACAACACGGGACCGCTGCACAAGCAGCTGTTGAGCGTCGCGAAGAAGATCGGTCGCCTGGCCCTGCCCACGCGCTCGACGTCTCAGGAACCGGCGCCGGTTGCCGAGCGTGCCGCCGCCGCGTGAGACTGGCGCCATGACGCGCTTGAGCAGGACCGAGATCCGCAAGGACGCCGTACAAGACGTCGTGGGCGCGGCTGCCACGACGGTGGGCCAGGTGACGACGATCATCACCGGGGCCGTGAAGGACGTCGCCGGGTCGCTCGGGGGCTTCGCCACGGAGCTCTTCGAGATCCGCGACGCCGCCAGGCGAGCCCAGGACGACGACGCCTGAGCGGCGCCGCCTGACACAACACGAAGAAGGAGACCGGTCGCCCTGCGACCGGTCTCCTTCTCTGTGTGTACGGGGCGTCGGCTCCGTCAGTCCTCGGGATCGTCGAGGCGAGCCAGCCAGGTGGCGAAGCGCTCGATCGGGATCTCGAACTCGGGGAACGTGTCGACGAAGACCTGCAGCTGCTCGGCGAGCCAGGCCAGGGTGACTTCCTCGTCACCCCGGCGCTTCTCGAGCTCCTCCAGACCTCGGTCCGTGAAGTACATCCGCCCCGACGGCTCTCAGTAGTCCCGGGCCGGAGCCGCGGTCGGGGCAGCGAACGCGGCGTCGAGCAGCGACTTCTGCTCCTCGACGTGGCGCTTGATCGTGCCCACCGACGGCGACGCGGACTCGGGCCGGGTGACCGGCTCGACCGTGAGGTCGAAGCCCGGCCACACGTTGAGCTGGTAGTGCGGCCACGGGCCCATGTTCTTCGGCTCGTCCTGCACCCAGCGGATCGCCTTGAGGTTGGGGTACTTGGCGATCTCGGCGGTGATCTCGTCGACCGGACGCGGGTAGAGGCACTCCACGCGGCCGATGGCGAAGGTCTCGCCGTTCTCGCGCTTGGCCCGGTCCACCATCAGGTCCCAGGTGACGCGACCCGAGCAGAGCAGCAGCGTCTCGACCTTGGCCGGGTCGGCCGTCTCGTCGCCGATGAAGGGACGGAACGTGGTGTCACCGATGAAGTCCTCGGGCTGCGAGGCCGCTTCCTTGCGCTTGAGCATCGACTTCGGCGTGAACACCACCAGCGGGCGGTGCTCCTCGCCGAGCGAGTGACGCCGCAGCAGGTGGAAGTAGGACGCAGGCGTCGACGGCTGGGCCACGACCATCGCGTCCTCGGCCGCCATGGTCAAGAAGCGCTCGATGCGCGCCGAGCTGTGGTCCGGGCCCTGGCCTTCGTAGCCGTGGGGGAGCAGGAGCACGACGCCCGACTGCTGGCGCCACTTGGTCTGGCCGGCGGAGATGAACTCGTCGATGACCGTCTGCGCGCCGTTGACGAAGTCACCGAACTGGGCCTCCCACAGCACCAGCGCATCGGGCCGGGCCACGGAGTAGCCGTACTCGAAGCCCAGGGCGGCGTACTCGGAGAGCAGGGAGTCGTAGATGTGGAACTTCGCCTGGTCCTCGGTGAGGTTGGTCAGCGGGGTCCACTCGTCGGCGTTGGTGCGGTCGATGATGGTCGCGAAGCGCTGCACGAACGTGCCGCGACGCGAGTCCTGGCCGGCGAGCCGGACCGGTCGCCCGTCCATCAGCAACGAGCCGAAGGCGAGGATCTCGCCGGTGCCCCAGTCGATCGGGCCGCTGGTGATCGCCGTCGAGCGGCGCTGGAGCTGCGGCATGACCTTGGGGTGGACGGTGAAGCCCTCGGGCGGGGTGACGTAGGAGTCCGCGATCCGCTTGAGGACGTCCTGGCTGACCGCGGTGGTGAACTCGCCGGCCGGCTTGTCGGGGTAGTCGGGGACGGTGGTCCACTCCGAGACGGAGTCGTTGCTGGCCTCGCGGACCTCGGTGAAGACGCGCTCGAGCTGCAGCTGGTAGTCCTTGAGGACCTGCTCGGCCTCCTCGACGGTGATGTCGCCGCGACCGATGAGCGACTCGGTGTAGAGCTTGCGCACCGAGCGCTTCTGCTCGATCAGGTCATACATCAGCGGCTGGGTGTACGACGGGTCGTCACCCTCGTTGTGGCCGCGACGGCGGTAGCAGACCAGGTCGATGACGACGTCCTTGTTGAACGCCTGGCGGTACTCGAAGGCGAGCCGGGCGACGCGGATGCACGCCTCCGGGTCGTCACCGTTGACGTGGAAGATCGGCGCCTGGACCATCCGCGCGACGTCGGTGCAGTAGAGCGACGAACGGGACGAGCCGGGCGAGGTGGTGAAGCCGACCTGGTTGTTCACGACGACGTGGATCGTGCCGCCGGTGCGGTAGCCGCGCAGCTGGGACAGGTTGAGCGTCTCGGCGACGACTCCCTGGCCCGCGAAGGCCGCGTCGCCGTGGACGAGCAGCGGCAGCACGGGGTACTCGGCACCCTGATTGAGGACGTCCTGCTTGGCGCGCGCGATGCCCTCGAGCACCGGGTCGACCGCCTCGAGGTGGGAGGGGTTGGCCGCGACGGAGACCTTGATGGTGTCGCCGAGCCCGGAGAGGAAGATGCCCTCCGCGCCGAGGTGGTACTTCACGTCGCCGGAGCCCTGGACCGTGCGCGGGTCGATGTTGCCCTCGAACTCGCGGAAGATCTGGCTGTACTTCTTGCCCACGATGTTGGCCAGGACGTTGAGGCGGCCACGGTGGGCCATCCCGATCGTGACCTCGTCGAGGCCGGCCTCGGCGGCCGCCTCGCAGATCTCGTCGAGCACGGGGATCGTGGTCTCGCCACCCTCGAGGCTGAACCGCTTCTGGCCGACGAACTTCGTCTGCAGGAAGGTCTCGAACGCCTCGGCCTGGTTGAGCTTGAGCAGGATGCGCAGCTGCTCCTCGCGCGGCGGCTTGGTGTGCGGCTGCTCGACGCGCTCCTGGATCCAGCGACGCTGCTCGGGATCCATGATGTGCATGTACTCGATGCCGACGGTGCGGCAGTAGGAGTCACGCAGGATGCCCAGCACGCTGCGCAGCTTCATGAAGCTGCGGGCGCCGCCGAACTCACCGGTGGCGAACTCGCGGTCGAGGTCCCACAGCGTCAGGCCGTGCTGCTCGACCTCGAGGTCGGGGTGGCTGCGCTGCTTGTACTCCAGCGGGTCGGTGTCGGCCATCAGGTGGCCGCGCACGCGGTAGGAGTGGATCAGCTCGAGGATCCGCGCCTGCTTGCTGACGTCCTCGTCGTGGCTCGCCGAGACGTCCTGCGCCCAGCGGATGGGCTCGTAGGGGATTCGCAGTGAGCGGAAGATCTCGTCGTAGAAGCCGGCGTCGCCGAGCAGCAGCTGGTGCACGGCGCGCAGGAACTCGCCGGACTGCGCACCCTGGATGACGCGGTGGTCATAGGTCGATGTCATCGTCATGATCCGCGAGACGGCGTTGCGGGTCAGGGTCTCCTCGGACGCACCCTGGAACTCCGGGGGGAAGTCCATCGAGCCGACGCCGACGATCGCGGCCTGGCCCTGCATGAGCCGCGGCACCGAGTTGTTGGTGCCGAGCCCGCCGACGTTGGTGAGGCTGACCGTGGTGCCGGAGTAGTCCTCCATCGTCAGCTTGTTGTCCTTGGCCTTGCGCACGATCTCCTCGTACGCCGTCCAGAACTGCGCGAAGTCCATCGACTCGCAGCCCTTGATGGACGGAGCGACCAGCTGGCGCGTCCCGTCGGGCTTCTGCTGGTCGATCGCCAGGCCGAGGTTGATGTGGGCCGGCGTGACCATGGTCGGCTTGCCGTTGACCTCGGCGAAGGTGTTGTTCATCGCCGGCTGCGACTTGATCGCCTTGACGATGGCGTAGCCGATGAGGTGGGTGAAGGACACCTTGCCGCCGCGGGCCCGCTTGAGGTGGTTGTTGATGACGATGCGGTTGTCCCACAGCAGCTTGACCGGGATGTTGCGCACGCTCGTCGCGGTCGGGACCGCCAGCGACAGATCCATGTTCTTGGCGGTGGCCGCAGCGATGCCGCGCAGCACGGTGGTGGTCGGCTCGTCGCTCGCGGCAGCCGGGGCGGCGGGCTTCGGGTCCTTGGCGACCGGGGTGGAGGTGCCGGCGGCGGGCTCAGCAGCGGCGGCGGTGGGGCGCGGCTTGGCCTGGGCGGCCGGGGCCGGAGCAGCGGCGGCGGGCGCAGCGGCAGGTGCTGCGGCCGGGGCCGGGGCGGCGGGTGCCTGGGCGGCCGGGGCCGGGGAGCTGGCGGGGGTGGTGGCGGTGGTCGTGCCGTTGGCCGAGAAATAGGCGGCCCATTCCGGTGTGACGCTGCCCGGATCCGTGGCGTACTGCTCACGCATCTCGTCCACGAGCCACTCGTTGGCTCCCAGGTCGGAGGACGGGGCAACGGACATGTTGCCGGACTGATCGGTGGGGGACTGCGGCACGGCTTGCTTCGCCTCTTCCGGATAGGCACGTCAGTGGATGTGCGATCGGTTGTCAAGGCTAGTCCCACACGCGCACAAATGCAGGGCGGGGAGGGGTGTTTGGGGCAAGGTGTCATCAGGACCACATGCACCACCGGCACCACGTGCGCCACTACTGGAGATTTCATGCGTAATTCCATCCCGGGCCGACCCCTGCGGGCCCGGGGCCTGGCCGGCTCCCTGTCGCTGGGCCTTGCCCTTGTCCTCTCGGGCGTCGCCCTGACCGGCTGCAGTCCCGACATGCCTGCGGCGTCGGGTCCCGACGCCCCCAGGGTGAGCCACGTCGGGGCCACCACGCCGTCGCAGCTGACGACCACGACCGAGATCGGCCACGTCGTCGGGCGCCTGCCGGGGACGCGCCGCAAGGCCGTGCGCAAGGAGATCGCCGTCGTCGTCGATCGCTGGTGGGAGGCGGCCTACCTCTCCGGTGCCGACTCGGGGACGAAGCTGTCCGCGGCCTTCCCCGGCTTCACCCCAGGCGCGCGCAGGCGAGCGACCTTCGACCGGGCGCTGATGACCAACCGCGACCTGGCGGCCGACTCCGTCACGCCGCTGATGCGCAAGGTGCGCCTCGACCTGCTCGCGGTCGACCAGCGCGCGCGGTCCGTGACCGCCCGCTTCGACCTGCGCGTCCGCACGACCGGGGAGCGCACCCGCCGGCTCCAGGTGCGTGGACGACTGTTCCTGACCCGCGGGGCCGCAGGCTGGCGGATCTTCGGCTACGACGTCACGAAGGGGTGGCTGTGAAGTCCTCGCGGCTCGCGCGCTCGATGCGCCACGGAGTGCTGGCCCTCGTCCTGGCAGCAGCGGCGTTCGCCGTACCCACCTCGAGCGTGGAGCCCACCGACGTCGAGCTCGTCCGGATCAAGCGGGCCGGCGGCGTCTCGGTGGGACCCGACGTGATCTGGATCCTCGCCGTCGGCTCCGACGCCCGGCCCGGCCAGGACATGCTGCGCAGCCGCGGCGACGCGCTGCAGCTGGTCGGCATCAACACCCGGACCGACGCAGCGACCGCGATCGGCGTGCCACGCGATTCCTGGGTGTCCATCCCGGGGCACGGCATGCAGAAGATCAACGCGGCCCTCTACTTCGGCGGCCCGCAGGCGATGGCCGGTGCGATGGCCAACCTGACCGGCATCACGGCCGACTACGTCATGGTGACGCGCTTCCCGTTCTTCGAGGACATGGTCGACGACATCGGCGGCATCGAGGTTCACAACCCGCGGCGCTTCTACGACCCCTACCTCAAGAAGGAGGGGTTCAAGGCCGGTCGAATCCACCTCGGCGGCTATGACGCGATGGCCTTCTCCCGGATCCGCAAGTCGCTGCCGGGCGGAGACTTCGACCGCTCCGCCAACCAGCAGCGCACCCTGCGCGGCATCCACGCACGCATCCGGTCGCAGGCCGATCGTCCCGGCTTCATCGAGCGCGGGGTGATGACGGTGCTCAAGCACATGTCGACCAACCTCGGGCCGGCCGAGCTCTACGAGCTCGCCCAGGCAGTCGCGCAGGTCGAGCCCGCCAAGATCACCACCTGCGTGATCCGCGGCCGGATCGGCGCGACGGCCGGTCAGAGCGTGGTCTTCCCCGACGTGGCGCAGGCCCGGCGGCTCGGCAGTGCCGCCAGGCACGACGCCACGTTGAAGGGTTGCTGAGTCAGCGCGGGTAGATGTGCCCGTCGGCCAGGCCGAGGTCGAGGACGACCGCGTTCTCGAACAGCTGGACGCGCAGGCCGATCGACTTCGCGCCGTAGCGGCTGTCCTTGACCAGCTGGCGCTGGATCAGGCCGGCGCCGCCCGGGAGCTCGACCGTCTGTCCGACCGCGGGTACGGCGACCGGCTGGCCGCGGAAGGTGATCGAGCCGATGCTGGAGGAGATCGTCGACTTGACCGGCTTGTTCTCCTTGCCGCGCATCTTGACCCGGCTGAAGATGTCGTTGATCTCCAGGCCGACCGAGGGGACCGAGGTGTGCGCGATGCGGACCGAGGAGAAGCCCTTGGCGAGGTCCCGCTTGGCGTGCTGGCTGCCGCGGTGGGCGTAGGTGACGCCGCTGACGCGGGCCACGAGCCCGAGCAGGACGCCGGCCGAGGGGATCCGGTAGGTCATGGTCCGGCCGAGCGTGCCCTCGCAGGGGATCGACTTGTGCTGGACGTTGCCGAAGTGGAGCAGGCTCTGCAGGGCCTGCAGGTCCAGGGCGGTGCCGCCCGCGCGGAAGACCCCGGCCGGGGTGGGGGCACCGATGCGGGCGTTGGCCGAGCCGATCTCGACCAGCTGGCGGCTGCCGCCGGCCTCGACCAGGATCTCGAGCGCCATCGCCTCCGAGGTCGCCTTCTTCTTCGTCGCCGTGCCGCGGATCTTGCCGAGGGCGATCGAGCCGAGGCCCGGGATCTGGATCGGTGCGGTGGCCGACTGGAGCACCTGGAAGACCGCGTTCGCGGCGTCGTTGGTGCCCTCGAAGACGGTGTCGGTCACCTGGTTGAGGGGCTCGACCAGGGCCTCGAGGGGCGTGCCCTGCAGCGGCGTGCCCTCGAGCAGCTCGAGCCTGATGCTCGCGAAGTCGAACGTCTCCTCGTGGCCGAAGCCCTGCGGGGTGTGGAAGGCGTTGGCGGTCGTGGTGAGGCCCTCGATCACGAGCATGGGCGTCTTGACGTCCCCGATCTGGCCGCCGATGCGGATGTCAGCGATGGTGTTGACACCGCGGACGCCGTGGGTTGCGCCGTCCTTGTAGGTGTCGGTGCGGCTCGTGCTCGCCGCGATGTTGATCAACGGGTTGTCCGGCACGCTGAGGATCGACTTCTCCTCGGCCGACTGCCCGATGGCGCGCGTGCAGCGGAGCTGGGCGTGGGCGTCCTTGAGGTTGAACGCCTCGACGTTGTCGGTCACCAGCTTCACGGCGTAGACGTCGGCGCGGTAGCCGAAGTTGGTCAGGGTCAGGGCGGACCGCTCCTCGCCCGCGGCGTTGGCCGGGGCCAGGCCTGCGGCGGTCACAGCGAGGGCCGACGATGCGACCAAGGTGCCGGCGAGGGAGAGGGCGAGACCCGAGATCAGCTTGCTCACGGTGGGCTCCAAGTGGTGTCGACGCTTCAATGAGGTCACGAGAAGCACACACACACGCCCCCGCGAGTAACTCAGTGTTACCCATCACTGTCGTCCTGAACCCGAATGTCCATGAACAGGTGCCGGATCTTTACCGACCCGGACGAGGCGGCGCGCCCGGAAATGACCGAAACTCCACGCAGGACGTGGAGTTCCGGGACGACGATGACACACGAGCGCCTCCGGCAGGATTCGAACCTGCGACACCTGGTACCGGAAACCAGTGCTCTATCCCCTGAGCTACGGAGGCTCGGGCGAAGCAGACCCTACAACCCCGTTCGCCGCAGCGTGAAACCGGTTCGGGGGGGACGGTGCCGCGCCGATAGGCTGGGTCGGTGACCCCAGACCAGCTCTCCTTGATCATCGTCGACGTCCTCCAAGCGCTCGTGGCCGACGGCGCCGTGACGCTGCCCGACGGCGTCCCGACGACGGTGACGGTGGAGCGACCGCGGCAGAAGGGACACGGCGACTACGCCACCAACGTCGCGCTCAAGCTCGCCAAGCAGGCGGGCACCAACCCGCGGGCCTTCGCCGAGCTCGTGGCGAAGCGGCTCGCCGACCACGACGCCGTCAGCGACGTCGAGGTTGCGGGTCCCGGCTTCCTCAACATCACCGTCGACTCCGGCGCCCAGGGACAGGTGGCCGCCGACATCGTGGCGGCCGGCGCGTCGTACGGCGCCTCCGACGCGTTCGCAGGCGAGAAGATCAACCTCGAGTTCGTCTCGGCCAACCCCACCGGCCCCCTCCACCTCGGTGGGGTCCGCTGGGCCGCGGTCGGCGACGCGCTCGGCCGGATCTTCACCCTCACCGGGGCGGACGTCACCAGGGAGTACTACTTCAACGACCACGGCGCGCAGCTCGACCGCTTCAGCGCGTCGTTGATGGCCTGGGCCAAGGGCCTGCCCGTGCCCGAGGACGGCTACGGCGGCGCCTACATCGAGGACATCGCCAAGGACGTCATGGCCAAGCGGCCCGACGTCCTCGAGCTCCCCGACGCCGAGGCGCAGGAAGTCTTCCGCGCCGAGGGCGTCGAGCTGATGTTCGCCGAGATCAAGCAGTCCCTGCACGACTTCGGGGTCGACTTCGACGTCTACTTCCACGAGGACAACCTGCACAAGAGCGGTGCGGTGAAGAAGGCGATCGACCGGCTCACCGAGCTGGGCAACACCTACGAGGCCGACGGTGCACTCTGGCTCCGGACCGAGAAGTTCGGCGACGACAAGGACCGCGTCATCGTGCGCTCCAACGGTGCTGCCGCCTACCTCTCGGGCGACCTCGCCTACTACCTCGACAAGCGGGAGCGCGGCTTCGACCGCTGCTTCATCATGCTCGGCGCCGACCACCACGGCTACGTGGGCCGGATGAACGCGATGTGCGCGGCCTTCGGCGACGAGCCGGGCAAGAACCTCGAGATCCTCATCGGCCAGATGGTCAACCTGCTGCGCGACGGCCAGCCGCTGCGGATGTCCAAGCGGGCCGGGACCGTCGTCACCATCGACGACCTCGTCGGCGCCATCGGAGTGGACGCCAGCCGCTATGCCCTGGCGCGCTACCACTCCGACTCGCCGATCGACATCGACCTCGACCTGTGGGCCAAGGCCACCAACGACAACCCGGTCTTCACCGTGCAGTACGCCCACGCCCGGGTGGCGAGCCTGATGCGCAACGCCGCCGACCTCGGCGTCGTTGCCGAGTCCCACCCGGCGCTGCTCACGCATGAGAAGGAGGGCGAGCTGCTGCGAGTGCTCGCCGAGTTCCCGCGTGTGGTCAAGGCGGCCGCCGAGCTGCGTGAGCCGCACCGTGTCGCTCGCTACCTCGAGGAGCTGGCCGGGACCTACCACCGGTTCTACGACAGCTGCCGCGTGCTGCCGCGCGGCGACGAGGAGACGACCGATCTCAACCAGGCCCGGCTCGTGCTCGTCGACGCGACGCGGGTCGTGCTGGCCAACGGCCTGGCCCTGCTCGGCGTCTCCGCGCCCGAGCGGATGTGAGTCGTGCCCACCTCGCACCCGTCCGGTTGGGCGCACGCTGACGGCGCCCTGCGCGGCCCGTCCTGGCTGCGCGAGCCCAGCGACCCCAACGAGATCGTCCCGCTGCTCTGGTCGAGCACTGCCGAGAAGACCGACGGCGTGCTCAGCGTCGGCGGCGTCGCGCTGACCGACCTGGTCGCCGAGGTCGGCAGCCCTGCCTACGTCCTCGACGAGGCCGACTTCCGCGGTCGCGCTCGCGCCTTCAAGGAGGCGTTCGCCGCCTACGACGTCTTCTTCGCCGGCAAGGCCTTCCTCTCCACCACCACCGTGCGCTGGCTGGCCGAGGAGGGACTTCACCTCGACGTCTGCTCGGCGGGCGAGCTCACCGTCGCCGAGCGGGCCGGGTTCCCGATGGCCCGCATCGGCTACCACGGCAACAACAAGACCGAGCCCGAGCTCGCCCGTGCCCTCGAGCTGGGGGTGGGGCGGATCATCGTCGACTCCTTCCACGAGATCGAGCGCCTCGAGCGGCTGACGACGGACACGGGCGTCCGTGCGCGCGTGATGCTCCGGGTCACCGCGGGCGTCGAGGCCCACACCCACGAATACATCGCCACCGCCCACGAGGACCAGAAGTTCGGCTTCTCGATCACCAGCGGTGACGCCTTCGAGGCCGTACGCCGCGTGCACGACGCCGCAGGCATCGACCTGCTCGGCCTGCACAGCCACATCGGCAGCCAGATCTTCGACTCCTCCGGCTTCGAGGTCGCGGCCCGTCGCGTGCTCGCGCTGCACGCACGCGTCAGCGAGGAGATCGGCGTCGAGATGCCGGAGATGGACCTCGGCGGCGGCTTCGGCATCGCCTACACGACCCAGGACGACCCGAGCGACCCCGCGCAGCTCGCCACCGAGATGTCCAAGATCGTCGAGCACGAGTGCAAGGCCCTCGGCATCCCCGAGCCGCGACTGAGCATCGAGCCCGGCCGCGCGATCGTCGGCCCGGCGATGTGCACGGTCTACACCGTCGGCACCGTCAAGGAGGTCGCGCTCGACGGCGGAGCCCGCCGTACCTATGTCAGCGTGGACGGCGGGATGAGCGACAACATCCGCACCGCGCTCTACGACGCCGACTACTCCGCGACCCTGGCCAGCCGCGTCTCGCCCGCGGGGCCGGCGCTGGCCCGCGTGGTCGGCAAGCACTGCGAGGCCGGCGACATCGTGGTCAAGGACGAGTTCCTGCCCTCCGACATCGCTCCCGGCGACCTCGTCGCCGTCCCGGGAACGGGCGCTTATTGCCGCTCGATGGCGTCCAACTACAACCATGCGCTGCGACCTCCGGTGATCGCTGTGCGGGACGGGAAGATTTCCGTCGTGCTGCGCAGGGAGACTGAAGACGACCTGTTGGCTACTGACGTGGGTGCGTGATGGAGAACAAGCGACTGAAGGTCGCCGTGCTGGGCTGTGGTTCTGTGGGTTCACAGGTGGTGCGGCTGCTCATGGAGCAGGCCGACGACCTCACGGCGCGGGTGGGTGCACCGGTCGAGCTGGTCGGCGTCGCGGTCCGGCGCCTGGACGCCCAGCGCGACGTGGACGTGCCGGCCGGCCTGCTGACCACGGATGCTGCCGGGCTCGTCGCCCGCGAGGACGTCGACGTGGTGGTCGAGGTGATCGGCGGCATCGAGCCCGCCCGGTCGCTGATCCTCAGCGCCCTGGCCAACGGCGCCAGCGTCGTCACGGCCAACAAGGCGCTCCTCGCCGAGGACGGCCCCACGCTCTTCGAGGCGGCCGCCAAGGCCGAGCGCGACCTCTACTACGAGGCCGCCGTGGCCGGTGCGATCCCGATCCTGCGCCCGCTGCGCGAGTCCCTCGCCGGTGACAAGGTCACCCGCGTGCTCGGCATCGTCAACGGCACCACCAACTTCATCCTGGACAAGATGGACTCCTCGGGAGCCGGCTTCTCCGAGGCGCTGGAGGAGGCCCAGGACCTCGGCTACGCCGAGGCCGACCCGACCGCCGACGTCGAGGGCTTCGACGCCGCGGCCAAGGCCGCGATCCTGGCGAGCCTGGCGTTCCACTCCCGGGTCACCGCCTCGGACGTCTACCGCGAGGGCATCTCCGAGGTGACGGCAGCCGACGTGCAGTCGGCCCGCGACATGGACTCCGTCGTCAAGCTGCTCGCCATCTGCGAGCTGCGCCCCGGACCCGGAGGCGACGACCAGGTGGCCGTGCGCGTGCACCCGGCGATGATCCCGCGCAGCCACCCGCTCGCCAGCGTGCGCGGCGCCTACAACGCCGTCTTCGTCGAGTCCGAGGCCGCCGGCCAGCTGATGTTCTACGGCCCCGGTGCCGGCGGCTCGCCGACGGCCAGCGCCGTGCTCGGTGACCTGGTCACGGTCGCGCGCAACCGGCTCAGCAACACGCGCGGCGCCGGCGAGTCGGCGTACGCCGATCGTGCGGTCCTGCCGATGGGGGAGACCCGCACCCGCTACCACGTGGCGCTGGACGTCGACGACCGCTCGGGGGTGCTGGCCGCCGTGGCGACGGCGTTCGCGGACAACGGTGTCTCGATCCAGACCGTCCGCCAGGAGGGTCGCGGTGCCGACGCCCAGCTCGTCGTGGTCAGCCACGCGGCGACCGACGCCGCGCTCAGCGCAACCGTGCAGCAGCTGCGCAGCATGGACATCGTGCGCGACGTCACCTCGGTGATGCGCGTTGAAGGAGGAGACGAATGAGCCAGGCCAACGGTCAGTGGCGCGGTGTCATCGAGGAGTACCGCGACCTGCTCGACCTGCCCGATGGTCTGGTGGCCGTCACGCTGCGCGAGGGCGGCACGCCGCTCGTGCACTCCGACTGGCTCTCGACGCTGACCGGCGCCGAGGTCTGGCTCAAGGTGGAGGCCAACAACCCCACCGGCTCGTTCAAGGACCGTGGCATGACGGCCGCGATCTCCGTGGCCAAGCACGAGGGTGCGGAGGCCGTCGTCTGCGCCTCCACCGGCAACACGTCCGCGTCGATGGCGGCCTACGCTGCCAAGGCCGGCCTCAAGCCGCTCGTGCTCATCCCCGAGGGCAAGATCGCCGCCGGCAAGATGGCCCAGGCCGTCGTCCACGGCGCCCAGATCATCATGGTCCGCGGCAACTTCGACCACTGCCTCGACATCGCCCGCGGCCTGGCGAAGGACTATCCCGTCGCCCTGGTCAACTCGGTCAACCCGGTCCGGCTCCAGGGGCAGAAGACCGGTTCCTTCGAGATCTGCGACTTCCTCGGTGACGCCCCCGACTACCACCTGCTCCCCGTCGGCAACGCCGGCAACATCGCCGCCTACTGGATGGGCTACCAGCAGTACGCCGAGCTGGGCCGCGCCACCAAGCTGCCCGTCATGCGCGGCTTCCAGGCCGAGGGTGCAGCTCCGCTGGTGACCGGTGAGCCGTTCCCGGACCCCGAGACGAAGGCCACCGCGATCCGCGTCGGCAACCCCGCGTCCTGGCACCTGGCCGAGATGGCCGCGAAGGAGTCCGAGGGCCGGTTCGCGGCCGTCTCCGACGCCCAGATCCTGGCCGCGCAGGCCGAGCTGGCCCGACGTGACGGCGTCTTCGTCGAGCCCGCGTCCGCGGCCGGTGTCGCGGGCCTGCTCGCCGAGCTCGCCGCCGGCGAGAGCTATGCCGGCACGACGGTCGCGATCACCGTCACGGGCCACGGGCTCAAGGACACCGCCACGGCGCTGGAGTCGCACACCGACATCGTCGACACCGTCGTCGACGCCGATGTCGTCGCCGCGGCCACGGCCGCCGGTCTCGCCTGAGCATGGCGACCTTCGTCTCCGGCCCGGTGCGGGTCACCGTCCCGGCCACGTCGGCCAACCTCGGCCCCGGCTTCGACTCGCTCGGGCTCGCGCTCTCGCTGCGTGACTCCCTCGAGGCCGAGGTCACCGAGGGCGGCCTGCGGATCGAGGTCACCGGCGCCGGTGCCGAGGACGTGCCCCGCGACGAGTCCCACCTGGTCGTCCGGTCGATGCGCGCAGCGTTCGCCGCCATGGACGCCGAGCCGGCCGGGCTGGTCCTGCGCTGCGACAACGTCATCCCGCACGGTCGCGGCCTCGGCTCCTCGTCCGCTGCCATCGTCGGCGGGGTCACGCTGGCACGCGCGCTGGTCGCCGGGGGCCAGCTGCTGCTCGACGACGACGCGCTGTTCCGGCTGGCCGCTGACATCGAGGGCCACCCCGACAACGTCGCGCCCGCGTTCTACGGCGGGTTCGTGATCTCCGGTCGCGAGGACGACCAGTGGTATGCCGTGGCCGCCGGTGTCGACCCGCGCGTCAGCGCCGTCGTCTACGTGCCGTCCACCCCCGTCGAGACCAAGGTCGCCCGGGGGCTGCTGCCTGACGTCGTCCCGCACGCGGACGCCGCCGCCAACAGCGGCCGCGCCGCGCTGCTCGTGGCCGCCCTCGCCGGCCGGCCCGAGCACCTCCTCGCCGCCACCCGCGACTACCTCCACCAGGAGCAGCGGGAGCCGGCCATGCCCGAGTCGCTCGCGCTGGTGCACGCGCTGCGCGCCGACGGCATCGCGGCCGTGATCAGCGGCGCCGGGCCCACGGTGCTGGCGTTCGCGGGCGGCAACGGGCACGACCTGCGAGCGCGTGCGCCGCGCGGGTGGGCCTGCCACGCGCTCGACATCGAGGCCGCGGGCGTCGTCGTCGGGGAGTGACGCGAGCGCCGGTGTCACTGGTGTTAGCATCACGCTGCGCCGTACGGCGTGGGCATCCGCGGCGCTTCGCCGCACGGGTGCCACTCCATTCCTCCGGCCGTCTGGTTGCCGGATCTCTGTCCTGATGACACGCGCCGCCCACCTTCGTGGCAGCGGCGGCGCCACAACTGAGTTGGACTCACGTGACTGAATCAACTGACGCTCCCGCCTCTTCCGCTGCCAAGAAGAAGGGCGGCGGCCTCGGCTCCATGCTGCTCGCCGACCTCAAGTCGATGGCCAGCGGCATGGGTGTCTCCGGCGCCGGATCGATGAAGAAGGCCCAGCTCGTCGAGGCCATCAAGGCCGCCCAGTCGGGCCCGAGCACGACGGCTCCCAAGGTGACGACGACGGTGCGTACGCCGCGGACCGCCCCGGCTCGCGAGGCGCAGCCCGCCGAGGCGGCGCCCCAGGCGAAGGCTGAGTCCGCGCCCAAGGCCGAGGCCACGTCCGAGCCCACGTCCGAGCCCACGTCCGAGCCCAAGGCCGCTGCCCCGACGGTCGAGGTCACCAGCCGTCAGCGCAACCGCAACCGGCAGGCCGGCCAGCAGGCCACCCAGGCGGACAAGCCGGAGAAGACCGAGAAGGGCGAGCAGTCGGAGAAGTCCGGCAAGGCGGAGCAGCCCGAGCGGAAGTCCGAGCAGAAGCAGGGCGCCAAGCAGGGCAGCCAGGCGGAGAAGTCGGAGAAGCAGGCCGACAACAAGCAGGGCGAGAAGCAGGGCGAGAACAAGCAGGCCCAGAACCGCAACCAGCAGCAAGGCAACCAGCAGCAGGGCGGACAGCAGGCCAGCCAGCAGCAGCTCGACGACTTCGACGACGACGGCGAGGGCGGCAGCCGCCGCAACCGCCGCCGCCGTGGCCGTGACCGCGAGCGCCAGGCCACCCGGGTGCCGGGCGGGCGCAACGAGCCGGACACCACGGTGCTCGAGGACGACGTCCTCGTGCCGGCGGCCGGCATCCTCGACGTCCTCGACAACTACGCCTTCGTGCGCACCTCCGGCTACCTCCCCGGCACCGACGACGTCTACCTGTCGCTGTCGATGGTGCGGAAGTTCGGCCTGCGCCGCGGCGACGCCGTCGTCGGCCAGGTGCGCCAGCCCCGCGAGGGCGAGCGCAAGGAGAAGTTCAACCCGATGGTGCGCATCGACAGCGTCAACGGGACCGACCCCGAGGCCGCCCGCGAGCGGCTCGAGTTCGAGACCTTCACGCCCGTGCACCCGACCGAGCGGCTCCGTCTCGAGACCGACGCGGCCAACCTGACCGGGCGCGTCATCGACATCGCCGCCCCGATCGGCAAGGGCCAGCGCGGCCTGATCGTGGCCCCGCCGAAGTCGGGTCGCACCACCCTGCTCCAGTCGGTGGCGCAGTCGGTCTCGCGCAACAATCCCGAGGTCCACCTCATGGTGGTGCTGCTCGACGCGCGCCCCGAGGAGGTCACCGACTTCCAGCGCGCCGTCAAGGGTGAGGTCATCGCCTCGACCTTCGACCGGGCCGCCAGCGACCACACCATGCTCGCCGAGCTCGCGATCGAGCGGGCCAAGCGCCTGGTCGAGCTGGGCCACGACGTCGTCGTGCTGCTCGACTCCATGACCAGCCTGGCCCGGGCCTACAACGTGTCCGCACCGGCGACCGGCCGCACGCTGGCCGGGGGCGTCGACGCCGGCGCCGTACACCCGCCCAAGCAGCTGTTCGGCGCGGCCCGCAAGGTCGAGGGCGGCGGCTCGCTGACCGTGCTGGCGACGGTCGTCGTCGAGACCGGCTCGGCCACCGACGAGGTGATCTTCGAGGAGCTCGGCGGCACCGCCAACATGGAGCTGCGGCTGCGCCGCGAGCTGGCCGAGGCCCACACGTTCCCGGCGATCGACATCGTCGCCTCGGGCACCCGCCAGGAGGCGCTGCTGTCCAGCGAGCAGGAGGCCGGCATCGTCCAGTCGCTGCGGCGCCGGATGTCGGCGGAGCCGATCGCGTCGGTGAGCGCGGTCCTCGACCAGATCCGCAAGGCGCAGAACAACATCGAGTTCCTGACCAAGCAGCAGAAGCCGGCCGCCGGTCGCGGCAACTAGCGGCCCGCCCCGGCAGGGGAATGCACGGATTCACACCAGCGTTGCGCACAGTGGCACAATTGTGCGCTGGCTCCGGTTCACGTGGATGCACCCAAGCATCGACGACCCGGAGCATCGTTTGAAAGGACGACACCCCATGAAGAAGGACATCCACCCCGAGTACGTGGAGACCACGGTCACCTGCACCTGTGGCGCGAACTTCACGACCCGCAGCACCGCGACCTCCGGCGTCCTCAAGGCCGACGTCTGCTCGCAGTGCCACCCGTTCTACACCGGCAAGCAGAAGATCCTCGACACCGGCGGCCGCGTCGCCCGCTTCGAGGCCCGCTACGCCAAGAAGTCCGCTGACAAGGCCGAGACGGCCGAGACGGCTGAGACCGCCGAGAGCAAGTAGCTCCCTTCCAGCGCCGACCTCCCGCACTGCGCGGGCGGTCGGCGCTGTGCATTTCCCCTCCTGCTCCGCCGCGTTCCACCACCACCTGAGGAGAGCCCGTGTTCGAGGCCGTTGAAGGGCTCGTCGCCGAGCATGCCGACATCGAGAGTCGCCTCGCGGAGCCGGAGACGCACGCCGACCAGCGCCTGGCCAAGAAGCTCAACCAGCGCTACGCCGAGCTGTCGGCCATCGTCGCGACCTGGCGCCACTGGTTGCAGCTCGGTGAGGACATCGAGGCCGCTCGCGAGCTGGCCGGCGAGGACGCGAGCTTCGCGGCGGAGGCGGACCAGCTGAGCACCGAGCGGGAGAAGGCGCGCGAGCGACTGCGCCACCTGCTCGTCCCACGCGACGCCACGGACGCCAAGGACGCCATCCTCGAGGTGAAGTCGGGGGAGGGCGGCGAGGAGTCGGCCCTCTTCGCCGGCGACCTGCTGCGGATGTACACCCGCTTCGCCGAGCAGCGCGGCTGGGCGACGGAGGTGATCGACGCCACCGAGTCCGACCTGGGCGGCTACAAGTCGGTGACCGTCGCGGTGAAGGCCAGGGGCATTGCACAGCCCGGCGAGGCGCCGTACGCCCTGCTCAAGTTCGAGGGCGGCGTGCACCGCGTGCAGCGGGTGCCGGTGACCGAGTCGCAAGGACGCGTGCACACCAGCGCGGCCGGTGTCCTGGTGATGCCCGAGGCGGAGGACGTCGACGTCGAGATCCACGACGGCGACCTGCGCATCGACGTCTACCGCTCCTCGGGGCCCGGCGGCCAGAGCGTCAACACGACCGACTCGGCGGTGCGCATCACCCACGTGCCGACCGGCATCGTCGCGAGCTGCCAGAACGAGAAGAGCCAGCTGCAGAACAAGGAGTCCGCCATGCGGATCCTGCGCGCCCGGCTGCTCGCGGCCGCCCAGGAGGAGGCCGACGCCGAGGCCAGCGCCGCGCGCAAGAGCCAGATCCGCACCGTCGACCGCTCCGAACGCATCCGCACCTACAACTTCCCGGAGAACCGCATCTCCGACCACCGCACGGGCTACAAGTCCTACAACCTCGACACCGTCCTCGACGGCGAGCTCGGCCCGGTCGTGCAGTCCTGCGTCGACGCCGACCTCGCCGCACGCCTCGACGCCTTGGAATCGTGAGCAGGGAGTCGTGACGTCCGTACGCCGCCACGCGGCCCTCGCAGCGGCCGTCGACCAGCTCCGCGCCGCCGGGGTCGCGAGCCCGGAGCACGACGCCGCCGAGCTGCTCGCGCACGTGCACGGCCTCGAGCGCCGCGACCTGTTCCGGATCGACACGGTCGGCGACGACCTGGCCGCGCGCTTCGACACGCTGATCGAGCGGCGGGCCGCGCGCGAGCCGCTGCAGCACCTGACCGGCGCGGCGTTCTTCCGCCATGTCGAGCTCGCCGTCGGTCCCGGCGTCTTCGTTCCGCGACCTGAGACCGAGCTGCTGGCCGGCTGGGCGATCGAGCACGCGCGCGCCGTCGGCGACGGTGCCGGCCGGGCGCCGGTCGTCATCGACCTCTGCACCGGCTCCGGCGCGATCGCCAAGTCCGTCGCCGACGAGGTCGACGGCGCCGAGGTGCACGCGGTGGAGCTGGACGAGTCGGCCCACGGCTGGGCCGAGCGCAACCTCGCCGGCACCGGCGTCGACCTCCGCCACGGCGACATGGGCACGGCCTTCGACGACCTGGCCGGGACCGTGGACGTCGTCGTGTGCAACCCGCCGTACATCCCGCTCGAGGCGTGGGAGTCGGTCGCGGTCGAGGCGCGCGACCACGACCCCCACCTCGCGCTCTTCTCCGGCGACGACGGGCTCGACGCGATCCGCGTGCTGGCAGCGCGAGCGGCGCTCCTGCTGCGGCCCGGGGGAGTGGTCGGGGCGGAGCACGCCGACGTGCAGGGGGAGTCGGCTCCGGGCGTGTTCGCCGCGACCGGCCGCTGGGTCGAGATCGTCGACCACCGCGATCTGGCAGGTCGTCCGCGCTTCACGACGGCGCGGCTGGCACGATAGGCGGGTGCAACGCCTACCCGTGACGACCACCGACGAGCGGGAGGCCGCCATCGAGGCGGCAGCCATGGCGATCCGGCAGGGCCGATTGATCGTGCTGCCGACCGACACGGTCTACGGCATCGCCGCCGATGCCTTCTCGCCCGAGGCGGTGCAGTCGCTGCTCGCCGCGAAGGGCCGTGGCCGCGAGATGCCGCCGCCGGTCCTGGTGAGCGCCCCGACCACGCTGGACGCGCTCGCCATCGGCATCCCGGACTACGCGCGCGCCCTCGTCGAGGAGTTCTGGCCCGGTGCGCTGACCATCGTGTGCCGCCAGCAGTCCTCGCTGCAGTGGGACCTGGGGGAGACGCGCGGCACCGTCGCGGTCCGCATGCCCGACGACGAGATCGCCCTGGCCGTCCTCGAACGGACCGGCCCGCTGGCCGTCAGCTCGGCCAACCTGTCGGGGCGCCCGGCCGCGCGCACCGCCGACGAGGCGGAGTCGATGCTCGGAGCTAGCGTCGAGGTGATCGTCGACTCCGGCGCCACGCTGGGGGCGGACGCCTCGACCATCGTCGACTGCACCGGCAGCGAGGGTCGCATCCTCCGGCTCGGGGCGATCTCGCTGGACGCGCTGAACGCCGTCCTCGAGCCGCTGGGCAGCCGCATCACGGACGACGACTGATGCGCGAATACCTCCTCGTCTTCCTCGTCGCCGGCACCGTCACCTACCTCCTGACCGTCATCGCCCGCGAGATCGCCCTGCGCACCGGCGCGGTCGCCGCCGTGCGTGACCGCGACGTCCACACGGAGCCGATTCCCTACCTCGGCGGCATCGCGATGCTCGGTGGCCTCGTGGCGGCCTACTTCGTCGCCCGTGAGCTGCCGTTCCTCTCGCGCAGCGAGGGATTCGTCTTCCAGGATGCCGGGGTCGTGCTCCTCGCCGGGGCCCTCGTGTGCGCGGTCGGGGTGCTCGACGACATCTTCGACATCGACGCCCTCACCAAGCTGGGAGGCCAGGTGCTGGCTGCCTCGCTGCTGGTGGTCTTCGGGGTGCGGTTCTACTACTTCCCGGGCTTCGACGGCAGCAGCCAGTTCATCCTGGATCCGGCCCAGGGGGCGCTGCTGAGCGTCGTCGTGGTGATCGCGACGATCAACGCCGTCAACTTCGTCGACGGCCTCGACGGCCTCGCGGCCGGCGTGGTCGGGATCGGCGCCGTCGCCTTCTTCCTCTTCTGCTACTTCCTGGCCAGCGAGAACGACCTCACGCTCGCCACGACGGGGGCGTTGCTCACCGCCAGCCTGGCCGGCGCGTGCGCCGGCTTCCTGCCGCACAACTTCCACCCGGCCCGGCTCTTCATGGGCGACTCCGGCTCGATGCTGATCGGGCTGGTGCTCTCGGCCAGCGCGCTGACGGTGACGGGGCAGTTCGCCGGCAACGAGATCAGCTCCGACGGCAACAGCATCCTGGTCACGTTCCTGCCCGTGCTGCTGCCGGCCTCGCTGCTGATGGTGCCGGTCGCCGACCTGGTGCTGGCGGTCGTACGCCGTACGCGGGCCGGCAGGTCGCCGTTCGCGCCCGACAAGCAGCACCTGCACCACCGGCTGCTCGAGATCGGTCACTCCCAGCGCCGTGCCGTCTACATCATGTGGATGTGGGCCGCGCTGGTCGCCGGGGGATCGGTGCTGGTGAGCCTGCGCAGCGGGCCGTCGACCTGGGTGGGGCTGGCAGCGGCCTTCGTGCTGGCTGCAGTGATGACGTTCGTGCTCCCGATCATGCACCGACCGCACTCCGGCAAGACCGATTCGAACCAGCCGCAGACTTTGTGATAGTTTTCACGAGCGCTCGGAAGGCCCCGTAGAACAAGGGATTCAGCACTTCGACCGCATCGACCTGACCCCTCCACAGGACGGCCGCCGACATGACGACCGAGTCGAAGCAGGACACCCGCCGCGGTGCTTTCGTGCTCCTCGGTGCGGCTGGAGCGGCGTTCCTGGCGGGCCTGGTGATGGCCCTGGTCGCGTGGCTGGTCTCCGACCTGACCGCCGTCCGCAGTGTCGCGGTCAGCACCCTGCTCGTCGTGGCCGTCATCGGCTTCGGCGTCTACGTGCTCAACGTCGTCGCCTCGATCCTGCCCAGCGCGACCGTGCTGGTCGCGCTGGTGACCTACACGCTGCAGCTGGTCGTGCTCGCCGCAGTGGTGCTCACGCTCGCGCGCAACGGGATGATGGACGGCACCTTCGACCGGCGCTGGTTCGGCGGCGGCGTGGCCGTGGCCACGCTGGCGTGGATGATCGCCCAAATCGTGGCCCACGTGCGGGCGCGGATCCCCATCTACGACCTGCCAGAGGCGGGTGCGCGATGACCTCACACGCCTGCTATTGTCCGGGGCGCGATGGCTCAGCAGCAGGCCTCTTCGGAGCACTCGGACGAACCCCCATACGGCGACCCCTGGTTGGCGTTTTCCTACCTCGTCTCGGGTGCCACGATCTACGGCCTCATCGGCTGGGGTCTCGATCGATGGCTGGGCACGAAGTACCTCGTCGTCATCGGCATCCTGCTCGGTGTGGCGCTGGCGATCTACATGACTTTCGGACGGTTCGGCGGGCTTGCCTCGCGTCACGGCAAGCAGAGCGAAGGCAGGAGAGAGAATGAGCTTCCACGTGAGTCTGAGTGAGGGCGGAGAGTCCGCTGAGGGCGGTTTCCACGCCCCCGGTCCGGGCAGCTTCGAGCTCCCCCCGGTCTTCCACGTCGCCGACTTCGGCGTGACCAAGCCGATGCTGCTGCTGATCCTCTCGGCCGTGCTGATCCTGGCCTTCACGATCGCAGCATCGGGCAAGCGCCAGCTGGTCCCGGGACGCCTGCAGTTCGCCGGCGAGGCCGTCTACGGCTTCGTCCGCAACACGCTGGCGCGCGACAACATCGGCAGCGAGCACTACATGAAGTTCGTGCCCTACCTGTTCTCGCTGTTCATGTTCATCCTGGTGAACAACTACTACGGGATCATCCCGTTCCTGCAGTTCTCGAGCTTCTCGCGCATCGGCTTCGTGATCCCGCTGGCGATCATCTCCTGGTTCGTCTACATCGGCACCGGTGTCTGGAAGCACGGCCTGTTCGGCTACCTCAAGCACGCGACGATGCCCTCCGGCGTCTCCGGGCCGATCCTGCTCCTGCTGGTCCCGCTGGAGTTCTTCTCCAACATCCTCGTCCGCCCGGTCACGCTCACGCTGCGTCTGTTCGGCAACATGTTCGCCGGCCACCTGCTGCTGATCCTGTTCGCCACCGGCGGCGCCGCGCTCCTGACCAGCGGCAACCTGTTGTACGGCGGCGTGGGCATCTTGTCCTTCGCCCTCGGAATCGGCGTCAGCTTCCTGGAGATGCTCGTGATGTTCCTCCAGGCCTACGTCTTCACCCTGCTCAGCTCGATGTACATCGGGGAAGCGCTCGCAGACGAGCACTGATCCACCCCTCACAAGTTTCGCCAAACAGCGGTGCGACAAGCGCGCCGCCGACGAAAGGAAAAGCCGTGGAAGGCTCTATCAACATGATCGGCCTCGGCCTCTCCGCCATCGGTCCCGGTGTCGGTATCGGCCTGATCTTCGCCGCGTTCATCAGTGGCGTTGCCCGTCAGCCCGAGGCTCAGAGCCGCCTGCAGTCGATCGCCATCCTTGGCTTCGTCCTTGCTGAGGCGCTCTTCATCATCACCGTCGCGCTCGCGTTCGTCCTGCCCATCTGACGACCGTCCCGGCATTAGGGAGATCACCTGTGAACACCGCTATCCAAGCGGCCGAAGAGGCCCACAATCCTCTCGTACCGGTCGTTTCGGAGATCGTGCTGGCGCTCATCGTCTTCGCGATCTTGTTCTTCGCGATCAAGAAGTTCGTCGTGCCGAACTTCGAGAAGACCTTCGCCGAGCGCACGCAGGCGATCGAGGGCGGCCTGAGCGCTGCTGAATCCAAGCAGGCTGAGGCCGACGCCAAGCTCGCCGAGCTCGAGAAGCAGCTGGCCGACGCCCGGCACGAGGCTGCGCGCATCCGTGAGGAAGCGCGTGAGCAGGGCGCCCAGATCGTCTCCGAGATGCGCGAGTCGGCCCAGGCCGAAGCCACGCGCATCGTCGAGCACGGCAAGACGCAGATCGAGGCGGAGCGCCAGCAGGCGGTCACCTCCCTGCGTGCCGAGGTCGGCACCCTCGCCACCGGTCTGGCCGGTCGGATCGTCGGCGAGAGCCTGGACGACGAGGCTCGCCAGAGCCGCGTGGTCGAGCGCTTCCTCGCCGAGCTCGAGAGCGACGGCTCGACCACCACCGGGAGCGGGGTCAACTGATGACCATCGCCCTGCGTGGAGCATCTGCCGACGCCCTGGCCGCGCTCACCAGCGAGCTGGAGAGCAAGCTGGGCGGAGGCGCGGACGCGAGCCGCATCGGCGACGACCTGTTCACGGTGTCGACGCTGCTGCGGTCCGAGCCCGGCCTGCGTCGGGTGGCGACGGACGTGTCCGTCGACGCCACGGCAAAGGCAGGGCTGGTCACCGAGATCTTCGGTGGCAAGCTCGACCAGGTCTCCTTGGACATCCTCGCGTCGGCCGTCGGTCGTCGCTGGACCGTCTCGCGCAACCTCGGCGATGTGTTGGAGCACCTCAGTGAGGTGGCGATCGTCCGGTCCGCCGGCGACGACTCGGCCCGCCTCGCGGACGAGCTGCACTCCTACGCCCAGGCGGTCAACGACAACCCGTCGCTGCGCGACGCGCTGTCCGACCCCGCCCGGTCCCTCGACGACAAGGCCACGCTGGTGCGCGGCCTCCTCGAGGGCAAGGCGCTGCCGGCAACGGTGACGCTGGCCCTCCAGGCGCTCCTGGGCACCTACCGCACCGTGGCCGTGGCCCTGAAGAACTACCAGCAGGTGGCAGCCCAGGTGCACGGCGAGCGCGTTGCCACCGTGCGGGTCGCCCACCCGCTGGCCGATGCCGAGAAGCAGCGGCTCAGCGACGCACTGTCGCGCCAGTACGACCGGCCGATCCACCTCAACGAGGTCATCGACCCGGGCGTCATCGGCGGCATTCGCGTCGAGATCGGTGACGACGTGATCGACGGCACCGTGGCCAGCCGCATCGACGACGCCGGCCGCAAGCTGGCCGGCTGATTCGGCCATGACCCAGCGCCCCCAGACAACAGTTACTTTCGAGCAGCAGCAGATGAAGACGAGGAAGAGGAAATGACGGAGCTTTCGATTCGTCCGGACGAGATCCGGGACGCGCTTCAGCGTTTCGTGTCCGACTACAAGCCCGAGGCGGCCAGCAAGGAAGAGGTCGGCACGGTTGCTGAGGCAGCCGACGGCATCGCCCGCGTCAGCGGCCTGCCCTCGGTCATGGCCAACGAGCTGCTCGAGTTCGAGGACGGCACCCTCGGCATTGCGCTGAACCTCGACACCCGCGAGATCGGCGTCGTGGTCCTCGGTGACTTCGACAAGATCGAGGAAGGCCAGTCGGTTCGCCGTACCGGCGAGATCCTCTCGGTCCCCGTCGGTGACGGCTACCTCGGACGCGTGGTCGACCCGCTCGGCACCGCGATCGACGGCCTCGGCGAGATCACGCCCCTCGAGGGCCGCCGCGCGCTGGAGCTCCAGGCTCCCGGCGTGATGGTGCGCAAGTCGGTGCACGAGCCGCTCGCCACCGGCATCAAGGCGATCGACGCCCTGACGCCGATCGGCCGCGGCCAGCGCCAGCTGATCATCGGTGACCGCTCCACCGGCAAGACCACGATCGCGATCGACACGATCATCAACCAGAAGGCCAACTGGGAGTCCGGCGACCCGGACAAGCAGGTTCGCTGCATCTACGTCGCCATCGGTCAGAAGGGCTCGACCATCGCCGCCGTGCGTGGCGCCCTGGAAGAGGCCGGCGCGCTCGAGTACACGACCATCGTCGCGTCTCCCGCGTCCGACTCGGCCGGCTTCAAGTACCTCGCCCCCTACACCGGCTCGGCCATCGGCCAGCACTGGATGTACGACGGCAAGCACGTCCTCATCGTGTTCGATGACCTCACCAAGCAGGCCGAGGCCTACCGCGCCGTGTCGCTGCTGCTGCGTCGTCCGCCGGGCCGTGAGGCCTACCCGGGTGACGTGTTCTACCTGCACAGCCGTCTGCTCGAGCGCTGCGCGAAGCTGTCCGACGAGATGGGCAAGGGCTCGATGACGGGTCTGCCGATCATTGAGACGAAGGCCAACGACGTCTCGGCGTTCATCCCGACCAACGTCATCTCGATCACCGACGGTCAGATCTTCCTGCAGTCCGACCTCTTCGCCGCCAACCAGCGCCCCGCCATCGACGTGGGTGTCTCGGTCTCGCGCGTGGGTGGTTCGGCCATGACGAAGGCGATGAAGACCGTCACGGGTTCGCTCAAGGTTGACCTGGCGCAGTTCCGCGCCATGGAGGCCTTCGCGATGTTCGCCTCCGACCTCGACGCCGCCTCGCGCCAGCAGCTCGACCGTGGCCAGCGCCTGATGGCGCTGCTGAAGCAGCCGCAGTACTCGCCGTACCCCGTCGAGGAGATGACCGTCTCCTTGTGGACCGGCACCTCGGGTCGCCTCGACAAGGTCCCGACGGACGACGTCCTGCGCTTCGAGAACGAGTTCCTGGACTACCTGCGTCGCGGCCACGCCGGCATCCTTGCGGGCATCCGCGAGACGTCGAAGTTCGAGGACTCCACCGAGTCCGAGCTCATCAAGGCGTACGACTCCTTCCTCGACCAGTTCGAGACCTCTGACGGCCAGAGCATCAAGGCCGGCAAGGAAGAGCACGTCGCTCTCGAGGACACGGACGTCGAGCAGGAGCAGATCGTCAAGCAGAAGCGGAGCTGACGATGGCTCTCTCGGTACGCGAGTACCGCGCGCGGATCAAGTCGACGGAGTCGATGAAGAAGATCACGCGTGCCATGGAGCTCATCGCCGCGTCCCGCATCATCAAGGCGCAGCAGCGGGCCCAGGCGGCCGCACCGTACGCGCGTGAACTCACGCGTGCGGTCTCGGCCGTGGCGACCTTCTCCAACGTCGACCACGCACTGACGGTCGAGCCCGTGGACCCGAAGAAGGCGGCGATCCTGATCGTCACCTCCGACCGTGGTCTGGCGGGTGCCTACTCCTCGAGCGTGCTCAAGGAGGCCGAGCGCCTCATCGAGAAGCTCAAGGGCGAGGGCAAGACGGCTGACATCTACGTCACCGGCCGCAAGGGCGAGGGCTACTTCAGGTTCCGTCAGCGCCCCATCGTGCAGGCATGGACCGGCTTCAGCGACCAGCCGACCTACGACGTCGCTCGCGACATCGGGGAGACGCTGATCTCGGCGTTCCTCAATGAGACGGGCGTGACGGCGGAGGACGGCACCGCGCCGGGTGTCGACGAGGTCCACGTGGTCTACACGCGGTTCCGCTCGATGCTGCTCCAGGAGCCCACCGCTGTGCGGCTGCTGCCCCTGGAGGTCGTGGAAGGTGAGGAGAAGCCCTCCGAGGAGGACCTGCTCCCGCTCTACGAGTTCGAGCCCTCCCCGAGTGAGGTCCTCGACTCGCTGCTGCCGCGCTACGTCCAGAGCCGGATCTTCTTCGCCCTCCTGCAGGCCGCCGCTTCCGAGCTGGCAGCCCGGCAGAAGGCGATGAAGTCCGCGACGGACAACGCCGACGAGCTCATCAAGAAGTACAAGCGCATTGC
Source organism: Nocardioides allogilvus (assembly GCF_003047285.1). Classification (GTDB taxonomy): domain Bacteria; phylum Actinomycetota; class Actinomycetes; order Propionibacteriales; family Nocardioidaceae; genus Nocardioides; species Nocardioides allogilvus. Next base: position 81,756 of record NZ_PZYX01000006.1, on the reverse strand, counting down.
CAACCAGGCACGCCAGGCTGGCATTACCCAGGAAATCAGCGAGATTGTCGGCGGCGTGAACGCCCTTGCCGACGCCCAAGCCGGGAGTGAGTGAAAGACATGACTGCCACCATCAACGAGTCCGCAGAGACCAAGTCTGCAGGCGGCGTGGGCCGCATCGCCCGCGTCATCGGCCCGGTCGTGGACATCGAGTTCCCGTCCGACGCGATGCCCCCCATCTACAACGCCCTCACCTGCGAGTTCGAGCTGGAGGGTGAGACCAAGAAGATCATCCTCGAGGTCGCCCAGCACATCGGTGACGGCATGGTCCGCGCCATCTCGATGAAGCCGACCGACGGCCTGGTCCGTGGCGGCCAGATCGTCGACACCGGTGAGTCCATCACCGTGCCCGTGGGTGACGTCACCCTCGGCAAGGTCTTCAACACGACCGGTGACTGCCTGAACCTCGAAGAGGGCGAGACCCTCGACGTCCAGGAGCGGTGGGGCATCCACCGCAAGGCGCCGAAGTTCGACCAGCTGGAGTCCAAGACCCAGATGTTCGAGACCGGCATCAAGGTCATCGACCTGCTCACCCCCTACGTCACGGGTGGAAAGATCGGCCTGTTCGGTGGTGCCGGTGTCGGCAAGACCGTCCTCATCCAGGAGATGATCGCGCGCGTCGCCAAGAACCACGGTGGTGTGTCGGTGTTCGCCGGTGTCGGCGAGCGCACCCGTGAGGGCAACGACCTCATCGTCGAGATGCAGGAGGCCGGCGTCTTCGACAAGGTCGCCCTGGTCTTCGGTCAGATGGACGAGCCGCCGGGCACGCGTCTTCGCGTCGCCCTGTCCGCGCTGACCATGGCGGAGTACTTCCGCGATGTGCAGAACCAGGACGTGCTGCTCTTCATCGACAACATCTTCCGCTTCACGCAGGCCGGTTCCGAGGTCTCCACGCTGCTCGGCCGCATGCCGTCCGCCGTGGGTTACCAGCCCAACCTGGCCGACGAGATGGGTCAGCTGCAGGAGCGCATCACCTCGACGCGTGGTCGCTCGATCACCTCGCTGCAGGCGATCTACGTCCCCGCCGACGACTACACCGACCCGGCGCCGGCGACCACCTTCGCGCACCTCGACGCCACCACCGAGCTGTCGCGTGAGATCGCGTCGCTCGGTATCTACCCGGCCGTGGACCCGCTGACCTCGACGTCGCGGATCCTCGACCCGCAGTACATCGGTGCCGAGCACTACAACTGCGCGGTTCGCGTCAAGCAGATCCTGCAGCGCAACAAGGAGCTCCAGGACATCATCGCGATCCTCGGTGTCGACGAGCTGTCCGAGGAGGACAAGGTCATCGTCACCCGGGCCCGCCGGATCCAGCGCTTCCTCTCGCAGAACACCTACGTTGCCAAGCAGTTCACCGGCATCGAGGGCTCGACGGTTCCCGTTGCGGAGACCATCGAGGCGTTCAACAAGATCTGCGACGGCGAGTACGACCACGTCGCCGAGCAGGCGTTCTTCATGTGCGGTGGCCTCGACGACGTCGAGCGCAAGTGGGCCGAGATCCAGAAGAGCCTCTGATGGCTGGCACCTCTGGCTCGACCCTCCAGGTGGAGCTCGTCGCAGCGGACCGGCTCGTCTGGTCCGGTACGGCGAGCCGCGTGATCGCTCGTACGACCGAAGGCGACGTCGGCATCCTGCCGGGGCACGCGCCGATCCTCTCGGTGATCATCGAGGGTGTCGTCGACGTGCTGACCGAGGAGGGCGAGACCTGGGTCGCGGCCGTGGACGCGGGTTTCCTGTCCGTCGCCAACGACCGCGTCTCGATCCTGTCCGAGCACGCTGAGATGTCGCACGAGATCGACCTCGAGAAGGCCCGTCAGGACCTCGAACGGGCCAAGGCCTCGGGCGAGAACAACGACGATGCCGAAGAAGCCGTACGCCGCGCCGAGGCGCGGATCCGTGCCGTGGAACGGGCTTCCTGACCACCTGCACACACAGCCCGATAGGGTGAGCGCACGAACCTCCTGGGTTCGTGCGCTCATCTGTTTTCCGCCTCAACCCGCAACGATCACGCAGGAGAGTGGATGCCCGTCTGGCAATGGCTTCTCGAGTCTGCTGGCGTGATCCTGCTCATTCCCCTGCTGTACGGGCTCGCGCTGATCGTCCGCCGTCGGGTGCTGTCGCGTCACGGTGGCACCTTCGAGCTCAGCTGTCGCCTGCACACGGCCCACCCCGGCCGCGGCTGGCTGCTCGGCCTGGGCCGCTACACCGGTGAGCAGCTCGAGTGGTTCCGGATCTTCTCGCTCTCCCACCAGCCGCGACGTGTCTGGTCGCGACGGTCCCTCTCCTACGCGGGTCGACGCGACGCCCACGGCGCCGAGCAGATGTCGTTGTATGCCGGCCACGTCATCGTCACCTGCACCACCCCGGAGGGAACCGTCGAGCTCGCCATGAGCGAGGCGTCGCTGACGGGCTTCCAGTCCTGGCTGGAGGCCGGCCCGCCCGGCACCGACTGGGACCGTCACCGCACCTGATGCGTGAGCTGACCTCCGCTCGCAACGCGGTCGCGCTGAGCTTCTTCCTCAACGGGCTGGTCTTCGCCAGCTGGGTCTCGCGCATCCCCGAGGCACGGTCGACCTTCGCGCTGTCCAACGGCCAGCTCGGCCTGCTCCTGCTCGCGATCGCGCTCGGGTCCCTGATCGCCCTGCCCACGACCGGGGCCGCGATCAACCGGTGGGGGACCGTGCGGGTCGTCCGCGTCGGAGCGGTGACGGCCACCGTCGGCCTGGTGCTGGCCGCGATCGGGCTCGGCGACCTGCTGCCCGCCACCACGGTCGGCCTGTTCCTCTACGGCGTCGGCATCGGGGTGTGGGACGTCGCGATGAACGTCGAGGGCGCCGAGGTCGAGCGCGGCCTGGGGCGCACGATCATGCCGCGCTTCCACGCGGGGTTCAGCGGCGGCACCGTCGTCGGTGCACTGCTGGGTGCCCTCGTGGTCGACCTGGCGGTGCCAGCCTCGTTGCACCTGACGGCCGTGGCCGTCCTGGCCCTGGTGGTCGTGTGGCTGACCTCGCCCGCCTTCTTGCCGATCGTCAGGACCGACCCGGCTCACGCGGGGTCCGCCCTCCAAGCGTGGCTCGAGCCGCGCACCCTGCTGATCGGCATGATGGTGCTCGCACTGGCGATCACCGAGGGCACGGCCAACGACTGGCTCGCCGTCGCGCTGGTCGACGGTCACGGTGCCTCGCACGCGGTCGGGGTGGCCGGCTTCGCCGTCTTCGTCGCGGCCATGACCCTGGGTCGGCTGGTCGGCACCCCACTGATCGACCGCTTCGGCCGGGTGGCGATGTTGTGGAGCACGATGGCCGTCGCCGGGCTCGGCGTCGTCCTGATCGTCCTGGGCCCACACCCCGCGCTGGTCGTGGTCGGCATCGTGCTGTGGGGAGCGGGTGCGTCCCTCGGCTTCCCGGTCGGCATGAGCGCGGCTGCGGATGATCCGGTGCGTGCCGCCGCGCGCGTCAGCGTGGTCTCCACGATCGGCTACGCCGCGTTCCTGGCCGGTCCACCGCTGCTCGGGTTCGTCGGGGATGAGGTCGGCACCCTCAAGGCGCTGCTCGTGGTCGCCGTACTGCTGATCCCGGCGGCCCTGGTCGTGCCGGCAGCCAGGCAGCAGGAGCTCAACCGAGCATCCGGCGCATGACCAGGCGCAGGCACCAGCAGTGCGTCTCGCGGTGGTCGGGAATGGAAAGGTCAGTCGGTCGAGCGCTCGCCGCCCGGCACCCACAGCACGTCGCCGTCCTCGCGGTTGGCGTGGCGCGCGAGGATGAAGACGAGGTCGGAGAGGCGGTTGAGGTAGGTGATCGCCAGCTTGTTCATGGACTCGCCGTGCTCGGCGTAGGCCGCCCAGGCCGACCGCTCGGCCCGGCGGATGACGGTGCGGGCGACGTGCAGCAGGGCCGCGCCCTCGGTGCCGCCGTTGAGGATGAACGAGCGGAGGTTGGGCAGATGCTCGTTGTAGTGGTCGCACCAGGCCTCGAGCCGGTCGACGTAGTCCTGCTCGATCCGCAGCGGCGGGAACTCGGGATCCTCGACCACCGGCGTGCAGAAATCGGCGCCGACGTCGAAGAGGTCGTTCTGGACGTGGGTGAGGACCTTGACGACATCGTCGTCGAGCCGACCCTGCGCCAGTGCCAGTCCGATGGTGGCGTTGGCCTCGTCCACATCGGCATAGGCGTGGAGCCGGAGATCGTTCTTCGTGGTCTCGCTCATGTCACCCAGGCGGGTGGAGCCGGCGTCGCCGGTACGGGTGTAGATGCGCGTGAGGTTGACCATGACGGTGAGCCTAGTGGGGCCCAGCCCGTGAGACACACCGAAAAGGTGTGGCATGAATGCAACGCCTCCGGGTATCACTGCGTCATAGTCGTGACGACGGTCACTCCGCTGCGCGGCTCCGGGGGGAACGGCAAAGTCCAATCTCGGGACACAAGGGGCACCACCATGGACATCACGTTCGACGGCATGACACTGGTTCTGCACGGAGACTTCGACGTGCGCAGCACCTTCGTGGTGCGTAGCGCCATCTACGAGCGGCTCGAGGGCTGCGAGCAGGACGTCGTCGTCGACATGGCCGAGGTGGGGACCATCGACGTCACAGCACTGCGCGTGCTGGCCGTCGCGACCCGTCAGGCCACTCGCGCGGGACACCACCTCACCCTGCGCAACTGCGGTCCCTCGGTGCGACGGATGATGCACCTGTCCCGGCTCGCGCACTCCTTCGAGGTCGAGCGGGCCGCCGCCAGCGCCTGACCGGGTGGGGTTCTTCACATTTCCATCCGGTGACTCATGGGTAACGCTGGCCATACTCTGTGCTCATGACTGACAAGCAGGTCGACGCCACGCCCGCCGAGGCGGCACGCCCCGAGAAGGATCGCCCGTGGGTGATGCGGACCTATGCCGGCCACTCCACGGCCGCTGCGTCCAACGCGCTCTACCGCGGCAACCTGGCCAAGGGCCAGACCGGCCTCAGTGTCGCCTTCGACCTGCCCACGCAGACGGGCTACGACCCCGACTCCCCGCTGAGCCGCGGCGAGGTCGGCAAGGTCGGCGTGCCGATCCCGCACCTCGGGGAGATGCGGCGCCTGTTCGAGGACATCCCGTTGACCGGGATGAACACCTCGATGACGATCAACGCCACCGCGATGTGGATGCTCGCGATGTACCAGGTCGCCGCCGAGGAGCAGAACCCCGGCGTCGACGTTCGTGAGGTCGCCGCCCAGCTCGCCGGCACGACCCAGAACGACATCATCAAGGAATACCTCTCGCGCGGGACCTACGTCTTCCCGCCCGAGCACTCTCTGCGCCTGATCAGCGACATGATCGCCTACACGGTCCACGAGATCCCCAAGTGGAACCCGATCAACATCTGCAGCTACCACCTCCAGGAGGCCGGCGCGACGCCTACCCAGGAGCTCGCCTACGCGTTGTGCACGGCGATCGCCGTGCTCGACCAGGTCAGGAACTCCGGGCAGGTCTCCGAGGACGACTTCGAGAAGGTCGTCGGCCGGATCTCCTTCTTCGTCAATGCCGGTGTCCGCTTCGTCGAAGAGACCTGCAAGATGCGGGCCTTCGTGCAGCTGTGGGACGAGATCACCCGCGAGCGCTACGGCGTGCAGGACGAGAAGATGCGCCGCTTCCGCTACGGCGTCCAGGTCAACTCGCTCGGCCTCACCGAGGCCCAGCCCGAGAACAACGTGCAGCGCATCGTGCTCGAGATGCTCGGCGTCACGCTGTCGAAGAACGCGCGCGCCCGCGCCGTACAGCTGCCGGCGTGGAACGAGGCCCTCGGCCTCCCGCGGCCGTGGGACCAGCAGTGGTCGCTGCGGCTGCAGCAGGTGCTCGCCTTCGAGTCCGACCTGCTGGAGTACGACGACATCTTCGACGGCTCGCACGTCATCGCCGCCAAGGTGGCCTCGCTGGTCGAGGGTGCCAAGGCCGAGATCGACCGCGTGCAGGCCATGGGCGGCGCGATCGCGGCCGTCGAGTCCGGCTACATGAAGCAGGCGCTGGTCAGCGCCCACGCGGCTCGCCGGGCCCGGATCGAGGCCGGCGAGGAGATCATCGTCGGGGTGAACAAGTTCGACACGACCGAGCCGTCGCCGCTGACGGCGAACCTCGACGACGCGATCATGGCTGCCGACCCCAAGGCCGAGCAGACGGCGCGTGACTCGGTCACGGCGTGGAAGGAGCAGCGCGACGAGGCTGCGGTCACCGCGGCGCTGGAGGCGCTGGCGGCGGAGGCCAAGACCGACAAGAACCTGATGCACGCCACCTTGGCCGCGGCCCGCGCGGGCGCCACCACGGGGGAGTGGGCCGGCACGCTGCGCGAGGTGTTCGGCGAGTTCCGTGCTCCCACCGGTGTCTCCGGCGCGGTCGGCGTGGTCGAGGCCGGTGCCGAGCTCACCGCCGTCCGCGAGAAGGTCACGGCCACGGGTGAGGAGCTCGGTGGTCGGCTCCGCCTGCTCGTCGGCAAGCCCGGGCTCGACGGTCACAGCAACGGTGCCGAGCAGGTCGCCGTCCGCGCCCGCGACGCCGGCTTCGAGGTCATCTACCAGGGCATCCGCCTGACGCCGGAGCAGATCGTCGCGGCGGCCATCGCCGAGGACGTGCACTGCGTCGGCCTGTCGATCCTCTCCGGCTCCCACATGGAGCTGGTGCCCGACGTGCTCGCCGGGCTGCGTGAGGCGGGTCTCGACGACATCCCGGTGATCGTCGGCGGCATCATCCCCGAGTCCGACGGCAAGCGCCTGATGGAGCAGGGCGTCGCGGCCGTCTACACGCCCAAGGACTTCGGGCTGACCGCGATCATGGGTGGCATTGTCGACGTCATCCGGAAGGCCAACGACCTCGCCTGATCGATAGGGTCGCCTGCATGGGTGACCTGCAGTGTGCCGCCCGGGTGTTCGTGGCCCGGCACGGTGAAGCCGACTACGAGTCCGAGCTGCTCTCCGACGCCGGCGGCAGCCTGAGCCTGCTCGGGCGCGAGCAGGCGCTGGGGCTGGCGGACGCGCTCGCGGGGCAGCGGATCGCGCACGTCTACACGAGCTCGATGTCGCGGGCCGTGCAGACGGGCGAGATCATCGCCGCGCGCCTTGGCGTCGGGGTCACCGTCCGGCACGACCTCCGCGAGTTCGGAGTCGGTTCGCACGCCGGACAGCCGGCGGACCCCGATCCCTTCCGGCCCGTCTTCGACGACTGGATCGACGGCAGGCTGGACACGCCGGTCCCCGGGGGTGAGTCGGGCTCCGAGGTGGTGGCGCGGGTGTGCGGCGTGCTGGAGGAGGCGGCCGACCGCTACCGCGGCGAGGCCGTGCTCGTGATCAGCCACGGCGGCGCGATCTGTACGGCGATCCCCAACCTCGCACGCAACCTCGAGCGTCGCTTCCCGCTGTCGCGACCGCTGGCCAACTGCGGCGTGGTCGAGCTCGCCGCGGACGCGGACGGCTGGATCGTGCGCTCCTGGGCGGGCGAGCAGCTCCCGATGTGAGGTGCGGGACACCTTAGGTAAGGCAAGCCTTCTTCGGGTATCGTGCCAATCATGGGCAAGGGCAAGAGCGGCAAGGTCGCGAAGCTTCCGAAGAAGGAGTGCTGCGTCTCCAGGACGAAGTGCAACCGCTGCCCCCTGCGCATGCTCAAGGAAGGCACGCTGCCCGACGGCTACACCGTGCACAAGCGCAAGCTCGTGAAGGTGAAGAAGTCCAAGATGAAGAAGGCCGGCAAGAAGGCCGCCTGAGTCATCCCTGCGGTCGCGACGTGGCCGTCGAGTCGGGGCACGCGGCCTCCCGCGGTGAGCCCGTGTGCAGTTCCTCGGGCAGGTCGAGCTCGACCGTTCCGTCCTCGGTGCGCAGCACCACGGTGTCGTAGAAGCTTCCAGAGCGCGCAGCGAGGGTCTCGCACCCACTCATGGTCAGCGTCAGGGTCACGCTGCGTGACTCCCCGGCCGGCACCACGAACGCGTTCGCGCCGTCGGCGGTGAGCCCCGCGAAGTGGAACAGCCGGGTGCCGGTCTGGTCTGCCGCGTCGGAGTGCAGGTGCGTGTCGTCGCCGGTCCCGTTGTGCAGCACGAAGCTGTAGGCGAGCGCCGATCGGTCGGCGTACCGGACCTGGCGGATGGTGCGGTCGCCGATCTCGAACACGCCGGTCCCCTCGGTGCCGGTCACCGAGACCGGCCCGATGGCCCGCAGGTGACCGGGCTCGCTGCTGCCGGTGGTCGCCACGGCGACGCCGCCCGCGAGCAGCAGCGCGGCCGGCAGGCCGACCAGCCCGGCGAGTCGCCTACGACCGACGCCTGGCACGGCGCACCATCCCCAGCCCGGCGACGAACAGCAGCCCGGGGAGCACCCCGAGGTACGGCGCCGCGGGCGCGACCTTCCGTCCGGCCGGCTGCGACGTGGCCCGCGCAGGCGCCGCCGCGGTCGGCTTGGCGGGGGTGTCGAACCATTCGCAGCCGGGTGGGTGACGCAGGACCTCGTCGTTGCGGTCGTACTGGCTGCAGGTCAAGAACCCGGCGTCCTTGACCGGGAGCCCGGGCGTGAGCACCGAACCGCCGTCGGCGCACCCGGGGGGCTGGATCGTGAAGTTGTCGGTCTGCGCGCCTCGGGAGTAGGCGTTGCCCTCCCAGCAGTTGCCAGTGCCCTGGTCGTCCCACCAGTGGTCCGAGCCGTTGTGCGCGATGGTGCCGTCCTTCGCGAGTCCCATCTGGTTGTCGAAGGTGCGGTTGCCGTGCGAGGTGTCGAAGAGCTTCTGCGGGTCGAACTCGTCACGGAGCGGGGCGGGCACCCAGAACTGCATGGTGCCGTAGCGCCAGTTGTCGTAGATCCAGTTGTGGTCCGTGGAGTTGAAGTTGCCTCCGGCGATGAGCACGCCGGTCCCGACCGGCGTCGGGATGACCGGACAGACGGTGCCGTCGAGGTAGCCGCGCTGTTCCATCGGCTTCGCGCAGACACCGGTGTCGACGAACTTCTCGTACCAGTTGATGTTGTTGCTGTAGATCTCGTTGCGGTTCCAGCGCGCGTGGTCCTGGGGGAGGCCCGGGTGTCCGGGGAACAGCGAGTCGGTCGCGATGCCGGTGGCGTTGGCGTAGAACTTGTTGTGGTGGGCCCAGATCGAGTTGCCGGCCGTGCCGGAGTAGCCCAGCGCGTTGTGGTGGCTGCGGTTGTTGCGGATCTCGATGGCGTAGCGGGAGACCTCGAAGTCGGGGTTGTCGCCGTTCAGGTCGCTGCCCGAGCCGGGGTAGATCCCTGAGTCACCGTTGTAGTAGGCCTCGGAGTCCTTGATGAGGCCGTGGTCGCTCGCGAACGCCAGCACGCCGTACTCGTCGTTGCCGCGGGTCAGCACCCGGTCCACGACGAAGCCGTCGGTCTCGAGGATGTAGACGGCGTTGAACTCGGCCTGCTGGAACGTCATGTTGCGGAGGTAGACACCGCCGGCTCGATCGGCGCGGAACGCGTTGAGCTTGCTGAAGCGATTGTCCACGAGCACGTCGGTCATCCGGCGTCCCGTGCCCACGACCTGGGTGCCGCAGAAGTGGCTGTCGCAGGCGATGTCGTCGTCGGCGGGTGTGCGGTCGCCGAACAGCGCGATCAGGTTGAGGTTGTGGGCGCAACGCCGCTGGTCTGCGTAGGACAGCGCGATCGGGTTGCTCTCCCCGGCGTCGGCCGCCTCCTCCGCGGAGAGGCTGGAGGCGATGCTGCCGATGTACTGCGAGACGTCCAGCGGGTCGTTCGACTCGGTCCGCAGGTGCGAGCAGTAGTCGCTGCGAGCGGAGGAGGCGTGCTTGGCCTCGAGGTAGCGCCCGGGCAGGACGTAGACCGAGGTGCGACGCTTGCTGATCGAGTCGATGGCGTCCTGGATGGAGTGGAACTCGCACTGCCGCAGCAGCGACTGGTTGCGCCGCTTCAGCGCGCCCGCCTTCATGCGCGCGATGCGTTCGTCGCTGTCGGGCCGACACACCACGCGCTGTCGCGGATTGTCCAGGCCCAGGAAAGTCGGCACCGAGCCCGAGCCGTCGGGGAAGACGGCCGGGCGCTCCTCGTGTGCCGACGCGGGTGCCCCCGAGAGCGCCAGCAGGCCACCGGCCAGGCACAGGAGCGCGGCGATCGCGATGGCAATTGACCTGGGCTGGGAGCGCGTCATCGGTTGACCGACCTTTCGTCGGTGGGTCAACGACCTGATTCGGCGTCAGGTTATGTCCGACGTGATCAGGCCCTGCGGCGCAGCACGACGACCATCAGCGCCAGCCCCAGCGCGAGCCCGGCGACGGCTCCCACGAGCGGGGCGCCCTCGGCGTCCGACACGGCGTCGCCGATCTCGGCTCCGCCGTACGCCATGAGCATCGCGAGGATGGCCAGGCCGACCCGGACGGCGATCTCGCGGGCATAGATGGCCAGGAGCGCCTCGGTGCCCCCGCGCTTGTCCAGCGGCAGCACGTCCACCACTGCTGCGGGCGTGATCGGGCCGTAGACGTGCGGGTAGGTGTCGTCGCCGACCTCTTCGACGCGGACCTCGGACTCGAGTCGCGCGGGGTCGATGACGAGCAGGACGAGCGGCTCGCCCGCCGTGGCGTAGTAGCGCTCGAAGACGGCCTGCACCTGCTCGCGACGCGAGGCGTGGATGAAGCCCTCCTCGTCGAGGGTGCGACCCGCGGTGGACGTCGTGTACGCGCCCGTCCGCCTCGCCTCGAGCCAGTCGGCGCGCGTCGCGATGTGGTAGATCCGCCTGTCTGGGGGTGAGGTCACCGGGCGAGGGTAGCGGTCAGGCCGGGCCGTGCGGCCCTGCCCTCGCCGCCGATGAACTTCCACTCGTGCGAGTGGAAATGCAGCCCGGGATCAGTGTCCGCACGCTCGACGGCGGATGAACTTCCGCTCGTGCGAGTGGAAGTTCTGGCGAGGCTCAGAAGAGCCGGTGCTCGGAGTCGTCCATGCCGCGGAGCAGGTCGTAGTCGACGAGCGCACAGGCGATCCCGCGGTCGGTGGCGAGCACGCGGGCCTGCGGCTTGATCTCCTGGGCGGCGAAGATGCCGCGCACGGGACCCTTGCTGTTGAGCAGCGGGTCGCGGTTGAGGAGCTCGAGGTAGCGGGTCAGCTGCTCCACGCCGTCGATGTCGCCGCGGCGCTTGATCTCCACGGCCACGCTCAGGCCGGCGTCGTCGCGGCACATGAGGTCGACCGGGCCGATCGCCGTGGGGAACTCCCGGCGGACGAGGGTCAGGCCGTCGGACAGGGTGGCGGGATGCTCGGCGAGCAGCTCCTGGAGGTGCTTCTCGACGCCGTCCTTCTGCAGGCCGGGGTCGATGCCGAGGTCGTGGCTGGAGTCGCTGTGGATCTCCTCGATCAGGATGCGCAGGGTGTCGTCGGTCTTGGCCGCCGTCACGGTCCACTCGACCTGCCCGTCGTCGGTGGCGCCCTCGCGGAAGGTCGCCGGGGGCGACATCCAGTTGAGCGGCTTGTAGGACCCGCCGTCGGAGTGGACGAGCACGGAACCGTCCGCCTTGATCATCAGCACCCGGGTCGCCATCGGCAGGTGGGCGGTCAGCCGCCCGGCGTAGTCGACCTGGCAGCGCGCAACGACGATTCTCACGGGGCGTGAATCTACAGTCACCTCGAGCCGGCTCCCGACTCCCGGGTGATCGACGTCTCAGGTGGGACGGGTTACCCGCCGGTGTAAACCGATGTCACACTTTGCCGCATGACCGAGCTGACCAACGAGCAGATCCACGACACGCTCGTCCTTCCGTACCTCAACCACGCCGCCCGCATGTTCGAGGCGGGCTACGCCTCGGCCGTCGACATCGACAACGCCATGCGTTTCGGCTGCGGCTACCCGAAGGGACCGCTGACCGTCGTCGACGAGCTGGGCGCCGCCGCCGTGCGCGCGGGCCTGGCAGCTCGGTTCCTCGACTCGGGTGACCCGCTCCACCAGCCGGCCCAGGTGATCTCGACCTTGGCGACCGAGGACGGCACCTTTGCCGCGTCCGGTGACGCGGCCGGCGCGGCCGCGCCCGAGCTGAAGCAGGAGATCACCACCGTCGGCGTCGTCGGCACCGGCACCATGGCCTCCGGCATCGTCCAGGTCTTCGCCCAGGCCGGCTACGACGTGGTCTTCGTGGGTCGCGGCGAGGACAAGATCGCCGGCGTTGTCGCCTTCATCGACAAGGGCCTGTCCAAGCTGGTCGAGAAGGGCCGGATCGACGAGGACGCCAAGGCGGCCACGCTTGCCCGCCTGACCGGTGCCACCGACCGCGAGGCGCTCGCGGACGTCGACATCGTCGTCGAGGCGATCGCCGAGGACCTCGCGATCAAGACCGACCTCTACAAGGACCTCGACCGGATCTGCAAGCCCGGTGCGATCCTGGCGACCACCACGTCCTCGATGCCCATCACCGCCCTGGGCGCTGTCACCTCGCGTCCCGAGGCCGTCATCGGCATGCACTTCTTCAACCCGGCCACGATCATGAAGCTGGTCGAGGTCGTCACGACCGAGGCCACCTCGGCCGACGTCAACCAGACCGTGCTGGCGCTGTGCGCCAAGGTCGGCAAGGTCGCGGTCTCGTGCGGCGACCGGTCGGGCTTCATCGTCAACTGCCTGCTGTTCCCCTACCTCAACGACGCGGTCAAGCTGGTCGAGTCGGGCGCGGCGACGATCGACGAGATCGACGACGCGATCAAGGAGCAGGCCGGCTTCCCGATGGGACCCTTCGCGCTGCTCGACGTCGTCGGCAACGACGTGTCGCTGGCGATCCAGCAGGAGCTCTTCGCCGAGTTCGGCGAGAAGGGCTTCGCGCCGGCGGCCACCTTGGAGACCCTGGTGGCCGAGGGCAAGCTCGGTCGCAAGAGCGGCGAGGGCTTCCGCACCTACTGACAAGTAGCCGTTCGAGGTCCCCTCGGCCCGCTCCGTGCGGGCCAGGGGACCTCGTTGCGCGCCCGTACGTGCATGGCATGCTGCCCGCATGACGACTGCATCATCTGAGCGCGCTCCGAGGACCTTCACCACCATCGGGGTCATCGGCCTCGGCACCATGGGCGCCGGCATCGCCGAGGTCTTCGCCCGCAACGGTTTCAGCGTGATCGGTGTCGAGCTGAGCGATGAGGCGGTCGAGCGCGGCCGCGGCCACCTCGCGCACTCCACCGGCCGGGCGGTGTCGCGCGGCAAGATGTCCGAGGCGGACCAGGCCGAGATCCTCGGACGCATCTCCTTCGCCACCGACCTGTCGGCACTCGCCGAGGCCGACTTCGTGGTGGAGGCGGTCATCGAGTCGCTCGAGATCAAGAAGGACCTCTTCCGCCGGCTCGACGACATCGTCAAGCCCGACGCGATCCTGGCCACCAACACCTCCTCGCTGCCGGTCACCGAGATCTCCACCGCCAACACGCGGCCGGGCCGGGTCGTGGGCGTGCACTTCTTCAACCCCGCGCCGGTGCAGAACCTCGTCGAGATCGTCCGCACCGTCGTCACCGAGCCCGCCGTGCTGGCCGACGTCGAGGGCCTGGTCGGCACCCTGGGCAAGAACCCGGTTGTGTGCGGCGACAAGGCGGGCTTCATCGCCAACACGCTGCTCTTCGGCTACCTCAACCATGCCGCCTCGATGTTCGAGACGAAGTACGCCAGCCGCGAGGACATCGACGCTGCCATGCGCTTCGGCTGCGGCTACCCGATGGGTCCGTTGGCGCTGCTGGACCTGATCGGGCTCGACACGGCGTACGAGATCCTGGACACGATGTACAAGCAGGGCCGCGACCGGCTGCACGCCCCGGCGCCGATCCTGAAGCAGATGGTGACCGCGGGCCTGCTGGGTCGCAAGACCGGCAAGGGCTTCTACACCTACGAGAGCGTCGACAGCTCCGCCGTCGTCGCCGACGTGCACACGCCGTCGGCCGACGACGTCCCCCAGCTCCGGCGCCCGATCGCCACCGTCGGCGTCGTCGGCACCGGCACCATGGCCGCCGGCATCGTCGAGGTCTTCGCCAAGAGCGGCCTGGACGTCGTGTACGTCGGTCGCTCGGACGCCAAGGTCGAGGGCGTGCGCGCCACGATCGAGCGCTCGCTCGACAAGGCGATACAGCGCGGCAAGCTTGAGGAGGCCACCAAGGCCGAGGTGCTGGGCCGGCTCACCGGCAGCACCTCCCTCGACGACCTCGCCACGGTCGACCTCGTCGTGGAGGCGATCGCCGAGGACCTGCGGATCAAGACCACGCTCTTCGAGAACCTCGACGAGATCTGCAAGCCGGGCGCGATCCTGGCCACCACCACCTCGTCCCTGCCCGTGATCGCGCTGGCCAAGGCCACCGCGCGGCCGCAGGACGTCGTCGGCATGCACTTCTTCAACCCGGCGCCGATCATGAAGCTGGTCGAGGTCGTCTCCACGGTCGCCACCGCCGAGGACGTCGCCGAGACGGTCCGTGCCCTGTGCGACCAGGTCGGCAAGGTTGCCGTCTCCTGCGGCGACCGGGCGGGGTTCATCGTCAACGCGCTGCTCTTCCCCTACCTCAACGACGCGGTGAAGATGCTGGAGGCCCACTACGCCACGGCCGACGACATCGACACCGCCATGAAGCAGGGCTGTGCGCTGCCGATGGGCCCGTTCGAGCTGCTCGACGTCGTCGGCAACGACGTGTCCCTGGCCATCCAGCGCGAGCTCTACCTCGAGTTCCGCGAGCCCGGCTTCGCCCCGGCCCCGCTGCTCGAGCACCTCGTCACGGCGGGCTACCTCGGTCGCAAGACCCAGCGCGGCTTCCGCGACTACACCCGGCGCTGATCACCAGCCGACGCTGAGCTCCAGCACCGGCGACGGGCTCGTGTGGTCGTCGGCGTCGATGGTGGCCACCAGCCGTGCGCCCGACCCTGTCTCGTCCACGACGGCCAGCCCCTCGATCTTCGCGATCCGGTCGTCGACGAGGGGGACCTGGGCGCGGTCGAGCACGCGGTCGCCGTCGAGCAGGACCAGGGCGCAAGCGACCACCGGTCCGTCGTCGTAGGTGTTGGGGGAGTCCTCCGCGGCCGCGCTGACGAGCACCAGCCCGTCGCCGAGCGCCACGGCATCGGTGACGGCGAGCCCGACACCGGCCACGGTGCCGAGGTCGTAGCGCAGGACGCCGTCCGGGCTCGCCTCGTGCAGGGGTACGTCGAGGGGCAGGTCGACGCTCGCGCTCGGCCATCCCGCCGCGGGCAGCCCGCGGTGGAACCAGCGCAGGCGGTCACCGACCAGGCAGGCACCTTCGAGGTTGAGCACGTCGTGCGGCACACCCAGGGCCACGGCCACCCGACCGAGGAGGGCGGTCAGGTCCTCGACGACCGCCTCCTGCCCTGAGAGCCGGACACCGCGCCGCCGGGCGGGCGTCGATCCCGACCCGAGCAGCAGGACGGTGCCGTCGGGCAGCACGCAGGCTGCCTCGAGATCGGGCTTGAGGTGCTTGCTCCCGTCCGCCGAGGCGAACGTGTCGAGTCCCTCGACGGGGTCCAGCAGGCGGAGCGGGAGGACGCTGCCCGGGCGCCAGTGCGCCCCGAGCGTCGAGTCGTCCTGGGTGATCAGCCAGCCATCGCCGTACGACACGATCGCGGACGCGGCGCGGACCGGGCTCCCGTCGTCGAAGGTGAGTCGACGGGTCGCGGTGACCTCGACGCGCACGCGCTCAGCCCGGGTCGACGACGAGAGCGGCCAGCTTGGCGCGAGTGGTGATGTCGAGCTTGCGGTAGATGTGGGTGAGGTGTGCGTCCACGGTGCGCGGCGAGATGAACAGGTCGGCCGCGATCTGGCGGCTGGTCAACCCGAGTGCAACCCGCTCGGCGACCTGGCGCTCGGCGTTGCTGAGCAGGTCGAGCACGCTCCCGGTCGCGGGACCGGTCGCCCCGGAGAAGAGGCCGACGACGGCCTCCACGCCGGCCGGGGTGAAGTCGTTGTCCACGATCCAGCCGGTCGGAACGGAGCGGCCGACGCCCAGCGGCTGGTCGGCGGCGTAGCCCCAGGACGCTGCCTGGCGGGGTGCGCGCAGGGCAACGGCGGCGGCGGCGAGGGTGCGGGCGTCGCGCAGATCGCGCTGCTGGCCGATCCAGGCGAGGCCGTCGAGCGCGTCGGCGACGCGCAGCGGCATCGGCATCTCCGCCGCCCTGTCGAGAGCGGCCAGGAAGGTGGTGATGGCCTGTCCCTGGTCACCGCTGGCCAGCAGGGCCCGGGCGAGCAGGAGCCGGCCCTCGACGGCGTCGCGGCCCAGGCCGGTGCTGTCGGCCAGCACGACCACGTCGGCGGCCAGGCCGGCAGCGCGCTGCTGGTCACCGTCGCGGAGCATCTCGCGCGCGTCCTGCGCGAGCACGGGGATGCGCACGGCCCAGGGGAGCGACTCGCGGTCGACCTCGACCGGGGTGAAGTCCGGGTCGAGGTGACGCAGGAGGGTCTCGGCGATCAGCGCCACCCGGTCCTCGGCGACCGCGCGGGCATCGGCCACGACCGCCCTGGCGGCGGACGTGGCCTCCGTCGGGCGTCCCTGCTCGAGTGCGATGCGGGCGAGCAGCGTGCGCGCCGACAGCGAGATCCAGCGCTCGTCCTTGTGGTCGCGCGCTGCGAGGAGGTCGGTGAGCGTCACGGTCGCGTCGCGGAACGCACCCCTCGAGACCTGGACATCGGCCAGGGTGCGCGCGGCCTGCCGGGTGATCACGGTGGTCTCACCGAGGTCGAGGGCGCGGCGGGCCTCGGCCTCGGCCTTCACGAGGGCGCCGGCGTCGAGGTGCATCTCGGCGCGGATGGAGGCGTTCCTGGCCAGCTGGTCGTCGGGGTCGGGGGCGCTGAGGGCGTGCTCGTCCGCGCGGTCGAGCAGCCACAGTCCCTCGTAGGTGCCGCGGACCTCGGAGGCGGCGATGCCGGCGCGGCGAGCCACGGAGGCGCCGATCTCGGCCGGGCCGTCCCCGCTGACGAGGGTGGCCTCCAGGATCTCCACCGCTTCGCGGGCGCGCATCGAGGTGTAGAGGGACGAGAAGATGCGGTTGGCGAGGGCATAACCGAGGTCACGGGTCTCCGGCGCTGCGCAGGCCGCCGCGATCGCGGCCCGCATCACCGGCAGGTCGACCAGCCAGCCTGCGTCGGCGGCGCCGGTGTTGTGGTCGGCCGGGGCCATGCGATCGGCCCACGAGAGGAGTGCGCGGTTGGCCCGCTCCCGGTCGTCGGTGGAAGCGGTGAGGAACTGCCCGTGGCGCCGGATCGGGGTGAGCATGTCGAAGCGGCCGTCGGGCATCAGCTCCAGGAGGCTGCGGCGGACCAGGCCGCCGGCGAGCAGGCTGGCCCGGTCGCGGTCGACGCCAGTGATCTCGGCGACGACGTCGATGGAGACCGGCGAGGTCATCTGCGCCAGTCGCCGGAAGCAGAGCTGCTGGTCGTCGTCGAGCAGCTCGTAGGACCCGTGCACCGCCTCGGACAGCGAGGCGGTCGGCACCACGTTGGTGACGCCGACGAGCGCGATCTGCACGGCGATCTGCTCGATGAGCAGCGGCAGCCCGCCGGTGGCGTGCAGCAGGCGACGTACGTCGTCCGCGTGCGCCTCGAGGTCGACGGGGTGTCCGCCGGCGGCCTCCACGCGGTGCAGGAAGAGGTCGACGGCCGGCCCCGAGAGGGGCTCGTGGTCGCGCGGGACCATGAACGGGGCGACGCGCACGACGCGTTCGGCCGGTTGCCCGGCCATTGTCACCGAGGTGACGGCGAGCCGGGCCTCGGAGGTGGACGACATGACCTGCTGGAAGGTCGGGCCCAGGACACCCGGATCGAGGTCGAGGCCGTCGACGACGAGCAGCGAGTCGAGGCCGTCCATCGCCCGGCACAGGGCACCTTCGGGGGAGTCGCCGGGCGTGGGCGGGACGTCGAGGGCGTCCAGGCAGGCCGAGAGCACCTCGTCGGCGCGCAGCATCCCGCGCGCGTTGACCCACGTGCTGTGGCCCCGGGCGGCCGCATGTCGTGCCAGCAGGGTCTTTCCGCTGCCGGGCGGGCCGACGATGCTGACCCAGCGCGAGGCCGCCAACGCCGTCGCGAGACGAGCCTGGGTCTGCTCGCGACCGAGACATGGGGTGAGCACGGGGCGAATCTATCGGTGATGCGCCACTGAATAGGTAGGACTACCGATGCCGGGGCCCTCCGGAGCGCGAGAACCTAGTCCTGCAGCCGAGGCGTGTGGACCGCACAGGGGACAGTCCACCCGCCGGCGCAGACAGCAGGCCGCGGGATTCGCGGGGGTGAGCCCGCGGCCTGCTTGTGCCGATCGGCTGGCGACGCGGACAGGATCTGTCCGCCCTGTCTGCCAGCATGACGCCATGAGCGACACCACCCAGCGGGTGCTGAGCCTGCTGTCCCTCCTCCAGCAGCGACCGGTCTGGACCGGCCCCGAGCTGGCCGAGCGGCTTGGCGTCACGACGCGCAGCATCCGGCGCGACGTCGACCGCCTGCGCAACCTCGGCTATCCGGTGCTGGCGACCCAGGGCCTCGGCGGCGGCTACCAGCTCGGCCGTGGCAAGGACCTGCCACCGCTGCTGCTCGACGACGAGGAGGCCGTGGCCATCGCGGTGTCGCTGCGCCTCGCGGCCGGCGGCACGGTCACGGGCGCGAGCGAGGCAGCCCTGAGCACCCTCGCCAAGCTCGACCAGGTGATGCCGCCGCGGCTGCGTTCGGAGGTCAAGGCGATCCACCAGTCGACCGAGACGCTGAGCAGCAACGCGGACCTGGTCGACGGCGACGTGCTGCTGACCCTGGCCAAGGCCTGTCGCGACCTGCTGCGGGTGCGGTTCGGCTACGACGCCCGCGACGGCGCTGCGAGCGAGCGCTGGGTGGAGCCCGTGCGGCTGGTCGCGACCGGCCGGCGGTGGTACCTCATGGCGTGGGACGTCGACCGGGAGGACTGGCGGACGTTCCGGCTCGACCGCATGCGCGCCGTGACGCCGTCGACCTGGCGGTTCACGCTCCGCGAGCACCCCGACCCGTCGGAGTACGTCCAGAACGCGATCAGCCGGGCGCCGTACAGCAACCAGGCCCAGGTGCGCGTGCTGGCGGGCCTCGAGGAGGTGGCGGCGAAGGTCAGCACGCGCTGGGTCACCCTGACGGCGATCGACGAGTCGACGACCCTGCTGGAGGCAGGCATCGACTCACTGGAGTACCTCGCGTTCCACTGCGTGATGACGGGCCTGGACTGCGAGTTCCTCCAACCGCCCGAGCTGGCCACCGTCGCGGCCGAGCTGGGGGAGCGGCTTCAGCGGGCGGCCACGAGCGGGTAGCCGCGGCGCACCGTGCGCTCGAGGATGCCGAGCGTCGCCTTCAGGGCGCTCTCGGAGAGCACCGGGAAGATGCCGGCCTCCCGCCAGTGCGGCGCGATGTCGGACCAGTCGTAGTAGGACGTGACCAGGCTGCCGCCGCCGTCGGTCGGCTCGATCCGGTAGCCGAAGACATGGCCGATCTGCGGCCGCAGGCGGCCGAGCACCGTCCAGGCGATCTCGCGGTCGGCCTCGAAGGTGCGGATCGTCACCGTGACGTCGTACTGGCCCATGTCGAAGTCGCCGAGCGCCTCGCGATCCATGTGGACGACGAACGAGTCGCCCACGGCGGAGACCGGATCGCCCTCGGCGTCCTGGAGCATGCCCGACGAGTCGATGGCGACGTGGCCCTGAGGATCGCACAGGACCGCGAACACGTCGGCTGGGGGATGAGGGAAGGAGCGGGTGACCTCGAAGCGCTCGTCGGTTGCCATGCGAGGAGTCTGGCAGGCAGCCTGTGCGCCGCCGCGACGTGGAGCGCCCGCGTAGGCTGCGGGCATGGAGATCGTGCTGCTGCTCGTGGTGCTGGGTGGGCTCGTGGTGGCGGCTGTGACCGCCGGGCAGACCGCGAAGAAGCGGCAGCTGGCCAAGGCCGAGGCGGAGCTCGAGCCGGTCAAGCGGTTGGCCGAGGAGGACGTCACCGCCCTCGGCGTGGAGCTGCAGGACCTCGACATCGACATGGCTGGTCGCGACCTCGGTGCCGGCGAGAACGCCGACTACCAGCGCGCCCTGGACGCCTACGAGTCGTCCAAGACCGCGGCCGCCAAGATGAGCAAGCCCGACGACATCCGCCACGTCACCGAGATCCTCGAGGACGGCCGCTATGCCATGGCCTGCGTGCGCGCCCGCGTCGACGGCCGGCCGCTGCCGACACGGCGGCCGCCGTGCTTCTTCGACCCGCGCCACGGCATGTCCGTGGTGGACGTGCCCTACACCCCGCCCGGCGGCGCCCGGCGTGACGTCCCGGCCTGCCAGCTCGACGCCGAGCGGGTGCGGGTCGGTGCAGAGCCCGACATCCGCAAGGTGATGGTCGGCTCGCGGCGGGTGCCCTACTGGCAGGGCGGTCGCGCCTACCAGCCCTACGCCCAGGGCTACTTCGGCGGCTTCGGCCCGATGGACTGGATGTTCATGGGCATGCTCTTCGGCGGTGGCTTCGACGGCCTCGGCGAAGGCATCGGCGCGTTGGGCGAGGGCCTCGGCGACATGTTCGGGAGCATCGGCGACGGCATCGGCGGGATGTTCGACGGGTTCGACTTCTAGTCGGTCCTCCCGATTGGCGCATCGCTGCGTGCTGACACACTGACCCGGTGAGCGCGACGCAGCTGAACGTGACCCGGCTGGGGGAGCAGGGCCCCCAGATCGCCTTCTGCCACGGCCTCTTCGGGCAGGGCAAGAACTGGACGCAGATCGCCAAGGCGTTCGCCGCGGACCACCGGGTGCTGCTGATCGACATGCCCAACCACGGTCGGTCGGCGTGGACCGAGGAGTTCTCGTACGCCGACATGGCCGACACCGTCGCCACGCTCTTCTCCGCCGACGACCCGGTGACGCTGGTCGGCCACTCCATGGGCGGCAAGATCGTGATGACCCTGGCGCTGCGCCACCCCGAGCTCGTCGAGAAGCTCGTCGTGGTGGACGTCTCGCCCGTCGCCTACGACGCCGGGCGGCGTGAGTTCGCCGGCTACATCGAGGAGATGCGGGCACTCGACCTGGGCTCGCTCTCGAGCCGGGCTGATGCCGACGCGGCGTTGCGCGGCGCCGTACCCAACACGACGGTGCGCTCCTTCCTCCTGCAGAACCTGCGCCGGGACGGTGACTCCTGGCAGTGGCAGCTGAACCTGGAGCTGCTCGGCGACGAGCTCGGCGCGCTCGGTGACTGGCCGACTGTCGAGGGGGTCTTCGACAAGCCCGTGCTGTGGATCGGGGGAGCCAACTCGCCCTACGTCCTCGACGACTACGCCCCGGCGATGGAAGGGCTGTTCCCGCGCGTGCGCCGGGTGACGATCAAGGGCGCGGGGCACTGGGTGCACTCCGAGCAGCCCGAGGTGTTCGTCGAGGTGCTGAAGCGGTTCGTGCCGGCCTGAGTCAGGCCTTCTGCCGAGCGCGGTAGGCCGCGACGGCCTCGCGGTTTCCGCACGCCGTCGAGCAGTAGCGACGCGAGCGGTTGCGCGACAGGTCGACCACGAGACCGTTGCAGTCGTCGGCAGCGCAGAGGTCGAGCCGGTTGTGCTCGTCGGCGCGGATCACGTCTATCATCGCCATGGCGGTCTCGACCATCACCCGCTGGGCGAGCGGGGCCTCGTCGTCGATGGCGTGGATGTGCCAGTCGAGTCGGTCGTGGCGCACCAGTCGGGGCACGGCCCGGGCGTCGGCGAGGATGGCGTTGACCAGCTCCACGGAGCGTGCGCGGTCGGCGGTGAGGAGCTCGCGCAGGGCGTCGCGGATCGCGCGGACGGCCTCCAGCTCGCCCTCGTCCTGCTGGTGCCCGCCGGAGTACTCGTGCTCGGCATAGAACTCCGACAGCGCCTCGACGGTCGTCAGGGTGTCCGGCTCCAGGGCCGTGTTGGCGAGGGCGACGGCGGACTGGAGAGCCGCCGCGGTGTCATGAGTGAAAGCCACATTGACACCTTACCAATGTCGGACTAGCGTCATGACCCATGGCGACCATGACTCATGACAGGCTGGTGGCGGGCCGCTCCGGCACGACCACCGGACTGGCTTTCGCGGTCGCGTCGGCCGTCTCGTTCGGGCTCTCCGGTGCGCTGGCCCGCGGGTTGCTCGACGCCGGCTGGACGGCCGGCGCCGCGGTGTCGGCCCGCATCGCCATCGCCGCGCTGGTGCTCGTCGTGCCGGGCGCCCTCGCGCTGCGCGGCCGCTGGCACCTGGTGCGTGACAGCCGCCTGACCGTGCTGACCTACGGCATCGCCGCGGTCGCGGGCGCGCAGCTGTGCTACTTCTACGCCGTCAGCTACATGCAGGTCGGGGTGGCGCTGCTCATCGAGTACACCGCACCGGTTGCGGTGGTCATGTGGCTGTGGCTGCGCCACGGCAGCCGTCCCACCCGGCTCACCGTCGTCGGGGCGGTCATCGCCGCCCTGGGGCTGGTCCTCGTGCTCGACGTCGTCTCGGGTGCCGACCTCAGCACCACCGGAGTGCTCTGGGCGCTCGGTGCGATGGTCGGCGCGGCGACGTACTTCGTCATCGGCGCCGACACCGAGAACGGGCTGCCGCCGATCAGCCTCGCCGCCGCCGGACTGGTGGTCGGGGGAGTCGTGCTGCTCGCGGCCGGCTGGCTCGGAGTGCTGCCCATGCGGGCCACGACGGCGGACGTCGTCTACGACTCGCGCGTGGTCGTGTGGTGGGTGCCGGTGCTCGCGCTCGGCCTGGTGACCGCCGCCTTCGCCTATGTCACCGGCATCGCGGCCGGCCGTCGCCTGGGCTCGCGCCTGTCGTCCTTCGTGGCACTGCTCGAGGTGTTGATGGCGCTGGTCTTCGCCTGGGTGCTGCTCGGCGAGCTGCCGCGCACGGTGCAGATGCTCGGCGGCGTGCTGGTGCTGGCCGGCGTCGTCGTGGTCAAGCTCGGCGAGGGCGCCAGTGCTCTCGCGGTCGAGCCGCTCCCGGAGGAGCAGGACCTCAGCGAGCGTCCTGCCTCTTGAGCAGCACCTCTCGGTGCAGCAGCAGCAGGGCGGCGGCGACGGGTACGGCGAGGAGCGCGCCGACGATGCCCATGAGCGAGCCGCCGACGAGTGCCGCGATCACCGTGACGGAGCCCGGGATGTCGACCGAGCGCTTCATGAT
The DNA here is from genome assembly GCF_003047285.1 of Nocardioides allogilvus. Classification (GTDB taxonomy): domain Bacteria; phylum Actinomycetota; class Actinomycetes; order Propionibacteriales; family Nocardioidaceae; genus Nocardioides; species Nocardioides allogilvus. The sequence goes on along the minus strand of NZ_PZYX01000006.1, from coordinate 58,647 downwards.
CCGCGGATAGATGAAGTAGGACTCCACCTGCTGGTAGGCGACGTAGTAGATCGCCGAGATGATCGCCACCGTCGGTGAGACGGTGAGCGCCAGCAGGGTGATGATGATGCCGGAGACGACGGCACCCACGACAGGGATGAGCGACAGCAGCGCGACGATGAAGGCGAGCGCGAAGCTGTAGTCGCGCAGGCCGACGACGAACGTGAAGATGAGCGTGCTGACACCGGCGCACACCGCGACGAGGAAGGCCCCGGCGACGTAGGAGCCGGTGGAGCGGATGATCTGGTCGCCCAGGTCGCTGACGCGGGCCCGGCGCGAGGCGGGCGCGAGGTTGTAGGCGGCGTGCTTGATGCTCGGCAGCGAGGCCAGGAAGTAGACCATCAGCACGACCACGATGAACGCGTTGGCGAGCGCCGACAGCACGGCCAGGCCGACGCCCAGGGCGCCACCGAAGACCCGCTGGCCGAAGTCGCCCTCGGTGACGTAGTCCTGCAGCTTGTCGATGACCGCGAAGCGCTCGTCGAGCTGCTGGACGCGCTGGTTGCGCTGGAGGTCCTGCAACCAGCCGGGCGCGTTCTCGGTGATCTGGGCGATCTGCTCGCTGATCACCGGCGCCACGGCGATGACGAAGAGCGCGATCACGCTGATGACGACGGCCAGCACGATCAGCACGGAGATGCCGCGGCGCACACCGCGCTTCATGAACCACTCGACGGTGGGGTTGAGGCCGATCGCCAGGAACATCGCCATCACGAGCAGGATCAGCACCGACGAGATGCTGAGCAGCTGCTGGCTCAAGAACACCGCGATGATCGCGCCGAGGGCCCCGAAGAAGCCGATGTTGAAGGGAGAGTGGCGCAGCAGCGAGGGCGTCTCGGGTGCGGGCACGGCCGGGGGATCGGCGTACGCCGCTGTGCTGGCGCCGTCGACGACCAGGTCGGTCGCGTCGTCGATGCGCTCGGCGACGGCCACCGAGGTCTCCGCGGAGTCACGGGCGTCCTCGGCGGCCAGGTCTGCACGGTCGGCGGAGGCCTCCGCGCGGTCAGCCTGGTCGGCGGCCTGGTCGACCGCGTCCTCGACGTAGTCCTGGAGGGAGTCGAGACCCGGTGTCGGTCGTGGGGTGTCCTTGCCGGGGGTGACCGCCCGGAGGCGGTCGAGCCAGGTCAGGACTCGTCCTCGGCGAAGCCGGACACCACGTCGCGCAGCGCACCGAGCTGGGCGGAGACCGCGTCGCGGCGCTTGGTCATCCGCTCGACCTCGGCCTGGACGGCGGCGAGCTCGCGCTCGGCGTCGGCCGCGCCGCTGGACGCGATCGAGTCGGCCTGCGTCGTCGCGGAGGCGACGATCTGCTCGGCCTCGCGGCGGGCCCGGGTGAGCAGGCCCTCCGCCTCGCTCTGGGCCTGCTGGCGGTGGGCGTTGGCCTGCGTGGTCGCCTCGCGGGCGCGCTGCTCGGCCGCGTTGGCACGCTGCTCGGCCTCCTGGACCAGTCGCTGCGTCTCGGAGGTGGCGTTGGTGTGGTGGTCGGTGGCCTCGCGGGCGAGGCGCTCCTTCTCCACGGCCAGCGTGCGCCGGGCCTCCTGCACCTCGCGGTCGGCGGCGGCACGGGCCTGCTCGGCCTCGCGCTTGGCCGTCGTGAGCAGCTCGTTGGTCTCCTGCTGGGCGGCCAGGCGCACCTGGTCGGCCTCGCGCTTGGCGGCGGCCAGGAGGTCGGAGGCCTCGCCCTTGGCCAGGGTGCGCTCCTGCTCGGCGTCGGCGGTGAGCCGGCTGCGCATCTCGTCGAGCTCCTTGAGCTGGACCAGGCGCATGTCGTCGGCCTCGCGCGCTGCTTCGGCGCGCACGGCCTTGGCGTCGCGGTTGGCCTGGAGGCGGATCTCCTCGGCGTCGCGGGCGGCGGCAGTGCGGACGTCGGCGGCCTCCTCCTCGGCGAGCTTGAGCATCGAGGTCGCCCGACCGCCCAGGCCGGCGTAGGAGGGGGACTTGTTCTCGGCCAGCTCGGCGCGCAGGCTCTCCAGCTCCGACTCGAGCTGCAGCACGCGCTGCTCGGAGGCGCTCAGGCTGCTGCTCAGGCCGGACTTCTCGGCGGCGAGCTGCGCGAGGCGCTGGTCGACGGCGGGCTTGTCGTAGCCGCCACGGCGAACGACGGGCAGGGCTGCTCCGGCGGCTGCACCCGACGGCGACGAGGTCGCGGTCGTGGTCGGCGCCGGGGTCGAGGTCGAGGGGCGGGCGGACCCCTGGGCCAGCGACTCGCCGAGTGTCTGGGTGGAGGTCCTGGTCGGCGCGGTGCGCGCGGGCGCCGGGGGCTTCTTCGCCGAGACGCTGGGCGCCGTGGTGGCGGGCTGGGGTGCGGACTTCGAGACCGTGGGCATCACCTGGGTGGCCGTGTCATCCACCGAGGCGCCCTTCTGGGGCGCGCCCTTGGCTGCGGTCGGGGACGACACCTCGGCGTCGAGGTCGGTGTCGGGCTCCGGCTCCTCGTCGAAGATGGACAGGCCCTGATCGCTGCTCATGGTGGAGCACCCACTCTCTACGTCTCTGTGTCGTGCTTGTGTCGTGGCCGATGGCCTTCGCACCAGTCTGTCTGACCAGCGCGGACAAACACACCCCGGCTCGCGGACGAATCGCGTGCCGGGGTGTGAATGCTGTGTGTCCGGACTGGATCAGACCCCGCGGAAGCGGTTGATCGCGTCGATGTGCTTGGCCCGCATCTCCGGGTTGCGCACGCCGAGGCCCTCCTCGGGCGCGAGGCAGAGCACGCCGACCTTGCCCTGGTGGGCGTTCTTGTGGACGTCGAGCGAGGCCTGGCCGACCTCGTCGAGCGAGTAGGTCTTCGACAGGGTCGGGTGGATCTTGCCCTGCGCGATGAGGCGGTTGGCCTCCCACGACTCGCGGTAGTTGGCGAAGTGCGAGGAGATGATGCGCTTGAGGTTCATCCACAGGTAGCGGTTGTCGTACTCGTGCATGTAGCCCGAGGTCGACGCGCAGGTGGTGATGACGCCGCCCTTGCGGGTGACGAACACCGAGGCGCCGAAGGTCTCGCGGCCCGGGTGCTCGAAGACGATGTCGATGTCCTCGCCGCCGGTGAGCTCGCGGATCTTGGCGCCGAAGCGCTTCCACTCCTTGGGGTCCTGCTTGGTGTTCTCGTCGTTCCAGAACTTGTAGCCCTCTTCGGAGCGGTTGATGATCAGCTCCGCGCCCATGCTGCGGGCGATGGCGGCCTTCTCCTCGTTGGACACGACACAGATCGGGTTGGCGCCACCGTTGAGGGCGTACTGCGTCGCGAAGCCGCCGAGGCCGCCGGACGCGCCCCAGATCAGGACGTTGTCGCCCTGCTTCATGTCGCCGCCGTTCTTGGAGACGAGCTGGCGGTACGCCGTGGAGTTGACCAGGCCGGGAGCGGCGGCCTCCTCCCAGGTGAGGTGCGCGGGCTTGGGCATCAGCTGGTTGGACTTGACCAGGGCGATGTGCGCGAGGCCACCGAAGTTGGTCTCGAAGCCCCAGATGCGCTGCTCGGGGTCGAGCATCGTGTCGTTGTGGCCGTCGGGGCCCTCGAGCTCGACGGACAGGCAGTGCGCGACGACCTCGTCGCCGGGCTTCCAGGAGTTGACGCCCAGGCCGGTCTTGAGCACGACGCCGGCCAGGTCCGAGCCCACGATGTGGTGGTCGAGGTCGTGGCGCTTGGTCAGCTCGGAGAGGCGGCCGTAGCGCTCGAGGAAGCCGAAGGTGGAGACGGGCTCGAAGATCGAGGTCCACACGGTGTTGTAGTTGATGGCGGAGGCCATCACCGCGACGTAGGCCTCGCCCGGGCCGAGCTCGGGCAGCGCGACGTCACCGATGTGCAGCGACTTGCGCGGGTCCTTCTCCTTGGTGGTCATGCCCTCGAACATGTCCACGTCCTCCTTCTTCACGAAGGCGGCGCGGTAGTGGTCGGGGAGCTCGAGGTTCGCGAAGTCGTCGGACGTCGCGTTGCCACTCTGGATGGCGTCGAGGATGTTCTGCACGTATGTCTCCTGGTGAGGCAGTTGTGGCCAAGATCGAGGGTCAAGGTACCCGTGAGTAACCGGGTGTGGGGCGGGTTGTGACGTACTTCCCAACCGGCCCGTCGTAGGTCAGTGTGCTGCGGCCGGCTGCACCAGCTCGACGAGCACTCCGCCGGCGTCCTTCGGGTGGATGAAGTTGATGCGGCTGTCGGACGTGCCGCGCTTGGGTGCGTCGTACAACAGTCGCACGCCGCGCTCGCGCAGGATCGTCGAGACCGCCTCCACATCGGTGACGCGGTAGGCCAGCTGCTGCATGCCCGGGCCGGAGCGGTCGATGAACTTGGCGATCGTCGACTCCGCGTTGAGCGGGGCCAGGAGCTGGATGTGCGAGCCCGAGTCGCCGACGGCGAGCATCGCCTCGCGCACCCCCTGCTCCTCGTTGGTCTCCTCGTGCGCGACGTGGAGCCCGAACGTGTCGCGGTAGTAGGCGATGGCCTCGTCCAGGTCGGGGACGGCGATCCCCACGTGGTCGATGGCCGTGAACAGGTGCTGGGGGATCTCGACGGAGGCTGTCATGGGGACATCGTCCATCAGCGTGTCTCGTCAATCACCTCTCCGGGCGCACAGTGAGACACCGGCGGTATCGTCAGGAGCAGACGTCAACCCTGATTCTCCTGGAGGCAGCACTCATGTCCACATCTGTCATCGTCGCGGGCGCCCGCACCCCGATCGGCCGCCTCCTGGGCGGTCTCAAGGACCAGTCCGCTGCCGACCTCGGCGGCGTCGCCATCGCCGGCGCCCTGGAGAAGGCCGGCGTCACGGGCGACCAGGTCGACTACGTCATCATGGGCCAGGTCATCCAGGCCGGTGCCGGCCAGATCGCCGCCCGCCAGGCCGCGGTCAAGGGCGGCGTCCCGATGAACGTGCCTGCCATCACCATTAACAAGGTGTGCCTGTCGGGCATCAACGCCATCGCGCTGGCGGACCAGATGATCCGCGCCGGCGAGCACGACATCGTCGTCGCCGGCGGCATGGAGTCGATGACCCTGGCCCCGCACCTGCTGCCGAAGAGCCGTGACGGCTTCAAGTACGGCGACACCAAGCTGGTCGACTCCATGGCCTACGACGCGCTCTACGACCAGTTCACCGACCAGGCGATGATCAACCTCACCGACAGCCACAACGTCGCCGGCGCCAAGCTCACGCGCGAGGAGCAGGACGCCTTCTCCGCCCAGTCGCACCAGCGTGCCGCGCTCGCGCAGAAGAACGGCCTGTTCGACGACGAGATCGTCCCCGTGACCATCAAGTCCCGCAAGGGCGACATCACGGTCAGCCAGGACGAGGGCGTGCGTGGCGACACCACCGTCGAGTCGCTCGCCGGTCTCCGCCCGGTCTCGAAGGACGGCACCATCACCGCCGGCTCCGCCTCGCAGATCTCCGACGGTGCCTGCGCCGTCGTCGTGATGAGCAAGGCCAAGGCCGAGGAGCTCGGGCTCACCTGGCTCGCCGAGATCGGCGCCTCCGGCCAGGTCGCCGGCCCCGACTCCACGCTCCAGCTCCAGCCGGCCAACGCGATCGCGAAGGCCGCCGAGAAGGAGGGCATCGCCGTCTCCGACATCGACCTCTTCGAGCTCAACGAGGCGTTCGCGGCCGTCGGCATCGAGTCGGGTCGCCAGCTCGGCGTCTCCGACGACAAGATCAACGTCAACGGCGGCGCGATCGCGCTCGGCCACCCGGTCGGCATGTCCGGCGCCCGCATCGTGCTGCACCTGGCCCACGAGCTCAAGCGTCGTGGCGGCGGCGTCGGTGCGGCCGCCCTGTGCGGTGGCGGCGGTCAGGGCGACGCCCTGATCATCCGGGTCCCGCAGGCCTGATCCGTCCCCGAGGTGAGCGCACGCTCCACCACGAGCTCCACGGGAGGGGGCCGACGCCGCGCAGCGGTGTCGGTCCCCGATCTCGTCTCCCGCGCACGCGCCGGTGACGCCCGTGCCGTGGCCCGGCTGATCTCGCTCGTCGAGGACGAGTCGCCGCTGCTGCGCGAGGTGATGGCGTCGCTGGCGCCGCATGCCGGGCAGGCCCAGGTCGTCGGCATCACCGGCTCGCCCGGGGTGGGCAAGTCCACCTCCACCAACGCGCTCGTCACGGAGCTGCGCAAGGCCGGCAAGCGCGTCGGCGTGCTCGCCGTCGACCCGTCGTCGCCGTTCTCCGGCGGCGCCCTGCTCGGCGACCGCGTGCGCATGCAGGAGCACGCGCTCGACAGTGACGTCTTCATCCGCTCGATGGCCTCGCGCGGCCACCTCGGCGGGCTCGCCTGGACGACCCCGCAGGCGCTGCGTGTGCTGGATGCAGCGGGCTGCGACGTGATCCTGGTCGAGACCGTCGGCGTCGGCCAGAGCGAGGTCGAGATCGCCGGCCTCGCGGACACCACGCTCGTGCTGCTGGCTCCGGGCATGGGCGACGGCATCCAGGCCGCGAAGGCCGGGATCCTCGAGATCGGCGACCTCTACGTCGTCAACAAGGCCGACCGCGACGGCGCCGACCAGGTGCGTCGCGACCTGCGCTCCATGCTCGCGCTCGCCGAACGCCGCGAGGGAGCCTGGAAGCCGCCGATCGTCAAGACGGTCGCCGCCAAGGGCGAGGGCCTCGACGAGGTGGCCGCCGAGATCGACCGGCACTTCGCCTGGCTCGCGGACAGTGGCGAGCTCGCCCGTCGCCGTACGCGCCGCGCACGCGACGAGATCGAGGCGATCGCGGTGACCGCGTTGCGAGCCCGCTGGGGTGACGTGCACGGGCGCTCCGAGCTCGACGAGCTCGCTGCGGCGGTCGGCGCGGGGGAGTCGGACCCCTACGCCGCCGCCGACACGCTGCTCGCCGCCTTCGAGTCCTAGCGCGGGCGCGCCTGCGCGATCCGGGGACCGGGTGCTGGTAGACATGGGGCCGTCCTGTGCACTGCTTCTCGAGGAGTACCCGATGAACGTCAAGAAGCTCGCCATCGTGCTGGTCGTGGTCTTCCTCGGCTTCTGGATGTTCACCGACCCCAATGGGCTGGCCGAGGCTGCCAAGTCCGGGGCGGACCAGGCGTGGGTCCTCACCCAGCAGCTCTTCACGGCGATCATCGACTTCGTCGGCGCCCTGTCGTGAGGTCGTGACTCGGGACATGGGCTGCTGACGTGAGGGGCATCTTCGACCCCAACATCCGCCGGCACCTCCTCCGTGAGGAGGGCGAGGTGATCGTCGACGAGGTCCGCCACCACGGCATCGTCTACCTCCAGCCGATCGCGGAGGCCGTCGTGGCGCTCGCGCTCGTGGTCTCGGTCCCGTTCGTCGACCTCGACCTGGCGTGGCTGCCCTTCGCGCTGGCGCTCGCGATCCTCGCGCACGCGACCTGGCGTGCTCTGAGCGAGCACATGGACCGCTTCGTGATCACCAACATGCGGGTCTTCCGCGTGCACGGCGTGCTCTCGCAGCAGCTCGCCACCATGCCGTTGTCGCGGATCCTCGACATCACGGTGAAGAAGCCGCTGCACGGTCGACTGCTCGGCTTCGGGCACTTCGTCTTCGAGTCCGCCGCGCAGGAGCAGGGGCTGCGCGACATCCGGTTCGTGGGCCGCCCCGACGACCGTGACCTCGCCATCCAGCGCGTCGTGCAGCGGTCCGGCCTGCGCGGGCCGCGCGTCTCCAACTGAGGGCCCCGCGTGGACGAGCGGCTCGTCGAGCTGGTCCTGAGGGCGGTGGACCTGATCCCGCCGGGTCGGGTGGCGGCGTACGGCGATCTCGGCCGGATCGTCGGCATCGGCCCACGGCAGGTCGGAGCCGTCATGAGCCGGTACGGCGACGGCGTGACGTGGTGGCGGGTGACCAACGCCAGTGGGGGATTCGCGCCCGACCTGCTCGAGCGCGCTCGTCCGCACTGGCTCGAGGAGGGCATCCTCGTCAAGCCGAGTGGTGGTGGCTGCCGGATCGAGGAGCACCGCGCGGACCTCGAGCGGCTCGCGGCCGACTGGCGTGACGCAGTGGCCGACCTCGCACCCGCGGAGGAGTGAGGAGGACCACTCCGCCTCGGAGGTGCACGGTGGTGCAAAGTTGCCTTACAGTGCAGGTATGACCATCGACCTCGCCTCCTGCGGACTGCGCGCCATGAAGAAGGAGCGCACCCGTCAGGCCCTGAGCCAGGCGGCCGTCGCGATCGTCGCCACCGAGGGCATCGACGCCCTGACGGCTGATCGGATCGCGGCGGAGGCAGGCGTCTCGCGCCGGACGCTGTTCAACTACTTCGCCCGGGTCGAGGACGTCCTCACCGCCTCGATCGAGCAGGTCACCCAGGACACCGTGGCGGCGTTCCTCGCCCGACCTGCCGCGGAGCCGCTGCGTGAGTCCGTCGTCGCGGTGCTGGCCGGCCTGCTCGACGACCCGGTCTTCGCCCAGGCCTTCGTGCTCGAACGGGCAGCGGAGTCGTCGCCGGCGACCCGCCGGTTCCTCCGCGAGTTCTCCGACTCCCAGATCGACGCGTTCGAGGTCGGGCTGCGACAACGGCTCGGCGCGGACGCCGACCCGGTCTACGTCGCCGCGCTGGCCGCGGCCGCAGGCGCGATCCTCACCCGGATGACGCGCCTGATCGTGGCCGAGACCCCTTCGGCCGACCCCAACGACGCGTCACTCACCCGCCGCCACCACGACGTGATCCGGCGGGCCTTCGACCTCCTCTTCAGCGGTTTCGACGAAGCCGCACTCTCGGAAAGCGACAGCTGACATGGCCTCCTTCCTCTACCGACTCGGCCTCGGCGCTGCCCGACGCCCGATCGCGATCGTCATCGCGTGGCTGCTGGTCCTCGCTGCGGTGACCGCCGCGATGGTGTCGTTCCAGCGGCCGCTGACCAACGAGTTCGAGCTGCCCGACAGTGAGTTCGCGGCCGTGCTCGACGAGCTCGGCGAGCAGATCCCGGAGGTCGCCGGCGGCACCGGCACGGTCGTGCTGCACAGCGAGGACGGGTTCAGCCCGGCCCAGCGCAGGGCGATCAGCGAGACCATGGCGCAGTGGCGCACGCTGCCGCACGTGACCGGGACGGTCGACCCCTTCGAGACGCAGCGCCAGCTCGACCAGAGCTCGGCCGACCTGGCCGAGGGCGAGCAGAAGCTGATCGACGGCCGCAAGAAGTACGAGAAGGGCGCCCGCAAGCTCTCCCGGCTCAGGTGGCTGGTCGGCGAGGGCGAGCGCGACATCGCGCGCCTGCAGCGCACCGACCCCGACAACGCGACCCTGCCCTACCGCATCTCCGGCCAGGCCGAGCTCGACGCCATGCTCGCCGACGGTGAGCGCAAGCTCGACCGGGCTCGCACCCGGCTCGACCGGGCCCAGGACAAGTACACCGACGGCGCCACCCTGCGGGGGCTCGGCGACGGGATCCGGATGGTCAGCGAGGACGGCAACACGGCGCTGGTGCAGGTCCGCTTCGACGAGAGCATGCAGCAGATCTCGCCCGACGACCTCGCGCTCGTCCCGCAGGCGGGAGAGCAGCTCGAGGACGCAGGGCTGGAGGTCGACTACGGCCAGGAGCTCGTCTTCGTCACCCAGGTCGGCGGCATCGGCGAGATCATCGGCGTCGCCGTGGCGGCCGTCGTGCTGCTGGTGATGCTGGGATCGTTCGTGATGGCCGGCCTCCCGCTGGCGATCGCCTTCGCCGGCGTCGGCGCCAGCCTGATGGGCGCGATGGCGCTCACGCACTGGCTCGACATCCAGCAGATGGCGCCCGTGCTGGGAGCCATGCTCGGCCTCGCGGTCGGCATCGACTACGCGCTCTTCATCGTCAACCGGCACCGCCGACAGCTGGCCGACGTGGTCCGCGGCGGAGCCGTGACCACGCGCGAGGAGATCCGGCACAGCATCGCGCTCGCGACCGGCACGGCTGGTACGGCAGTGGTGGTCGCCGGAGCGACGGTGATCATCGCCCTGGCGGCCCTCCTGGTGTCCGGCATCCCGACGCTGATCCAGATGGGCCTGCTCGCCGCGGCGACCGTGACCGTGACGGTCCTGGTCGCGCTGACCCTGACACCGGCGCTGCTGTCCTTGGCGGGGCGCCGCGCCGTACCCCGCAAGACCGTGGCGTCCACGGCGCCGCACCGTGACGGCTGGCCCGAGAAGTGGGTGGGCGTCGTGACCCGCCGTGCACCCGCAGCGATCGTGGCCGTCGTCATCGTCATGGGCGCGCTCGCGGTGCCTGCCCTGTCGCTGCGGCTCGGCCTGCCCGACGGCGGCTCGGAGAGCCGCGACTCGACGGCCTTCCAGGCCTACGAGCGGGTCGCGGACGCGTTCGGCACGGGCGCCAACGGCCCGATCCTGGTCTCCGCGACGGTCGAGGCACCGATCGCCGCCGGTGAGCTCGTGGGCACCGAGGCACGCATCGGCGAGGAGATCGCGGCCGTGGATGGTGTGCGCGACGTGCTGCCCATCGGGGTCAGCGAGGACCGGCGCACGGTCGCCTTCCAGGTCGTCTCCGAAGAAGGACCGTCGGCCGAGCGGACCGTCGCGCTGGTCGACGCGCTGCGCGGACCGGTGACGGAGTCGTTGGCAGGCGAGGGTGTCGACCTCGGCGTGACCGGCCAGGCGGTCGCCAACATCGAGGTCTCCGAGCGGCTCGCCGGAGCGCTCCCGCTCTACATCGCGCTCGTGATCGGGCTCTCGCTGGTGCTGCTCACGATCGTCTTCCGGTCGGTGCTGGTGCCGATCCTGGCGACCGCGGGCTTCCTGCTGTCGGTGGTGGCGAGCTTCGGTGTCATCGTCGCGGTCTACCAGTGGGGCTGGCTGGGTGGCGTCTTCGACGTGCACAACCCCGGCGCGGTCTTCAGCTTCATGCCGACGCTGCTGATCGGCATCCTGTTCGGGTTGGCGATGGACTACCAGATGTTCCTGGTCTCCGGCATGCGCGAGTCCTACGTGCACGGCCAGACCGCGGGTCAGGCCGTGCGCAACGGGTTCGCGTCCGGTGCCCGTGTCGTCGCGGCGGCCGCGCTGATCATGGTCGCGGTGTTCTCCGGCTTCGTCTTCTCGCACATGACGATGGCCCGTCCCATCGGGCTGGGTCTCGCGGTCGGCGTGCTGCTCGACGCGTTCCTGATCCGGATGACGCTCACGCCTGCGGTGATGTCGCTGCTGGGCGACAAGATCTGGTGGATGCCGGTGTGGCTCGACCGCCTGCTGCCGCACCTCGACGTCGAGGGCTCGGCCCTGGTCGACAAGCAGCGTCCGCCGCGTCGCTCGGCGTCGCGGGAGGACGTGCTCGTCTAGCCTGCCTCCCATGGTCACCTCGGACGACGTCCGGCGCATCCTCGACCCGCTGCCGCGCAGCTACGAGGTCGAGGTGCGCGGGCGCTGGAAGTTCCGGGTCGGCCAGATCGTGTACGTCGCCTTCTCGGCCGACGAGGAGGCGATGGGCTTCGGCTACCCGAAGGCTGCGCGCGACGGGCTGGTCGCGTCGGCTCCGGAGACGTTCTTCCTGCCGCCGACCTCCGACCTGCGGTTCCAGTGGGTCTGTGCCCGGCTGGGACCGCTGGGTCTCGACGAGATGCGGGAGCTGGTGCTCGACGCCTGGCGCATGTGCACGCCGAAGATGCTGCACGACCTGCCGGAGCTCCCGGCGCCGGCGATGGCGGCCTGGTCCTTCATCGACGAGTCCGACTGGGCCCGGCTGTCACCGCTGCTGCACCCCGACGTGCACTGGCAGGACCGGTCGGTGGTGCTGCGCGGACGGCTCGACGTGCTGTCCCACCTGCGTCAGGTGCCGACCCCGAGGCCGCCGACGTCGGTCGAGGTGAGGGACGGACAGGTCCTGCGCTGGACGCGCTAGTGCCTCACGCCTGGTCGTCCTCGGTCAGCCGCTCGACGCGGATGGGATCGGCGAGCTCCTTGTGGTGGCTGCGGACGGCCGCGAACGTCCAGAGCTTGTTGAGCACGAACGACAGTGGGGTCACCACCGCGATCACGATCAGCTGGGCCCAGTAGAGGCGGGTCCGGAAGCCCGTCGAGTCGTCGAAGACGTCCGTCGGCAGGCTGAGCGGCGAGTGCGGGTGCAGGAGGGCCGTGAGCAGGGCCAGGCCGATGGCCTGCCCGGCGAGACCGACTGCGAGGAAGGGGAGGTACTCCCTGATCCAGGGGGAGTGGCCGGCGCTGCGGAAGGTCCAGCTGCGGTTGAGCTGGAAGTTCCAGAGGTTCGCGACGAAGAAGGCGACCGTCGAGTAGACGTGGTACCAGCGGAGGTTGAACTCGCCGAGCGGCAGCGCGAAGACCGCCTCGTCGAAGCCGGGGCCCAGCTTCTTGACCAGGATCAGGGTGACGAGGTTGACCAGGACGCCGGAGGCGCCGACGACGCCGAATCGACCGAGCAGCACGACGTTGTGCCGGTGGCGGGCGAGGAGGTCGGTGGCAGGCACGCGGCGAGGCTACCGGCGCCTCGACGTCGGGGGCGCATTCGCCCCGGCTGGGGCTGACACGGAACAATGGGGGCCATGACGCAGCAGCCGTTCTCCCGTCCCGGTGCGATTGACCTCTCGGCGCTCAAGCGCCCCGCCCAACCGCCCGCGGGCTCGCCCGCCCCGGCGTCGGGTGCGCCTGCCTCCGGTGCCGGCCACTCGGCGTACTCCGTCGACGTCACGGAGGCCAACTTCCAGCAGGTCATCGAGTCCTCGATGGCCGCGCCGGTCCTGCTGGTGTTCTTCTCGCGCACGCAGATGCCCGAGAGCGGCAACCTGGCCGACGACATGGTCGCGGTCTCGGGCGAGTTCGAGGGGCGCTACCTCGTGGGCCTCGTCGACATCGACGCCGTGCCGCAGATCGCGCAGGCGATGCAGATCCAGTCGATCCCGCTCGTGGTGGCGGTGGTCGACGGGCGACCGATGCCGTTGTTCCAGGACATCGTGCCGATCGAGGAGCTGCGCACCGCGCTGACCCAGGTCGGGCAGCAGCTCACGACCCAGGGCATCACCGGGCGTCACCAGCCGCGCGGCGTCGAGCCGGTCGAGGGCGAGGAGCCCGAGGTCGACCCGAGGTATGCCGCAGCGCAGGACGCGCTGGGGGAGGGCGACATCGATCGCGCAGTCGCGGAGTACCAGAAGCTCGTCGACGCCAACCCGGCCGACTCGGAGGCCGTCGCGGGACTGGCGATGGCGAAGGTCCTGCAGCGGACCCAGGGCGCAGACCTCAACGCCGCGCGCGCAGCTGCCGCTGCCGCTCCCGACGACGTCGAGGCGCAGACGCTGGTGGCCGACCTCGACCTCCTCGGCGGCCATGTCGAGGACGCCTTCACCCGCCTCATCAACCTGGTCGCGCGTACGGCGGACGCCGACCGCGCCAAGGCACGAGACCACCTCCTGGCGCTCTTCGCGGCCGTCGGCAACGACGACGAGCGGGTGCTGGCCGGGCGGCGGGACCTCGCGTCAGCGCTGTTCTGACCGCCTAGTGCCAGGTGACGGTGTCGGCGAGCGCGGCGCGCGAGGTCCGGAAACCGTTGACCGGGTGGTCGCGGTCGGCGTAGCCGAACGAGATGCCCACGACCACGCGACGATTGTCGGGGATGTCGAAGTGCTCGCGCAGGAACGGTGAGTACGACGCGAGTGCGGCCTGGGGCGCGGCGGCGAGCCCGAGGCTCTGGGCGCCGAGCAGGAACGTGTTGACGTAGAGGCCGCAGTCGACCGCGCCGTACACCCCGAGGTCGTCCTCCGTGGTGATGATGGCGACGTGCGGGGCGTCGAAGAGCTCGAAGTTGCGCAGTCCCTGGCGGAGGCTCGCGTCGGCGTCGCCCTTGACGATGCCGACGCTGTCGTACAGCTGGAATCCGCACTCGCGCCGACGGGCGCGGTGCTCGCCGGTGTAGGCAGCGGGGAAGTCGAAGTCCGGTGCAGGGGGCTGGCTGGCCACGTGCTCGAGCAGCCCCTTGCGGAAGCGGTGCGTGCCCTCGCCGCTGGTCACGATCACCTGCCACGGCTGGGTGTTGCACCACGACGGTGTCCGCTGCCCCAGGGCCAGCAGGCGCTCGATGGTCTCCCGCGGCACCTCGTCAGCGAGGAACTGGCGGCAGGTCCACCGCTCGTCGAGCAGGCGCGCCAGCGTCGCGTACGGGTCCTGGGGGTCAGACATGGATGCTCCTTGGGGCGGTCTTGTTTCGAGACTGGGGGCCGGGTCTCACCGGCCAGGCATCGAGCTGACTGTCAGGAGAGGTCGCCGACGAGCACCGGGCGGGCTGCTCCGCCGAGTGTGCGCGCGGCCCTCGGCAGGCCGGCGGTGTCCGCCGGGACCACCCGGAGGTTGCTCCACGTCAGGTCCCGACCGCGTCGCGTGATCGTCGCGGAACCTGCCGAGCGCACGTTGCGCACCCAGTCCGACTCGGGGCCGTAGAACAGCACCACCGCGAAGGTCGAGCCGGACCGGAAGCCCACGACCGGGGTGCGGTAGGTCTGCCCGGACTTGCGGCCGACGTGCGTGATGACCGCCCATGGCGCGAGGTGCGGTGCGTACGTCGACTGGATCGGGTTGGTCACGCGCTTGTTGAACCGTGCCAGTGCTCGAGGGGCCTTCATGGGACCACCCTAGTTTCGAGCGCCATGATTGCGTTCGCCCGGAGCGAACGGCGGCAAATCGCTCCGGTTGGGCCTTCCCTCGGTGTTCGAACGGGCGTACGATTGCTTCAGCACATGGTCCACAGCGGACCAGATCAGCGGGTGAGCAAGCTGCGGCTCATCCCATCGTGGAACTGCTGGTCGAACCCACCACCCGGAAAAGGCGCCCCGGACCCCAGTCACACGACTGCGGGTTGGTTCCAGCCGATGGAGGGGGTGCGCGATGACGACCGACGAGCAATGGCGTGCGCCGGGTGCCCCGGTCCCGCCATCGCCGGTGCTGACCGCCGTGCTGGAGCGGTTGGACGCGGCGTACGACGACTTGTCCGGGCTCCCCGTCACGACCCTGTCCGATGCCGACCTCACACGGTTGCTCGACGTCGCGACCCGGCTCGTCGACCGCTCGACCGGTGCCGTCACCGCTGCGGTCGGGGAGGCTGATCACCGCCGACTGGGTGACGTGATCGGGGCCCGGCACACCGGGCAGTGGTGGGCGGGGCGTTCGCTGCTCACGCGTCCCGAGGTCAACCGGTTGACCCACCTGGGGCGACGACTGTCCGAGGAGCTGCATGCCCCGGTGCAGGCCGCGCTGGCGGGTGGTGGGGTGCATGTCGACCAGGCGTGGGTGATCGTCAAGGCCGTCGATGCCATCCCGTCGGCGCACCAGCACGTGAAGCCGCGGGCCGTCGAGCACCTCCTGGTGCTCGCCAAGGACCACGACGCCAAGGCGCTCAAGGTCCTCGGGCGCCGGATCCTCGACACCGTCGCCCCCGAGGTCGGCGAGGCCGCCGAGGCCAAGGCGCTGGCCGACGAGGAAGCCGCCGCCGCGCGCAAGGTCTCCCTCACGCTGCGCGAGAACCCCGACGGCACCACCACCGGGAAGTTCACCCTGCCCACCGCCGGCGCCGCGGAGATGCTCCGCAAACAGCTCATGGCGATCACCGGACAGGCGCCCCGCGACGAGCGGCCGCTCCACGAACGCCTCGGGTGGGCGTTCATCGAGTGGATCGAGCGATACGCCGCCGACCGCCTCCCCACCAGCGGCGGCGTGTCCGCCACTGTCGTGGTCACGATGGGTCTCGGGACGCTGATGGGCGGACTCGCGGCGGCGTCGCTCGACACCGGTGGCCGGCTCAGCGCCGGCCAGGCCCGACGGCTCGCGTGCGAGGCCGGGATCATCCCCGCCGTCCTCGGCGGGACCTCCGAGGTCCTCGATCTCGGCCGCACCCGCCGGTTCCACACCAGGGCGCAACGCGTCGCGATCGCCCAGCGCGACGGCGGCTGCACCGCCGAGGGCTGCGACCTGCCGCCCGCCGCGTGTCACGTGCACCACGACCAACCCTGGTCCCAGGGTGGCCCCACCGACACGACCACCGGCCGGCTGCTGTGCCACCGACACCACCGCGTGATCCACGACGAGCGTTACGGGACCACCCACCTGCCCAACGGCAACGTCAGCTTCCACCGGCGGACGTAGGCCGACTGAGGACGACGTACTGCGTCCGATTGTTGGAGGACTCGAACTCGCCGACCGGCCGGAAACCGAGGGATGCGACAGTTCGAAGAGCGCGTGCATTGAAGGACGCGACGGTGACCCGAAATGCCTGTGGGTGGAACTTCTCGGTTCCGAACGCCAGGCCGGTCTGGATCGCGGCCTGTCCGAATCCCTGCCCGATGAGCGACGGCCGCAGGCCCCCGCCGGTGTCCAGCGCGTCGTCGTCGTAGGCCCATCCGGGGACCTGTCCGTCGGCGCCGAACGAGCGAAACCCGATGAGTTCGTCCGCCATGAGGACCGCGTTGAACCCGGCCACAGGGTCGAGCAGTCCCGCGGGCGTCGCGCCAGTCATGTCATAGCAGTGGTACGGCGACGAGTACTGCCACGTGCAGATGTCCTGGGCGTGGGCCATGTTCAGGGGTGCGATCCGCATGGCCGGACGTCGATCGGGCGACGGGGCCCAGTCGGTGGTCGTCATGCGCCTCATCCTCGCGCGCCGCGCGGTAGCGCGCCACCGACATCGAGCGGGCCGCGCCAGTCGGCGAGGATGAATGGGTGACGAATCAGCTGACCGATGTCGAGATTGCTCTCGTGGCCGCCGAAGCTGGCGCGCGGGTGGTGCGAGCTGCCTACGGGACCGGCCTGACCAGGCACGCCAAGTCGGGGCTCGACTTCGCGACCGACGCGGACCTCGACGCCGAACGCGCGATCTTCGAGGCGATCGCGGCTGCTCGCCCCGAGGACGTTCGGGTCGGCGAGGAGAGCGGTGAGGTGAGGGGCGTGGGTGGCGGCTCGGGCTCTCGCCGCTGGCTCGTGGACCCACTCTGCGGGACGTTGAACTTCGCCGCGCAGACCCCGCTGGTCGCCGTCAATGTCGCCCTGGTCGACGGGGCGGACGCGGTGGTCAGCGTGTCCGCTGATCCGATCACCGGCGAGACGTTCTGGGCAGACAAGCAGGGAGCGTTCGTACGCCGCGACGGAGCCGACGAGCCACTCCTCCCGTCGTCGCGATCACGACTCGTCGACGTCAACTGCGACGGCCCGCTGGATCGACCCTTCCTGGGCCCGCAGCTGCTCGCAGACGCAGCCTTCCGGGCGTCGTTCGGTCCCCGGGTGACGTCCACGACGCTGGCAGTCGCCTGGGTGGCCGCGGGTCGCCGGGCGGCGTACATCAGTGACGGCACGTTCGTGGACAACGTGCACTTCGCGGCGGGGATCGGGGTGTGCCGCGCAGCCGGGTGCGTGGTCTCCGACTTGGCGGGCGATGCGCTGAACACACGTCGCGGGCTCATCGTTGCTGCTGATCGCGATGTCCACGACCAGCTCGTCGCGGTCATCGGCCCACACCTGGCGGCGCTGGACGACCAGGGGTGATTCACCGGAAGAAGGTGAACCACCGCTGCCCGGGCAGCAAGGCGACGCTGGGCTCAGCGAGCGGACAGTGCCTGCACGACGGCCGTCACTGCGGGGGAGTCGACCATCGACGCACGGTGCAGGACGGTGATCTCGCGGGTGGGCGCCGGCCGGTGGGCCGCGACGGCGACGACGTCGTCGCCCAGCGGGGCGCGACCGAGCCGCGGGATCAGCGCGATGCCCAACCCCGCGCCGACGAGAGCGAGGTGGGAGTCGAACTCCATGGCGACGTGCGCGATCCGGGGCGCACGCCCGGTGCCGTCGTACATCCGCATCAGCCACTGCCGGCAGATGCTGCCCTCGGGTGTCGCCACCCAGGGCTCGTCGACGAGGTCGCGCGGCGAGACCCGGGTGCGGCCGGCGAGCCGGTGACCCCGCGGCACGATGACGTCGGCGACATCGCGAGCGATCGTGACACCGACGAGGTGCTCGGGGACGTGCAGCGGCACGTCGCCCCAGCTGTGCACGATGCCGAGGTCCTGCTGGCCGGAGGCGACGAGGTCGATGGTGTCCCAGGGCTCGCGCTCGGTCAGGGTCAGCGCGAGGTCGGGGTGCTCGTCCAGGAGGGCACGGACGACCGGCGCCACGAGGCCGCGCATGGCAGTGGAGAACGCAGCGATCCGCAGCCGCCCGGCGACCCGGCCGGCGTCGCGGTGCAGCCCGGACTCGAGCTGCTCCAGGTCGGCGAGCAGGCGTGACCCGTCGGTGACGAGCCGCCGACCGTGCTCGGTGAGCATCACGCCGCGGCCCACGCGCTCGAGCAGGGCCACGCCTGCCTGCTTCTCCAGGCGCTTGACCTGCTGGGAGACGGCGCTCGGCGTGTAGCCCAACGCCTCCGCCGCGCCGACCACCGAACCGTGGGTGTCGACGGCGCGCAGGCTGGTCAGGGCGGCGAGATCGATCATGTAGTGATGCTACTGCTTTCGATGTACGACACATTGCTGGTGCTTCATGATCGTCCCCGGGACACTTGAGCGGTGAATACCCGTGACTCGCTCCTCGCTGCCCTCGTCGCGACCATCTGGGGCTTCAACTTCGTCGTCATCGACTGGGGCATGGCCGATGTCCCACCGCTGCTCTTCGTCGCCCTCCGGTTCGTCGCCGTCGTGCTGCCCGCCATCTTCTTCATCCCGCGCCCGGCCGCCCCGTGGCGCAGCATCCTGGCGATCGGGGTGTTCATGTCGCTCGGCCAGTTCGGCTTCCTGTACGTCGCGATGGCGGCCGGCATGCCGCCGGGACTCGCCGCCCTCGTGCTGCAGGCGCAGGTCGTGTTCACGATCGTGATCGCGGCCGGCGTGTTGCGGGAGGTGCCGACCATCGCGCAGTCCGCCGGGGTGGCGCTCGGGGTGGTGGGACTGGTCGTCGTCGGCCTCGGACGCGGCGGCCACGTCACCCTCGCCGCCCTCAGCCTGTGCCTGCTCGGGGCGCTGTCGTGGGGAATCGGCAACGTCGTGGCGCGCGCGACCAAGGTGCCCGGCGGTCTCTCGCTCACCGTGTGGTCGGCACTGGTCGTGCCGGTCCCGCTGCTCGCCCTGTCGTTGGTCATCGACGGCCCGACCGCGGTCGCGACGGCGCTGGCCGGCTTCAGCTGGCAGGCAGCGCTGTCCACGCTCTACACGGCAGGACTGGCCTCGCTGGTGGGCTACGGCATCTTCAACACCCTGCTGGCGCGCTGGCCCTCGAGCGCCGTCGTACCGTGGGTGCTGCTTGCTCCTGTGGTGGCCATGGCCTCCGCGTGGGCGCTCCTCGACCAGCGTCCCAACGCTGCCGAGGTCGGCGGGGGAGTGCTCCTGCTGGTCGGTGTCCTGGTGGCACTGCGGCCACGCAGCGCCGTACAAGAACAAGATGATCTCGTGGAGGAAGACCTGTGCCTGACGTGAAGATCGGCGACCGCACGGTCGCCCAGCTCGGCTTCGGCGCCATGCGCCTGACGGGGGCAGCCCCGTTCGGTGACGCGCCCGACCGCGACACCGCCATCGCGGTCGCGCGCGCTGCCGTCGAGGGCGGCTGCCAGCTCGTCGACACCGCCGACGCCTATGCGCTGGGCCTCAACGAGGAGCTCGTCGCCGAGGCGTTGAGCCCGTACGGCGACGACGTGCTGATCGCGACGAAGGCCGGCCAGGCCAGGCCGGGCACGCGGTGGGTGCCGCTCGGACGACCGGACTACCTGATCCAGCAGGCCCACGTGTCACGGCTGAGGCTCAAGCTCGACGTGATCCCGCTCTTCCAGCTGCACCGCGTCGACCCGACGGTGCCGCTCGCAGACCAGGCCGGGGCGTTGAAGGACCTGCTCGACGACGGTGTCGTGGCCGCCGTCGGGCTCTCCCAGGTGAGCGTCGCGCAGCTCGAGGAGTTCCGCAGCATCGTGCCCATCGCGTCGGTGCAGAACAAGTACTCCATCTCCGACCGCTCCGACGACGCCGTGCTCGAGCACTGCGAGCGCGAGGGCATCCCGTTCCTGCCGTGGCGACCGCTCGAGGTGTCGGACGCGGTGGCTGCGACCGTGCAGCCGATCGCGGACCGGCTCGGTGCGACCCCGTCGCAGGTCGCGCTGGCGTGGCTGCTCCAGCGCTCGCCGGTGCTGCTGCCGATCCCGGGCACCGCCTCCTTGGAGCACCTCGCGCAGAACCTGGCGGCCCGGGACCTCACCCTCGATGACGAGGCGCTCGCCGCGCTCGGTTAGAGGGACCTCGGTTTCGGCACGGCGCTGGCGCGCCTGCTCAACCAGCGGGCAGCGCCGCGCGACCCGCCTCCAGCCTCGCGACAGGGACGCGGAACGGAGAGCAGGAGACGTAGTCGAGCCCGACCTCGTGGAAGAAGTGGATCGAGGCGGGGTCGCCGCCGTGCTCGCCGCAGACGCCGAGGTGCAGGTCCGGGTTCGCCTCGCGGCCGTCGGTCGCGGCCTTGCGGACCAGCGCACCGACGCCCTCGACGTCCAGCGACTCGAAGGGGGAGACCGGGAAGACGCCCTGCTCGAGGTAGGTGCTGAAGAACGAGGCCTCGACGTCGTCGCGGGAGAACCCCCACGTCATCTGCGTCAGGTCGTTGGTGCCGAAGGAGAAGAACTCCGCCGACCCGGCGATCTCGCCGGCCGTCATGGCGGCGCGCGGCAGCTCGATCATCGTGCCGATCTTGTGCGGGATGGTGACCCCGAGCTCGGTCTCGACGTCGCGGGCGATCTGCTCGATCCGGCCCTTGACCAGGTCGAGCTCGCGCACGCTGGCCACCAGCGGGATCATGATCTCGGGCTCGGCCTGACCACCGTCGCGGATCCGCTCGGCCGCGGCTTCCAGGATCGCGCGCGCCTGCATCGTGAACAGCCCCGGGATGGCGATGCCGAGACGCACACCGCGCAGGCCCAGCATCGGGTTGGACTCGTGCAGCCGCTGGACCGCAGCCAGGAGCTTGCGCTGCCGCTTCTTGCGGTGGCCGTGGATGTCGGCGACCGCCATCGCGACCGAGAGATCGGTGAGGTCGGGCAGGAACTCGTGCAGGGGCGGGTCGATCAGGCGGATCGTGACGGGCAACCCGTCCATCGCCTCGAAGATCTCCAGGAAGTCCTGACGCTGCAGCGGCAGCAGCTCGTCGAGCGCTGCCTTCTGCCCCTCGTCGCCCTCGGCCACGATGAGGTTCTCGACGAGCTGGCGACGTTCGCCGAGGAACATGTGCTCGGTGCGGCACAGTCCGATGCCCTGCGCTCCGAAGCGGCGGGCGCGAGCCGCGTCGTCTGCGGTGTCGGCGTTGGTGCGCACCGCGAGCCGGCGCTTGGAGTCGGCGTGCGCCATCAGCCGGGCGACGGCCTCGACGAGGGGCTCGTCGACCTCCTCGCCCTCGAAGTGGCGCACCACGTAGGAGTCGGCGACCGCGACGGCCCCGTCGAAGACCTCGCCGGTCGACCCGTCGATCGAGATGACGTCGCCCTCGACGATCGTCTTGCCACCGCGGACGGTGAACTCGCCCGCGCGGGTGTCCACGTCGAGCGCCTCGGCGCCGCAGACGCAGGTGCGGCCCATGCCGCGTGCGACCACGGCCGCGTGCGAGGTCTTGCCGCCGCGGCTGGTCAGCACGCCCTTGGCGACCATCATCCCGTGCAGGTCCTCGGGGGTGGTCTCCTTGCGCACGAGGATGACGTCCTCGCCCTGCTCGGCCCACTCCACCGCCGTCGCCCAGTCGAAGACCGCCTTGCCGACGGCCGCACCGGGAGAGGCGTTCATGCCGACGGCCAGCAGCGTCTTGTCCGCCTTGGCGTCGAAGCGCGGGAACATCGTGTTGGCCAGCTGGTCGCCGGTGACCCGCCGCAGGGCCTCGTCCATGTCGATCAGGCCCTCGTCGGCCATGTGTACGGCGATGCGGAACGCGGCTTCGGGAGTGCGCTTGCCGACCCGGGTCTGCAGCATCCACAGCTTGCCCTGCTCGACGGTGAACTCGATGTCGCACATGTCGCGGTAGTGCTGCTCGAGCGTGGACATGATGTCGAGCAGCTGGTCGTGCGATGCCTGGTCGACCTTCGCCATGTCGGCCAGGGACACCGTGTTGCGGATGCCCGCGACCACGTCCTCGCCCTGGGCGTTCTGGAGGTAGTCGCCGTACACGCCCTGGTCGCCGGAGGCGGGATCGCGGGTGAAGGCGACACCGGAGCCGCTGGTCATGCCGCGGTTGCCGAAGACCATCGCCTGGATGTTGACGGCCGTGCCGAGGTCCTCGGGGATGCGCTCCTGGCGGCGGTAGAGGACGGCCCGGTCGGTGTTCCACGAGTCGAAGACGGCCTTGACCGCGAGGTCCATCTGCCGGCGCGGGTCCTGCGGGAACTCGATCTCGGCGTGCTCGCGGATCAACGCCTTGAAGGTCTCGACCAGGGCCTTGAGGTCGTCGACGTCGAGGTCGAGGTCGTCGGTGACGCCCTTGGCGTCCTTGGCGCCGTCGAGCGCGTCGGAGAAGTGCTCGCCGTGGATGCCCAGCACAGTGCCGCCGAACATCTGCAGCAGCCGACGGTAGGAGTCCATGGCGAAGCGCTCGTCCTCGCTCTGGCGCGCGAGCCCGACGACGGACTCGTCGTTGAGGCCGATGTTGAGCACTGTCTCCATCATCCCGGGCATCGAGAACGCCGCGCCGGAGCGGACGCTCACGAGCAACGGGTCGTCGGCGTCGCCGAGGGTGCGGCCCATGTCCTTCTCGAGCTTGGCGAGGTGGTCGTCCACCTCGGCGGCCAGGCCGTCCGGCTCGGTCCCGTGCTGGAGGTAGGCCCGGCAGGCCTCGGTGGTGATGGTGAACCCGGGCGGCACCGGCAGCCCCAGGTTGCTCATCTCCGCAAGATTGGCGCCCTTGCCCCCCAGCAGGTCCTTCTTGCTCTTGTCTCCCTCGGCGAAGTCGTAGACCCAGTTGCTCATACGTTGCATCTTGCCCCCAGGCGAGCCGCTTCGGACAGGGGGTCCGGTCGCGACCGGGTCGTCAGCTGCCGGACTCGGTGTACGTCGACGAGCCGCCGACCCCGCCCAGGACCGCCGCCTCGATCCGCCGTGCCGTGAAGTCCGTCGCACGTTCGCGCACCTGCGCCGGCGTGCAGAACTGTGCGTCGCGGATCTCGCGCTCCTGCTTGACGATCGTCTCGACGATCGCTGCGGCGTGGACCCCGCCGTCGAAGACCAGGCAGATCGCGTCGTCCCACCCTCCCCACGGTGGCAGCCAGTCGGTGAGCAGCAGGTCGCCGGCAGGGATGGTGAGGCCGAGCTCCTCCTCCACCTCGCGGCTGACCGCGAGGCGGGGTGACTCGCCCACCTCGACCACGCCACCGGGCAGGTCCCAGTCGGTCTTGTAGGTGAGCTGGCACACCAGCACGCGCCCGAGCTCGTCGCGGATCAGCATCTGGCTGATCGCCCGCTTGCGCGGCAGGAACGAGTTGAGCAGCGCGCGGAAGCCACCGGGCTCGTCGAGGGGCGCGTCGGTGCTGAGCCGTGCGTAGACGATGCGGTCCACGGCCTCGTCGCCGAGGGTCACTCCGCGCATCACGCCTTCGCGGTGCATCCCGGACCAGGTCGCCACCCGCTGACCGGTCTTGTCGTCGGGGTCGACCCAGACCTCGACGCGGGCGTGCTCGACGAGTGCGGCGCTGACCTCGCGGCGTACGTCCTCGACCGAGTGCTCGTGGCCCCAGGCGAGGCGCGCGATGCCCTCGGCCACCGTGGTCACGTCGATCGGCTGCATCACCCGGTCTTGTCGATCAACGCTGTTCTCCTCGGCCACAGCGCCACCCTAGCGAGGGCTGGGAGGGCTAGCGCACGACGTCGAAGCGCGCCATCATGCCGTGGTCCTCGTGGTCGAGCATGTGGCAGTGGATCATGAACGGTCCGGTGTAGTCCTCGAACCGGGCCGCCACCTCCACGACCTCGCCGGGCTCCAGGCGCCAGGTGTCCTCGAGGCCCTGCTCCCACGGCGGTGGGGCCTTCCCGTCGCGCAGGACGGTGCGCCACTGCTCGGCGTGGATGTGCACGTAGTGGGTCAGGTCGCTGGTGTTGCGCAGGCGCCACCGCTCGACGGTGCCGAGGCGGGCCCGGTGGTCGACCCGCTCCGGGTCGTAGGCGCGCTCGTTGACCGACCAGAAGGTCCCGTGCTGCTTGGTGCCGTCGAGCCCGAACGTCCAGGTCTTCGACACCTTCTTGGGCACGCGCACCAGGTCGGGTGCGGGCAGGCGTGCGGGCAGCCGCGACGGGTCGGCCGCCTCGGCGCCCACCCGGAACTGCATGAGCGCCGCCGCGCGCGCGTCGTCACCGGACTCGCCGGCGGCGGCGGGCACCGAGTCGAGCACGAGGTCGCGGCCGCTGGCCCCGTGGAAGTCGACGATCACGTCCGCGCGCTGGGCGGGGCCGAGCAGCACCCGGTCGCGCACCACCGGCCGCGAGAGCAGGCCGTTGCCGGTGCCGATCTGGAGCAGCGGCCGGCCGTCGGAGAGCCCGATCGAGTAGGCCGAGAAGTGCGACGCGTTGAGCAGCCGCAGCCGGTAGCGCGTCGCGCTCACCGGGAGGTACGGCGCGTGCCGACCGTTCACGAGCACGTGCGTGCCCACCGTGGCGTCGTTGGGCGGCGCGTGCGGCCCGACCCAGGCCATTGCCCCGTGGTGCCCGACCATCCGCGGCCCCTGCGCGAACGGGTTGGTGAGCGCGTTGTCGCTGCGGAAGGACCGGTCGGAGATCATCAGCGGCACGTCGCGGCTGCCCGCCGGCAACCGAAGCCTCGACTCGCTCGGGTCCTCGACCACGAACATGCCCTGCAGTCCGCGCCAGTTGTTGCGAGCCGTCCGGTCCATGCGGTGGTCGTGGTAGAAGAAGAACGAGCTCGGCTCCGGCAGCCCGCCGTAGGTCAGGGGGTAGTCGTAGGTGCGTGACTTCCCGGGGCGAACCAGATGGGTCGTCGGCTGTCCGTCGTGCTCGGGCGCGTGGTGGTCGCCGTGCAGGTGCACCGTCATCGCGCCCGCCTTCCGGGGCAGCTGGTGCACGAACCGCACCCTCGTCTGGCGACCTGCCGGGCGGACGATGGTGGGGCCTGGGTAGCTCCCGCCGTACGTCCACATCCGGGTCGTCGGTCCGGACGCCAGCATCCGCACGCGCGCCTCGCGGATCGGCACCGTGATCCGCGCACCCCGCACCTCCCGGGGTACGGCGAGTGGCTGGTCGAAGGACGGCAGCTGGGGCGTCACCGTCCCGCCGCCGCCCTCGACCCGCACCTGCCCGCGCATCTGCGGGTGCAGCTTGCAGAAGAAGTCGAAGGCGCCCTCGGCCAGCGCCTCCACGCCGGTGATGGTGGCGCTCGTCCCGGCGGCGACGCGCACGTCGAACAGGGGAGCGCCGGCGGCGTCGGTGGCGACCGAGGTGACGGTGTGGTCGAAGGTGTCGAGGTTGACGAGCGTGAGCGAGCCGCCTCCAGCGAGGGTCACCGTGGCGGGGGAGAACGACACCGCGCCGCGGTTCACGACGATCGTGGCGGACCCGGACGATGCGGTGGCACCGGCGCCCGGGGACGATCCCGGTGCGGCCGTCAGGGCGAGCGCGAGCGCGAGCCACAGCAGGCCCAGCAGCCAGGGAGCGCGTCGAAGCCGGTGGTTCGGGATCACCGGCCAGTTATCGCACGCCGAGCGGGGCGCACGGGGCACGAACGGCCCGGCTATACCCCAACGTGGGGATGACGGGCCCCTGCGCCGGTAGAACAGTGATGGGCTCCACTCTCACATCTCAGGAGTCGCTCATGCGGGTTCTCAGCTCAGCACGCGCAGGAATCGCTGTGGCCTGCGCAGCAGTCATGGTGACGGCACCGGTCCTGGTGTCCACCACGGCAACGGCCAGGACGGCCGAGGCCGCAATCCAGTCCATCACCATCAAGGTCGCCAAGCAGGCGATCACGGTCCGCGGGGCCCGTGGTCTGGACGCCGGCCGCGTCAAGGTCAACGTCAAGGGGGCAGGAGCCGCCGAGATCGTCAGGTTCGACCGGGGTTACGAGGACCGGGAGTTCATGAAGGATCTCGCGGCCGCCGGCAAGGGCGACATCAAGGCCCTCAAGCGAGCCATCGCCAACGTCGAGTTCCTCGGCGGCTTCGAGTCGGGTGGCAGCGGGACCGTCGTCCTGCCCGGCGCCGGCGAGTACACCGTCTTCTCCTTCGCGTCCCGCGACCTGGCCCACTTCCGCGCCGGAGCCGTGC
The DNA here is from genome assembly GCF_003047285.1 of Nocardioides allogilvus. GTDB lineage: Bacteria > Actinomycetota > Actinomycetes > Propionibacteriales > Nocardioidaceae > Nocardioides > Nocardioides allogilvus. Next base: position 32,471 of record NZ_PZYX01000006.1, on the reverse strand, counting down.
GGAAGGCCCCGAAGCCCGACGTTGACGGCAAGATCGTCGCCAGGTCCGGCCCGACGTGGGGCGGCTCGTCGATGATGCCGGCGAAGGGCGCGTTCTGGTTCAAGAACGCCGACCGGACCGTCCCGCACTTCGTGATCCTGCAGCAGGTCGAGGAGGGCACCACGACCGATGAGGTGCTGAAGTTCCTCCAGACCGAGGAGGGCCCGCCGCCGTTCCTCAAGGCCGGCATGGAGACCGCGTCGATCAGCCCGGGTCGCTCGATGACGGTGAACTACGACCTGCCGCCCGGCCAGTACGTGATCATGTGCTTCTTCCCCGATCCCAACATGGGCGGCATGCCGCACGCGTTGATGGGGATGTTGAAGATGATCCACCTGCACTGAGGCCGGCAGGCACCACGGTCGTGAGGATCACCCCTCGTGACGGAACCACACCGTCGCGAGGGGTGGCACCACGATGTCGGCGTAGGCCGGCTGCCCGTTCGTCGCACCCTCGAGCGCGGTGATGCCGCCGAGGTTGCCGACACCCGATCCGGTGTACGCCGCCGCGTCGGTGTTCAAGATCTCCGCCCAGCTCCCGGCCGCCGGCAGGGGGAGCCGGTAGCCCTCGTGCGGGACGGCCGAGAAGTTGGCCAGGCACACGACGTCCGGCTCGCCGGGGGAGCGGCGGACGAACGACAAGAGGTTGCGGTCGGCGTCGTTGGCGTCGAGCCACTGGAAGCCCTCGGGTGAGTTGTCCCGGCCCCACAGCGCGCCGGACGCGGTGTAGGCGCGGTTGAGGTCGCGCACCATCGAGTGCACGCCTGCGTGCTCGGGGTGCTCCAGCAGCCACCAGTCGAGCTCGCGGGACTCGGCCCACTCCGACTCCTGGCCGAACTCGCAGCCCATGAAGAGCAGCTGCTTGCCGGGATGGGCCCACATGTAGGCGAGGTAGGCGCGGAGGTTGGCGAGCTGCTGCCACCGGTCGCCGGGCATCTTGCGCAGCAGCGACCCCTTGCCGTGCACGACCTCGTCGTGGCTGATCGGCAGCACGTAGTTCTCGGTGAAGGCATAGACCAGCGAGAACGTCATCTGGCCGTGGTGGTGGCTGCGCCACAGCGGGTCGTGCGCGACGTAGCCCAGCGAGTCGTGCATCCAGCCCATGTTCCACTTGAAGCCGAAGCCCAGCCCGTCGTCGGAGGTCGGTCCGGTGACGGCCGGCCACGACGTCGACTCCTCGGCGATGGTGACGACCCCGGGCACCCGCTTGTAGACGGTGGCGTTCAGCTCCTGGAGGAACTGCACGGCCTCGAGGTTCTCCCGGCCGCCGTGGACGTTGGGGGTCCACTCGCCGGGCTCGCGGGCGTAGTCGAGGTAGAGCATCGAGGCGACGCCGTCGACGCGGAGGCCGTCGGCGTGGAACTCCTCGAGCCAGTAGAGCGCGTTGGCGTAGAGGAAGTTGCGGACCTCGTTGCGTCCGAAGTTGAAGATGTGCGAGCCCCACTCCTTGTGCCAGCCGCGCTGGGGGTTGGGGTCCTCGTAGAGCGGGGTGCCGTCGAAGTTGGCGAGCGCCCAGTCGTCGGTCGCGAAGTGGCCCGGGACCCAGTCGAGGATGACGCCGATGCCGGCCTGGTGCAGGCGGTCGATGAGCACCTTGAGCCCGTCGGGGTCGCCGAAGCGCGCGTCCGGCGCGAAGTAGGAGGTCACGTGGTAGCCCCACGAGCCGCCGAAGGGGTGCTGCATGACCGGCATCAGCTCGACGTGGGTGAAGCCGAGGTCGGCGAGGTAGGGCACGAGTGCGTCGGCGATCTGGTGCCAGTCGTAGAGCTCGGCCCCCTGCTCGTGCCGGCTGGGGTGCTTGCGCCAGGAGGCGAGGTGCATCTCGTAGATCGACATCGGCGCATCGACCGCGACGGTGGCAGCACGGGCCGCCAGCCACTCCTCGTCGTGCCAGGTGTGGTCGGAGGCCCAGACCACCGAGGCGGACCGTGGCGGCTTCTCGGCGTAGCGGGCCATCGGGTCGGCGTGGTCGACCCAGCTCCCGTCGGCCGTGCGGATGCGGAACTTGTAGTGGGCGCCGACCCCGATGCCATCGACGTGTGCGCTCCAGATGCCGGAGTCGCCGACGCGGACCATGGGGTGCCGGGCGCCGTCCCAGCCGGCCCAGTCGCCGGCCACCTGGACCTCGAGGGCGTTGGGGGCCCAGACCCGGAAGGACACCCCGCTGCCCTCGACCTGGGCGCCGAGCACCTTCCACAGCTCTTCGTGACGACCCTCGTGGATGAGGTGGATGTCGAGCTCGCCGGGGGCTCCGGTGTTCATCGTGACTCCGTCCTGTCCTGGGCCGCCTCGCGGGCCAGGCGGTCGAGTGCATCGAGCGGGATGGCCAGCCAGCCGGGCCGGTTGCGGGCTTCGTAGACGGCCTCGTAGACGGCCTTGTCGGCGACGTGGGCGTCGAGCAGGATCTGCTCCGCGGCGGTGAGCTCGCGCTCGGCGTAGGCCGCGAGGAAGGCGTGGGAGTTGCGCTCGGACCACTCGGCGGCGCGGTACGCCTGCTGGCCCTCCTCGTCCACGTCAGTGTCGAGCGCATAGCTGGTCATCGTCACCGCACGCGGCGCGTAGTCGAAGGAGCGCAGCATCCCTGCGACGTCACGCCACGGCGAGTCGGGCAGGAGGCGCTCGGACAGGGGCTTGGCCGGCTCGCCCTCGAAGTCGACGATCTTCCAGCCCTTGACGGTGCGCAGCGTCTGGCCGAGGTGCAGGTCGCCGTGGATCTGCTGCACGGGCACGTCGGCCAGGCCCGCCACTGCGTCGTACGTCGCCTGCAGGGCCGGCGCATGGTCCGCGAGCGCAGGCACCACGTCGATCGCGGCGCTCAACCGCTCGCGCATCGCCCCGGCCAGGGCGGCCATCTCGTCGGCCGAGCGCACGGACACCGGGAAGTGTGCGGCCAGCGTCTCGTGCGTCTCGGCCAGGGCGCGACCCAGGCGCGCGGCCTCGCCGGCGAAGTCGCCTCCGACCTCGTCGGCGTGCAGGTCGGCCTCGGCGAACAGGTTGCGCACGCTGGCCAGCGCCAGCTCCCAGCCGTCGGTGGCGGTGCGGAGGAACTGCTGGAGCATCGCGAGCTGGATGGTCGAGTCCGTCGTCTCGTCGACGACGTCGAGCCAGCCGAAGAGGGCGGCCACGTGGTCGGAGCCGGCGCGGGTGAGCACCTCGTGGATCGACACGTCGGGATTGACGCCGGGCGTGACCTTGCGGAAGACCTTCATCAGCGAGTCCTCGCCAAAGGCGACCGAGGAGTTGGACTGCTCGCCGGTGAAGAGCGTCGAGTGGGCGTCGGTGTCGAGCTCGTGGCCGGCGACGCGGTGGAACGCGAGCAGGTCGGCGGTGACCTTGCCGTCGGCAGCGGCCGCGAAGGCCTGCAGCCACAGGGCCATCGCCTGCCGGTCGTGCACCGCGTCGTAGGCGACGAGCTCGCGCCCACCCTCGGTGAGGGTGCCGATCTGCGCGTGGTCGAGGCGCTCCTCGCGGTGCGGGTAGAGCGCGAGCGGGACCTGGTAGAACTCGGGGTCGGCGCCGGCCGGCGCATCGGCGTACGAGATCTCCACCAGCTCGATGACGACGGTGAGGTCCGGCGTCGAGCCCGGCAGCGTGCCGACCCTGCGGACCTCGCCGACCTCCCAGTCGCGGCCCTTGCCGCCGAACCAGCGGGCGTGCTCGATGTAGTCCTTCAGTGCCGGGGCAAGCGTCATGCGTGGCCTTCCTCGCTGGGCTGTCCGTCGATCAACCGCATCCAGTAGAAGCCGTACCCGCCGAGCGTGAGGAGATACGGCAGCTCGCCGATCGCGGGGAACGGGACGCCGCCCAGCAGCTCGATCGGGACCATGCCCTCCCACGGGCGCAGGTCGAGCTCGACCGGCTGCGGGAAGCGGGACAGGTTGTTGATGCACAAGATGACGTCGTGCGACCCGTCCGCGTCGACGTGCTCGCGGATGTAGGAGAGCACCGTCGGGTTGGAGCCGCCGAGGTCGGTGAACGTGCCGAGCCCGAAGGCGGGGTGCCGCCGCCGGGCGTGCACGAGTCGGCGGGTCCAGTGCAGCAGCGAGGACGAGTTCTCCAGCTGTGCCTCGACGTTGACCGACTGGTAGCCGTAGACCGGGTCCTGGATCGCGGGCAGGTGGAGCCTGCCGGGCGTGGCCGAGGAGAAGCCCGCGTTGCGGTCGGGGGTCCACTGCATGGGGGTGCGGACACCGTCGCGATCACCCAGCCAGATGTTGTCGCCCATCCCGATCTCGTCGCCGTAGTAGAGCACCGGCGAGCCGGGCAGCGACAGGAGCAGCGCGGTGAACAGCTCCATCCGGTTGGTGTCGTTGTCGAGGAGCGGGGCGAGCCGGCGCCGGATGCCGATGTTGGCCTTCATCCGGGGGTCCTGGGCGTATTCGCCCCACATGTAGTCGCGGTCCTCGTCGGTCACCATCTCGAGCGTCAGCTCGTCGTGGTTGCGCAGGAAGATGCCCCACTGGCAGCCGTCGGGGATCGCCGGCGTCTGTTCGAGGATCTCGGAGATCGGGAACCGCGACTCGCGTCGCACAGCCATGAAGATACGCGGCATGACGGGGAAGTGGAACGCCATGTGGCACTCGGGGCCGTCTTCGTCGCCGAAGTAGGCAACCACGTCGGCGGGCCACTGGTTGGCCTCGCAGAGCAGCACCCGACCGGGGTAGTTGGCGTCGACGAACTGGCGGCAGCGCTTGAGGAACTCGTGGGTCTCGGGGAGGTTCTCGCCGTTGGTGCCGGGGCGCTCGAAGAGGTAGGGCACGGCGTCGAGGCGGAAGCCGTCCAGGCCCATGTCGAGCCAGAACGCCATCGCCTCCATGATCGCTTCCTGGACCTTGGGGTTGTCGAAGTTGAGGTCGGGCTGGTGGTGGAAGAACCGGTGCCAGTAGTACTGCTGGCGCACCGGGTCCCACGTCCAGTTCGACGGCTCGGTGTCGACGAAGATGATCCGCGCGTCCTGGTAGAGCTCGTCGGTGTCGGACCACACGTAGAAGTCGCCGTAGGGCCCGGTCGGGTCCTGGCGGCTGGCCTGGAACCACGGGTGGGCGTCCGAGGTGTGGTTCATGACGAAGTCGATGATCACCCGGATGTCGCGCTTGTGGCACTCGTCGAGGAACTCGTGGAAGTCCTCGGTCGTGCCGCACTCGGGAAGGATGTCGGTGTAGTCGGCCACGTCGTAACCGCCGTCGCGCAGGGGCGAGGTGAAGAAGGGCGGCACCCACAAGCAGTCGACGCCGAGCCAGTGGAGGTAGTCGAGCTTCTCGATCAGGCCCTTGAAGTCACCGGTCCCGTCGCCGTTGGAGTCGCGGAACGAGCGGACGAGCACCTCGTAGAAGACCGCGGTGCGGAACCACTCCGTGTCGGTGCCCGTGTTCAGGATCTGGGTGGCGTCACTGCTCAACGGGGGTTCCTCACGGTCAGGATGTGGGCGGGTTCGGTGCCGGGGTCGAGCCGGACGTAGTTGTCGGTGCTCCAGGTCCAGTCCTCGCCGCTGAGCTCGTCGTGCACGGCGAAGGACTCCTGCCCCTCCAGGCCGAGGGCGGCCAGGTCGAGGTGCACCATCGTCTCGCGGGTGCCGTGCGGGTCGAGGTTGACCACCACGATCACGACGTCGTCGGGCTCCCCGGCGGTCGAGCCCGTCGAGACCTTGGAGAAGACCAGCACGCTGTCGTCGTCGCTGCCGTGGACCGTCAGGTTGCGCAGCAGCTGCAGCGCCGGGTGGGCACGACGCAGGGCGTTGAGCCTGGTGATGTACGGCGCCAGCGACCGCCCGTCGGCATCCGCCTGCTTCCAGTCGCGGATCCGGATCTGGTACTTCTCCGAGTCGAGGTACTCCTCGGACCCCGGGCGCACCGCGACGTGCTCGAACAGCTCGTAGCCGGCGTAGACGCCCCAGCTCGGCGAGCCGCAGGCGGCCAGCACCGCGCGGATCTTGAACGCCGCGGGACCGCCGTACTGCAGATAGGCGTGCAGGATGTCGGGGGTGTTGACGAAGAAGTTGGGCCGCATCAGGTGGTCGGACTCGGTGGCCACCTCGGTGAGGTAGGACGCGAGCTCGGCCTTGGTGGTGCGCCAGGTGAAGTAGGTGTAGCTCTGGTGATAGCCGACGGCGCCCAGGCCGTGCATCATCGCCGGGCGGGTGAACGCCTCGGACAGGAAGAGCACGTCGGGGTCGGTGCGGCGGACCTCCTTGAGCAGCCACTCCCAGAAGGCCAGTGGCTTGGTGTGCGGGTTGTCGACGCGGAAGATCCGCACGCCGTGGGACATCCAGAGCCGCACGACGCGCAACACCTCGCGGCAGATGCCGGTCGGGTCGTTGTCGAAGTTCATCGGGTAGATGTCCTGGTACTTCTTCGGCGGGTTCTCCGCGTAGGCGATCGTGCCGTCGGCGCGAGTGGTGAAGAACTGCGGGTGGCTGGTCACCCAGGGGTGGTCGGGCGCCGCCTGCAGGGCGAGGTCGAGCGCGACCTCGAGCCCGAGCTCCGCGGCGCGGGCGACGAACGCGTCGAAGTCCTCGAAGGTGCCGAGCTCGGGGTGGATCGCGTCGTGCCCGCCGTCCTTGCTGCCGATGGCCCACGGCGACCCGGTGTCGTCGGGACCCGGGGTGAGGGTGTTGTTGGGGCCCTTGCGGTTGACCTCGCCGATGGGGTGGATGGGCGGCAGGTAGACCACGTCGAAGCCCATCGCCGCCACGGCGTCGAGGCGCTCGGCCGCGGTCCGGAAGGTGCCGGACGTGATCCGGCCCGTCTTCTCGTCCTGCGTCGCACCCTCGGAGCGCGGGAAGAACTCGTACCAGGAGCTGAACAGGGCGCGGTTGCGGTCGACCTGGAACGGATAGGGGCCCTCGTGGGTGACCAGCTCGCGCAGCGGGTGCCGGGTGAGCACGTCGACCAGCTCGGGGCTCTGCAGCGCCGCCAGCCGGGCCGCGACCGGGCGCGTGTCGTCGGCCGCCGCGTGGGCGCCGCCGCTGAGGATGCCGACCTCGCGGTCATCCAGGCCACCGCCGGCGATCACGCGGTTGAGCAGCAGGCGCGCCTCGGTGAACATCAGCTCGACGTCCACGCCCGCCGGGACCTTCAGCCCGGCGTCGTGCTCCCAGGTCGCGAGCGGGTCGGACCAGGCCTGGATCTCGAAGCTCCAGGCGCCCTCGACGTCAGGGGTGACCCACGCCTCGTAGCGGTCGGGCACCTCGGCGTGCTTCGTCATCCGGACCGGTGGGCGCTTGGTCCCGCCCGGGTCGGTGAGCACGACCTCGGCGCTCAGCTGGTCATGTCCCTCACGGAAGACGGAGGCACGGATGGGCAGGGGCTCGCCGATGGTCGCCTTGGCTGCGTGACGGCCAAGGTCGACGACGGGGGAGACGTCCATGACGGGGATACGGCCAACCATGCGTCCACACTTGCGACTCGGCGGGCCGCACGCAAGCCGGGGACATGCAGCGACGGCGGGGCGGCCCTCCCGAGAGGCCACCCCGCCGTCGTGACGGGTCGGAAGTTGCGCTGGTCAGCGCACCGTGATCCGCAGCGTCCGCGAGCGAGCCGGCTCGACCGCGTCGCGATCGGCCGGACGGAAGAGCACCACGAGCTTGTGGGTGCCCGGCGCCAGCCGGCGCTTGATCAGCGACGTCAGGCGCAGCGAGGAGGCATCCGCCTTCCGGTAGGTCCGGCCGTCGAGCTTGACCACGAACTTCCCGAGCACACCGGCCTGCTCGCCCGGCAGGACGAGTCGCGCGACGAGCTTGGGCGCAGCGTTGCGCGACGTCTGCACGGCGCGGAACAGGCGCACCTTCAGTCCGGTCTCGACCCGCGAGGTGCTGGTGCTCTCACCACTGGTGGGAGCAGCCGTGGTGGCCCCTGCCGAGGGCGTCGGCGACGCGGTCGGCGTGGACAGGTCCGACGCCGGCGGCGTGGTCGGGGACTGTGATCCCGGACCGCCCGGCGCCTTCGTCGCCGTCGTGAAGACCTGCAGCTCGGAGGCGTGCACGATGGTGCCGCGGTCCGAGGCAGTCTTGCAGTCGGTGTCGTTGGTCGGGTCGTTGTCGAGCTCGCCGGAGTAGCCCGCCTGGCCCGTGCACTGGTTGTGCAGGGTGACGAGGCGTACGGCGGCGGCCTGGGTGTCCGGCACGTCGAACTCACGCATCGTGAGGTCGGGGGCGACCGGACGGGGCAGCACGCTCGGGAACGCGTCGGCGGGCGAGGTGTAGAACCGTGTCCACGTGGCGGCGGGCGTCTCGCAGCTCGCCGTGCACGCCTCGAGGGCGAACTGGCGCAGGGCCGTGAACCGCGAGCCGGAGTCCGGGTCGTCGACCGCCAGCAGCGGCAGCTCGTTGGGGTCGGCGGGCGCCGGGTTGAGCATGGCGCTCACCTGGACCCGACGCACGGTCTGCTGGTCACCGGCGAGGTCGATCGACACCGACGGGTTGGTCTCGTCGACGTTGCCCTCGGTGACCCCTCCCCAGTTGGTGGCCTCGGTGCCGTCGATGAGCTGCTCGGCGTTGAGCGATCCCTCGGTGGCGCCGATGACCTTGGCGCCGGCAGCCGCACCGGCGACGTTGAGCTCGTCGGCGACCTTGACCGTCCGCGCCTTCGCGCCGTCGACCGTGAGGGTGAAGCGGGTGAAGCCGCGGTCGGCCGAGACCGCGAGCATGCGGTAGGTGCCCGGGGTCAGCTCGGCGGTCGCGCCCAGGGGCGTGTCCCCGATCGTGTCGGCGATCGGCGTGGCGCGGGCCTCGTAGGTGCCGACGTAGATCTTCGAGGGGCTCCCGGTCTGGAAGGTGACCGGGGCGTTGGGTGTCATCGCCGCGGCGAAGCTCGGGGTCGGCTCGTGGGAGTCGGCGTCGGGGGTGACCGCGTCGCGACCCATGCCGCGGCGGGCGAAGGCCTGCCACATCACGGCCTTGTCGGCACCGGCGAAGCGCATCTGGTCGGCGGCGAGCATCGCGTCGCGGGCGTCGAGCATCGACGTCGCGCCCTGCTGGAGCAGGAACGAGTCGAACATCAACTGGAGCCAGCGCCGGTTGCCCGGGCACTGCGCGACGGGCGTCATCGGCCGCGTCGGGTCGACACCCGACTGGGCGCAGGAGAGCTGCAGGGTCTTGTCGGAGGAGGGGTACACGGCGTCGTACTTCTCGACCAGGGCCTGGCGGACCTCCCACTGGGTGCCGTTCCAGATCTCGCCGTCGGCGTGGACCTCGGGACCGGTGCTGTCGAAGCCGTAGTCGGAGTAGTTGAGCGGGTTCTTGTCAATGGAGTAGTCGCGGATCGCGACGTCCTTGTTGCCGGTGGCGTAGACGCCGACGGCCCAGACGTTGCCGCCGTTGGAGTAGTCGTGCTCGTAGTGGTACTCGGCGGCGACCAGGTCGCTCCACGACTCACCCATGGCACCACCCTGCTCGGAGGACAGGCCGTCGTCGGGCCCGCCGACCATGCGGTTGCTGATGGCGTGGGTGTACTCGTGGCCGACGATGCCCATGTCCAGGCCGCCGTCGGTGCACGGGGCGTAGAAGGCGCCGGCGATCGGCTGGAAGAGGTACTGGTTGGTGATGCCGGGCGTGCCGTCCTGCAGCGTGATCTGGTTGGCGTTGTCGCGACCGAGGTAGGTCGGGGTGCCCCCGGTCAGGGCGCCGGCCTGGGCGTTGCCGACCTCGGGGTCGCCACCGACGCCGCCGCGCCCGCCGTTCTCCTGCTGCATGTTGTAGTTGCGCTCGGTGAAGCCGAGCTGGTAGCTGAAGTCGTGCATCCGGTTGTGGGCCACGAACAGGTTGGCCACCGACGCGTCGATGTCGTTGCCGCCCGGATGCAGCTCGGTCGGGTCGCACTTGGAGTTGTTCCAGGCGTCGGTGAACTCCGCGGTGTACTCACGGGTGGGGGAGACCGGCGCCTGGAAGAGGCCGCCGGGGGTCAGCGGGCTGACCCAGGCCTCGTGGGTGTTGGCGTTGTTGCCGATCGTGGTCGACGTCGGCACGTTGCCGCCCAGGACGGTGTCCCACGGTCCGAACGCAGACGAGGTCGCGAGGGCTCCGGGCGGGGTGTCGCAACCCGCCTCGGACGTCCAGCAGCCGACGACCGAGTTGGTCGGGACCTGCTCGGGGGAGTCGAGCGTCGGGTTGGCGGGGAAGTAGCGCCACCTCGGGTTGAGCTGGAGGTCCGCAGGCGAGGGAGCGGCCTGGTCGCTCGTGTAGACGCCGAGGGTGTACTGGCCCACGACCGCCGAGGCGGCGTCGAAGGGGCAGACCTGGATCGTGTAGGTGCCGGCCGGGATCGAGTCGGCGGAGTAGGTCATCAGCTCGGGGCTGGTGAGCAGGTCCTGGTCGACCAGCAGTGCGCCGGACGGGTCGAAGAGCTTGACCGTCACGTCGTCGACGGGAAGTGCCGCAGCGAGGGCGTTGATCGACTTGGTGGCGTCGTCGGTCAGCTCGAAGGCGTGCTTGGGACCGCAGGCGATCGCGGTGAAGGAGCCGGTGAAGACGTTCTGGTAGGACTCGTTGTCCACCTGGTTGCGGCGCACCAGAACGGCTCCGGTCACGGCGTCGACCAGCACGGTGTGGGCGAGGGCGTCGCCGGCCTCGGAGTCGACGACGTTGGCCTCGAGGACCGGGCGGACGCTGCCGTCGGCCAGGGCGAGGGCGCGCAGGCGGACCTGCTGCTGCTGGGCCAGGCCCGGGACCGAGAAGGTCGTCCAGTCACCGGGACGAGCACCCTTCACGAGGTCGGTGATCGTCGCGGCGTCCGTGACGCGGCCGACGTTCGCGGCGGCCTTGAGCCAGCCCTGGAGGGGCGTGAGCACCGCGGCGGGGGGAGTAGCGCTGGTGCGCACCAGCGACGACGACGCATAGGCCACCTGGCCGCCGGCGACGCCGAGGGTGACCATCCCGCCGGTGGCGGGGACGAGGGAGCCGTGCTTCTGGCGGAACAGGATCGCGCGGACGCCGTCCCCTGCACCGGCGAGCTGCTGGGCGTTGACGAGCTCGAGCCCGTCCACCTGGGCGGCGCTGAGGCCGAAGACGGCGGAGTTCTGGCGCAGCCACGTGCGGGCACCGTCGGCCGGCGCACCCGGCGCCGCGCCGAGCGAGCCGTCGGCCGGGAGCAGCGAGGAGGGGGTGCCGAAGGAGTTCCAGCGGACGGTCACGTCGCCGAGGGCGTCGGCGGCGTTCTTCTGCGCCGCCGTCGGGGCGGCGGTGCCGCGGGTGTCGAGGTCGGCCAGGCCCGCGACGGGGTCGCCGAGGGTGCGGATCGAGTCGACGTCGAGGGTCGGCGGGGCAGCAGGGCTGCCGGAGGCCGGGAGCTGGGTGAGGCCGGCCAGCAGGCCGAGAGCCAGCAGGCCGGCGAACCGACCGCTGCGGCGGGGGGTACGAGAACGGGTCATGCGGCCTCAACTCCCGGACAGGGTCCGGAGTTACGACCCAATTCCCGGACGAATTCAGGCGCGCGTGCGCCTGCGGGCCAGAAACAGCCCGATCAGCCCGGCGTGGACCCGGGGTCACCGGCAAGAAATTGGAACGATCAAGCGTTGGTGGGCTACGGTCGGCCGGGTGCGAGCGATTCGACGATTCACCGTCCGTCCTGTCCTGCCCGAGGCCCTGGCCGGCCTGTCCACCCTGGCCGGCAACCTGCGCTGGTCGTGGCACCCGGAGACGCAGGACGTCTTCGCCTCGATCGACCCGGAGCTGTGGGCCGAGGTCAACCACGACCCGGTCCGCATGCTCGGCGCGGTCGGTCGTGAGCGGCTCGACCAGCTCGCCGGTGACGAGGAGTTCCTCGGCCGGTTGCGCGCGGCCGGGGAGTCGCTCGAGCACTACCTGACGGGCGAGCGCTGGTATGCCCGCAAGGCCGGCGACGACGCGCCGCGCTCGATCGCCTACTTCTCGCCGGAGTACGGCATCACCGCGGTGCTGCCGCAATACTCCGGCGGCCTCGGCATCCTGGCCGGCGACCACCTCAAGGCGGCCTCCGACCTGGGCATCCCGGTCGTGGGGGTGGGCCTGTTCTACCGCCACGGCTACTTCAAGCAGTCGCTCTCGCGTGAGGGCTGGCAGCAGGAGACCTATCCCGTCCTGGACCCCGACGAGCTGCCGCTGTCGCTGCTGCGCGAGGCGGACGGCTCCCGCGCGATCGTCTCGATCGCCATGCCGGGTGGCCCCGACCTGCTCGCCCGCATCTTCGTGGCCGACGTCGGCCGGGTGCCGCTGCTGCTGCTCGACTCCGACATCGAGGAGAACCCGCAGCACTACCGCGACGTCACCGACCGGTTGTACGGCGGGAACTCCGAGCACCGGCTGCGCCAGGAGCTGCTCCTCGGCGTCGGCGGAGTACGTGCCCTGCGGGTCCACTCGCGGCTCACCGGTGCCCCGGCCCCCGAGGTCTTCCACACCAACGAGGGCCACGCCGGCTTCCTGGGCATCGAGCGGATCCGCGAGCTCACCCTCAGCGAGGGCGGCCCCGGCCTCGACTTCGACACCGCGCTCGAGGTGTCGCGGGCCGGCACCGTCTTCACCACGCACACCCCTGTCCCGGCAGGCATCGACCGCTTCCCGCGCGAGCTGGTCCAGCAGTACTTCGGCGGCGGTTCCTCGCCGACCCCGGGCGTGCCCGCCGAGCGGGTCCTGGCACTGGGTGCCGAGGACTACGAGGGCGGCGACGCTGGCGTGTTCAACATGGCGGTGATGGGCTTCCGGCTGGCGCAGCGCGCCAACGGCGTCTCCGAGCTGCACGGCCACGTCAGCCGCGGCATGTTCAACGGGCTGTGGCCGGCCTTCGACGAGGCAGAGGTGCCGATCGGCTCCATCACCAACGGCGTGCACGGCCCGACCTGGATCGCGCGCGAGATCTTCGACCTGGCGACCGAGCTCGGCGCCGACGTCGACAACGACGACACGGACGCGCTCTGGCCGCTGATCGACCAGCTCCCGGGCAAGCGGCTGTGGGACCTGAAGCGGACGCTGCGCGCGCGGCTCGTCGACGACGCCAGGGCCCGGCTGGCCAGGTCCTCGGCCAAGCGCGGCTTCGCGCCGGCCGAGCTCGGCTGGATCGAGACCGCGCTCGACCCCGACGTGCTCACGATCGGCTTCGCCCGCCGGGTGCCGTCCTACAAGCGGCTGACGCTGATGCTGCGCGATCCCGAGCGGCTCACGCGGCTGCTGCTCGACCCCGAGCGCCCGATCCAGCTCGTCATCGCCGGCAAGTCGCACCCCGCCGACGACGGCGGCAAGAAGCTGATCCAGGAGCTGGTGCGCTTCGCCGACGACCCGGCGGTCCGGCACCGCATCGTGTTCCTGCCCAACTACGACATCGCCATGGCCCAGCCGCTCTACCCCGGCTGCGACGTCTGGCTCAACAACCCGCTGCGTCCCTACGAGGCGTGCGGCACCTCCGGCATGAAGGCCGCCCTCAACGGCGGGCTCAACCTCTCCATCCTCGACGGCTGGTGGGACGAGTGGTACGACGGCAACAACGGCTGGGCGATCCCCTCGGCCGACGGGATCGACGACGTCGACCGTCGTGACGACCTCGAGGCCGACGCGCTCTACGACCTGCTCGAGCACGAGGTCGCGCCGCGGTTCTACGACGTCGACGCCGAGGGGGTGCCGACCCGCTGGCTGGAGATGGTCCGGCACACGCTCAAGTCGCTCGGGCCCAAGGTGCTCGCCACGCGCCAGGTGCGCGACTACGTGCGCGAGCTGTATGCCCCGGCGGCGCACACCTCACGCACCCTCAACGCCGACTACCACGGTGCCCGCGAGCTCGCCCAGTGGAAGCAGCGCGTCCGGGCGGCCTGGCCGTCGGTGCGCGTCGAGCACGTGGAGTCCGGCGGCGTCGGTGACGCCGCCGAGGTCGGCGCGACCCTCGCCGTACGCGCCTTCGTGGCGCTGTCCGACCTGGGCGTGGACGACGTCGAGGTGCAGGTCGTCCACGGGCGCACCAGTGCCGACGACGAGCTGCTGGACGCCGCCACGACCGTCATGCACGTGAGCGAGTCCTACGACGGCGACCGGCACCGGTTCGACGCCGACGTCGCGCTCGACCAGTCCGGGCCGTTCGGCTACACCGTCCGGGTCGTGCCCCGCAACGCCGCCTTGGCGTCCGTCGCGGAGATGGGCCTGGTCGCCACGCCCGCCTGAGCGATCAGTCGGACTTCGGGGCCCGCATCGCCGTCCGGGTGACGGTGAGCGCGATCATCCGCGCCACCACGAGGGCGAGGTAGAGCATCCCGGCGATCTGCTCGATCATCACGAACGAGCGCGCGTGCGGCCGGACCGGATAGATGTCGGACAGGCCGGTGCTGGTCATGGTGGTGACGGAGAGGAAGAGCATCTCGAACCAGGCCCTGGCGTCGAGCGGGTTGCCGACGACCGAGAACGAGCCGGGCCAGACGATGTCGACGGCGAGGTAGACGTAGGCGAAGCCCCAGGCCACGACGGTGAAGGTCGCGCCGGTCGCATAGAGCTCGTCGGTGGTCACGACGTGGTCGGCGAACATGTACCTGAGCAGCGCGTAGGCGGTGTAGAAGTAGAAGACGGCGTGGGAGACCGACGACCACAGCACCACCGACTCGACGCCGGGGGAGACGGCCTCCCAGATGGTGAGGACGACCACAGGCAGGCCGAGGATCGCCGAGACCCAGTTGAGTGCCGGGGTCATCCGCACCGCCATCACGGCCAGCACGAGCACGAGCAGCGCGAAGGTGGAGAACACAGCCCGGCCGAGCGGCGCGTCCCCGAGGAACGGGTAGATGACGATGCCCAGCAGCTGGACGATGAGCAGATCGGCGCACGGGTGCTTCACGACCGGGATGCGTCGCCAGTTCATCACGTCACTTCACCTCGCGCAGGACGATGACGGAGCGGGCCTCCTGGGTCATCGTGCTGCCGGTCTCGACGAACGTCCCGACCGGGTTGCCCGGGTCCGTCGAGAGCACCACCTCGCCGGAGTGCACCCAGTCGTTCTTCGGCAGGGTCACCTCGACGTCGTGCGCGCAGGCGCTCAGCCAGATGACGAACGACGCGTCGCGGAGCTGCTCGCCGTGCGGGCCGGGGGAGCGCAGGGGGTCGCCCGAGACGAACATCCCGACGACCTGCAGCCCGTCGTCGTGCCAGTCGTCGGCCGTCATCTCGCGCCCGGTCGGGTGCAGCCACACGAGGTCCTTGGGCCCGCCCTTGATCGTGGGCCGTCCCTCGAACCAGTGCCGCTGCCGCAGGGCCGGGTGGTCACGCCGCAGCCGCAGCGCGGTCTTGGTGATCTCGTAGACGTCGAGCCACGCGTCGTCGGGTCGCCAGTCGATCCAGGAGATCTCGTTGTCCTGGCCGTAGGCGTTGTTGTTGCCGCGCTGGGTGCGCCCGCGCTCGTCACCGGCGGTCAGCATCGGCACGCCGTTGGAGAAGCACAGCGACACCATCAGGTTGGCGGCCTGGCGACGGCGCAGCGCGATGATCTCGGCGTCGTCGGTCTCGCCCTCGACGCCGCAGTTCCACGAGCGGTTGTTGTCGGTGCCGTCGCGGTTGTCCTCGCCGTTGGCCTCGTTGTGCTTGTCGTTGTAGGAGACGAGGTCGCGCAGCGTGAAGCCGTCATGGGCGGTGATGAAGTTGACCGAGGCGTACGGCGAACGGCCGTCGTCGGCGTACAGGTCGCTCGACCCGGCGATCCTGGTGGCGACGGTGCGCACCCCCGAGGTGTGCCCGCGCCAGAAGTCGCGCATGGTGTCGCGGTACTGGTCGTTCCACTCCACCCACGGCGGCGGGAACTCGCCGACGCGGTAGCCATCCATGGAGGCGTCCCACGGCTCGGCGATCAGCTTCACGTGGCGCAGGACGGGGTCCTGGCCGATCGCGGTGAGCAGGTGGCTGCCCATGTCGACCTGCTGGTCGGTGCGGGCCAGCGCGCTGAGCAGGTCGAAGCGGAAGCCGTCGACGTGCATCTCGTTGACCCAGTAGCGCAGCGAGTCGAGGATCATCCGCAGGCTCTGCGTGTGGGTGGCATCGACGGTGTTGCCGCAGCCGGTGACGTCCCAGTAGGTGTCCGACGGCGCCTCGGCCAGCGCCTCCACCACGTTGTCGGCGTTGACGCGCTGGTAGTAGCCGAGGTCGTCGAGCCCGCGGAAGGACAGCGTCGGACCGAGCGGCCCGGCCTCGGCGGTGTGGTTGTAGACGACGTCGAGGATGACCTCGAGACCTGCCTCGTGGAAGGCCTTGACCATCTGCTTGAACTCACGCACCTGCTCGCCGCGATCACCCGAGGCGGAGTAGGCGTTGTGGGGCGCGAAGAAGCCCAGCGAGTTGTAGCCCCAGTAGTTCACCAGCCCGCGCTCGGCCAGCGACGGCTCGGAGAAGAACTGGTGGATCGGCAGCAGCTCAACGGCGGTGACGCCGAGGTCGCGCAGGTAGTCGGTGACGGCCGGCGTCGCCAGTCCCGCATAGGTGCCGCGCAGCTCCTCGGGGACCCGGTCGTGCAGGGCGGTCATGCCCTTGACGTGGAGCTCGTAGATCACCGAGTCGCGCCACCGGCGCCGCTGCGGGACCTCGCCGCCCCAGTCGAACTCGTCGTTGACCACGACGCTGCGCGGGACGTACGGCGCCGAGTCGAGCGTGCTCCGTTCCTCGGGCTCGCCCAGGACGTAGCCGAAGATGGCGGGCTCGGGGGTGAGGGTGCCGGAGACGGCCTTGCCGTAGGGGTCGAGCAGCAGCTTGTCGGCGTTGAACCGCAGACCCCGCGTCGGGTCCCACTCGCCGTCCACGCGGTAGCCGTAGCGGGTCCCCGCGGCCAGACCGGGCACTGCGCAGTGCCAGATGCCGAGGGAGTGCTCGGTCAGCTCGATGCGCTGCTCGGTGTCGTCGCCCTCGTCATCGGAGAACAGGCAGACCCAGGCGGCGGTGGCGCGGGGGGCATAGACGGCGAAGTTGGTCGACTCGGCCGACCAGGTCGCGCCGAGCGGCCAGTTGCGCCCGGGCCAGACCATGGTCGTCTCGCCTGCGTGGTTCCACATTCCAGGTGTCACCCGGGCATTGTGCCCGCACCCCGCATGGACGCGGGAACGGACCTGAGGATAGGAATGCCCACATGAGCGACGCGAACCAGGACAGCACGCAGGATTGGGTCCGGCTGGAGGTGGCCGACGGCGTCGGCACCATCCGCCTCGACCGACCGAAGATGAACGCCATCAGCTTCGCCGTACAGGCCGGGCTGAAGGCCGCCGCGGAGGAGGCGACCGAGCGTGACGACGTCAAGGCGGTCGTGCTCTACGGCGGCGAGCGGGTCTTCGCGGCCGGCAACGACGTCAAGGAGATGCAGGACCTGGCCTATCCCGACATGGTCAAGGCCGCCGCGTCCGTCCAGGGAGCCGTCACGGCCATCGCGCGGATCCCCAAGCCGGTCGTGGCTGCCGTGCGCGGATATGCGCTCGGCGGCGGGTGCGAGCTCGCGCTGGCCGCCGACATCCGGATCGCCGCCACGGACGCCACGTTCGGCCAGCCCGAGGTCCTGCTCGGCATCATCCCCGGCGCCGGCGGCACCCAGCGGCTCTCGCGGCTGATCGGCCCCAGCAAGGCCAAGGACCTGATCTTCACGGGCCGCTTCGTCAAGGCCGACGAGGCGCTGGCCCTCGGCCTCGTCGACCGGTTGGTCGAGCCGGACGAGGTGTACGCCGCTGCGCTGGCCTGGGCCGGACAGTTCTCCGGAGCTGCCGGCCTGGCCCTCCGGGCGGCCAAGACGTGCATCGACCGGGGACTGGAGACCGACCTCGACACGGGCCTGGAGATCGAGCAGCTGCAGTTCGCGTCAGTTTTTGCGACCGAGGACCGTGCCATCGGCATGCGCTCGTTCGTTGAGAGCGGGCCGGGCAAGGCGACGTTCGTGTCCCGGTAGCGAACTCACGACCACAAGCAGCACGTAGTAGGACCCGAACACCCCGACGGAAGGACGCACGTGGCCAAGGAAAAGATCGACACCGAGGACAACAGCTCGACCCGCAGGTCCCGCGCAGCGGGGGCCACCTCCGCAGTGCGCGCGCGCATCGCCCAGGTGGTGTGGCTGATCTGCGTGCTGGCCGCGCTGACGCTCGCGCTCGGTGCCCTGCTGATCGCGCTGAAGGCCAACCGTGCCAACGACCTGGTGCAGTTCGTGCTCGATGCCGCCAATGCCGTCGACCTCGGTGTCTTCGACAAGAACGAGGGCATCAAGCAGTTCACCGGCTCCAACGCCGAGACCAAGAACGCGCTGTTCAACTGGGGCCTCGGAGCGATCGCCTGGCTGGTCGTGGGACGCATCCTGGATCGGATCATCCGCCCCTGAGGGTGTTTCCTCCCCTGACGACGATGTGCCTATGGTCGATGGAGCTCGGGCCCGCCCCGAGTGATCGCTGGACACACCATCTCTCGAGGGGGACATTGCATGTCTGCATCCATCCGCACCAAGCACGCCCTGGCCACCGGGCTCGCCGTCGTGCTCAGCGGCGGCGGCCTCGCGGTCGTCGCCGCACCGGCGCACGCCGAGACCGGGCCGGTCTCCTACACCTGCCCGGTCCTCGGCACGGACTACCAGGTGAGCGTCAACACCGACAGCACCGCCCCTGCCAAGATGTACGTCGGTGACACGGCCAACGCCGTCTTCGACTCCGACGTGGTGCTGCCGCCCGAGCTTGCCAAGCTGGCCTACGAGGATCTGCAGGCCCGGTCCTTCGACGGCACCGTCGCCGCCCAAGGCACCTTCTCCGGCGCGGCGTTGACGGTCACTGAGACGATCCCGACGACCTCCCTGGGTGACCAGACGACGACACCGGCGCCGGTTCTGTTCACGGCCACCTCACCGGCCACTCCGCTCAAGGCGACCCTCGCAGGTGACCTGGCCCTCGAGGCCGGCAACCTCGTGGCGACGCTCAACTTCACGAAGCAGGACGGCACGCAGCAGGTGGTGCCCATCTCCTGCTCCGCTCCCAAGGTCAACGGCAAGCCACCCGTCGTCGACACCGTCGTCGTGGTCTCCAAGTCGAGCACCGCGCTCACGCTGAGCCGCACCCGAGCCGGCTACGGCGCCCCCGTGACGGCCACCGCCAAGGTGAGCACACCCGGTGGCACGCCCGCGGGCGACGTCACGTTCGTCGTCGACGGCGTGTCGACCAAGGTCCAGGTCAAGGACGGCGCGGCCTCCCTGGTCATCAACCAGGCCGCGGTGGGCGACAACCCGGTCAGTGCGACCTTCACGCCGAAGGACACCACCCACTACGAGGGCAGCTCGGCCACCCCGGTCAACCTCGAGGTGACCAAGGCGGCCACGTCCACCCGGGTCAAGATCATCGGCAAGCGGGTGGGCGAGCGCACATCCGCCAGGATCAAGGTCGTCGGCATCAACAAGACGGTGCCGACCGGGAAGGTCAAGCTCGTGCTGCGCAAGGCGGGCAACAAGGGCTTCCACAAGGTCCGGCGGGGCACGCTCGCCAAGGGCACGCGCGGCTTCAACCTGGCTCGCCTGGGCAAGGGCAAGTACAGGGTCGCGGTGAAGTACAAGGGCGACAGCAACCACCGCCGGTCCAAGACGGTCAAGCGGTTCCGCGTCCGCCGCTGACGCGGCCGCGAGGCAACCAGCACGATCACGACGCCGCCCGGAGCACTGCTCCGGGCGGCGTCTCGGTATGTGACTGGCGAGTAATCAACCCTTGGAACCAGTTGCACGTTCGTGACAGGGTGCTGCCCGGCGTCTCGTTCTGGGAGGAAAGGGACGCCGGGTCGTGGCTCGGCCACGCTCAACTCAAATTCCTGGGAGGGAAACTGATGGGTCCCATGCTGTCCAAAAAGTGCTCCATCGCTGCTGTTTCGGCCGTGATGATCGGTGGCACGGCGCTGCTCGCCGTGCCGGCCGAGGCGGTCTCGCAGACGCTCACCTACACCTGCCCCGTGGGTGGTGCCGACCGTCAGTTCAAGCTCATCGCTGACACGACGCTGCCCGACACCGCCGTCGCCGGCAGTGCCCTGAGCGGTGCTGCCAACGCGTCGGTCGTGATCGGCGACGACGTGCGCAGCCTGATGTACGGCTTCCTCGGGGCCCGTGCTGTCAAGGGCACTGCCTCGATCTCGACAACGGCCTTCGGGGCGCCCAAGGCCTTTGCGGCGACCATTCCGCTCACCACCGTTCCGGCGACCGGCGAGCTGACCGTCCCCGCCGCTGGTCCGGTTGCGCTGACGGCGCCGGCGACCGCGGGCGTCTACGAGATCCGGGCCGGCAACTTCACGACCGCGATCACCCTGGTCAAGGAGGACAACTCCGAGGTCGGTCCGATCAACGTCTCCTGCACGCTCGACGCCGGACAGAACACGCTCATCGACACGGTCACCGTGACGGCACCGACCACCGCGACGCCGCCCCCCACGACCGCCCCGGTCGTGAAGGTGGCCACGACGACGACGGCCAAGGCCAAGTACGTCGCGGCCAGCAAGAAGGCCACGGTCAAGGTGGCCGTCAAGGCGGCGACTGGCACCCCGACCGGCAAGGTCGCGGTCACGGTCAAGAAGGGCGCCAAGAAGATCAAGACGATCACGGTCAACCTGTCCTCGGGCAAGGCCAAGGCCGTCTTCAAGAAGATCGCGGCCCACGGCAAGTACAAGGTCGCGGTGAAGTACGCCGGCTCCGCCACCACCAACCCGTCGTCGGCCAGGACCACCTTCAAGGTCGCCTGACGCCGTACGCCTCGTAGGCTCCTGAGGAGCCGGTTGTGAGTAACCCCACCGCGGACGGTGTTCCGCGGTGGGGTTACTCGCTTGTAACCTCACCACCACAATCCTCGGATTCGAGCGGGCCGGCTGGCTCGCGGGAATCAACATCACAGGAGGGGCCGCGAGGCCACACACCATGAACATTGTCGTCTGTGTGAAGTACGTACCTGATGCGACTGCTGATCGGCAGTTCGAGTCGGACAACACCGTTGACCGCGTTGGCGTGGACGGACTGCTGTCGGAGCTCGACGAGTATGCCGTCGAGCAGGCCCTGCAGATCAAGGAGAAGGCCGGCGAGGGCGAGCACACCGTGACCGCGCTGTGCGTCGGTCCCGAGAAGGCCGTCGACGCTGCCCGCAAGGCCCTGCAGATGGGCGCCGACGCGGCTGTCCACGTCGTCGACGACGCGATCGCCGGCTCGGACGCCGTCGCGACCTCGCTCGTGCTGGCGAAGGCGATCGAGAAGATCGGCTCGCCGGACCTCATCGTCTGCGGCATGGCCTCGACCGACGCCTCGATGAGCGTCGTGCCGGCCATGCTGGCCGAGCGCCTCAACCTGCCCCAGGTGACGCTCGCCTCGGTCGTCGAGGCCCAGGGCGACCAGGTCCGGATCAAGCGCGACAACGAGGGCTCGACCGAGGTCATCGGCGCGACCCTGCCGATCGTCCTCTCGGTGACCGACCAGACCGGTGAGGCCCGCTACCCGTCCTTCAAGGGCATCATGGCGGCCAAGAAGAAGCCGCTGGAGACGCTGTCGCTCGCCGACCTCGGTGTCGAGGCCGACCAGGTCGGCCTGTCCGTCGCCTGGTCGCAGGTCGAGGACACCACCGCCCGCCCGCCGCGCACGGCCGGCGAGATCGTCACGGACGAGGACGGCTCGGGCGCGGTTGCGCTGGCCGACTTCCTCGCCTCCAAGAAGTTCATCTAAGGGAGCGCCATCAATGTCTGAAGTTCTGGTTGTCATCGACCACGCCGACGGCGTGGTCAAGAAGCCGACGTTCGAGCTCCTCACCATCGCGCGTCGCCTCGGCGAGCCGTCGGCCGTGTTCTTCGGTGCGGCCGCGCAGGCCGACGCCGTGGCCGAGAAGGTCAAGGCCTACGGCGCCGAGAAGGTCTACGTCATCGACGATGCCGAGCTGAAGGGCTACCTCGTGGCCCCCAAGGCCGAGGCCATGCAGCAGCTGGCGGAGAAGTCCTCGCCGGCGGCGATCCTCTTCCCCTCGACGTTCGAGGGCAAGGAGGTCGCGGCTCGCCTCGCGATCAAGATCGAGTCCGGTCTGATCACCGACGCCGTCGACGTCCAGGCCGGTCCGGTCACGACGCAGTCGGTCTTCGCCGGCAGCTACACCGTCACCGCGAAGGTCACCAAGGGCACGCCGATCATCACGGTCAAGCCCAACTCGGCCGCTCCCGAGGAGGCCGCCGGCGCGGCCGCCGTGGAGGCGTTCACGCCGACCATCACCGACGGTGCCAAGACCGCGCAGATCATCGCCTCGCAGCCGCGTCAGTCCACGGGTCGCCCCGAGCTGACCGAGGCCGCGATCGTGGTCTCCGGTGGTCGCGGCACGGGCGGCAACTTCGAGCCGATCGAGAAGTTCGCCGACTCGCTGGGTGCCGCTGTCGGCGCCTCGCGTGCCGCCGTCGACTCGGGCTGGATGCCGCACGCGTTCCAGGTCGGCCAGACCGGCAAGACGGTCTCGCCGCAGCTCTACGTCGCCAACGGCATCTCCGGTGCGATCCAGCACCGCGCCGGCATGCAGACCTCGAAGACGATCGTTGCCGTCAACAAGGACAACGAGGCCCCGATCTTCGAGCTCGTCGACTTCGGTGTCGTCGGAGACCTGCACACGGTCCTCCCGGCCGCGACCGAGGAGATCACCAAGCGCAAGGGCTGATCGCTCAGCCTGTACGTCGAACGCCCCCGACCACCAGGTCGGGGGCGTTCGTGCGTTCCGGGGCAGAGGTGTCGAGCCGCCAGGGTCAGATCGGGTCAGGTCAGTAGATCGTGCGCCGCACCTGCCAGCCGTCGCCCGCGGCGCTGACGGTGAGCGCCGCGGCCCGGGTGGTGCCGTAGAAGGAGTACATGACCGGGCTCTCGTAGAGCTCGGGCACCACCTGGCGGCAGCGGTCGGTGCCCACGCGCAGGCGCGGGAAGCGTGTCCTGGTCTGCTGCCAGCCATCCGGCGTCGACACGTCCAGCCTCCCGGGCCAGCCACGCGCGTTGGTGGTGGTCAGCCGGATCGCCGCGTCGGGCGCCACCGGCTGGACCACGTCGCAGCGGGCGCGGGTCGGCAGTGGCAGGCGCACGAGCCCGCGCTCGCGGGAGAAGACCAGCGTCCGCTTGCGGTTGGACGCGGCGACGTACGACCCGTCGGGGGAGACGCCCAGCGGGCTCGCGCGGAGGCCGACGTCGTGCCAGGTGCGCGCGTCGGGGCTGACCATGACCCGCTCCTGCCCGCCGCACCGGAGTCGGAGCGCGAAGACCCCCAGCGGCTCGCCGAGGAAGTTGTCGCCCCAGGTGCACCGGTCTGCGGTGCGCGCGATGCCGATCGGCGCCGCCCACCTCTGCGCCACCGGGTCGTAGGCCTGCGCGGTGAACGAGTGCCGGTCGGCGGAGCCCACCGCGAGCATCGGCAGGCCGGGCGAGGTGGCGAACAACGTGGGTGCCGTGCCGCGGCCCCGCTGGCGCACCAGGCCGGGTGCGCGTGCGGGCGCGATCGCGGTGACGGCCCAGGGCGACGCCGTGTCGGGCCGGGTGATGCCGACCACCGTCTCGGGGAAGTCGGGGGCGCCGAAGAGCACGGTGGTCGCATCGACGTTGGCGAGGTCCAGGTCGGCGCAGGCGTCGTCGACGGTGAGGTCCTGCCCGGACGTCGCGCCGGACGCCGAGACGATGAGCACCCGCACCACTCCCGCGCACCTGCCGTCGTCATCGTGCGCGCCGCCGTACAGGACCGAGACGTCGCCGGTGTCGGAGATCGTGCCGGTGATCGAGTACTCCTGGCCGGGCAGGTCGCGCTCCACGATCCGGAAGCCGGCCGCGGACCGCGTCACCCAGCCGTCGTGCAGCGGCCAGATCGCGTGGGCGCCGCTGGGCGAGATACCGGGTTCGTCGTGGGCCTCGCCGGGCAGCGTGAACTGGCTCCACGAGACGGTGTCGGGGGAGTGCAGCGCCTGCGAGTGGGTGGGTGCCTGGTCCTCGGCATAGCTGCCCTTGTCGCACACGGCGATCAGCGCGACCGCGTTGCCGGCGGCCCGGCCGTCCACGTCGCCGCAGAAGAGGTTCTTCTTCCTGAGCACGGCGACGCGCTTGCCCCACGAGCGGGTGGCGGCGTCGTAGCGGCTGCCCCACACGGTGCCCAGGTCGCGCGAGACGGTCGCCTTGAAGCGGTCGCCGTCGGCGAGGTCGAGGATGACGCCACCGTGGACCTCCTCGGGCAACCCGGTCACCGGGTTTCCCCGCTCCTGCCCGGTGGCCGGGCCGGCGCTGACCAGCAGTCCGGCCGCGAGCAGTGAGACGAGTGCGATGTTCCCCCGCATGACGAACCCCTTCCGAGCGTGAGACGCATGCAGGCACCGGCCGGTGCCGACCTACGCTTTCAAGCATGAGCACTGCCTATGACGCCGACGGCGTGCGTGAGGTTGCGACGCGCGCCCGGATCGCGAGCCACGACCTGGCCCTCGCGACCCGAGCGACCAAGGACGCGGCCCTGCACGCCATGGCCGACGCCCTCCTGACCTCCGCTCCTGCGATCCTGGCCGCCAACGCCGAGGACATCACGCGGGCCGAGGACAACGCGACCCCGCCCAACATCATCGACCGCCTGCGCCTCACCGACGAACGGCTCGAGGCGATGGCGTCCGGCCTGCGCGACGTCGCCGGCCTGGCCGACCCGGTCGGCGAGGTCGTGCGTGGCTCGACGCTCGCCAACGGCCTCGAGCTGCGCCAGGTCCGCGTGCCGTTCGGCGTGGTCGGGATGATCTACGAGGCACGCCCCAACGTCACCGCCGACGCGGCCGGCATCTGCCTGAAGTCCGGCAACGCGGTGCTGCTGCGCGGCTCCTCCAGCGCCCGCTCGAGCAACGCCGCCATCGTCACCGCCCTGCGCTCGGCCCTGCTCGCTGCCGGTCTCCCGGAGGACGCCGTACAGCTCGTCCCCGGCGACACCCATGACTCGGTCAAGGCACTGATGCGCGCCCGCGGCCTGGTCGACGTGCTGATCCCGCGCGGGGGAGCGGGCCTCATCCGCAGCGTCGTCGAGGAGTCGACCGTGCCCGTCATCGAGACCGGTGTCGGCAACTGCCACGTGTACGTCGACGCGTCGGCCGACCTCGAGATGGCCCTGTCGATCGTGGTCAACGCCAAGACCCACCGCACGAGCGTGTGCAACGCGGCCGAGTCGCTGCTGGTGCACGCCGACATCGCCGACGACTTCCTGCCGCAGGTCATCGACGCGCTGCACGAGCGCGACGTGACGATCCACGGCGACGAGCGGTTCCGCGAGTACGACGGGGTCGTCGAGGCGACCGAGGAGGACCACGGCGCCGAATACCTCTCGCTCGACATCTCCGCCGCCGTGGTGGACGACGTCGAGGGTGCGATCGAGCACATCCGCGCCCACTCGAGCGGGCACACCGATGCCATCGTCGCGAGCGACCAGGCCACGATCCGCCGCTTCATTGCGGCCGTGGACTCGGCTGCCGTGCTGGTCAACGCCTCCACCCGCTTCACCGACGGCGGGGAGTTCGGCTTCGGCGCCGAGATCGGCATCAGTACCCAGAAGCTGCATGCCCGCGGGCCGATGGGACTGCCCGAGATGACCTCCACCAAGTACGTCGTCATCGGCGACGGCCACACCCGATAGGATCGCCCCCATGTCGCTGAGCACCCTGAGCACCCTTGCCGCCGAGTCCCACGGTGAGCCTGCCGTCCACCCCTACGTCATCGGCGCCGTCGCGCTGGCGATCCTGCTGGGCATGCTGCTGGCCCTGATCTCCTTCGGCGGCGGGCGCGAGCACTCCTGATGCGCCGCGTCGGTGTGATGGGTGGCACGTTCGACCCCATCCACCACGGCCACCTCGTGGCCGCCTCCGAGGTGCAGGCGTGGTTCGACCTCGACGAGGTCGTCTTCGTGCCGACGGGTGCGCCCTGGCAGAAGGCCGACCGCGACGTGTCGCCGGCCGAGGACCGCTACCTCATGACCGTGGTGGCGACCGCCGCCAACCCGCTGTTCCGGGTCTCGCGCGTCGACATCGACCGCGACGGCCCGACCTACACGATCGACACGCTCCGCGACCTGAAGGCCGCCATGCCCGATGCGGAGCTCTACTTCATCACCGGTGCCGACGCCCTCGCCGACATCTTCACCTGGCGCGACGTCGAGGAGCTCTTCGAGCTCGCGCAGTTCGTCGGCTGCACGCGACCGGGCTATGAAATGGACAAGAAGACCCTCGATGCGATCCCCTCGGATCGCGTGACCATGGTCGAGATCCCCGCGCTGGCGATCTCGTCCACCGACTGCCGCGACCGCAAGCGTCGCGGCGAACCCGTCTGGTACCTCGTGCCGGACGGCGTCGTGCAGTACATCGCCAAGCACGGCCTCTACGCCTCATCGACAGTCAAGGATCCTCAATGACCGCCACCGACCACGCCATCGAGCTCGTCCAGATCGCCGCCCTCGCTGCAGCCGACAAGATCGCTCTCCAGGTCGTCGCCTACGACGTGAGCGAGGCCATCGCCATCACCGACGCCTTCCTGCTCGCCTCGGCCTCCAACGAGCGCCAGGTCAAGGCCATCGTCGACGAGATCGAGGACAAGCTCCGCGAGGCCGGCGCCAAGCCGATCCGTCGCGAGGGCCACCGCGAGGGTCGCTGGGTGCTGCTGGACTACGGCGAGATCGTCGTCCACGTGCAGCACGAGGAGGAGCGCGTCTTCTACGCCCTCGAGCGCCTGTGGCGCGACTGCCCGTCGATCCCCGTGCCGCAGCCGGGACCGCCCGCGGAGTCCTCCGAGGCGTGACTCCTCCGCTGGTTGAGCAGCGAGGAACGAGCGTGTCGAAACCTAGGACGCTCGTCCTGCTCCGTCACGGCCAGACGTCGTGGAACGCGGAGCAGCGCGCCCAGGGCCACACCGATGTCGAGCTCGACGCAGTCGGGCGTGCCCAGGCGGCTGCCGTCGCGTCGGCGATCGCCGCGCTGCGTCCGGCCGCGCTGTGGAGCTCCGACCTGCTCCGCGCCAGCGCCACGGCCGACGAGGTCGCTCGCGCCACAGGCCTGACCGTGCGCCTGGACAAGCGGCTGCGTGAGTACGACGTGGGGGAGCGCTCGGGCCTGACGATGGCCGAGTTCGCCGCGGCCTTCCCCTCCGAGCACGCGGCCTGGATGGCCGCCGGAGGAGCCTTCGAGGGCGCCGACCTCGTGCCGGGCGCCGAGAGCACCCACGACGTCCAGGCGCGCATCGTGCCCGCCCTGCGCGAGGCGCTCGCCTCGGTCGAGCCGGGAGAGACCGTGTGCGTCGTCGGGCACGGCGCCGCCACCAAGGTCGGCCTCGGCGGGCTGTTGGGGTGGGACGCCGCCACCCGGCAGAGCCTCCGCGGCCTGGACAACTGCGGGTGGGCAACGCTGGTCGAGACCGGCGTCCAGGACGGGCTCCGGCTGACGGCGTACAACCGAGTGGCACCCGATTTCACATCTGCCGGAAGCGTTGGCTAAGATTCCGCGAGTTGTTCGACGCAAGGTTGGTCGGACAGTCCCGATGGGGGTGTGGCGCAGCTGGTAGCGCATCTGCATGGCATGCAGAGGGTCAGGGGTTCGAGTCCCCTCACCTCCACCATCACCACAGGTCAGGCCACGTTCTGGATCCTCACAGAGGAGAAAGAACGTGGCCAGATCGCATTTATGTCGCATAAACCACCTCCACTTCGGCCCATCTCGCGCCGGCTCGGACGCGCCGGCTCGCACCTCGGCGAGGTTCGCGCACCTCGGTTGTATGGAGATCACACCCAGCACTGAAACCAGTCCCTCGACCGGCCCCGGCAACGGTGGTGCAGTCGTCACCGGCGTCTTCGAGTCGGCGCTCTCGGTTCAAGAACTGGCCGCCCAGTTGCACGTGAGCGCCCAGACGATCTACGACCTGCGTAGCCAAGGCCGAGGCCCGACCGGCTTCCGGGTTGGGCGCCACCTACGTTTCCGCTCATCTGAGATCGAGGCCTGGCTCACCCGCCTCGAGGGAGAGGACTGCGACCGTCACCCGAGCGGTGAGGCGCGATGAGCGGGCGGCCTCGGACCGCGATCGGCACATACGGATCAATCCGCGTCGGCAGGCTGCCGAACGGGCGCCACACCGCCCACACCAGATATCGAGACGTCGACGGCGTCCTGCGTGAGGTGAAGGCAACGTCGTCGTCGCCGAGCAAGGCGATCGCTGAACTCAAGAACAAGCTGGTCACGCGTCCCGGCTACGGGCGCGGTGGGATGCTCAGCCTCACGAGCCCGTTCGGGGATCTCGCGGAGCTCTGGCTCGCAGACCTGGCGCAACGCGAGATCTCAGACGGCACCAAGAAGAACTACCGCGACGAGGTCCGGGTCCATGTGCGGCCGTTCTTCGAGAACTACACACTCGGCGAGATCACAACCGGCAGGGTCGAGACTTTCTTGAAGACCGAGCTGGCGGCGTCGTACTCGCGGGCCAAGCATGCGCGCACCATGCTCAACCTCATGTTCGGGTTCGCGCTGCGTCACGACGCCATGGCCCGGAACCCGGTTGTGGGCACCTCGCCGCTCCGGAAGCCGAAGGGCTCGCCAGAGGCGCTGACTCTCGACCAGATCCAGCGGATCCGGCAGGCCGCCGCTGTCTGGCGCACCGGGCCGGGTGTCAAGGGCCCCAAGCCCGACGGCATCGTCCGCGACGCGCTCGAGGTGCTGCTCGGCACGGGCCTGCGACCGGGGGAGACACTCGCGCTGAGGCCGGTGGACATTAAGGACGGCCGGAACGGGATGATCGCCCATGTCACCGGCACCGTCGTGTACCGCCAGGGCAGCGGAACTTTCCGTCAGGCGCACCCGAAGACCGACGCATCGGCACGATCGATCCCCTTGCCTGACTTTGCGGCTCGGGTGATCAGGCGACGTCTGGAAGAAATGGACCCGTCGCAGTCGGAGTGGACGATCTTCCACAACCGCGAGGGTGGCCCCATCAGCCAGCACAACTTTCGGCGGACCTTCCGTGAGCTCCTGGTCCTCGCGGATCTTGCGGACTCGGGGATCACACCGCGGTGGTATCGGCGCACCGGTGCGACGGTGATCGCTCGCGGTATCGGGGTCAACGCCGCGGCCACCCACTTGGGGCACACGTCTACCGCGATCACGGAGGCGCACTACATCGAGCCGGACCGGACCATCGACTTCGCGCCGGCCATGGTGCTGGATCGGACACTGCGGCCAGGTTCGGCCGATGGATCACTGCTGGCCCAGCCCATCACCGACGAGGAAGCCACGGTGCTGGAGGAACTGGACGCTCCTGACGATCAGGTCGCAAACTGAACGCGACGAACGGATCGTGGTCGTGATCTCGTCGAGCGTGGATGGGTATGCCGATCTCTGATGGCTCGGACGTCGCCCAGCCCTACATCGAGATCAACTGAGCGTCCAGGGCCGCAGGCGCATCGCCTCGGCCGAGTTGTAGCGATAGTCGAGCGTCTTGCTTCATCTTGAGGACGTTACTGCTTCGAACCCAGTATCGCCCACCCGAGATGAAGGGCCCCTGACCAGCGGAAACGCTGACCGGGGGCCTTTTTCGTTGTCACGTTGCATCGGATATGCATCGGATGTGCCTACCTTCAGTCCCCGGTTCGGGCACTCGGGATGCGGTGTCCGGAGGCCTCCAGGTCATTGAGGCGCACCCGGATGCAGCGCGGCCCGAAGCGGTACGCCGGGAGCGAGCCAGCGGAAATTCGGCGACGGAGCGTCTTCACGGACTGGCCGATGACCTCAGCTGCGTCTGGCAGCGAGAGGTAGGGGTTCTCGTCGGTCTTTGGGTGTCGGGTGGCGGACACGGTGGCTTCCTCCTCGTTGGTGGAATGGTCACCAATCAGGTGGTCACGCGTGCCCAAGTCGGGATCCGAGATGTTCAGAGCTCCAGGCTGCCGGGATCGCGCGGTTCGGGGCGATGGATGAGGGCTTCGTGCAGGTCCGCGCGGGTGGGACCCGGGCCCACTGCCTCGATGTGTGGCCGAGGGCGTAGCTCGTTGCGCACGGTCTGGACCACGTCGAGGTCGGAGGGCCGAGTCACCGGGAGGTATCGCTCGCGGACCGGCTGGACGAGCTGTCCCGTCCCGGTGACGAGTCGCGGAACGGTCACGCGCTTAACGAACGAGCCGCGTTCGATGCCGTCCTCGACCACGTCGGCGATGCGCGTGTCGATCTGATGGAACAGGGTCTGGAAGCCGCCCAGGGTGCGAGGCTCGACGATCGTGTCCGATGGGAGGGTCGAGAGTCTGGTGACGGCGTTCGCGCCGTCTGCAGCTGCCAGCCCGCAGTCCCCGAGCCGGCCCCCGATGCCACGCAGTTGACGCTGCAGCGTGGTGTAGGTCGCGGCACGGTTCAGCCAACGCTCGGCGAGCCCGATGTCGATCCTTGTCGCGAACGGGGCAAGGCGGCTGGAGAGGATCCGCTGGGAGTCGACGATGAGGCGCAAGTTCGTCATCCGGGGCGAGGACCTGTTCAAGCGCACGGCGAGGTTGTGTTCGGCCTGGAGCACACCAAGGATGCCGGGCTTGGTCGGCCCCAAGATTGGTTTGGTCGTCGGGCGCCAACCCGAGCGGTCGACCGTGTAGTCCGGCTGACCCAGATTGACGTCGAGGGCGGCTGCGAGCGCCGCCCAGCCGAGACGCGCGGCCTGCGGGAGCTGCTCCCAGCCCGGTGTGTTCTTGTATCGCTGGTCCAGCACGACCAGGGCCTGGGCGACGGCGGCAACGTCTCCGACCAGCGCCTGGGCTTGGGGCGCGTTCAGGTGAGACGCGACCTCGGGAGCAGTGTCGTGCTCGGCGAGGACGGCGGCTCGCGCGAGTTCGCGCCAGTGCTCGACGACGGGGTTGTCGCTCGGCGTCGTCAACTGCTCGATCGATGCCGCTTGGGCAGAGGAGTGTGCTTTCGCGTGTTCCAGGGCTCGGGCAAGTTCGCCCGCACCGGTGATGCCGGGTCGGCCGACGCGGAAGGGGTTGGCCTGTTTGGTGGGAAGGTTGCTGAACAGCAGTGGGCTGGTTGCCTGCATGGCCTGGGTGCACCAGATCAGCAGGTTCTGCCGGTACTGGAGGATCTGCTGGCCGAGCGCTGCTCGATCTGGTTGAGCAGGGCCGCCGATCCTGTGCTGGATCCGATGCTGCCGCAGGAGGGCCGCGAGTTCCCGTCGCATTGCGGCGCCGTTCTCGCCGTACATCAGGTGCCGTCTATGTCGTAGGCGTCTTCGAGCTTGGCCAGGACGAGTTCGAGATTGAGCGCGTCTACGCCGTACTCCTCGAGCGCCTCGATTGCGGAGCTGGCTGCGGCGAACAGGTTCGCGCGGTCCGCACAGATTCCGTCGGCGTCGAGGCCGGGACTCTCATCGCCGTGGAGGCGATCGAGTTCGATCAAGACGCGCTCGTACGCGGACGACGCGTCGATCGAGTCTGCGTGGTCGGCGAGGGCCGCGAGGTAGGAACGCGCCTTCGCGAGGGTCAGTGCGTGGGGGAGAAGCATCACGCGCTCCGTTTCGTGGGTCCGGACTCGACCGTCCAACGGCGGTCGGCTCGCGGTCGCAGATGACGGGCCGCTCTGTGGATGGGCACGTCTGTTAGGTGCGTGGGGGCCGCACTCGGCTCACACGACGAGCGCATCGCTAGCCATCGCTTCGATACGGCGACGTCGGAGGACGTCGGCGCGAACGAACTCCTCGAAGTCCAGTCGCCTGTCCTTGATCGGGACCTCGCCACCTGGGTCGAGGACAC
The DNA here is from genome assembly GCF_003047285.1 of Nocardioides allogilvus. Taxonomy (GTDB): domain Bacteria; phylum Actinomycetota; class Actinomycetes; order Propionibacteriales; family Nocardioidaceae; genus Nocardioides; species Nocardioides allogilvus. Next base: position 762 of record NZ_PZYX01000006.1, on the reverse strand, counting down.
GCTCGCCTGGCCAGACCGTCTGCCGGGTCGGGCGGTCGCGGTCGAGGCGAGTGCCGCAGATCGCCACCCAGTCCCGCAGTCGATGGCGGGCGTCCGCGAAGTCGCGCAGCCAGGCGATCGGGGCTGAGGCGTTGGCGCTTTCGTGGTGGCAGCTCAGCCAGTGGGTGTGGAGAGCGGACAGTTCCCAGACGAGCTCGTCGTGGCGGTGCCAGTGCGGCGGAACGATCGAGGGCGGCAGCCCGAACGTGGCCTTGAGCCAAGTCACCCAGGCATCGAGGTCGTGCCACTCGATGTCAGCCTCGTTCGCGTCCAGCAGGTTCCAGTTGATGGGCGCCGGTGGACGCTCCAAGAGGTCCGTAACGCCCCTGTAAGCGTCCTCGAGCTCGTCATAGGAGTCCACGACGCTGTCCGGTCAGAGTGCGATGGCCGGCGGGTCAGGCACCGGCGTCAGCGGGCGCTCCGGTGCCGCGTGACGTGCGCGCTGGACGACGTAGTCCGTCTTGTTGGCGTTGTGGCCGATCTTCCGGGCGACGAACTCCTCCTTGATGACGCTCGGCCCGTCGCGCCGCTCGACCTCGAACTCGTGGATGTAGCCGCTCGCGACGAAGGAGTCGCCCTTGCGGAATCGGGCGTAGGTCTCGCGGGCGGTGCTCTCGAAAGCGACCATTGACCTGTAACCGGTTTCCCGGACACCGATGCTGAGGCGAGAATCGTCTCGGAGAGGAGTCCGTTATGCCGGCACCCAAGGACCCGGAGTTCCGT
>NZ_PZYX01000005.1 GCF_003047285.1 Nocardioides allogilvus | reverse complement strand
TGGCTCCATCACTACAATCACCACCGCGGCCACACCGCACTCAAAGGCAAGTCACCCGCCGACCGCGTGCCCAACCTGTCCGGACAGAACACCTAGGGTGGCGTCCATGGGAGAGATGGCCGAGCAGGCCCAGCAGGCGCACGAGAGCCAATGGCTCGACCACGCGGTCCGGATCGGGTTGGTTGCCTACGGCGCCGTGCACCTCATGGTCGCCTGGCTCGCGGGCCAGCTCGCGCTGGGGGAGAAGTCCGAGAGCGCGTCCAACGCGGGCGCACTGCACGCGATCGCCGAGCAGCCGCTCGGCGCTGTGCTTCTCTGGACGATCGCGGTCGGGATGCTGCTGCTCGTCGTGTGGCGCGGTCTCGAGTTCGGGTTCGGCTATCGCGAGGTCGGCGACACCACGAAGCGCTGGCGCAAGCGGCTCGCCTCGCTCGGCAAGGGCGTCGTCTACGCCGCGCTGGGCGTGAGTGCCGTGAAGACCGCGGTCGGCAACGGGTCGTCGGGCGGCACCGACTCGACCACCGCGAAGGTCATGGACCTGCCGGCCGGCCAGTTCCTCGTCGGCGCCGTCGCGCTGGCGATCACCGGCTACGGCCTCCGGCTCGTCCACCGCGGCTGGACCGAGAAGTTCACCGAGCACCTCGACGCGCAGGGCCAGTCCGGCAACGACGGCTCGGCCTACATCATGTTCGGCAAGGTCGGCTACATCGCCAAGGGCATCGCCATCGCCATCGTGGGCGGCCTCTTCGGCTACGCCGCCATCACCCACCGGGCCAAGGAGTCGGGCGGCCTCGACCAGGCGCTGCAGACCGTGCTCGACCAGCCCTTCGGGCAGGCGCTCCTGATCGCCATGGCGCTGGGACTGGCCTGCTATGGATTGTTCTGTTTCGCCCGCGCTCGCCACTTGGACAGGTGATCACCGTGAAGACTGCGACCGAATGCGACGTCATCGTGCTGGGCCTCGGGCCCGGTGGTGAGTACGCCGCGCAGAAGCTCTCCGAGGCAGGCCTGGACGTGGTCGGCATCGAGCGCGACCTGGTCGGCGGCGAGTGCCCGTTCTACGGCTGCATCCCTTCGAAGATGATGATCCGCGCCGCGGACCTCGTCGCCGAGGTGGGCCACGCCGATGAGCTGGTCGGGCCGGCGTCGGTGACGCCCACGTGGTCCTACGTCTCGGAGCGGATCCGCAAGCAGGCGACCGACGACTGGAACGACGCGTCGCACGTGCAGCGCCTGACCGACGCGGGCGTGCGGATCGTGCGCGGCGACGGTCGGCTCACCGGCCCCGGCCGGGTGCGGGTCGGTGAGGACGAGTACGTCGCGGCCCGGGGGATCGTGCTCAACACCGGCACCGCGCCGGCGAGGCTGCCCATCGAGGGACTCGAGGCGACGCCGTACTGGACCAATCGCGAGGTCGTGAAGGTCGATGACCTGCCGTCGTCGCTGATCGTGATCGGCGGTGGCCCGATCGGGTGCGAGCTCGCGCAGGCGTTCGCCCGCTTCGGCTCGGAGGTCACGGTGCTGGAGGTCGCCGACCGCATCCTGTCCGTCGAGGAGCCGGAGACCTCCACCCTGATCGCCGGCATCTTCGCCGAGGAGGGGATCGCGGTCCGCACGGGCGTGCAGATCGAGCGGGTCGACCACGTGGACGGTGCCTTCGTGGTGAAGGTCGACGGCGAGGAGGTGCGCGCCGACCAGCTGCTCGTGGCGGCCGGTCGCAGCAACAACATCCGCGACATCGGGCTGGAGACCGTCGGCCTCGACCCGTCGGCGAAGACGGTCCCGACGGACGCCCACATGCGGGCGGCCGAGCGGCTCTGGGCGGTCGGGGACATCACCGGGCACGGCGCGTTCACCCACGTCTCGATGTACCAGGGCGAGGTCGCCGTCGCGAACATCCTCGGCACGGCGCCGTTGGAGGCGGACTACCGCGCGGTCGCGCGGGTCACCTTCACCGACCCCGAGGTGGGCTCCGTCGGGATCACCGAGGCGCAGGCGCGCGAGCAGGGCCTGTCCGTGCGGGTGGGGCACGCGCAGCTGCCGGAGTCGTCGCGAGGCTGGATCCACCAGGTCGGCAACGAGGGGTTGATCAAGCTCGTGGCCGACACCTCGCGTGGCGTGCTCGTCGGAGCGACGGCCGCCGGACCGTCCGGTGGTGAGGTCCTCGGGCTGCTGTCCCTGGCCGTGCACGCCGAGGTGCCGGTGGCGACGATCCGGCGGATGCACTTCGCCTACCCGACGTTCCACCGCGCCATCGAGGTCGCGCTGGAGGAGCTGGACTCGGCCGGAGAGCCGGTCTAGCCCGGTCTAGACACCCTGGTGGGCCAGCGCCAGCGCGGAGGTCACGAGATAGGTCCTGACCTGCTCGCCGGACACCCGGTCGATGCGCGGGATGCCCGGGGCCGCCTCGCTGACCAGCATGCCGACCCGGGCCAGCTGGAGCGCGCCGAGACCGCTGGCATAGAGCTGGTTGGCGAGCAGGGTCGTGTCGGTGACCTTGAAGTCGCCGCGCTCGACGCCCTCGTCGAGGATCTCGGAGAGCACGGCCAGGCAGCCGGAGATCGCGCGGCCGAGGCGGAACATCGCGCCTTCGCTGATCTCCTCCAGCAGCTCGGGGCCGGTCCGGCGCATCAGCGCCTGGGCACAGTCCACGAACGCCGGGTGTGCCAGGCCGTAGTCGACGAACGCCCCGACGGTCGCGCGCACGCGCTCGTCGCTCCCGGTGAGGTCCTCGACGCTGTCGGTGAGGGCGACGCGGAGCTCATCGAGGTAGCCGACCAGCGTCAGCGCGAAGAGCTCCTCCTTGCCGGTGAAGTGGCGATACACGATGGCCCGGTTGATCCCCACGGCCTGGGCGATGTCCTCGATCTGTGCGTCGCGCACACCGCGCTCGTCGAAGAGGGCGCGCGTCGCCTCGAGGATCTCGCGCTCGCGCTGGCGGCGGCGGGCCGCTGCGGCGGTGCGGCGGCCGTCGACTCGTGGGGTGTCATGAGCGGCGGTGGTCATACCCCGAGTCTAGGCGTCGTGCAACGGACAGTTACACACGTGTGACGGTTCTTTCACCAGGTCTTCAGCGCGAGGACGTCGTCGAGGGTGTCGGCCTCCGCCGCCGTCTTGTCATCGCGGTAGCGCACGACCCGCGCGAACCGCAGCGCGACGCCGCCGGGGTAGCGGCTCGAGCGCTGCAGGCCGTCGATCGCGATCTCCACGACCTGCTCCGGACGCACGTGCACGACCCACCCGTCGTCGGACGTCCTGAGCTCGCTGAAGCGCTCGGTCTGCCACGCCAGCATCTCGTCGGTCATCCCCTTGAAGGTCTTCCCGAGCATCACGAAGCCCCCGGTCTCCGGGTCCCGGGCGCCGAGGTGGATGTTGGACAGCAGGCCCGTACGCCGTCCGCTGCCCCACTCCACTGCGAGCACGACGAGGTCGAGGGTGTGGACGGGCTTGACCTTGACCCAGGCGGAGCCGCGTCGGCCGGCGTCGTAGGGCGCGGCGGGGTCCTTCACGATCACGCCCTCGTGGCCGCCGGCCAGCGTCTCGGCCACGAACTCGGCGGCCTGCTCCGGATCGTCGGTCACCAAGCGGCGTACGCGATGGGTCTCGGGCACGAGGGCGTCGAGCGCGGCCATCCGCGCGGTCCCGGGTGCGTCGAGCAGGTCGGTGCCGTCGAGGTGGAGGAGGTCGAAGAAGTAGGGCACGACGGCCGCCCCGCTGGCCTGGGCGGTGCGTGAAGCCGTCTCCTGGAAGGGACGGGGCCGCCCGTCGGGGCCGAGCATCAGTGCCTCGCCGTCGAGCACCAGGTCGCCTCCGGGCAGGTTTCTCACGACCTCGACGACCTCGGGCAGTCGGGCCGTGATGTCGTCGAGGCTGCGGGTCACCACGAGCACGTCCTCGCCGCGGCGGTGGACCTGGATCCGGATGCCGTCGAGCTTGGCGTCGATCGCCAGGGGGCCGCTCGACACGGCCTTGGTCATCGCGGCCTCGATGTCGGGTGCGCTGGACGCGAGCATCGGCAGGATCGGGCGCCCGACCTCGAGCCCGAGCTCCGACAATGCGGCCTCGCCGCCGCGGAAGGCCGCCACAGCGGCGGCCAGCGTGCTCCCGGAGAGCATCGCGGCGCGGCGTACGGCGACGAGCGGGACGTCGGCGACCTGGGCCACCGCCTCCTGCACGAGCGCGTCGAGCGCGCCCTGGCGGACCTCGCCGGTGACGAGGCCGCGCAGCCACGTCTGCTCGGTCGCGGTCGCCCGGCCGAACAGGGCCGTCACCGCCGCCTTGCGTGTGGCCTGCGACCCGGTGCCGGCGATGAGCGCGAGTGCGTCGAAGGCCTCGTGCACCTCCGTGACGCTCAGCGTCGACCCGGCCGCGGGCTCGGGAAGGTCGGACAGGCCGCGCCAGCCCAGCCCGGTGCGGCGCTGCCGGAGCGTGCCGCCGAGATAGCTCACCACCGTCTCGAGCTCGTCGGGCCCCGCGTGCCGCAGGGCGTCGGCCAGGGCGAGCACCTTGGCCTTGCGGGACCTGGTCGCGGCGACGGCGGCCGACGTGGCGACGATCTCGGCGAGGAGCATGGGGTCAGTCTGCCGCCCTCAGCCCCCGATGCGCGTGCGAACCTCGAACAGCTCGGGGAAGAACGTGAGGTCCAGGGCGCGGCGCAGGAAGTCGACGCCCGAGGAGCCGCCGGTGCCGACCTTGTGGCCGATGGTGCGTTGCACGACCTGGAGGTGCCGGAAGCGCCACTGCTGGAAGTTGTCCTCCACGTCGACCAGCTCCTCGCAGGTCTCGTAGACACCCCAGTGGTCGGCGGGCGCCGCGTAGACCTGCGCGAAGACCTCGACCAGCCCGGGGGAGGAGGGGTGCGAGCGGGTGACGTCGCGGGTCAGCACGTCGGCCGGCACGTTGTAGCCCCGCCGGGCGAGGTAGGCCAGGAACTCGTCGTACAGCGACGGCTCGCGGAGCAGGGTGGCGAGCGCGTCGCGCGCGGGCGGGTCGTGCTTGAAGACGGGCACCATGTCGGCGTCCTTGTTGCCGAGCAGGAACTCGACCTCGCGGTACTGCGCCGACTGGAAGCCCGAGGAGGTGGCGAGGAAGGGGCGGATCTCGGCGTACTCGCTCGGCGTCAGGGTCGCGAGCACCGACCACTGGTCGGTGAGCACGCGCTGGATGTGCTTGATCCGGGCGAGCCGCTTCAGGGCGGGGGACAGGTCGTCGCTGGCCAGCAGCGACCGCGCGGAGCGGAGCTCGTGCACCATCAGCTTCAGCCAGAGCTCGGAGGTCTGGTGCTGGACGATGAACAGCAGCTCGTCGTGCTGCGGGGGATCGCTCTGCGGCTGCTGGGCGCCCAGCAGCAGGTCGAGGCGCAGGTAGTCGCCGTACGACATCTGCTGGGTGAAGTCCTTCTCGATGCCTGCCTCGATCTCGCGGTGCTCTGCCATGTCCTCAACCTAGCGACCGTAAGGTTTCCGCATGCAGGCGCAGACCCGGGAGTGGCGGCCGGGCTGGCCGTGCCCGGCCGGCTCGATCCTGCGGCAGCAACGGCGCGGCAGCTCCGACCCGAGCTATCGCATCGACCCCGCTGGCGCCCACTGGCGCGGGGTGCGGACGCCTGTCGGCCCGGCGACGCTGCGCATCGAGCAGCGCCCGGATGGCGTCGTGCACGCGAGCGCGTGGGGCGCGGGCGCCGACTGGGTGCTCGAGTCCGTTCCCGGGCTGCTGGGGGCCGACGACGACGTGAGCGGGTTCGACCCGATCCACCCGCTGGTGGCGGAGGCGTGGCGCCGCCGACCGCACGGCAGGTTCGGTCGCAGCGGACTCGTGCTCCAGACGCTGATCCCGAGCATCATCGAGCAGAAGGTCACCGGCCAGGAGGCCTTCGCCGGCTACCGCTCCCTGGTCCTCCGGTACGGCGAGCGCGCACCCGGCCCCGGCGAGGACCTCAGGCTCTGGGTGCCCCCGGATGCGGCCACCGTGCGGATGATCCCGAGCTGGGCGTGGCTGGGGCTGCACGTCGACCAGGCGCGGTCGCGGGCGATCGTCACCGCGACCCGGGTGGCCGACGCGCTGGAGCGGCACGACGGGCCCGAGGACCTCGACCGGCGGCTGCGCAGCCTGCCCGGCATCGGGGTCTGGACCAGTGCCGAGGTGCGCGCACACGCGCTGGGCGACCCCGACGCCGTGAGCTTCGGCGACTACCACGTCGCCAAGGACATCGGCTGGGCGATGACCGGTACTCCCTTCACCGACGCCGAGCTCGCCGAGTTCCTCGAGCCGTGGCGGCCGCAGCGCAACCGGGCGGTCAGCCTGATCCACGGGTTCGCCGGTGGCCGGCCGCGCAGGGGGCCGCGGATGTCGCCGCGGACGCACCTGCCGGGACGCACGCCCGGTCGTCGCTAGCGGGGATCAGAGGAGCGGGCGCAGGGGAGCCAGCACGAACTCGGTGAACTTGCGGTGCAGGTCGCGGGCCTCCCACTCGTGGCTGGTGAGCTCGAGGGAGTTGGACTCGTCGCGCAGGAAGATCTCCTCCAGCACCGCGGCCATGGCCTCGTCGATCACCTCGACGTTGATCTCGTAGTTGCCCTGGAGGCTCAGGCGGTCGACGTTGGCGGTGCCGACCGTGGACCAGTTGCCGTCGATGGTCGACGTCTTGGCGTGCACCATCGCGTCCCTGTAGCGGAAGATCCGCACCCCGGAGTGGAGCAGCTGGGAGAAATAGCCGCGCGAGATCCAGTCGGCCACGATGTGGTTGGACTTCAGCGGCAGCAGCAGCCGCACGTCGACGCCACGGGCAGAGGCGTCCTTGAGCGCGTCGACGAAGTCCTGGTCGGGGATGAAGTAGGCGTGCGTCATCCAGATGTTGTTGGTCGCGCGGTTGATCGCCTCGAGGTACATCGAGCGGATCGGGAACATCCACAGCCGCGGCACGTTGCGCGCGAAGCGGATCCGCGGCTCCCACACCGACGCGGTCTCCAGCAGCAGCGGTCGCTCGCTGCGACCGATGCGCTTGCGGCGGTTGAGGTTCCAGAAGTCGGCGAACGCACGCTTGAGGTCCCACACCCCCGGGCCCGTGATGCGCACGTGGGTGTCGCGCCACTCGGTGGCGTACGGCGTACCGATGTTGTAGCCCCCGACGAACCCGACCTCCTCGTCGACGACCAGGATCTTGCGGTGGTCGCGTCCGTAGCGGCGCAGGTCCCAGAAGCGCAGGCCCGCGGACCAGATGGGGTAGCGCAGCACCTTCAGGGTGGCGGGGAAGCGGCGGAACCGGGGCGAGACGACGGTGTTGGCGAAGCCGTCGTAGATGCAGTAGACCTCGACGCCACGCTCCGCGGCCCGGATCAGCGCGGTCTTGAACCGCTCGCCGATCTCGTCGCCCTTCCAGATGTAGGTCTCGAAGAGGACCTGCTTCTTCGCCCCGTCGATGGCGGCGAGCATGTCGTCGTAGAGATCCATCCCGAAGGTGTACGTCGTGAGCGTCCCTTCGCCGATCTCGACCGTGCGCGGTGGGGTGACGGGGAAGGGCTTGGGCTTCTTGCCGCGGCGGCGGTAGGAGTCGACCAACGAGAGCGCGATGGCCAACGCGACCTGGAACCCGAAGACCGCCAGGAACGTCCGGCGGACGGAGGTCAGCACGCGGGCGGCAGTCACGGGGACAATCTAGCCACGGTCCGGCTACGGCGCGGGACTCCGTTGTCGGTGCCCACCCGTAGGCTCGAGACATGCGTCCAGTGACAGATCTCGAGCGCCGCGTGGCCCCGTTCAAAGTCGTCTCCGACTACACCCCGTCCGGCGACCAGCCGACCGCGATCGCGGAGATCACCGAGCGTGTCCGCGGCGGCGAGCAGGACATCGTCCTGCTCGGTGCCACCGGCACCGGCAAGACCGCCACCGTCGCCTGGGTGGCCGAGCAGCTGCAGCGACCGATGCTCGTGCTGCAGCCCAACAAGACGCTGGCTGCGCAGTTCGCCAACGAGCTCCGGATGCTCTTCCCGGACAACGCGGTCGAGTACTTCGTCAGCTACTACGACTACTACCAGCCCGAGGCCTACGTCCCCCAGACCGACACCTACATCGAGAAGGACTCCTCGATCAACGAGGAGGTCGAGCGGCTGCGGCACAGCGCGACCAACTCGCTGCTGACGCGACGCGACGTGATCGTGGTCAGCACGGTGTCGTGCATCTACGGCCTCGGGACCCCGCAGGAATACGTCGACCGGATGCTCCGGCTCCGGGTGGGCGAGGAGCACGACCGCGACTCGATCCTGCGCCGGCTCGTCGAGATCCAGTACACCCGCAACGACATGACCTTCACCCGTGGCACGTTCCGGGTCCGTGGCGACACCCTCGAGATCTTCCCGGTCTACGAGGAGCTCGCGGTGCGCATCGAGTTCTTCGGCGACGAGGTCGAGCGGCTGATGACGCTGCACCCGATCACCGGCGAGGTCATCACCGAGGACCAGGAGCTGCACATCTTCCCGGCGACCCACTACGTCGCCGGGCCCGAGCGCATGGAGCGCGCGATCAAGGGCATCGAGCTCGAGCTCGAGGACCAGCTCGCCACCTTCGAGCGGCAGGGCAAGCTGCTCGAGGCCCAGCGCCTGCGGATGCGCACGACCTACGACGTCGAGATGATGCGTCAGGTGGGGTCGTGCTCGGGCATCGAGAACTACTCGATGCACATGGACGGGCGCAGCCGCGGCTCGGCGCCCAACACGCTGCTCGACTACTTCCCCGAGGACTTCGTGCTGGTCGTCGACGAGTCCCACGTCGCCGTCCCGCAGATCGGTGGGATGTACGAGGGCGACATGTCGCGCAAGCGCAACCTCGTCGACCACGGCTTCCGGCTGCCGAGCGCCATGGACAACCGGCCGCTGAAGTTCGAGGAGTTCCTCGACCGGATCGGCCAGACGATCTACCTGTCCGCGACGCCGGGCAACTACGAGCTCGACAAGGTCGGCGGCAAGGCCAACACCGTCGAGCAGATCATCCGCCCGACCGGCCTGATCGACCCCGAGGTCGTGATCAAGCCGACCAAGGGCCAGATCGACGACCTGATCCACGAGATCCGCACCCGCTCGGAGAAGTCCGAGCGCGTCCTGGTCACCACGCTGACCAAGAAGATGTCCGAGGACCTCACCGACTACCTCCTCGACGCCGGCATCCGCACCCGCTACCTCCACTCCGAGGTCGACACCCTGCGCCGCATCGAGCTGCTCAAGGAGCTGCGGATGGGCGAGTACGACGTGCTCGTCGGCATCAACCTCCTCCGCGAGGGCCTCGACCTGCCCGAGGTGTCGCTCGTGTCGATCCTCGACGCCGACAAGGAGGGCTTCCTGCGCTCCGACAAGTCGCTGATCCAGACGATCGGTCGCGCGGCGCGCAACGTGTCGGGCCAGGTGCACATGTATGCCGACAAGATCACGCCCTCGATGGAGATGGCGATCGACGAGACCAACCGCCGCCGCGCGATCCAGGTCGCCTACAACACCGAGCGCGGCATCGACCCGCAGCCGCTGCGCAAGAAGATCGCCGACATCACCGAGATGCTCGCCCGCGAGGACGAGAACACCCAGGAGCTGCTCCAGACGTGGGCCGACGCCGGCGTCAAGGGTCGCGCCGGGGGAGTCAAGCCGGGCGGCAAGGCCGCGGTGGCACCGACGCCGGCGCTGTCCAAGCTCAAGAACACGCTGCCCGACGCCGCCGGCATCCCCTCCAGCGACCTGGCCGAGCTGATCCAGCAGCTCACCGACCAGATGCGCTCGGCTGCGGCCGAGCTGCAGTTCGAGGTCGCCGCCCGCATCCGCGACGAGGTCAACGAGCTCAAGAAGGAGCTCCGGCAAATGATGGAAGCCACCAAGTAGTTCCCGCTAGCGTCTGGCCATGACCTCATCTGCGATCGATCTCGGGCACTTCGCCTCCGGCGATGTCATCGACCTCATCCTGGCGGACCACGTGCGGTTCGAGACCCTGATGCGCCAGCTGCGCGACGCGTCCTCCGACCGGGACGCCGTGCGCCGGGCGTTCTCCGAGCTGCACGTGGCTCACGCGACCGCCGAGGAGGAGATCGTCTATCCGCGGCTGCGCCGCAAGGACGCGATCACCGCGCACGAGCAGGAGCACGGCAAGGAGGAGCACGCCGAGGGCAACGAGGCCCTGCTCGCGGTGCTCGAGCTCAAGGGCACGGGCACGAAGGCCTTCGACGAGGCGGTCGACAAGCTCTGCGAGGCGGTCAACCACCACCTCGCCGAGGAGGAGCTGACCATCCTCAACCCCGCCCGCGACGAGGTCGGGCCGCGGGTCCGGGCCGAGCTCGGCCTGGCGTTCGCGAAGCGACGCAACGAGCTGATCGCGCAGGGCTGCGGGTCGCTGGCGCAGGTGCGCGCCATCGTGAAGGCCGCCGAGCGCGAGGGCCTGCTCGACGACGCATAACCCCTCTCGACGCTGCCTCGTTGACCCGACCGTCACCGAAATGCCGCCGCCTCGTTGTCCAGAACGAGAACGTGTTCTATTCTTCGTCGGTCCGGTCAGGGAGGGTGGGGTGCATGGGTTTCTCTGCGGTCTCCGTCGTCCGCGGACCCGGCGAGCTCGCGGCCATGGTCATCGAGGTCACCAAGCTCACCTTCACGACCCGTTTCCAGTTCCGGGAGTTCATCGAGCAGGCGTGGTTCATCACCAGCGTCACGCTGATGCCCACGATCCTGGTCTCGATCCCGTTCGGTGCGGTGATCTCCCTCCAGGTCGGCAACCTCACCGGCCAGCTCGGCGCCCAGTCCTTCGCCGGCGCGACCGCGGTGCTGGCCACGGTCCGCGAGGCCGCGCCGATCGCCGCCGCCCTCATCATCGCCGGGGCCGCGGGGTCTGCGATCTGCTCCGACCTGGGCGCGCGCAAGATCCGCGAGGAGATCGACGCGATGGAGGTCCTCGGCGTCAACCCGATCGAGCGCCTCGTCGTGCCGCGCGCGCTCGCCACCGTCTTCGTCAGCCTGATGATCATCGGCATCGTGATCTCCGCCGGGATCGGCGGCGGCTACTTCTTCACCGTCATCGTCCAGGGCGGGTCCGCAGGCGCGTTCTTGTCCAGCTTCACCGCCCTGGCCTCGATCACCGATCTCTACGTCGCCATGGTCAAGGCCGCGCTCTTCGGCTTCCTGGCCGCCATCGTGGGCGCGCACAAGGGGCTCAACGCCGCGGGTGGACCCAGTGGCGTCGGCCGCGCGGTCAACGAGAGCGTGATCTTGGCCTTCATGCTGCTGTTCTTCCTCAACGCGATCATCACAGCGCTGTACTTCCAGCTCGTGCCGCAGCCGGGGCTGTGATCGCGTGAGCGCAGTGATGGATGCCGGGACCGCGGTCGTCAGGACCGGACGCAACCGCCTCGAGGAGTACGGCGACCAGCTGCTCTTCTACGCCAAGGCGCTGGCGTGGACCCCGCGCGCCCTGCGCAGCTACCGACGCGAGATCTACAACACGCTGGCCGAGGTGGCGTTCGGCGCCGGCGGTCTGACCCTGATCGCGGGCACCGCCGGCGTGATCGCCTTCCTCGCCTTCTTCGCCGGCACCGAGGTCGGCATCCAGGGCTATGCGTCGCTGAGCCAGATCGGGGTCGCCAAGTTCACGGCCTTCATCTCGGCCTACTTCAACACCCGCGAGGTCGCGCCCCTGGTGTCCTCGATCGCGCTCGCGGCGACGGTCGGGTGCGGCTACACCGCGCGGCTCGGCGCGATGCGGATCTCCGAGGAGATCGACGCGCTCGAGGTGATGGGCATCCCGAGCCTGCCGTTCCTGGTGACGACCCGGATGATCGCGGCCTTCATCGCCGTCATCCCGCTCTACATCATCGCCCTGCTGTCGTCCTACCTCTCGCCGCGGCTGATCACGACGCTGATCTACAAACAGTCCGCCGGCACCTACGACCACTACTTCATCCAGTTCCTGCCACCGATCGACATGCTCTGGTCGTTCCTCAAGCTGATCATCCTGGCCGTCATGATCATCTTGATCCACTGCTACTACGGCTACACCGCCAGCGGCGGACCGGCCGGCGTCGGCATGGCCGTGGGCAAGGCGATCCGCACCTCCATCGTCACGGTCGTGGTCGCCGACTTCTTCCTGAGCTTCGCGATCTGGGGCTCCACCACCACCGTGCGGATCACGGGGTAGTCGCCGTGCTCGTCAACATCCACCACGACTCCAAGGCGGAGCACCTGCGACTGCTCGTCGCCGGCGTCGCCTACCTCACCGCGATGGCCCTGCTGATCGCGCTGTCGATCGCGATCTACCAGAAGAAGTTCATCGACGTCACCACGATCAAGGTCCAGGCAGACCGGGCAGGACTCCAGCTCGCCAAGTTCGGCGACGTCCGCATGCATGGCGCGCTGGTCGGCGACGTACGCGCCATCGAGCAGGACGGCGAGCAGGCCGTCATCACCCTCGCGCTGCGCCCGGAGGCGGCCCGCACGATCCCGGACAACGTCGAGGTGGAGATCCTGCCGACGACGCTCTTCGGGCAGAAGTACGTCTCGCTGGTGCCGCCGACGAGCAACGTGTCGCCCACGATGCTGACCGACAATGCGGTGATCCCGGCCAGCCGGGTGCGCACCAACGTCGAGATCCAGACGGTCCTGGCCAACCTGTTCCCGCTGCTGCGCGCGGTCAAGCCGGCCGACCTCAACGCCACCCTCTACGCCCTGTCGCACGCGCTGACCGGCAAGGGCGACGACCTCGGGGAGACCCTCGAGGAGCTCGACGCCTACCTCATCGAGATCAACGACCACCTGCCCCAGCTGCGCACGGACATGAAGCTGCTGGCCGAGGTCGCGCAGACCTACGAGCTGGCCGCACCCGACCTGCTGCGGCTGCTGCGCAACGCGACCGTCTCGGCGCGCACGCTCGTGCAGAAGAAGGCCGAGTTCGGCGAGACGCTGCGTGCGATCACCGGACTCTCGGTGAGCACCCGCAACACGCTCTCGGCCAACGAGCAGGCCCTGATCCAGCAGGGCCGGTACGGCGTCCCGCTGCTGTCGCTCCTCGACACCTACTCGCCGCAGCTGCCCTGCATGCTGGACGGGATCGTGCGCCAGAAGGCCAACACCCAGAACGTCTTCCAGGACGGGATCATCCACCAGACCCTCGAGCTGGGGGCGCCACAGCGCAAGTCCTACACCGCTGCCGACGCGCCGGTCTACGGCGAGGTCGGCCACGGGCCGTGGTGCCTGGGCCTGCCGGCGAACTACCAGAACCCGGCTCCCTTCCTGCCCCTCAAGGACGGCACGTCCGACGACGAGCCGGGAGGTGGGCTGGAGTGAACGCACGCAACGCCACCACCGTGGCCGCCGGCATCAAGCTGGGCATCTTCACCCTCGTCTCGATCATCTTCACCACCACGCTCGCCGTCATCATGGGCGGCATCGGGCTGGGGGACCACACCGAGTACAACGGCATCTTCGCCAGCGCCAGCGAGCTGAAGAAGGGTGACGACGTGCGCGTCGCCGGTGTCTCGGTGGGCGAGGTGACCGACGTCGAGATCTACGAGGCCAACCGGGCGCGGATCTCGTTCACGGTCAAGAGCGACGTTCCGATGACCACCGACTCGCGAGCCAGCGTCCGCTTCCTCAACCTCGTCGGCGACCGCTACCTCGCCCTCGAGCAGGGGAGTCCCGAAGCGAAGCGGCTGCCGGCGGACGGCACGCTGCCGCTCGGCCAGACCAGCCCCGCCCTCAACCTGACAGCGCTCTTCAACGGGTTCCAGCCGCTCTTCGCGGCGCTCAACCCCGAGGACGTCAACGAGCTCTCGATGAACCTCATCCAGGTGCTGCAGGGCGAGGGCGGCACCATCACCGGCCTGCTCCAGCAGACCGGCGAGCTCACCAACTCGCTGGCCGACCGCGACCAGCTGATCGGCGAGGTCATCGTCAACCTGACCACGCTGATGAAGACGGTCGACGGCCACCACCAGCAGCTCGGTGCGCTCATCACCAACCTGAAGAAGTGGACCGGCAACGTCGCCCGCGACCGGTTCACCATCGGCCGGTCGCTGGAGAACATCTCCGCGCTGTCGGTGACGCTCTCCGACCTGCTGACGCAGACGCGTCCGCTGCTCAAGAAGGACGTCGCCGAGCTGCGCCGGCTCTTCACGGTGCTGGCGCGACCGGAGAACAAGGCAATGCTCGACAAGACGCTGGAGACGCTGCCGACCATGCTGGCGCGACAGACCCGGATCGGGGTCTACGGATCCTGGTACAACTACTACCTCTGCGAGTTCACCGGCGGGATCGTGCTGCCCAGCGAGCTGGCCAAGACGCTGCCGCCGGACGTGGTCAAGCAGATCGCCCAGTTCACCATGCACTCGACCGTGGACAGGTGCGATCGCTGATGGCCCGCCACTCCGACGCCAAGATCCTGCGCCTGGGCGCCATCACCCTGGTGTGCCTGCTGGTCGTGATGGCCGCGTCCTTCAACCTGCAGAAGTTCCCCGGCTTCCGCGGCACGACCTACCACGCCGAGTTCATCGATGCGAGCGGCCTGCACGTCGGCAGCGAGGTCCAGGTCGCCGGCATCCGGGTCGGTCGCGTGCAGGACATCCGGATCGACCAGGAGAAGGTGGTTGTCGACTTCGAGGTCAAGGACGCCACCCTCGGCGACGAGTCGAAGGCCGAGGTCCAGGTGCAGAACCTCCTCGGCGAGAAGTTCCTGCACCTGACCACGATCGGCGACGACGAGCTCGACGCCGGCGGCACGATCCCGGTCGATCGCACCGACGTCACCTTCGACATCGTCGGCACCCTCGGCCAGCTGACCACGCAGACCGAGGAGACCCAGAAGAAGTCGCTCTCGGAGGCGCTCGACACCCTGGCGACGGTCATCGACCAGGCCGCCCCCGAGGTGCGGAGCAGCTTCACCGGCATCTCCCGGCTGTCGCAGACGATCGCCTCGCGCGACGAGGAGATCGGCGACCTGCTGGAGAGCTCGGCGCAGGTGACGAGCCTGCTCGACGAGCGCAAGGGCGACCTGGTGCAGCTGATGTCCAACGCCGACCTCGTGTTCGCCGAGCTGCGCAAGCGCAAGCAGGCGATCCACGACCTGCTCGTCAACGTGCGCCAGCTGGCCGACGACCTCGAGGGCCTGGTCGAGGACAACCGCGAGCAGCTCAGGCCGACCCTCGACAAGCTCGACGAGGTCCTGTCCTTCCTCCAGCAGCGCGAGGACAAGCTGCAGACCCTGCTCCACAACTACGGGCCCTACGTGAACATCCTCGGCAACATCATCGGCACCGGCCCGTGGTTCGATGCCTACGTCCCCAACATCACCGGGGTCTTCTCCGGCGAGTTCGTCCCGGGACCGAGGTGAGCTGACAGTGTTCGAGCGCATCTCTGCCAAGACACTCGGGATCGGGCTGGCCCTGGTCCTGCTGGCCGCCGCCGTCATCTCCTTCCTGCCCAGCCAGGACACGCGCACAGCCTCCCTGCACTTCTCCCGCACCGTCGCGATCTATCCCGGCTCCGAGCTGCGCGTGATGGGCGTCAAGATCGGCCAGGTCGACGCGGTGGTGCCCGAGGGCAACTCCGTGCGGCTGGACGTCACCTACGACTCCCGCTACACGCTGCCCGCCGACGCCGAGGCCGCGATCGTCACCCCGACCCTCGTCGCCGACCGCTTCGTCCAGGTCTTCCCGGTGTACGTCGATGGCGAGCCCGCCCTCGAGGACGGAGCCGACATCCCGCTCGAGCGGACCAACACCCCGATCGAGCTCGACCGGATGTACAAGGCGCTCGACGACGTCTCGCTGGCCCTGGGCCCGAAGCCCGGTCAGCAGTCCGGCCCGCTCAACAACGTCATCACCGCGGGTGCGAAGGCGCTCGAGGGCAACGGCGCGCTGGGCGGTGAGGCGATCCGCAACCTCTCCGCCGCGGTGGAGACCTTCAGCGACAACCGTGGCCCGCTCTTCGAGAACGTCCGCTCGCTGGCGTCGCTGAGCGAGACGCTCGCCGCCAACGACGCGCTCGTCAACCGCTTCATCGGCAACCTGGCCGGGGTCTCCTCCCAGCTCGAGGGGGAGCGGACCGAGCTGCGCAAGGTGCTCGTAGCACTGGCGCGCGTCCTGGGCACCGTCCGCGGGTTCGTCAAGGAGAACCGGGGCAAGCTGTCCAAGGACATCGAGCTGCTTGGGTCGGTGCTCGGGACGGTCGAGAAGGAGAAGGACGCGCTCGCGCTGGTGGCCCAGAAGGGCCCGCTGGCGATGGGCAACCTCGCCGTCGCCTTCGACCCGGTCACCGGCACCTTCGGCTCGCGCGTCAACGCGGCGCCCGCCTTCGAGGACCCGGCCGAGTTCCTGTGCGAGACCCTGAAGAACAACGCCACGATCAAGGCGCCCCAGGAGGTCTGCCAGCTGCTCACCGAGGTGCTCGGGCCGGTCCTCGGCACGCAGGGCGGCCGGAGCAAGGCCCAGCAGGCCGGCCGGCAGCCGGGGCAGCAGGGCAGCCAGGCGCCCGCCCCGACCGGCGACATCGGAGCCCTCATCGGAGGTGGCCAGGGATGACCCGACTCGCTGGACTCGTGCTCGCGCTCCTCGTCCTGATGACCGGCTGCGACTTCGACGGCGCCTACGACCTACCGCTGCCCGGCGGGCCCAACACGGTCGCCGAGGAGGACGGTTACGAGGTCACCGCCGACTTCACCGACGTGCTCAACGTCGTGCCGCGCACACCGGTGATGGTCGACGACGTCCCGGTGGGGCAGGTGCTCGAGGTCGAGCGCGATGGCTGGCACGCCGAGGTGACCATGCGGGTGCGTGAGGACGTCGACCTTCCCGGCAGCGTGGTCGCGGAGGTGCGCCAGACCAGCCTGCTGGGGGAGAAGTACACCGCGCTGGTGGTGCCCACCGGCGGCCAGCGGGTCGTCGCGGCCGCCGATGCGGCCGGTCGGCTCTCGGACGGCGACCACATCCCGCTCGCCCAGACCGGCCGCAACCCCGAGGTCGAAGAGGTGCTCGGGGCGCTGTCCTTCCTGCTCAGCGGAGGCGGAGTCGCGCAGATCAAGACGATCAGCCAGGAGCTGAACGCGATGATGAGCGGCCGCTCCGACGAGCTTCGTGACGTGCTGAGCCAGGTCGAGTCCCTGGTGAGCGCGCTGAACGGCCAGAAGGACGACCTGATCACGGCCTTCCACTCGGTCAACGACCTGAGCAAGACCTTGGTCGAGGAGAAGAAGGTCATCGCTGACGCGCTCGACTCCATGGGCCCGGCGCTCGACGTGCTCAACGAGCAGCACGACGCGCTGGTGCGGATGCTGACGGAGCTGGACAAGCTCGGTGTGGTCGGCACCCGGGTCATCAACGCCACCAAGGACGACCTGATCTCCCAGCTGCGCCACCTCGAGCCGGTGCTGCGCAAGCTGGCCGACGTGGACGAGAACCTCATCCCCGGCCTGGTGTCGCTCGCCAGCTATCCCTTCCCGCTCGAGGCCGCGGACGTGATCAAGGGCGACTACGCCAACGTCGCGTTCCTGATGCAGATCAAGTTGACCCCGGTCTCCGACGGCGGCCTGATCCCGAGCACGCTGGAGGACCTCCAGCAGCTCTGCATCACGACGCCGCTGGCACCGTTGTGCACGCAGACCGACACCGCGGTCGAGGAGCTCTGCGGCAACGTCCCCGGCCTGCCGCTGTGCCGCCCGGCCACGCTGGCGCGGGTCCCGGCCGCCCTGGACAAGTCGGCACTGAGAGGTGTGCGATGACCCGCGGCGTACGCATCCGGCTGATCGCCTTCATCGTGGTCAGCGCGCTGGGGATCCTCTACGTCTCGAGCAGCTACCTCGGTCTGGTCGACCGCGTCCTCGGCCGCGGCATCGAGGCCCACGTGACGCTGCCGACCTCCGGCGGGCTGTTCATCGGCTCCGAGGTCACCTATCGCGGCGTCAAGATCGGCAAGGTGTCCGACATGACGGTCACCGGCGACGGCCTCAACGTCGACCTCGCGCTCGACGAGGAGACCCGGCTGCCGGTCAACTCGCCGATGTACGTCCACAACCTCTCCGCGGTGGGCGAGCAGTACCTCGACTTCGAGCCGCCCGCCCGCAGCGGCCCGTTCGTGCAGGACGGCGACCGGCTCACCGGTGACGCCGGGTCGCTGCCCATCGGCGAGGACGTGCTGCTGCGTCACCTCAGCTCGTTGATCGGCTCGGTCGACAAGAAGAACCTCGGCACCGTCGTCGACGAGCTCGGCGACATGTTCCGCGACAACGCGACGCCGCTGCGCGCCCTGGTGGACAACGGCCAGGCGTTCATCCTGGAGGCCCGGGAGAACCAGGACGCCACCATCCGGCTGCTCGATGCGGCCCAGCCGGTGCTGGAGACCCAGGCGGCCAACAAGGAGAACATCCGCTCCTTCGCGCGCGACCTCGCGCTGCTCACCGACACGCTGGCGGCCTCCGACAAGGACGTGCGCAAGGTCCTGACCGAGGCGCCGGGCGCCGCCACCGAGGTGCAGGCGCTGGTCGAGGACCTGCGTGCGGTGCTGCCCGAGTTCCTCGTCAACACCGTCGAGGTGACCCGGGTGCTGGCCGAGCGCCGCGACGGCCTCGAGCAGCTCCTCGTCACCTTCCCGCGCCTGCTGGCGGCCGGCCCGTCGGCGCTGGCCGACCTCGACGGCCAGAAGTACGGCCGGGTCAACCTGAACCTCAACCAGGAGCCGCCGCCGTGCACCGACGGCTATCTCCCGGCGTCCGAGCGACGTTCACCCAACGAGACATCCTTCGTCGAGTTCTTCCCAGCGGAGTGTCGCAGCGGGGCGCCTGTCAATATGCGTGGCATGAAGTACGCACCGCCGCCCAAGCCCGTCCAGCAACGGGCCATCGACGTGATCACCGGGGCCAGCTGATGAACCTGCGACGTTTCAACCTCCTGCTGCTGGTGCTCGGGCTGGTGCTCGGCGCGACGCTGGCGGTGCTCCTCACGCGGGGCAGTGCGGCCCTGCCCGGCGAGACCGAGGCCGAGCAGCGGGGTCAGCAGTACGTCGAGGTGAGCCGGGCCGCGGCCGCGCAGGTCCAGGCCTTCCTCGCGATCGACCACGAGCAGGTCGACGAGCAGGCCCAGACCGTGCTCGACGGCGCGACCGGCGACTTCAAGCAGCAGTACGCCGACGAGCTGGACAGCCTCAAGCAGTCGGCCGAGGAGCAGCAGTCGACGGCGGTAGCGAGCGTGCTCGAGGTCGGGATCAGCGACATCGACGCGACGACCGCGAAGGTGTTCGTCGCGGCCAACACCGAGGTCACCAGCAAGTCGACCGCCGGCGAGGCGCGCACCGTGCCCTGGCGGATCCAGCTCGACATGGAGAAGGTCGATGGGCGCTGGCTCACCTCCGGCCTCCAGTTCGTGGGATGAGAGCGATGAAATCAGACGAGCGCACCTGCCCCTTCTGCGCCGAGACGATCAAGGCCGCGGCGATCAAGTGCCGCTACTGCCAGTCGGAGATCCCGCCGCCGGTGGAGGCACCGGAGCCCGAGCAGCCGGAACCGGAGCCGGAGGCGGAGCCGGAGACGACGACGAAGAAGACGTCAGGCATCCTCGGCAGTGCCTGGCTCGCGGCCGTCCTGACGGCGGTGGTCGTGGGACTGGCGGTCTTCACCGGTTTCACGGTCTACGACGCCCTCAACCCCCCGCAGGGTGCGACCCCCGAGAGCGGCCAGATCACCGACGAGGACGCCCGCACCGGGCTGCTCGTCGCGGCCGCCGACCTGAGCCAGCGGGTGCTGACCTACCACCACGACACCTTCGACCAGGACCTCGAGGTCGCGGCGGCACGGTTGACGCCGGCGTTCCGTGAGGAGTACGACTCAGCCATGGAGCAGGTGCGGGCCAACACCGAGAAGAACAAGATCTCCCAGGAGGCGACAGCCGTCTCCTCGGCGATCATCTCGGCGAGGGCCGACAAGGCGCAGGTGCTGGTGTTCGTCAACCAGGAGACGTCGTCGGCCAAGACCAAGGCCAACCAGCTGGTCCGCAACCGGCTCGTCGTCGATCTCGTGCGGGTCGACGGTGACTGGGCGATAGCGGGAGTCAACGCTCTCGGCTAGAGTAGAACGTGTTCTAGTGTCGGTCGGGAGGGAGTCGTTGTGCCGCAGGTCGATCTGCTCATCATCGGTGCGGGCCCGACCGGCCTGTTCTCGGCCTACTACGCGGGATTCCGCGGCCTGAGCGTCGCCGTCGTCGACTCGCTGCCCGAGCTGGGCGGCCAGATCACCGCGATGTATCCCGAGAAGGCGATCCTCGACGTCGCCGGCTTCCCCTCGGTCAAGGGCCGTGACCTGGTGGCCGGGCTGGTGGCCCAGGCCGACACCGCCAAGCCCGACTACTTCCTCGACCGCACCGCTGAGACGCTCGCCCACCAGGGCGACCGGGTCGTGGTGGGCCTCGACGACGGCACCCTGATCGACGCCGGCGCCGTGCTGATCACGGCCGGCATCGGCAAGTTCAGCCCGCGTGCGCTGCCCGCCGGGGAGGGCTGGGTGGGGCGCGGTCTCGAGTTCTTCGTGCCCAGCTTCGCGCCGTACCACGGCAAGGACGTCGTGATCGTCGGCGGTGGCGACAGCGCGTTCGACTGGGCCCAGCACCTCGAGCCGATGGCCAGCTCGGTGACGCTCGTGCACCGCAGGGACGCCTTCCGGGCACACGAGCGGACCGTCGCCGCGGTGCGTGACTCCTCGGTCGAGATCATCACCAAGGCCCAGGTCACCGCGCTGCGCGGCACCGACGGGGTCGAGGAGGTCGAGATCGTCGTCGACGGCGAGGAGCCCGTCGTCCGCCCGGCGCAGGCGGTCGTCGCCGCCCTCGGTTTCATCGCCGACCTGGGAGCCTTCCAGACCTGGGGCATCACCACCGACAAGCGTCACGTCGTCGTCGACTCCTCGATGCGGACCAACCTCGAGCGGGTCTTCGCCGCCGGCGACATCACCGAATATCCCGGCAAGGTCCGGCTGATCGCCGTCGGCTTCGGCGAGGCCGCCACCGCCGTCAACAACGCGGCCGTGGCGATCGACCCGTCCGCCCATGTCTTCCCCGGCCACTCCAGCGAAGGATGATTCACACGATGAAGGCAGCATCATGAAGGTCTTGGTCGACTTCGACCTGTGCGAGTCCAATGCCATGTGCGAGGCGCTGGCGCCCGAGGTGTTCGAGCTCGACGACGACGACTACCTCGTCGTGAAGAAGGAGCACGTCGGTCCCGAGGACCTCGACTCCGTCCGGCGTGCGGTGGCGTCGTGCCCCAAAGCCGCGATCTCGCTCCAGGAAGCACCCACGGACGGATGAGCCTCGAAGCCTCTGCCAATCTCGACGGCCGTGTCGCCGTCGTCACCGGCGCCGGCGCCGGTCTCGGCCGCGCCGAGGCGCTCGCCCTCGCCGACCAGGGCGCCCGGATCGTCCTCAACGACCTGCCCGGTGCAGCCGACGACGCCGCCGAGGAGATCCGGTCGCGTGGCGTCGAGGTGCGGATCGTCACCGGCGACGTGGGGGAGCGCAGCACCGCCGACGCGATGCTCGCGACCGCGCTCGGCGAGTTCGGCTCGCTCGACATCGTCGTCAACAACGCCGGCATCACCCGCGACAAGATGCTGTTCAACCTCAGCGACGAGGAGTGGGACCTCGTCCTCAAGGTGCACCTGCGCGGTCACTTCCTGCTGACCCGCAACGCCGCGGCGCACTGGCGGGCCCTCTCGAAGGAGACCGACGGACAGGTCTACGGCCGGATCATCAACACCGCGTCCGAGGCGTTCCTGTCCGGCTCGCCCGGCCAGGCCAACTACGCCGCGGCCAAGGCCGGCATCACCGCACTGACGCTCTCGGCGGCCCGCGGGCTCGGCCGCATCGGCGTGAGCGCCAATGCGATCTGCCCGCGCGCCCGCACGGCCATGACCGAGGCGGTCTTCGGCGAGGACACGTCGGGCCAGGAGGTCGACCCCTACTCGCCCGACCACGTCGCCCCCTTCGTCGCCTACCTCGCCTCGCCGGCCGCCGCGCGCATCACCGGCCAGGTCTTCGTCGTGTACGGCGGCATGGTGGCGTTGCTCGCGGCGCCGGTGGTCGAGCAGCGCTTCGACGCGTCGGCCGCCGCGTGGACGCAGGCCGACCTCGAGACCCAGCTCGGAGGCTACTTCGCCGACCGGGACCCCGCTGTCGGCTTCGCCGCCGACTCCGTCATGCAGCTGAAGATCTGAGAGGCACTCATGAGTCGTCTGACCGGCAAGGTCGCCATCGTCACCGGGGGAGCACAGGGGCAGGGGGAGGCGATCGTGCGCGCCTTCGTCGCCGAGGGAGCGTCGGTCGCGATCGCCGACATCAACGAGGCGGGCGGCCAGGCCCTGGCCGAGGAGCTGGGGGAGCGTGCCCACTTCACGCGCCACGACGTCTCCGACCCGGCCTCGTGGGAGGCCCTGGTGGCCGACACCGACGAGCGCTTCGGCCCGGTGGGCGTGCTCGTCAACAACGCCGGCATCCTCCGCTTCGGTGACATCGACAAGATGCCGCTCGCCGAGGCACAGCTCGTCTGGGGCGTCAACCTGCAGGGCTGCTTCCTGGGCATGCAGGCGGTGACGCCCACGATGAAGCGCAACGGCGGCGGCTCGATCATCAACGCCTCCTCGGTCGAGGGGCTCGGCGGCATGGGGTCGCTGGTGGCCTACTGCGGCTCGAAGTGGGCCATCCGCGGGATGACCAAGGCCGCCAGCCACGAGCTCGCGCGCCGCAACATCCGGGTCAACTCGGTGCACCCGGGGATGATCGACACCCCGATGACCCAGGAGCACGGCGGGGACGCGGCGATGGAGTACGGCGCCACGAAGGTGCCGATGCGCCGCGTCGGGACCCCGGGCGACATCGCTCCGACCTACGTCTTCCTGGCCAGTGACGAGAGCAGCTACATCACCGGCGCCGAGATCGCGGTCGACGGGGGCGTCACCGCAACGCACGCCTTCGGCGGCTGAGCGGGCAGTCCGCGCTCAGCGCAGGATGAGGCGGACCGCGCGCTCCATGTGGGCCGCGGTCTCCTCGGCCGTGCTGCGACCGGTCACCCACGCGACGAGCGCGGAGAGCCAGACGTCGCCGATGACGCGCGCGATGGCGATGTCGTCGTCGCTGACCTCGTCGGTGCCGGGGTGCATGGCGCGGGTGAGCATGCGGGTCAGCAGCATGCCGACGGCGTGGATCTCCTGGGCTGCCGACTTGTCGGCGAACATGAACGCGCGGGTCAGCGCATCGGTCAGGTGCGGGTCGCCCTGCAGGCCGCGGGTGGTGCGCCGCAGCACCGAGATCACCCGGTCGGCCGGGGTGTCGCCGGAGATAGTGCGGGTGGCGAGGGTCGACTCGGCACGCTCGAACTCGCGGGCGAGGGCGGTGACCAGCAGGTGGATCTTGGAGGGGAAGTAGCGGTACAGGGTGCCGAGGGCGACGTCGGCCTGCTCCGCGACCGCACGCATCTGGACGGCGTCGAAGCCGCCCTTCGAGGCGAGTGCGATCGTGGCGTCGAGGATGCGCTCGCGGCGCTCACGCTGCGCGTTCGAGCCGATCTCGTCGCTCGCCACCGCGTTGGTGCTGCTCACCCATGCCTCCAAGTAGTCGTCTGTGACACGGTCTGTGACACGGGGCACAAGGCTGCATGGAACAGTCACCGAGCGTGCCCAGTTGAACACCCGAGAAGGTTATCAACGGGTGAGACATAATAGGAACACGTTTCACTTCTAGAAAGGTCGCGGCGCGTGCGCATTGCATTGCTGTCCTACCGGAGCAAGCCACACTGCGGCGGCCAGGGGATCTACATCCGGCACCTGAGTCGAGAGCTCGTCAACCTCGGTCACGATGTCGAGGTGTTCTCCGGTCAGCCCTACCCCGAGCTCGACGAGGGCGTGACGCTCACCAAGGTGCCGAGCCTCGACCTCTACCGCGAGCCTGACCCCTTCCGGACGCCGAGGCTCAGCGAGTTCCGCGACCTCATCGACGTCGAGGAGGTCCTGACGATGTGGACCGCCGGCTTCCCGGAGCCGAAGACGTTCAGCTCGCGCGTCGCGCGGCTGCTGAAGGACCGCGTCGACGACTTCGACATCGCCCACGACAACCAGGTCCTGGGCTACGGCATGCTCGAGATCGAGAAGATGGGGCTCCCGCTCCTGACCACGATCCACCACCCGATCACCTTCGACCGGCGCATCGACCTCGCCGCGGCCCCGACGCTGCGCAAGAAGCTCTCGCTGCGCCGGTGGTACGGCTTCTTGCGCATGCAGACGAAGGTCGCCCGCCAGGCGCGCACGATCCTCACGCCGTCGGACACCTCGGCGCGCGACATCGCCAAGGACTTCGGCGTCGACCCGGCCCGCATGGAGACCGTGCTGCTGGGCGTCGACGACGCGTTCGTTCCGCCGACCGTGGCGCGCGTCCCGGGCCGCATCCTCGCGATGGCCAGCGCCGACGCCCCGATGAAGGGCATCGCGACCCTGCTGGAGGCCTTCGCCAAGCTGCGCACCGAGCGCGATGTCGAGCTGCTGCTCGTGACCAAGCCCGAGCCGGGCGGTCGCACCGAGAAGCTGATCGACCAGCTCGGCATCGGCGAGCACGTCACCTTCGTCAACGGCGTCTCCCAGGAGGAGCTCGTCGCGGTGATGGGCTCTGCCGAGCTCGCCTGCGTCCCGTCGCTCTACGAGGGCTTCTCGCTGCCGACCGCCGAGCTGATGGCGTGCGAGACCCCGCTCGTCGTGTCCCGCGCCGGCGCCATCCCCGAGGTCGTCGGACCCGACGGGGAGTGCGCGATCCTGGTCACCCCGGGCGACGTCGGCGAGCTGGAGCTGGCGCTCCTGGAGCTCATCGACGACCCCGAGCGACGGGCCCGGATGGGCCGCGCCGGCCGCGAGCGGGTGCAGCGACTCTTCAGCTGGCGGGCCGTGGCCGCGGCCACCGCAGCGGCGTACGAACGAACGATCGACAGCTACCGTGCCGAGCACGCTGGCGCCACGAAGGAGAACATCAGTGCTGACCGTTGATTTCGACCGCCTGGGCCTGCGCCCCGGTGACCGGGTGCTGGACATGGGCTGCGGCGCGGGTCGCCACGCCTTCGAGATGTACAAGCGTGGCGCCGACGTCATCGCCTTCGACCAGGACGCCGATGAGCTCGCGACCGTGCGCGAGTGGTTCGGCGCGATGAAGGAGGCCGGCGAGGTGCCGGACGGCGCCGAGGCGGACACCAAGCAGGGCGACGCGCTCGCCCTGCCGTTCGCCGACGGCGAGTTCGACCGCATCGTCGCGGCCGAGGTGCTCGAGCACATCCACCACGACGTCGACGCGATCAAGGAGCTGGTCCGGGTGCTGCGTCCCGGCGGCACGCTGGCGATCTCGGTGCCGCGCTGGCTGCCCGAGGTCATCAACTGGAAGCTCTCCGACGACTACCACAACGCCGAGGGCGGCCACGTCCGGATCTACACCGACCACGAGCTGGTCGACAAGGTCACCAAGGCCGGTCGGTTCAACGACGGCACGCCCGGCGACGCGATGGTCTTCGAGGGCAAGGGCTATGCGCACGGGCTGCACTCGCCGTACTGGTGGATCAAGTGCGCCGTCGGTGTCACCAACGACAAGCACCCGCTGGCGAAGGCCTACCACAAGCTGCTGGTGTGGGAGATCATGAAGAACCCCAAGGCGCTGAAGGTGGCCGGCAAGGTGCTCGACCCGATGATCGGCAAGAGCATGGTGCTCTACTTCCGCAAGCCGGAGACGGCCGTCGACTCCGCCTCGAGCGATGCGGCCTGAGGACGTCCTGGCTGGTGTCCTGACGCTCGCCCAGGTCGAGGAGACTGCAGCGTCCATCGCGGCCATGCAGGAGCCCGACGGGGCGATCCCGTGGACCGTCGGTCAGCACACCGACGTCTGGAACCACGTCGAGTCGGCGATGGCGCTGCTCGTCGGCGGTCAGGTGGAGGCCGCCGAGCGCGCCTACGACTGGACCGTCGCGACCCAGCGTCCCGACGGCTCGTGGCCGATGAAGATCGTCGCCGGCGAGATCGAGGACCACTCCGGCGAGACCAACATGTCCGCCTACCTCGCGGTCGGCGTCTGGCACCACTGGCTGATCCGGCGCGACGAGGAGTTCGTCCGCCGCATGTGGCCGACCGTGCGGCGCGGCCTCGACTGGGTCGTCGGCATGCAGCTGCGCTTCGGTGGCATCGCCTGGTCGCAGGAGTGGGCCGACGGCTCACCCGCGAAGGTCAACGCCGACGCGCTGCTGGCCGGCTCGTCGAGCATCTACCAAGCGCTGCGCGCGGGCGTGGCGCTCGCCGACCTGCTCGACGACCCGCAGCCGGAGTGGGAGCTCACCGGCGGCCGGCTCGGCCACGCGCTGCGTGAGCACCGCGACCTCTTCCTCGACAAGTCCGAGTTCTCGATGGACTGGTACTACCCGGTCCTGGGCGGTGCCGTCCGCGGCGACGCGGCGCGCGAGCTGATCGACTCGCGCTGGGACACCTTCGTCGAAGCGGGGCTCGGCATCCGCTGCGTCTCCCGCAACCCGTGGGTCACCGGCGCGGAGACCTGTGAGCTGGTGCTCGCGCTGGATGCCATCGGAGACCGGCAGCGTGCGCTGCAGCTGCTCGCGGACATGCAGCACCTGCGCGCCGAGGACGGCAAGTACTGGACCGGCTACGTCTTCCCCGAGGGCGTCAACTGGCCGGGGGAGCACACGACGTACACCGCTGCGGCCGTGATCCTGGCCGTCGACGCGCTCTCGCAGCTGACCGCGGGTGGCGACATCATGCGCGGCACCTCGCTGGCGGCCGACTTCGACGAGCTGGCGCTCGAGTGCGGCTGCGCGTCAGCCGACCGGGTCGCCCGCATCTCCTGAGGTCCGCTCCAGCACCCGCATCGAGCCCAGCGCCTCCACCTCGGTGAAGGCGCCGCTCTGGAGCGCCGGGAGATAGATCTGCTCGTACGGCGGTCGCCCGCCGTCCGCAGGGTCGGGGAAGACGTCGTGGATGACGAGGAGCCCGCCGCCTTGCACCCAGCGCACCCAGCCGTCGTAGTCGGCACGGGCCGGCTCTGCCCCGTGGCCGCCGTCGATGAACAGCAGCGCCAGCGGCGTACGCCAGTGCCGGGCGACCGTGGCGGACGTCCCGATCACGGCCACGACCTGGTCCTCGAGCCCCGCGTCCTCGATGGTGCGACGGAAGAAGGGCAGGGTGTCCATCCGGCCGGTGCGCGGGTCGACGAGGCTGGTGTCGTGGTGCTCCCAGCCGGCCTGGTTCTCCTCTGAGCCGTGGTGGTGGTCGACCGTGAAGACGGTGCCGCCGGCTTCGCGGGCGGCCGCGCCGAGGTAGACCGCCGACTTGCCGCAGTAGGTGCCGACCTCGAGCAACGCTCCCTGGCTCGCCTGCTGGCGGCCGTAGCGGTGGAGCAGCAGCCCCTCGTCTTCGGGCATGAAGCCCTGGGCAGCGCGCGCGTGCTCCAGCCAGTCAGTCACGGGGCGAGACACTAGTATGTAGAACATGTTCTACTCGCTGGGCATCTCCGCCGACCACGTCGAGCTGGGCGCGAGCCTGCGGTCCTGGGCGGCGTCCATCACGCCGATCGACGCGGTGCGCGCGGCCGAGGCGGACCCGGAGGCGGCCTTCGACGACGTCTGGTCCGCCCTGACGTCGATGTCCGTGCCGACGATCGGTCTCCCCGAGCCCTCGGGTGGAGGCGGGGGGAGCGCGCTCGACGTCGCCGTCGCGCTCGAGGCGTGCGCCTACTCGCTCGTCCCGGGCCACCTGCTGGGTACGGCGATCGCCGCGGCCCTGCTTCCCTCGTCCTTCGCTCCGGAGCTGGTGTCGGGGGCTCGCGTGGCTGTGGGGGTCGGTGACGTCGTCCTCGACGCTGCGGGGGCGGACCTGTTCCTGCTGCCGACCGCCGACGGCTACGTCGTGTCGTCGTCGGCGGTGGTCACCCCCGGAGCGCCGGTCCTCGACCTGTCCCGGCGCGTGGGGACGGTGTCGTCAGCCTCCGGCACGCCGGTGCCGCTGAGCGGCGAGCTGCTCCGCCGCACGCTCGTCACGTTCGCGGCCGCCGAGGCGGCCGGGGTGGCTCGCTGGTGCCTGGACACGGCGGTCGGGTACGCGAAGGTGCGCGAGCAGTTCGGCGCGAAGATCGGGTCCTTCCAGGCGATCAAGCACCTGTGTGCGGAGATGCTGGAGACGGTCACCTCGATCGAGGCGGTCGCGTGGGACGTCGCTTCCGTCGCGTTCGGCGACGACGACGAGCAGTGGGCCTTCGCCGCCGATGTCGCTGCCACCGTGGCCTTCGACGGCGCGGTCCGCGTCGCCCAGGACTGCATCCAGGTGCTCGGCGGGATCGGCTACACGTTCGAGCACGACGCCCACCTCTACCTGCGCCGCGCGCTGTCGCTGCAGGCGCTGGTCGGGTCGTCGGACCGGGCGGCCGCCCGGGTGTGCGACCGGGCCACCACCGGTGTGCGGCGCAGGCTCGAGGTGGACCTCGACGGCCGGGATGCATCGGTCCGGCCGTCGATCCGCTCCCTGGTCGGGGCGGTCTCCCCGGACCACCCGCGGGAGGGCCTGGTGTCGACCGGCCTGCTGATGGCGCACTGGCCGGCGCCGTACGGACTGGGGGCGGACGCCGTGACCCAGCTCGTCGTGGACCAGGAGCTCGCCGCTGCCGACATCACGCGGCCGGACCTGAAGATCGCCGGATGGGCGGTGCCGACGATCCTGTCGCACGGCACGGACGAGCAGCGGGAGCGGTTCGTCCGGCCGTCCCTGCTCGGGGAGATCACGTGGTGCCAGCTGTTCTCCGAGCCGGGTGCCGGTTCGGACCTCGCGTCGCTGCGCACGCGCGCGGTGCGTGACGGATCCGGTTGGCGGCTGACCGGGCAGAAGGTGTGGACGTCGCTGGCGCAGGAAGCGCAGTGGGCGATCTGCCTCGCGCGCACCGACCCGGACGCGCCGCAGCACAAGGGGATCACCTACTTCCTCGTCGACATGACCAGCGAGGGCATCGACATCCGGCCGCTGCGCGAGCTGACCGGGGACGCGTTGTTCAACGAAGTGTTCCTCGACGACGTGTTCGTGCCGGACGAGCTCGTCGTGGGGGCTCCGGGCGACGGCTGGAAGCTCGCGCGCACCACGCTGTCCAACGAGCGGGTGGCGATGGCGGGGCACCGGCTGGGCGTCAGCGTCGAGGGCTGCGTGGCCGCCGTCGGCGCCGACCCGCTGGACCGGGTGCGCGTCGGGCGGCAGGTCGCGCTCGCGACGGTGTGCGCGTTGCTCGGGGTGCGGACGACGTTGAAGGCACTGGCCGGCGCCGCATCCCAGGGGCAGGGGCCGGGTGCGGAATCGAGCGTGGCCAAGCTGCTGGGCGTCCGCAACCGGCAGGAGGCCTCGTCGCTGCTGGTGGAGCTGCTCGGTCCCACCGTGCTTCTCGGCGGTGCCGAGGCGGAGGCCGCCGTGCACGAGATGCTGGTGACGCGCTGCCTCTCCATCGCGGGCGGCACGACGCAGATCCTGCGCAACGTTGCGGCGGAAAGGGTCCTAGGCTTGCCCAGGTGACCGTCGTGCTGCCGCCGCCCGTCCAGCCCGGTGACCGGATCGCGGTCGTGTCACCGTCATGGTGTGGCCCGGAGGTCTTTCCGGACCTCCACGAACAGGCGCTCGGACGTCTTCGCGAGCTTGACCTCGAGCCCGTCGAGTTTCCGTTCACCCGAGTCCAGGGCACGGCTGCCGAGCGGGCATCGGACCTGATGGCCGCCTTCGAGGACGACTCCATCGCCGCGGTGATGGCCACCATCGGCGGCGACGACCAGATCACCGTGCTGCGCCACCTCGACCCGGACCGGATGCTCGCGAACCCGAAGCGGTTCCTTGGCTACAGCGACAACACGAACCTCTCCAACTGGCTGTGGTTCCACGGTGTCGGCGGCGTGTACGGCGGCTCGACCTCCGTCCACCTCGGCCCCGGTCCCGGCGTCGACCCGCTGCACCTGCAGTCGCTGCGCGCCGCCTTGTTCGGCGGCTCACTGACTCTCGTCCCGCCGGAGCGGACCCGCGACTTCGGCCTCGACTGGGCATCGCCGGCAGCGCTGGTCGACGTGGCACCGGACTGGCCGGCCTCGCCCTGGGTGTGGTCGGGGCCGTCACGCTCGGTGACCGGAGCCGTGTGGGGCGGCTGTCTGGAGAGCGTCGAGATGACACTCGCGGTCGGTCGCTGGATGCATCCCGTGTCGACGTACGACGGATGCGTGCTCGCCTTGGAGGCCTCCGAGGAGATGCCGTCCGCGTCCCAGTGCTTCCGGATGCTGCGCAACCTGGGGGAGCGAGGCATCCTCGGCGCCGCTTCCGCGCTGTTGTGGGGTCGACCGCCGGTGACGTCGCGTGAGGCCCCGAAGACCGAGGCCGAGATCGCCGTCGCGGTCGCCGAGCGGCACGAAGCCGTCCTGGCGGCCGTCGCGGACTACAACCCCGAGCTCGTCGTCGTCCTCGACGTGGACTTCGGGCACACCCAACCGCAGCTGCTGTTGCCCTACGGCGGCCGCGTCACCGTGGACGGCGCGCAGCGGGAGATCACGGCTCACTTCACCGGATAGAGGTCGACGCCGCGCGGCGCGGACATGATCATCTCGGCCAGGTCGGGGTCGAGTCGACGAGTGCCGGTGTGGTCGCGCAGGTAGTAGCGGCCTCGGGGTGTTCGCCAGAGGTAGCGGCCGGGGCCGGCTTGTCGGCACTGGTAGCCCCCGAAGGTCTTCCAGCGGTGATGGGTCCGCCGCAGTGGCCCGGAGTTGTGGGTGCCGGTCTGCCCGGGCGGTCCGTGCTTGTCGTACGGCGTGGGGTGGTCGTAGTCGACCCTGAGCCTGGCGCCCGGTGGGGCGTGGGGGAACACGTCTCCACCGCTGAGGTGCCAGGTGTGGTCCTTGAGCCGATCGGGGTGCTCGTAGTCGTTGATCCGGATCCGGCCGTTGAGGTCGCGGACGGGCTGCAGGCTGATGTCTGCGTGGCCGAGGAGGTCGGCGAGGTGCTGGACGAGCGTCGGCCCGAGCTCCTCGATCCGCGCGAGGCCACTGCCGCTCTGGAGTGCGGAGTCGGTGAGGTGGACGTGAACCACGGCCTTGGGCCGCAGGGAGGCGAGCTGGCGACAGCTGAGCGCAGCGAGACCGGCGAGGGTCTGTTCCAGGTGGGCGGGTGCCCAGACCGGTCGGCTGTCTGCCGTGATCTCGGGCCCGTCCGTCTCCGGCTCGGTGTGGTCGAGGAGCAGCTGCAGGAGGTCGGCGGGGCGAGCCAGCCAGCCGAAGGCCATGGCGCGCAGCTCGTCGCGGTTGTGGTCGTGGCCGTGGGTGGTGGCGAGGATGTCGGCGACGCGGTCGACCGTTGCGTCGATCCAGACAGCCTCGCCGGCGGTGACCCGCGCGATGACGTTGCGCAGGCCGGACTCGTCGGCGCGGGACAGGGCGACATAGCGATGGCGGGCCTCGAACTCGAGTCGGTCCTGCTCGTGCTGCGGGTCCGCCTCGATGGTCTTGGCGCGGGCAAGGTCGAGCATGACCGCTGGTGCGTCGCCTGCGATGGCCACTGCCACGGCCCGGTCGACGATCCCGACCGCTACCGCGTCGAGGTGGCGCGAGATGACGGCGACCTTGCGGGCGACCCACGGTTCGCACTCGAGGGCCATCACGACGGCGAAGGTGAGGGGGAGCCGGTGGCGCAGGTCGAGGATGTCGGCGATCGCGGCCCGGGTCGTGGCGTGGTGGGTCTGGCGGGCGAAGGCGAGCTCGGCGACGGCGTATTCGCGCAGCGACGGCGTCCCGTCGCCGCCGGGCTGGACCATCTTCTCCCGCGCGTGCGCAGGGAGGTCGGGGTCGTGCGCCGGCGGGTCTGAGTGCAGGTCGGCCCAGTGTGCGACCACCAGGAGGTCCTCGACCTCCGCGAACCGTCGAGCGCGCGTCGACGACTCCGCCAGGGACAAGGTGACATCGGCGTCGCAGACATCGAGACCAGCCCCGGGAACAGGACCCGGGATGCTGTCGATCGCGGCGGTGGTCATGTCTCATTCTAGATCGAACTGGTATGCGAAAACAAGAGTCTTGCGTCATATTTGTGCAGGTCAGCGGCTCGTAGTGGAACGTAGGCGCGCGCGTATCCATCATCCGCGGGGTGCCCTTTCCCACCCTAGGGGCGACCACCGACATGCCGCCGCAGTCGCCGTTCGGTCCGCCCGCTCGGCTGGGTCTGGAGCTCGTCCGTC
Source organism: Nocardioides allogilvus (assembly GCF_003047285.1). Taxonomy (GTDB): domain Bacteria; phylum Actinomycetota; class Actinomycetes; order Propionibacteriales; family Nocardioidaceae; genus Nocardioides; species Nocardioides allogilvus. The sequence continues at coordinate 189,036 of NZ_PZYX01000005.1, read as the reverse complement.
GCGTTCCAGCCCGCTCGTTCGTACGTCGAGATCGCCCGGTGGTTGTCTTCGATCACCCAGAGCTCGAGGGTGCTGTGACCGGCTCTCTGGGCGTGATCGGCGATGGCCCGGAGCAGGTGAGTGGCCAGGCCGCCGCCCCAGTGATCGGCGTGTACGGCGACGTAGAAGACCTCCACAGCGTTGTCACGAGGCGCCAGCAGCGCGAAAGCAACGGCTTGTGCGTCCCGCTCGACGAGCAGGAGTGTGGCGCCGTCCATACCCATCCGATGGCGGATGCCTGTCAGGGACTTTTCGACAGTGTCAGGCACGGGAGCCTCGTCACGTCGCGCCTTGGCCGAGGCCCAGATGGAGGCGGCCTCGGCCATGGCATCTGTCGAGCCAGCCGCATGGGCGGTCACGGTGACCTGGGAAGAGGACATGGACGGGATCATCTCAGCGGCTCATCTCGGCGAGTCGCATACGCATAGCGGCCAGGTCCGCCCCGGATGTCCCCTATGACCGCTGGTGGGGTTGGGGCCGGCGCAGGAGGATCTCCTTGGTCCGCGTGAACTCCAGGAGTCCTTTCGGGTCTTCGAGCCGCTCTCTCCTTGCCCAGGGCAGCCGTGCGCCCGATCATCCTGCGCCACAGCGGCATGTCCGCGGGCTCCGGCTCGCAGATCGATTCACAATGTCGTGGTGATTGACCATACGAGCGACTTGCCGAGCGACGCCCAGGCCGTAGTCGTCGTCCTTGCAGGACCGCCCGGGACCGGCAAGACCGCGGACAAGCGCGAACATCGCCGCAGGGTGGCAGCGTGCCTGGCTCACCCAGAACTTGCCGGACTCGCGAGCGCAACGCACCTTCCAGGCTGAGACATCATGCGACTCCTCGTCACCTTCGTCGGCGGCCTCGGCCACCTGGCTCCGCTCCTCCCGCTGGCACGCGCGGCGCGTGCGGCCGGGCATGAGGTGGCGATCGCGGGGTCCGGGGGTCTGGTCCCGCGGATCCAGAATGCCGGGTTCACCGCCTTCGCCACCAGCCCGATGGTGCATCACGACCCGGCGCCTCCGAGCCAGACCCGCAAGCCACTCGAGGTGATGGATGCTCGCGCGGCTACGATCGAGTTCGCCGACAACTTCGCCGAGCGAGGCGCACGTCGTATGGCACTGGCCATGCCGGACGTCATCCGCGCTTTCCGGCCCGACCTCGTGCTGCGCGACGAGACCGACCTGGGTACGACGATTGCCGCCGAGCTTCTCGACGTGCCCGTCGCCACCCACCTCGTGCTCGCCGCGGGCCTGTTGATCCGACCGGAACTTGTCGCCCCGCGCCTCGACGCCCTTCGCGCCGAGCACGGGTTGCCACCGGACCCTGCGCTGACCCGACTGACCTCAGGGCTGGTGCTCACCGATGCGGCGCCCTCGTTCCGGAGTCCGAAGTCGCCGTTGCCGATGAGGCCGACTCCGTACAACTCCTTCGACACGCCCAGGGCGTCCGCGCGCGCTGACCGACCGGGCATCTACGTCACTCTGGGCACCATCTTCAACCATGCATCGGGGGACCTCTTCGAGCGCCTTCTGGCGGGGCTCGCCGACCTCGATGTGGACGTCGTGGCGACCGTCGGAGAAGGGACCGACCCCGCCGACCTCGGGCCCCAGCCGACGCACGTGCGTGTGGAACGATTCCTGCCGCAGAGAGAGGTCCTCCCAGCCGTCGACCTCGTCATCTCGCACGGTGGCTCGGGGAGCCTGATGGCCACGCTCGCCCACGGACTCCCGTCCCTGCTTCTGCCGCTCGGCGCGGATCAACCGCACAACGGGATGCGCGCTGTTGAGCTGGGCGTGGCCGCGACCCTCGACGCAGCCACAGTCACGTCCGAGGAGGTCGGGGCACGCGCCCGCGAGCTCCTCGCCGACGAAGCTGTGCGGGCGCGGTGCGTCGCTGTCGCCGACGAGTGGAGGGAACTCCCCGGTCCGTCCGTCGCGGTCGCCGCCCTGGAAGGGGCTGCTTCTTAGACGTGCTGTGTAACGCGCCGACATGTACGGGTGAAGGATGTCGCCGACCCAGCTGGAGGACCCCATGCCCAACCCGTCGTGGACCGACGACCACTCACGCCTGGTCGCCGAGGCAGCACCGCCGGTCGGGGAGCCGGCTGACGCCGAGGTGGATCGGGTCTGGAACCTGGTCGCCGCACGCAGGGCGACGAGCACGCCCGCGCGACGATCACGCCGGCGGATGGCGGTGGGTGCCGGTGTGGCGGCGATCGTCCTCGGCGCTTCGGGTGTCGCCGCAGCGGACATGTGGCACGCGCGGACGGGTGTCCAGCAGACCGACGCCGAGAGCATCCGGCTGGGCGGACCGGGCGAGCTGATCGACCCGCGGGGCGCCGACTACGAGCAGGTCCTCCGCGAGGAGATGGCCGACATCCCCTTCCCCTCGGACGAGGCGCGCGACATCGCGGTGGCGGACCAGGTGAAGTTTGCCCTCCGGGACGCGGAGAGCATGCGCATCGCGCAGTCCCGTGGCGATGAGGACTGGCGCAGTGTGCAGATCACCGGAGGCATGCGCGCCGAGGCGGCTCGCGCGGCCCTGTGTGCCTGGTCGAACAGCTGGGCCGGGGCCACGACAGCGGGCGACGACAGCGCCCGCGCCGCGGCGATCGAGGTCATCGAAGGGGCCCCGTCCTGGCCGGCCATCACGGACGTCGACGCCGACCAGACGATCACGCCGAAGAAGATGTGGGTGACCGACGAGCACGGGAGCACCCGGCGGCAGGCCTACTTCGACACCACCCCGTTCGGCTGGCTCCCGCTCGTGGTCACGGCTGCGGGTGGACGCGACCTCGAGGCGATGGGCCGGCCGTTCGCAGAGCACACGCGCTGCATCCCCGAGCTGGTGCCCGACCTGCCCGCCGCCGTACCCGCCGCCTTCCGGGTCCAGTGACATGGGTCGTTCCGTGACGGAGCAGGAGTTCGAGGAGCTCTACCGCGCGACAGTCGGCGACCTCATCGCCTACCTGCGGCGCCGCGGCGCCTCGGACGCCGAGAACGTGGCGGCGGAGGTCTATGCGATCGCATGGCGTCGCCGTACGGACCTCCCCGCACCGATGCTGCGACGGGCATGGCTCTTCGGCGCGGCCGCGAAGGTGATGCAGGCGGAGCACCGGCGGAGGGTGCGGGAGCGTGAGGCGGGAGCAGAGCACGCGCGGCTGGACGGGGCCACGCCCGACGACGCGCAGAGCACCACCACCGAGACCATGGTGGCCGCGATCGGCCGGCTGTCGCCCGGCCACCAGGAGGTCCTGCGGCTCATCGAGTGGGAGCGCCTGACGCCTGCCGAGCTGGCGACAGCCCTGGGTGTGCGTGCCGGTACGGCGCGGGTGCGCCTGCACAGGGCACGGATGGCCCTGGCTGCTGACCCGGCCGTGCGGGCCCTGGTCGAGGAGGGCAGCTCCTCACACCTTCTCGAGCACCATCCCTGAGAGCACCTCGGGGTCGGAGAGCATGTCGATCGCCACGATCAAGTCGTCGACGATCGTGAAGTCGAAGACGACCTTGGCCTCGCCGCGCAGCATCCACGCAGCGCCCGCGAGCCCGTCGACGATGGTGAGGAACGCGGACTGGGCGCCGCCGTTGAAGCGGTTGGCGACGTCCTGGGGGCCGACGAGCAGCGGGACCGGGCCGCCCATGGCGACCGTGGCGGCGTCGGCCCGCAGCACGACCGACGGGTCGAGGAGCGCGAGCAGGGAGTCGAACTCGCCGGCGCGCGCGGCCTTGAGGAAGGCGTCGACGACCTCGCGCCCGGGAGCGGTGGCGGGCGTGGTGCCGCGGATCCGGCGTCGGGCTCGGGAGGCGAGCTGGCGGGCGGCGGCGGGGGAGCGGTCGAGCATCTCGGCGATCTCGTCGAAGGAGACCGCGAACAGGTCGTGCAGGACGAAGGCGACGCGCTCGGGCGGGTTCAGCTCGTCGAGCACTGCCTGCATCGCACCGCCCACCGCCTCGGCGACCACGGCATCGTCCTCGGGCGTGGGCGAGGTGTCCGGCCGTTCGAGGTGGGTGTCGACGAGGTCCTCGCGCCGCGCCGTACGGGACCGGAGCTGGTCGAGGCAGAGGCGGCTCACGACCGTCGTCAGCCAGCCGCGGAGGTTGTCGACGTCGGAGGTGTCGCTGCGCGAGTAGCGCAGCCACGCCTCCTGGACCGCGTCCTCGGCGTCACCGCCGGGACCGAGGATCCGCGTCGCGACGGCGGTCAGGTGGCTGCGGTGGTCTTCGAAGCTGTCGAGTGTGTCCATGTCACGTTGACGGACCAGCCGTGTCGGATGTGACCGTGTCGTCGACCTCGTGGTCGACGGGGAGACCGGCTCGCCAGCTGTTCCAGTGCCACCCGAGGTAGCGCTCGATGCCGCGGACGACGTGGGCCGAGCGGATCGAGGGGAAGATGTCGAAGGCGTGCTGCGCGCCGGGCAGCTCGGCATAGACGACGGACTTCGTCGAGACACGGCGCAGCTTCTCGACGAACGCGCGGGCCTGGCCGACGTCGACGAGCGTGTCGCTCGCGCCGTGGATCACGAAGAAGTCGGGCTCGTCGCCGTCGAGGCGCAGGAGGGGCGAGGCCGCCTCGAAGGCGTCCGGGTCGTCCTCCCACGTCGTCTTGAAGACCCGCGGTGCGAGGAAGCCGTCGCGCATGGCCTTCGCGCTGCGCAGGCCGGTCGAGCCGGCGAGGTCGTAGACGCCGTAGTGGGGCACCGCGGCCTGGACGCTCGTGTCGGCGTCCTCGAAGCCGGGCTGCCACTCCTTGGCGTTGGGCGTGACCGCGACCAGCGCACACAGGTGGCCGCCGGCCGAGCCGCCGGTGATGACGATGTAGTCGGGGTTGCCGCCGTACTCGGCGATGTGCTCCTTGATCCAGGCGATCGAGCGCTTCACGTCGATGACGTGCGCGGGGAAGGGATCGCGCGGCGCGAGGCGGTAGTTGATCGCCACGCACACCCACCCGCGCTGGGCCATGTGCTGCATCAGCGGGATGCCCTGCTGGTCCTTGGTGCCGATCGTCCAACCACCGCCGTGGACCTGGAGGAGCACGGGTGCGCCGGCGAGCTGCTCGCCCGCCGCCGGTCGGTAGATGTCGAGCATGGAGCGACGGCCGAACTCGGCGTAGGCGATGTCCTTCTCGACCCGGACCGCCCGGTCCGTGAAGCGGAACGGGTTGACGAGCTTGCGCCATGGCGTCGCCAGGTCGGCCGGGGTGGGCGCGGCGTCGAGCTGCTCGACGTAGTCGACGCCGAGGCCCTCCACGAGCGCGTCCTCGACCTGGTCCTTGACCTGCTGGGACTGCCGGATGATGTGCGCCAGCCCGGCCGTGCTCGCCGCCGCCAGGCCGAGGCCGACCCGGGTGCGGGCGCCCGAGCGCTTCGTGGGACGCAGCTGGGCCGCCGAGTCGACCGCCGTGAGGGTCAGCATCTGGGGGGCCAGCTCACCGAAGAGCCAGCCCGCGAAGAAGGCGGGGACGCCGGCACGCGGTCCCGTCACGGGTCGCAGGGCGTTGGCGGTCAGGGCGGCCACGATGGCCTGGCGTCGCAGATAGCTCACGTACCGATGGTATCCGTCACAGGCCCGGAACTAGAACGTGTTCACGTCGTTGTCACGACATGCCGACCATGGATCGCCTCTCGGGCCTCGATGCCAGCTTCCTCTACCTCGAGTCGCCGGCCCAGCTCATGCACGTCTGCGGCCTGGTCATGGTCGACCCGGCCACCATCCCCGACGGCTACTCCTTCGCGGCGATGCGCGCCGGCATCGACGAGCGCGTGCGCGACGTCGCGCACTTCACGCGCAAGCTGAAGAAGGTGCCGATGCGCCTCGACCACCCCGTGTGGGTGCAGGACCAGGACTTCGACATCGACCGGCACGTCCACCGCCTCGGTCTGCCCCAACCGGGCGGGGACACCGAGCTCACCGAGCTCCTCGGCCACCTCGCCGGGATGCCGCTCGACCGCTCGCGCCCGCTGTGGGAGATGTGGGTGATCGAGGGCTGCGCCGACGACCGCGTCGCGATCTTCACCAAGATGCACCACGCCACGGTCGACGGCGTCTCCGGCAGCAACCTGCTCTCCCACCTCACCAGCCTCGAGGCCGGCTCCGAACCCCTCGGCATCGGCGGCAAGGGCACCTACGGCCACGCGCCCAGCGACCTCGGCCTCTTCGGTCGCGGACTCGTCAACCAGGTGACCCGCCCGCTCTCGATCCCGCGGTTGATCACCCCCTCGACGCAGATGGTCGCCGGTTCCCTCAACCGCGCCAGGAGGGGTACGGCGATGGCCGCGCCGTTCTCCGCGCCGCGCACCTCCTTCAACGGCACCATCACCGGCCACCGCGCCATCGCGATGTCGACGATGAGCCTGGACGACATCAAGGCGGTCAAGGAGGCCACCGGCTCGACGGTCAACGACGTGGTCATGGCCGTGACCGGAGGCGCGCTGCGTTCCTACCTCGCGGACCGCGGCGAGCTGCCCGCCACCTCGCTGCTGGCCACCGTGCCGGTCTCGGTGCGCTCGGTGTCGAAGCGCGAGAAGGGCGCCAACAAGGTCTCCGCCCTGTTCGCGCGGCTCGGCACCGACCTCGAGGACCCGCTCGAGCGGCTCGAGCAGCTGACCGCAGCCAACCGGCACGCCAAGGACCACCAGAAGGCGATCAGCGCCGACGCGCTGCAGGACTGGGCGGAGTTCGCGTCGCCCAACACGTTCGGCCTGGCCATGAGGGCCTACGCCGGCCTCCGGCTCGCCGAGAAGCACCCGGTCGTGCACAACCTCGTCGTGTCCAACGTGCCCGGCCCGCCGGTGCCGCTCTACTTCGTCGGCGCCCGCATCGAGGGCATGTTCGCCTTCGGGCCGGTCTTCCACGGCGCGGGGCTCAACATCACCGTGATGAGCAACAACGGCGAGATGCAGGTCGGGGTGATCGCCTGCCGCGAGTCCGTGGCCGACGTCGACGACCTCGCTCGGCGCTTCCCGGCCGAGCTCGCTGCGCTCAAGGAGCTCACCGACGCAGCTCGCCCCTCCGGGCCGCGACGGTGACGGCCGCCTCCACGAAGGCCGGCACGAACACCTCCGACTGGAGCACGCACGACGCATGTCCTGCCGCGATGTCGTGCACGGTCGCGCCCGGGATGCGGCGGGCCAGGGCGAGCTGACGGCCCGGCGGGATGACCTTGTCCTGCCGCGTCACCACGACGGCGGTGGGGACGTCGATGCGTGAGAGCCACGGCCGCGTGTGGTGCCGCCCCAGGGCGGCCAGCGCCTGACCGACGGCCCACGGGCTCGTACGGCGCAGCTCCGTGAGCGCCCACTCGTGGATGTCGCTCGGCGCCAGGTCGACGGCGCGCGCCGTACGCCGGGCGGCGTGGGTCAGGGTGCGAGAGCGCGACAGCCCGCGCAGGCCGAGCATGGTGAGGCCCATCGAGGCGTGGAAGCCCTTCTCCCACGGTGTCGCGCGGAAGTAGTCGGTCGTCGCGGCGAGCACCAGCCCCTCGATCGCGTGCGGGTGCTGGCGCCAGACGCGCTGCGCGATGATCGAGCCCATCGAGTAGCCCCCGACGATCGGGTGGCGCAGGCCGAGCACCTCGATCACCGCCGCCGCGTCGTCCGCGCAGTCGGCCAGGGAGAACTCCTCGGACTGGATGCCGCGTCCGTGCCAGCGCTGGTCCATCGTCACGACCCGGAAGTGACGCGACAGCGGTCCGATCGCGGGATACCAGCTCAGCAGCCCGGTCGTGCCGATGGCGTGCAGCAGCAGGATCGCGGGGGAGTCGGCCTCGGGTCCCGGTGTGTCCGTGACGTAGGTGGCGCCGCGTCCGGGGAGGTCGAGCATGTCGCCGTACGGGATCCGCGCGTAGGGCATGTAGACGCCCCGGCGGACGGCGTCGAGCGGGGAGAGCATGTCCGCTAGAGTAGAACAGGTTCTAGGTTTGCCGTCGTCGGAGGTCACCTGTGTCGGAAGAAGTGGATGCGGTAGCGGCTGTGGTCGCGGACGCAGTCGGGCGTTCGACGGACTGGGCCACGCTCGCCGGTTCCGGCCTGCTCTCGCTGGTCGTCCCGACCGACCACGGCGGTGAGGGCCTCGGCCTGGCCGAGCTCGCAGTCGTGCTGCGCGCGGTCGGACGCAGTGCCGTGCAGGTGCCGGTGTGGGAGACGTTGTGCGTCGGCGCACTCACGATCGCGGCGGCCGGCAGCGACGACCAGCAGAAGTCCCTGCTGCCCGGTGTCGCCAGCGGTGAGGTCGTCCTCGCCGCCGCCCTGCGCGAGGTCGGTCCGGGCTTCCCGGACGTGCCCGCGACGACCGTCTCCGGCGACCGGGTGACGGGTCGCAAGATCTCGGTGCAGTACGCCGATCGCGCGGCCATGCTCCTCGTCAGTGCCGTGACCGACGGCCGGCCGGTGGTGGGACTCGTCGACCCTCGCGCCGACGGCGTCACCCTCCTCGAGTCCGCGTCGAGCCGCGCGCTGCTCGACGGCGTTGTCGAGCACACCGTCGTCCTCGACGACGCACCGATCGACCTGCTGCCGGGCGCCGACGCCTTCCGCATCGCGCACGACAACGCGGTGGCCGGCCTCGTCGTGCTCGCCGCCGGGCTGCTCGCCGGAGCCCGCGACCTGACCGCCGACCACGTCAAGCAGCGCACCCAGTTCGGGCGGGCGCTGGCCGAGTTCCAGGCGGTGGCGATGCAGGTCGCCGACGTCTACATCGCCTCCCGCACCCTCGACCTCGCCGCCGACAACGCCGTCTGGCGGATCGCCAGCGGGCTCGACGTGCGCGACGACCTCGCGGTCGCGGCCTACTGGACGTGCGCCGAGGCGCCGGCCGCGATCCACACCTGCCACCACCTGCACGGCGGCACGGGCGTCGACGAGGCCTATCCGCTGCACCACCACTACTCGTGGCTGACCGACATCACGCACGCGCTCGGCGGGCCCGCAGGCACGCTGCGGCTGGTCGCGATCGAGTCGGCGGAGGCGAAGAACCTCGAGCTCACCGCGTCGCAGCGCGCGCTCAAGGCCGAGCTGCGTGCCTACTTCACGGGCCTGGTGTCCGACGCGGAGCGCACCGAGATGGCGCGCGAGCGGCACGGAGCGACGTACGAGAAGACGATCCGGCAGATGGGTGCGGACGGCTGGATGGGCGTCGGCTGGCCGGAGGCGTACGGCGGTCGCGGGCTCGGCGAGGTCGAGCAGACGATCTTCGCCAACGAGGCGCAGCGCGCCGACGTGCACCTGCCCGCGGTGACCCTGCAGACCGTCGGGCCGACGCTGCAGAAGCACGGGACGCCCAAGCAGAAGGAGCTCTTCCTCGAGCGCATCCTGGCGGGCGACGTGCACTTCGCGATCGGCTACTCCGAGCCCGACGCCGGCACCGACCTCGCGTCGCTGCGCACGACCGCGAGGCGGGACGGCGACCACTACGTCGTCAACGGGCAGAAGATCTTCACCACCGGTGGCCACCAGGCCGACTACGTCTGGCTCGCGGTGCGCACCGACCCCGATGCGCCCAAGCACAAGGGCATCTCGATCCTGATCGTCGACACGACCGATCCCGGCTACTCCTGGACGCCGATCATCACCGTCGACGGTGCCCACCACACCAACGCGACCTACTACTCCGACGTGCGCGTCCCCGTCGACATGCTCGTCGGCGAGGAGAACGCCGGCTGGAAGCTGATCACCACCCAGCTCAACCACGAGCGGGTCATGCTCGGCCCCGCCGGCCGGCTCGAGGGGCTGCGGGACCGGGTCGCGTCGTGGGCGGCCGACCGGGGAGTGCTGGAGCTGCCGGACGTACAGGCGGCCCTGGGCGAGGTGACGGCGATCTTCCGGGTCAACGAGCTGCTCAACTGGGAGGTCGCACGGGCGGCTGCCGACGGCGAGATCAGCGTCGCCGACGCGTCGTCGTCCAAGGTGTTCGCCTCCGAGCAGGTGCAGCACGTCGGACGCGTGCTGGCCGACGTCGTCGCGCGCCACGGCGACCCCAGCGACCCCGACACCGCGTCGCTGGTCAGCCACCTCGACGGGCAGGCCAAGCGCAACCTCGTCATCACGTTCGGCGGGGGAGTCAACGAGGTGCAGCGCGAGCTGATCGCGATGTTCGGCCTCGGCCTGCCGCGGGTGCCGCGATGACGCACGAGGAGATCATGGCCCGCGTCGACGAGCTGGTCGCGGCGGGCGAGACGTCCCCGCGCGACGCGCTCGACGAGGTCAACCTGCCGATGATCCGGCACTGGGCCGAGGCGATGGGCGACACCAACCCGCTGTGGCGCAGTGTCGCGCCGCCGGCGATGACCCAGGTCTGGACGATGTACGGGCTCGACCCGCACCGGCCGGCCGGTGACCCGCTGCACGCCACGATGAAGCTGCTCGACGAGGCCGGCTTCACCTCCGTCCTCGGCACCAACTGCGACCAGACCTATGCCCGCCACCTCGTGCCCGGCGAGCGACCCGCGATCACGACCCGGCTCGAGTCGGTCGTCGGGCCGAAGCGGACCGGCGTCGGTGAGGGCTACTTCGTGACGACCCAGAACACCTGGTGGGTCGCTGCCCCTGACGGGCGGAAAGAGCCGGTCGCGACGATGACGTTCCGGGTGCTGAAGTTCAAGCCCGGTGCTCGGGTCGATCCCACGCAGACCGTGCGCCCGGTGGTCAACCGCGACACCGCCTTCTTCTTCGAGGGTACGGCGCTGGGCGAGCTCCGCATCCAGACCTGCAACGCCTGCGGGGTGCTGCGCCACCCGCCCGGTCCCGTGTGCCCCGACTGCCACGCGATGGACCGCGGCCACGTCGTCGCCAGCGGCCGCGGGACGGTCTTCTCGTTCCTGGTCCACCATGCACCGCAAGTGCCGGGCAAGACGCTGCCGCTGCCGCTCGCGCTGGTCGAGCTCGAGGAGGGAGTGCGGATGGTCGGTGCGGTCCGCGGTGAGGGACTCGAGATCGGCGCGCCGGTGCAGGTCGTGTTCGACCGGATCGACGACGACCTGACGCTGGCGTCGTGGAGCACCCGCGATCCGTCATACGGACCGGAAGAGATGGGTGCGGATTCGGATGACGGACCCGACCTCCCGGTCGCGGCCATCCCCGTCACCCCGACCCTCGTCGTCTCGACGGCGCTGGCCACTCGCGACTTCCAGGACGTCCACCACGACCGTGACCTGGCCGTCCAGCGGGGCTCCAAGGACATCTTCCTCAACATCCTGACCACCACCGGCCTCGTGCAGAAGTACGTCGCCGACTGGGCGCGCGAGGAGGGCCTTCCCGACGCCCGCATCACTGCCTGTGCGCTGCGGCTGGGGGCGCCGGCCCACCCGGGCGACACGCTCGAGCTCACCGGCACCATCGCATCGCGCACCGACGCCGAGATCGTCGTCGACGTCGTGGGAGCCGTGTCGTCGGGCGACCACGTGACCGCGCGAGTGACGGTGCAGCTGTGATCGCCTTCAGCGGCGCGGCCGCGGTCGCCGGCATCGGCGCCACCGAGTTCTCCAAGGCGTCCGGACGTTCCGAGCTCCAGCTCTCCTGCGAGGCGACGCTCGCCGCGCTGGCCGACGCCGGTCTGGCGCCCGCCGACGTCGACGGGCTGGTCACCTTCACGATGGACAGCTCGTCGGAGATCTCGCTGGCCCGCGAGCTCGGGATGGGGGAGCTGTCCTTCTTCTCCCGGATCAACTACGGCGGCGGTGCAGCCTGCGCGACGGTCCAGCAGGCCGCGATGGCGGTCGCGACCGGGATGGCGACCACCGTCGTCGCCTACCGCGGCTTCAACGAGCGCTCCGGCGACCGCTTCGGCCAGGTGTCGCTAGGGGCGGCCGCCCAGGTCAACACCAACGGCCTCGACAACGCCTGGACCTATCCGCACGGCCTCTCCACCCCGGCCGCCACGGTGGCGATGCAGGCGCGGCGCTACATGCACGAGTACGGCGCCACCTCGGCCGACTTCGGCCGCGTGGCCGTCGCCGACCGGCGCCACGCCGCGACCAACCCGGCCGCGTTCTTCCACGAGCGCCCGATCACGCTGGCCGACCACCAGGCCTCCCGGCTGATCGCCGACCCGCTCCGGCTGCTCGACTGCTGCCAGGAGAGCGACGGCGCCGTCGCGGTCGTCGTCACGACGACCGAGCGCGCTCGTGACCTGGCGGCGGGCGCCGTACCCGTCGTCGCGGCAGCGCAGGGGAGCGGCGCCGACCAGTTCGTGATGACGTCCTACTACCGCGACGACATCGGGATCCCGGAGATCGGTGTCGTCGGACGCGCGCTGTGGCAGCAGTCGGGGCTCACCCCGGCCGACATCGCGACCGCCGTGCTCTACGACCACTTCACGCCGTACGTCCTGATGCAGCTCGAGGAGCTCGGTTTCTGCGGCCGCGGCGAGGCACCCGGCTTCATCGTCGACGGCGCGATCGAGCTCGGTGGGCGGCTGCCGATCAACACCCACGGCGGCCAGCTCGGCGAGGCCTACCTCCACGGCATGAACGGGATCGCCGAGGGCGTGCGCCAGGCGCGCGGCACCTCGGTCAACCAGGTCGAGGGTGCCGAGCACGTGCTCGTCACCGCCGGCACGGGCGTGCCGACGAGCGGGCTGATCCTCGGCCGCTGATCCTCAGGGCTCGATCAGGCCGACCCGCACGGCATACCGCGTCAGCTCGGTGCGATCGCGCATCCCCAGCTTCGACAAGACGTTCTCCCGGTGCCGATCGACGGTCTTGACGCTGATGGTCAGCAGGCGCGCGATGTCGCGCGAGGAGTTGCCCTCCGCGATCAGCTTGACGACTTCGTCCTCTCGCGGCGTGAGCACGGCACGGGGAAGCCGCTCCCCACGGCGCAACCGCTCGAGGTAGTCGCGCACCAAGGCGCTCTCGGCTCCGGGGTAGAGGAACGACTCGCCGCGCACCGCGGCCCGACAGGCATCGAGGAGATCGCGGTCGGCCACCGACTTGAGGACGTAGCCGCAGGCGCCGACCTTGAGCGACTCGAAGAAGTACTGCTCGTTGTCATGCATCGAGAGCATCAATAGCTTCGGCGGATCCGCTCTCCGGCTGATCTCGCGGGCCGCCTGGAGCCCGGTCATCCGGGGCATGGCGACGTCGAGGATCGCGAGGTCGATCTGCTCGTCCCGGACCGCCTGGATCGCCTCGTGGCCGTCGCTGGCTTCGACCACGACCTCGAAGTCGGGCTGCTGGTCGAGGATCATCCGGACCCCGCGGCGCACCAGCGCATGGTCGTCGGCGAGCAGCACGCGTGTGGTCATGCCGGATCCACCGGGACCCGTAGTGTGATCACGGTGCCACCACCTTCGCGGCGCGTGAGGCTGAGGCGTCCACCGACCAGGGAGGCGCGCTCGCGCATGCCCCGCAGGCCGGTGCCGTCCGCGTCAGCAGGCAGGCCGCGACCGTCGTCAGTGACGCGGAGCTCCACCTCCTGACCCACGATCCCGAGGCTGACCTCGACAGTGTCGGCCTCGGCGTGCCTGGCCACATTGGTCAGCGCCTCCTGGGCAACCCGGAAGACGACCAGCTCGACGTCGTCGGGCAGGTCGGGCAGCCCGGGCATGATCCCGCGGCGCACGTGGGTCCGGGTCGCGCCGAAGAGATCCTGGGACAGGGCTGCGAGTGCGCTGCGCAGCCCGAGGTCCTCCAGCACGTGTGGGCGCAGGGTGCGTGCGACCGAGCGCACCTCGTCCAAGCTGGCCCGCACGCCCTCGCGGACCCGGTCGAGCGGCGGTGCGGTCACCGACTCCGAGACGAGCTTGAGCTCGAGCAGCACCGCAGTCAGCGACTGGCCGACTCCGTCATGGAGTTCCTGCGCGATCCGGGACCGTTCCGACTCCTGGGCGGCCAGGGCGGCAGCGGCATTCGACCGCTGCGCCTCGTCGATCCGGTCGAGGAGGTCGTTGACCGCCAGCGAGACTCGCCGCGCCAACCGAGAGGAAGGTACCGGCACCCGCGTCGCCGGGGCAGACGACTCAGCTTGCGCCAAGTGGTGGATCAGCCTGTCGAGGGGGCGCAGCGAGCGGCGTACCAACATCGAGTTGGCCACGATCATCACCGTCAGGCCCACGAGCAACACCACCAGCTCGGACAGGACCGGGCGGCTGGAGACGGTGGCGGGCGACAGGGCAAGCACAGCGGTGCCTGCGGCAAAGAGCAGCCCGTTGATCAAGATCACGCGAGAGGACAGCGAGAGATCATCGGCATGCACCATGCCGCCACCTTCACGCACCCGTCCGCACCTGTCCACGTCATCGGGCTCCTGCAGGCGAATGTGGGTGACAGACCCCATGTGGTGGCAGGTGCGGGCGCCGCAGACTGGTGGTGCGGGTCCTACCCGATGCGCTCGGGCGGGACCCGACCAAGTCTGAGGAGGATTGCGTGGAGCTCATTCTCGTTGCGGGTTCGATCGCGGCCGCGCTGGTCGTCGCCGTGATCCTCTCCGTCTTCGGAGGCCGCGAGCCTCGCCCGACCGGCCCGCAACACCGGCTCGTGGTCGCCACTGCCACCACGCTCGACGGCGTGACCGCGCACCTGCAGGCGTCCTTCCTGCAGACGGTGACCGACGCCGCGACCGCCGGTCGTGACGTCGACGAACTCGTCGAGGCCGAGCTCGAGTGGAGCCTGCGCCACCTGATCGGAGCGCGCGCCGTCGCCGAGCTCCCGGCCACTGGTGAGTCGGTTGACGAACTGCTGAGCGCGCCTCTCGCTGGAGTTCGGATTGACTACGTGACGGTGGAGTCGGCCGACGTGGTCGTCTCGCCGGAGCTGCGTCGTCTGGTCCGGGCCGGGCCCGACAGATGGACCTGAACACATCGATCCTCGCCGGCAGCCTGGTCCTGCTCGTCGGAGTAGCCGCCGTCCGCGTATCGACCCGCATCGGCCTGCCCAGCCTGCTGCTCTACCTGGTCATCGGACTGGTGCTCGGCGAGTCCGGGCTCGGCTTCGGCTTCGAGGACGCCGAGCTGACGATGATCCTCGGCACCATCGCGCTGGCGATGATCCTGGCCGAGGGCGGGTTCAGCACCCGCTGGGACGTGATCCGCCCGGTCGTCGGGCTGTCGGGTCTGCTGGCGACGGCCGGCGTCGCGATCTCGGTGGCGATCACCGCCACGATCGCCTACTGGGCCCTCGAGGTCGACGTGCGTACGGCGCTGCTGCTGGGCGCAGTCGTCGGCTCGACCGACGCGGCGGCGACCTTTGCGATCATGCGACGACTCCCACTCGCACCGCGGATCCGCGCCACGCTGGAGGCCGAATCGGGCTTCAACGACCCGCCGGTGATCATCCTGGTTTCCGTCGTGGCCAGCGACGCATGGCACCAGGCCTCCGGCTGGCAGATCCTGGGGCTGGTCGTCTTCCAGCTCGTGGGCGGTGTGCTGATCGGCGTCGGAGTTGCTTTCCTCGGTCAGCGGATCCTGGCGTCCAGTGCTCTCCCGGCGGTGGGGCTCTACCCGCTCGCGACGCTCGCCATCATGTTCCTCGCGTTCGCCGTCGCCGGCCTCCTCGGCGTGAGCGGCCTGATGGCCATCTATGTCGCCGGGATGTGGCTCGGCAATGCCAAGCTGCCGCACCGGCAGGCGACGGCCGGCTTCGCCGACGGCCTCGGCTGGGTGGCCCAGATCGGGCTGTTCGTGCTCCTCGGGTTGCTTGCCAGCCCGACGCGATTGCCCGACGCGTTGCTGCCCGCCGCGATCGTCGGGATCGGCCTGACCCTCGTTGCGCGGCCGATCTCCGTCGTCGCGTGCGCCATCTGGTGGCGGGTGCCCTGGCGACACCAGATGTTCCTGTCCTGGGCCGGTCTCCGCGGCGCCGTACCCATCGTGGTGGCGACCATCCCCGTCAGCGAGGGGCTGCCTGCGGCACACCGTGTCTTCGACATCGTCTTCGTGCTGGTCATCACGTTCGTGCTCATCCAGGCGCCGTTGCTGCCGCGGCTCGCGCGCTGGAGTGGGTTGATGGTCGAGCGGGCCGACGAGCTGGCCGTCGAGTCGGCGCCGCTGGAGAAGCTGGGCGCGAGCGTGTTGCAGTTCGAGGTGCCGCAGGGCTCGCGGTTGCATGGTGTGTTCGTCGACGATTTGCGACTGTCGGAGCACGTCGTCCTCGCCTTCGTCGCTCGCGAGGGAGGGGTCGTGGCAGCGGGCCCGCACCTGTCATTGCGACACGGCGACCATCTGTTGCTCGCGGTCCCGGACGCGGTGCGCGACGCGACTGAGGGCCGTTTGCAGGCGATCAGTCGCGGAGGTCGGCTGGCGGTGTGGAACAGCCCGTTGTCGAGCGAGCCGTATCCACCGTCTCGGTCTCGACCGGCCACGGTGCCCACGTCCCGCGCAGCTCGATGACGCGCTCCCACGGCACGACTCGGAGCTCGTGCTCACGGGTCTCGAGCCGTTCCCGGTGGAGGGTCTCGTCGCTGCACTCGACGTGAATCACCCGGAGCTCCACGCCGTGGTCCGCCGCCAGGTCGAGCCACGCCTGCCGAGCGTCGGGGTGGTGGTTGACGGCGTCGGCGACCACCGTGTGGCCCAGGGCGAGCTGCGCGTCGACGAGACGGTTCGCGACGGCGTACGCCGCCAGGCCGGTCGGCTGGGAAGCATCGACCCCGGCGTCGTGGAGACCGCGCTCGATGGTGTCCACCGAGACGACCGCGCAGCCGAGCTCGCCGGCGAGCTGCGCCGCGATGGTGCTCTTGCCACTCCCGGGCAGCCCGGTCATCACGATCAGCGTCACGCCCGAGACGCTAGCCGCTCCGGGACGTCATGGGCGCTGGTCGCCCGGGCGACCGGTCGCCATGACGTCCGCCCCACGACGGCCAGCCAAGCAAGTGCCCCCCAGACGTAGGCGTCGCCGGGCAGGTGCGCCCAGGTCCAGCCGAGCTCGGAGTCGTGCCCCCGGGGCACCCAGAGGTGGGGAGCCGCGACGAACAGGGCGGCCCACAGGAGGGCAGGGAGCAGACCCGCACGCCGCAGGAGCACGACGCCCAGGGGGATGCACCAGACCCAGTGGTGGCTCCACGAGACAGGGGAGGCGAGCAGCGACGCGAGCCCGGTCGCACTCACGGCACCCAGCGTGTCGCCCCGCAGGAACAGCAAGCGGGCCAGCCACAGGAGCAGCAGTACCAAGACGGAGGCCAGCACGAACCAGGCCGGTCGGACCCACGCGGCGTCGCCTCCGAGCCGGGCCAGGACGCCCATGACCGACTGGTTGCCGGCGAACCACGACGCCCCGATGCGTTCGGCGTCAGGCAGCACGGAGGTCCAGAACCGCAGGCCGTCGCCGGGCAGCAGCACGATCGGCACCATCACCGTCGCGGCGAAGACCGCGGCCATGACGCCGGCCGCGCGCCACTGGCGGGTCACGACGAGATAGCCCAAGAATACCAGCGGCGTCAGCTTGAGCCCGGCCGCGATGCCGGTGAGCACGCCCCGCCAGCGGGACGTCGGGCCGACGAGATCAGCGAGCACGAGCGCGAGCAGGAGCAGGTTGACCTGGCCGAAGTGCTGGGTCATCCACACCGGCTCGAGTACGGCCGAGGCCGGTGCGACCAGCAGCAGCCAGCGGGTGGCGAGCCCGCAGCGGTGCCACACGACGACGAGCGCCAGCGCCGAGAGCAGCGGCAGCACCAGCTCGGCCAGCGTCGCGGGCAGCACCGCCAGCGGCACCATGACGAGCGCCGCGAACGGCGGATAGGTGAACGGTAGGTCGCCGTACGGCTGGGCATAGACCGAGGCCCCGTCGAGCAGCCGCTGGGAGCCGGCGCGATAGACCGACAGGTCGAGCTGCCCGCCCGGTCGAGCCGCGAGGTGCACCAGGGTGACCATCCAGGTCACCGCGACGGCGAGCCCGAGATCACGACGGACAGGTGGCGGCACGCCCGGACGCTAGGGCAACCGGATGAACGCCACCCGACCTCAGTGCAAGTTGTCGGCGAAGAATGACAGCACCGCGTCGACGCCGGCCTGGCGCCGGTGCTCGGTGACGGTGGAGTGGCCCCTGCCCTCGAGCTCGACGCGGATGAACGCGTCGCCGAGCTCGCGCGTGAGCGTGTCGAAGCGGGTGCCGGTCAGCGGATCCTTGCGGAACTGCAGCCCCAGCACCTGCTGCCCGGCCGCGCACTTGCCCTTGACGACGTCGAGGTCGCCCGGCGAGAGGTTGAGGTCGGCGGCGCGCTTGCGGCCGGGGACGAAGGGAGTGCTCGGCTGGCACAGCACCGGCGCGGTGACCGGTGCGTCGACCATCATCGCCAGCGCGAAGCCGCCGGTGAAGCACATGCCGAGCGCGCCGACGCCGGGCCCGCCCAGCTCCTCGTGCAGCTCGGTCGCGAGCGAGCGCAGCCAGCCGGCCACCGGCGTCGTGACGCCGGTGCGGAGCTTGGTGAACTCACGGCTGACGCACACCTGTCGGATGGCCTTGCCGACCGCGAGCGGCGTGTAGGCAGCGCCGTCGGTGCCGAACAGGCTGGGCATCACGACGGTGTAGCCGGCGTCCACGACCTCCTGGCCGAACGCCGCCACCGCGGGCGTGATGCCCGGGATCTCGTGGATGACGATGACGCCGGGACCGCTTCCTGTCGACGGAGACTGCCTGTACGTCGTGTGGCTGACGCCGTCGTGCGTGTGCGAGCCCTGCGTCCAGTCGTCCGGGAAGGTCATGGGCGTCAGTGTGGCGCACGCGTCGTGACGACGCAGTCGGCCAGCGCAGGTCGACGATCGGCCCCGACGGTCGCCTCGACGATGATCCGTCCGTCGTCCGCCCAGGCGTCGACGTGGATCGTCTCGCCCGGGAAGACCACCCCGGCGAAGCGCGCGGTGAAGCCGCTCACGCGGGTGGCGTCGCCGTCGAGCAGCAGCTCGGTCACCTCGCGCAGGACGATGCCGTAGGTGCACAGGCCGTGCAGGATCGGCGCCGGGAAGCCGGCCGCGCTCGCAAATTCCGGGTCGGCGTGCAGCGGGTTGCGGTCGCCGCAGAGACGGTAGAGCAGCGCCTGCTGCGCCGTCACGTCGTACGTCGACGACGCGTCGGCTGGGCGAGAGGGGATCTCCACCGGCTCGGACGAGCCGCGAGACCCGCCGAAGCCGCCCTCGCCGCGCACGAAGATCGACGAGCGGACGGTCCACAGCTCCGCTCCCGCCTCCGAGCGCGCGACGCCCTCCTGCCAGATGACTGCGGCCTTGCCCTTGTCCCACACGTCCGAGATCCGGGTCGAGAGGGTGGCGGTGCCCGAGGTCGGCAGGGGTGCGGTCACCGAGATCGACTGGGAGCCGTGCACGACCTGGGACAGGTTGATGTCGCAGCCGGGCAGGTCGAGCGGCGGCGGGTCGGTCTCGTGGAAGGACGGCGCCACGACGCCGAAGGTCGGCAGCACCTGCAGGCCGTGGGTCTCCAGCGTGTGCCGCAGGTCGGTGGCACCGAGGGCGAGCTGGTAGAGCTGGACGTCCGGCTCGGACCACGAGAACGTGCGGTCGGGCAGCTCGGCGCCGATGGCGATCGCGGGATCAATGGGCATGGGCGATGTCCTCCGCGGCGAGGTAGCCGAACACCAGGGCGGGCCCGATCGTCGCGCCCGGGCCGGCGTAGGTGTGGCCCATGACCGCTGCGGAGACGTTGCCGGCGGCGTACAAACCGGGGATGGTGGAGCCGTCCGGCCGCAGCACCCGCGCATGCTCGTCGGTGACGAGCCCGCCCTTGGTGCCGAGGTCGCCGGGGACGATCTTGACGGCGTAGAACGGGCCCTCGTCGATGGCGTGCAGCGACGGGTTCGGCGTGACCCGCGGGTCGGAGTAGTACTTGTCGTAGGCGCTCTCGCCGCGGTGGAAGTCGGCGTCGACGCCGGTCGCAGCGAAGCCGTTGAACCGGTCGACGGTCTCCTCCAGCGCCCCCGGCGGCAACCCGATCTCGTCGGCCAGCTCGGCGAGGGTCGCGCCCTTCTTGATGGTGCCGTGCTTGTACCACCGTCCCGGGAAGGGCGTGCGCGGCGTCAGCCCGGCGAAGAGGTAGCGGTTGCGGTAGCGCTGGTCGATGACCATCCAGGCCGGTACGGCGCTGGGGCCGGCCTCGTGCGCCTTGTAGAGCTCCTTCGTGGCCTCGACGTAGGGGAGCGCCTCGTTCATGAAGCGCCGGCCGCCGGAGTCGACGATGATCGAGCCGGGCAGGTTGCGCTCGGCCAGGCAGAACCACGGACCGCTCGGCAGCGGGATCGTCGGGCCCCACCACGCGTCGTCCATCAGGTCGGTCGCGGCGCCGATGGCGATGCCGGCCTCGTGCCCGCCGCCGGTGTTGCTCGCGGCGCCGGTCGTCCAGGCTGCGTCGGTGGGCTGGGGGAGGAACTTCTCACGCAGCTCCTGGTTGCTCTCGAAGCCGCCGGAGCCGAGCACCACGCCACAGGTGGCGCGGATCACCGCTCGCTCGCCGTCCCGGAGAACCTCCACGCCGACCACGCGGCCGTCATCGGTCACCAGGCCGACCAGGGGAGTGGCGTAGTGGACGTCCACGCCGTGGTCGACGAGGCCCTGGCGGAGCCCGATCACGATCGCGTTGCCCATGGCATACATCCGCTGGCGGCGCAGGCCGCTGACGATCCGCTTGAGGAGCACCTTGACCATGGTCAACGGGCCGCGCAGCGTGCGCAGGCCCAGGCTGATCTTGCGGAAGTCGGCCTGCGTGACGATCAGGTTGGCCGGTGCCTTCGTGTAGGGCTTCGTCAGCCGGGAGAGCTCCTCGCCGAGGAACGACGCATCGAGCGGCACCGGTTCCACGCTCCGCCCTCGCACGCGCCCGCCGGGCTGCTCGGGGAGGTAGTCGGCGTACTCCGGAACCCACGCGAAGCGGGTCGGTGTCTGCTCGCGCAGGAAGTCCATCACCTCGGGGCCGCGCTCGAGGTAGGTGTCGCGGCGGACCTTCGGGACGGTGTCGCCGACGATCGAGTCGAGGTAGAGCTTGGCCGCGTCGAGGTCGCCGGGATCGACCTGCCCCGCGTCGCGCAGCGCGTAGTTGCCGGGGATCCAGACGCCGCCGCCCGAGCGGGCCGTGGACCCGCCGAAGGTGTCGCTGCTCTCGATGACGATCGTGCGTAGTCCGTGTCGCGCCGCTGACGCGAGCGCGGCGGCCATGCCGGCGCCACCGGCGCCCACGACGACGACATCCACCTGGTCCGGCAGAGGGGGGCTCATGGCGCAAAACTGTAACAGGTTCTAGTATGGCGACATGACGACGCCTTCACCTGTTCTCGACTCCGTCCGAGACCTGCTGCCCGGCTTCCGCGAGCGTGCCGACGAGGCCGAGCGCCTGCGGCAGGTGCCCGACCAGTCGGTCAAGGAGCTCGAGGAGACCGGCTTCTTCCGGATGCTGCAGCCCGCGCGCTTCGACGGCCTCGAGTCCGACCCGGTCGACTTCTTCACCGCGGTGCGGCTGATCGCCTCCGCCGACGGCTCGACCGGCTGGATCTCCAGCGTGCTCGGCGTCCACCCGTGGCAGGTCGCGCTCTTCACCGACGAGGCGCAGCAGGCCGTCTGGGGGAGTGACACCAGCACCCGGCTCAGCTCGTCCTACGCCCCGACCGGCAAGGCCGTGCTCACCGACGGGGGCTACACCCTCAGCGGCAAGTGGTCGTTCTCATCCGGGTCCGCGCACGCCCAGTGGGTGCTGCTGGGCGGGCTCGTCTTCAACGCCGACGGCAACGTCGTCGACTTCAAGACCTTCATGGTCCCGCGCTCCGACTACGAGATCCTCGACGTCTGGAACGTCGTCGGGCTGCGCGGCACCGGCTCCAACGACGTCGTCGTCGACGACGTGTTCGTGCCCGAGGCGTTCACGCTGTCGATGAGCGACACCGGCCGCTGCTTCGGCCCCGGCCAGGAGCAGAACACCTCCGACCTCTACAAGCTGCCCTTCCACTCGCTGTTCACCAGCACCATCACCAGCCCGATCGTCGGGATGGCCAGCGGTGCCTACGCCGAGCACGTCGAGATGCAGCAGCAGCGCGTGCGTGCGGCCTACCTCGGGGAGAAGGCATCCTCCGACCCCTTCGCGGCGGTCCGGATCGCGCGCGCCGGCAGCGAGATCGACGCCGCCTGGGCGTTGCTGATGACCAACATTCGCGAGGAGCAGGCGCACGTCGCCCGCGGGGAGAAGATCCCGCTCAACCTCCGGCTCAAGGTGCGGCGTGACCAGGTGCTCGGCACCCAGCGCGCGATCGACGCGATCGACGCGCTGTTCGAGGCGTCCGGCGGCCGGGCCCTGGCCGAGGGCACCTACCTCCAGCGAGCCTGGCGCGACGCCCATGCCGGACGGGTGCACGCTGCCAACGACCCCGAGCGCGCGCTGAAGATGTTCGGCGAGCTCGAGTTCGGGCACAAGATCGACCCGGGGATGTACTGAGTGCCCGCCAAGGAAGACCTCCGCCTGACCGTCGAGGTCGACGGCACCGAGATCGCCTACTACGAGAGCGGTGAGGGGTTCCCGCTCGTCATGCTGCACGGCGGCGGGCCCGGGGCGTCGTCGTGGTCCAACTTCGGCGCGGCCCTGCCCGGCTTCGCGCAGGGCTTCCGCACGATCCTGGTCGACCAGCCCGGCTTCGGCGCCTCCGGCAAGCCCGAGGTCGTCGGCAACTACTACCGCCACGCCGCCCAGCACGTCATCGGCGTGCTCGACCACCTCGGCATCGACCGCTGCCACCTCCTGGGCAACAGCCTCGGTGGCGGTACGGCGATGCGGCTGGCCCTCGAGCACCCGAAGCGGGTCGCGCGGCTGGTGCTGATGGGACCGGGCGGGCTCTCGCTCAACCTGTTCCACGCCGATCCCACCGAGGGCGTGCAGCGGCTGATGGACTTCGGGGCCGACCCGACGCGCGAGTCCCTGCGGGCATTCATCCGGACGATGGTGGTCAACCAGGACCTCGTCACCGACGAGCTCGTCGAAGAGCGCTTCGCCGACGCGACGGCGCCCGGCGCCCGCGAGGCGATGCGTTCGATGGGCTTGTCGTTCTGGAACCCCGACACCTACGAGGACGGCATGCTCTGGCGCGAGGCCCACCGGCTGCGGCAGCACACGCTGCTGACCTGGGGCCGCGAGGACCGGGTCAACCCGCTCGACGGCGCGATGGTCGCCCTCAAGCTGATCCCGAAGGCCCAGCTGCACGTGTTCCCCAACTGCGGCCACTGGGCCCAGATCGAGGCGGCCGACGAGTTCCGCGAGGTCGCCGTCAACTTCCTGAACCGCCATGTCGAGAGGGGATCGAAATGATCGACATCAAGTCCATGGGCTACGTCCGCGTGGCCAGCACCGACCTCGAGGCCTGGCGCTCCTTCGCCGAGAAGGTGCTCGGACTCGCCGTCGGCCGCGGGCCGACCGAGGGCAACCTCTACTACCGCATCGACGAGGTGTCGGCCCGGCTGGTCGTCTTCCCGAGCGACGTCGACGAGCTGTCGGCGACCGGCTGGGAGCTGGCCGACCACGACGCGCTCCAGCAGGCGCGCGAGCACCTGCAGAAGGCGGGCGTCGAGTTCGAGGAGGGCACGGCCGCCGAGCTGGCCGAGCGCCGGGTGCAGGAGCTGGTCCGCTTCACCGACCCCTTCGACAACGTCTTCGAGCTCTTCCACGGCATCACCTACGAGTCCCGCCCGGTCGTCACGCCCTATGCCGCCACCTTCGTCACCGGCGACCAGGGGATGGGCCACATCGTGGTCCCGGTCAGCGACGACGTCGAGGCGCTGCGGTTCTACCGCGACGTGCTCGGCTTCCGGCTGCGCGACTCGATGTCGATGCCGGGTGAGTTCGTCGGCAAGGAGCCGGGCACCAAGGTGTGGTTGCGCTTCCTCGGCATCAACCCGCGCCACCACTCGCTGGCGTTCTTGCCGATGCCCAACCCGTCCAAGTGCGTCCACATCATGCTCGAGGTCGACAGGCTCGACGACGTGGGTCGCGCGCTGGAGCGGGTCCGCAAGCACAAGGCGCCGTTGTCGGCGACGCTGGGGCGGCACATGAACGACGAGATGGTCTCGTTCTACGTCAAGAGCCCGGCCGGCTTCGACATCGAGTTCGGCACCGAGGGCCTGCAGGTCGACGACGCCCGCTGGGTGGCCCGGGAGAGCACGGCCGTCTCCTACTGGGGTCACCAGTTCGGCGGTTGAGCGCGATGGGCGAGACTGTCCGGATGAATGACCTCCCTGACGGAATGGCCGACGACGCACGCGCGTCCTGGCCGCCACGGGAGCTGATCGACTCGTTCCTGGGCAATTTCCCCCACGACTTCGAGTGGCGGCCCGGCGAGACGATCGAGGTCGACGGCGAGGAGGCGCAGAACCAGGCGCGGCTGTTCCGCGACGTCCTCGGCCGCTACGCCTCGGGAGTCACGGTCGTCACGACGGTGTCGGACGGGGTGCCGGTCGGGATGACCTGCCAGTCGTTCACGAGTGTCTCCCTCGACCCGCCGCTCGTCGCCTTCCTGCCGACGAGGCAGTCACGGGCCTTCGCGTCGATCCAGCGTGCCGGCACGTTCTGCGTCAACTTCCTGGCCTCCGACCAGGAGCAGGTCTCCAACCAGTTCGCGTCCAGTGGCGACGACAAGTTCGCCGGGGTCTCCTGGACCCCGAGCAAGGACACCGGCTCGCCGCTGCTGGCCGGGATCGTCGGTCACGTCGACTGCACGGTGCACGCCGTGCACGAGGCCGGCGACCACTACCTCGTGATCGGCAAGGTCGTCGACCTCGCCGCAGGCGACGCCGAGGACCCGCTGCTCTACTACCGCGGCGGCTATCGCACCGCGACCTGAGTTCCCCCGCAGCGGTGATACCCAAACCGGCGACGCGCGTCTAGGTTGGCCTGATCCACCTCGTCGCCCGAAGGGAACACCACCCATGCGTCCCACGCGTCTTGCCCGCACCGCCGCCGTCTCCGGCATCCTCGCCCTCTCGCCGCTGACGTTCGCCGTCACCCCGGTCTTCGCCGGCGTCATGTCCGACGGCGCCGCTGCCTGCGCCGAGGGCTCCTCGTCCGCCGCCCGCATCAAGCCGGGCGCCAAGGCCCAGGAGCCGGCGCTCTACCCCGCCGCCAAGGCAGGCGAGTTCGCCCAGCTCGCCGACTCCGCCCAGCTCGCACCCGGGTCGGTCACCGTCGACACCGTCTTCCACGTCGTCTCCGACCACGCCCTGACGCGCAGGGAGACCCGCCGGATGGAGGGCATGGTCGCCGCACAGATGACCGTGCTCAACGACTCCTTCAGCGGGCTGACCGCTCCGGACGCCGCCGACACTCCGTTCCGCTTCGCCCTCGCCAAGACGACCTACACCGTCAACGCCGAGTGGTCGACCGTCACCCCGGGGCGCACCGAGATCGCGATGAAGGAGGCCCTGCACGAGGGTGACTCCGAGACGCTCAACGTCTATGCCGCCAACATCGGTGGCGGCCTGCTCGGCTGGGCCTACTTCCCGCAGACCTACAACGCCGGCTCCGGTGCCACCAAGGACGGCGTGGTGATCCTCGACGAGTCGATGCCCGGCGGCACGGCTGGCAAGTACTCCCTCGGCGACACGCTCACCCACGAGGTCGGCCACTGGCTGATGCTCGAGCACACCTTCGCCGGCGGCTGCTCGGTCAAGGGCGACGGTGTCGACGACACCCCGGCCGAGGCGCACCCGCAGTTCGACTGTCCGGTCGGCGCGGACACCTGCTCGGCGCCCGGCCTCGACCCCATCCACAACTTCATGGACTACACGCAGGACTCCTGCATGAACATGTTCACGCCGGGCCAGTCGGCCCGGATGAGCGACGGCTGGGTGGAGTACCGCGCCGGCGGCAACGGCTGACCGACCCCGTCAGAGGGCCAGCCGCGCACGGTGCGTGTGCGGCTGGCCCCACAGCGTGCCGAGCGCGTGCGCCCGCTTGAGGACCAGGTGGGCATCGTGCTCCCAGGTGATGGCGATGCCGCCGTGCAGCTGGACCATCTCGCCGGCGACGTGGCCGAAGGCCTCGGTGCAGTACGCCGCAGCGACGGCCGCCCTCTCGGGTGCATCGGTTGCCGCGTCGACCAGCCCGTCGACCGCGTGCAGCATCGCTGATCGCGACAGCTCGAGCTCGACGAGCAGGTCGGCCATCCGGTGCTTCAACGCCTGGAACGAGCCGATCTGCCGGCCGAACTGCACCCGCTGCAAGCTGTAGGCGACGGTGTCGTCGAGGGCGCGCTGCATGCCGCCGACCTGGAGGGCTGCGGTGAGGACGAGCGCGACGTCGCGGACGTGAGCGGGCAAGGGGTCGACCCGCTGTGCCACGGTCGCGAGCTGGATCGTCGGGTCCATCGCGGGCACCTTGACGGGGGTCTCGGCCACCTCGACGAGGATGCCGTCGACGTACGCCAGGACGATCTGTGCCTGGGCGCCGAAGAGCACGTGGTCGGGGGTGGCCACGGTGGCGATCTCGCCGGCCGCGATGCGCTCCAGCAGGCCGCCCGGGTCGCCGTCGGCGAGCAGGGCGGCGGCGGCGATCGCGGTGGGGAGGAGGGGAGAGGGCGCGAGCGAGCGGCCGAGCTCCTCGAGCACGACGCAGGTCTCGGCGACGCCCATGTCGGCATCGGTCACGCCGACCTGCTCGCACAGCGTCTGCCACAGGGTCTCGTCGAAGCCGCTCCCGGAGGTCATCGCGGCCCGGACGGCCGCACTGTCGGCGCGCTTCGCGAGCAGGGACCGCACGACGGCAGCGAGCTCGGCCTGCTCCTCGGTGCGCATCAGGCGGCTCCCAGCGCCTGCAGGACCCGCGCCCGGTGGAAGGACTGGGTGCCCCAGGCCGCGACCAGAGCGCGGATCTTGAGGATCCACAGCGACAGGTCGAACTCGGCGGTGTAGCCGATCGCACCGTGCACCTGCAGCCCGACCCGCGCCGCGAGGTGGGCGGCGTCCGCGGCGGCGATGCGGGCAGCGGAGACGTCGATCGTGCCCGGGGTGAGCGCCGCACCGTCGATGAGCGGGCGGGCGAAGTCGAGCGCGATCCGCACGTCCGCGAGCTGGTGCTTGATCGCCTGGTAGGACCCGATCTCGCGGCCGAACTGCTTGCGCTGCTTGACATAGGCGACGCTGTCGGCGAGCACGCGCTCGCCGGCCCCGAGCAGCTGCGCGGCGTTCGCCAGCACCGCAAGGTCGAACGCTGCGAGCACCGCGTCGGTCGGGACCTCGGCGATCTCGCGGTCCGGGACGACCGTGAAGAGCCGCCGGGTGGTGTCGATGGAGGAGAGCGCCGCACCGACCCGAGCCGTGTGCAGGGTGCGGGAGTCGAGGAGCCTGAAGGCCGACGCGACGTCGGCGTCGAGGGCGTGGGGGACGTGCGGACCGGCCGCGACGGTGAGCAGCACCTCACCCGCGGCCACCTCGGCCAGCGTGTCGTCGGCGGAGCCGACGGACGAGAGCAGCGGCGTCAGGAAGGCCAGCGTCTCCACCCACGGACCCGGCACGCAGTGGCGGCCGATGGCCTCCATGGCGATGACGAGCTCGACCGGGCTGGCAGCCAGGCCGTCGGCCCGCTCCGGGACCAGCAGCGCGGTGACGCCCGTGTCGGCCAGCTTCGACCACAGGGCGAGGCCGGGCGCGTGGTCGCCGGCCGCCCACGCACGGGCGGCGGTGACGGTGTCGGCTCCCGACAGCAGCGACTCGAGCGTGCGCGCGAAGTCGGCCTGCTCAGCGGTGTGGGTGAACCTCATCGGCGTGGCTCCTTCGGGAGGCCGAGGATCCGCTCGGCGACGATGTTGCGCTGGATCTCGTTGGTGCCGGCATAGATCGGGCCGGACAGGGAGAAGAGGTAGCCGTCGGTCCAGGCCGACTCGACCTCCGCCTCGGGGCCGAGCAGGTCGAGGGCGGTCTCGTGCAGGGCGACGTCGAGCTCGGACCAGAAGACCTTGTTGACCGAGCCGGCCGTGCCCATGTCGCCACCGGCGGCGAGGCGGGTGACGGTGCCCCACGTGTAGAGGCGGTAGGCGCGGGCCTTGACCCAGGCGTCGACCACGGCGTCGGCCGCGGCCCCTGAGGGGGCCGGCGTGGCGGCGTACAGCGAGACGAGTCGATCGGCGGCGGCGCAGAACCGCCCGGGGGAGCGGAGCGAGAGCCCGCGCTCGTTGCCGGCGGTCGACATCGCGACCCGCCAGCCGTCGCCGGGGGCGCCGAGCACGTCGGAGTCGGGGACGAACACGTCGTCGAAGAAGACCTCCGCGAAACCGGCTTCACCGTCGAGCTGGGCGATCGGGCGGACGGTGATCCCGTCGGCGTCGAGCGGGAACAGGAAGTAGGTCAGCCCGGCGTGCCGCTCCGCGGACGGGTCGGAGCGGAAGAGACCGAACCCCCAGTGCGCCAGCGCGGCGCGCGACGACCAGGTCTTCTGGCCGCTCAGCCGCCAGCCACCGTCGACGCGGGTGGCGCTCGACCGCAGGGACGCGAGGTCGGAACCTGCCTCGGGCTCGGACCACGCCTGCGCCCACACCTTCTCGCCGCTGGCCATGGTCGGCAGGAAGCGCTGCTGCTGCTCGGGGGTGCCGTGGTCGAAGATGATCGGTGCGAGCAGGAAGATGCCGTTCTGGGAGACCCGACCGGGTGCGCCCGCGCGGTAGTACTCCTCCTCGAAGATCACCCACTCGACCAGCGACGCCTCGCGGCCACCGAGCTCGCGCGGCCACGACACCACCGACCAGCGCGCGTCGCAGAGCTGCTTCTCCCACGCCTGGTGGGCGACGAAGCCCTCGGCGGTGTCCATCGAGGGCAGCGGTGTGCGCGGCACGTGGGCCGAGAGCCACTCGCGGGCCTCGGCCCGGAAGGCCAGTTCGGAGTCGGTGAGGTCAAGATCCATCGCGGAGGTCCTTCGTGGGCATTTGGTTGGGTGGTGCGAACCAAGCAATTGCTTGGTAGGGTAGCAGGCATGAGCGCCCCCACCGATGAGGAGTTCCGGACCGAGGTCCGCAGCTGGCTCGTCGACAACCTGAGCGGCGAGTGGGCGGCCTGCAAGGGCCTGGGCGGACCGGGGCGCGAGCACGAGGCCCACGCCGAGCGACTGGCCTGGAACCGCCACCTCGCCGCGCATGGCTGGACCTGCGTCGGCTGGCCCGTCGAGCACGGCGGTCGCGGCCTGAGCCTGGACCAGCAGGTGATCTTCCACGAGGAGTACGCCCTGGCCGAGGCGCCCGCGCGGGTCAACCACCTCGGTGAGGAGCTGCTCGGCCCGACACTGCTCGCCCACGGCACGGATGCCCAGCGGGCGCGCTTCCTGCCCCGGATCAAGGACGTCACCGAGCTGTGGTGCCAGGGCTACTCCGAGCCCGACGCCGGCTCCGACCTCGCCAACGTGCAGACGAAGGCCCGGCTGGTCGGCGACGAGTGGATCATCGACGGCCAGAAGGTCTGGACGTCCAACGCCCACGAGTCCGACTGGATCTTCGTCCTCGCCCGCACCGGTCCCGGCTCCCAGCGCCACCACGGACTGTCCTTCCTTCTGGTCCCGATCGACCAGCCCGGCATCGAGGTCCGCCCGATCGAGCAGCTGACGGGCGGCTCGGAGTTCAACGAGGTCTTCTTCACCGGCGCGCGCACGACCGCCGACCTCGTCGTGGGCCAGCCCGGCCAGGGCTGGGCGGTCGCGATGGCGCTGCTCGGCTTCGAGCGGGGCGTCTCCACGCTGGCCCAGCAGGTCGGCTTCGAGCGCGAGCTCGCCGACCTGGTGACGCTGGCCAGGGACAACGGCTCCTTCGAGGACCCCTTGCTCCGCGACCGGCTGGCCCGGGCGAAGGTCGGCCTCGCGGTGATGCGGGCCAACGTGCAGCGCACGCTCGCCGACCCGGCGCCCGGCGCCGAGTCGATCGCCAAGCTCGTGTGGGCCAACTGGCACCGCGACCTCGGCGAGCTCGCGATGGCGATCGCCGGCCCGGCAGGCCTGCAGGCGGGTCCGGGCCGGGACGCCGATGACCTGGACGCCTGGCAGCGTCTCTTCCTCTTCTCCCGCGCCGACACGATCTATGGCGGCAGCGACGAGATCCAGCGCAACATCCTCGCCGAGCGCGTGCTCGGCCTACCCAAGGAGCCCCGCGGATGAGAGTTCGACAACCTGCGCCCGACTACGTCGAGCCGCACAACCTGCTGGCGGGCAAGGTCGTCGTCGTGACGGCGGCCGCCGGCGCGGGCATCGGCGCCGCGGTCGTGCGCCGTGCGCTCGAGGAGGGTGCGCAGGCGGTCGTCTTCTCCGACACCCACGAACGCCGCATCGCCGAGGCGCAGGCTGCACTGTCCGACGCGTTCGGCGCCGAGCGGGTGCGCTCGCTGGTCTGCGACGTCACCGCCGAGGCCGACGTGAGCGCCCTGCTCGACGTGGCCGACGAGCTCGGTGGCGTCGACGTGATGATCAACAACGCCGGCCTCGGCGGCACCGCCTCGATCACCGAGATGACCGACGAGCAGTGGAGCCGGGTCCTCGACATCACGCTGACCGGCACCATGCGCTGCGTGCGCGCGGCCAGCAACCGGATGATCGCGGCCGGCACGCGCGGGGTGATCATCAACAACGCCTCGGTCATCGGCTGGCGCGCCCAGGAGGGCCAGGCCCACTACGCCGCTGCGAAGGCGGGGGTGATGGCGCTGACGCGCTGCGCAGCCCTCGACGTCGCCCCGCACGGCATCCGCGTCAACGCGGTCTCCCCGTCGCTGGCGATGCACCCGTTCCTCGCCAAGGTCACCAGCGACGAGCTCCTGCACGAGCTCGAGCAGCGCGAGGCCTTCGGTCGGGCCGCCGAGCCCTGGGAGATCGCCAACGTGATGGTCTTCCTGGCCAGCGGCTATTCCTCCTACCTCACCGGCGAGGTCATCTCCGTGAGCAGCCAGCATGCCTGAGCCGACGAGCACGCCGAGCACGACGGGCCGGCGCAGCGAGCTGCTGCGGATCGCCGCCACGCTGTTCGCCGAGAAGGGTTTCAGGAACACCACGGTCCGCGACATCGCCGAGGCCGCCGGGATCCTGAGCGGCAGCCTCTACCACCACTTCGACTCCAAGGAGTCGATGGTCGACGAGATCCTCTCGACCTTCCAGGACGAGCTGTTCGCGTCGTACGACGCAGTGCTGGCCTCCGACGACGACGCCCGCACCAAGCTCGACCGGGTGGTGCGGCTCTCGTTCGAGGCCATCGACCAGCACCCGGCCGAGGTCGCGATCTTCCAGAACGAGGCGGACCACCTCGGCACCCTCGAGAGGTTCGGCTACCTCGCCGAGCGGGGAGCCCAGTCGCGCGACATCTGGGTGACGCTGCTGCGCGAGGGCGTCGAGACCGGCGTGCTCCGCCCGGACCTGAACATCGACCTCGTCCACCGCTTCATCCGCGACACCGTCTGGGTCGCCGTCCGCTGGTACCGCCCCGGTGGCGACCTGAGCCACAGCGACGTGGCGGACCAGTACCTC
Organism: Nocardioides allogilvus; assembly: GCF_003047285.1. Classification (GTDB taxonomy): domain Bacteria; phylum Actinomycetota; class Actinomycetes; order Propionibacteriales; family Nocardioidaceae; genus Nocardioides; species Nocardioides allogilvus. The sequence continues at coordinate 157,628 of NZ_PZYX01000005.1, read as the reverse complement.
ACCATCTTGCTGGAGGGAATTGCCCGTGCCTGAAGCATTCATCGTCGACGCCGTCCGCACCCCGGTCGGGAAGCGTGGGGGCTCGCTCGCCGCGATGCACTCGGCCGACCTCGGTGCCCACGTCCTGTCCGCCCTGGTCGAGCGCACCGGCATCGACCCGGGACTCGTGGACGACGTGATCATGGGCTGCTGCGACACCATCGGCTCGCAGGCCGGCGACGTGGCGCGCACGGCCTGGCTGGTCGCCGGGCTGCCCGACCACGTCCCCGGTGTCACCATCGACCGCCAGTGCGGCTCGTCGCAGCAGGCCGTGCACTTCGCTGCCCAGGGCGTCATGTCCGGCACCCAGGACCTCGTCGTCGCCGGCGGGCTGCAGAACATGTCGGCCATCCCGATCAGCGCCGCCATGCTCGTCGCCGACCAGTACGGCTTCACCACGCCGTTTGCCGAGTCGCCCGGCTGGGCGGCGCGCTACGGCGACGTCGAGGTCTCGCAGTTCGGCTCGGCCGAGATGATCGCCGAGAAGTGGGGCATCAGCCGCGAGGACATGGAGGCGTTCGCCCTGGCGTCCCACGAGCGGGCGCGTACGGCGATCGCCGAGGGTCGCTTCGTGGGCGAGATCGCGCCCGTCGGGGACTTCGACACCGACGAGTGCCCGCGCGAGACGTCGCTGGAGAAGATGGCGGGCCTGCAGCCGCTCGCCCCCGGCGGCCGGATCACCGCCGCCGTCGCCAGCCAGATCTGTGACGCCTCCTCGGCGATGCTGATCGCCTCCGAGCGGGCGGTGGCCGAGCACGGACTCACCCCGCGCGCTCGCATCCACCACCTGTCGGTCCGCGGCGACGACCCGATCTGGATGCTCACCGGCCCGATCACGGCCACCCGGCACGCGCTGGCCAAGTCGGGCCTGGGCATCGAGGACATCGACCTGTTCGAGTGCAACGAGGCCTTCGCCAGCGTCGTGCTGGCGTGGATGAAGGAGCTCGACGTCCCGCACGACAAGGTCAACGTCAACGGGGGTGGGATCGCGCTCGGCCACCCGATCGGTGCGACCGGCACCCGGCTGATGACGACGATGCTCAACGAGCTGGAGCGCACCGGTGGCCGCTACGGCCTGCAGACGATGTGCGAGGGCGGCGGTCAGGCCAACGTGACCATCATCGAGCGGCTCTAGACGAGGGGCTTGGGAGCCGGCAGCTCCGGCACCAGCGTCCGGCACTTCGCCTCGGCGCAGTCCTCGAGGGTGTCGAGGTAGCCGGCCAGCACGCGACGGACCTTGCGGTAGGCCGGGTCCAGCGCGACGTTGGTCAGCTGGAGGGGGTCGGTGGTGCGGTCGTAGAGCTCGACGAACCGCGGGCCCTGCCAGCGGACGAGCGTGTAGCGCTTGGTGCGGACCCCGCGCCAGCGCCAGGCCGTCTTCTCGTCCTTGCCCTTCGACCCGGCCTGCAGGAGCAGTCCGCGGTCGCGCTGGCGGCGGTCGTGGACGGCGTACCCCAACAGGCTGCGGCCGTCGATGCCGACCGTCGGGTCGGCGTCCGCGAGCTCGGCGATGGTGGGCGCGAGGTCGACCATCGCGACGGTCTGCCTGCGTCGCTCGCCGGCGGGGATGCCGGGGCCGCGCATCACGAGCGGCACCCGGATGGACTCCTCGTAGGGCACGTTCTTGCCCACCAGTCGGTGCTCACCGAAGAGATAGCCGTTGTCGCTGGTGAACATGATGACCGTGTCGTCGAGCGTGCCGGCGGCCTCGAGGGAAGCCACGATGCCGGCGACGGCCTCGTCGAGCGCGGCGAGCGTGCGCAGCCGCTGGGTGAACAGCGCCTGCTGGGTGGCCGGGTCCACGCCCGGCTGCGCCTTGACGTCCTTGCGCTTGTCGCTGACGTCCGGCTCGTTGAAGGAGGGCGAGGACAGCGACGGCAGTGCGACGTCGCCGAGGATGCCGGCGTGCCGGTCCGCGGCCGGGGGAGGCCCGGAGCAGTCGGCCTCGGTGTTGCCCTGGCAGGTGCCGTGCGGCGCGATGAAGCTCGACCACAGGAAGAACGGCTCACCGGCCGCGCTGAAGTCGGTGACGACCGCGGCGGCCTGCTGCGCGACGACGTCGGTGTAGTAGTCGGTCTCGCCGAACTGCACGAGGGTGCCGTTGTCGTACTGCACGAACGAGCGGTAGTCCGACAGCGTGCCGACGATCGGCTTCCACTGGTCCCAGCCCGGCTCGATGCCGTCGTTCTCGTCGTAGCCGTGCATGTACTTGCCGATGAAGGCAGTGCTGTAGCCGGCTGCCTGCAGCCACACCGGCAGGGCCGTCGTCGGGTCGAAGCCCTCGTGCCCGCCCCACGGCGGGGAGTTGGTGCGGACCCCGTTGTTGTGGGCGTACCCGCCGCTGAGGATCTGGGCGCGCGCCGGGCAGCAGTTGGGGTGCGGCGCGATCATGTTCTTGAACGTCAGGCCCGCCCGGCCGATCAGCTTCCTCGTCTTCGGCATCCACTTGAGCTCGAGCTTGGTCTGGTCGTCGGACGTGATCAGCACGATGTTGGGCTGGTCGCCGACGGTGACACCGGCGGTCGAGTCCGGCGGCCCGGGCACGCGGTCCTGCTCCCGGGCGGGCATGCAGCCCGCCGTCAGTCCGGTGACGAGCAGGAGGGCGAGAGCGAGCGCAGACGGACGTGACACGAGGCGAACCCTAGCTCTGAGCAGCTGGTGGCAGCGTGGCCGGGCACGCTCAGAAGTCGTAGCCGAAGGCCTCGACGTCCTTCGCGTAGACCTCGCCGATCCGGTCGCGCGCGGCCGGGGTGTAGTAGTCGCGGTAGGAGCCGTGCGACGTCGTGTTGCGGCGCGGGATCTCGGTCACCGGGAGCCCGAGCTCGCGCTGCACGGTCGCCATGTCCTCGCCCAGCGACTCGGTGCGACCGATGAAGTCGGCGCGCTGGTCCCCGTCGACGAGGTAGTCGACCTGCGGCATCGCGAGCCGGTCGATCTCGGCGGTGCCACGCAGGATGAACTCGTCGAAGTCGGCGTACGCCGCGACCGCGCGCCACAGCGGGTTGCCGTCGCGCGTCGAGCCCCACTGGCCGTCCTGGGGGCGGCCCGAGGCGGGGCCCCAGCGGCGGTCCCACGTCTCGATCATGGAGTACCACGACACCATCCGGGCCCACGGGTTGCGCACGAAGCCGAACGACCAGTAGCCCTCGAACTCGGGGTGCTGCTTGAGGATCCGGCGCAGCCGCGCGTGCCGCTGCTTGCCGACCGAGCGAGCGTCCGGGCACATCTCGCGGAGCAGCTGCTCCACGGAGGCGCCGCCGGTCTTCGGGATGTGGACGAAGAGCATCCGGCGTTGGTCGGAGATGAGCACGCTCAGAGGTTAGACGCTGCGGTGGTCGACGCTGGCCCCGACGGTGAGGACACGGACCGGCACCCCGACCAAGCAATTGCTTGGTAGGGTGGGCGCACCCCCCATCTCCACCCACGTCAACAGCTTGGAGTCCTCATGACCCTCCTTGAAGGCCGCATCGCGATCGTCACCGGAGCCGGCCGCGGCATCGGCCGCGCGCACGCCCTGGAGCTCGCCCGCCAGGGCGCCAAGGTCGTGGTCAACGACTTCGGCGTCTCGCTGGCCGGCGAGAAGCCCTCCGACGCCGTCTCGCCGGCCGACGAGGTCGTCGCGCTCATCCGCGAGGCCGGCGGCGAGGCCGTGGCCAACGCGGCGGACGTCGCGGACTTCGCCCAGGCGGAGGCCATGGTGCAGCAGGCGATCGACACCTTCGGCGGCCTCGACGTCCTGGTCAACAACGCCGGCTTCGTGCGCGACCGGATGCTGGTCAACGCCACCGAGGACGAGTGGGACGCGGTCATCCGGGTCCACCTGAAGGGGCACTTCGCTCCGCTGCGGCACGCCGCGGCGTACTGGCGGCTGGAGTCGAAGGCCGGGCGCCAGCGCGTCGCGCGCGTCGTCAACACCTCCTCGGGCGCCGGGTTGCAGGGCTCGATCGGGCAGGCCGCCTACTCAGCGGCCAAGGCCGGGATCGCGGGGCTCACACTGGTCGCGGCGGCGGAGCTCGGTCGCGTCGGGGTCGCGGTCAACGCGATCGCACCGGTCGCGAAGACCCGGATGACCGAGGGCGTGTTCGCGGCGAAGCTGCCCGAGCCCGAGGACAACTCGCCGGTCGTCGCCTGGCTGGCCTCGACCGACTGCGAGCTCACCGGCCGGGTCATCGAGATCGAGGGCGGGAAGCTCACCCTCGAGGACGGCTGGCGCCATGGCGCCTCCCGCGACCTGGGCCGGCGCTGGGATGCGGCCGAGGTCGGCGCGGCCATGCGCGAGCTGGTCGCGGAGGGCGCGACACCGGAGCCGGTTTACGGGGTCTCCTAGGCTCGGTCGCGTGAACCGCTTCCGCGCGCACAACAGCTCCGAGGCAAACCTGCGCTCCGCGCCCGACCGGGTGTGGGACGTCCTGACCGACCCGGAGCTGCTCCCACGGCTCACGCCGTACCTCAAGCGCATCGAGGTCGACGGCGACCGCTGGACGTGGCACCTCACCCGGATCCCGGTGATGAGCGCGACCATCACGCCCACCTTCACCGAGGTGATGACCTTCGAGGAGCCGACCCGCATCGTCTTCGCGCACGACCCGGCGAAGACCGACGAACGCACCGGCGTCGAGGGCACCTACCTCCTCACGCCGGCCGGCTCCGGGACGCACGTCGCGATCGACCTCGAGGTCTGGTGCGACCTGCCGCTGCCCAGGATCTCGCGGATCGCCGTGGAGACGGTGATGGGCGGGGTCGTCGCGGCCATGGGCAAGCGGTTCGCCGCCAACATGCTGCGCCACCTGGGGGAGTGACGTGCGGATCCTCGTGCTCGGTGCCACCGGCTATGTCGGCTCACGACTGGTCCCGGCCCTGCTCGACGAGGGCCACGCAGTGGTCGCGGCCTCGTCGTCGGAACCCGCGCCGGAGCGGTTCGACTGGGGCGCGTCGGTCGACTGGGTGCGCTGCGACGTCACGTCGCGTGCGGACGTGGACGCGGCGCTCGTCGACGTCGACGCCGTCTGCTACCTCGTGCACTCCTTCGACCGGAGGGGTTTCGCGGGCCCGGACCGGGTCGGTGCCGAGGTCGTACGCCGCGGGGTCGATGCGGCCTCGGTACCCCGGCTCGTCTACCTCAGCGGGCTTGTCCCCGACGTCCCGCGCGCCGAACTGTCCGCCCACATCGCCTCCCGGCTGGAGGTCGAGGAGGAGCTGTTGCGCTCGACGGCCGCGAGCGTGGCCCTGCGCGCCGGCGTCATCATCGGCGCGGGCTCGACGTCCTTCGAGGTGGTCCGCCAGCTCAGCACCCTGCTGGTCGTCCAGCCGGTCCCCTCGTGGCTGCGCTCGCGCGTCCAGCCGATCGCGGTCACCGATGCCGTGCGTGCGCTCGTCGAGGCACTGACCTGCGACCCGCCCATGACAGGAGCCCTCGACATCGGCGGCCCCGACGTGATCCGCTACCCGCGACTCCTGGCCGCCCACGCGCGTGCCGCCCAGCTCCTGCGGGTGCGGGTGCCGGTGCTGCTCGCACCGACCGTGCTGGTCGCGGCCGGGACGGCGGGTCTCGTCCGCGCACCCTTCTGGACCGTCACCGCGCTCGTGGCGTCACTGCGCCACGACATGGTGTGTCGACCGTCCGCGACCTGGGTGCCGGCGTCCGGCGACGCACTGCTCACCGTGCGGGAGGGGATGGAGCGCGCTGTGCACGGGATCGGGCTGGAAGGCCCGATGCCGAGCGACCCCGACTGGACCCGCCAGCACGCACCGCTCCTCGACGCGGTGCCCGCGCCCCGGTCGGTGCGGGCCGGTGTGAGCCTGGCGTGGCACCGCCTCCGGTCCTTCTAGCCGATCCGCTCCAGCAGGTGGCCGAGGTCCGGGTCGCCGCCGCGGAACGCGCGGTAGGACTCCATCGCGTCGACTGATCCGCCCGGCGCCAGCAGCGTGCGGCGGAAGTGCTCGCCGGCCTCGCGCGTCATGCCGCCCCGGCCCTCGAACCACGCGACGGTGTCGGCGTCCATGATCTCCGACCAGAGGTAGGAGTAGTAGGCCGCGGAGTAGCCGCCGCCGAAGATGTGGTGGAAGTAGGTCGAGCGGTAGCGCGGCGGCACCGGCGCGTAGTGGACACCGGCCTTCTCGAGCGCCGCGAGCTCGAAGGCCTCGACGCCCTCGGGATCGGAGGGCAGGTCGGTCGCGGGGGTCTGGTACCAAGCCTGGTCGAGGATCATCGCGCCCAGCAGCTCGGCGTAGCGGAAGGTCTCCTTGCCCGAGGTCTCCAGCAGCTGGGCGAGCATCTCGTCGGGCAACGGCTCGCCGGTCTCGTGGTGGCGGGCGTAGGTCGCCAGCAGGCTGGGCTCGCGGGCCCAGATCTCGTTGACCTGGCTGGGGAACTCGACGAAGTCCCGCGGCACGGACGTGCCGCTGCGGCTCGGGAACCGCACGTCGGAGAGCAGGCCGTGCAGGTCGTGTCCGAACTCGTGGAAGAGCGTGATGACGTTGTCCCACGAGAGCAGGCTCGGGCTGCCGGGCGCCGGCGGCGGGAAGTTGCAGGTGTTCGTCACGACGGGGGAGTCGCCCAGGAGCTCGCTCTGGTCGACGATGCTCGTCATCCACGCGCCGCCCTGCTTGGTCGAGCGGGTGTAGGGGTCGATGACCACGACACCGAGGTGGTCGCCGTCCTCCTCGCGGACCTCGTAGACGCGGGCGTCCGCGGTGTAGCCGACGAGGTCCTCGCGCCGGTGGAAGGTGATGCCGTAGAGCGCGGTCGCGGCGGCGAGCACCCCGTGCTCCAGCACCCGGTCGAACTCGAGGTAGGGGCGCAGTGCGCCCTGGTCGAGCTCGGCCTCCTCGTGCCGCAGCTGGCTGTCGACGTACGCCCAGTCCCAGGCTTCGAGGGTGGCGCCGGGCTCGAGCTCCTCGAGGTGGGCCTGGAGCTGCTCGCCGCGGGCGCGGACGAGGTCGTAGGCGGCGGGGCCGAGACGGCCGAGGATCTCGTTGACGGCGTCGGTGCTGCCGGCGCAACCGTCCTCGGCGGCATAGGCCGCGTGGTGCGGGTAGCCCAGGAGCCGCGCCCGCTCGTCGCGGAGCTTGGCCATCGTGAGGAGCACTCCACGGGTGTCGTGGTCGCCGGCGACGAGTCCGCGCTCGGCGCTGGCCCGCCACACGCGCTCGCGGACGGCGCGGTTGCGCAGGGAGGCGAGCACGGGCTGGCCGGTGGTGTTGGTGATCGTGAGCAGCCAGCCGTCCTCGCCGACCTCCTGGGCGGCCTCCTTCGCCCCGGCCCGCTCCCCGTCGTCGAGGCCGTCGAGCTCGGCCTCGTCGGTGATCAGGACACCCGCGGCGTTGCGGCCGGCGACCAGCAGCTGGTCGAACTTCGTCGCCAGCGTCGCCAGCTCGGTGTTGAGCTCGCGCAGCCGCGCCTGCTCGTCCTCGGGCAGCGCGATGCCGCCGCGCTCGAAGTCCTTGAGCTGCTCGGCGAGCAGGTGGGTCTCCTGGGCGTCCAGGGTGACCTCGCCGCTGTCGCGGCGGGCGCGCAGCTGGGTCAGCCGCGCGTAGAGCCCCGCGTTGAGCAGGATCGCGTCCTCGTGCTGGGCCAGCCTGGGTGCGATGTCCTCCTCGATCGCGTCGCGCTCGTCGTTGGTGTCGGCGGCCTTGGCGACCCAGAAGGCGTTCATCGCCCGGGTCAGCAGGCTGCCGCTGCGCTCCCACGCCTCGAGGACGTTGGCGACGGTGGCGGGCTCGGTGTCCTGCGCCACGGCGTCCAGCTCGACCAGGTGCTCGGCCATGCCCCGCTCGATCGCCTCGCGGAAGTCAGCGTCCGACAGGTTGGCGTAGTCCGGGAGGGCGAAGGGCAGGGTCGACGGGCTCAGCAGCGAGTTGGTCATGTCGTCATCCAAGCAAACGGGTGAGCACTCTGGTGAGATGGCGACATGCTGCCCTTCCGACAGGTCGACGTCTTCTCCGCCGAGCCGTGGCTGGGCAACCCGCTCGCCGTCATCCACGACGCCGACGACCTGAGCGACGCGCAGATGGCCGCGATCGCCCGATGGACGAACCTGTCGGAGACGACCTTCCTGTGCTCCCCGACCGACCCGGCAGCCGACTACCGCGTGCGCATCTGGACGACGGGCGGCGAGCTGCCCTTCGCGGGACACCCGACGATCGGCAGCGCCCACGCGTGGCTCGAGGCCGGCGGCTCGCCCCGGGGCGACGTGATCGTGCAGGAGTGCGGTGTCGGGCTCGTCCAGGTCCGCCGCGAGCCGCGCCTCGGCTTCGTCGCGCCACCGCTGCGACGCTCGGGTGAGGTGGAGCCCGAGCTGCGGGCGCGCATCGTCAAGGCGCTCGCCGTCGACGAGTCCGCGGTCCTCGACATGGCCTGGACCGACAACGGCCCGGGCTGGGTGGGCGTCGACCTCGGCGCCGCCCGGGCGGTCGTCGACGTGGTCCCCGACGTCGCGGCCTTCGCGGACCTCAAGGTCGCGATCGTCGGTCGGTGGGACGACGCGAGCGCAGCCGACCTCGGGGCCGACGTCGAGGTGCGCGCCTTCTATGCCGACGGTCGCGACTTCGGCGAGGACCCGGTCACGGGCAGCGCCAACGCCGCGCTCGCGCAGTGGCTCATCGGGACGGGTGCCCTGCCCGAGAGCTATGTCGCGCGGCAGGGGTCGGTCATCGGCCGCAACGGGCGCGTCCACATCGAGTCCGCCGGCACGCAGGTCTGGGTCTCGGGCGACGCCGTGACGCGGATCGAGGGCAGCATCGACGTCGGGTGAGCCACGGCTAGGCTGCGTCGGTGAGTGGCACCCTGGTAGCGAAGGATCTGGCCGGCGGCCACGGTCACCGCACCCTCTTCGAGTCCTTGAACCTGACGGTCGCGCCCGGCGACGTGGTCGGCGTGGTGGGCGCCAACGGCGCCGGCAAGTCCACCCTGCTGCGACTGCTCGCCGGCGAGACGACGCCGATGGCCGGGACGGTGTCCACCGCGCCCGCTGACGCCTTCGTCGGCTCGCTCCCGCAGGAGCACGAGCGCGTGCCGGGGGAGACCGTGGGCGGCTACCTTGCCCGCCGTACGGGCGCAGCCGCGGCGACCGCCGCGATGGACGAGACGGCCGCGGCGCTGGAGTCGGACGACCCCGACGCGGGCGACAACTACGCGGTCGCGCTCGACCACTGGCTGGCCAGCGGCGCGGCCGACCTGGAGGACCGGGCGCCCGCCACGCTCGCCGAGCTCGGGCTGGGCGTCGGCACGGACGCGCTGATGACCTCGCTGTCCGGCGGGCAGGCAGCGCGGGTCGCCCTCGCGGCGCTGCTGCTGAGCCGCTTTGACATCGTGCTGCTCGACGAGCCGACCAACGACCTCGACCTCGACGGCCTCGAGCGCCTCGAGTCCTTCGTGCGTGGCCTGCGCGCCGGTGTCGTGCTCGTCTCCCACGACCGCGAGTTCCTGGCCCGCTGCGTCACCCGGATCGTCGAGCTCGACCTCGCGCAGCAGCAGGTCGCGGTCTACGACGGTGGCTACGACGCCTTCCTCGAGGAGCGCGCCGTCGCCCGGCGGCACGCCCGCGAGGCCTACGAGGAGTTCGCCGACAAGAAGGCCGACCTCGTGTCCCGGGCGCGCACCCAGCGCGAGTGGAGCTCGCAGGGCGTGCGCAACGCGATGAAGAAGTCGCCCGACAACGACAAGATCCGCCGCAAGGCGCAGACGGAGTCGTCGGAGAAGCAGGGCCAGAAGGTCCGGCAGATGGAGTCGCGGATCGCCCGCCTCGACGAGGTCGAGGAGCCGCGCAAGGAGTGGGTGCTGCAGTTCGACATCGCCGCCGCGCCGCGCTCCTCGAGCGTCGTCGCGACCCTCGACGCCGCGACGAAGCGGCTCGGCGACTTCGTGCTCGGTCCGGTCTCCCTGCAGGTCACGGCCGGCGACCGGATCGCGATCACCGGGCCCAACGGGGCCGGCAAGACGACGTTGCTGCGGCTCCTGCTCGGCCACACCGCGCCGGACGAGGGACGCGCCTCCCTGGGTGCGACCGTCGCGATCGGCGAGATCGACCAGGCCCGCACCTCCCTGGCCGAGGACCTGCCGCTCGGTGACGCATTCGAGGCCGTCGTGCCTGCGATGACCCCGGCGGAGGTGCGCACCCTGCTGGCGAAGTTCGGGCTCAAGGCCGACCAGGTCGCCAGCCTCGTCGAGCGGCTCTCGCCCGGCGAGCGCACCCGCGCAGCGATGGCGCTCCTGCAGGCGCGCGGGGTCAACCTGCTCGTCCTCGACGAGCCCACCAACCACCTCGACCTGCCGGCGATCGAGCAGCTGGAACAGGCTCTCGAGTCGTACGACGGCACGCTCCTGCTCGTCTCCCACGACCGTCGGCTCCTCGCCAACGTGAAGCTCGACCAGCGCTGGCAGGTCGACGGCGGAAAGGTGGTCCTCGCATGATCGAGATCCTGAATCCGGCCCGGGTGGCCCTGGCCCGGGAGTCGGGCGCCCTCGTGGCCGACATCCTGCGGACCATGCGGAGCCGCGCCGTGGTCGGCACCAACCTGCTGGACATCGACCGCTGGACGAAGGCCATGATCGCCGAGGCCGGGGCCGAGTCCTGCTACGTCGACTACGCGCCGTCCTTCGGCCGCGGGCCGTTCGGGCACTACATCTGTACGGCAGTCAACGACGCCGTGCTCCACGGCCTGCCCCACGACTACGCCCTGGCCGACGGCGACCTGCTGACCCTCGACCTCGCCGTGTCCAAGGCCGGGATCGCCGCCGACTCCGCCATCAGCTTCATCGTGGGCGAGACCAGGCCGCCGGAGAGCGTCGCCATGATCGAGGCCACCGAGCGCGCGCTGGCCGCGGGGATCGCCGCGGCCGGACCGGGGGCTCGCATCGGCGACCTGTCCCACGCCATCGGCACGGTCCTCACGGAGGCGGGCTATCCGATCAACACCGAGTTCGGCGGCCACGGCATTGGTTCGACGATGCACCAGGACCCGCACATCTCGAACACCGGGCGCCCGGGCCGCGGCTTCACGCTGCGTCCGGGGCTGCTGCTGGCGCTCGAGCCGTGGGTCATGGCCGACACCGCCGAGCTCGTCACCGACGACGACGGCTGGACCCTGCGCAGCGCGACCGGTTGCAGGACGGCGCACAGCGAGCACACGATCGCCATCACCGAGGACGGGGCCGAGATCCTCACCCTGATTGGGTAAGCCGGGCCCATCCCCGCCGGCGGGGTCCGCACTCGTCCTAGCGTCCCCGTGATGGACTCCGTCAAGCCCGCGATCCTGACCGTCGACGACGACGTCGGCGTCTCGGCCGCGATCAGCCGGGACCTGCGCGTCAGGTACGGCCGCGACTACCGCATCGTGCGCGCGACCTCCGGCGCGGAGGCGCTGGACCTGCTCTCCCGGATGAGCCTGCGCAACCAGCCGGTGGCGCTGGTCGCCGCCGACCAGCGGATGCCGCAGATGACGGGCATCGAGCTGCTGGGGCAGGCCCGCGCCCACGCCGCCACGGCGAAGTACCTCCTGCTCACGGCCTATGCCGACACCGGCGTCGCCATCCAGGCGATCAACGACATCGGCCTCGACTACTACCTCCTCAAGCCGTGGGACCCGCCGGAGGACCGGCTCTACCCGGTCATCGACGACCTGCTCTCCGACTGGCGTGCCGAGAACCCCGAGAGCACGGTCGCGGTCCGCATCGTCGGTCACCGCTGGTCCGAGCGTGCCCACGAGCTCCGGCGCTTCCTGACCCGCAACCACGTGCCGTACAAGTGGCTCGACGTCGAGACCGACCCGGAGGGGGAGCGGCTGCTCGCCGCCGCTGGCCTCGACCCCGGCGCACTTCCGATGGTGCTCGTCGCCGACAGCGAACCGCTCATCAGCCCGCACCCGCTGGAGGTCGCCCGGGCTCTCGGGCTGCGCACCACCGCGCAGCAACAGCTCTACGACGTCTGCATCGTCGGCGCCGGCCCGGCCGGCCTCGCGGCTGCGGTGTACGCCGCCTCCGAAGGCCTCAGCACCGTGATCGTCGAGCGGGAGGCTCCCGGAGGGCAGGCCGGGCAGAGTGCCGCGATCGAGAACTACCTCGGCTTCCCGCGCGGGCTCAGCGGCGCCGACCTCACGCACCGCGCGCTGGCGCAGGTCACCCGCTTCGGCGCCGAGCTGGTGCTCGCCCGCGAGGTGGCCGGACTGGAGGCGCGCGGGCCTGCGCGCGTGGTCCTCTACGAGGAGGCCGGCCAGACCGCCGAGATTGAGGCCCGGTCCGTGATCGTGGCGACCGGGGTGTCCTACCGACGGCTGGGTGCCGAGGGCGTCGAGGCCCTCACCGGTCGCGGTGTCTACTACGGTGCCGACGCCACCGAGGCGTCCCAGTGCACCGGCGACGACGTCTACCTCGTCGGGGACGCCAACTCCGCCGGCCAGGCGGCGCTCAACCTGGCCAAGCACGCGAAGAGGGTCGTGCTGCTGGTGCGCGGACCGACGCTCGAGGCCGGAATGTCGCAGTACCTCGTCGACCGGATCCGGGAGGCGCAGACCATCGAGGTGCGCCTCTCCAGCGAGGTCGTGGCCGTCGGCGGTGACCGGCACCTCGAGTGCCTGACCATCGCCGAGCGCACGACCGGCGCCACGGAGGTCGTGACGGCCAGCTGGCTGTTCGTCTTCATCGGTGCAGAGCCGCGCACGGACTGGCTGGGCGGGAGCGTCACGAGGGACAGCCACGGGTTCGTGGTCACCGGACCGGACGTGGGCGCCGGCTGGCCGCTCGAGCGGGCGCCGTACTCCCTCGAGACCAGCATCCCGGGCGTCTTCGCCGCCGGAGACGTGCGGCTCGACTCGATGAAGCGCGTCGCGTCGGCGGTCGGCGAGGGTGCGATGTCGGTCTACCACGTCCACCGCTACCTCGGGACGACGTGATGCGCGCGGAGGAGCTGCGCCCGATCCCGCTCTTCGACGGGCTCGACGAAGCACAGCTGGCGGAGCTGCTCGCGGCCGGTGAGGAGGTCGCGATCGACGACGGCGTCCAGCTGTTCAGCGAGGGCGAGCACGCCGACTTCTGGTGGGTGCTGGTCGAGGGCGCCATCGAGCTGGTGCGACACGTCGGTCGCGAGGACGTCGTGGTCGGTCGGATGGCCCGCGCCGGGCTCTGGGCCGGCGGGTTCCGGGCGTGGGACGAGCAGGGCGTCTATCTCGCGACCGCCCGCGGGGTCGAGCCGGGACGGATGTTCCGGCTGCCCTCGGCGGCCCTGCGCACGCTCCTCGACGAGTGGTTCCCGTTCGGTGTCCACATCGTCAACGGCATCTTCGGTACGGCGCGGCGCATCGAGGCGACCGCACGCCAGCGCGACTCGTTGGTGACCCTGGGCCGAATGGCCGCAGGCCTCGCGCACGAGCTGAACAACCCGGCCGCGGCAGCGGTGCGCGCCGTCGCGGCCATGGAGGCGCACAGTACGTCGCTGCTGGCCTCGCTGGGCGACCTCGCCCAGCTGCGGATCACGGCCGAGCAGTTCGCCGGCCTCGACCTGCTGCGCCGCGAGCTCGACGAACGACCGCACTCTGCCGACGCGCTCGTCCTCGCCGACACCGAGGACCTGCTCGACCGCTGGCTGGAGCGACGCGGGGTCGAGTGCGGGTGGGAGCTCGCGTCCCCGCTCGCCGCGGCGGGGGCCGACGTCGCGTGGTGCGAGCGCGCCGATGACCTGCTCGGGCCGGCCCTCGGGGCCGGGCTGAGCTGGGTGTCGGCGACCATCTCGCTGTCCTCGACGCTCGGCGAGATCCGTGAGTCGACCCGGCGCGTCTCCGAGCTGGTCTCCGCAGTCCGTTCCTACTCGCAGATGGACCGCGGTTCGCGCCAGCCCACGCAGGTCACCGAGGGCATCGACAGCACGCTGGTGATGCTCGGCCACAAGGTGCCCGACGGTGTGCGGGTGGTCCGCGTGTACGGCGACGACGTCCCGCTGGTGGACGCGTTCCCGGGAGAGCTCAACCAGGTGTGGACCAACCTGGTCGACAACGCGCTGGACGCGATGGGGGACACCGGCGTCCTGCACGTCGCGACCCGCCGCGACGGCGACCAGGTGGTGGTCGAGGTCGGGGACACCGGACCGGGGCTGGCCCCGGACGTCGCGGAGCGTGCCTTCGAGGCCTTCTTCACGACGAAGGACGTCGGCCAGGGGACCGGTCTCGGCCTGGACATCGCGCGTCGCATCGTCGTCGAGCGGCACGGTGGCGAGATCGTGATCCATCCCGAGCCGGGGCACACCGTGTTCGAGGTGCGGATCCCGATCTCGCACCCGGCGGCATGACAGGGGCACTCCTGCCTCTGACGCTTGCCCCCGTGACACTCATCCGCGGGACCTGCCTGGTGGGCTTCCCGGAACTGATGCGTGACCTCGGTGCGGATCCCGAGCCGGTCCTGCGGGCATCCGGGATCGCACTGGACGCGGTGGGGGACATCGACTCCTTCGTCGGCTACTCCCACGTGATGGACACCCTCGAGTCCGCGGCGCGGGTCACGGGCGCGCCCGACTTCGGCCTGCAGCTCGCCCAGCGGCAGGACATGGACATCCTCGGGCCGGTCAGCGCGGTCGCCCTCAGCGCTCCGACCGTGGGGGAGGGGATCGAGGCGATCGGGCGCTATCTCGCCTTCTACAGCCGGGGCCTGCGGGTGTCGCTGACGGCCACCGATCACCCCGGACGCGTCCGCCTCGGTCTGGCCTTCGTGGTCGAGAACCCGCCCGCGCACCGGCAGACGACCGAGCTCACGCTCGGCCTCACCCTCAAGATCCTGCGGCTGCTGAGTGGGTCGAGCCCGCTGTGCGTGCACGTGCCCCATGACCCGGTGTCCGCTACGGACAGCTACGAACGCCACTACGGTGCCCACGTCCGTTTCGCGGAGCCGTCGATGGGGTTCACCCTCCGTGTCCGCGACCTCGACGGTCCCCTGGGACAGGGGGGCGAGCTCCACCGGTGCGTCACCCACTACCTCGACCGGGCCCTCGCCGACGAGCACCCCTCTGGCGGGGAGTCCGATCTCGTCGCGTCGGTCACGACCCTGGTCAGGCACCTGCTCCCGACCAGGCGCCTCACGATCGGTGTGGTGGCGGCCCACCTCGCCCTGCACCCCAAGACGCTCCAGCGTCAGCTCACAGCCCAGGGCCACACGTTCGACCAGCTGGTCGACTCGGTGCGCCGAGACGTCGCCGGCAAGCTCCTGCGGGACACCGACATGCCGCTCGGCCAGATCTCCGGACTGCTGGGCTACTCCGAGCAGAGCACCTTCTCGAGACGCTGCCGGCACTGGTTCGCAGCATCTCCCCGGGCAGCCCGTCTTGCCTTGCGAGTGTCCGCAGAAGTCAACTAGCTGTCCTGGTGAGTCAAGCCCTCCCGGGACGTCCCGGGAGACGATGAGGGGTCTGCCCGCCAGCTGTTCGGAAGAAGGATCTCGTGCCCGCTATGAAGAACCAGGACCTCACCGGTCTCGTCGTCGCCATCACCGGCGGGGGGCGCGGAATCGGGTTGGAGATCGCGCGCTCGTGCCATCGGGCCGGCATGTCGGTGGCCATCGGCGACCTGGACGAGACCCTCGTGAAGGAAGCTGCCGCCGAGATCGGTCCCGACGTGCTGGGGCTGACGGTCGACGTGCGCGACGAGGCGGACTTCCGCCGCTTCCTCGACACCGTCGAGGCAGAGCAGGGACCGCTCCATGCCCTCGTCAACAACGCCGGCATCCTGCGCATGGGTCCCTTCAGCGAGCTCCCGGCCGAGGACGTCCAGCTGCAGCTCGACGTGAACATCGGCGGTGTCCTGACCGGCACCCGGCTGGCGCTGGACCGGATGCTGCCGCGCGACCAGGGGCACATCGTCAACATGGCCTCGAGTGCGGGGATGATCGCCACGGCCAACGGCGCGGTCTACTCCGCGACCAAGCACGCGGTGCTCGGGTTCACCCGGGCCCTGCGCGGCGAGCTGCGCGACACCGGGGTGAAGACCTCGGTCGTCATGCCCGGTGTCATCCGCACCGAGATGACGAAGGACTTCAACGCCGCCATGGGTGTGCGTGTCGTCGAGCCCAGCATGGTCGCGGACCGGGTCGTCGAGGCGATGCGGACCCACGAGCTCGAGGTGTGCGTCCCGAAGGAGATCGCGGTCCAGGGGCGCCTCTTCTCGCTCCTGCCCGCCGGCGCGTCCGACTCGCTCAAGCGGCTCACGCGCGCCGACTCCGTCATGCACTGACCTGCCGCGAGGGCATCAGATCCGCTCGATGATCGTGGCGGACGCCTGGGCGCCACCGGCACACATCGAGACGAGTGCGGTGGAGGCGTCGCGACGCTCCAGCTCGTGCAGGGCAGTCGTGAGCAGGCGGGTCCCGGTCGAGCCGACCGGGTGGCCGAGCGCGATCGCGCCGCCGTTCACGTTGATCTTCTCGGGCGGTACGGCGTGCACCTTCGCCCAGGACATGACCACCCCCGCGAAGGCCTCGTTGACCTCGCAGATGTCGAGGTCCGCGATCGACATGCCGGAGTCCGCGAGCACGCGTGACGTCGCCTGCACCGGTCCGTCGAGGTGATAGTAGGGGTCGGCGCCCACGAGGCAGGACGCGACGATCCGGGCCCGGGGGGTCAGGCCGAGCGAGGCCGCGAGGGCTGAGTCCATCAGCAGCAGCGCCGAGGAGCCGTCGGAGATCTGGGACGACGTGCCGGCCGTGTGGATGCCGCCCTCCAGCACCGGCTTGAGCGCGGCGAGGCCGTCGAGGGAGGTGTCGCGGACCCCCTGGTCCGTGTCGACCGACCGGGTCTCGCCGACGCTGCCGTCCTCGAGGAGCTGGGGGGCGGTCACCGCGAAGGTCTCCCGGGCGAACCGACCCTCGTCGAGCGCGACCCGTGCCTTCTGCTGCGACCAGAGTCCGAACTCGTCGACCTGCGCACGACTGAACCCGCGGTCGCGGACGATCCGGTCGGCTCCCTCGAACTGGTTGGGCAGGTCGATGTCCCACGAGGAGGGCCGCGGGTCGCCCGTGCCGGGAGGGACGTTGGCGCCGAGGCCGACGCGTGACATGGACTCGATCCCGCACGCGATGCCGGCGTCGATCACGCCGGCGGTGATCATGGCGTTGATGAGGTGGGTGGCCTGCTGGGCACTCGAGCACTGCGCGTCGATGACGGTGGAGGCCACCTCGTTGGGCAGCCCGGCGTGCATCCAGGCGCGCCGCACCATGTTGTTCGACTGCTCGCCCGCCTGGGTCACACAGCCGCCGACGACCTGCCCGACCAGCGCGGGGTCCACCCCGGAGCGCTTGACGACCTCGACGAGCGACGCCCCGAGCAGCTCAGCCGGGTGAACGCCGGCCAGCCAGCCTCGGCGCTTGCCCAGCGGCGTACGGACGGCTTCGACGATCACAGGGGTGCCCATGCGACAAAACTAGAACACGTTCTTGTATTCGGACAAGCCCCGTGGCAACCTGTCCACGTGACCGCACAGCTCCACGACCTCGACCTGCCCACGGGCTTCGACCCGACCGATCCGGCCATCAACGAGATCGGCGTCCCGCACGCGGAGTTCCTCGCGCTGCGCAAGAACGCCCCGGTCTTCTGGGTCGAGCAGCCGCCGGAGGCGCGTGCCGGCATGGAGGGCGGCACCGGCTACTGGGCGATCAGTCGCCACGAGGACGTCTCCTTGGTTTCCAAGTCCAAGGACTTCGTCACCTCGGAGAACACCGCGATCATCCGGCTCAACTCCGAGATCACGCGTGAGGAGGTCGAGCTCCAGCGGGTCATGCTGATCAACCAGGACCCGCCGGACCACACCAAGAGCCGGCAGATCATCAGTCGCGGCTTCACGCCGCGCGCCATCGGAGCCCTGCACGGCACGCTGCAGGAGTGGGCCGAGAAGATCGTCGACGACGCGATCGCGAAGGGCTCCGGCGACTTCGTCGAGGACGTCGCCGCCGAGCTGCCGCTGCAGGCCATCGCCGAGCTGCTCGGCGTGCCGCAGGACGACCGCCGCAAGCTCTTCGACTGGTCCAACCAGATGCTGGCCTACGACGACCCCGACTACGACGTCGACCCGGCCGTCGCCGCGGCCGAGATCCTCGGCTACGCCATGGGGATGGCCGAGGACCGTCGCGCCAACCCGCGCGACGACATCATCACCAAGCTCGTCACGGCCGACATCGACGGCCACGGACACCTCGGTGACGACGAGTTCGGCTACTTCGTCATCCTGCTCGCGGTCGCCGGCAACGAGACGACCCGCAACGCGATCACGCACGGCATGAAGGCCTTCTTCGACCACCCCGACCAGTGGGAGCTGTTCAAGAAGGAGCGTCCGAAGACGACGGTCGACGAGATCATCCGCTGGGCCACGCCGGTGACGGTCTTCCAGCGTACGGCGACGGTCGACACCGAGGTCAGCGGCCAGCAGATCAAGGCCGGCCAGCGTGTCGGGATCTTCTATGCCAGCGCCAACCACGACGACGAGGTCTTCACCGACCCCGACGCCTTCGACATCACCCGCGACCCCAACCCGCACGTCGCCTTCGGCGGCCACGGTGCGCACTACTGCATCGGTGCCAACCTGGCCCGGCTCGAGGTCGAGATCATGTTCAACGCGATCGCTGACCGGATGCCCGACATCGTGGCCAACGGTCCCGAGCGGCGGCTGCGGTCCGGGTGGATCAACGGGATCAAGGAGCTTCCGGTCCGCTACGCGTGAGTCAAGGCTTCTCGGCGCCGACGACCCACATCGCGAAGAACTGCGAGCCGCCGCCGTAGGCATGGCCCAGCGCTCGCCGTACGCCGTCGACCTGGTGCTCGCCGGCCTGCCCCCGGACCTGCAGGGCAGCCTCGGCGAACCGCAGCATGCCGGACGCCCCGATCGGGTTGGACGACAGCACGCCACCGGACGCGTTGACGGGCAGTCGGCCGTCGAGGGCGGTGTCCCCGGCCTCGGTCAGCTGCCAGCCGGTGCCCTCCGGGGCGAAGCCGAGGTTCTCCAGCCACATCGGCTCGAACCACGAGAAGGGCACGTAGATCTCGGCGGCGTCGATCTCCTCGAGCGGGTTGGTGATCCCCGCCTGCTTCCAGAGGGCGGCTGCGGCCGCGCGCCCGGCGAGCGGGTTGACCTGGTCCCGCTCGGCCGCCGTGGTCGGCTCGCTGCGCATGACGGTGCCGTGGATCCAGGCCGGGTCGGTGATCGAGGCCGCGGTGTCGGCGTCGGCGATGACGAGGGCGCACGCGCCGTCCGAGGACGGGCAGGTCTCGTCGTAGCGGATCGGGTCCCACAGCATCTGGCTGGCGAGCACCGACTCCACTGTGGTGTCGGGGTTCTTGAGGTGGGCGTAGGGGTTGAGCAGCGCGTTCTGCCGATCCTTGGCCGCCACGATCGCGCCGACGTGGGTCGGTGCCCCCGAGCGTCGGATGTAGGAACGGACGTGCGGGGCGAAGTAGCCGCCGGCACCTGCGTGGACGGGCATCACGAACGGCACCGGGACGCTGAGCGCCCACATCGCGTTGGACTCCGACTGCTTCTCGAACGCCACCGTCAGCACCCGCCGGTGCACGCCGGCCTGGACGAGCGAGGCCGCCACGATCGCGGTCGAGCCGCCGACGGAGCCGGCCGTGTGCACCCGCAGCAGGGGCTTGCCCGCCGCACCGAGCGCCTCGGCGAGGAACAGCTCGGGCATCATCACGCCCTCGAAGAGGTCGGGCGCCTTCCCGACGACCACCGCGTCGATGTCGTCGAACGTCATGCCGGCGTCGAGCAGCGCACGGTCGATCGCCTCGCGGCACAACCCCGCCATCGAGACGTCCTCGCGCTTGGCGCGGTGGTGGGTCTGGCCGATGCCAATGACGGCTGCGGGCTGTTTCGTCACGGTGTTGCTCCCATCGCGCACACGAGGTTCTGCTGCAGGGCGGGGCCGCTGGTGGCGTGCCCGAGCACCCTGTCGGCGGTGCCGTCCCACACCCGCCCGGCCGCCTCGCCGATCCGGTTGAGGCCGGCGCTGAACATCGGGTTGGCGGTGAGGGCCCCACCGCTCGGGTTGATCACGATGTCCTCACCCAGGCCCAGCTCGCGGCGCAGGACCAGCTCCTGGTGGGAGAACGGCGCGTGCAGCTCGGCGAGGTCGACGCGGGTCGCCGGTGCCGAACGCCGCGTCGACAGCGACGTCGTGAGGTCGCGCGCACCGAGGTGCAACGGGTCGATGTGGTGCGAGAAGTGCGTGATCCACGCCGGCCGCTCGCACGCGTCGCGCGCCCGGTCGCCGGCGGCGAGCACGATCGCGGACGCTCCGTCGGAGACGGGTGCGATGTCGTGCTTGCGCAGCGGATCGGCGTACAACGGTCGGGCCAGGAGGTCCTCGACGCTCGAGCCGCCGCGGCGGATCGCCCACTCGTTGTGCTCCGCGTCGCGCAGCGAGCGGTCGGCCACGGCGGCCAGGGCGGCCTCGTCCCACAGCCCCGCGTCGAGGCCGAGCCGCGCCTGCAGCGCGGCGATGGAGACGGTGTCGGGCCACAGCGGCGTCATCGTGTAGGGGTCGAGCTGGAGCGCGAGGGTACGGCGCAGCGTGCCCGCACTGGACTTGCCGAACCCGTAGACCAGCGCGGTGTCGACCTCGCCGGTCTGGATCTTGAGCCAGGCCTCGTAGAGCGCCCAGGCCGCGTCCATCTCGACGTGGGACTCGTTGACCGGCGGGAGGGCGCCGATCGCGTCGACCGCGCTGACGAAGGAGAACGAGCGGCCGGCGAGGTAATCGCTCGAGCCGGAGCACCAGAAGCCGATGTCCTGGCGGGTGAAGCCGGTCTGCTCGTAGCACTCGGCGAAGATCGGCACGAGCAGCTCGACGCACGTGGGGGAGCCGTCGAACTCCCGCATCTGCCGCTGGGCGAAGGCGACGACGCCAACGTCCCTCACAGGTGCATCCGGTAGGTCTCGTAGTCGGCATCGGGCTCGCCGGTCGGGCGGAAGTGCGCGATGTTCTCGATCGTGGTGCCCCACTCGTCGCGTGGTCGCCACACCGCCTCGACCCGCATGCCCATCCGCACCTCGTCGGCCGGGACCTCCAGGATCAGGTGCTGGATCGCGATGTCTGCGCCGTCGAGGAGGACGTAGGCGCTGACGTAGGGCGGGCTGATCCGCTGCCCCAGGAACGGCACGTTGACGATGCAGAACGTCGTGATCGTGCCGCTGTCCGGCAGCTCCACCTCGTCGGTCGTCGGGACCCCGTCGACCGGGCACGCGCCGCGTGGAGGGACGTAGACCTTGTGGCAGACCGGGCAGCGCTGGCCGATGATCCGGCCCTCGGCAAGGCCGGAGAAGAACGCCGACTCCTCCGGGGACGCGGCGTAGAGGTAGTCCAGCGAGATGGGGGAGACGACGCCGGTGACGGGTTCCCCGGCCGCTGGTTGAGCAGCGAGTGCAGCGAGCGTGTCGAAACCGAGGTCCCCGGCCGAAGGCTCCACGCACGCGATGTCGGTGATCGCCCCGACCCGTTCGTCGGCCCACCGGACGGTGACGCGCATCCCGGTCGCGATCGCGTCGTGGTCGGCGTCGAGGGCGAGCAGCATCGCGCAGTCTGCGCCGTCGAACCGCACCAGCGCCCAGGCGAAGGGCCGGTCGAACGGCTGCCCGGCGACCGGCTCGGGCACCCACGTCCAGCTGTCCACGACACCGCCCGGACCGACCTCGACGAAGTCGGTGGTCGCGGCATGGGTCTGCGGGTCGAACTCCGGCGGCGGGACGAGCACCCGGCCATCCGCCGTACGACCTCCGAGGACGACGCCGTCGCGCAGCCCGGTGAGGAAGCGGCCGATGACCGGGCCCGTCGAGCGGGTGTAGTCGAAGGTCACCGTCACGGGCTGGGAGAGCGTGCGCGCCATGGCAAGAGTGAAACACGTTCTAGTTTTGCGGGCAATGCTTCTGCGAGAGTGTGACCATGAAACTGGGACTTCAGCTGGGCTACTGGGGCGCGCAGCCCCCTTCCGGCGTCGCCGAGCTCGTTGCGGCCGCCGAGGCATCGGGGTTCGACGCGATCTTCACCGCCGAGGCCTGGGGCTCCGACGCGTTCACGCCGCTGGCCTGGTGGGGCCGCGAGACGTCGCGGGTGCGGCTCGGCACCTCGATCGTGCAGATGTCGGGGCGCAGCCCGGCGAGCATCGCGATGCACGCCCTGACCCTCGACCACCTCTCCGGCGGCCGGGTCGTCCTCGGCATGGGCGTGAGCGGTCCGCAGGTCGTCGAGGGCTGGTACGGCGCCCCGTTCGCCAAGCCACTGGCGCGCACCCGCGAGGTGGTCGACATCATCCGGCAGGTGCTCGCCCGCGAGGCGCCGGTGACCAGCGCTGGTCCGCACCACCCGTTGCCCTACTCCGGCGCCGATGCGACCGGGCTCGGCAAGCCGCTCAAGTCGATCGTGCACCCGTTGCGCGCCGACGTCCCGATCTGGCTCGGCGCCGAGGGGCCGAAGAACGTCGCGCTCACCGCGGAGATCGCGGACGGCTGGATCCCGATCTTCTACACGCCCGGCTCCGCCGCGATGTACCAGCCGTGGCTCGACGAGGGCTTCGCCCGACCGGGAGCCCGCCGCACGCGGGCGGACTTCGAGATCGCAGCGACCTGTCACGTGCAGGTCACCACCTCGGCCGCGGAGCGGGCCGCCGTGGTCGACACGATGAAGGGCGTGGTGTCGCTCTACATGGGCGGCATGGGCGCCAAGGACGCCAACTTCCACAAGCAGGTCTTCGAGCGCATGGGCCACCAGGCGCTGTCCGACGAGGTGCAGCGGCTCTACCTCGAGGGCCGCAAGGCGGACGCGACCGCCCTGATCCCCGACGAGCTGGTGCACGACATGCACATCATCGGCGACGCGGGCTACGTCAAGGAGCGCGCTGCGGAGTGGGAAACCACCGGTGTCACGACCCTGTTGCTGTCGTGCCGAACCGCCGACGAGGTCGCCAAGATCGCCGAAGTGCTCGCCTAAGGCCTAGCGTGTCGCCATGACCGCCTCGGGTTCCACCTTCACCTCGCCGACTGACGCGACCATCCTCGCGACCTACAGCTGGGACAATCTGTTCGTCCCCGCGGCCGCGGTCCAGATAGCCCACGGCCTCGCCGAGCACTCCGCCCGCTACGACCGGCTCGCGCAGGCGCTCAACGGCGCCGGCTATCTCGTGCACGCCCACGACCACCGCGGACACGGCAAGTCGATCGACGGCACGCCGGGTGACTTCGGCAAGGGCGGGTTCGACGCCCTGATCGCCGACACGGCGGCGTACGGCGCCACGCTCCGCGAGGACCGCCCCGACCTGCCGCTCTTCCTGATCGCCCACTCGATGGGGTCGTTCGCCGCGCAGTCGGTGCTGCTGGAGCACTCCGACCTGTATGCCGGCGTCGTGCTGTCCGGCTCCACCGCGCTCGACGTGCTCGCCGCCGGGCTCGCCGAGTCCGAGGACCCGGCCGGGCTCGAGGCGTTCAACGCCGGCTTCGAGCACCGCACGGGCTACGAGTGGCTCTCGCGCGACGAGGCCGAGGTCGATGCGTACGTCGCCGACCCGCTGTGCGGATTCGACCTGCCCGACGAGACGGTGCCCAGCCTGTTCGGCGCCGCGGCCACGCTCGCGGACCCGAAGGCGCTCGCGGGCATCCGGTCCGACCTGCCGATCCTGATCGTCTCCGGCTCCGCCGACCCGCTGGCCGGGGGTGGCGAGCTCGTCCAGCTGCTCGGCCACCGCTACCGCGAGGCGGGCGTGAAGGACGTGACGGTCAAGACCTACGACGGCGCCCGGCACGAGATCTTCAACGAGACCAACCGCGCTGCGGTCACCGCTGACGTCATCGACTGGCTGGGCCGGCACCGCTGAACCGTTGCCGCACACTAGAACGCGTTCTAGTGTGCGGGGTGTGACCGACTCCTTGCGCCTGCCCATCCACAACGGCCACCTCATGGTGGCCGCACTGAAGCGGCACCACGACCAGCCGGTCCTGCACCTCGGCGACGTCACGCTCACCGGCGGTGAGGTGGCCGACGAGATCAGCCGCTACGTGCAGGCCTTCGAAGCGCTGGGCGACGGTGGTGGCTCCGCGCTGCTCTCGCCCAACCGGCCCGAGGTGCTCGTCATCCTCGGCGCCGGGCAGACGCAGGGCTACCGGCGCACGAGCCTGCACCCGCTCGGCAGCCTCGATGACCACGCCTACGTCATCGACGACGCAGAGATCACGACGCTGATCGTGGACCCCGTCTTCGCCGAGCGTGCGGTGGGCCTGCTCGAGCGCTGCCCCGGGCTGCGGCAGGTGCTGACCATCGGCCCGGTGCCGCCGGCCCTGGCGGACGTCGCCGTCGACCTGGTGGCCAGCGCGGCGACGTACGACACACGACCGCTCGCGGCCCTCGACCTGCCCCCCGACCACATCGTGTCGATCGCCTACACCGGCGGCACCACCGGCAGGCCCAAGGGCGTCATCGGGACCGCGCAGGCGATGAACACGATGAGCCAGATCCAGCTGGCGGAGTGGGAGTGGCCGGTCGCTCCGCGGTTCCTGATGTGCACGCCGCTGTCGCACGCCGGCGCCGCGTTCTTCGTGCCGACGGTGATCCGGGGCGGGTCGCTGAACGTCTTGGCGAAGTTCGACCCGGCACTGGTGCTCGAGGCCATCGAGCGCGACCGCATCACCGCCACGATGCTCGTGCCGTCGATGCTCTACGCCCTGCTCGACCACCCCGACAGCCACACCCGCGACCTGTCGTCGCTGGAGACGGTCTACTACGGCGCCTCGGCGATCAACCCGACCAGGTTGGCCGAGGCGATCGAGCGGTTCGGGCCGATCTTCGCGCAGTCCTACGGCCAGTCCGAGGCGCCGATGGCGATCACCTACCTCGCCAAGGCCGACCACACCCCCGAGCGCCTGGCGTCCTGCGGCCGGCCCAGTGCCTTCATCCGTACGGCGCTGCTCGCCGACGACGGCACGCCGGTCGCCGTCGGTGAACCGGGGGAGATCTGCGTGGCCGGGCCGCTGCTCGCGGGTGGCTACTGGAAGCTGCCCGACGAGACGGCCGAGACCTTCCGCGACGGCTGGCTGCACACGGGTGACGTCGCGCGCGAGGATGAAGACGGGTTCTGGTACATCGTCGATCGCACGAAGGACATGATCGTGACCGGCGGCTTCAACGTCTTCCCGCGCGAGGTCGAGGACGTCGTCGCCACGCATCCCGCGGTCGCGCAGGTCGCGGTCATCGGCGTCCCGCACGAGAGGTACGGCGAGGCGGTGACCGCCCTCGTCGTGCCCCGGTCCACGCTGAGCGAGGCGGACGTCGCGAGCATCGTCGCGCTGGTGAAGGAGCGCAAGGGCTCGCTGCACGCCCCCAAGCAGGTGATCGCGGTCGACGCGATCCCGCTCACCGGACTGGGGAAGCCGGACAAGAAGGCGCTGCGCGCGCGGTTCGCCTCCGGCTAGCGTCGTCGCCGTGCTGCACAACGGACCGGAGGGCTACGGCTGGCTCAGCAAGGTGCTGCACTGGGGGACCGTGCTGGCGCTGGTCGCCCAGTTCGTCGTCGGCTACGCGATGGACGTCGATGGCGGGGGCCGAGGGCGCGGCCGGGGTCGTGGCGGTGGCTCCGGGCGCGGACGCGGGCGTGGGGGCGAGGAGGGCTACGGCGTGCTCGACGACCGGTTGCTCACCCTGCACGTCTCGCTCGGTGTCCTGATCATCGTGCTCGCGCTGGCGCGGTTGGCCTGGCGCCGGGTCGACGGACTGCCCCCGTGGTCGGATCGGCTGGGCGCTCGGCAGCGGACGCTCGCGACCTGGACCGAGCGGTGCCTGATGGGGCTGCTGCTCGTGATCCCCGCGACCGGCCTTGTGCTGGTGCTCAGCAGTGAGGACGACCTGTTGTGGCTGCACGTCGCAGCACACGTCGCGTTCTTCGTCGTCCTGGCTGCGCACGTCGCGCTCGTGGTCGGCAAGCGGCTGCTGCCGCGGATGTGGTGAGCCTCAGCGCTCGAGGGGCCAGCCGCGCTGGGCCCAGCCGTTGGTGCCGTCGCTGACGTTGAACGCGTTGAGGCCTTGCGCGCGCAGGTGATCGACGACCTGGCGGCTGCGGCCGCCCACGGCGCAGATCACGAAGAAGGGTTGGTCCGTCGGCAGCTCCGCGACGCGGCCGGGCAGCTCACCCATCGGCACGTGCACCGCACCGGGCACGTGCCCTGCGGTGAACTCGTGGTCCTCACGGACGTCCACCACGACGGCACCGGCCGCGTGGGCCGCCGCGAAGTCGTCCAGGCCCACCTCGCCCGCCTCGGCTGCCTGCGCTGCGGCGCCGGCCTGGCGGCGTACCTCGTCCATGTCCAGGTCGCGCGCCTGCTTGATGATGTCGCCGAGCGCCTGGGGCGGCAGTGCGCCGGCCTGGTTGAAGAGCAGGACCCCGTCGCGGAAGAGCATCAACGTGGGGATGGAGGAGATGCCGGCCTGGGCGGCGAGCTGCTGCTCGGCCTCCGTGTCGACCTTGCCGAACGTGATGTCGGGGTTGGCCTCCGCGGCTGCCTCGAAGACCGGCCCGAACTGCTTGCACGGACCACACCACTCGGCCCAGAAGTCGACCAGGACGATGCCCTCGCCGGAGATGGTCTCCTCGAAGGACTCAGCTGTCAGCTCTCGCGTGCTCATGAATTCAGCGTACGTGGCGCAGTCAGCGGGCCTCCGCAAGGCCGCGCCGAGCACGTGCGAGCGCCTCGGTGTTGTGGTCCGTGTCGTCCACGATCCCCGTCCGGTCGTCCGCCACGATGCGGCCCGCGAAGTAGCTGGCCTGGATGGCCCAGCGGAACCGGCGGAAGATGTCGAGGAGGGCCAGCTCGTCGTTCTCGACAGGACCGCGATCGGCGTACGACGACAAGAACTGCTCGGCCTGCTGGGGTCCGCCGAGATACATCACAGCGGAGGCGACGTCGTGGAGCGCCGGACCACGGCGGCTCCCAGCCCAGTCGATGAGACCCGTCGACCCGGTGGCGTCGTCGTGGATGAAGGCCTCAGGTGCCGGATCGGTGTGCAGCTGGGTCCAGGTGAGTTGCGGAAGCGCGTTGTACTCGCGTCGGATCTCGGCCAGCGCGGGCGGAAGCCAGGTCGCGACGGCGAGCACATCCTCCGCGGGGTAGAGCCATTCACTCATGAACGGACCGGTGTCCGATGCGGGGCATCCCGCGGTGTGCGCCGTCGCGAGGGCGGTTCCGATCAGCTGTTGCTCGTGCCCTGAATCGCCGTCGAGCTCGCGACCGGGCACGTGGCGCAGCAGTGCGAGTGCGCCTCCGGCCATTGCTACGACCGGGGCACCGGCAGTTGAGCCGACCGGTTCGCCAGTGCGCACTCCCTGCCGTCCGAGGAGGGTGGCAGCCGAGCAGCCGGCTTCGAGGGACTCGGCATCACTCGACCACTTCGCGACGAAGCGATCGCCGCCCGTGGCGGTGACCAGGCAGGTCGCAGAATTCATGCCGCCGCCGAGTGGCCGCACGTCCACGTCCTCGAGGCCCCACAGATCTGCCAGCAAGGCGGGCAGGGAACGGGCCAGCGTCGCGTCATCCACGGGGGGAGTCTCGCGGTTCTGGGTGGCTTCGGCGAACGGATTCTGCGCCGAGGATCGATGTCGGTGGTCACGTCTAGGGTCGAAGACATGATCAGGACGACCGGGCGGGAGCGCCCCGGAGGCGGCACACCGTCTCTGGTTCTCGACCCTGCTCAGGTCGAGCTGATGCTGTCGCAGGTGACGACCGCGGCGCTGCCGGCTGACGACGTCGCCCGCATGGACGTGCTCCGTGGGTTGGAGCAGCTCAAGTGTGCGGTCGAGGGTGCGCAGGCCGCGATCGCCGTTGGCTTCGATGCCTCTCAGCGGCAGGTTGCCAGCGAGCGCGGAGTCCGGTCCGAGAAGCAGGGCGACGGGATCGGTCATCAGATCGCGCTGGCACGCCGCGAGTCCCCGCAGAAGGGAAGCCGACACCTCGGCCTGGCGAAGATCCTCAAGGCGGAGATGCCGCACACCATGCGTGCGCTGCGCGGCGGCTTCATCACCGAGTGGCGGGCGACGATCCTGGCTCGCGAGACGGCCTGTCTCGACGTCGAGCGCCGCCGGGAGAGCGACAAGATCCTGGCCGCCGACGCTGATCGACTCTCAGCCATGGGAGATCTCGAGACCGAGCGCGAGGCCCGCAGGCTGGCGTCTCGACTCGATCCCGCTTCCGTGGCCGCGCGCCGACGTCGCGCGGAGGGCGAGCGGACGGTGACCGTGCGTCCCGCGCCCGACACCATGACCTGGCTGACCGCCTCGTTGCCGGTGCGCGACGGGGTCGCCGTGTTCGCAGTGCTCAAGCGCGAGGCCACGCGCCTGATCGCCGCGGGTGACGAGCGCAGCCGCGGCCAGATCATGGCCGACACCCTCGTCAATCGGGTCCTGCACGGTGTTGCGCAGGAGGGCCCGGGCGTTCCTGCGCTGGCCGTCAACGTCGTCGTCAGCGTGGACACACTTCTGGGTGAGAGCGATGACCCCGCCACGATCCCTGGCTATGGTCCGATCCCGGCCGATCTCTTGCGCGAGTGGATCCGCGACGGGCTGGACGCCGGCGTCGAGGTCAGTCTGCGGCGCTTGTTCGCCGAGCCGAGCACGGGCGCACTGGTGGCGATGGAGTCAAGAAGGCGCGCGTTCGACGGCAGCCTCGCCGACTTCATCGAGCTGCGCGACCAGCAGTGCCGCACCCCGTGGT
Source organism: Nocardioides allogilvus (assembly GCF_003047285.1). GTDB lineage: Bacteria > Actinomycetota > Actinomycetes > Propionibacteriales > Nocardioidaceae > Nocardioides > Nocardioides allogilvus. The sequence continues at coordinate 128,882 of NZ_PZYX01000005.1, read as the reverse complement.
GCGATGCCCCGGTGCGCCACCGCGACCACGTCGTGACCGCCGCCCACGGCGGTCCCACCAGCGCGGCCAACGCGCAGGGACTGTGCGAGGCGTGCAACTACGCCAAGGAGGCGATCGGCTGGCAGGCATGGCCGCGTCCCGGGCCTGTGCACACCGTCGAGACGATCACGCCGACGGGACACCGATACCTTTCGACGGCTCCGCCGATCATCGAGCCGAGAGGACGTCCGATGAGGAAGCTTCCGGACGGAATGAGCCCGGTGGAACGCCTGCTGGCCCAGCTGCTCTCGGCGGCCTGAAACCGGGCGCCGCGCCCGGACCACGTCACGACTGCGCAGCGATGGCGGTTTCGATCGTCCGGGCAGCAGCGGCAAACCCCGCCGGGTGGGGCCCCGAGAAGTTGAGGCGCAGGAAGGGGCCTGACGGTTCGGCGGGGAACCACTCGTCGCCGGCCGCGACGTAGGTGCCGGCGGCCTCGCAGTCGCGGACCAGTCGTTGCGTGTCGGTGTGGTCGGGCAGTCGTGCCCAGAGGTGCAGCCCACCTCGGGGCACGTGGTCGACGCGCAGGCTCGGCGCGTGCTCGCGGATGCTGTCGACCAGCAGGTCGCGGCGGTCGTGGAGCTGGGTGCGGAGTCGCCGCAGGTGCGTGGTCCACCCCGGGTCGCTCAGGACCTCGAGCGCGGCTTGCTGGAGGAGGCCGCTGACATACATCGACTCGGCGGAGCGGTCCGCCAGGATGCGGTCACGCGCAGGTCCGCGAGCGATCACCGCGCCGATCCGGACCGCCGGCGACATGCTCTTGGTGAGGGAGCGGACGTGGACGACGTGACCCGCGTCGTCGTGCGCTGCGACCGGGCGCGGGCGGGTGTCGATGCCGAGGTCGTGGGCCCAGTCGTCCTCGACGAGGAAGGCACCGTGCTCCCGGACGACATCCAGGACGGCATCTGCCCGCCCGGCCGACCACTGCGAACCAGTGGGGTTGGCGTAGTTGGGCTGGGCGTAGAACGCCCTGGCCCCGGTCTCGCGGAAGCACCGGTCCAGCTCCGCCGGGTCGGGTCCGTGGGCGTCGCTCGGCACCGGCACCAGGCGCACACCGGACTGGCGCGCCGCCAGGATCGCTCCCCAGTACGTCGGCGACTCGATCAGCAACGGGCCGGCTGGCGGTACGAGGGCGCGAAAGACGGAGGTCAGTCCGCTCTGGCTCCCCGGCACGACCAGCACGTCCTGTGCGGTGGGAGCCGCGACGCCGGCGGGAGTGCTACCGGCCAGCTCGGTCGCGAACCAGGAGCGGAGGTCGGGCAGTCCTGCGGATGGCGGCCTGGACGTGGCTGCGGTGCCGCGGGCAGCGCGCACCAGGGCTGTGCGCACGAGTCGCCCCGGCAGCAGGTCGGGGTCCGGATAGCCGGAATGGAGCGCCTGCGCTTCCGGGGGAGCGGTTCGCATCGCGGCGGACAGGGGCGGCAGCTCGATCCGCGGCGTCCGCAGTGCCGCTGTCTGCCAGCCGTAGTCCTGCGGGCGCAGTGTGCGCGCAGCCCGGACGAAGCTTCCGACTCCGGGCCTGCTCTCGACCAGTCCCTCACGAGCAAGGGACCGGAGCGCCTTCTGGACCGTGACCGGGCTGGCGGCGTACTCCGTCACGAGCTGCCGCGAGGAGGGTAGGCGTGCCCCGGGTGCCGCGGTCGCCACCCATCGGCGGAGATCATCGGCGATCCGGCCACTGCTATCGTTGGACATGTCGAGACAGAGTAGCGCTACTGCCCCATGGACGATCCCGATACCGGCCACGTCGGCCGGCCTGTGGTGGGGGCTGACGGGTGTCGTCGCCTTCTCGCTGACGGTTCCTCTCACCCGCGTCGCGGTCGGGGGCCTTTCACCGCTCTTCATCGGCTCGGGCCGTGCGGTGGTCGCGGCGTTGCTCGCGGGGGCCGCCCTCGCCGCCACCCGACAGTCGCGCCCCGCGGGGGCCCAGTGGCTGCGGATCGGCGTGGTGGCGGCGGGCGTGGTCGTCGGCTTCCCGATCCTCACCTCCTACGCGCTCACGGTGACGCCAGCCAGTCACGGGGCGGTCGTCATCGCGCTGCTTCCGGCCGCCACGGCCGTCGCTGCCGTGCTGCGGGTCGGTGAGCGGCCGGGCCGGGCCTTCTGGTCGTTCTCCGCCGCAGGCGCGACCGCAGCGGTGCTGTTCGCCCTGCTGCACAGCGGCGGAGCCGGTCACGTCGGCTGGGCGGACCTCCTCCTGTTCGGGGCCGTGCTCGCCGCCGCCGTCGGCTATGCGGAAGGCGGCACGCTGGCGCGCGAGATCGGCTCGTGGCAGACGGTGTCGTGGGCTCTCGTGGTCGCCGCGCCCCTGATGATCGTGCTCACTGCGGTCGCTGCCGTACGCCATCCGCCCTCGGGCACGCTGGTCGAGTGGGCCTGTTTTGGCTACCTGTCGGCGATCAGCATGTTCCTCGGGTTCTTCGCCTGGTATCGAGGTCTGGCGATCGGTCCCATGTCCCGGGTCAGCCAGGTGCAGCTGGTCCAGCCGATCATGACGATCGGCTGGGCGGCACTCCTCCTGCGCGAGCAGGTCGGCTGGCTGACCCTGGCGGGCGGCCTGGTCGTGATTGCCTGCGCCGGTGGCGCAGTGCGCTCGCGTCCGGTGCGCCGCGACGCGGCTCAGCGCCCCATGAACTCCGGCGGCCGCTTCTCCACGAACGCCCGCGGCCCCTCGGCCGCGTCGGAGGAGGCGAACACCGCGGCGCCGACGCGCGCGTCGTCGGCCCAGCAGTCGTCCTCGTGCTTGCCCTCGGACGTGCGCATCGTCGCGAGCACCGACTGAACCGCGAGTGGCCCGTTGGCGCAGATCAGGTCTGCGAGCGAGCGCGCCTTGTCCAACGCCGTGCCGTCCGGGACGACGTGGCCGATCAGGCCGTAGGACAACGCCTCGTCGGCGGTGATGTGCCGTCCGGTCAGCAGCAGGTCGGCGGCGACGGTGTAGGGGATCTGGCGGGGGAGTCGCACGGCCGAACCGCCGAGCGGATAGAGCCCCCACTTCACCTCCGAGACCCCGAACCGGGCAGAGGCACCGGCGACCCTGATGTCGGTGGCCTGCAGGATCTCGGTGCCGCCCGCGATCGCCGGACCCTCGACCGCCGCGATGAGCGGCTTGGTGAGCCGGAACCCCTTGAGCAGCGGCTTGATCACGGCCGGGTCGAACTCACCGGACGAGAACTTCGCCGACGGCGAGGAGGCCGACATCGCCGACAGGTCGGCGCCTGCGCAGAAGGCGCCACCCGCCCCGGTGAGGATGACGACGCGCACCGCGTCGGACGAGTTGGCCAGGTCCCAGGCCTCGCTCATCAGCTGCAGCATCTCGCCGGACAGGGCGTTCTTCTTCGCGGGCCGGTTCATGGTCACGGTCAGCACGTGGCCGTCGAGCGAGACGAGACAGTGCGGGGCTTCTTCCGACATGCAAACGATCCTAGTCAGAAACAAGAACGTGTTCTAGTCTCCGACCATGGCCCTCAACATCGCCGATCTCTTCGAGCACGCCGTCGACGTCGTCCCCGACCGCGGCATCATCCAGGTCGCCGACCGGATCGTGTCGTACGCCGACCTGGAGGCCGACGCCAACCGGCTCGCGCACTTCCTGCAGTCCCGCGGGGTGGCACCGGGCGACCACGTCGGCATCTATGCCAAGAACAGCGTCGAGCACGTCGTCGCCCTGCTCGCGATCTTCAAGATCCGCGCAGTGGTGATCAACGTGAACTACCGCTACGTCGAGGGCGAGCTCGACTACATCTTCGACAACTCCGACCTCGTCGCGCTGCTGCACGAGCGCCCCTACGCGCCGCTCGTCGCGAGCACCGCGCCCAAGCACGCCGGGTTGCAGACGGTGGTGGCCATCCCGGACCCGACCGAGCCCGCCTCGACGGCCGACATCTCGGCGTACGGCGGGATCGAGTGGGACGACGCACTGGCGGGGCAGAGTGCCGAGCGCGACTTCGGGCCGCGCTCGGAGGACGACCTCTACATCGTCTACACCGGCGGCACGACCGGCTTCCCGAAGGGCGTGATGTGGCGCCAGGCCGACTTCTGGCGGGTGCTGGGTGGCGGCATCGACTTCATGAGTGGCAACCGCCTCGAGGAGCACGACCAGTCGAAGTCGGCCGCGAGCAGCGAGCCGATGGTGACCTTCCCGCTCAGCCCGCTCATGCACGGCGGGGCGCAGGCGGCGATGCTGATGCACCTCTTCGCCGGGCACCGCACGATCCTGGCGCCCAAGTTCGACGCGGCGGAGGTCTGGCGCACGATCGAGGACAACGGCGTGCAGCTGATCTTCATGACCGGTGACGCGATGGCCCGGCCGCTGATCGAGGAGTACGAGCGCGGCGACTACAAGGCGGACACCCTGATCGCCGTCGCGAGCAGTGCCGCGATCTTCAGCCGTCCGGTCAAGGAGCGCTGGATGAAGGCCTTCCCCAACACCTTCTTCACCGACTCCGTCGGCTCGAGCGAGACCGGCTTCCAGGGCACCGGCCTGCAGGACTCGGAGAACATCAAGGGCGAGGGCCCGCAGATCGCGCTGGGGCTCGAGTCGGTGATCCTCGACGAGGACAACCGCGTCCTCGACCCGGAGACCAGCGTCGGCCAGATCGGCCGGCTGGCCCGCACGGGCAGCGTGCCGATCGGCTACTACAAGGACGAGGCGAAGTCGGCGAAGACCTTCATCACCGTCGACGGCGTCCGCTACTCGGTGCCGGGCGACTTCGCGCGGATCGAGGAGGGCAACAAGGTCACCCTGCTCGGTCGCGGCTCCAACTGCATCAACACCGGCGGCGAGAAGGTCTATCCCGAAGAGGTCGAGATGGCGCTCAAGGGCCACCCCGACGTCTACGACGTGCTGGTCGTCGGCGTCGCGGACGAGAGCTACGGGCAGTCCGTCAGCGCGGTCGTGCAGGCGCGCGAAGGCACGCAGCCCACGCTCGAGGGGCTGCGGGAGTTCCTGCGCGGCCAGCTGTCGGGCTACAAGCTGCCGCGCTCGGTCTCCTTCGTCGACGAGATCCCGCGCAGCGCCACGGGCAAGGCCAACTACCCACGGGCCAAGGAGCTCGCCCTGGCCGCTCTGGAGGCGCGCGTCTGATGCGCACCGAGCTGTGCGAGCTCTTCGGGATCGACGTCCCGATCTTCGCCTTCACACCGTCCGAGCACGTCGCCGCGGCGGTGTCGCGGGCCGGCGGGCTCGGGGTGCTCGGCGCCGTACGCTTCAACGACCCGGCCGAGCTCGACCGCACGTTGACCTGGCTCGACGACAACACGGACGGCAGGCCGTACGGCGTGGACGTGGTCATGCCAATGACGGTGCCCACCGAGGGGACCGGCGTCGACCTGGCGTCGATGATCCCGCCGGAGCACGTGTCCTTCGTGGACCGCACCCTGCAGCAGCTGGGCGTGCCGCCGCTGCCCGAGGGGGAGGGGCGCGAGGGCGTGCTCGGCTGGCTCCACTCCGTCGCGCGCTCGCACGTCGACGTCGCCCTGACGCACCGCCCGGTGCTGATCGCCAACGCCCTCGGCTCGCCGCCGGTCGACGTCATCGAGCAGGCCCACGCCGCGGGCGTGAAGGTGGCAGCGCTCGCGGGCGCGGCCAAGCACGCGCTGTCACACGTCGCCAACGGCGTCGACGTGATCGTCGCGCAGGGCTACGAGGCGGGCGGGCACACCGGGGAGATTGCCAGCATGGTCCTGACACCCGAGATCGTCGACGCGGTGGGACCGGGCGTGCCGGTGCTCGGCGCCGGCGGCATCGGCACCGGCCGGCAGGTCGCCGCCTCGCTCGCCCTCGGCGCCCAGGGCGTGTGGACCGGCTCGGTCTGGCTGACGACGCAGGAATACCAGCAGCTCAACACCAACCAGGGCATGACCGACGCGTTCCTCCGCGCGACCAGCGCCGACACCGTGCGCACCCGGATCTACACCGGCAAGCCCGCCCGGCTGCTCAGGACGCGGTGGACCCAGGCGTGGGAGACGGGCGAGGCGCCCGCGCCGCTGCCGATGCCGCTGCAGAACCTCCTGGTCGCCGACGCCCACAACCGGATGAACGCCCACGGCGATCCCGACGTGATCTCGATGCCCGTCGGCCAGATCGTCGGGTCGATGAACGAGGTGCGCCCGGTCGCGGACGTGATGGCCGACCTGGTCGCGGGCTTCGAGCAGGCCGCAGCGAGGATCGGTGGCATCGCCGGTGCGTAGCCCGGCACGATCGAGCCCGTTGTCGTGAGCATGGGAGCGAAGAAGATGTCAGGTCGAGCACGCGCCCGAACACGGCTGGCGGTGTCGGCGCTGGCCGCCGTCCTGGTGATGGGCGGCACGATGGCCGTCACCGGGCAGGCGCAGGGCGGACGCGAGCCACAGCCCGTGCCGCGAGCCGACTGCGGCAAGGGTTCGCGCCCCGAGACCGGCATCCAGGGCAGGGCGCCGGCGAGCGACTATGCCTCGGGCCGCGTCGACCGCGGCTACCGCTGCAACGCCCGTGCGCTGGCCCACGTCGGGAAGACGGGGGGCTTCAAGGTCCACCGCTACGTCGACGCGAAGGGCCAGACCTGCGCGTTCTACGACAGCACGCTCGTCTTCCCCCGCGACCTCGTCTACAACCTGACCTCCGGCATCGGCGTCGTCGTGCTCGCGATGGACAACCCGCGCAAGCCGCGCCAGACCACCGTGCTCACCTCGCCCGCGATGGCGAGCCCCCACGAGTCCCTGCTGCTCAACAAGAAGCGCGGCCTGCTCGCCGCCACCCTGGGCACGGCCCTGACCTATCCCGGCGTCCTCGACGTCTACGACGTGAAGACCGACTGCCGGCACCCCAAGCTGCTGTCGAGCACGCCAAGCGGCCTGCTCGGGCACGAGAGCGGGTTCGCGCCCGACGGCAAGACCTTCTGGACGGCCAGCACGGTCGGCACGCTCGTGGCCATCGACCTGGCCAACCCGAGGTCTCCGGTGCCGATCATGGTCCAGCCGGGCGTGAGCTACCACGGGCTGCGCTTCTCCGCCGACGGCGACACCATGTACGCCGCCGACATCGGCCGGCCTGACCTCGGGACGCTCGACCTGGCCAGCAACGCCGGGCTCGACATCCTCGACGTGAGCAAGGTGCACGACCGGGTGCCGGGGGCCGTCACGACGGTGCTGTCCGAGCTGAGGTGGCCGGATGCGTCGATCCCGCAGTCGGCCGATCCGTTCACCCAGGACGGCCACGACTACGTCCTCGAGATGGACGAGTACGCCGACCAGTTCTCCCTCAAGGGATTGGCTGACATGCGCAACGCGCCGGTCGGAGCGGGCCGGATCATCAACGTCGACGACCCGCGCAACCCGTTCGTGGTCTCGCAGCTGCGCCTCGAGGTGCACCAGGCCGACGTGCACGGCGGCGAGCAGCGCGACGACCCGGGCGCCAGCTTCCCCGCACAGGGCTACGCCGGGCACTACTGCTCGGTGCCCCGTGCAAACGACCCGAAGATCGCCGGCTGCTCCATGATCGTCTCCGGGCTGCGGCTCTTCGACATCAGCGACGTGAAGCACCCGCGTGAGGTGGCCTACTTCAACAAGCCGCAGCGCCCCGGCAGTCGTCCGACGTTCCCGGACGTCGCCGGCGCCTACGCGATGTCAGCGCCGGCGTGGGACCGCAAGCGCGGCAGTGTCTGGTACACCGACGCCAACTCGGGGTTCTACAACGTGAAGCTCACCAACGGGGTCGCCGAGCTGCTGCGCTGATCAGGAGGGTTCGGCAGCCAGGGCCTTGCCGATCGCCAGGGCCTGCTGGGTGGTGCCGCCGCAGGCGAACTCCCAGCGCTTCGCGGCCGTGAAGTAGCGGTGGGTCTCGCCGTCGAGGTCGATGCCGACGCCACCGTGGACGTGCACGGCCGTGTGCGCGACTCGGTGGCCGGCGTCAGCGGCGAACAGCGCGGCCGCGGCGAGCTCCTTCGTGGCGGGGAGCTCCGAGTCGAGCAGCCAGGCAGCCTGCCAGAGCGTCAACCGTTGTCCGAGGGTGTCGATGTAGCCGTCGGCGAGCCGCTGCGACACGGCCTGGAAGGTGCCGATCGGGCGCCCGAACTGCTCGCGCGTCCTCGCGTACGTCGACGTGAGCGCCAGTGCGCCCTCGGTGACGCCGAGCTGCTGGGCGCACGCGCCCAGGGTCACCAGGTCGCGCAGCCGCTCGCCGGCTCCGGCCAGGAGTCGCTCCTCGCCCACGGGCACGTGGTTCAGCTCGATGCGGGCCACCGCGTCACCGTCGGAGGACGTCTGCGGCGTGAGGGTGACCTCGTCGGCGGTGACGATGAAGACGGCCACGCCGTCGTCGGTCGAGGCCGGGATGAGGAAGACGTCGGCGACCGTGCCCGCCGGCACGGCGGCCTTGGCCCCGCTGAGCCGCCAGCCGGAGCCCTCGCGGGTGGCGGTGGTCGTCGGGCGACCAGGAGTGGGAGCGAGGTCCTCGGCCATGGCGGCGGTCAGGATCGAGGCGCCACTCGCGGCAGCCGGCAGGAACTGCCCCTGCTGCTCAGCCGAGCCCAGCTCGGCGATCAGCCGGGATGCGGCGACGTGGGTCGCGACCGGGACGGGGGCGACGGTGCGCCCCACCTCGACCAGGACGCGGCACGCCTCGACGAGGCCGAGCCCGGCGCCGCCGTACGCCTCAGGGAGGGACAGGCCCAGGAGGCCGGCCTCGCCCAGCGAGCGCCACAGGTCGCGGTCGCAGCGATCGCCCGCCTCCTCGACCGCACGCATGCGCTCGGGGGTCGCGCAGTCCTTGAGGATCCGGGCGGCCAGGGCGGCTGCCTCGTCCGCCTCGGGGGAGAAGTCGAAGTCCATGGGGTTACCTCTTCGCTGCAGGCAGGCCGAGGCCCACGTAGCCGATGATGTCGCGCTGGATCTCGTTGGTGCCGCCGCCGAAGGTCATCACCAGCGACGCGCGGTGGTAGCGCTCGAGTCGGCCGCCCAGCACCGCCCCCTCGCTGTCCCCGGTGATCGACGCCAGCGGTCCGACGACCTCCATCAACGAGCGGTAGACCTCGGTGGCGAGCTCGGAGCCGTAGACCTTCGTCGCGCTGGCCACGGCGGGGGAGAGGTCGCCGGTGGCGGAGGCGATGTTCCAGTTGAGGAGCTTGAGCATCTCGATGCGCGCGTGCGCCCGGCCGAGCAGCACCTGCACCCACTCGCGGTCGATGATGCGCTGGCCGTCGGCGTCCTTGGTCCCCTTCGCCCACGCGACGACCAGCTCCAGCGAGTGCGTCAACGGCGCGGCCGATGTCAGGGCGACGCGCTCGTGGTTGAGCTGGTTGGTCATCAGGGACCAGCCGCCGTTGAGCTCGCCGACGAGGTTGCTCGCCGGGACGCGCACGTCCTCGTAGTAGGTGGCGCTGGTGCCGACGCCGGCGACGGTGTGCACGGGCGTGTAGGAGAACCCGGGGGCGTCCGCCGGCACCAGGATCATCGACAGGCCCTTGTGTCGCGGCAGGTCGGGGTCGGTGCGGCAGGCCATCCAGATCCAGTCGGCGTACTGGATCAGCGACGTCCACATCTTCTGGCCGTTGATCACCCACTCGTCGCCCTCGCGGGTCGCACGCGTCCGCAGCGACGCGAGGTCGGTGCCCGACTCCGGCTCGGAGTAGCCGATCGAGAAGTGCAGCTCGCCGGCGAGAATCTTCGGCAGGAAGTAGTCCTTCTGCTCGTCGGTGCCGTAGCGCATGATCGTCGGCCCGACGGTGTTCAGCGTGAGGTAGGGGATCGGCACCCCGGCCACCGCGGCGACGTCGGTGAAGATCAGCTGCTCGATCATCGAGCGCTGCTGGCCGCCGTACTCCTTCGGCCAGCCGATGCCCAGCCAGCCGTCGCTGCCGAGCTGGCGGATGACTTCCTTGTACGTCGCGACGTCACCGAACTCGCCGGTGGCCAGGGCCAGGGCGGTGCGCCGCTCGGGCGTGACGAGGGCGTCGAAGTACTCCCGGAGCTCCTGTTGGAGGGCCAGGTGCTCGGGCGAGAGGGCAACGTGCATGCGGCCACACTAGAACGTGTTCTCGTTTTGGTCCATAATGGCTCCATGAGTGACACCCGCATGCTCGACACCGGTTCCGTCCCCGAGCGCTTCGCCCGTGGTTGGCACTGCCTCGGGCTGGCCACCGACCTCGCCGACGGCACGCCCCACGGCGTGGAGGCGTTCGGCGGCAAGCTCGTGGTGTGGTCCGACACGCAGGGCAACATCAACGTGCTCGACGGCTACTGCCGCCACATGGGCGGCGACCTCACCCAGGGCAGCGTCAAGGGCGACGAGATCGCCTGCCCGTTCCACGACTGGCGCTGGGGCGGCGACGGGAAGTGCAAGGCGATCCCCTACGCCCGCCGGGTGCCGCTGCGCGCCCGCACCGCGCGCTACGAGTCGGTGGTCCGCAACGGCATGCTGATGATCTGGCACGACGCGGAGGGCAGCCCCGCCAACCACGACATCCTGCCGCCCGAGCTGGAGGGCATCGGCACCGAGCGCTACACCGACTGGACCTGGAACGTCCTCGACGTCCCGACCGCGCACTGTGGCGAGATCGTGGACAACGTCGTGGACATGGCCCACTTCTTCTACATCCACTTCGCGTTCCCGACGAACTTCCGCAACGTCTTCGAGGGCCACATGGCGACCCAGTTCATGGAGTCGACCGGGCGTCCGGACATGGCCGGGGAGGGGTACGGCGACGAGGATCTCATCCTCAAGTCGGAGGCGACCTACTACGGGCCGTCCTTCATGATCAACTGGCTGGAGACCGACTACAAGGGCTTCCTGACCAAGGTCATCCTGGTGAACTGCCACGTCCCGACCGGGCCCAACTCGTTCAAGCTGCAGTACGGCCTCGCCGTCGAGAAGCCCGACGGACTCGACGACAAGACCGCGCGCTACATCGCCAAGAAGTACTCCGACATGTTCGGCGACGGCTTCCTGCAGGACGTGCACATCTGGCTGAACAAGGCGCCGGTGCAGAACCCCCTGCTCTGCGAGGAGGACGGTCCCGTCTACCAGCTGCGCCGGTGGTACGAGCAGTTCTACGTCGACGCCGCCGACGTCACCGACGAGATGACCGAGCGCTTCGAGTTCGAGGTCGACACCACCAAGGCCAACGAGTTCTGGCGCGCCGAGGTGGAGGCGAACCTCTCGCGCAAGGCTGCGGAAGACGCGACGGCCACCACCTGATGGCCTACATCGTCCCCTCCAGCGCCGACACCCTCGAGGACCAGCGCCTCTACACGCAGGCCCGCCTGACCGAGGTCGCGTGCCTGGACTGCCTGGCCCGCGTCGGGGTCAAGAAGAACTCCGAGCACCACACCTCCATCCAGTGGCACGCGGAGTCGCTGGCAGAGTGCACGGAGTTCCGCCGGCTGGACGCGGCACCGACCGGCCGCCCGATCCGGGCATCGTGTCCCCGCATGCAGGCGAGCATCGATGCCGCCGTGCGCGACGGACAGCTCACGATCGGAGCCGAAGATGGATACTGACTCCTACCTCCTCGAGGTGCGCGAGGTGGTGGCCGAGACCGCCGACGCGTCGTCGATCGTCTTCGAGGTCCCCGCCGACGCGGCCGAGGACTTCACCTACCGGCCCGGCCAGTTCCTCACCGTCGGCGTGCCCTCGGACCAGACCGGGCTCGCCGCCCGCTGCTACTCCATCTGCACGCCGCCCGGCGAGCCGCTCACGGTGACGGTCAAGCGGACCGTCGAGGGCTACGCGTCCAACTGGCTCAACGACAACCTCAAGCCGGGCGACACCGTGCGGGTGCTGCCGCCCTCGGGGATCTTCTCCCCGAAGGACTGGTCGGCCGACCTGCTGCTGTTCGCGGGTGGGTCCGGTGTCACGCCGATCATGTCGATCGTGCGTACGGCGCTGGCTGAGCACTCGAACCGGGTCGTGCTGTTCTACGCCAACCGGGACGAGGGCTCGGTCATCTTCGCCGCCGCGCTCCGCGAGCTCGCGGCCGCGCACCCCGACCGGCTCCAGGTGGTGCACTGGCTCGAGTCGGTCCAGGGCCTGCCGAGCGAGGACCAGCTGCGCGAGTTCGCATCGGCGTACACGTCGTGGACGAGCTTCTGCTGCGGCCCCGCGCCCTTCATGAAGGCCGTCTCCAACTCGCTGCGCGCCCTCGACTTCCCGCGCGACCGACGCCACCAGGAGAAGTTCGTCTCCCTCGGCGGCAACCCCTTCGGCGACGTCGAGGAGGTGCTGGCCGCCCGGGCGAGCGTCGAGGCCGCCGACGACGCCGACGAGTCGGACGAGGCGGTGCCTGCCGGCCCGTCCGGCCCGGTCAAGGTCGAGGTCGAGCTCGACGGCGAGGAGCACGTCTTCGACGACTGGCAGCCCGGCGAGAAGCTGCTCGACTTCCTGGAGTCCAAGGGCGTCAAGGCGCCGTACTCGTGTCGCGAGGGCGAGTGTTCCGCCTGCGCCATCCGGCTGGTCTCCGGCGAGGTGCGGATGCTGCACAACGACGTGCTCGAGCAGGAGGACCTCGACGAGGGCATCCGCCTCGGCTGCCAGTCCGTCCCCGCGACCGCCGAGACGGTCAAGGTCTCCTACAGCTGAGGCCTCCCGCTGCTCGAGGCTGCGCGCCAACGTGGTTGTCGGAGGTTGAGGAGGCGCGCCAGCGTGGTCGTCGGAGGTTGAGGAGCGCGCCAGCGCCGTCACGAAACCGAACTTCTCACGGCTCGCGGTGAGAGTTCTCCCTAACAGGAGTGGGCGCCTCGCGGCCGAGCTTGCGCCACCCGCCGGCCCGGTTGTTGGCGACGATGGCGCGCAGCAGCTCGACGAGGGGTTCGCGGTCGATGGGATCGTCCTGGTAGATCTGGATCGCCCGTCCGGTGGCGTTGCCGTGTCCCTGGTTGACGAGCCTGTGCGGGTCGGGAACGGTCGGGTCGTAGAGGAACAGGTTGACGTGGTCCTTGGTGGACAGCAACGCGCACACGTTGCCGTCCAGGACGAAGTAGGGCTGGACGGTCCGCTTGATCGTCTCCTCGATCTCCGGATCGGCCGCCCACACGATGCCGCGGACCTTGCGGCAGATCTCCTGCTGCCAGTCCGGTAGCCCTTCGATGTAGGCGTCAACGCCGGGGTGCGCTCGATCCGTCACCAACCCCGCTCCCGCCACTCGTCGAGGTGGGGCCGCTCGGCGCCGAGCGTCGAGTCGCCCCCGTGACCGGGGTAGAACCAGACGTCGTCGCCGTACACGTCGAAGATCTTGGTGGAGACCTCGTCGATCAGGGTCAGGAACGCGTCCGCGTCGCCGAACGTGTTGCCGACGCCGCCCGGGAACAGCGAGTCTCCGGTGAACAGGTGGCCCTGCCCGGTGGGGTCCTCCCAGAAGAGCGCGATCGAGCCCGGTGTATGGCCGGCGAGGGCGATCACCGTCAGGTCGCAGGTGCCGACGGCGATCCGGTCGCCCTGGGTGACGGTGCGATCGACCGCGACACCCGTCTGCTCGGTGATCGCGGCGGCGTCGGGCTCGCCGGCGACCACCGTGGCGCCGGTCGCCGCGACGACCTCGGCGAGGGCGCGGTGGTGGTCCCAGTGCTGGTGGGTCGTGACGACCGCGGTCAGCGACCGGTCGCCGACCAGGGCCAGCAGGGTGGGGGCGTCGTGGGCTGCGTCGATGAGCACCAGCTCGTCGGTCTCCTCGCAGTGCAGGAGGTAGGCGTTGTTGGACATCTGCGGGTCGACGGCCACTTTGGTGATGGTCACGCAGCCGGCCTGCCGGGTCTGCGCCTCGCCGCCGGGCGTGACGTCACCGGTGTAGGTCACCATGCCGGCACCGCCGGCAGCTCGCCGCGGTCGCTCGTGAGGCCGGCGCCGTCACCGCGCCCGGTCAGCCACCATGCCAGGGCGTGCGAGTCGCCGGTGACGGTCGTGGTCGGGTCGTCGTCGCCGTACGACCACGACTGCGCCAGGTCGCGCGCCAGCACCCGGAAGGAGGTGGGGAAGTCACGCTTGTCCATGGTCTCGATCACGATCACCGAGAACTCCGGCGACCAGTCCGCGGAGGTGTAGCCGACACCGAGGTCGGCGTGGTGGATCTCGACCTCGCGCAGCCGCATCAGCACCGTCGAGCGCGCGCTGAACGCCGGCCGACCGGGCGTGCGCTCGATGGTCGTCGTCCACCTGTCCTCGGGGAGGTCGCGGACCTCGCGGTCGAAGAGCTCGGTCGAAGCCATCAGCCGCGAGCGCAGGTCCCCGGGAGACGCGGTGCCGAGCTCGGCGATGTCGCCGTCGCGGTCCTCCTGGGAGGCATACATGGGGCGGGCTGCGCCCGTGGTGACGCCCTCCAGGGCACCGGCGAGGGCCTCACCGTTGAGGGCGAGGTGGGCGACCACGTGGCCGACGGTCCAGTCGGGAAGCAGTGACGGTGCGCCGAAGACGGCGTCGTCGAGGGCATCGACGGTGCGGATCAGTCGCTGGTTGGCAGCTGCGAGGAGCTCGAGCTGCGTGGCAGCGGGGGAGGAGGTCATGACTGTCATTCAACACACATGGGGAGGCTGTGTGCAGCCCCGTAGGATCGAGCCTGACCGCGTGGCGGGTTGCAACTGCGCGTGATGTGACGAACACTTGTTCGAACCCACTCTCTTGCACAGACCTTCAAGGACGACTGTGATCGACCAGCTCATCATCCGGGGCGCCCGGGAGCACAACCTCAAGGACGTCTCGCTCGATCTGCCGCGCGACGCCCTGATCGTGTTCACCGGCCTGTCCGGCTCCGGCAAGTCGAGCCTCGCCTTCGACACCATCTTCGCCGAGGGCCAGCGCCGTTATGTCGAGTCCCTGTCCGCGTATGCCCGCCAGTTCCTGGGCCAGATGGACAAGCCCGACGTCGACTTCATCGAGGGTCTCTCGCCCGCGGTGAGCATCGACCAGAAGTCCACCAGCAAGAACCCGCGCTCGACCGTCGGCACCATCACCGAGGTCTACGACTACCTCCGCCTGCTCTATGCCCGCGCCGGGCGTGCCCACTGCCCCGTTTGCGGGTCGCCGATCGAGCGCCAGACGCCCCAGCAGATCGTCGACCGGATCCTGTCGCTCGAGGAGGGGGCGAGGTTCCAGGTCCTGGCGCCCGTCATCCGCGGCCGCAAGGGCGAGTACGTCGACCTGTTCCGCACCCTCCAGACCCAGGGCTTCTCCCGGGCGCGCGTCAACGGCGAGACGCACACGCTGGATGACCCACCCAAGCTGGACAAGCAGAAGAAGCACACCATCGAGGTCGTGGTCGACCGGCTCGCGGTCAAGGAGAGCTCGAAGCGCCGGCTCACCGACTCGGTCGAGACGGCGCTCAACCTCGCCGGTGGCTTGGTGCTGTTCGACTTCGTCGATCTCGACGCGAAGGACCCCGGTCGCGAGCTCAGGTTCTCCGAGCGGATGGCCTGCCCCAACGAGCACACGATCGACACCGACGAGCTCGAGCCGCGCTCGTTCTCCTTCAACTCCCCGTTCGGTGCCTGCCCGCAGTGCAGCGGCCTCGGCACCCGCATGGAGGTCGACCCCGAGCTCGTCGTGCCCGACCCGGGCGCGACCCTGGGCGAGGGCGCGATCCAGCCGTGGAGCCACGCCCACGTCTCCGACTACTTCCTCCGCCTGATGAACGCGCTCGGCGAGGAGCTCGGCTTCGACCTCAACACCCCGTGGGAGAAGCTCACCCCGCTGGCGCGGACCTCGATCCTCGAGGGACACAAGACGAAGGTCCACGTCGTCACGACCAACCGCTACGGCCGCCAGCGCGCCTACTACGCCGCGTTCGAGGGCGTCCGGCCCTACATCGAGCGCCGCCACAAGGAGGCCGAGTCCGACACGAGCCGCGAGCGGTTCGAGGGCTTCATGCGCGAGGTGCCGTGCCCGACCTGCCGGGGCAGCCGGCTCAAGCCGGTGTCGATGGCGGTGACGCTCGGCGCGCGCGACCAGGGCGGGCTCAACATCGCCGAGGTCTGCGCGATGCCGATCAACGAGACGGCCGACTACCTGCGCAACCTCGAGCTCTCGGAGCGCGAGAAGCAGATCGGCGAGCGCGTCCTGAAGGAGATCCAGGAGCGCCTCAACTTCCTGCTCGACGTCGGGCTCGACTACCTCTCCCTCAACCGTCCCTCCGGCTCGCTGTCGGGCGGTGAGGCGCAGCGCATCCGGCTCGCCACCCAGATCGGTGCCGGGCTGGTGGGTGTCCTCTATGTCCTCGATGAGCCGTCCATCGGGCTGCACCAGCGCGACAACCACCGCCTGATCGAGACCCTGGTCCGGCTCAAGGACCTCGGCAACACCCTGATCGTCGTGGAGCACGACGAGGACACCATCCGCGTCGCCGACTGGGTCGTCGACATCGGCCCGGGTGCCGGCGAGCACGGCGGCCAGGTCGTCCACTCCGGCAGCGTGCAGGGACTGCTCGACCACCCTGACTCGTTGACCGGCCAGTACCTCAGCGGTCGTCGCGAGATCCCCGTCCCGCCCGTGCGCCGCCCGCGCACCATCGGCCGGGAGCTGACCGTGCACGGTGCGAAGGAGCACAACCTGCAAGACGTCGACGTGAGCTTCCCGCTCGGCGTCTTCTGCGCGGTCACCGGCGTCTCCGGCTCGGGCAAGTCGACGCTGGTCAACGACATCCTCTACACCTCGCTCGCCAAGCAGATCTACAACGCCCGCACCGTCCCGGGGCGGCACACCAAGATCTCCGGTGTCGAGCACGTCGACAAGGTGATCCACGTCGACCAGTCGCCGATCGGTCGCACCCCGCGGTCCAACCCGGCGACGTACACCGGGGTCTTCGACCACGTCCGCAAGCTGTTCGCGTCGACCCCCGAGGCGAAGATGCGCGGTTACCTCCAGGGCCGCTTCTCGTTCAACGTCAAGGGCGGTCGCTGCGAGGCCTGCTCGGGCGACGGCACGATCAAGATCGAGATGAACTTCCTGCCGGACGTCTACGTCCCCTGCGAGGTCTGCCACGGTGCTCGCTACAACCGCGAGACGCTCGAGGTGCACTACAAGGGCAAGACCATCGCCGAGGTCCTCGACATGCCGATCGAGGAGGCGGCCGACTTCTTCGCTGCGGTTCCTGCGATCAGCCGGCACATGAAGACGCTCTGCGAGGTCGGGCTCGGCTACGTCCGCCTCGGCCAGCCCGCGACGACGCTGTCGGGCGGTGAGGCCCAGCGGGTCAAGCTGTCGAGCGAGCTGCAGAAGCGGTCCACCGGTCGCACCGTCTACGTCCTCGACGAGCCGACCACCGGCCTGCACTTCGAGGACATCCGCAAGCTGCTGCTCGTGCTCGGTCGCCTCGTCGACCAGGGCAACACGGTGCTGGTCATCGAGCACAACCTCGACGTGATCAAGACCGCCGACTGGCTCATCGACATGGGGCCCGAGGGCGGCTCCCGGGGCGGGCTCGTGGTGGCCGAGGGCACCCCCGAGGACGTCGCGGCCAACCCGGAGAGCCACACCGGCACCTTCCTCGCGCCGCTGCTCGAGGGGCGCGCGGCCCAGCAGCCCAGCGGGAAGGTCCGCCCGAAGGAAGCCCCGGCGCGACCGCTCAGCAAGGCGGCGGCGAAGAAGGCAGCGACCGCGGCCAAGAAGGCCGCGGCGGAGAAGCCGGTTGCCAAGAAGGCGCCGGCCAAGAAGGCCGCGGCGAAGAAGTAGTCTCGGACCATGACCACCGGACTCAACCGACGCAACGTCCTCGGCGGCGCCACCGCGGCCGCCATCGGCCTGCCCGTCCTGGCCGCCTGCGGCAGCGACGAGCCCGACTCGGCGACGGACCCGACGAGCTCGACGCCCTCCGGCAGCGAGCGACCGACCACCGGTGACGGCGCGGAGTCCGGTGCCGCCGCCCTGGCCGCGACGGGCGACATCCCCGTCGGCGGGTGCGCGGTGTTCTCCGAGCACAAGATCGTGGTGACCCAGCCCACCGAGGGCGACTTCAAGGCGTTCACCTCGGTCTGCACCCACCAGGGCTGCACCGTCAGTGCCAGCACCGACGGTGTCATCCCGTGCGGCTGCCACGGCAGCGAGTTCTCGATCGAGGACGGATCGGTGCTCCAGGGCCCGGCCACCTCGCCCCTGTCCGAGGTCGAGATCTCGGTTGACGGGGACACCATCACCCTGGCCTGACACGGATGGCGTGCGACCGGCCCTGATCGAACGGGCCTGAGCACGGTCCTCGTTCGCTGACGCAAGAGGTGTCGGTGCGGCCTCGTAGGGTTGAGGTCGTGCCGTCACCCGCCAGCTATCGACCCGAGCCCGGCTCGATCCCGACCCGACCGGGTGTCTACCGCTTCCGCGACGGCAAGGGCCGGGTCATCTACGTCGGCAAGGCCAAGAGCCTGCGCCCGCGCCTGTCGTCGTACTTCCAGGACATCGGCGGCCTGCACCCGCGCACGGCCTCGATGGTCACCAGCGCGGCCAGCGTCGAGTGGACCGTGGTCAAGACCGAGGTCGAGGCCCTCCAGCTGGAGTACAGCTGGATCAAGGAGTTCGACCCGCGCTTCAACGTGAAGTACCGCGACGACAAGTCCTACCCCTGGCTCGCCGTGACCGTGGGCGAGGAGTTTCCGCGGGTCATGGTCGGACGCGGCGCCAAGCGCAAGGGCACCCGCTACTTCGGCCCCTACGGACACGCCTGGGCGATCCGCGAGACCGTCGACCTGCTGCTGCGCGTCTTCCCGATGCGCTCGTGCAGCAACGGCGTCTTCAAGCGCTCCAGCCAGATCGGGCGCCCGTGCCTGCTGGGCTACATCGACAAGTGCGCCGCACCCTGCGTCGGCAACGTCACGGCCGAGCAGCACCGCGAGATCGTCGACGACTTCTGCGACTTCATGGCCGGCAACACGACTGCCTTCGTCAAGCGCGTCGAGCGGGAGATGTACGCCGCCTCGGAGGCCCTCGACTTCGAGAAGGCCGCCCGCCTGCGCGACGACCTCGGGGCGCTCACCAAGGCCCTGGAGAAGCAGGCGGTGGTGCTCGGCGACGGCACCGACGCCGACGTCATCGCGCTCGCGGAGGACCCGCTCGAGGTCGCCGTACAGATCTTCTACGTCCGCGGCGGCCGGATCAAGGGCCAGCGCGGCTGGGTCGCCGACCGCACCGACGACGGCGGCACGCCCGAGCTCGTCCAGGACTTCCTGCTGCAGCTGTACGGCGACGAGGCCGACGCCATCCCGCGCGAGGTGCTCGTCCCGGCGCTGCCGCCCGACGCCGGTGTGATGGAGGAGCTGCTGAGCGACCGGCGGGGGAGCCGGGTCGTGATCCGGGTGCCGCAGCGGGGGGTCAAGCTGTCGTTGCAGGAGACCGTGGCCGGCAACGCCAAGCAGTCGCTGGTGCTCCACAAGACCCGTCGGGCCAGCGACCTCACCACCCGCAACCGTGCGCTCGAGGAGATCCAGCAGGCCCTGGCGCTCGACGAGGTGCCGCTGCGGATCGAGTGCTACGACGTCTCCAACCTGCAGGGCACCGAGGTGGTGGCGTCGATGGTGGTCTTCGAGGACGGGCTGCCGCGCAAGGGCGAGTACCGCCGGTTCGTGATCAAGCCCGAGCCGGGCGAGACCACGGTCGGGCAGAACGACGTCGCCCACATGCACCAGGTGATCACCCGCCGCTTCCGCCGGTTGCTCGACGAGCAGGCGAGGTCGCAGGCCGTCACCACCGACTCCGGCCCGATGCTGGTCGATCCGGAGACCGGCCGGCCCCGCAAGTTCGCCTACGCCCCCGGGCTCGTGGTCGTCGACGGCGGCCCGCCGCAGGTCGCGGCCGCCCAGCAGGCCCTGTCCGAGCTCGGAATCACCGACATCCCGGTGTGCGGCCTGGCCAAGCGCCTCGAGGAGGTCTGGCTGCCGGCGGAGGACGACCCGGTCATCCTCCCGCGCACGAGCGAGGGCCTCTACCTCCTCCAGCGGGTGCGCGACGAGGCCCACCGGTTCGCGATCACCCACCACCGCTCGCGCCGCTCCAAGACGATGGTCGAGAGCCTGCTCGACGACGTCCCGGGCCTGGGCGAGGTCCGCCGCAAGACCCTGCTGAAGCACTTCGGCTCGCTCAAGAAGCTGCGGCTCGCCGACGCTGCCGAGATCGCGATGGTGCCCGGCATCGGGCCGCGCACGGCCGAGGCGATCAAGGCGGCCGTGGCGGGCGCCGACACGACCCGCAAGAATGCCGCTGTGCAGGTCAACACCGCGACCGGCGAGATCATCGAGGAGCACTGATGGAGCCGACAGCAGGCGAGCTCGTCATCGTCACCGGCATGACCGGTGCCGGCCGCAGCACCGCCGCGAAGGAGCTGGAGGACCTCGGCTTCTTCGTGGTCGACAACCTGCCGCCGACGCTGGTGCGCGACGTCGTCCGCCTCGTCGACGACTCGCGGGGGATCACCCAGCCGATCGCGGTGGTCGTGGACGTGCGCTCCGGGTCCTTCTTCGACTCGCTGCAGGCCAACCGGCACCAGGGCGTCACCGGTCGCCCCACCACGCTGCTGTTCCTCGAGGCGACCGACGACGTGCTCGTACGCCGCCAGGAGGCCGCGCGCCGTCCACACCCGCTGCAGGGGAGCGGCCGGTTGCTGCACGGGCTCCACCGCGAGCGGGAGGTGCTGGCCGAGGTGCGCGGCGACTGCGACGTCGTGATCGACACCACCAACCTCAACGTGCACCAGCTCACCGACCGGATCGCCGCGCAGTTCGGGACCCCGGAGACGACCGCGCTCAAGGTCACGGTGGTCTCCTTCGGCTTCAAGTATGGCATCCCCGTCGACGCCGACTTCGTGGCCGACATGCGCTTCCTGCCCAACCCCCACTGGGTGCCGGAGCTCCGCCCGCGGACCGGTCGGGACGAGGACGTCGCCGATTACGTCAAGATGCGCCCGAGTGCCCAGACGTTCCTGGACCAGTACGTCCCGATGCTGGAGAACGTCGCCGGCGGCTACCTCACGGAGGGCAAGCGGTTCATGACCGTCGCGATCGGTTGCACGGGCGGCAAGCACCGCAGCGTGGCCATGACCGAGGAAATTGCGGCCCGGCTCAGGAGCCACGGCATCGACTCGCGCGCCAGCCATCGCGACCTCGGGCGGGAGTGACGCCTCGATGGCTCGATCCACCGCGCAGTCCGCGGTCGCCCTGGGGGGCGGTCACGGGCTCTTCGCCAGTCTGAGCGCGCTGCGCCACCTCGTCGCCGAGCTGACCCTGGACGAGCTCACCGCCGTCGTGACGGTGGCCGACAACGGCGGCTCGTCCGGTCGGCTCCGCGGCGAGTTCGGTGTGCTGCCTCCCGGCGACCTACGGATGGCGCTCGCCGCCCTGTGCGGCGACGACGAGTGGGGCCGCACGTGGGCCGACGTCGTCCAGCACCGCTTCGCCGGCGAGGGCGAGATGCGCGGCCACGTCATCGGCAACCTGCTCATCGTCGGGCTCTGGGAGCTGATGGGCGATCCCGTCCGGGCGCTCGACTGGGTGGGCAAGCTCCTCGGGGCACGGGGGCGGGTGCTGCCGATGGCGGTGACCCCGATCGACATGACCGCCCAGGTGCGCGGGCTGGACCCCGCCGATGCGGATCGCACCACCCAGGTGCGCGGCCAGGTGGAGGTCGCCACGACGCAGGGCCAGATCGTCTCCGTGGCGCTGGACCCGCCTGATCCGCAGGCGTGTGCCGAGGCGGTCGAGGCCGTCCTGGGCGCCGACTGGGTCGTGCTCGGGCCCGGATCGTGGTTCACCTCGGTGATCCCGCACCTGATGGTGCCTTCGCTGCGCCAGGCCCTCATCGACACGGCCGGTGGGCTGATCGTCGTGCTCAACCTCGAGCCCCAGGAGGGGGAGACACCGGGCTACCTCCCGGAGGACCACCTCGCCGCACTGTTCGAGCACGCGCCCGACCTCAAGATCCACACCGTGCTCGCCGACGTGCGCAGCGTCGGGCACCCGGAGGAGCTCGACCGGCTGGTCTCGTCCTCCGGTGCCAGCCTGGTCATCGCCGACCTCGCGGCCGACGGCACCACCGACCGGCACGACGACGACAAGCTGGCGGTCGCGTTCGAGCGCATCATGAACGGCATCGTGGTCCCGGGTGATTGACGCTCGTGGCAGGATCTGACCCATGGCGATGACGGCACAGGTGAAGGCAGAGCTGGCCAACACCCAGATCACGAAAACTTGCTGTCGGAAGGCCGAAGTGGCCTCCATGCTGCGCTTCGCCGGCGGCCTCCACATCGTCAGCGGGCGGATCGTGGTGGAAGCCGAGCTCGACACCGGTGCCGGTGCGCGCCGACTCCGCAAGGACATCGCCGAGGTCTACGGCCACCAGTCCGACGTCGTGGTCGTGCAGGGACAGGGCATCCGCAAGGGCAGCCGCTACATCGTCCGCGTCATCAAGGACGGCGAGGCGCTGGCCCGCCAGACCGGCCTGCTCGACGGCCGCGGCCGGCCCGTCCGGGGTCTCCCCCCCGCCGTCGTCTCCGGTGGCGGCTGTGACGCCGTCGCCGCGTGGCGCGGGGCGTTCCTCGCCCACGGCTCGCTGACCGAGCCCGGCCGCTCGTCCTCGCTCGAGATCACCTGCCCCGGCCCGGAAGCCGCCCTCGCGATCGTCGGCGTCGCCCGCCGGCTCGGCATCTCCGCCAAGGCTCGCGAGGTGCGTGGTGTCGACCGGGTCGTCATCCGCGACGGCGACGCCATCGGCGCCCTCCTGACCCGCCTCGGTGCCCACGAGTCCCTGATGGCCTGGGAGGAGCGGCGCATGCGCCGCGAGGTGCGTGCCACCGCCAACCGCCTCGCCAACTTCGACGACGCCAACCTCCGGCGCTCGGCTCGTGCGGCGGTCGCCGCCGGCGCCCGCGTCGAGCGGGCCCTGGAGATCCTCGCCGAGGAGGTCCCCGACCACCTCAAGCTCGCCGGCTACCTGCGCCTGGAGCACAAGAACGCCTCCCTCGAGGAGCTCGGCCAGCTGCACGAGCCCGTCCTGACCAAGGACGCGATCGCTGGTCGCATCCGCCGGCTGCTCGCGATGGCGGACAAGCGGGCCGAGGAGCTCGGCATTCCCGACACCGAGTCCTCCCTGACGCCGGAGATGCTCGCCGACGAGGTGTGAGCACGGTTACCTGCACGTACCCCGAACGCGAGCGCAGGGGCATGTCCGCGCCGCGATAGGGTCGCTGGGTCGTCGGACACCCGATCGGGTGTCCCACTCACACTCTTCGACTGAAGGAGTCCTCAGTGACTGTGCGCGTAGGTATCAACGGATTCGGCCGGATCGGCCGCAACTTCTTCCGGGCCGTCCGTGCCTCGGGAGCCGACATCGAGATCGTCGGCGTCAACGACCTGACCGACAACGCGGTCCTCGCGCACCTCCTCAAGTACGACTCGATCCTCGGGCGCCTCGACGCCGACGTGTCGAGCGACGCGACCTCGATCAAGGTCGGCGACCAGACCATCGCCGCGTTCGCCGAGCGTGACCCGGCCAACCTCAAGTGGGGCGACCTCGACGTGGACGTCGTCGTCGAGTCGACCGGCTTCTTCACCGACGCCACCAAGGCCAAGGCGCACATCGACGCCGGCGCCAAGAAGGTCATCATCTCCGCGCCCGCCTCCAACGAGGACATCACGATCGTGATGGGTGTCAACCACACCGACTACGACGGCGCCGTCCACCACGTGATCTCCAACGCGTCGTGCACGACCAACTGCCTCGGTCCGATGGCCAAGGCGCTCAACGACGACCTCGGCATCGTCAAGGGCCTGATGACGACCATCCACGCCTACACCGCCGACCAGAACCTCCAGGACAACATCCACTCGGACCTGCGCCGTGCCCGCGCGGCCGCGATCAACCTGGTCCCCACCTCGACCGGTGCCGCCAAGGCCATCGGCCTGGTGCTGCCCGAGCTCAAGGGCAAGCTCGACGGCTACGCCATCCGCGTCCCGGTGCCGACCGGCTCGGCCACGGACCTCACGTTCGAGGCCGGTCGCGAGACCACGGTCGAGGAGGTCAACGCGATCATCGAGAAGGCTGCCGACGGCCGCTTCCTCAAGTACTCCACCGACCCGATCGTCTCCTCCGACATCGTCACCGACCCGGCGTCGTGCATCTTCGACGCGCCGCTGACCAAGGTCATCGGCAACCAGGTCAAGGTCGTCGGCTGGTACGACAACGAGTGGGGCTACTCCAACCGCCTGGTCGACCTCATCGGCCTGGTCGGCGAGACCCTCTGACCTCGATGTCAGACATCGCATCGCTGGGTGACCTCACCGGCAAGCGCGTCCTGGTCCGCTCGGACCTGAACGTGCCCCTGGAACAGGTCGACGGCACGACAGCCATCACCGACGACGGTCGGATCCGCGCCAGCGTGCCGACGATCAAGCAGCTCAGCGATGCGGGTGCCCGCGTCGTCGTGACGGCCCACCTGGGTCGTCCCGACGGCGCGCCGGACCCGGCGTTCTCGCTGGCCCCCGTGGCCGCCCGCTTGGGCGAGCTGCTGGGTCGCGAGGTCGCGTTCGCGACGGACACCGTCGGGGAGAGCGCCTCCGAGACGGTCGCTGCCCTCGCCGACGGGGACGTCGCCGTACTCGAGAACGTGCGCTTCAACGAGGGCGAGACGAGCAAGGACGACGACGTGCGCGCGTCGTTCGCCGGCCAGCTCGCCCAGCTCGCCGACGCGTTCGTCTCCGACGGGTTCGGCGTCGTGCACCGCAAGCAGGCCAGCGTCTACGACGTCGCCCTGCGGCTGCCGTCGGCCATGGGCGGCCTGGTCGCCACGGAGATCGACGTGCTGCGTCGGCTCACGATCGACCCGGCCCGGCCCTATGTCGTCGTCCTCGGCGGCTCGAAGGTCTCCGACAAGCTCGGTGTGATCGACAACCTGCTCGAGAAGGCCGACAAGCTGCTGATCGGTGGCGGCATGGTCTTCACGTTCCTCAAGGCCCAGGGCCACGAGGTGGGCAAGAGCCTCCTCGAGGACGACCAGCTCGACATCTGCCGGCGCTACCTCACCGAGGCCGCCGAGCGCGGCGTCGAGATCGTGCTGCCGACCGACATCGTGGTCGCGGACAGCTTCGGCGACGAGGCCTCGGCCCGCGTCGTCGCGGCCGACGCCATCCCGGCGGACGCCCTCGGCCTCGACATCGGCCCGGAGTCCGCGGCGGCCTTCGCCGCGGCGCTGGGTGACGCGAAGACCGTGTTCTGGAACGGCCCGATGGGCGTGTTCGAGGTGGACGCCTTCGCCGGCGGCACCCGCGCCGTCGCAGGTGCGCTCACCACGATCGACGGCCTCTCGGTCGTCGGCGGTGGCGACTCGGCCGCTGCCGTGCGTCAGCTCGGTTTCGACGAGGCCGCGTTCGGCCACATCTCCACCGGCGGTGGCGCTTCACTGGAATACCTCGAGGGCAAGGAACTGCCCGGCATCGCTGTCCTTGAAAGGCACTGACCCATGACTGGCAACGCCCGCACCCCGCTGATGGCTGGCAACTGGAAGATGAACCTCAACCACCAGGAAGCGGTGGTGCTGGTCCAGAAGCTCGCGTGGACGCTCTCGGACAAGCGGCACGACTACGGCAAGGTCGAGGTCGTCG
The DNA here is from genome assembly GCF_003047285.1 of Nocardioides allogilvus. Classification (GTDB taxonomy): domain Bacteria; phylum Actinomycetota; class Actinomycetes; order Propionibacteriales; family Nocardioidaceae; genus Nocardioides; species Nocardioides allogilvus. Next base: position 103,313 of record NZ_PZYX01000005.1, on the reverse strand, counting down.
TCGTCCCGCCGTTCACCGACCTGCGCTCCGTGCAGACGCTCGTCGACGGTGACCGGCTCTCGATCAAGTACGCCGCACAGGACGTCTCGGCGCAGGACAGCGGTGCCTACACCGGCGAGGTGTCGGCGTCGATGCTGGCCAAGCTGGGCTGCTCCTACGTCGTCGTGGGCCACTCCGAGCGCCGCGAGTACCACGCCGAGACCGACGAGGTCGTCAACGCGAAGGCGCACAAGGCGCTCGCTGCGGGCATGACCCCGATCGTGTGTGTCGGTGAGGGCCTCGACGTCCGCCAGGCGGGCAACCAGGTCGCCCACACGCTCGCGCAGGTCGACGGCTCGCTGGCCGGCTTCTCGGCCGAGCAGGTCGCCGGTCTCGTGGTCGCCTACGAGCCCGTCTGGGCCATCGGCACCGGCGAGGTCGCCACCCCCGACGACGCGCAGGAGGTCTGCGGCGCGATCCGCGAGCGCATCCGCGAGGTCCACGGTGACGCGGCGGCTGACGGCGTTCGGGTCCTGTACGGCGGTTCGGTGAAGGCGTCCAACGTCGCCGGGATCATGGAGAAGGCCGATGTCGACGGCGCCCTGGTCGGTGGAGCGAGCCTCCAGGTCGACGAGTTCGGCGGGATCTGCCGCTTCTACGACCTTCCGACCCTGTGAACCTGCGCCACTTCGGCGGGCCGGTCCAGTGACCGTGCAGGCGTGACGTAGGCTTCGGCTCGTGGAACTGCTCTTCACCATCCTTCTCGTTGCGACGAGCTCTGTCATGATCCTGCTCGTCCTCCTTCACAAGGGGCGCGGAGGTGGCCTCTCCGACATGTTCGGGGGCGGCGTCTCCAGCTCCTTGGGTGGGTCGTCGGTTGCCGAACGCAACCTCGACCGCTTCACCATCGGTATGGGAGTCATCTGGGCCGCGTGCGTCATCGCGCTCGGACTGCTGAAGGCCTACGCCGGCTCCTGACTCGACTGGGTCACATGTTCGTTCGTAGTACGTGATTCGCCGACGGGGACCTGAGAGAAAGAGACACACGTGGCTGGTGGAGGAAACGCGATCCGGGGCAGCCGGGTCGGCGCTGGTCCGATGGGCGAGGCAGAGCGAGGCGAAGCCGCCCCGCGTCAGGCCGTCACCTACTTCTGCTCGCACGAGCACCGCTCCGTGGTGACGTTCGCCGTCGAGGCCACCGCGCCCGAGTCGTGGGACTGCCCCAAGTGCGGGCTCCCCGCCAGCATGGACTCCGACAACCCGCCGCCGGCGCCGAAGATCGAGCCCTACAAGACGCACCTCGCCTACGTGAAGGAGCGCCGCTCCGAGACCGAGGCGGCCGACATCCTCGACGAGGCGATCCAGCTCCTGCGCTCGCGTCGCAAGTCTGGCGACATCATCTTCTGACGGATCAATTGTCAGTCTGCTCCACCGCTCGACCGTCCACCGCGCAGCCGGCTCCCTGCCCGAGGGCTGAGGTCACCGGACCAGCCATGCTCCGCGAGGAGCGGGATGGCCAGGTCGGTCGCGATCTCTGCCCTGTTGAGGCTGCGGTCACGAAACATGGGCTCGAGACGGTCGTGCGAGAGCTGTGCCATGCCGCCAGCGAAGCAGGATCAGCCGCTGAGTGCGTCGCGCTGTCCACAGGCCACGGCGGAGGTCCTGCCTGCCTGCGGGCAGGCAGGCTGGCGAGGTGGGCCACTGGCCCTCCATCGGGCCAGGACGAGAGCTCAGGAGAGCTCGCTCGCCGCCGCTGCGTCGAGGAGCCAAAGGGTCTCGGAGGTCCCGAGCACGCCGCGAGCGGGGATCTCACGGCGATCGCCGCCGGCGATCTCGGGCTCCATGACCGCGGCCGCGACAGCTGCGGCCTTCTCCGCGCCACTGACCAGGAACCACACCGAGGTGGCGCGAGCCAGGGCATCGAAGGTGAGGCTCACGCGCAGCGGCGGTGGCTTCGGCGAATCGTGCACCGCCACCGCGATCCCGTCGCTGGTGTCGAGAGCGGGGTGACGGGGGAAGAGAGAGGCAATGTGGCCGTCCGGTCCGACGCCGAGCATCAGCACCGACAAGCTGTCACCGCCGTGGGTGCGCAGCGCCGTCGAGTAGGCGGCTGCCGCGTCCTCGACCGCCTCGACCTCGTCGGCTGCAGGGACCTCGTGGACGTTGGCCGGGTCCAGCGGTGGGTCGGCGCGCAGGAGCTGGTCGAGCAGGGCGGTGCGCGCCTGGCGGGCGTTGCGATCCTCCGACGTCGACGGCACGAACCGCTCGTCACCCCACCAGAAGACGACCTTCGACCAGTCGACCGAAGAGTCGGGCGCGCGGCGGGCGACCTCAATGTGGATGGCGTCGGCGATGGTTCCGCCGGTCAGTCCGATCTGCGGCACCTCACCACGGGCCTGCTCCTCCTCCAGCCGCGACAGCAGTCGGGAGGCGACGTCCCCCGCGAGGGTGGACGCGTCCTCGTGGACGACGACCTCGGCGGCCGGGCGGTCAGACGTCACGAGGGGTCCTTGGCAGTGGGCTGGTGCAGGGCGACCAGCCGGTGCGCCGTACGCGCGTAGATGTCGTCCTCGTCGAGGCGCCGCAGCTCCTCGGCCAGCAGGGCCGGCACCTCGCGGCGCTTGAGCGCGACCGGTCGGTCGGGACGGTTGGGCGAGGAGAACGTCGCGAGCCGGCCGTCGCCCCGCGAGATCGTGATGGGGCCCTCCCGGGTGTCCATGGTGACCTCGGTGATGCCCGGGCCGTCGGAGGTGTGGCGCCGGACGTCGACCTTGAGCCGGTCGGCCAGCCACGCGACGAGCAGGTCGGCGCTGGGGCTGATGCGCTCGGCGGTGACGGAGGCGCCGACGACCTTGAGCGGGTGCTGGTCGAGGGCGGCCGCCAGCAGCGCACGCCACGGCGTGAGCCTGGTCCAGGACAGGTCGGTGTTGCCCGGGGCGTAGGCCCGGCACTGCGCCAGCATCGCCGTGGACTTGCCACGCACGACGCCTGCGGAGTCGGTGATCCGGCGCTTCGCGAGCGCCCCGAGCGGGTCGTTGGCCGGATCGGCGGGAGGCGAGGTCGGCCACCAGATGGCGACGGGGGAGTCGGGGAGCAGCAGCGGCAGCACCACCGACTCGGCGTGCTTGACCACCTCGCCCTTGAGCCGGATCAGTGCCGTCTCGCCGCCCCAGCCGTCACCGCTGCCGACCTGCGCGTTGACCTGGGCGGCGCCGCGGGCGTCGCCGAGGATGACGGCCAGCACCCGCGAGGGGTGCTCGCGCGACGCACGCTGGGCGGCCTTCATCGCCTCGACGGCGTCCTCGTCGGGGGTGACGATGATCAGCGTCATCACCATGCCCATGGCGGGGCTGCCGGAGCGGGTGCGTGAGCGCACGAACTCCGCGGCGATCTTCGACGAGGTGGTGTCGGTGAGCTCGATCATCTCAGGGCCTCCTCCAGACGCGTCCGGTGCGGGCGAGCATGGCGTCGGCGGACGCCGGTCCCCAGGTGCCCGAGTCGTAGGGCTCGGGGGTGCCCTTGCGGGCCCAGTGGTTGATCACCGGGTCGAGCAGCTTCCACGAGAGCTCGACCTCCTCGTGCTGCGGGAACAGTGGCGGGTCGCCGAGGAGCACGTCGAGGATCAGCCGCTCGTAGGCTTCTGCGCTGGCCTCGGTGAAGGAACCGCCGTACGCGAAGTCCATGTTCACGTCGCGGATCTCCATCGCGGTGCCCGGCACCTTGGAGCCGAACCGCATGGTCAGGCCCTCGTCGGGCTGGACCCGGATCACCAGCGCGTTCTGCGTGAGCTCCTCGGTGGCGGTGGAGTTGAACGGCAGGTGTGGCGCGCGCTTGAACACGACGGCCACCTCGGTGACCCGCCGGCCGAGCCGCTTCCCGGTCCGCAGGTAGAACGGCACGTCGGCCCAACGTCGCGTCTCGATGTTGACCGTGATGGCGGCGAAGGTCTCGGTCGCGGAGGTCTTCTTGATCCCGTCCTCCTCGAGGAAGCCGATCACCTTCTCGCCGCCCTGCCAGCCGGTGGTGTACTGCCCGCGCGCGGTGGTGGTGTCGAGTCGTCGGGGGAGCACGGCGGACGCGAGCACCTTCTGCTTCTCGATCCGCAGGCTCTCGGCGTCGAAGGCGATCGGCTCCTCCATGGCGACCAGCGCCATCAGCTGGAGGAGGTGGTTCTGGATCACGTCGCGGGCGGCGCCGATGCCGTCGTAGTAGCCGGCCCGGCCGCCGATGCCGATGTCCTCGGCCATGGTGATCTGCACGTGGTCGACGTAGTGGGAGTTCCAGATCGGCTCGAACATGTTGTTGGCGAAGCGCATCGCCAGGATGTTCTGGACCGTCTCCTTGCCGAGGTAGTGGTCGATCCGGAAGATCTCGTCGGGCTCGAAGACCCCGGCCAGCACGTCGTTGAGCTCGCGCGCGGACGTCAGGTCGTGGCCGAAGGGCTTCTCCACCACGACGCGCCGCCACTGCTCGGGGGTGCCGTCGGCGAGGCCGTGCTCCTTCAGCTGCCCGACCACGGTGCCGAAGAAGGCGGGCGGGATTGCGAGGTAGAACGCCATGTTGCCGCCGGTGCCGCGCAGCTGGTCGAGCTCCTCGACGGTGCGCCGCAGGTGGTCGAAGGCGACGTCGTCGTCGAAGTCGCCGGGCACGAACCGGAATCCCTCGGAGAGCTGGCGCCACACCTCCTCGCGGAACGGGGTGCGGGCGTGCTCCTTCACGGCGTCGTGGACGATCTGCGCGAAGTCCTGGTCGGCCCAGTCACGCCGCGCGAACCCGACGAGGCTGAACCCCGGCGGCAGCAGGCCGCGGTTGGCCAGGTCGTAGATCGCGGGCATCACCTTCTTGCGCGACAAGTCACCGGTGACCCCGAAGAGCACGAGACCGCACGGCCCCGCGATGCGCGGCAGCCGGCGGTCCTGGGGGTCGCGCAGCGGGTTGGCCATGGCCGGACGGGTCGTGCTCACAGGCGTCGCTCCCGGTAGTAGGTGATGAGCGCCTTCGTCGAGGCGTCCTGTTCATCGAGTACGGCGACGTCCCCACCGACCGCGGGAGCGAGCTCCTGCGCCAGCTGCTTGCCCAGCTCGACGCCCCACTGGTCGAAGCTGTCGATGCCCCACACGACCCCTTGGACGAAGGTGAGGTGCTCGTAGAGGGCGATCAGCTGGCCGAGCACGCCCGGTGTCAGCGCCGGCGCCATGATCGAGGTCGTCGGCCGGTTGCCGGGGAAGACGCGCGCGGCCACGACGTCCTCCTCGGTCCCCTCGGCGCGCACCTCGTCGGCGGTCTTGCCGAAGGCCAGCGCCTTGGTCTGGGCGAAGAAGTTGGCCAGCAACAGCTCGTGGACGTCCACGCTGCGCCCGTCCACGGCGTCGGTGAGGGGATGGGCGGGGTTGGCGAACGCGATGAAGTCGGCCGGGACGAGCTGGGTGCCCTGGTGGATCAGCTGGTAGAACGCGTGCTGCCCGTTGGTGCCGGGCTCGCCCCAGAAGACCTCGCCCGTCTGAGTGCTGACCGGCGAGCCGTCCCAGCGGACGCTCTTGCCGTTGGACTCCATGGTGAGCTGCTGGAGATAGGCCGGGAACCGGTGCAGCAGCTGGGAGTAGGGGAGCACGGCGTGCGTCGCGGCACCGAGGAAGTTGTGGTGCCAGATGTTGATCAGCCCCATCAGGGCCGGCACGTTGCTCGACAGCTCGGTCGTGCGGAAGTGCTCGTCCATCGCGTGGAAGCCCGCCAGGAACTCCGCGAACCGTTCCGGTCCGAGCGCGATCACCAGGGAGGTGCCGATCGCGGAGTCGAGCGAGTAGCGGCCACCGACCCAGTCCCAGAACCCGAAGGCGTTGTCGGGATCGATGCCGAAGTCGGCGACCTTGTCGAGCGCCGTGGAGACCGCCACGAAGTGCTGGGCGACGGCGTCGACCGGATCGGCATCCGGCAGGGCGTCGAGCAGCCAGGCCCTGCACAGCCGCGCGTTGGTCAGCGTCTCCAGGGTCGAGAAGGACTTGCTGGAGACGATGAAGAGCGTGCTGGCGGGGTCGAGACCCTGCAGTGTCAACGCGGCGTCGGTCGGATCGATGTTGCTGATGAAGCGACACTCCAGCCCGTCCTTGACGTACGGCGCCAGCGCCTCGTAGGCCATGACGGGACCCAGGTCCGAGCCACCGATCCCGATGTTGACCACCGTGCGGATCGGCTGCCCGGTGACGCCGGTCCACTCGCCGGAGCGCACCCGCTCGGCGAACGCGTAGACCCGCGTCAGCACGGCGTGGACGTCGGCCACCGCGTCCTGGCCGTCGACCGTCAGCGACGAGGACTTCGGGGCCCGCAGGGCGGTGTGCAGCACGGCCCGGTCCTCGGTGACGTTGATGTGGGCGCCCGCGAACATGGCGTCGCGTCGCTGCGTCAGCCCGACCTCGGCGCCGAGTGCGAGCAGCGCGTCGAGGACGTCGTCGTCGACGAGGTTCTTCGACAGGTCGACGTGGAGGTCGGCAGCGGTGAACGTCAGCCGGGAGGCGCGGTCGGGGTCCTTCGCGAAGGACGCCCGCAAGTCGGGAGCGTGGTCACGGCTCAGCTCGCTGAGCCGTGACCACGCGTCCGTGGCAGTCGCGTCCACCGGAGCGGTCGCGGCCGGGTCGGTCACGACTGTCCGCCGGCCGCCTCGAGCTGGCCGCGGACGGTGTCGAGGAGCTCGTTCCACGAGGTCACGAACTTGTCGACGCCCTCGGCCTCCAGCACGGAGATCACGTCGTCGTAGTCGATGCCCACGGCGGCGAGGGACTCCATGGTGGCAGCGGCCTCGTCGTAGCTCGTGCTGACCTGGTCGCCGAGCACCTCGCCGTGGTCCGCGAAGGCCTGCATCGTCTTCTCGGGCATGGTGTTGACGGTGTTGGGCACCACCAGGTCGGTGACGTACATGGTGTCGCGGTAGTCGGGGTTCTTCACCCCGGTCGAGGCCCACAGCGGGCGCTGGGAGTTGGCGCCGGCGTCAGCCAGGGCAGCCCAGCGGTCGCCGGAGAAGAACTCCTCGTAGTCGCGGTAGGCGAGCACGGCGTTGGCCACGCCGGCCTTGCCGCGCAGCGCGAGCGCCTCGTCGCTGCCGATCGCCTCCAGCCGCTTGTCGATCTCGGTGTCGACACGGGAGACGAAGAAGGACGCCACCGAGTGGATCCGGGCCAGGTCGTGACCGTTGTCGCGGGCCTGCTCGAGGCCGGCGAGATAGGCCTCCATCACCTCGCGGTAGCGGCCCAGGCCGAAGATCAGCGTCACGTTGACGCTGATGCCCTCGGCCAGGGCGGCGGTGATCGCGGGGCCACCCGCGTCAGTGGCGGGGATCTTGACCAGGAGGTTGTCCCGGTCCACCGCCTTCCAGAGGTCCGTGGCCGAGGCGGTGGTGGCGTCGGTGTCGTTGGCGAGGGTGGGGGAGACCTCGATGGACACCCTCCCGTCGACGCCGTGGGAGGCGTCGAAGACCGGCTTGAAGATGTCGCAGGCCGCCCGTACGTCGCCGGTCGTCAGCTGGAAGACGGTGGTCTCCACGTCGGCACCGGAGCCGGCGAGGTCGCGCACCTCGGCGTCGTAGCGTTCGCCGTCCTTGAGGGCCGCGGCGAAGATCGACGGGTTGGTGGTCACCCCGACGACCGAGGAGGAGGCGATGAGCTCGGCGAGGGTGCCGGACTCGATGCGTTCGCGGGACAGGTCGTCGAGCCAGATGGAGACGCCTGCGTCTGCGAGAGCCTTCAAGCGGTCACTCATGGTTGTTCCCTCTCACTGGTGGGTTGGGACGTCACTTGCCAGCGGCTTCGATGCTGTCCTTGGCGGCCTGGGCGACCGCCTCGCTGGTCACGCCGAACTCGGTGAAGATGCGCTGGTAGTCGGCGCTGGCGCCGTAGTGCTCGATGGAGACGATGCGCCCGGCGTCGCCGACCAGCTCGCGCCAGCCCTGGGCGATGCCGGCCTCGACACTGACCCGGGCCTTGACGGTCGGGGGCAGCACCGTGTCGCGGTAGGCCTGCTCCTGCTCGTTGAACCACTCGATGCACGGCATCGAGACGACGCGGGCCTTGATGCCGTCGGCGGCCAGCAGGTCGCGGGCACCGATCGCGAGCTGCACCTCGGAGCCGGTGCCGATCAGGACGACGTCGGGCTGGGCGTCCTCGGCGTCGAGCAGGACGTAGCCGCCCTTGGCCACCCCGGAGGCGTCGGCATAGCCGTCGGTGCCGCGCGGGAAGGTCGGCACGTTCTGACGGGTGAGGCACAGGCCGGCCGGGCGGTCGGTGTGCTGGAGGACGGTGTGCCACGCGACAGCGGTCTCGTTGCCGTCCGCGGGACGGACGATGTCGAGGCCGGGGATGGCGCGCAGGGCCGCGAGGTGCTCGATCGGCTGGTGGGTCGGGCCGTCCTCGCCGAGGCCGACGGAATCGTGCGTCCAGACGTAGATGGTGGGGATCTGCATCAGCGCCGCCAGGCGCACGGCGGGGCGCATGTAGTCGGCGAACTGCAAGAACGTGCCGCCGAAGACGCGGGTGAGGCCGCCGAGGGTGATGCCGTTCATGATCGAGCCCATGGCGTGCTCGCGGATGCCGAAGTGCAGCACCCGGCCGGCCAGCGGGTGGGCCTTCCACTCGCCCGTGGAGCGCGACTCCGGCAGGAACGACGGGGCGTCGGTGATGGTGGTGTTGTTGGAGCCGGCCAGGTCGGCCGAGCCGCCCCACAGCTCGGGCATCAGCGGCGCGATCGCGTTGATCACCTTGCCGCTGGCCGAGCGCGTGGCGACACCCTTGGCGTCGGCCGGGAACGTCGGCAGCGCCTTGGCCAGGCCCTCGGGCAGGGCGCCGTCCTGGAGCCGCTCGAGCAGGGCGGCCTCCTCCGCGTGGCTGGAGGCCCAGGCAGCGAACTTCTCGCTCCACTCCTTCTCCCACACGGTGCCGCGCTCACGCAGCGCACGGGTGTGGGCCAGCACGTCCTCGGGCACCTCGAACTTCTGCTCGGGGTCGAAGCCCAGCACCACCTTGGTGGCCGCGACCTCCTCGTCGCCGAGCGCGCTGCCGTGGGCGGCCTCGGTGTTCTGGGCGTTGGGGGCGGGCCAGGCGATGATCGTGTCGAGCACGATCATGCTGGGCTGGTCGGTGACCTCGTCGGCCGCCTTGATCGCGGCATAGAGGGCGTCGATGTCCTCGACGTACTCGGTGCCGCCGTTGGTCCAGTCGACGACCTGGACGTGCCAGCCGTAGGCCTCGTAGCGCTGGGCGACGTCCTCACCGAGCGCGATGTCGGTGTGGCCCTCGATCGAGATGCGGTTGCGGTCGTAGATCACCGTGAGGTTGCCGAGCTCCTGCACGCCCGCCAGCGACGAGGCCTCGCCGGAGACGCCCTCCTCGATGTCACCGTCGGAGCAGATCGCGTAGACCTTGCGGGCGAAGGGCGACTCGGCCTCAGGGGTGTCCGCGTCGAGCATCCCGCGCTCACGACGGGCGGCCATCGCCATACCGACCGCGTTGGCGACGCCCTGGCCGAGCGGGCCAGTGGTCGTCTCGACGCCGGCGGTGTGGCCGACCTCGGGGTGACCCGGAGTCTTCGAGCCCCAGGTGCGCAATGACTTGAGGTCCTCGATCTCGAGGCCGAAGCCGCCGAGGAAGAGCTGGGTGTAGAGCGTGATGCTGGTGTGTCCGCAGGAGAGCACGAAGCGGTCGCGGCCCAGCCACGTCGGGTCGGCCGGGTTGTGGCGCATCACCTTGTGAAAGAGGAGGTAGGCCGCGGGCGCCAGGCTCATGGCCGTGCCGGGGTGGCCGTTGCCGACCTTCTGGACGGCATCCATGGCCAGCACACGAGCCGTGTCCACGGCCTTCGCGTCGAGTTCGGTCCAGTCCAGCTCGGGCAGCGAGGAGGTCACGATGTTCCTTATGGTTCGTCAGGCAGCGGGCACTGCCGAGCCTACTCATGTCGCGGGATAGACTCGACCCCGCACTGATCCCCCTTCTCTTGAGGTCTTCACCTTGTCCCACGTCGGCCAACCGGCCTCGGCTGCTGTGCCCTCCGGGGACCCGGAAGAGTCGACCCCGGGCTATCCCGGTGCCACTGGCGCCGACGACCGCACCTCGTTCAAGGACGTCGTCGCGGCCTATGTCGGGTTGACGAAGCCGCGCGTCATCGAGCTGCTGCTCCTGACGACCGTGCCGGTGATGTTCTTCGCCGCGCGGGGGATCCCGCCGCTCGGGCTCGTCGCCGCGACCGTCGTGGGCGGCGCGCTGTCGGCCGGGTCCGCGTCGGCCTACAACTGCGTCTACGACCGCGACATCGACGAGCAGATGCGTCGCACCCGCCGTCGCGCCCTGCCGCGCCACATCGTCACCGCCCGCTCCGCGCTGGTCTTCGCGACCGTGCTGGCGGTGCTCTCGACCGTCGTGCTGGCGCTGTGGGTCAACCCGCTCAGCGCCGGGCTGTCGGTGCTGGCCAACGCGTTCTACGTCCTCGTCTACACGATGGTCCTCAAGCGCCGCACCACCCAGAACATCGTCTGGGGTGGTCTCGCGGGCTGCTTCCCGGCCCTGATCGGCTGGACCGCCGTGACCGGCTCGCTGGCGTGGACGCCGGTGATCCTGTTCCTGGTGGTGTTCTTCTGGACTCCGCCGCACACCTGGGCACTCGCTCTGCGCTACCGCGAGGACTATGCCAACGTCGACGTCCCGATGCTGCCGGTCGTCAGGCCGGCCCCGGAGGTCGGGCGGCAGATCGTCCTCTACGCCTACGTCATGGTGGCGACGTCACTGCTGCTGTGGCCGATCGCCGACACCAGCCTGTTCTACCCGGTCGCGGCCGCGGTGCTGGGTGTGGCCTTCCTGGTGGAGGCCCACCGCATGTGGAAGCGCGCGAAGACCTCCGACGAGCTCAGCGTGATCAACCCCATGCGGTTGTTCCACATGTCCAACCTGTATCTCTCGCTGCTCTTCGTGGCAGTGGCGCTAGACCCGCTGCTCTTCGGCTGAGGCACGCGCACCGGTCGACAGCACGGCCCAGGTGACGGCCGCGGAGATCAGCGCGGCGCCGAGCATGTGCAGGGCGACGAGGACCTCGGGCAGGTCGGTGAAGTACTGCACGAAGCCGAGCAGGCCCTGGGCCAGCTCGAGCACGAGCAGTGCGCCCACCGCGTTGCGGACCAGGGTCGCGCCCCGGCGCTGGGCGACCAGGACCAGCCCGAAGGTCAGGGCGAGCAGGAGGTAGACGGCGGCCGCGTGCACGTGCGACATGACCTGGGGGTCCAGGCCCGTCCGGCGCGACTCGAGGTCACCGGAGTGCGGGCCGCTGCCCGTCACGACCGTGCCGAGGTAGAGCACCACCCAGGTCGTGGCGAAGACGAGCCAGGCGAGCCGACGCAGGCGAGGGCTCGCCGCTCGGACCGGGCCGCGCAGCTCGTCGAGCAGCAGCACGCAGACACCGATCATGGCCATCGACAGCAGCAGGTGCAGCGACACGATCCAGGGGTTGAGGTCCGTCAGCACGGTGATGCCGCCGACGATGCCCTGGGCCGGCACGCCGATGGCGATGATCGCGGCCAGCCGCGTCGCGCGCGCCCGGTCGCTGCGCCACAGGGACAGGAACGAGGCGATCGCGACCGCGACCAGCACCCACGTCAGCATGCGGTTGCCGAACTCGATGGCGCCGTGGATCCCGAGCGCACCGTGGGGCACGTAGGACTCCTCCGTGCAGCGCGGCCAGGTCGGGCAGCCGAGCCCGGAGTCGGTCAGGCGCACGGCACCGCCGGTGACGACGATGCCGATGTTGGCCACGAGGTTGGCGATCGCCAGCGGCCAGGCGAAGCGGTGCAGTGCAGGCATCTCTATTCCCATTTGAAGGTGCGGGCGGTGAGCAGGGTCCCGAGGACTCCCCACGCCACGAGGATGACGATGGCGGTGAGGTCCAGGCGAGCGTCGACGAGGGCGGCGCGCATCGCGTCGCCCAGCGCGGCGGAGGGCAGCCAGCCGATGACGGCCGACGCGGCGCCGTACGACGAGGTGGGCAGGACGACCCCGCCCCCGACCATCAGCAGGAGGTAGACGAGGTTGGCGAGCGCCAGCGTCGCCTCGGCCCGCAGCAGCCCGGCGACGAGGAGGCCCAGCGAGGCGAAGGCCCAGGTGCCGGCGGCGACCGCGAGCATGGTGGCGCCGATCGACACGGGCGGGTTGTCGAGCGACGGCCGCCAGCCGAGCAGCAGGCCGACCACGACCAGCACGACGAGCTGGAGGGCGACGACGTTGAGCAGCGCCAGCACCTTGCCGAGCAGGAGGCCGGAGCGCGGCAGGGGAGAGGCACCGAGGCGCTTGATCACGCCGTAGCGACGCTCGAACCCGGTGGCGATGGCGATCGAGGTGAACGCGGTGGACATGACGGCGAGGGCGAGGACGCCCGGAGCGAGTACGTCGACGGGCTGGTGTCCGTCGAGGTCGAGCCCGAGCCGCTCGGCGCCGAGGACGCCGCCGACGAGCACGATCACCGGGATCACGATGGCGAGCAGCAGCTGCTCGCCGTTGCGCAGCATCAGCCGCGCCTCCATGCGGGCCTGGGTCGCGACCTGCCGGGCGAACGGAGCGGCACCGGGGGCGGGGGTGAACCCGCCGAGCTGGGCGCTCATTCGGCCAGCTCGCGTCCGGTGAGCGTCAAGAACACGTCCTCGAGGGTCTGGCGTCCCAGCGCGAGCGACTCCGGCACGACGTCGTGGCTCTCGCACCACTGCGAGACGATCCGTAGCGTGCTGCCGTCGGCGGGGCCGGTGACGAGCATGCTCCGGGCGTCGAGCTGGGTGACCGACGTCCGGGGGCCGAGCTCGGCACCCAGCGACTCCGGGGCGCCCTCGGGGAAGGGACGGGTGACGACGAGCCGGATCGTGGCGGTGTGGCCGCCGCTCGTGAGCTCGGTCGGTGACCCCGAGGCGATCAGCCGGCCGTGGTCGATGATGTGGATCTGGTCGGCGAGGTGCTCGGCCTCGTCCATGTGGTGGGTGGTGAGCACGACGGTGACGCCGTCGCGGCGCACCTCCTCGAGCAGCCCCCAGGTGGTGCGCCGGGCCTGCGGGTCCATGCCGGCGGTCGGCTCGTCGACGAAGACGAGCTCGGGACGGCCGACGAGCGCCATCGCCAGGCCCAGGCGCTGCTGCTGCCCGCCGGAGAGGCGCCGGTAGGGGGTCCGGCCGCAGTCCGCCAGACCGAGGCGGTCGTGCAGCATCGCGGTGTCGAGCGGGTGGGCGTGCAGGGCGGCGACGTGGTCGAGCATCTCCATCGCGCGCACGCCGCTCCAGGCACCGCCGGACTGGAGCATCACGCCGACGCGGGGGAGCAGCTCGCGCCGTTGGCGGTGGGGGTCGAGTCCGAGCACGCGCACGGTCCCGGCCTGCGGTCGGCGGTAGCCCTCGCACGTCTCGAGGGTGGTGGTCTTGCCGGCACCGTTGGGGCCGAGGACCGCCGTGATCGACCCGCGGGCGACCTGCATGGACAGTCCGTCGACGGCCACCTTGTCGCCGTACGCCATCACCAGCCCGTCGATGTCGACGGCCAGCTCGCTGGCGGACGACACAGCGTGGGACTCGACGGGCACGGCCGTGAGTCTAGGAGTGCACCGAGAACAAACCGGACGCGCCCTGTCCGTGGTCACGACTACGGTTGGCGCATGACTTCCCACCACGCGATCGAGGCCGAAAACCTCGTCAAGCATTTCGGCGAGACCGTCGCCGTCGACGGCGTCTCCTTCGTCGTCCCCCAGGGCACGGTGCTCGGGCTGCTCGGCCCCAACGGCGCCGGCAAGACGACGACCGTGCGCATGATGACCACCCTCACCGCCCCCACCTCCGGCACCGCCCGGGTGGCGGGCCACGACGTCCTGACCGATCCCGCCGCCGTCCGCCGCAGCATGGGCCTGACCGGCCAGGCGGCCACGGTCGACGAGCTGTTGACCGGGCGGGAGAACCTGCGTCTCATCGGCCAGCTCTACGGCCTCGACGCGGGCTACATCAAGCGTGCCGGCGACGAGCTGCTCGAGCGGTTCTCGCTCGCCGAGGCGGGCGATCGCATCGCCAAGACCTACTCCGGCGGCATGCGCCGGCGCCTCGACCTGGCGGTCAGCCTGATCGCGACGCCGCCGGTGCTCTTCCTCGACGAGCCGACCACCGGCCTCGACCCGCGCTCGCGCGTCGAGCTGTGGGAGGTGCTGCGCGAGCTCGTCGCCGACGGCACGACGCTGCTGCTGACGACGCAGTACCTCGAGGAGGCCGACCAGCTGGCCGACAACATCGTGGTCATCGACCGCGGCACCGTGATCGCCGAGGGCACGCCGCTGCAGCTCAAGGACCAGTCCGGCGCCGCCGCCCAGGTCGTCACCGTGTCGCACGCCGGGGACCTCGAGCGGGCCGAAGCGCTGATCCGCCCGCACGTGCGCGAGGTGCACGTCGACGCCGGTGCTCGCCAGCTCACCGCGCCCGCCGAGGGCCTGGGCCACATGACGAAGGTCGCCGGGCTCTTCGACGAGAGTGCGATCGTCCTCGACGACATCGGGCTCAAGCGCCCCAGCCTCGACGACGTCTTCCTGCACCTGACCGGCCACCGCGCCGAGGACACCGCCCCTGACGCAGACGAGGAACTGGTCTCATGACGACGACCCTGGAACGCCCGCAGATCCGCGAGACCGGCCTGCTCGGCCAGTCGCTGGCGATCGCGCGTCGCAACTTCATCCACATCAAGCGCATGCCCGAGATGCTGATGGACGTCACCATCCAGCCGGTGATGTTCGTGCTGCTCTTCGCCTATGTCTTCGGCAGCTCGATCGACGTCCCGATCGATGGCGGCTACAAGGCCTTCCTGCTGCCCGGGATCATGGCCCAGACCGTGGCCTTCTCGTCCTTCATCGTCGCGGTGGGTCTCACGGCCGACCTGGAGAAGGGGATCGTCGACCGGATGCGGTCGCTGCCGATCAATCCCGCCGCCGTGCTGGTGGGCCGCTCGTTCTCCAGCGTCGCGCACTCCTCGATCGGGCTGGTGGTGATGTCGCTGACCGGGCTCGCGATCGGCTGGCGGATCCACACCAACATCCTCGAGGCGCTGCTCGGCTACCTCCTGCTGGTGGGCTGGGCCTTCGCGATGATCTGGGTGGGCATCCTGGTGGGATCGGCCATGCGCTCGGTCGAGGCGGTCAACGGTGTGATGTTCGCCACCATGTTCCCGGTCACCTTCCTGGCCAACACCTTCGCGCCGACCGACGGCATGCCGTCCTGGCTGCGGTTCGTCGCGGAGTGGAACCCGATCTCGTCGCTGACCCAGGCCGTGCGCGTGCTCTGGGGCAACGACTACCAGCTCGCCGAGGGCGCGGCGTTCCCGATGCACCACCCGATCCCGTTCACGCTCGGCTGGATCGTGCTGCTGACCGCCACCTTGGCTCCGCTGGCCATCCGCACCTTCAAGAAGCGCACCGCCGACTGAGGCGGCTCGCGGCCAGGCCGGCGGCCAGGTCGGCGGCGAGGTTAGGGCAGCCTTGCTTGAACAGGTGGAAGCATTAACGTCACACTTACGTTGTGCAATTCATGAGGCCGACCACCACGCGCGCCGGGGGGACCCCCGACGGGGACGCACCCACCCGTGACCGGGTGGCGCGGTCGATCCTCGAGAACGGCCCCTCCACGGCCGCCGACCTGGCCGCCCGGTTGGACCTGACCGCCGCTGCGGTGCGCCGCCACCTCGATCACCTGACCGAGGACGGCACCGTCGAGGCGCGCGACCAGAAGGTCTACGGCAACCGCGGTCGCGGTCGGCCGGCCAAGGTCTTCGCGCTCACCGACACCGGACGCGACGCCTTCGTGCAGCAGTACGACGACCTCGCCGTACAAGCCCTCAGGTTCGTCGCCGAGACCGGTGGCGACGCGGCCGTGATGGAGTTCGCCCGTCGCCGGGTGGCCTTCGTCGAGCGTGACTACGCCGCCGTCGTGGCCGAGGACTCGAGCCTGACGCCGGCCGAGGCGCTGGCCCGGGTGTTCAGCGCCGAGGGCTATGCCGCCAGCGTGCGCACCCTGCCCATCGGCGACCAGCTCTGCCAGCAGCACTGCCCCGTCTCGCACGTGGCCCACGAGTTCCCGCAGCTGTGCGAGGCCGAGACCGAGGCCATCGGCCGCGTGCTCGGCACCCACGTCCAGCGGCTCGCGACCATCGCCCACGGCGATGGCGTCTGTACGACTTGCATCCCCACCACCCAGAAGGAGAAGGCATGACCTCCATCGAAGAACTGAACCCCGAGCTCCAGGGCATCGGCCGTTACGAGTTCGGCTGGTCCGACAAGAACGACGTCGGTGCCGACGCGAAGCGCGGTCTCAGCGAGGACGTCGTCCGTAACATCTCCGCGCTCAAGTCCGAGCCGCAGTGGATGCTCGACCTGCGCCTGAAGGGCCTCAAGCTCTTCCACCGCAAGCCGATGCCGACCTGGGGTTCCGACCTGTCGGCCATCGACTTCGACAACATCAAGTACTTCGTCCGCTCCAGCGAGAAGCAGGCGACCTCGTGGGACGACCTGCCCGAGGACATCAAGAACACCTACGACAAGCTCGGCATCCCCGAGGCGGAGAAGCAGCGCCTCGTGTCCGGTGTCGCGGCGCAGTACGAGTCCGAGGTCGTCTACCACTCGATCCGTGAGGACCTCGAGGCCCAGGGCGTGCTCTTCCTCGACACCGACACCGCCCTGCGCGAGCAGCCCGAGCTCTTCCAGGAGTACTTCGGCACCGTGATCCCGGTCGGCGACAACAAGTTCGCCGCGCTCAACACCTCGGTGTGGTCGGGTGGCTCGTTCATCTACGTGCCGAAGGGTGTCCACGTCGACATCCCGCTGCAGGCCTACTTCCGGATCAACACCGAGAACATGGGGCAGTTCGAGCGCACGCTGATCATCGTCGACGAGGACGCCTACGTGCACTACGTCGAGGGCTGCACCGCGCCGATCTACTCCTCCGACTCGCTGCACTCGGCCGTGGTCGAGATCATCGTGAAGAAGGGCGGCCGCTGCCGCTACACGACCATCCAGAACTGGTCGAACAACGTCTACAACCTCGTCACCAAGCGCGCCGTCTGCGAGGCCGGCGCCACCATGGAGTGGGTCGACGGCAACATCGGCTCGAAGGTGACGATGAAGTACCCCGCCATCTACCTGATGGGCGAGCACGCCAAGGGCGAGACGCTGTCGATCGCGTTCGCGGGCGAGGGCCAGCACCAGGACGCCGGCGCCAAGATGGTGCACGCGGCGCCGCACACCTCGTCGAGCATCCTGTCCAAGTCGGTGGCACGCGGTGGTGGCCGCACCTCCTACCGCGGCCTGATCCAGGTCAACGAGGGCGCCTACGGCTCGAAGTCCAACGTGCTGTGCGACGCCCTGCTCGTCGACCAGATCTCGCGCTCGGACACCTACCCGTACGTCGACATCCGTGAGGACGACGTGTCGATGGGTCACGAGGCCAGCGTCTCCAAGGTCTCCGACGACCAGCTCTTCTACCTCATGTCGCGAGGCATGGAGCAGGACGAGGCGATGGCGATGATCGTCCGCGGTTTCGTGGAGCCGATCGCCAAGGAGCTGCCGATGGAGTACGCCCTCGAGCTCAACCGACTGATCGAGCTGCAGATGGAGGGCGCGGTGGGCTGATCCTCCGGGATCAGCACGCTCCGTCCACCCCGCACGTAGAAAGAGAATTTGTGACTGTCACGGAATCTGTCCGGTCTGCCCTCGAGGTGGACAAGGTCGAGAGCCACCTGCACCCGCAGGGCTCCTTCGACGTCGCCGACCACGTGGTCCCGACCGGCCGCGAGGAGATCTGGCGCTTCACCCCGCTCAAGCGACTGCGTGGCCTGCACGCCGACGCGCCCCTGACGGCGCGCTCGTGCAAGGCGACGTGGACCGAGCACGAGGGCGTGGACATCCGCGTCGTCACCGGCGACGAGGCGCAGTCCGTGCGCGGCGTGACCGCGTGGGCGCCCAACGCCCGGTTCGCTGCCCGCGTCCTGGCCGAGGTGCCGGCGAGCATCCTCGTCGACGTGCCGGCCGAGCACGAGATGGCCGAGCCGATCTTCATGGAGATCGAGGGTGTCGACCTCGACGCCACCATGGGTGCCCACATGACGCTGCGCTTCGGCGCGCACAGCCGTGGGGTCATCGTCGTCAACCACACCGGCTCCGCCGCGGTCGCGGCCGTGGTCGAGGTGGTCGTGGGCGACGGTGCCGACGTGACGGTCGTGTCCCTGCAGGACTGGGCCGGCGACGCCGTCCACCTCTCGCACCACCAGGCGCTCGTCGGTCGCGACGCGACGTACAAGCACGTGGCGGTGACGTTCGGCGGCGACGTGGTGCGGATGGACTGCAACGTGCAGTACGACGGCCCCGGCGGGTCCGCCGAGCTGCTCGGCCTCTACTTCGCCGACGAGGGCCAGCACATCGAGCACCGCCTCTTCGCCGACCACACCGCGCCGCGCACCAAGAGCAACGTGCTCTACAAGGGCGCGCTGCAGGGCCAGGGCGCACACACCGTCTGGGTCGGCAACGTCCTGATCCGCAAGGTGGCCGAGGGCATCGAGACCTTCGAGGAGAACCGCAACCTGGTGCTCAGCGACGGCTGCCACGCCGACTCCGTGCCCAACCTGGAGATCGAGACCGGTGAGATCGCCGGTGCCGGCCACGCCTCGGCGACGGCCCGCTTCGACGACGAGCAGCTGTTCTACCTCCGCTCGCGCGGCATCGACGACAAGGAAGCCCGCCGCCTCGTGGTGCACGGGTTCTTCAACGACCTGATCCGCAAGATCGGCGTGCCCTCGATCGAGGACAAGCTGATGGCCACCGTCGAGGCCGAGCTGGCCAAGAACGTGCTGCGCGAGGACGCGGAGGTCGGAGCATGACCTTCGTCCGCGCCTGCGCGCTCGACGAGGTCCCCGTCGACGAGGCCTTCGCCGTGACGATCGGCGACCTCGACGTCGCCGTGGCGCGCAACGGCGACGAGGTCTTCGCGATCCAGGACCTCTGCTCGCACGCGGCCGTCGCCCTCTCCGAGGGCGAGGTCGCCAACTGCACCATCGAGTGCTGGCTGCACGGCTCGACCTTCGACCTGCGCACCGGCAAGCCCACCACGTTCCCCGCGACCGAACCGGTCGCCACCTTCCCAGTCGAACTTCGCGACAACGACGTCTATGTCGACGTCGAGACCACCCTGAATGGAGTGACCCCCTCATGAGCACGCTTGTCATCAAGGACCTGAAGGTTTCCGTCGACACCGAGGACGGCCCCAAGGAGATCCTCAAGGGCGTCACGCTGACGATCAAGGACGGCGAGACGCACGCGATCATGGGCCCCAACGGCTCGGGCAAGTCGACGCTGGCCTACTCGATCGCCGGCCACCCGAAGTACACCGTCACCGGCGGCACCGTCACCCTCGACGGTGAGGACGTGCTGGCGATGACTGTCGACGAGCGTGCCCGCGCCGGCCTGTTCCTGGCGATGCAGTACCCCGTCGAGGTGCCCGGCGTCTCGGTCTCGAACTTCCTGCGTACGGCGAAGACCGCGATCGACGGCGAGGCCCCCAAGCTCCGCACCTGGATCAAGGACGTCAACGCCTCCCTGCAGGCGCTCGACCTCGACCCCACCTTCTCCACGCGCAACGTCAACGAGGGCTTCTCCGGTGGCGAGAAGAAGCGCCACGAGATCGCGCAGCTCGAGCTGCTCGCCCCCAAGGTCGCGGTGCTCGACGAGACCGACTCCGGCCTCGACATCGACGCGCTGAAGGTCGTCTCCGACGGCGTCAACCGGTTCAAGGCCGCGGGTGACAAGGGCGTGCTGCTCATCACCCACTACACGCGGATCCTGCGCTACATCAAGCCCGACTTCGTCCACGTCTTCGTCGACGGTCGCGTCGCCGAGCAGGGCGGTCCCGAGCTGGCCGACCAGCTCGAGGCCGAGGGCTACGACAAGTACACGAAGCCCGCCACCGTCGCCGGTTGAGCAGCGAGCGCAGCGAGCGACGTCGAAACCAAGGAAGGTAGGCATGTGATGGAAGGACTGCTTCCGGAGCTGGAAGTCATCCGCAAGGACTTCCCGATCCTCGAGCGCCAGCTCGCGGGCGGCTTTCCGCTGGTCTACCTCGACAGCGCCAACACGTCGCAGAAGCCGCAGGTCGTCATCGACACGATGGTCGACCACCTCGAGCGCCACAACGCCAACATCTCCCGGGCCATGCACCAGCTGGGCTCGGAGTCGACCGAGGCGTTCGAGGCGGCCCGTGACCGGGTCGCTGCCTTCATCAAGGCGCCGAGCCGCGACGAGGTGATCTTCACCAAGAACGCGACCGAGGCGCTCAACATGGTGGCCAACACGCTGGCGTGGGCGACGGCTGAGCTGTCCATCGGTGAGGGCGACGAGGTCGTCATCACTGAGATGGAGCACCACTCCAACATCGTCCCGTGGCAGCTGCTGACCGAGCGCAAGGGCGCGACGCTGCGCTGGTTCGGGCTGACCGAGGACGGCCGGCTCGACCTGTCGAACATCGACGAGCTCATCACCGAGCGCACCAAGGTCGTGTCGCTGACCTGGGTCTCCAACATGCTGGGCACCATCAACCCGGTGGCCGAGATCGCTGCGCGCGCGCACGCGGTCGGCGCCATCGTGGTCGTGGACGCCTCGCAGGCAGCGCCCCAGCTGCCCATCGACGTGGTGGCCTCGGGTGCCGACATCCTCGTCTTCACCGGCCACAAGGTCGTCGGGCCCACCGGGATCGGCGTGCTGTGGGGGCGCCGCGAGGTGCTCGAGTCGCTGCCCCCGTTCCACGGCGGCGGCGAGATGATCGAGACCGTGAAGATGGCGCGATCGACGTACGCAGGGATCCCGCACAAGTTCGAGGCCGGGACGCCGCCGATCATCGAGGCCATCGGTCTCGGTGCCGCCGTCGACTACCTCGACCACATCGGTCTGGACGCCATCCACGCCCACGAGCAGGCCGTCACCGGCTATGCCCTCGAGGGCCTGGCGTCCGTGCCCGGCGTGCGCATCCTCGGCCCGCTGGATGCCGCCTCGCGCGGGGGAGCGATCTCCTTCGAGCTGGCCGACGTCCACCCCCATGACATCGCGCAGGTCCTCGACTCGCGCGGCATCGCGGTGCGCGCGGGACACCACTGCGCCAAGCCGGCGCACGCGCGCTTCGGCGTGCAGGCCTCGACACGCATGTCGTCCTACCTCTACACGACACCGGCGGAGATCGACGCGCTGGTCGAGAGCCTCAACTACACGCGTTCCTACTTCAAGGTGAGTTGATGGATCTCGACAGCCTCTACCAGGAGATCATCCTGGATCACTACAAGCACCCCCACCACGCAGGCCTCCGCGACCCGTTCGAGGCCGAGGTGCACCACGTCAACCCGACGTGCGGCGACGAGGTGACCTTGCGCGTGCACGTCGCCGGGGACAAGGTGGAGGACGTGTCGTACGACGCCCTCGGCTGCTCGATCTCCCAGGCCTCCGCCTCCGTGATGACCGACCTGCTGATCGGCAAGTCCGTCGAGGAGGCGATGCAGATCCACCAGACCTTCTTGGAGCTCATGCAGGGCAAGGGCCAGGTCGAGCCCGACGAGGACGTCCTGGAGGACGGCATCGCGTTCGCCGGTGTCGCCAAGTTCCCCGCGCGCGTGAAGTGCGCCCTGCTCTCGTGGATGGCGTGGAAAGACGCGACCTCCCAGTCCCTCAGATCGGAGAACTCATGACCATCGACAACAGCGACCTGCCCGACGTGCCTGCTGCCGCGGGTGGCGGCTCGACCGTCACCGTGGACGACGTCACCGAGGCGATGAAGGACGTCGTCGACCCCGAGCTCGGGATCAACGTGGTCGACCTCGGCCTGGTCTACGACGTGCACCTCGACGAGGGGTCCAACGTCGTCATCGACATGACGCTCACCTCGGCGGCCTGCCCGCTCACCGACGTGATCCAGGACCAGACCAACTCCGCCCTGGAGGGTCTCGTCAACGACGTGGCCATCAACTGGGTGTGGATGCCGCCGTGGGGTCCGGACAAGATCTCCGACGACGGCCGCGAGCAGCTGCGCGCCCTGGGCTTCAACGTCTGAGCGTGCGCTTCACCGAGCACGAGCTGACCGAGGCGGTCACCAGCGCCGCCAAGACCGTCGTCGCCATGCGCCGTCGAGGCGTACGGCGACGCGATCGCGACGACGCCTGGGCCGCCATGAGCCGGCACGAGCGCTACCAGGTGCTCGACGCCGTCGGGAGCCAGGTGCTGCCCGTCCTGCTGGCGCTCCCGGACGTCGAGGTGGCTGCCGGCACCCGCCCCACCTTCAGCGACGGCCAGGTGCTGGCGGCCGTCCAGGAGAGCCTGGGCGAGGGCGCGCGCGGGCTGCGGGGCAAGGTCGCGGTGGCCGCCCGGGTCGCCCTGGTCCGAGACGCCCTGGCGAAGCTCCCCCCGCGGCAGGGCTGACGCGCACCCCGGGGGGCTAGTGTCGCCGACATGACGGACGACGAGATTGCCACCTTCTGGGAGCTGGCGCGGTTCCACGCCAAGCTCAACGTGGCGCCGGCCTACTTCGGCCCGACCACACTCGAGGTCGTCCGGCCGCCGGCCTGGTCCTTCGGCGAGACGCCGGAGGAGGCCGACGAGTTCGTCGCGGGGCTCGACTCCGACGATCGGCTCGAGACCTCGACGCCGGCCTCGGAGTTCGCCGACGAGGCCGTGGAGCGGCCGGTCGCGGGCGCCCTGTCGATCCTGTGCAACGGGGCCGGTCACCCGGTGGCCCTGCTCGAGATCGAAGAGGTGGAGATCGGCGACGACATCGTCGAGCGCTTCCGGGTGATCTACCGGGCCGAGTCCTGATGGAGCGCAAGACCTACCTCCTCGTCGA
Source organism: Nocardioides allogilvus (assembly GCF_003047285.1). Classification (GTDB taxonomy): domain Bacteria; phylum Actinomycetota; class Actinomycetes; order Propionibacteriales; family Nocardioidaceae; genus Nocardioides; species Nocardioides allogilvus. Next base: position 80,443 of record NZ_PZYX01000005.1, on the reverse strand, counting down.
CGGGGAGAACATCGACGCGACCCTCGGCAACTCGATCCTCGGGCGGCGCCCGCGCCCCGAGGAGCGTCCTCGCTGGGACCGACTGCTCGAGTGGAGCGAGCGGAGCTTCGACCAGCCGGTGACGGGACTGTTCTTCCTCGCCGCCGGCACCGAGATGCCCACCACCTTCGTCCAGGCACTGATCGCGATCGGCTTCACGCCGGTCCCGCTGAGCGGCGCCGGCAAGGTCGTCGACATCGCCATCCAGCGCACGGCCGAGGCGCTGCTCGCGCGCGAGGCCGACGTCATCCTGGCCAGCCACGACGGTGACTTCCTCGAGCAGGTCTCCGCCCTGTGCGACGGCACCCGGCAGGTCGGCGTGGTCGGCTTCGGCGAGTTCGTCAACGCCTCCTTCCGAGGGTTGCCCGGACTGCGGATCATCGACCTCGAGTACGACGTTGGCGCGTTCAACTCCGCGCTGCCGCGCGTCAAGGTCATCCCGATCGACGAGTTCGACCCGCTCGACTTCCTCTAGGAGTCAGCCGGTGTGCACCGGCAGCGGCGGCGTCCAGGTCAGTGCGGCGTACGGCGCATAGTCCTCGATCTCGTCGCCGGGCCACGTGGCCCGACCGACGTGGGTCGTGCCGTCGAGGTCCAGCTCCACCCGGTAGTCGAACGGCCCCTGCCCCAGTCGGGTCGCGGCGTCAGGGTGGCGCTGCGACCCTGCGCCGAGGTCACGGTGACGGTTGCAGCGGCGCGCTCGGGGTGCGAGGCGAGGTCGGAGAGGGAGAGCTCCACGCCGTAGCTGTCGAGCTCGCCGTCGTGCTCGGCCAACACTGCGAGGACGCCGGTCGCCTCCGCTGGCGTCGTGCCGTCGACGGGCGTGCGCCAGCGGACGGTGGTGACGGCGTCGCCCTCCGGGCCGCGCCCGAAGATGTCGACGTCCCAGTCCCCTGCGCGCCCGGCCGGGGGGACCCGGAAGGTGCGCGGGCCAAGGCGTTCGGCGGCGACCGTGATCTGACGCGGGCAGGCGGCACCACGCTCGCGGAAGGTCACGTCCGTGAACTCCCACCCCGGCTGCTCGAAGCCGAACACGAGCTCCTCGGCGCTGCCGATCGCGGGCGGGTCGTCCGGGGGTGCCCCGTCGGCGCAGATGCCGGGCCCGCAGAAGGTCCAGGCCGTCAGCTCCAGCTGCTTCCCGTCGGCAGTGAGGACCTGGAACGTCGGGGACCGCCCGGACGACCAGCTCTCCGGGTCACCGGGGGCGGGGAGGTGGAGCCCGTCGACGAGCTCAGGGGTGTCGCCGGCCCGGTCCGCGGTCCCGCACGCGGCGAGCACCATCAGCAGGGCGGCCGGCAGGAGGAGGCGCATGCAGGTGGGACGGCGCGGCGCCGTGTGGGGTTCCGTGGCGGGTAACGTCTCGCGCGTGCCCCACGTCCTGGTCCCGCCCGCCCGCTTCGAGCGCTGGGTGAGCAACTTCGAGACCGGCCACGGCGGCGCCGCCCTGAGCGCTCTCGACGGCGCGCTGCACGGAGCGGCCGGCGACGGCTCGACGTTCACGGCGCGACTGCCGTTCGCGACGCCGTACGACGCGATGCCCGAGGTCGCCGCCTTCCTCGCGGCCGTCGAGACGCCGGGGGAGTGGGGAGTGCTGCTGGTCCGCAAGGGCGGCTTCGCCGTGGCACGCATGGCCGGCCCCACGATGGTCGAGCACAAGATCGGCCAGCGGCACGTGCAGGGGCGCACCAAGGCCGGCGGGCAGAGCCAGCAGAGGTTCGCCCGACGCAGGGACAACCAGGCACGACAGGCCTACGAGGCTGCCGCCGACCACGCGGCCCGCATCCTCGGGCGGGGCCCGCTCGTGACCGGTGGCGACCACCCGGCGGTGATCGAGGTGCTGTCGGACCAGCGACTGGCCGGCCTGCAGGTCGTCGAGCCCTGGCTGCCGGTGCCGGACCCGCGCCGCGCCGTGCTGGACCAGGCGATCCTCGACGCGCAGGCGGTCGCCGTACACGTCACCAACGCCTGATCCATCCGCTAGCGTCAGCGCCATGTGGCAGCCCGAGCCCGGCTGGCAGCGACTGCCAGGTGGCACCAGCCCTTCGGCGTACGGCGTGTGGCTGGCGCGCGAGGGCGAGCGGGACGTGGTCGTCAAGCGGCTGCTGGCCCCCGTCGAGGGCGACCCTCCCGAGATCTCCGACTGGCGCTCGGCCGCGTGGTGGGAGCGGGAGCCGCAGGTCGCGCTGCACGCACTCGTCACGGCCACCCCCGGCCTGCGCGGCCCGAGGATGCTGCGGGTCGACGAGGACGACGAGGGCATCACGATGGTGCAGGAGAGGGTCGCGGAGACCGACAACCCGGGCCTGTTCGTCGCCCGTGCGCTTGGTCGGTTCGCCGGCTCGACGCCGCCGGACGAGCCCTGGCTGGCCCGCGGCCAGCTGCGCGAACGGCTCTCACGGGTGGAGCGTCGAGGCGGCTGGCAGACGCTGGCCCGCACCACCATGGCCGATGTCGCCGACCACCTGTGGCGGCAGCGGGGACGTCATCTCGACGCGCTGGACGCGGCACCGCAGGTGCTGCAGCACGGTGACCCGACCCCGGAGAACCTGCGCGGACGCGTGGGCGACGACGTCGTCGCGATCGACTGGAGCTCGTTGGGCACCGGCGCCGTCGGTCACGACCTCGGGCTGTGGGCGCTGGCCTCGCGCGAGGCCTTCGAGCCACTGCTGGCGGCGTACGTCGACGGGCTGGCCGACGCCGATCTCGCCCCCGCCGCAGCGGCCGGCGCGCGGATCACGGTCGTCTACACGGCGCTGAGCCGCCTGGACTGGGCGCTGCGCCGGGTCGCGGAGGGCGAGGGGGCGCTGGCCGGGAAGTACTCGCACCCCAGCGTGGCGCCGTACGTCCACTCGATGCAGCGGCAGGCGGCCCAGATCGAAGCCCTCCTGAGTTGAGGGTCGAGCTGGGCCGCCGACCGCTCAGAGCTCGCGGGCCGAGAAGGTGTCGCAGGCCTGCAGGGTGCCCTCGTTGTAGCCGACGGCGAACCAGCGCTGGCGCTGCTCGGACGAGCCGTGGGTCCAGGCCTCGGGATTGACGCCCTGGCCGGACTTCTCCTGGATCCGGTCGTCACCGACGGTCTTGGCCGAGTCGAGCGCCTCGTCGATGTCGCCCTGGTCGAGGCCCTCGAGGATGCCGTCGCCGTCGCTGGCGTCGCGGGTCCACATGCCGGCGTAGCAGTCGGCCTGCAGCTCCAGGCGCACCGCGTCGGACTGCGGGCCCTTCTGCGTGCGGACCTGGCCCATGGTGCCGAGGAGGTTCTGGATGTGGTGGCCGTACTCGTGGGCCAGCACGTAGGGCTCGACGAAGTCGCCGCCCTGGCCGCCGAGCTGTCCCTCGAGGACATCGGCGAAGAACGTGGTGTCGAGGTAGATCTGGCTGTCGGCGGGGCAGTAGAACGGGCCGACCTGCGAGGTCGCCTGGCCGCAGCCGGTGTTGACGCCGCCGCTGAAGGTGACGATCTGGGCCGCGGTGAACCCGGGGCCGCCCTGCTCGGGCAGCGTCTTCGCCCAGAACTGCTCGAGCGTCAGCGCCACGGCCTTGCGTGCGCAGTCGACGTCCTCGTTGGCGTCGGCGCCGGTCTTGCAGTTGGCATAGCGCTCGCCGTCCTGCTCGATGCCCTGCGGGTTGCCGCTCTGGCTCTGGGGATCGACCCCCGTGCCGGAGCCGTCGGGGGAGGGCAGCCCGCCACCGCCGCCCATGCACATGTTGAGCACGACGATGAGCACGACGATCAGCAGGCCGCCGATGCCGCCGCCGGCGCGGGTGCCGCCGGGGATGGGGATCCGCATCCCACCGCCGCGCATACCGCCGCCGCCGCCGCTACCGGCGTCGCCGACGCGACCGCCGCTGATGTCAGCCTTCGGATTGAAGCGCATGTGTATGAACCCTTCCCGGGGCTACCGATGAGTCGGAGGGAGGCTAACGCGTTCAGGCGCGCGAGGAGCGTCGCGACGCCAGGAACTTGATGACGAAGCCCACGATGAGCAGGACCAGGCCCAGCTTGCCGCCGCCCGCGGAGGTCGGGAGCGGGATCATGGAGCCGCCGCCGGAGCCGGCGTCCTGGACGCGTCCGGTGTCGATGTCGGCCTTCGGGTTGAAACGCATGCCGGTGTCCCTTCCTCAAGGCCCGAGTTGAGCCAGCTCCGGCTCAACATATCGCTAGGGACCGACGGGGGCCGACGATGACAGGGAAGTGTCGCCGCACCGATAGCCTGAGGGCCTGATGATCAACGCCCAACAGCTCGAGGTCCGCGCGGGCGCTCGTCTCCTCATGGAGGACGTCTCCTTCCGCATCGCCGCCGGTGACAAGGTCGGCCTCGTCGGACGCAACGGCGCCGGCAAGACCACCCTCACCAAGATCCTGGCCGGCGAGGCGCTGCCCGCCGCCGGCAAGGTGATCTCGACCGGCGAGGTCGGCTACCTCCCGCAGGACCCCCGCATCGGGGACCCCGAGGTGCTCGCCCGGGACCGGATCCTGTCCGCTCGTGGTCTCGACGACGTCGTACGCCGCATGCGTGAGGCCGAGGAGGAGATGGCCTCGGAGGACGTCGCGATCCACGAGCGCGGCATGAAGCGCTGGGCGCGCGCCGACGCCGAGCTGCACGCCGGTGGCGGGTATGCCGCCGAGTCGGAGGCCGCCCAGATCGCCAGCAGCCTCGGCATCGAGACACGCATCCTCACCCAGCAGCTCAAGACCCTCTCCGGTGGCCAGCGCCGCCGCGTCGAGCTCGCGCGCATCCTGTTCTCCGGCGCCGAGACGCTGCTCCTTGACGAGCCCACCAACCACCTCGACGCCGACTCGATCGTCTGGCTGCGCGACTTCTTGAAGTCGCACCGCGGCGGCCTGATCGTGATCAGCCACGACAACGCGCTGCTCGAGGCGACCGTCAACAAGGTGATGCACCTCGACGCCAACCGTGGCGCGATCGACGTCTACAACATGGGCTGGAAGAACTACCTCATCCAGCGCGAGACCGACGAGCGGCGCCGCAAGCGCGAGCGCGCCAACGCCGAGACGAAGGCCAAGACGCTCACCGACCAGGCCAACAAGATGCGCGCGAAGGCCTCCAAGGCGACCGCCGCGCAGTCGATGCTCAAGCGCGCCGAGAAGATGATGTCCGGCCTCGAGGGCGAGCGCGCAGCCGACAAGGTCGCGCGGATCAAGTTCCCCGCCCCGGCACCGTGCGGCAAGACCCCGATCACCGCCGAGGAGCTCTCCAAGTCCTACGGCTCGCTCGAGGTCTTCATGGACGTCGACCTCGCCATCGACAAGGGCTCACGCGTCGTCATCCTGGGCCTCAACGGCGCCGGCAAGACCACGATGCTGCGCATCCTGGCGGGCGTCGACAAGCCCGACACCGGCCGCGTGGTCCCCGGCTACGGCCTCAAGCTGGGCTACTACGCCCAGGAGCACGAGACCCTCGACACCAGCCGCACGGTCCTCGAGAACATGCAGTCGGCGGCGCCCCAGCTGACCGACAGCGAGGCCCGCAGCGTCCTGGGGTCGTTCCTGTTCTCCGGCGACGACGCCCACAAGTCCGCGGCCGTGCTGTCCGGTGGCGAGAAGACCCGGCTGGCCCTGGCCGCCCTGGTCGTGTCCAGCGCCAACGTGCTGCTGCTCGACGAGCCCACCAACAACCTCGACCCCGCCTCCCGTGAGGAGGTGCTGGCCGCGATCCGCACCTACGAGGGCGCGATCATCCTGGTCACCCACGACGAGGGTGCCGTCCGGGCGCTCGAGCCCGACCGGGTGCTGCTGCTTCCCGACGGCGACGAGGACCTGTGGAACGAGGGCTATGCCGATCTCGTGTCGCTGGCCTGACCGTCCTGTCAGGCCCTCAGTCCTGCTCTGACACGGCACCGGGCCACGTACCCGCAGGTAGTGCTCTGAGAGACTCCGGGCATGACGCTTCCTGACCTCGCGGCCGTGGGCCTCGACTACTCCGTGGCCGGTCCGGTCGCCACGATCACGCTCAACCGCCCCGAGGTGCGCAACGCGCAGACGCCGGCGATGTGGCTGGCGCTGGCCGAGATCGGCCGGCAGATCCCCGACGACGTCCGCGTCGTCGTGGTCACCGGAGCGGGCCCGACCTTCTCCGCCGGCCTGGACCGGGCGATGCTCGACCCGTCCGCCGACGCCGCCGAGAGCGTCATCGGCCTGCTCGGCCTCCCCGACCAGGCGGCTGCCGACCGGATCGAGGAGTTCCAGCGCGGCTTCACGTTCCTGCGCGACCCGCGGTTCGTGTCCATCGCCGCCGTACGCGGCTATGCCGTGGGCGCGGGCTTCCAGCTCGCGCTGTCGTGCGACCTGCGGGTCGTGGCGGACGACGCGCAGTTCTCCATGAAGGAGTCGGCGCTCGGCCTCGTCCCCGACCTGACGGGAACAAAGCCCCTCGTCGAGAGCGTTGGCTACGCCAGGGCCCTCGAGATCTGCGCCACCGCCCGGATGGTCGGTGCACAGGAGGCCGTCGACATCGGGCTGGTCAACAAGGTCGTGCCGGTCGACGACCTCGACAGCGAGGTCGCGGCGCTCGCGGCTGCCCTGTCCGCACCGATGGCCGGTGTGGTCACCGAGACCAAGACGTTGTTGCAGGGAGCGGCCGACCGTGAGCTCGACGAGCAGCGGCGCCTGGAGCGGGAGGCGCAGATGCGTCGCTTCCGGTCCGTGGCCGCTGCCTTCGCCGGCTGATCGGCCGACCGAGAAGGACTCCAGATGTCGATGATGGGACCCGGCAGCGCCGGACCGCCCTGGCGGTTCCTGCGCTCCGACCGGACCGTGGTCGACAAGCGGATCGAGCGGCAGACCGTGCGCCGGGTGCTGTCGTTCGCGCGCCCGCACCGCGTGGCGATCGCGATGTTCCTCGCCGTCACGGTGGTGGACGCCGGACTCGTCGTGCTCCCTCCGCTGCTGCTCCAGCAAATCGTCGACAAGGGCATCAGCGCCGGCGACACCCGGCTGGTGATCTGGCTCGCGGCGGCGATGGCCGTGGTCGCGGTCATCGACTCAGGCCTCGGCCTGCTCGGTGGCTACCTCTCCAGCCGGATCGGCGAGGGCCTGATCTACGACCTGCGCACCCAGGTCTTCGCCCACGTCCAGCGCCAGTCGCTCGCCTTCTTCACCCGCACCCAGACCGGCGCTCTGGTCAGCCGGCTCAACAACGACGTCATCGGCGCCCAGCGCGCGTTCACGTCCACCCTGTCCGGCACGGTGGCCAACATGATCTCGGCGCTCGTCGTCGGGATCACCATGTTCGCGCTGAGCTGGCAGGTGACGCTGCTGTGCCTGCTGCTGTTCCCCTTCCTGCTGCTCACCTCGCGCTGGGTCGGCAACCGGCTCGCCGGCCTGACCCGCGAGCAGATGGAGGGCAACGCCGACCTCGGCAACGCCATGACCGAGCGCTTCAACGTCGGCGGCGCGATGCTGCTCAAGCTCTTCGGGCGCCGCGAGACCGAGGACCGGTCGTACGCCGCCAAGGCGGCCGTGGTCCGCGACCTGGGCGTGCGCATCTCCCTGCTCACCCGGGTCTTCTTCGCCGCCATGACCCTCCTCCCGCAGCTCGCCACCGCGATGGTCTACGGCATCGGCGGCTACCTCGCGATCCAGGGCGACCTCTCCGTGGGCACCCTGGTCGCCCTCGGCATCCTGCTGCTGCGGCTGCTCGGTCCCTTGCAGGGCCTGTCCAACGTCCGCATCGACGTGATGACCGCGCTGGTGAGCTTCGACCGGGTCTTCGAGGTGCTCGACCTGCCCTCGCTGATCCAGGAGCGGCCGGACGCCACGGTGCTGCCGCGGTCGGCGGCCTCGCTGGAGTTCGACCACGTCGACTTCGGCTATCCCGCGGCCGACGAGGTCTCGCTCGCGTCACTGGAGAACGTCGCTCGGGTCGAGGCCCGGCCGAGCGGCCAGGTGCTGCACGACGTGTCCTTCACCGCCGAGCCCGGGCAGATGATCGCCCTCGTGGGCCCGTCCGGTGCCGGCAAGACCACCGTCACCCACCTCGTCGCGCGCCTCTACGACCCGGTCGCGGGCGCCGTACGCGTCGGAGGCCAGGACGTGCGTGACGTGACGCTGGAGTCGCTGGAGGACGTCGTCGGCTACGTCACCCAGGACGCGCACATGTTCCACGACACCATCCGCACCAACCTGCTCTATGCCCGGCCCGACGCCGCCGAGGCGGCGCTGTGGCAATGCATGGAGGCCGCCCAGATCGCGGCACTGGTGCGGGCCTTGCCCGACGGCCTCGACACCGTCGTCGGCGACCGTGGCTACCGTCTCTCGGGCGGTGAGCGCCAACGGCTCGCGATCGCCCGGCTGCTGCTGAAGGCGCCGGCGATCGTCGTCCTCGACGAGGCGACCGCCCACCTCGACTCCGAGTCCGAGGCGGCAGTGCAGCGCGCGCTCGACGCGGCGCTCGCCTCGCGTACGTCCCTGGTCATCGCGCACCGCCTGTCGACCGTCCGCAACGCCGACCAGATCCTCGTGCTCGACGCCGGCCGCGTCGTCCAGCGTGGCACCCACGCCGAGCTGATCGCCGAGGGCGGGCTCTACCGCACCCTGCACGACACGCAGTTCCGCGAGTAGGTTCGCGACATGGATCTCCAGCTCGAGGACAAGGTCTTCATCGTCACCGGCGGCGCCCGCGGGCTCGGCCGGGCCACGGCCGACGTGCTCGTCGACGAGGGTGCACGCGTGGTGGTCTCCGGCCGCTCGGGTGACACGATCGCCGCGGCGGTCGAGGCATTGGGCGACAGGGCCACAGGAGTGGTGGCCGACAACGCAGACCCCGAGACCCCGGCCCGGCTCATCGCCGCGGCACAGGATTCGTTCGGCCGGCTCGACGGGGCGCTGATCTCCGTGGGCGGCCCGCCGAAGGGTGCGGTCGTCGACATCACCGACGACCAGTGGTCGAGCGCCTTCGCGTCGGTCTTCCTCGGTGCGGTGCGGCTTTCGCGCGAGATCGGTCTCGCGCTGGGGGAGGGCGGCTCGCTCGCGCTGGTGCTGTCGAGCAGTGTGCGCGCACCGCTCGCCGACATGGCGGTCTCCAACGGCCTGCGCCCAGGTCTCGCGATGGTCGCCAAGACCCTGGCCGAGGAGCTCGGGCCCAAGGGAGTGCGGGTCAACGGTCTGCTGCCCGGTCGGATCGGCACCGACCGGGTCGCTGAGCTGGACGCGGCCAGCGGCGACGCCCGGGCGACGCGAGCGGCGTTCGAGCAGTCGATCCCGCTGGGGCGCTACGGCGACCCGGATGAGTTCGGCCGGGCCGCGGCCTTCCTGCTGTCGCCGGCCGCGTCATTCGTCAGCGGTGCGATGCTCCCGGTCGACGGTGGGATGCTCCGGGTCCTCTGAGCGACGCGAGCCGCGCACCATGCCGCGCCCGCCCCGTGCCTCGTCGTAGACGAGGTAGCCGAAGCCGAAGAGCGCGAGCAGCCCGAAGAACCACCACTGCAGGCCGTAGAAGAAGTGTGGTCCGCTGTCGAGCTCGGGCAGCTCCACCGGCAGCAGCGGGTCCGCGGGCTCGGGCGACTCCGAGCGCAGGTCCACGAAGCCGGTGACGACCTCGCGGTCCAGCGCCTCGCCGATCTGCGCGCTGTTGATCGAGCGGGTGGACTGGTCGGTGACCTCGGTGCTGTCGCCGGTGGCGTCGAGGCGCACCCAGCCCTCGATGGTGACCTCGCCGGCGGGTGGCGCGGGGACGTCGTCAGGCGTCGCGCCACGGTTCTGGGTGGCGAACCAGCCGCGGTCCACCAGCACGCTCGAACCGTCAACCAGCTCCAGGGGGACCACGACGTCGACGCCCGCGGCACCGTCACGGGTGCGGTAGCGCACCACGACGGTGTCCTCGACGGCATAGGTGCCGGTGGCGGTGACGCGCTTCCACTCGTCGTCGGCCGACAGCGGCGCGCCGGGCGCCATCACGTCGGTGACGGGCACCGGGGGCTGCTTCTCGTTGCGCTCGATGATGGCGTTGCGGTCCCGGCGGTCCTCCAACCGGTGGAACTGCCACTCGCCCAGTCGCCACGCCACCCAGGCCAGCGCGACCACGGTCAGGAGGAACAGCACCCACCGACGACTCAGCAGGAACCGGAACCTTTTCACCGGATGAGGTTAGCCGCAGCCCCTCCGTGACCGGCACACACCTAGACTGACCAGGTGATCCCCCTCGCAGATCGATTCGGCCGTGTCGCCAAGGACCTGCGCGTCTCCTTGACCGACCGCTGCAACCTGCGCTGCTCCTACTGCATGCCCGCCGAGGGGCTCGACTGGCTACCCGACGACCAGACCCTGACCGACGACGAGGTCGTGCGGCTGATCACCATCGCCGTACGCCGCCTGGGCATCACCGAGGTCCGGTTCACCGGCGGCGAGCCGCTCGTCCGCCGCGGCCTGGTCGACATTGTGCGGCGCACCCACGAGCTCGGTGTCGAGACCTCCCTGACGACCAACGCGCTCGGACTCGCGCGCACCGCGGCCGCTCTGCGCGAGGCGGGGCTCGACCGCATCAACGTCTCCCTGGACTCCGTGCGCCCCGAGACGTTCCACGAGATCACCCGCCGCGACCGCCTCGCCGACGTCGTCGCGGGGCTCGAGGCCGCGCGCGCCGCCGGACTGTCGCCGCTGAAGATCAACGCCGTGCTGCTGCGCGGCACCAACGACGACCAGGCCAGTGAGCTGCTGCAGTGGGCCCTGGACCACTCCTACGACCTCCGCTTCATCGAGCAGATGCCGCTCGACGCCCAGCACGGCTGGAGCCGCGCCGAGATGGTCACAGCCGACGAGATCTTCGAACGGCTGGGCGCCGACTTCACCCTCACGCCGCACGGTGAGGCCCGGGGGAGCGACCCCGCGGAGCTCTTCGACGTCGACGGGGGCCCGGGGACCGTCGGCATCATCGCCTCGGTCACGCGGCCCTTCTGCGGAGACTGCGACCGGGTGCGCCTCACCGCCGACGGCCAGATCCGCAACTGCCTGTTCGCCCGCGAGGAGTCGGACCTGAGGGCTGCGCTGCGCTCCGGCGCGACCGACGACGACCTGGCCGACCGGTGGGTCGTGGCGATGGCCGGCAAGCGCGCGGGCCACGGCATCGACGACGAGTCGTTCCTGCAGCCCGACCGGCCGATGTCGGCCATCGGCGGATAGCGGGGACGCACAGCGGATCCGCTGATGGTGGTTGAGCAAGGCGCGCGACCGAGGCACGAGGTCGCGACTGCCGTGTCGAAACCCAGTCGTGTCAGGACGAGCGGTCGCCGTGCTCCACGACGTCCTTGAGGAACCCGCGAGCGCCGAGGAAGTCGCTGAGCGACTGCCGGTGCTCGTCGCACGCCAACCACGTCTTGCGGCGATCGGGTGTGTGCAGCTTGGGGTTGTTCCACAGCAGGGCCCAGACGGCGTCGGCCGTGCAGCTCTTCGCGGAGCAGCGGTCGGGCATTCCCGGGTCGGTCACGGGGTCACCTTGGCACGATCTGGCAGCAGGGGCGCAAATGAGCCGGTGCCGGACAGCCACGGGGGAAGCCGTCCGGCACCGAAGTGCGACCACAGACGGGGGATGCTGGGGTCGCAAGTTGATTCTTGCACGACAGATCGCTGAAACCAACCTGCGGTGTCCGGTGAGTTGCGGCTCAATTGAGCTCGCGTGAAGAACTGGTGTCGCGCAGGTCGAAGCCGTCGTCCTTGCGGTTGCCGGCGTTGGCGAACACGACCGCGACGTAGGGCAGGAGCACCGCTCCGGCGACCAGCACCCACCTCAGGATCCCCGGGCCCACGGCCACCGCGCCGATCACGCACGCCGTGCGGATGGCCATCGAGATGAGATAACGGCGCTGTCGACCTGCGATGTCGTCGGCCACGCTCGTCGGCGCGGTCGTGATGCGCACCGAATGCGAGTCCCGTGAGGCCATGCCTCCACTGTACGTCGATAGGCTCGGTCACCACGGGTCCGAGCCGTTGCAGCAGGACCCACCCATCTGGCCCCCGAGGAGAACACCATGTCCAACCGCACCTACCGCGTCAGCGAGATCGTCGGCACGTCCCCCGACGGCATCGACCAGGCCGTCCGCAACGGCATCGAGCGCGCCGGAAAGACGCTGCGCCACATCGACTGGTTCGAGATCACCCAGATCCGCGGCCAGGCCAAGGACGGTCAGGTCGAGCACTTCCAGGTCGGCATGAAGGTCGGCTTCCGCCTCGAGGACGAGTGATCCGCGCGGGGTGTTTTCGCCTACCCCCGGGTAATCACTAGCGTCGTCAGGCGTGAGTGAAGCGATGCAGGAAGCACCCCGATCAGTCCTGGTCACCGGCGGCAACCGCGGCATCGGTCGCGCCATCGCCGAGGCCTTCCTGGCCCAGGGCGACAAGGTGGCGGTGACGACGCGGTCGGGCGGTGCCCCCGAGGGCGCGCTCGACGTCCGCTGTGACGTCACCGACCCGGCGGCGGTCGACGCCGCCTTCGCCGAGATCGAGGCGGCCCACGGGCCCGTCGAGATCCTGGTCGCCAACGCCGGCATCACCCACGACACCCTGATCCTGCGGATGTCGGAGGACGACTGGTCCTCGGTGATCGACACCAACCTGACCGGCTCCTTCCGGCTGGCCAAGCGGGCCGCGAAGGGCATGCTGCGCCTCAAGCGGGGCCGGATCATCTTCATCTCCTCGGTGGTCGGCCTCCTCGGCTCCGCCGGGCAGGTCAACTACGCCGCCTCCAAGGCAGGTCTCGTCGGGCTGTCCCGGTCGCTGGCCCGCGAGCTCGGGTCGCGATCCATCACCGCCAACGTCGTGGCGCCCGGATTCGTGGAGACGGACATGACCGCCGTGCTTACCGACGACCAGAAGCAGCTGATCAAGGCACAGGTGCCGCTGGGGCGCTATGCGGCCGCGACCGAGGTCGCCTCGGCCGTGACCTGGCTCGCGTCGGACGGCGCGGCCTATGTGACAGGAGCCGTCATCCCAGTTGACGGCGGACTCGGAATGGGGCACTAGGACATGTCGACAGCATCCACGGGAATTCTGGCGGGCAAGCGCATCCTGGTGGCCGGGGTGACGATGGACTCCTCCATCGGCTTCGCCACCGCCAAGGTCGCCCAGGAGCAGGGCGCCACGGTGCTCATCTCCAACTTCGGGCGCGCGCTCAACATCACCAAGCGCATCGCGAAGCGGCTGCCGGCCGAGGCGCCGGTGCTCGAGCTCGACGTCACCGACGAGGACCACCTCGCCGGGCTGGCCGACCAGGTCCGCGAGCACGTCGACGGGCTCGACGGCGTCGTGCACTCGATCGCCTACGGCAACCCGCAGACCCTGCTCGGCGGCAAGTTCCTCGAGGGCCCGTGGGCCGACGTCGCGCAGGCGGTGCAGGTGTCGGCGTACAGCCTGAAGTCCCTCGCCGTGGCGACGCGACCGCTGCTCTCCGAGGGCGGCTCGATCGTCGGGCTGACCTTCGACGCGACGGTCGCGTGGCCGGCCTACGACTGGATGGGCGTGGCCAAGGCCGGCCTCGAGTCGACCTCCCGCTACCTCGCCCGCGACCTCGGCCCGAGCGGCATCCGCTGCAACCTCGTGTCCGCCGGCCCGCTCAAGACGCTGGCGGCCAAGGCCATCCCCGGCTTCGAGGACCTGGAGTCGGCGTGGAAGGACCGCGCCCCGCTCGGGTGGAACGAGAGCGACCACGAGCCCACCGCGAAGGCCGTGTGCGCGCTGCTCAGCGACTTCTTCCCGGCCACCACCGGCGAGATCGTGCACGTCGACGGCGGCTTCCACGCGATGGGACTCTGAGCGGGCGATACGGTGCGGCGGTGACCTCCCTCGTCGAGCTTCGTGTCCTGGAAGGCCCCAACCTCTACTTCCCCCGCGCCGCCATCAAGCTGACCCTCGACATCAGCACGATCGCGGAGGCCTCCGAGGCGACGGTGCTCAGGTTCGCCCGCCGGATCGGGCTGCGCACGACGCGCCCGGGTGCCCCCGGCAGCGGCTTCCGGCAGCGGTTCGCCATGCGCGCCGTGGAGAGCTTGGTGCGCGCCATCGCGAGTGAGTCGGGCACCTCGCGGCTGGCCGTGCGGGTGCGCCCGACAGCCGACGCCAACGTGCTCGTCGTCGCCTTCCCGTGGCGCCACCGGGGACGGGCCCAGGCCCTCGGGCAGGCCGTGGCCCATGCGCTGGACGCGCTGCCCACCCCGGACGTCGAGGGCGCGGTGAGTGCCGCCGCCGAGCAGGTCGCCGCCGCCGAGCCGGGAGCCCGCCCCACCACGATCACGCCCAAGGTGCCCGTGGTCGCGGTGACCGGCACCAACGGCAAGACCACGACGAGCCGGATGATCGCCCACATCGCGCGGACCGGCGGGCAGCTCGTCGGCTGGTCCAACACCGACGGCATCTACATCGACGGCGAGCTGGTGGAGGTGGGAGACTACTCCGGCCCGAGCGGCGCCGGTCGCGTGCTCGCGCACCCGAGCGTGCAGCTCGCCGTCACCGAGACTGCGCGCGGCGGCATCCTGCTCAAGGGGATCGGCCTGACCCGCAACGACGTCTCCGTCGTCACCAACGTCACCGCCGACCACCTCGGCCTCCAGGGCATCGACACCGTCGACCAGCTGGCCGAGGTCAAGTCGGTCGTCCCGCGCATCACCCGCAAGGACGGCTGGGCCGTCCTCAACGGCGACGACCCGCGCGTGCTCGCGATGCAGACGATCACCAAGGCGCAGCCGTGGGTGTTCTCCCGCGACCCCGACTCGCCCGCGATCCGCGACATCATGAACGAGGGCGGCCGCGCGACGACCGTCATGGACGGCTGGATCACGGTGCTCCGGCCCGGCTCCGACCCGCTCCCGCTGGTCGAGCTGGTCGACGTCCCGATGACGCTGGCGGGCCTGAGCCGCTTCAACATCGAGAACGCCCTCGCCGCCGCCTCCGCGTCGCTCGCGATCGGCATCCCCGTCGAGGACGTCGTCGCCGGCCTCAGGTCCTTCCTGCCGGACGCCGAGCACAACCCGGGCCGGATGAACTTCTTCTCCCTGCCGGGCGACGTCACGGTCGTGATGGACCTCGCCCACAACGAGGCCGGGCTGGAGGCGCTGCTCGAGATCATGGAGGGCGTACGCCGCCGCGAGGCCCGCCTCCTGCTCGGGCTCGGCGCCGTCGGCGACCGCACCGACGAGCTGATCGACGCTCTGGGCGAGATCGGCGCGAAGGGCAGCGACGTCGTCGCCATCGGCCACAAGGAGCGCTACCTGCGCCACCGCACCATGGACGAGATCGACGTGCTGCTCCGGGCCGGAGCGGCACGGGTCGGCGTCACCGACATCACCACCTACCCGACCGAGGTCGAGTGCCTCGCCGGGCTCGTCGAGCAGGCCCACGCCGGCGACGTGATCGGGCTGATGTGCCATGCCGAGCGCGAGGCGGCGTACGACTGGATCGCGGGTCACGGCGGCACGCCGGACGGTCCCGACCAGCTCTCCGCGAAGGTGCGTGCCGCGCACGCGGACTGATCAGGTGTCGCCGCGGTCGATCTGCTCGCCCGGCGCTCCGATGTCGAGGTCACCCTCGACGATCATCGCCGTCATCCCCGCCGGCGACCGGGTCTCGTGGGGCTCGCCCGGCTCCCACACCGCTGCCTCACCCGCACCGATGGTGCGGACCGTCCCGTCGTGGCCGGCGACCTGCGCCTCGCCCGAGAGCACGACGAGAAGCTGTCGGCCGCTCGCGGGGTGGCGGCCGATGACGCCGCCGGGCCCGAGGGTGATCGCGACCAGGTGGGCGTCGGCGCAGATCCCGAAGGCGCCGACCGAGAAGTTCTTGCTGCCGTGCCCGTCGACGGGCCGGTGCGGGAGGTCGGTCAGCGACAGGATCCGCACTCAGGACTCCGCGGGCGCGCTGTAGTCGGGATCGGCCGCCGGCACGTCGTCGTTGATGCCGGAACCGGCCTGGGCCTGCGAGGACCAGTTCTCCAGCTCGCTCATCACCTCGCCGTGCTTGTCGACGCAGACCACGACGAGGTCGCCGCGGTTGGCGCGGTTCATCGCGCGCCGGACGGCCTTGATCTCGTCGGTGATCACCTCGACCTGCTTGCACCGGCTGCCGGCCTCCATCGCCTGGCGCACGCCCTCGGCGACCAACGCCGAGGTGGTGCCGCGGTCGCGGCCACGCAGCTGCACGTCCTCGCGCACGACGAGCACGTCGAAGTGCTGGGCGGCGATGCTGCCGAGCTCGCGCATGTCTTGGTCGCGGCGGTCGCCCGCCGTGGCGATCACGCCGATGCGCGAGGGCCTGGCGAGGTCGTGGGACGACTCCAGCGACTCGCCCACGCGGTCGACGAAGTCGCCGAGCGCCTTCATGCCGGGCGCGTTGTGGCAGTAGTCGACGATCACGGTGACGCCGTTGACCTCGATCTCGTTGAGGCGGCCGGGGGAGAGGTAGTAGCTGGTCGAGAAGGTGCGCAGGCCCTGCCGGATGTCGTGCAGCGGGGCACCCGCGGCGAACGCGGCGGCCGCGGCGGCCAGTGAGTTCTGCACGTTCATCCGCGCCCGGCCGCCGAAGGTGGCGGGGAGCAGGTGGGTCCAGGCGAGCTGCATCTCGCGACGGCCGTGCTTGACCACGATCATCTCGCCGCGCTCGGACGGGTTGAGGACGAGCGCCTTGCCGCCTCGGCGGCAGTGCGCGTCGATCAGGTCGCGCGCCTCGCTCCCCGGCTCCTCCATGGAGAACCACACGACCTGGCCCGAGCACTTGCGGCGCATCTCGCGCACGAGCGGGTCGTCGGCGTTGAGGACGGCGTGGCCGTCGCGGGGCACCGCCTCGACGAGCACGGCCTTCACGTCGGCGAGCTGCTCGACGGTGTCGATGCCACGCAGGCCGAGGTGGTCGGGCTGCACGTTGAGCACGACGGCGACGTCGTTGCGCTCGTAGCCGAGGCCCTCGCGCAGGATGCCGCCACGGGCGACCTCGAAGACGGCCGTGTCGACGCGGGGGTTCTGCAGCACCATCCGGGCCGAGCGGGGACCGGACGCGTCCGCGCGGATCACCAGCCGCTCGTCGATCACGACGCCGTCGGTCGAGGTCATGCCGACCTTGCGGCCCATGCCCTTGAAGATGTGGCTGATCATCCGGCTGGTCGTGGTCTTCCCGTTGGTGCCGGTGACCGCGATGATCGGGATCCGCGACGTCGCGCCCGGGGGGAAGAGCATGTCGACGACCGGCTTGGCGATGAACTGCGGCTCACCGATCGTCGGGTGGGTGTGCATGCGGAAGCCGGGGGCGGCGTTGACCTCGCAGATGGCCCCGCCGGTCTCGCGGACCGGCTCGGTGATGTCGGGGCAGATGAAGTCGATGCCGGCGATGTCGAGCCCGACCATGCGGGCTGCCTCCTCGGCTATCTCGACGTTCTCGGGGTGGGCCTCGAAGGTCCGGTCGATCGAGATGCCGCCGGTCGACATGTTGCCGGTCAGGGCGAGCTTGACCGTCTCGCCCTCGCGCGGGACGGAGTCGAGCGCGTGGCCCTGGCTCGCGAGCACCTCGAGGGCGGCGGCGTCGACCTTGATCCGGGTGAGCACCTTCTCGTGGCCGACGCCGCGGCGAGGGTCGGCGTTGGTGAGGTCGACGAGCTGCTCCACGGTGGAGGTGCCGTCGCCGGTGACGCTGGCCGGGACCCGCTCGGCGATGGCCACCATCCGGCCGTCGATGATCAGGCAGCGGTAGTCCTTGCCGGTCACGAACGACTCGACGATCACGACACCGCGCCGCGACTGCTCGGCGGCGATCGGGAAGGCGTTGCGCACGTCCTGGTCGTCCTGGAGGTTCAGGCACACCCCGCGGCCGTGGTTGCCGTCCAGCGGCTTGACGACCACCGGGTAGCCGATGCGGTTGGCGACCTGGACGGCACCGTCCGCCGTACGGATCGAACCCTGCTTGGGCACGGGCAGCCCGGCGGCGCCGAGGAGCTTGGTGGTGAGGTCCTTGTCGGAGGCGATGTCGACCGCGATCGAGCTGGTCTCGCTCGTCATCGTGGCCCGGATGCGCTTGGCGTGGACACCCTGGCCGAGCTGGACCAGGGAGGCCTGGTTGAGCCGGATCCACGGGATGTCGCGCGAGATCGCCTCGTCGACGATCGCCTGGGTGGAGGGGCCGAAGGCGGTGCGCTCGGCGCGGGTGATGAACGCGTCGCGCTCGGCCTCCCACTCGAAGTCGGGGTCGCCCTCGACGAGGTGGTTGACGAGGCGGATCGCGAGCTTGCCGGCCTCGACACCGACCTGCTCGTCGATGTAGCCGTAGACGATGTTGTAGACGCCCTTCTGGCCCTTCACCATGCGGGTCTTGCCGCGCCGGATGTCGTGGCCGACGACCTGCTGCAGGGCGAGGGCGGCGTGCTCGGCGACGTGGCCCAGCCAGGTGCCCTCGTTGAGGCGCTCCACGAAGCCGCCGCGGCGACCGCGCGAGCAGGAGTGCTCCCGGAGACCGGGCAGCATCGCGACGAGCTCGTCGGTGAAGCCGGGCAGGGTGTTGGTGGGGAACTCCTCGAGAGAACCGAGGTCGACGACCAGGTGGACGGACTTGTCGTAGGACCAGACGTTGGCGCCGCGGTAGACCCGCGTCTCGAGGATCCTCAGGTCAGGGCGGGGTCGCTCGCTCATGCTCGGTCTCCATCGCTTGCAGGGGATGCTTCAGGAGTGGGTGGGGCGCTCACGCGTCGCCGGTTGCGGGCCAGCCGCCGGCGCAGGTTGGTGGGGGAGACGTCGCCGGCCGCGATGTCGCGGGTGAGCTGGCGCAGGTCGCGCCCGGCCTCGGCGATCTCGGCGGCCTCGCTGTCGTCGACCTGCTGGTCGCTCGGCACCAGGGTCCGGGTGGTGAGGTCGTAGGCGGAGCCGGCCGGTAGCATGTGCAGGATCACGCCGCTGGCCAGCAGCGGTGCGGAGCGGCGGGCCTCGTGCGCGTTGGAGACCATGCGCGCCGGGTCGAAGATCGTGACCGAGCCGCGACCGGTCACGCGCAGCACCTCGTGGTCACCGACGTGCTCGACGATCGCAGCGGTGTCCTCGTCCACGCCGATGCCGAGCAGCTGGGGGCTCTGGGACACGATCATCAGCAGCCGGCCGTATCGGTTGCGCTGGTCGAAGTGCTGGTCGATCACCGACGAGGCGACCAGGCCCAGGCCCGCCGCGACCTGGGTCATCCGCTGCTTGGGCGTGGCGCCGCCGACACCGAAGGCGACCATGTGGGAGGACTGGATGCTGGCCCCGGCCGAGGTGCCGGCGACGACCGCCCCGCGCTCGTGCGCGTCGATGATCGCCTCCCCGAACGGGGTGCCGCAGATGACGCCGGAGAGCTTGAGCTGGTTGCCGCCGGTCATGAAGATGCCGGTCGCGCGCTCCAGCGCGCCGACGAGTGCGGGATCGTGCGCCTGGTCACGGGACTCGGGTCGGGCCGTGACGACCTCGGCGGCGCCGAGCTTGTGGAAGAGGGCCTCGTAGACCTCGTGGATCTCCGGGCCCAGGGACGAAGCGGTCGGGATCACGACGATGCGCGCGTCGTGGCCGCCGCTGGCGA
Source organism: Nocardioides allogilvus (assembly GCF_003047285.1). Classification (GTDB taxonomy): domain Bacteria; phylum Actinomycetota; class Actinomycetes; order Propionibacteriales; family Nocardioidaceae; genus Nocardioides; species Nocardioides allogilvus. Next base: position 60,879 of record NZ_PZYX01000005.1, on the reverse strand, counting down.
CCACGAAGTCCTTGAGGATGGTCCGCTTGCGCAGCTTGTCCTCGGCGCCGCCGATGATCATCAGGGGTCCGCGAGTGGGGGCTGAGGGCATGGGACGCAGGCTAGCGTGACAGTGCTTGGCGGGTGCTGCCAGAGTTGGCGCGTGGCAACTCTCGATTCTGCGCCGACCCGCCTGCTCGTCGTCATGCGTCATGCCAGGGCGGAGTCATGGGGCGAGAGCGACCACGAGCGCCGGCTCGCCGAGCAGGGCCGGGCCGATGCAGCCGCTGCCGGGCACTGGCTGGCGGAGCAGGGCATCGCCCCCGACCACGCCCTCGTATCGAGCGCCACCCGCACCCGCGAGACGTGGGAGGCCGTCGCAGGCGCGGCCGGCTGGAGCCTGGCGCCCGTCTTCGACGACGGCCTCTACTCCGCGAGCCCCGACACGACCCTCGACCTGATGCGGGAGACGCCCGACGAGGCCCGGGTGCTGTTCGTGCTGGGCCACAACCCGACCGTGGCGTTCCTCGCCCAGATGCTCGACGACGGTGACGGCGACCCGGCGGCGAGCGCCGACATGGCCGGCGGCTACCCCACCTGCGCGCTCACCGTGCTGCGCTTCGAGGGCGGCTGGTCCGACCTCGCCATGGCGTCGGCCTCGGTGACCGCCTTCCACGTGGGGCGCGACTGAGCGCCGAGCAGCTCGCGGCCCGGCTCCGGGCGGCGGGCTGCGTGTTCGCCGAGGACGAGGCCGCGCTGCTGCTGGGCAGCGGCCGCGAGGGTGTCGAGCTGGAGGAGCTCGTCGTCCGGCGGCTCGCGGGGGAGCCGCTCGAGACCGTGCTCGGGTGGGTGGTCTTCGCCGGTCGCCGCCTGAGCGTGTGCCCGGGTGTGTTCGTCCCGCGGCGCCGTACCGAGCTCCTGGCACGCACTGCCGCCGCCCGTTGCGGACCCGGGTCGGTCCTGCTCGAGCTGTGCTGCGGCGTCGGCCCGGTCGCGGCCACCGTGGCCGCCGGTGAGGTGCACCTCAGCGACGTCGACCCCCACGCCCTCGACTGCGCCCGCCGCAACGTCCCGCACGGGCACACCCATCTTTCCGACTTGTACGGCGACCTGCCGGCCCCGCTCCGGGGGCGCATCGACGTCGTGGCGGCCAACGCGCCCTACGTCCCGACCGACCACCTGTCGCTGATGCCGCCCGAGGCGCGTGAGCACGAACCACCCGTCGCGCTGGACGGCGGCGCCGACGGGGTCGACCTGCACCGCCGGATCGCTGCCGGCGCGCCCGACTGGCTGGCGGCGGGAGGGGCGCTGATGATCGAGACGTCGCCGGCCCAGGTGCCGCTGACCGTGGCGGCCATGCGCGACGCCGGGCTGCGGACCGACGTGGTGACCGACGAGGAGATCGGCGGCTGCGTCGTCTCGGGGGTCAGATCGGCGGAGCGGGAGTGACGAAGCCGGCCTCGGCGTCGGCGGCCTCGATCTCCTCGCGGGTGATGCCGAGGAGATACATGATCGTGTCGAGGTAGGGCACGTTGACCGACGCGTCCGCCGCGTCGCGCACGACCGCCTTGGCGTTGTAGGCGATGCCGAGCCCGGCCGCGTTGAGCATGTCGAGGTCGTTGGCGCCGTCGCCGATGGCGATGGTGGCCGCCTCCGGGACGCCGATGTCGGCGGCGAACTCGCGCAGCGCGCGCGCCTTGCCGGCCCGGTCGACCACGTCGCCGACGACGCGCCCGGTGAGCAGGCCGTCGACGATCTCGAGCTCGTTGGCGCGGGCGTAGTGGATGCCGAGGTCGGCTGCGAGCCGGTCGGTGATCTGGCTGAACCCACCGGAGACGATGGCGAACCGGTAGCCCAGCCGGCGCAGGATGCGCACCAGCGTGCGGGCGCCGGGAGCCAGGGTGATGGCTTCGTAGACCTCGTCGAGCGCCTCGGCCGGCACGCCCTTGAGCAGCGCCACGCGCGAGCGCAGCGACTCCTCGAAGTCCAGCTCGCCGGCCATGGCCCGGGCGGTGACCTCCGCGACCTCGGCCTCGCAGCCGGCGTGGGCGGCGATCATCTCGATCACCTCGCCCTGGATGAGCGTGGAGTCGACGTCCATCACGATCAGCCGCATCGAGCGGCGCAGCAGGTTGGCGGGTTGTACGGCGATGTCCACCCCTTGCGTCGCCGCCTCGGCCGCGAGGAGGGGGCGCAGGACCTCGGGCGCCACGCCGGAGATGGCGAGGTCGATCGCCGTCACGGGGTAGCGCGCCATGCGCTCGATGCGGTCGATGTTGGCGCCCGAGTCGGCGATCCGGCCGGCGATCGCCGACATGGCCGTGGCCTTCAGGGGAGCCCCGATGATCGTGACGTGCGACCGGCCGAAGCGGCGGGGCTTGTTGTCGCCCTGGCCGCGCTCGACCTCGGCCTGCATGCCGAGCCCCTCGGCGGTCTCCTCGACCGCCAGCCGGAGCTTCTTCCAGTCACGCGGCGCCGTGACGAGCACGCCGAGGACGAGGCGGCGGCGGAGCACGATCTGCTCGATGTCGAGCACCTCGACGCCCGCGGCCGCGAAGGTCGCGAACATCGCCGACGTGACACCGGGGCGGTCCTTGCCCGTGATGGTGATCAGGAGGGTCTTGGGAGTTTCGTCCATGTCGATCATCTCGCGAGAAGCCTATTGGCCAGCGAGCCCCTCGGGTGCACTCGTCCAGAGTCGGTCAGCCCACCTTCTTCGGCATGACCCGCTTGGAGACCATCGCGACGACGTCCTGGTAGCGCGAGCCGGTGAGCCGGGCGAAGTGGTGCAGGGCGTGGGCGTCGAGCCCGACCAGCACGCGGGCCTGGTTGCGCAGCACGCCCCGGACGATGATCTCGGCGGCGCGCTCCGGGGTCATCGTGGCGAGCCGCTTGTCGAAGAACGCCGCGGTCGCCTCCTTGTCCTCGGCGTCGGAGACGCGGGCGTTGCGGGCGATGGCGGTCTTGATGCCGCCGGGGTGCACGGCGGTGACGCCGACGCGGTGACCGGCGACCAGCATCTCCTCGCGCAGCGACTCCGTCAGCCCGCGTACGGCGTACTTCGTCGCGTTGTAGGCACTCTGGCTGGGCATCGAGACGAGCCCGAACAGGGACGAGATGTTGACGACGTGGCCGTCGCCGGAGGCGATGAGGTGGGGGAGGAACTCCTTGGTGCCGTGCACGACGCCCCAGAAGTTCACGCCGACGATCCAGTCGATGTCCTCGTAGTCGAGGTCGTGGAGGTCGCCCGACAACGCGACGCCGGCGTTGTTGACGACCACGTTGACCCGGCCGTAGTGGTCCTCGACGTTGGTGGCGTAGGCAGCGACCGCCGCCCGGTCCGCCACGTCCAGGCGCGCGGTGTGCACCTGGGTGGCGCCGGCGTCGCGGGCGAGCCGGGCCGTCGCCGCCAGCCCCGTCATGTCCACGTCGGACAGGGCGAGGTGGGCGCCGCGGCGGGCCACCTCCACGGCCAGGGCCCGGCCGATGCCGGATGCGGCGCCGGTGATGACCACGACCTTGTTCTCGAGCGTCTTCATGCGATGTCTCCTGTGCAGTCGGTCAGGGCGCGGTCGACGAGGTCGTGCAGCGCTGCACTGACCTCCCGGGGTCGCTCGAGCGTGAGCATGTGGCCGGCACCGTGCTCGACGCGCACCTCGGCTCCCCGGACGTGGGCGGCGATGCGCCGGGCGTGGTGGGGCGGGGTGAGCAGGTCGCGCGTCCCGACGAGGACCACGGTCGGGACGTCGTCGTAGGCCGCGAGCAGGTCGGTTCGCTCGTGGGTCATGAAGTCGTGGAAGAAGCCCCACATCGTGGCCGGCCCGCAGTTGATCAGCTGGTCCACGACGAGTCCGGTGTCGCGCGGTCGCCGGGGTTGACCGAACAGGAAGGTGTCGACCACCCAACGCTCCAGCAGCGGGGAGTTGCGGCGCTCGCTGCGGCTCAGCCGCCGGGCCCGGGTGGCGAGCACACGCGGCAGCTGGTGGCGGACCACCGGCGCAGTGACCCGCGGCAGGCCCAGGGTCACGGTGTCGAGGCCTCCGGACGACGTGGAGACGAACAGCAGCCCCACCACCCGCTCGACGAGGTCCGGGCGCTCCGCCGGGAGGGCACACATGGTCATCCCGCCGATCGAGTGACCCGCGACGACGAGCGGCCCTGAGGGGGCGAAGGCGTCGACGACGTGCCCCAGGTCGCGGGCGAGGTGGGGGATCGTGCAGGCGGCCGATCGGGCCGTGTCGGAGCGACCGTGACCCCGCTGGTCCCAGGTGATGATCCGGACGTCGTGTCCGTAGGCCACCAGCAGGTCGTGGACCTGGTAGTGCCAGTCCTGCTCGTCGGCGGCCCAGCAGTGCGCCAGCACCACCGTGAGCGGGGCGTCCTCACGCCCACGCACGGTGACGTGCAGGCGCAGGCCGTCGTCGGTGCGCACCTCCCGGGCGTGCCCGGCGTCGCGGGTCAGCGGCTCGATGCTCATGCCGAGACCTCCCCGGCGGTCGAGAGCGCCGGCACCGGGTGCGAGTAGTCGAGTGCCGGGTCGTCCACGGACGCCGCGAACACCTTCAGGTCGCGGAAGTAGTTCATCCGCAACCGCCACGGCTCCTCGCTGCCCTGCTTGGGGAAGTCGTCCACCGCGCGCAGCACGTAGCCCGCCGCGAAGTCCAGGAACGGGGCCTCGGGGACGCCGGGGTCGCGTCGCGGCACGACGATCCGGGTGCCGGTGCGCTCCATGTGCTCGAGCACGCGGACGACGTACTGGCACACGAGGTCGGCCTTGAGCGTCCACGAGGCGTTCGTGTAGCCGACGATGAACGCGAAGTTGGGCAGCTCGGTGAGCATCATCCCCTTGAAGGCCATCGTGTCGCGCAGGTCGACGTCGCGCCCGTCGACGGCGAAGCTCGCCCCGCCGAAGGCCTGCAGGTTGAGGCCGGTCGCGGTGACGACGATGTCCGCCTCGAGCTCGCGGCCGGACTGCAGCCGGATGCCGGTGGGGGTGAAGCCCTCGATGTGGTCGGTGACGACGTCGACGGTGTGCTTGCGCAGCGCCTTGAAGAGGTCGCCGTGGGGCACCAGGCACAGTCGCTGGTCCCAGGGGTCGTACGGCGGCTTGAAGTGCTCGTCGAACGCGATGTCCGCCGGGAGCTGGCGCTCGAGCAGCGTGCGCAGCAGCAGTCGTGCCTCGCGCGGTCGTGCCCGGCAGAACTCGTAGAACCCGACGTGCATCGCGAGGTAGCGGCCCCGGACGAGCTTGGCGGCCACCTTGGTCGGCAGGGTCCGCAGCATCCGGTGCGAGATCGGGTCGGTGCCGGGCTGGCTGATGATGTACGTCGGAGTCCGCTGCAGCAGCGTGACGTGACCGGCACCGCGGTCGGCCAGGGCCGGCACCAGCGTCACGGCGGTCGCGCCGGAGCCGATGACCACCACCCGCTTGCCGGCGAAGTCGAGGTCCTCGGGCCAGTGCTGCGGGTGCACCACCTGGCCGGTGAAGTCCGCGCGCCCGGGGAAGTCGGGGGTGAACCCCTCGTCGTAGCGGTAGTAGCCCGAGGTGGACATCACGAAGCCGGCCGTCAGCTCGTGCGTCTCACCGGTGTCCGTGCGCTCCACGGTGACGGTCCAGCGGGCGGTGGCGCTGGAGAACTCGGCCCGCACCACGCGCTGCTGGTAGCGGATGTGCTGGTCGATGCCGTGCTCCGCGGCGGCCTCGCGGAGGTAGGCGAGGATGTCGGCGCCGTCGGCGATCGCCTTCTTGCCCAGCCACGGCTTCCAGCTGAAGCCGAGGGTGTACATGTCGGAGTCGGAGCGCACGCCGGGGTAGCGGAACAGGTCCCAGGTGCCGCCCAGGCTCTCGCGCATCTCGAGGACCGCATAGCTGCGGTCGGGGAAGGCCTTGCTGACGTGGTAGGCGGCGTCGATGCCGGACAGTCCGGCACCGATCATCAGGACGTCGAGGTGCTCGGTCATGGTCGTCTCTTCTCTGTGGTCAGCCGGCCGCGGCGGCGGCGACGAGGGTCTGGGCGGGGACGTCGGGTACGTCGACGCCGCGACTCGCGGCGAGGTCGTGGATCTGGCACCAGGCACCCTGGGTGAGGACCTCGACGAAGAAGTCGATGTCGGGTGCGATCACGGGACGCGAGGACCAGCGGCGCACGGCCTGCATGCAGCCGCCGATCAGGCCGAAGACCCACGGGTCGAGGCTGGCCTTGTCGTGCTCGCTCAGCTCGCCGCCGAGGAGCGTGAGCAGCATCTCGATCATGGTCTCGACGCCGTCGGCGACCTGGGCGATCACCTGCTCCAGCGGTCGCTCGGTGGAGCCGGCCACGTCGCGTTCGACGAAGCGCAGCAGCGAGGCGTGCGCCACGGCCCAGTGGGTGTAGGTGGAGATGATCCGGCGCACGATCTCGCGCGGGGTCCCGTCGAGGGTGATGGCGCCCATCACCTCGGTCCCGGCGACCGCACAGATCTCGCGTTGCACCGCGACCTCCAGGTCTGCCCGGTCCTCGAAGTAGCGGTAGAGGGCGGAGCGGTTGATGCCGCCCCGGGCCGCGATCTGCGCGACCCTGAACTCCGCACCCGCGGGAGCCTCGTCGATCACCAGCAGCGCGGCGTCGATCACCTGCTGGCGGCGTTCCTCCTGGTGGCCGAGCCAGCGCGAGTGACGGCCGTCCTCGGCGCTCACGTCGGCACCCGCAGCCGTCGGCGGGGGCGGAGGCGTCCGGCCAGCGCCTGCTCCTCCGGGTCGGTGATCTTGAGCCGCGGGCGACCGACCAGGGCGCCGCGTGCCCGTTCCTCCGCGTCCAGGACTCGCCAGTCGTCGAGGCCGCTCACGTCAGGTCGCCGCTCGCGGACGAAACCGGCCGGGTCCGTGGTGATCACGGGCTCGGGGAGACCCGCGTCGAGGTCGTCCAGCAGGGTGTCGACCGTCTCCTGGGCGCAGGTCTTGTTGGTGCCGATGAAGCCGACCGGCCCGCGCTTGATCCAGCCGGCGACGTAGAGCCCGGGCTCCACCCGGCCCGCGGTGTTCGGCACGGTCGAGGTGACGGGGTCGAAGGGGAGCCCCGACACAGGGGTAGCGCTGTGCCCGACCGAGCGGACGACGAGGCCGGCCTCGAGGGTCGACTGCTCGTCGGTGGGCTCGGCACGCACGCTGCCGTCGGGGCCGGTGACGAGGTCGTTGCGGACCAGCCGGACCCCGCTCACGCGGCCGTCGCGACCGAGGACCTCGACGGGTGAGGTGGCGAAGGCCAGCACGATCCGGCGACGCCCGGGGTCACCGGAGGTCGTGCGGGCAGCGAGCTCGGCGAGCAGCCGGCTGCGCTGGTCGCTGCCGGTCAGGGTCGCCGGGTCGGCGTGCACCACGACGTCGACATCGCTCAGCCCGGCCAGGCCGATCAGCTCGGGCACGGTGAAGGCGGACTGCGCGGGTCCGCGCCGTCCGAGCACGACGACCTCGCGCACCGCGCTCGACCGGAGCGCAGCGAGCGGCCCGGGAGCCACGTCGGTGCGGGCGAGCACGTCGGGGTCGCGGGTGAGCATCCGGGCGACGTCGAGGGCGACGTTGCCGTTGCCGACCACGACCGCACGCTCGTGGTCGAGAGGCACGTCGAGGTCGCGTCGGCCGGGGTGGCCGTTGTACCAGCCGACGACGTCGGTCGCGGCCAGCGAGCCGGGCAGGTCCTCGCCCGGGATGGCGAGCTGCCGGTCCGCGGAGGCGCCCACGGCGTGGACGACCGCGTGGTAGCGGCTGCGCAGGTCGGCCAGCGTCAGGTCGGTGCCGACGTCGACGCCCAGGAAGTAGCGGAAGCCCGGCTGCTGCTCGATGGCGCCGAAGAGCTCGGTCACGCGCTTGGTGGAGGCGTGGTCGGGGGCGACGCCGTGCCGGACGAGGCCGTACGGCGTGCGCAGCCGGTCGTAGACGTCGACCGCCTCGACCTCGGGGTGCCGGAGCAGCTCGTCGGCGGTGTAGAGGCCGGCGGGACCGGCGCCCACCACCGCCACCCGCACGGGCGTCGCGGTCCGCAGCCGCCGTTGGGCGGGCACCGTCGCGACGGGAGCGCGGTCAGCGTGGGGGAACGTGGCGTAGTAGTCGGCGTTCAGCGCCAGGAACGGTTGCTGCGCCGGTGTCAGCTTCGTGTCGGGCACGATCGCGCCCACCGGGCAGGCCGTGACGCAGGCGCCGCAGCCGACGCAGGAGTCCGGGTCGACGTACAGCATCTCGGCCTCGGCGAAACCGGGCTCGCCGGGGGCGGGATGGATGCAGTTGACCGGGCAGGCGACCACGCACGAGGCGTCGGCGCAGCAGGACTGGGTGATGACGTAGGGCATCGGTCAGCTCGCTGCCGAGTGGGGCTCGCTGCGGAAGCGCGAGGGCCGACCGCCGATGCCGAGGAGGGTCCAGACCCGTCGGGACACGGGGTTCATCAGGCCGAGCTCGTCGGCCAGCATCCGCACGTCGCCGAAGGTGTCGCGCAGGAGCTTGCGGGAGTGCTCGCCGTCCCACCAGATCTCCTTGATCACCTCGGCGGGGATGTCGAGGTCGCGCTGCATCTGCCGGCTGGGCTTCATGATCACGTCGCACAGGACGCGCATGATCACCGGCATCAGGACGGACAGCACCGCGCGCTGGAGGCGCGAGTAGTCCTTCGAGCGCTCGGTCAGGTAGGAGTGGGCGAAGCCGATGTGGCGGGCCTCCTCGGCGACGTGGATCTGCATCACGCGGGTCACCATCGGGTGCATCTGCTCCCCGGAGCGCAGGATCGACTTCTGCAGGTGGTCGATCGGCTCCTCCCCGGCGAGCACGCCCATGAAGAAGATGTTGGGGAGGGGACCGGCCGCGATCGCGAGGAGCGGTGCGACGGCGCGGAACCAGCGGGGACCGCCCGGAACGTCCTGGCCGATGCGGTTGACCATCTCCTGGAACATCTGCGTGTGGTGGCACTCCTCGGTCGCCTCGTGCGTGGAGTAGCGGAACTCCGCGGAGCCGTTGGGCAGCGTCAGCGCGTGGTTCATCAGCCCGCTGATCAGCAGCTGCTCGAACTGCAGGCCGACCTTGGCGATGTTGGCCTGGCGATACATCCCGATCCGGATCTGCCGGTCGAGGGGGAGCGAGCGGTACCACTCGGTCGCGCCGAGCGAGTCCGCCCGGGGCATCACCCAGCGGGCGTCGGTCGGGTCGACGGCGAAGTCGGGGTCGTCCCACGTGATGTCGGTGAAGGCGTCGAAGTGCTGGTGCACGGAGGCCTCGGAGAGGTGGTGCAGCAGCTCGTCGTACGAGAAGTGCTCGGTCTGCGCGGTCATGCCTGCTCCCTCAATCGTCTGTGACGCGATGTCACAGACAAGTTAATGTGACATCGCGTCACAGGCAAGGGTTTCGCAGGAAAAGTTGGCGCGCGTCGCCGATCAGTGGTCCGGCCACACCTCCGGGGAGCAGGCGGCGACGATCGCCCGTCGCGACGCGCGCTCCAGCGGTTGGAGGGCGGCCCTGCGGGCCTCGATCTCGTACGCCGACACAGCACCTCCGTCGTCCTCGAGCGCCAGCTCCGTGATGGCCCAGCCCTGCAGCCCACGCGCCGCGAGGTCGGCGCAGCGCGGTGGTGTGCCCAGGGGAGCCTCGAGCCCGGGCCGGTGCCCGAGGTTCATCAGCCGGTCGGCCACCTCGGGGCGCCAGCGGGCGACGTCGAGGTCGGCGAGCAGGTTGGCCGAGTCGAGCAGCGCGGCGCGCAGCGACCGGTCGGCCTCGCCCACGTCGGGGAGCTGTCGCGGCGCCGCGGGCTGCACCCGCCAGTGGCAGACCTCGCCCACCACCTCCGGCACGACGGCCCAGGCGCCGACGACGACCGCCTCGCCGGCCTCGATCGCCGCGTCGTTGAACGCGCGTGGCCCGCCCAGGCCGAGCAGGTCACCCTCCACGGGCAGCGCCAGCCCCGCCCCGGTGGCGCCGGAGCGCCTCGCTTCGAGGAGGAGGTCGAGCATCGCCGTACCCCCCGCGAGGCCGTCGGCGAGGTGCGCCAGCTCGCCGTCGGTGACGGCGTCGAGCACGTGGTCGGTGACCTCCGTGCCGCGCAGCCAGGCAGTGAGCCACCAGGCGAGGCGGGCGGACAGCGGGAGTTCGAGGGACACGGCGCCAGAGAATACGTCGGGGTCCGGACCGGTGGTGCGGTGCTGGATAGGGTGACGCGCATGACCGCCGTGATCGAGTTCGCCGACCTCACGGTCCGCCGGGGCGGGGCGACCCTGCTGGACGAGGTCAACTGGGCCGTCGAGGAGGACGAGCGCTGGGTGATCCTCGGGCCCAACGGCGCCGGCAAGACCACGTTGCTCCAGGTGGCCTCGGCGCAGATCCACCCGACCTCGGGCGTCGCCGGGATCCTGGGCGAGGTGCTCGGCACGGTCGACGTCTTCGACCTGCGTCCGCGCATCGGCCTCACCAGTGCCGCCCTGGCCGATCTCATCCCGCGCACCGAGCTCGTCAGGGACGTCGTGGTCTCGGCCTCCTACGGCGTCCTCGGTCGCTGGCGCGAGGTCTACGACGACCTCGACCACGACCGGGCCGCGTCGCTGCTGACCGAGGTGGGTGCCGCCCACTTGGGCGAGCGCACGTTCGGCACGCTCAGCGAGGGCGAGCGCAAGCGCGTGCAGATCGCCCGGGCGCTGATGACCGACCCGGAGATGCTGCTGCTCGACGAGCCGGCGGCCGGGCTCGACCTGGGGGGTCGCGAGGACCTCGTGTCCACGCTCTCGGTCGTCGCCCTCGACCCCGACTCGCCCGCGACCGTGCTGGTGTCGCACCACGTCGAGGAGATCCCGCCCGGCTTCACCCATGCCCTGCTGCTGCGCGCGGGACGGGTCGTGGCGTCGGGTCCGCTGGAGCGCGTGGTCACGGCCGAGACGTTGTCGGAGACCTTCGGGATGCCGATGCTGCTGACGCAGGAGGACGGGCGGTTCGCCGCCCGCAGGCGCCCCCGCCACCTGGCTGGTTGACGCGGGCTAGGGTCTGTCCATGGAGTGGCTCAGAGATCATGCGTGGGAGACCTGGCTCGGTCTGACGATCGTCCTCGGGGTGGCCGAGATGTTCAGCCTCGACCTCATCCTCATCATGCTCGCGGCCGGTGCCCTCGTCGGCATGGTCGCCGCCCTCCTGGACCTGCACATCGCCATCCAGATCCTCGCTGCGTCCGCTGCCTCGTTGGCCGCGATCTCCGTGGTGCGGCCCTCGATGGTCAAGCGTCTGCACGGGGGACCCGAGCTGTCGCTCGGACACGGCAAGCTGGTCGGCAAGCAGGGCGTCGTCACCGAGGAGATCTCGGCGCTGGCCCCGGGCCGGATCAAGCTCGCGGGTGAGTTCTGGACCGCCGAGCCCTATGACGAGACCGCCACCATCGCGGCGGGCGAGACCGTCGAGGTGCTGGCGATCCGCGGTGCCACCGCCCTCGTGCACCCCGTCGCTCGTCTCGAGTCCTGACCCGAAGCCCGTCCCAGCCAACCCGTTCTGAGAAGGAGACGTCCATGGAGATCGCCCTGGTCCTGTTGGCGCTACTGGTCCTGTTCGTGATCGTGGTGCTCGCCAAGACGGTGCGCATCGTGCCGCAGGCCCGCGCCGGCATCGTCGAGAGGTTCGGCAAGTACAAGGGCACGCTGCCCGCCGGCCTCAACATCCTGATGCCGTTCATCGACCGACTGCGCTACCTCATCGACCTGCGTGAGCAGGTCGTCTCGTTCCCGCCGCAGCCCGTGATCACCGAGGACAACCTCGTGGTCTCGATCGACACGGTCATCTACTTCCAGGTCACCGACCCGGTCGCAGCGACCTACGAGATCGCCAACTACATCCAGGCGATCGAGCAGCTCACCATGACGACGCTGCGCAACATCGTCGGTGGCATGGACCTCGAGGAGACGCTGACCAGCCGCGACCAGATCAACTCCGGTCTGCGTGGCGTCCTGGACGAGGCGACCGGCAAGTGGGGCATCCGCGTCAACCGTGTCGAGCTCAAGGGCATCGACCCGCCGCCCTCCATCAAGGACTCGATGGAGAAGCAGATGCGCGCCGATCGTGAGAAGCGGGCCGTCATCCTCACCGCCGAGGGTTCGCGCCAGGCCGCGATCCTCACCGCCGAGGGTTCCAAGCAGTCGCAGATCCTCAACGCCGAGGGTGATCGCGAGTCGCAGATCCTGCGCGCGCAGGCCGACCGTGAGGCCTCGATCCTGCGGGCCCAGGGTGAGGGCCAGGCCATCCAGACCGTCTTCCAGGCGATCCACGACGGCCAGCCCGACCAGTCCCTGCTGGCCTACCAGTACCTCCAGATGATGCCGAAGATCGCCGAGGGCAGCGCCAACAAGGTGTGGGTCATCCCCTCGGAGATCACCAAGGCACTGGAGGGGCTCGGTTCCTCGATCCACGAGATCGCCGGCATCCCGCAGGACGCCACGCCGCGCACGCGCGTCGACATGGGCCCGACCGAGCCGCAGCTGCCGCAGTCGTCGGGGCACGGCGACACCAAGAAGGTCGTCGAGGAGGCCATCGCCGCCGCACAATCGGCCAGCCGCACGCCGTCGGCCGCTGCGCCGGCCACGCCGCCCGCCGAGCCGACCGTCGAGCCTCCCGCTGCCGAGGAGCCCCCCTCGGCGTGAGCCCGCTCGAAGCCGTGCTGATCGCCCTCGCGGGCGTGGCGGCCGGCACCATCAACACCGTGGTGGGGTCGGGAACGTTGATCACGTTCCCGACCCTGCTGGCGTTCGGCGTGCCACCGGTCACCGCCAACGTCTCCAACTCCATCGGCCTCGTGCCGGGCTCGGTCACCGGAGCGGTGGGCTACCGCCGAGAGCTCGTCGGCCAGCGCAGCCGCATCCTGCATCTCGCCAGCGCCTCGGCGCTGGGTGGGCTGCTCGGTGCGGTCCTGCTGCTGTGGCAGCCCGGTGCGTTCGAGGTGATCGTCCCCGCGCTGATCCTGCTGGGCCTGGTCCTGGTCGTCGCCGGCCCACGGATCTCGGCCTGGGTCGCACGCAGGCACGAGGCGACCGGAGGGTTGCCGGCCCGTGGCGCCTGGTGGGTGTGGCCCCTGATGCTCGCGTGCGGGGTCTACGGCGGCTACTTCGGTGCCGCCCAGGGCGTGCTGATGATGGCCGTGCTGGGGATCGGCATCGACGAGGCCCTGCAGCGGCTGAACGGGCTCAAGAACGTGCTGGCCGCCCTGGTCAACGGGGTCTCGGGCGTGCTGTTCGCGTTCGTCGCCGACGTCGACTGGCTGATCGTCGTGCTGATCGGCAGCGGGGCGATCGTCGGCGGACTGCTCGGCGCCTCGATCGGGCGCAGGCTGCCCGCGGCGGTGCTGCGGGCCTTCATCGTGGTCGTGGGCGTGGCCGCGCTGATCACGCTGCTGACCTGAGGTCGCGACTCACTCGACGTACGTCGCGAGCCACCTGTCCAGCTCGGCGTAGACGCGCGCCCTGACCTCGGGCACGGAGAGCACCAGGTCGTGGCGTCCACCGTCGATGGCGATGCTGGTGACGTGGGAGCCCAGCGACGAGGCCCAGCGCCGGATCTGCTGGACGTCGAGCACCACGTCGGCCCTGTTCACGGCGTCCGGGTCCACGGCAGCGGAGGCCGAGACCGTCGAGGACAAAACCAGCACCGGCGCGGACACGTCGAGGCCGGCGTGCACCCGGTCGTGCCCGGCGCGGATCGCCCGCAACCAGCCGGCATAGACCGGCCACGACTCGAGCGGCTTCCAAGCGAGGTCGTAGTCGAACTCGCCGCCATGGCTCGTGTGCAGCGCGCGGCCGTAGCTGGTGTCGACGTTGCGCGGGATCAGTCGCCTGGGCTGGCGCACACCCAGCTGGTTGAGCGCGGCGCGGGCGGCGGGGTTGCGCAGCCACCCGGAGCCCTGGAGGTCGAGCCAGGGGGAGTTGAGCACCATCGCGGACAGCTCGTCGGGGCGGCGGTCGTTGACCCACAGGGGCAGCGTCAGGCCGCCCGTCGAGTGGGCGGAGACCGCCACGCTGGTGTGGCCGTCACGCTCGGTGATGCGCTGCCAGGCCGCGTCGATCTCGAGGTAGTAGTCCGCCAGGTCCTCGGTGTAGTTGGGCGTCTGGTGGTCGAGGATCGAGCGGCCGTACTTGCGCAGGTCGAGGGCGTAGAAGGTGTAGCCGCGAGCCGTCCACCACTCGGCGTACTCGCGGTGGAAGAAGTAGTCCGCGAACCCGTGCACGTGCAGGACGGCGCGGCCGGCCCGCTTGCGGGTGGGCTTGTGCACGAGGGTGGCCACCACCGGGCCCTCGGAGTCGTCCGGGAGGTCGATGGTCTCGACGCGGTACGGCCGACCGAGGACGTCGGTCTCGAAGGCGGCGGGCATGGGCCGAACGCTAACGCCATTCCCGGGCGAGTTGTCTTGAATCATTCCAGAAAACCTGATTGAGTGCAGGGGATGTCACTTCTGCCCACTGTCGATCCCCGCGAGCGCCTCAAGGTGGCCGGCCTGCGCGTGACGCAGCCGCGCGTCGCCGTGCTCCACGCGTTGGCAGCGCAGCCGCACGTCGACGCCGACGCGCTGGCCACCGCGGTCCGCGCCGAGCTCGGCGCCGTGTCGACCCAAGCGGTCTACGACGTGCTGCACGCGCTCACCGATGCGCGGCTCGTGCGCCGGATCGAGCCGGCCGGATCGCCCGCTCGCTACGAGCTGCGCGTGGGGGACAACCACCACCACGTCGTGTGCCGCTCGTGCGGAGCGATCGCCGACGTCGACTGCGCCGTCGGGCAGCGACCCTGCCTCGACGCCTCCGACCACCACGGCTTCGTCATCGACGAGGCCGAGGTGACCTATTGGGGCGTCTGCCCCACCTGTGCCGAATCCACCCGAACCCCACTCAACGAGGAGCGATGAACGATGGCGTTTGAAGAGAACACCAACCCGATCACCACCGCGGCCGGCGCACCGGTCGCCGAGAACCAGAACAGCCTGACTGCCGGCCCTCGCGGACCGATGCTGCTGCAGGACCTGTGGTTCCTCGAGAAGCTCGCGCACTTCGACCGTGAGGTGATCCCCGAGCGCCGCATGCACGCGAAGGGCTCGGGCGCCTTCGGCACGCTCAAGGTCACCCACGACATCTCGCAGTACACCCGGGCGGCGATCTTCAACAAGGTCGGCAACGAGTGCGAGATGTTCCTGCGCTTCTCGACCGTCGCCGGTGAGCGCGGCGCAGCCGACGCGGAGCGCGACATCCGCGGCTTCGCGGCGCGCTTCTACACCGAGGAGGGCAACTGGGACGTCGTCGGCAACAACACCCCGGTCTTCTTCTTCCGCGACCCGCTCAAGTTCCCCGACCTCAACCGCGCCGTGAAGCGCGACCCGCGCACCAACCTGCGCGACGCGGAGAACAACTGGGGCTTCTGGACCAACCTGCCCGAGGCGCTGCACCAGGTCACGATCGTGATGAGCGACCGTGGGATCCCGAAGTCCTACCGCCACATGCACGGCTTCGGCTCCCACACGTTCTCCTTCATCAACGCCGCGGGGGAGCGCTTCTGGGTGAAGTTCCACTTCCGCACCCAGCAGGGCATCGAGAACCTCACCGACGACGAGGCCGCCGCCGTCGTGGCCGGCGACCGCGAGTCGTCGCAGCGCGACCTCTACGAGTCGATCGAGAAGGGCGACTTCCCGAAGTGGAAGTTCTTCATCCAGGTGATGCCCGAGGCCGAGGCCAACGACTACCGCTTCCACCCCTTCGACCTCACGAAGGTCTGGTCGAAGAAGGACTACCCGCTCATCGAGGTCGGCGAGTTCGAGCTCAACCGCAACCCCGACAACTACTTCGCCGACGTCGAGCAGGCCGCCTTCTCCCCGGCCAACCTGGTCCCGGGCATCTCCTTCAGCCCCGACCGCATGCTCCAGGGCCGGCTCTTCTCGTACGGCGACGCGGCGCGCTACCGCGTCGGGGTCAACCACCACCAGATCCCCGTCAACTACCCCCGTGGGGCAGTGCAGACGCTCAACACCTACCACCGTGACGGTGCGATGCGCGTCGACGGCAACCAGGGCTCGGTGCCCGGGATCGAGCCGAACAACTTCGGCCGCTGGCCCGAGCAGCCCGCCTACGCCGACCCGGCCCAGGCCATCGGTGCCGTCGCCGACCGGTTCGACTTCCGCGAGGACGACGACAACTACTACGAGCAGCCGGGCGACCTGTTCCGGCTGATGACCGCCGAGGAGCAGCAGCGTCTGTTCGAGAACACCGCGCGTGCCATCGACGGTGCCTCCGAGACGTCGGTGGAGAAGCACATCTTCCACTGCACCCAGGCCGACCCGGCCTACGGTGAGGGCGTCCGCAAGGCGATCGAGGCCCTGGCCGCCGGCCAGATCAGCGCCACGGAGCCCAACCCGGACAACGCTCCGGCCTGATCGCGCTCAGTCCAGCAGCCCGCCACGGCCGAACATCTCGGCCGCCTGGCGGGCTGTCGGCGTTCCGGCGTCGAGGTCGGCGCCGGCGGCCACCAGTCGCCGTACGACGTCGTCGGCGCCCTTGAACAGGGCGCCCGCGACGATCGACTGGTCGCGCGAGTTGCGCTGGTCGGGGTCGGCGCCGCGGTCGAGCAGCATCGACACGGTCTCGGGACGGTCGTGGTAGGCCGCCAGCATCAGCAACGAGTCGCCCGACTCGGACACCGAGTCGATCGGCAGGCCATGGTCGAGGAACTCCGCGAGCTGCTCGGTCTCGCCCGCGCGGGCGAGGTCGAGGGCGAGGGTGAGGACGCGCTGGGTCTGCTCGGGAGTGAGGCTCATCCGAGAAGTCTAGGAACGTGAGTAGAGCTCGCGGATGACGTCCTCGATGTCGGGCTCCTGGATGGACAGGTCGGCGAGGTCGTAGGCCGCCGCTATGGCGCCGACGATGGGCGCGGCGCTCGCGTCGGCCGGGAACGACAGCCACTGCCGCGGGCCCTCCACCCGGCGCACCGAGGCGCCCGGCACCGAGATCGGCTCCGACTCGTCGACGAGGTCGACCACCAGGGTGCGCGTGGAACCTCCCTGCTCGTGCAGCCCGGCGAGCGGACCGTCGAAGACGGCCGTGCCGTGGTCGATGACGATCACCCGGTCGCACAGCGCCTCGATGTCCTGCAGGTCGTGGGTGGTGAGCATCAAGGTGGTGCCGCGCTCGGCGTTGAGCGCGCGCAGGAACTCCCGCAGCCGACCCTTGCTGACGACGTCGAGACCGATCGTGGGCTCGTCGAGGTAGAGGATCTCCGGGTCGTGGAGCAGTGCTGCCGTGATGTCGCCGCGCATCCGTTGGCCGAGGGAGAGCTGGCGCACCGGGGTGTCCAGCTGGTCGCCGAGGTCGAGGAGCTCGACGAACCGCTCGAGGTTATGGCGATACCTCGTCGGGGGGATCCGGTAGATCTTCTGCAACAGCTCGAACGAGTCACGCAGCGGCAGGTCCCACCACAGCGTCGTCCGCTGGCCGAAGACCACGCCGATGCGGCGCGCGAGCTCGACGCGGTTGCGCTGCGGCTCGAGCCCGGCGACCGTCAGCTCGCCTCGGGTCGGCACGAGGATGCCGGTGAGCATCTTGATCGTCGTCGACTTGCCGGCGCCGTTCGGCCCGATGTAGCCGACCATCTCGCCTGCTGCGACGTCGAAGCTGAGGTCGCGTACGGCGCGAACGTGCTCGCGCACCTTGCGGCGCCGACCGTCCATCTTGCGGCGCACGACGAAGTCCCGCTCGAGGTTGCGCACGCAGATCAACGCGTCGTCGGTGGTGGTCACGAACCCATCATGGACTTCCCCAATTTGGGGCTACGTCGGGGTGGTCCTTCGGAGGGATGGTGAATGCCCAGACCAGCCATGGTCGATCCACCACAACTCACAGGCGTTCATCGTCGTGAGAGGGGAGCTCCTCATGGGATTCATCGCACGACGTCGATCGCGCACGACACTGGCCCTCCTGTCGGGTACGGCGCTCCTGGCCCTGGCGCCGTTCGGTGTGGCGATGAGTGCCGCCAGCGCGGGCAGCAACCTGGCGAGCGTCAACGACAACGACGCGGTCTGCCAGCCGCAGTCCGACCACAAGTTCCCGGCGGACGACAAGACCAAGTCCTTGGTCTACACCGCGCCCGCTGGCTTCCTCATCAGCGCCTACTGCGTGAAGGCCGGCTCGGATCAGCAGGGCGACGGGCCGCACTACGTGACGCTCGACCCGCCGGTCGCGTCGGTGACGATCACGCACCCCAGTGCCAAGGAGATCAGCCACTACACGATCACCCTGGTGCAGCCGACCACGACGCCGCCGGTGACGACCACACCGCCGGTGACGACCACGCCGCCGGTGACGACCACGCCGCCGGTGACGACCACACCGCCGGTGACCACCACACCGCCGGTGACCACCACACCACCGGTGACCACCACACCACCGGTGACCACCACACCACCGGTGACCACCACACCACCGGTCACGACCACACCACCGGTGACCACCACACCGCCGGTCGCGCCCCCGGTGATCGCGACGTCCGAGCCGACCGCCACGACCGAGGTGAAGGGTGAGCAGGCCACCGAGGTCAAGGCCGAGAACCCGGTGAAGAACAAGGGCCAGCAGCAGGCCGAACCGCAGCAGGTGGAGGTCCTCGGGGCGCAGGCCACGCTGCCGACCCAGGTCGCCGCGGGTCTCTCCGGTGACGTGTCACAGGCCTCGTCCAGCTCGTCGCTCTGGCTGGCCGGCATGACCGGACTGCTGGCGGTCGCCATCGGCCTGGGCCTGCTGTCCGCCCGGCGCCTGAGGGGTCGTGCCTGAGGCCCGCGCCGCCACGGCCGGCCGCGCGAGTCTCGGACTCGTCGCGGTCGGCCTTGCGGTCTGCTCGGTCATCCTCACCCT
The DNA here is from genome assembly GCF_003047285.1 of Nocardioides allogilvus. GTDB lineage: Bacteria > Actinomycetota > Actinomycetes > Propionibacteriales > Nocardioidaceae > Nocardioides > Nocardioides allogilvus. Next base: position 42,042 of record NZ_PZYX01000005.1, on the reverse strand, counting down.
CGACCACGTGGGTGCCCGGGCCGGCGCACCCGTGGCCCCGGCGTTCGAGCGCAGTCCCGGTCCGTCGGTGGTGTGGACCCCGTCGGCGACCCGGCCCCCGTCGGCGCTGCAGGGGTACGGCGCCGTACCCCGCGCCAGGGAGGCCGCCGCCGGAGCGCCGGACCGAGTCGTGGTCGACGCCCTCGGGATCGACGTGCCGGTCGTGCCGATCCACCTCGAGGTGAGCACGCTCGTGCCGCCCTCCGACCCGCAGACGCTCGGCTGGTGGGCAGACGGTGCCGAGCCGGGTGCGAAGCGGGGGAGCGCCATCATCACCGGCCACACCGTGCACACCGGCGGGGGTGCGCTCGACAACCTGGAGAGCCTCGTGCCCGGCGACGTGTTCTCGGTGCGCACCGACGCCGGCAGCATCGACTACTGGGTCAGCCGCGTCGAGGTCCACGACAAGGACCGCGTCAGCCGGGCGGCCAAGCACCTGTTCAGCCAGCAGGTCCGCGGCCGGTTGGTGCTGATCACCTGCGAGGACTGGGACGGCACCGGCTATGCCAGCAACGTCGTGGTCATCGCCCGGCCGGTGTGAGCGCTCAGCTCCCGGTCGAGGTGTAGTGACGCACCCCGGTGCGCCACACCAGCAGGCTCGCGGCCACCGTGACCACGGCGGCCAGCGGTGAGGCGAACTGGAACCAGCCGGGCATCCCGAACGGGTCGTCGCGGCCGAGCACGAACAGCGCGGGATACCAGTTGACGAACGCGACCGGGATGACGAAGGTCAGCGCGACCAGCACCTCGCGCGGGAAGATCGAGAGGGGGTACTGCGTGATCGTCGCGCCGCCGTAGGTGAAGGCGTTGGCGAACTCGGACGCATCGGTGGTCCAGAACTGGATGCACGAGAACCCGACGAACAGCCCGAAGAACACGGCCGCGCCGCTGGCCACCATGGAGACGGTCACGAGCACGCGCAGAGGCGACCAGTCGACGTATGCCGCTGCCCACCCGAACACGACGAGCGCCTGCGTGATCCGTCCGAGCCGGCGCAGCGTGAACTGGTCGGCGCAGACCTGCACCAGCAGCGGCACCGGCTTGGTGAGCATCTGGTCGAGGCGCCCGGTGCGGACATAGGTGCCGATGCGCTCAACGCTGCCGATCAGGGTGTCGGCGATGCCGAGGCCGAGCGAGCTGGCGCCGTAGAGGAAGCCGACCTCCGCCAGCGAGAAGCCCGCGAGGTCGTCGAGGTGGCTGAACATGATCCAGAGCCCGACGAAGTCGAGACTGGTGATCATGGCGTTGCCGATCGCCAGCATGACGAAGGACGCGGGGTAGGCCCAGGCAGCGCGGATCCACAGCCACGCGATGTCGAGGTAGCGGCGAGCGTGCTGGAGTGCCTCAGCCACCCTGGACCACCACCTTGCGGGTCGCGGCCCCGAGCACGAGCCGGCAGCAGCCGAGCAGGACCACGGCCCACAGGACCTGGAAGCCGAGCGCCATCACCAGGTCGCCGCCGGTGCGCTTGCCCAGCCAGATGTCGGCCGGCACCTGGATGAAGGCCGCCCACGGCAGGGCCTGGGCGAGGGTGCCCAGCCAGCCCGGGAACAGCACCAGCGGCAGCATCAGCCCGCTGAAGAAGATCGCGAAGGCGCCGCTCATCACCTTCACGCCCGACTGGTCGAGCAACCAGAACGCCGAGCTCGCGACCAGGAAGCGGATTCCGAAGCTCACGACGACGGCGAGGGGTACGGCGAGCACGAACCCGAGCAGCGCGACCGGGGACTCGGGCGCCTTGAGGTCGAAGAGGACGGCGCCGACGACCGTGGGCGCGAGCCCGCGGGTGAGCAGGTGGTAGCACGCTCGGCCGAGGTCGCCGGCGAGGTACCACTGCACCAGACCGATGGGACGGTAGAGGTCGATGGCGACGTCGCCGGTGCGGATGCGCTCAGCCAGGTCGTCGGTCGTGCCGCCGCCCCACACGGCGACCGTCATGAGCAGGGCCTGGCCCAGCCACACGTAGGTGACCGCGTCACCCGAGTCGTAGCCGCCCGCGTTCGCGTTGGCCCGCCACAGGGCGAGGTAGGCGAAGGAGCCGATGATGCCGAAGACCGAGTTGGTGAAGATGCCCGCGAGCGTGGCCGCCTGGTAGGTCGAGTAGCGGCGGAAGGCCCGGGTCGCGATGGCGACGTACAACAAGTCCGAGCCCCCGATCGTGCGCATGAGCGCCCGATCGTGCCACAGCCGTGGGTCAGCGGGCGTCGGCCACGTTGAGCACGCCGACCTGGCGGCCCTGGCCGTCCATCACGACGGCGAGGCCAGCGCGGGTGGCGCGGCCCTTGAGGAGTACGGCGCGGTGGGACGGCGAGGCCAGCCAGGCGTCCACGATGGCGCGCGCGGTGAGCCCCTCGCCCCGGATCAGGTTCTCCCCGGCCCAGGACTGGTGGCACTTGCGCAGGACCTGGCGCTGGTCGCGGTGGGCGAACACCCCGGTCGAGGCGATGTGGCGGCTCCAGCCGGTGGCGAGCCGCTCGACGCAGGAGTCGAAGAACCGCACCGGCTTGAAGCCGGCCCGGGCGCGCGCCGCGTTGATCTCGACCATCACCTGGTCCTCGAACGCCGCGCCCGTGCTCGCCGTCGAGGCGGGGGCAGCGGTCGGCACGCGCGACAGACCGGCGTGCGCGGGGGCGCCGACGAGGCCGGACAGGATCGCGAACGTGGTGACGACAGGCAGCAGCAGAGCGCGGACGAGCTTCACGAGAACTCCAGAGGGGTGGGGGAACCTCAGTGGGGGGTCCCGGGGGCCACCGCGAAGATGGCCCGGCCGGGCTGAGGTCTCCGATGAGACGTCGGGGACGTCCTGGCGTGACGCGATTGCGGCCACGAACTTTTCAACGGACACCTGACGGTAATCATGAAAAATGGGTAGATCCTAATCGGCACGCCGAAAGATCCGGCACCAATGCGGCAGGAAGGGCGCTGCAGCGTGACGCGAATCACCTCGAGAAGGGGGCTGCGGCGCGTTCCGCAGCCTCAGTGCTGGTAGGTGCCGTGGATGATCGCGCGGCCCAGCGTCTTGAAGGCGAGGTTGAAGGACACGACCGCGTTGGACGCGTCGGCGTCGACCCCGAGCGTCTCGTCCTTGACGGCGTGCACGACGAAGAAGTAACGATGGGGGTGGTCACCCTGCGGGGGAGCGGCGCCCATGAATCCGGCCTCGCCGCCGTCGTTGCGCACGTGGAACGCGCCGGCGGGGAGCTCGCCGCCGGCCGCACCGGTCGGCAGTGAGGTGACGTCCGCGGGGATGTCCACGAGGTTCCAGTGCCAGAAGCCGGACGGCGTCGGTGCGTCGGGGTCGAAGCAGGTGACCACGAACGACCTCGTGCCCTCCGGGGCACCGGTCCAGGTCAGCTCGGGTGAGGTGTTGCCGGCGGCCGCCACCTGGTGCTGCTTCAGTGGCTGGCCGTCGGTCACGTCGGCGCTGGTCACCGTGAAGGACGCGACGCTCGGCAGGTAGTCGTAGGGATTGGGCACGATCGGGCGCTCGATGCTCATACCAGCGAACCTAGGAGCAGCGGTCCGCACAGGGCAAGTGGTGGACGCGCGTGCGCGGCGGGTGCTCGACGACGCAACAATGTCCTGCATGGAGCAGGCCAGCCCTTATCTCTCGGGCCTCATACTCACCGACCGTCTCGTCGTCGTCGTGGGCGGTGGACACGTCGCGCAACGGCGGGTGCCGGCGCTGATCGCTGCCGGCGCACGGGTCCACGTCGTCAGCCCCGAGGTGACGCCGGCGCTCGAGGGCATGGCGGCCGAGGTGACCCTCGTGCTGCGTGAGTTCGTCGAGTCCGACCTCGACGGTGCGTGGTACGTCGTCGCGGCCACCGACGACCCGGAGGCCAACGAGCGCATCAGCGTGGCCGCAGAGGCGCGCCGGATCTTCTGCGTCCGCAGCGACGACGGGACCCGCGGCTCGGCCTGGACGCCGGCCACCGGCAAGCACGGGTCGGTGACCATCGGCGTCGTGGGCAACCGGGAGCCGAAGAAGTCGGCCGCGCTGCGCGACGACATCGTGACGGCACTGCGCGAGGGCCAGCTCTCCTCCGTCGACGCCCACGACCGCTCTCCGGGCGTGGTGCTGGTCGGCGGTGGCCCGGGTGATCCCGACCTGGTCACGATCGCCGCCCGCAACGCCCTCGCCTCCGCGGACGTCGTGGTCGCCGACCGGCTGGCGCCGCGCGAGCTGCTCGACGTGCTGCCGCCCGGCGTGGAGCTCATCGACGTCGCCAAGCTGCCGCGCGGTCGCTACGCGTCGCAGGACTTCATCAACGAGGTGATCGTGGCCCGCGCCCTCGAGGGCAAGCGGGTGGTGCGGTTCAAGGGCGGCGACAACTTCGTCTTCGGTCGCGGCTACGAAGAGGTCATCGCGTGCAACGCCGCCGGCGTTCCAGTGACCGTCATCCCGGGGCTGTCGTCCGCGATCGCCGTACCCGCCCGCGCTGGGATCCCGGTGACGCACCGCGGCGTGGCGCACGAGTTCACCGTCATCTCCGGTCACCTGCCGCCCGGCCACCCCGACTCGCTCGTCGAGTGGGGAGCGCTGGCCAGGCTGCGCGGCACACTGGTGATGTTGATGGCCGTGGAGAACGCCGCCGCCATCGCCGCGACCCTGGTCGCCGAGGGTCGTGACGCCGACACCCCGGTCGCTGTGGTCGTGGAGGGGACGATGCCCGAGGAACGCACCGTGCTGGCCACGCTCGGCACCCTCGCCGCCGAGATCGCAGCCCAGCAGGTGCGGCCGCCGGCGATCATCGTGATCGGCGACGTGGTCGCGGTCGCCCACCCGGAGCACTTCTCGCGTGGCTGAGGTCCTCCACATCGAGGATCCGGCCGATCCGCGCCTGGCCGACTACCGCGACCTGCGCGACGTCGAGCTGCGCAAGCACCTGGAGACCGAGCACGGGCTCTTCCTCGCCGAGGGGGAGAAGGTCGTACGCCGCGCGGTCGAGGCCGGCTTCCGACCGCGCTCGCTGCTGATGGCGCCGAGGTGGGTCGAGGGACTGCAGGACGTGCTGGACCTGACCGACGCGCCCTGCTTCGTGCTCGACGAGGCGCTGGCCGAGCAGGTGACCGGCTTCCACGTGCACCGTGGCGCCCTGGCCTCCCTGGAGCGCAAGCCGCTGCCCAGCGTCGAGTCCGTGCTCGCGGACGCCCGCTCGGTGCTGGTGCTCGAGGACATCGTCGACCACACCAACGTCGGCGCGATCTTCCGCTCGGGCGCCGCTCTCGGCTTCGACGCCGTGCTGCTCTCGCCGCGCTGCGCCGACCCGCTCTACCGCCGCGCCATCAAGGTCGGCATGGGCGCCGTCTTCACGATGCCGTGGACGCGCCTGCCCGACTGGCATGCCGCGCTGCCGTCGCTGTCGGCGGCCGGCTTCACCACTGTCGCGCTCACCCTCGCCGAGGACGCGAGGCCGATCGAGTCCGCCGTCGCCGGTGTCGAGCGGCTCGCGCTGGTCCTCGGCTCGGAGGGACCCGGCCTCTCGCCGCGCTGGGAGGAGTCGGCCGACCGGCGCGCGATCATCCCCATGCGCGAGGGCATCGACTCCCTCAACGTCGCCGCCGCGAGCGCGGTGGCCTGCTACATCGCCGTCCGTCGCTGACGGAAGGCCTCCTCGAGCACGATCGAGCCCGCGGTCGCGGCGTTGAGCGAGCTCGCCGAGCCTGCCATCGGGATCGACACGAGCGGGTCGCAGGCCTCGCGCCACGCGGCGGTCATGCCGCTGGTCTCGTTGCCGACGACGACCACGAGCGGTCCCGTCAGGTCCGCGGCGCGTACGTCGATCGCGCCGGTCTCGTCCGTGCCGACGACCCTGATCCCGTGTGGCCGAGCCCAGTCGAGCACCTCGCGGTGCGAGGGTGCGCGCACGACGGTGAGCGCGAACAGCGAGCCGGTGCTGGACCGCACGGCGCGCGGGTCGTAGGGGTCGGCGGCATGGCCGGTGACGACCAGCCCGGACGCGCCGAAGGCGTCGGCGGAGCGGGCGAGGGTGCCGAGGTTGCCGGGCTGGGTGGGTCGGTCGAAGACCACCGTCAACCCGGTCGGGTCGAGTCGACCGAGATCGTCCGACGGCATCTCCACCACAGCGAGCAGCTCGCTGGGCTCGTCCTTCTCGCCCAGCTCGGCGACGAGGTCGGGGGCCATCACGACCTGCTCGGCCGTGGTGGCCTCCCACACGTCAGTGGCCCAGGTCGACATCCGCGGCCGGCCGTCACTGATCAGGGCGCGGACCGTCCACCCGTGCTCGATCGCCAGCGTGATCGGGCGGACGCCCTGCACGAGGAGCTCGCCCTGGCGGTGTCGCTTCGTGCGGTTGTGGAGCAGCGCCTCCCACTGCTGGAAACGTGCGTTGCGGGTGGTGATGCGGATGCTCACGCGTCGCTCTCCGCGCCGACCGGCCACTCGGGCGGGTAGTCGGCGGCGACCTTGTCGTGGGCCTTCGTCAGCTTCTTGAGCGCCTTCGTCGCGAGCCGGTCGCCGAACACGGTGCCGAACGTGTGGTCGGTCTCGTGCTGGAGGCAGCGGGCCAGCAGGCCGTCGCCCTCGAAGTGCACCGGCTCGCCGTCGAGCCCGAACCCGTCGACCGCGGCCCAGTCGGGGCGAGCGCACTCGACGAAGGCGCCGGGGAAGGACAGGCAACCCTCGTCGTCGGCATCGAGGCGCCGGTCGCGTCCCTCGGGCAGGGTCAGCGTCGGGTTGCAGACCACCCCCACCGTGTACCGGCCCGACTCGTCGGGGCAGTCGAAGACGAACATCGCGACGTCCTCACCGATCTGGCAGGCCGCGAGGCCGACGCCCTGGGCAGCGCGCATCGTGGCGACCATGTCGGCCGCGAGCGCGGTCAGCGCGCCGTCGAAGGCCGTCACGAGCTGCTGCGGGCGGTGCATGACCTCGGTGCCCCAGCGGGTCATCGGGCGGACGGTCCCGCCCTCGGGAAGGGGGGCGTGGGGGGCGAGGGGGGCGTCGTCGGGGGAGCTGTCAGGCATGGGGCGGATCCTAGTGACAGGCGACACGGCACAAGTTGTGGCGCTATGTGTAACTCAGAGTTACATTTGATTCATGTCCCTCATCAACGACACCTTCAAGCGAGGAAGCGCCGGCGCGTCGAGCAGTCGCCACGGCCTTGCCTCCGGTGAGAGCCGCGACGCGATCGGCTATGCGATCGCCGGCCTCCAGAAGCTCGCCCAGAACGAGCTCATCGACCGGCTCGGGCTGCGCAAGCAGACCGAGCAGCTGGTCTTCACCGCCACCCGCAACGGCTTCAAGACCGCGACCGTGGCCGGTCGTCAGTTCGGCAAGGTCCAGCGGAAGTCGGGTCCGGGCAAGCGCCCCGCCACGGCCAACCGCTCCGGCCTCTTCGACCTGACGCCGACCGAGGACGAGCAGATGCTCGTGGACGTCGTCACCGACTACGCCACCGAGGTGCTGCGCCCCGCTGCCGCCGAGGCCAACGAGACGTGCGTCGCGCCGGCCGAGGTGCTGGCCGCGAGCCTCGAGATCGGGCTGCCGATCCTCGGCGTCCCCGAGGAGCTCGGCGGCATCACCGAGGAGCGCTCGGCCATGGCCGGCACCCTCGTCGCCGAGGCGCTCGGCCAGGGCGACATGGGCCTGGCCCTCGCCGCGCTCAGCCCCGGCACGGTCGCCACCGCGCTCGGCCTGTGGGGCACCGCCTCGCAGCAGGAGACCTACCTCCCCGCCTTCACCGGCGACGACGTCCCGGTCGCCGCGCTGGCGCTCACCGAGCCCACCGTCCTGTTCGACGTGCTCAACCCGACCACGACCGCCACGCGCTCCGGCGACGGCTACGTCCTGGACGGCGTGAAGTCGAGCGTCGTGCGCGGAGCTGACTCCGAGCTGTTCATCATCGGCGCGATGCTCGACGGCTCCCCGACGCTGTTCCTCGTCGAGTCCGGCGCGGAGGGCCTGAGCGTGGAGGCCGACCCCTCGATGGGCGTCCGGGCCGCCTCGCTCGCCAAGCTCGTCCTCTCGGGCGTCCAGGTGCCGGCCGAGGCCGTGCTGGGCGAGACCGACGGGTCGACGTACACCGAGTGCGTGCGCCTCTCGCGACTCGCGTGGTGTGCGCTCGCCGTCGGCACCGGCCAGGCCGTGCTCGACTACGTCACGAAGTACGTCAACGAGCGGGAGGCCTTCGGTGAGCCGATCAGCCACCGCCAGGCCGTCGCGTTCATGGTCTCCAACATCGCGATCGAGCTGCAGTCGATGCGCCTGGTGACCTACAAGGCCGCCTCCCGCGCCGCTGCCGGCAAGGACTTCTCGCGCGAGGTCGCGCTGGCTCGCCAGCTGTGCGGCAGCAAGGGCATGCAGATCGGCCTCGACGGCGTCCAGCTCCTCGGTGGGCACGGCTTCGTCAAGGAACACCCCGTTGAGCGGTGGTATCGCGATCTGCGTGCCGTCGGAATCCTGGAAGGTTCGGTGCTCGTCTGATGATCAATCTCGAGACCCCCAAGAAGCACCGCGTGCTCGTCGACCAGGCCCACCAGGTCGCGATGAACATGCTGCGCCCGATCTCGCGCAAGTACGACCAGGCCGAGCACGAGTACCCCAAGGAACTCGACATGCTCGCGGCCATGATCGACGGGCTGTCCGACTCGGGCTCCAACGAGGGCGCCGGCGCGACCGGCGTCCGTCGCGACGAGAGCGCCGACGACGGCTCCGTGAAGAACGGCGCCAACCTCGCCTCCGTCCTCTCGATCGCCGAGATGTGCTGGGGCGACACCGGCCTGCTGCTGTCCATGCCCCGTCAGGGCCTGGGCAACTCCGCCATCGCCTCGGTCGCCAACGACGAGCAGCTCAAGCGCTTCGAGGGCACGTGGGCCGCGATGGCGATCACCGAGCCGAGCACCGGTTCCGACTCGGCCTCGATCACGACCACCGCCCGCCTCGACGGCGACGAGTACGTCCTCAACGGCGAGAAGATCTTCGTCACCTCCGGTGACCGGGCCGACTCCGTCGTCGTGTGGGCGACCCTCGACAAGGCTCTGGGTCGCGCGGCGATCAAGTCGTTCGTGGTCAAGAAGGGCAACCCGGGCATGAAGGTGGAGCGGCTTGAGCACAAGCTCGGCATCCGCGCCTCCGACACCGCGGTCATCACCTTCACCGACTGCCGCGTGCCCGCCTCCGACCTGCTGGGTTCGCCGGAGGTGGACGTCAAGCAGGGCTTCGCCGGTGCCATGGCGACCTTCGACAACACCCGTCCGCTGGTCGCGGCGATGGCTGTCGGCTGTGCCCGCGCCTCGCTCGACCTGACGCGTGACCTGCTCGCGCAGGCCGGCATCGTCGTCGACTACGACCGCCCCGCCCAGGTGCAGTCGGCAGCCGCCGCGAAGTTCCTCCAGATGGAGGCCGACTGGGAGGCAGCGCACCTGCTCACCATGCAGGCCGCGTGGATGGCCGACAACCGCAAGCCCAACTCGCTCGAGGCCTCGATGGCCAAGGCGAAGGCCGGCCGCGTCGGTTCCGACATCACGCTCAGCTGCGTCGAGCTCGCCGGCTCGGTGGGCTACAGCGAGGCCGAGCTGCTCGAGAAGTGGTCGCGCGACTCCAAGATCCTCGACATCTTCGAGGGCACCCAGCAGATCCAGCTGCTGATCATCGCCCGCCGGATCCTCGGGCTGACCAGCGCCGAGCTGCGCTGATCCACCACATGATCCCCCGCATATGCGGGGGATCATCACCTTCCCGAGTGTTGCAACACTCGAGAACGTTCAGTTCCCCCGCTTATGCGGGGGAACTGAACGCATTTCGTACGGCGCCCCGCGGGCGATCAGTTGCGCGGGACCGGCGTCCGGTTCGGGATCGTCTCGTACACCTCGGGATCGAGCTGCTCGACCGAGCCGTCGGCGATCGAGTCGATCAGGCCGTCGAGGCCGGTCTCGACCTGCTTGACGAGCATGCCCCTGGCCTTCAGTCCCGTGGACTGGGTGTTCGAGCTGGTCTCGAACAGCACCGTCGCGCTGCCGCGCAGCGCGAACGAGCCCAGTGCCGTCCCGGGCAGGTTGGTGTCCTGCGGGTAGAGCGTCAGGTCGCCGAAGCCCGAGTCGCCCCGGTCCTGGAGGGCGTTGAAGATCGCGACGTTGGCGCGACGCGAGGCGTCGTAGTCGAACTTCGGCCAGTCGCCGTGCTCGTTCGGGTCGGCGATGAAGCGGGCAGAGATCGAGAGGGTCGAGAGGCGGTCGGTGCCCTCGACCAGGTAGCACGGACCCTGGTTGTGCAGGTCGACGAAGTAGTCGACCGTCTCGAACTCGGCCTCCAGGTCCCGGTAGACCTCACGGACGGTCTGCGCCTCGGGCGTGATGTACCAGCCGACCGATGCGCTGTTGCCGGGGAAGTCCGCAGGCTGGGGGACGTAGTCCAGGTCGGGGTTGAAGTCCCGGTTGACGTCGAAGCCGGGCACGTTGGCGTTGTAGTTCCACGCGGGTGCGACGCCAGCGAGCTGGGGGAACCGCTCGACCGTCTGGTCCCAGGACTGGTCGTTCTGCCGGTGCTGGTGCTCGCCGCCGTCGACGTTGAGCCGAGGGATCGCCACGATCGTGAGCTCGTCGCGCACCGCGGCGGCCTCCGCCGTACTGCCGCCCAGGTGCTGGAGCGTGTTCAGCAGCGCCTCCGTGCCGTGGTTCTCGTTGCCGTGGATCTGGGACTGCACCAGCATGACCGTGTCACCCGTGCCGACCCATTGGGGATACCCATGGGTAGAGCAACCCGCACGACGAAAGCCCCTCCCGGACCATCCGGGAGGGGCTTTCGTGCGGTACGGCGTCAGGCGGACTTGAAGGGGTCGTGCTGGGCGAGGACCTTGTCGAGGCGGGCGGCGTCGAGGCGGTGGACGACGGTGCTGTCCTCCTGCATGTCCCGCACGACCTTGGCGAGGGTGAACGACGAGGTGGTCAGGTAGAGGGTGCCGAGGGCCATGAAGCCCTTGATCCACGGGTCGGCCTCCATGAAGTAGATGCCGACGAGCATCGCGAAGAGCGAGGCTCCGAAGGAGATGGCGGCCTGGGCGGCGAAGGCAGTGGTGTTCTTGGCGGCGGTGCTCGGAGTAGGCATGGCAGAAGCCTCGCGGCTGCCGGCTCGCGGCGGACCTGTCGTGCTACCCGACCCTCCCTGAGTACGCCCGCTCAACCGGCACCAGTACGTTCGGGCCATGGCGCACATGAGTCCCGAGGAGTTCCGCAAGCAGGGTCACGCGGCGATCGACTGGATTGCCGACTACTGGACCGGCCTCGACGAGCTGCCGGTGCTCTCGCAGGTCGCGCCCGGCGCCGTACGCCGCAGCCTGCCGGCCTCGCCCCCGGAGACCGCGGAGCCCTTCGACGCGCTGCTGGCCGACCTCGACGAGCTCGTCGTCCCGGGCCTCACGCACTGGCAGCACCCCCGGTTCTTCGCCTACTTCCCGGCGAACTCCTCGCCGGCGGCGATCCTCGGAGACCTCGTCTCCAGCGGCATCGGCGCGCAGGGGATGATCTGGGCGACCAGCCCCGCGGTCACCGAGATCGAGCAGGTCGTCGTCGACTGGCTGGCCCAGGCCCTCGGGCTGCCCGAGCAGTTTCGCCTGACCGACTACGGGCGCGGTGGGGGAGTCATCCAGGACACCGCCTCGACGGCGACGTTCACAGCCCTGTTGGCGGCTCTGCACGCCGCCAGCGACGGGACGGCTCGCGAGAGCGGCGTGGGTGCCCGGAAGTGGGCCGTCTACGGCTCCTCGCAGGCCCACTCGTCGCTGGTGAAGGCCGCCATGATGGCCGGCCTGGGAGCAGAGTCGGTTCGCTCCGTCGAGGTCGACCCGGTCACGCAGGCGATGGACGTGACCAGCTTCGAGCGACTGCTCGCCGACGACATCGACGACGGGTGGACGCCGCTCTTCGTGCAGGCGGCTGTCGGGACGACCTCCACCGGCGCGATCGACGACGTCCAGGCCATCGCGGAGGCCATCGACGGTGTCGGGGCGTGGCTGCACGTCGACGCCGCCTGGGCCGGGGTGGCTGCCGTGTGCCCCGAGCACCGCGACCGGCTGCTGAGCGGCGTCCACCTCGCCGACTCGATCGTCACCAACCCCCACAAGTGGCTGCTCACCACCTTCGACTGCAGCGTGCTGTGGGTCCGCGACCGCTCGACGCTGATCGACGCGCTGACGATCACGCCCGAGTACCTCCGCAACCCTGCCTCCGAGTCGGGAGCCGTCGTCGACTACCGCGACTGGCACCCGCAGCTGGGCCGCCGCTTCCGCGCGATGAAGCTGTGGGCGGTCCTGCGGACCTACGGGCTCGAGGGGCTGCGCGCGCACATCCGTGACGGCGTCGACCTGGCGGCGTACGTCGAGGAGCTGGTCGCCGACGACGAACGGCTCGAGCTCGTGACGGCGCGGTCACTGAGCCTGGTCGTCTTCCGCCATGTCGGCGGTGACGAGCCGACGCTGTCGGCCATGCACCGGCTCAACGCCAGCGGCGTCGCCTACCTGAGCCACACCGTGGTCGAGGGCCGCGCCGCGATGCGCCTCGCGGTCGGCAGCTGGCGCACGACGCGCGCGGACATCGACACGACCTGGGCGGAGCTCCAGCGGGCACTATGAGGGCATGAAGGTCTATGCCGACGCACCCGGCCGACGCACCCGACAGCTCCTGGTCGACCTGCTCCTCATCGCCTGGCTGGTGATGTGGGCCTGGATCGGGCTGGTGGTCCACGACGGGACGATGGCGCTCGCGGCACCCGGCCGGCAGACCGACGCGTCGGCGTCGGCCATGGCGGGGCAGCTGCGCGACGCCGGTGGCCGGCTTGACGACGTGCCGCTCGTCGGCGAGGAGGTCGCGACACCGTTCGACCGGGCCGCGGATGCCTCCGACGGGCTTGCCGCGGCCGGCAGGTCGTCGGTGGCGGCCGTGGAGAAGCTGGCGCTCGTGCTCGGCTTCGCGATCGCGTTGATCCCGATGCTGGTGGTGCTGGCGTTCTACGTGCCGGGGCGGCTGCGCTTCGTCCGGGAGGCGACGGCGGGAGCGCGCTTCATCGACTCCGTCGACGACCTTGACCTCTTCGCGCTGCGTGCCCTGAGCAACCAGCCGATGCGCGTGCTGGCGAAGGTGAGCGACGACCCCGCCGGCGACTGGCGCCGGCGCGACCCGGACGTCGTGCGCAGGCTGGCCGAGCTCGAGCTCGCGGACGTGGGCCTGCGCCCGCGCCGCTTGCCCGCGGCGTAGATTCCGTCGGGTGCGCTTCCTCCACGACGCGGCCCCGCCGCACGACCTGACCTACGACGACGTCTTCATGGTGCCGCGGCACTCGCAGGTCGCCAGTCGTCACGATGTCGACCTCGCGACCGAGGACGGCACCGGTGCCACGCTGCCGCTGGTGGTGGCCAACATGACGGCCATCGCCGGCAAGCGGATGGCCGAGACGACCGCCCGTCGTGGCGCCCTCACGGTGATCCCGCAGGACATCCCGATCCCCGTGGTCGCCGACGTGGTGAGCTGGGTCAAGGGCCGCCACCACGTCTTCGACACCGCGATCGAGCTGCACCCGACCCAGACGGTGGCCGAGGCCCTGTCCCTGATGCCCAAACGCGCCCACCGCGCGGCCGTGGTCGTCGACGAGGGGCGACCCGTCGGGGTCGTCACCGAGCGCGACTGCGTCGAGGTCGACCGGTTCGCGCAGGTCGGGCAGGTGATGAACCGGCACCTCGTGCTGGTCGCCCACGACGCCGACCCGCGGGCGGTCTTCGACGAGCTCGAGTCCGCCAAGGCCGAGCTGGCGGTGGCCGTCACGCCTTCCGGGGAGCTCATCGGCGTGCTCACCCGGCTCGGTGCGCTGCGCGCGACGCTCTACACCCCGGCTGTCGACGCGACGGGTGGGCTGCGGATCGCCGCAGCGGTGGGCGTCAACGGCGACGTCGCGGACAAGGCAGCACGCCTGCTCGCGGCCGGCGTGGACACGCTGGTGGTCGACACCGCCCACGGCCACCAGGACCGGATGATCGAGGCGCTCAGGGTGATCCGGGCGCTCGACCCGGCAGTCCCGATCGCCGCCGGCAACGTCGTGGACGCCGCCGGTACCGACGCCCTGATCGACACCGGGGCCGACATCGTCAAGGTCGGCGTGGGACCGGGCGCCATGTGCACGACGCGGATGATGACCGGAGTCGGGCGCCCGCAGTTCTCAGCGGTGCTGGAGTGTGCGACCGCTGCCCGGGCGCGGGCAAGCACGTCTGGGCCGACGGGGGAGTGCGGCACCCGCGCGACGTGGCGCTCGCGCTCGCGGCGGGGGCCAGCGCGGTGATGATCGGGTCGTGGTTCGCCGGGACACATGAGTCGCCGGGCGACCTGATGCACGACGCCGACGGCCGTGCGTTCAAGGTGAGCTTCGGGATGGCGTCGGCGCGTGCCGTCGCCAACCGCACGTCGGCCGAGTCGGCGTTCGACCGGGCGCGCAAGGGCCTGTACGAGGAGGGCATCTCGTCCTCGCGGATGTATCTCGACCCCACGCGGCCGGGGGTGGAGGACCTCATCGACCAGATCTGCTCGGGCCTGCGGTCCTCGTGCACCTATGCCGGTGCCGCGACGCTGGGTGAGCTGCACCAGCGGGCCGTCGTCGGCGTGCAGTCCGCCGCCGGGTTCCACGAGGGAAGGCCGCTGAGCACGTCCTGGTGAGGACGTGCCCAGCGGGCACTCAGGACTTCGAGTCCTCCGAGACCGCTGACTCCTCGGAGTCCGCGGAGCTCTCGGGCTCCTGCTCGACCGTGAACCGGAAGTCGTCACCGTGCTCGGTGACACCGGCGATCACGGCGTCGTGGACGGCCTCGCGCGCGACGCGGGTGCGCACGATCATCGAGTCGGTGCTGAGATCCTTCACCAGCGCGACGCACAGCCCGATCATCACGAGGACGAACGGCACGGCCGCGACGATCGTGATCGTCTTCAGGCCATCGAGCGCGGTGTCGCCGCCGACGAGCAGCATGACCGCGGCCACGCCACCGGTGGCGCAGCCCCAGAAGATGACCGGGAGACGCTTCGGCTCGATCGCGCCGTTGGACGACAGCGAGCCCATGACGATGGACGCAGCGTCGGCGCCGGACACGAAGAAGATCGCGACCAGTGCCATCACCAGGATGCTGGCGGCCGTGGCGAGCGGGAACTGGTCGAGCATCGAGAAGAGCTGCCCCTCCACGCCGCCGGCGCCGTAGATGTCGACGCCGTCCATCTGCAGCTTGATCGCGGACCCGCCGAAGATGGCGAACCACACGAGGCTGACCAGGCTCGGCACCAGCAGGACGCCGGTCACGAACTGGCGGATGGTGCGTCCGCGCGAGATGCGCGCGATGAACATGCCGACGAACGGGGTCCAGCTGATCCACCAGGCCCAGTAGAAGACGGTGTAGCTGCTGAGCCACGCGGCGGCTTCCTCGCCCTCGACGTTGGTGCGACCCGCCATGGTGGGCAGCTCACGGGCGTAGGCAGCGATCGAGCTCGGCACCATGTTGAGGATGAACATCGTCGGACCGACGACGAACACGAAGGCCGCGAGCGACAGCGCCAGCACCATGTTGATGTTGGAGAGCCACTGGATGCCCTTGGCGACGCCGGACACGGCGGACAGCACGAAGCAGACGGTGAGGACCGCGATGATGGCGACCAGGACGCCGTTTCCGACCTGCCCGATGCCACTCACGATCTCCAGGCCCGACCCGATCTGGATGGCGCCGAGACCGAGCGACGCAGCCGACCCGAACAGGGTCGCGAAGATCGCGAGGATGTCGATGACCTTGCCGGCCGGACCGTGCGCGTGCTTGCCCAGCAAGGGCTCGAACGCCGCGCTGATCAGCTGCAGGCGACCCTTGCGGTAGACGCCGTAGGCGATCGCGAGGCCGACGACGGCATAGATCGCCCACGGGTGCAGCGTCCAGTGGAAGAGCGTGTGCGCCATGGCGGCCTCGGCACGCTGCGGGTCGGCAAGACCCTCGGTGCCGGGCGGGGCGAAGCCCTCCTTGTCGGCGAAGAACGTGAGCGGCTCGTTGACGCCGTAGAACATCAGTCCGATGCCCATGCCGGCGGAGAACATCATCGCCACCCACGAGATCGTGGAGAACTCGGGCTCGTCGTCGTCGCGACCGAGCGGGATGTTGCCGTACTTGCCCAGGGCCAGCCAGAGCGCGAAGACCACGAAGCCGGAGGCGGTGAGCACGAACAGCCAGCCGAGGTACTTCATCGTGCTGGTCAGTGCACTGCCCGAAGCGCTCGACAGGGAGGCCGTGTCGAGGAAGCCCCACGCCAGGAAGGCGACGGCGATCGCGGCGGTCACACCGAAGACCACCTTGTCGACGGTCTGGGGGCGAGCGCCCTCGGCCTCGGGCTCGACGTCGAGCGCGGGGTGCGGGATGACGGAGTCGGTGGGGGACTTGATGGAGCCCTTGATCGTGTGGTCGTGTGGCTTGTGATCGTGCGGCGGAGCCTGGGTCACGAGTTCGTGACACCTCCCGATGGGGTGAGTGCGGACAGGTTGGACAACCGTTCGACTGTAGGTGGTCTGGACCGCCTTTCGTCAACCCCCGACCCGCTAGCGTGACCCGGTGCACACTCTCGTCGTGGCCGCCACGGCCGCCGAAGCCGCTCATGTCCCTGCCTCGCTCCCGCTCGTCGTCACCGGCCTCGGCAAGACCGCGGCGGCCGTCGCGACCGCCCGTGCGCTGGCGTCGCTGCCGTCGCTCGAGGGGCTGACGGTGGTCAACATCGGCACCGCAGGGGCATTGCGCGACGACGTCGTCGGGCTGCACGAGCCGGGTGTCGTGCTCAACCACGACATCAACGCCGAGGTGGTCAGGTCGCTGGGCTACGACCCCCGCGAGCGCCTCACCGTGGGCACCTCGGAGATCGTCCTGGCCACCGGGGACGTCTTCGTCACCGATCCGGTCGTTCGGACGCGACTGGCCGCCCAGGCCCACCTCGTCGACATGGAGGGCTACGCCGTCGCGTGGGCCGCGCACGAGTTCGCCGTGCCCGTCCGGCTGGTCAAGCACGTCTCCGACTCCGCCGACGAGTCCTCGATGGACTGGCCGGCCATGGTCGAGGCCAGCGCCGTCGTGCTCGGGGAGTGGCTGCGGGAGAACTGCTAGCGCGAGCTGTTGGCCGAGCGACCGCGCACCACGCCCACGAACGCCTGGGTGTCCTCGGCGTCGCGGTCGAGGAGCCAGATCAACGCGATCTGCGTCGGGTCGAGATCGGTGACGGGGCGCTGCACGATGTCCTTGCGCTGGTGCAGACGCGCGATCGACATCGGCACGATGACGATGCCGGTGCCGGCGGCGACCGTCTCGATGGCGTCCTTCTCCGACATCGGCGGCCAGTCGAGCTGCTCGGCGTCAGGTCGCCAGCCGCTGGCGTGGGGGCGCACGAGCTGCTCGTCGGCGAGGTCTGCGAGGGCCACCGTGTCGGCGGCGGCCACGAAGTGCTCGGCGCCGGCGATGACGACCGGCACCTCGGCGTACAGGCCGATGCAGTGGAGGTTGTCGCGGTCGACCGGGAGGCGGACGAGCGCCATGTCGAGGTCGCCGTCGCGGACGCCGTGCTCCTGCTCGGACTCGAGGATCGGCACGAGGTCGAGCGGTTCACGACGACGCTCGCGCCACGCGCGGGCCCACTTGTCGGGGGTCGCGCCGGTGACGAAACCGACGCGGAACGGCGATGGCCTGCTCATGTGCGTCCAGCCCCTCGTCAGCGCTCGTCAGCCCCTCGGACGAGGGGCTGCTGCGCAGACACTATCGGCGCCGCGCGGTCCGCGAAGACCCACCAGCGCATCGTGGAGTACATCCAGGCGGCCTCGGCGCCCGCGGCCACGAGCCGGGCGATCAGGAAGGGCACCCCGGCCGCATGCAGGCCGCTGCCCAGGCCGAGGACGAGGGCGACGTAGTTGACCGCCACCACCAGCACCCAGCGCGCCACCTGCCCGGTGACCGGTCCGTGGGCGTGGAAGTTGAACCGCCGGTTGAGGAAGAAGGCCAGCCCGAAGGCGGTGGCATAGCCGATCGTGATGGCGAGCGGGTGGGGGAGACCCGCGCCCCTGTACAGCAGCGCGAGCAGGCCGAGGTCGACTGCGAACGTGAACCCGTTGATCAGCGCGAAGCCGACCAGGCTCACGGGGACCCGTCGGCGCACGGGCCGGGGCAGCAGCAGCCAGAGGGCGCGTACGGCGCGGGCGAACGCCCGGTCGATGCGCTGGCCGAGGGAGTCGGGCGGGCAGATCGGCGCCTCGGTCACGCACCACAGCGTGTCAGACCCCCGAAATGGCAACGAGCCCCGACCGCAGATGCGGTCGGGGCTCGTCGTGGTTACGTCAGGAGACGCGAACGTTCTCAGCCTGCGGACCCTTGGGGCCAGCGGCGAGGTCGAACTCGACCTTCTGGTTCTCGTCGAGCGACTTGTAGCCGTCGGTCTGGATCGCGGAGAAGTGGACGAACACGTCCTCGCCGCCACCATCCTGAGCGATGAAGCCGAAGCCCTTTTCAGCGTTGAACCACTTGACAGTTCCCTGAGCCATGATCTTTGTCCTTTGTTTCGTGCCGGGGGCACTGTGCCCCGAGCTGCTGAAGACACCTGTGCTGATGTCCAGCGAACCGAAAACCAGGAGTACGAGATACAAGCCGCAACATCGTGCGCGGCCAGGACGACACGTGATGCCGTCCCTTCAACAAGAGCAACGATACGGCATGGGCCCCAAGAACCAAGTTTCGGCGCAGAGGCGCGTGTCGCGCCGCGCCGAAACGGGCCCTCGACGGGCTCAGAGCAGGCGGCCGCAGTTCGGCCACGGGGAGCGGCCGCGCGACTTGTAGAGCAGCTTGGCGCGGTAGGTCTGCTCCTCGGCCGAGGCGTGGTGCGGCATGCCGGAGCCGCCGACGCTGCCCCACGTCCCGACGTCGAACTGGTAGAGGCCGTAGTAGCCCGCGGGGTTCACCGCGCGGGGGTTGCCACCGGACTCGCAGTCCGCGAGGGCGCCCCAGTTCAGGCCGTCCGTGCCCGGCACCGACCAGGGCTCGCGGCCCACGAGCACCCGGCGCGACCGCGGCTCGACGACCAGGGTGCGGTCGACGACGCGGTAGCGCACCGGCTCGCCGTTGTGGAAGGTGCGCAGGGCGACGATCTCGCGCACGCCCGGCTTGCCCTCGCGGACCACCTTGCGACGGCCGGGGGCGAGCTTGGTGGTCGGGACCTCGACGACACCAGGGCGGACCCGGGCGCTCTTGGTCTTGCGCTGCTTCTCGACGGTCACCATGCGGACGGTGTCGCCGTTGCGGACGCGCTTGCGGGCGCCGGAGACCTCGCGGCCCTCGCGGACGACCTCGACCAGGTCGTTGTCGTCGACAGCGACGCCCTGGGCCTCCACCACGGCGACGGGCCAGGCGCGGGGGGCGACGGCCACCTCGACGGCAGGCTGGGTGGCCACCTTCAGACGGACGGACACCTGGCGACCGGCCTCGGCGGTGCGGGCGGTGTCGGCCTGCTCGGGTGCGGCCACGGCGGCGGGCGCCAGGGAGATCGCCAGGACGGCCGCGACGGTGCCGGCGGCGATCCCGCGCAGGCGGTGGGGGGCAGGGGTGTTGGTTGCATCTCGCACGTGCAAGACCTCACGAAGTCTCATGCGCCGCAGGGGGCGCTCGGACGCGACGCCGTCTTCCGGGCATCGAGGCCGCGGCGTACGACACCTCACGATGGGGAGGCGCCTCACGGTGGAGGGGCACAGCCAGCGGCTCCACCACCAGAACACGACTTCCGGGTCCAGTCGAATCGCGCGGTCGTCGATTTCGACGTTTCCACGCGTGTACGGCGGGCCGGGCGTGATCAGGTTCACGCTGGCCTACCCTTCGCGGGTGGCGGTCAACCGAAGTCGTCGAGCCAGGGCGGTGCGCAAGCGCAAGCGCCGGATGGACAGCGTCGAGCACGACCTCAGCGACGCCCAGTGGTCAGCCCTCAAGGCCGCCTGGGGTGGGTGCGCCTACTGCGGCGCGAGCGACCGGGTGCTCCAGCGCGACTGCGTGCTTGCGCTGTCGCGCGGCGGGCGCTACACCCTCGACAACATCGCGCCGGCGTGCGGTTCGTGCAACGCCAGCAAGTGCAACGACGAGGTCACCAGCTGGCTGCGTCGCAAGCGGCTGGACGAGGGCGCCTTCCTGGTCCGCCACGTCGAGATCACGCGCGACCTCGCGCAGGAGTTCGGCGCCGTACCGACCGATGGGGCCGGGCCCTGATGCCGAGCGGTGCCCATTTGTTGCACGAATGTGGATTTTCTGTGCAACTTCTGAGGATGTCCGGGCCGTAGGTTTCTCATCAGAACCACCCACGGACCCGAGACCGTGGGTGGTTCTAACTATTTCCGGCCTCCACGAGGGGGACGACCTCGGTGCCGAGGAGCTCGATGCCGCGGAGCAGGTCGCTGTGCGCCAGCCGTGGGTTGGTCATCTGCAGTGACAGCCGGTCGACGCCGCCGAGCTGCTGCGAGACCCGGCGGATCTTGTCGGCCACCGTCTGCGGGTCGCCCATGAAGAAGGCGCCGTTGGGGCCGGACGTGGCGTCGAACTGCTGCCGGGTGGGCGGCGGGAACCCGCGCTCGCGGGAGACCTTCGTGAACATCTCCTCCCAGCCGGGATAGATGGTGTCCGCCGCTGCCTGCGTGCTGTCGGCGACGAAGCCGAAGACGTGCAGGCCGACCTGCAGCCTGTCGGGGGAGTGACCGGCCTCCGCGCCGGCGCGGCGGTAGAGCTCGACGAGCGGCGCGAACTGGCGCGGCTCGCCACCGATGATCGCCACCATCAGCGGCAGGCCCAGGTGGCCAGCGCGCGCGAACGACGACGGGGTGCCGCCGACACCGACCCAGATGGGCAGCGGGTCCTGCATCGGCCGGGGATAGATGCTCTGGTGGTCCAGGGGCGGGCGGTGCCGCCCGGACCAGGTCACCTCGGTGGAGTCGCGGATCTGCAGCAGCAGGTCGAGCTTCTCGGAGAACAGCGAGTCGTAGTCGGCGAGGTCGAGGCCGAAGAGCGGGAAGGCCTCGGTGAACGAGCCGCGGCCCACCACGAGGTCGATCCTGCCCTGGGAGATCAGGTCGAGGGTCGCGAACTGCTGGAACAGGCGCACCGGATCTGCCGCGCTCAGCACGGCCACGGCGCTCCCGAGCCGGATGCGCTGCGTGCGGGCGGCCGCGGCCGCGAGGATCACCGGCGGCGCGGAGTCGTAGTACTCGCTGCGGTGGTGCTCTCCGATGCCGAAGGAGTAGAGCCCGACCTGGTCGGCGAGCTCGATCTCCTCCAGCAGGTGTTCCATCCGCTGCGCGGCTCCGATCACCTCGCCCGTGGACGGGTCGGTGACGGTCGAGACGAAGCTGTCGATCCCCAGGTGCATGGCACTCCCTCACTCTTCGGTCGGTGCTCGCATCGTTCCACGGCCGGGCAACGCCTGTGCCTCGAGCGCGACGCCCGGCTTCCCGGCGTCGGCGTAGGACCGGACGATCGAGGTGGTGAGCGGGAAGTCGATGGCCAGGTCGCGGAAGAGCAGTCCGGCCGCCGTCGCAGCCGCCGCCGTGGCCTGCGCCGCGACCGCCTCGGCGAGGTCGGTGGGCGTGTGCACGACGACCTCGTCGTGCAGGAAGAACACCAGGTGCGGGCGGGCGTCAGGCTCGCCCAGGCGCCAGAGCCGGTTGCGCAGGTCGGCGATCCAGCACAGCGCCCACTCCGCGCCGGTGCCCTGCACCACGAAGTTGCGGGTGAAGCGGCCATACGTACGGCGACGGCGGGCCTCGCCCTCCGGATCCGCCCGCGCGGCGTCCGGGTCGAGAGCCCAGGAGTCGCCCAGGGCAGGGCAGCCGCGCCCGAGCAGCGTGCGCACGACCTGGCCGCGCTCGCCGGCGCGGGCTGCCTCCTCGACCAGCCCGAAGGCGGCGGGGTAGCGCTTCGTGAGCCCGGCGACCATCCGGCCGCTCTCACCGCTGGTGGCGCCGTACATCGCTCCCAGCAGACCGAGCTTGGCGTCGTTGCGGGTCGCGACCGCCCCGTCGTCGACCATGCCCTGGTAGAGGTCGGTGCCCTGGGCCGCCTTGGCGAGCGCCCGGTCGCGGCTCATCCCGGCCAGCACGCGCGGCTCGAGCTGGGCGACGTCGGCGACCACGAGGCTCCACCCGTCGTCGGCGACCGCCGCGGACCGGACCTGCACCGGGAACGACAGCGCGCCGCCCCCGTTGGAGGACCAGCGCCCGGTGACTGAGCCGGCGGGTTGGTAGGACGGCCGGAACCGGCCACCGCTGACCCACTGGTCGGCCCAGGACCACCCGTTCGTCGAGAACAGGTGGGCGAGCTGCTTGTAGCGCAGCAGCGGGGCGACGCCCGGGTGCTCGATCGCGCGCAGCGACGACGCGCGGGTGTCCGCGACCTCGACCCCGGCGCGGCGCAGCGCCGACAGGAGCTCGGGGCGAGAGTCGGGATTGAGCCCGGGCGCTCCGAGGGCGCGGCGGATCTCGTCGGCCAGTGCCTCCAGCAGCGACGGACGGGCACCGCGCGGCGGCCGCGGGCCGAGCTGCTCGGTGAGCAGGCGCTCGTGGATGTCGACGCGCCACGGCACCCCCGCATGCGTCATCTCGGCGGCGACGAGAGCGCCCGCGGACTCCGCCGCGAGCAGCAGGCCGAGCCGCGCGGCGTCCGGTGACGCCGCGACCGCTGCGAGCTGCCGGGCATCCTCGCGGTCGGCGCGCAGGTGCTCGGCCGTGTCGTCGACGGAGAACAGCGCAGGGTCCGACGCCACGCTCGGCCCGAGCCGGTCCCAGGCCGCCGACTCGTCGCCCGCGAGCAGGGCGGTGTCGACGGCGGGTGCCCGTCGCAGGAGGTGACGCACCAGGCGCAGGTCGTGGCAGCGCTCGACGCGCAGACCAGCGGCCAGGAGCGGGGGATACCACCGCGCGGTGTCGTCCCAGACCCAGCGCGGGCCCTCGGACTCCCGCTCCTCGACGTACGCCGCAAGGTCGGCCAGGTCCAGCACGCGCTCCGCGCCGGCGTCGACCACCAGCACGCGATCGCCCGGGAGACGCGACAGCGAGACCCGGGTCATGGGGGACAGCCTTCCGCACCAAGGTGTCGTGAAATGAAGAAAAGGCCCCGTGGAGCCGGAGCCTCTTCAGTGTCCGAGGGGGGACTTGAACCCCCACAACCGTTAAAGGTCACTAGCACCTCAAGCTAGCGCGTCTGCCAATTCCGCCACCCGGACGAGTGCTGGAGAACAGTATCAAGACGGGCAGGAAACTCCCGCATCGGGGTGACCCTTCGAAACGGCTCCGAACCGAGGCAGGATGTGGACATGTCGCAGACCCCGGAACGACGGCCCGACGCAGCGGCCTACGACCCCGCAGCGGAGGTCGTGGAGCTGTGTCGCGAGCTGATCCGGATCGACACGAGCAACTACGGCGACGCCGACGGACCGGGGGAGCGCAAGGCCGCGGAGTACGCCGCCGGGCTCCTCGACGAGGTCGGCATCGAGTCGCGCCTCTTCGAGCCCGAGCCGGGGCGGACCTCGCTGGTCGCGCGCTGGGGTGGCGGCGACGGGCGGGCCCCGCTGCTGGTCCACGGCCACCTCGATGTCGTCCCCGCCGCCGCGCAGGACTGGCAGGTGGACCCGTTCTCCGGCGAGATCCAGGACGGGTGCGTGTGGGGCCGCGGGGCGGTCGACATGAAGGACTTCGACGCGATGCTGCTCAGCGTCGTCCGGGCGCGCGCCACGGCCGGCAGCCCGCCCGAGCGGGAGATCGTGATCTGCCTGACGGCGGACGAGGAGGCGGGCGGCCACAAGGGCGCCGAGGTGCTCGTCAACGACCACCGCGACGAGCTCGCCGACTGCACCGAGGCGATCGGCGAGGTGGGCGGCTTCAGTGCCACCGTCCGCGGTCGCCGGGTCTACCTCATCGAGGCCGCCGAGAAGGGCATGGCCTGGATGAAGCTGACCGCCCGCGGTCGCGCCGGGCACGGCTCGATGATCAACACCGACAACGCCGTCACCCGGCTGTCCGGAGCGGTCGCGCGCATCGGTGCACACCAGTGGCCGGTCCGGCTCACGCCCACGATGGAAGTGTTGCTCGCGGCGGTCGCCGACATCGCCGGCACCGAGGCGACCCCGGAGAACGCGGAGGCGCTGATCGACGAGTTCGGGAGCGCCGCCCGGATGCTCGGCGCGGTCATCCGCAACACCGCCAACCCCACGCAGCTCGGCGCGGGCTACAAGGTCAACGTCATCCCCACCGAGGCGACCGCCCACATCGACGGCCGCTTCCTGCCCGGCTACGAGGACGAGTTCTTCGACACCCTGCGCGCGCTGGCCGGCGACGGCATCGACATCGAGTTCCTCTCCCACCAGCAGCCCTGGGAGACGCCCTACGACGGCGACCTGGTCGCCGCGATGACCCGCTCGCTGATGGCCGAGGACCCGGACGCCGTCGTGGCGCCGTACCTCATGAGCGGGGGCACCGATGCCAAGCACTTCAACAAGCTGGGCATGCGCTCCTACGGCTTCGCTCCGCTGCGGCTGCCGGCCGAGCTCGACTTCACCGCGCTGTTCCACGGCGTGGACGAGCGGGTGCCGGTCGACGCGCTGGAGTTCGGGGCACGGGTCTTCGACCGGTTCCTGGACCAGATCTGACGATCAGCCGAAGAGGGTCAGCCGCTGGCGGATGATCTTGCGGCGCAGCACCACGCGACGCACGCCGTCGGTGCCGATCCGCAACCGGTCGAGCTCCCAGCCGCCGAACTCCGCACGCTCGACGAGCATCCGCGTCACCACGTTGCGCGAGAAGTCGCGTGGCAGAGTCAGCGTGTCGAACTCCCACTCCACACCCGGGCGGGGTGGTCGTCGGTGCTCGCGGGGCATGGTTCAGTCTCCGCTCACGTCGTCGAGTGCGTCGAGGATCTCGGGCGGCAGCGCCAGCTCCTCCACCCCGAGCGCTCCGCGCAGCTGGGCGGCGGTGCGGGCACCGACGATGGGGGCGGTGACGCCCGGTCGGTCCCGGACCCAGACCAGCGCCACCTCGAGCGGGCTCCAGCCCAGGCCCTCGCCGGCGCGGGCGACTGCCTCCACGATCCCGCGGCCACGCTCGTCGAGGTAGTGGTTGACGAAGCTGGCGAAGTGGGGCGAGGCGGCACGCGAGTCGGAGGGGGTGCCGGTGCGGTACTTCCCGGTCAGCACCCCGCGTCCGAGCGGCGACCAGGGGAGCACACCGAGGCCGAGCGCGGCAGCTGCGGGCAGCACCTCGTGCTCGATCCCACGGGCGAGCAGGGAGTACTCGACCTGCGTCGAGGCCAGCGGCGTCCGCCCCGGGACGGCGCGCTGCCAGGTCGCGGCCTGGGCGGTCTGCCAGCCGGTGTAGTTGGAGACGCCGACGTAGGAAGCGCGACCGGAGGACACCGCGAAGTCGAGGGCCGCGAGGGTCTCCTCGAGCGGGGTGTCGTCGGTCCAGACGTGCACCTGCCACAGGTCGACGTGGTCGACGCGCAGCCGCTTGAGCGAGGCGTCGAGGTTGTTGAGCAGATGACCGCGTGAGGTGTTGGTGACGCGCTCGCCGGTCCGCCGTGAGATCCCCGCCTTCGTCGCGAGCACGACATCGTCGCGGGCGATCACGTCGCCGAGCAGGGTGCCGATCAGCTCCTCGCTGGCACCGTCGCCGTAGCCGGCGGCCGTGTCGAGCAGGGTGCCGCCCGCCTCGCAGAAGGCGATGAGCTGGTCGCGAGCCTCGTGCTCGTCGGTGTCACGACCCCAGGTCATGGTGCCGAGGCCGAGTCGGGAGACCTTCAGACCGGTGGAGCCGAGTGAGCGCTGCTGCATGCGCCGAGATTAGCCACGCGGGCCGAGCGAGCCCCCACGGCTCGCCGTACTCGCGGCACGTAGGCTCCTGCGACGTGTTCGACCTGCTCAAGGCCGTGGTGCTCGGCACCATTCAGGGCCTCACCGAGTTCCTTCCCATCTCCAGCAGCGCCCACCTGCGGATCTTCCCCGAGCTCTTCGGCTGGGGCGACCCGGGCGCGGCCTTCACCGCCGTCATCCAGATCGGCACCGAGCTCGCGGTCCTGATCTACTTCCGCCACGACATCTGGCGGATCGGCAAGGCGTGGGTGCTCTCGCTGTTCAAGCCGGAATGGCGCGGACACCTCGACTCCCGGATGGGCTGGTTCATCATCATCGGCTCGCTGCCGATCGTGATCCTGGGGATCCTGCTCAAGGACGTCATCGAGAAGGACTTCCGCAACCTGTGGATCATCGGCACGACCCTGATCGTGATGGGCATCGTGCTGGGGATCGCCGACCGGTTCTCGCGCAACGACAAGAAGATCGCCAACATCACCCTGCGCGACGCCGTGCTGATGGGGCTCGCGCAGGCGATGGCCCTGATCCCGGGCGTCTCGCGCAGCGGCGCGACGATCTCGATGGGCCGGGCTCTCGGCTACGAGCGCGAGGCCGCCACCCGCTATGCCTTCCTGCTCGCGATCCCGGCGGTCGTCGGCGCGGGGCTCTTCGAGCTCAAGGAGATCCCCGGCGGCAGCAACGCCTACGGCTGGGGCCCGACCCTGGTCGCCACGATCGTCAGCTTCGTCGTCGGCTACGCCGCCATCGCCTGGCTGCTGCGCTACGTCTCGACCAAGTCCTACACGCCGTTCGTGCTCTACCGCGTGGTGCTCGGCTCGGCCACCCTGATCCTGGTCGGTGCGGGCGTCCTCAACGCCTGACCTGGCGCAGCGTGGTGGCGAGCAGCGCCAGCGCGACCAGCTGGCTGAGCGCGACGGCGATCACCAGGGCGGGCAACGACCGGTCGTAGAGCCACCCGGCGCCGGCCCCACCGGCGATCGCCAACGCACCCTGAATGCCTGCGAACACGCCGTACGCCGTCGCGCGACGCTGCGCCGGCACGAGATCGGCGACGGCCGCCTTGATGGTGGAGTCCTGCACGCCGTGGGCGAAGCCCCAGACCGCGACCCCCACCAGCACGAGCGCGTACGAGCCGCCGAGGGCGAGCGCGGGCACGATGGCGACGAGCACCGGCACGACGAACAGCACCTTCGCCCCGGTGCGGTCGTAGACCGAGCCGACGACCAGCGCCGCGACCGCCTCCACGGCCATCGCGCCGGCGTAGACGAGCGGCACGGCCGCGACGGGCACGAGCCCGTCGACGGTCAGGTGGTACCCGATGATCCCGAAGGTGACCAGCGCCCCGGTCGTCAGCGAGCAGGCCAGGGCGTAGCGGAAGAACACCGGCGGCAGGCCGACGCCGACCGCTTCGGCGAACCAGCGTCGCGAGGGCTCGGGCGCGGCCGGAGAGGCTGAGGGGTCGTAGACGGACGGGTCGGGCACGCGCCGGCACAGGACGACCAGCAGCACCATCGCGATCGCGCCGGGGACGGCGAGCACCGCCATCCCGGCCCAGATGGACGCGCCGGCGACGACTGCGGCCACCACCAGGGGACCGGAGAACGCCCCGACCTGGTCGAGCGCCTTGTGCACTCCGAAGCCCCGGCCGCGCCCGACGGCGCCCGCCGCATGGGCGAGCAGGGCCGACTTCGACGGCGAGCGGACGGCCTTGCCGAGGCGCTCGAGCAGGATCAGCACGATCGCGAAGGCGAGTCCGGCCGTGCCGAGCCGCGGGGCGAACCACAGCAGCGGCACGCACACGGCGGTCAGGCCGTAGCCGATGATCGTCAGCGACCAGTAGCGCCCGGTGCGGTCCGCTACCGGGCCGAAGAGCAGCCGCAGCACCAGCGCCATCGCCTCGCCGGCACCGGTGACCAGGCCCACGACCAGGCCGGAGGCGCCGAGGGCGGCCAGGATGGGGCCATACATCGAGCGTGCACCCTCGTAGACCATGTCGGCGGCAAGGCTGACGAAGCCGAACCACCAGACGACCTGCCACGCACTGAGGCGGGGCGCCGCGGCGACGGGCGCGGAGCTCACAACCAGCCGGACTTCTTGAACAACGCGAAGAGTGCGGCGGAGACACCGATCATCAGGGCCATGGCGAAGGGGTAGCCGTAGGCCCAGTGCAGCTCGGGCATGTGGTCGAAGTTCATGCCGTAGATCCCGGCGATCAGGGTGGGCACCACGACCAGTGCTGCACCGGCCGAGATCTTGCGCATGTCGTCGTTCTGCTGCACCGAGATGCTGGCGAGGTGGGCGTCGAACGCGGTCGACAGCAACCCGTCGAGGTTGTCGACGACCTCGACGACGCGGTGGAGGTGGTCGACGACGTCGCGGAAGTAGGTCGCGGTCTCCTCGTCCACGCCGTCCATCTGGCCGGTGGCGAAGCGGCGCATCGGCTCTCGCAACGGCATCACGGCTCGGCGTACCTCCGCGATCTCCCGCTTGAGCGTGTAGATGCGGGCCGAGTCGTTGGTGCGGGTGGGGGAGAAGACGGACTCCTCGACCTCGTCGACGTCCTCCTCGAGGGCCGCGCCGACACGTTCGTACTCGTCGACGACGCGGTCGCAGATGGCATACATCACCGCCATCGGGCCGTGCTCGAGCACCTGCGCGCGCTGCTCGAGGTCGCGGCGCGACGTCGCCAGGTTGATCCCCTCGCCGTGGCGGACGGTCACGACGAAATCCGGGCCGACGAAGACGTTGATCTCCCCGGTCTCGACGGCGTCGAACTCATCGACGTACCACAGAGTCTTGAGCACCATGAAGAGCGTGTCGCCGTAGCGCTCGACCTTCGGGCGCTGGTGGGAGTCGCCCGAGTCCTCGACCGCGAGCGGGTGCAGGTCGAAGGTGGCGGCGATCTGCTCCAGCTCGGCCGGGGTCGGGTCGTGGATGCCGACCCACTGGAAGTCGCCGGGGCCGCACGGCACCCGCGCCTGCCCCAGGCTCGGGTCGTCGCCGTCCAGCGGGACGCGCACTCCCTGGTGGTAGAGGGCGTTGTCGACGATCACGATCGTCAGGCTAGTGGCAGGCCCACGGATTTCGTCGCGCCGTCGCGCCCTCGCGGGCTCGGACGCGGGCTTGCTCAATCTCCCTCCCCACGCCAGGCACTCGTGCCTCGTGCCCGGCTAGGGTCACGACATGGCAACGGTGATCCTCGTCCGACACGGCCGTTCGACTGCCAACGCGACCGGTGTGCTGGCCGGCCGGCTGCCGGGCGTGAAGCTCGACCAGCACGGCCACGAGCAGGCCGCGGCGACCGCGGCCCGGTTGGCAGGGGTGCGGGTTGCGGCCGTCGTCACCAGCCCTCTCGAGCGGTGCAAGCAGACCGCCAGGACCATCGCCGGCGCGCAGCCGACGCGGCTCGAGCTCGGCACCGAGCGCAAGCTGAGCGAGTGCGACTACGGCGAGTGGCAGGGCCGTGCGATCAAGGACCTCGCCAAGGAGCCGCTGTGGAAGGTCGTCCAGGCCCAGCCGTCTGCCGCTACCTTCCCGGGTGGGGAGTCGATGCGGGCGATGCAGGACCGTGCCGTCGAGGCCGTACGCCGCCACGACCGTCGCGTCGAGGAGGAACACGGGCCCGGCGCGGTCTGGGTGGCGGTCAGCCACGGCGACGTGATCAAGGCGATCCTGGCCGACGCTCTCGGCACCCACCTCGACCTCTTCCAGCGCATCCACGTCGATCCGGCCTCGGTGTCGATCGTGCGCTACACCGAGGCCCGGCCCTAC
Source organism: Nocardioides allogilvus (assembly GCF_003047285.1). Classification (GTDB taxonomy): domain Bacteria; phylum Actinomycetota; class Actinomycetes; order Propionibacteriales; family Nocardioidaceae; genus Nocardioides; species Nocardioides allogilvus. Next base: position 12,348 of record NZ_PZYX01000005.1, on the reverse strand, counting down.
GTCCTCGGGACCAACACCTCCGCGGGCGACCTGTCCTGGCTCACCCCACCTGCGCCGGCCGCACCGAAGCGCCGTCGCCGGAAGAGCGACGACGACGCCGTCGTCGGCGGGGGATCCGGGCCCACCCCGGCTGGCTAGGCTGACGACATGCCCTTGGTTCATGCCTTCGACCCGCCGGAGCGCTTCGTCGTCGGCACTGTCGGTCCCCCCGGCGCCCGCACGTTCTTCCTCCAGGCCCGCGACGGTGCCCGCCTCACCAGCGTCGCGCTCGAGAAGCAGCAGGTGGAGGCGCTGGCCGAGCGCATCGACGAGCTGCTCGACGAGGTGATGCGGGCAGCCGACAACACGGCGCTGATCCCGGCGGTGGCGCCCTTCGACCTGATCGACAAGCTGCCGCTCGAGCAGCCGATCGAGGAGGAGTTCCGCGCCGGCACCATGACGCTCTCGTGGGACCTCGCGACCGAGCGGATCGTCATCGAGGTGTTCCCCTTCACCGAGGCCGCGGTCGTCTCGCCCGACCAGCTCGAGGAGGAGCTGGAGGAGCCCGAGCCCGACGAGATCTTCCTGGTGCGGCTCACGGCCGGGGCCGCGCGCGCCTTCGTCGACCGGGCGCGCCGCGTGATCGGGGCGGGCCGTCCCGACTGCCCGTTCTGCGGCAACCCCATCGACCCCGACGGCCACCTCTGCGTGCGGGCCAACGGCTTCCGCCGCCGCGACCCGCAGCAGTCGTGAGCGATCCGCTCGCCGGTGAGCTCACGCTCCACGGCCGGGTGATGCCTGCCTCCAACGCCACCTTCGTCGGTGAGATCGACGGCCTGCGGGTGGTCTACAAGCCGATCGCGGGGGAGCGCCCGCTCTGGGACTTCCCCGACGGCACCCTCGCCGGGAGGGAGGTTGCGACCCACCTCGTCAGCGAGGCCCTGGGCTGGAACATCGTGCCGCGCACGATCCTGCGCGACGGGCCGCACGGACCGGGCATGGTGCAGGTCTGGCAGGAGCCCGACCCGGCGCAGGCCGCGGTGGACCTCGTGCCAGCAGGTCAGCCGCCCGCGGGCTTCCTCCACGTCTTCGACGGTGTGGACGCCCACGACCGGCAGGTGTCGCTCGTCCATGAGGACTCGACCCCCTTGCGGCTGATGGCCGTGTTCGACGTGCTCGTCAACAACGCCGACCGCAAGGGCGGTCACGTGCTGGCGATGACCGACGGCCACCGCTACGGCGTCGACCACGGACTGACCTTCCACGTGGACCACAAGCTGCGCACCGTCCTGTGGGGCTGGCTGGGCGAGCGACTGCGCGAGGACGAGAGGCAGGGCGTACGCCGCGTGCTCGCGGAGGTGGGCGGCTCGCTCGGCGACGCCTTGTCCGAGCACGTCACACCGGCGGAGATCGAGGCCTTCGAGCGCCGCTGCCACGCCCTGCTCGCGGCCGACGAGCTCCCCTCCCCACGCGACGAGTGGCCGGTCATCCCCTGGCCGCCATTCTGAGCCGGATAGGCTGCCCGCCATGCGTTCGTGGTCATCTCCTGAGGTCCCTGACCTGACTGTCACCGGTCCCGTTGTCCGGATCCACGACACCAGCTCCGGTGGCCTGGTCGAGACCCGGCCCGAGGGCCCCGCCCGGCTCTACGTCTGCGGCATCACGCCCTACGACGCGACGCACATGGGGCACGCGGCGACCTACCTCGCCTTCGACCTCCTCAACCGCGCCTGGCGCTCGGCGGGTCACGAGGTCGCCTACGTCCAGAACGTCACCGACGTCGACGACCCGTTGCTCGAGCGGGCCACCAAGGTCAACATCGACTGGGTGGAGCTGGCCGAGCGGGAGACCGAGCTCTTCCGCAACGACATGCAGGCGCTGCGCATCCTCGCGCCCGACCACTACGTCGGCGCCGTCGAGTCGATCCCGCTCGTCATCGACCTCATCGTGCGGTTGCAGGAGGCCGGCGCGATCTACCAGGTCGACACCGACCTCTACTTCTCCGTCACGGCCGACACCGACTTCGGCGGCGTCTCCGGCTGGTCGCGCGACGAGATGCTGCGGATCTTCGGCGAGCGCGGGGGAGACCCCGAGCGCGAGGGCAAGCAGGACCCGCTCGACTGCGTCGTGTGGCGCGGCAAGCGCGAGGGCGAGCCCTCGTGGGACAGCCCCTTCGGTCCCGGCCGGCCGGGCTGGCACATCGAGTGCACCGCGATCGCGTTGGAGCACCTCGGCACCGCCTTCGACGTCCAGGGCGGCGGCAGCGACCTGATCTTCCCGCACCACGAGATGTGCGCCGGCGAGGCGCAGGTCGCCGAGCCGGGCCAGCCGTTCGCGCGGGCCTACGCCCACGCCGGGATGGTGGCCTACGACGGCGAGAAGATGTCGAAGTCGAAGGGCAACCTCGTCTTCGTCTCGGCGCTGCGCCTCAGTGACGTCGACCCGATGGCGATCCGCATGGTGCTGCTGCGCCACCACTACCGCAGCGACTGGGAGTGGACCGACGAGCAGCTGTGGGCCGCGGTCGACACCGTGACCCAGTGGCGCAAGGCGCTCTCCCTGGGCGCGGGTGCGCCCGCTGCACCGGTCGTCAGCGCCGTACTCGCCGCGCTCGCCGAGGACCTCGACGCCCCCACGGCCGTCGCGGCCATCGACGAGTGGGCCGCCTCGACGCTCGGCGACACCGCCCACGGCCTCGCCGACAACAGCGATCCCGACGCCGCCGCGACCCTCAAGCCCGTGCTCGACGCGGCGCTCGGCCTGTTGCTCTGATCAGTCCTCGGTGCGCCGCTTGAGGTAGCGCTCGAACTCGCGGGCGATCGCCTCGCCGCTGGCCTCGGGCAGGTCGGCGGTGTCGCGCGACTCCTCGAGCGAGCGGACGTAGTCGGCGACGTCCTCGTCCTCCTCGGCGAGCTCGTCGACCCCGCGCTCCCAGGCGCGGGCATCGTCGGGCAGCTCGCCGAGCGGGATGGAGCAGTCGAGGAGGTCCTCGAGCTGGCCGATCAGGGCGAGGGTCGCCTTGGGGCACGGCGGAGCGGCGACGTAGTGCGGCACGGCCGCCCAGTAGGACACTGCAGGGATGTCCAGCTGGATGCAGGCGTCCTGGAAGACGCCGACGATGCCGGTCGGGCCCTCGTAGGTCGACTGCTCGAGCTTGAGCCGGTCGACGAGGTCGGGCTCGGTGGCGCTGCCGGTCACCGGGATCGGCCGGGTGTGGGGCGAGTCGGCCAGCAGCGCGCCGAGGGTGATCACGAGCTGGCTGCCGAGGTCGTCGCACGCCGCGAGCAGCTCCGCGCAGAACTGGCGCCAGCGCATGTTGGGCTCGATGCCGCGGATCAGGATGACGTCGCGGTCGAGGTCGGGAGGCGAGGCGATCGCGATCCGGGTCGTCGGCCAGCTGAGGCGGCGGTGGCCGTGCTCGTCGGTCCCGACCATGGGGCGGTTGACCTGGAAGTCGTAGAACTCCTCGGGATCGATCGCGCCCACTACCTTCGCGTCCCACACCTCCATCAGGTGATCGACCACTCCGGAGGCTGCATCGGCGGCGTCGTTCCAGCCCTCGAAAGCAGCGATGACCACGGGGGAGACGAGGTCTTGCACGTCGTCGAACTCGATCACCCACACACCCTAGTTGGCCGCCCACGAGGCGGCGCCGATTTCGCTGCCGCGGGGCGCGGTGGAAGCATCGGTGTCCCGCGTCCAGCACGTGGAATTGCCGTCCGTAGTGTGGACGGCGCTCCGTAGGCTGGACGCCTCATCGATTGGAGTCTCGAGGCCTGTGACTGCTCTGCCCGCCCTCACCGCCGAGTCGATCACCCCGGACCACCGTCCGGACGCGACGGAGCTCCTGACCGCCATGCTCAACGAGCGGATCGTGGTGCTCGATGGCGCGATGGGGACGGCCATCCAGCGCGACCGGCCCGACGAGGCCGGATATCGGGGCGAGCGCTTCGCCGACTGGCCCAGCGACGTCCAGGGCAACAACGACCTCCTGACGCTCACGCGGCCCGAGATCATCGCCGGCATCCACCGCGAGTACCTCGAGGCCGGCGCCGACATCATCGAGACCAACACCTTCAACGCCAACGCGATCTCGTTGGCCGACTACGGCATGGAGGCGCTCGCCTACGAGCTCAACTACGAGTCCGCCCGGCTGGCGCGCCTCGAGTGCGACGCCGTCACTGCCCAGGACCCGGGTCGGCCGCGATTCGTCGCCGGTGCGTTCGGCCCCACGACCCGCACGGCCTCCATCTCGCCCGACGTCAACGACCCGGCCGCGCGCAACGTGTCCTACGACCAGCTCGTCGCGGCGTACAAGGAAGCCGGTCGGGGACTCCTCGACGGCGGCTCCGACCTGCTGTTCATCGAGACGATCTTCGACACCCTCAACGCCAAGGCCGCGATCTTCGCCGTCGAGACGCTGTTCGAGGAGTACGGCCGCCGCTGGCCCGTGATCATCTCCGGCACCATCACCGACGCCTCCGGGCGCACGCTCTCGGGCCAGGTGACCGAGGCCTTCTGGAACTCGGTGCGCCACGCCAAGCCGATCGCCGTCGGTCTCAACTGCGCCCTGGGCGCCAAGGAGATGCGCCCCTACATCGAAGAGATCAGCCGCATCGCCGACACCTTCGTGTCGTGCTACCCCAACGCCGGCCTCCCCAATGCCTTCGGTGAGTACGACGAGGCGCCGGCCGAGACCTCGGCGATCATCGGCGAGTTCGCTGAAGCGGGCTTCGTCAACATCGTCGGCGGCTGCTGCGGCACCACCCCCGCTCACATCGCGGAGATCGCGAAGGCAGTCGACGGCAAGCCCCGCCGCGAGGTCCCCGAGGTCCCGGTCGCCATGCGACTGGCCGGGCTCGAGCCGTTCACCATCGATGACGACAGCCTGTTCGTCAACGTCGGTGAGCGCACCAACATCACCGGCTCGGCGAAGTTCCGCAACCTGATCAAGGCCGGCGACTACGACACTGCGCTCAGCGTCGCCCTGCAGCAGGTCGAGAACGGCGCGCAGGTCATCGACGTCAACATGGACGAGGGCATGATCGACGGCGTCGTCGCCATGGACCGCTTCCTCAAGCTGATCGCCAGCGAGCCCGACATCAGCCGGGTGCCGGTCATGGTCGACTCGTCGAAGTTCGAGATCATCGAGGCCGGCCTCAAGTGCGTGCAGGGCAAGCCGATCGTCAACTCGATCTCCATGAAGGAGGGCGAGGACACGTTCCGCGAGCACGCCCGCCTGTGCCGCAAGTACGGCGCCGCCGTGGTCGTCATGGCCTTCGACGAGGACGGCCAGGCCGCTGACCTCGACAGCCGCAAGCGCATCTGCGAGCGCGCCTACAAGATCCTGGTCGACGAGGTCGGGTTCCCGGCCGAGGACATCATCTTCGACCCCAACGTGTTCGCCGTCGCCACGGGCATCGAGGAGCACGCCAACTACGGCGTCGACTTCATCGAGGCTGCCCGCTGGATCCGCGAGAACCTCCCGGGCGCACAGATCTCGGGCGGCATCTCCAACGTGTCGTTCTCGTTCCGCGGCAACAACGCCGTACGCGAGGCCATCCACGCCGTCTTCCTCTACTACGGCATCCAGGCCGGGCTCTCGATGGGCATCGTCAACGCCGGTGCGCTGGTGACCTACGACAGCATCGACCCCGAGCTGCGCGACGCGATCGAGGACGTCATCCTCAACCGCCTGCCCGACCCGATGCAGGCGACCGAGCGGCTGCTCGAGATCGCGGAGAAGTACCGCGCTACCGACGCCGTCGAGGAGAAGGCCGCCGCCGAGTGGCGCTCACTGCCGATCCGCGAGCGCATCACCCACGCCCTGGTGAAGGGCATCGATGCCCACGTCACCGAGGACACCGAGGAGCTCCGCGCCGAGATCTCGGCCGCGGGCGGCCGCCCGATCGAGGTGATCGAGGGCCCGCTCATGGACGGCATGAACGTCGTCGGCGACCTGTTCGGCGCGGGCAAGATGTTCCTCCCGCAGGTGGTCAAGAGCGCCCGGGTGATGAAGAAGGCCGTGGCCTACCTCCTGCCCTTCATCGAGGCCGAGAAGCAGCCCGGCGACGCCGAGACGAAGAACGGCACGATCGTGATGGCGACCGTCAAGGGCGACGTCCACGACATCGGCAAGAACATCGTCGGCGTCGTGCTGCAGTGCAACAACTACGAGGTCATCGACCTCGGGGTGATGGTGCCTGCGCAGAAGATCCTGGACGCCGCCGCGGAGCACGACGCCGACATCATCGGCCTCTCCGGCCTGATCACGCCCTCGCTCGACGAGATGGTCCACTTCGCCGGCGAGATGCAGCGCACCGGCATGACCATCCCGCTGATGATCGGCGGCGCGACGACCTCGCGCGCCCACACGGCGGTCAAGGTCGACAAGAAGTACGACGGGCCGGTCATCTGGGTCAAGGACGCGTCCCGGTCGGTCCCGACCGCGGCCGCCCTGCTCAGCGACGAGCTGCGCCCCAAGCTGATGGCCGACGTCAAGCTCGACTACGACTCGCTGCGAGCCCGCCACGCCACCAAGCACGACCGGCCGATGCTCTCGCTCGACGCCGCGCGCGCCAACCGCACGCCCATCGAGTGGGACGGCTACGTCCCGCCGACACCCGTCCAGCTGGGTGTCCAGGTCTTCGAGGACTACGACATCGCCGAGCTGCGCGACTACATCGACTGGCAGCCGTTCTTCAACGCCTGGGAGATGAAGGGCAAGTTCCCCGACATCCTCAACAGCCCCACGGCGGGCGAGACCGCGCGCAAGCTCTACGACGACGCGCAGGTCATGCTCGACCGCATCATCGAGGAGAAGTGGCTCACCGCCAACGGCATCATCGGGTTCTTCCCGGCGGCAGCGTCCGGTGACGACACGATCGTGTACGCCGACGAGTCGCGCACGGAGGTCCTCACGACACTGCACCACCTGCGCCAGCAGGGCGAGCACCGAGACGGCATCCCCAACCGCTCGCTCGGCGACTACATCGCGCCGGTCGAGTCCGGGCTGCAGGACTACGTCGGCGGCTTCGCCGTCACGGCCGGCCTCGGCAGCACCGACAAGATCATGGAGTTCAAGGCCGACCTCGACGACTACTCCGCGATCCTGCTCGAGTCGCTCGCCGACCGGCTCGCCGAGGCGTTCGCCGAGCGGATGCACCAGCGGGTCCGCAAGGAGTTCTGGGGCTACCTGCCCGACGAGCAGCTCGACAACGAGGCCCTGATCGGGGAGAAGTACGTCGGCATCCGCCCTGCTCCGGGCTATCCCGCCTGCCCCGAGCACACCGAGAAGTCGACGCTGTGGACGCTGCTCGACGTCGACAAGATCGGCATCGAGCTCACCGAGTCCATGGCCATGTGGCCCGGTGCGTCGGTCAGCGGCTGGTACTTCTCGCACCCGCAGTCGCAGTACTTCGTCGTCGGCCGGCTCGGTCGCGACCAGGTCGCCGACTACGCCGAGCGCAAGGGCTGGGACCTGCCGACCGCCGAGCGCTGGCTGTCGTCCAACCTGGGCTACGACCCCGAGGACTGATCGGGGACCTCGTCGTCCGGGTCCAGGTCGCCACCCGTCGGGTCGGGCGCTTGCTCGTCGTCGAGCCAGTCGCCGCCGATCGGCTCGCGGTCCCACGCCACGATGGCCCAGCCCTCCTCCGGGCTGCCGTCGAGGACGATGCAGCCGGTGTTGTGCAGGCCCTCGTGGATCGGGGCGTGCTCGCCGCTCGCTCGGTGGGTGACCCAGGTGCGGATCGCGGCACCGTGGCTGACGACCAGCGCCGCGGCGACACCGTCCGTGCAGACGCGGGCGATCGCGTCGTCGTACCGCGCGAGGAACTCGGTGCAGGTCTCGCCGCCCGGCATCCGGAGGTCGAGGTCGCCGTCGAGCCAGTCGGCGATGGTGCCGAGGAAGCCGAAGACCGCTTCCTCGTCGGCTCGCATCTCGAAGTCGCCGGCGGTGATCTCGCGCAGCCCGTCGTGCTCGGCGGGTGTGAGGGCGAGAGCGGTCGCGATCGGGTGCGCGGTCTCGGCGGTGCGCAGGAGGTTGGAGACGGCGATGGTGTCGATGCTCGTGCCGTCGAGGGCCTGGACGACCGCGTCGGCCTGGCGGCGGCCGAGGTCGGTCAACGCGGCGCCGGGGAAGGCGGTGTCGAGGGCGCCGGACACGTTGGAGTGGGTCTGACCGTGGCGGAGCAGCAGCAAGCGCATGCGACCAGCCTAGGTGGCACCACGTGCCCGACGCCCAGCCCTCATGGGGTGAAGACCACCTTGACCATGCCGCCCTCCTTGTCACGGAAGCTGCGGTAGGCCTCGGGTGCGTCGCTGAGCGGGAGGTGGTGGGTGGCGAAGTCCTCCACGCCCAGGTGGTCCTGGTCCTCCTCCAGCAACGACAAGATGTCGTCGCTCCAGCGGCGGACGTTGGCCTGGCCCATGCGCAGCTGCACCTGCTTGTCGAAGAGCTGGAACATCGGCAACGGGTCGGTGGCCCCGCCGTAGACGCCGGAGATGCTGATGGTCCCGCCTCGCCGTACGGCGTCGATGGCGGTGTGGAGCGCCGCCAGCCGGTCGGACCCTGCGGTCAGCATGACCTTCTCCTGGACCTTCTTGGGGAGCAGCCCCAGCGCCTTCTGCGCCGTCTCCGCCACCGGCGAGCCGTGCGCCTCCATGCCCACGGCGTCGATGACGGCATCCGCGCCGCGGCCGTCGGTCAGCTCACGCACCCGGGCGGGTACGTCCTCCACCTCGGACATGTCGATGGGCTCCGCCCCGATCGCGTGGGCGCGGCCAAGACGCTCGGGCACCGAGTCGACACTGATCACGCGCAGCCCGCGGTGGATCGCGATCCGGGAGGCCATGTCGCCGATCGGACCGGCCCCGATGACGAGCAGCGTCGCGTCCGGGTCGGCATCGGCGTACTCCACCGCCTGCCACGCGGTCGGCAGGACGTCGGACAAGAACACGAAGCGGTCGTCGACGGGTCCGTGCGACACCTTGATCGGCAACGTGTCGCCGAAGGGGACCCGGAGGGCCTCGGCCTGCCCGCCGGGGACCTGGCCGTAGAGCTTGCTGTAGCCGAACAGGCTCGCGCCCGTGCCGTGCTCGCGGTTCTGCGTGGTCTCGCACTGGCTGAAGAGGCCTCGCTCGCACATCCAGCACGCGCCGCAGCTGATGTTGAACGGGACGACGACGCGGTCGCCGACCTCGAGGCGGGTGACGGCGGCGCCGACCTCGCGCACGACTCCCATCGCCTCGTGGCCGACGATGTCACCGGGGGTCATGAACGGGGTGAGGGGGTCGTAGAGGTGCAGGTCGGAGCCGCACAGGCCGGTCGACGTGACGTCGATGACCACGTCGGTCGGCTCCTGGATCTCCGGGTCCGGCACCTCCCGGACCTGCATGTCGTGCCGCCCCTGCCATGTCACTGCCTTCATCCCTTGCTCCTTCCGCGGTCCTCGGCGACCGTGTCGTCGTCTTCCTGTGTCTGTCGGGCGGCGAAGCCCGCCGCCAAGGGGTCGGGCACCAGGCCTGCACCGGCCGCCTGCACCCTGTTGCGGGCAGCGCCCGCGACCACCTGGTCCTTGCCTGCCATCAGGGCGTCGAAGCCTTGCCGGGCCACGGTCTCGGCGCTGTCCTTCGGGCCCTGCGCCACCTTGGTGTGCTGCATTCCGGCCCGCTCGAAGAACGCGGTGTCCGTCGGGCCCGGGAGCAGCGAGGTGACGCAGACCCCGGTCCCACGAAGCTCGTGGCGGATCGCCTCCGCGAAGGAGTGCACGAACGCCTTGGACGCGGCATAGGTCGCGTGGCCCGGGCCCGGGCCCTTCCCGGCGATGGACGACACCAACAGCAACCTGCCCTGCGCACGCATCACCATGTCGCGGGTGAGGAGGCTGGCCAGGTGGACGGTCGAGCGGACGTTGAGGTCGATCAACCTCAGCTGCGCCTCGATGTCCGCCTCGTCGAACCGGCCGTGCACACCGATGGCCGCGTTGAGGATCCCGACCGTCACCGGGCCGGGCTGTGCCATGGCCACCTCGTGCAGGTGCTCGACGCCCACCCCGGCGGAGAGGTCGACGTGCACCGACGTCACGCGTCGCCCCGTCACCCTGAGGTCGTCGGCGACGTCGTGGATCAGGCCCTCGTCGGCGGCGATCACGAGATCGAAGCCCTCGGACGCCAAGATCTCGGCGAAGGCCCGCCCGATGCCGGTCGAGGCGCCCGTGACGACGGCCAGGCCGCGATCGGACGGGGGAGGGAGGTCGGAGTCGTCTGTCATGTCGAGGACGGTGCCCATTCGGGCCGGCGGCATGCGGCGCATGCGCGCAGCCGGACACGGGTATCGCAGCCCCACGAGTCGTCCGGTGTGGAGGGGTGAGCACGCTGCTGCAGTCGAACCTGACGGCCCCTGACGCGGGCTGGGGTCCGCGTGGACGCCGCAGCGATGCCGCAGCCTGCGCGGCGGGCATGGCCGTCACGAGCCTCGCCGCTCTGGGCGCCGACCGACACCCGCCCCTTGATCGGTGGGTGTTCGAGACGCTGAACGACCACGCGTCCGAACCGGTGCCCGTGCGGCTGGTCCAGCAGCTGGGCACACCGTGGATCCTCCCAGCGCACCACCCGATCGACGCGCTCGGGGGAGCGGCGCTCGGCATCGGGGTCGGCGGTGGCCTGAACTGGGCGGTGGAACGTGACGCGTCGCTGCGTGTCAGGATCCATGCGTGACTCTCGCCGCGGTCCTGTGGGACATGGACGGAACCCTCGTCGACACCGAGCCCTACTGGATCGCCACGGAATACGCGATGGCGGAGAAGTACGGCGGCACCTGGTCCGACGAGCACGCCCTCAACCTCGTGGGCAATGCGCTGCTCGAGTCGGGCGTCTACATCCGGGTGCACATGGGCATCGACCTGACACCCCAGGAGATCGTCGACGAGCTCCTCGACGGGGTCGTCGAGCGAGTGCGCGAGTCGGTGCCGTGGCGCCCGGGCGCGCGTGAGCTGCTGGCCGACCTGCGGGCCAACGACGTGCCGTGTGCGCTCGTGACGATGTCGTGGCAGCGCTTCGTCGCGCCGATCCTCGAGCACCTGCCGGCCGACACGTTCGCGACGCTCGTGACCGGCGACCGGGTCGAGTTCGGCAAGCCGCACCCCGAGCCCTACCTCACGGCCGCCGCCGAGCTCGGCGTCGCTCCCGAGGACTGCGTGGCGATCGAGGACTCCAACACCGGCGCCAAGTCGGGGGAGGCCGCGGGCTGCCTGGTGCTGTGCGTGCCCAACCACGTCCCGATCCTCGAGGGTGAGCGCCGGGTCTTCCGCGACACGCTCGTCGGGATGACCGCGGCGGACCTGGCCTCGCTGTAGCCCTCAGGGCGCGGTGACGACACCCTCGTCGGTGTCGAGGTCGCCGGCCGGATCGGGGACAGGCAGCCGCTCGGGCATCGGCAGGAGCGTGCCCCCGAACTCCGGGCAGTGGGCCTTGAACGAGCACCACGAGCACAGCCGCGACCGGTGGGGGAGCCACTCACCGGTCTCCTTGCACTCCGAGATCGCGCGCCAGATCGCCTCGACCTTGCGCTCGGTCGCGAGCAGGTCGTCCTCGTCCGGTGCATAGCGCAGCAGCTCGCCGTTGCCGAGGTAGACCAGCTGCAGCATCGCCGGGACGACGCCGCGGGTGCGCCAGATGACCAGCGCATAGAACCTCATCTGGAAGAGCGCCTTGGCCTCGAAGGCCTCGCCGGGAGCCGTCCCGGTCTTGTAGTCGACCACCCTGATCCGGCCGTCGGGCGCGACGTCGATCCGGTCCACGAAGCCGCGCAGCAACAGCTTGGAGTCGAGCAGCGCCTCGACGTACAGCTCGCGCTCCGCGGGCTCGAGGCGCCGCGGGTCCTCCAGCGTGAAGTAGCGCGTCAGGACCTCGCGACAGCTCGTGAGCCACGACGCCACGTCGGGGCCCTCGCCACCGAACATCTCGGCCAGCTCCGGAGCCTCGGCCAGCAACGCGTCCCAGGACGGCACGAGCAGGTCGGCGGCGGCATCGGGCGTGCGATCGGCAGGAGGCAGGTCGAAGAGGTCCTCGAGGACCTTGTGCACGACCGTGCCGCGCACGGCATCGACCGACGGCTGCTCGGGCAGCTTGTCGATGGTGCGGTAGCGATACATCAGCGGGCACGTCATGAAGTCGCCGGCCCGGCTCGGCGAGAGCGCACCGAGCACGTCGACCCCGTCGACCGGGGTGGAGACGATCTCGGCGGGCGACTGTCGGTGCATGAGGCGCACCCTAGGTGTTCTGTCCGGACAGGTTGGGCACGCGGTCGGCGGGTGACTTGCCTTTGAGTGCGGTGTGGCCGCGGTGGTGATTGTAGTGATGGAGCCA